>NZ_CP159204.1:0-2614549 GCF_040435975.1 Halobacterium sp. NMX12-1 | reverse complement strand
GAGCACGAGCGCGCTCGCGAGAATCATGTACCCGACGGAGGCGAGCACGCTGTCGACGCCGGTGACGGTGACGCCCGCGAGCGCGGCGCCGACGCCCAGCGAGAACAGCGGGTCCGTGATGTTCGAGCCCAGCAGCGTCCCCACGGCGATGCCGGTGCGGTCGCGGCGGACGGCCACCAGCGCCACCGCGATTTCGGGCGCGGTCGTCCCCAGCCCCGTGACGAGGCCGACGAGGTAGCTCGGCACGCCGAGGCTGACGGCGAGGCGCTGGCCGCCGGTCACGAGGAGGTGGCCGCCGACGACCACCAGCGCGACGCCCAACAGGACGTAGCCCGCCGCACGCCGGAGCGACAACTCGGAGTCGGAGACGTGCTCGGCGTAGTCCTCGTACTCCGCGAGCACGGCGAGAAAACCCACGTACGCCAGCACCATCAGCGAGCCCTGCACGCGCGTGACGGTGCCGGACTGGAGCGCGACCGCCATCACCGCCATCGCCGCGAGCATCCCGCCGCCGTAGACGCGGGTCTTCCCGCGGGCGACCGACAGCGGCGCCGCCAGCGAGAGGATGCCCACGCCGAGCGTAATCTGGGAGGTCGCGGACCCGACGATGTGGCCGACCACGAGGTCACCGGAGCCGTACGCCGCCGCGTACAGCGACGTCGCGATTTCGGGGACGGAGCTCCCGACCGAGACGACGGTGACGCCGACGAAGAAGGTCGAGACGCCGGCGTGGCGGGCGAGCGCGCTCGCGCCGTCCACGACGCGGTCGCCGCCGTAGACGAGCGTCGCGACGCCCGCCAGCAGCGTGAGCAGCGACGCGAGCACGCTACCGGGCGCGGGCTACGGGCGGTCGGTCTGACACAGTACGCATCGGTCGGCCGGAGACACTCGAACCGGAAAACAGCCGGGGCCGACGCGGTCGACGGTGGGACGCCGCCACGCCCCGAGCGCGAATGATAGCCGGCTCAGGACTGCTCGACGACTATCCGGATCTCGTCGCCTTCTTCGAGCACGTACTCGCTGGGTGTGACCGGCTGGCCGTCGACGGTCACCGTGACCGACGTGTTGGCGTCGCTGTCTCGGTAGGTCGTTCCCTGGTAGGTGACCGACGACTCGGTGACGCCGATGTCGAGTGTCCCCATCGCGTATTCGAGTGTGACGCCCTGCGCGTGCCCGTGCCACTGAGTCCCGCCGCCGTTCTCGAAGTGGAACGCGTCGGCCTGGAGCTGGTACTGGCCCTGACTGAAGTCGACCTGTTGGCCGTCGACGACCATCTCGATCGTCCCGTGGAAGTGGACGCTGCCGACGGCGCCCGGTTGCTGTTCGGCGTCGACGCTGCCGCCCGAGCCACCCGACTGCAGGAGGGTGAAGGCGCCGACAGCGACGACGAGCACGACGAGGATGCCGCCGAGGGCGAGCGTACCCGTGGCGACGCCGGTGTCCTCGTCGCTGCTCCGGGACTCGACGCGCCGACGGTCGATGCGGCCGAGCTCCGCGGAGTGTTCGGCGTCGAGGTGGTCCAAGTACGCGTCCTCGCTGTCGAAGGACGCGTCGCAGTACTCGCAGTCAGCCATTACGCTCCGTAGTCGGGGAGTCCATAGAAGCGTTGTGATTCGACCGAGTTCGCCGGCAGACCGCGTCCAGCGCCGTGCTGTCCGGAGGTCTCGCTACCGCCGCTCCGAGCAAACACTTGGGGTGCGGCGGACGACCGGCACGCTATGGGACTGCGCCGCGGTGGCATCTAGAGCCGTTCCAGTTCCTCGACCGTGCGCTCGCTGTCGTCGGCGTCGCCCGTATTCTTCGTCCCGGCCGGCTCGAACAGCACGACTTTCGTCTCCTCGTGGGCGACCGGGCGGTGTTCGACGCCCGCGGGTGCGACCGTCAGGTCACCGGGACCGAGGTGGACCGCGTCCTCGCGGTCGTCGTCGCGGTACTCGATGGTGAGGTCGCCGTCGACGACGTAGAACAGTTCGTCGGCGTCCTCGTGGGCGTGCCAGACGAACTCGCCGTCCAGCCGCGCGACCTTGACCTGTTGGTCGTTCAGTTCCGCGAGCACGCGGGGCTCCCACGTCTCCTCGAACGACGCGAACGCCTCGGCGAGCGAGCGAGCTTCCATGCCCGGTCGTGGGTGCCGGACGCCGAAAGGTCTTCGGCGCCGGCGGACGCGTGCGACCGACTCACAGGCCGACGCGGGGACGCAACCCGTTTGTACGGCGGTCTCCTGTCTCTGGTAATGAGTTATCGGATTGGGCTCGTGGGCAAGCCCTCTGTGGGGAAGTCCACGTTCTTCAACGCGGCGACGATGAACGACGTGCCGGAGGGCGCGTACCCGTTCACGACAATCGACCCGGCGGTCGGCGAGGCGTACGTGCGCGTGGACTGCGCGGCACCCGAGTTCGACGAGACCTGCACGCCCTCGACGGGCTACTGCGAGGACGGCACGCGGTTCGTGCCGACGAAGCTCGTGGACGTGGCGGGCCTCATCCCGGGCGCTCACGAGGGCGCCGGCCTCGGCAACCAGTTCCTCACGGACCTCAACGAGGCGGACGTGCTCGTCCACGTCGTGGACTTCTCCGGGACGACGGACATGGAGGGCGAGACGACGGAGGGCCACGACCCCCGGAAGGACATCGACTTCCTCGAAGACGAACTCGACCAGTGGTACCTCGACATCCTGGAGAAGGGCATCGAGCGCTTCGAGGGCCAGCACGCCGGCGACACCGACCTCGAGGAGGCGCTCGCCGAGCAGATGAGCGCGTTCCGCACCACCGACGAGGAAATCAAGCAGGTCATCCTCGCGCTCGGACTCGAACTCGACCCCGCGACGTGGGACGACGAGGACCGGATGGAGCTCGCCCGCGAGATTCGCAAGCGCACGAAGCCGATGGTCGTCGCCGCGAACAAGATGGACACCCCCGAGGCGCAGGCGAACTGGGAGACCATCACCGACGACCCCGACTACGACCACCTGACGTTCGTGCCGACGAGCGCGCACGCCGAGAAGGCGCTCAAGCAGGCCAGCGAGAGCGGCGTCGTCGACTACCTCCCCGGGAGCGACGACTTCGAAATCACGGGCGAGGTCGGCGACGAGCAGGCCGCCGGCCTCGAATCGATTCGGGAGTTCCTCAGGGAGTTCGGCGGCACGGGCGTCCAGCAGGCCCTGGAGGCCGCGCTGTTCGACGAGCTCGGCGTCGTCCCCGTTTTCCCGGGGTCGGCGAACGGCCTCGGGACGACCGACGGCCGCGTCCTCCCGGACGTCTTCCTGCTGCCGGCGGGCGCGACCGCCGAGGACTTCGCGTACCACGTCCACAGCGACGTCGGCGACGGCTTCCTGCACGCCAAGGACTGCCGCGCGAACCGTCAGATTGCGGCCGACCACGAACTCGACCCGCGGGACGTCGTCGAAATCGTCACCACGAACTGACGGCCCCCGGAACCGACACGTTGAGGGCGGCGACCGCCGACACTCCGGCCATGTCGCCGTGGCTGGTGTTGCTGGTCGCCGGGCTGTTCGAGACCGTCTGGGCAATCGGACTGGCGTACACGGACGGCTTCACGGAGCCGCTGCCGTCGGCCGCGACGCTGGCCGCGATGGGCGTCTCGGTGTTCCTGCTGTCGCGCGCGGTCGAGCAGATTCCGGTCGGGACCGCGTACGCCGTCTGGACGGGCATCGGCGCAGTCTCGACCGCGATTCTGGGCGTCTACCTCTTCGACGAGCCGGTGTCGGCGGTGCGCGCGCTCTGCATCGGCCTCGTCGTCGTCGGCATCGCGGGCCTGCAAGTCACGAGCAGCGGCCACGCCTAGAGCACGACGCCCGAGCGCAAGAGTGCGATGAGTCCCGTCAACACGGGAATGCCGAGCAGCGTCGTGACGAGCACGCACGTCGAGACGTACTCGGGGACGGAGACGCCATCGGAGCGCGCGCCGGCGGCGAACTCGCCGACGAGGATGACCGGCGTCACGGCGGCGGGCATCGCGGCTTCGAGGACGAACACGCGCGCGACCGTCACGTCGCCGAACGGGACGGCGAGCGCGACGGCGAGCCCGACCAGCGGCGCGACCCCGAGCTTGAGGACGGTCGCGGGCCACGTCCGCGACACCGCCGCGCCCGTGTCGGTGCGCCGCGATTTGGATGCCGAGCACGAGCAACATCACGGGGATGGAGGCGTCCCCGACGAGCCGCAGCGTCTCCATGCTCGTGCTGGCGGCCGGCGGGACGACGCCGAGCGCGCGCGCGCGCGAGCGCCGCGACGACGGCGTACACCAGCGGCAGGCGGGAACACGCGCCGGACGACGGACCCAGTCCCCGCGGAGCCGCCGCTCCGGGAGGCGGCGTAGACGCCGACGGTGTACATCAGCACCGGACTGCCACGGAGAGGAAACACGACCGCGGTCTGCCGCCGACCTCGCCGAACGCGAAGTCCGAGACGGGATGCCGAGGTTCCCGGAGTTCGTGAACATCGCGACGAGCACGAGCGCGCTCAGGATGGGCTCGTGCTCGCCGACGACGCGGCCACCGACCTCCGCGACCAGCCACATCGCGAGCGTGAACCGCGACGATGGCGAGGGTCAACCACTGGAGCGTCGATGGCTGCGAGCGTCGTAACCCCGCGAGACTGTGGAAGACCAGCGCGGGCGCGAGCACGTAGACGACCACGGTGTTCAGCGGCTGCGGGTCGACGTCGCGGAACGTCGCGAGCACGTAGCCGACGGCCGCGATGGCGACCGTCGGCCCGACAGCGCCGAGGAAGATGCCGGCGACGTCGACCATCAGCCGGCGACCTCCGGCCGACGCGAGCGGTTCGCGGACGTGGCGGCTGGTGGCTCCGGGAGCACGGTCTCGTCTCGATGCTCGCAGTTGGGACGTTTCTGTATTTCGACCGCCGCGAGAACCCCGGTCGCGTGCGGCGTGGTACCACGCCTTCCCGTTGATTTAAACGTCTCGGACGGCTACGTAAGTTGTGAGCGAAGATTCTGGCGCCGCAACCTGCGGATGCCCAACGGAGACGAGCTTTTCGCCGTCGTGACCGAACACAACGGCGGGAACCACGTGCGAGTGCAGTGCGAAGACGGTGAGAACCGGATGGGCCGCATCCCCGGCCGAATGAAGTACCGGACCTGGATCAACGAGGGCGACGTCGTGCTCGTCGAGCCGTGGGACTGGCAGGACGAGAAGGCCAACATCGAGTGGCGCTACGACGAGCAGGACGCCGACCAGCTCCGCGAAGAAGGCCACATCAACTGAGCCGCGGCGCCGCGTAGCTCTGCGGTCTTTCTCCCGTATTTCGACGCCGGAGCGGCGGCGCTACTCGTCGTCGGTCAGCGACACCGTGAGCACGGGCACGTCCGCGGACGTGACGACCTCCCGGGAGACGCTGCCGAGCATCGAGTTCTGGAAGTCGCCGCGCCGCGTCCCCATCACGACGAGGTCGACGTCGGCGTCGCCGGCGTAGTCGAGAATCTCCTCGCCGGGGTCGCCGCGGCGCAGCTCCGTCTCGACGGCGACGCCCTCGGCCTCGAAGGTCTGTTTCGCGTCGCTGAGTGCGCCCCGGCCCTCCGCGCGGAGCTGTTCGACGGCCTCGTTCTGCATCGCGTCGTCGAGCGTGAGGAACGCGCGGTCGTCGACCACGTAGAGCACGTGGACGGTGGCGTCGCGGCGCGCGGCGATGTCCGCGGCGTGCGCGACACACCTTCGGCGAGGCGTCGCCGCCGTCCGTCGGGACCAGAATCCGGTCGTACATGCTCGCCGGTAGCACCGACCGCCGTAATAGGCGCCGGGATTTCGCTCGGCCGGCCGGCGCCACGGAGCCGTCGCTGCGTGTCGTAGACTCCGAAAGAAACGCTAGTGTCTGTGTCGCCGTGAGGCGACGGAAAGAGCCGAATTAGAGCCGGACGACGTTCGTCGCGCGCGGACCCTCTCAGCCTCTTCGATGTCGAACTCGATCTCGGTGCCCTCGGTGAGGTCCTCGCCGCCGACGTCCTCCATGTGGAAGAAAACGTCCTCGTCCCGCGGCCTCAGTCTCGATGAAACCGTAGCCGCCCGTGTCGTTGAAGAAGTCAACGTACCGTTTGCCATTACGACCAGACGAAGGCCGGGACACGGTTAAGGGTTGGCATCCGCCCGTTCGACCGGCGAACGCACGCGACACGAACGCTCGGGGCTTGCAGCGACGGTTCGAGCGGCCAACTGATTTTTGGCGGCTTGGACCGCACGCTTCGGTGATGGCGACACACCACATTCCGAAGGGCGTGAGCCTCGACACGCTCCGGGAGATCATCGCCGGCTGGGACGCGGTCGGCGCCGCGGCGGAGCCGAAGTACACCACGGCCGTGGAGGAAGCCACGGACATCAGCGACGCGGTCGGCCGGCAGACGCGGTTCCTCGAAGACGTCGGCGTGCTCACCGGTGAGGGGCAGAAACACCGGCTGACCGACCGCGGGCAGGCGCTGGCCGGCGCGTTGGCAGTCGACGACGAGGACCGCGCGAGCGGCCGCGCCCGCGAACTGCTGGCGGACTGGCCGGTCACGGAGGAGCTGCGCGGTATCGTCCGCGGGAACCCCAGCACGGAGGACGAACTCGTGCCGCTCGTGGCCGCCATCACGGGCCACGACCCCGAGGCGAGCCGCGTCCGGAGCGGCATCACCACGCTGCTGGAGCTGTACGACTGGGCGGGGTTGCTGGACCGCGACGAGGACGGGACGTATCGCCTCCCC
The DNA here is from genome assembly GCF_040435975.1 of Halobacterium sp. NMX12-1. NCBI lineage: Archaea > Methanobacteriati > Methanobacteriota > Halobacteria > Halobacteriales > Halobacteriaceae > Halobacterium > Halobacterium sp. NMX12-1. Next base: position 2,607,835 of record NZ_CP159204.1, on the reverse strand, counting down.
GAGGGCGAGCGCGCGACGAGCGGCGGGGAGGACGGGGCGACTGGCGAACGCGAGCCCGAGGCCACCGCGGCGGTCGGCCGGGTCGCCGCGGCCGCCGAGTCCGCGGCCGAGGACGTCGAAACCACGGCCGAGCAGGTGGAGACGGCGAGGGAGGCGGCCGAAGCGGCCGCGGCGGACGCCCGCGAGGCGGCCGAGCGCGCGGACGCGGCCAGCGAGTCCGTCGAGCGGACCGTCGAGAACGTCGAGTCCGCCGCCGAGCGGGCGCGCCACCGAATCCAGTCGATTGCCGAGGCCGCGGAGGCCGCGGAGGCGACCGTCGACGAGGCCAGCGAGGCCGTCGAGTCGGTCGCGGAGACGGTCGGGAGCGCCGAGGAGCGCGCGCCAGCGAGCGCCAGTGACGCCGCCGGGGGAGCCGAAGCGACGGCGAGAACCGTGCGGGAGGACATCGAGGCCGCGGAGCCGGCAGTCGAGGCCGCCGAGGAGACGGTCGAATCGGCGGTCGAGCCGGCAACTGAGGCCGTCACGGAGACGGCCGAGTCGGGTGGTGAAGCGGTGGAGTCCGCCGCCGAGCTGGTGGCCGAGGACCTCGACTCCGCCGTCGAGCGCGTCGAGGCCGACGAGGGAGCGGAGCCGGCGACGACGCCCGAGTCCGCGGTCGAGTCGGTACAGGACGTCGCGCGCGAGGCGAGCCGCGGCATCAGCCCGGGAGCCGACGGCGAAGCCGAAAACGAGAGCGACGCCGCCGCGGGGCCTGCCGGCGCGTCGCTCCCCCCGGAAGTCGAACTGGAGCTGGACGACGGCACGCACGTCCACATCGCGGTCGGGGACGACGACGGCGTCGAGATTTCCGTCGACGGCGACGTCGACTTGGCGGACTTGAGCGTGGGCGGCGACCTCGACGTCGACGGAGTGGCGGGCGCGTCCGACGACCTCCAGCCCGACGGCGGCGAGCCCGAGCCGGACGTTGAGGTCTCCGAGGACGACGGGGCGGTGACCATCGAGGTCGGCGCCGACCCCGGAATCACGATTTCGGTCGGCGGCGAGGAGTCCGGCGAAGCGGGCGAAGAGGGCGCAGAAGAAGGTGAAGCAACGGCCGAGGAAGGCGAGGAGAGCGAAGAGAGAGAAGCGGCGGCCGAGGAAGCGGAAGCAGAAACGACGGAGGAAGAAGCCGAAGAAGGCGAAGCGGAAGCCGAAGAAGGTGAAGCACCCGAGGAGGCCACAGAGTCCGAAGAGGGAGAGGCGGCTATCGAGGGAGGCGAAACAGAAGCCGAGGAGGCGGCTGAGGCGGCGGAAGCGGCAGCGGGCGAGGTGGCGGAGACGGCCGAAGCGGGTGGAGAAGCCGCGGAAGGAGCGGCAGAGGAAGCGGATGAGGCGGCGGAGTCCGCGGCGGCGACGGGCGACGTCGAGGGCGTAGACGTTCCCGCAGAGGCCATCGAGGCGCTCGTGGACGCGGCGGGCGTCTCGGACGTCGAGGCGCTCGTGGACGAAATCGAGACCGCTACCGGGGCGACAGCGGAAGCGAACGGAGACGGCGGCGAGTCGGGCGACGAGCACGCGCTCTCGCTGGAGGTGGACGTGGACGCCGACCCGGAGGACCTCGAAGTGCTGGTGGGGAGCATCCGGCGGGGGCTACTCAGCGAGGACGCGGAGGACTAGAACAGGCGGTCGGTCGCGACGGCGGCGCCGTCGACGAGCGCTTCGAGTTTCTTCCACGCGATTTCGGGGTGGACCATCGCGAGGCCGGCCTGCGTGTCGAACCCGCAGTCCGGCGCGGCGACGATGCGCGTGGGGTCGCCGACGGCGTCCGCGACGCGCTCGATGCGGTCGGCGACGACGTCGGGGTGTTCGACGACGTTCGTCTTCACGTCCACGACGCCCGGCAGCAGGTCCCAGCCGTCGGGCAGCGGGTGTTGTGCGAAGACGCGGTACTCGTGTTCGTGGCGGGGGTTGGCCTGCTCGATGGAGATGCCGCCGATGTTCAGTTCGTAGAGTTCCGGGAGGACGTCTTCGAGCGACGTGTCGCGGTGGTGGGGTCCCTCGTAGCTCCCCCAGCAGGTGTGGACGCGAATCTGGTCGTCGGGAATGTTCTCGGTGGCCTCGTTGAGCGCGTCTACGTGCAGGCGGACGATGGGCTTGAGTTTCTCGACGGGGCGGTCGCCGAACCCGCGGTGCCCGGTCGTCAGCAGGTCGGGAGCGTCGAGGTGGAGGACGGCGCCGGTGTCGGCGATGGCCTCGTACTCCTCGCGGAGCGCGTCGCCGACGGCGTGGACGAACGCCTCGTGGGAGTCGTAGTGCTCGTTGACGAGCGTCGCGGCCGCGACGCCGGGGGAGGCAGCGGTCAGGAACGTGCCCTCGAAGTCGGCGTCGACGGCGTCGAGCGCGTCCGCGAACGTCTCGATTTCCTCCGCGACCGCTTCGGTGCCGTCGTACTCGACGGGGCCGGTGACCGCGGGCTGTTTCGTGAGATCGATGGTCTCGGTGTCGAAGGCGTCGCTGGCGTACTCGGGGAAGTCCGCGAGGTCGTCCCACAGCGGCGCGTCGCGCTCCCCACCAATGCCGGAGAGGCGGTTGGCGACGTACCAGTTGAAGGAGACGCGGGGCTGTTCGCCGTTGTTCACGACGTCCAGTCCCACGTCGGCCTGCTTGCGGACGACGGACTCGGTGGCGTCCTGTACGGTTCGCCGCCACTGCTCGGCGTCGACGTCCTCGCCGTTTTGGCGGCGCTGGAGGAGGTCGAGGGGGTCGGGGTCGCGGGGGAGACTGCCGACGTGCGTCGTGGAGATGTGCTCGTCGCTCATTCGTCGTCAGACCAGAGGCCGACGGCCGGGATATGACTTGCGGTAGTATCTCAAATCAGAATATTCCCCATAGTTATTCCGAGTGGTGCCGCGACCGACGACCCGCGGCTGCGGCGGCGACGCGGCGACCGGTCAGTCGTCGTCCTCGGGCTGCGAGCCGTCGACGTCGAGCTGTGCGTCGTCCCCGACGAGCGCGATGTGGCCGTAGTTGAGCCCCGCCACGAACACCGAGCCGCCGACGGTGTTCCCGACGGTCGTCACGACGAGGAACCGGGCGAACTCCGCGAGCGTGACGCCGGTCCCGAGGAACATGGCGCCGAGCACCTCCGTCGTCCCGAGGATGGCGTGGTGGAACGGGCCGAACCCGATGGTGGCCGTCACGAGGAGGACGACCAGTATCTGTCCGGTGGTGTCCCGGCTCGCCCCCACCAGCCACGTGGTCAGCCCCATCAGCCAGCCGGCGACGACGCCCGACAGCAGGATGACCCACGCAGAGTGAGCGAGCAGCGAACCCGCGAGGCTGTCGAACGCCGCCGGCGAGACGATTCCGAGCGCCGGACCGAGGACCGCGATGAGCCCGGCGAACAGCGCACAGCCCACGAGGTTGGCGACGTAGACGACCCCCCAGAGGCGGCCGAGCCGGCGGAGCCCGGTTCGACCGTCGAGGACTGGCAGCACCGCGAGCGTCGTGTGCGCGGTGAACAGCTCGGTCTGCCCGAGGACGACGAACAGGAACGCGATGGAGGAGGCGCCCGCCAGCAGCGCTTGCTTGACGAGCTCCGACGAGAACGGCGCCGAGAACGTCAACACCATCCCCATGAACAGCGCCCCGAAACTGAGGTTCAGGCCCGCCGAGAGCCCGGAGACAAACAGCCCCCGGCCCGGGCGACGCAGCTCCTCGACGGCGTTCTCCATCTCCCGTTCGAGGATGTTGGCGTACGAGAGGGACGCTCCCGTCGGGTCCTCTGGACTGTCGCTCACGACGACCCCGTGACTGGCGGCGTTCCGTTCATCGCTCGTTTTCACGTTCGCTCGGTGACGGTTTAAATCGACGCCCGCCGCGGCGCCGTCGAGAGGAATGTTGGCCTCGGCACTCATCGAAAGGCGGAGTGACGTTAGTTATAAAAATACTGATAGTTAATCCTGCTAGCGTGATGGATGCGTTGGGAGGTGTCGAAAAATGACAGGCAGCGGCTGGAAAGACTCAGTCAATATTCCAGAGTCGACCACGAAGGCCACCCTGTACTGTTCAGAAGATGATAAAGAAGAATGGGATCAAGAAGTGGAGGAGCAAGGCTACAGAAGCAGAAGCGCCTACCTCTACGAACTGATCCAAGAGGCACGCGCCTACAGAGAACAAGGGTTCCTCGCACACCACGAAAGCGAAGAACGGATCGAGGAACTCAAGCAGAAAATCGAACACCTCGAAAAACGGTTAGAGAACCAAGAACAGCAGAGCAGCGGCCGGACAAAGGTCGACGACGTCGACTTCCTCGAAAAATTCCTCGAAGAGACTTACAAGCCCCTCGACCAGATTCTCCGCGAAATCGTAGAGAGCGGAGCCCTGGATGACTTGATTCGGAAAAGAGTAGAGGATCAACTGTACTTCCTCGCACAACAAAACCGGGTAGAGTTCGAGCGTGGTCACGGCTGGAAACTCTCTCAGAGTGGGGGTGAGAAGTGATGGCGGATGACTGGTATGAGACGGTCTACGAGAACAAGCATGAATCGATTAACGAGTTCATCAAGAGGAAGCAGGTTACAGGCCGCAGTGAACGCACTCTCAACGCCTACAGCCGTATCCTCAAAAAATTCTACCACGAAGAATTCCCGGAGCTGAAGCCAGAGGATACAGAGGTACATCACATCGAGGATTACGTGATGAGGCTGGCCCAGAGGGATCTAAGCCAGAACACGAAACGCCGTTACCTCGAATCACTCAGTGCGTTCTTCAGCTACGCGATGAAACGCCCCAGGTTCGAGAAAATAACAGGAAACCCGGCAGCAGTCGTCCTCGAAGAAATCCCCAAACAAGTACGAGACCGGCCGGACTGCGCCACCTGGGAAAACGGCCGACAGATCATCCACAACATCTCCGACCCCAGAGACAAAACTGTCGCCACAGTACTCGCCAAAACCGGATGCAGGCTGACAGAGGCCCTCGAAATCCAGATGGGCGACCTAATGCTGGAAGAAGGATTCATCCGCCTACGCAAAAGGAAAGGCGGGAAACAGACCGTCGTCCCCATCGACCAAGAAACCATCAAGGCCATTCAAAGATTCCAGTTCATCCGGAACGGCCGAGGCACCGACTACCTCTTCGTCTCCATACGGGGAGAACGAGTCTCCAAAACCTCGGTACAAAGAGCGGTGAAGAACGCTGCAGAAGAGGCCGGGATAATGGAGCCGGGAGAAGACAGGTTTCACAAGAAATTCACGCCACACACCTACAGAACCGTCTTCACCACTCTAATGCGAAACCAAGGAATGCCCGACCACATCCTACGTTACATCCGCGGAGACAGCAACGACGAAACAATGGACATCTACACACGCGTAGACCGCAGCCAGGCCCGCGAACAGTATTTGGACTGCATCAAAACCCTCGAACTATAACACAGGAGGTGAACCAACGATAGAACACGAAATCAACGAATGGACCGATAAGAACGGCGAACTGCTCGGAGCCAGTATCTTGCTGAGCCCAGAGGAAGTACGGAAGCTTCGCAACGGACAATCCATTCAGATCTACGCCATCAAATAACCCAGCAATTGAATCAGCCAGCAATTGAATCAGAAACAATGAGAGACGACATTCCAGAGGACAGGAAGGATGAGTACATTGATTTCCTGCACGACCGGATTCAGTTTCTTGAACAAGAACTCAAAGAATCAGAACAGACAGTCCTCGAATTACGCCAACAGCAGAATCAGGACTCAGACATCAACATCACACAGATCCTGAATGATCACGGAATAGAACCAAGTGAAGCAGAGGACCTAGCTCGTGAAGATTTTGAGGGATTTGAAGATGAGATGCTACACACGCCAGAAGAAATCTTGCAAGACAAGGAGAAGGCCTTTGAGGAGCTGATTCACGCTGCTAAACAGCTGAATCAGGAAGAAGATAGACTTAGAAACGTGAAAACGGCCACGGAACGAATGCAAAATAATATCGACGATTGGTTCAACACCGAATAACCGGACTCGCCACCCATTCTCTCTCCCAAATAACCGCCATACACCAGTTAGTTGCTACCGGTTTTAGGGCTGGTTGACGGCCTCTGTTCAGGGCTGAGTGATCCGGCCAGGCCTGTTTCGAGGCCTTTGTTCAGGCCTGTTTATGTGGTACATGCCTGTTTCTGTGCTGGTTTTCTAACCTTCGCCTGTCAAAATGTAAGATACTTATTTAAAACTTGTATGCTATATGTAAGATAAGGTGATTGTATTTTGGAGCCAGAACACGGGATAACCTGCAAATGCGGTCAAACCTTCAAAACCAGCGAAGAACACACTAAGCACGTCGCAATCCAGGAAATACTGGACGAAGTGAAGAGAATCGGCGGAGAGAAATTCTACGAGGTCGCCAAGGAGTGGGAAGACGACGCACACAGCGGGGACCTTAGAGAATTCGCCGTTGCACACGAGCTTGAACTACGGCCAGAGAACGCCACCCGGATAGCCAAGAAAGAGATCAACCACATGGTCCAGCACTACGAGGAATACCACATCGACGGATACCAAGACAGCGAACGAGGCAGGTAACAAGTGAAGCAGGAACTCGGCAACCTCACAGTCAAAGCCGAAATACAGGAACAGGAAAGGGATACAGTAGAGTCACTTCACGACGTAGTCAACAGGTACGAATCACTGAAACACAAGCAGAAAGAACACCTCTACGCCGTTTTCCTCACTAACAGCAACCAGTTTATCGGAGACAAAATAATCGGGTTAGGAAGCCGCGATACCGTCGAGATCGACATACAAGACGTGGTCAGAACTGCCGCACTCACCAACGCCGGCGCAATCATCCTCATACACAACCACCCATCAGGAAGATCTACAGCCACAACAAAAGACATCGAAGTCACCCAGGAAGCCCACGAAGTACTGGACAAGATCAACGTCGAACTACTCGACCACGTCATCATCTCCAAAACCAGCCACTACAGTATGAGACGTGAAAACGATGGACCATTCTAAAAATCACTCAACACACCCGTCTCCACATTTTCTAAATCGACGGTCCGTGGAGTTCTCTAATAAAACTCAAAACACCAACCACATCCAGGGCAGCAAGATGGACACACAGAAAATACTCGAAGAATACGGGCTCTCCCGAGAAACAACAACCAAATACATAGACACAATCACCCGCTCCAACCAGACACAGACCGCAGAAGAACTCGACGTCTCGCGCCAGACAGTAAGCCGCTACAAAAAGGCCTTCCAAGAAATGAAAGCGCAGGAACGCCTACTACTCATCTCCACTCTAACCCAAGAAAAACTCCTCAACCAAGCCACAGAGTGATCCACCATCGCAAAGGCCCTACAGAAAGGAGACCAAGTCAAACTCATACTCGACAAAGAAAAAGGCCCAGACACCCACCTCCACGGCAGAAAAGGCGAAATCATAGATATACAGTTCGACGACGCCGGATCAGTTACCGGAGACAGCGAAGACAACTTTCAGTACCTCACAAAGCGTCCTCAGTTGAGTCAGTCTGAGGTCTGATTTCTGTTGCGGAGTGCAGTGACCGACCGCGATCTCCTCACAGATCGACGGGAAGCTGTCGCTGTCGGCGGCGCTTAGCCGCCGACGCGACAGCGTCGCCACTCAGTGCCGGGGCTGTCCCGGTCAGTGGTTAGCGGTGGAATCGGTCGTCAGGTGGTCGGTTCGCGGGGACGGCCCGACGCACCGCAAGGGCCGTCCACGCAGCCCGTCGAACCATATTCACGAACTCCTTGTACGGCCACCACCAGAGGCGACGCCCGCCTCGGCGCGGCGTCGCCACGTATTCGTAGTGGAGATACCGCCAAACATTCTGTAGCAGCAGACTCACTACGACGTACAGCAGTCTCACCGTCGCGTCTCGTGTCGTTGTCGTCGCTATCGCTTGCTCGGACAAGCGATAGCTCGATTCGATACCGAAGCGTTTGCTGTAGTGGTATCGCGCTTCGCGTGGCGTCTCGATGAACGGCGCGTCAGCGGCGTAGCCGTGACGCGCTACACCGTTCTCGTCATATCGTCCGTTCAGGTACGTACAGTCGATGTAGACGGGAAACTCGACGGTCCAGCTGTGACCGTCGAGTTTCCCTGTCAGGTTGTGTTGAATAATGCGACTCCATCCTTCCGAGAGTTCCTGCTGAATCGCCTCACCCCACTGAATGATTGGGACCACGTAGGCGTAGTTGTGCGCCTGAAGCAGCGTGAGACACTTGCTGTCGTAGAATCCGCGATCAAGGTAGACGGCCTTGACCTCGGTGTCAAGGCCGTCGAGTACACCAAGGAACTCAGCGAGGACGCTGCTGGCGGTGTCGCCGTCTTCGAGACGGCGCACCGCCAGCGTGTAGCGTTTGTTCTTCACACGCGCGTAGAGTGTGGCGTAGGCGTGGAACGAAGTGGTTCCACGCTTCGCTTCCGAGTGGTAGAGAGCGTCTGTGTCGTCTTCATCACCGTAGTAGGGTCGCAGGTGGAGGTCTGCGCAGACCTCCACCTGCTCGGGGAGCAGTTCGACGATGTCTCGTCGAAGAAGCGTGTTAGCGACTCGTTCGAGCCGTTCGGGCTCGAACTTCGTCCGTAGATGATAGAGAACTGTGTTCGCCGATGGCGAGTCTTCACTGGAGTTGCACAGCGTCGAGATCGAGGTCCCGTCGGCGGTCGCGCCGACGAGGACCTCGTAGATGTCCTCTGCACCGATTTCAGCGTTGTTGGCGAGATTCAGAGAAACTTCCTCGTCAAGGCAGTTGACGAGGAAGTTAAGGAGCTGGTCCTCGTGGATTTCATTGTCCGCTTGCTTTGCTTGCTTGGACACAACTCAGCAAGCGGACTCCTTCAACTTGCGAGCTTTGTGAGGTACTGAGACTTGTCTTGAGATACAGTAGCTGGTGACAGTGAGGTTAGTAGCCTGGTTGCTATAAGGGGTAATATTATAGGATTTCCTTGTACATTTGCCGACATGGATCGGACCCCTGTGTCTTCAAGCAACTTGAGCAGTGTCGGATACGACGAGGAGGACCGTGTTTTAGAGATTGAGTTCAATAGCGGTGGTGTCTACCAGTACTACGACGTTCCTCCCAGAATCCATAAGGAATTGATGAATGCCTCTTCCCATGGATCATACTTCCATAGCCACATCAAGGAAAACTTCCGCTACGACCAAATCAGATAACCCAAATTCAGATGAGGACTATATAAATTGCTGTGTTGAATAGATGTTGAGTCACGGTTATAGCGGCTCACACAGCGGTTCGATGTTGATGATGGCGAACATCAAGACAATTTCACGGAACTGTCGATACCAGCCCAGCGCTCGCACGGCATCGCCGAGCGAGCGCTTCGTTGTCGAATACGATGTTTCCGCCATCCAGCGCTGAGAGTAGCCGTTTGCTCGGTTGAGCGCGTTGTTCGCAGCTGCGTTCGCCGACGACCCGCGGTAATGAACGAGATACTCAACGTCATGTGCGGCGATTTCGTACTCGGTGTGCCAGTCTTGGAAGCCGTTGTCGGCGGCCACGGACTGCAGGTCGTCCGCATTTCGGCGGACGACCTGCGGTCCCGTCTTCGTATCATGCTTCCACCGCGCTGCGATGTGAACATCAAGAACAGCCAGCGATTCCACATCAGTCAATGTCGTCACTTTCAGCGTCTGAATCGTCCGTCCTGCCCGCTGGCGAAAGTACGACGACGCACGCCGCCGGTCGAAGAACGTACTGTCGAGAGCGGCGTGGCCGGACTGCGGGTGCTGCTGCGCGGAAACGCGCAGCAGCGCCCGCCATACCCACATTTTCAGCCGGTCGAATGATTTGTAGATCGTGCTGTAATCCGGCAGCTCGTCCCGATCTAGGCCGAGGGCGTCACGAACCTCGGTCAAGTACTTCAACCGATTCGGCGTTTCACGGTAGCTATGGCCGTCTTCAAGCCGGAAACAGTGCAGAACAACGTGGACCCAGCGGGCGAACCCGCCGCTGGCGGGCTCGCCCGCGTGCTTCCCCAACGCTTGTTTAGCTAGGTCACGACACTGCTCGATGAAGTCGAGGAGATCGATTTCCATAGGACAGAATCGAATTCCTCGGCTTCGCCCTTCTAAACCCGTGATATCAGCTGAATAGATCGCTATTCAACAGAGCAATATAAATGGATCTTGAGAGGCTAGAAGTCCGAAACCATCGCTCTATCAAGGATCAGTGGGGCGAGAACGCAATCACATTTGAAGGCCTTGACTGTCTCGTAGGAAAGAACAACGTTGGGAAGACCAACATCATCTCTGCGATCAAGTATCTGCTTGAAGAAGAGGATAAAGACAAAGACGAAGAGCTCTACTGGAACAAGGATACTTCTCTCACCGTTGAAGTCCGCGGATACTTCGAAGTTACAGAAGACGACCTGGAACGGATAGAAGATGAAGGCAAGCGGGAGAAGGTACGTGAAAGCCTTCTACACGAGAATGGCTTCGACAATCACCTTGGAATATGCCGTACTACAGAACCGCAGGAGGACGGCGGGAATTCATCACTACAAATTATTCAGCCTAGACCGGTTGATGATCGGCTTAGTGAAGATACGTTTGATGAGTACTGGAATGAGCAGTGGAATAAAACAAATGAGGAAGACGGCTTCACAGGCACAGATTATCGGGATGCGATGCAAGAGGAGTATCCCGAAGTGGCTGAACATGTAGACGACGACAGTCTTACTCAGATGAATGCCTGGAAGAACGGGTATGAAAGCTATATTGACTCTCGTCCTGAGGATCTTGAATTCGAACCAAAGCCTACAGATTTCCCTTCGAGAACTAAGCAATCGATTAGAGATGTGGTGCTTCCCGACGTGATCAAGATTCCTGCGATTAAGGAGGTTGAGGATGCTGCTCAGGCCTCGGGCGAACTCGGTGAAATGACCGACGCGCTGTACAGCGAACTTGAGGAGGATATCGACGATTTACTTGATGATCGGTTGGAAGGTGTATACGACCGCTTAGATACCAGCTCAGAATCCTTTGAAAGTCAGATAAGCGAATATTTGAAGCAGGCTTTCCGGGATTACTCTGTAAACCTGGATTTCAATCAGATCGAAAGCCAACGGCTTTTCCGTGATGTTGATATCCGGATTAAGGACGAACAGCTTGAGGACACTCTGTCCCATGAGAACGTCGGTGAGGGAGTGAGGCGGGTTCTAGTTTTCAGTATGCTGCGTACTCATCCGTCTTTAGTTAAGCCTCACACCTCGGTTGTGTAGTGGTAGCGAGCGTCTCTTGTAAGATTGGTCGTTGCTGGTGGATCTTTTGAGCGTCTTCGATCAGCCGGTCGAGCAGCGGCGGTGGTGAATAGCCGAGGAACTCACCGAGTTCGTGGAGAATGAGCTGGGCGTGCGACCGGAAGGTCGCCGCCCAGCGCTCTGTCGGAAACACAAGCTCATCATCCGCCTGCTCAGTGACTAGATCCAACAGATCGCGGCTTACAAGCAGCGACAGCAGCGCTGCGTACAATAAGATCCTCACCACGTGTTCGTCACTCGTGTCGAACTCGTCCAATTCGTACTGCGTCTTCAGCTCCCGGAACAGCAACTCAACTTCCCACCGACAGCGGTAGATCTCCGCTAAATCCGCCGGAAAGAACTCCTCCCTAGCTAAATTCGTCATGTACAGGTGGTAGTCGTCGGCGTCCTCGTTGCGGACGCCGACGACGCGAAATCGCTTCGTATCCAGCGACTGTGTCCCATTGTACGGCCCCCGTTTGAATTCGACTTCGACCTCCACATCGATGTATTTCCGGTCAAGGTCATCGAGAACAGCTCGGAGCTGCTTGCCCTCTAAGGGAATGGCGCGGCCGCGCCATTCCCGTAATTCTGCCGTAATCACCGGGTTTGCGTTCTGCTTCAGCCGACTCACGAAGTAGCCGTCGTTCTCGTCGATCAGCGCAAACCGGCGGTACTTGAAGTAGGCAAGATCGAACAACACGAGGCGATTCTCAAGCCACGGCCCTGTTTTGAACAAGGTGCTGTCGTGCGTTTTCTCGTTAGCAGTATCGAGCCGTTCAATCGTCTGCTCTGTGGCATTGTGGAGCAGGTGGAGCTTCGCTCCAGCCTGCTCCTCGTGGCGGGCTTCGAATTGGTCTGAGAGAAATTCGTGTAACCGCAACACCGTTCCATCAGCGATCATCACGTCTCTAAATCGGTCGATATCAGCGTCAACAGCGTTAGGAACAGCGACCTCGTCGAGACCGCGCTCGACGAGGTCGCGGAGATACTCTGCAAGCGTCGGTGTCAACCGCTGATAGAATCCACCCGGAGAGATCGTCTCATCGGCAGTAGAGTTGTAACAGCGTCTAAACCCGGCGAGTGTTCGGCTTTCGCCTGCGGCGAAGCCGAACACGAACGCCCAAACGAAGGCAGGGATCTGGAGCTTGCGGTCACGTTCGACCACGCCGAGTTCCTCGGCGTGCTCTTCGAGGAACTCAGAGGGAAACAGTGTAGTGAGTCGACGCATAATTCGAGATGAGGAGTCCTTGTCGTGCACAGACTGGACTTCCTCATTCCTTCCGAAAGATGCCTCGATAAGCCGCCGCTATCTCGCGGTTTCTCGCTTAACTAAAGACAGATGGCTGCGTACTATAGCAGATCTCAGGGACGGGACTCTCTCAATCGGCAATGGGGACGATCAAGATGAACATAAACAGCCTCTTCTCATTCTTTATGAAGAGGCAGAGCTGTTCTTACATCCGAACCTGCAGAAAAATCTGCTCAGAGTATTCAGAAGTCTCACTGAAGGAGAGGCCCAGATAATCTTCAACACGCACTCGCCTGTTTTGATACAGAATCGAATAATTGACACTATAAACATAGTTCGAGACGATAACGGGACCGAGGTTACTCAATTCCACACAGTTCTAGAAGACAGGGATGCAAGAGAGCAGTCTCGGCTTATGGACTTGCAGAAGATCTCCTCCTACATTTTCTCAGATAGAGTTGTACTCGTAGAGGGGCAATCTGATGAGATTGTCCTGAAGAAAATCTCCTCAACTCTCAATTCGGGGTGGATTTTTGAAAGCCAAAATATCCCGATTCTGGAGTTAGGTGGGAAAGATGATTTGCCTCTGTTCAAGGAGTTTCTAGAGGAGTTAGGAATCGAAGTATTCGCAATGGGAGATATCGGCGCTTTGAGCCGAAATATACCACAAATGGTTGAAGATGATGACTTAGGAAACAAGATTAATGGCCTGAAGGGAAAAGCCGGCGAGATTGGGGAAAATGGGTGGAAGCAGCCGATTATAGATAAGAATGAACAGATCGATTCAATTCGAGGAGAGGTGAGGACTAGGCTACTGGAGGAGAATATTTTGGTCTTAATGGGTGATGTAGAGGACTACTATCCGGAGGTGGATTCAGGAAACAAGATAGAAGCCGCATTGGAGTTTTCTGCCACTAGATATAGCGCAGAAGAGTTACGGGAGCACTTCATAGAACTGCCGGAAAGGGAGGAAACAGATGTTGAGGCCTTCTTAGACAGAGTCTTTGACGAGTAGTGGAATTGTCGGAGACCAAGGTTCTATGCTATCCTCAGGGGATTGATGTGCTTGGAAAACAGGGCCATAATATAACAAAACCAAGGAGGATTAACAATTATGCCACAATCAAGTCAGGGTCCGAGGTTCGTTCACTTTTCAGATGCTCATGTCGGCCACCGGCAGTACGGTGTGAAGAAGCGCCGGGACGATATGTATATGACGTTCAGATCAACGATTCTTGACGCTATCGATGAGGGTGTTGATTTCGCGGTTTTCAGCGGGGACTTATTCCATAACAAGGATGTGAATGCTCGGGCCTTGAGCGACGCTGAAAACGGGTTGGAAGAGTTCGCTAAGGAGGATATTCCTGTAGTCGGTATTCAGGGGAATCACGATGCTAATCTGTACAAGGAGGATTTGAACTGGCTGGAATACTTGCACAGTCGGGGACGAATGATCCTGTTGGAGGCTGATCTACAGGGTGAAGGCCCTGTCTTTGAGGAGCACGATTTCGATGAGCCTGGTACCTCTTCAGGTTATGTCGATATTGATGGCGTCCGTATCTTCGGGCTTCAGTACCTGGGTCAGCGGACAGGCGACTACCTTGAAGACGTGGCTGAGGCCATCGAGAAGGTAAATGAGGAGGAAGGTGAGCCGGAAATGACTATTCTGCTGGGTCACTTCGGGATTGAGGATCACGTACCTGGGATGGCTGGTGGCATCTCCTTCAACCAGCTAGAACCCGTGGAGGAGGTCGTTGATTATCTAGGCCTTGGACATCTACACAAGCAGTACAGCCACGGTGAGTGGGTTTTCAATCCAGGTTCTTTGGAGTCCCATGATACGCGTGAGGCCCAGTGGGACCATGGATACTACATAGTGGACTCAAACGAGGACGGTTTCGAATCCGAGTTTTATCAGTCTAAGCGGCGGCCTTTCTTCCGAATCGAATTCGTCGTTGACAACTGTAACACTCCGGAGGAGTTCGAAGAAGAGTTTGAGCAGGAGCTGGATGAGGTCTTGCCTGATCTGCGAAGTAAGCAGCAGGCGGAGTACTACAAGGCCGGTGGTGATGTCCGTGAGCCGGTGATTGATCTTCACCTACAGGGTCTTCTCCAGTTCAGTCGTTCTCAGTTGGATGTTGACTGGGTTCGTGACTTGGTTGAGAAGAAGACTGATGCGTTGTATGTGAATATTAGCGATGCTACGGAGTCGAAGGAGACTGCGGATATTCTTCAGGAGTTAGATGAGGGTGAGGATGAGGTCCGTAATGAGGATGGTCAGATTGACCGGGATATGTTGGAGTCTGCTGTTTTCCGGAAGTTAGCCGGTCAGGATTCCAGGTTCCGGGATAAGGAGGAAGAGGTTGCTGAGACGATGACTGTGGTCAAGAGCAGTGTGTTGGCGGATGAGTCTCCGGAGTCGGTTGCGGAGACTATCAAGAATCGACGCCGGGAGTTGTTCCCTGAGATGGGAGGTGATGATGAATGAAGATTACAGAAGTCGAACTTTCGAACATCAAGAGCTACGACGACGATATCAACCGTATCGATCTCACAGAGGGTATTAATGCTGTTATCGGGCAGAACGGAGCAGGAAAGTCCACAGTCCAAGAGGCCGTCGGGTATGCGTTATTCGATTACCTCGGACTCTCCTCGCAGGACGACTTCGTCCGGAACGGGGAAAACTCCGGAACGGTCCGGGTGACCTTCGTCTCCAATATGGACGGCGAGAAGTATACTGTTGAAAGGAAAGCTGGACGCTCCCGTTACCGCGTGATTCGTGAGAAGGATAACAAAGAGCTTCTTGATACCCGGTCAGACGCGAACAAGGAAGATATCATCATCTGGCTGCGGGATCACCTCGGAGTCCCCGAGTCAACAGATCTGGAGAAACTGTGGAAATCCAGTATCGGAGTGCCCCAGACCCAGTTCACAGACGACTTCGCCAAGACACCGAGCAACCGTGAAGACGTATTCAATCCTCTACTTGAAGTCGACGTCTACGACGAAGCCTGGGATGACCTGCTGGACGTGAACAAGGCCATCAAACAGGAGAAGCAGGACCTGAAAGAGGATATTGAGAATCTAAAAGGGAAAGTCGAAGACCTCGACGACAAACGCGAAGAGAAGGATGAGTTGGAAGAGGAGATCGAGCAGAAGCAGGATAAGCTCGAAGAACTACAGGAAGAGAAAGAGGAGCTTGAGGAACGTGAGGAAGAACTTGAAGAGTTAGACGACAAGATCTCCGAGTTGGAGGGCGACATTGACAAGAAAGAGAATACCATCAATAACAAAGAAGGTTCTCTGGAAGACGCCGAAGAAGCCCTGGAAGAGGCCCAGAAAGCCCAGGAGACTGTCGAGGAAGTCGAGGAAGAATACGAGGAATACGAGGAGAAAGACGACAAGCTGGATGATCTCCGTGAGCGGCAGAGCGAGCGTGACGATATTCAGGACGATATAAACGAGTTAGAGAAGAAGCAGACCAAGCTTCAGCAGCAGAAGGAGAATCTCGAAGACGATGTCGAAGACGCTGAGGCAGCGAAGGAGAAGATGGAGGAGCTTGAGGACGACGTCGAGCGTCAAAATGAATTAGAGGATAAGCTGGAGGATATAGAAGACAAGGAAGATGAGATTGAAGGCCTTGAGGACGATCTCGATGAGGCGGAAGACGACTTAGAAGAGATCGAGGATGATATCGAAGAGTTAGAGGAGGAGATTTCTGAGATTGAGGAGTTAGAGGATAAGGCAGACGAGTTGGAGGGGTTAGAGGAAGACGAACAGGACCTCCGTGATGAGAAGTCGCGGCTTGAGGGCCGTATTGATGATTTAGAGGAGGCTATCGAGACGTTAGAGGACGCTGAGGAAGCTGAGTGTCCTACCTGTGGTCAGGACCTGGACAAGGAACACCGGGGAGAGGTGTTGAAGGAGAAACGAGAAGAAAAGTCAGACGCCGAAGAACGAATCTCCGAGATAGAAGACGAACTGGATGAGCTCGAAGATGAGATCGACAAGGCGAAAGACGCCGAAAAAGAGGTCAACCGTCTACCCGATCTTAACGACAAGCTCGAAAGCTTAGAAGATGACCGTGATGAGAAGGAAGAGGAGATAGAAGGCCTGAATGACGATATCGAGGAGTTAGAGGACGATGTCGATGAGAAGGACGAACTCGAAGAAGAGTTGGATGAACTCGGCGATCCGAAGAGCGAGTACGACTCTGCTGAGACCACCTACGAGAATAACAAGGAGGCTGAAGACGATCTTGAAGATGTCGAACGGGATCTCGACGATTTAGAGGACAAGATCGAGGAGAAGGAAGAAGAGCTTGAGGAGTTCGAAGGCCTTCACGATGACATTGAGGAGATAAAAGAGCGTCTGGATGAGTTAGAGGACGCTCACGAGACCTATATCAGTAAGAAGGAAACTGCCGAGAAAGTCGAGGAACGTCAGGAGAAGGTCGACGGTCTCAAAGAGGATATTGAAGAGTTAGAGGACGATGTCGACGAGCTTGAAGACGATCTCGAAGACTTGGAAGAGCAGTTCGATGAGGACGAATACGAAGAAGTTCAGGAGAGAGTTAGTGAGCTTCAGGGCGATATCGGTGGTCTTGAAGGTACTATCGAGACGAAACAAGGGAATCTCGAAGACCTTGAAGACGAGATTGGGGAGATGGAGGAACAGAAGGAAGAACTGGATGACAAGCGGGACGAGTTTGAGGAGTTAGAAGCCGACTTGGAGTTTGGCGAGTTCATCCGTGAGAGTGTCGACGATGCCAGGCCTCTGATGACGGAGATCCTGGTTAAGGAGATCTCTGCGGAGGCGAATAAGATTTATCGGCAGCTCCGTGGGACCGCTACTGAGGAGCTTGAGTGGAGGCCTGATTACGAGATTGTTATCAGTGAGAACGGTGAGGAGAAGGCCTTCGACAAGTTGAGTGGCGGGGAGCAGATGAGTGCTGCCTTGGCTGTCCGTCTTGCCATCTTAGAGCTTCTGAGCGATGTGGACATCGTGTTCCTTGATGAGCCGACAACGAACCTGGATCAGGAGAAGCGGCGTAACCTTGTTGACCAGCTTCAGAACCTGGAAGGGTTCGAGCAGTTGACCGTGATCAGTCATGACGGTGCTTTCGAGAGTGTGACTGAGCACGCGATTACGTTGGAAAAAGTGGACGGTGCAACGGAGGTGCAGCTTCAGTAATGCCGCTTTATAGAGACCGTATCGCCAAGGAATTAGAGAATAAGAAAAGAGATTTTGACGGTGTAGGCTTCGATAAAGCGGTTATCGAGCAATTCAGAGATGCCGCAGAAGACCTCAAATCAGAGATAGAGACGGAGATCGTCGATAAACTGGAGACTTTACAGTACCCAGGCGCGGTACCTACTGAAGAGTTCTTGAAGGAAGAAGAGTGGATTATTCCTTTCGAGGAAAGCGGCTCCTGGAAATCACATGAAGCAGTTAATAACTGGTCAAGGAGCCAGCTTGAAAACGTTACTACGATTGCAGCAGACGGTTCTCAAATTGATCCAGTAGAGGAGTTTGAAAAGCCAATAGGCCTGGTTCAGGTTGTTTCGATAGCTAATGGCCATACGAAGAGCAGGGATTATGAGGAAAACGCTACCGTCGAAGTTCTGACTCCAGAGGATATTCTTTACTCGGATGAGGAAGGTAGGAAGCAGATTGATGATCAAGAGGTGGACACGAAACGCTTTGAAACCGAGATGCGAGTCTTAGAAAAGCAGATCGAGAAATTTAGCGATAGAGAGCAGCCACCAGTTGTGATCTATGATGGCTCCCTTCTCTTGTCCTTCGCCGCGAAGTTTGACGGTGAAATCCAGGGCAGGTACGCTGAAGCAATGTCTCGTCTGTTGGCTGCCAGTCGATACCACGGTGTCCCCGTGGTTGGCTACGTCTCTGGGTCGGTAGCTACGGATTTGACCAAGATGCTGGATAGTCTAGATCTGGTGAATACAGGTCAGACAGTACGGGATTACCAGATGCTTCAGGCCTTTACTGAGAACTGGGGTGATCGTACTGCATTATTCAAGTCCCGGAGAGACGATACTTTGGAGACGCTTCATACAACATACCAGGGAGAGGATTTCGACTTCTCGGACAAGTTGCTGTTTACGTACTTGGACGTAGGTAGTGGGCCTCAGATGGATCGTATCGAACTCCCTCAATGGGTCGTTGAAGAGGACCTGTTTGATTACGTGATTTCGGTGATTCGTGCGGAGGCCGGTGTTGGAAGAGGTTACCCTGAGATTCTGCAATCTGTTGATGCAGATGCAGTTATCAGCCGTCAGGACAGGCAGCAGTTCTTAAGGATGTACCAGGAGTTTTCGGAAGAGAATGATATTGAGTTGCAGTGGAATAACAAGGCTCTCAGCAAGAATAGGAGGCGTAGATAAATTATGAATGAAGACGACATGGAGCTCGGCAAGATCGTTGGTTCAAAATCTCATATCGACTATGTCTGCGAAATCTACAATGACAGTGTGAGGGAGGAGTCTCCCGATCCGACGGACTATGAGTTCGGTCAGTTCGTGTACATAGAGAAGGAGATCCAGGACAGGAGTTGCTGTTTTATTGGGGTCATTTACGACACCCAGATTGTCGACCCGGATCAGGGGCGAACCGGTCCGAATCTGTCACAGCCCGAGGAGCAGGAGATATTTCAGCCGAGCTATGTCGACGAAAAGCAGGTCTTGGCAGGTATTGCCCTGCTGGGTCACGTAACCGTAGAAGACGGAGAGATCGAAGAAGCAGACCACTCAATCCCTCGCTGGACGCTGGAAGTTGACGACGTGGTCGCAAAACTGCCAGAGGAAGACATGGTGGAGTTCCACGAGGTCGACGGCGAGGTCAAGCTTGAGTACTATCAGCGGATGGTAGACGTTGCAGAAGGATTTGCTGAGGATATTCTATCACAGATATTGGAGCGGCTGAAGCAAGAGAAACCCGGTGAGGCGGACGCGTTAGATGTGATTCAACGAAATCTGGAATGGCAAACCAAAATGGAGGGGATGTAGATGGTTGACGGAATTGTATCTGAGCCTGGGGACGAAGCCAACGAATTCGTCTTTGTCACGCCAGACGACACGGAAATCAAGAACGGAGAGTTCATCTATTATACTGGAACTGTAGAGGTTGAGAACGACGGCGGCGAGTTAGAAGAGCAAGAAAAGAAGATTTTCGCCCGTATCACTCAGCGAGAGCAGAAACGCGGCTATCCAGACCAGTTTATGTCGGACCCAGGTGTCTCGCCGGAAGCTGTAGCTGGCAAGCTTGGGATAGCGACGGAAGGGGTGGATCTCTACCGACTCACTGCCAACGTCATCGGATACTACAACGAAAAACTGAATGATTTCACGAATCCGCGTATCGTTCCTAAACCCGGTACAGAGGTTGAGCTAGCGGCGGATGATGATCTTGAAGAGTACCTAACGGAGGCAGACCCCAAGGAGAACGGCTCAGCGTACATAGGCGATCTACTCCACAGACCTCCCGGAGGTACGGACATCCATCTCCCAATAGACAACTTCGCCTCGACACATCTCTCAATTCTGGCTTCAACGGGTAGCGGGAAGTCCTACACCGCCTCCGTCTTGGTAGAGGAGATGATGCAGCCAGATTCCCGTGCAGCGATGCTGATCATCGACCCGCACGGCGAGTACCACTCTCTTCAAGAAATGGAGGAAGATGAACGGTTTCAGAATGAGGATGAAGGCTATACTCCGGAAATCGATCTCAAGAACCCGGAGGATATCCACATCCGTATCTCCGAACTCAATCTCTCCGACCTATACTCAGTAATCGACGATCCCTCCGATGCACAAGAACACGTTCTCTCTGAGGCCTGGAGCAGTCTCAAAGCCGATGATGACGTCGACTTCAACTACGTTACCCTGAATCAGATCAAGGAGCGGTGTCAAGAGGTAGCGGATAACGACAGTACTGCTAATGCGCTCGAATGGAGGCTGGATAAGGCCTTAGATCGTGATTTGTTTGATGCGAACAATCATTTGGCTTTGTCGCAGTTGTTAGAGCCGGGGAAGTGTACCGTTCTCCAGCTTGACACGATGAGTCTGCGGGAGCAGCAAATGCTGGTCAGTGTTTTGTTCCAGAAGATCAACCGTGCGAGGGTACGATATGAGAAGGATGGGGAAGGAGATCTTGATTTCCCGGTTTTCGGCCTTCTTGAGGAGGGACACCGTTTTGCTCCAGCAGATGGTGAAGCTCAGTCTCTCGGGCCTCTATCTACTATTTTGAGTGAGGGACGTAAGTTCGGGATTGGTATCGGAATTATCAGTCAGCGACCGAGCAAGATTGACGACGATGTCCTGTCGCAGTGCAAGACCCAGATCATTATGCAGATTCAGAACCCTCTAGATCAAGATGCTGTGAAGAAAGGGGTTGAGGACGTTGGCGAGGATCTTCTCTCCGAGCTTCCAGGCCTTACGCCGGGACAAGCGATTATCGCTGGGGACAGTGTGAACACGCCGTTCCCGGCCCGAATCAGAGAGCGTTACACGACCCATAAGGCCGAGAGCGTGCCAGCTACCGATGAATGGCAGAAGACCTGGCGAAAGAACAATGATATCGAGGTCGACGGCAGGGCGGATGCGGATCAAGAGGAAGGTGCGGAAGACCGAGATCAGAGGCTTTAGCGCCTTTCTGTTTCTTCAAATTTTTTCAGTATCTGTCGTCGGAAGGCCTCTAACGACTTTTCCAACTGCTCTACCTTTCTTTCAAGATCCTGAGATTTTTCGACGAGCTCACTATGACTCAAATCCTCGTACTCAGTCACATTCTCCGACTCTGACTGATCCAAATACCGGTAGCCCTTCTCCGTAAGTACTGCCTCCTTGGGGTGTTGGAAGACCCGTTTCTGTCCGTCGATCACTCGTTCAACCATAGTGTCCGGTTTCTCCACGGCGATCAAGCCCAGATCCTCCAGTTTTTCGAAGCAGTAGGAGACATGGTGGTTTTCGAGCGTGGTTTCTGCGGTGATTTTCTGTACGTCGTCACGGCCTTCTTCGATGTGTTGGAGGACGACGTGGTCCTTGTCCCGTATCTCCTCGATTTCTTCTGCGGTCATTCTCCTTCAAGTAGGACGCATTGCTGTTCGAGTTCGGTGCAGAATCCGTTTTCGTCGCGGTGTAGGCAGAAGGCCTCTAAGTCGTCACGGCTGTTTGCATCGAGTTCTGGGCATTCTGGTTCGACAGCTTCGTCGTGTACCTCCAGGTCGTCTTCGGTAACTTCGATTACCCGGTACTCTGCTTCTTCTAGTTCTTCGAATTGGGTGAATGCCTCGCCGTCTTCATCAGTGTAGTAGCTGTAGCCTCCGTTGTCGTCGTTGTATTCGTTGCCGCGACGGTTTTTGGGGTCGTCGACGATGTTCTGAAGTTTCGCTGCTTTCCCCTGCTGGACAACGTAGAAGACTTCCCTGTCGTCCTCGACGGCTCTTTTGAGGTTGCGTAGGACTTTGACGGGCCGTGATAGTGTGCTGTGTTCTGCTTCGAGGTGTGCAATGCTTTCGTCGGGGAGGTGTACGTGGCCGTCTGGTTTGTTGTCGCCCGAGTCTTGGTACAGGAGGTTGACTTGGAAGCCGCGTTCTTCGAGTTGTTTCTTGGCTTGTGCGAGGAGTTCTCGGTGTTTGTCTCCGCCGGCGTTGTTTCCTTTTCCGAGGCTTTGGGAGGCCTTGATCTGGGCTTTTGCTTGGGTAGTGGCGGCGGTGCCCTGTTTTTTGAGTTGGTCGACGTCGGTGTCTTCGGGTTCCCAGGGTGGGTAGGTGTTGAAGAGTACGGCGGAGTTGTGGCTTTGTTTGCTGGGTTTCTGGACTGCTGCCCGGAACTTGCCTAAGGCTTTGAGCTGGTTTTTGGAGAGGCCTTGGAACATTCCGGCGATCTGGGTTTCGTTTTCGCTGCCACTGGGGTTGAAGGTGATTTTGGTGCGGCAGTTGTTGACGACTGCTCTCCGCATGTCGGTTGCGAGTTGTTGGAGGTATTGTGTGGCGAGCCAGCACCCTAAGCGGTATTCTCTGGCTTCGCTGAGTATTTTGGTGAAGTTGCTGCCTTCGCCGCCGAAGTTCTGGAGTTCGTCGACGTAGAGGAAGAAGGGTGTGCGTTGTTCGACGGGCTGGGTGACCCGGCTTTGTGTTGCGGCCCAGATTTTGGTGGTGACGATGCTTCCGACGAGTTGGGAGACTGTTTCTCCGACTTCGCCTTTTTGGATGTCGACGAGGAGGATTTTGCTGTCGTCGACGACGTCGCGGAAGTTGACTCCGGATTGTTCTGGGCCGATAACTTTCCGGATGGTGGGGTTCATCACGAAGTCGTTTAGCCGGCGTTGGAGCGGTTCCATCTCATACGAGGTCATATTCTCTTTGACGCGGACGAGTTGTTCTCGGATGATCTGGTCGTCGGTGTCGTCGATCAGCTCGGTGAGCTGGTCTTGGTTGACGACGCATCGGAAGACGTCGAGCAAGCTGTTTCCCTGGTTTTTCTGGATGTTGAGGTCGAGGTGGGCCCGCAGGAGGGTTTCGAGGACTCGGCCGAACTGGTCACCCCAGTTCTCGCTTTGGCGTTTGAACAGATCGATGAGGTCGGAGACAATGATCTCTTTCTGGTTCTCTCGCTGGGCCTCCGACATCTCTTCGGTGATGTGAGGTTCGAGGACGTTGATCGGTGTAACCGGGTCCCTCGCGGGGTTGATGTAGACGATGTCGTCTTTCCGGTTTTCGGGGAGTTTGGAGAGGAATTCGTCTATTAGGTCGCCTTTCGGGTTGATGATTGCGAGGCCGTGGTCTTTCTCTGCGTCCTGTAATGCGACGTGTATCAGTAGCTGGGTTTTGCCGTATCCGGTGGGGCCGACGTTGAGGACGTGTGTTAGGCGTTTTTCGTCGTCTACTCCGATGTTTTCTTCGACGCCGAGGTTGCTTTCACGGCTGCCGAGGTAGGTGGTGTTCAGGTTGCCTGTGCTCTGTATCAGGTTCTGGGTTTCTTCGGGGTTCATGGCTGAGCGTTTTGGATGTTGTCCTGTTTCCGGTTCGGGAGTGAGAGAAGAGCTGAGAGTTCGTCCTTGGTGGCCTGGAATTTCTGGCTCCAGCCCTGGAACTCTCTACGTTGGACTGCCTGTGCGAAAGAAGTAATTTGGCTGCGGCGGAACGGTGTTACCGTGGTCGCGTTCAGGTACTGGCCTGTTTCCGGGTTTTCGTAGGTGTTGAACGCTCCGGAGATCTCTTTAACCCTGCTGGGCGTGTACTCGGCCGCATTGATGATGAGCAGCCTGATCGAGACGTGGAATCGGGGGCTGCCAGCCTTGTTCTCGATTGCGTCTGCCTGTTTCTTTTCCCGCGGTGTTGGAGGCCTTGACCCCCAGAGTTTCTCTTTCTCCCTCCGGAGGTGGCCGATTCGCTGGTAGGCCCGTTTCCGCCAGTAGTAGCGGCGTAGAGGTTGGCCGATAACCGGTCGGAAGAGGATCTGGATTCGGGTTTTCTGGTGGCTCATTGTTCGATGAGTCGGTGTTCTGCGGGTGTTGCGTGTACGCGGATTTTGGCGTCGAGGCGTCCGCTGACTTTCATTACGGCTTCTGAGTACGGTGCGTCGGTCCCTGTTTTGAGGTCGTAGAGATCGATCTCCTCCTGTTCTGAGAGCTGGAAGTGGTCGATCATTTCCTGGCTGACGCGTTCGTGCCGGAAGAACAGCTTTCCGGGCATCTGGTCGAGCAGGGTTCTCCCCTCTGTGTACTGGGTGAAGTCGTTGGCTGATTGGCTGACCAGTGTGATTGCGGTGGAAGTGTCTCGTGCTTCTCTCACCCAGCGTGTCAGGATTTCTCGGCCTCGGCCCACACCTGACACGTTGTGGGCTTCATCGGCCACTACCAGGGTCCGCCGATCATTTTGGCTGGTAACCTGGTAGAGGTGTTCGATCAGGTCAATGATCTCCGGGATGTTCTCTGATTGGCCTCTTGAGGTGACTTGGAAGCAGGAGGCCTTACCTAGTTTTTCGGGCCGGTCTTGTACGGTGTAGGTTTGGCCGTTGAGGGCTTTGATGAGGTTGTGGTACTCGTTTTTCGGGTCGATGACGATGACTTGGATGTCGGGGTATGCGAGGATGGCTCGGAGGAGTTCGATTTTGGTGTGGAAGGTTTTTCCTGAGCCGGTGGCTCCGAATCTTGCGAGGTGGGGTGCGTGCCACTGGAACCGATCTTGAAGTATGGGTGTACCGTCGTACTGGTCTTCTCCGTAGATGATTCCGGATGACTGGTTGATTGTCCGGGTGGCGAAGGGGAATCCGGCAGCGATGGAGTTACTGAGCTGTAGCTGGGTCTCCTGTAACGGGTCGAGTTGAAGCGGGTTGCAGGCCTTCTGCGCTTGATCGGTTCTGAAGACGGGTTCCTCGAATCCGATACCTATCCGCTTCAACCGCGATTTGACCTGTTCGAAGGCCTGGTCGCAGTCTTCCTTGTTGTCTGCGTGGGTGGAGATGTAGACGGCGTAGTCGAAGGCCTGTTGCTCCCTGTTGGCAAGTTTGTCGAGCATCCAGTCGACGGCGTCTAGTTTGGATTCGAGTTCGTTGGTGTCGAGGAAGCCGGATGCGAGACGGGAGTTGATCTCGGCGTTCAGCTTCTCTTTCAATCGGTTGAGTGTAGAGACGGTCTTAGCGGAGTCTCTTGGTTTGATGAGTTGAGCTACGTCGATTTTGCCGTCGACGCGGAGAAGTTCCAAGGGCCAGGCCAGTTCCAGCTGACTGGGGTATTCAGTGATTATGAGTGCCCGCCGGTATTCCTGTCCGGTGGAGACGTACCGAGGTGTTGGGTTGCTGGGAGAGATTTCGAGTTCTTCGGCAGGGATTTCCGTTGCGGAGAGGTTAGCGGTGTTAAGGGAGTCGGTGATCTGTTGGGTTCTCCGCTGTACCTCACTCTCTAGATCCTCCGAGCTTTCAGAGTCGAGTACTGAGGCAAGGAATCCTCGGCTTGAGGCGGTGACCGGTGTGGTGATGTAGTGCTCGGTGGCGACGAGTGATTCGTCGTTGAGACGGCTGCAGTACCTGAGATAGTCCTCCCAGAGCTCCCTACGGATGGAGAACCGGTCTTTCAGGTATTCGGCGTAGGGCTGAAGCTCTAAATCGCGTTGCAGCGAGTAGATGTTGATTGGGTAGTCGGCCTGATTCAGAACCTGTTTGAAGTTCTGATGCACTCCTAATGCCTCCTTCTCGGTCATCAGCTCCAAGTTTGTCGGCGTAACCTGGATCGCTCCGTACTGTGTCATAGGTACCTCCCGGCGAGAAACCGGATACTGTGGATGATGTGGTGGTCCAGCGGCTGGCTGAATGGCCGTACTGTGTAGAGAATGGTTCCGTGCAGCAGGCCCGGAACGAGGTAGATGTAGGCGTCTGTGAGAGCCGCTGCTGTTGCTATGGGCAGGGCGAGTCGGAGTACGTCTTTCCAGGTGAACCGGCCGAAGAACTGCATGGAGACGTCTTCGACCGTTCCGGGGAACTGGAAGCGGGGTTTCATCGTAGCCGCCTCCGGAAGTCCTCAACTCGGCCTGTGGTCTCACTGTCCGCTCTCTTCCTCCGGTTTTCTCGGAGACGCTGACGTTGATCAGCAGTGAGATCAGGATCATCGTCCGAGGCATCGCCGCTGCTATCGAAGCTATTGGAGACGGTGTGTGCCTGGCCTACGGCGGTCTGTGACGCCGTCCAGATCTGGTAGGGAACGAGAAGTAGGAGTGTGAAGGATGCAACTCCAAACATCCAGTTAGACACGCTTTGAAGACCGCTGTTGCCTGCTCCTCGAAGTAGTGAGAGCGAGAATTTGAGGACGAGGACGTCCGCTGGCCCGATCAGCAATGCGGCGAACCAGCCGGCTATGAATGTGTCTGCGTACCGCCTGACTTTGGGCAAGCTCCACATTACGGCCAGCAAAGGACTGACTGCGGCTCCGAACAAGATATAGACATTGCGGATGAGGAATAGGGCGACGACTGCGAGTAGAAGAACTGATTCGACTACCCAGGCGATGACGAGACCTGTTGAGAGGCCTGCTACTTGCTGGATGTTCTGTATTTCTGGTGTGAATGCGTGGGTGAAGGCGTTGGAGAGGTCGACTGCGTACTGTAGGATGGGAGGTGAGAGTGTGGCGAAGATGAGTGCGATGACGAGCCGGGGGAGTGTTTTCCGGGCTTGGTTGTAGGAGATGTTGAGGATTGGGCCGATGATGTAGAGTATGCCGGTGGCTGCGAATCCGAGGCCTGCTATAACGTATGATATGATGAGTGTGTCCTGGTGGACGCTGGATACGGCAGGGTTGGGATGAACTGTTGGCGTAGTGGTGAGGACGGTGATGAGTACGCTGAGTAGGACTTCTGCGAGTTTTCGGAAGGGCCAGAAGATTATGTCCGTGATCGTCTCTCCGAGAGTCTTTCCTTGAGTGAAGTCTTGGATCGTGTCGATCAGGTTTTGAATGCCGTTTAGAATCCCGCTGTTGTTGTCTTCGTCTTCAGTAGGGGTTGTAGTCGTGTTTTCTTGTGCGGCGACGGGTGTAGCTACTAAGGTGAGGGCGAGCAGGCCGGCGAAGATGATTCTCCGGTTCATTGTTTTTCAGGTGCAGATCGTGGTTCCGAGTTCCGAGGTGAGGAACTGAATCACCATATTGGAGGACAGCAGCAGGATCGTGCCGATCAGCGTGTTCTTGGCAACCTGCTTACCGCGGCGTGTATTGTCCTCGCCTGGAAGCAAAACGAACAACGAGGCGGTCAACAGGCCCAACGTTCCAAGCGCGATGCCGCCGATGAACGCTAACTGGGTTAGCGAGTTTAGCAGGTCGAACAGCGGTTGGAAGGCCTCTGGGGGGCTGCAGGGAAGATTGTTGTTTGCTGCTGACAGTACTGTGGGTCTTAGGCTGGGTTTGGGTTGCATCGTTCCCAGATGCAGCTATGGGGCCGGGTGGTGAAAATATAATAGTTCTTATATTTTTTTCTGAGTTGGGTGCTGTTTAGTGGTTATGTGGCTGGGGTGAGATGGTTTGGATTTCGTAGCTGGGTTTGAGCGGTGGGTTTTATTTGGGATAGCTGGCTATGATTTCGTAAATGGGTGGAGATAATCTGGAGATTCCAGGTAAGTTGATGAGTTCGACTGTGAATGCGGATTCTCGTCTTCCGGTTCCTGATCCGTTCAAGGAGGTGGTGTTTCGTGATTATCCGGAGAGTCCTGCGGCGTTTTGGGGGAGGGAGAAGAGTCAGGGTTTTGCTGTTCTGTGTAGTGATGTCTTGAGTAAGCCGGATTTTGAGATTTTGAAGAGTGATGATGGGACTTTTCAGACTTACAAGTTGAATGAGGATAATTGGGTGCATATTGCTGATGCTGTAGTGGATGAGACTGAGATTAGTGATGAGCCGGGGGAGGTGGTGTATTTCTTTATGTATGGGGAGATGATGGAGGGTGATACGAAGTCGGCGTATGTGTTGACAGAGAAGCAGGCGTGGCGGTTTCTGCCGGTGGAAGAGATTCAGGGTGAAGGTGTGACTGAGACTTTGCTTTCGGATGTTCCTGGTTTCCTATCTTCGCCGTAGAAGGAGGGGCGTCAAAGTAAGAAGAGGATGGGAAATGGGAGTGGTTGAGGTGGATTAGTGCTGTGTGGCGGTTTCTAGGAGTTGGTTGTGATAGGTGTTTACTTCGTCTGCGATCTCTGCCATTGCATCAACTGTTTCTTCCAATTCTTCTTGGTCGTAGTCTTCTGGGATTTGAATTGATGCGATAAGGCCCATTTCTGTATTTTTCTAAGGTTCAAGGTATTCTGTCAGATTTTCTTCTACGATAGTGGCTTCGGTTTCTGCTACGGGTTCTCCTGTGATTTCTGTAGGTGAGTCTAGTGAACCTTCGGCAGATTTTCCATCTTCTCTTGTTGGTCCGATGAAAATGTATCCGTCTGTATCGGTGATGTTGTATATCTCTCGTTCGCCGTCTTGCCCGTCTTCTGTGTATTGTTGATGGGTTTCGAGGGTTTCAAGAATTGTGTCGAGTTCGTCTGTGTGTTCCATAGATATCGTCCTATTACAACGTGTAAGTAACAACTTTTTTATAGTTTTGTTTTTGTAGCTAGCTATGAAATCGTAGCTCCCTGAGAGCAACACCGCGTAATCCCGTTTAAGCGTGTATAAAAGGATAGCTAATTGCCGAGATAATCGAAGCCATACCGCCGAAAGTAGTGGACATGAAGATTAGGTCACGAACTTGGAAAATTGAAGACGTTCCTGTTAATACGGTACGGGAAGCGGTCTCTGAAGAGTTGGATTTGAGTCCGGAGCTACTTGATGATCAGTGGATGTGGAGGGAGCAGGAACGGTTCGTATCTAGGGAGGTAACCGTCAGTATCTCTGAAGGAGCGGTGACTGAGTCAGTATATGGGTCTAATGTATTGAAAGCCGGATTTTTGCTGGGTCTTATTTTTGCGTTGTATCCGCTGTATTTTCTTTTGTCTCTTGATCAGATGTTCAGTACGTTTGTTCAGAGTGCGGTTACTGCTGGTGATTATGGGCGTGTGCGTTGGCAGGTTGTGCTGCTGTTGATTGGGTTAGGGGGTTGTGTTTTGATGGGGGAGTCGGCTAATTTCTCAGAGTTTAAGGTAAATCTTGATTCGGTAGGTGTAATTAAGCAAGATTCAGCTAACCCCTATGTCGCGTTTACACTGAATTATATTTTGGCGATAAGTTCTGTAGGTTTTGCCTCATTTCTAATAGGCGATCAGTTGATGAAGATCAGTATACTTGCTATTTCAGCCATGATTGGTGGTATCTACGTCTCTTATCGACAGCGGGACTTGAGTTGGCCTGTGGTTGCTTTAGCTATCCCGTTACATGGTGTATTATTCTTATTTATTCCTCTTTTAGCGGCACTACTTTTCAGCCTGGTAATTTCTCAACAAGAGCCGCTGTATCATCTGTTGTCGGTAGAGTTACTTCGAGAGATTGCTGTATCGGGGTTGGTGTTCTTTGCCCTTGTTTTCTTAGCTGTAGCTGTTGTTTCTATTGCGTTAGTCCTCTTTTCTGGCAGTGTAATTTATGATTCTGTCTCAAATCGGGAGCTGGTGTTGTTTGAGTGTCCGACTTCCAAGATTCAGTACCTCACAAAGCTCGCAAGTTGAAGGAGTCCGCTTGCTGAGTTGTGTCCAAGCAAGCAAAGCAAGCGGACAATGAAATCCACGAGGACCAGCTCCTTAACTTCCTCGTCAACTGCCTTGACGAGGAAGTTTCTCTGAATCTCGCCAACAACGCTGAAATCGGTGCAGAGGACATCTACGAGGTCCTCGTCGGCGCGACCGCCGACGGGACCTCGATCTCGACGCTGTGCAACTCCAGTGAAGACTCGCCATCGGCGAACACAGTTCTCTATCATCTACGGACGAAGTTCGAGCCCGAACGGCTCGAACGAGTCGCTAACACGCTTCTTCGACGAGACATCGTCGAACTGCTCCCCGAGCAGGTGGAGGTCTGCGCAGACCTCCACCTGCGACCCTACTACGGTGATGAAGACGACACAGACGCTCTCTACCACTCGGAAGCGAAGCGTGGAACCACTTCGTTCCACGCCTACGCCACACTCTACGCGCGTGTGAAGAACAAACGCTACACGCTGGCGGTGCGCCGTCTCGAAGACGGCGACACCGCCAGCAGCGTCCTCGCTGAGTTCCTTGGTGTACTCGACGGCCTTGACACCGAGGTCAAGGCCGTCTACCTTGATCGCGGATTCTACGACAGCAAGTGTCTCACGCTGCTTCAGGCGCACAACTACGCCTACGTGGTCCCAATCATTCAGTGGGGTGAGGCGATTCAGCAGGAACTCTCGGAAGGATGGAGTCGCATTATTCAACACAACCTGACAGGGAAACTCGACGGTCACAGCTGGACCGTCGAGTTTCCCGTCTACATCGACTGTACGTACCTGAACGGACGATATGACGAGAACGGTGTAGCGCGTCACGGCTACGCCGCTGACGCGCCGTTCATCGAGACGCCACGCGAAGCGCGATACCACTACAGCAAACGCTTCGGTATCGAATCGAGCTATCGCTTGTCCGAGCAAGCGATAGCGACGACAACGACACGAGACGCGACGGTGAGACTGCTGTACGTCGTAGTGAGTCTGCTGCTACAGAATGTTTGGCGGTATCTCCACTACGAATACGTGGCGACGCCGCGCCGAGGCGGGCGTCGCCTCTGGTGGTGGCCGTACAAGGAGTTCGTGAATATGGTTCGACGGGCTGCGTGGACGGCCCTTGCGGTGCGTCGGGCCGTCCCCGCGAACCGACCACCTGACGACCGATTCCACCGCTAACCACTGACCGGGACAGCCCCGGCACTGAGTGGCGACGCTGTCGCGTCGGCGGCTAAGCGCCGCCGACAGCGACAGCTTCCCGTCGATCTGTGAGGAGATCGCGGTCGGTCACTGCACTCCGCAACAGAAATCAGACCTCAGACTGACTCAACTGAGGACGCTTTGTGAGGTACTGAGATTGTGCTTTTGCTTACTCTGTTGATATCGAATGTATCGATTGTCATTTCGACTGTTTCGTTGGTTGATATTGTCCGGTACGGGTTTACTAGCGACTGGGTTTTTCTTGGAGTGGTGTCTGGGAATTTCGGATACTGGGGTTCGGGGGTGCTTCCGGTTTCAGGCACGGCTTTAGCTGTTTACTATGCCCTATATTTGATCCCGGTAATGCTATTGACAGGAATGTGGTTATACAATTTGTCGGAGAGGATTCGTGGTCAATTGGGGATTGTGAGGTTATTGGATAATGGTGAAGAATATTCGAGTGATGTTGCTCCCGAAAATGTTCGAGTGATTGTCGCTGACCGGGGTAATATCCCAGTTATTCGTGCAGGAATGTCGCTACTTTGTGCGCAGAGGTATATTGTGGTGAGTCAAGTAGTGGTTGAATCGCTTTCCCGAAGAGAGCTTGAAAGTGTGATTGCTCATGAAGTGTATCATATTCGGAATCGTGACTGGCTTGCGAATCTGGCGGCTACGTTACTCTCCGGTCTTGTCGGTGGTCGGAATTCGATTCTTGTTTTCTATGATTATCCGAAAGTTGAGCGTGCTGCCGATGATTATGCGGCAGAGATAGTCGGTGAGAAGTATTTGATTAGTGCATTAGACGAATTGGAACTCCTGCGTTTGAAAGCGGCCGGTGGACGCGTATTCTGGAATGAAATGAGTATGAGAGAGGAGGGCAATAGTGAAGATGCAGGAATGAGGTCCTATCTGTTCAAGTTCTATGACTTGTTGTTCGGCAGTCTTCTGATCGATGTGTCGCATTTAAGTTTGGAAGAGCGAACGAAGCGGTTGGAGGATTAATTCCTTAATCTACTTTTCATATTCTTCTGAAATATAATTATATGTAAAGTATGATTGGAGTATAACAGCGGAAGGAAATCTTAAGGTTGTTTCTTCTGCAGATGTTGCTGATCAGCAGACTCGGGCCCAGAGCATCCTTTCCGGGAGTTATAACTCGAACTTGAGAGATAGCTGGTTTAATATATCGAAAGTATGTAGTGGTGGAAGTACTTGCTCGGAAACTGGGATAGTTCCAAGTAAGAATGACTTGTCAGGTTCCCTGGTAAGCACACCGGTGATGAATCTGCAGAGTAAATGGCAGCAGAACCTGAGCTACGGTTTCAGCCAAATGAGTTCGGAGGATTTATCTTCTTACCTGAAAGAAGGTCCATAGCAATTAGAAAAAGTAATTTTTATGCGCCGGCCAGTGCTTCCTGGCCGAACCCTTCATCCATTTCTTCTCCTTCAAGCGTTGCATCGATCTCCTCTGCATCCATACTGTAGCTTGGATTGTCGAGAAGGAACTGATTGAAATCATCGTAATGGCCCTTCTCATCATTCCAGACTTCATCAATTACAGAGTCATCTTCCACTACCGCGTACTGAGGATTCTCTGTGTCTCCGTAGACTACATGGTTGCCATCTTCGTTCCTAAGTAGTTCATTCATTACTTTGGCCTGGTTGTAAAGTTCATCGAAATTAGCGTCATTCTGATTGTAGGTTCTTAGTTTTTCTGTGAAATCTTGCAGGTATTCGGTGGTTAGGGCTATATCTTCGGTAGTTTCCATCCCCGATCCTTCGCCTGATGTGCTTGCGAGGATTGGAGAAGTAGCCATATTCTGAACCATTTGAGCTGCTCTTCTCTTCTCCTGTTCAAAGTCCCATCTCTGGCTGTCGCTATGGCCTTCCCATCCGAACCGTAGTGGATGCCAGTACTTGTTGAATTCTTCATGCTCCGGATTCAGATAATTCGACTCTTCCACTAATGGATGTCTTTGGTCGTGTATTGTTTGAGGTGTGCTTGTTACTGGGTTGGCTACGGTCTCCATGATACGGAGTTCGTCGCTTCCATCAGCATTCTTACCGTAGATTAACCCGTTTCCGTGTGAATCAAGGTCGAAGTCCCAGGCGTGAGCCTCTAGTTCTGTATCATTCTTACGCTTGACAGATTGTTCGATCGCTTGCTCAAGAGTAGCTGCATAGATGAAGTCCTCATCACTTCTGGGACCGATATCTGTCATGATTGCTTGCCAGTTGAATAGGTATGTGTGGAGGCCGTCCAGTGCTTCGCCTAATGTTTCTGCGTTGGCGAATTTCTCGTAGTCAAAGCTCCCACCATCTCTGGTTTGGGAGTTCCACTCTCCGTTTGGATAAGTAGTCACTCCCTTTTCCCCATTCTTAATCGCCTCTATTTCTGGGTCGCCTGTGTCTGTGCCGATGCTTTCTACGAATTTGCTGCTTTCTTTAGGGCTTCCTTCTTCTAGAGCTTCGTAGTCGTTGTCGTGGCGCCATTCGAGTGCGGTGAGGTCGGCTCCTACTTTGTCAAATCCTACGGCTTCGTGGCTGCTGTACGTATCGAAGACAGGATCTTCTGTAGTGAATCCGCCGCGGTCTTCCAGGTAGTTTTCTTCATCTGAATTATTCTTGATTGTTTTCCGGAGTTCCTGGTTTCTCTCAGGTACTACATCGACCTTGTAGTTACCAGGCGTTGGCTTGGAGGCCTTTGCCGTGTCTTCTGCCTGTGTATCGTTTTTACTTGCTGTGGCCTTGAATTCTTGTTCTCCCTCTGTCATCTGACCTGGCTGTACGGTTACTGAGCTGCCGTTCCACTGCTCTGAACCCTGGTTGATCTCTACTTTTCCATTACTTACTGTGGTCTGTGCAGGGTCTCCATTTGCCTCAATAGAGAATTTGGCCTGGAAGTCCTCGATACTCTGATCGTTCCAGATTGAAGGTAGTTGTGATGGCTGGGCCTCTGTAGAAATACTTACAGAAATATCCGGGTTGCCGGTGTTACCGTTCGTATCAGTGTTATCTGTATTTTGGTTGTTTCCGGTGATAGTGTTGCAGCCGGCGAGTGTGGTGAGGAGTCCGGTGGTTCCGAGGAGGAGTTGTCGTCGTTTCAAAGAGAGGTGCCACCTGGTTGTTGTGTCTTGTTAGTGGTGTCACTGTTTTATAGGTTGAGGGAGGAGAGGGTTCATCTGAAATTGGGGGTGTGGCCAGGTACCTACCCTTTCCCCGGTAACTGTCTGGTAGAAGGGTGGTAGTTGATTCAAGGAGAAGAATACGTTTTCGACGATTTAGACGAACTGTACGAAACCGCAGAAAGGCTTCCGGAGGTGGATAGGCACGATGTCTACGCACGGAATGAACAACGCGATGAGTGGGAGCAGATCCCGTATCGTGACTCGTTGTGGACTGATGATGGGAGAGCGACGGGCGTTGTCTCCAGCAGCCAAGATTTCTACAACGTCATTCAGTACGGCGATATCCTGGAGACAGTAGGTGACGCCGTCGAACGCCACGGTATCGAGCCCTCCGGCAGGGTTTCGATCTCTCCGACGGCCCACAAGATGAGCGCCAAACTCGATTTTGATCAGGAGGTCTACGCAAACCAAGACGACCCTATCGATCTCGGATTACAGATTCAAAGCGGACACAGTGGGTTCCACGGCCTGAAGTACGATATCGGAGCTGAGCGACAGGTATGCAGTAACGGGATGACGGCCTTCATCTCTGAACTTGGATTCGATCAGACACACGGCGAACCGTTCCAACCAGGCCTTGCATACAACGCCGTCGACGCAGTAGTTGAGAGTCCGGCAGAGATAGAACAGAGATTGGCACAGGCCCAGAACCGTGAATTGATGAACCAAGACGAGGCCCTCTTGGTGCTGATGGATTCTGGAGTCGGCCGCTACCTTGAAGAGCCTGTTCCAGACCTGCTTAACGCATTATACGATGAGGTGGACGATCCTGAGGCCCCAACGCTCTGGGAGACCTACAATGCGGCTACACGCGCATTGACACACTATACTCAGGATGTACCTGATTACGAGTTGGCGGATGGCTTCGAGCAAGCGGCCCAGCTTTTGGAGAACGGAGCTAACGAGATTCCTGAGCCGGAAGCATTGGGTCGTAGAGCTGTAGACAGCCGAAGCCGCCAGTTGATCGAACAGGGAGATACGGAACCGTATTGGCCGGATGAAGAGCAAACCCTGAGAGAGCTAATGGAAGCCCACGAACTTCAAGCGTAAAGGTGGTTCAACGATTACTGATTTCGATGACGAGGAGCCGTTAGCTGAGTGGGAGGCAGCTCTCCTTCCGGACTGGGAGTGGGAAGCCTACGACAAAGAAGAAGACGGCGTCTACTTCGGCCGAGTAAAGTCCCCGAACACCTACGGACGATGGGAGTACGGCTACTTCACCCAAGACCAGTTAGAGAAAGCGGGTGCGTACCGTACTGACCTAGATCCTGAGGACGAGGCCCCGCTATTTCCAGACGGTGGCGAAGTTGAGGACGTCGTAGGTATCTACGAAACCGAGTTAGAGGCCTTGCTTGAAGAACGAGGTGATTCACGATACAAGAGGTAGATGAACTTCTCGACGAATATGCGGAAGAAAAGCAGTACGTCGAAGAGCAGAAGCCGTACTGGATGAACCTTACCGGCGGCACCAGCTTTTCTGGGGCTCTACGATTTGAACTGGAGAATTACTTCCCGGAAGCCCATTACAAGAATGCGATTGACCAGGCCTTCGAAGAGGAAGCAAGAGAGGACTTGAGGCCTGATGGTGGCAGCAGGACGCAGTACTACTGGAGTGGGGAGGACGGAGTGGTATACCACACTGAATCAGGAGACGACCTCGTCGACCCGTTCTTCGGCTCTGTAGAAGAGGCAGAACAGTATCTTGAGAACTTGTCGGATCTCCACGGCAATGAGCAGTACACGGGGATGGTACTGAGAAAGTCCGGTAACAGCATCTGTCTTTAGTTAAGCGAGAAACCGCGAGATAGCGGCGGCTTATCGAGGCATCTTTCGGAAGGAATGAGGAAGTCCAGTCTGTGCACGACAAGGACTCCTCATCTCGAATTATGCGTCGACTCACTACACTGTTTCCCTCTGAGTTCCTCGAAGAGCACGCCGAGGAACTCGGCGTGGTCGAACGTGACCGCAAGCTCCAGATCCCTGCCTTCGTTTGGGCGTTCGTGTTCGGCTTCGCCGCAGGCGAAAGCCGAACACTCGCCGGGTTTAGACGCTGTTACAACTCTACTGCCGATGAGACGATCTCTCCGGGTGGATTCTATCAGCGGTTGACACCGACGCTTGCAGAGTATCTCCGCGACCTCGTCGAGCGCGGTCTCGACGAGGTCGCTGTTCCTAACGCTGTTGACGCTGATATCGACCGATTTAGAGACGTGATGATCGCTGATGGAACGGTGTTGCGGTTACACGAATTTCTCTCAGACCAATTCGAAGCCCGCCACGAGGAGCAGGCTGGAGCGAAGCTCCACCTGCTCCACAATGCCACAGAGCAGACGATTGAACGGCTCGATACTGCTAACGAGAAAACGCACGACAGCACCTTGTTCAAAACAGGGCCGTGGCTTGAGAATCGCCTCGTGTTGTTCGATCTTGCCTACTTCAAGTACCGCCGGTTTGCGCTGATCGACGAGAACGACGGCTACTTCGTGAGTCGGCTGAAGCAGAACGCAAACCCGGTGATTACGGCAGAATTACGGGAATGGCGCGGCCGCGCCATTCCCTTAGAGGGCAAGCAGCTCCGAGCTGTTCTCGATGACCTTGACCGGAAATACATCGATGTGGAGGTCGAAGTCGAATTCAAACGGGGGCCGTACAATGGGACACAGTCGCTGGATACGAAGCGATTTCGCGTCGTCGGCGTCCGCAACGAGGACGCCGACGACTACCACCTGTACATGACGAATTTAGCTAGGGAGGAGTTCTTTCCGGCGGATTTAGCGGAGATCTACCGCTGTCGGTGGGAAGTTGAGTTGCTGTTCCGGGAGCTGAAGACGCAGTACGAATTGGACGAGTTCGACACGAGTGACGAACACGTGGTGAGGATCTTATTGTACGCAGCGCTGCTGTCGCTGCTTGTAAGCCGCGATCTGTTGGATCTAGTCACTGAGCAGGCGGATGATGAGCTTGTGTTTCCGACAGAGCGCTGGGCGGCGACCTTCCGGTCGCACGCCCAGCTCATTCTCCACGAACTCGGTGAGTTCCTCGGCTATTCACCACCGCCGCTGCTCGACCGGCTGATCGAAGACGCTCAAAAGATCCACCAGCAACGACCAATCTTACAAGAGACGCTCGCTACCACTACACAACCGAGGTGTGAGGCTTAACTAAAGACGGATGGTCCGGTAACAGGAAGGTTGAGGAAGCAACTGATGTCCTGACGGAGCAATCGGGACTTACAGACTGGTGAGAATCTGAATACAGAGTGAAATAGAGATCCCGGAGTACACCGCTTAGTACTCCGGGTTTACCTAAAATGTTTCTTGATATATTCATCTGTGTCTCTGGAGCTGAGCTGCTGGGTCCCATCGTCTTTTCTGATGTAAAGGTCTTCGCCGCTGAACTCGATTGGTTCATCGCTCGGCTCTACTTTTATTACGCAGATGGATTTATCTCCGAGGGTGCTGAACTGAACCCCGGTTTTTTGTGTTGCGAATGTCTCTCCAAGGTGTTCAGCTAATGCGTTTTCAAGCTGTTTCTTGAATCCTTCTTGACCCTTTGAAATGGATTTGAAGTCCTTTTCTAGACCAGTGATTTCTCCATCTTTGTTGACTCCAAGTATTAGATGGCCGCCGGCTGTGTTAGCGAAGGCTGCAACGTGCTGAGCGACTTTCTTTTTAGCCAAATCGTCGGACTCAGTTTCGGGCAGAAGATGTTCCTTGAATTCTACTGTCTTGTTCCTGCCTTTCTGGATTAGTCCTCGGGTATCATCCTTAGAAGAGTTCATAAACTGGTTGAAAAGCCAGTTCTGGAAGACCTCGGCGAATTCATCGTTGTTCGTCGCCTTGTTGAAGAACTTCGTGTTCTGATCAATCATATCCAGCATTTCTTTCCGAGTAACCTTCTCGAACTTCGTCTGGGCCTTTTCAGCGCTGTTTTTCTCAACGGTTTCTTTCAGAGCATCATTTTCTTCCAGTCGGTTTTTGAGGTGTTTTATGAATGCCTTGTCTTGCTCGTCGACTTCGTACCCGAATTGCTGGTTAAGCATCTCGACGATATTCTCTAATGGAGACCTCTCTTCCTCTGTCTTCGTAGATCCGTCCTTCGATTTGTGTGTTGGTCCGAGATCTCCGTTCGAGCTTTCGAGGGAACGGTCTTCTTCTTTGGCCACCTCTTTGATGTGGTATTGATCCAGATCGACGTACTGCTTAACCTCGTTCGGCATTTCCCCCCGTTCGACATCCAGCTTCCGGTATAGGACTCTAGAGAACTGATAGAGCTTGTGAAGTTCTTCGTCGCGGAAGTTCACGACCTTAATCAAGAAGGAGTAAAGCTGTATGAAATCCTTCATTTTCTTCCTGAACTCCTCTTGAGTTTCTTCTTCTGTGCTCTTGTACCGATCTTTCACAGGGTCGAGTACTGCGCTCAGTTGGTCCTGGTTACCGTCTTCACCGTACCAGAGCTCAGTAAACTCTTCAACTTCCTCGTCTCTGAATAACCTGAACTCGCGTAGCTCTTCTTCGAGATCATAGACAAGCTGAGGATTTGTTCCTTGCTTGACCCGGGTTTTGGTGTAGAAGTCCTCGAACGCGTCTTGGATGTCTTCTGGGTCGTTCTTAAAGTCGACAACCATCGTATCTTCCTTGTCAGGATGGGTCCGGTTGAGCCGGGACAGCGTTTGCACTGCTCTCACCCCTCCCAGATTCTTATCAACATACATCGTGTGTAGCAGAGGTTGATCGAACCCGGTTTGGAACTTGTTTGCAACAATGATGATTCTGGCATCGTCTTCTTCGAACCGATCTTCGACCTTTTGATCTAGATCTTTGTTTACATCCTTCTCTGAGAGCTTCTCGCCTTCATACTTGAAGTCGGAGAAAGCTGCTAAGGCCTCGAAATTGTAGTTATTCTCTGTGAGGTATTTGTCGAAGGCACGTTTGTATTTGACAACCTGTTCTCTTGACCCTGTGACGACCATCGCCTTTGCTTTTCCGTCGATCCTATGCATCACCTCTTCTGCGAAGTGTTCAACGATGATCTCGGTCTTCTTTTCAATTACGAGATCATGGCTGTCGACAAACGACTTGAGAAGTCTCTTAGCTTTGGATTCTTCAAACTCCGGATTATCCTTGATAGTCTTTAGCAGATTGAAGTAGTCTTGATACGTGGTGTAGTTCTGTAGAACGTCCAAGATGAAGCCTTCTTCAATAGCCTGGCGCATACTGTACAGGCTGAAAGGTTCGTATCCGCCGTCCTCGGTTTCCTCACCGAACATTTCCAAGGTCTTCTCTTTCGGAGTAGCGGTGAATGCAAACGAGCTGACGTTTGAGAGGACTCCACGGCCTTCCATATCCTCATTCAGCCGATCTTGAACAGAGACTTCTTCGTCTTCTTCGACTTCCGTAGAGGACTCTTCCGAGAGAGCTCTGGTTTGGCTGTCTTTGAGTTCGCCGGTTTGGGAGGAATGAGCTTCATCAATTAAGACTGCAAAGTTTCTGTCCGAGGGCACTGTCTAGTTCTGGACCTCCTCGATCGGCGTTCTGCCATCAAGACCTTGATGCGGTCTGTGGCAGTTGTAGTAATGCATGAACTGTTCAAGCCACTCTCGGACGCTTGACCGACTGCCCACCCACGAGTTATGGAAGCGGTCGACCCGCATTTTGAGCGTGTGAAACCACTTTTCGATGAGGTTTCGGTCGGTATAGTTGACCCGACCGCTCAATCCTAATCGAGCAAGGGCAGTCCGATAACCGAATTGATCGACGAGAAACTCAGCCTCCGAGAGATCATATTTCTCTTGGAGTTTCTGCAGAAATGCAGCCGCTGGATCAGTGCCATGCCGCCCAAATAACGCGACATCCAGGATCAATTTTGTGTCGATGTCTATTGCAGCATACAACCAAGACCACTCACCGTTAATCTTGACAGCAGTCTCGTCAACGGCGACCCGCTTCGGCTGCGCCTCAGGCGGGTCGCAGTCGCTGTCAGCTAGCCGATGTACCCAGTTCCAAACCGCTCCATGCGAGCGTTCAACGCCTAATTCCGCTAAGATCGTTGTTGTCTCGCGGAGCGAACAACCGGTCTGGTGGAGGCGGACGGCGAACGCCCTAACGGGCGTCGCCGTCCGCTCATTCTCCCAAGATTCTTCTAAATCCGCCGCATAGCTCTCACTGAGCAGGTCTGCGAGCATCTCTGAACAAGTTACTCAACGACCTGCTCACTTCTCAAACTAACTCAACTAGACAGTGCCTTCTCATTTTCAGTAGTTAATCCACCTTTGTCAGAAAGATGCTCTCCACCAATGCTGAAAACGCCATCATTCCCATCGTATTTTTCTCTAGAACCCGTCTCCATTGATTTCAGACATCTATCAATCTTCATGATAGACCAATTCGAAGGAATACTACCAATCCAATCGCTATTCGTCTCTACAAATTTCTCTTCGTCTCTAAATCTGTAATCTAATGTCTCTTGACCAAAGTCGGTCAATTCAGCCATTATTTGGTCACCTCCTGAATCATATCAACGACCTGCTGTTCTACTTCTTCGATATCTTCCTCGATTTCTCCGAGAGGGCGAGGTGATTCGTATTCGTAGAAGTAGCGGTTGAAATTGATTTCGTAGCCAATCTTTCCAAGCCCTCCATCTTGTGGGTCGGTCATATCTTCGTTGATCCAGGCGTGAGGTACGTAGGGTTGTACCTCTTCTTCGAAGTAGTCTCGAACGTCCTTGTCCAGAGGGACGTATTCGTAGTCGGTTAGGTTTGTGTCTCGTTCTGGCCGACCCTTACTATCGCGGACGATTTCGGCGTCAGGATCTTTCTCTCCGAGTGCGTTGAAGATGTTACCGCGAACGGATTTCTTCAGGTTGAGTCCTGTTTCTTCGATTGCCTCATCGAGTTTCTCTTCGAATTCCTTTTTGTCTTTGTAGAGTTTGTCATCCATGCCGTGGAGCATGTCGAGGATGGCTTCCTGCTTTTCCTCGCCCTCTTCACTACCCGAGAGATTGCCAAATGCTCTCTCCTCCTTGATTTGCTCTATTCGGTCTTCAGTGGCTTTGAAGTTCTTGCGTAGCGGGCGTTCGATCCTGACCTTTCTGTATCCGAACTCGGTTACAGGGTGGATCTGAGAGTTTTCTGTGTCTTCGTTTTCTCTGTAGAGTTCGATGATATCCTGGATTTGGTCTTCTGTGAGCTCTTTTCTCTTGTCTCCCTTGTTGTCGTCCATCAGGGTCCAGAACTCTTCACCGGATGCGTCTATCAGTTG
This sequence comes from Halobacterium sp. NMX12-1, assembly GCF_040435975.1. Lineage (NCBI taxonomy): Archaea > Methanobacteriati > Methanobacteriota > Halobacteria > Halobacteriales > Halobacteriaceae > Halobacterium > Halobacterium sp. NMX12-1. The sequence goes on along the minus strand of NZ_CP159204.1, from coordinate 2,566,509 downwards.
GACTGTTTCTTCTCGTTCTTCGGGTTTGTCGTTGGAGAGGACCCAGACGTAGGTGGTGATCTTGGTGTTGTAGAAGAGTTCGTCTGGTAGTCGAATTAGTGCTTCCAGCCAGTCGTTTTCGAGTATCCATCGTCGGATACTGCATTCGTTTTTGCTGTCTGAGACGTTCGGATCGGCTGTGAAGAGAGGTGATGCGTTGGTAATATAGGCGATTCTGCTCCCCCCGTCCTCTGGTTCCTGTATCTTGGAGAGCATCGTTTGCAGGAAGAGAAGCTGTCCGTCGGTTTTCGATGGAAGGCCTGCACCAAATCGGCCTCCGAAGCCTTGTTCCGCTTCTTTTTCTACCTCTTCTTTGTCGCTCTTCCAGTCTTTCCCGTATGGGGGATTGGCGAGCATGTAGTCGAATTGTTTGTCTGGGAAGGCGTCGTCAGCGAGTGTGCTTCCGTCTTCGATGTTGTTGGCTGCTGAGGCGTCTTCGCCTTTGATGAACATATCGGATTTGGCGATGGCGTGGGTCTGGGGGTTGACTTCTTGTCCGAATAGCCAGGTTTCTACGTCTTCGTTTATGTCTTTGATTCGTTCCTCTGTTTCTGTGAGCATCCCGCCGGTACCGCAGCAAGGGTCGTAGATCTGGAGAATCTCGTTCTCCTCGAAATCGTCTCTGTCTGGCTCTATAGCCAGTTCTGCCATTAGGTCGACGACTTCTCTCGGTGTGAAGTGTTCTCCAGGGTTTTCGTCGAGGGATTCGTTGAATCTCCGGATTAGTTCCTCGAAGATGTCTCCCATCGTGCCGTTGTCGATTCTGTCTGGGTGTAGGTCGACGGTGGGTTGGGTGAATCGTTTTACAACTTGGTAGAGGAGGTCGTGTTTGGAGAGTTCCTCGATGGTGGATTCGAAGCCGAAGTTGTCGAGGACGTCCTGCATTTCGGGGGAGAAAGAGCGCATATATTCCTTGAAGTTGCGTTCAATGTCGCTGGGTTCGTCGAGAAGTGTTTCGAGAGTGTATTCTGAGTAGTTGTAGAAGGGTGCGTCAGCAGCTTCTTTCAGGACCTCTTGTAGTGCTTGGTCGTTTAGCTCATCGCTGTATTGTTCGTATGTTTCTCTGACTTCGTCGTTTGTTGGTTCGAGTACACAGTCAAGCCTTCGCAGAACCAGAAATGGCAGAATGACTTCCTCGTAGTCTCCTCGTTTGAATTTATCTCGGATTAGATCAGCAGTCCCATAGACGAAGTTGGATATCTCGTTGAACTCGGACATAATAGTGGTATTCCCCTATGTCGGTATAAAGGCTGTACTGTTAAATCCGTTAGCGATATGAGTGGGTGTTCGGCAAGGCATCTGAAGCGAGGGGTACCTCTCCTAGTTAGAATATTGCGAGAGTAGTTCTGTAGTATGGACCGAGATTCTGGCCTTCTCGAACTGGCGAAAAAGAACGGTGTACTCGATAATCCCGAGCTTCGACAGATAGTGTTGGCAGCCGGTTTATCCAGCAATAAGCGACTTCAAGAATCGGCTAAGAAAATGGTTCTCAGCAGATCCATTCAGCAATACGAATATCCATTCGATCACAATCTTGAGTTCGGAGATATCGGCTTAGGCAAGACGCTCCAAAATCAGCCGTTTTACCTCTCACAGAGCGATTTAACAAGGCATCTCTTGGCTGTGGGGCAGTCGGGTTCGGGGAAGACAACTCTGTTCTTCAATCTGCTTGGCCAGGTTGGTGTTCCGTTCTGGGTTTTTGATTTGAAGCGGGATTACAGGCCTTTGACTCGTCAGGATCAGGTGTTGGTGTTGCCGTGGTCGGAGTTGAAGTTGAATCCGTTGAGGCCTCCGAGTGGTGTGTCTCCTCGTAGGTGGGCTCAGGTTTTCTCAGAAATTTTTGGGCACGCTACTTCGCTGCTTTCGGGGTCGAAGAATTACTTGTTGAAGAAGATTATTGAGCTCTACGACTTGTACGGTTTGTTTGAGGAGGTTTCAGGGCCGTACCCGGGCCTTCACGAGTTGCAGTTGTTGGTTGAGAATGATTCGATGAGCTATGTTCGTACTGCTGCGGATTACAGGGATCGCTTGTTGAACCGGTTGGAGGCGACGAACCTTACAGCAGGTACAGTCTTCGAATGCAGCCAAGGCCCTACAATAGAGGAGCTTCTGAACAGGAGGGTGGTTTTCGAGTTTGATGGTCTCAGCAGGGATGTTCAGAACTTTTTGATGGAGATTTTGTTTGCTGGTGTCTACGAGTATCGTTTGAGTCAGGGAATGCGTGGTGACGAATTACGGCACTTGTTTCTCTTGGATGAGGGGAAGCAAGTTTTCTCAGTGTACAAAGAAAGGCAGGATGCGGCTGGTATTCCGGAGATTGATCAGTTGACGGCGAAGATGCGGGAGTTCGGTGAGGGCCTCATCGTAGGTGATCAGGAGGCAAGCAAGTTGACGGATTCTATCAAGGCGAATACGTACACCAAGTTCTTGCTGCCTACGGGCGACCGGAAGCAGTTCCAAGCAGTCACAGACTCGATGAACTTGTCTGAGAGACAGATGGAGTTTGCCTCTGAGCTTGAGGTGGGGGAGGCGGTAGTTCAGGTCGGTAACCGTGGCCCAGTACCGGTCAAACTCGACGACTACGAAGTTGACAAGCAAATTTCTGATAGCGAACTCCAGATACTCCAGGCCGAGAACTGGAACAACCTGTCTCACGAATCAAGGGATACTACGTCTGAGTTCGAAGTTGAGATATTGGAAGGTCGTTCTGGTGAGGTACCTGAGCCTGATACGCCGGAAGATCCTACAAGAGAAGTCAACGTCTCAAGCGAAGCAGACCGCCTACTCAAGGACGTTGTCGAGAATCCGTTTAGACCCTTGACTCAACGGTACGGAGAATTTCCTAGCCGGTACAAGGGTAACAAGGCAAAGGATGAGCTTGTCGACGAAGGCGTACTGATCGAGAGGCAGGTCCGCACAAAGAGTGGACGTCGAAAGCTGCTGGAGTTGACGAAGAAAGGCCGCCAGTACGTCGAAGATGAACTAGATCTGGAAACGAAACACAGGGGGCGAGGCGGAGTCGTTCACAGGTACTGGCAAACTCGAATCAAGGAAGCATTCGAACAAGCAGGCTGGTACGCTGAGACGGAAGTATTCGATGCCGACGTCTACGTGAATATGGACACTGCCGAGCTTGTGGTCGAGGTAGCGATGGGCGACAACCCTAGAGAGATAGAGCACATCGAGAAGCATCTGGAGAAAGACTTCATCGTCTGGATCACAGCCCGCAACCAGGAAATCATGGAAGGACTACAGCAAAGGATGGAGGAGAAAGGCCTACAGACAGATAACGTAGTATTTCGACCAGTTCGGGACTTCAACGAGATTGAGAATCTTCCCGAATAGGTTGTTCGGGCCTTTCGCCGTATCGGAATTATAGTTCTCTTCTGTGTTCTAGCCAGTTTCGGATGAGTGAGTCAACTAGAGCTTTCGCGTCTGAGTAAGTCATTGGGTTGTCTGGTGCGGGTATTCTTTCTTGGCCGTGACGGGCGTCGTCGCCGATTGCGTCCCGGCTGTTGGCGGTCTGTTTGAACCGGTCTTTCTCGTTGCTGGACCACCAATCTCGGTCGACGATGTTGTCGTCTCCGTCGATGTTTGCCTGGATGAATTCGTAGATTCGGTAGAGGTTCACCCAGTCATCTCCTTTATCGAGCAAGGCAACCAGTTCTCGTACCTTATCGTCCTCAGCAGCCAGTTGAGTCAATTCGTAGGTCCGATCAGCAGGCCTGTGAACACTCGTGTTCCCATCCTCATCTGTTGTGGTTACCCGGACAGGTCCTGCTCTCATCTTGACAGTCGAACTCTCTGCTCGAACAGTAACGTGCTCAGTACCGTCCTCGTTGATTTCGTGTACGTGGGAGGCCTGCAGGTCCTCGGTTCTTAGTGAGTCTTTGGCTCCGAGGTTTCGGATGGTTCGGACGATTTCCTCTGCGGTATCTCGTACTTCATCGGTGTCTTCGAGGTCCTCGAACTGAGAGCTCCAGAGAAAGAAGTTGTCGTCATCCTCGAATACTTCGGGATCGTCGGTGAAGCTCTCGGCTAGTGTTTCAAGCCCTCTTTCGTTTCCGGTGAGTCGGACCTTCCATTTCATTTGAGTTGTGGTGTGTGAGGTGCTGTAGTTATTTAAAAACTTGACAGCAATGTTCACTTGAAAAGCCAACAGAAGGAAGGAGTATGGCAAGACACGACAAGCAGAGAGTTCGTATGGCTAATATCTAGCTCTCTCGGGGCTTACCACTAAGCGTTCGAAGCCCTTCATCCGAAGGCTTGTGTTCAAGCTCAAGGGAAAACGTGTCTCTCCCCACACTCCTTCTGACTTCAAGTGTGAAATTACGGTATGAGCTCAACACAATACGTCGACATCAACAGAACCCTTCAAAACCTGAAAGACAGCCAGATACGGCCAAAAAACGTCGAGGCAATACGCGACTTCGTAAACCACTGTGCGGCAGAGGGAATCAGCGAAGTACGGCAAGCACGTCTCACATCCGCGCTGAAATCATTGCTCAACAACTTTGCTCCCGAAGACTTTCTTCTCAGAGAAGCAAGCGAACAGGAACTCAAAAAGTTGATCGCAGGCCTGAATCGAAGCGACTACGCAGATAGCACGAAGCACACGTTCAAATCTGCTGTAAAGAAGTTCTACAAGGTCGATAACGGCGGCCACGAACATCCCGACAAAGTCCAGTTCTTCTCTGTTTCCTCGGGAGAGAAATCCACCTCAGTCACCCGCGAAGACTTGTTCACAGAGGACGAACTGAAACGCCTGTTCCAATCTTTCACGAGTACACGTGATCGTGCCCTTACGATGGTTCTCTACGAGTCAGGTGCCAGGCCAGGAGAACTCTTAGCCTGCAATATCGCAGACTTCACCTCAAACGGCAAAGGCGACTTCATCTTCCTCCAGGGCCTGAAGAACACACCTGATAGAACGAACCAATTGGTCCGGTCAGGCCGAGTTGTACGTGAGTGGCTTGCTCAGCATCCTTGTGGTGGAGAACTAGGAGATATCGAAGATCCCAGTGCTCCTCTCTGGGTGAAGACTCAGCAGCAAACCTGTCGTCACTGCGGAGAAATCCCTCAGAACCACGACGATTCAGTTTGTGAGTACGAGGCTGATCTTCAGGATCGATTGAACCACGGAGGATTCTACAGAAGGTTCAAACAGGCCTGCCGGAAGGCCGATATCCCGGAGAACAAGACTCGGCCCTACAACCTTCGGCACACCCGTTTAACTGAAGTTGCCAAGTTTATGGGATACGAGCAGTTGAACAAGTTTGCTGGTTGGAAGCCAGGAAGCGACCGTGCCAAAGTCTACGTCCACCTGAACAACGACGACGTCAACCAAGCGATCAGAGACAAATACGGATTAGAATCCTCAGACGAGGAAGAGAAAAGCGTTCGATGCTCGTACTGCGGTACTGAGAATCAGTCAGACCATAGCGAATGCAGGACGTGTGGCCGTATTCTTAGCTTGGAACAGCAGACGAAGCAAGAGGAGAAACAACAGGTGATCGAGAGACTGGCCGAGCTCGACGAGAAGGGGATTCTAGATAAGATTCAGAAGCTAGATCTCGACTGAACAGTGGTAAGGCCTTCGTCAAGTTCTATTCTTTTGTTTTCAGCTGTGGGGTTGCCACCTTCCCAGTCCAGCTTTGTCATACACTGTTCGCATCTAGGAGTTCTGAATTCAATGTTAGTCCCGCAACGTGGGCAGCTGTGACCGGACTCGAACTTTTGGAACTGGCTGTGATCTATTGGTTCGTGTACTGGTGGTGAGCTGAATGGGTCCTCCTGTGTCTGCGCGGGTATCTGAGAGAACTCCGTTTGGGGCCGCCAGGAAGGAGGGCAGAACTGCTCAGGGATAGTTCCCTCTTCGCACTCCTGTTTCCAGAGCTTTGCCGTGCTTCGGGCACAGCTTACGCCGCTGGCCATCTCTTTCATTTCAGATTTGCCGCCAGTCGAAATGGCCTCTCCGCAATTTTTCACGAAGGAGGCACCAGTCCAGAGTCTTGAGACAGTGGAGGCCATTCTATCGTTGAATACTACTGATTTAAAATACAAAAGCTTACTCCACCAACCGATAGGTGGCCTTGAGCAGCGTATATTTTTGTTCTTGAGTGACCTTGGTTTATGGCTAAGTTTCCAAGACTAAGCGAAGCGGAGGAACTCCTTTCAGAGGTTGATTCTTGGACGGAGGATGAGATTGAGGGTTTGCCGCGTTTGTATCGGGAGAAGGCAAGGGAATTTCGGCGGCTAGCGAACACGGGCCAGGAGTAACTGGTTTCCTGTTCTTTCTATCTATTACTTGGTGTGGATTACTACGAAGACTCGTCGGGTTTTGATGTGGAAGATTTTCTGGAGGATTCGGGTCGTCGGCAGGAGCAGCGATTAGAGAAGGAGCTAGAGAGGATTAAAGAGCAGCTGGATCAGCGGTATCAGTTGTTTCAGGAGTCCCTGGAGGAGTTGACGTCAAGCCTTGAGCAGGCCGTCGATGAGTTGAATGAAGAGTATCAGAGCTTCTTTTCAGGCCAATCTGAGGAACGTATACAGAATTTGAAGGGGGAGATCGAGGAGTTCTATCGTTTGATCCGGGAGGAGAGGCAGAGTCATTGGAGTGATCGGCAGCGTTTGGAAAAGGAGAGAAGAGAGATATTACGTGAGCTGGAGGAGTTGGAGGAGCTTGATTCGGTTTCTGACCTACTGTAGACTGGCAAGCCGGATCTCCCGTGTTTTCCCTTTTTCTCCTCCGTAATGGTAGTCGGCTGAGATCAGGTTGAGCTGTTCAAGTTGTTTCAGGTAGTCGCTGATCCGACGGCCTGACAACGGTTTGCTGCCTCTTTCTTCGGCGATTATCTCGTATCGGTTGTAGATGCTTCCGGTGTTGATGACCGGCCCGGATTCTTGGGAGAGTTCGGTGATTGCCTGGTAGAGGATTTTGTGGTGTTGAGATAGTGGTGATAACTGATTTTCGACGTAGAGACTGTATGCCTTCTCCTGAAGCCTTTTGACTAATTCTTCGGTGACGACATCGTCGGCGTTGTTGACTGCAGTTCTGAACCAGGTGAGCGCATACCCGGTGTTCTGTGTTGAGGAGGCGATGTAGGTCAACGCGGCTCGGTGTACTGTCCGAGGTTTCAGGCTTTTCGAGGCCCGGTCAGCAAGGATTTCATACGTCTGTTCTCCGGTGTATGGTTCGAATCCGATTCTCTGTGGTTGCAGGGTGCTGTATGTCCGTGGTTCGACTTGTTCTTCGAGATCCTGGTGGTTGGCCGTGATCAGAACTAGACCAAGGTTGCCGTTGGTTTCTAGACGGGAGAGAAAGTACAGTAGGTCGTCTCCATCGTTGAGAAGGAGGAAGTCTAACTCATCTAGTACGATGATGGTTTCGACGGCTCCGGTTCGTTCCTTGATTTTTCTTTGTAGCTCGGAGGTGTGGTGGCCGGTTCCGATTGATTCTCCGGTTAGCTCTGAGTAGATTTTCCGTAGGGCCTTGTACTGAGTGTCGTATTCGATGCAGGAGAGATAGCAGATCTTTGCTTCAGCTTTCTCTAGAGTTTTCTTGGTGAGATGTGTTTTCCCGGTGCCGCGAGGTCCGTGTAGATGTATATTGTGTAGCTGTTTTGCAGCCTGGGTGAGCTGTTGGGTTTCGGTGTCTCTGTTGGCTACTTTTTCAGGGACGTGGCCTTGTTCAAGTGGTGTTTCATCGTTGGCGAGTTCCATATTGGTTTAGGAAAGGTGGAGTGTTACGGGGGTTGAGCTTCACCAGGTTTCGTATGAGAAAATTGAGTGGAACTGATTTTGATATAGTCTTGGTTCCAAGCGAAACGGGGTCCGGGGAAGCAATATTTCAAGATAGGTGAGCTACTACAAACCATATATTCTCCAACAAGTTTTGGGGAGAGGGGGTTGTAACTCGAAGAATGTTTAATGAGACTTCGGAATCTGGTAGCGGCGTACTCCGGTCTGAATCCTACCTGACGACGGATTACTTGCCTGACGAACCGGTGGGTAGAGAAGCTGAAATCAATTCGATAGCTGATGCTGTCCGGCCTTTAGCCCGTAGAAAGAAGCCAGATAACTTGTTGGTGTATGGGCCGGCGGGCGTTGGTAAGACCACCTGTGTCAAGCACGTATTCGACCGGTTGGAGGAAGAAGCAGGCGTCAAGTCGGTGTACATCAACTGCTGGCAGTACAACACGCGTTCCTCTCTGCTTACAGAGCTCTTGATCCAGCTCGGATATCCAGCACCTCGGAAAGGAAAACCAGTAGACGAACTACTATCGAAAATCCGCGAATGGATGGACAAGAACCGTGGAGTAGCCCTGGCTCTCGACGAATTCGATCAACTGGAAGATAGGACTGAGGTGATCTACGACCTGCAGATGCTGAACGAGGAGGCCGAGAACTCGCTGGGAATCGTAATGGTATCCAACCACCATCCATCAAAGGTCCAGCTAGATCCACGTAGTCGCTCCCGCCTCAACTGCCACACACTCCAATTCAATCCATATGACACACCACAACTAATCAACATCCTGGAACAACGAGCAGAACAGGCCTTCAGACCCGGAGCAGTACCCGACGAAGTAATCAAAGAGATCGCGGAGCAAGTCGCAGAAAACAGCGGGGACTGTAGACAAGCCCTTAGCACACTACTAAGAGCAGGAAGAAAAGCCGATAGAGACAACGCAACAAAGCTAAGATCTGGCTATATCCAAGATGGCTAATCTCAGCAGTAAGGTTATGAATTTCGGGTATGCACGTATTATGTAAATCGGTGTCGTAAATTTATGCCTGACAATAATGTTGCCACTGTGAAGTCTGTTTTGGAGGATTCTGGAGAGTTAATCGTCATCTTCGATAACCAGAACTCATTCATAGTCGAGGATTCCACAGGGGAGGAGATCTCTGCTGGGGATATTGTCCGCATAGATGAGCAAGTCCAGTATGCGACCGATTTAGTCAGAGAAGGTGGCTATGATACAGGGAATCTGGTTGGGGTAGTAAAGCGACAAACATCTGAGAGAGTTGTTGTTCAAACCGAAAACACCCATATTGGAGTTCCTAATCCTGAAGATGAGGACATCGAAGAAGGAGACACCGTCGAATTAAACGCCGCCGCTGGAAGAATTCTAAGGAAAGTCGAAGGTGTCGATCCTCCGTCCTTCGAAGCTCAAGAGGAAGAATTCGATGTTGACGAGTACAAGACAGAAAATCCAGGTGACTCCTTCGGCGATATTGGTGGTCTTGAGGATATCAAGGAGAGAGTGAAGGAGGTAGTGGAACTCCCGCTAAGCAAGGGGGACGAGTTTGAAGAGATCGGTGCTAAAGCTCCTTCTGGAGTTCTATTTTATGGCCCGCCAGGTACTGGAAAGACAATGTTTGCTCGTGCAGTTGCTAATAGTCTTGAGGAGGGTACTTTCTACAATATCAAAGGCCCCGAGATACTGAATAAGTGGTATGGAGAAAGCGAGCGGCAACTACGTCGAATTTTCGAGGACGCAGGAGATCAGGAAGGAGCAGCTATAATCTTTATTGACGAGATTGAGAGTATAGCGTCATCCCGCGAGGGTTCACGAGATGTGGACCGACGGCTCGTAGCTCAGCTTCTCACTTTGATGGATGGATTTGAAGACTATGATAATGTGAGTGTGATAGCTGCGACCAATCGGCCGGGGGATATTGACCAGGCGCTTTTGAGACCAGGAAGGTTTGACCGTGAGGTTGAGTTTCCTTCGGAGCTGCCAGTAAGTGACCGGGTCGATATTTTGGAGACTGTTGCAAACTCTGAAGATATGAATGTGGCTGATTCCGTGGATTTTGAGGTCTATGCTGAGAAGGCTGAGAAGTGGACTGGTGCTGATCTAAAGCGCCTGTTAAATGATGCTGCTGTTAATGCTATTAGGGATGAACGTACGGAGATACGAACCGAGGATTTAGAGCTTGCATTTAGGAGAATTGAGCGGTCTCGGAAGAAGAAGCAGGAAAAGGTTCAGGCAGGTGAGGACGATGGTTAGTCTTCCAAGTTGGGTACCGTTTTTCGGATCTTCTGAGGATGAAGATCTCACGCTAAGGGAATTCATATATTTGGATGAGGTCAGTGTTGTTAGCCTCTTAGCTTCGCTAACTCGTGAGATTACGGAATCGCGGACAGATACGGAGACCTCAGAACGTCAGCGAAGAACGAGATTCCGTCTTCGTGCGTTCACATCGAAAATTCCTGGGTTCGGTGGAACGCGTGAACATTTGAACATAAATCGAGATACTGAAGAGGTAGTTAGAAAGTCTGAGATCCAGTCGAAGTTTGATGAGTTGTATGGTGAGACGGCCGGCAAATTCGAATTGGGGCCTGAACAAGATGAGATAGATATCCCCGTTTCGGAGTTGGAAGAGGGCGGGGTTATGGAACTTGATATTGAGTTCTCTGCACACGAGCTGTACCATTTCTACAAGGCGTATCAGTATCTCTTTGATGTGTTTGAGGAGCATGTAGAGGAGATGGATCAGGAACAAAAGCAGACTGTTGAATTGATGGGGTCGCTCTTTGGGGATCAAATTCCGGTGGTAGGTGAGGCAGCGAACTATAGGGTTGTTGATGATGAGATTCGGTCCTCCGATATGATCGATGAGGATTCGGAAGCCGAACCATTGGAAGTTGTAGGAACACTTGACCCCGATATGCTTTGGCAAGATCCGAGTACGTTTCTGTATGAGGAGAATCAATTTACGGCGTATGTTCGGGTGCCTGAAGCAGAATTCCAAGATGACTGGGACCCCGTTAAGCTAACTCGTGTGATTAGGAGTATTTCTGAGGATGTTGGTGATAAGCTGAGTGGTATGATTGAGTTCGGTCTGAAGCAGGCTAAGGAGGAGATAGATGACTCAGATTTGGAAGAAGGCGGGGGTTCCGAAGTCTTGATCTCTGAAGATCATAACGAGTATTTTGCCCGTATTGAGGAGCAAGGCGATATCGAGATTGACGGAGAGAGCAGGCAGGAATTTGTAGGGAGAGCAATTGCGGAGAGGGTATCGAGTGAAAGCGGTTCAGGGATGGAGACACGAGCTGAGGTACTACGAGAGATAACCGACCTGGTGGAGGATCAGGAAGACGTCGACTTGGACAGAGGAGAGCTTTCAGACCTTCGTATGGCTCTAACAAGCGATCAAGAGAGTCAAGATGTCTCTATTTCAACAGAGGGAGGGAAATATCTAGAGGTTAGCTTCGTGGCCATCTACTGGTAATATTCTAAAATAGCTCGTCGCTTAGCCGAAGAAGAGTCGACCGCACGTTTTCGACGTCTTGGCGTTGCAGTTCGCCGGATTTGTGGTGAGCCATCCAGCGTCTCTCTGCCTGGTTGAAGTTACTGAGTTTGCTTATGGTCTTTTGGCTGGCCGGAGTATCTTCTTCTAGTTCTTCAGTCAGGTCTGAGAAGTAGACAGGCCCGATTTCCCCGTTTTGTTGTTCTTCGACGAGGTCTTCGTCATCTTGCTGTATTTTATAGTAGAGGATGGTCCATTCGATGCCTTGGATGTAGCAAGAGAGGGCTGCATGAAGCAGACCCCGTCGTAGAGATTGATCGCCTTCATTAATGTATTTCAGAGCGGTTTTACCGTAGGAGTGTTCTTCAAGCTGGTCGATAGTTGTTTCACTTAACCGTGTATCCAGGGTTTCGGCTTCGGTGTATGGGCCTTGGATTGGTTCAAGTTCCAGACGGCCGAGTATCCGCTGTAGCTCTCGTTTGTTCCGGTCTACGATGTTATCGGTGTTGTAGCTGTAGTTCTCAGATAGTCGAAGTTGACGTGACTTTTGAAGGAGAGCTGGCGTGACCTCGACAAATAGATCGTATCCTTCGACTTCATCTCCGTGAAACGTTTTGAACCGGAATACAAAGCGGAATGGTATGTCGTCCGCAACCCGCTCTAATCCACTCAGGAATTTTTGCGTGTCCGTCAGTCTCTCACGGATGTCATCACTCCCTCCAGGCCCGATCTTCTCCTTTAGTTTATCCCAGCGAGATTTCTTTGGCTCAGGAGGAATTTTGACAAACTCCATTGTTCGGTCGAGAGTGACATAGGGAAGAGGTGCGTCGTCTGTAATGTATCCCTCTTCTCGCAAAATCTTAGTGAACCGGGTCTGAATCTGCCGCAGATTCTCTTCCGTCGGCTCTAGAGGGAGGAAGTACTTTGCTTTGACAATGAATTCCTCAGAATTTGGTTGGCCGCTCCCCATTATCTCAAATAGGCGTGACACCCCGAATACTAAATTTCTACCCACAAGATCAACCAGCCTCAGATACAGACCCCTCACTCGACCCGGAAGTAGAACAAGAAGCTCAGAGCTTTAACTTCTAAAATACTGTTTATAACCCCGTTAGACTCTAGTGCAAAGAGCACGTTGAGTCTAACGTTAGTTATGAGGCCTCGGCACTCATAGGGCTCGTCGTCCCGCGGGAGCCACCCCGGGTCGGCCCGGTTGCGTCGTCATCGGCCACGTGGCGGTACTGGAGCCACGGACAAGAGGATTCCGAGCGCGGGCGCCGCCGGTCAGACGCCGTCGGGCATCGCGTGGTTGGCGTCGTCGGCGAGGTTGCGGAGGCGGGCGGAGCCGCCGGCGTCGAACTGGGACTGGCACCGGGCGACCCACGACGCCGCGTCGTCGGCCGGCGGCGTGGCCTGCGCCGCCGTCTCGGCGGGCGTCGCCTCGGTCGGCGCGTCGGTGGTCGGGCTCGATTCGGTCGCGTACTGGGGGTGTGTGATCACGAGTGGGGTGTGTAGCGGGTCGGTCTGGAGGCTGTACGGCCGGAAGGAGTCACTCGCGTACAGGTAGGACCGACATGACGTGTCCCGGACTGCGACGCGAACTATAATAAAAGTTCCTGTACGTCTACGGGACGAGAGACGACAAACTGGCGGGCGTCGTGTCCGGGCGGCAGAAAACGGAGTCGAGCGGTGGGTCGCGGCGCAGGCGCGTCAGTCGTCGGCGGCGGCGCTGGCAGTGGCGTCGTCGGCGTCGGCGTCCGCGTCGTCGAGGCGCGGGAAGTTCCGGATGGTCGCGTCGCGGAACGCGTCCTCGTCGAACTCGTGGTCGTCGTCGAAGAACTCAAGCAGCTGCTCGGTGTCCCGCATCGCGTTCTTCAGGCACGTGGAGGCGCCCGGCGACGGCGTGATGTTGAAGATGATGCCGTCGCCCGTAATCTTGGCCTCCCCCATGTCCAGGGACTTCGCCTCGGTGTCCACGATCTGCGGGCGGACGCCGCCGTAGCCCTTCGCGCGCTCGATGTCGTCGAGGGTCGCGCTCGGCACGACCTTCTGGACCTCCGGGAGGAACGTGCGCTTCCCGATTTCGGGCACGTCGTAGACGAGGTTGCGGACGACGTACGGGAAGAGGATGCGGTCGGCGAGGATGTTCGCGTAGCTCAGGAAGGAGTCGACGTTCAGCCCGAACACGTCGAAGAAGTCGCCGACGGTGTCGAGTTCGCCGCGTTCGAGCGTCGGCACGAGCTTCGCGGTCGGCCCGAAGCGCGTGATGGAGTCGTCGTGGACGTCGGCGTCGCCGTGGACGGCGGCGAACGGGAGCTTCTTCATCTGGAGGGTGTAGACCTTCCCGTTGAGGAAGTCCTCCGCGAGGAAGAAGCTGCCCGCGACCGGCAGCAGGCTCATGTTCTCGCCGTAGCCCATCTGCTTGGCAATCTGGAGGCTGTGCGAGCCCGCGGCGACGACGGCCACGTCGCTCTCGAACCAGCCGGCGTCGGTCTCCACGAGGAACTCGTCGCCCGTGTCGTTGATTTCCTCGACTTCCGTACCGGTGTAGACATCGACGCCGTTGACCTCCTTCGCCTCGTCGACGAACGACTGGGCGGTCATCCCGTAGTCGACGACGTAGCCGTCCGGGGTCTGGAGCGCGAGCATCTCCTCGTCGGGGTCACGTCCCTCGACGACCTTCGGCTCCAGTTCCGCGATTTCCTCGCGGTCGATGGCCCGGAGCTTCGGGTAGAGGTCGCCGAAGCCCTCCTCGTGGTAGCGCTGTTCGAGCTTCTGGACTTCCTCGTCGCCGACGCCCAGCACCATCTTCGAGCGCTTGCTGTGCATCTCGCGGTCGGGGTCGGCGCCCTCGAGATAGCCGGCGAGCAGCTCCGCGCCCTCCTTGACGTCCTCGGCCTTCTCGAGGGTGTAGTTCGTCTCGATGTCCCCGAAGTGCAGCGTCTGGGAGTTGTTCGTGCTGTGGGAGTTGATGGCCGCAATCTCGTCTTCCTTCTCCACGAGCGCGATGTTCTCGATGTCCGTGAACTTCGCGGCCGTGTACAGCAGCGAAGCTCCGCTGATACCCCCGCCGACGATGAGTAGGTCGTATTCGTCTCTCATGGTTGTGGCTCCCGCGCGTACTCCGTACAGTTTCGTGGGTTGCGATTCGACTACTTAACTCTCCCTTTCTCCGCACGAGCGCAAGAATTTCGAAACGGCGAAAACGAAGGCTACAGGGCTTGTAGGAGTATTTTTCGCGATAAAGTCGCCACGTGACGAAGGGGTGTTTCGTCAGTCGTCGTCAGCCGTGGGCGCCGGGGCGGCGCGCTCGGTCGCGCCGACGACGCGGTCGATGGCGTCGGCGCCCAGCACCGCGAACGCGACGAACCCGACCTTGCTGATGAAGTCGAGGTAGACCACGACGATGGCCTCCATCTCCGGCTGGAGGACGCCGATTCCCGTGGGCGCGAGCAGCCACACCACCGGGTACAGCGTCCACAGCACGACCGTGAGGTTCCGCAGCGTCGTGAACGTCGCGTCCACGCGCGGGTCGGCGTCCTCGCCGAGCGCCGCCGGGAGCGTGCGCAGCAGCCCGTACAGGAGCGCGACGTACGCGACGCAGCCGACCGCGTAGAACGCCCACTTCTCGGGCGCCGGCGTCAGCGCCGCGCCGATGCCGGCCGCGATGACGACCACGTCTGCCACCACGAGCACGGCGTAGGTCCGCTTCCCGGGGCGGGAGAGCATCGCGAGGTACAGCACGAGCAGCGGCGTCGTCGCCAGCCAGTCGGCGTACCGCGCGAGCTGGACCGTGTAGCCGTTCACGTCGAGGCTGCCGACGCCGACCGCCATCAGCGCGTACGCGACCGCGGCGATGCCGGTGACGCCGATGAGCACGGCGTCGAAGCGCCGCCGCGAGGGGTTGTAGATGGCGTCGCGCACGGGCAACAGCGTGCCGAGCGCCATGCCGACCGCGCCGACCCAGAACCACGTCTCGGGCGTCACTGCAGGTCACCCCCGTCGCCGCGGGCGTCGAAGTCCGCGAGCAGGTCTTCGAGCGTGACCGCGCGCTCCGCGAGATTCGCCGCGGCGTCCCCGACCTCCGAGAGCGTCTCGGTCTGTTCGTCCGCCGCGTCCGCGACGTCCGTGGACTGCGCGGCGGTCTCCTCGCTGATGCTGGCGACCTCGTCGACCGCGGACGCGACCCGCGAGGCGGCCTCGGCCTGCCGGTCGGTCGCCTCCCGAATCTCGCCCGCGGCGGAGTCCGTCTGCGCGACGAACTCCACGACGTCGTCGAGGGCGTCCGCGGTCTCGTCGACGGTGGCGCGCCCGTCGGCGACGTGCTGGCTGGTCTCGCGCATCTCGTCGGCGACGTCGCTGACCTGCTCCTGTAAGTCCAGCAGCCGGTCCTCGACGTCCTGAGCGGCGGCGTGGGACTCCTCCGCGAGTCCCTTCACCTCGTCGGCGACCACCGCGAACCCGTCGCCCTCCGCGCCGGTTCGCGCGGCCTCGATGGACGCGTTCAGCGCCAGCAGGTTCGTCTGCTCGGCGATGTCCGCGATGACGTCGACGACCTCCCCGAGGTCGTCCATCTCGCCGTCAAGGGCGTCCATCGCGGCTGCCGCGGCCTCGGCTTCCTCGGCGACCTCGTCCATCGTCGCGACCGCGTCGTCGGCGGCGTCCTGCCCGTCCTCGACCGCGTCGGCGGCCTGTCCCGCGGTGTCGGCCAGCGACGCGACCGTCTCGGCGACCTCCTCGGCGCTCGCGGAGAGGTCGTCGACCTCCCCGGCGACCTCGTGGAGGCGCTCGGTCTGCTCGGTCGCGCCGTCGGAAATCTCGTCCACTGCGCCGGAGACGTCCGCGCTGGCGTCCATCGCGGCGGTCGCGCCGTCGTCCACGCTCGCGGCCGCGGTGGAGACGTGGTCGGCGAACGACGACGCGGCGGCGACGCTGTCCTCGATGTCGTCGAGCATCGCGTTCAGCGAGCGGCCGACCCGCGCCATCGCGTCGTGGTCGCGGTCGGCGTCCACGCGCCGCGTCAGGTCGCCGTCCGCGACCGCGGTCATCGCGTCGTCGTAGTCCGCGGCTGCGGCCTCCAGTTCGCGTGCGGTCTCTTGGGCGGACTGGCGGGCCCGCTCGGCTTCCTCGCGCTGGGCCTCGGCGTCCTCGCGGGCGGCCTCGGCGTCGGCCTTCGCGGCCTCCGCCTCTGACAGCGACTCGGACAGCGAGTCCCGCATCCGGCGGAACGACGCCGCGAGCGTCCCGAACTCGTCGTTCCGGTTGGTCTCGATGGTGGTGTCGAGGTCGCCGTCGGCCATCTCGTCGGCGCGCGCCGAGAGCTGGCGCAGCGAGACGACCGTCGTGGAGCCGAGCGTCACGCCCACGAGCGCCAGGCTCACCACGGTCAGGAGGATGAGCCCGACGACGCTGGACGCGACGTAGTCGCCGAGCGCGAACGCCTGACTCGCGGGCGCGTGGACCATCACGGTCCAGTCCGCGCCGGCGACGGGCGCCGCCGCCATCACGGTGCCGCCGTGGTTCATGAACGTCGATTCCGACAGCGAGCGCTCGAGCATCGACGCGCTGCCCTCGTGGCTCGCCAGCACCTGTGAACCATCGGTGTGTGCGACGTTCGTCCCCTCGCTGTTCACGACGACGGTGTCGCTCCCGTCCACGACCTCGCCGAAGCCGCCGGTGAGCTCGTTGACGTTCACCAGGTAGACGAGGCGCTTCTCGGCGGCGCCGTCCACGGGCGACAGGACGGCGACGACCGGGAAGTCGACGGCGTCGAGCTCGAACGGCGCGGTCACGGCGACGCCGTCGGCACTCTCGAACGCCGGCGGGTCCGTGGCGAACGCCGCGCCCTGCTCGCCGGCGTCCACGCCGGCTAGCTGGTCGCTGGAGCTCTCGACGATGCGCTGGCTGTCGGCGTCGTAGTAGCTGACCGCGGCGACGCCGTCGGGTAGCGAGTCGCTGGCGGCGAGCTCGTCGAGGAACGACGAAATCTGGTCGCGGTCCCCGGACGCCAGTTCCGGCCGCGAGGACGCCAGCCGCGTCTGGCCGCGCACGTTGTCGAGGAACGCGTCCAGTTGCGCGGCGCGGGCGTCCGCGGTCGCGGACAGCTCCGAGCGCACGTCCTCCTGTAGCTGGTCGTTGGTCTGCTGGTACACCATCGCGCCGACGCCGACGGCAATCGCGACGACGACGAGTAGGGCTACGGCGAGCTTCGCTCCGTAGCTCCCCCTGACTCGTTCGAACTGGCGGGCAATCCCCATCTTCCTTCCTCGGGTCACCGGGATACGACAAAAGGGTTCGCCCCCGATTTTCGCTCGTGATACTGTCTCGCGGCGAGGTTCGCCGGTTGCGGGTCGCGCGCTCAGAGCCCGGTCGGGTGGTCGAGGAACGTCGTCTCCACGCCCCAGTCGTCGGCGACCGACTGGAGCGCGCGCACGCCCAGCGTCTCCGTGGCGTAGTGGCCCGCGAGGAACACCGAGATACCGGCCTCCCGCGCCTCGTGGTAGAGCTTCTGCTTGCCCTCGCCGGTGACGAGCGCGTCCACGCCGTCGGCCTCGGCCTCCCGAATCCAGTCGGCGCCGCTCCCGGTCAGCACCGCCACGTCCTCGATGGTGTCCGGGCCGAAGTCAAGCGCCTGCACGCCGCCCTCGGGGTCGAGTTCGTCGTCGAGCGTCGCGGCGAGCTCGTCGGCGGTGAAGCCCGTCGGCGCGGTCCCCCGAGAGCCGAGGTGTTCGCCGGCGTGCGCGCCGAACGGCGCGCGGTTCTCCAAGCCGAGTCGGTCGGCGAGCCGCGCGGCGTTCCCGAGTTCCGGGTGGCCGTCCAGCGGGAGGTGGGCGGCGTACAGCGCGCAGTCCCCGTCCAACAGCGCTTGCACGCGGTCGTACTCGCGGCCCGTCACCGCGTCGATGCCACCCCAGACGACGCCGTGGTGGACGACCAGCAGGTCCGCGCCCCACTCGACGGCCGCCTCGATGGTCGCGGTCGCGGCGTCCACCGCGAACGCCACCCGCTCGATTTCGGCGTCCCCGGGGCCGACCTGCAGGCCGTTCGTTGCGGCGTCCTCGTAGTCGTCGACGCGCAATCGCTGGTCGTACTTCGCGACGATGTCCGAGAGGTCCATGTGCGAGTGCGCGGGCTCCGGGGACTTCTAGGCGTCGGCAGCGAGGCCGACCGAAGGGAGGCCTCGAATCGCGAGCGGCGAGCGGAGCGAGCCGCGAGCGCCCGACTGCCTCCACCGCTGCAACCGTTTAACACGACCGGACGCGTAGTCCCGTTGTGACACGAGACGACTACGAATCCGAAGTCACTGCGAGCCCCGAGGACGCCGCGGCCGTGCTGGGCGACGTGGCCGACGGCCTGCTCGCGGGGTCGATTCGACTCGGCGAGGGCGACGACGCAGTCGCCGTGGACGTGCCCGCGGAACTCTCGCTAGAAGTGGAGTTCGAGCGCGAGGACGACGAACTGAGCCTCGAACTGGAGTTAGAGTGGGACGACGCGGGGGACGCCGTCTCTACAGTCGAGACCGGCAACGAAGCCAGCGAAGCCGAAACGACCGACGAGGAGAGCGAAACGACTGGCGACGAGAGCGACGCCGATACCCCGGCCGACGTTCCGGACGTCGCCGACCGCGCGGTTCCGGTCGGGGCGGCCGACGGCTCGCAGTCGCTGGCGCGCTTCGAGGTGTTCGAGGACGCGGCCGGTGAGTTCCGGTGGCGGCTCCGCCACCGCAACGGCAACGTCATCGCGAGCAGCGGCGAGGGGTACACGCGCAAGCACAACGCGTGGAAGGGACTGCGGAGCGTGATGCGGAACGCGCCCGGAGCGGACGTCGTCGAGGAGTAGTCAGGCGTCGGCGTGGGCGTGGACGAACTCGCGGACGAGCTTCGCCGCGAGCGTGGCGGCCTGGCCGTCGTCGCGGTCGTTGACCTCCACGACGTCGAAACCCACCGACTGCGGCGCGAGCGCGCGAACGTGGTCGCGCATCGTCGCGGAGTCGAGGCCGAACGGCTCCGGCGTCCCCGTCCCCGGAGCGTACGCCGGGTCCGCGGCGTCGATGTCCACGGACAGGTAGACCGAGCCGTCGAAGTCGGGCGTCCAGTCGGCGGCGTCGCCGGGTTCGACGACCGTTACGTCGCTCTCGGTGGCGCGCTCCCACTCGGCCTCGTTGCCCGAGCGCGCGCCCACGACGACCGCTTCGTCGGCGACGTCGAGCGCGTGGCGGGTGACCGTCGAGTGACTGAGTTCGTCGCCGCCGAGTTCCTCGCGGAGGTCGAGGTGCGCGTCCAGCGCGACGAACACGTCGGGGTCAGCGGCGCGCACACCTGCGACCGAGACGGTGTGCTCACCACCGAGCACCACGGGCACGGCGTCCGCCCAGTGGACGTCCGTCAGGACGCCTTCGAGGTACTCCAGGTACTCGGCGGTGTCGTGCCACGCGTGGACGTCGCCGTGGTCGGCGACGTTCAGCTCGGAGAAGTGCGTCCCCGTCGCGGGGTGGAAGTCCTCGAAGGTGCGCGCGAACTTCCTGATGCGGTCCGGGCCGAAGCGCGCGCCCGGACGGAACGACGTAGAGACGTCCAGCGGCGCGCCCACGGCGACGTAGTCCGCGTCGTCGAACGGCGCGTCCGCGGACTCGTCGACGGGGCTGGCGCCGGGGAACATCCGTTACTGGAGAATCTTGCGCTTGTCCTCGAACTCGAGGAACTCGATGTTGTCGTCCGCCGAGAGGTCGAGGTCGGCGGGAATCTGCATCGTCACGGTCTCGTAGGTGTCGAGGTCCATGACCTGCGCGACGGTCTCGGACTCCAGCGAGACGACCTGGCCCTGCTTTCGCTCGATGATGGGAATCCAGACCTTCGCGTCGACGGGCTGGCTGAAGCTGCGCTTCTTCCCGTCGAAGACGCCCTCGGCCTCGACGCGGGCCTTCGCGCTCCCGTGCTTGCCGGGCTTGGCGGTGCTGTAGGCGTTGATCTGACACGGCGTGTCCTCGATCATCACGTAGTTGCCTTCCTGCAGTTCCCGGACTTCTGTCTGCTCTTTCGCCATACGCCCGGATTCACGCCTGCCGTGTATAAACGGTTTGGAACGCCGGCCGGCCGGGAGAGGCCCCCACACTCGCGGAGACGGCAACGTGAGATTGGGGCAGACCCGTGCAGTTCAGAGCACGTCGTCGACGCGCGCCAGCCCCTCGCGGAGTTCGTCGGTCGGCAGCCCGAAGCCGAGCCGGAAGTAGCCGTCGTAGGACTCGCCGCCCGTCGAGAAGCAGTCTCCGGGCGCGAGCACGACGCCGGCGTCCTCGACGACCGTGCGGCAGAAGTCCCGCGACCCCTCGAAGCCGTCGGGCACGCGTAGGAAGACGTTGCAGCCGACGGGGTCGGGCCAGTCGAGGCCGTGGCCGCGCGCCCACTCCGCGGTAATCTCGTGGTTCTCCCGGACGTGCTCTAGGGCTTCCGAGCGCAGCGCCTCCTGCTCGCCGTCGAGGACCTGTCGGGCGACGTGCTGGCCGAACTTCGACGGGGAAATCGTCGTGTAGTCCTTCCAGCGCTCCGCGGCCGAGACCACTTCCTCGGAGCCGGCGAGCCAGCCGAACCGGAGGCCAGCGAGCCCGTACGCCTTCGAGAGGCTGGCGGTGCTGATGCCGTACTCGCCCATGCTGGCGACCGGCGGCACCGGGTCCTCGGCGAGCAGTCGGTACACCTCGTCGCCGAGCAGGTAGGCGTCGTTGTCGGCGGCGACCTCGTAGAGCGCGCGCATCGCGTCCTCGGGGTGCTTGCGGCCGGTCGGGTTGTTCGGGTTGTTGACGACCACTAACTCGGTCTCGGGCCGCACTGCCTCCGCGACCGCGTCAACGTCCAGCGTCCAGCCGGGTTCGTCCAGCGGGACTCGCGTCACGTCGCAGATGGAGTCTGGGACGGCGTGGAGGCTCTGGTAGGTCGGCGTGACGACGACCGCGTGGTCGCCGGGCGACAAAAGCGACTGGAACGCGAGGAAGTTCGCCTCTTGGGTGCCCACCGTACACAGCACTTCGTCGGCGCTCCGGGCGTAGTCCGCGGCAATCGTCTCGCGGACGTCGGGCGCGCCCGCCGTCGGAATGACGTAGCCGAGGTCGCCGGGGTCGGTGTCGAAGCGGTCCGCCGGGAGGCTGCGGACGCCGCTCTCCGCGAGCATCACGTCGGCGTCG
Source organism: Halobacterium sp. NMX12-1 (assembly GCF_040435975.1). NCBI lineage: Archaea > Methanobacteriati > Methanobacteriota > Halobacteria > Halobacteriales > Halobacteriaceae > Halobacterium > Halobacterium sp. NMX12-1. The sequence goes on along the minus strand of NZ_CP159204.1, from coordinate 2,545,031 downwards.
TGCTCGTACTCCGCGAACCACCGCTCCAACTCGAAGGGTTCGACGTCCATACCCGACGTTCTCGCGGCGGCGTGAAAACAGGGACGGCGCCGGCAGTCAGTCCTCGCGGCGCTGCCCGAGGTTCTGTCGCGTGAACTGCGGGGTCGCCAGCGTCCCGCGGCGCTTCCGGAACGACCGGTAGAGCCCGACCCCGACCGCCGCCGTGAACGCGGCCATGACGCCGGCCGCGGCGAGGTCCGCTTCCACGTAGAGGAACGCGGTCGTCGGGACGCTCGTCGCGAACGCGAGCCCGAGCACCACCCGGCGCGCCAGCCGGTCGACGACGCCGTCGCTGTCTTCGAGGTCCGCGCGCACGTGGAGGTCCTCGCGCTCCACGCGGTCGAGCGCGGACTCCAGTTTCGGTGGGATGCGGACCGCCGACTGCGCCGAGCGCTGGAACTGGTCGGCGGTCTCCTCGGCGAACTGCCGCACGGACTCCTCGCGGTAGCCCTCCTCCGCGAGGTAGTCGGTCGCCACCGTGATGAAGTCGAAGTCGGGGTCGAGGGTGACGCAGACGCCCTCCACGACCGTCGCCACCCGCAACACGAGCGCGAGGTTCGACGGCAGGCGCAGCGGGAACTCGTAGATGGTGTCCTCGACCTGCCCGACGATCTGCTGGACGCGGTACGTCTCGATGTCCTCCCCGCGGGCGTCCTGAATCGCGAGCTCCATCACGTCCGCCATCGTCGCGCGGTCGGCCTCCGGGGAGAGCGTCCCCATCTCGATGAGCGCGTCCAGAATCGCGTCGATGTCCTGGTTGGCGACCGCGACGTAGAAGTCCACGATCTTCGACTGCACGAACTCGTCGACCCGGCCGCTCATCCCGAAGTCGTAGAACACCACCGCGCCGTCGTCCCGAACAGCCAGATTCCCCGGGTGGGGGTCGGCGTGGAACACGCCGTCCTCGATTATCATCTGGAGGTACGCGCGCTCGACGGTCTCCGCGGCCCCCTCGCGGTCGATGCCGCGGCGGTCCAGCTCCTCGACGTCCGAGATTTTCGTCCCCGGGACGTACTCCATCGTGAGCACGCGGTTGCTGGAGTGCGTCTCGTAGACTGCCGGAATCACGACGCTCGGGTCGTCCGCGAAGTTCCCGCGAATCTCGGTGAGCATCTCCGCCTCGCGGGCGTAGTCCATCTCCTCGCGGATGGTCTTCGCGAACTCGTCGGCGAGGTTCTGGAGGCTGAACGCCCGCGACTCCCCGACGAACCGCGCGACCAGCGGCAGCGTCCACCGGACGACGCGGAGGTCCGCCTCCACGAGCTCCTCGATGTCCGGCCGCCGCACCTTCACCGCGACCTCCTCGCCGTCTATCTTCGCGGTGTAGACCTGCCCGAGGCTCGCGCCGCTGATGGCCTCGTCGTCGAAGTCGTCGAACCGCTCCTCGACCGGGCCGAGTTCGTCTTCGAGGACGACCTTCGCGTCCTCGTAGTCCGCGGGCGGCACGCGGTCCTGGAGGTCCGCCAGCACCTCCACGTACTCCGGCGGCAGCACGTCCGGCCGTGTGGACAACAGCTGCCCGAGCTTGATGAACGTCGGGCCGAGCGTCAGAAGCGAGTCCAGCAGGCGGCGGGCGCGCGCCACCCGCATCTCCGTCGTGACGCGGCGCTTCCCGCCGAACAACACGAACCGCCGCCGGTCGCGCAGGTACCCCCACACGAGCGGGAGGAACTGCCAGACCACGACGACGAACCGCCGGTACGCCTTGAACAGCGCCACCCGTCTACCCCTCGATGGGCACGCTGTGGCTGTCGTCGCCGCGCTTGGGCAGCCGCACGTCGAGCACGCCGTCCTCGACGCTCGCGGACGCCCCCTCGTCGGTGGCGTCCGGCGGCAGCGGCAGCTCCAGTTCGAGGAACAGCGACCGCTCCTCGCTGCGGTAGTCGAACTCGACGGGCACGTCCTTCTCGCGGCGCGCGTCAACCGCGAGCGTCCTCCCCTCGACGCGGACGTCCACGGTGTCCGCGGTCGCCCCCGGCACGTCGACGACGAACGCGTAGGCGTCGTCACTCTCTAGGACGTCGACGAACACGGAGTCGGGCAGGCTCCCCAGCGCTTCGCGCAAGCGGGACATACTCCGACGTTGGGTCGGCGCGGCGTTAAACCCGGTGGTCGTCGGCGGGAACGACCGCGAAAACGAAGTGGACCGTCCACCGTGGACGGGCGCGCTCGCGGCGGGGGACGACCGCGAGCGCGCGGAACCGGCTGTGCTTCGACACACCGGTGGCGTCCTGACAGACGCTGACGCGGCCCACGCCGATGGGGGAGTGGCGCGGTCCGACTGCGTCGCCGACGACGAGAGGGGGGATGTCCGGCGACGCACGCTGACGCTCAGTGTGCCCTGACCGGCGGCGAACGACTGCCGCCACCCGACTCGTGGACTGCCGGGGTATTCAACGATGCAGTCGCTCGCCCCGGATTAGCGACGGTTAAGCCGAATTAAGCGCGGTTATCGGCGTGTCTGTGGAAGATGTTCGGCTGTCGGGTGGGGGCTGACGGTGCTCGCGGTACGGTCGCGAGTCGCCTACGCTGTTCGCGGGTCGCTGCGCTCACGGTTCCCTGCGGTCACCGCTCGCCATCGTGCCCTCCCTACGGTCGGGCACGCACTCCCCGCTCGCGGTAACGTGGCTTCCCTTCGGTCGGCCACGCAGCCTTTACCCCTACTCACACCCAACGGACGCTCATGACCGAACACGACCGGCACGACGCCGGCTTCAAGGAACGAACGCGCGTCGAGGCCGCTCGCGAGCGGCTGCTCGACCGCGTGGCGGTCCACGACCGCACCGAGCGCGTCCCTCTCCTCGACGCGGACGGGCGGACGGTCGCCACGGCCGTCACCGCCGAGCGGGACGTCCCGCACTACCGGCGCGCGGCGATGGACGGGTTCGCGGTGCGCGCCGAGGACACGTTCGGCGCGAGCGACCGGTCGCCCGCGGTCCTCCGCGGGGACGAGGCCGAGCGCGTGCACACGGGGAGCGCGGTCCCGGAGTGGGGGGACGCGGTCGTGATGATAGAGCAGACCGACACCGCCAGCGGTGACGTCGAAGTATTCTCGGCGGTCGGCGAGGGCGAGAACGTCGCGCCCGTCGGTGAGGACGTCGAAGCGGGCGACCGGCTCTACGAGCCCGGCCACCGCCTCCGACCCTCGGACCTTGGGCTGCTGAAGTCCGTCGGCCTGCGCGAGGTCGAGGTGTACGAGCGCCCGGACGTCGCCGTGATTCCGACCGGCGAGGAGCTCGTGCAGGACGACCCCGAGCCCGGCGAGGTCGTGGAGACGAACGGGCTCACCGTCTCGCGACTCGCGGAGCGCTGGGGCGCGAGCGCGCGCTACGAGGACGTCGTGACCGACGACGAGGACGCGCTCGCGGACGCCATTGAGGCGAACGTGGACGCGGACGTCGTCGTGACCACGGGAGGGTCCTCGGTCGGCGAACGCGACCTCATCCCGGAAGTCGCCGATAATCTCGGCGAGGTGTTCGTCCACGGCGTCGCGCTGCGGCCCGGCCACCCCGTCGCGCTCGGCGAAGTCGCGGGGACGCTCGTGGTGATGCTGCCGGGCTACCCGGTCGCCTGCATCGTGAACGCCGTGCAGTTCCTGCGACCCGCACTCAAGCGCGTCGGCGGAATGCCGCTCGACGATCCACCGAGCGTGCAGGCGCGGCTGGACGGGAAAATTCGCTCCGAGCCCGGCGTGCGGACGTTCGCGCGCGTCCGCCTCCGCGAGGACGGCGCGGAGACGGTCGCGGAACCGGTGAGTTCGAGCGGGAGCGGCGTGCTCTCAAGCGTCGCGCTCGCGGACGGCTGGGTGGTCGTCCCCGAGCAGACGGAGGGCGTCGACGCCGGCGAGACAGTCGCCGTCGAGAACTGGGAGGCGCACCGATGAGCGACCGCAAGCAGTTCCGCGACCTCGCCAGCCCCGAGGAAGCCCGCGAGGTCATCGACGGCCTCGACCTGTCGCCGGGCGTCGAACGCGTGGACTTGGACGACGCCGACGGCCGCGTGCTCGCGGACCGCGTGGACGCCCGCCTCGACGTGCCGGGGTTCGACCGCGCGAAAGTCGACGGCTACGCGCTCCGCGCGGCGGACACGTTCGGCGCGAGCGAGACCGACCCCGTGGAAGTGGAGTGCGTCGGCGACATCCACGCGGGCAGCGAGCCCGACGTCAGCGTCGACGAAGGGACCTGCGCCGAAATTTCGACCGGCGCGCCCGTGCCGCCCGGCGCGGACGCGGTGGTGATGGTCGAACGCACCGCGCGCGACGAGGACACCGTGACCGTCCGCACGTCGCTCGCGCCCGGGGACGGCGTGATGGTGGCGGGCGCGGACGTGGCGGCGGGCGACCGCGTGCTCGGCCCGGGAACGTTGCTCACGTCCCGGGAAATCGGCCTGCTCGCGGCGCTCGGGATGGAGACGGTGCCGGTGCGCGCGAAGCCCCGCGTCGGCATCGTCTCCACGGGCGACGAACTGGTGCGTCCGGGCGGCGAGGTGAGCCACCGCGCGGGCCAGATTTACGACGTGAACAGCTACTCCATCGCTGCTGCCGTGCGGGACGCGGGCGGCGAGCCCGTGCTGTACCCCCACGCGGGCGACGACTACGAGGAACTGGAGCGCGTGCTGCGGGACGCCGCCGACGACTGCGACCTCGTGCTCTCCTCCGGTTCGACCTCCGCGAGCGCCGTCGACGTGGTGTATCAGGTCGTCGAGGAGCGCGGCGAACTCCTCCTGCACGGCGTCAGCGTCAAACCCGGGAAGCCGATGCTCCTCGGCGAGATGGGGGGTTCGGCGTACGTCGGCCTGCCGGGCTACCCGGTGTCCGCGCTCACCATCTTCCGGACGTTCGTCGCGCCGAAGATTCGGGACGCCGCCGGCCTCCCGGAGCCGCGCTCGGCGACCGTGGAGGGGACGATGGCGGTCCGCGAGCGCTACAGCGAGGGGCGCACGCGCCTGATGCCGGCGGGCCTCGTGGAGTCCGGGGACGGCGAGACGCTCGTCTACCCCGTGGACAAGGGCTCGGGCGCGACCACGAGTCTCGTTGAGGCCGACGGCACCGTGACTGTCGATGCCGACACGGAGTACCTCGACGAGGGCGAGACCGTCGAAGTGGAGCTGTTCTCGCCGGACGTCCGCCCGCCGTCGGTGTTCGCGGTCGGCGAGCGCGACCCCGGCTTCGACCGCGTGCTTGACCGCCTCTCGAACCCGCGATTCCTCGGACTCGGCTCCCGCGAGGGCGCGCGCCGCCTCCGCAACGGCGTGCCGGACGTCGCTGTAACGACGGATGGGAGAGGTGAGGGCGAAGAACTCGCGTCGTGGACGCGCGAGTGGGGGCTCGTCGTCCCCGCCGGCAATCCGCTCGCCGTCTCCGGTATCGCGGACCTCGTGGACGCGGACGTAACGCTGTCGAACCGCACCGGTGCGAGCGGGCTGCGCGACGCGTTCGACGACGCGCTCGCCGAATTGGCCGACGAGCGCGACAGCGACCGCCGCACGCTCGCAGAGGAAATCGACGGCTACGAGCGCGAGACGAAGGGCACGGAGAGCCCGGCGCGAGCAGTACTGGAGGGCGACGCGGACGCCGGCCTCGCGCTGCGCGCGACCGCGGACCGCCTCGGGCTCGAATTCGTGCCGCTGGGCGAGCAGACGGTGCGCGCGCTGGCGAACCCCGAGCGCGTCGAGAAACGTGGCGTGCAGGAACTCGCGGACGTGCTCGCCGACGTGGAGGACGTGCTCGCGGACCTCGCGGGCTACGAGGCCTAGTCCGCGCACCGGGGCGCGAGGAAGAGGTCGTCGAAAGACTCGACGCGGTGGTCGCCGAGCACGCAGTGCCCGCGCTTGTGCGGGTCGTGGCGCTCGACGTGGACGCCGTCCAGCCCGGCGTTCCGGGCGGCGCCCACGTCGCTCTCGGCGTCCCCGACGTAGACGCCGTCGTGGTTCGGGCCCGCGTCGAGGCCGTCGAGCGCGAGTTCGATGGGGCGCGGGTCGGGCTTCCAGCCGGTGTCGTCGTCACAGCAGACCACGACGTCGAACCAGTCGCCGATGTCGAGGCTGTCCATCACGGGCTCGGTGAGGAACTCCGCGCAGTGCGTGACGACGCCCGTGGGCCGGTCGAGGTCCGCGACCTGCGCGGCGTCCTCGTGGAGGTACGTCGCCTCCGCGCGCGCAGTCGGGTCCTCGACGTCGTGGAACGCGTCCCAGAACGCCGACGGCTCGAACCCCCACTCGCGGAGCTGGGCGTCCCGCGAGCCGCCCAGACCGTGCCACAGCACTTCCGCCTGGTAGTCCGAGAACTCGTGGCCGACCCGGTCGCCGACGCGGTCGAACACCTCGCGGGTGTACGACCACTCGGTGTCCACGAGCGTGCCGTCGAGGTCGAACAGCCAGACGTCGTAGTCGGCGGGCTGCATCAGGCCAGTGCGTAAGGGGTTCGCCGTCAAGTGTTTTGCCCCGGCGTGTCAGTCCGTCACTTCCACCGAACTGCCGAGGTACTTGTTCAGCACCTCGGCCGTGCTGTCGGCCTTGAACAGGTCGAGGTGCGCGCCGACCTCCTCTTTGAGCGCGTCGTAGTACTCGCGGTCGGTCTCCAGCGCGCGGTACTCCACGGAGTCCACCGGCACGCCGAGCGCGTCCGCCGTCAGCTCGCGGAAGTGGTCGCGGTCGCCGATTTCTCCCCGCCAGAGGTTGTCCCGGAAGAACAGCCAGCCGGGCTCGCCGGGCTCGGCGGCGACGCGCTCCACGCGCGTCTCGAAGACCTGCGGCTCGACGCGCACCTCGTAGTCGGGGTCGAGGCGGAACCGCACCGCGAAGGCGTACTGCGCGTCCATCCTACCGGAGGCGGTCGCAGCGCTCCGCGAGTTCGACGTCCTGCGTCGTGATGCCGCCCGCCTCGTGGCTCGTGAACCGCACCTCCACTTCCTCGTAGCGAATCCGAATCTCGGGGTGGTGGAACTGCTCCTCCGCGAGTTCCCCGACCTCGGAGGCGAACGCCACGCCCTTCAGGTAGTCGTCGAACTCGTACGTGCGCACGATTTCGTCGCCCTCGCGCTCCCAGCCCTCGGGGACTCGTTCCTCGACCTCGTCGTCGGAGAGGAGTTCTGCCATGGTCGTGGCGTCACGCGCCAGTCACATAATCGTACCCGCCGTCACGACGAAGGGCCTCCGAGACGACCCCGGAACTGATGGACGCGAACTGGTCGCTGACGGCCGCGACCGCGATCGGCGTCGTCCTCGTCCTCGCGGTCGCGGCCGCGGCGGACGCGGCCGGCCTCACGGGCGCAGCCGCGGTAGTGCCGCCGCTGGCCGCCGGAATCGTCGTCGCCGCAGGAATCAGGCTCGGGTACGCTTAGTCCTCGGACTCGGCGGGCGTCGCCTCGCCGGCGGGCGCGTCGAACGGCATCCCGTCCTCGAAGTCCGGGTCGAACAGTTCGAGTGCGGTCGCGATGGTCGACCAGTCGTCCTCCTCGGCGGCGTCCCGCAGGCTCTTCGTCGGCGCCGCCAACAGCTGGCTGACCAGCGCGTCCGCCATCGACTCCAAGACCTCGCGCTCTTCCTCGGAGACCTCGCCGCCCGCGGCCTCCAGCTTCGAGACCGCCGTCGAGACCTCGCGGGCCTTCAGGCGGTCGGCGCTCTCGTACATGCGCGCGATGACCTCGTCGGCGCGCTTGCGCTTGTACTGGGCGAGCAGCCGCTGGAACTCCGCCTCCAGCATCGACTCGACCTCGCGAGCGGCGTCCTCGCGCTGCTCGCGCGTGGACTCCGTGACCGCGTGGAGGTCGTCGAGGTCGTGGACGTAGACCGCGTCCAGCGTCGCCGCGTCGGGCGCGACGTCCCGCGGCCGCGCGAGGTCAACGACGACCGTCTCGCCGGCGGCCGACAGCGCGTCCTCGTCCAGCACGTAGTCGGGGCTGCTGGTCGCAGTGACCACGACGTCCGCGTCCGCGGCGTGGTCGGCGGCCTCCGCCAGCGACGCGGTTTCGGCGTCGGCGTCCACGGCGTCGGCGACCCGGTCGGCGCGAGCGGGCGTCCGGTTCGCGACGACGACGCGCTCGACGCCCGAACTCGCGAACGCCTTCGCCGCGAGCGCGCCCATCTCGCCGGCGCCGACGACCAGCGCGGTCGCCCCGTCGACGTCCACTTCGTCCTCGACGAGGCGGACCGCCGCGCTCCCCAGCGACGTGACGCCCTCGTTGATGGCGGTCTCGGTTCGCGCGCGCTCGCCGACGTGGATGGCCTTCGTCACCGCCTGCCGGAGCACGTGCCCGATCGCGCCGGCGTCCTGCGCGGTGTCGTAGGCGTCCCGCACCTGCCCGAGAATCTGGTCCTCGCCCACCACGAGCGATTCGAGGCCGGCGGCCACTCGGAGCAGGTGGCGCAGGCTCTCCTCGTGCCCCATCGCGACGGCGCCCTCCGTGGCCGGGTCGAAGCCGGCGGCGGCGAGCGCGCGGCGGCCGTCCCTCGGTTCGTCAGCGACGACGTACGCCTCCGAGCGGTGGCACGTCTGAATCACGAACGCTTCCTCGACGGCCGGCTCGACGAGCAGCGCGTCGAGCGCGTCCGCTTCGCTGTCCGCACTCGCGGCCTCCAGCTCCGAGAGGGAGGCCGACTCGTGGGAGACGCGCACGCCCGAGACGACGCCTGTGTTTCCGTTCACGTGGACCACTCTGTGTTCCCCACGACGCCTGCGACGACGTCGTCGGCTGTTTGCCGGGCGTTTGTCCCACCAGTACGTAAAGCCTTCCAAACCGGCCCCGAACGTACCACCGCTCTGACTGCATCTCGGCGCGTCTCGGGCGGGACGTCGGCGGCCTTGAGCTCCGCGCGCAGCGACGCGGTTAGGTCCGCCATACCGCCCGCGCCCGCCAGCTCGTCCTCCAGCTGCTCGCGGAGGTACTTCGAGAGCGCGGGACTGGCGCCGCCCGTCGAGACCGCGACCGCGACCGGGTCGTCCCGAATCGTCGCCGGTACGACCACGCTGTCGGCGTCCCGACCGCCGGACTCGTCCGCGCGATTCACGAGCGCGCCGGCCTCCCGTGCCGCGCCCGCGAACGCGTCGTTCACGTCGGCGTCGTCGGTCGCCGCGACCACCAGCGCCGGGTCCGCCCGCGCCACCCAGTCGGCGGCGTCCTCCGGACCGGGTGCGGCCTGCACGCGCTCGGCGGCACCGAAGTCCGCGTCCGCGAACTCGGGACTCAACACGACCACGTCGGCCTCGCGAGCGAACTTCCGGGCCTTCCGCGCGCCCACCGGCCCGCCGCCGACGACCAGCACCGTCTCCCCCTCGAAGTCGTGGAACAGCGGAATCACTGCGTCTGCCCCCCGCTCATGCGGTGTTCGCGTCCGCGCGCTCGGCCAGCCGGATGCCCGTCTTCTTCAGGATGCGCGTGGAGAACAGCGTGTCCCAGTCGTCCTCGCCGACGTCCCAGTAGTCGGCCATCACGTCCCGCACCTGCTCGATGCGCTGCTGGCTCTCCTCCTCGCTGCGGCCGTGTGTCATCGCGAAGAAGTTGTACTCCCAGACGCCGTCGTGGCGCGGGCGCTCGTAGCAGTGCGTCACGAAGTCCAGACTCGCCACGGCCGGTCCGACTTCCTCGACGAGGTCGTCGGGGACGTCCCAGACGGTCATCCCGTTCTCCGTGTACCCCAGCGAGTAGTGGTTCGGGATGACGCCGACCCGGCGGACCTTCCCCTCCTCGTTGAACCGCCGCAGCGTCTCCACGACCCAGTCGGTCTCCTGGCCGATTTCCTCGGCGACCGCCTGATACGGCGTCTCCACGACCGGGAGGCCGTCCTGCACCTCAAGCACGAGGTCGCGCTCCGCGGGCGTCAGCGTCTCGCGGTCGGTCGGGTCCGGCGTCGGCCCGAGGTGCGAGAGGTCCACGTCGCCGTCCGAAATCGGACCGTCCACGAGGAACTTCGCCTCCACGCGGAACTCCTGTTGCTTCGGGAGGTTGTACGTCTCTTGGCCGGTCTCCGCCTCGATGTCCGCGAGCACGTCCTCGACGGACTCGTCGTCCGCGACCGACACGACGAACCACATGTTCAGGTGCGGGTGCTCGCGCTCGTAGTTGTGCGCGACCTCCCGGAACCCGTTGACCGTCTCCGCGATTTCCTCGAACTCGTCCTCGGGCGCGTGCATCGCCACCAGCGACGCGCTCCCGCCGATCTCCTCGGCGTTGATGAGCGCGCCGAACCGCGTCAGCACGTCCTCGTCGTCGAGGCGGCGGACGCGGTCGAGCAAGCCCGCCGGGTCGATGTCCACGCCCCGCGACCGGAGCGCGTGCGCCGCCGGCTCGAACGGCCGATGCACGACCGGGAACCCCCCCTGAAACGCGTTCAGTACCGCGCGGTCCCGGTCGTCGAGGTCCGCGATATCCATAGCCACCACTGGGGGAGCGCGAACCATAAACGGCCCGACTCGCGCCGCGAACTGGGAACGGAGAAACACCGACAGCGCCGCCGCCACCGCGGAAACGACCGGTTCGTCGCGCGGCCCGCAGCCGTCGCCGGATTACGCGTCGAAGCCGTCCTCGGTGATGCCGACCACGCGCTCGACGCCGTCGAGGCCCTCGATGTCCTCGACGAGCGCGTCGTGCTCGTCGGTCGCCTTCCAGTACAGCACGAGGTCGAACGTGCCCTCGCGGAGCAGCTGCTGGCACTCCCAGACGAACTCGTCGCCGTCCAGCGTCAGGCCCTGGTGCTGGTTCACGCCGAACTCGTCGCTGTCGTTGCCCGAGTAGACGTACGTGTCGCCGACGTCGGCGCGCTCGGCCACCGCGTCGCCGGCGTCGAGGGTGAGCTGGTGGAGCATGCTCTCCGCGCTGGAGTCGTAGCTCGTGTGGACGACCGCGCCGGCGAGCTCGATGTCGCCGGGCCGCAGGAGTTCCATCGTGTCCCGGTAGAGGTCCTCGTTGACCGTCTCGCTCATGGCTGAGACGACACGCCTACCGGCCATACGTGTGGCGGTTCGGCGCTGCGCGGCGGTTCGCGCGCGAACAGAAGGCTGATACGTCCCACTGTCGTCGTCTCGCGTGATGCGAGACTGGCTCCGCTCGGCGCTGAACGCCGGCTACGAGCGCGTCCTCCGCCGCGAGGTCGACGGCGCGCCCGCGCACGTCGCCGTCATCCAGGACGGCAACCGCCGGTACGCCCGCCAGCGCGGCGAGGACGCCACCCAGGGCTACCAGTCCGGCGCCCAGACCACCGAACAGGTGCTGGACTGGTGCGCGGAGCTGGGCGTCGAGGAGCTGACGCTGTACGCGTTCTCCACGGAGAACTTCGAACGCCCCGAGGAACAGCAACAGCACCTCTTCGACCTCCTCGAGGAGAAGCTCACGGAGTTCGCGGACGCCGACCGCGTCCACGACCAGCGCGTCCGCATTCGCGCCATCGGCGACACCGACCGCCTCCCCGAGCGCGTGCAGGACGCCGTCGAGTACGCCGAGTCCCGGACTGCCGGCTACGACGGCTTCGCGTTGAACGTCGCGCTCGCGTACGGCGGCCGCGCGGAACTGCTCGGCGCTGCCCGCGGTGTCGCCGAGGCCGTCGCCGACGGCGACCTCGCGCCCGAGGACGTGGACCTCGAAGACATCGAGTCGCGGCTCCACACCAGCCCCGTGCAGGACGTCGACCTCATCATCCGCACCGGCGGCGACGAGCGCACGTCGAACTTCCTGCCGTGGCACGCAAACGGCAGCGAGGCCGCCGTGTTCTTCTGCACGCCGTACTGGCCGGAGTTCTCGAAAGTCGACTTCCTGCGCGCGGTGCGCACCTACGAGTCCCGGGAGGCGTCGTGGCGGCGGACGCGAGCGGAGCGCGCGCTCGCGCTCGTTCGCGCGCTCGGCAGCGAGGTCAGCGAGGCGCGGCGCGTCCTCGACCGGTTCAAGAGCACGCTCCCCGAGCCGCCCGAGGACGTCGAGGCCGACGGGCAGTCTGCGGACTGAAGCCAGAAACGCTGTTCGCCGGCAAGGGCCGCTGCTGGACGACAGAGTTTATATGCCGGCCGTACTACCTTCGAGTACAGATGGCCATCGATAACAGCGAGTTCAAGCGAGTGCTCCGCGAAGAAGCGGGGGCTCCGTCTGACCTCACGGAAGACGGTCGAGAGGTGGCCCGCAAGCTCGTCGTACTTCCAGACTGACGAATACGACGCTACAGACGGCTGATGAACGCGCGTTTTCCATCATCTTCGACGTTGACTAAGTGTGTAGCATCTGTTTTCTTCAATACCGTATAGACAAATTCCTCAGTTCGTTTCAGGTGTGCCCGTGTAAAGTGGTCGAACGCGTCCGAGCGATGGATGTCGTATTCGTCTAGCTGAATCATGACGCTGTGCTTGCGTTCGATAGCGTCGTAGCCTAATTTCTGCGCGTATCTGAAAATACGGTATCGGCGTCGCAGTGTAAGCAGTCGTTTCGAATCCTCGACGTAGTTCGAGGCCCAGTCATACCACTCCCCGGTTTCACCTGTATCCGGAATGCTCACCTCGTCGTCGAATGACTGTAGATAGCGGTCAAGCAGAATGATGCCAGTACGGTGGTTGGTGTTCGGCATCGGATGAGTGAGCACAAATTCAGAGAGTAACTCTGCGCCAACCTCTGGAACGGACTGCTGCCACTCAACGCTGTCCAGAATCTCGGGAATCTTCTCTAATTCGATCTGTTTGTACGCCTCTAACGGGTCCCCCTGCTCACGTTTCGTCGACATTAGCTCGTCAAAGAACGTGTAGATAGCGTTGATTACCGGGAGGTCGTCGTTGAACTCTGAACGCAGCCATTGCCGAAGCTCGTCTGTGTTGTCGAAACTAGGAACAGAGTCCGCTGACCGGTGGGTGTCAGTGAAAACCGCATACCGAGTACTGTCGTCTACCGAATCGATGAAACGCTTCGCGTCCACGTTGTCTTTGTCCCGCTCCGCTTGAAGGCGGTCCTCGAACGCCGTGCGGTCGTCAGTGACGAAAACGAGCGAGAATTGCTTATCATCCGGATGGTGATAGGGAAGAATGTTCATACGCTCTCTGAGTCTCAGTATTGACGGTTCGAATAATTAAGTTGGGTGACCCCCGGCACTCGCCAAAATACTACAGGTAGTTCGTTACCGCCCGAACCGCCGCTGTCGGTTCTCGTAGTCCAGCACCGCGCGCAGGTAGTCGCGCTTGCGGAAGTCCCGCCAGTTGACGTCCGTGAAGTACAGCTCCGAGTAGACGGACTGCCAGATCATGAAGTCCGAGAGGCGCTCGGCGCCGGTCTTGATGACGAGGTCGGGCTCCTCGGGGAACACGAGTTCGGACTCAACGACGTCTTCGTCGATGTCCTCGGGGTCCATCTCGCCGGCGGCGACGGCCTCCGCGACGCTCTGGACGGCGGTCGCGAACTCCTGTTTGCCGCCGTGGCCGACGCTCACCTGAATCGGGGCGTCCGCGCGCTGGTCGTCGTCCGGCCCGCGAACGGCGACCTCGCGGGGGGCGTCGACGCGCGCGAGTTCGCGTTCGAGGGTGGGGACGGCGGCCTCGTCGAGGACGCTCACGTAGACGGTGACGCGGTCGGCGCCGTAGTCGAACGCCCACCCGAAGAACTCCGCGAGCGTGTCGTACGCGCCGGCTTCGAGGAGGTCGCGCTCCGTGATGACGAGCGCGACGTGGTCGGGCGCGTCGGCGTCGTGGCGGCGCACGCGGAGCGCGAGGTAGCGGTCGTAGAGGCCCACACCGTCGCATCCGCCGCCGCGGCCCAAAACCCTGTGGGTCTGCGGGCGCCGCGATCCGGGTCCCGACCGGTGCGCGCGTCGCGGTTCCCGCTTCGGGGAAGTTAAGTACGGTCCCGGGCAACGCACGACGGACGTGAACTGGAGTCTCCGGCGCGCCGCGGCGTTCGCGCTCGTGGCGTCGCTCTCGCTGCTCGCGCCGCTGCTCGGCCGGGCAGCGGCCGCCCCGTTCGTGCTCGTCGCCGCGGCAGCCGCCGTCGTCCCCGAGGGCCGGCTGTTCGAGGTGTTCTCGACGCCGCGCGACCGCCGCGAGGGGCGGCTGCTGGCGCTCGTCGGGTTCTCGCTGGCGGCCGCCGGCGTCGGCCTCCTCGTGCCGCTGTTCGAGGTGCCGGTGGGCGTGTTCGTCGCGAGCGTGCTCGTCGTCGGGTACGGCGACCTCGGGCGGCGGCTCGTGCTCGCTGCCCGCGAGAACCGCGCGCTCTCGATGGTTGGCTTCGTCGTGCTGGGCGCGCTCGCGGCGCTGGCCGGACAGGGCGTGGTCGCGTCGGTCGGCGGCCAGCCGGTCGTCGCCCCGACGCACGTGTTCCTCGCGGCGAGCGGCGCGCTCGCCGCCGGCATCCTGCGCTCGGTGTTCGTCGGCCGGGACGACCCCGTGGTGCTCGTGACCGTGACGCTGCTGCTGTGGCTGTTCGCGGTGCTGGCGCCGTTCGCGGACGTGTCGGCGGCGACCGCGTGGGAGCGCGTCGCCGTCGCGCTCGCGGTCACCTCCGGGTTCGGCTACGTCTCCTACGCGCTGGACGCCACCTCGGTCGCGGGGATGCTGACGGGCGTGCTCCTCGGGCTGCTGGCGGTCGTGCTCGGCGACTACGGCTGGTTCGTGGTGCTCATCGCGTTCTTCGCCATCGGCAGTCTCACGACGAAATTCCGCTACGACCAGAAGCTCGAACGCGGCGTCGCCGAGGACAACGAGGGCGCGCGCGGCACCGGGAACGTCCTCGGGAACTCCGCGGCGGCGCTGCTCGCGCTGTTGCTGTACGCCGCGCACGCCCACGTGCCGCTGTCGGACCTCGCGTACCAGTTCGCGTACGCGGGCGCCGTCGCCACCGCGCTGGCGGACACGCTCTCCAGCGAGGTCGGCGGCCTCTTCGACACCCCGCGGCTCGTGACGACGTTCGAGCGCGTCGAACCCGGGACCGACGGCGCGGTGACGTGGCAGGGCGAACTCGCGGGGCTCGCGGGCGCGGGTCTCATCGCCGCCATCTGCGTCGCCGTCTTCGGGTTCGGGCTCGCGGGCGCGGGCGTCGTCGTCGCCGCCGGGTTCGTCGGGATGACCGCGGACAGCGTCGCCGGCGCGCTCATCGAGGGCGGCGTCGTCGGGAATCAGGCCGTGAACTTCATCGCGACCCTCTCGGGCGGCGTCGCCGGCGGCGCGCTCGCGCTGCTGGTCGGCCTCGCCTAACTTCTGCAGAATCAGTAGTCGTCGGCGGTGTGGACGCGCACGCCGGCGGGCTGTTTGACGAACTCGCCAGCGCTGGTGCCGACGAGCTTCGCGACGCCGCGCTGAGCGGCGACGTCGAGCAGGCGCTGCGTTATGGGGCCGTCGAGCACGACGACCCGCGGGACCGTGGCGGCGGATTCGAGCGCCTCCATCGCCTCGTCGGCGTCGGCTTCCGCGAGGACGTCGAGGTCGTCGCCGAGCAGCCGAACCGTCCCGGAGCCGACGACCGCCTCGACGTGGTCGCCGACCGTCTTCGAGACGGGTTCGGCCGGCTCCGCCGCGGATTCGGGGTCGGTCTGCACCGCCGTCGCCGCGGTCGCTTCGGGCGCGGGCGTCGCGCTGCCGTCGGTCGCCGCGGTCGCCTCCTCGACGGATTCGACCGCGGACGTCGTTCCGGCGGGCGCGTCTGCGACCGCGTCCTGCCGCGTCTCGTCGTCCTCGCGGTCGCTCACGAGCGTCGCGGTGTCCGCGGGGGACTTCTCGCGGAGCGCGGCGTCGACGGCGCCCCGGGAGAGGTCCTCGACGGACTCGCCGTCCGGCGGCCGTGCGACGTAGTCGAGGTCGCCGACCTGCCGGAGCTCGCGGAGGATGAGGTCGCCGCCGCGGTCGCCGTCGAGGAACGCGGTCGCGGTGCGCTCGCGCGTGAGGTCGGCGACGGCGTCGGGGACGTTCGTCCCCTCGACGGCGACGGCGTTCTTGATGCCGTACTGGAGGAGGTTCACGACGTCCGCGCGCCCCTCCACGACGAGGACGGCGTCGCTGGTGGCGACGTTCGGACCCGCGGGGAAGCCCTCGTACTCGGTGACGTCCTCGACGCGGACGCTCTCGCGGACCTCGCGGAGGATGTCGTCGGAGTCGATGGCGCCCTCGTCGAACGCGGACGCCAGCAGCTCCTTCGCGCGGTCGACGATTTCGCGGCGCTTGGCGGCGCGGACGTCCTCGATGCGGTCGACTTCGACCTGCGCGCGGCACGGGCCGATGCGCTCGACGGCTTCGAGCGCGGCCGCCAGCGTCGCGGTCTCGACGCGGTCGAGGCTGGACGCGATGGTGATGGTGCCGAAGGACTGGCCGCCCTCGCTGTCGACGGCGACGTCGATGCGGCCGAGCTTCGCGGAGTCCTGCAGGTCGCGGATGTCGAGGTCGTCGCCCAGCAGGCCCTCGGTCTGCCCGAAGGCGGCACCGACCACGTCGGTGCGCTCGACGACCCCGTCGGCGACGAAGTCCGCGTGAATGAGGTACTTCGCGGTGTCCTCCATCAGTATTGTTCTCTCCTAGAACTATGGAGGCGTCCGGGAAATAGCTGTCGCGACGGCCGTCAGCGTCGACCGCCCGTCCCCGCTCTCGTCCCGGGACTCGGCCCGCCTGGGACGCGGTCGTCGCCGAACACCGTTGGGAGACGTCGAGGTGCCCGATTCGGAGTTAGGAGAAAAATTTTCTATGGAACGGAGTGTAGAGGATTACAGCAACATTTAACCCACATTAGTAGACACGTGGTGGTAAGATGACGTCACGTTCGGCGCTCGGTTGGGGAATCGCCTTCGTCGTCCTCATCGCGCTCGCGATTCCGTGGTTCCTGTGGAACGACGCCTCGATGGTCGCCGGCCTCCCCGTCTGGGTGTGGTGGCACGTCGGCTGGATGGTCGTCACCGCGGCGGCGTTCGCCGCGTTCGCGCGCCGCGACTGGGGGACGTTCGCGGGGGTGGCGAAATGAGCGCGCTGCTGGAAATCGGCATCGTCGCGGCGTACATGGTCGTCGCGCTCGCCGTCGGCGCGGTCGCCTACCGCGTCACCGACCAGACCGCCGAGGACTACTACCTCGCGGGCCGCGGCCTCGGGACCGGCGTGTTGCTGTTCACGACGTTCGCCACCCTCTTGTCGGCGTTCACGTTCTTCGGCGGCCCGAACACCGCGTTCTCCTCCGGCCCCGAGTGGATTCTCGTGATGGGGCTGATGGACGGCGTGCTGTTCGGCCTGCTGTGGTACCTGCTTGGCTACCGTCAGTGGCTGCTCGGCCGCGCGCACGGCTACGTCACGCTCGGCGAGATGCTCGGCGACCGCTTCGGCTCGACGACCCTCCGCGGGCTGGTCGCCGCGGTCAGCATCTTCTGGCTGTTCCCGTACGTAATGTTACAGCAGGTCGGCGCCGGCACCGCGCTCGAAGCGCTTACTGATGGAGTGGTCCCGTACTGGGCGGGCGCGGGCTTCATCACGCTGTTCATGATTGCCTACGTCGTGCTGTCGGGGATGCGCGGGGTCGCGTGGACGGACACCCTGCAGGGCGTGTTCATGCTGTCGATGGTGTGGCTGGCGTTCGCGTGGATTGCGAGCGCGCTCGCCGCCGAACCCGGCGGCATCGGCGCGGCGATGCCGACGGAGTTCCGCGCGCTCGGCGGCGGCGTCTACTCGCCGCAGTGGATGCTCTCCCAAGCAATCGGCATCGCGTTCGGCGTGACGATGTTCCCGCAGGTGAACCAGCGGTTCTTCGTCGGGAAGTCCGAGAAAGTCCTGAAGCGCACGTTCGCGCTGTGGCCGGTGCTGGTCGTGCTCCTGTTCGTGCCGGCGTTCCTGCTCGGGTCGTGGGCGCAGGGCGTCGGGCTCGCGATGCCAGAGGGCGGGAACATCCTCCCCGTGCTGCTCGCCGAATACACCCCGGGCTGGTTCGCGGCGCTCGTGGTCGCCGGCGCGCTCGCTGCGATGATGAGTTCATCGGACTCGATGCTGCTCTCGGGCGCGTCGTACTTCACGCGCGACCTCTACCGGCCGTTCGTGAACGCCGACGCCAGCGAGGCCTACGAGAACAAACTGGGGCGCATCGGCGTCGTCGTCTTCGCCTCCGCGACGTTCGTCGCGAGCCTGTTCACGCCCGGCACGCTCGTCTCCATCGGGGAGACCGCCTTCGGCGGGTTCGCCCAGCTCGCGCTCCCGGTCGGCGTCGCGCTCTACTGGCGCGACACCACGCGCTCGGGGATGCTCGCGGGAATCGGCGGCAGCCAGCTGTTCTACCTCCTCACCGTCTTCGGCCCGACGGTGTACGTCGAGGGTGTCCCCGTGTTCGCGGACGCCTACTGGGGCTGGCTCCCCTCGGTCGTCGGCATGGCCATCGGGCTCGTGCTCACGGTCGGCGTCTCCGCGGTGACCGCGCAGGCCACCAGCGAGGACGCGAGCGTCTACTTCGAGGCCGCCGACTAGCTACCAGTCGGCGAGGCGCTCGTCGACCCACTCGCGGTGCTCGCGGAGGCGCCGCTCGCCCGCCTCCGTGAGCAGGAGGCGGTCGTGGACGCCGTCGCGCTCGCGCTCGAGTATCCCGGCGTCTTCGAGCTTGTTCACCGCGCCGTTGAACCGCTTCGGGCGGATGCGCTCGTCGTTCTTCCGCTCTATCGCGCGCTTGACCGACTGCTGGGTGGGGGAGCCCTCGCTGGCGACGACCACGCAGACGTCGCGGCGCAGCCCCGACGACAGCCACTTGCTCATAGCCGCAGTTGGCGCGAGCCGGAGAAACCGCTGACGGTCCGGACGAACCACCAGAAATCCCCGGCTCTCCGGCGGCGTTTCGAACGAGCGTCGAACGAACTGTGGCCGCGGGAAACACAGAAGGGGGACGGCCGCACACGTTCGGCCATGAACGAGGTCGAACTGGGCGCGGTCCTCGACCACGAGACCGCCACCGAGCGCGTCGAGGCCGGCGCCGTCCCCGAGTGGGCGCAGCGCCACTTCCGGAACTTCACCGAGTCCGTGACCGGCGAGCGCGACGGCGAGCCGTTCCCCTGTTTCTTCGGGAAGGCGTCCGTCGAGGAGGGCCGCCCGCTGTACGCGTTCGTGGACTCGATGACGCGCCCGGACGCGCTGTTCGCGCTCCGCGACGCGCTGCTGGAGTTCCTCGACGTCTACGAGGACCACGGCGACCGCGTGAGCTTCGCGGTGTTCTTCGCGCCCCCCGAGGAGTCGCTGCCGGAGGCGCGCTGGCACGAGCACTTCTGGCACGTCCTCCAGTTCCTCCACGTCGAGGACCCCGAGCCGTGGCCCGCCGACATCCCCACCGACCCCGACGACCCCTACTGGGAGTTCTGCTTCGGCGGCGAACCCATCTTCCCGACCGCCCGCGCGCCGTTCTACGACACCCGGCAGAGCCGGAAGTTCCCCGTCGGCCTCGAAGTGACGTTCCAGCCGCGGACCATCTTCGAGGGCATCACGGGCGACACCGACGCCGGCCAGCGGGCCCGCGACCGCATCCGCAGCCGGCTGGAGGACTACGACGACGCCGCGTGCCCGCACGCCGACCTCGGCGAGTGGGGCAACGACGGCGACCGCGAGTGGCCCCAGTACCTCCTCAGCGAGGACGACGAACAGGCGCCGGAGACGTGCCCGCTGAAGGTGACCGCGTGAGGCCGCCGCGATGAGCGCCGTCCTCCTGCTCGTGGACTTCCAGACGGGGTTCGACGACCCCGCGTACGGCGCGCGCAACAACCCCGACGCCGAAGCGAACGCCGCCCGGCTGCTGGCGGCGTGGCGCGAGCGCGGCGACCCCGTCGTCCACGCCCGCCACGACTCCACGGAGCCCGACAGCCCGCTGCGCGCCGACGGACCCGGGTTCGCGTGGAAGCCCGAGACCGAACCCCGCGACGACGAACCCGTCTTCACGAAGCGCGTCAACAGCGCGTTCGTCGGCACCGGCCTCGAAGCGTGGCTGCGCGAGCGCGGCCACGACGAACTCGTCGTCTGCGGGCTAACGACCGACCACTGCGTCTCCACGACCGCCCGGATGGCCGAGAACCTCGGCTTCGACGTCTCGGTCGTCGCGGACGCCACCGCGACCTTCCAGCGGGAGACCCGCGACGGCGACACTATCGACGCCGACGCCAACCACCGCGCGGCGCTCGCCCACCTCCGCGGCGAGTTCGCGACCGTCGTATCGACCGACGACTTCTGCTAGCTCGCGTCGACGCCGCCGAACAGGAACCCGCCGAACGCCAGCACCCACGCGACCCCGAGGTACGCGACCCACCGCTCCAGCCCGCCGATGCCGAGCGGCGTCCCGCCGCCGAGCGCGACGAACGCGACGAGCGCGAGCAGTTCCGCGACGCCGAGCAGGCCCGCGACGTACCGCATCGGCCCGCGGACGGTCGCCCCGGCCGCGAGCGCCGACGCACCGAGCCCGCCGAACGCGACGAACGCCGCGACGACGTGCGGTACGCCCGTCTGGGTCGGGAACGCGCCGACGCCGGCGACGCCGACGGCCGTGACCGCGAAGACACCGGTGAGCACCGGCCGGCCGTACACTTCGTGGAGCGCGTACGCCACGGGCAACAGGAGCAGGCCGGTGACGACCATCGTCGCGTTGAACGTCGTCTGCGACGCCGCCGGCGCGTCGGCCGCGCCGAGCGCGCTTATCGTCTGGTCGGCGGCGCTGTACCCCGGGTAGAGCGCTTCCGCCGTGACGAATCCCAGCACCGTGAGCGCGCCGCCGACGACGAGCGCCGTGCCGGCGAGCGTGCGAGCGCGACCCGAGTCCATGGTCGCCACGTCGGGGTCCCGCGGGAAGTAAGTACGCCCCGCCGCGGTAGCCTTTTCAGCGGGATTGCCCAAGGCTCGGGCATGCAGACGCACGTCGTCCCGGTCGGCTTCGACTACGACCGGCTCATCGCGCCGCTCGTGCGCGAACAGCTCTCCGTCGACCGCGTCGTGCTCCTGGAGGGTGCGGTCGGCAGCGAGGCGAACGTCGAGTACAGCCAGCGCATCTCCCAGAAGCTCGAAGACGACTTCCGGAACCTCCTCGGCGCCGAGACCGAGCGCGTCTCCGTCGCCGACGTCTACGACTACGACGACGCCTTCGAGCAGGCCTACGACCTCATCGAGGACGAACTCGACGCCGACCCCGACGGCGAAGTCTGGGTGAACATCGCGTCGATGCCCCGCACCGTCTCGTTCGCGTTCGCGACCGCCGCCCACTCCATCATGGTCGAACGCCCCGGGGACCGCGAGCGCATCCACACCTACTACACGGCCCCCGAGAAGTACCTCGAAACCGAACTCGCCGAGGAACTGCGCGCGAGCGCGGACCTCCTCGAAGCCGTCGCGGACGGCGACGTCGACGCCGGCGACGTGCGCGACCAACTCGCGGACGCCCGCGACCTCCTCGCGGAGTTCGACGAGCGCGGCACCACCATCGGCGCGAAGGAAATCGACGGCAGCCACGTCGTCGAACTCCCCGTCGCCTCCTTCTCGAACGTCAAACCCTTCGAGGAACTCATCCTGTTCACGCTCGGCGAACACGGCGAGTTCGACTCCGTCAGCGACCTCGCGAAGACCCTCGCCGCCGACCTCAACGAGGAGTACACGGACAGTTTCCGATCGAAAGTCACGTACACCGTCGACAAACTCGGCCCCGGCGGCAAGGGCTACGTCGAGCGCGAGGAACACGGGAAGTCCTACCGGACGCGACTCTCCCGCATCGGGGAACTCTGGGTGCGCGCGCACCGCAACGACGACTCGGGCTCGTAGCTTGGTCGGTGGGTCCCGCGTTCGACGGCGCTGCTAACACCTTCTGAAAGCCCTCACCCTTCCAATCCGCCAGGAAATCTAAATTCCAGTAGCTACAGCCCGAACCCGGCGTGGTCGTCTGGCGGTGAAATCGGGCTCTTCGGCGGTTCTTCGGGGAGTTCGACGTCGTTGTAGGCGCCGGGCGCGACGTCGTTCGGGCCGGCGGGATAGAAGAGGCCGGCGAGCTCCTGAATCTGACCGCGGCCGACCGAGAGTTCGAACTGGCCGCCGCCGTAGAGCGCGACGTCGTGCTCGAACGCCCAGTCGAGGGTCTCGAAGAGGGACTGGAGCGTGCCGAACCGCGAGGGTTTGACGTTCAGCCAGCGCACGTCGAACGGCGCGTCGAGGACGTCGTCCAGGCCGTGAATCGGGGCGTCCCACGCGACGCGGTCGGCGTGGTCGGCGACGACCTCGCGCGTGGCGTCCGTGACCGCGGGGTCCTCGACGGTGGCGTCGGGGAACGTCTCGAAGACGCGCTCGTAGAGGTCGGGGTCCGGGGACTGGTCGACGTCTGTGCCCTCGTAGTGGCCCTTCAGATCGAGCACGCGGACGGCGCCGGTGTCGGCGAGGTAGTCGAACGTCTCCTCGGGCCACTCTCCCGTCGGGTCGAGTTTGAGTTCGGCGTCCGGGTAGCGGTCCAGCAGCGTCTCCACGCGCGCGGTGTCGCCCTCGGGGAGGCGGCTGCTGACGACGAAGCGCACGGGGTCCAGCGTCCGGTCGAGGCGGTCGGCGAGCGTCTCGCCGGCCTGTCGGAGCGCGAGGTCGAGCGCGGCCGCCTCGAACCCCCAGCGGCGGTAGTTCCGGAAGGCCTCGCGTGCCGGGTCGTCGACGGGCCAGAGGTCGGTCTCGGCGAGCAGTTCGGAGAACTCCGCGAGCGCGTACTCGCCCGCGAGGTCGAACGCTTCGCCATCCGGTGTTTTCCGCTCGTGTTCCCGCAGCGCGTCGTGGTGGGCCGTCTCGTAGGTGACGTCCTCGCCGCGCCCCGTCTCGCCGGCGCCGGAGAGCGAGACGACCGTGGTGGCGCGCGTGAACGCGGGCGTCTCGCGTTCCACGCGGTCGAGCGCGACGCCCTCGACTGTCAGGGGGAGGTCGGCAATCGCGTCGTACACGACCGGACGGACGGGCGGCGGACGGAAAAAGCCGCAGGCGTCAGTCCGCGAGCCGGGCTTCCAGCGTCTTCACGCGCGTCGCGAGCGCGAGGCACGTCGCGAGGAGCGTGAGCACGACCGCGCCAGCCGCCGCGAGGTCGTGGGCGGGAATCGAGTGGCCGACGCCCGCGACGACCTCCGCGCGCAAGAGCGTGTGGTGGGGGCCGCCCGCGAAGGTGACAAAGTAATCCACGACGTCGTTGAAGCCGTACCACGCCGCGGCGACGGCGACCGCGCCCACCGAGAATCTCGCGTAGCGGTGAATCACGAACGCCTCGACGGCCATCGCGAGGTGGCTCAAAATTAGGAACCAGTACATGACCCACCAGAGGTCGCCCTGTCCGTTCACGACCAGTTGGACGAACGGCGTCCACAACCCGAGCTTGATGCAGCCGAAGAACGCCAGCGCGTGCAGCCAGTCCGCGTCGAAGTCGAGCTTGTACGCGGCCAGCGACAGCCCGATGAACAGCGTCGCGACCGGGCTGTCCGGGACGACCGGCCACGCCAGCAGCGGCGTGGCCTCGAACTGCACGCGGTAGTACCAGAACCCGAACGCGGTGCCCGCGAGGTTGATTGCGACGATGACCCACGCCAGCCGGAGCGCGAGGTCCTCCAGCCAGCCGGGCAGCGGCGCGAGATACCACGGGAGGTCCGACCGGGGCGGCAGCGACATGTCCGGGGGGTCGCGACAGCGCCGCATAGCTCTGGCGGAACGACCGGGGTTACCGGCCGAACAGCCGCTGGAGGATGCCGCGGTCGGTCGCGCGCTCCGCGAGAATCATCGACGTCTCCACGTCCTGGACGACGTCGTAGTGGAGGGCGTTCCGCGCGAGGCGCGCGAGCAGGCCCTGCGAGGTCGCGCCGATCAACAGCAGCGTGTGGTCGCCGCACTCGCCGGCGATGGCGGACTCGACGTCGCCGGAGTCGTCGACGCGGAACGTCGCGTCTTCGAGGCCGTGTTCGGCCGCCCAGTCGGCGAGGAACTGCTCGCCGGCCTCGTGCTCGGCGGGGCTGCCGACGACCCGCAGGAGCGTGACCTCCGAGCCGGCGGTCTGGCGGAGCGTGCGCGCGACCTCCGCGTTCAGGTCGGCGTGGGGGTTGTCCACGACCGGGAGCAGGATGCGGGAGGCGTCGAGCCCGCGGTCACGGAACACGAGCACGTCCGACGGCAGCCGGTTCGTGAGTTCGTCCAGCGGGCGCTCCGCGCGGCCGTTCGACCAGAGGCGGTCGTCGCCCCACCCCATCACCATGAGGTCGGCGCGCTTGCGCTTCGCGACGTCGAACAGCTCCTCGAACGAGCGGTGCGAGACCACGGTCGACGTCTCGCAGGGGACGTCGTAGCCCGCCGCGAGGTCGCGGATGTCCGCCATCAGCTCGTCGGAGTTCTCGACGATGCGCTCGTGCTGGTCCACCCGGTAGCCCCGGGGCGTCCGGTCGGGCATCTGGACGATGTGGACGACGTGGACGGTCGCGCCCGGCTTCTGGCTGGCGAGTGTGCACGCCAGCTCCACGAGGTTCGTCTCCGTGCGCGGGTTCGAGATGGGAACGACGATGCGGTACTCGTCGGCTCCCGCGAGCGCGCCCTCGGTGTGGTCGATGAGCGGGACGTACGACCGGCCGACGAGGCCGCCGAACAGCCACTCGCGGAGGGAGAGCTGGCGGTCAGACCCCTCGAAGCGCGCGGACGCGAGCCGGTGTTCGGTCGTCTGGAAGTAGTTGACGACCGTGACCAGCAACACGCCGCCGATGGTGTTCCCGAGCAGCACGGGAATCACGAACTCCCAGAGGCCGGTCGTCACCGACAGCGACCCCTGGAAGACGAGGAACATCATCTCCGTGAACGAGACGACCGAGTGGTAGAGCCCGCCGAGCGGAATCGCGAGGAACGCGATGTAGACGACGACCATCCGCGAGATGGTGTCGCGGGCGGCGTACTCCACCCAGACGACGCCGGCGACCACCAGTCCCGCGAACGCGGCCTTCGAGAAGAGGCTCCACCACGCCGTCGCGACGCCCTTCTCGCCGAGTTCGACCGCGACCGCGGCGGCCTCCGGGGAGATGACGCTGCCGAACGCCAGCGCCGCGGCGCCGAGCGCGCCGCCGAGGAAGTTCCCCGCGAGCACGACCGACCAGTTCCGCAGCAGCGCGGGGACGCTGGCGAGCCGTTCCAGCGTCAGCGCGACCGGCGGGAGCGTGTTCTCCGTGTAGAGCTGGTAGCCGCCGATGATGATGTAGATGAACCCCAGCGGGTACAGCAGCGCGCTCAGCACGGGGTCGCCGCCCGTCGTCGCGGTCAGCGACACGTACAGCATGAACGTGATGGTGATGGCGAAGCCGGCCGCGAGCGCGCTGAAGAACAGCTCGCGGCTGCCCGAGGTGATCTCCTCGTCGGCGGCCGCGATGATGCGCTGGAAGATCTCGTTCGACGTGAAGCGGTCGCGGACGACCGAGCCGACCGCGGGCGCGCCGCTGCGCGACCGCTCGATGGCCTCGCGGACCGACTCCTCCGGGTCTGGCGCGTCCGGCGACGCCAGGTCGACGTCCGTGTCCCCTTCCGGGGGGTGGGCGTCGGGCGCGGACGGCGCGTCCGAGTCGTTTCCGTCAGTCATTGTCGGTGCGTCGGCGGCGGCTCCCTAATCGTTTGCCATCACGGGAGCCGCGGGACGGCGCCGTGCGGTCGTTCCGCAACCAACCAAATTAAGCGGCGGCGCCCGCAACACCCTCGTATGGCTACCGAGACTGACCTGGAGGACTTGCGGCGCGGCAGCGACCTCGTGAAACGCGGGTTCGCGAAGATGCAGAAGGGCGGCGTCATCATGGACGTGGTGAACGCCGAGCAGGCGAAGATCGCCGAGGAAGCCGGCGCGGTCGCCGTGATGTCCCTGGAAGCGGTGCCGGCGGACATCCGCAAGCGCGGCGGCGTCGCGCGGATGGCCGACCCCGCGGACGTCCAGGAGATCATCGACGCGGTCTCCATCCCCGTGATGGGGAAGTCCCGCATCGGCCACACGAAGGAAGCCGAGATTCTGGAGGCCGTCGGCGTGGACATGATCGACGAGTCCGAGGTGCTGACGCCCGCCGACGACAAGTACCACATCGACAAGCGCGAGTTCACGTCGCCGTTCGTCTGCGGCGCGCGCAACCTCGGCGAGGCGCTCCGGCGCATCGACGAGGGCGCGGCGATGATTCGCACGAAGGGCGAGGCCGGCACCGGCGACGTGAATCAGGCCGTCCACCACCAGCGCACCATCAAGAGCGCCATCCGCGAGCTCGAAGGGATGACCTACGAGGAGTGCGAGCACTACGCCCGCGACATCGAGGCGCCCGCCGACCTCGTCCACGAGACCGCCGAGATGGGGCGGCTGCCGGTCGTGAACTTCGCGGCGGGCGGCATCGCGACGCCCGCCGACGCCGCACTGATGATGCACCACGAGTGCGACGGTATCTTCGTCGGTTCCGGCATCTTCGGCGCGGAGGACCCCGAGGCGATGGGCCGCGCCATCGTCGACGCCGTGAACAACTGGGACGACCCGCAGCGCCTCGCCGAGATTTCCGCGAACATCGGCTCGGGCATGAAGGGAGAGGCGAACGTCGACCTCCCCGAGGAGGAGAAACTGCAGGGTCGCGGAAACTGACGGGTCGCTGCTAGCGCTGCGGTTCTGGCTTCTTCGTTCGGCGACTGTCCACCGGTGAGCCGCGGAGCCGTGCCGAAACGGCCATCCGTCCCCGGTCAGTTGTGGGGGACGTTCGATGGTCCGCACGCCGAGCACGTACGTCAACTACCGGGTGAGCGTCGCCTACGTCGGGACCGTCCTCAAGTACATCGGCGTGACGCCGCTGTTCCCGCTCGTGCTTGCGCTCTACTACGGGGAGGACCCGCTCCCGTTCGCCGCCGGGGCCGCCGTCATGGTCGGCGTCGGCGCGCTGCTGGAACAGGTACGCACCGACGAGGAACTCGGGAACCGGGAGGCGTTCCTGCTCGTGAGCCTCGCGTGGCTCGTCGTCCCGCTCGTCGG
The DNA here is from genome assembly GCF_040435975.1 of Halobacterium sp. NMX12-1. Lineage (NCBI taxonomy): Archaea > Methanobacteriati > Methanobacteriota > Halobacteria > Halobacteriales > Halobacteriaceae > Halobacterium > Halobacterium sp. NMX12-1. Next base: position 2,518,104 of record NZ_CP159204.1, on the reverse strand, counting down.
GACGGTCCCGTACCTGGTCGCCGGGACAGGCACCGTCGCGAGTCCCGTCGATGCCCTCTTCGAGAGCATGAGCGGGTTCACGACGACGGGCGCGACCGTCCTCGGGGAGATATCCGTCGAGAAGCACGGCCACGCGATGCTGATGTGGCGCCAGCTCACGCAGTGGCTCGGCGGCATGGGCATCCTCGTGTTGATGGTCGCCATCCTGCCGAAGCTCTCGGTCGGCGGCGCACAGGTCATCAACCAGGAGGCGCCCGGGCTCTCGTTGGAGAAGCTGACGCCGCGGATTCAGGAGACGGCGCGCGCCCTGTGGGTCATCTACGCGGGGTGTACGGTGCTGGCGGCGGTGGTCTACTACGCCCTCAACGTGGTCGGCGTCGCGCCGAACATGGACCTCTACAACGCGGTCGCGCACGCGCTCACGACGCTCCCCACCGGCGGCTTCTCCCCGGAGGGCCGCAGCGTCGAGGCGTTCGCGCCCGTCGTGCAGTGGGCGTTCGTGCCGTTCATGCTCGTCGCCGGGACGAACTTCGCGCTGTTCTGGTACGTCCTCAAGGGCGAGCCCCGCCGGCTCACCAACAACACGGAGTTCCGGTCGTACCTGCTGGCCGTCGCCGGCTTCGGCGCGGTCGTCTCCGGCGTCCTGTTCGCGGGCGTCGGCATCGCGGAGACGCCGACGAACGTGGGCGCAATCGCGGGGAACGTCGAGAACGCGCTCCGACAGGGGGTGTTCCAGGTCGTCGCCGTCGTGACGACGACCGGGTACGCGAGCATGGACGTCAACAACTGGGACGCCTCGGCGCAGACGATTCTGCTGTTCGCGTACTTCCTCGGCGGCTCGGCGGGCTCGGCGGCCGGCTCCATCAAAATCGTGCGCTGGGTGCTGGTCAAGCGCGCCATCGGCCGGTCGCTGTTCACGGCCGTCCACCCCGAGGCGGTGCGGGCGATACGGCTGGAGGACGAGGCCGTCGACGAGGAGACGATTCGGGACGTCTTCGCGTTCGTCCTGCTGTTCCTCGGGCTGTTCGCGGTCTCGACGGTACTGCTCTATCTGGACAGTTTCCGCACGCCGAAGGTGACGCTGTCCGGGCTGGACGCGATGAGCGTCGCCATCGCCACGCTGGGGAACGTCGGCCCGGGCTTCGGCGTCGTCGGCCCGATGGAGAGCTTCCGGCTGTTCTCGGACCTGGGGAAGCTCTACATGGTCTTCCTGATGTGGATCGGCCGCCTCGAAGTGCTGTCCGTGCTGGTCGTGTTCACGCCGTCGTTCTGGAAGCGCTGACCCTAGTGGTCGGCGCTGGGGTCAGAAGCCGCCGTACCGGATGTAGACCATCGTGGCGACGACCACGAACTGGAAGGCGCCCTGCACGCCGCCGAGTTTGGCGTTGCGCATGCCGATGTCGGCGATGAGTTGGGTGTCGGGGTCGTCGGAGGTCATCTGCTGGTACATCCGGACCTCCCCGGGCATCAGCACGCCGAAGCCGAGGACGTTGAGAACGGCGACGATGGCGAGCGCGACGACGAAGACGGGTTCCGTCCACCCGAACTCCGGCAGGGTGACCGCGAGGAATGCCAGCGACCCGACGAGCACGACGCCGAACCACGCCTGCCACCGCCAGTCGCGGAAGGCGTCGAACTGCCAGCCGACGAGCAGAAGCGTCGGGACGAGCGCGGCGAACGTGAAGAGTGCGAGCCAGACCTGTGCGTGCTCGAAGAGCCCGGGCAGGCGGAGCGCGAGCGTGATGCCGCTGGCGACGGTGACCGCCGCCAGCGATGGCAACAGGAACGACGTCTTCGGGGTGAGCCGCCGGAAGACGTTCGCGCGCTGTTCGACGTCAAGGCCGCCGAGGACGGGGCCGAGCACGGCGGCGATGAAGACGTCGATGCCGGTCCAGAGGACGCCGGCGAGGACGTGGACGTACGTGTGGTGGACGACGTCCGCGACCGTGGTGGCGTAGACGAGCGCGAGCAGGGAGACGCCGACGACGCCGACGGCGAACGCGGGGTTCGCGCGCTCGGCGAGGCCGCGTATCGTTCCACGAACGCTCATGCGACCGCCTCCGGGCCGCTCCGAGTCGGGAGTCGATGCGTGCTGGGTGACACCTGTCGGTACCGCACACCGACACGTTTCAATCGCGTATCATAACCGTTACGCAGGCCGCGAGGGGGTGTGGTGAGCGCGCGCACGCCGCGCGCCCTCCACGAATGTCCGATTTCCACCCCCGAATCGGCGAATCACTCGGACGTTCGGACATTCACACCCTTCCTCTGGATAAGCTCCCTAATATTCCCTTTGACGTACTGCCGTCCTGCGATTGTCGGTGTCTAACCCGAACGATGATGCAGAACCGTCGCGGGCAAGTATCTGTCAGGGGGAAACACGTAAATAGTCGGGGCTCCGCGAGAGTGGTACGATGTCTCACAACGAGGCGCCCGGTGCAAGTCCGGGGGAACGAGTTCTTCCAGGGCACGTTAGCCCAGCGTAACGAATTCGACACGGTACGAATCTTCGACACGACGCTGCGTGACGGCGAGCAGACGCCACGGACCTCATTCAGCTACGACGACAAGCGCGCCATAGCGGCCGCGCTCGACGACGCGAACGTCGACGTCATCGAGGCCGGGTTCCCGGCCAACAGCGAGCAGGAGGCCGAGGCGGTCGCCGACATCGCGGCTTCGACAGACGCCACCACGTGCGGGCTCGCCCGCGTCGTGGAGTCCGACGTCGAAGCCGCGATAGACGCCGGCGTGGGGATGATCCACGTCTTCGCGTCCACCAGCGACGTCCAGATCGAAGACTCGATGCACAGCACGCGCGAGGACGTCGTCGCGCGCTCGGTCGCCGCGGTCGAGCAGGCCGCCGCGTCCGGCGCCGAAGTGATGTTCTCGCCGATGGACGCCACGCGCACGGACCCCCAGTTCCTCGCCGAAATCGTCGAAGCGGTCGACGACGTCGGCGTCGACTGGATCAACATCCCGGACACCTGCGGCGTCGGCACGCCCAAGCGGTTCGGCGAGCTCGTCGAGTACGTCGGCCAGCACACCGACGCCCGCATCGACGTGCACACGCACGACGACTTCGGGCTGGCGACCGCCAACGCCCTGACGGGCGTGGAGTACGGCGCCGACCAGATGCAGGTGTCGGTCAACGGCATCGGGGAGCGCGCCGGCAACGCCGCCTTCGAGGAGGTCGTGATGGCCGCCGAGAGCCTGTACGGCGCCGACACCGGCGTCGACACGACCGCCATCACGGACCTCTCGAAGCTGGTCTCGGAGCGCTCGTCTGTCCCGGTCCCGGTGAACAAGCCCGTGGTCGGCGCGCACGCGTTCGCCCACGAGTCGGGCATCCACGCGGCCGGCGTCATCGAGAACAGCGAGACGTTCGAACCGGGCGTGATGACCCCCGAGATGGTGGGGGCCGAGCGCGAAGTCGTGCTCGGGAAGCACACGGGCACGCACGCCGTCCGCGACCACCTCGAAGACGCCGGGTTCGTCCCGACGGACGAGGAGGTACGCGAGGTCACCAAGAAGGTGAAAGCCCACGCCGGCGACGACGAAGTCGTCACCGACGCCGTCCTCCGCGCGTTCGCGGGCGAGGTCGGCATCGACCGCGAGACGGAGGAGGTGACGGCGTAATGCCCGCCGGCAGGTATTGCGCGCCCAGCAACGGCTTTATTCGTCGAGCCCGACCGTCTGGCTACGATGCTGCCCGACGCCACACGCGCGGTCTTTCTCGCGGGCAGCGGTGCGCTCGTCGGTATCGTAGGGGCGTAAGCTCCCCTACTATCACTTCTCCACGAACCGACTCGACTCACCACCGACCGACAGCCACCGCAGCATCCGCAATGACACAGTCCACGCACACCACACCGCGGGAGGGGTATCGATGACAGACCACGGCGCAGTGACCGAGCCCGGCGACGCCGACGACGCGGCCGCCGACGAGCCGGCCGAAGACGGCGAGCCGACCGAATCCGCGGCGCGAACGGGCGCGGAGTCCGTCGTCGCGTCGCTGGAGACGGCGGGCGTCGAGACGGTGTTCGGCGTGCAGGGCGGCGCTATCATGCCCGTCTACGACGCGCTGTACGACTCCGAACTCGACCACGTGACGATGGCCCACGAGCAGGGCGCCGCGCACGCCGCCGACGCGTACGGCGCGGTCAGCGGCGACCCCGGCGTCTGCATGGCGACTTCCGGGCCGGGCGCGACGAACCTCGTGACCGGGCTGGCGGACGCCGACATGGACTCCGAGCCCGTCGTCGCGCTCACGGGACAGGTCCCCACGGAACTCGTCGGGAACGACGCGTTCCAAGAGACCGACACCGTCGGCGTGACGACGCCCATCACGAAGTCGAACTACTTCGCGTCCAGCCCGGACAGCGTCGGCGAGGACGTGAGCACGGCGTTCGCGCTCGCGAACCACGGCCGACAGGGGCCGACGGTCGTCGACCTGCCGAAGGACGTGACGACCGGCGAGACCGACGTCGACCCGGTCGAACCCGAGGTCCCGGGCACCGTCGACGTGCAGACGCGCGCCGACGACGAGACGGTCGCGGCCGCCGCGCAGACCATCGTGGACGCCGACGAGCCCGTGATTCTGGCGGGCGGCGGCGTCGTGAAGGGCGACGCCACCGAGGAGCTGTACGCGTTCGCGACCGAGCACGAGATTCCGGTCGTGACGACGATGCCGGGCATCGGCGCGTTCCCCGAGGACCACGACCTCGCCTTAGAGATGGCGGGGATGCACGGCACCGGCTACGCGAACATGGCGATCACGCTGACCGACTGCCTGCTGGCGGTCGGCACGCGCTTCGACGACCGCCTCACGGGCGGCGTCGACTCGTTCGCGCCGGACGCCGACGTCGTCCACGTCGACATCGACCCCGCCGAGATTTCGAAGAACGTCGAGGCCGACCACCCGCTGGTCGGCGACGCCGGCACCGTCCTCGACCAGTTAGACGAGGCGATGCCGGGCTCGCCGGAGACCAGCGAGTGGGTCGAGCAGTGCCGCGAGTGGCGCGAGGAGTACCGCCTCGACTACGCGGCGCCCGAGGACGAACCGCTGAAACCCCAGTACGTCGTGGAGGCCGTCGACGAGGCGACCGACCGCGACACCGTGGTCACGACCGGCGTCGGCCAACACCAGATGTGGGCCTGCCAGTTCTGGACGTACACGGAGCCGCGGACGTGGGTGTCCTCCCACGGCCTCGGCGCGATGGGGTACGGGCTGCCGTCGGCCATCGGCGCGCGCGTCGCCGCCGACGACGACCAGTCGGTCGTCTGCTTCGACGGCGACGGCTCGTTTTTGATGACGTGTCAGGAGCTGGTCGTCGCGGTGCGCGAGCAGATGGACATCACGGTGTTCATCCTGAACAACGAGGCCATCGGGATGGTCCGCCAGTGGCAGGACGCGTTCTTCGACGGCCGCCGGATGGCCTCCGAGTACCCGTGGGTGCCGAAGTTCGACGACCTCGCGGAGGCGTTCGGCGCGGACGGCTTCCGCATCGAGGGCTACGACGACGCCCCCGGCGTCATCGAGGAGGCGCTCGCCACCGACGGCCCCGCCGTGGTCGACGTCTACATCGACCCGACCGAGGACGTCTACCCGATGGTGCCGTCGGGCGGCGACAACGGCCAGTTCGCGCTCACGGAGGACCACCTATGAGCGAGCGAAACACCGAGCGGGAGGGGCTGCCGGGGCCGGCCCCGGAGGACCGCCCGCGGCCGAAGGGACGGCGGAACTCCCAAGGCATCCGCGTCGACCCCGAAGTGGAGGCCGAACACCCGCCGCGCCGGACCGTCATCTCCGCGCTCGTCGAACACGAGCCGGGCGTGCTCGCGCGCGTCTCCGGGCTGTTCAGCCGCCGGCAGTTCAACATCGAGTCGCTGACCGTCGCGGACACCCAGAACGACGACTGGGCGCGCATCACGGTCGTCGTCGAGGAGCCCGACCCCGGCATCGACCAAGTGGAGAAACAGCTAGAGAAGGTCGTGCCCGTGATTCACGTCCGCGAACTCGAGGACGACGCGGTGGCCCGCGAGCTCGTGGTGGTGAAAGTCGACGCCGACCGCCCCCACGAGGTCCACGCCATCACGGAGATGTACAACGGGAAGACCCTCGACGCCGGCCCGCGGACGATCACCGTGGAGCTGACCGGCGACGAGCAGAAGATCAACGACGCCATCGACGCCTACCGGCAGTTCGGCATCCGGGAGATCGCCCGGACCGGGCAGACGGCGCTGGCGCGTGGCGAGACCAAGACAGCAGTCGTTCCAGACCACCTCAAATGACAGCAGACGAAGACTTCACGCAGCCAGTGTACCACGAATCGGACGTCGACCGCAGCTACGTCGACGACAAGACCGTCGCCGTACTCGGGTACGGCAGCCAGGGCCACGCTCACGCCCAGAACCTCGACGACAGCGGGGTGGACGTGGTCGTCGGCCTCCGCGAGGACTCGTCGTCGCGGTCCGCGGTGAAAGCCGACGGCCTGCGCGTCGCCACGCCGAAGAAAGCCGCCCGGCAGGCGGACGTCGTCTCCGTGCTCGTGCCGGACACCGTCCAGCCGTCCGTCTTCGAGGCCATCGAGCCCGAGCTGGACGCCGGCGACACGCTCCAGTTCGCGCACGGGTTCAACATCCACTACGGCCAGATCGAGCCGCCGGCGGACGTCGACGTGACGATGATCGCGCCGAAGTCCCCGGGTCACCTCGTCCGCCGGAACTACGAGGCCGACGAGGGCACGCCCGCGCTGCTGGCGGTCTACCAGGACGCCACCGGCGACGCCCGCGAGGAGGCGCTGGCGTACGCCGACGGCATCGGCTGCACGCGCGCTGGCGTCCTCGAAACGACGTTCCAGGAGGAGACCGAGTCCGACCTGTTCGGCGAGCAGGCCGTCCTCTGCGGCGGCGTCACCAGCCTCGTCAAGCACGGCTACGAGACGCTCGTGGACAACGGCTACAGCCCCGAGATGGCGTACTTCGAGGTGCTGAACGAGCTCAAGCTCATCGTGGACCTGATGTACGAGGGCGGGAACACCGAGATGTGGGACTCCGTCTCCGACACCGCCGAGTACGGCGGGCTTACGCGCGGCGACGAGATCGTCGACGACTCCGTGCGCGAGAACATGGAGGCGGTCCTCGAAGAGGTCCAGAACGGCGAGTTCGCCCGCGAGTGGATTGCCGAGAACCAGGCGGGCCGGCCGTCGTACCGCCAGCGCCGGCAGGCCGAGCAGGACCACGACATCGAGGACGTCGGCGAGCGCCTGCGCGGGCTGTTCGCGTGGGCCGACGACGAGCCCGAGGTCGAGCAGGAGCCGGAGGTGTCCGCGGATGACTGAGCAGACGCTCGCGGACGTCAGCCAGCGGAACCCGGAGGCGCCCGACGGCGTCGATTCCGTGTTCCGACGCGGGCCCGCGGTCGCCGCAGACGGAGGTAAACGTGAGGCGACCGAAGAACAGACGATGAAAGACGTCGACCAGACGCCGCCTGCCGAGGACGAGGGTGCCAACCCCGTCTGGGAGCGCGGCGGCGAACCCGTAGCGGACGAGGACGGACGCGATGAGTGAGCACACGCTCTACGACAAGGTCTGGGACCGCCACGCAGTCACCGAACTGCCGACCGGGCAGACGCAGCTGTTCGTCGGCCTCCACCTCATCCACGAGGTGACGAGCCCGCAGGCGTTCGGGATGCTCAAGGAGCGCGACCTCGACGTCGCGTACCCCGAGCGGACGTACGCGACCGTCGACCACATCGTCCCGACCGCCGACCAGTCGCGGCCGTACAGCGACGACGCGGCCGAGGAGATGATGAGCGAGCTGGAGGAGAACGTGCGCGCGGCGAACATCGACTTCGCCGACCCGACGACGGGCCGGCAGGGCATCGTGCACGTGGTCGGCCCGGAGCAGGGGCTCACTCAGCCCGGGATGACCATCGTCTGTGGGGACTCGCACACGGCGACCCACGGTGCGTTCGGCGCGCTCGCGTTCGGCATCGGCACCTCCCAGATTCGGGACGTGCTGGCGACCGGCTGCGTCGCCATGGAGAAACAGAAGGTGCGCCGCATCGAGGTCACCGGCGAACTCGACGACGGCGTGACGCCGAAAGACGTCATCCTGCAGGTCATCCGGAAGCTCGGCACCGACGGCGGCGTCGGCTACGTCTACGAGTACGGCGGCGAAGCCATCCGCGACATGGACATGGCGGGCCGCATGAGCATCTGTAACATGTCCATCGAGGGCGGCGCTCGCGCGGGCTACGTCAACCCCGACGAGACCACCTACGAGTACCTGGAAGGCCGCGACCGCGTCCCCGACGGCGAGGAGTTCGAGGAGCTCAAGCGCTACTGGGAGTCCGTCGCCTCCGACGCGGACGCCGAGTACGACGACGTCGTGGAGATCGACGGCGACGACCTCGAACCCACGGTCACGTGGGGGACGACGCCCGGCCAGGGCATCGGCATCTCCGAGGAGATTCCCGCGCCCGAGGACCTGCCCGCGGACAAGGAAGACAGCGCGCGCGCCGCGCAGGAACACATGGACGTCGAGCCCGGCGACACGATGGCGGGCTATCCCATCGACGTGGCGTTCCTGGGGAGCTGTACGAACGCGCGCCTGCCGGACCTCCGGGAGGCCGCGGAGGTCGTGAAAGGCCACGAAGTCCACGACTCAGTGCGCGCGATGGTCGTACCGGGCAGCCAGCGCGTGAAAGCCGCCGCCGAAGCCGAGGGCCTCGACGAGGTGTTCGAGGACGCCGGCTTCGACTGGCGCGGCGCCGGCTGTTCGATGTGTCTGGGCATGAACGAGGACCAGCTGGTCGGCGACGAGCGGTGCGCGTCCTCGTCGAACCGGAACTTCGTCGGCCGCCAGGGCTCGAAGGACGGCCGCACCGTCCTGATGAGCCCGCCGATGGTCGCCGCGGCCGCCGTGACCGGCGAGGTCACGGACGTGCGTGAACTGGAGCGCTTCGAGGAGGTGCGCGCATGAGCGACGACGGGCCCGCAGAGACCGTGAAGCAGGTCTCGGGCACGGGCGTCCCCGTGCGCGGGAACGACATCGACACGGACCAGATCATCCCCGCGCGATTCATGAAGGTCGTCACGTTCGACGGCCTCGGCGAGTTCGCGTTCTTCGACGTGCGCTTCGACGACGACGACAACCCCAAAGACCACCCGTTCAACGAGGACCACTTCCAGGGCGCGTCCGTCCTGGCGGTGAACTCGAACTTCGGCTGTGGCTCCTCCCGCGAGCACGCGCCGCAGGCGCTGATGCGCTGGGGCATCGACGCCATCGTCGGCGAGTCGTTCGCCGAGATTTTCGCGGGCAACTGCCTCGCGCTCGGTATCCCCACCGTCACCGCCTCGCAGGAGGACGTCGAAGCCCTCCAGGACTTCATCGACGAGCACCCCGACGAGGAAGTTGAGGTCGACGTCGTGAACGAGGAAGTCCGGTACGGCGACACGACCATCGACGCGGAGGTCGACGACGCGCAGCGGCGCGCGCTCGTCGACGGCGTCTGGGACACGACCGCGCTGATGGGCGCGAACGCCGACACCGTGCGCGAAACCGCCGAGAGTCTCCCCTACACGGATGTCTGAGGAGATTGCGGTCATCCCCGGCGACGGCATCGGGCAGGAAGTCGTCCCCGTCGCCGTGGACGTCCTCGACGAAGTCGGGGACTTCGAATTCGTGCACGCCGACGCCGGCGACGCGGTGAAAGAGGAGACCGGCACCGCTCTCCCGGCGGAGACGCGCGCGGCGGTCGAAGCTGCTGACGCGACGCTGTTCGGCGCGGCCGGCGAGACTGCGGCGGACGTCATCCTGCCGCTGCGCTCGGCGGTCGAGTCGTTCGTGAACATCCGGCCAGCCCGCGCGTACCCGGGCGTGGACGCGCTCCGCCCGGAGACCGACGTGGTGTTCCTCCGGGAGAACACGGAGGGCGTCTACGCGGGCCACGAGGACGACCTCAGCGACGACCTCTCGACGCTCACCCGCGTCGTCACGTCGTCGGCGTCCCGCCGGCTCGCGGAGTTCGCCTGCGAGTTCGTCGAAGCGGGCCGCGGCCCCGACGGCGCCGAGGGGTTCACGGTCGCGCACAAGGCGAACGTGATGCGGAAGACGGACGGCCGCTTCCGCGACGCCGTGGTCTCGGTCGCCGACGAGCGCGGCGTCGAGACCGACGAGGAGCTGATGGACGCGTTCGCGACGCGGCTGCCGCTGTACCCCGACGACTACGACGTGGTCGTCTGTCCGAACCTCGCGGGCGACGTGCTCTCGGACCTCGCCGCGGGCCTCGTCGGCGGGCTCGGCCTGCTGCCCTCGGCGAACGTCGGCGAGGAGCGCGGGCTGTTTGAGCCCGTCCACGGCACCGCGCCGGACATCGCCGGGCAGGGCGTCGCCAACCCCGGCGCGACCGTGCTGTCGGCGGCGATGCTGCTGGAGTTCCTCGGCTACGACGACGAGGGCCAGCGCGTCCGCGACGCCGTCGAGGGCGTGCTCGCGGACGGCCCGCGGACGCCCGACCTCGGCGGCGACGCCACCACCGAGCAGGTCGCCGACGCGATTCTCGACCGGCTGTAAGGCCGCTTCCCGCTTCTCTCCGCTCGCCGCGCCGCCCAGCCGCGGCCACAAGTCGTGCGGCTCCGTGTCACGCCGGGGAAATACTGATAGAGGCGGCCGCCGCCAGCGTCGCCAATGACGGACCACCGACGGGAGAACCGGCGGCTGTGGGACGAGTGGAGCGACGACTTCCAAGCCATCTGGAACGCGAACACCGCGGACGGCGAGGCGCCGCCCGCGCCGTCGCCGTTCGCGTCGGACGCGCCCGGCGGGCTCCCGGCGTTCTTCGACGGCGTCGCCGGGCGGGCTTACGTGGAACTCGGCTGCGGCGGCGGACAGGGGACCGTCGGGACTGCGGACCTCGGCGCCGCCACCGCCGTCGGCGTGGACTTCTCCGGCGAGCAACTGGCGCACGCGCGGCGCCTCCGTGACTTCTACGGCGTCGACGCCCGGTTCGTGCAGGGGGACGTGACCGCGGTGCCGTTCGCCGACGACAGTTTCGAGTTGGCGTCCTCGGAGGCGGCGTTCCAGATGGTCGCGGACCTCGACGGCGCGCTCGCGGAAGCGCGCCGCGTCCTCCGGGACGGCGGCGTCTTCGTGCTGAGCGTCCCCCACCCGCTCTACGAGGGGCTAGACGCCGAGACGGCGACCTTCGAGGGGAGTTACTTCCGGGACGAGGCGCGCGAAATCACCGTCGACGAGACGTACGAGTCGGAGCTGGCGGTCTTCGACCGCTCGGTCGGCGACCTCCACAACGCGCTCGTGGACGCCGGCTTCGACGTCCGGCGGATTTTCGAGCACCGCGGCCACGAGGTCGAACACAGCGACCCCGAGGACAGCGACCTACCCGACGTGCTGTGGGACGTCCCGCGGAGCGCGCGGTTCTGGGCGGTCGCTCAGTAGACGAGTTCGCCGTCGATGAACTTCCGCGCGCGCTCGTCGCGGGGGTCCTCGAAGACGCGGTCCGCGGGCCCCGACTCGATGACGCTGTCGTCGAGGAGGACGGCGACGCGGTCGGCGACGCGCTGGGCCTGATTCATGTCGTGGGTGGCGACGACGACGCCGATGTCGCGCTCGGCGGCCGCAGTCATCGCGTCCTCGATGACGGCGGTGTTCCGCGGGTCGAGGTCCGAGGTCGGTTCGTCGAGCAGCAGGAAGTCGGGGTCGTACGCGAGCGCTCGCGCGAACGCGACGCGCTGGGCTTCGCCGCCGGACAGCGAGTCCGCGCGCTGGTCCGCGTAGTCCGCGAGGCCGACGACGTCGAGGGCGTCGTGGACCGCGTCCGGCGCCGCCGCGTCGCCGACGAGCGAGCGGAGTTCGTCGCGGACGCGCTCGCGCCACGATCGCCGCACGCGGAGGCCGTACTCGACGTTGCGCGCGACCGACGCGTCGAAGAGGCTCGCCTCCTGGAAGACGACGCCGACGCGGCGCCGGAGGTCGAGGCGGTCGTCGCTCGACAGCGACCACGCGTCCGTGCCGTCCACGGAGACGGTCCCGTCGTCGGGCGGCGCGAACAGCCCCAGCAGCCGCAGCAGCGTCGTCTTCCCGACGCCGGACGGCCCGATGATGGCCACGACCTCGCCCTGCGGGACCCGGAGGTCGACGTCGCGGAAGACCGCCTCGCTGTCGTCGTAGGCGTGCGTGACGCCGTCGGCGCGCAGCGTCATCGCATCTGCCCTCCCTCACCGAACCGGACGACGACGGCGTTCACGCCGAGCACGAGCACGAGCAACACGGCGCCGAGCACGAGCGCGGTCTCGTAGCGGCCCTGGCGGGCTTCCAGCTGGACGGCGGTGGTGAGCGTGCGCGTCTTCGAGACGCCGTCCGAGCCGGCGATGTTCCCGCCGACGATGAGCACGGAGCCGACCTCGCTGATGGCGCGCCCGAACCCCGCGAGCACGGCGGTCGCGATGCCGTAGCGGGCTTCCTTGACGACGGTCAGCGCCACGTCGAGGCGGGTGCCGCCGAGCGCGAACGCGGCGTCCCGGACGTCCTCGCGGACGCTCGTGACGGCGGCGAGCGCGATGCCCGTGATGGGCGGGGTCGCGAGCACGAACTGCGACATGATCATCGCTTCCTTCGTGAACACGAGATTGAGGTCGCCCAGCGGCCCCTGGTTCGAGACGGCGAACAGCACGAGCAGCCCGACGACGACGCTCGGGAACCCCATGCCGGTGTTGATGACGGCCTTGACGAGGCGTTCGCCGGGGAAGTCGGTGAACCCGACGACGAGCGCGACGGGGACGCTGAACAGCGTGCTGAGCGCGACCGCGGTGATGCTGACGTACAGCGAGACGTAGATGATGCTGCCGACGTACTGGGGCTCGAACGGGAACTCCACGAGTAGCGGCCCGGCGGCCTGCACGAGCAGCGAGAGGGCGTCTGTCAGCGGCACGAGTGCAGCCTGCGCCGCGACCATCTTCACTCGTTCGAGTCGGAGCTCCAGCCCTCGGGGACGTACTGCTGGAAGTCCGGGTCCTCGGAGAGCGCGCGCGGGAAGAACAACTGCTCGCCGTTCGCGGTGTAGTCCTCGATGACCTGCTGGCCCTGCGGGCTGGTGACGTAGCCGATGTACGCCATCGCGAGGTCGTAGTTGGCGTCCTCGTGGCGCGCGGGGTTGGCGGCGAGGATGCCGTAGGGGTTCGAGAGCAGCTCCGGGCCGCCCTCGATGGGGCCCTGGACGAGAATCGTGAGGTCGATTTCGGACTGCTGGGAGAGGTAGGTGCCGCGGTCCGCGAGCGTGTACGCGCCCTGCTCGTTGGCGATGTTGAGCACCGCACCCATCCCCTGGCCGGTCTCCTGGTACCAGCTGCCGCCGGGTTCGACGCCGGCTTCCTCCCAGATGCCGAGCTCCTTGGTGTGGGTTCCGGAGTTGTCGCCCCGCGAGATGAACCCGGCGCCCGAGTCAGCGATGGTGGCGAACGCTTCGGCGGCGGAGTCCATCCCCTCGATGCCGGCGGGATCGTCGGACGGCCCGACGATGACGAAGTCGTTGAACATCAGGTCGCGGCGGTTGACGCCGTGGCCGTTGCGCATGAACTCGTCTTCGAGCGAGCGCGCGTGGACCATGATGACGTCGGAGTTGCCGTTGCGGGCGGTCTCCAGCGCCTGCCCGGTGCCCTGCGCGACCGAGTCGACTGTGACGCCGTACATGTCCTCGAAGGGCGCGTTCAGCGCGTCGAGCAGGCCGGTGTCGTACGTGCTCGTGGTCGTGGTGAGCGTGAGCGTCTCGCCGCTCACTTCCGCGCCGCCGCTGGAGCCGCCGAAGGGGTTCGAACAGCCGGCGAGTGCCGCGGTGGCGCCCGTGCCGAGTGCTGCGAGGAACTGTCGTCGTTGTATTGGCATGGATACATCGGTGGGCTCCACCGGCAAAAGTGTTGTCAGTTTGCACCGGAAAACAGTTACCTCGACGGGGGAACGCGACGGCGCCGAACCCCACGAAGGGGCAGAAAGAACCGGTTCTGGTGGGTTCCCCGGGAATCCCGGAGCCGGAGCCGCGAAGCCGATAACGGTTACGCGTCCCGCGGTCGCGGGACGGCGAACGCGGGCCGGTCAGTAGCTGAACGTGTCGACGACCGTTCCGGCGTCGACGCCGCCGTCGCGGAGCGTCGCGGTGTCGCCGCTCCCACCCCAGACGTACCCGCGGTATCCCGGGCTCCCCCAGTCGTAGGTGTAGTCCGCGTTCGGCGCGGCGTCGCCGGTCTGACTGGTGGTCAACACGGCGGTCTCGCCCGAAGCGAGCGTCCCGCTAGAGAAGGTGTACGTGTTCCCGTCGCTGTCCGAGAGCGTCCACCCGCCGACGTCGACCACACCCGTCCCGGTGTTCTCGAAGACGACGTACTCGTCGGTGTCGTTCAGTTCCGTGATTTCGACGCTCGGCGTCGAACCGCTGCCGCCGTCGTCCCCGTCTCCGCCCCCGTACGCGTCGAAGAGCGCGCTCGACTCGTCGAAGTTCGTGGTCGCGGGGTTGTCGGCGCTGCCGACGTTGTTCGCGTCGTCCGTGACCGCCGTTCCGGTCCGGAGGTCAGTACCGAGTGCGGCGGCGAGGTCGTCGAGGTGCCGGCGGGCGTCCGCGGCCGCGTCGCCGCTCGCGCTCGCGAGCACGACGGCGCCCCCGCTCTCGGCGAACGACGCGACCGCGGCAACCTCGTCGTCCGTGAACGGCTCGCTGGGCGCGGTGACGACGAGCGCGCGGGCGTCCGCGAGGTCGGGGCCGTACTCGTCGCCGTAGTCGTTCGTGCCCTCCAGGCCGATGCCGTGGCCCTCCAGATAGCGCAGGTAGTAGGCGGCGTCTTCGGCGGCGAGCGCGTGGTCGGCGCCGAACTGGCCGTGGCCGCCGTCGACGAGCACGTCGCCGCCCCGGTCGCCGGCGAGGGCGTCCACGAGGTTCGTCAGGAACACGTAGTTCCCGTAGCCGTCCACGCCGGGGCCGCCCTCCGCGCTCTCGAAGGACTCGTCGGGCAGCGGGCCGCCGAGCATCGCGACGTTCGCGTCGTCGTCCACCGCGACCAGCGGGTCGCCGGCCTCGGATTCGACGGGGACGCGCTCGCCCGGCAGCTCGCCTGTCGCGGTGACGCTCGTCGCGTACGGCACGAACAGCTCCTCGACGGGGTCGTCGCCGACCACGGGCGTCGCGTCGACGTCGCTGTCCGCCCAGAGCCCGCGGCCCTCGGCGCGCGCGGTCGCCTCCGCGCTCCAGAACTCGTCGTGGCGGCCGAGCCCGGAGTCGTAGACGCGGGCGTAGCCGTCCGCGACGACCTGCTCGTTGTAGAGGGTGCCGTCGACTTCGAGGAAGCCCAGTAGTCGCCCGTAGTTCCCGCGCAGCCCCTCGCCCTCGTCGAAGGACAGCGTCACCGTCTCCCCGGCGAGGCGGTCCTCGGCGTAGCTCGTGGCCTCGTCGCCCCACGTCAGGAGCGTGTCCGGGTCGTCGATGCCCTCCCACTCTTGGGGGCGCTCGTTCTCGGCGCTGGTTTCGGGCGTGTCGTGGCCGACCGTCCGCACCTCCGCCGTCGTGCCGTCGTCGAACTGCACGTCGACGGTGTCGCCGTCGGTCACGCTGACGACCTCGACCTCGTACTCCTCGGTGACGTCGAGTTCGAGGCCGAGCCCCTCGCGGTCGGCGAGCAGACTCGCGTAGTCGTCGGTGTTGAACGACGACGTCACCGGCACGAAGTCCGTTCCGGCGTTGTTCTGCTCGTCGACGACCTGGTTGTCGTTGAACCGAATCGAGGTGTCGAGGGCCTCCGCGACCTCGTTGAGGTTCGCCGTCTGGTCGTAGTCGCTGAAGTCGGACTGGTCCATCAGGACGACGAGCCCGCCGTCGCTGGCGAACATCGACAGGACGCTCAGCTCGTCGTCCGTGAACGCGTCGGCGGGCGACGTGACGACGACGGCGCTCGCGCCAGCGAGGTTCCCGGGCAGCGACGACGCGGCGGTCACCTCGTAGCCGTTCTCCTCGGCGTACGCCTCGAACGCGGAGTGGCTGGCGAGGTCGTAGAACTGGCCGTGGCTCTCGTCCCAGAGCACGGTGCCGGAGCCGGCGTACTCGTCGAGGACGTTCAACAGCACTTCCTCGTTGCCGTACTCGCCGAAGTTCACGCTGTTCTGCGCGAACGGCACGCCGAACGCGACCACGGGGCCGTCGGCGGCGACCAGCGGGAGCGGTTCGCCGTCCGGGTACGCGGTGGCGTCGCCGTTCCCGTCCGCGTCCGTGGACGCAGCGGTGTCCATCGCGGAGACGACGACGCTGCTCTCGTCGAGGAAGCCGTCCTCCGCGAGCAGGCTCGCCGTCGAGTCGAAGACCAGCGAGTCGACGTACTCGCTGGGCTCCTCGTCGGGCTCGTCGCCGGGCGCGCTCCCCTCGGGCGGTTCGTCGCTCGCGTGGACCGTAATCGTCGCGTCGTAGCTGTCCGTCTCGACGCCCGTCGTGTCGACGTACACGCCGAGCGCGCGGTCGCCGCCGACGCCGACCTCGGCGGGGTTCGAGGCGTCGAACGGCACCTCCGCGTCCGACTGGTAGAGGTGGAGGGCGTCGTCGGCGAACGCCTCGGAGTCGACCTCCGTCCAGACGTACACCGGCTGGGTGCCCTGATTGCCGACGCGGAGCACCGCGTCGAACTCGTACTGGGAGCCGCGGGTCAGCCCCGCGCCGCCGTCGCCCAGCGACAGCGCGAGCTTGTCGCCGGCGTCGTCGGCGTACTCGCCGTTCGGCCCGGCGTGCGGTCGCAGGGAGAGCAGGCCCGAGGCGTCGCCGGCGACCGTGACGGTGAGCTGTCGCTGGCTGGAGACGTTCGAGAACGCGCCGGTGCCGACGGCGGCACCCGCGCTGACTGTCGCACCGATTCCGAACAGGACGTTGCGTCGTTTCATGGTTGAGATGTCTCTCGTCGGCAGAGAGCAGCCATCCGGCGGCACCCGCCTCGGCGACGGCCGCACCGACCCGGATACGCTCACGTCGCCGGAGACAAAGAAAAACCCCAGTGACGCTTCACGGGCTTACGCGGTCGTTTTTCCGCTTCAGGGGGAGCTTGAATCAGGAACCGTACGGAGGACAATATAGCGCTCGGGAGGCGGCGTCGCGCGGCTCAGTCCCGGAGGACGCGCGCGCCGCCCCCGACTCGCGAGCGGTACGCGGTGGCGTCGACGCCGTCGCGCTCGAAGCCGTCCACGAGCGCGCTGGCGACGCGGCGCTGGTCGTCGTCGCGACAGACCGCGAGAATCGCGGGGCCCGCGCCGCTGACCGTGACGCCCGTCGCGCCGGCCTCGCGGGCGGCCTCGCAGGCGGCGTCGTAGCCGTCGATGAGCGCCGCGCGGGCGGGCGTGACGAGGTGTTCTTCGAGGCCGCGGCCGACGCGCTCGGGGTCGTTGCGGCACATCCCGATGGAGAGCGTCGCCGCCGACCCCACGGTGTCGACGACGTCCTCGATGGACGCCGACTCGGGGACGACGCCGCGGGCGTCGCGCGTGGAGACGACGATGTCCGGGAGGCAGACGACCAGCGCGAGGTCCGCGGCGACGCGCTCGATGCCGTCCTCGCGGACGACCGTGAACCCGCCGAGGATGGCGGGCGCGACGTTGTCCGCGTGCGCGTCCCCGGAGACCGCCGCTTCGCCCTCCGCGGCGACGCGGACGAGCTCGCGCTTGCTGAGGTCGCGGTCGTACAGCTCCGCGAGCGCGACCGCGGCGCCGGCGGCGCTGGCGGCGGACGACCCCAGCCCGGAGGAGGGCCGCACGCCCTTGTCGATGCTGATGTGGGCGGGCGCGCCGAGCTCCTCGGCGACCACGCCGGCCGTGTTGTCCATCGGCTCCTCCGGGATGAAGTCCGCGCCCATCCCGGTCACGTCGATGGTCGTCTCGGCGGCGCGCTCGACGTGGACGACGTCCGCAGGTCGGTCGAGCGCCACCCCGAACACGTCGAAGCCGCTGCCGAGGTTCGCACTCGTCGCCGGCGCGCGGACGGTAACCATGCCCGTCAGTTACCGGGGCCCTCGCAAAAGCGTAGCGGACTCCGCAACCGCGCGGCGACCACAACGTTAACCCGGAGTCGCGCCCGACCTGCGAGCATGATTGCCATCGTCGGCGGCGGCATCGCGGGACTGGCCGTCGCGCGCCGGCTGCAGGGCCACGGCCACGACGTGCGCGTCTTCGAGGCCTCCGAGCAGGTGGGCGGCCTCGCGGCGACGACGGAGACGGCCGGCGACCCCATCGAGACGTTCTACCACCACCTCTCCGCCAGCGAGGAGACCATCGTCGAGTTGCTGGACGAGTTGGGCCTCGGCGACGACCTCCAGTGGCCCATCGGGAAGAACGCCTACTACGTCGACGGCACCGTCCACCCGATGGACAAGCCGTGGGAGATTCTGGCGTTCCCGCACTGGAGCCTCTACGACAAGTTCCGGCTGGGGATGCTCACGCTCGACGTGGACGTGCGCGGCGGCATCCCCTCTTTCGACACGTACGACGACCTCGAAGACTTCGAGGACGTCCCGGTCAAGGAGTTCTGCATCGAACACACCACGCGAAACGTCTACGAGACGTTCTTCGAACCGCTGCTGGAAGCGAAGTTCGGCGAGCGCATGGAGGACGTCTCGGCGGCGTGGCTGCTCGGCCGCATCAAGTTCCGCGGCGAGCGCGACCTCCTGCGCGGCGAGCCGCTGGGCTACCTCGACGGCGGCTTCGGCCGGCTGAACGACGCGCTCGTCGAGGACGTGGGCCGCGACAACATCGACACGAACGCGCGCGTGACGAACGTCGGCACCGCCGGCGGCGAACTCCAGACGGTGACCGTCGAGCACGCGCCCGACGAGGACGGCTTCACGAACGTCGAGACCGTCGACGCCGACGCCGTCGTCGTCGCCGCGATGCCGAACGTCCTCGAAGCCCTGACCGGCTACGAGTGCGAGATTACGTTCCAAGGCACGGTCTGCTCTATCGTCAGCATGGACCGCCAGCTCACGGACACGTACTGGCTGAACATCGCCGACGACGCGCCCTTCGGCGCGCTCATCGAGCACACGAACTTCGTGCCGCCCGAGCGCTACGGCGGCGAACACCTCCTCTACGTCCCCAAGTACATCCAGAGCCCCGACGACCCGGTCTGGCAGATGAGCGACGACGAGGTCGCCGACCACTGGCTCGACGGCATCGAAGACCTGTTCCCCGAGTTCGACCGCTCGCACGTCAACTGGATTTCGACCGCGCGCAACCCCCGGACGGCGCCCGTCTACGAGCGCGGCTACCTCGACATGGTGATTCCGTACCACCTCGACACCGAGGTCGCCGAGGGCGTCTACTACGCGGGGATGGCCTCGCGCGCCCAGTACCCCGAGCGCTCGCTGAACGGCGGCATCGTCGCCGGCTACGAGTGCGCGGACCGCATCGCCGGCGAGCGGTAGTCAGAACCGCGTCGCCGGCCGCGTTCCGAGTTCGAGGTCGACGGTCTCGCGGCTCCCGTCCCGGAGCACCGCGAGTTCGACGGCGTCGCCGGGCCGCGTTTCGAGCGCGAGGTAGCTCCAGAGGTCCTCCGGCGTCGGCACGGTCGTGCCGTCGATTTCGAGGAGGACGTCGCCGCCGACCGGGAGCGCGCGGCCGTCCACGTAGGCGGGCTCCGACGGCCGCAGCGTCCCCGCGGCGGGGCCGTCCGGGGCGACGTCGACGACGAGCAAGCCACGGGGCTCGTCGAGGTCGTTCGCCGCGGCAATCTGGGGCGTGACGTTCGTGAACGACGCGCCGACGTGCGCGTGGTCGTAGTCGCCGGACGCGACGAGTTCGGGGACGACCCGCTGGGTGAGCGCCGCGGAGATGCCGAACGCGATGTTTTCGCCGCCGCCGGAGTTGATGACCGCGAACACCGACCCGTCAAGCGACATCAGCGGCCCGCCGCTGTTGCCGGGGTTGACGGCGGCGTCGGTCTGGATGGCGTCCGGAATCCGGTAGCCGGTCGGCGACGGGATGAGCCGGTCGACGCCGGAGACGACGCCGGTGGTCGCCGAACCGTTCAGGTTGTAGGGGTTGCCGATGGCGACCACTTCCTGCCCGACCACGGGCTCGCCGTCCGCGAACGGCAGCGGGGCCGCGCCGTCGGGCAGCGACTCCAGTTCGACGACCGCGAGGTCGCTGTGGGGGTCGGTGCCCGCGACCGGGCCCGTGCTCCAGTCGCCCTCGCTGAACCGGACGGCGGCCTCGCTCGCCCGGCCGACGACGTGGGCGTTCGTGACGACGTGGGAGTCGTCGTACACGAACCCGGTGCCCTGACTGCCGCCGGCGCGAACGAGGACGACGGAGTCGATGGTCTCCCGGTAGACCTCCGCGTACGGGCTGTCCGGTTCGGCTCGTCGCGCTGTCGACTGCGGCGCGTCGGTAATCGCAGTCTCCCCTTCCTGCGGCGCGGACGACGAGCAGCCGGCGAGTGCTGCGAGTGCGCTGGCGCCGCAGAGTTCGAGGAAGCGGCGGCGACCGACTGACGAGTCCGACATGTCGGGCGAGTGTTCGGCGCCCACGCCCGTAGCTGTACCGGCGCTACGTCCCGGGGCTCTTCGAGGGGTCGACGTCCTCGGGCTCCTCGACGTCGCCGCGCTGTACCTCGCCGTCCTCGGTCTCGACGTAGACGTCGTCGGCGTAGCCGCCTTCCGCGTGCTCGAAGTCCGCCTCGTCGAGGCGCTCGGGCGTCGCCGGGGCGTCCGCGACGCCGTCGGCGGGCCGGAACTCGCCGAGCGGGTCGTCGACGCTGATGCCGTGGGCGTCGAAGAACGCCTCGTAGCGCTCGTAGTGGTCGGTGAGCTCGCTCGGCGGGAACTCCAGCATCTCCGCCCAGCCGTGGTTGTAGAAGTCGAAGTTCGCGACGATGTGCGTGGTCTCGCGGGCCTCCGCCTCCGTGTAGCCCGCCTGCAGTGCGGCGAGGTACATGTCCATCGTCGCGTCGAAGAAGTCTTCGAGGTGGGCGCGTCGCTGCTCCCGGTGGGCCTCGTCGGCCTTCCCCGAGAAGATGCGGACGTGGAGGTCGACCAGCCCCTTCTTCGCGACCGAGCGCACGCCGGGCAGTTCCAGCGCCTTCCGGGACGCGAAGTGCTTGGCGTTCTGGTGGAGTTTCACGTCCGCGGGTACGGACGCGGGCCTAAAGAACGTCCCGACGCGGCGCCGACTGCGCGCGCCGGCCGGGTGGAATCGCCCGCGTGCGCCGCGTTCGCGCAACATTCTCCGCCCGCCGGAGAGATAGCAATCCACTTTAACCCGGAAGGCGACACCCCAACTATGAGCGAGTCCTACGTGATAATCGGCGACGGCATCGCGGGCAGCTCCGCCGCCGAGGCGATCCGCGAGGAGGCTCCCGACGCCGACGTCACCGTCGTCACAGACGAGGGCGAGGCCCTCTACAACCGGATTCTCATCAAGGAGTTCGCGAAGGGGAAGCTCCCGGAAGCCCCCATCAGCATCCACGAGACCGACTGGTACGACGAGCGCGACATCGACCTCCGGCTGAACACGCTCGTCACGGACGTCAACCCCGACGCCCACACCGTCGAGACCCACGAGGGCGACGAGATTAGCTACGACAAACTGCTGGTCGCGGCGGGCGGCACGCCCAACCAGCTCCCCGTGGAGAACTCCGACGCCGACGGCGTCCACCACTTCTGGACGTTCCAGGACGCGCGCAAGATTCGCGAGCACGCCGAGAAAGCCGACACCGGCGTCGTCGTCGGCGCGGGCCTGCTCGGCATCGACCTCGCGGCCATCTGCGGCGGGCAGGACGTCGACGCGAAGTACCTGATGCGCGGCGACCGCTGGTGGCGGTACGCGCTCAGCTCGGAGGGCGCCGAAATCATCCACGACGGCCTCCGCGAGATGGGCATCGAGCCCGTCTTCGAGTCCGGCGCGGACCACTTCGAGACGAACGACGACGGCGAGGTCGTCGCGACCGTCGACGGGAACGGCGACCGCCACGAGTCGGACTTCGTCGGCGTCGCCATCGGCCTCGACTTCAACGTCGAAATCCTCCAGGACACCGACGCGACCATCGAGAACGGCGTCCACGTCGACGAGTACATGCGCACCGACGTCGAGGACGTCTACGCCGCCGGCGACATCACCCAGTACTGGGACACCATCATGGACGAGCGCGCGCAGAACGGCTCGTGGGGCTCCGCGAAACAGCAGGGCGCGCTCGCGGGTCGGACGATGCTCGCGGACGAGGGCCACGACGTCGACATCGAGCCGTTCCGCTGGGTGTCCTCGTACTCGATCACGCACTTCGACTTCCCGTTCCTCTCCTTTGGCTTCCCGACGATGGGCGACGAGTCCTGCGAGCGCAAGTACAGCGACACGGAGTGGCGCCGCCTGACGTTCAAGGACGGCAAGCTCATCGGCGGCGTGCTCATCGGGAACCTCGCGCCGCAGTCGAAGTACAAGCAGCTCATCAAGGACGAGGCCGTCGTCGCCGACCAGCAGGACGTCCTCCTCCAGGAGAACTTCGAAATCGACGAGCTCGCGCTCGCCCAAGAGCAGTAACGCCCGGCTCGCTCGTTCGTCGCTCGCTTCTCGCGGATTCGTCGTCGCGCATCGCCGAGCGCCGACCCGCCGGTACCCTTATCTTCTTTCGTGACATACGTTGGCACGGCACACGGTACTGCCGGTGAGCACATGAACCCGATTCTGGAAGCAACCGAGACCGCGCCCGCGACCGTCGAGGAAGCGGTCCGCGACTACGACGAACTCCACGACCGAGCACAGGCCGCCCTCCCGGACGCCGTCGACGGCGACGGCGTGACAATCCCCGAGGACGTCGCCGACGACCTCGCCGACGGCGAAGTTGTCCGGTTCACCGGCTACTACCGCCTCGACATCGCCCAGTAGCGGGCCGCGACCGAAGCCGTTTTTCCCGTTCGCGCCCCACGTCCGGCCATGAGCCAATCCGGCGGCAGCACGGACATGACCCTCGCGTTCGAGCTGTCCGCGCTCCAGGAACTCGCGAAACCCGGGACCGCGTTCGCGGGCGCGCGCCAGTGGACCGAGTACGTCGGCGTCGTCTCCGACGAACCCACGTACGTCGTCACCAACTTCACGCGCAAACGCCGCATCCGACAGGACTTCTTCTCGGGGCCGAAGGGCCGCGAGGAGAGCCTCGAATCCGTCAAACGCCAGTTCGACACCGAACGCCACGTCTTCATCGGCGTCGACGACGACGACCGCGCGCTCGCCGAGGAAGTCGGCTGGGAGTACCTCCCGCTGGAGGACGCTGCGGAGAAAGCCGACTGGGACCTCGCCAGCGAGGCCGACGACGAGCCCGAGGAAGAAGCCGAAGTCCGCGACGACTGGCCCTAACCCACTTTTTGCTGCGCTCGCGGCCTCCGGCCGCTCGCTGGCAAAAACTTGGGGAAAAAGCACTCCTCACCCCCTCCGGGAGTTCGTCGGCCTCGCGGCTTCGCCGCGAGTGAACCGCTTCACTCGGGTCCGCCGCGAGAGCTTGCTCTCGCGTGCCCTCGTTCGCTTCGCTCACGAGGACTTCGGACCGCTCACTCGCGGATGCTCACCATCGGTAAATTCGATTCCTTCGTCGCCTAATTCACGTCCTTCCGCCGGAAGTGCAGTTGACTGCCCGCAACGAGCAGCAGCGTCGCAGCCACGAGGATGGCGGCACCGGCGAGGTCGTAGGTGCCGTCGACGAGAATCGCGGTCGGGTCGAAGTACCGCATCGGCGCGATTGCGCCGGCCCACGCGTAGTCCGTGCTCGTCACTATCGACTCCAGCAGGAACAGCCCGAAGACGGTCGCCATCGCCGCGCGCTGGGCGACGCTCTCGCGGTCCGCGAGCACGCTGAACGCCAGCCCGACTGCCGCGCACGCGAAGAGGTACGGCAGCGAGAGGAGGTGGACGACGACGAGGTCGCCGGTGCCGACCGGGTAGCCGATGACTCGGGTCGCGAGCCACGTCACCGCGGCGACGACGACGTTGACGAGGACAATTCCGGGCGCCAGCGAGAGGAACCGCTCGGCGACGAGGCGAGCGCGGGAGACGGGCAGCGAGAGGAGGACGTCCATCCGGCCGCTCTCGACGTCGCCCGAAATCAGGGAGGCGGCGCTGTACGCGAGGTAGAGCCCGAGCAGGATGACCCACGCGAACTGGTAGAGCTCCGTCGCGAGAAAGCCCTCGATGGTGTTGAACGCGCGCAGGCCGAACGCCTCCACGAACGCCGGCGGGAGCGCCTCGACGTACTCCTGCAGGTCCAGATTCCCGGTCAGCGACGGGAAGAACGCGGCGTACATCGCGCTGAACGCGGAGAGGCCGACCGACAGCGCGAGCGCGCCCTTCACGCGCTTGCGGGCGCCGTAGGCCGCAATCTCAAGCACCGTCTTCACCCCCGTAGAAGTCGAGGAAGACGTCCTCCAGCGGCGCTTCCTCGACGTCGAGTTCCTGCAGCGGGTAGCGGTCGAGTTCGTCCACGAGCGCGTCCACGTCACCCGTGAACGTAAAGGAGACGCGCGTCGCGCCGTCGATGGGGCGGCGCGTGAGGTCCGAGACGCCGGGCACGTCGAAGGCGCTCTCGGGAACGTCGCCGGCGACGCGAGCGCGGACGACCTTCCCACTGCGGTCCAGCAGGGTTTCGACGTCCTCGACGGCGACGAGTTCCCCGTCGCGGAGCACAGCCACGCGGTCGCAGATGCGCCGCACCTCGCTGAGGACGTGACTGGAGAACAGGACGGTGACGCCGCGCTCGCGCTCGTCGCGCACGAACTCGTTGAACCGGTCCTGCAGCAGCGGGTCCAGCCCCGAAGTCGGCTCGTCGAGGACGACGACGGCGGGGTCGTGCATGAACGCCTGCACGATGCCGAGCTTCTGGACGTTCCCGGTGGAGTATTCGCGCACGGGGCGGTCCAGCGGCGGCTCGAACCGGTCGAGGAGGTCCGCGCGCCGGCTCCCACCTTTCAGCGACTCGTGGAGGTCCAGCACTTCGCGCCCGGTCGCTTGCTCGTCGAACTGGGGGTTGCTCGGGAGGAAGCCGGTGTCCGCGAGCGCGTCGAGGCGCTGAGCTTCGACGGTCGTGTCGTGCCCGAGAATCGAGACGGTGCCCGAACTGGGCGCTTGCATCCCGAGGAGCGTGCGGAGCGTCGTCGTCTTTCCGGCGCCGTTCGGCCCGAGGAACCCGAACACTTCGCCGGCCTCGACCTCGAAGGAGACGCCGTCGACGGCGACGAGGTCCCCGTAGCGCTTGGTGAGGTCGCGGAGTTCGATGGCGGCCATAGCGGACAGACGCACACACCTGTCAAGAAGATTCGGCCCGAACGCACGCGATGGCCAACGACGCAGCCGGTAGCGGGTGGACTGAGCGAACGCTATGCGTTCGCGAGGGTCGGAAGACGAACGCAGTGAGTCTTCCGGGACTGAAAGGGGCGGCGGAGTCGACGAAGACGGACGACGCAAGCACCGCAGGGAGCGAAGCGACCGAGGAGCGCAGCGAGGCCCCCGAGTCGACTCCGCCGGGGCTTTCTGGACGTTCTGGTCGGCTTCGACTCCAGTGCGGACGACGGATATTGTTCTGGGCGGCGTTCGCGGGGCTTAACCGGTCGGCGGGCCAACGGCGTGGTAATGACCGAGCCGCGCGTGCCGGGCGCCGAGGACGACGACGCGTGGGTGGACCTCCCGTGCGGGGAGGAGGCCCACGTGAAGGACTTCGACTTGGGGATGCGGGAGTACGAGTGCTCGTGCGGGGAGACGCACGCGGTCGTGATGGACATGCATCCGCCGTCGCGGTTCGTACCGGAGGACATCGTCGCGGTGCTGAAGGAGGCGGTGACGCCGGCGCCCGACGACGAGTTCGAGGAGTTCGGGACGCCGCACTTGATGGGCGCGGTGATGGAGCAACTCCCCGAGGACATCGTCGCTGTGGACGAGAGCGAGAACGGGAGCGTCGGGTACGCGCTGCTGTGGGTGACGGACCTCGACGCGCGCGAACTCCACGAAGTCGTCGTCGAGCTCGTCGTCGAACTGATGGACCACGCGGTGAGCCACGCCGACGACAGCGGCACCGAGAGCGAGTTCGAGCAGCAGATGCAGGAGTTCGACGTCGGAGAGTTCGTCGAGGCGTATCGTGCCCAACGGGACTTCGAGGACGAGTACGACACGCCGGCGTAGCCGGTTCACGATATTTTCGGTTCGGAGTTCTGCCGCGTGCGTCGCGTAGCGCCGTTCAGTCGGTCGTGTCGTCGCCGCGCCCATCTTGCTTCGATTTTCGTAATTCGACTTCGAACTTCTGTCCATTCCGCGGGGCTTATTACGATGGGCGAACTCCGAACGAGTAGCAATGAGCGAGCACGACGACCGCACGGTACTGCTCATCGGGAGCGGCCCCATCCAGATCGGACAAGCGGCTGAGTTCGACTACTCCGGCGCGCAGGCGTGCCGGGCGCTGCAGGAGGAGGGCGTGCGAGTCGTGCTCGTCAACTCGAACCCGGCGACCATCATGACCGACCCCGAGATGGCCGACGCGGTCTACATCGAGCCCATCACGACCGACGCCATCGCGGAGGTCATCGCGAAGGAGAACCCCGACGGCGTCATCGCCGGGCTCGGCGGGCAGACCGGGTTGAACGTCACCGCCGAGCTCGCCGAGGAGGGCGTCCTCGACGAGTACGACGTCGACATCATGGGGACGCCGCTGGACACCATCTACGCGACCGAGGACCGCGACCTGTTCCGCCAGCGCATGGAGGACCTCGGCGAGCCCGTCCCCGCCTCCACGACCATCACCCTCGACGAGGGCGAGTCCGTCGAGGACTTCGACGAGGACGCGCTGCGCGAGCGCGTCGAGGCCGCCGCCGACGAGGTCGGCGGGCTGCCGGTCATCGCGCGCACGACGTACACGCTCGGCGGGAGCGGCTCCGGCGTCGTGAACGACATGGACGAGCTCGTCGCTCGCGTCCGGAAGGGTCTGCGCCTCTCGCGGAACGACGAGGTGCTGGTCACCGAGTCCATCGAGGGCTGGGTGGAGCTGGAGTACGAGGTGATGCGGGACGCCGACGACTCCTGTATCATCATCTGCAACATGGAGAACATCGACCCGATGGGCATCCACACCGGCGAGTCCACGGTCGTCACGCCCAGTCAGGTCATCCCGGACGACGGCCACCAGGAGATGCGCGACGTCGCGCTCGAAGTCATCCGTGATTTGGGCATCCAGGGCGGCTGTAACATCCAGTTCGCGTGGCGCGACGACGGCACGCCCGGCGGCGAGTACCGCGTCGTCGAAGTGAACCCCCGCGTCTCGCGGTCGTCCGCGCTGGCGTCGAAGGCGACCGGCTACCCCATCGCGCGGGTCACCGCGAAGGTCGCGCTCGGCAAGCGCCTCCACGAAATCGACAACGAAATCACCGGCGAGACCACCGCCGCCTTCGAGCCCGCCATCGACTACGTGGTGACGAAGGTGCCGCGGTGGCCCAAGGACAAGTTCCCGGACGTGGACTTCACGCTCGGCACGGCGATGAAGTCCACGGGGGAGGCGATGGCCATCGGGCGAACGTTCGAGGAGAGCCTGCTGAAGGCGCTGCGCTCCTCGGAGTACGACCCCGACGTCGACTGGTCGGACGTGAGCGACGACGAACTGGAAGCCGACTACCTGGAGACGCCGTCGCCGGACCGCCCCTACGCGGTCTTCGAGGCGTTCGACCGCGGCTACACCGTCGACGAGGTCAACGACTTCACGAACTTCCGCGAGTGGTACTTGGAGCGGTTCCAGAACGTCGCGGAGGCCGCGGAAGCCGCCAGCGAGGGCGACTTCACCGCGGCTGCCACCACGGGCTTCACGAACCACGAGATTTCGGCGCTGGCGGGCGAGGAGTTCGACGACGCGAACGCGTCGTGGCTCCCGGCGGCCGCCGACGACGCGGAGGACGAACTCGAAGCCGACGGCGCCGGTGCGAGCGTCACCGACGTCGAGGAGGCCGTCCCCGGTCGCTCGTACAAGCAGGTGGACACGTGCGCCGGCGAGTTCGCCGCGCAGACGCCGTACTACTACTCGTCGCGGCGCCCCGAGTGGTTCAGCGGCCCGCTCAAGGGCGACGCGGCCGCGGGCGAACTCCGCGTGAACACTGACGTCGACTCCGTGGTCGTCGTCGGCGGCGGCCCCATCCGCATCGGGCAGGGCGTGGAGTTCGACTACTGTTCGGTGCACGCGGTGCGCGCGCTCCGCGAGGAGGGCATCGAGGCGCACGTCGTGAACAACAACCCCGAGACCGTCTCCACGGACTACGACACCAGCGACGGCCTGTTCTTCGAGCCGATTACGGCCGAGGAGGTCGCCGACGTGGTCGAGGCGACGGACGCGGACGGCGTGATGGTGCAGTTCGGCGGCCAGACCTCCGTGAACATCGCGGACCCGCTGGAGGCCGAGTTACAGCGCCGCGGCCTCGACGCCGAGATTCTCGGCACGAGCGTCGAGGCGATGGACCTCGCGGAGGACCGCGACCGGTTCAACGTCCTGATGGACGAGCTCGGCATCAGCCAGCCCGACGGCGGCTCCGCGACCAGCGAGGCGGAGGCGCTGGACCTCGCCCACGACATCGGCTACCCGGTGCTCGTCCGCCCGAGCTACGTGCTCGGCGGGCGCGCGATGGACGTCGTCCACAGCGACGAGGAGCTCAAACACTACATGGAGGAGGCCGTCCGGGTCAGCCCGGACAAGCCCATCCTCGTCGACGAGTTCCTCGCGGACGCGGTCGAACTCGACGTCGACGCCGTCTCCGACGGGGAGGACGTGCTCGTCGGCGGCGTGATGGAGCACGTCGAGACCGCGGGCGTCCACTCCGGCGACTCCGCGTGCACGATTCCGCCGCGCTCGCTGGACGAGGAGACGATGGGCCGCGTGCGCGAGGTCACCGAGGACATCGCCACCGCCTTGGACACCGTGGGCCTGCTGAACGTCCAGCTCGCCGTGCAGGACGGCGAAGTGTACGTGCTCGAAGCGAACCCGCGGTCCTCGCGTACGGTGCCGTTCGTCTCGAAGGCGACCGGCGTCCCCATCGCGAAGCTCGCGGCGAAGGTGATGGCCGACTACTCGCTTTCGGACCTCGACGTCAGCGAGGGCGTCCCCGAGCAGTACAGCGTCAAGGAGGTCGTGTTGCCGTTCGACCGCCTGCCGGGCTCGGACCCCCGGCTCGGCCCGGAGATGAAGTCCACGGGCGAAGTGATGGGCACCGCCTCCGAGCCCGGGCTGGCGTACTGGAAGGCCCAGCGCGCCGCGGGCAACGACCCCGAAGTCGGCAGCACCGCGGTCGTGGACCTCCCGGTCAGCGGCTTCGAGGAGTTCTTCGACGTGCAGCACTTCGACGACCTCTCGGAGGCGATTCGCCGCGGCGACGTCGACTTCGTGGTCTCCGACGACCGCGACGCGCTCGAAACCGCCGTCGAGGAGGAAGTACCGTACCTCTCGACGGTCGAGAGCGCGGAGGCGATGGTGGAGGGCGTCGCCCACCACGACGACGACCTCGACGTGCTGCCGGTCGGCGACCGCCCGATTCGCGACGAGCAGTGGGGCTGACTCAGGCGACTGCGAGGACGACGGCGCCGACCGCGACGAACGCGGCCAGCGCGTACCACGGCTCCCGGCGGACGGTGCGGCCGGCGACGCTGCCGTAGCGCCGGAGCCCCAGCGCCGCCGCGACGAACACGACCGCGAGCCCGACGCCGAGGTCGGTGTAGTTTATCGCGTGGAGGTAGCTGGCGAACGCGCCGACGGCCGCGCCGAGCACGCCGGCGTGCCACTCGCGGAACGTGAACGCGTTCTCGGAGAACACCGAGTCGGACATTGGTTTCCGATTCTCCGGTGAGGAATTTATAGCTTCGGTGGCCGCGGCCGCTCGTGTCAGTTCGCCGCCCAAACGGCTTAGTGACCGCGTCGAAAAGCGGCGGACAGCATGGCGCTGCCGACGTGGGCGACGCACGTGACCGTCGCGCTCAACATCGTGACCCTCGCCGCGACCACCGGTCGCGTGCACGTTCGCGACCATCGCAGCGGCGGGCTTCCGGGAGACTGAGTGGGGTCGCGCGCTCGCCCCGCTGCCCGTCGTGTTCGGCGCGATGACAGTCTCGACGGGCGCGACGCTGCACCCCGCGACGCCCGCGGATGGCGGCCAGCTCGCGCTGGCGATGTGGGCGATAGCCATCGTCGCCATCACCGTCTCGTGTTGGCGGTTCGTGGCCCTGTTCACGGAACGGCGGGTGGTCGGCCGATGACGTCGTCGGGCGGCGGGTTCGCGTGGTTCGTCTGGCTCGCGGAAGTCGTCGTCCTCGTCGCGCTGTGCGCGGGCTTCACGTACCCCGTGGTGGCGTACTCGCGGAACGTCCTCTACCGGGAGGGCGTCCTGCTGCTGGTGGCCGCGCTCGCCTGTCTGATGGCCGGGTCGGTGCTGGAACTCGTCGTGGACGTCACCAGCGCCGGCGCGCTCGTCGAGGTGGCGGCGTACGTCGCGTACGCGGCCAGCGGGGTCGTGAGCGCCGCCGCGACGTGGCGGTTCGCCCGCGAGTTCGTGACGTTCGGCCGCGAGGGCGTCGAGATAGAGGCCGGCGAGTTCACCGGAGGGTTCGAGCGTGACTCCTGAACTCGACGCGCGACTCGGCGACCTCGGGGCCGGCGAGGTCGCGTTCTGCACGCAGTCCAGCGGCCAGCGAATCGTCGACGCGCTCCCCGAGTCGGCGTTCCGGAACCTGCTTCTGGTGACGACCGACGGAAACCTGAAGCGGCTCGAACGCCGCGTCGAGGAACGCGGCGGGGACCCGCGCCGCGTCGGCGTCGTCCCGGTCACGGGGACGGAAGTCGACTACGACGGCCCGCTGTGGGTGACCGACCGCGTCGCGCCCAGCGACCTGACGGGCGTCAGCATCCAGTTCTCGAAGGCGTTCGAGCACGTCGAGCCCGAGACCGGCTGGGTGGTCGTCGACGGCGTCGGCGTGCTCTCGATGTACGTCGCCGGCGAGCGGCTGTTCCGGCTGCTGGACACGCGTGGGGGCGGTGCGCGCGCGGAACGCCCGCGGCGTGCTGGCGACTGCGGCGGGCGTGCTCGGCGAGCAGGCGACGACGCAGCTCCGCGGGCTCGCGGACGAAGAAGTACGGCTGGATTAGTCGGCGGTGACCGTCGTGCGGCTTGAGGCCAGCGCGAGCACGTCGTCGAAGAAGTCGAGGCTGTCGTGGGGGCCGGGGTTGGCTTCGGGGTGGTACTGGCGCGTGATGACGTCCAGCTCCTCCGAATCCAGCCCCTCCGGGGTGTCGTCGTTGACGTTTATCTGCGTGACTTCGAGGTCGCCGGGCTCGGCGACCGTGTAGCCGTGGTTCTGCGTGGTCATCACGACGCGCCCGGAGTCGTAGTCCAGCACGGGCTGGTTGACGCCGCGGTGGCCGAAGTCCATCTTCTCGGTGGTGCCGCCGAGCGCGCGGGCGACGACCTGCTGGCCCAGACAGATGCCCGCGACCGGGAGGTCGCCGACGAACTCCGAGACGAGGGTTTCGGCGGCCTCGAAGTTCGCGGGGTCGCCGGGGCCGTTCGAGATGAACAGCACGTCCGGCTCGACGGCCGCCAGTTCGGCGGGCGTCGTGTCGTAGGGGAGGACGTGGACTGTGGCGCCGCGCTCGACCAGCGAGGAGACGATGGAGCCCTTGGCGCCGCAGTCCACGAGCGCGACGTCGGTGTCGCCGTCGCCGTGGACCTCGGGTTCGGCGACGCTGACGCGGCTGCCGATGTCCGTGAGGTCGCTCATGTGCGGGCAGTCCTCGAGCTGGGATTTCGCGGCCTCGGGGGTGGCGTCGGGGCCGGCGGCGATGCCGACCTTCATCGCGCCGCCCTCGCGGATGTCGAGGACGAGGTCGCGGGTGTCGAGGCCGTCGACGGCGGGGACGCCCTCCTCGGCGAGCCAGTCGGCGACGTCGTCGGTGAGTTCGCGGGCGACGACGGCGCTGGGGTGGACGCGGTCGGATTCGAAGCGTTCCTCTCGGACGCCGTAGTTCCCGATGAGGGGGTACGCGAAGGTGAGCACTTGCGCCTCGTAGGACGGGTCTGTGAGGCTCTCCTCGTATCCGGTGTAGGCGGTCGTGAACACGAGTTCGCCTCGCGCCTGCCCGGGGGAGCGGGCGTTGGCTTCGACCACGTCGCCGGTCTCTAACGCGAGGTAGGCGTCCGACATTACGAGATTCAAACGCACCACCAGAGTATAAATCTTGCTTTCGTAGCGAAGTTACGAATTTCGCAATCCTTTTCGTCCGGGGGACCAACACTGGGGCATGGACGACATCGACCGGCGCATCCTCGACGCGCTGCGACGGGACGCCCGAACCCCCTACACGGAAATCGCCGACGACGTCGGCGTCAGTGAGGGCACCGTCCGCAACCGCGTCGACAGCCTCCTCGAAGACGGCGTCATCGAGCGGTTCACCGTCGCCACCTCCACGGGCAACGTGAAGGCGATGATTGAGATTGGCGTCGCGATGGACGTCGACACCCACGAGGTCGGCGACCGCATGGTCGAGTGGGACCCGGTGGACTTCGTCTGGCAGGTCTCCGGTGAGGACGACATCGTGCTCGTCGTCGACGCCACGGACACCGGCGGCGTCAACGAACTCGTCTCGAAGGCACGCGAGCAGGAGGAAGTCGTCTCCACGAAGACCCGGCTCATCCTCGACGAGAAGCTCGGCTGATCACCACCCTCTCCAACGCCGCTACGCCCCGAATTCCTCGACTGTCCCGGATCTTCTC
The DNA here is from genome assembly GCF_040435975.1 of Halobacterium sp. NMX12-1. Classification (NCBI taxonomy): domain Archaea; kingdom Methanobacteriati; phylum Methanobacteriota; class Halobacteria; order Halobacteriales; family Halobacteriaceae; genus Halobacterium; species Halobacterium sp. NMX12-1. The sequence goes on along the minus strand of NZ_CP159204.1, from coordinate 2,485,317 downwards.
TCCACCCCGTAGTCATTTATATGCACTTCCTCGGGGTTAACTCCACGTCTGACGTAGATTTATTTATCTCTATCATTATTATTCACTCGGATGTCAAAGAATACCGAGAAAAGTGTTGGCAGGGAGCACAGCACGTCCCGACGGACGTTCCTCAAGGTGACCGGCGCCACCGCGTCGGTGGCGGCGGGCGCGAACCTCGGCGTCGACGCCGCGAGCGCCGACGACGGCGTGGACGTCGACGACCTCGTGGACGAACTCACGCTCGAACAGAAGGCCGGCCAGCTCACCCAGAAGGCGATCGGGTCGTTCGACCTCGACGGCGCGGTCGGCGACGCCACCGACGACACGGTCGCGGAGCTGTTCACCGAGTACGGCGTCGGGTCGCTGTTGTACGGCGGCGCGAACCCGCCCGAGTACGACCCCGAGACCCACGCCGCGAAGCTCAACGAGCTCCAGCGGTACAACATCGAGGAGACCGAGCACGGAATTCCGTTCGTCTTCGGCGTCGACGCCGTCCACGGGAACGTCACCGTCGACGGCGCGACCGCGTTCCCGCACAACCTCGGGCTCGGCGCGACGCGGAACGTCTCGCTGGCGCGCGAGGTCGCCTCCGTCACGAGCGCGTCCGTCGACGCCATCGGCGCTCACTGGACGTTCTCCCCGACGACGGACCTCCAGCGCGACCCGCGCTGGGGGCGCTTCTACGAGGGGTTCAGCGAGGACCCCGAACTCGTCGGGAAGTTCGGGAAGGCAAAAGTCGAGGGCTACGAGGGCGACGCCGACACGCCCCAGGTAGCGGCGACGGTCAAGCACTTCGGCGGCTACTCGATTCCCCACAACGGCAACGACCGGAGCGCCGGCCGGACGTCGATGCGGGACCTCCGCACGAACGTCCTCCCGCCGTACGAGCGGGCGCTGGCCGCCGATCCGGAGACGGTGATGGTGAACTCGGGGACGGTTAACGGCGTCCCCGCGCACGCCTCCGCGTGGTTGCTAACCACGATTCTCCGGGAGCGCTGGGGCTTCGACGGGATGGTCGTCTCCGACTGGAAGGACTTCCAGCGGATGGTCACCTACCACGACTACGTGCCGGACCTCCGCGCGGCGACGAAACTCGGCCTCCGCGCGGGCGTGGACATGTACATGCACCCCGACGACACCGGGGAGTTCGTCTCCATCGTCGTGGACCTCGTGGAGTCCGGCGAGCTGGAGGAGGATCGCGTCGACGAGGCGGTCGCCCGCGTCCTCCGGTTCAAGGAGCGCCTCGGCCTCTTCGAGGACCCGTTCGTCGACGAGAGCGCGGTCGCGGACGCGGTCGGCGCCGGCCGCGACGTGGCCCGGACTGCGGCCGAGTAGTCGATGACACTGCTGGAGAACGACGACGCCCTCCCGCTGTCCGGCGACGAGAACGTCCTCCTCACGGGGCCGTTCGTGGACGGTGACGCCGCCCTGCACGCCCAGATGGGTGGGTGGACGCTCGGCTGGCAAGGCATCATGGCCGACAGCGCGCGCCCGTGGGCGACCACGCTCCGCGAGGGCGTCGCCGACGCAATCGGTGCCGGCTCCGTCACCGTCGAACAGACCGGGTTCACGTTCCAGCCGTGGCAGAACGGCGACGGCTACGCGTTCGACAACGAGGAAGCGGTGCGGGCGGCCGCCGCGGACGCCGACGCCGTGGTCGTCACAATCGGCGAAGGTCCGCACTCCGAGGGGTACGGGGACCGCGACGAACTCGCGCTCCCGGACGCCCAGCAGGCCGTCGTCGCGGCGGTCGCCGACGCCGCCGGCGACGACACGCCCGTCGTCGGCGTCGAGTTCGCGGGGAGTCCGCGCGGCGGCGCGCGCACGTTCGAGCACCTCGACGCGCTGTTGATGGCGTACCAGCCGGGGAGCGCCGGCGGGTCGGCGGTCGCGCGCACCCTGTACGGCGAGCACGTCCCGAGCGGCCGCCTCCCGTTCGTGTGGCCCCAGCACGTCGGACAGGCCACGAACCACTACAACGCATACCCGCCGTCGCGCGGCAACGACCCCCTCTACGAGTTCGGCCGGGGGCTGAGCTACACGTCCTTCGAGTACGCCGACCTCGCGGTCGAACCGGGCACCGTCGAGTCCGCGGCGGAGCGCGACGCCGTGACCGTCTCCGTGACGGTGACGAACACCGGCGACCACGCCGGCTACCACGTCGTCGAGGCGTACAACACCCAGTCCTACGGATCGGTGCTCCAGCCGAACCGCCGGCTGCTCGGCACCGAGCGCGTGTCGCTGGACCCCGGCGAGAGCGCGCGCGTCGAGGTCGAAGCGCCGCTGCGCACGCTGTCGGTCGTCCCGGGCGCGATACCCGGCGTCGAGGGCAAGCGCGTGGAGGCCGGCGACTACGAGGTGTCCGTCGGCGACCAGACCGCGACCCTGACCGTCGCGGAGACGGCGTCCGCCGGCGAGGGCGAGCCGATTCCCGTCGAGACCGACGACGACTGGTCGCCCGGCAACAGCGACGACGGCAACGGCCGCGGCCCGCCGGACGACAAGCCCGGGAACGGCAACGGCCTGCTCGGCAGACTGCTCGACTGAGCCGGCCCGAGTCGAAGCGCTATTTACCCACGTGCCCGTCGGTGACGCCATGAGCGATTCAGGGCCCGACGTGCCCGTCCAGTCCGCGCGCACCGACGAGACCGCGGAGAACGCCGAACAGGACGTCGTGGCCGTCGACGCCTACGACGAGAAGGAAGGCCTCGTGAACCGCCTGGACGCCCACACGGGCGACGGCATCCGCCACCGCGCGTTCACGTGCCTGCTGTTCGACGAGGACGGCCGCGTGCTGCTCGCCCAGCGCGCCGCCCGCAAGCGCCTCTGGGACACCCACTGGGACGGCACCGTCGCCAGCCACCCCGTCGAGGGACAGACCCAGAAGGAGGCCACCCGCGAGCGCCTCGAAGAGGAGCTGGGCATCACGCCCGACCAGTACGACGAACTGGAGGTCACGGACCGCTTCGAGTACAAGCGCCACTACCTCGACGAGGGCCTCGAGTGGGAGGTCTGCGCGGTGCTGGTGGCGACGCTCTCGGACACGAGCCTCGACCCCGACCCCGACGAGGTCGGCGGCGTCCTCTGGGCTGACTACGAGGACCTCTACGAGAACCCCCGCTACTACCGCCAGCTCCGGCTGTGCCCGTGGTTCGAAATCGCGATGCGCCGGGACTTCGAGGGCGACGCCGACCCGGTGCCGGACGGCACCCGCGAGTAACGCGAGCCGTCGGGCGGATTTTTCCGGCTCCACCACGAAGTACGGGTGTGCTCGAACTCGGTCGCGCGGCCTACGACGCGGTGCTCGATCACGCGCGAGCGGACGCGCCGCGGGAGGCCTGCGGCGCGCTTCTCGGCTACTGCGAGGACAACCGCGTCCTCGTGGAGGCGGTTCGGCGCGTCCCGAACGTGGCGGACGCGCCCCGGCTCACGTACGAACTCGACCCGGAGACGACGCTTTCGGTCTTCGACGAGGCCGAGGCGACGGGCCGCGAGGTCGTCGGCTTCTACCACTCTCACCCCGCCGGCCCGGCGCAGATGAGCGACACCGACCGCGAGGAGGCGTCGTGGCCGGGGTACGTCTACGTGCTCGCGTCGCTGGCGGCGCGCCCCGCGCTGTTGGACGCGTGGACGTGGACCGGCGAGCGCTTCGAACGGGAGGCCGTCGTGCTGCGCGAGGACTGAGTCTACTGGCCGCGGACCGCCGTCCAGACGCCGATAGCACCGAGCAGTATCGCGGGCACCATCGGCACCGCGAGGTACGTGTCCCGGAACCCGAGCCCGAAGCTCCCGGGGCCGACGACGTAGAGGTACAGCGGCGCGACAATTCCGGAGACGACGAGCGCGGCGACGACGAACCACTGCGCGCGCTCGCTCATGCCGCCGGCGTCGTCGTGGTCCTCGCGGGGGTCGTGGGTCACCATTGGCGTTCGCTGTCGGGGATTACGACTACCTTCCCAAAGCCCTCCCGGTTCTCCAGTCGCTCGTGGGCGCGGGCGGTCTCGCTCATCGGGAGCACGTCCCGAATCTGCACGTCGAAGGTGCCGTCCCAGACCAGCGAGAGCGCGTCGTCGGCCTCGCCGGGCGTCGCCATCGTCGACCCCAGCACCGAGAGCTGGTTCCAGAACAGCCGCTGGACGTGCGTCTCCGGGCGGCCGCCGGAGGTCGCGCCGCAGGTCACGAGCCGGCCGCCCTTCGCCAGCGAGCGCAGGGAGTCGCTCCACGTCGCCTCGCCGACGTGGTCGACGACCACGTCCACGCCGCGCTTGCCGGTGCGCGCGCGAATCTCGTCGGCGAAGTCCGTCTCCGTGTAGTCGATGGCGTGGTCGGCGCCGACTTCCTCGGCGTACCGGAGCTTCTCCGGACTGCTCGCGGTCGCGTACACCTCCGTGCCGGCGTGAGCGGCAATCTGGACGGCGGCGTGCCCGACGCCGCCGCTGGCTCCCAAGACGAGGACTTTCTCGCCGGCCTCGACGTCGGCGCGCGTGTGCAGCATCCGCCACGCGGTCTGGAACACGAGGGGTGCTGCCGCCGCCGTCTCCCACGCGACGCCCTCGGGCACCGCGACGAGGTTGTCCTCGGGGACCGCGGCGTACTCGCTGTGGACGCCGGGGACGTGCTCGCCGAGCACGTGGAACGACGCGCACAGCGGGTAGTCGCCGTCCCGGCAGAACTCGCAGTCCCCGCAGAAGACGCCCGCAGACACCGCCACGCGGTCGCCGGCCTCGAAGCGCGTGACGTCTGCGCCCGTCTCGGTGACGACGCCCGCGGCGTCGCTTCCCGGGACGTGGGGCATGTCGAGGTCGAGTTGCGGCATCCCGCGGCGCGTCCACACGTCGAGGTGGTTGAGCGCGCCCGCCTTCACGTCCACGAGCACCTCGCCGCGGCCGACCTCCGGGTCGGGGACTTCGCCGTACTCGACGACCTCGGTTCCGCCGTGGCCCGCGAACTGGACTGCCTGCATGCGCGGGGCGTCGCGGCCCCCGACCAAAACTGTGGGGTCCACGCTTTTCCCCTCGGAGCGCGAACCCGTGGCCATGGTCGACTTCCAATCCCGGGACACGCGCGTGGACGACGACGAGACGCCGGCAGACGACGCCAGCGACGAACCGGACGACGACCCGTTGACCGAGGAGAGCGAGCCCCACGAACACGATGACGAGGCGGACCACGACCACCACCACCACGACGTCGAGCGCGTCGGCGTCGCGATTCTCACCGTGTCCTCCTCGCGCTCGCTGGACGACGACCCCGCCGGCGACGCCATCGCCGCGGCGTTCGAGGCCGACGGCCACGAGGTCGTCACGCGAGAGCTCGTCCGCGACAGCTACGACCGCGTGCAGGGCGGCATCGACAACCTCGCCGGCCGCGGCGACGTCGACGTCGTCGTCACGACCGGCGGCACCGGCGTCACGCCCGACGACGTCACCGTGGAGGCCGCGGAGCCGCTGTTCGAGAAGGAGCTGCCGGGGTTCGGTGAGCTGTTCCGCCGGCGCTCCTACGAGGAAATCGGGGAGAAGGTCGTCGCCACGCGCGCCACCGCGGGCGTCGCCGACGGCGTGCCCGTGTTCTGCCTGCCGGGCAGCGAGCACGCTGCCGAACTCGGCAGCGAGGACGTCATCGTGCCCGAAATCGGGCACCTCGTCGGGCTCGCGAGCCGCGGGGACGCGTAGCCGGCGGCTCCGCGGCGAATCGGTCGGAAAAGAACGGCACGACGGCGTCAGAAACGTTACGCGAGCGACGCGACGCTCGCGGACGTGGTCGTCTCGTTGACGACGGTCTCGTTGTCGGCGGTGTCGTCGTCCGTCGTCTCGTTGTCGGTGGTCTCGACGTCGACGGTTTCGTCGGTCACCGTCTCGTCGGTCGCCGTCTCGTTGGTTTCGGTCTCCTCGTCGTCCGACTCGTCGGCGTCGTCGGCCAGCAGGCCGCTCAGCGAGCTCCCGAGGTCCTCAACCTCACCGCCGAGGAACGACTGAATCTGCTCGTGGATGGTCGTGACCTGGTCGGGGACCTGTTCGGGGAGGTCCGTCGGCGGGCCGCGCTCGCCGGCTTCGGCCGCGGGCGCGGACGCGTTCGCGTCGGCGCTCGTGGCGTTCGTCGCGTTCACCGAGGCGTTCGTGCCGTTCTCGGCGGCGTGCGTGCCGTTCGGACCGGCGTGTGCGGGTGCGTTCGCGGCGGGACCGGCGTCGCGGTCGTCGTCGGACTCGTTCTCCTCGTCGGATTCGTCGTCAGCCGCTTCGTCCGAGTCGCCCGCTTCGTCGGCGTCGTCGGCCTCGGCCTCGTCGGCGTCGGACTCGCTGGCGTCGCCGTCGTCAGCGTCCGATTCCTCGTCATCCGACTCGCCGTCGCCGGCGTCGTCTGGGGCGTTCCCGTTCGCTTCGCCGGGTGCGTCTGTCGGTGCGTTGCCGGGGGTCGCGGCGCTGACCGCGGCGACGCCGCCGACGAGGACGGTCGCCGCGACGACCAGCGTGAGCAGCTTTGATGCGTTCATTGCGACTGGCCCTCGGAGTCCAACCCACTTCAACGGGGACAGCCGTGAAGCCGGATTTCCGCTCCGAAAGCGCGCCTAAAGCCCAATTAACTCGAATTTAATCGCAGTCGCCCCCGACTGCCCGGGCCACACCGGGGTCACGCGGGGCCGCGGGGGCGGCGCGCAGTCCGCGCCCTACTCGCGAGTGAGCACGAGCTTGCCGTGGAAGTCGCCGGCCTCGCCGCGGCGGTGGGCGTCGGCGACCTCGTCGAAGGTGTAGTAGTCGGAGACGACCGGTTCGACGGCGCCGTCGTCGACGAGCGACGCTATCTCGCGCAGTTCCTCGCCGATGCGCTCCTGTCGGTCGCCGAGCAGCACGGGGAGGATGACCAGCACGACGCCGAGTTCGAGGGAGTTGGCGTGCATCGCCGAGAGGTCCTGCGTGGAACTGGACTCGGTGGTGACGACCGTCCCGAACGGACGTACCGCGTCGAAGGCCGTCTGGATGTGGTCGTCACCGACCGGGTCGAACACCACGTCGAAGCCGCCGGCGGAAGCGTACTCGGCGGTGTAGTCGGCGACGTCCGTGGTCGTGTAGTCCACGGTCGCGTCCGCGCCGAGTTCGGTGGCGAGGTCGCGCTTCTCGGCGGTCGAGCCGGTCGCGGTGACCTCCGCGTCGAGGTCCGCCGCGAGCTGGACGCCGATGTGGCCGACGCCGCCGCTGGCGCCGTAGACGATTACCTCGTCGCCCTCGCCGACGTCGGCCTTGTCGGTGAGCATCTCCAACGCGGTGGTGGAGACGACGGGGAGCGCGGCGGCGTCCTCCAGCGAGATGGCGTCGGGAGCGGGCGCGAACGTGCCGGCGTGTCCGACGACGTAGTCCGCGAGCGCGCCCTGTCGGCCCGCGCCGCCCGGCATCCCGTACACCTCGTCGCCCACGTCGAAGGCGTCGACGTCGTCGCCGACGGCGTCCACGACGCCCGCCACGTCGCAGTGCAGGGTCGCGGGGAACGGCGGCGCGAAGTCCGGGATGTCGCCGCGGCGAATCTTGTAGTCGACGGGGTTGAGGCTGGTCGCGGCGACCTCGACGCGGACCTCCTCGGGGCCGGGCTCGGGCGTCTCGACCGTCGTCTCGGTGAAGGCGTCCGGGTCGCCGTACTCCTCGATCACGTACGCGGTCATCTGCGAGTCAGTCACGTCTGCAACCACGGGCGGCTCGGGGAAAGGGACGGCGGCGCCGGCGCGCAGTTCCTCCTCGTGAAGCCGTGGGTTCACGTCGCGCCGGCACCCACGCCCACGCATGGACAAGCAGGACCTCCGCGAGCGCGTCTGGGACGACCTCGAAGAGAGCGGCGAGGCCCGCTTCCCGTTCCCGCCCCACGGCCGCATCCCGAACTTCGCGGGCGCCGGCGACGCCGCCGACCGCCTCGCCGACACGGACGCGTGGACGAGCGCGGACGTGGTGAAGGCGAACCCGGACGCCCCCCAATTGCCGGTGCGCCGCGCGGCGCTCCGCGCGGGGAAGACTGTCTACGTCGCGGTGCCTCGCTTGCGCGACGAGGAGTGTTTCCTCCGGCTGGACCCCGCAGAGGTCGCGGACATCGACGACGCCACGACGGTCAGCGGCATCAGCGAGCACGGCGAGCCGGTCGGGCCGGAGGACGTCGAACCCGTGGACCTCATCGTCTCGGGGAGCGTCGCGGTCACGGAGCGCGGCGAGCGCGTCGGCAAGGGCGAGGGATACAGCGACCTCGAATTCGCGCTGCTGCGGGAGTTCGACCGCGCGGACGACGACACGACCACGGTGACGACCGTCCACGAGCGGCAGGTCGTCGACGACGACATTCCGACCGGCGACCACGACGTGCCGATGGACTACGTCGTCACGCCCGAGCGCGTCCTCGACACCGACGCGCCCGACGAGAAACCCGAGGGCATCGAGTGGGACGCAGTCACCGAGGAGCGCCGCGAGGAGATTCCCGTGCTCGCCCGGCTCGCCCCCTGAACTGCCCGAGATTTTAAACACGAGAGCGCCGTACTCGACGCGTATGCCGGCTTCGAGCGGCGACGACACGGACGCGAGCGCGGAGGCGGCGCTGTCGGCGGCCATCGACGCCGCGGGCGGCGACCCGGAGTGCGCGCTCTGCTCGAAGCCCGCCGACTACTTCCTCTACGAGCCCGGCAGCGTCGAGAAGTTCGTCTGCTGGGAGCACGTCAGCCCCCACTCCGCGGCCGTCGACGGCGAGGGCCAGCGGCCGGGCCGCCCGGTCGCGCTGTCGATCTGACCAGAAAGGTTTTCGCCCGCCCCAACGAGCCGGCGAGTATGTCGTTTGCCCTCCTCACGAGCCCGCAGGCCGAGATGCTCTCGGTGTTCGTCGTCGCTGGCGTCCTGCTCGTCGGGATTCCGACCGCCGGCATCTACCGAGACGCCAGCGCGCACAGCCCGCGGCCGCTCGCGTGGACCGCCGCCATGGCCATCGCGGCCGCCGTCGTCCCCCTGCTCGGCGCGCTCGGAGTCTGGATGCTCTACACGAGCGTCGAAGTGGGCCGGTAGTCAGCCCATCGGCGCCATCGTCGCCGTGAACACCGCCACGTCGTCGCTCTCGTTGCGCGCGCCGTGGGCGACGCCGCGCTCGTGGACGACCACGCCCGGTGCCTCGACGACCTCCTCGCTGTCGCCCTGCACGACGACGAGTTCGCCTTCGAGGACGTGGAAGGTGTTCGTCTGGTCGCCGTGCTCGTGTGGTTCGACTTCGGCGCCGGGGCCGAGCGCGAACGCCTTCACGAGTTCGTCCGGCGAGTAGTACAGCTCTTCCGTGACGACCTCGCCGGTCTCGGGCGCGAGGTCGGGGTAGCAATCGAGTGACACGGCAGAAGCGAGCGGCCGGACGCCCTTAGCTGTCGGGTTCCACGAGTTCCTCGGCGACCGTCTCCGGGCCGAGCAGCGCGGGGTCGACCGCGAGGTCGAGGACGCCTTTCACGAACTCCGGCATCGAGTCCGGCGTGTACGCGACGGTCTTCAGGGCCGCGTTCTGCTCGCGCGCGACCGGAATCGCGGTCGCCTCGGCGGCGTCCGTGATGACCAGCAGGTCGGCGTCCGCGACGCCGGCGTCTTCGAGGCGCTCCCCCGAGGCGACGCCCTCGATGCTGGTGACTTCCACGCCCTCGCTCTCGAGGGCGTCGACGATGCCGCGGTCTGGACCGACGACGATAGCCTTCATTCGTACTCGATGGTCGCGGGTGGTTTGTGGGTGACGTCGTAGACGACGCGGGAGACGTTGTCGATGGTCCCCGCGATGCGCGACTGGAGGCGCTGGAGGGTCTCCCACTCCAGTTCCTGGGCGCGCGCGGTCATCCCGTCGCGCGATTCGACGGAGCGGACGGCGACGACGTAGCCGTGGACGCGGTTGTCGCCCTTCACGCCGGTTGCCTTCCCGAGGACGGCGGCGAACGCCTGCCACGGGTCGTACTCCTCCAGTTCCTCCTCGACGACGGCGGTCGCCTCGCGGGCGACCTCGACCTTCTCCGGCGTGGCTTCGCCGATGACGCGCACGGCGAGGCCGGGGCCGGGGAACGGCATCCGCTCGCTGATGATCTCTTCGAGGTCGAGGTGGCGGGCGACCTCCCGCACCTCGTCCTTGTAGAGGTCGCGCATCGGCTCCACGATGCCCTCGAAGCCGACGCGCTCGGGCAGTCCGCCGACGTTGTGGTGGCTCTTGATTGTGCCCTCGCTCTCGATGCGGTCCGGGTAGATGGTGCCCTGCACGAGGTACTCTGCGTCGACCTCGTCGGCGACCGTCTCGAACTCCCGGATGAACTGCTCGCCGATGACGTGGCGCTTCTCCTCGGGGTCCGTGACGCCCGCCAGTTCGTCGAAAAAGCGGTCTTGGGCCTCCACGACGCGGAGGCTGTCCATGTAGTCGAAGACCTCCCGAATCTCCTCGGTCTCGCCCTTCCGCATCAGGCCGGTGTCCACGTAGACGGGGACGAGCTGGTCGCCGACCGCCTCGTACGCCAGCGCGGCGGCGGTAGACGAGTCCACGCCGCCCGACAGCGCGATGATGGCGGTCTCGTCGCCGAGTTTCTCCCGAATCTCGGCCTTGGCGTCGGCGACGAACTCCTCGACGTCCACCATCAGTTCACCACCTCCGCTTCCGTCTCCGTCTCGTCGACGACGGCGTCGAGCAGCCCGACGAACGGCGGGCTCGCGCGGGTCGGCCGCGACCGGAACTCGGGGTGGAACTGCGTCCCGAAGAAGAACGGGTGGTCGTCGTACTCCAGAATCTCCATGCGGTTGCCGGCCTCCCCGGAGAACGTCAGGCCGTTCTCGGTGAGGTCGTCGATGTAGTCGGGGTTGACCTCGTAGCGGTGGCGGTGCCGCTCCGTGCAGGAGGTGTCGCCGTACAGCTCGTGGGCGAGCGTCCCCGGCTGAATCTGGGTCTCGTGGGCGCCCAGCCGCATCGTCCCACCGAGGTCCTCTAAGTCGTACTGCTCGGGGAGCAGGTCGATGACGGGGTACGGCGTGTCCTCGTCGATCTCCGCGGAGTGGGCGCCCTCCCAGCCGAGGACGTTGCGCGCGTACTCCACGACCGCCAGCTGGAAGCCCAGGCAGAGCCCGAGGAAGGGCACGTCGTGCTCGCGGGCGTGCTGAATCGCGCGAATCTTCCCCTCCGTCCCGCGGGAGCCGAAGCCGCCGGGGACGACGACGCCGTCGGCCTCTTGGAGGCGCTGCTCGTGGTCGTCGTTCATCTTCTCGGAGTCCACCCAGAGGACGTTCACGTCCACGCCGCGTTCGAGGCCGGCGTGCTTGAGCGCCTCGTGGATGCTCATGTAGGCGTCCTCCAAGGCGTACTTCCCGACGAGCGCGATGTCCACCTCGCCTGTGCGCTCGCGGGTGACGAGGTCCCGCCACTCAGTCGAGCGCTCGGCCTTCGGGAGCGCGTCGTCGGCGATGTCGAACTGCTCCATCACGTACTCGTCGAGGCCCTCCTCCTCGACGACGAGCGGGACGTGGTAGACGTCCTCGACGTCCGGGTTCGAGAAGACGGCGTCGGTCGGGACGTCGCAGAACAGCGCGATTTTCTCCTTGACGTCGGGGTCGAGCTTGTCCTCACAGCGCCCCACGAGGACGTCCGGCTGGAGACCAATCGACCGGAGTTCCTTCACGGAGTGCTGGGTCGGTTTCGTCTTCTGCTCGCCCGTCTGGGAGTACGGCACGAGCGTGACGTGCGTGAACAGGATGTCCTCGTCGTCCTCCTCGTGGCTGAACTGCCGGAGCGCTTCGAGGAACGGCATCCCCTCGATGTCCCCGACGGTGCCGCCGACTTCGACGATGCAGACGTCGGAGCCCTCGGCGGCCTCGCGGACGCGCCGCTTGATGTCGTCGGTGACGTGGGGGATAATCTGGACCGTCTTCCCGAGGTAGTCGCCGGCGCGCTCGCGCTCGATGACGTGCTGGTAGACCTTCCCCGTGGTGACGTTGTGGTCGGAGGTCATGTCCACGTCGAGGAACCGCTCGTAGTTCCCCAAATCGAGGTCGACCTCCCCGCCGTCCTTCAGCACGTACACCTCGCCGTGCTGGTAGGGGTTCATCGTCCCCGCGTCCACGTTCAGGTAGGGGTCGATCTTGACGGCCGTGACGTCGAATCCGGCGTTCGAGAGGAGGCGGCCGAGGCTGGCGGCGGTGATGCCTTTCCCCAGCCCGGACATCACCCCGCCAGTAACGAACACGAACTTGCTTCCCAGTGTCGGGTCGTACCCGGTCTCCGTCGGCATACTGACCGTGCGGCGGGCGCGGCAAAAACGGTTTCGGGACGGCCGTGGTTCGCCAGCCGCTGGCACGTCCCGCCCTACGGCGAGGAGACGCCGGGGACGCCGGGTTCGCCGTCCCCGAACACGAAGTGGCCGGGGGACTCGGTGCGCCGCGAGATGGCGGCGACGCGGACGACGTACGCCGACAGCAGCGCGAACGGCGCGAGCGCGAGCACGTGGACGGCGACGACCAGCGCGTGCGTGCTCGGCAACTGAGAGAAGTGCAACAGGAAAAAGGAGACCGCCGCGATGGAGGGGACGGCGACGTAGACGAGGTTCGTCGAGAGCCCCGCGAACTCCCGGCGGAGGTACAGCGACTTGAAGTACGCGCGAGCGACCGCGAAGTACTCCAGCAGGTCCAGCGTCTCCTCGAGCGTGGTGGCCGCTTGCTCGGGGAGGTCGTCGCCGTGCTCGGCCCGGAGCCGCTGGAGGTCCTCGACCTGCCGCGCGTAGTCGAAGCGCATCGTCGCCAGCACCGCCTCCAGCGGGCGCTCGACGTCCCGCAGCCGGGCGTTCATGTCCCCCGAGGCCGCGCCGAGCCGGTCGAGGTAGGCGTCGAGGTCCGCGCGAACGTCGACGTCCGCGGGCGGCACGTCGTCCTGCAGGCGCTGCCCGCGCTCGACGATGTCCCCGGTGAGCACCTGCAGGAACCCCTCGGGGTCGGCGGGCACGTGGTCGGCTTCGACGACGGACTCCAGTTGCCGGCGGAACTCCGCGGTGTCCCGGATGCGGCCGAACTGCTGGCCGAGCGGGCTCTGCTCGCCGGAGACGAACACGGAGTTGACCGAGACGACGATGGAGACGAGCACGAAGTTCCCCGACAGCAGCGTCGTCACCAGCGGCACCGTCGTCTCGCGGCCGCCGCCGCCGAGCGTGACGAGGTGGCCGACGGGTCCGAACAGCACCGCGAACGCGGCCAGCAGCGCGGCGGCGACGGCGCGGCGGTCGCCGGTTAGCAACACCCACCGCGAGAGCGACGTCCAGCGACTCGTCATGGCCGGACCGTGAACGCGGCGCCTGATAGCGGTTGCGGCGGTCCTAGCAGGACCGCGCGAGGAAGGGGCCGACGGCCTCCGCGACGCGGTCGGTCTTCCCGACGAAGAAGTGGTCGGCGTCCAGTTCCACGACCTCGCAGTCCAGTTCGCGGGCGGCTTCCACGACCGGCTCCCAGTCCGCGGTCGTGTCGCGGGTCGCGTAGACGACTTGCAGCGGCGCCGCCACGTCCGCGAGTGCGTCCGCGGCGTTCAGCCCGGCTTCGAGTTCGGCGGTCGGCGCGAGCAGCGACACTGCACAGAGCTCGACGTCCACGCTCGCGGCGGCGAGCGCGGTTATAGACCCGCCGAAACTGAACCCGAACAGGCCCACGCGCTCGTAGCGCTCGCTCGCCCACCGGACGGCGTTCCGTGCGTCCTCGCGCTCCCCCAGCCCCTCGTCCCAGTCGCCGTAGTCGAAGCGCAGCGCCGCGACGCCGCGCTCGACGAGGAACTCCGCGACGGCGACGAGGCGGTCGTCGCCGCGGTGCCCGCGGTGCTGCGGGTGGGGCGGACACAGCACGACGCACGCCGACGCGTTCCCGTCGGGCGAATCGAGCGTCGCTTCCACGTCTCGCGCGCCCGGCACCAGCACGGTTTCCTGTTGCATACGGCGCCGTTGGCGGCCGACCGTGGTGTAGGCTGCGGTCACGAGTTCGCGGCTCCCGTTGGTTGCCGCTCGCCCGAACGTGCCCTCCCTTCGGTCGGGCACGCGACTCACGGCTCGCTCCGCTCGCCGTTCGTGGTAACGTGCTCTCACTGCGTTCGAGCACGCCGGTGAACGTTTTACGTCCAGAGCCCAAAGTCGTGTGTATGGGTATCGTGTCACGCCTCTCGTACGCGGTCCGGTCGAAACTGAACGCCGTCGTCAGTTCCGCCGAAGACCCGACGGAGACGCTGGACTACTCCTACCAGCGCCTGCGCGACGAACTGCGCGACGTCGAGAAGGGGCTGGCGGACCTCACCGCACAGAAGAAGCGCCTCGAGGTCCAGCGCGAGCGCCTCCAGCGCAACGCCGAGAAGCACGCCGAGCAGGCCCGCGAGGCGGTCCGGCAGGACCGCGACGACCTCGCGCGGCGCGCGCTGGAGAAGAAGCGACAGAAGCGCGACCAAATCGAGGAGATAGACGACCAGATTGCGGACCTCGAATCGACCCAGCGCGACCTCGAAGACGAGAAGGAGGAACTGGAGGCGCGCGTCGAGGAGTTCCGCACGAAGAAGGAGACGATGAAGGCACGCCACGAGGCCGCGCAGGCCCGGACGCGCGTCTCGGAGGCGGTCACTGGGGTCGGCGACGAGGCCAGCGAGGTGACGCGCGCCATCGAGCGCGCGGAAGACCAGACCGAGGAGCTGGAGGCGCGGGCCGCTGCGATGGACGAACTCGACGAGCGCGGCGTCCTCGACGGCCCGCTGGGCGACGACCGCGACCGCATCGACCGCGAGCTCGACGCCGAACGCGGGGACCGCGAAGTCGAGGCGGAGCTGGACGACCTGCGCGCGGACGTCCGCGGAGAAGACGCCGGCGAGCGCGACGCTGACGGCGACGAGGCCGTCGAGGCGGAGCTGGAGACCATCCGCGAGGAAGAGGAGCAGGCGTAGCCCGGCGGCTGCGGCGAGCGCTCGCGGCCCCCTCTGTTTTCCGTGCGTGCGTCGAAGGTCGCGTATGGCCGACAGCGACGAGCGCGCGCCCAGCGACCGGATGCGAGAGCGCGGACCGCACAGCCAGCGGTGGCTGTGGGTCGTCCTCGACGCGGACCGGCGACTCGTCGCGGCCGGCATCCTCGCCGTGCTGTTCGCGGCGACGGTCGCCGTCGGGACGCTGCTGCCGACGCCCGCGTTCCTGCTGTTGACCGAGGGCGACCCCCACGAGACGCTGTTCAACGCGCTCGTCGGCTCCACCATCACGGGCGTGACGCTCGTGCTCACGCTGAGCCAGCTCGTGCTCTCCCAGGAGCTGGGGGCGGCCGGCGACCAGCGCGAACGCATGGAGGGCGCGATGGCGTTCCGCGACGCCGCCAGCGACGCCGCCGGCGTCGCCGTCGCGCCGGCGGAGCCCTCGGCGTTCCTGCGCGCGCTCGTCGAGGCGACCAGCGAGCAGGCGAACGCGCTCGCGGACGCCGCGCCGGGCGGCGACGCCGGCGACGCGGTCGCGGAGTACGCCGACGCCGTCGTGGAGAACGCCCGCGTGGTCGCGAACCAGCTCGAGGGCGCGCAGTTCGGGACCTTCGAGGTGGTGCTGGCGGCGCTGAACTACAACTACTCGTGGAAGATTTACGCGGGCGAGCGCCTGCGCGCCGAATACGGCGACGCGCTCGACGACGACGCTCACGCGGCCCTCGACGACCTCCTGGAGACGCTGGAGCTGTTCGGGCCGGCCCGCGAGCACTTCAAGACGCTGTACTTCCAATGGGAGCTCTCGGAGCTGTCGCGGACGCTGCTGTACGCCGCCGTCCCCGCGCTCGGGGCGTCGATGGTGGGGCTCCTGCTGTTCGACCCCGCACAGTACCCGGGTGCGACGCTCGGCGTCAGTCACGCGCTGGTCGGGGTCGCGGCAGCGGCGACGGTCGCGGTGCTGCCGTTCGCGCTGCTGCTGGCGTACATCCTCCGCATCATCACCGTGACCAAGCGCACGCTCTCCATCGGCCCGTTCGTGCTCCGGGAGACCGAGCGAAACGCTGACATCGACGACTGAGTGCGCCGGCGCACCCGACACTTACGTGGCCGTCCACCCTACGCCGACGCATGTACGACGCGGTTCTCGTGCCGACGGACGGCAGCGACGCCGCCTCCGCGGGCGTCACGCACGGCCTCGACCTCGCCGCGGAGTTCGACGCGGTCGTCCACGCGCTCTACGTCGTCCCCGAGTCCGAGCGCGCGAGCATCGTCGGCAGCGGCGACGTCGGCGAGTCGAGCGTCGCGGCGGCCGCCGAGCGCGCCGTCGAGACCGTCGCCGCTGCCGCGGACGACCGCGGCCTCGACGCCGAGACCGAGATTCGCAGCGGGACGCCGCACCGCGAGATTCTCGACTACGCCGACGAGGCCGGCGTCGACCTCGTCGTGATGGCGACTCACGGCCGCACGGGCGTCAGCCGCTTGCTCTCCGGGAGCGTCACCGAGCGCGTCGTCCGGAACGCCGACCGGCCCGTACTCGTCGCGCGCCGGACGTCGTGACGCCCCGAATCGTAAGCTACGTCCCCGCTCCGGGCGTCGGACCGGCGTGATGGACCAGCGTCGGTTCTCGAAACTGCTCGGCTGTGCAGCCGTGCTCGGCGTCGCGGTCGGCCTCGTCGCCACGGGGTTCCGGATTGCGTGGCTGGCTGCCAAGCACGCGCTCTGGCACACCTTCGAGGCAACCTACTGGCGCATCCCGGTCAGCGTGGCGGCCGGCGTCCTCATCGGCGCCATCCTCTACAAGACGTACTACCCGGGCGCGCTCGCCGCGCTCGTCCGCCAGTTCCACGACGAGGGCAGCGTCCCGCTCGCGGAGAACGTCCCCACAGTCCCGGTCGGCTTTATCGGGCTCATCGCGGGGCAGAACGCCGGCCCGGAGGGCGTGATGAGCGTCGTCGGCGGGAGCTTCGGCACGCAGGCCGCGGAGACGTTCGGCGTGCCGAACGCCGAGAAGCTCCTCACGCTCGCGGGGATGGGTGCGGGGTTCGGCGCCATCCTCGGCGCGCCCATCGGCGGCGCGCTGCTGTGGCTGGAGCTCCCCCACGAGCGCGGGCTGGAGTACTACGAGGCCATCATCCCGACGTTCGTCGCGAGCTTCGCGGGCTACCTCACGGAGGCTGCAATCGGCGGCTTCCACCTGTTCCCGACGTGGCACGTCTCCGCCGTCGCGCCAATCTCGGGCGGCCAGTTGGTCGCCGCGGCCGCAGTCGCTGTCGTCGCCATCCCGTTCGGCGCACTCTACACGACCATCTTCGACGCCGTGGGGCGGCTGTTCAACCGCTGGTCGCCCGCCATCTACGTCCGCACGACCGTCGCCGGCCTCGCCATCGGCCTGCTCGGCTACGCGCTCCCCCTGACGTACTTTTACGGCGGCAGCAAGATGAACCAGCTCGTCGGCGCCGACCTCGGGCTCGGGGTGCTCGTCGCGACCCTGCTTGGGACGATGGTCGCGGCGGCGTTCACCATCAACGGCAACTGGATCGGCGGGCTCATCGTCCCGCACATGTTCATGGGCGCGGTGCTCGGGCTGGCGGCGTCGACGGTCGTCCCCGCGCTCCCGCCGATACTCTCGATGCTCGCGGGGATGGCCGCGTTCAACGCCGTCGTCACCGGGACGCCCCTGTCGTCGGCGCTCATCGCCATCGCGCTGACCGACGGCGCCAGCATCACGCCCGTCTTCCTCGCGGCGCTGGTCGGGTTCGTCGGCAGTCCGCTCGTCGGCTTCCTCCAGACGGCGGCGCCGCGCCGCGAACCGCCGAACTTCCACGTCGGCGACTAAAAGGGATTACTCGCCGACGAAGTCCGGTTCGGTGCGCTTCTGTTCGACTTCGCTGTCGAGGTGGTCGAGGAACGCGTCGAGGTCGACGTCGTTGCGCTCGCGCTCCTGACGGTCGCGCACGGAGACCGTTCCGGCCTCTTCCTCGTCGTCGCCGAGGACGAGCATGTACGGGACGTTGTCGTCGTGGGCCTGCTGAATCTTCCGGCCGACGGTCCAGTCGCGGTCCTCGACTTCCACGCGGTAGCCCTCCAGTTCGTTCTTCACGCGGTGGGCGTACCCGAGGTTGTCGTCGGTCACGGGGAGGATGCGGACCTGCTCGGGCGCCAGCCACGTCGGGAAGCGGCCGTTGTAGTGCTCGATGAGCACCATGAAGAACCGCTCGTAGCTCCCGTAGAGCGCGCGGTGAATCATCACCGGCTGGTGGGCCTCGTTGTCCGAGCCCGTGTACTCGAGGTCGAAGCGGTCCGGCATGTTGAAGTCCAGCTGGACGGTCGGGCCGTCCCACGTGCGCCCGAGCGCGTCCTCGAACGCGAAGTCCACTTTCGGCCCGTAGAACGCGCCGTCGCCGGGTTCGAGGTCGTAGTCGACGTTCTGCTGGTCAAGCACGTCCCGGAGCTGGCTCTCGGACTGCTCCCAGATTTCGTCGCTGCCGACGGACTTCTCGGGGCGCGTGGCGAGCGCGACCTCGTAGTCGAGGTCGAAGGTGTCCAGCACCTCGAAGATGAGGTCCATGATGCGCCGGACCTCCTCCTCGATCTGGTCGGCGCGAGCGAACACGTGGCCGTCGTCGATGGTGAACGCCCACACCCGGCTGAGTCCGGAGAGTTCGCCGCGCTGCTCGCGGCGGTACACCTTCCCGTCCTCGAAGTACCGCACGGGGAGGTCGCGGTAGCTCCACGAGGACTGGTCGAAGATGGTGGCGTGGCCCGGGCAGTTCATCGGCTTCAGGCCGTACTCCTCGTCGTCGACGTCCATCAGGAACATGTCGTCGACGTAGTTGTCGTAGTGCCCGGACTGCTTCCACAGCTCCGTCCGGAAGAGGTGCGGCGTCTCGACCTCGTCGTAGCCCATGTCGCGGTTCAGCTCGTGGACGTAGTCCGAGAGCTCCCGCAGCACGGTCTTCCCGTTGGGGTGGTAGAGGGGCAGACCGGGGCCGGTGACGTCCGGGATGGAGAACAGGTCCATCTCGGAGCCGAGCTTCCGGTGGTCGCGCTCCTTGGCCTCCTCGCGTCGCTGGAGGTACTCCTCCAGACCGTCCTCGGTGGGGAACGCCGTGCCGTAGACGCGCGTGAGCGTCTCACGGTCCTCGTCGCCGCGCCAGTACGCCGCCGAGGTCTCCAGCACTTCGAAGCCGCCGATTTCGCCCGTGGAATCGACGTGCGGCCCCTGACAGAGGTCCTCGAAGCCGTCCTGCCGGTAGAAGCTCACGGGGTCCTCGCCGGCCGCCTCGGTGTCGAGAATCTCGCGCTTGAACGGGTTGTCCTCGTACTTCTCGACGGCCGCCTCGCGGTCGTACTCGA
Source organism: Halobacterium sp. NMX12-1 (assembly GCF_040435975.1). Classification (NCBI taxonomy): domain Archaea; kingdom Methanobacteriati; phylum Methanobacteriota; class Halobacteria; order Halobacteriales; family Halobacteriaceae; genus Halobacterium; species Halobacterium sp. NMX12-1. The sequence goes on along the minus strand of NZ_CP159204.1, from coordinate 2,466,015 downwards.
CGCGCTCGACGTCGTAGTCGGCCTCGATGATGTCCTCGGCCTCCGCTTGAATCTCTTCGAGGTCGTCGGCGTCCAGTTCGACGTCGGCGATGTCGTAGTAGAACCCCTCGTCGGTGTACGGCCCGATGGTGAGTTTCGCGTCGGGGTGGTGGCGGAGCACGGCCTGCGCGAGCACGTGCGCGGCCGTGTGCCGGAGGACGTCGAGGTAGTCGTCGGAGTCCTCGGTGACGATTTCGATCTCGCGGTCCTCCGTGATGGGTTCCTCCTTCGCGACGAGTTCGCCGTCGAGTTTCCCGGCGACTGTGTCACGGCCGAGGCCGGCCCCAATTTCGTACGCTACGTCCTCGACCGTCGCCCCGGACTCGACGTCGAGCGTCGCGCCGTCCGGGAGCGTCACAGTAACGGTGCTCATGCTGTCCGTTAGTTCGCCCGGAGGCACCCATAAGCCTGTTGAGACGGTGCGAGCGCGTGCCGCACGCCCGGAAGATTCAAACCGCGCGTCAGGCCTCTCGCGCGCCCGTCCCCGCTCGCTCGACGGCCTGCAGGTCCACGTGGCCGGCAGGCATCGGGACGCCGTCGAAGTCGTCCTCGGCGAGCAGCAGCGACCCGTCGAGGTCCGCGTAGTCCAAGAGGGGCGCGAGGTGTGCGGCGGCCGCGATGGAGGCGTTGGACTCTATCATGCACCCGCACATGACTTCGAGGCCGTGCGCGCGAGCCGCGTGAATCAGGCGCTTGGCCTCCCGGAGCCCGCCGGTCTTCATCAGCTTCAGGTTCGCGATGTCGCAGCGGTCCGCGACCTCGGGCACGTCGCTGGCGACGACGCAGGACTCGTCGGCCGCGATGGGGAGCGGCGAGCGCTCGTAGACGTACTTCAGGCCCTCGCGGTTCTCGGCGGGCACGGGCTGCTCGACGAACTCCACGCCGTAGTCCGCGAGCCACTCGATGTTGCGGACCGCTTCTTTCGGCGTCCACGCCTCGTTGGCGTCCACGCGGATGGTGGCGTCGGGCGCGGTCTCCCGGACCGCCGCCAGCAGCTGTTCGTCGCGGCTCGTGCCGAGCTTGACCTTCAGCGTGCCGTAGCCTGCCTCGACGGCCTCCGCTGTCTTCCGGCGCATCGTCTCCTCGTCGTCGATGCCGATGGTGAAGGAGGTGTCGAGCGTGTTCGCGGCGTCCAGCCCCCAGTAGCGGTACAGCGGGAGGTCGGCGCGCTTCGCGGCGAGGTCGTGGCACGCGATGCTGACCGCGGCGCGCGCCGCGGGGTTGTCCGCGACGACCTCCCGCATCCCGGTCTCGATGCGCGCGAGGTCGTGGGGGTCGTCGGCGCGCTCGACGACGGCCAGCAGTTCCGGCATGACGGCCTCGACGGTCCCGGCGGTCTCCCCGTAGTGGGCCGAGGGCGCGGCGCCGCCGACGCCGACGTTGCCCTCGTCGTCCTCGACGCGCACGACGACGTTCGCGGCGGTCTCCTGCGTGCCGCGCGCGATAGTGAACGGGTGTTCCAGCGGGAACTCGCGGCGCTCGAACTCGGCCCTCATCGAATCACCTCCAAGACGGTGTCGGGGCCGAACCGCACGGGGTCGTCGGCGGGCGCGTCGATGGCGTCCCCGAAGTTCGCGACCGCCTCGCGGGCGGCCTCGTTGTCGGCGACGCCGCGCGTGTTCAACATCCCGCCGATTACGTCCGCGTCGGCGACCGGGCCGGCGAACGATTCGTAGCGGTCCACGAACGATTCCACGGGCGGGAGTTGCTGGTCGTAGCCGTGCACGGAGTCGCGGCCGGCCTCGTGGCAGAGCACGAGGTGGTCGGGCTGGGCGCCGTGGACGATGCTCGCGGTGACGCCCGAGTACGCCGGGTGGACGATGCTCGCCTGCCCCTCCACGAAGACGTAGTCGTGGTCCGCGCCCGCCTCCAAGACCATCCGCTCGACCGCGCCCGCGGCGAAGTCCGAGACCACGCGGTCGATGGGGATGCCCTCGCCCTCGATGAGGATGCCGGTCTGGCCGGTCGCGACGAACGCCGCGTCCAGCCCCTCCTCGCGGGCGGCCTCGTACAGCTCCCGAGTGGCGGTCATCTTCCCGACCGAGCAGTCCGTGCCCACGGTCGCGACGACCGTCGCGTCCACGCTGTCCGCGACGCCGTCCGCGACGCCGAGGTCCTCGGGGGGCTTCCGCACGTCCCAGAGTTCGGCGCCGTGCTCGGCGGCGAGCTCGGCGAACTCCTCGTCCTCGCCGAGGAAGTAGTGCAGGCCCGAGTAGACGTCACAGCCGCGTTCGAGCGCGTTCCGCACGTCCGGCCGCCACGACGCCTCGAACGCGCCGCCGATGGGCGAGATGCCGATAATCAGGGCGTCAACGTCGTCGGGCACGTCGCTCATCGACGCCACCACGGGCGCGTCCTGCACGTCCGGCACGTGGTCGCTGACGCGCGTGCCGTCGTTGTCCCGGTCCAGCACCGCGACGACGTCGTAGTCGGCGTACCGGAGGACGCCCACCGCGGTCTTCGCGCGGTCGGGGAACTTCTCGTGCGCGAGGAGTGCGACTTTCATACGACGACGGAGGCCCGCCGCCGCCTTAAGCGTGCAGTCGCGGGCAACCCGGGCACCGTCGAGTCACAGCAGCGACAGCGGCACTGTCCAGAACGTGTCGTGGGCGTCGTCGAGCGCGGCCTCGGGCTTCCCGGTGGCGTCCACGGCGGCGGTGGCGTCGGCATCGAACTCGTCCAGTAGCGTGCCCTCGCCGACGACGAACACGCGCTCGGCCTCGACACCTTCCAGCGCGCGCTGGCACTTCTGGAGGTGTTCGCTAATCTGGCTCTCGCGGCGGCGCTCGAAGCGGTCCTGCGAGAAGCCGCCCTTCGAGTGCTTTCCCTTCACGTCGCTCTCGAACCCCTCGAAGCGGACGCGCTCGGGCTGCGGACCATCACCGGAATTGGCGTCGAAGACACCCAACGCGAACAGGTCCGCGCGAACGACGGCGAGCGCGTACCGTCCGGCCGGCGCGAGCCACTCGCGTTCGACCTGCACCGTGGAGTCCCACGTCGCGAACGCCGCCGGCGGGTTCGGCGGGCGGAGCGCGGCAGAGAGCAGGCCTTCTCGGTCGCGGACGACGAGACAGGGCGCGGCGCGCTCGACGAGCGGCGCGCGGTCGCCGAACGCCTCCCGCACGTCCTCGGGCGGGTCGTTCGGCACGTACGCCGTGAGCACGCCCTCCTCGGTGCTCTCGACGCTGTCGAGGAGTCCGACGACGCGCTCGCGGCGCTCCCCGCGGAGGTCCCGTCGCCCCCGGAACTCGGGGCCGCCGTCCTCGCCGCCCTGCCGCTGGACGCGGTCCTCAAGCTCCGTGACCTTGTCTTCGAGTTCGTTGACGCGCTGCTCGGCTTCCTGCCTGTCGCGGACGGCCTCGCTGCGGCGCTCGCTCTCGGCGTCCAGTTGGGCCTGCAGGGACTTCGCCTCGTCCTCCAGTTCCTCGATGCGCTCTTTCAGTGACGCGCGCCCGAGGAGTCTGTCCAGCATGGACGGACGGCGGCGTCCCGGCCGCTTAGGCGTTTCCCACCGCGCCGCCGGCCGTACCTGACGATCCGGTGACAAGATATTTGCCGGACCGCTCGTACAGTTCACTCGTGTCCTCCCTCCGCTCGGTCGCCCGCGTCCTCCTCGCAGTGCTGGGCGTCGCGCTCGTCGCGTTCGGCCTCGCCGTCGGCGTGCCGGCGCTCGGACAAGAAGGCTTCTCGGTCGGGTTCGCGCTCGGGCTCGCGGCGCTCTCGATGGCCGCCGGCGGTGCCGCGCTCGGCGCCGCCGCGCTCCTCTCGGGACGCGGCCTCCGGCCCGCACAGCGCGCCGGTCTCAAGCTCGCGGGCGTGCTGGCCGTGCTCGCGTTCGTCCTGCCCGTCGCGGGCATCTTCGTCGCGCCCGACCTCCTGTACGACCAGTTCGGCACCGCCGCGCCCGCCGCCGCAGTCCTCGGGTGGCTGTACCTCTCGCTGGGCGCGCTCGCCGTCGGTGCACTCGTCGCGCTCTGGCGCGCCGCCGAACTCGCGTACGATGCGGTCGCCTACTGAGCCGCCGTCGCCGCCGCCCCCAGCACGTCCAGCGCGCGCTTGACCTCCGCGCCCGTGTTCACGAACACGAGCAGCCGCGGCGGCTGGCCGCCCACCGGCCGCGCGCGCAGGCCGCCGTCTTCGGCCTGCCGCTCGCCGGCTTCCAGCCCGTCGTACAGTTCCACTCGCGCGCGGTCGGGCTGGACGTAGACGCTCGCCAGCCGCTCGCCGTCGAGTTCGACGTCGTAGGCGTGCGCGCCGTCGGTGGTCGCTTCCACGTCCGGGTCCGCGTTCGTCACCGCGAGCGCGCCGTAGGGCGCGTTCTCGTGGCCGGTGACTTCGCTCGACAACAGTTCCGCCAGCCGCTTGCCGTCCGTCTCGGTGTTCTCGACCATTATCCTTCGAGTTCCTCCCGTGCCTTCGTCGCGGCGCCGTCCACCTCGACGCCCTGCCGGCGCGCGTACACGACCGCCGCCGCGTCCGCCGTCACGCCGAGTTCCTGCTGGAGCTGGTTCACGGCCGCGACCGTCTCCTGTCGGTCGTGACCCGCCTCCACGACGGCGTCGAGCGCGCGCTCGAACGCCGACCGCTCCTGGAACAGCGACGCGTCGGGCGTGAAGTCCTCGGGAATCTCGACGTCCTCCGGATCGAAGTCCGCCACCAGTTCGCCGTCTGCGCGCTCGACGAGGCCCTCGCCGGTCGCGACGTCCAGCAGGCGCTTGGCCTGGTCGGGGCTCATCCAGTCGCGGTCCAGCGACAGCGCCACCACGAACGCCTGCTCTGGTATCCTGCGCTTGCCCTTCTGCTTGAACGGCGCGGCGACCGCGACCCGGAGGCTCATGGAAACGGCGACGGCGGCGACGCCGGTAAAACCCGCTATTCCCGTCCAACCGAGCCTTTCAAGTGCGTCCTGCGCCACTTCCCGGGTATGCAATACCAAGGCCGCTCCAAGCGCTCGAAGACCGGCGCGCGACTCCGCCCCCAGAGCAAGAAGAAGAAGTCCAAGACGGGCCGCTCGCCCACGGAGACGACCGTCGGCGACCAGCGCTTCCGCACCGTCGACGCGCGCGGCGACAACGAGAAGGTCCGTGCGCTCTCCACGAACGTCGCCAACGTCGCCACCGACGACGGCGCCGTCCGCGCCACCATCGAGGACGTCGCCGAGAACGGCGCGAACCCGAACTACGCCCGCCGGAACATCATCACGAAGGGGGCCGTCATCGAGACGGACGCCGGCCGCGCCCGCGTCACCTCCCGTCCCGGTCAGGACGGACAGGTCAACGCGGTCCTCGTCGAGTAATCCCGTCTTCTCTCTCCGTCTTCTCGCGCCGCCCAGCCGCTGCTGAACGCGGCCGGGCCGGCGAGTGTGCCGTCGTGCCGGTTCAGCCGAACTTATCCTCGCCCGCGTCGTACCACGACCACACTCGAATGTCTGCCGCACGCTCTCCGTCGCCATGAACGCCGGTCGCTACCTGCACGCGGGGCTGTTCGTCCTGCTCGCCGTGCTGTGGGGGTTTTCGTTCGTCGCCATCAAGACCGGACTGGGCGCGCTCCCGCCCGTGTTCTTCGCCGCGCTCCGGTTCGACGTCGCGGTCCCCCTCCTGTTGGCGTACATCGCGTGGCACTACGACACATGGGTCCCGCAGAGCCGCGCGGACTACGCCGGCATCGCGGTTGGCGCGCTCGCGCTCATCGCCGGGAACAACGGCTTCCTGTTCCTCGGCCAGCAGTCGATTACGCCCGCCGCCGCGTCCGTGATGTACGGCCTGAATCCGCTACTCGCGCCCGCGTTCGCGTTCGTCCTCCTCGACCAGCGCCTCGACGCCGTCAGCCTCGGCGGCATCGCCGTCGGGCTGGTCGGCGTCGCCATCATCGTCCAGCCGTCCCCGGAGACACTCACGTCGGGGTCGACCGTCGGCCAACTGCTCGTGCTCGCCGCGGCGGCGTCGGTCGCGCTCGGGAGCGTCCTGTTGCGCCGCGTCGATGCCACGCTCGACAGCATCCCGCTGACCGCGTGGGCGATGGCGCTCGGCGCCGCGATTCTCCACGCCGTGAGCGTCGGCCTCGGCGAGTCGGCGGCCGGCACCGTCGTCACGACCCCCGTCGTCTACGCGGTGCTCGTCTTGGGCGTCCTCTCGACGGCCGTCGCCTACCCCATCTTCTTCGTCCTCATCCGCCGCATCGGCCCGGTCCGCACGAACCTCGTCGCGTACGCCGTCCCCATCTTCGCCGCCATCACGTCGTGGATTCTGTTCGGCACCGGCGTCACTCCCTCCACCGCCGTCGGCTTCCTCGTCGTCGTCACCGGCGTCGCCGTTCTCGAACGACAGGTCGTCAGAGAGGAACTCGGCCGCGCCTACCAGCGAGTCAGCCCAACGGCGTAGCTGTGCCGTAGCGGCACGAGAAGCATACGCGCGGCTCCGCCGCGCGTTTCACCGCGAGCCGGAGGCTCGCGGGAAGTTTTTAGCGTAGCTTTTTGCAAGCGGGGGTGCGCCGCAGGCGCACCCCCCGCAGTAAAAAGGTCCGACTACTGGAACCCGATGTGGCCGCCCTTCTCGCGGCTGGTCTCGGGGTTCTGACTGCCCTTGAACTGTTCTTCGACGCGGTCGTAGTAGTCCATGAGGTCTTCCGTGACGGTGGGGCGGACGTCCTCCATGCCGCGGCGGAAGTGGCGCATCTCGACTTCGTCGGCGTCTTCGTCCTCGCGGAGCGCTTCGATGGCGGCTTCGCGGGTGATGTTCGCGAGGTCGCTGCCGACGTAGCCGTCAGTGACTTCGGCAAGTTCGCGGAGGCTGACGTCGGGCGCGAGCGGGATGTCCTGGGTGTGAATCTTCAGAATCTGCTCGCGGCCCTCGACGTCGGGCTGGCCGACTTGGACGAGGCGGTCGAAGCGCCCCGAGCGGATGAGCGCGGGGTCGATGATGTCGGGGCGGTTGGTCGCGGCGATGACCATCACTTCCTCCATCTCTTCGAGGCCGTCCAACTCCGTCAGCAGTTGGTTGACGACGCGCTCGGAGACGTTGTTTCCGACTTCCTGCCCGCGGCCGGGTGCGAGGCTGTCGAGTTCGTCGAAGAAGATGACCGTCGGGGAGACCTGGCGGGCCTTCCGGAACGTCTGCCGGATGGCCTTCTCGGACTCGCCGACCCACTTCGAGAGCAGCTGGGGGCCGCGGACGCTGATGAAGTTCGCGTTGGTCTCGTTGGCGACGGCCTTCGCCATCAGCGTCTTCCCCGTTCCGGGCGGGCCGTACAGCAGCACGCCGGCGGGCGGGTCGATGCCCATGCGGGTGAACTTCTCGGGCTGATTGAGCGGCCACTCGACGGCTTCCTTGATGTCCTCTTTGGCCTCGTCGAGGCCGCCGACGTCGTCCCACGAGAGCTTGGGGAGTTCGACGAGGACTTCCCGCATCGCGGAGGGTTCGACCTCGTTGAGCGCGCCCTTGAAGTCGTCGCGCTTGACGATCATGCGGTCGATGAGGCTCGGCGGGATGTCCTCCTCGTCGAGGTCGATCTCGGGGAGGTAGCGCCGGAGCGCGCGCATCGCGGCCTCCTTGGTGAGGCTCTCGATGTCCGCGCCGACGAAGCCGTGGGTGTCGTCCGCGAGCGACGAGAGGTTCACGTCGTCGCTGAGCGGCATGCCGCGCGTGTGAATCTTCAGAATCTCCTCGCGGCCGACCTCGTCCGGCACGCCGATCTCGATCTCGCGGTCGAAGCGGCCGGGGCGGCGGAGCGCGGGGTCGACGGCGTCGACGCGGTTGGTCGCCGCGATGACGATGACCTGCCCGCGGCCCTCGAGGCCGTCCATCATCGTCAACAGCTGGGCGACCACGCGGCGCTCGACCTCGCCGGTGACGTCCTCGCGCTTGGGCGCGATGGAGTCCAGCTCGTCGATGAAGATGATGGAGGGCGAGTCCTCCTTGGCGTCCTCGAAGATTTCTCTGAGTTGCTGTTCGCTCTCCCCGTAGTACTTGGAGATAATCTCGGGGCCAGCGATGGAGAAGAAGCTCGCCGACGTCTCGTTGGCGACGGCTTTCGCCAGCAGCGTCTTCCCGGTGCCCGGCGGGCCGTGCAGCAACACCCCCTGCGGCGGCTCGATGCCGAGCTTCTGGAAAATCTGGGGGTGTTTCATCGGGAGTTCCACCATCTCCCGGACGCGCTGAATCTCGTTCTCTAAGCCCCCGATGTCCTCGTAGGTGATGCCCCCGCCGGTGCGCTCGAAGCCGCTGATGGGCTCCTCGCGGAGTTCGACGTCCGTGTCCTCCGTGATGAGACAGACGCCCTCCGGCTCGGTCTCGACGGCGATGAGCGGGATGGCCTGCCCGGGCGAGCGCATGAACGGGTGGTTCGTGCTACTCATCACGGGCACGATGTCCCGCGAGACGACCGGGCGCTTGAGAATCTGGCGTTTGACCATGCCGGCGGCGTCGCTGCCGAACTGGACGCTTGCGTCCTCCGGCGGCGCAAGCACGAGCCGGTCGGCCTTCTCGGCGTCGGCCTTGCGAATCTTGACGCGTTCGCCGATGCCGACGTCGGCGTTCTGTCGCGTGAACCCGTCGATGCGGATGGTGTCGGTGTTCCAGTCCTGCCGGTCGGCGCGCCAGACCTTCGCGGCGGTCGTCTCGGCACCCTCGATTTCGATGATGTCTCCCGGGCTGAGCTTCAGGTGCAGGAGCGTGTCGGGGTCGAGGCGAGCGATACCCCTGCCCGAGTCGTTCGGGTAGGCTTTCGCCACCTCAAGTTGGACTTCGTTCATGATTGGAGGCTACGGCGGATGTGTGCGAATCCGGCGTCGTAACGGAAGTACTTTCCGCCACACCTCACCGTGGCTGTCAACGACTAACACACGAAGGCAGAAAGGCGTGCCGTCTCCCGTTCGTTCTGCCGGAACCGGAGCCGGTCACGCCTCGCGGTGCTTCTCCAGCGCTTCCTCCAGCGTGAGTTCGCCGCGCGCGACCCGCCGCGCCAGCTTTTCCGTGATAGTTCGGTTCTCCTCGCTCTCCTCCCGCGAGCGGCTCTTGATGACCTGAATCTCGCCCTCCGTCGGCTCGATGGTCCGGCCCTCGATCTCCTCGCCCGCCATCAGCGCGATGTTCGCCGCCGCGAGCACGTCGCCCATGCCGCGCGCCCCCGACCCGAGGTACGGCGTCGTCCCCGTCTCGTCGACGAGTTCCACGCGCACGTCGTCGAGGGCGTCGATGATGCGCGCGCCCTCCAGTCGCGCGCCGTCCCCCACGCGCACCACGGCGTCGTCCTCCCCGGCGACCTCCTCGCGCACCACCTCCGCGGCCCGCTCGATCGGCACCTGGAACGCCGAAACGACCATCCCGCCGCGCAGCACCGCGATGCCGGGACGCGTCCCCGGGTCCACGCCGACGACGGTCCGTCCCTCGCCGCCCCGCAGGTAGACGAGCGCCTCCTCGACAGTCTGCCGGGCGTGCTCGGCGTCCGCCACCACGACCGGCACCTCCGCCTCGATGTCTTCACCCGCGGTGATGACGACCGCTGCCCGGTCCGGAATCTGCTCGCCCGGCTCGACCGTCGTGAACGCCACGTCCCTGTCGCGTAGCTCCTCGACGACCTCGTGGTACACTTCGAAGTCCGCCGTCGCGACGACTATCACGGCTGGAGGTGCGCGTCCGCGCGCCAAAAACACACCGGGGGTCTTTTGCCCGAGAGCAACCAACCCGCGAGTAGTGAGCGACGACACCCACATCTCGACGGGCTGTGCCGCCCTCGACGACCTGCTCGGCGGGGGCGTCGAGCGCGGCACCGTCACGCAGGTCTACGGCCCGCCGGCCGCCGGCAAGACGAACGTCGCGCTCTCGACGGCCGTCGAGGTCGCCGCCAGCGGCGGCACGGCCGTCTACATCGACACCGAGGGGCTGTCCGTCGAGCGCTTCGACCAGCTCCTGCAGGCGCGCGCCGACGACCCCGAGGACGCCTCCAGCCGCATCGTCCTCTCGGACGCCCACGACTTCGAGGAGCAGGCCGAAGCCGTCCGCGACGCCGCGGACTTCGCCGAGCGCGCGGACCTCGTCGTGCTGGACTCCGCGACCGGCTTCTACCGCCTCGAACGCGACGCCGACGACGGCGGCGACGCGCTCCGCCGGGTCGCCAACCAAATCACGCACCTGCTGTCGCTGGCGCGCAAGCACGACCTCGCGGTCGTCGTGACCAATCAGGTGTTCACGGACGTGGACAGCGACAGCGACCGCGTCCGCCCGCTCGGCGGCCACACGCTCAACCACTGGACGGGCGTCGTGATGCGCGTGGACCGCTTCCGCGGCGGCAACCGCCGCGCCACCCTCGAAAAGCACCGCTCGAAGCCCGAGGGCGAACACGCCCGCTTCAAAATCACGGACACGGGCATCGAGGGCGTCGAGAGCGACCAGTACTGACTGCCCGGCTCTGCCCATTTAGATTATCGCACAAGCATCCGCGAGCCGAGTGGTCTGACAGACCCGAGGCGAGCGGTTCACCGCGCGACCGAAGGGAGCGCGGGCCGACGACTGAGCGGAACGGAGTGGAGCGAAGGAGGAGTGCTTTTTCCGCAAGTTTTGCCCGGGAGGGCGCCTTCGGCGCCCTCCCACAGCAAAAAGTGCGTTTTAGAGCTGATTCAGTTTCCGGAGGAGCTGGCCCTTGTACTCCTCGTCGCGCTCGACGCCCTTGTGTTCGAGGACGTTGCGTTCGAGGGTGTCAAGCGCCATGTAGAAGGCGTTGTCAGCGCCGTAGCCCTCGCCGGTGCCCGCCATCTGACCCTTGTTGGTGCGGAGCCGAATCTGGGTCTGGATGAGCGGCGTCCCGCGGAGCTTCTCCTTGTGCTTGTGGAGTCGCACGTGCGCGTGGTGGACGTTCATGTCGCTGTACTTGTTGGCGACGTCCTCGATGCGCTCTTGGACTTCCTCGCGGGTGAGCGCGTCCAGCAGTTCGATGTTCGTGATCTGGACGTCCATGCGCTCCTCCTCGGTGTAGGAGAGCGCGCGTAGCACGTCCGTCTTCGTCAGCACGCCGCCGACGACGCGGTCGTCGTCCGCGGGCGTGACGACCAGCCCCGAGTAGTCGTCTTCGAGCATCGTCTCGACGGCGTCCTGCACGGAGTCGTCGATTGTGACGGTCTCGACGGGGCTGGACATCACGTCGTAGACCGGGAGGTCGAGCATGCGTTCGACTTCGCCGCTGCGGTCGCCGCGGGTGGTCTTGGACATGTCGCGGACGACGAAGTCCACGACGTCGTGGACGGTGACGACGCCCGTGAGGAAGCCGTCCTCGTCGACGACCGGCAGCCGCGAGATGCCGTGCTCGCGCAGCCGGTTGATGACGGTGCCCATGTTGTCGTCCTCCTCGACGGTGATGACGTTCTCGCTGAAGATTTGGCCGACCGTGAGCGCGTCGAGGCTGTCGATGACGGCTTCGAGGATGGCGTCCTCGGTGACGATGCCCCAGAGCTCGCCGGCCTCGAAGACGGGCGCGATCTTCGTGCCGCCCTCGACGAGCATCCGCGCGGTGTCGCGGACGTCCTCGGTGCGGTCGACCTTCGGCGCGGGCACGGTGAGCGCGGCGATGCGCGTGTCGTCCTCGATGTGCGACCCCAGCAGTTGGCGCTCCGTGATGACGCCCTCGTACTGGCCGGCTTCGGTGACGATGATGCCTTTCGGGTTCTCCTCTTCGAAGATAGAGCGGGCCTTCCCAAGTCGTTGTTCGGCTTCGACCTCGATGTAGTCGTTGGTCGCGATGTCAGAGATATCCATGGGCCTTCAAGTGGAACGTCTCGGACCAGCGCCTTCAACCTTGTTGCGGCCCTCAGAATCCCGGATTCCCTCCCATGGTTTTGGTGGTCGAGCACGTAGCGTGCGTCGTGCTACCGCTTGGCGTTCCCGACGTCGGCGCCGTCTTCGGCCCGTACACGTACCTCGCCTCCGAGGTCGCGTTCGGCGCGCTCGCCGTCGCGCTCCTCTACCGTGCGGGCGCGCTCCGCCGCGCCGGCGTCACCGTCGCCGCGCTGTACCCAGTCGCGTACGTCTGGGACTGGTACACCCTCACCATCGGCGTGTTCGCCATCCAACTCCGCACGGGCGTGGACTTCCTCGGCATCCCCGTCGAGGAGCACATCTTCATGGTGGTCGTGCCCGCGCTCGTCGTCGCGTTCCACGAGACCATCCACGGGCAGGACTGAAGTCGGTGGCCGTGCTATTACTCACCATGGGAGACCGCGCGTGCTGGCTGGCGTTCTGTCCGGACTGCGACGCGCAGGTGACCGTCGTCGACGAGGAGTGCCCGGACTGCGGCGCACCACTGGAAGACTGACTCAGTCCTCGTCCGCGCCGAGGACGGCCCGGAAGCGCGCCTCGTCGAACGGCGTCGAGGCGTCCCGCGGGACGCGCACGTAGACCTCGCTGTCCCAGGGGTTGACGCGGCGCAGCTCGCGGACGACGCGGCACGGCACCGAGTACGACCCCGCGTCGCCGCGCACCGTCAGCGTCGCGTCAGCGTCCGCGGGCGGCGCGTCGAGGTCGAGACTCCGGGACTCGTAGACCGCGCCGTAGGCCGCCTCCCGGGTCGGCAGCCGCTCGACGTCGAACTCGCTCGTCGTGTCCGTGCCGTCGTCGTGGCTGACCGTCAGGACCGTCCCCGGCGCCTCGATGCCCATACCGGAACGGGGCTCGCGAGTACGATAAGCGATGCGTCCCGTGGGCGGCGTTCCCACGGGCGGTCGTCAGCCGGTAGATTGACGTGTGGAACTCGCATCCCGCGTAGTGAGAGTCGCCACGCTCCAGTCTCCCGATGCTCGCCGCAACCGCCATCATGGTCCTCGGCATCTGCGTGACCGCCGCCGTCTCCCAGTCCAGCGGCTACCGGCTCGGCGGCGTCATGGTCCTCCCGCTGCTGGTGGTCTACACCTTCCGCGAACCGGTGACGCCGGTCGTGTTCGCCGTCGCGACCGCGGCCGCGTGGGGCGCGCTCTGGGCGCTCCGCGAGTACACGCTCAACCACGGCCGCCGCGTGTTCCTCGTCGGCGTCGTCGTCGGCGCGCTCGTCTCCGTCGTCACCGTCGTCGCCGCGTCCGAACTCGTCCCCGGGGTCGTCTACTACGACGCCGAAATCGTCGGGAGCATCTTCCCCGGCATCGCCGCGTACAACCTGATGCGCCTCGACCCCCGCGACCGCCGCGCGGACCTGCTCGGTATGGTCGCCGCGTACGTCGGCCTCGTCGGGTTCGGGCTCGCCGCCGTCTACGCGCTCGCCGCCGCTCACCCGTGCGTCCCTCCGGTGTTGCTGTTGCCGACCAGCGAAGTCGTCTCGTGTCTCGGCCTCGCGCCCGTCGGCGAGCCCACGCCGCACGTCGTGCCACAGTGGTTGACCGTCGCGATTCTGGTCGCGGACGTCTCCGTCTACGAGGCCGTCCGCGCGCGCTACGACCTCCGGCTCGCGGGCGTCATCCTCGTGCCGCTGCTGGCGGTGTTCACGCTCCGGTACGCCGACACCGTGCTCGTGTACGCCCTCGGCGCGACGACCGTCTTCTTCGTCATCTCGCTCGTCCACTGGGCGTCACTGCTGTACGGGCGGAACCTCCTCGCGGTCGGCCTCGTGACCGGCCTCGTGTACTCGGCGGCAATCGGCCTGGTACAGCCCGTCCCCGCGCCCGGCATCACGCTGTTCTTCGTCGGGCTGTTCACCGGCATCGGCGCGTACAACCTCCACCGCGTCGCGCCGAAGAACCGCGCCGCCAGCATCCGCGTCTCCGCCGCGCTGTTCGTCGCCTTCTACGCTGTCCTGCTGGCGTTCGTGGACGTCCCCGCCAGCGGGCTCGACCCGCTCGGCGTCGGGCCCCGCGTCGGCTACCTCGCCGTCGGCGCGGCGCTCGTCGTGCTCGCCGTCCGCGACCTCTTCGACCTCGAACGCGCGACGCCGGACGCCGAGACGTTCGCCCGCGAGTCCGTGTTCGCGGACGCGCAAGCGGACGCGGACGTCGGCGACTCCCCGCTGGTCGCCACGGAGGACGAGGACAGATGAGCGACGACCACGGGCTCGCGGACCGCATCACCGGGGCCGCGCGGCGGGCCGTCGACTTCGCGACCCGCGGCCGCTCGCACTTCGAGCGCGTCGAGGACGTTCCCTGCCGGGTGACCGTCTCGGGCGTCCGCGGGAAGTCGACGGTCGTCCGGTGGCTCAACGAGGCGCTGGTCGCCCGCGGCCTCGAGACGTACGCGAAGGTCACGGGCAACGAGCACGTCTCCTACCACGACCTCGACGCGCAGGAGTTCGAGCGCGACGGCGTCGTCCGGCTCTACGAGAACGAGCGCGAGCTCCGCGAGTTCTGGCCCGTGGACGCCGTGGTCGCCGAGAATCAGGGCATCCGCGAGTACACCACGCGGCTCGCCAACGAGCTGTTCGACCCCCACGTGGTCGTGCTGGTGAACGTCCGCCGCGACCACCAGTCCACGCTCGGCGCCACGCTCCCGGACATCGCCCGCGCGTTCACCCGCACCGTCCCGGAGGGCGCCCACGTCGTCAGCGGCGACCGCAACGACGCCATCAACGACTACCTCCGCCGCGAGTTCCGCGACCAGAACCTCGAGTTCAGCGTCGCCGAACCCCGCTCGGAGTACCCCGTCGGCGACGTCTTCGGCGCGCGCTCGGCGTTCGTCGTCGACGAGACGCTGCGCGCGCTCGGCCTCGACCCGCTCGACCCCGGGCGACTGGCGTCGTACGTCGAGGACCTCCGCGGAGGCTGGTCGTGGACGCGACTGGAAGGCGGCGGGCTCGTCTGCAACGGCGCGATGATAAACGACGTCGAGTCCACGGAGCTGCTCCGCCAGCACCTCGTCGAGCGGCTCGCCGACCCCACGATTACGCCGTTCGTGTTCCTGCGCCGCGACCGCGCCGGCCGCACTGCGGCGTTCGTCCACTACGCGAACTGGCTCGCCGAGAACGGCTTCGTCGAGCGCGTCCACGTCGCCGGCTCGCACGCGAAGATGTTCTCGCGGCGGACAGCCGCGGACGTCGTCTACCACGACCACGAGGCCGACGCGCCCGAAGCGGTGCTGGACGCGTGCCTCGACCACGGCCACCCCGTCTACCTGATGGGGAACACCGTCCACCCGTTCATGCGCGCGCTGGACGCCGAAATCGGGGGGCGCGCCGTCGAGTAGTCAGTCGACGGCGAGCACGCGCACGTCGAAAATCAGCGTCTTCCCCGCAAGTTCGTGGTTGAAGTCCACCGCGACGTGGTCGTCGGTGACGGCCGTCACGTCCCCGTGGAGGCCGTTCTCCGCTTCGACGTGCAGCCCGACTTCCGGCGGCTGGCCGACCATCCCCTCGAACGTCCCGGGGTCGTACTCGCGCACGCGCTCGGGGTCGTGGTCGCCGTACGCCGCCTCCGGCGGGACCGTCACCGTCGCCTCCTCGCCGTCGCGCATCCCCACGACCGCGTCGTCGAGGCCCTCGATGACGTCGCCGCGGCCGACGGTGAACGCCAGCGGCTCGAACTCCGCTCGTTCCTTGCCCTGTGCCTCTTGGAGGCCGTGTTCGGCGGCGACCTCGGGGTCCGAGGTCGCGAACACGCTCCCGTTCTCGAAGCGGCCGACGTACGCGAGGCGCACGCGGTCGCCGGGTTCGATGGGTCCTGTCATCGTCACTGCCGGAGGTCGTACAGCCGGCGGAACGCGGTCGGCGGGAACCGCAGTTCCACGCGGCTCGGCGGCCGTCCCTTCCCCTCGCGCTGCTCGGCCTGTACGCGCTCGACGACGCCGCTCTCCGCGAGCTCGTAGAGGTAGCGCTTGACCGTCCCCGCCGAGAGGTCCACGGCCGCGCTAATCGCGTCCGTCGTCGCGGTCACGGACGCCCGCTCGTCGGCGTCGAGGTCCACCAGCTCCCGGAGCACGAGCTGCTTGTTCTCCGGGAGCGCGAGCACGCGTCCCAGCGAGACTGAGGGTTCGGGCACTTGGGCTATCGCCGCCTCGACGTCCGCGGGCGTGAGCCGGTCGCGGCCGTCGCGGTTCGCGCGGTCGGTCGCGACGAACAGCGCCGCGAGCGCGTCGTGGGCGTTGCCGTCCGCCCAGTCCGCGATGCGGCGCGCGAGCTCGTGCGTGAGCGCCTGCTGGGCGAGTCCCGTGGACGCGCGCGTCATCAACACGTCCACGAGCACCTGCCGGCGGTAGGGTTCAACCTGAATTGTCGTCGCGGTGTACTCCGCGAGCGCTGTCTCCGCCGGCGGGGTGCGGCCGATTGCGAGCCAGCTGGCGTTGCTCGGCAGGCCCGCGAACAGCTCCACGAGGCGGTCGGCGTCCGTGTCGTCGGGCGCGCCGACGTGGTCGACGCCGACGACGACGCCGCCCCGCGACTGGCTGACGCGCTCGTGGAGGCGGTCTCGAATCTCGTCGGTGCCGATGCCGTGCTCGGGGACGCGCTCGTCCACGAGGGCGTCCAGCACGCGGTGGTAGAACGCGAACTCGCTTTGCGTCTCGCGGGCGTCCACGTAGACGAAGCCCGGCGCGCTCGGCGACCCGGCGCGCGTGCTCGTGTAGATGACCGACTGCGTCTGCGTGGACAGCCGTTCGAGGTGGCCGAACAGCGCGGTCACGACCGCGGTCTTCCCGGAGCCGCGGGGGCCGTGGACGTACGCGTTCGGCGGGAGGCGGCCGTCGAACACCGGGTCGAGGTGGTCCAGCAGGCGTTCGAGCACCGGCCCGCGGCCCGACGGCTCGTCGAGGTGCGTGACCGGCGCCAGCGCCTCGTAGTCCTGCACGAGGCGCGGGCCGTCGTCCCGGCGCTGTCGCCGCTTTATTCGCGCGTCGATGTCCATGGCGTAGGGTGGGGTTCGTTATCCACGGTACCAACCACGTAGTAAAAAGGACCGGGGTTGGGGCGGTTCAGAGGGCGAGATACCCCGCGTTCGGGAGGACGCCCAGCAGGTAGAGGACGCCGACGACGAACATCACGACGGCGATGGCCATCGCGGGCGGGTCGACGTGCGTGCCCGAGTGCGAGTAGAACACGCGCTGGGCGACCTCGCCGACGAGGCCGGTGACCCCGCCGAGCGCGCCCGCGGCGAGCAGTGCGACGGCTTCGCTGCCGAACACGGGGAGCCCGACGGCCGCGCCGACCGCGCCCAGCAGCGTGATGTGGTGGGTGACCGGAATCTTCTCGACGCCCAGCTGGAGGAACAGCAGGCTCATCGCGGAGATGCCGTACCCCATGAAGACGCTCCCGGTCTCCAGCCAGATGTAGCCCGCGAGCACGCCGCCGACGAGCCCGATGGCGGTGACGCCCGACCAGCGGTACTGGTGGGGGAGCCACGGCTCGGTGGCGAGCCGCGCGCTCGCGGTGCCGCCGTCGGTCGCGGCGCGCTTCTCGCCGCGCTCGAACGGCGTCATGTCGAGGAAGCCCGACCCCGCGGGGCGCCCGAGCAGCGGGTAGCCGAAGGCGACCCGGGCGACCAGCGCGGTCACGACGACGGAGAGCGCGATGCCGTCCGTGGGGACGCCGAGGCCGCTGGAGACGCGGCTGACGAGTAGCCCGAGCGCGCCGAACGCCGCGCCGACCGCGAGTACGTCGGGTTTCGTGCCGAACGCGTAGGAGATGTCCTTTCCGAAGTGGTACTCGGCGCCGTCGGGCGCCATCTCGGGGTACTTCTTGCCGGCGTACGCGGAGGCCGCGACGCCGCCCGCGAACGCGATGTGCGGGCCGGTGATGGCGCCGAACCCGATGACGCCCGTGAGCCCGGTCGCGATTTCGCCCTTCGGCACCGCCTCGACGGTGCCGATTTGGCGTTCCAGAATCGCCAGTCCCTCCCCGAGGAAGACGACGAACCCCGTGAAGATGAACGACGGGAGCGCGCCCAGCGCCGCGCCGAACGCGCCGCCCGCCAGCGCCGTGAGCAGGAGGACGGCGAACGGTTCGACCTCCATGCCGATGACCGGAATCTGTAGAATCCCGTACATCGGTCAGTCCTCCTGCGCCCAGTCCAGCGAGCGCTCGACGGCGTCGTCCCACCGGCCGTACATCTTGTCGGCCTTCGACTCGTCCATGTCGGGCTCGAACTGGCGGTCGACCTGCCAGTTCGAGCGCAGTTCGTCCACGTCGTCCCAGTAGCCGACCGCGAGGCCGGCGGCGTACGCCGACCCGAGCGCGGTGGTCTCGTCCACTTCCGGGCGGACGATGTTCGTCTGGATGATGTCGGACTGGAGCTGGCAGAGGAAGTTGTTCTTCACCGCGCCGCCGTCCACGCGCAGCGACGTGGTCTCGACGCCGGAGTCGGCCTCCATCGCTTCCGCGATGTCCCGCGTCTGGTAGGCGATGGACTCCAGCGTCGCGCGGACGATGTGTTTCTTCTCGGTGCCGCGGGTCATCCCGACGATGGTGCCGCGGGCGCGGCCGTCCCAGTGTGGCGCGCCGAGCCCCGTGAACGCCGGGACCATGTAGACGCCGTCGGTCGATTCGGCGGAGCGCGCGAGTTCGGCGGTCTGGGCGGCGTTGTTGATGAGGTCCACGTCTTCGAGCCACTCGATGGCGGCGCCCGTGACGAAGATGGAGCCCTCAAGCGCGTACTGGACGGGTTCGCCCGAGCGCTGGAAGCCGATGGTGGTGAGGAGGCCGTGGTCGGACTCGACGGCCTCGTTGCCGGTGTTCATGAGGTAGAACGAGCCGGTGCCGTAGGTGTTCTTGGCGTCGCCCTCGTCGAAACAGGTCTGCCCGAACAGCGCGGCCTGCTGGTCGCCGAGCGCGCCCGCGACGGGGACCTCGGCGCCGAGGAAGCCGTCCGGTTCGGTGTGGCCGTAGAGGTCCTCGTCGGAGGACGGCCGGACCTCCGGCAGCATCTCGGCGGGGACGTCGAACTCCGCGAGCAGGTCGTCGTCCCACTCCAGCTCCCGGATGTTGTACAGCATCGTCCGGGAGGCGTTCGAGACGTCCGTGACGTGGTTCCCGGTGAGGTTGTAGATGAGCCACGCGTCGATGGTGCCCATCAGGAGTTCGCCCTCGCGGGCGCGGTCGCGGAGGTCCTGCGTGCGGGAAGTCTGGAGCTTCAGCGGCTCGGCGTTGTCCAGAATCCACTCGGTCTTCGTCGCGGAGAAGTACGCGTCGGCCTCCAGTCCGGTCTTCTCGCGAATCTCCTCGATGTCGCCGTTGGCTTCGAGTTCCTCGACGCGGTCGGTGGTGCGGCGGTCCTGCCAGACGAGCGCGTTGTGGACGGGTTTGCCGCTGGCGGCGTCCCACACGACGGTGGTCTCGCGCTGGTTCGTGATGCCCAGCGCCTCCAGTTGGGTGGCGTCGAGGCCGGCGGCGTCGAGGCCCTCGGTCACGACCGACTTCGTGTTCTCCCAGATTTCGACGGGGTCGTGTTCGACCCAGCCGGGTTCGGGGTAGATCTGTTCGTGCTGTTCGTAGGCGTTCGCGACGACCTGCCCGCTGTGGTCGAAGACCATGAAGCGGGTCCCGGTCGTCCCCTGGTCTATCGAG
This sequence comes from Halobacterium sp. NMX12-1, assembly GCF_040435975.1. Lineage (NCBI taxonomy): Archaea > Methanobacteriati > Methanobacteriota > Halobacteria > Halobacteriales > Halobacteriaceae > Halobacterium > Halobacterium sp. NMX12-1. Next base: position 2,446,524 of record NZ_CP159204.1, on the reverse strand, counting down.
CCGACGTAGGTGTCTGACATGGGTTGGGTGCTCCGTGTGGCGGCCGATTAGTTTACCGACTTCGCCGCTCTGCCAGTAAATAAGGACGAACTATAATAAATGTTACTGTAGGTAAGGAATCGGTGGTAAAGAGCCGCCTCTCTGCCGCGAGCGCCGTCACGACGTCGGATGGGGGTTCTGTGTGGGCTAGTGCCCGAGGGTTTCTACCGCGTCGAACGCGCTGCGCCCCCGGTTCGCGGGCCGAACGCGCTCAATTTTACTGTGGAGTCGGATTCTACGATAAAATAAAGTGCGTGGGTGTCGAACCCGAACACAGATGGCATCGGTACCACACATCGCCGTCGTCGGCGGCGGTTCGACGGGCACCGGCATCGCCCGCGACCTCGCGATGCGCGGGTTCGACGTGACGCTCGTCGAACAGGGCAACCTCACGCACGGCACCACCGGCCGGATGCACGGGCTGCTCCACAGCGGCGGCCGGTACGCCGTCGCCGACCAGGCGAGCGCCCGCGAGTGCATCGCGGAGAACCGCGTGCTCCGCGACATCGCGAGCCACTGCGTCGAGGAGACCGGCGGCCTCTTCGTCAAGCGCCCCGAGGACTCCGAGGAGTACTTTCAGGAGAAACTTCAGGGCTGTGAGGACTGCGGCATCCCCGCGGAGGTCGTCTCCGGCGAACAAGCCCGCGAGATGGAGCCCCACCTCGCACGCGACGTCGAGAAGGCAATCGCCGTGCCGGACGCCGCCGTGGACCCGTTCCGGCTGGTCGTGGCGAACGCCGCCAGCGCCCAGGAACACGGCGCGCGCGTCGAGACGCACTCCGCAGTCACGGACCTGCTCGTGGAGGGCGGCGAGGTCGTCGGCCTCGAAGTCGAACACGACTCCGGCCCCGGCAAGCACGTCCACGGGACCGAGGGCGGCACCGAGGAGATTCGCGCGGACCACGTGGTGAACGCGACGGGCGCGTGGGCGGGCCGCATCGGCGACATGGCGGGCGTGGACGTGGCGGTCCGGCCCTCGAAGGGCGTGATGACCGTGATGAACGTCCGGCAGGTGGACACCGTGGTCAACCGCTGTCGGCCGAAGGGCGACGCCGACATCGTCGTCCCGCACGAGACGACGGCCATCCTCGGGACGACCGACGTGGAAGTCGACGACCCCGAGGACTACCCCGAGGAGCAGTGGGAGGTCGACGAGATGATAGACACGCTCTCGGAGCTGGTGCCGATGCTCGCGGAGGCGCGGACGGTGCGGTCGTTCTGGGGCGTCCGCCCGCTGTACGAGCCGCCGGACGTCGGCAGCGACGACCCGACGGACATCACGCGGGACTTCTTCCTGCTGGACCACGCCGACCGCGACGCCCTCCCCGGCATGACGACGGTCGTCGGCGGGAAGCTCACGACCTACCGGATGATGGCCGAGTCGGTCGCCGACCACGTCTGCGAGCGCTTCGGCGTCGACGCGGAGTGCCGGACCGCCGACGTCCCCCTGCCGGGGAGCGAGGAGTTCTCCGTGCTCCGCGACTACATGGACGAGTTCGGCCTGCGCTCGCCAATCGGCCGGCGCAGCGTCGAGCGCCTCGGGTCGCGCGCCGACGACGTGCTCGACACCGACGCACCGAACCCGGTCGTCTGCGAGTGCGAGGGCGTCACGCGCGCGGAGCTACGGGACGCCATCGAGCAGTCCGGCTCGGACCTCAACGCCGTCCGCATCCGCACCCGCGCCTCGATGGGGAACTGTCAGGGCGGCTTCTGCGCGCACCGGATGGCCAGCGAACTCCACGGTGAGTACGACGAGGAGACCACGCGGCGTGCGTGGGACGACCTCCTGCAGGAGCGCTGGAAGGGCCAGCGCCACGCGCTCTGGGGCGAACAGCTCTCGCAGGCGATGCTGAACTACGCGCTCCACGCGACCACGCAGAACCGCGACAGCGACCCCGCCGACGGCGACGACGTGGACTTCGCCGCCTTCGACGCTGGTCCCGACGCGGCCCGAACGGACGGAGGGAACCGTGGCGATTGACTCGGACGTCCTCGTCGTCGGCGGCGGGCTCGCGGGCTTGACGAGCGCGCTCGCCGCGGCGCGGGCGGGCGCGGACACCCGATTGGTCTCCTACAAGCAGAGCACGCTCCGACACGCCTCGGGACTCGTGGACGTGCTCGGCTACACGCCCAACGGGGACGGCCCGCTCGCCGACCCCTTCGATGCAATTCCCGACCTGCCGGAGTCACACCCCTACCGGACCGTCGGCGTGGAGACAGTCCGCGAGGCGCTGGCGCTGTTCGACGACGCCGCGCCCCACTACCGCGGCGACCACACGGACGCGAACGCGCTCGTCCCGACCCACGGCGGCACCGTCAAGCCGACCGCGCGCTACCCGGCGGGCGCGAGCGCAGGAGTAGCCAGCGACGACCGCGACGCCCTGCTGGTGGGCTTCGCGGCGATGCCGGACTTCGACGCGCCGCAGGCCGCCGCGCACCTCGACGCCGCCGGCGTCCCCTTCGACGTGCGCGGCGCGACGATTCAGTTCCCGGGCGACCTGCGCGCGGACGCGAAGGTCACCCGGTACGCGAAGCTCCTCGACGCGAACAGCGCGGTGCCCGTGGACGGTCGCGACAAGCCAGTCCGAGCCGCGCTCGTGGAGCGCGTGCAGGCCGAACTCGACGGCGAGGCGCGCGTGGGCTTCCCGGCGATTCTCGGGGACGACGACGCGGCGGGCGTCCGCGAGTCGCTGGCCGACGAACTCGGCGCGGCCGTCTTCGAGGTGCCGATGGGACCGCCCTCGCTGCCGGGGTTGCGGCTGGAGGACGCGCTGTTCGACGCGCTCGACGACGCGGGCGTCAGCATCGAGACCGGGAACCCGGTCGTCGACTACGACGGCGGCGACCGCATCGAGCGGGTGTACGTCGAGAAGAACGGCGCGCGCATCCCGAACGCCGCCGACCAGTACGTGCTCGCGACCGGCGGGCTCGTCGGGAAGGGCGTGGAGTCCGACCGCGAAGGCGTCTACGAACCGATTTTCGACTGCCACGTCGCGCACGCCGACGACCGCTATGACTGGTTCGCCGACGACGCGTTCGGCGACCACCAGTTCGCGCGGTTCGGCGTCGCGACAGACGACGAACTGCGACCCGAGGCAGCGGACGGCAGCACCGAGTTCGAGAACCTGCGGGTCGCCGGGAGCGTGCTCGGCGGCTACGACTTCGCCGCCGAGAAGTCCGGCTCGGGGGTCTCGATTGCGACCGGCTACGCGGCCGGCCGCGCGGCAGCGGAGGAGACACGATGAGCGACAGCCAATCCACCGACTTCGACCCAGTGGCACCGAACGCCGGCGAGGACTTCGAGCCCGTGGACGTCTTCGACGACAGCGACGACTTCGACCTGCGCCCGGGCGCGGACTCCTGTTACAAGTGCTCGACGTGCGACACCAACTGCCCGGTCGCGGAGGTCGACGACGACTTCCCCGGGCCGAAGTTCCAGGGGCCCGAGCAGTGGCGGCTCAAGCGCCGCGACGACGACCACAGCGTCGACGACTCGGTGATGGACTGCTCGAACTGTATGCGCTGTGACAACGCGTGTCCGTCGGGCGTGGGGCTCTCCCAGATGCACAACACCGCGCGCGGCGAGTACGTCAGCGAGGAGATGGACAAGCTCTCCGTCGAGTACGTCCGCAACCGCTTGCTCGCAAACTACCGCAAGTCCGCGTGGCTGGCGAGCAAGGTGCCGCGGCTCGCGAACGCCGCCGCGAACTTCGGGCCGGCGCGCTGGCTCGGCGAGAAACTGCTGGGCGTCACCGGCGAGCGCGAGTTCCCCGACTTCGCGACGGAGACGTTCACCGAGTGGTGGGCCGCACAGGGCGGCGCCGCCGGCTCGAAGGAGCGCGCCCGGGAGGCCCGCGAGCGCCGCGGCGAACCCCGGGACGCCGACAAGAAGGTCGCGTACTTCCACGGCTGCTACGCCGAGTACAACACCCCGGAGGTGGCGAAGGCGCTGGTGCGCGTCTACGAGCACTTCGGCTACGAAATCGTCGTCCCGGAGCAGGGCTGCTCGGGCACGCCGATGTTCGCCAACGGGATGCTCGACGACGCGCGCCGCGACGCCGAAGTGAACGTCTCCTCGTTCGCGGACCTCGTCGACGAGGGCTACGACGCCATCGCCTCCTGCACGTCGTGCTCGATGGCGATTCGCCAGGAGTACCCCGAGCTGTTCGACATCGACGGCATCGAGGACGTCGCCGCGAACACGTTCGAGTCCGTGGAGTACCTCCGCATCCACGAGGACCTCGACGGCGAACTCGCGGACGCCGAGGTCGGCGACGACCTCGCCGCGGAGTTCGCGTACCACGCGCCCTGCCACGCCCGCAATCAGGGGCTGGATCGGCAGGCCGTCGAACTGTTCGGCGACCTCGACGGCGTGGGCGTCGAGGACGTCGGGGACTCCTGCTCGGGCATCTCCGGGACGTACGGCTGGAAGGCCGAGAAGTACGAGACCTCCATGAAAATCGGCGACGAGATGTTCGACCACATGGAGGCCGCCGAGGGCGAGACCGGGATGACCGAGTGCCCGACGTGCGCGATGCAGATGGAGCACGGCACCGGCTACGACGTCCGGCACCCGCTGGAACTGCTGGAAGCGGCGGTCGTCGCGTGAGGGCGAGTTACCGGAGAGACTTTGCTTCCGGGCGCGAACGCGTGCCGTATGCGAGCGCGTGTCCTCGTCGTCGCGGCCCTGCTACTCGTCGCGGGGTGCGGCGGACAGGCGAATCCGGGCGCGACGACGGACGCAGCGGAGACGACTGACGCGACGACCGTCGAGACGACGACCGGCCCCGCGAATCCGTGGCAGTCCGAGCAGCTCACCGTTGCGGTCCGGACCGGCGAGTACACTGACCCGGAGTACGTCGCCGCGGTCCGGCGCGCGACGGCGTACTGGAACGACCACGCCGCGGCCAGCGCGTACGACGTCGAACTCTCGTTCGAGCGGAACGCGTCGAATCCCGACGTCGTCGTCGAGTACACCTCGCGACTCCAGGTCTGTGGCGGGGAGACGAGTACGGGGACGTTCTACTCGTGTACGGACACGTACGATAGTGGCGAGACGGAACCGGGGACGTCGACGGTCGAACTGGCCGGTGGGTACACGGCGAACGCGACCGAGCGCATCGCAACGCGCGCGTTCGCGAGACTGCTCTCGGTCCCGGACGGCGACGAGCCGGCGGACTTCCCCGAGTTGTCCAACCCCGCGAACCGCGACCCGTGGCCCGAACCCGGTCCCGTCGTCGTCAGCGTCGACCAGACGGCGGCTTCGCGGAACGTGACGCCGCTCGTCGAGCAGGCCGTCGCCTACTGGGAGCGAGACGGCGTGACGAAGAACTACACCGCGGACTTCCGCGTCGCGCCGAACGCGTCGAACCCCGACGTCGTCGTCCGGTTCGAGCCGAACGTCACCTCGTGCGGCGTCGAGTCCGGAACCTCGATTCTCGGCTGCGCGCCCGTCTTCGGCGTCCACGACCGGACCTACGAGCAGGAGACCATCGAAATCGAGACGGGGTACACCGGCGAGAGCACGCTGGAGACGCTGAAACACGAGTTCGGCCACCTGCACGGCCGCCTCCACGGGCAGGCGCCGATGCCGTTGATGAACGCGACGTCGGACGCGACGCGGCTCCCGATTCCGGACGCGCGGACGGTCGCGTACCCGTGGCGGACGACGAACGTCTCCGTGGCCGTCGAGGGCGAGCCGACGGAGTTCGAGCAGGAACAGGTCGACGCCGCGTTGGGGTACTTCGAGTCCGGCGCGGAGGGGTTCTTCGCGGCGGAGACGCCGTCGTTCGCGCGCACGCAGAACGCGTCGGCGGCGGACATCGTGATTACGGTCTCCGACGACGGGTCCGCGTGCGGCGACGGCTACGGCGGCGGGTCCTGCGGGAGCGTCCGCGGGTACAGCACGGACGCCGACGACGCGCTCGAATACTACACCGAGGCCGAGATTACGACCGCGAACGCCGACGAGGACAGCGTCGCGTGGCACGTCGGCTACTGGCTGGCGTACGCGTTCGGCGCCCAAGACGGGGAGTTCCCCGAGCCGCTCGACGGGCAGAACGACGACCGCGACGGCCGCTGGTGGGAGTGATTCGATGAGACCCGGCGACTCCGGGCTGGCCGCTTACAGCGGGTAGTCGCGGGGCTCGTGCTGGATGGAAATCCACTTCGTCTCCGTGATTTCGCGGAGGAACGCGTCGCTGTTGTACTCGCCGACGCCGGACGCGCCGATGCCGCTGAACGGCACGTGGGCCTCGTCGTTGATGGGCTGGTCGTTGATGTGGACGTTGCCGGTCTCCATGCGGCCGGCGATGTCCTTCGCGACCGAGAGGTCGCCCGCGTGGACGGCGCCGGAGAGCCCGTACTTCGTGTCGTTGGCGATTTCGACGGCTTCGTCCACGTCGCTGAACGGGATGACGGGCGCGATGGGGCCGAAGTGCTCGTTGCACGCGGCTGCCATGTCGTTTGTCACGCCGGAGAGCACGGTGGGCTTGACGACCAGCGAGTCCTCGACACCGTCGATGTCGGCGGTCTCGCCGCCGGTTTCGAGGGTGGCGCCGGCGTCGACGGTCTGCTCGACGTATTCGAGCATCTCGTCGCGCTGGGACTCGTCGATGATGGGGCCGACCACGGTGTCGCCCTCGTGGGCGCTGCCGACGGCGAGTTCCTCGGCGCGCTCGGTGAGCTTCCGGACGTACTCGTCGTAGACGTCCTCGTGGACGATGTGGCGGTTGATGGAGATGCAGACCTGCCCCTGGTGGACGAACGAGCCGAACGTCGCGGCGTCGACGGCGCGGTCCACGTCGGCGTCGCTGGCGACGACGAACGCGTTGTTGCCGCCGAGCTCCATCGCCGGGACGGCGAGGTTCTCGCCCGCGAGGCCGGCGACGTGCTGGCCGACCTCCGTGGAGCCGGTGAAGGAGACGACGTCACTCTCGGGGTGGCTGGCGACGCGGTCACCGATGTCGGAGCCGCGGCCGGTGACGACGTTCACGACGCCCTCGGGGAGGTCGGTCTGCTCGAAGAGCTTCGCGAACAGCAGGCCGCCCGTGATGGGGGAGTTCGTGGAGGGCTTGAGGACGACGCTGTTCCCGGCGGCGATGGCGGGCAGGACCGCTCGCGCGCTCAGGTTCAGGGGGAAGTTCCACGGCGAGATGACCGTGACGACGCCCTTCGGCCCGCGCTCGACGATGTTCTCCTTGCCGGGGATGTTCGAGTCGGCGTGCTCGCCCTTCATCCGCCGCGGCAGCGTGGCGGCCTCGCCGGCGTGGTCGGAGGCGATTTGGATGGACGTCTCACCCATGATCTGGGAGCCGCCGACCTCGTGGGCCAGCAGGTTGGTGACGTCCTCGGAGTGCTCCTGCAGGGCCTGCAGGAACTGCTGGATTACCGCCGACCGCTGCGCGGGCGGGGCCTCCGCCCACTCTTCCTGGGCTTCGGCGGCCGCCTCGTAGGCGGCGTCGACGTCGCTCTCGGTCGCGGCGGGGACGTCGGCGACGACCTCGCGCGTCGAGGGGTCCTCGACGGCGATGGTCTCCCCGCTCTCGGCGGGCACCCACTCGCCGTCGATGTACTGCGCGCTCCAGTCGGCGTCGATGGACAGGTCGGTTGTCATCTGCGTTTTACCAGACGGTAGAACGAGGTAAAAGCGGGCGGGATGGAGTGACATCCGCCGATTCACAGCCAGCGAACAACTCCCGGAGTGGGAGAGCGCCGCCCCCATCCGACGCGTTTTACTGTCTGGTAAACAACGGTGAGACATGACCGCCAACGACGCGTCGACGACCGACGGCCCCGTCCCCGGCGAGCGAGTGCGACACGGGACGGGCGTGAACTCGAATCGCGCGTTCCCGACGAGCCACCACCCCGAACACCTCGACCCGTTCGTCCTCTTCGAGCGGTTCTACATCGACCCCGACCAGGGGTTCCCGATGCACCCCCACCGCGGCTTCGAAATCGTCTCGTACATGATCGACGGCGGGATGGACCACGAGGACTCGCTGGGCGTCAGCAACGTCGCCGAGGAGGGCGAGGCGATGCGCATCACGACCGGCAGCGGCATCCGTCACTCCGAGTTCCCCGCGGGCGGCCGCGGCTGTAACGGCCTCCAGCTGTGGGTGAACCTCCCGCGCGAGAAGAAGGAGGTCGACCCCGACTACGTGGACGCCACGCAGGCCGACCTGCCCACCGAGGAGTACGACGGCGCGACGGTGACCACGGTCGTCGGCGACGACTCGCCGCTCTCGCTGCACACGCCCATGGAGTATCTGGACGTGCGCGTGTCCGACGCCTACGAGTGGACGGTCCCCGAGGACTGGACGGGCTTCGTCTACGGCGTCGCCGGCGAGGGGACCGTTGCCGGAGACGCGTTCGGCGAGGGCGACGTCTTCCCGGTCACCGACGAGACCGCGGTCGAGCTCCGCACCGACGCCGACCTCCGCGTGGTCGCGGTCGCCGGCCGGCCACACGACGAGCCGATTCAGCAGCGCGGCCCGTTCGTCCTCTGAACGCCCGCACCGCCGTCGCTGGCTCCTCGGCGCGCCGCCTCGGCAGGAACTGCCGGCTTTTACCTGATGGTAAGTTTCTTCCTCGGGGAGCACGGATACACGCCCATGGCAGACGTAGCAGTCGTCGGCGGCGGTCCCGCCGGCCTGTCCGCAGCACAGTTCGCCGCGAAGAACGACCTCGACACCGTCGTCTTCGACACCGACGAGACGTGGATGCACAAGGCCCACCTGTTCAACTACCCGGGCGTGCGCTCGATGGACGGGATGACGTTCGTCGACATCGCCCAGAAGCAGGCGGAGGCCCGCGGCGCCGACCTCCACGAGGGCGAGGAAGTCACCGCCGTCGAGCAGGACGGTGACGGCTTCGCCGTCACGACCGCGGACGGCGAGTACGAGGCCGACTACGTCGTCCTCGCGACCGGTGGCAACCGCGACCTCGCCGAGGACCTCGGCTGCGAGTTCACCGACGAGGACGTCGTCGACGTGAACCTCGACATGGAGACGTCCGTGGACGGCGTCTACGCCACCGGCGCGATGGGCCGCCCCGAGAAGTGGCAGGCCGCCATCGCCGTCGGCGACGGCGCGGCCGCCGTCCTCGACATCCTCTCGAAGGAGAAGGGCGAGTACTACCACGACTTCGACATGCCGTCGGACGTCCCCGAACTGTAACGCGGCCGCTTCTCACCCGTTATTTTCGCGAGCGCCCAGCGGCGGCGCTCCCGTTCGCGGACAAATCCTCCAGAATCGTTGGTCGCCGCGGCCGTCAGTCCTCGCGCTCCAGCGAGTCCAGCACGAACTCGTCGATGGCCGCGCGGGCCTCCGCGGGCGCGTCGTCGTGCCCCAGCGAGATGCGGCGCTCGCGGGCCGCGTGAATCACGTCCGTGATGAGCTGGCCCATCCGCTCGGCGTCCACCTCGCGGAAGACCCCCTGCTCGATGCCGTCCTCGATGACGGCGACGATGCTGCCGCGGAGCCGGCCGTAGTGCTCCTCGAACAGCTCGCGGTGCTCGGCGTCGTTCTGCGCGTGCGCGTACAGCTCGTGGTAGACCTTCATCCGGTCCCAGTGCGTGAACTCCTCGAACTCCGGCCCGAACAGACACTGGTCGATGCGCGCGTCCAGCTCCGAGCGCGGGTCCATGTCCTCGGCGACCTCGACGCTGCCCTCGTACTGGTCGATGACGTACTTCAGGAACGACGACAGCAGGTCGTACTTCCCGTCGAAGTGGTAGTGGATGACCTGCCGCGACAGCTCCATCTCCTCGCCGATGTCCCGCACCCGGAGGTCCTTGTACCCGTGCTCGCTGAGCGCCCGGAACGTCGCCTCCATGATCTCCTCGCGGGTGTCGTTTGCGCCGACTATCCCGTCTGCCTCGCTCATTACGCCCCGTTAGGGCGGGTAGACTCATATCGGTTTCTTCGTCGGGACGCCGCCAACCACGGTCGGCCGCTCGCGCTACTGCCACGTGTCCGCCCGATTCCGACGCGCTGTTCTGCGAAACGCTTTCTGGGGTTCGGACGCTCCTTTCGGTCGTGTCCACGACTGTCACGACGCCCGACTCAGACGAGACGTGTGCGTACTGTGAGTCGCGCATCTTCGACCACGACCCGATCTGTGTCCGTGACTGTGAGGACGACTGTGGCTCCCCGACGTACTTCTGTAACTACGCGTGTCTGTCGTCGTACATCGAGGAGAACGATCTTACGACCGGCGACGCGTGCTCGTGGCGTCCCGACGGCGACAGTCGTTGTTAGTCGAGGTGGGTCTCCTCGAGAATCTCCTGTAGCTCGTCGGCGTGAGTGCGGTAGAAGTGGGTTGGGGCGGATTGTGAACCTCCGGAAGACGTGCTCGCTCACTGCGTTCGCTGCGCGCGACTTCCGTGGTTCAAATCCTTCCAACCGCGCCACACGCGTCGCTCGGAGGCGAGCGACGCGAGAAGTATGGGTTGGGGCGGATTTGAACCGCCGACCTCCTCCATGTCAAGGAGGTGTCATAGCCTGACTAGACCACCAACCCGCGGCGGTCTTCGAACGCATTCCAGCGTAGTCCGGGGGTATAGTTGAAGGTTTCGAATCGGTACCCGCGTGGGGGTGCGTGCCCCGGCAGAGTTAAGTGAACGTACAGAGTTATACATTACAACGCGAAACCGTACATTGGTGTCCACAATGCAGGAATACATCGAGCGCGTCACCGCCGGCGAGGACCTCACCCTCGACGAAGCGCGTGACGCCGTCACCCGACTGTTCGAGGACGCGACAGACGCGGAAATCGGCGCGCTGCTCGCCGCGCTCCGCGCGAAAGGCGAGACCGAGACCGAAATCGCGGGGTTCGCGCAGGGGATGCGCGACGCCGCCAACACCATCGACCCGGACCGCGAGCCGCTGGTCGACACGTGCGGCACCGGCGGCGACGACTACGACACCATCAACGTCTCCACGACGTCCACGATGGTCGCGGCGGGCGCCGGCGTCCCGGTCGCGAAGCACGGCAACTACTCCGTCTCCTCGTCGTCGGGAAGCTCGGACGTGCTCGAAGAAGTAGGGGTCGCCCTCGACGCCAGCCCGGACGCGGTCGAGGAGCGCATCGAGGACGACGGCATCGGCTACATGCACGCGCCCGCGTTCCACCCCGCGATGAAGGCGGTCATCGGCCCGCGCCGCGAACTCGGCGTGCGCACCATCTTCAACGTGCTCGGGCCGCTGACGAACCCCGCGGGCGCGGACGCGCAGGTCGTGGGCGTCTACGACCCCGACCTCGTGCCCGTGCTCGCTCGCGCGCTCTCGCACATGGGCGTCGACCGCGCGCTCGTCGTTCACGGCGACGGCCTCGACGAGTTCGCGCTCCACGGCGAGTCCGTCGTCGCCGAACTCGACGACGGCGACATCGAGGAGTACACGGTCACGCCCGCGGACTTCGGGCTGGAGGAGGCACCCATCGAGGACGTCTCCGGCGGCACGCCCGAGGAGAACGCCCGCGACCTCCGCGGCATCGTCACCGGCGACGTCACCGGCCCGAAGCGCGACATCATCCTCGCGAACGCGGGCGCGGCCATCTACGTCGCCGGCGAGGCCGACTCGCTCGAAGCAGGCGCCGAGCGCGCCGCCGAGGCCATCGACTCCGGCGCCGCCGAGGAGACGCTGGAGACGCTCCGGGACCCCGCGACGGCGACGCGATGACGCGCGCGAAAGTCTGTGGTCTCACGAACGAGCCCGACCTCCGCGCGGCCGTCGACGCGGGCGCGGACGCCGTCGGATTCATCGCGGACGTGCCCGTGGACACGCCCCGCGAGGTGAGCGTCGAGCAGGCGGCGGACCTCGCGGCCGCCGCGCCGCCGTTCGTCACCACTGTACTCGTGACGATGCCCGAGACGCCCGAACAGGCGGTCGAACTGGTCGAGCGCGTGAACCCGGACGCCGTCCAACTGCACGGCGACCTCTCCGCGGGCGATGTGGAGCGCGTCGCGGAAAACACTCGCGCGGCGGTCCTGAAGACCGTGGACGCCGCGGACCCAGAGGGCGCGCGCTACGACGACGCCGCCGACGCGCTGCTCGTGGACTCCGTGGACGAAGCGGGCGCGGGCGGCACGGGCCGCACGCACGACTGGGACGCGACCCGCGAGTTCGCCGACAGCGTTGACTCGCCGGTCGTGCTCGCGGGTGGGTTGACGCCCGAGAACGTCGCCGAGGCCGTCGCGACCGTCGATCCGTTCGCGGTGGACGTCGCGTCCGGCGTCGAGAAGACGGGCGGCGAGAAGGACCACGACGCAGTCCGGCAGTTCGTCGCGAGCGCGACCGAGCGCCGGGAGGCGGAGGCGTGACCGACGCCGACGAGCCCGCCGCGGGACTGGACACCACCCGCAGCGAGTTCGCAGACCTCGCTGGCGACGGTCCCGCAGTCGTCCGCGTCGCCGCCGACCTCGACGTCGGCGTCTCGCCGCTGTCGGCGTACGCCACGCTCACCGAGGGCGAGTACGGCTTCCTGCTGGAGAGCGCCGAGAAGACGTCCGCGAGCGACCCCGACGGCGCGTTCCGGCCGTCGGACGCGACCGAGGACCGCCACGCGCGCTACTCGTTCGTCGGCTACGACCCCGCGGCCGTCGTCACCGTCCACCCCGACGGAACGGAGGTGCAGGCGCTGTGCGACGACCGCGTCACGGAGTTCTTAGACGCCGGCGACGGCGACGTGCTCGACCAGCTCCGCGGCGCGCTCCCCGACGTTGACCGGCGCGGGTTCCCCGACGAGGACCGCCAGCTGCTCGACGGCGGGCTCGTCGGCTTCCTCGCGTACGACGCCGTCTACGACCTCTGGCTCGAAGAGGTGGGCGTCGAACGTCCCGAGACCCCACTGCCCGACGCCGAGTTCGTGCTGACGACGCGCACGCTCGTCTTCGACCGCGCGACCGACACCGTCTCGCTGGTGTTCACCCCGCTCGTCGGTGAGGACGACGACCCCGACGCGGTCTACGACGCACTCGCTGCGGAAGCCGAGCGCGTCCAGCGCGAACTCGCTGACGCGGACGAGCCGGAGTTCGGCGGCTTCCGCGTCACCGACGAGCGGGCGGGCGCCCGCGACGAGTACGAGGACAGCGTCGAGAAAGCGAAAGAAGCCGTCCTCGACGGGGAAGTGTATCAGGCGGTCGTTTCGCGCACGCGCGAACTCGACGGCGACGTCGACCCGCGCGGCCTCTACGCCGCCCTTCGGGACGTCAACCCCTCGCCGTACATGTTTCTGCTCTCGCACGACGACCGCACCGTCGTCGGCGCGAGCCCGGAGACGCTGGTCGCGGTCCACGACGACACCGTGCTCAACAACCCCATCGCGGGCACCTGCCCGCGGGGGTCCAGCCCCGTCGAGGACCGGCGGCTCGCCGGCGAGATGCTCGCCGACGAGAAGGAGCGCGCCGAGCACACGATGCTCGTGGACCTCTCGCGGAACGACGTGCGCCGCGTCAGCGAACCCGGGAGCGTGCGCGTCCCCGAGTTCATGCGCGTGCTCAAGTACAGCCACGTCCAGCACATCGAGTCCACGGTGACGGGAACGCTGCGCGATGACCACGACGCCTTCGACGCCACCCGCGCGTCCTTCCCCGCGGGCACGCTGTCGGGCGCGCCGAAGGTCCGCGCGATGGAGCACATCCACGCGCTGGAGGCGTCGCCCCGTGGCATCTACGGCGGCGGCGTCGGCTACTTCTCGTGGAACGGCGACGCCGAGTTCGCCATCACGATTCGGTCCGCGACAATCAGTCACGGGAACGAGCAGGACACCCTCCGCGTGCGCGCCGGCGCGGGTATCGTCGCGGACAGCGACCCCGCGGCGGAGTTCGACGAAACCGAGGCGAAGATGGACGGCGTACTCGCGGCCGTCGAGCGCATCCGCGAGGACGTCGAGACGCCGGAGGTGGAGGGATGAACGTCCTCTTCGTCGACAACTTCGACTCGTTCACGTACAACCTCGTGGAGTACGTCTCCGAGCAGACCGTCGACGGCGAGCGCCCGGAGACGACCGTCTTGAAGAACACCGCGAGCCTCGACGACGTACGCGACGTGGACCCGGACGCCATCGTCATCAGTCCCGGCCCCGGCCACCCGAAGAACGAGCGCGACGTCGGCGTCACCGCGCCCGTGCTCCGCGAGGTCAGCACGGATGTGCCGACGCTCGGCGTCTGTCTCGGGATGGAGGCCGCGGTCTACGAGTACGGCGGAACGGTGGACCGCGCGCCCGAGCCGATGCACGGCAAGACCAGTCCCGTCGAGCACGACGGCCGCGGCGTCTTCGACGGCATCGAGCAGGGGTTCCCGGCGGCGCGCTACCACTCGCTGGCGTGCGGCGCGATTCCGGACTGCTTCGAGGTCTCGGCGCGCACCGACCACGACGGCACCGAGCTCGCGATGGCCGTGCGCCACGAACAACACCCGATTACGTGCGTGCAGTTCCACCCCGAGAGCGTGCTCACCGCCGCGGGCCACGACCTCGTGGAGAACTTCCTGGCGGGCGTCCCCCAGTAGCGCGCCGTGCTCACTTCGTGACGCCGTAGCCGACGATTCCGGTGCCGGCTATCGCGGCCAGAATCCCCGCGCCGGCGAGTGCTTCCGTGTCCATCTCGGGCAGCGCGACGGCGAGCGCGAGGACGACAATCGCCAACAGCGTCACCTGTGTCCCGACGAACAGCGTCTGTACCGCCGACAGTCGGTCGCTCATACGCCAGCCGCGTCGCGGCGCGGCAAATTCGTTTCGGGCAGTCGCAGCGCGTGTACGCGCTCAGCCCAGCACCGTCGTCACGACCCACGCCGCGCCGACGAGAATCGTCGCGACGACGAGCAGTTTCCACGCGACGCTGAGCACGAACCGACCCACGAGAACGATGACTGTGACCGCGACGAGCGCGAGCAGGAGCGTGCCCAGCGGCGAGGAGGTCAGGCCGCCGAGCGCGAGCGCGAGTACAGCGAGCATACTCGGCCCCACGCAGACCACCGACTTAAGCGAGGGGGCAGTCGGCGGCGTCGCGTGCCCCCTTCGGTTCCACTGGACCCCCGAAACTGAAACCCGGGCTCCGTCGGCGGTTTCGCGCCGCCACGACCGACCACTTTCACCGCGCTTTGAGTAGGATTATATCACTCCCGGCCCAACGGTTCAACCACCGCGAATCGGGCCGCTCTGGGGACCGCCAGCACGGGGGGCCGGAAGCGGAACTACTAACCACCCGTGCCCGGTACCTTGTCGTCCCTATCGACGCCCGAACTTCGACCATCCATGATACACCAACAACCCACCACACGGACTGTACAGCGGAGTGAGTGTCAATGAGCACGCCGAACGTCTCCGCGGACGAGGTCGACCTGCCCATCAAGCGGACGACCGGCGACACGCTCGAAGAACGGCTCACCGCGAACGCCTACCACAACATCCTGCCGGCGCGGTACCTCCGCAAGAACACGGACGGCGAGCACATCGAGGAGCAGGAGGACCTGTTCCCGCGCGTCGCGAAGAACATCGCGCTCGCGGAGGTCGTCTACGAGAGCGACGACCCCGTCGAGGTCTCGCCCGACCAGCTGAAGCCCGATCACCCGCGCCGCGACGAGCTCGCCGCGGAGGTCTTCGGCGAGGACGTTGACCCCGACGATTCGGACGTCACCGTCGAGCTCACGGAGAGCAACGTCAACAAGTTCGCCTACGACACCGTCGTCCCCGAACTCGACGACGACGAGGTCCGCGAGCACGTCGAAGCCCAGCGCGAGGAGTTCCAGCAGCTGATGGCGGACCTCTCGTTTATGCCGAACTCCCCGACGCTGATGAACGCCGGCGACGAGCTCCAGCAGCTCTCCGCCTGCTTCGTCGACTCCCCGGACGACGACATCACTGACATCCACCAGACCGCCAAGGAGGCCGCCGAGGTCTTCCAGTCCGGCGGCGGCATGGGGTACGCGTTCTGGAAGCTCCGGCCGTACGGCGACACCGTCGGCTCTACCGGCGGCATCGCGTCCGGCCCGCTGACGTTCATGGAGACGTTCGACCAGATGTGCGAGACCATCGCGCAGGGCGGCGCGCGCCGCGGCGCGCAGATGGCCGTGATGCGGGTCAGCCACCCGGACGTCATCGAGTTCATCCACGCGAAGAACAAGGACGTCTCGCTGGCGCACACCCTGAAGCTCAACGACCCCGACGACTACACGTACACCGAGTTCTCGGAGGCCCTCGAAGAGGCCCGCGACCTCATCGACGAGGACGGCCGCGTCCCCGAGCACCTCCGGAACGCCGTCGAGGGCCACCTCTCTAACTTCAACATCTCCGTCGGCGTCACGGACGGCTTCATGGAGGCGCTGGAGAACGGCGAGGAGTACACGTTCACGAACCCGCGCACCGAGGAGCCCCACATCGCCACCGAGGAGACCGAGGAGATGTACTCCCGGTACGGGCTCGGCGAGTACGTCACGCCCGGCGAGGAGCTGTCGCTGCCCGCGGAACTGGTCTGGGAGCGCATCGTCGAGGGCGCCCACGAGAACGGCGAACCCGGCGTCATCTACCTCGAACGCGTCAACAAGCAGCACTCCTTCGACGTCGAGGAGCACCCCGACCACCGCATCCTCGCGACGAACCCCTGCGGCGAGCAGCCTCTCGAGGAGTACGAGGCGTGTAACCTCGGTCACATCAACCTCTCGACGCTCGCCGCGAAGGACGCCCCGGACTGGCGCGTCTGGAGCGAGGAACACGAGTTCGACAGCCTCGAAGAGGGCGTCAGCCGCTTCCTCGACGACGCGCTCGACAACGAGGAGTTCGACCACCGCATCGAGCAGGGCACGCGGTTCCTGGAGAACGTCGTCACGATGTCGGACTTCCCCGTCGAGGAGATCGAACAGAAGGTCGCCGAGATGCGGAAGGTCGGCCTCGGCGTCATGGGCCTCGCGCAGTTGTACATCCAGCTCGGCGTGAAGTACGGCAGCGAGGAGGGCAACGAGATCGCCCGGCAGGTCATGCGCCACATCGACCACGGGTCGAAGGAAGCCTCCCACGAACTCGCCACCGAGCGCGGGAGCTTCGACGAGTGGGACAAGTCCAAGTACGCGAACCCCACCGACTACCCCGAGTGGTTCGAGCACCACACCGGCGAAGACCCCGAAGACTGGGCCGAGGGCTTCCCGATTCGCAACCACAACACGACGACCATCGCGCCGACCGGCACCACGTCGATGGTCGGGAACACCACGGGCGGCTGCGAGCCCATCTACAACGTTGCCTACTACAAGAACGTCAGCGACGACGTGCAGGGCGACGAGATGCTCGTGGAGTTCGACGACTACTTCCTCCGTACGCTGGAGGCCAACGACATCGACGTCGACGCGGTCAAGGAGGAGGCCCAAGAGCAGATGTCGAACAACGAGTTCGACGGCGTCGACGGGCTGACGACCGTCCCGGACTCCATCGGCGAGCTGTTCGTCGTCACCTCGGACCTCTCCGGGAAGGACCACGCGGCGGTCCAGACGGCCTGCCAGCAGGGCGTCGACTCCGCCATCTCGAAGACGTGTAACTTCCCGAACGACGCCACCGTCGAGGACATGGACGAGGTGTACCGCTACATCTACGAGAACGGCGGGAAGGGCGTCACCGTCTACCGCGACGGCACCCGCAGCAAGCAGGTGCTGACGACGCGCGCGGACAACACCGAGTTCTCCGAGATGGACGAGGACGAGGCCGCCGAGGCCATCGTCGAGACCATCCAGGAGACGTTCGGCGGCATCGAGGGCTTCCTCGACAACGAGGACGTCCAGGCCGCGTTTGGCGAGGACCTCCGCGAGATATTCGCGGGCAACGAGGACGCCTTCGACGGCGAGTTCGCCGAGAAGCAGGCTCGCCCCGACCTCCTCCACGGCGTCACCCAGCGCATCGACACGGGCTACGGGAAGCTCTACGTCACCATCAACGAGGACCCCGAGCGCGAGCGGCCGTTCGAGCTGTTCGCGAACACGGGCAACTCCGGCGGCTTCACGGGCTCGTTCACCGAAGCGCTCGCGAAGACCATCTCGGTGGCGCTGCGCTCCGGCGTGGACCCCGAGGAAATCGCGGACAAGCTGCAGGGCATCCGCTCGCCGAAGGTCGCCTGGGACAAGGGCGAACAGGTCAACTCCATCCCGGACGCGTTCGGCACCGCGCTGCGGCGCTACCTCGACGGCGACGTCGACCGCGCCGCCTACCCCCAGCAGCAGCGCCTCGGCGAGGTCGCGGAGGGCGCGTCCACGCCCGAGACTGACGGCGGCGCTGCCTCCGAGTCCACCGTCGGCGGCCCGCAGGGTCCGTCCGGCGCTGGCGGCGACGGCCAGCAGCAAGACGACGCCACGCAGTCGCTCATCGACGCGGGCGAGAGCCCCGAGTGCCCGGACTGCGGCTCGATGACGCTGTACTACAGCGAAGGCTGCAAGACCTGCGAGTCCTGCGGCTGGAGCGAGTGCTGAACTGAGCGACTAACCGACGCTTCTGCGACTTTCTCTCGTTCTTGACGCGCGAGGGACACGCTGATACTCGTCGCGCACGCAGCCGTGAGTATGAGCGAGGAATCGACGGACGGCGAGCGCGGTGGCAGCCGCTGTCCGATGTGCGACGCGGCGATGTTCAAGCGCCACTGCAAGTACGTCTGCCCGCAGCACGGCGTGATTGCGGACTGCGCTGACCCCTTCAGATTCTGACTACGCGCGCCGCCGCCACGCGCGGTACGCGACCGGACTCAACAGCACGGCGGCCGCGAGCACGCCGCCCGCGACGACGACCGGGTTCACGTCGGTCGCGGCCACTGTGAACGCGTCGAGGCCGCTGCCGAGCGCGACCGTCGCGACGACCCACGGCAGTTCGCCGACGAGCGTCCCCGCGACGAACGACCGGAGGCTCACGTCGCCGGCGCCCGCTGCGGCCGAAACTGGTTCTGCCGGCGTCGGGGCGAACCGCGCGGCGACGAGGCCGCGGACGTCCCCGGTCGCGGCGAAGAAGCGCTGGCTGCCGTCCGAGAACCGGCCGAACAGCCGGCCGTCGGCGGGCGCGTAGCGGCCCGCGGCGTACGCCGGGAGGCTCGTGACGACCGCGCCCGCGAGCGCGACCGGGACGCCCGCGACGAGCCCGTACTGGAAGCCCACGAGCGCCGAGAGCACGCTGATGGGCCAGCCGAGCAGCGGGCGGACCGCGTAGAGGCCGACCAGCAGGACGGGGAACCACGGGCTCGCGAGCGCGGTGCGGAGCGCGCCGAGCGCGTCGGCCGGGCGAGCCACGACCGCGAGCACGAGCACCGCCGTGAGCGCGACGCCGGCCGCGTACCGTTTCATCGCCGCCTGCTACCCGAGCGCGGGGTTTAGCGTTGTCCCTTCGGGCGTCGCGCAAGCGTTAAGCGCGCGCTCGCCCCACCACGAGGTATGACCGACGGCGACGCCGGGGACGTCGAGGACCCGGTCGAACTCGGGGTGGAGCTGCTCGCGAACCTCGAATTCGAGTCGCTGCCCGTCGCCGACGCCGTCGACAGGCTGGAGACCGTGACGACGCACCCGCGGACCACGCGGGAGATTCTGGAAGCCGCCGAGCGCCGCGGCGTCGTCGAGCGCGACGCCGGCGAAGTCCAGCCGCAGGGCGGCAGCTACGTCTCCTTCCAGTCGGACGTCATCACCAAGGAAGGGGAGTTCTCGTGTCGGCGCTGCGGCGCGTCCATCCAGACGGGCTACTTCATCAACTTCGAGCACGGGGAACTGGGCGCGTTCGGCTCGTCGTGCATCCGCAAGGTCACGGGCCGCGAGTGACTACTCCTCGTCGACGAGGTCGCGCAGCGCCGCGAGCCGGTCCTGCTGGGCTTCGATGACTGCTTGCTGGGCGTCGAGGGCTTCGGCCTGCCGCTCGGCGAGCTCGCGCTGCTCGGCCAGCGCCTCCGCCAGCTCCTCGATGGTGTCTTCGAGGTCGTCCAGTTCGGCGTCCAGCTCCTCGGGGTTGACGGGCGGCTCGACTTTCGCCGCCGCGGTCTGGAAGCCGCTGGACGCGAACTCGTCGCCGTCCGCGCCCTCGGTGGGCTCGCCGGTCGTGCCCGCCGCGCCGCCCGTGCCGGCGCTCGCCTCCACACGCGACTCGGGCTCGGCCGCCTCGTCGTCCTCGCCGACGCCGCTGGTGTCGATTGGCTCGACGCCGCTGTCGAACGAGACCTCCTCCGTGGCCGCGCCCGCGTCCTCGTCGACGTTCATGCGCTCGAACTCCGCGGCGCTGGCGGCGTCGTGGTACGCGTAGACGGCGTCCTCGACGGTCTCGCGGACGTCCCGGAACTGCTCGTTGGGCGCCTTGATGCGCTGGGTGCGCGCGGTCGTCTCCAGGACGAGCTGGCTGGAGACGTTGCCCTCCTCGACGTCGATGCCGGTCACCGTCTCGTAGTCGATTTCCTCGTAGTCGGTCCCCCAGACGGCCGCCCCGACGTGTTTCACGACGCGGTCGCTGGTCACGACGAGCGTGAGCTCGCTGAACCGGTACGTGCGCTTGACCGTCTCCCCGGGCTGGGTGACGTCGGCGGCGTTCAGCACGCCCGCGAGAATCGGGTGCAGCACGTCGTCGAGCTTCCCCGACGGCACGGAGAACGACTCCTCGCCGTCGAGCCCGTAGTCGAGCGTGACCGTCGCCTTCCGTCGCCCCTCGCTGACGCCGATTCCCTCGGCGTCGTGCGGGAACTCGTCGACGCTCTCGTCGCTCAGCAGGCCGTCGGCCGTGTAGACGAGCGTCCGCGTCGGCGTGACGAACACCGCGTCCTCCCCCTTCAGCGGCACGTGCGCGGCGACGTCCTCGTCCCCGAGCGAGGACTGGACGAGCGCAGGTACGTTCATGTACGCCCGAAGCAACCGCCTCGGCTTAAACCCGGCGGGTGCGTCGGTCGAGATGAGAACCTTCAAGAGCGACCTCCCCCTAGCCGGAGTCGAGCCCGGGTGGCTTAGCTGGTCATAGCGCCGCACTCATAGGGTTCCGAGCTTCGGTGCGGCATCCCACTCGCCACGTGGATGCTCAGCATGTCCGCGAGGCCCGCCGAGCCTCGAACCTGGGACATGCGGAGATCGAGGGTTCAAAACCCTCCCCGGGCACTTCTCCAACGCAACGACGAACGTAGTGAGGAGTCCGTCGTGTGAACGTCCGGAGGGTGGCGAACCCGCAGGTTCTGCGCGAACGCAGTGAGCGCAGCGCAGGAAGCGCGACGCGCTTCCGTGGTTCACAAACCCTCCCCGGGCACTTCTCTGACTTCGACGACTCCGACAGCCAGATGTCTGTGGTCGAAATTCCTCTGAACGGCCAGCGAGCGCTCCCGACGGCTCGGGAGCGCTCACGAGACGGGCGCGGCGGCACAAATAACGATTGTGGCCGGTTCCTCCGGGGAACCGAGAAACGCACTCAGAACGACTTGTAAAACGTCTCGGCGATTCTCAGGGACTCGTAAAACGTCCCCAAACTCGGGGTAGTCTCGGTGAAACGTACTGAAATCCGGGCAACGGTCGACCCCCTATATGGGGTCGGCGCCAGTAGGATGGAGTAGACGAGGTGAGACCCAATGTCTGCCCCCTCCCGCTCCGCACTGGCCGAGGTCGCATCGGACGCCGTGAACACGCCCGCGTCCGCCACCCTCCTGAAGCCCTTCGAGGTCGCCGGCTTCTGGGCGGCGGTCGCCCTCCCGTTCCTGTACACGCCGCTCGTGCTCGCTGGTCCCGACACGACGGCCCAGCAGACCGCGCTCGCCGCGATGGTCGCCCTCCACGTCGTCGCGCTCGTGCTCGGTCACCGCCACAACACGAGCTAACGCGCCGAAGACGCGTCGCTTAACACAGCCGCCCATCTCGGTCCCCGTATGGGTCTCGACGCTGTTTCGCTCGGCCGCACCGGCCTCCGCGTCTCCGAGGTCGCGTTCGGGACGTGGCGATTCGGCCGCGAGAACGACGCCGGCGAGGTCGAAGTCGGCCGCGAGCGCGCACACGAACTTCTCGACGCGTACGCCGACGCTGGCGGCCGCTTCATCGATACGGCAGACATGTACGGCAGCGGCCGCGCCGAGCAGTACATCGGCGAGTGGCTCGCGGGCCGCGACCGCGACGAGTACGTCGTCGCGTCCAAGATTTACTGGCCCACCCGCGAGGGGCCGAACGGCCGCGGGCTGAACCGCAAGCACCTCCGGAACAACGTCGACGCGATTCTCGACCGCCTCGACACCGACTACCTGGACGTCCTCTACATCCACCGCTGGGACGACCGGACGCCCGCCCGCGAGTTCATGCGCACGCTCGACGAGTTCGTGCGCGACGGGAAGGTCCACTACCTCGGCGCCTCGACGTTCGAGCCGAACGCGTGGAAGGTCGCGAAAGCCAACGAGATAGCGCGCCGCGAGGGGTACGAGCCGTTCACGGTCGTCCAGCCGCGGTACAACGCCGTCAACCGCGAAATCGAGGCGACGTACCTCGACATGTGCCGGGACTACGACCTCGGCGTCGTGCCGTGGTCGCCGCTGGCCGGTGGGTTCCTCACCGGGAAGTACGCGCGTGGCGAGGTGCCGCCCGAGGGGACGCGGGGCGCGACCGACCAGCAGTTCGTAGACTCGTATCTCACGCCGGAGAACTTCGACGCGCTCGAAGAAGTCGAGGCGGTCGCCGAGGAAGTCGGCGCGACGCCCGCGCAGGTCTCGCTTTCGTGGTTGCTCCACCACGAGCAGGTCGTCGCGCCCATCACGGGCGCCCGCACGCCCGACCAGCTCCGCGAGAACCTCGCGGCCGCGGACCTCACGCTGAGCGCCGACCAGTTCGAGCGCATCGCCGACGCGAAGTAGCTACCCCCACGCGGCGCGGACGTTCCGCAGTTCGGCCGCGAGCGCGCGCCGCTTCAGCAGGCAGAAGCCCGCGAAGATGACGGCGAAGCCGGCGACCGTGTGCGGGGTAATCGGCTCCGCGAGCACGAGCAGGCCGACGACCGCTGCGAAGACGGGCGCGACGTAGCTCACGAGGTTGATTTCGATGGGGCCGAGCCGCTCCAGCAGTTCGAAGTAGACGAGGAAGCCGGCGGCGCTGGCGACCAGCGAGAGGTACGCGATGGCGAACAGCGCGTCCGTATTCTGTGGAATCGCCTGCGTCTCGCCGCGCGCGAGGCTGGCGGCGTGCATGAGGAGCGCGCCGAGAATCATCGCCCACGCTTCCATCGTTTCGATGTCGAGATCGTCGTCGACGCGCTGGGTGAGAACGCTCCCGAGCGCGAAGCACGTCGAGGCCGCGAACACCAGGAGGACGCCGACCGTGTTCCCGCCGAGGAGGTTCGAGGTGTCGGGGTTCGAGAGCACGGCGACGCCGACGAGCCCGAGCAGCAGGCCCGCGATGCCGCCCAGGGAGAGGCGTTCGGAGGGGAGAAACGCCCGCGCGAATCCGGTCGTGAGCACGGGACTGAGGCTGACGACGACGGCGGCGACGGCGCTCGTGGTCTGTTGTTCGCCGACGAAGAGGAAGGCGTGGTAGGCGGCGATGATGAAGACCGCGGCGATGCCGACGACGGTCCAGTCAGCGCGCGACTGCGGGAGCCAGTTGTCGGCGGCGTACGCCGCGTACGCGAGCATCAGCACGCCCGCGACGTCGTAGCGGACCGCCGCGAACAGCACGGGCTCGAAGCCGGCGTCGAGGCCGGCCTTGATGGCGACGAACGCCGACCCCCAGGCCGCCGCGAGCGCGAGAAACAGTCCGGCGTTCCGGTAGTTGGTCACGTCGAACCTCCGTCCGGGGGTACGTTTACGCTTTCGGAGGCGCCCCCGTTTTGCCGCTTAGGCGTTGCGCTCGTCGTGGAGCGCGCGCAGCACGTCCTGCCGAGTGACGATGCCGACGACGACGTCGTCCTCGACGACCGGGACGCGGTTGACGTCGCGCTCGTCGGCCGCGAGGATGGCGAGCACGTCGTCGACGCTGGCGTCGGGGCCGACCGTCAGGACGTCCCGCGTCATGATTTTCTTGACGGGCTTGCCGGCGTTCTTCGCGAGGTCCAGTTCGGTCTCCAGTTCGTTCCACGAGAGGTCGATGCCGTAGTCCAGCGTCTCGAGGAACGGCGGGAGGCCGATGGGAATCCAGACGGTGTGGTCTTTGGGCTGGAACAGCTCCACGAAGTCGCGCTGGGTGACGACGCCGACGAGGCGGTCGTCGTCGTCCACGACGGGGAACCCCGTGAAGTCGCGTCGAGCGAGCTGCTGGAGAACGTCGCTTACCTCGTCGTCCTCGTGGACGGTCTCGACGGCTTCGGTCATCAGGTCGCGTGCCTGCATACGGGAGTCCTCGCAGCCACGCCACCTATCGCTTTGGATGCGGGGCGGCTCAGAGCAGGTCGCCGTCGAAGGGCTCGTCGGTGCGGTCGTGGACGGCGACCAATCCCTCGTCGGGCGTGATCAACAGGAAGAGGACGGCAGCGTCCTCGTGGACGGCGAGGAGGGTCTCGACGTCGCCGTGGGCGTCGACTTCGGTGTCTTCGGTGGCGTCCCCGAGTTCGAGCGCGCGCTCGCGGAGCTGGTGGATGCGCGGGAGCAGGTCCTCTTCGAGGCGCCGCTCGTCGACGTACCGGACGTCGACGCCGTTCGGGTCGTACCGGAAGACGACGCGGAGGGCGTCCCCGCCGCGTCGCTTCACCGCCTCCGTCGCCCGGCGGAACGTGTCGTCCGGCCCACCCCCGTCGTACGACGTGTTAGCCTTTGCCATAGTTGTTGTTAGTGAGTATACATCAATGAGTGTTTGGTTAGCGAGCTAACTATCTGGGGCGAACGAAATCCGTGCGTCGGCGAACGTGGCCGCGCCGAACGCGCGCGCTGACCGGCGGACCGCTTAAGTTCCGGCACTCGTTACGGTGCGTATGGCCATCGTGGGCCGGTCGAAACTCCGAGACCTGTTCGACGAGTCGCCGACGCCGCACATCGCCCACCCCCCGCAGTCCCACCGCCGCGACTTCTACGTCGCGACCGACGGCTCCTACTCCCGGGACGGCAGCGGGCTCGGCGTCATCGTCGAAACCCGGGACGGCGAGCGGGTCGCCCGCTTCGCCGTGCCCGACGAAGCCCCGAACAACAACGTCGCCGAGTACCGCGCGCTCCACCTCGGGCTGGACG
Organism: Halobacterium sp. NMX12-1; assembly: GCF_040435975.1. Taxonomy (NCBI): domain Archaea; kingdom Methanobacteriati; phylum Methanobacteriota; class Halobacteria; order Halobacteriales; family Halobacteriaceae; genus Halobacterium; species Halobacterium sp. NMX12-1. The sequence goes on along the minus strand of NZ_CP159204.1, from coordinate 2,421,380 downwards.
TGCTCGCGGCGCGCGCCCCGCGGGACGCGCGCATCGGCGTGCTCGTCGACCACAACGACCTCGCGGGCGACGTCAACACCGCCGCGCTCGCCGCCCGCGCCCACGACTACCGCCCCATCAAGGAGTTCTCGCCGCCCGCGACCGCCGACCACCACTGGCGCGGCATCCGCGCGCGCGTCGTCGGCTTCGAGGAAGTGCGCGCCGCCCAGCTGGACAGCAACACCAACCCCGCGCACGTGCTCGCGAACGAACCCGAGCAGTACGGCCACGTCAACGACGAACCCGCGCGCTGTCTGCTCCCCGAGCGCGACACCGGCGACTCGCAAGTGCCGCCGCCCTCCCGTAGTGACCGCCGCGCTAGTGATTAGTGGAGCCGTAGTCCCTCGAAAAAGTATTCTCGTCGTTCGGTAACCGCTGCCCGCTCAGTCGCCGTTCTGCTGGGCGTCCACGACCGCGACGGCCGCGAGGTTCACGATGTCCTTGACCTCGTCGCCGCGCTGGAGGACGTGGACGGGCTCGCCCATCCCGACCAGCATCGGGCCGATGGCGTCGGCGCCCCCGAGGCGCTGGAGGAGCTTGTAGCCGATGTTCCCGGCTTCGAGGTTCGGGAAGATGAGCACGTTCGCGGGAGCGTCGAGGTCGCTGAACTCGTAGGTGCCCTCGAGGATGTCCTCGACGACCGCGCTGTCGGCCTGCATCTCGCCGTCTACCGGGAACGCGACGTCGTCGTCGTCGCGGAGCATGCGCGCGGCGTCGCGGGGCTTGCGCGTGCCCTCGTTGTCCACGCTCCCGAAGTTCGAGTACGACAGCATCGCGACGCGCGGGTCGACGTTGAACCGGCGCGCGAGGTCCGCGGTGTGTTCCGCCACTTCCGCGAGCACGTCCGCGTCGGGGTCCTGGTTGACCGTGGTGTCCGCGCAGAAGATGACGCGGTTCTTGAACGTCAGCATGTAGACGCCGGCCACGTAGTCGGCGTCCGGCGCGGTACCGACGACCTGCAGCGGCGGCTTCAGCGCGGACGGGTAGTGGTGCGTGAGCCCGGTGAGCAGCGCGTCCGCGTCCCCGGCTTCGACCATCGTCGACCCGAGGTAGTTCGGGTCGCGCTTCACGAGCGACTCGGCCTCGCTGCGCGTGATGCCCTTGCGCTGGCGGAGCTCGTAGAGGCGCTCGGCGTACTCCTCGTGGTCGCCCTCGTCGGGGTCGACGATTTCCGGGTCGAAGTCCAGTCCGAGCCCGGAGACCACGCCGTCGATGGTGTCGCGGTCGCCGATGAGCACGGGTTCGGCGATGCCCTCCTCGGCCATCTGGTAGGCCGCGCGAATCATCTTCTCGTCGTCGCCCTCGCCGAGCGCGACGCGCTTGGGGTCGCTCTTGGCCTTGTTGAGGACGATGCGCATCATCTCCCGGCTCTTGCCGAGGCGCGCCTCCAGCTCCTCGCGGTACTCCTCCAAGTCGAGGTCGCGGCGCGCGACCCCGGAGTCGATGGCGGCCTCCGCGATGGTGGGCGCGACCTCGAACAGCACGCGTGGATCCAGCGGCTTCGGGATGATGTACTCGGGGCCGAACTGGAGCGGCTGGTCGCCGTACGCCTTCACGACGGCGTCCGGCACGTCCTGTTTCGCGAGGTCCGCGAGCGCTTCCGCGCACGCGACCTTCATCTCCTCGTTGATGTCGGTCGCGCGCACGTCGAGCGCGCCCCGGAAGATGAACGGGAACCCGAGGACGTTGTTCACCTGATTCGGGTAGTCCGAGCGCCCGGTCGCCATGATGACGGTGTCGTCGCGGGCGGCCTTCGCCTCCTCGTAGCCGATTTCTGGGTCGGGGTTCGCCATCGCGAACACGATGGGGTTGTCGGCCATCGACTGCACCATCTCCTGGCTGACGATGCCGCCGACGGAGAGGCCGACGAAGACGTCCGCTCCCTCCATGGCGTCCGCGAGGTCGCCGCCCTCGCCCTCGGGGCTGGCGAACTCCGCTTTGAACTCGTTGACGTCGCGGTCCTCGGTGATGATGCCCGAGGAGTCACACATCGTGATGTTCTCGCGCTGGACGCCCAGCGAGACGTAGAACTTCGCGGAGGCGATGGCGGACGCGCCCGCGCCCGAGAAGACGACTTCGAGGTCTTCGAGGTCCTTGCCCGCGATTTCCGCGGCGTTCAGCAGCGCCGCGCCGGAGATGATGGCGGTGCCGTGCTGGTCGTCGTGGAACACGGGGATGTCCATCTCCTCGCGGAGCCGCGTCTCGATTTCGAAGCACTCCGGCGCCTTGATGTCCTCCAAGTTGATGCCGCCGAACGTCGGCTCCATCGCCGCGACGGACTCGATGATGTCGTCGGCGCTCTCCCGGTCGAGTTCCACGTCGAAGACGTCGATGTCCGCGAACCGCTTGAACAGCACGCCCTTCCCCTCCATGACGGGTTTGGAGGCCTGCGCGCCGATGTCGCCGAGCCCGAGCACCGCAGAGCCGTTCGAGACGACGCCGACCATGTTCCCTTTCGCGGTGTACTTGAACGCGTCCTCGGGGTCGGCGTCGATGTGCCGGCACGGCGCCGCGACGCCCGGCGAGTACGCGAGCGAGAGGTCCCGCTGAGTGTTCGTCGGCTTCGTCGTCGAAATCTCTATCTTCCCGGGCGGGTCGCTGGCGTGGTAGTCCAGTGAGTCCTCGTCTAGTCCCATGTCGTCCCCTGCTCCGGCGACGGCCAAAAACCTACCCCAACGCGTCGAATGTTGTTACGTCACCTGTCGAACTACGTCGCCGTTCGAGCGACGGGATTCGAGCGGTGTTCGCTGCTCACGACGGTCGCCGCTCGACATTCCGCGCTCCTTGCTCGCGTTAACGTGCCCGCCTGTTGGTCGGCCACGCTCACGCATCGCTTCGCTCCGCGTTCGCTAACGTGGTTCTCGCTCGCTGGCGCTCGCTCCGAACCACGCTGCTCGCGATAACGTGGCGCGCCAATTGGCGCGCCACGCTCAATACGACACGCCTACGTATACCGACCCAAAATTTCGAGTTATGGACCGCCGCTCCTACCAACTCGCGGCCGTGACGACCGCCCTGACGTTCGCGCTCATCCTCGTCGGCGAGTACACCGCCGTCTCCGGGTCGGGCGCGACCTGCGGGCTGCAGTGGCCGGACTGCAACGGCCAACTGCTCCCGCTGGGGCTCCAGATTCACGACTTCGTCGAGCAGTTCCACCGCGGGTTCGCGATGGTCGTCGGCTTCTTCATCCTCGGCACCGGCGCCGTCTCGTGGCGCAACTTCGACCAGCGCGACGTCAAAGTCGGCGGCGTGCTCGCCGTGGTCCTGTTGCCGATTCAGGTGATTCTCGGCGGCACCACCGTCACGTTCAGCGGCCTCGTCCCGTGGGGGTACATGCCCATCACGCAGGCCGTCCACCACCTCGCCGCGCTCGCCATCTTCGGGACGCTCGTCTACACGACGCTCCGGATGCGCGAACTCGTCGGCGTCGGCCTCGGGCGCGTCCGCACCGCCGCCGTCTCCGGGCTCGCGGTGCTCCCGCTCGCGCTGGTGTTCTCCCGGAACACCGTCTTCGCGGTGTACGGGACGCGCGTCCAGCTGATTCACCACGCGCTCGAACTGGTCGTGTTCACCGCCGCGCTCGCCGCGTTCGTGTGGGCGCGCCGCCACGGCGACCGCCGCGCCGCGCAGGCGATGGTCGCCACGCTCGCCGCCGTCACCGCCCAGATTCTCATCGGCACCGGCGTCGTCCAGTTCTCCGCGACTATCCAGCTCACCTACTACGCGCTGACCGCCGTCGTCGCCGCGCTGTTCGTCTTCGCGGCCCGTTCGGCGCGCTCGCCCGGCGCGGACGCCGCTGGCGCGCCGTAACGGGGCGTCGCCCCGGACGGTTGTATTTAAGTTACTCCCGCCGAATCGGTTGGGTATGTCTGAGTTCAATCGGCGGACGTTCCTGAAGAGCGTCGGCGGTACCGGCGTCGCACTGACTGTCGCCGGCTGCATGGGCGGCGGCGACGGCGACGGCGACGGCTCGACCACCACCAGCACGACGGCCAGCGGCGACACGACGACCACCGCGGACGTCACGACCCTCACGCCCGGCACGGCCTCCGGGTTCCCGCCGTTCGAGTACGTCAACGAGTCCGGCGACCTCGTCGGCTTCGACGTCGACCTGCTGTCGGCGGTCGTCGAGCAAACCGACGGCTACGAGCTCGGCAGCTGGGAGGACCTCGCGTTCGACCAGCTCATCGTCGCACTCGACAACGGCAACATCGACGTCGCCGCGGCCGCGATGACCATCAACCCCGACCGCGACGAAACCATCGACTTCACCGACCCCTACTACGACGCCAACCAGGCGGTCCTCGTCCGCGAGGGCGGGAGCTTCCAGCCGGAGAGCAAAGACGACCTCGCCGACCGCCCCATCGGCGCGCAGGCCGGCACCACCGGCAAAGAACAGATGGACTCCCTCGTCGAGGACGGCACCATCAGCAGCTCGCAGACGAACACCTACGAGAACTACGTGCTCGCCGTTCAGGACCTCGCGAACGGTAATATCGACGCCGTCATCGTCGACACGCCGGTCGCGGAGACGTTCGTCGCGAACCGCAACGTCGTCGTCTCCTTTACCATCGAGACCGGCGAACAGTACGGCTTCGGCGTCCGCGAGAACGCCAGCGACCTCCAGAGCGCGCTCAACGAGGGCCTGCAGGCCGTCCGCGACGACGGCACGTACGCCGACCTCACCGAACAGTACTTCGCCAGCGAATAACGTCGATGGACCCGACGCAACTCGTACTGCAGGCCGGACTCGGCGACCTGGCGCTCGTCTGGTGGCAGTTCCTCGCCGACTGGGAGTCCGCGTGGCGCCGGTTCCTCGTCGACTGGGAGTTCGTCTGGCGCCAGCGGCAGTTCTTCGTCGACGGCACGTGGCTGGCGGTCAAGCTCACGTTCTTCAGCATGGTGTTGGGGTTCGTCGTCGGCCTGCCCGCGGGCGTCATCGAAGCCTACGGCGGCAAGTACTCGAAGGGCGTCGTCCGGCCAGTCGGCGTCGTCGTCCGCGGCACGCCCATCCTCGTCATCATCTCGCTGACGTACTTCGCGTTCGGCGTCTCCCCGGCGTTCCTCGCGGCGACGCTCGCGCTCGGCGTGCGCTCGGCCGCCTACCAGAGCCAGATCTTCCGCGGCGCCATCGAGAGCGTCGAGAGCGGGCAGATGGAGGCCGCGCGCGCCGTCGGGCTCTCGAAGCTCGGCGCCATCCGCCACGTCGTCCTCCCGCAGGCGCTGCGGCGCTCCGTGCCCGGCTTCCAGAACGAGTTCACCATCGTCCTCAAGGACACCAGCATCGCGTACGCAATCGGCGTCGCGGAGCTGTTGAAGCGCAGCTACGACCTGTTCTCCATCCAGACGACCGCCGCCCTCGAAGTGTTCCTCGCGGCGTCGCTCATCTACTTCGTGTTGACGTTCACCGTCAACCGCGGCATCGAGCGACTCCACAGCCGCGTCGCGATTCCCGGAGGTAACCACTAATGTCCGACCCACTACTCGACGTCGACGACGTCTACCAGAGCTACGGCGAGGAGAGCGTCCTCGAAGGCATCACCTTCGAGATGGAACGACAGGACGTGAAAGTGCTCGTCGGCCCCTCGGGGTCGGGGAAGTCCACGATGCTGCGCTGCGTCAACCGCCTCACGGACATCGACGACGGCGACATCCGCCTCGACGGCGACTCGATCTACGACCTCGACGCCGACGAGCTCCGCCGACAGGTCGGGATGGTGTTCCAGGACTTCAACCTGTTCGCGCACCTCACCGCCATCGAGAACGTCACGCTCGGCCTCAAGCGCGTGCTCGGCCTGAGCGAACGGGAGGCCGTCGAGAAGGCCGCGTGGCAACTGGAGGCAGTCGGCCTGCGCGAGCAAGCCAACTCCTACCCCGCCGAACTCTCCGGCGGGCAGAAACAGCGCGTCGGCATCGCTCGCGCGCTCGCGATGGACCCCAAACTGATGCTGTTCGACGAGCCGACGTCGGCGCTGGACCCCGAGCTCATCGGCGAAGTCCTCGAAGTGATGCGCGACCTCGCCGACGAGGGGATGACGATGCTCGTGGTCACCCACGAGATGGGCTTCGCGAAGCAGGCCGCGACGGACGTGCTGTTCCTCGACGACGGCAAGCTCGTCGAACAGGGGCCGCCCGAACAGCTCTTCGAGAACCCCGAGCACGACCGCACCGCGGCGTTCCTCAGCCGCCTCACGAAGCTCCACGGCGGCCAATGAGCCGGAGCACGCAGCGACTCGCCCGGGACGGCATCCTCGCGGCCTTCTGGCTGTGGTTCGGCGCGCGCCTGCTCAACGACTGGTTCGGCGGCGTCCTCGTCCCCCGCGGCCAGCCGTTCTTCGACCCCCAGCCGGTCGCGGACGCCAGTACCGCGCTCAACGAGGTCGCGGCCGGCCTCGGCGTCGTCGGCACGCCCGTCGGCTGGGTCGCCAGCGCGCTCGGGTCCGTGTCGTTCGCGATGACGTACCTCCCGGACCTCGCGGCCGGCGCGTGGCTCACCGTCGTACTCACGACGCTCGGCATCGCGTTCGGGCTGGTGCTGGCGGTGCCGCTGGCGGCCGCCCGCGTCTACGGCCGCGTCACCCACTGGATAGCGCTGGCGTTCATCGAACTCATCCGCGGGACGCCGCTGCTCGCCCAGCTGTTCGTGCTCTACTACGCGCTCCCGCTCTCGGGGTGGATCGGCAACGTTCCGTTCGTCGGTAGCAGCATCGTCCCCCCGCAAGCGGTGTGGGTCGCCGTCATCGGGTTCACCATCAACAGCGCCGCCTACCAAGCCGAATACATCCGCGGGTCCATCGAGGGCGTCGACCCCGGCCAGTTGACGGCTGCGCGCGCGGTCGGCCTCTCCCAGCTTGAGGGAATCCGCTACGTCGTCCTCCCGCAGGCGCTGCGGTTCGCGATTCCGTCGTGGACCAACGAGCTCGTCTACCTCGCGAAGTACTCCTCGCTGGCGTCGTTCATCACGGTCACGGAGCTGTTCCACGCCGTCGAGGAGGCCGCCTACGAGAACTACCGCTTCCTCGACTTGTTCCTACTGGCGGCGGTCGTCTACGTCCTGCTCGTGCTCTCGGCGACCACGACGATGGAGTGGGTCCGCCAGCGCGTCGCGATTCCCGGCGTCGGCGGCTCCGCGGGCGGCCGCGGCCCCACCGAGTAGTCAGAAGAAGTCGTCCAGGCCCGCCTGGTCGTCGTCGCTGTCCTCGTCCTCTTGCTCGTTCTCGGATTCGTCTTCGGTCTCGCTGGCTGCGTCCTCGCCGGACTCGTCCTCGTCGAAGCTCGCGCTCGCTTCGCCCTCGAAGGCGCCGCCGGAGTGCTCGACGGCGCGCTCCGAGCGCAGCTGTTCGGCGTCCTCGACGATGGACTGGACCTTGTTCGTCGTCTCCCCGGAGCCCGTGACGAACGAGACGTGCTCGGCGTCGAGGTCGTAGGCCGCCGTCATCGCCACCGTCAGCTCGCGGTTCTTGCAGTGGTGCGTCATCGTCGCGAGGAACGGCACGACCTTGCGCCGCGCCGTCGACATGCTGGTGCCGCTGACCTCCGCGACCTTCCGCGCGACGTAGTCGCGCTTGTTCCGGGTCGCCCGCGAGGACCCGAGCTTCCGCCAGTACGACGGCGGCCCGTAGCGCGTCCAGCCGCCGTGGTCGTGCCGGCGGGACGCCGCCACGCCCGCCGCGATGTTGTCGGTGGCGTACCGCCAGTACGAGTAGTTCTGCGTCGCGCGCACCCGCCCGAGCCAGACGTCCGCGTTCGAGAGGAACTCGTAGGCGTCCGCGAGCTCGTCGCCGTAGTAGTCTTTGGGAACGTTGTCCTCCACCCAGTTGACGAGGTCGTCGGGCGTCTCGTCGACGTCGTAGGCGGCTTCGAGCGCGTCCTGCGCGCCGAGGTTCTTGATGAGGTCGTCGAGGAAGTCGAAGACGCCCTCCGTGCGGTCGCGCTCGCCCATCACCACGTCGTCGGTGGTGAGCTTCTCCTCGGTCTCCGCCAGCGCCTGCAGGTCGTTGACCGCCGAGCGCAGGTCCCCGGAGTTCTGCTCGGCGATGGCTTCCAGTGCCTCCTCGTCGTAGTCGATGCCCTCGCGCCGGCAGATGTCCCGCAGCACGGGGACGATAGAGCGCTTGGAGACGTCGCGGAACTCGATGTCCCGGCAGGCGTTCCGCAGGCTGTTGCTCATGTCGTAGTACTCGTTGGCGATGAGCACGATGGGCTGGGTGGACTCCTTCACGAGGTCCGTGATGGCCGCGGAGCCGCCGCGGTCCACGTTCCCGTGGAGGTTGTCCGCCTCGTCCATCACGACGAGCTTGCGGCCGCCCGTCCCGCCGCCGAGCGTCCCGGACTTCGCGGCCTCGCCGGCGACGCGCTCGACGACCGACGCGGTGCGCTGGTCCGAGGCGTTCAGCTCCACGACGTCCCAGCCCTCGTCGGCCGCCAGCGCGTGCGCCGCCGACGTCTTCCCGACGCCCGGACTCCCGTGGAGGATGACGGCCTCCCGGTGGTCCTCCCACGTGTCCGCCCACTCCCGGAGCGCGTCGCGGGCCTTGTTGTTCCCGCGGACCTCCGACAGCGACGACGGGCGGTACTTCTCCGTCCAGTCGGTCATTACCGGACGAAGGCGCGAGCCGCGTTTAGTGGTTGCGGAGCGCGTGCTCGACCGCAGGGAGAGCACGTTATGGCGAGCGGGGAGGAACGACCCGCGAGCCGCGTGGGCGAACGAAGCGAGCCCACGTTATCGCGAACGGGGAGCGTAGCGACCCGTGAGCCGCGTGGCTGACCGCAGGGAGAGCACGTTATGGCGAGCGGGGAGGAACGACCCGCGAGCCCCACTGTCTCCACGACGCGTCGCCCAGAGTCGGACACGACACTCGACGGATTCTCACGCGCTCGAACCGTCCTAGAGCGCGCTTAAGCGCCGCCGTAGCGCGTATTTCGGCGTGCCGGGTAGAGCGATAGCCTTTCGGTCGTCGCCCCAGAACCGTGTCGCTAATGTACATCGTCATCGTCGGTGCGGGTGACATCGGCGACCCCCTCACGGAGATTGCCACGCAGGGTGGCAACGAGGTCGTGGTCATCGAGCGCGACGAGGCGCGCGCCGAGCGGGCGTCCCGGGAGTACGACTGCCTGGTCATCAACGACGACGCGACGTCGAAGGAGACGCTGGAGGACGCCGGCGCGGACCGCGCGGACGCGCTGATTTCGACGACCGATCAGGACGCCACGAACGTGATGGTGTGCCTGCTCGCGCAGGAGCTGGAAGTGCCGGACGTCGTGTCGGTCGTGCACAACCCCGAGCACATGAACCTCTTCCGGCAGATCGGCGTGAACACGATGCAGAACCCCCAGCACCTCATCGCGGAGTACCTCTACCGGGCGGTCAAGCGCCCGTCCATCGTGGACTTCATGCGCATCGGCGAGGAGGCCGAGGTGTTCGAGATTACGGTCGAACGGGACGCCCCGATTACGGGGAAGACGCTGCGGGAGGCCGACGAGGAGGGGCTGCTCGAAGGCGAGTTGCTCGTGGTCGCCATCGAGCGCGACGGCGAGGGCGAGCCGATTACGCCCCGCGGGAACACCCGCATCGAGGCGGGCGACCTGCTTACGGTCTACTCCAGCAAGGGCGCGACGCCCGAGGTGACCGACGTCTTCGGGCACACCGAAGACCGCTCGTAGCATGCCCCGGAACAACGGCGGTCTGCTCCCGACCGACCTCCGAATCATCGCGCGAGACGTCGGGTCGCTGGTGTTGATGGAGGCGGGCTTGATGGTGCTCACGTCGCTGGTCGCGCTCGCGTTCCGGGAGTACCACGCCGCGCTCGCCATCTTCCTCGCGGCGGGCGTGACCGCCGGCGTCGGCGGCGCGGCGAACCGCGCGTTCGCCGACGCGCCCGACCCGAAGATGAAACACGGGATGGTCATCGCCGCCGGCGGGTGGCTGATGGTCGCGGCGTTCGGCGGCCTCCCGTTCTTCCTGACGGCGTGGCTGACGCCGCCCGCGGCCATGGAGGCGTTCGTCCCCGCGGCCGCGGACACGAGCGCGTGGGAGCCGATTCGCGTCGCCGGCACGACGACGCTGTCCAGCCTCGCGTACTTCCGGGACCCGCTGCACGCGTTCTTCGAGAGCATGAGCGGGTGGACGGGCAGCGGGCTGACGATGGCGATTCACGAGCCGTCGCTGCCCCGGGCGCTCCAGTGGTGGCGGTCGTTCATCCAGTGGGTCGGCGGCGTCGGCGTCATCGTCCTCACCGTCTCGATTCTCTCCCGGCCCGGCAGCGGCAGTTACGCGCTCTACCAGAGCGAGGCCCGCGAGGAGAAGATTCACCCGAGCGTCGTCTCCACGGTCCGCACGGTCTGGAAGCTCGTCGTCGGGTACACCGTCCTCGCGTTCGCCCTGCTGTTCGGCGCGATTCACTACAGCGACAGCGAGTACGCCCGGTCGCTGGAACTCTGGGAGGTCGCGTGGCAGGCGCTCAACCACGCGATGACCGGGCTCACCACGGGCGGGTTCTCCGTGACGGACAACTCGATTGCGACGTACAACTCGCCGCTCGTCGAGACCGTCCTGCTCCCCATCATGATTCTGGGCGCCATCGCGTTCCCGGTCCACTACGTCGTGCTCAAGGACCGGAAGGTCGGCGAACTCGTCGCGGACCTCCAGACGCGCTGGCTGTTCGTCCTGCTGGCGCTCGGCGTCGCGGTGCTCTCCGCGCAGAACGTCCTGTCGGTGCCCTCGACGTCGGGCGCGTTCGCGACGCAGTCGTTCCTCCCGTTCTCGGTGCCGAGCCTCGACGCCGCCCAGCTCGACGCCATCCGCGACTCGACGTTCCAGTGGGTGAGCGCGCTGAGCTGCACGGGGTTCCAGTCCGCGCCCATCGGCCGCTGGCTCGCGGGCGCGAAAGTGATGGTCGTCGGCGCGATGGTGCTGGGCGGCGCCGCTGGGTCGACGGTCGGCGGCATCAAGATCATCCGCGGGTACACCATCGCCCGCGGCATCGTCTGGCAGTTCTCCCGCGTGTTCCTGCCGAAGAACGCCGTCGTCACCGCCCGCATCGGCGACCGCCTGCTCGACCGCGAGTCCATGGAGCGGGAGTTCAGCGAGGCCGCCATCGTCAGCCTGCTGTGGCTGCTCGTGCTCGCCGCCACCAGCGTCGTCCTCGTGAACCTCGCCGGCCCCGAGTTCGGGTACGCCGACGCGCTCTTCGAGGTCGCCAGCGCGCAGGGGAACGTCGGCCTCTCCTCGGGCATCACGGGACCGACGATGTCGCCGCTGGCGGAAGCGATGTTCACGCTCAACATGTGGGTCGGCCGCCTCGAAATCATCCCCGTGCTCGTGTTCGCTCGCGCCGCCATCTCCGGGCTGAATCCGTAGCCCGGCACGGGCCGCCGCACTCGGGGCGCGCGACTGACTCTCCGGCGACCCCGAACCGGAACCGGCGAAAAAAGACGAGAAATTCTGCGCTTCCGTCCACTCACTAATAAGGGATGTATGGAAAAGAGACGTTCTTATACGCTCCAGTAGCTAGGCGTCCGTATGAACGGGCGCGAAACCGACGGTGAACCGCTGCTCGCACACGTCCTCGTCCCGGTGGCCAACGAGGACGACGCGGCAGCCACCGCGACCGCACTCGAACCGTACGACCCCGGACAGGTGACCGCGCTGCACGTCGTCGAGAAGGGCGACGGCGTCCCGGACAAGACGCCGGTCGAACAGTCCGAACAGGTGGCGGCCGACGCGTTCGCCGCGGTCCGCGCCGTCTTCCCGGACGCCGACGGCCACACCGCCTACGCCCGGGACGTCGTCGGCGCCATCTTCGACGCCGCCGAGGAGGTCGACGCGTCCGCCGTCGCGTACCGCTCCCGCGGCGGCAACCGCCTCGTGCAGTTCCTGTCGGGCGACCACTCGCTGAAGCTCGTCACGCAGGCCGACCGCCCCGTAATCGCGCTCCCGCGGACCGACACAGACGAATGAGCGACGACGAACTCGCGAAAGACCTCGGGCTGGTCTCCGCGATGACCATCGGCATCGGGACGATGATTGGCGCGGGCATCTTCGTGCTCCCGGGCGTCGCGGCGAACGCCGCCGGCCCCATCGTCGTCGTCTCGTTCGTCGTCGGCGGCGTCATCGCGATGGTGAACGCGCTCTCCGTCTCCGAACTCGGCACCGCGATGCCGAAGGCCGGCGGCGGCTACTACTACATCAACAAGGCGCTCGGCCCGATGTTCGGCTCCATCGCCGGCATGGGCGACTGGATGGGGCTGGCGTTCGCCTCCGCGTTCTACTGCATCGGCTTCGGCCAGTACCTCGCCGTCTTCGTCGGCCTCCCCGCCGTCGCGTTCCTCAACCCGATTCAGGTCGGCGCGCTGGTCGCCGGCTTCCTCTTCGTCGGCGTCAACTACATCGGCGCCAAGGAGACCGGCGGCATCCAAACGGTCATCGTCTTCACGCTCCTCTCGATTCTGACCGTCTTCGCGCTCGCGGGCTTCACCACCTTCGACTACGCCACGCTCGTCAGCGAGGGCGGGCTCGCGCCGTACGGCACCGGCGCCATCCTGCCCGCGACCGCGCTCGTGTTCGTCTCCTTCCTCGGGTACGCGAAGATCGCGACCGTCGCCGAGGAGCTCAAGAACCCCGGCCGGAACCTCCCCATCGCGATTCTCGGCAGCGTCGGCATCGTCACCGTCGTCTACGCGGTTCTGGTGTCCATCATGCTCGGGGTCGTCCCGTGGCCGGAACTCAGCCAGGACGCGCCCGTCGCGCAGGCCGCCGAAATCGCGTTCCCGGCGTCTATCGGCCCGGTCAGCGGCGTCGCGGCCGCCGCGGCCGCCGTCATGACCGTCGGCGCGCTGCTGGCGACCGCGTCCTCGGCGAACGCCTCGATTCTGGCGTCCGCGCGCATCAACTTCGCGATGGGCCGCGACAGAATCGTCACCAACTGGCTCAACGAGATTCACCCCAGCTACGCGACGCCGTACCGCTCGATTCTCGTCACCGGCGGCCTCATCGTCGTGTTCATCGCGGCGCTCGGACAGGACATCGAGGTGCTGTCGAAGGCCGCCAGCGTCCTCCACCTCATCGTGTACGCGCTGATGAACGTCGCGCTCATCGTCTTCCGGGAGGCCGACGTCCCCGAGTACGACCCCGACTTCACCGTGCCGTTCTACCCCGTGACGCCGATTCTCGGCGCGGCGCTGTCGCTGGGCCTCGTGGCGTTCATGGATGCCCGAGAGATCGCGCTGGCGGCGGCGTTCGTCGCCGCGGCGCTGGCGTGGTACTTCCTGTACGCGCGCAGCGAGACGACCGAGCGGGGCGTGCTCTCGAACTACATCCGGCGCCGCGAGGACGACCTCCCCGACCAGGTCGTCGAGGCCGCCGACTCCGTCGCGCCGACTGGCGAGGAGGGACCGACGGTCATGGTCGCGCTGTCGAACCCGCGCACGGAGAGCGCGCTCATCACGCTCGCCGGCGCGCTCGCGGAACACGAGGGCGGCCGCGTCCTCGCCACGCACGTCGTCACCGTGCCCGACCAGACGTCGCTGGAGACCGCCGCCGAGCGCCGCGCGGAGCTGGACGCCACCTCCGCAGAGCTCCTCTCAGCGGCGAAAGCGGACGCGGAAGCGTTCGACGTCCCCATCGAGACGCAGACGATTCTCTCCCACCGCGGCATCGAGGAGGTGTTCGACGCCGCGCGGTCCAACGACGCCGACGCGGTCGTGATGGGGTACGGCGGCGCCCAGTTCGCGGGCGGCCGCGCCGAGGGCGCGCTCGACGAACTCACCCACGACCTGCCCTGTGACTTCCTCGTGTTCGACGGGCAGGAGTTCGACCTCTCGGACGTCCTCGTGCCGACCGCGGGCGGCCCGTCTTCGGACCTCTCCGCGGAGGTCGCGCGCGCTCTCCGGGAGACCGTCGGCGTGGACGTCTCGCTGCTGCACGTCGTCGACGAGGGCGGGGCGGACGCCGGCCGTGAGTTCCTCGCGGACTGGGCGGCGAGCCACCAGCTCGAAGACGCGGACCTCCGCGTCGAGGTCGGCGGCGTCGAGGAGACGATCAGCGAACTCGCTCCCGCGTACAGCCTGGTCGTCGTCGGCGCGACCGAGCGCGGCCTGCTGTCGCGCATCGTCCGCGGGTCGCTGGCGTTCGACACCATCGAGCGCTTGGAGACGCCGGTCCTGTTGACCGAGCGCCCGTCCGCGCGGACCCTCCGGGAGCGACTGTTCGGTCGGTGGTAGCGCGGCTGTAGCGCGAACTCCGCCGGGCGAGTCGCCACAAAGGCTTTTTACTCCACGGCGAGCATCACAACCATGTCCGAACCCGCTACCCGAACCTCCCGCGGCACCCAGCTCGGCGTCGGTGCCGTCGCCGGCGTCGTCACGTACGTCCTCGGCTACCTCGTCACGTACCTCTGGCAGTCGTCGAACGTCCAGGAGCAACTCGAGGGCTTCAACGTCATCGCGGAGTTCCTCGGCGGCGACCCGATTCCGGCGTGGAAGGCCGTCGGCTGGCTGTTCTACAACGCCCACGGCGTCGGCTTCACGGTCCCGTCGCTCGGCGGACAGACCACGCGGAACCTCGTCGCCGGCGGCGAGGCGTCGATGCTGCTGTACCTCGTGCCCGCGGTCGCGGTCGTGCTCGGCGGCTTCGTGCTCGCGCGGTACGCGAACGCGGCGGACGCCTCCGCCGGCGCACAGGCCGGTGCGATGGTCGTCGCCGGCTACGCGGTGCTGGCGGTCGTCGGCCTGTTCGTCTTCGAGTACGCGGCGGGCGGGAGCGCGATTCACCCCGAGTACGCGCTCGGCGTGCTGCTCGCGGGCGTCGTCTACCCCGTGGTCCTCGGCGCCGTCGGCGGCGTGCTCGGCGCCGTCACCGCCACCTAGAGGTCGCGGGCGACCATCTCGCCCCAGTGCTGGAAGCCGTGTCGCTCGTAGAACGCCTTCGCGCGCTCGTTCTGCCGGTCCACGTCTAACACCAGCCGGTCCAGCGGTAACGACTGCTCGCGTGCGACGCTGAGCGCGGCGTCCATCAGGTCGTCCGCGACGCCCGTCCCGCGGAACTCGGGGGCGACGTAAATCTCGTTGAGGACGGCGGCGTCCCAGACGAACGCCATCGACTCGGGGAGCACGAACACGTAGCCCGCGAGCCCGTCGTCGCTCTCGGCGACCTGCACGCAGCGCTCGTTCTCGGCGACGCAGCGGCCCACCCACGCCAGCCACTCGCTCCGGTAGTCGTCGTCGAGTTTCGCCTCGTAGGCGGCCTGCTTGGCCTCGTCGCCAGTCCCCTCGCCGAGTCCCGTCTCGAAGCCGCGCTTCAGTTCCCAGAGGGCGTCGCTGTCCGCGTCCGCGTACGGTCTGACCATATCTCGGCTTGGACTGTCGCGGCGTTAGCGTTTGGCTTGGAACCGCCCGACGACGCCCGCGACGGCGGTGAGGACGACGACCAGCTGGAGGCCCGAGGAGACGACGGGGAACACGCGCTCGGCGCCCGCGGGGTCGCTGCCGCGCTCCAAGTCCACGCCCGTGTAGTAGTGGGTGTTCTCCGTGGTCCCGCCGACGCTGCTGCCGTCCGGCCCGAGGTCCACGAACGTCTGGACGACCCCCTCCGCGCTGGAGATCTCTATCGACCCCGCGAACGTGTAGAAGCGGTCGTGGACGGGATACAGGAGGTTCACGCCGTTGGTCATCAGGTCGGGGAGGACGCCGCCGAACAAGAGCGCGAGCACGCCGACGGCGGCGACGTGTGGCCCGTTTCGTCCGAATCGTCCGTGCAGCCACGACTCCGCGCGGCGCGTGTCCCAGTAGACGAGCGCGCCCAGCACGGCGGGCAACAGCGCCGTGTGCAGGAGCGCGCGGTGGCCGCCAGCTATCCAGACGCCGAGGAACGTGTCCACGTCCGGGAGCGCGGCGAACGCGCAGACGGCGGCGAACGTCCTCGCGTCGAACTCCCGGAGGAGCGCCGTCGCCACCAGCGCGCCGAACGCCACGTGGACGACCGTCGAGGGCATACGCGTGTGACTGTCTCACACGAGAATGGCTCTTTCCCTTCGGCAGGTGTCGAAGTTCTCCGGCAGGCTTTTTGGCGGCGACCCCCGACGTTCGGCCATGACCGACGACCCGCGCGCGGACCTCGCGGAGCGCATCGCCGGCGACATCACGCTCAGCGACGACCCTGGCGCCACGCTCCGGAAGTGGCGCACCGACTTCGACGTCTCCCAGACCGCCCTCGCCGAGGAGCTCGACGTTTCGTCGTCTGTCGTCTCCGACTACGAGAGCGGGCGCCGCTCCAGCCCCGGCATCGCGCTCGTCACGCGCGTCGTCGAGGCGCTGCTGGACATCGACGAGCGCCGCGGCGGCGACCACATCCGGCAGTACGGCCGCGTGCTCTCCGCGGGCTTCGACAGCGACGTCGTCCTCGACCTCCAGGAGTACCCGACCGCGCTCCCCGCCAGCGACCTCTACGACGCCGTCGGCGCCACCGAAGTCGTCGCCGGCGACCGCGACACCGTCACCGGTCACACCGTCATCGACTCTATCGAGGCCATCCGCCGGCTGCGCTCCGACGAGTTCTACCGGCTGTACGGCCAGTCCACGAGCCGCGTGCTCTCGTTTACGAACGTCTCCCGCGGCGAGAGCCCGCTGGTCGCGCTGCGCGTCGTCAACCCCACGCCGAACGCCGTCCTCCTCCACGGGCTCTCTGAGGACGACCTCTGGGAGCACGCGCCCGCGCTCGCCCAGCGCGACGGCTACGCGCTCGCCGTCACGGAGATGGACATCGAGGAGATGCTCGCCGCGCTCCGCGAACACGCATGAGGACCGCGCTCGCGTCGCTTTTGGTCGGTGCCGTCGTCTTCGGCGTCGTCGCCGTCGGCGTCACCGCGCTCCTGAGCGAGATAATCTGGCCGTCGGCAGTTCTGGGGGTGCCGGCGGGCGTGCTCGCCGGCGCGCTCGCGGCCGTCGGCACCGCGCTCGCGCTCGAAGACCGCTGACTACTCGACGTACGTGTACTGGCGCTCGTTCATTGGGCCCCAGCCGTCGAAGACGAACTCGCTGTCCGGCTGCGTGAACGGCTCCAGCTCGACGCTCTTCTCGTGGTTGTGCCGGTCGTGAATCTGCTCGTACTCCGAGAAAGAGAGGTCGTAGCGGCGCTCGACCTGCTCGTCGACGTTCAGCTCGGCGAGCTCGTCCTCGAAGCCGGGCTGGACGGTCTCCTCGTGAATCTCGGCCTGCGCGCCGGAGCCGTACGACGCCACCAGTAGCTTCTGCCCGGCGAGGTCCCGGCCTTCCTCGACGGCGTGCTTGAGCGCGCTGACGCGCGCGATGTGCACCGAACCCGTGTACCAGTTCCCGACCTGACTGGAGATGGAGAGCGTCGGGTCGATGGCCTCCCCGTACCACTCGCGGTACGCGTCGGTCTCCTTGAGGTCGTCCACGTAGTCGCTCATCGCTTCCTCGAACGCCTCGCGGGAGTCGAAGTCGTCGCGGCGCGGCTGTCGGCCGATGTCCTCGGCGAGTTCCTCCTCGACGTCTGTCCCGCGAATCATGTGCCGATACCCGAGCACCGCGGCCTTCCGCACCATCCCAGGGAACGGCGTGTGGAACGGGATGAACGCGTAGTCGTCGGGGTGGGTGTCGCCCGCCGCGCGCTCGAAGTCCTCGAGGGCTTCGCGCATCCGCGCGAGGTACACCTGCACCGAGCGCTTGCCGTCCACGCTCGGGAACTGCTGGTTCGGCTTCAGGAAGTCCGTCTCGTCCGCGGAGCCGTACCCCTGCTCGGTGGAGAGTTCCACGAGGTCCGGGTCCTCGGTGATGTACATCGCGACGGCGCCCGCGCCCTGCGTCGCCTCACCCGAGGAGTCCCGGGCGTACAGCGCGGTGTCGGTCGCGATGACGAGCGCGCCGCGGCCGCGGTTCCGCCCCGCGAGAATCCAGTTCACCGCGTCGTCGAGGCTCTGCGTCCCCGCGATGCACGCGAACTTCCGCTCGCCCTTGTTCGCGTGGTGGAAGTCCCCGTCGTAGACCTGTTCGAGACAGCCCGCGATGTACGTCGACACCGGCTTCGAGTTGTCGAACGACGACTCCGTCGCGACGTCGATGCGACCCACGTCCTCGGGTTCGAGACCCTTGCGCTCCATCAGGCGATGGGCGGCGTTCGCGCCCATCGTCACGATATCCTCGTAGGCGTCCGGGAACGACGACGAGAACAGCCCCAGCCCCTTCGTGTACTTCTCGGGGTCGTCGCCCTGCTCGGGCGCGAACGTCTCCGCGAGGTCGAGTTTCAGTCGTCCCGTTCGCACTTCGATGGCGTCGATGCCGACGCTGGTCATGCGCTCGTCTACGCGAAACGGTCATATGGGTTTGTCGATGGGGGTTTCGACGGGCGTCGTAACGTCCTCCGCGCTACCCCTGCTGGCCGTCGGGCGTCTCCGTGTAGACCGTGCTGTCCACGACGTTCCCGTCCACGTCGTAGACATCGACGCTGATGGTGTAATCGCCCGCTTGGTTGCTGGCGGACCCCGGCGGGCCGACGTACGTGAGCGTGTCGGCCAGCGACGTACTGGTGAGTGTCTCCGTGTCCTGCGGACTGCTGAACTCGACTTCAACCCTGTCGAAGCGGTCGTCCGGGTCAGAGACGCTGTACGACACGTCGAAGCGCGCCTGCCGGTCGTTGTTGCTGCCGCCGGTGTCGCTCCGGTCGGTCACCGACGAACTCTCCAGCGTCGGCTCGGTCGCGCCCCCTCCGCCGCCACCGCCGCCGCCGTTCGCTTCGGGCGACTGCGCGTACACGACGAACTGGTCGCTGCGCGATTCGCCGTTCTGCGTGTACGAGACCGTGACGCGGAAGTCCTGCCCGGAGACGTTCACCGCGTTCGCGCCCCCGGCCGCGACCTCGTGGAACTCCGCGAACGCCACCTCGGCCTCCCCACCGCCGCCCAGCTCCACGGGCCCGCCGGGGCTCGGAACGACCGCGGTCTCGAACGCGTCGGTGGTCGTGTCGTAAACCCGTTCCTCCGTCGAGTTCGCCAGCGAGAGCGTCAGCCCCCGCGAACTGACGTACGTGTACTGGGGGTCCGTCAGCGGCACGTCCACGACCGCGCTGTCCCCCGTCGCGGGCACGTCGACGTGCAGTTCGCTTCGCCCGTACCCCTCGCCGGTGGCCTTGTCCGAGAGCCCGTTCAGGTCAATGTCCTCGGGTTCGACGGTAACGTCGGTGATGCTGACGCTCGACGCGTACGTGTTCCGTATCGTGAAGTTCAGTCCCCCGGGAATCGCGTCGATGTCCTCGCCGTCGAACGCCGTCCCGTCCCCGAGGTAGACGAGCCGCCCGCCGCTGCCGCCGGGGCCGACAGGCCCCGCGGCCGCCTCCACTTCGACGGTGACGTTCTCGTGGGCGGCGCCACCGAGTATCTCCAATGTCGCCGGCCCGCTCGCGCCGTCGGCGGCCTCGAACGTCGCCCGCCCGTCGTCGCCGGTGACGCGACTCGCTCGCTCGAAGGGGTTCGTGGCCGCGGTAACGTTGACTGTGACACCGTTCACGGGATTGTTGAACCGGTCCCGGACTTCCACCGTCACGGACTCGTTGCCCGGGCCGCTGCCGACGAGCGTCAGGTACTCCTCGGCGGGCTCGGTCGTCCCAGTTCCAACCCCTACTTTCGCGGTGCGGAGCGTGTACTCGCCGGTGAGCGTCACGTTCACCGTGTTCGGCGTCGGCCCCGGACTCACGTTGGCGGCGCTCAGGCTCGTGCGGCTCGCGAGCGTCCCCGGGGACACCCGCGTCGGCACCGTCAGCGTCATCGTCGTCCCGGAGTCTGGTTCGACGGGAATCGACTGATAGGGCGCACTCAGCGCCGCCGGTTCGACGCTGACTGAACTCGCTCGGGTCGTCGAGAGCGAGCCGTTCAGCGCGACGAGCGTGAGCGTCTTCGAGTCTTCGTTGACGAGCAGCTGGTCCGACAGTGGGACCGCGGGCTCGCCGTCGCTGTTCGGGTAGTAGTTCGAGAGTATCGAGGACTCGTAGAGGAGGGTCGGCGCGTTGTCGTACTCGTTGTAGTCGGGCTCGTAGGACAGCGTCTTCGTCTGCGAGCGCCACGCGTCGCTCCGGCTCTCGAAGAAGTCGTCCGTCTCGGGGTTGCTCGCCGCGACGTTCGTGAGCCGTAGTTCCCCGGCGTCGCTCGTGCTGAGCGTCCCCGTCGCCGGCGGCGGGTTCATCAGAAAGACCCGGGAGGGGTACTGGGTGCCCAGCGTCACCGACGCGGGCTGGGTCGTCCCGGTCGCCGCCGACCGCAGAATCCCGTTCCGCACGTCGGTCAGCTGGTTCTGCGTGGTCTGGCTGTGCTGGTACTCGACGTCGGCGTTCTGCGAGGGGACGACCGTCGCCTGGTAGATGGAGAGCGCGATGACGAGCGTGGCGAACAGCAGTATCGCCCCGACTTGGACGGACTGCGCTCGGTCGTCCCCTCGCCAGTTCATGCCTGCCGAAAGGGCGCCACGCGTTAAAAAACAGTGCCTCTCCCGGCCTCTCGCCCCGCGACGATTACGTAGACTTTTGGGAGCCGATTGTAAACTCCCTGTCGTGAATTCGGCTCGGGGCCAGTCGACGCAGGTGGGCGCCGTGTTGCTGGTCGCGGTCGTCGTCAGCGTCTCGGCGGTCGGCGGCACGATCGTCCTCGACCGCGTGGACTCGGGCGCCGACCGTCGACCTCGACGGCCGGCTCACCGCCGAGGCCGGCGGCGTCGCGCTCTCGCTCACGAACATGGGTGGTGCGACCGTCCCGTATCGCGACCTGTCGGTGGTCGTCCAAGCCGGCGGCGCCAGCGACCGCGTCGCGACCGAGTCAGTCGGCGGCGAGCGCTCGCTTGCACCCGGTGAAACGTGGCGGCCGTCGCTGGCAGTGGACGCGTCCGCCGGCGATGTCGTCTCCGTCTACGCGGTTCACGAGACGTCCGGGGAACTGCTGTTCGAGGACGAGAGACGGGTCGCCGGCGACGACGACGCGCTCTCGGCGTCGCTGTCCGTCGACAGCGCGGCCATCGAGACGCCCGGCTCGACGACACTCACCGCGACGGCGAACCACTCCGGCGGGGAGTCGGCGACGTTCGAGTGGGCAGTCGTCGACGGCGGCGCGTACGCGTCGCTGTCCGCGAACACTGGCGACCGCGTGACCCTCGCGGCGTCGAGCGTGACCACGACGCAGACTGTGACGGTTCGAGTGACCGCCGCGGCCGGCGACCAGTCGACGACTCGAACTGTGGACGTGACGCTGACGCCCGCGCCGGACACGGACGCGCCGGCGGTCACGGTGCTGGCGAGTTCGCGGTCGCCGGAGTCGATGCTGGTCGCGGTGTCCTCGGACGAACGACTCGCGTCGCTCACGGTCGACGTCGATGGGCCGGACGACGAGACGCTCGCGCTCGCGGACTTCTCGCGCCGCGGCGACGGCCCCGGTTTCGTCTACGAGCGCGCGCTTGACGACGTCGCCGCCGGCACGTACGAAGTCACTGTCGAGCGAGCCGCAGACGACGCCGGCAACGACGGCGCGGGCAGCCGGGACTTCGTGGACGTCGAAGCGGCCGACGAGGACGAGAACGAGGAAGCGGACGACGGCGAGTGGTTCCGCGAGTGGTTCCGCGACTGGCTCGACGACTGGGCCGGCGGCTGGTTCGACTGGGAGAGCGACACGTGGCGGGACTGGTTCGACGACGGAGAATGAGCGGTTTCAGCGGTTCGGCGGCACTCGTCGCCCCGTCGCGACGGCGCGCGGCAGACTGGCCGGCGGTCGTCAGTCGTCGTCCTCGATGACTTCGGGGTCCGAGAGCGCGCTCTGGAGGCTATCGAGGCCGTTGACCCACTCCGTGACGAGGCCGTACTCGACGTCGTCGAGGACGTCCATGTCGAGGTCGTCGCCGTCGATGACGCGCGTGCCGGCGCAGGCGCTCAGGCCGAGCGCGCGGTCGAGGTCTTCCTCCTGCTCGGCTTCGACGGCGGCCTGCACGTAGCCGGTGACGTCGGTCTCGTCGGCGACGCCGTCGGCGAGGTACTGCTCGGCGCTGTAGAACACGCAGACCAGACTCGTCTGGACGCCGTCCACGAGCATGAGCTTGTCCTCGTCCTCGAAGTCGGGCTCGGAGAGCACGACCTCGCGGATGTCGGTGAGCTCGTCGAGGGCTTCCTCGTCGTCGATGGCGTCGTTGTCGTACGCCTTCAGAATCTTCGCGACCGCGATGGCGACGTCGTCCTGGAGGTTCAACAGGAGGCGCGCGGAGTCCTCGTCCTCGGGGTCGATGTCCTCGTCGCGCAGCCGGTCGAGCCAGTTCTGCCAGCGTTCCTCGGAGTAGAACTCCTCCTCGGGGGCACTCATACTCCGTACGCCGGCCGCCCGAGACAAAGGCCTTTCCTTCAACGGAGCGGCGAGCCACGCGTCCGCACGGTCCGACCACGCCGAAACCGCCGCCTCGCCGCTACTCGTCGAGCGTCGCGCGGGTGTCGATGCCGTAGACGGCTTCGGGGGTCTCGACGTGTGCGACCCGGATGGCGTCGTCGTGGCCCTGTTCTTGGAGCCAGCGCACGCGCCGCGGTACGGTCTTCGGCCCCATCACGGCGCCCGGGCGGTCGGCGTCGTCCACGAAGTCCGTCTCCATCAGGAACGGCTCGCCGACCTCGACAGCAGTTTCGAGGTAGTCCTTCTCGCACATCACGCTCTTCGTGACGCCGTCGAGTTCGCCGCTGGCGTAGTGTTTCACGACGCGCTCGGGCGGCAACCCGGCGTCCTCCGCCCACTCTGCGACGTCCGTGAGGTCCTCGGTCGCCTCGGTGTGGAGCTGAAGTGCGACCCCGGTCTCGGCGGCGCGCGTGCAGGCGTGTCGAATGACCTCGTTCGACGCCTCCCAGACGGCGTCGCTGACGTCGTAGTGCGGGCGGCCGGACTTCAGCGCGACCGCGTGGCCGTCGCTCGCGTACTCGGCGGCGACGTCGATGCCCGCGCGCATCAGCTCGCCCGCGTCCTCGGGCGCGAAGTCGCGGTCGTCCACCAGTCGCGAAATCAGGCCGGGGTGGACGCCGAGCACGGGCCACGCCCGGCCCGGCAGAATCTCGCTCGCTTCCTCGACGAGGCGGATGGTCTCCTCGAAGACCGGCCGGAAGTCCTCGCCCTCGTCGGCCTCGACGCCGTGGTGCCACGACGGCTTGTTCACGACGAGCAGGTGCGTGCCGCCGAGGTGAACGAAGTCCTCGACGGCGTCGATGCCGCGGTTGTCGGCGTCGAGGTGGAGGTGGTCGTCCAGTACGGGCGTCCCGAGGTCGGTCATGTCCCGGGGTTGGCGGTCGGTGCCCGAAAACCTGTCCGTCTACTCGCCGAGCACGACCGCGTCGTCGGCGGCGTTCCGGAGCGCGTCCGAGCGGCCGTGCTCGCCGGGCGCGATGGCGAGCGTGCTGACGCCGCGCCGCCCCGCGGTCTCCAGTACGGGCTTGAAGTCCGTGTCGCGAGAGGCGACCGCGAGCACGTCCACGCTCTCGTCGGCGACGAGTTCCGTCGCGTCCACCGCGAGCTTCACGTCCACGTCCCCGCTGGTCACGCGGACGTCGTACCCGCGGGCCTCCGCGGCCTGCATCAGTTCGGGCGTCGCGTGCTCGTCGACGTACAGCCGCGTCACGGCCAGCCGGCCGGCCGCCTCCGCGGTCTCGCGCACGTCGTCTAAGTCCACGTCGAACTCCTCGCGGAGGACGTTCGGCCCGTCCACGAACAGGGCGACGGCCGCGTCGCCGTCGCCGTCTAGCAGGCCGCTGAGTCGCTGCATACCCGCGTTCGGGGGCGCCCCGACAAGAGCGTGCCGGAAACGCGCCCAACGCGAACCGGGATACGAAAACATTACTTGCCGGCCGCCGACGCCACGAGTATGGCTCTCCGAACGCCGCCGCTGTACGGTCGCCACGACGACCGCGGCGCGCAGTTCACGGAGTTCGGCGGGTGGGAGATGCCCGTCGAGTTCGACTCCATCCGGACCGAGCACGCCGCGGTACGGGAGTCCGCTGGCGTCTTCGACGTCTCCCACATGGGGGAAATCGAGGTCGGCGGTCCGGACGCCGAACAGTTGATGCAGCGGCTCACGACAAACGACGTCGCCAGCCTCGACCCCGGCGACGCCCAGTACTCCGCGATAGTGGACGACGAGGGCGTCATCCTCGACGACACGGTCGTCTACCGGCTCCCGGAGGGCGACGACGCCGAGTACCTGTTCGTGCCGAACGCCGGCCACGACGAGCAGACCTACGAGCGGTGGACCGACTACCGCGACGCCCACGACCTCACGGCGACCGTGGACAACGTCACCGGCGAGTACGGTATGGTCGCCGTACAAGGGCCGGACGCGCCCGAACTCGTCGCGGCGCGTGCCGACGACTCCGTGCTCGACCTCGGGCGCTTCGAGGCGAAGTACGCGGAGGTCGCGGGCGTCGAGTGCTGGGTCGCCAACACCGGTTACACGGGCGAGGACGGCTTCGAGGTCGTGTTCCCCGCGGACGGCGCGGGCGCGGTCTGGGACGCGTTCGCCAACGACTGCCAGCCCTGCGGGCTCGGCGCCCGGGACACGCTCCGCCTCGAAGTCGGCCTCCTCCTCTCCGGACAGGACTTCCACCCCGAGGAGAACCCGCGCACGCCCTACGAGGCCGGCATCGGCTTCGTCGTCGACCTCGACACCGAGTTCGTCGGCCGCGACCGCCTCGCCGCCCAACAGGAGTCGGGCGTCGACGAGGAGTTCGTCGGCTTCGTCTTGGAGGAGCGCGGCGTCCCCCGCCACGGCTACGACATCCAGAAGGACGGCGACACCGTCGGCGAGGTCACGAGCGGGACGATGAGCCCGACGCTCGACGAACCCATCGGTCTCGGCTACGTGGACACCGACTACGCCGACGACGGCACGAGCGTCGAGGTCGTCGTCCGCGGCACCGGCAAACGAGCAACCATCACCCCCACACCCTTCATCGACCAATGAGCTTCGAAGTACCTGACGACCTGTACTACCTCGAATCGCACGAGTGGATCGACCCCGACACCGGCCGCGTCGGCATCTCCGAGTTCGCGCAGGACGAACTCGGCGACGTCGTCTTCGTCGAACTCCCCGCCGTCGGCGACGACCTCCAGCAGGACGAGGAGTTCGGCGTCGTCGAATCCATCAAAGCCGTCTCGGACATCTACGCGCCCGTCTCCGGGGAAGTCACCGACGTCAACGACGCCCTCGAAGACCAGCCCGAACTCGTCAACGACGACCCCTTCGGCGACGGCTGGCTCGTCGAACTGGACTTCGACGACGCCGACCTCGACGAGCTACTGGACGCCGACGAGTACGCCGAGCAAATCGCCTGACGCCACTTTTTGCTCTGCGCTCGGCGGCTTCGCCGCCTCGCTCGGCAAAAACGTGGTGAAAAAGCACTCCTCCTTCGCTTCGTTTCACTCCGCTCAGTCGTCGGCCCGCGCTCGCTGCTCACGGCTCGCTGCGCTCGCCGTTCGCACAGACCGAGGCGCTCGTTCCTCGCACCTCGCTTCGCTCGCGCGGTGAACCGACGACTTTCCGGGTCCTTCGGACCACTTGGTCGCCGGATGCTGGCTGTTTCGTGCCGAACGTTCTTGTCGTGCCGGCGTGACCGTTCGCCAATGGCACCGACTGTCGACGACCTGCGGAACGAGATTCGAGAGTCCGTTGGGCGGTACACGCGCGTTGAGTCCACCGGCTTCACGAAAGAGGCGCTGGCGGCCGTCTGCGGGGCGCTGGGGTACGACGTCCAGAAGGGGAGTCTGCCGTCGAAGGCAGTGATGCGCGCGGAGATTCGGGCGCGCGTCGGGCTGGCTGACGACGCCGACCCCGACAGCGCCGGCGGCGCGTTCCGGAAGGCGGACCTCGAAGCAATCGCGGAGGCGCTGAGCGACTGACGCTCGCAACGCTTGCCGCTCGAAACGCGCGTTCGTGACTACTTCTTCGGCATCGAATACGTTTTGTTACACGTCCGAGGATACTTTTGTGGCGAGTGGGGTTCCGGAACCGGGGGTATCTTGGTGTCCGCTCCGTAAGCGTCGGGTATGTCTGGATTCGATGGCGGTCCGTCGCCGGGAGGACGACCATGAGCGGTCGCGAGCGCGGCAGTCCGTACGCCCCCCACACGGACGACGAGACGGCGGCGATGCTGGACGCCGTCGGCGTGGACGACGTCGAAGCGCTGTTCGACATCCCCGAGTCGGTGCGCTTCGACGACGAGTTCGGCATCGACGCCAAGTCCGAGCAGGAAGCCGTCGTCGAGACCCGCAAGCGCTTGCGGCGCAACGACGACCTCACGGAGTTCCTGGGGCGCGGCCACTACGAGCACTACGTGCCGTCGCTGGTCGAGCACCTCTCCCAGCGCTCGGAGTTTCTGACCTCGTACACGCAGTACCAGCCCGAGGTCACGCAGGGGTTCCTGCAGGCGCTGTTCGAGTACCAGTCGATGCTCGTGGAACTCACGGGGCTGGGCGTGGCGAACTGCTCGATGTACGACGAGGCGACGGCGCTCGCGGAGGCCGCGCTGCTCGCCAAGCGCGTGCGCGCCGCGGACGGCGACCGCGTGCTCGTCCCCGAGTACATCCGCGACGGCCACGTCAGCGTCCTCGAGAACTACACGAACGGCGCCAACGTCACCGTCGAACGCTACGGCACCGACGCTGGGAACGTCGATACCGACGCGCTCGCGGACGCCATCGACGACGACGTCGTGCTGGTGTACGCGGAGAACCCCACGACGACGGGCGCAGTCGAGGAGCACCTGCACGAAATCGGCGACCTCGCGGACGACCACGACGCGCTGTTTTGCCTCGGCTCGGACCCCGTGGCGATGTCGCTGCTCCAGCGCCCCGTGGACGTGGGCGCGGACGTCGTCGTCGGCGACGCCAGCGTCCTCGGGCTCCCCACGAGCTACGGGATGGGGCTGGGCGTGTTCGCGTGCCGCGAGGACTTCCTCCGGCAAGTCCCCGGGCGGCTCGTCGGTGCCAGCGAGGACGCCGACGGCAACCGCGCGTACACGCTCACGCTCCAGACGCGCGAGCAGCACATCCGCAAGGAGCGCGCGACGTCGAACATCTGCACGAACCAGGCGTGGGTCGCGCTCCGCACCGCCATCCACGCCGCGTCGCTGGGCTCGGAGGGCCTCGTGGACCTCGCCGAGCGCATGGTCGAACTCCCGCGGGAGCTCGCGGCGGACCTCGACGACGTCACGGGCGTCCGCGCGCCCGTCCACGACCGCCACCACTTCCGGGAGTTCCTCGCGCACACCGACCAGCCCGCGCCCGCCATCGCCAGCGACCTCGAAGCGGAGGGCTTCGCCGTCCACGCGGTCGGCGACCACCGCCTCCAGGTCTGCGTGACGGACGCCAACGAGCACGCCGCCGACCGCCTCGTCGCCGCAATCGAGGAGGTGACCCACTGATGGAGTTCTACGACCAAGCCGCCTACCGGCAGACCGACGACGAACAGTACGAGCCCCTGCTCGCCGAGAAGGACGAGACGACCACCGAGGTCGAGTCGTCCCTGCCCGACGACCTCACGCGGGACGAACTCGAACTGCCGAGCCTCGCGGAACCCGAACTCGCCCGGCACTACGTCCGGCTCAGCCAGCAGAACTACGGCGTCGACTCCGGGCCGTACCCGCTGGGCTCGTGCACGATGAAGTACAACCCCCGGTTCACGGAGGACGTCGCCGCGCTCGACGCCGCGAGCGTCCACCCCGACCGCTCGGCCGAATCGGTGCAGGGGACGCTGAAGCTCCAGCACGACCTCCAGGACTACCTCGGGCGCATCGGCGGCATGGACGCCGTGACGCTCCAGCCCCCCGCGGGCGCCGCGGGCGAGTTCGCGGGCATCCTGCTCGCGGACGCCTACCACGAGGCCAACGGCGAGGAACACCGCGACGAGGTCGTCATCCCGGACGCCGCCCACGGCACGAACTTCGCCTCGGCGGCGCTGGGCGGCTACGACGTCGTCGAAATTCCCTCCGGGGACGACGGCCGCGTGGACCTCGACGCCCTCGACGCCGCGCTCGGCGAGAACACCGCCGCGCTGATGCTCACGAACCCGAACACGCTCGGGCTCTTCGAGCGCGACATCGAGCAGATTGCGGACATGGTCCACGACGCGGGCGGCCTGCTGTACTACGACGGCGCGAACCTCAACGCCCTGCTCGGTCGCGCGCGCCCCGGCGACATGGGCTTCGACATCATGCACTTCAACGTCCACAAGACGTTCGCGACGCCCCACGGCGGCGGCGGTCCCGGCGCCGGCCCGGTCGGCGTCACCGAGGACCTCGCCGACTTCCTCCCCGAGCCTCACGTCCGGGAGACTGAGAGCGGAAAGTACGAGCGCTACACCCCCGAGCAGTCCGTCGGGAAGGTCCACGGCTTCTCCGGGAACTGGCTCGTCCTCATCAAGGCGTTCGCGTACATCGACCGCCTCGGCGACGACGGGCTCAGCGACGCCTCCGCGAAGGCCGTGCTGAACGCCAACTACCTCGCCGAGCAGGTCGAGTACGACGTCCCCCTCGGCCCGTTCCACCACGAGTTCGTCGCCAGCGCGGGCGAACAGGACGCCGCCGACGTCGCCAAGCGCATGCTCGACTACGGCGTCCACCCGCCGACGACGAAGTGGCCCGAACTCGTCGACGAGGCGCTGATGACCGAGCCCACGGAGGTCGAGACGAAGGAGAACCTCGACGACCTCGCGGACGCGTTCAACGCCGTCGCCGCCGACGACGCGGCGACGCTCGAAAGCGCGCCGAACCGGACGACCGCCCGGCGCATCGACCAGACGAGCGCCGCGCGCAATCCCCGCCTGTCGTGGCACGACCTCGACTAACTCGGCACCGCTGAGCGGCCGGTTTTAGCCAATCCTTATTACTCGAAGCGCTCTCGATTAATACATGACCGTCGTCAGCGTCTCGATGCCCGACGAACTCCTCGAACGGCTCGACGAGTTCTCCGAGGACCACGGCTACACCGGCCGCAGCGAGGTCGTCCGGGAAGCGGCGCGCAACCTCCTCGGCGAGTTCGAGGACAAACAACTGGAGGACCGGCCGCTCATCGGCGTCGTCACGGTGCTGTTCAGCTACGAGAACTCCACCGTCGAGGAGCGCATGATGAACCTCCGCCACGAGTACGAGGGCCTCGTCACGAGCAACGTGCACAACCACGTCGGCGACCACTACTGCATGGAGCTGTTCATCCTCGAAGGCAAGCTCGACGAGATATCGGAGTTCGTCGGGCGCGTGCGCGCCACGAAGGACACGATTACGGTGGACTACTCGGTGATTCCCGTGGACGGCTTCACGCCGCTCTCCGAGGGCTAGTCGACCACCCGCGGCTCGTAGATGCGTTTTCTGGCGTCCGGGATGTAGACCCGTTCCTCGATTAGCCCTGCGTCTTTCAACAGCGAGAGGCCGTGGCGCGTCGTGCGCTTGGAGAGTCGCGTCCGCTCGCGCAGCTGGGCTTGCGTGAGCGGCGAGTCGTACTCCAGAACTTTGAACACGAGCTTCGCGCTCGGCGGCAGGTCCGTCAGGGCGTCGCGTTCGGGCGTCGGTGCGTCGTTACCGTCGGCAAAAACGACCACTGGGCTCTGCCATACGCGTGAGCCGACGACGGGCGGATAGTTAGGTGTTTGGCTCCTCCCAGATACGGCCGGTTAGCCAGCCGGTCCCGAATCGACCACCACGGCTATCCGCCCGCCGCGCGAACGTAGAGGCGTGACCGGCGCTGCCACCGGGCTCGTCCTCGGGAGCATCATCGGCGCAGTCGCGACAATCGCGGGATCGTACTTCCTGTTCTGGCGACGCCGGCAGGCCGCTCGCGCCCACCTCCGACAGGCGTTCGAGACGGAGCTGGACGCGCTGTCGTACGTCGACGAGATGGCCGACAGCGGGAACTACGAGTCGCTCACGGGAACCGTCGAGCGGCCCGTCGTCTACGAGAGCAACGCCGACGAAATCGGCCAGCTCTCCGGCGAGGAAGTCGAGGCGCTGGTCTCCTTCTACACGGACCTCTACTGGCTGCGCGACCAGCAGGACATCGAGGACAAGAAAGAGCGTGTCCACGAGATTGTCGAGAAGCGCCAGCGCGCGCTCGCCGCGGTACGCGAGCACGAGTAGTCTTCTGCGGCCGACGACCTCCGGTTTTGATATCGCGAGATGCAGTTTACGAGTTGCCGCTCCGACGAGTGGTGAGCTGGTAGACAGACTCGCTGTACGGTTCAGCGACCAGCTCCCGCCAGTTGTGGGTGTACCGGTCCATCACGTCGCCGACGTCCCCGCGCAGGTACTTCACGAGGTAGCCGTCGTCGGTCCGCTGGCGCAGCTCCGTCGTGAAGAAGTGCCGGAAGTAGTGGGGCGTGACGTTCTCCTCGACGCCCGCTCCGGTCGCGTACCATCCCTGCTCTCGGGCCAAGTCCGTGACGTACGCGCGCACCATCTCGCTCGTCAGTCGCTCGCCGTAGTTCTCGGAGACGTTCACGAACAGCGGCTCCGCAGGCGATTCGACGTCCGGGCGAATCGCCAGCCACTCCACGAGCGCGCGCTCGACTTCGTCATCGACGGGGATGCGGGTGTCGCGGTGGCGCTTGTTCCCTTCCGTGCGCTGCTCGCCGTTGACGGTGTCGCCGACGTCCACGTCGCTGGGCACGAACAGGGTGTTCTCGCGGTCGCTGACGGCCGCTCGCGGCTGCACGCCGTAGTACTGCTCGATTGCGGGATTCGAGAGGTGGACGTCCCGCAGGTCGAGGTTGCACAGCTCGCCGACGCGGATACCGGTCTTCGCCAGCACCACCACGATGGCGCGGTGGAGCGGGTTCCGAATCGAGCCGACGAACTCCCGCATCTCCGCGACGGCGATGCGGCGCCGCGTCGGCGAGGCGTCGCCGCGCTCGCTCATCTCCTCCATCACGACGACCATCGGGTTCTCGTCGAACTCCCCGGTCTGGACCATGTACCCGTAGAATCGGTTGACGTGGACGGCCTTCGTGCGAATCGAGCCCGGCGCGTAGCCGTCCTCGCGCAGCGACTGAATCCACTTCAGGCAGTCTCCCCGGGTGGCGTCCTCGATGGGCGTGTCGCGGGCGGCGAGGAACGCGCGGAGCTGGCGGAGCGTCGTCCGGTAGTCCTCGATGGTGCTTGTCGAGCGGCCGTACAGCTCCATCTCGTCGAGGAACGTCCCGACGGGCCCGTCGTCGTAGTCGGCCGCGGTGCCGGTTCGGGACACGGTCAGTCGTCCTCCGAGCGGACGACGAGGCCGTCCTGCTGGATGTCGTAGTCGATTCGGCCGGCGTCGTCGAGGCGAGCCAGGCACTCGGTCACCGTCTGCTCGATGTCGCCCGTGAGTTCCTCGACGACCGCGTCGCGGCTGGCGCCGTCGGCGTCCTCGATGACGGCGACAATTCGCCGCTCGACGAACTCCGCTAGAGTGGTGTCTTCGCCGCCTGACCCCTGGGGGTCGAGGCCGAAATCCCGGCGTCCAGCGTTTACCATCGCGCGGACGTAGGCGGCGCGGCTGGCGAACCCCATCTGGTCGGCTTCCTCGTCGTAGACGTCGCGCTGGTGGCGCGGGACGGCGACGTTGAGCTTCACGTCCTCGGTCATGTGTCTGGACTGTCTCGGAGACGGAGGTTAACGGTTTTGGTGTGCATAGGCGGATTAGGGAGATAAGCCCGGTAGAATAACCAAAGAAACGCACCCTGACTACCACAATTTGGTGGTTGTTGCAGGGTTAGTGCGCTAAGATGGGTACAGTAACCAACGAGTTCGAGCGCGTCGCGACCGCTCCAATCGTTCGAACCGAGGCCACTCGCGTGTTCGGCGAGTGGGCTGCTCGGGGGCGACCGAGGGGGAACTCCACCAAAAACCGAATGCCCATTGCGACGCCGCAGAGTGACGCGGCGCGCTCGGCTAAACGCGGTTTCGTCGAACAGCAACGAAGCCGTACTGACGCGAGAGGGTCACGAAAGGCGCGCCGGTCGGCTACGCTGTCGGTTGGCCCGACGCGAACGAGTACCGATAGGTAGCTGATTCACTCACCGACTGCACTGTCCGCCTGCGACGCGGTATCGAAACTGCGCAAGCCGGCGGGTAGAGAAACATCGACTTCACCCCGTGACACCCCGGGTTCACGGGGCGAGAAGCGGGGTCGCGTGGAACGCGTCGATTACGCGCTGACGGAGGAGTCGATGTCGCCGTTAATGCGGACGAACGCGTAGTCGCAGTCCGGACACGACCACTTCGTCTTCTGACCGAGGTGCAGCTCCGTCGCGGCCGCTCGGTAGAACGTCTTCTCCTCGCCGCAGTTCGGGCACTCGTGTTCGAGTTCGCTAGCCATGTCCGGAGTTCGGCGAGCCACCCCATTCAACGTACTGGTTTCCCGAACCGAGCGACGACAGGTAAACCAAATACTGATATACACAAGGTCTGGGTCGGGGCAAGCGGAACCGCTTACCGACGAGGGGAGCTGAGACTGCTGTGAGTGGCCCGCTCGGCGACGAGTTCCGGCGTCCCGGGAGCGAGTGCAAGGGTCAAGTGGCTCTGTCGCGGACACTCCGGTATGACCGACGAGGACATCGACGACGTGGACCGCGCCATCCTGTACGCGCTCCAGGAGGACGCGCGGAACATGTCGTCGGGAGACATCGCAGAGCGAACCGGCACCTCGGACAGCACCGTCCGCAAGCGCATCCAGCGACTGGAGGAGAGCGGCGTCGTCAAGGGGTACAGCGCGAGCGTGGACTACCAGCAGTCGGGGTACCCGCTGCGGATGTTGCTCTACTGCACCGCCTCGATACCCGAGCGCGGCGAACTCATCCCCGAGATACTGGCCATCGACGGCGTGGTCTCCGTGCAGGAGCTGGTCACCGGCGACGAGAATCTGCTCGTGACGGCCGTCGGCGAGTCGGACGGCGACATCACGTCGGTCGCACAGGAGCTCCTCGACATGGGGTTGACGGTCGCCGACGAGGTGCTCGTGCGGAGCCACGAGACGACGCCCTTCGGCGGCTTCGACCCCGAGACCGACCGCTGAACGCCGGCTGCTTTTCGCCAGTACGTGGGCACTCGCAGTCCGACGCGTCGCTGTCAGTTCGCCGGTGTCGCACGCGCCCAATAAACATAACGTTCTATAATCAACTTCCTGCGAACGATTTGTGATAATAGCCAAGTTTAATAGACGAACCGTTCTCTAGTGTGCGTAGACGCGACCGGAACGGTCCCGGGGTCGGCTCGGGCGCCGCGACGGTCCGGAACCGAACCATGTCGGGACAGGACGCAACGACGACGGTCGGACCACTCCCGGACACGGCGGCGGAGTCGCCGCTCGTGCCCGCCGCACTCACGTGGCTCGTGTGGGCGCTGTTCGCCGCGAGCGTCGGCGCCCTCGCCGTCCGAGCGCGAACCGCGGGCGCGTGGGAGCTCGGCGGCGTGGTCGCCGTCGACGGCCTGACCGTCCTGATGTGGGTCGTCGTCACGTTCTTCAGCGGCGTCGTCCACAGCTACTCGCGGCGCTACCTCGCCGGGAGCGCCCACGAGACGGCGTTCTTCGCCAACACGTTCGGGTTCACGCTCGCCGTGATGGCGCTGGTCGCCGCCGACCACTTCGCGCTGTTCGCGGGCCTCTGGCTGGCGATGGGCCTGCTGATGGCCGAGCTCATCGGCGTCGTCGGCGGCTGGGACCAGGCGAGCGCCGCCGCCGCGGTCGCCCGCAAGCACTTCCTCGCCAGCAGCGGCCTACTCGCCGTTGCGCTGACCGCGCTGTGGTGGACGACCGGCGCGACGACGATATCGGGAATCGCCGCGAACGGCGGCTCACTCGGCGGCCCCGTCTGGCTCCTCGCTGCGGGCGCGCTCGTGCTCGCGGCGATGATTCAGTCCGCGCTCGTCCCGTTCCACACGTGGTTGCTGTCCTCGATGACCGCGCCGACGCCGGCGTCGGCGCTGATGCACGCCGGCTTCGTCAACGCCGGCGGCATCCTGCTGGCGCGCTTCGCGCCCGTCATCACCGCCGACGCCACGCTGATGCTCGCGGTGGTCGCGGTCGGCGCAGTCAGCGCCGCGGGCGGGAAGCTGTTGAAGTCCGTGCAGACGGACGTCAAGAGCAAGCTCGGCTGCTCGACCGTCGGGCAGATGGGCTTCATGATAATGCAGGCGGGGCTGGGCTTCTTCGCAGCCGCCGTCACGCACCTGATTCTGCACGGCTTCTACAAGGCCTACCAGTTCCTCGGCTCCGGGGGACAGGTCGAACACACCAGCCCGAGCGACGGCACCCCGCACACCGCGGGCGGCCTCCCGAGCGTCGCCGGCGGCATCGTGACGCTGCTGACCGGACTCGCCGGCGGCGCGCTGTTCGCGGTGCTGACCGGGAAGGGGACGCACGCCGACAGCGGCCTCCTGCTCACGTTCTTCGTGGTGTTCACCACGCTGCACGCCGCCCGCGACGCGGTCGGACACACGTCGCTGTCGGCGCTCGCGCGCTACGCCGCCGTCCCGGTGGTGTTCTTCCCCGCAATTCTCGTCTACGCCGTCGTCTACGAGGGCGTCGCGGGGCTGTTGCCCGTCGAACAGGCGCCGACCGAACTCACCCTGCTGCACGTCGCCGTCGCCGCCGCGTTCACCGCCATCTACGTCGCCATCGAGACCGGCGTCCACGAGCGCAGCCGGCGGCTCTACGTCGCCCTGCTGAACGCCAGCCGGCCGGCGCCCGAAACCGTCCTGACGAACACGGAGGACTACAATGAGCACTGACACGGCAATCCGCGACAGCATCGAGGAGGCGGCCGGCGTCGTCGGCTCCCTCTGGCCGGTCCACTCGTTCGTGACCGCGAACCCGCTCTCGGGCTTCGAGGACCGGCCCTTCGAGGAGGCGGTCGCGGAGGCCGCCGAGCTCCTCGGCGGCCGCGGCTACCCGAGCGCCGAGACGTTCCGCGCCGCCCTAGAGCGGGGACAGATTTCCCGCGACCGCCTCGACGCCGAACTCGACGAAGCCGGCTACGACGCCGCCCCCGAAGCACTGCTCGACCGGCTCGCCGACGCGCCCGACCCCGCGGAAGGCGACGCCGACGACGCCACCGAGCACGTCGACCGCGTGCTCTCGAAGTGGCTGTCGGCGTTCCTCGACGAGGGGAGCGCGCACTGGTCGATGCCGAACCGCGAGGCCGGCTTCTACGCCGCGTTCCGCGAGGTCGCCGCCCACGACGACGAAATCCCGGACGCGGGCGTCGCCGCCGACCTCCCCGAGGAGCCGACCGACGCCGTCGCGGCGGCCCTCGAACCGTACCCGGAGGGCGAGTGGAGCGCCATCTTCGAGGAGCAGTTGGCTGCGCTCCCGGGGTGGACGTGGTTCGTCAATCGGCGCGTCGAGGACGGCGGCGAGTGGCAGTCCGCGCACCCGATTTCGCTGGCGGGCTACTTGGCGGCGCGGCTGGCGGTGCTGGACGCCCTCGACGCCGACCTCTCGCCGGACAGCGACGCCGGTGAGCCGGACGCCGCGGACGAAATCGCCGCGGCGTTCCTGCGCGCGTGGGAAGCGACCTACCGCGAGGACCTCGTGGACGCCGTCGCGGCCGAGAGCGAGTCGCTCGCGGACGGCGAGGCGGACTCGGGGCGCCCGGACGCCCAACTGGTGTTCTGCATCGACACTCGCTCGGAGGTCATCCGGCGCCACGTCGAGGAGACCGGCGACTACGAGACCCACGGGTACGCGGGGTTCTTCGGCGTCCCGATGGAGTACGAGGGCTACGACGCCGACGTCTCCGTCGAGGCCTGCCCGCCCATCGTCGAACCCCAGCACCGCGTCGCCGAGGCGCCGGCCGACGAAGACGCGCACGCGAGCCACGACCGCTGGACGGGCCTCCGCGAGGCGGCCACCGAGGTCGTGGAGACGCTGGAGGCCAACGCCGCCACGGCATACGGGTTCGTCGAGAGCGCGGGGAGCGGCTACGGCGTCGCGCTCGCGGCGCGCACGCTCGTCCCCGAGCGCGTCCGCGGCCTCGTCGGCGCCGCTACCGGCCCGATTCCGGACGTCCACGAGTTCTGCGAGCCCGACCTCGACCACGAGCACGCCGACGAGGGCCTGCCCGCCGGCCTGACGACCGAGGAGCGCGTCGAGTACGCGGCCGCCGCCTTCGAGTTGATGGGTTGGGAGCAGTTCGGTCGCCTCGTCGTCTTCACCGGCCACGCCAGCGAGACCGCGAACAACCCCTACGAGTCGAGTCTGGACTGCGGCGCGTGCGCCGGCAACTCCGGCGGCCCGAACGCCCGCGTGCTCGCGGCCATCTGTAGCGACCCCGAGGTGAAGGCCGCGCTGCGCGAGCGCGGCTTCGAGATTCCCGAGGACACCGTCTTCCTCGCGGCCGAGCACAACACGACGACCGACGAGGTCGAGCTGTACGACGGCGACGTCCCCGAGAGCCACGCCGACGACGTCGAGCAGTTGCGCGCGGACCTCGCGAGTGCCCGCGAGCGCGCGGCCGCCGAGCGCGCCGAATCGCTGGGCGCGGACGGCGACCCGGTCAGCGAGACCGAGCGCCGCGCCGGCGACTGGGCGGAGACCCGCCCAGAACTGGGGCTGGCCGGCAACGCCGGCTTCGTCGTCGGCCCGCGCGAACTCACCAGCGACCTCGACCTCGACGGCCGCGCGTTCCTCCACTCCTACGACCACGCCGCCGACCCCGACGGCGACGCGCTGGCCGCGATTCTCACAGGGCCGATGGTCGTCACGCAGTGGATCAACGCCCAGTACTACTTCTCGACGGTGGACAACGCCGTCTACGGCAGCGGCTCGAAGGTCACGCACAACCCCGTCGGGAACCTCGGCGTCTACCAGGGCAACGGCGGCGACCTGATGACGGGCCTCCCGCTGCAGTCGCTGACGACCGCCGCCGACGAGCCGTACCACCAGCCGCTGCGCCTCTCGACGGTCGTCCACGCGCCCGTCGAGCGCGTCGAGGGCGTGCTCGCGGAGCACGAGCAACTGCAGGTGCTGCTGGACAACGACTGGCTCGCGCTGACGGTCGTGGACCCGACCCGCGACCACCGCGCGTTCCACTACGAACAGGACCTCGCGTGGACGCCCGCCGTCGCGGGAGCCGAACTCGACCCCGAGACGCGGCGCGCGCCCGCCGTCGCCGACGACTGACTCGCTTTCCTCACTCGCCGGGGACGAACACGTCGCCTTCTACGTCCGTCCGCACGCCGTGTCTCGCGTCGGCGACCGACTCCGGGGGGTCGTCGTCGGCGTACCGGCTGGCGTAGCTCGCCCGCACGGCGTCCCGGACGCAGGCGCGGGCGGCGGCGCCCACTCGGGTCGCGCTCCCGGAGAACGCCGCGTCCTCGCCAGCGGGGTCGCAGGCCGCGACCACCGCGTCCGTCGTCGTCCCCGGAAATCCCACAGTTTCGAGTAGTGTGGCGGTCTTCGCTTCCGCGGTGACGGCGACGAGGTTCGCGAGCGCGGCGTCGTCCAGCGCGCGCGTCGTCCCGACGAACACGTTCACCGTCCCGGCGACGGCTTCGGTTTCCTCGGGGAGCGCACCGTCCTCGGGGTCCATCGGGAGCGCCGCGGGGTTCGACACGCCGACGGTCGCGACGGCTTCCACGGGCCCACAGCGCGCGCCGCGGGCGTGGTGCTGTGCGACCCCGGTGAGCAGGACCGGCTCGTCGCCAGCCCGCGAGAAGCCGGCGTCGGCGAGCCGGTCGGCGACGTATGCGTCGAGGTCGTCCGGATTCCAGCCCTCGGGGACGGTGACGTTGTACGCGCGGTCGGCGGCCGCGAAGCCGCCGTCCCAGCCCGTGGAGAGCCAGCGCGTCCGCTCGCGTTCGAGTTCGAGCACGCCGTCCCGCGTCGCCGCGTCAAACATCGAGGGCCTCCAGCAGGCGGTCGTTCTCCGCGGGCGCGCGGACCGCGACCCGAACGTGGCTGTCCAGCCCGCGGAACGTCGTCGCGTCCCGAATCGCGACGCCCCGGGCTTCGGTCGCCTCGCAGAGCGCGGCCACGTCCCGGTCGCCGACGTCGAGCAGGAGGAACGGTGCGGCCGAGTCGAACACGCCGAAGTCGTCGGCGAGCGCCGCTCGGACCCGCTCGCGCTCGCTGGCGACGCGCTCGCGGGTCTCGGCGACGAACTCCGCTCGGCGCATCGCGTGCGCGCCGACGGCCGCCGCGGGCGTCCCGAGGTTCCACGCGCGCCGCGCCGTCCGCAGGTCGTCCAGCCGGTCGCCGGTCGCCGCGAGGAAGCCGGCGCGGAGCCCGGGCAGGCCGAACAGCTTCGTGAGCGAGCGCGCGACCACCACGCCCGGCGTCCCCGCCAGCGATTCCTCGTTTGTGAATCCGAGGAACGCCTCGTCGACGAGCAACTCGGTGTCGGCCTCGCGGCAGCGCGCGGCGAACGCGCGGAGGTCCTCCGCGCCGTACAGCGTTCCGGTGGGGTTGTTCGGGTTGCAGACGACGGCCATCGCGTGCCCGTTCGGGTCCGCGTCGAGGAGTTCGTCGTGCGGGACGAACGCGGGGTCTGCGCCTTGCAGTTCGACCTCGCGCGCGTACTCGCCGAAGCTCGGGTACGGGACGAGCACGCTGTCCCCGGGTTCGACGCGCGTCTCGACTGCGAGCCGGATGCCCGCGAGGCCGCCCGGCGTCGGCACGACGCGCTCGGGCGCGCAGCCGACGTACCCCGCGGCGGCGTCGCGGAAGTCGGGGTAGTCGTCGTTCGGGTACCGGCCGGCGTCGTCGAGCGCGGCCTCGTACACCTCGCGGACGCCCGGCGGCGTCCGGGGGTTCACGTTCGCGGAGAAGTCCAGCACGTCGGGGTCGTCGCTGCCGCCGTGGGGCACGCGGCCGGCGTCGCGGACGGCGTCAGGGTCCATCGTCTCCCTCCACGACCTCGCCGGATTTCGGTGCGTCGGTCCGCAGCGCGAGCAAGCGCTCCGCGAGCGCGGCGTCCGCCCGCCGATTCACGTTCACCGCGAGGCGCGCGTCGTAGCTCCGGAACACCGAGTCCGCGTCGTCGGCGACGACGTTCACGCCCGTCGGCACCCACGCGCCGTCCTCGTCCGTGCTCGCGCCGAGCGCGTCCTTCAGCGCGGCGGGCACGCGGACGCTCGTGGAGCCGTCCGCCGCGTCCAGCACGGTGTCCACGACGGCGCCCTCTAACAGCGGGAGGTCCGCCGCGACGGTCAAGACGGGAGTCTCCACGGTGTCGAGCGCGGTCAGCAGGTCCGCGACGTACCCCTCGCCCGGCGTCTCGATAATCGGCAGCTCACCTTCGAGGTGCGCGCGCGTCTCGGGCGCGTGGGGAGAGACGACGGCGTGCGTGGTCTCGACGCGGCTCTCCGCGAGCGCGTCCCTCACGTAGTCTACCATCGGTCGCCCCGAAATCTCGAACAGCGGCTTCTCCGCGCTGCTTTCGAGGCGCGTGCCGCGGCCGCCGCACATCAGGAGAGCGTCCACGCGACCACCCCCACGTGCAGGCCGACGACGCGCCCGACCTCGTTGACGGCGCCGAAGACGTCGCCGTTCACGCCGCCGAGGAGCGCGCGCAGGCGCCACAGCGCGCCGAGGCCGGCGACAGCGGCCCCGACGAGCGCGCCCGCGGCCGCCGGCGTCGGCCACGAGAGCGCGACGGCCGGGAGCGCGACGAGGACGGCGGGGAGTAACTCCGACCTGCTCGCTCGCTCCGTGAACTGCGAGCCCAGCCCCTCGTGCGCGGCCGTCCCGAAGCACGCGACCGCCGCCATCCCGAGCTTCGCGCCGACCTCGCTGGCGACGACGACCGCAATCGCGGCGCGGGTCGGCAGTCCCGCGACCCCGAGCGCGCCGAGCACGAGCCCAGCGACCGCGACCGCGACCGCCGCGACCGCGCCGACGCCGACCGTGGTGTCCTTGAGGACGCGCGTGCGCTCGTCGCTGTCCCCGTGAACGACGAGCGCGTCCCCGACGTCCGCGACGCCGTCGAGGTGATTGATGCCCGTGACGGCGAACACGGCGGCGAGGTACGCGAGCGCGAGCGTGCCCGGCGGGAGCGCGTCGAGCGCGAACGGCACGGCCAGCAGCGCGCCGACGGCGTAGCCCGCCAGCGGGAACGCCCACGGCGAGCCCCGGAACGCCGCCCACGCGGCCTCGCTGTGACCGACGCGGAGCCGCGTCAGGAACCCGAGCGCGCCCCGGAGCGCGCTCACGACCACGTGACCACCCCCGCGGCGAGCGCGTACGCGAGCGCGCCGGCGACGCCGACGACGCGGACGCCGCGCCGGCTCTCGGCGACGGTCGGAAACTCCCCGCCGAGCGGCAGGTCGTAGACGCCCGGCTTCGCGAGGCGGACGCCGAGCACTGCGGCGAGCGTCGCCATCGGCCACCCGGAGTTCGGGGACGGCGGCGCGTCGGCGTGCTCCCGAGCGCGAGCGAGCGCGGCCGCGTCCAGTTCCGCGAACGCGACGAGCGCGGCGCTCACGCGGGCGGGCAGCCACATTACGGCGTCGTCGAGGCGCGCGCTCGCGGTCCCGACCGGCTTCGAGCGGTAGCCCAGCATCGAGTCCAGCGTGTTCACGGCCTTCACCCACGCCGCGGCGGCCGCGGCGACCGGCAGCGAGACGACGGCGCCGACCGCGAACGCGAGCAGGGGCGCGACGAGGCCGTCCGCGAGGTTCTCCGCGGCGCTCTCGACGGCCGCGCTCCGCAGTTCGCCCGCTGAGAGGTCGCCGGCGTCCCGGCCCGCGAGCGACTGGAGGCGGTCGCGGGCGGCGTCGAGGTCCGTCTCGGTCGCCGCGACGACGGCGCGCGCTTCCGCCGAGAGCATTCGCAGACTGGTGGTGGCGAACAGCGCGAGTCCCGCGACGCCGGCGGCGACTCGGGCGTCCACGCGGCCCGCGAGCGCGACGAGCGACCCGACGAGGACGGCGGCAACGAGCGGCAGGACGGCGGCGACGAGTGCGCCGACCGCCCGCGGGTTCGCCCACTCGCGGTCGAAGGGCGCGACCGCGCGGCCGAACCACGCCACCGGGTGCAGGCTCGCTGGTGGCTCCGCGAACGCCGCTTCGAGCGCGAACGCGAGCGCGACCGCGCCCGCCGCGGTCAGCGACACGCTATCCCCTCCAGTTCGGACGGCACCGACTCCAGCGGCGTCTCGTCGAGGAGCACCGCGCGCCCGCCGACGGCTTCGATACCGCCGTCCGCGTCCCGGTCGTCGCCGACGTGGACGAGCGACTCGGGGGCTGCGTCGAGGGCGTCCGCGGCCGCCTCGAACGCGCGCGGGTCTGGCTTCCGCCAGCCGCAGCCGACGCTCGTCACGACCGTCTCGACGCTCAGGTCGGCGCGGTCGAGCGCGCGCTCGGCGAGCCCGGGGACGCTACAGTTCGAGAGGACGGCGACTGGTCCGTGTTCGCGGGCGGCGGCGAGCGCGTCGCGCGCGCCCGGACGGACTGAGACTGGCCGGTCGAACGCGGCGAGCGTCGCTGCTCGGACGGCGCTCGGGTCGGCGTCCACGCCGCGGCTCTCCAGGGCGGCCGCGACGTGGCCGGGGAGCGGCAGTTCCGTGCCCTCGGGGACGGAATCGTGGGGTTCGCGGTAGGCGTCCGCCCAGTCGTCGGGGACGGGAACGTCGCGCGCTGCGAGCGCGTCGGCGACGGCGCTCGCGGGACGCTCGGGGCGCTCGGCGGCGACCAGCGTCCCGAAGAGGTCGAACGTCGTTGGCACTGTGGGTTACTTACTGCAAGTGGACTTGAATCGGTCGGTGGCTACGCGGGGAGGTCCAGCGTGGCGAGGTCGACGTGCTCGCGCACGAGGTCCGCGGCCGCGTCGTACGGCGACCGTCGGTCCTCGTCCGCGTCGGGGCGCTCGCGGCCCGCATGCTCGTAGACGGCGTCCACGAACGCCTCTCGCGCGTTCTCGTTCTCGAACAGCCCGTGGAGGTACGTGCCGAGCACGCGGTCGGTCGCGGCGCTCGTCGGCCCCACCGGGTTCGGTAGCGACTCGGGGACGTCGGTGCGGCCCATGTGAATCTCGTAGCCCGACACCTCGCCGCTCGCGCCGGCGAGCGGCCCCACGCCGTCAAGTTCTCGTGTGACGGCTTCGACGCGCTTGTCCTCGCGGAACACCGTCTCGACGGGCAACAGTCCGAACCCCTCGATAGCGTCGAGGTCGTCGGTGGACTCGACGCCCGCGTTCGCGACGCGCTCGCCGAGCAGCTGGTAGCCGCCGCAGAGGCCGACCACGGGACCGTCGAACGCCCGGAGTTCGGCGCCGAACCCCGCGGCGCGCAACTCTCGGAGGTCGTCTACCGTGTTCTTCGTGCCCGGGAGCACGACCGCGTCCGCGTCGTCCAACTCGCTTTCCGGCGGGACGTACGCGACGCGGACGCCGGGGACGCGGGCGAGCGGTTCGAGGTCCGTGAAGTTCGAGATGCGGGGCAGCCGCGGGACGGCGACCGTGACGCTCCGCTCGTTGGGGGCGTCGCTGCCGAAGACTGCTCGCCCCTCGTCCGGGAGCGAGAGGCTGTCCTCCGCGGGGAGCCCGGGGTCGTCGTAGGGGACCACGCCCAAAATCGGGACGCCCGTGCGCTCCTCGATTTCCTCGATGCCCGGTTCGAGCAGCGCGGGGTCGCCGCGGAACTTCGTGATTATCGCACCGGCGACGCGCTCCCGGACGTCGTCGGGGAGCAGTTCGAGCGTGCCGTAGAGGCTGGCGAACGCGCCGCCGCGCTCGATGTCCACGACGACGAGGACGTCCGCGTCGGCCAGCCTCGCCGTCTCGACGTTCGCGAGGTCGCGGTCGTGGAAGTTGACTTCCGCGATGCTGCCCGCGCCCTCCGCGACAATCACGTCGTGGTCGGCGGCGAGGCGCCCGTGGGCGGCTTCCGCAGTCTCGCGGGCGTCCGCCCAGTGCTCGTCGTAATAGTCGCCGGCGGCGTAGTGTCCGGCCGCCTGCCCATCGAGGACGAG
Organism: Halobacterium sp. NMX12-1; assembly: GCF_040435975.1. Classification (NCBI taxonomy): domain Archaea; kingdom Methanobacteriati; phylum Methanobacteriota; class Halobacteria; order Halobacteriales; family Halobacteriaceae; genus Halobacterium; species Halobacterium sp. NMX12-1. The sequence continues at coordinate 2,378,404 of NZ_CP159204.1, read as the reverse complement.
CTGGCTCTCGGCGTCCCCGCGGGGCTTCAGGAGCACAGGGTTGTGGTCCGTGCTCGCGGGGACGCGGGCGGCTCTCGCTTGCACGTACTGGGAGACGCCGATTTCGCCCCACGCGGCGGCCGCCGCCTCCGATGCGGGGACAGCGCGCGCGTTGTTGCTCATGTTCTGGGCCTTGAACGGCGCGACCGACACCCCCGAATCCGCGAGGTGGCGGCAGAGCCCCGCGGCGACGGTGCTCTTGCCGACGTGGGAGGCCGTCCCCGCGACCAGCAGCGTGCGGGCGTCGGCCATCAGTACTCGGTTCCCTTGCGGGCGCGCTGGCCCGCGTCGATTGGGTGGGTCCGCTTGCGCACCTCGCTCACGAGGTCCGCGCGCTCGGTCGCGAACGCGGGTTCGTCGTGGCCGCCCGTCAGCACGAGTTCGAGGTTCTCGGGCTTGTCCTCGACGAGCGAAACGATGTCCTCGGGGTCGACGAGGCCGCGGTTCGCGGCGTACAGGATTTCGTCCAGAATCAGCATGTGGACGCCGTCCTCGGCGGGGCCGTCCAGTGGCAGTTCGCCGTCGGCGTCGCTGGCATCGACGACGTCGCGGGCGCGGGAGAGCCCGCCCTGCGCGCGCGCCCGGTGTTCGTCGTCGTCGCTGCCGTCGAGGAAGCCGTGCCAGCCGTAGTGTCCGGAGTTCTCGTACGTGAACCCCGGCATCTCCGCGATGGCGTTGTACTCGCCGCGGACGTCCTCGACGCTGGCGGTGCCGCCCTTCATGAACTGGAGGAGGTGGACGCGGTGACCGTGCCCGGCCGCCCGGAACCCCATCCCGAGCGCCGCGGTCGTCTTGCCCTTGCCGTCGCCCCACCAGACCTGCACGAGCCCGAACTCCTCGGGCGCGGTCGGCGTAATCTCGCGCGCGGTCGGCGTCCGGCCCTTCCCGGGTGTTCGCGCGTGCTGGTCGGCCTGCTCGTCGCTGTCGTCGGGTTGGTCGGTCATAGGTTCTCGATGAATGCGTCGAAGGCGCCGCTGTCGGCGTGGACGTGGGCGTACGTGCCCAGCGTCCGGTACTCGGTCAGTCCGTCCCGCTCGTCGGTGATGCCGCTACCGCGCTCGACGTCGAACGCGAACCGCGCGTCGCCGGCCACGTCCGCCTCGGAGTAGTGGAATTCGTGCCCGCGGAGCCGTTCGCCCGCGTTCGCGGTGAGCACGTCGCCGCGAACGCGGAGTTCCACGTGGTCGAGCGCCTGATAGCGCTCGCGCATCGTCACGTCCGCGGGAAGCACGCCCGCCATCTCGTGCGTCTCGCCGTCGGTCGTCGTCAGTGACTCCGCGAGCGCGATGAATCCCCCGCACTCGCCGAACACGGGCAGGCCGTCGGCCGCCCGCTCCGCGAGCGCGTCGAGCGCGGGCGACGCGGCGAGCGCCTCGGCGTGGAGTTCGGGGTACCCGCCCGGGAGGTAGACGCCGTCGCAGTCGGGCAGGTCGTCGCCCGCGACCGGCGAGAACGGCACCACGTCCGCGCGCTCGCGGAGGCGCTCCCGGGTCGCCGGGTACTCGAAGCAGAACGCCGCGTCCGCGGCGACAGCGACGCGCTTGCCGGTCTCGGCGCGCGTCGGTTCCGGGTCTGGTCGCGGCGGCTCCCGTGCGAGTTCGGCAATCTGTTCGGCATCGACGTGCTCGGCGGCCGCGTCTATGGCCGCCGCATCCACGGACGCCTCGTCGCCCATCAGGAGACCGAGGTGGCGGTCCGGGACGTCGAGGCCCTCGCTGGGCGGAATCCGGCCGAGGTACGCGACGCCGTCGGGGAGCGCGTCGCGGACGCCGTCGGCGTGGCGGCCGCCGTGCGCGCGCTGGGCGAGCACGCCGACCACGTCCACGTCGTAGCCGGCTTCCGCGGCGTACTCGCGGAAGCCCAGCGCGGTCGCGCCGACGCTCTGCATCCCCGCGCTCGCGTCCACGACGAGCACGACCGGGAGGTCCAGCGCTTCGGCGACGCCCGCGGTGCTGGCGACGCTTCCGTCGTACAGCCCCATCATCCCCTCGACGACGCAGACGTCGCCGTCGCCGCGGTAGTAGTTCCCGCGCACGCCCTCGCCGCCGGAGAGCCACGGGTCCAGCGAGCGCGAGGGCTTCCCGGCGACCGGCTCGTGGTGGCTCGGGTCGATGAAGTCCGGGCCGGCCTTCGCCGGCTGGGGGTCGTAGCCCGCTGTTTCGAGCGCGCGAAGGACCGCCAGCGTCGCGACGGTCTTCCCGACGCCGGAGGCCGTGCCGCCGAGGACGACGCCCTTCACGGCGCGGCCTCCCCGGTCACCCGGTCGTAGACGTCTCCGACGGCGTCCCGGACCGCGTCCATTCCGACGCCGGCCTCGTCGGCGAGCGCGAGCGCGCCGCCCATCCCGACGCCCTCCTTGGCTTCTCCGGCGAGGTACGCGGCCATCGCGGGGTGGTCGTCGCGGGCGTCGAATCCGGGGTCGGTGACGGTGAGCGCGAGGTCGTTTTCCGAGGCGAGCGCGCGCACGTCCGCGGAGTCGTCGGCCGCGACGAACGACGTGGTCGCGAGTTCGAGGTCCGCGGTGAGGCCGGCGTGGCGGACGAGCGCGCCCGCGGTGGCGAGCTGGGTGCCGCCCGCGAGCAGCACGTCGGTGCCGGCTTCGAGCGCGCCGACGGCGAGGCCGGCGACGGTAGCGAGCACGGGGTCGCCCATCTGCCGGACCGCGTCGGTGGGCTGGCCGGCGAGGTCGCCGCGTGCGAGGCCGCTGGCGTCGAGGCCCTTGTCAACGACCTCGCGCTTGAGTTCGAGGGGGTTCTCGGGGAGCGAGGAGGAGACTGCGCGGCGCTCGCCGAGCGCGGCGAGGACGCCCATCGCGGTGGTGGTGCCGCCGGGAATCGTCTCCGCGAGGACGAGCCTCTCGGCGGGGAGGTCGGCGCCGAAGCGGCGCGCGTCGGCGAAGATGCCTCCGGCGTCGGGAACGGGTTCGGGGTCGTGGACGTCGCCGCCGGGCGCCGCACCGACGTCGACGGTGGGCGCGCCAGTGGGCTCTGCGAGGCCGGCGTCGACGACGACGCTCTCGAAGTCCACGCGCTCGCGGGCGGCGCGCGTGACGACCGCGGGCGTCGGGCACCCGGAGGGGCTGACGGGGACGATCGGCGCTCGCACGGGTCGGCCGTACGCGAGGATTTCGGCGTCCGCGCTGGGCGTGTGCGCCATCAGCGCGGGGTCGGCGCCGGCGGCGCTGATGCCGTCGATGGCCGCCGTCTCGGTGGCGCCGGCGACGAGCGCGAACAGCGTCTGCGTGTCGGACACGTTCTCCGAGAAAGCACAAGCGAACTTTAATTCAGCGGTCGGGTTCGTCAGCGGTGGCTTCGTTCGGCGCGGCCAGCGCAAGCTATTAGGGGAGGCGGCCCGCGACGTTATGCAAACCGAGTTGGGTTAGAACAATCCAACTTTACTACCATGACACGCGACGCTCTCGTCCTGCTCGGCCGGGACACGCCCCACGCCCGCGAAACGCTCGCCACCCACGCCAGCCGCCTGCGCGACTGCGGCGTCGCGGACGCGGTCCACGCCTGCCACTTCCGCCACGAGCCCCGGCGGGACCTCCGCGACCAGCTCGCGGCCGTCGACGCCGACCGCGCGTTCGCCGTCCCGATGACCGCCGCCCACGGCCGCGAGACCACGGTCGGCGTCCCCGCCGCGCTCGACTGCCTCGACGCGGCCGTCCACTACTGCGAGCCAGTCTGTCGCAGTCCCGCCGTGACCGACGCGCTCCGCGACCGCGCCACGGAAGCCGCCGACGGAACCCCCGAGGCGCTCGGCCTCGTCGCGCTCGGCGCCAGCTCCCGCCCCTACCACCGACAGGTCGCGGAGTACCACGCCGCCCGCCTCCGCGCGAACGGCGACTACGACGACGTCGCCACCAGCTACCTCGTCCAGAACCCCGCCGCGGAGTGCCTGCGCTACAACCTCGACGCCGACGACGCCGTCGCCGTCCCGCTGTTCGTCGCGGGCGGCGACGCCACCGACCGCGACATCCCCGAGCGCCTCGAACTCGACCGCGGCGGCCTCGCGTACGCCGACCCGCTCGGCGCCCACCCCCGCCTCACGGACGCCGTCGAAGCCCAGCTCGCCCAGCGGCGCGTGCTCGCCGACCGCGACGGCGCCGCGACCTTCGAGGCGTCGCTGACCGCCGACGCCGCCGCGTTCGCCGCCGACGGCGACGGCCGCTAACGGTCGCCGGTCGGTCCACCACACAACTTTTTACGTTGACGTTTCTACGCGGAAATATGGACCTCCGCGCCCTGCTCTCGCCCGCCCTCTACGGCGGCGCCGCGGCCGCCGTCGTCGCCGCGCTCGGGTACGCCGTCGCCGCCTCGCAGTCGCTCCCGCTCACGATGCCCGCGTTCGTCTACGCGTTCGGCGGGCTCACCGCCGTCGCGCTGCTCGCCGGCACCACCAGCATCAACGAGAACTCCGAGACGCCCGAGGTCGTGGCCAGCGACGACCAGATTCTGTCCGCGCCAACCGAGGCCGGCGGGCCGCGCCGCCTGCTGTTCATTTGCTTCTCGCTGGCGCTCGCGCTCGCCGGCGTGGTCGGCGTCGCGCTCTTCGCGTGAGGCGCTGACCGGACATCACGCGCACTGCAAATACGCGTAACCATTACGTCACTTCTCGCGGAACTGCGCGTGTGTCCGACTACTCGCCACCGTCCCTCCCCCGCTCGTGGACCGTCGCCATCGTCGCCCTCCTCGTGGCCGTGTTCGCGTACTCGCTGGTAATCGCTCACCAGCCGCTGCTCGGCGTCCTGCCCGCGCTGCTGGTCGGCGTCGGCTACTTCGCGTGGCGGGTGCTCGCCGCGCTCGAAGCGATTGCCGGCCGAGACTGACGGCGGCTACTCGCGTCGAACGGCCAGCACCGTCAGGTCCGAGAACGGCGTCTCCTCGCCGGCGTGCGCGGCGAGGTCGCCGAGCGTCGTCCGCGTAATCGCTTCGTCGTCGTGGGTCAGTTTCTCCAGCACGAGCGCCGACAGGTCCGGGTCGGCGCCCGCTTCGAGCAGGTCGGCGGCGACGTCCCCGGGCATCAGGTCGAACGGCCGCGGCAGCACGAGCAGGTGGCGCTCGCCCACCGCGTCGCGGAGTCGGGCGAGGTCGTCGGTGAGGTCGCCGCTCTTGTGGAGCGTGACGAACTCCGTGTCCTCCATCGGCGTGCGCGCCCGACTCGCCGCCACCTGGAGCGACGAGATGCCCGGGACCACGCGCACGGGCGCCTCGACCGCGCGCTCGACCTTCCCGAGGAACTGGTAGCCCGAGTGGTTCGGGTCGCCCATCAGCACCGCCGTCCCGCTCTCGCCGGCCGCGACGTGCTCCGCGAACGCCGCCAGCGTCTCGCCCTCGTCGCGGTAGCCACACGTCAACAGGTCGGCGTCCGTGCGGTCGGCGACGAACTCCACGACCGTCTCGAATCCGACCACGACGTCGGCCTCCCGGATGGCGCGCTCGCCGCGCGGCGTCAGGAACTCGGGGTTCCCGGGGCCGACGCCGACCGCGTGGACGACCGCCTCGGTCCCGAAGTCGGGTTCCGGCTCGCTGGCCGCGAACGCCGCCGGGTCCGGCCCCGAATCGAGGTCGTAGTCGTCGCTCACGATTCGAGGGAGGCGTCGCCGTCGCGGGCGTCGCTGGCGACGTGAATCAGCTCGTTCGTCAGCCCGGCGGCGAGCCCGCTGCCGCCGCGCCGCCCGACGTTCGTGATGGCGGGCACGCCGTGTTCCGCGGCGACCTCGCGGAGCCGCTTGCGGCTCTCGGCGGCCTTCACGAAGCCGACGGGCGTCGCGACGACGACTGCGGGCCGGGTGCCGTCCTCGATGCAGTCTGCGAGAGCGAGCGCCGCCGTCGGCGCGTTCCCGACCACGGCGATGGCGCCGTCGTAGACGTCCTCCTTGTCGAGTTCGAGCACGGACGCGGCCGTGCGGGTCATCCCCGTCTCCGCGGCGAGGTCGGCGCCGTTGCCGATGGCCTTCCGCACCTCGCAGTCGTGGCCGCGGCCCGTGATTCCGGCTTTGACCATCGTGATGTCCGTCACGATGGGCGCCTCGTCGAGGACCGCTCGAGCGCCCGCGCGGACGGCCTCGGAGTCGTCGCCGCCCGTGAACCGCACGAGGTGCTGGAACTCGGGGTCGCCGGTCGCGTGGACGGACTTCTGTCGCACGCGGTCCGCGAGCGTCTCGTCGGGCACGAGCTCGCGCACGCGGTCCATGCTCGTCTCCGCGATGTCCATCGCGTTCTCCGTGGTCGCGCCGAGGTCCGCGTACGCCTCGAAGTCGCCGTCAGTCGTCATCCGAGGACACCTCCTGAGTCACGGCCGGGGAGTCGCTAGCCCTGGCCTCCAAGTCGCCCTCCACCTGCAGATTCAGGTCGCGCAGGCGCTCTGCCGTCTCGTCGTCGGCGTCCCAGAGGCCGCGCTCGATGGCCTCCAGCAGGGTGTCCGTGATGGAGTCCAGCGCCCACGGATTGACGTCCCGCATCCACTCCTGGCGCTCCTCGTCGAAGGCGTACTGCTCGGCGACTTCCTCCCAGAGACTGTCCGAGACGACGCCGGTGGTGGCGTCCCAGCCGAGCGTCACGTCCACCGTCGAGGAGAGGTCGCCGGCGCCCTTGTAGCCGTGCTCCTCCATCGAGTCCAGCCACTCGGGGTTCAGTACGCGCGCGCGCATCGCCTTCCGGACTTTCTCCTCGTTCGTGTAGACGTCCACGTTGTCCGGGTCGCTGGAGTCCCCGACGTACGACGCGGGCTCCTCGCCGGACTCCTCCGCGACGGCCGTGATGAAGCCGCCGTGGAACGCGTACCAGTCAGAGGAGTCGAACTCGTCTTGCTCCATCGTGTCCTCGATTTTGGCGGTGGCGTCGACGTTCCCGAGGCGGCGCTCGAATGCGTCGTGGGCTTCCGAGACGCGGCCTCGCGACCCCATCGCGTAGCCGCCCCACTGGACGTACACCGCCGCGAGGTCCGAGCGGTCGTCCCACTCGCCCTCGTCGACGGCCTTGTTCGTCCCCGCGCCGTAGCCGCCCGGCCGGGTCGTGAACACGCGGTGTTTGGCGGCTTTCTCGGGGTTCTCGACGCCCTGTGCTTCGAGTTCTTCGGCGTCCTCCTCGACGTGCTTCTTCACGTAGTTCTGCTCGTGGGGTTCGTCGAGGTCCGCGACCGCCTCCACGGCGTCGTGAATCACGCCCGCCGCCTGCGGGAACGCGTCCCGGAACAGCCCCGAGACGCGCGTCGTCACGTCGATTCTGGGCCGGCCGAGTTCGTCCAGGGGAATCGGTTCCACGTCGTCCACGCGCCCGGCGTCGGTCCACACCGGCCGGACGCCCAGCAGACCGAGCGCCTGCGCGATGGTCTCCCCGCGCGTGCGGACGGTCGGCGTCCCCCACGCGACGACCCCGACCTCCTCGGGGTACTCGCCCTCCTCGTCGCGGTGGCGCTGTGCGATGCCGTCTGCGACTTCCTTCCCCACGTCCCACGCTGTCTTCGCGGGCACCTTCCGCGGGTCCAGCGTGTAGAAGTTCCGTCCAGTGGGCAGGAGGTCCACGCCGCCGCGCGTCGGCGCGCCGCTCCCGCCCGGTTCGACGTACTCGCCGTTCAGCGCGTCCGCGGTCTGCGGGATCTCCGATTCGGCGCCGAACACCCGCGGCGCGGCCTCCTCGCAGATGAATCGCAGGACTTCGCGCAGGTCGTCGTGCGCCCCGGACTTCGCCCGTGCGTCCCCGAGCGTGTCGATGTCCACGACGAGGAGGTTCATGTTCACCTCGTCGTCCGCGCCGGCTTCGACGTTCGACGCCGGCACGTCGAAACCCTCGGCGGCGAGCGTCTCCACGAGGTCCACACTCGTCTCGTACACCTCGTCGGCGGCCTCCGCGTACGTCATCCCCAGCTCTTCGCTGTACGTTCCCGGGGAGTCCAGCATCGTCTCGTAATCGACACCGAGTACGCCCGCGACGCTCTCCCGGAGCGACGGCGCGCCCGGATTTTCGAGGCGCGTGAGCGCCACGAGGTACTCCACGAGGCGGTCGCCCGCCGGCGGTTCGCCCATCGTGTGGAGCCCCAGCCGAATCTGGGTCGTCTTCACGTCGGTCACGTACTCGTGGACGCGCTCGACCAGCTCCTCGATGCCCACGTCGTCACCAGACACGTCGCCCTCCGCGAGCGACGTGCCGGCTTCCTCGGGGCCGCGCACGTCCGCCTTCTCCTCGATTTCTCCCTCGACCCCGAGTTCGACCGCGAGGTCGAGTTCGTCGACGAGTCCGCGGATGCGCTCCGCGAGGTGTTCCTCGCTGTCTGCCCCGGAGCCGGTGCCGGCTGCCCGGTAGCGAGACGCCAGCTCTTCGAGTTCGGCGAGTTCGTCGTACGTGCCCGCGTTGCTCATCACGGGCGTGAGGTAGTCCACGACTGCGGCGTACGACCGGCGCTTGGCCTGCGTGCCCTCGCCGGGGTTGTTGACGATGTACGGGTAGACGTTCGGCAGGTCGCCGAGCAGCGCGTCCGGCGCGCTCGCCGAATCGAGGCCGACCGTCTTCCCGGGTAGCCACTCCAGACTGCCGTGCGTGCCGAGGTGGACGACGGCGTCCGCGTCGAAGTCCTCGCGGAGCCACGCGTAGAACGCGTAGTAGTCGTGGGGCGGCTGGAGGTCGCTGTCGTGGTAGACTTTCTCCGGGTCCATGCCGAACCCACGGGGCGGCTGGACGGTGACGAGCACGTTCCCGTACTCGACGCCCGGAATCGCGAACGGGCGCTCGGGCGGGTCGCCCCACTCCGCGACGACGTTCTCGCGGAAGTCCGGGTCGGCGTCCGCCCACCACTCGGCGTACTCGTCGGTCGAGACCACGTCGACGCTGTGCTTGCGGACGTCTTCGGGCGCGACCCAGCGGTCGTCCAGCGTGAGCTGACTGGTCAACTGCTCGATGAGCGCCTGCCCCTCCGGCGGCGTCTGTCCGCCTAAGTCGTACTCGCGCGCGTCCAGTTCGTCCAGCAGATTCACCGTGCTCTCGGGCGTGTCGAGGCCGAACGCGGTGCCGATGCCGTCGTCGCTCGGCGGGTAGTTGTGGAGCACGACGGCGACGTGCTTCTCGTCGTTGTCGAGGTGGCGCAGCCGCGCCCAGTTCACCGCGAGGCTCGCGGCGTGCTCGACCCGCTCCTCGATGGGGAAGTGCTGCTTCGGCGCGGAGCCGATGTCCACCTCGTCGTCGGTGCGCTCCTTCCCCGAGATGGGGTGCGTGATGACGTTGCCGTCGAACTCAGGGAGCGCCACGGAGAGCGCGAGTTCGAAGCCCATCACGCCCGTGTCCGCGGACTCGTACCGCGAGCGCGAGCGCATCGTCGTGACGGTCTGGAGGACGGGGACGCCGAGGCGGTCGAGGAACACGTCCTCCGCGGCGTCGCCCTCGTCGGACGCCGAGCGGCCGCGCTCGTCCATCGACAGCGAGAACATGAACGACGAGAGCACGGCGTCCACGACCGGCTCGCCATCCTCTATGAGCCACTCGTCCGTCACCCACTCCGCGTCCTCCTGTTCGTCTGTGTCCGTCGCGGGATTGCAGAAGACCGGGAGCGCGTTCGCGCCCTGCGCTTCGAGCGCGCGCACCTGCGCGTCCACGTAGCGGGTGTTCTCGTGCGTCCAGTGGGACTCGTAGAACCAGACCGCGACCGTCGGCGCGTCGGGGTCGAAGGTCGCGCGGAGTTCCTCGTAGCTCGCTCCCGGGTGGTCGGGGTGGTAGACGCCCTCTGTGGGGAGCGCGACGGGGTCGTCGTACGCGAGATCGGCCGACGAGTAGCGGTCCGCGAGGAAGCGCAGGCAGTTGGCGACGTTCGCCGTGCCGCCGCGGTCGAGGTACTCGTAGACCGCCTCGCGGTCCTCGGCGGCGACGGTGGTGTCCTCGACGGCGTACGCGTCCCCCGTGGACTTCACGACGAGCGGGACGCCCGCGTCCGCGAGCCGGCGGGTCGCGCGGTCGTAGCCGGGCATACTGTCCTTGGCGCCGTGCAGCCAGAACACGGCGGCGTCGGCGTCTTCGGCGGCCTCGACGAACGCCTCGACGTCGGCGTCGTCGTCGAGGTCGCTCTCTGAGCGCGCGAGGAGGTCCGCCTCGACGCGCTCGGCGGCCGCCTGAATCGAGCCGAGTTCGTTCTCGGTCGCGGTGTAGAGTGCAATCTCAGGCATAAGTATGTTAAACTCCGATTTCGGTATTACAACTATGGTTGAACTAGGAAGCGGGAAAAAGCTATCGCAGGCGGGGCGCGCGCCGACGCCGTTCCCGGCCATCGTCGGCCAGCGCGACCTCAAGGACGCGCTGCTCGCGGTCGCCGCCAACGACGACCTCGACGGCCTCCTCGCGACCGGCGAGAAGGGCACCGCGAAGTCCACGGCCGCCCGCGCGCTCGCCGACCTGCTCCCCGACCAGCGCGCCGTCGCCGACTGCCCATACGGCTGTCCGCCCGACGACCCCGAGAGCCAGTGCGCCGACTGCCGGACGCGAGCGGACCCGCCCGTCGAGACGCGACCGGTCCCGTTCGTCACGCTCCCGCTGGGCGCGTCCCGCGACCGTGTCGTCGGCTCGCTGTCCGTGCCGGACGCCCTCGACGGCGACGCCGAGTTCAACCCCGGTTTACTCGCGGCCGCCAACCGGGGGTTCCTCTACGTCGACGAGGTGAACCTCCTCGACGACCACCTCGTGGACGTGCTCCTCGACGCCGCCGCCGCTGGCGTCAACCGCGTCGAACGCGACGGCGTCAGCGTCACCCACCCCGCCGAGTTCACCCTGATTGGGACGATGAACCCCGAGGAGGGCGAGCTCCGCCCGCAGTTCCGCGACCGCTTCGCGCTCCGAGTGGGGGTCGCGGGCAGCGACGACCTCGACGACCGAGCCGAAATCGTCGAACGGGCGCTCGACGGCTTCGACGGCGACTACGCCGACCAGACGCAGGCGGTCCGCGAGCGCCTGCTGGACGCCCGCGACCTGCTCCCCGAGGTGGACCTCCCGGACTCGCTCGTCCGCGAGATTACCGAGCTCTGCCGGGACGCGGGCGTAGACGGCCACCGCGCGGACGTCGCCACCGCTCGCGCCGCGCGCACGCTCGCCGCGCTCGACGGTCGGCCGACGGTCACAGAGGCCGACGTCCAGCGCGCCGCCGAGTTCGCGCTCCCCCACCGCCTCCAGTCCCGTCCCTTCGAGGACGCGCCCGACCCCGAGGACGTGGTAGACGACCACTTCGACGACGGCGAGGACGGCGGGGAGAGCACCGACAGCGACGACTCGGACGCCGACGCGGGCGACGACGCTGACGACCCCGACGCCGACGCGGACGAAGAAGGCGACGACTCGGGCGCGGACTCCGAACCGGACGAGGACAGCGACGAGTCGTCGCCAGCCCCACAGCCGGACGGCGCCGGCGAGGACCGCGAGGGCGATAGCGGGCAGGCCGACCACGGCGACGACTCAGAGCGCGGGGACGAGAGCGAGGATTCGGAGGAGGCGGCGCCGCTGGTTCCCGGACAGTCGCGCTCGGAGACGCCCGACCCGGGGGCGGGGCGAGCGCCCGAGACGGACGCGCCCGATGCGGAGACCTCCTCCGGGACCGGCGGCGCGAGCGCGACGCCGAGCGCGAGCGGTCGCGGGGCGCGCGTGCGGACCGAGCGCGCGTCCGCGACGGACAGCGTGGACGCCGCGGCGTCGGTGCGGGCGGCCGCAGCGCGCGGCGCCGACGGCGTCGAGAAACGCGACCTCCGGCAGTCGGTGCGCGCGGGGTCGGCGTCCGCGCTCGTCGTGTTCGCGGTGGACGCCAGCGCGTCGATGCGCGCGCCGATGCGCGCCGCGAAGGGCGTCGCGCTGGACGTCCTGCGGGACGCCTACGAGCGCCGCGACGAGGTCGCCGTCGTGACGTTCGCGGGCGAGGACGCCGACGTGGTGTTGCCGCCGACGGACAGCGTGACGCTGGCTGCCCGCCACCTCAAGTCGCTGCCGACGGGCGACCGCACGCCGCTGCCCGCGGGCCTGCGCGCCGCCGACGACGTGCTGGCGCGCGCGGACCCGGACGCCGCGGTCGTGGTCGTCGTCACGGACGGCCGCGCGAACGCGGGTACCGACCAGCCGACGGCGGACACTCGGGAGGCGGCGAGCGCGCTTGCCGACAGGGGCGCGAACGTGCTCGTCGTTGACGCTGGTGATGGAGGTCGCGCAGGCCTCGTCGGCGACGTGGTGCGGGCGTCCGGGGGCGAGCGCGTGCCGCTGGACGCGCTGACGCCGGAGCGAATCGACGGCGCCGTCCGCGCCGCGCGGGACGAGCGCTGAGAGAGAACAGTTACTCGTCGGCGGGGAACGCGTCGTGCAGCGAGTGGTGGGTCTCACCGAGGTCCGCCAGCAGCGAGTCGCCGTGGTCGGCGACGCGGGCCAGCGAGCGCTCGGCGTCACGCACCGCGACGAGGCGGCCGCGGAGGTAGTCGTACGCGGGGTCGCTCTCGTCGGTCGCGGCGACCTCCTCTTCGAGGTCCACGAGCGCGGCGTCGAGGTGCCGCTGGAGTTCGGAGAGGGAGTCGGCGTTCGCCAGCCCCTCGATGGGGCCGTCGAGGTGTCCCTGTAGTTCCTTCTCGGCGTGCTCGCGGGCGCTCCGGTCGTCGGTGCCGAGGACGTTCAGCAGGCCGAGGCGCAGGGCTTCGAGTTCGTGGCAGGTCATAGCAGTTGGGAGTCGAGGTCGGAGACGATGCGCTCGCTGTCGAGGTGCGAGGCGACGATGCGGTCGGCGTCGTCGGGCTGGACGCGCTGGTACCAGACGCCCTCCGGGTAGACGGCGACGTTCGGGCCGTCGCCGCACTGGCCGAGGCAGGACGAGCGCGTGACGCGCACGTTCCCGTCGTCGGCGTCGCGGGCGGCCTGCCGGAGGCGTTCGAGGACGGCGGGCGCGCCGTCCGCGGCGCACGTCTGGTTCGTGCAGACCGCGACGTGCTTGTCGGGCGCGTCGTGGGCGTGGGGGTCGTCGGCGACGTTCTCGCGGTCGGCGTGGGCCTCGCGGTGGTCGAGCGCGCGCAGCATCGCCTTCGCGCCGCCGACGTCCTCCTCGTAGCCGTCCAGCTCGACCTTGTACTTGCAGGTGTCGCAGGACATCTCAACGCTGCCCGTGCGGGCCTCCTGCCAGCGGTCGCCGAGCACGTCCAGCAGCCGGGGGTCAGTGCCCAGCGGGTCGCCGCAGGCCGCGTCCACGTAGGGGTACTCGTCGTCGAACTCCGCGGCGCCGTCGCGGATGCGGCCCGTGAGCACGCCGTCGCCGAGCATGTACGGCACGACGACGACGGCGTCCGGGCGGTGCTTGGCGACGTCGTGGAGCGTCTCGTCCAGCGTCGGCTCCGTGACGCCGATGAACGTCGCGTCCACCCGGGAGAACTCCCGTCCCTCGTAGAGCAGGCGCGCGAGCTTGTGGACGTCGGCGTTCGCGTCCGGGTCGCTGGACCCCCGGGCGCACAGCACCACGGCCACGTCGTCGGCCTCGCGGTCCACGCCGAGGTCGGCTTCCACGCTCGCGGCGCGGTCGTCCAGCAGGTCCACGATGGCGGGGTGGACGCCGAGGTGCGAGCCGTTGTCGAAGCTCACGTCGGGGTGCTCCGCGCGCGCCTGCCGGAGCGCCGCGGGCACGTCGTTCTTGACGTGGCTGGCGGCGAACAGCGACAGGTGGACGACGGAGATGCTGGCGACGGCGGGCACGAGCGCGTCGATGGCGGCTTCTATCGACGGCTCCGCGAGTTCGAGGAAGCCCGCGTCCACCGGCACGCCCAGCCGCGCTTCGAGGTCCGCGGCGAGCGTGCGCACCTGCTCGTTGGACTCCTCGCGGCGCGAGCCGTGGCCGACCAGCAGGACGGCCTCGTCGTTCAGGCTCGCCGCGGGCTCGTCGGTGCGGCTCACGGTTCGACCTCCAGCGAGGCGGTGACGTCGTCGGCCTGTTCGAGGCTCCGCCGGAGCTTCCGGCGCCGCGACGGCGCGAACAGCCCCGACTTGCCACTATCCTCGTAGAGCCACGCGCCGAGTTCGGGGACGGCGTCGTCCTCGACGCTGAAGTAGTAGCCCGAGGACGCCTCAGAGGGGTCGCCGTACGGCGCGTCCACTGGCGCGTCGTCGAGGAGCGTCTGCACCGTTTCGAGGAGCGCGCGGTCCTCGTGGACGAACGAGAGCCCCACGGTTCCCGACGAGGACTTGAAGCAGACCGTTCCACAGGCTTCGACGATTCCGCGGAGGAGCTGGCGGTCGTGGGCGGCGAGCGCGTCCAGCCGGTAGCCGCCCGCTTCGCCCGCGATGGGGAGGCCGAACGCGGCCGCCGCGCGGGCCGCGAGCCCGCCGAACACCTGCACCGTGTACTCGTCCTCGCGGCGAGTAATCGAGGTGTCGTGGGCGTACTCGCGCTCCTCGACGCGGTGGCCGGTGCGCTCCCCGCCCGCGATTGCCGCGAGCTTGTCGGCGGCGGCCTCGTCGCTCGTCTCCACGGTCACGCACGACTCGCTGAGTTCGCCCGCGCTGGCGACGTGTCCCCAGAAGTACGCCGTCTCGGGGTACGCGGCGAGCGCGGAGTCCGGCGGGTCCACGTCGGTGCCGTCGGTGCTCACGGCTCTCCCTCCACCGCTTCGACGGTGATAGCGTCGAACGGGCACGCCGCCGCGGCCTGCTTGGCGTCCGCGACGCGCTCGTCCTCGAACGTCCCGACGACGGTCTCGTCGGTCCGCTCGATGGTGCCGCCGTCCGCGTCGAACGTGGCGAGGCCGTCGTCGTCCTCGACGAACCGCTGGTCCCGCGTCAGGCACGCGAACACGCCGTCGCAGGCCTCGCGGTCGATGGTGACGCGGTACATCAGTAGTCGTACTTCGTCTCGTAGCCCCGCGGCGTGACCATCCGGTCGTCGAAGACGTACGTGTCCTCGTTCCCGACGACGATTGTCGTGGTCATGTCCACGAGGTCGGTCTCGCCGTACGATTCGAGCTCGCCCAGCGTCGTGATTTCGACTTCCTCGTCCTCGCGGCCCGCGCCGTGGACGATGCCGACGGGCGTGTCCGCGTCGCGGTGCGCGAGCAGAATCTCGCAGGCCTTCTGGAAGTTCTCGCGGCGCTTGCGGCTCCACGGGTTGTAGATGGAGATAGTGAACCCTTCGCCGGCGACCGCGTGCAGCCGCGACTCGATTTCGGGCATCGGCGTGAGGTGGTCGGACAGAGAGACGCTCACGGAGTCGTTCACGAGGGGGGCGCCGAGCCGCGCGCCGCAGGACTGCGCGGCGGGAACGCCCGGCACGACCTCGAAGTCCAGCGCGGAGGCCGTCGCGCCCTTCGACTCCACGATTTCGAGCGCGAGCCCCGCCAGCGCGTAGACGTTCGGGTCGCCGCTGCCGACGATGGCGACGTCGTTGCCCGCGAGCGCGCGGTCGATTGCCTCCTCCGTGCGGGAGACCTCCCCGCACATCGGCGTGTCGTAGATGTCCTCCGCGTCGTCGGTGATGTCGTCAGGGATGAGGTCGATGTACGTCGTGTACCCGACGATGTGCTCGGCGTCCGCCAGCGCGCCCTTCGCGCGGTCGGTCATCCCCTCGGGCTGGCCCGGACCCAGTCCGACGGCGGTGAGCTTCCCGGGGTCGGTGTCGAAGTCCTCGACGGTCGAACCGACCTTCTCCTCGGTGCTGGTCGACGAGGCGCCGCACGACGAACCGGACGATGACGAGTCGGAACTGCTCGCGCCGCACTTCGACTCGCTGGACGAGTCTGCCGGCTCCGTGCTCTCCGTTGATGTGGACGCCGACGCGCCGCACTTCGATTCGCTGCTCGTCTCGGTCGTGCTTGCTGCGCCACACTTGCTGGTCGATTCCTCCGTCTCGGTGGTGGTGTCGTCAGTGCTCATCAGAAGTCCTCCACGTCACGCCCGCCGCGCGGGGTGACGAGGTGTTCGCGGTGGTCGTTAGTCCATACCTCCGTCTCGTGGTTCCCGACGAGAATCGAGGTGCCCATGCCGCCGACCTTCTCGTCGTGGTCGGCGACCTCGCCGAGCGTCGTCACGGTGTGCGTCTCGCCGTCGGTGTTCCGGCCAGCGTCGCCGCGGCCGGCGTCGTTGATGATGGCGACGGGCACGTCGTCCGCGCGCTCCTCGCGGAGCACCCGGACGGCGCGCTCGTAGTCGCGCCAGCAGTTGTAGAGGACGACGACGAACCCGCTGATGGCGGCCGCGCGGAGCTTCTCCTCGATCTCATCCCAGCCGCGCCACTTCTCCGACAGCGAGATTGTGCAGAAGTCGTTCGACAGCGGCGCGCCGAGGTTCGCCGCGCCGCCGAGTGCCGCCGTCACGCCCGGGACGATTTCGATGGGGACGTCGTACGCCTCGTCCTCCTCGGCCATCAGGTAGACCAGATCGGACTTGCCGTAGACGTTCGGGTCGCCGCCGGAGACGTGCGCGACGTCCTCGCCGTCCCGCACGCGCTCGAACGCCTCGCGCGCGAGTTCGACCTGCCGCCCCATCGTCGAGCGAACGACCTCCTGCTCGGGGCGCTCGCCGGAGTCCTCGGGCGGGAGCGTGCCGTCCCGCCGCAGGAACTCCTGGTAGAGGTTCGACGCGACCACGCAGTCCGCCGCCCGGACCACGTCCTTCGCGCGCTGGGTCATCCCGCCCGGGAGCCCCGGACCGATGCCGACGACGTACAGCGTGCCGTAGTCGCTGGTGTCGGCGGCGGTGGCGGCGTCGCTGTCGGCGTCAGTGGGTGTCTCAGTACTCATTTGCCGACCGCCACCGTTACCGCCTCGTCGTGGCGCTCCTTCTCGGCGAGCAGTTCGTGCTCGCGGCCGCCCGCAATCGCGGACGCCTCCGCGATGCCCGGCCAGCCGATGAGTTCTTTCGACCGGGAGGGCGTCGGCCCCTCGTACTCTTCGAGGGTCTCCTTCTCGAAGGAGACGACGCCCAGACCGACTTCCTCCGCGGCGGCGAGCAGGCCTTCTTCCTCTTCTTTCCGGGTGCCCGTGGCGACGAACTCCACGTCGTCGAGGTCGTAGTCCGTGCCTTCGAGGCTGGCCGCCCACGCGTCGAGGAACTGTTCCTTCTTCGCGCCGGAGACGCTGCCGGTGCCGAGGACGACGCCATCGGCTTTGTTGCGCTTCAGGACGGTGACGTCGTCGCTGGCGAGCACGGCCGCGGGACCGTCGAGGCGCGCGACGGGGCCGAGGTTCTCGTCGAGGACCGCGAGGTTCGTCGCGACCGTCGAGTCGCCGTTCACGACGTGCGCGTCGAGGGCCTTCGCGCGCTCCTCGACGCCCTGCTTGCCCGCGGCCTCGCTGGCGGTGGTCATCGCCGGGACGGCGCCCATCGACGCGAGGTCGTCGGCGACCTGGTTCGCGCCGTGGTGGCCGCCCGTGAGCGGAATCGCCCACGTCAGCTCCTCGTCCACGACGACGACCGCGGGGTCGTCCCACTTGTCGTCGAGCAGGCCGGCGGTCTTCCGCATCGCGATGCCCGAGGCCATCAGGCCGACGAAGCAGTCGTACTCGCCCCAGTGCTCGGCGAACACGTCGCCGTGGTACTCCAGAATCTCGATGGAGTCGTAGCGGTCGCCGATGCCCGCCACGATGTCTTCCGCGGTGCTCATCTTGCGCTCGAACGCCACGATGGCGATGTCCTCGGCGACTTCGCCGTCGGAGTCCGGGGTCGAACAGTGCGCTCCAGAACCGTCGCTGTCGTTGCTGTCGGTGCTCATGGTCAGTCGTCTGCCTCGCTCTCTGTGCGGTTCGCCCAGTCGCCGTAGAGGTACGACCGGTCGTAGTTCGCGCCGGCGCCAGCCTCTCCAATCACGACCAGCGCGGACGCGCGGTAGCCCGCGTCCTCGACCTTCTCGCCGATGGTCTCGACGGTGCCCTCGATGACGTCCTCGTCCGGCCACGACGCGTGGTAGACCACGGTGACCGGGGTGTCGGGGTCGTGGCCGTCGTCGCGAAGGCGGTCCATCACGTCGGGGATGGCGTGCGTGCCGAGGTAGATGCAGGTCGTCACGTCGCCCATCGCCACGAACTCCGAGACGTGGTCGTCCTCGGGGTCGAGCGTGCGGCCCTGCGGGCGCGTGAACGCGACGTGGTTCGCCGTGCCGTTCAGCGTCAATTGCGTGCGAAGCGTCGCCGCTGCCGCGAACGCGGACGTGACACCCGGGACGATGTACGTCGGGACGCCCTCCTGTTCGAGGGCGTCCATCTGCTCCAGCGCGGCGCCGTAGATTGCGGGGTCGCCGCTGTGCAGGCGGACGACCGTCCGGCCGTCCTCGTGGGCGTCCCGCATCAGGGGAATCAGTTCTTCGAGGTCCTTCCCCACCGAGGAGACGGTCTCGGCGTCCGCGCAGTACGCCTCCAGAAGCTCGCTGTTCACGAGCGAGCCGGCGTGGACCACGAGGTCGGCGTCCTCGACGAGCTCCTTTCCGGTGACTGTGAGCAGGCCGGGGTCGCCCGGCCCCGCACCGATGAACGGGATGCCATCCTGCACGTCGCCGGCGGTGTGCTCGTAGACGCGGGAATCGCGGCCCCGCTCGCGGCGCTCGCTGGCGGCGTCGATGGCGGCCTGCGGGTCGTCAGTCATCCCCAACCACCCCGCTGGCGCCGTCCGCGTCGCGGGCGTCCTCGAAGGCCGTCGGGCGGTCCTTCTGCAAGTCGGCGCGCTCGGCGTACGCGAGCGTGTAGTAGTCCCGCTCGGCGATTTCGGTGGGGTCCGTTGTCACACGCTCGTCGCCCTGCTCCATGAACAGCCGGCGGCCATAGGTCACGTCGTAGCCGGCGTCCACGAGCCCCTCGTGGGTCGCGGGCGCGTCGGTGACCTTGAACAGGACCATCCGGTCGGGGCCGGTCGGGGACTTCCCCTGCGCGGCCTCGCGGAGCGCCAGTCCCGCGCCCGCGTCGATTTCGACGCCGAGCGCGGTGGCGAACGCGGTGACCGCGCTGACCCCCGGCACGACCTCCACGTCCACGTCGGGGTGGAAGGCGTCGAGCGTGCGGCGGAGGTGGCCGAACGTCGAGTAGACGTTCGGGTCGCCGAGCGTCACGAACGCCGCGTCGCCGTCCCGGGCCTCCGGCGCGACTTCGCCGGCGGCGTCCCGCCACGCGTCGCGGAGTTCCTGCGGGTCGCGGGTCATCGGGAAGTCGAGGTCGCCAATGCGCGACTCGGGGACGTGCTCGGTCGCGACCGTCCGGGAGAGCCGCCCCGGCGAGTAGACGACGTCCGCCGATTCGAGGACGCGCTTCCCGCGCACGGTCACGAGGTCGGCTTCGCCGGGGCCGAGGCCGACGCCGTAGAGGGTCATCGCTGTCCCTCCGCGTCGTTCCCGGTGGCGCTGCCGACGAGCATGTAGACGGGATTCTGGGAGTCGAAGGAGGTCGCGCCCGCGAGCTCGTAGCCGTGGCTCACCTGGAACTGGACCACTTCGTCCAAGAGGTCGCGCTCGCGGAACGCTTCGGTGGCGGCGCCCGCGACCTCCAGCCGGGAGACGTTCATCACGACCGTCTCGACGCCGGTCTCGACGGCATAGTCGAGGACCGCCTCGTAGTTGCGGCTGCCGCCGAGGAACAGCGCGTCGGCGTCGTCGGGGAGGCCCTCGGGGGCTTCGGCGTGGCGCACGTCCACGGCGTCCGCGAGGTCGTTGGCCGCGAGGTTCTGTCGGGTCGTCTCGACGCGCTCGCGCTTGCGCTCGACGGCGGTGACGCGGCCGGCGTCCCGGGCGGCGTCGGCGGTGACGGCGCCCGTGCAGGAGCCGACCTCCGCGAAGTGGTCGTCCGGGCCGAGCGCGAGTTTGTCCCGGAGGACCGCTCGCACCTCCGATTTGGTCGGTCCGGCCTTGGCGTCGTGGGGGAGTCGGGTCTGAGCCATCACCGAACACAACAGCAGTAGCGCCTAAAACAATTTTGGTTGTATTAACCAAAGCTTGTTTTCGTTACGGCCGGCGGAACGGGCGATAGCGCAACCGAGAGCGCAATTTGGACAAAGATACTTGAACTCGGGACACCTCAGGTATCGGTAATGAGCGATTCGAGCACCGTCGGGGAGCTGGGGGTCCTCCGGAGCAAGCGCAACGCCACGCGGTATCAGATACTCGTCGAAATCGCCGAGCGCCAGCCCGCGGTCAGCCAGCGCGAAATCGCGGAAGCTATCGGCGTCACCGCGCAAGCGGTCAGCGACTACCTCGGCGACCTCGTTGAGGACGGCCACGTGCGCAAGCACGGCCGCGGCCGCTACGAGGTCACCAAAGAGGGCGTGGACTGGCTCATCTCCGAGACCGACGACCTCCGGTCGTTCGTGGAGTACGTCTCCGAGAACGTCATCGAGGAGGTCGAGGTCGACACCGCCGTCGCGACCGCCGAAATCGAGGAGGGCGAGCGCGTCTCGCTGGCGATGCGGGACGGCGTGATGCACGCCACGCCCGGCGACGTCGGGAGCGCCACCGCGGTCGCCGTGACGGCCGCCGAACCGGGGCAGGACGTGGGTGCCGCGGAGTTCGAGGGGATGCTCGACTACCAGCCCGGCGAAGTCACCGTGCTCTCGGTCCCGACCGTCCGGGACGGCGGGAGCCACGCGCTCGCCGACGACGCCGTCGAGGACCGGCTCGCCGACCACGACCGCGTCGCCGCCGCGGGCGTCGAAGCGCTCGTCGCGGTGCGGGACGCCGGCGTCGAGCCCGACATCCGCTTCGGCACTCCCGAGGCCGTCCCGGAGGCCGCGAGCAAGGGGCTGTCCGTGTTGCTCGTGGCGACGACCGACCGGCTCTCCGAGCACACCGACCCGCTGCGCGAGCGCAACGTCGGCTACGAGGTCGTCGAGGCCGGCGAGTAGTCAGTAGAGTTCGCCGCCCAGCGGCACGTCCTCGTCCGGGCCGACGAGCACGGGATTTCCGTCCTCGTCCGGGACGCCGACGGTGAGCACTTCCGACTCGTAGCCGGCGATGTTGACGGTGCCGAGATTCGTCGCGCACAGCACCTGCCGCCCGACGAGGTCGTCGGGGTCGTAGTTGTAGCCGGTCTGGGCGGCCGACTGCACCACTTCGTCGCCGAAGTCGATTTCGAGTTTCGCGAGCTCTGGTTTGCGGGCTTCCGGGAACGGTTCCGCGGCGACGACTTCGCCGACGGCGAACGTCGTCTCGAAGAGGTCTGATGGCACGCCCGACGCGACGGCGTGCGGGGGCAAAACGGTTCGGGACCAACTACTTTGCCGCCGCCGCGCCAAGGGACGGTATGGGCCTGACACTCTACGAACTGGACGGCTGCCCGTACTGCGAGAAGGCCGCCGACGCCCTCGACGAGGCGGGCGTCGACTACGAGACGGTGTGGGTGGACGCGATGCACTCCGAGCGAAACGAGGTCAAGCGCGTGAGCGGCCAGCGCGGCGTCCCCGTGCTCGTGGACGACGACCACGGCGTGACGATGGCCGAGAGCGAGAACATTCTCGACTACGTGGAACGGACGCTCGCATGAAGATTTACACGCGTCGCGGGGACGCCGGGCAGACCGACCTCCGGGACATGACGCGGGTGTCGAAGACCAGCCCGCGCATCGAAGCGTACGGCACCGTCGACGAGGTGAACGCGCTGCTCGGGACGATTCGTCCGACCGGCGTCGACGAACTCGACGAGTACCTGGAGGCCGCGCAGAACCACCTCCACGTCGTGCAGGCGGACCTCGCGAACCCCGAACCCGAGGAGGGCGACCCGGTCGTCACCGACGACCACGTCGACGAGGTCGAGGCGTGGATCGACGCCTGCGAGGAACAGCTGGAGCCGCTGGAGTCGTTCGTCCTGCCGGGCGGCAGCGACGCGGGCGCGAGCCTCCACCACGCGCGGACGGTCTGCCGGCGCGCGGAGCGCCGCGCGGTCGCGCTCGCGGACCACGAGGACGAGGTCAACGAGACCGCAGTCGCGTACCTGAACCGGCTCTCGGACGCGTTATTCGTGTTCGCGCGGCTGGCGAACCGGAGAGAGGGTGTCCGCGAGGAGTCGCCGTCGTACTGACGGCGCGCGGACGAGATGATGATGCCTTCGTCCCGGTGCGGGACGCGGTTGGTGCCGACGGGTGACAGGGTGGGACAGACGCGGTCGGACGGCCGGCGGCGCCCGCCGCTCGATTTTTAGGTTGGCCCAAAACAACTAAAATCTATCGGTGCCGGGCATCGGGTCCGGGTTCGGCGCGTCGCCGCGCCCGCCGACTAAACGCAAGTCTTAATGGCGGCCTGCGGGTACTACCTGGTGCGCGGGTCGGTGGTCTAGTCCGGTTATGACGGCTCCTTCACACGGAGCAGGTCGGCGGTTCAACTCCGCCCCGACCCACTTCTACCGAAGCAACGACCGCGAGCGACCAGCGTGTCGCTCGCGTCGTTCGAGGGTGTGTGCGGTCGGAAGGAGTTGAACCCTGCAAGTCGCGCGCAGCGTCGCGAGCACGTCTTGCTTCGGTTCAACTCCGCCCCGACCGTCTCGCTCCGGCTCGAATCCGCTACTCCTCGTAGGGTTCGTGGATCGCTTCCCAGCCGTCGAGCGTCGGTTCGACGTCCGCGACTTCGTAGAAGCGAATCCCCTGTTCTTGTTTGGTGCGGACGCGCGTGTCGTAGTGCTCGGCGGCGTACTCGAAGTCGTCGTCAGAGGATTCGACGAACGCGCGGTGGTCGTCGAGGCGGCTGGCGGCGAACTCCCGGGAGAGCGCGGGGGCGTCGCGGATGCGGTCGTCGAAGGCGTCCGCGAGGCCGTCGTCGCGTTCGACGCCGACGGAGTGCCGGCCCGCAATTGCGGCGGCGAGGCTCGTGGTGCCGGTCCCCCAGAACGGGTCGAGGACAGTGTCGCCGTAGACGGAGTACATGTTCACGAGTCGGTACGGGAGCTCCAGCGGGAACGCCGCGGAGCGCTCGCGCAGTTCGGGGTCGGCGAGCGGCTGGTGCTCGCCGTTGAGGTCGTCCCAGACGTCGGAGAACCAGCGGTTGCGCTCCTCCCAGAAGTACGCGGCCTCGTAGCGGCGCTCCGCGCGCGGTTCGAATTCGCGGCGCTGGCCGTTCCGGAACACCAGCAGGTGTTCGCGTTCGAGCGTGACGTACGCGTTCGGCGGCACCATCCCGCTGCCCATGAACTTCGCGGTGGAGTTGGCGGGCTTGCGCCAGAGCACGCCCGGGAGCGGGTCGAAGCCCAGCGACTCGAAGGCGTCGGTGACGCGGGCGTGGTTGTCGTAGACGCGGAACCGGCCGAGGTTGCGGGTGGCGTCGCCGACGTTGACGACGGCGATGCCGCCCGGAGCGAGCACGCGCGCGACTTCCGCCCACGCCTCGTCCAGCACGGAGAGCATCAGGTCGTGGGCGCGGTCGCCGTCGCCGGCGTCGAGCGCGTCGCCGATAGCGGGGTCAAGGGCGGCGAAGACGTCGTCCCACATCTCAATCATGGGGTACGGCGGCGACGTGACCACGAGGTCCACGGAGTTGTCGGCGAGCGGGAGGTCGCGCGCGTCGCCGACGTGGACGCGGTGGGTGGTCTCCATTCACTCAGTGGTCCGGGCGCCGACACGTAGGCGTTTCGCTGGCGTCAGGCGTCGCTCATGCGGCGCGCGTCGGTGGCGTCGCAGACCAGACACCGGCTCACGCGGTAGGGCTCCCGCGAGCAGCCGGGGTTGTCCGCGGCCGGGTTCTCGACGCGGAGTTCGATGCGGACCGCGTGGCGGGTCGGTCGGTCGCAGTCGTTGCAGAACTCCCGGAGCGTCGGGTCGGGTGCGGTGGTGGTCATCGTACTCGCTCTCTCGACCGCCCGCCACATAAACCGGGGAAACCGTGGCCGTCGTTTCACGCCGCTTAACGCGAGTTAGGACAGTTTACCGACGCGGTTCGCCGCGGAACCAGAACTGCTGGCCGCGGCCGTTGGACCTAACTTCTCGCGTGGTGTGCGTTCACACGCCGGTCGCGTGGCTCGGCGAGGGGTGTCCGAGCGCGAAGCGACCTGCTCCGTCCTCACGTTTCTCACCGGGTAGCCGCGGCTCTCGGCCGCTCGGCTCCGAAAGAAAAGCGGCGCGCGCCGACTACAGCAGCTCTTCGATGTTGTCCGCGACTTCCTCGGGGGTGTCGCCGACGGGGACGCCCGCCTCGTTGAGCGCGTTGATTTTGGACTCCGCGGTGCCGGTGCCGCTGCCGGAGACGATGGCGCCCGCGTGGCCCATGCGCTTGCCCGGCGGCGCGGTGCGGCCCGCGATGAAGCCGGCGACCGGCGTGTCCATGTTCTGCGCGATGTACTCGGCGGCCTCCTCCTCGTCCTCGCCGCCGATTTCGCCGCACATCACGACGGCCTCGGTCTCCTCGTCCTGCTCGAACAGTTCGAGGGCGTCGATGAAGTCCGTCCCGATGATGGGGTCGCCGCCGATGCCGATGGCGGTGGTCTGGCCGATGCCGCGCTGGGTGAGCGAGTCAACGACCTGGTAGGTCAGCGTGCCCGAACGGGAGACGAGCCCGACCTTCCCCTCCGAGAAGATGTTCCCGGGGAGGATGCCGAGCTTCGCCTCGCCGGGCGTGATGATGCCCGGGCAGTTCGGCCCCTGCAGGCGCGTGTCCGTCTCCTGCAGACGCTTGTTCACCTTCGCCATGTCCTGCGTGGGGATGCCCTCGGTGATGGCGACCGCGAGGTCGAGGTCCGTGTCGAGAGCCTCGAAGATGGCGTCCCCGGCGAACGCCGGCGGCACGAAGATGACGGAGGCGTCAGCGTCCTCCTCCTCGACGGCGTCGTGGACGGTGTCGTAGACCGGGACGCCGGCGACCTCCTGGCCGCCCTTGCCCGGCACCGCGCCCGCGACGACGTTCGTGCCGTAGTCGATCATCTGTTCGGCGTGGAACTTCCCTTCCCCGCCGGTGATGCCCTGTACCACGACGCGGGTGTCGTCGTCGACTAGAATGCTCATTGTTCTGCCTCCGTGTCAGCGTATTCGACGGCGCGCTGCACGGCGCCTTCGAGCGTTTCCTCGACGGTCACCAGCTCGTCGTTGAGAATCTCGCGGCCCTCCTCGGCGTTCGTGCCGGCGAGCCGGACGACGACGCGCTTGGGAATCTCGTCGAACTGTTCGAGCGCGGCGTTGATGCCCTTCGCGACCTCGTCGCCCCGGGTGATGCCCCCGAAGATGTTGAACACGACGCTGTCGACGTTCTCGTCGCTGAACACCATGTCGAGGGCGTTCGCGACGCGCTCGGCCTTCGCGCCGCCGCCGATGTCCAGGAAGTTCGCGGGCTTGCCGCCGTAGTAGTCCACGAGGTCCAGCGTCGTCATCACGAGCCCGGCGCCGTTGCCGATGATGCCGACGTTGCCGTCGAGGCGCACGTAGTCGAAGCCGTACTCGTTGGCCTTGGCTTCGAGGTCGTCCTCGGCGGCCTCGTCCTCCATCTCGGCGAGTTCGGGCTGGCGGAACAGCGCGTCCTCGTCGATGTTCATCACGGCGTCCGCGGCGATGACCTCGTCGTCGGCCGTGACCATCAGCGGGTTGATTTCGACGTCGCTGCCGTCGCGGTCCTCGAAGAGGTCGTACAGCGTCGTGAGGATGGACGCGACGTCGCCCGCGACCTCGCGGGGGATGCCGGCGTCGTAGACGACCTTCCGCGCCTGGAAGGGGTGGAGGCCGAACGCGGGGTCGACGTGCTCCCGGGCGATTGCCTCGGGGTCTTCCTCGGCGACTTCCTCGATGTTGACGCCGCCCTTCTCGGAGACCATCACGACGGGCTTGCCCTCGCCGCGGTCCATCGTGACGCCGACGTACAGTTCGTTCGTGAAGTCGACTGCTTCCTCGACGAGAACTCTATCGACGGTGTACCCCTTGAGGTCCATGCCGAGAATCGCCTCGGCGGCCTCGCGGGCTTCGTCGTCGTTCTCGACGAGCTTGATGCCGCCGGCCTTCCCGCGGCCGCCGACGTGTACCTGGGCCTTCACCGCGACGGGGTAGCCGAGGTCACTCGCGGCCTCGACGACCTCGTCGACGGACGTGGCGAGCGTCGACCCGGGGGTCGGGATGCCCGCCTCGGCGAAGACCTGCTTCGCCTGATACTCGTGGAGCTTCATTTTGCACTCGGAAGGCTGTCGCGGGTTCGCATAAAGCCAACCCTTCTCACTCACCCCTGCCGCTTTCCTGCGGTTGGCTCTGTGACACGATTCGAGGTCGCCGCTGTCGGCCGATTTAAGCGCTGTTCCCGGCCTGTCGAGTCCCCTCTCGCGTGAGCGAGCGAACGAGAACGACGACGGCGAGCGGCGCTCGCTGGCCGGGGAGTGCCGCGGGACGCGTTCTCAAACCGTACGCTTTTTAAATGGCGGCGTGGGTACGCCGTGGTACACCATGACAGAACGAGAAACCTGGGCGACGAGACTCGGATTCATCCTCGCGGCAGTCGGGTCGGCCGTCGGCCTCGGGAACATCTGGCAGTTCCCGTTCAAGACCGGAACGAACGGCGGCGCGGCGTTCGTCTTCGTCTACCTGCTGGCCGCGCTGCTCATCGGCCTCCCCGCCATCCTCGGGGAGTTCGTCGTCGGGCGGCGCGCGAACATCAACGCCGTCGAAGCGTTCGAGCGGCTGAAACACCCCGCGTGGACGGTCGTCGGCGCGCTCGGCCTGCTGACTGGCCTGTGGATTCTCTCCTACTACAGCGTCGTCGGCGGCTGGGTCATCCGGTACATCTTCGGGAGCGCGACCGGCGCGTACTTCGGTGACGCCGCCGGCTACTTCGCGTCCGTCTCCGCCGGCTGGGAGGCCATCGGCCTCCACGCCGTCTTCATGGCCGTCACCGCCGGCATCGTCGCGTTCGGCGTCGAGGACGGCATCGAGAAGGCGACGAAGCTGATGGTGCCGTCCATCGTCGTCATGCTCGTCGGCCTCGCCATCTACGCGTTCACCCTCGACGGCTCCGCGGCCGCGTACAGCTACTACCTCTCCCCGGACTTCGAGTACCTCGCGAACAACCTCGGCAGCGTCGTCCCGTTCGCCGTGAGTCAGGCGTTCTTCTCGCTGTCGCTGGGGATGGGCGCGATGATAACGTACGCGTCCTACCTCGGCGACGACGACAGCCTCCCCGCGGACGGCAGCCTCGTCGTCGTCCTCAACACCGCGGTCGGCCTGCTCGCCGGCCTCGTCGTCATCCCGCTGCTGTTCGTCCAGTTCGGCGGCGTGCCGGACGCCGCGGCCGGCGGCGGCGCGGGCGCGCTGTTCGTCTCCGTCGCGCAGGCGTTCGCTGACCTCGGCACCGCCGGACAGGCGCTCGGCGCCCTGTTCTTCGCCGTCGTGCTCATCGCCGCGCTCTCCTCCGCGATTAGCCTGCTGGAAGTCGTCACCTCCTACGTCGTGGACAACTACGGCTACAGCCGCCCCGCGACCGCGTTCGGGTTCGCCGGCAGTCTGTTCGTGCTCGGGACGCTGGCGGCGTGGAACACCGCGTGGCTGACGTGGTTCGACACGCTCGCGTACAGCGTCCTGCTGCCGCTGTCGGTGCTGCTCGGCGTCGTCTTCGTCGGCTGGGTGTACGGCCCGCAGGCCGTCGACGAGATCAAGAAGGGCACCAGCGGCGGCGAGACGTTCGCCACCGCGTGGCTGTGGTCGATTCGGACGTACGTGCTCGTCGGCGTGTTCGTGACGCTGTACCTCGGCGTCACCGACATCTACGCCGCGCCGCCGATTCCGGGACTCTAGGAACCGTCACCGGCGCCGCGATTTTGGCGCCGACCCATAGTTCTATAACGGTCTTTTAGCGTCGTTCCGCCGTGCTTTCTGCGGTTTGACGGTTCGTCAGTCGCAACCCTCAAATGCGGGGGGTTGCTACGCCGTGACAATGACACGCGAGTCCTGGCAGACGCGAATCGGGTTCATCCTCGCGGCCGTCGGGTCGGCCGTGGGGCTCGGGAACCTCTGGCGGTTCCCGTGGATGACAAGCGAGAACGGCGGTGCGGCCTTCCTCCTGGTCTACCTCGGCGTCGTGTTGCTCGTCGGCGTCCCCGGCCTGCTCGCGGAGTTCGTCATCGGGCGACGCTCCCGACGCAACCCCGTGGGCGCGCTCTCGGACCTCTCGAACTCGAAGTACTGGTCGGCGTTCGGCCACGTCTTCGTCGTCACCGGCGTCGTCCTCCTCTCGTTCTACAGCGTCGTCGGCGGGTGGATTCTGCGCTACTTCGCGGAGAGCTTCACGGGCGCGTACTTCGCCAACCCCGGCGCGCACTTCGACTCCGTCAGCTACGGGCTCGACGCCGTCGGCTTCCACCTCCTCTTCCTCGGCGTCACCGCGCTCGTCGTCCTCCGCGGCGTCCGCCGCGGCATCGAGCGCGCGACGAAACTGATGATGCCCGCCATCGTCGCGTTGCTCGTCGCGCTCGCGGCGTGGGGGCTCACCCTCGACGGCGCGGCCGAGGGCGTCGCGTTCTTCCTCTCGCCGGACGTCGGCTTCCTGCGCGCGAACTTCTTCGACATCCTCCCGCAGGCCGCCGGCCAGGCGCTGTTCACGCTGTCGCTGGGCGCCGGGACGATGCTGACCTACGCCTCCTACCTCGGCGAGGACCGCTCGCTGGTCGCTGACGGCACCGCCATCGCCGTGCTCAACACGCTCGTCGGCGTGCTCGCGGGCGTCGTCGTCTTCCCCATCCTGTTCGCGCTCGGGTCCGGCGCGGGCGCCGGCGGCCCGGGCGCGCTGTTCGTCAGCCTCGCGGGCGCGTTCGCCGCGCTCCCCTACGGGGAGGTCGTCGGCGTCGTGTTCTTCGGCGTCGTGTTGCTGGCCGCGCTCTCCTCCTCGATCTCGATGCTGGAGATTCCGGTGTCGTTCCTCGTCGACGAGTACGGCGTCTCGCGGCGCCGCGCCGTCGCCGGCCTGCTCGGCGTGTTCGCCGTCACCGGCAGCGTCTGCGCGCTCGACGCCGGCGTCTTCGGCGTCGTCGCCGGCCCGCTCGTGGACCTCCTGCTGACCGGCGGGCTCGTCGGCTTCCTGCTGTTCGCTGGCTGGGTGCTCGGCACGGCCGCCGTCGAGGAACTCCGCCGCGGCGCCGGCTCGTTCGCGCAGTCCGTGGCGACGCCGTGGCTGTACGCCGTCGGCGTCGTCATCCCCGTGTTCCTCATCTTCACGTTCGTCTCCGGGCTCGCGGGCGCGCTCGGCGTCGCCGTCGGCCCGCTGTCGCTGCTCGGCGTCACCTTCGACCAGACTCGCGTGTTCCTCGCGGTCACCGTCGCGGTCGCCGTCGCGTCGTTCCTCGGCCTGCGCCGCTCCCGGTCGGTCCTGTAAGCTACCGTCGCGTGCGGCCGTCTCGGAATCCTTTTGCCGCCGGTGGGGGAACGGTGTCACAATCAGATGACGATGGAAGAGCGCATCGAGGAACTGCGCGAGAAGACCGAGCGCGCACTCCTCGGCGGCGGCGAGGACCGAATCGAGTCCCAACACGACAAGGGGAAGATGACCGCCCGGGAGCGCATCGACTACTTCCTCGACGACGGCACGTTCAACGAGTTCGACCAGCTGCGAACCCACCGCAGCCACAACTTCGGGATGGAGGAGAAACAGCTCCCCGGGGACGGCGTGGTCACGGGCTACGGCGAGGTGAACGGCCGCACCGTCTTCGTGTTCGCCCACGACTTCACGGTCTTCGGCGGCAGTCTCGGCGAGGTGTTCGCCGAGAAGGTCACGAAGGTCATGGACAAGGCCGTGGAGGTCGGCGCGCCCGTCATCGGGCTCAACGACTCCGCGGGCGCCCGCATCCAGGAGGGCGTGGACGCCCTCGGCGGGTTCGCGGAAATCTTCACGCGCAACGAGAAGGCTTCGGGTGTGGTCCCCCAGATTTCGGCCATCATGGGGCCGTGCGCGGGCGGCGCGGTCTACTCGCCCGCCATCACGGACTTCATCTTCATGGTGAAAGACACCAGCCACATGTTCATCACCGGCCCCGACGTCATCGAGACAGTCACCGGCGAACAGGTCGGCTTCGAGGAACTGGGCGGCGCGACCACCCACTCCTCGGAGTCCGGCGTCGCGCACTTCGCCTGCGACAGCGAGGAGGAAGCCCTCGACAACATCAAGCGCCTGCTCTCCTATCTCCCCCAGAACAACGTCGAGGACCCGCCGCGCGTCGAGCCCTACGACGACCCCGAGCGCCGCGACGACGCCCTCGAAACCATCGTCCCCGACGAACCCCGCAAGCCCTACGACATGACCGACGTGGTGGGCAGCGTCGTCGACGAGAACTCCTTCTTCGAGGTGCAGGAGAACTACGCGAAGAACATGGTCGTCGGGTTCGCGCGCCTCGACGGCCGCTCGGTCGGCGTGGTCGCCAACCAGCCCCGCGTGAGCGCGGGCACCCTCGACATCCAGGCCTCCGAGAAGGCCAGCCGGTTCGTGCGGTTCTGTGACTCGTTCAACGTCCCCATCGTCACGTTCGTGGACGTCCCCGGGTTCATGCCGGGGACCGACCAGGAGCACAACGGCATCATCCGCCACGGCGCGAAACTACTGTACGCGTACTCGGAGGCCAGCGTCCCCCTCCTGACGGTCATCACGCGGAAGGCCTACGGCGGCGCCTACGACGTGATGGCCTCGAAGCACCTCGGCGCGGACGTCAACTACGCGTGGCCGACCGCCGAAATCGCCGTGATGGGGCCGAAGGGCGCGGTGAACGTCCTCTACCGCGAGGAACTGGCGGACGCCGAGAACCCCGACGAGCTCCGCGACCAGCTCATCGACGAGTACCGCGAGGAGTTCGCCAACCCCTACACGGCCGCGGACCGCGGCTACCTCGACGCCGTCATCGAACCGACGGAGACGCGCCCGCGCCTGATTCAGGACCTAGAGATGCTGGCGAGCAAGCGCGAGGACTCGCCGGACAAGAAACACGGCAACATCCCCCTGTGATGGCTACCAGCGACCTCGACATCTCCGTTCCCGACGACGCGACCGAGGCGGAAGCCGCCGCCATCGCGGCCGCGGTGAGCGCCCACCTCGCGCGCCTCGAAGCCGAAGCCGCGGCCGCCGAAGGCGACGAAGAATCGTGGGACGACGAGAAGTGGACGTTCGCGGGCCGCCTCGAAGCCGTGGACGGGCGCGCGGACCGCGTTCCCGACGGCGCGCCGACGGACCCGTGGACAGCGGCCGGCCGCAGCGACCGATTCTGAGCGACGACGCTCGTTCTCGAAGTGCGACCGTTTGTCGGCCGGATTCGAACCGACAGTATGAGTAGGGCGTCCGCAGAACGGTCTCCCAAGAATGTTCGAGAAGGTTCTCGTCGCGAACCGCGGCGAAATCGCCGTCCGCGTGATGCGGGCGTGCGAGGAACTCGGTATCGAGACGGTCGCCGTCTACAGCGACGCCGACAAGCACTCCGGGCACGTCCGGTACGCCGACGAGGCGTACAACGTCGGCCCCGCCCGCGCGGCGGACTCGTACCTCGACCACGAGGCCATCATCGACGCCGCCCGGCAGGCCGACGCGGACGCCATCCACCCCGGCTACGGCTTCCTCGCGGAGAACGCCGAGTTCGCCGGGAAGGTCGAGGAGACCGAGGGCGTGACGTGGGTCGGCCCCTCCGCCGACTCGATGGAGCAGCTCGGCGAGAAGACGAAGGCCCGACAGACGATGCGCGCGGCAGACGTCCCTATCGTTCCCGGGACAACCGAGCCCGCCGAGTCCGCCGAGGAGGTCGAGGCGTTCGGCGACGAGCACGGCTACCCCGTCGCCATCAAGGCGGAGGGTGGCGGTGGCGGCCGCGGCATGAAAATCGTCCACAGCGCGGAGGAGGCCGAAGAGCAGTTCGAGTCCGCGAAGCGCGAGGGCGAGGCGTACTTCGACAACGACAACGTCTACCTCGAACGCTACCTCCAGAACCCGCGCCACATCGAGGTCCAAATCGTCGCCGACGAGCAGGGCAACGTCCGCCACCTCGGCGAGCGCGACTGCTCGCTGCAGCGACGCCACCAGAAGGTCATCGAGGAGGGCCCCAGTCCCGCGCTCACGGACGACCTCCGCGAGGAAATCGGGGAGGCCGCGCGCCGCGGCGCCGACACCGCCGGCTACACGAACGCCGGGACCTTCGAGTTCCTCGTGGAGGACGACCCCGACCGGGAGGCCGGTGAACTGCTGGACGCGGACGCGGACTTCTACTTCCTCGAAGTCAACACTCGGATTCAGGTCGAGCACACCGTCACGGAGGAGCTGACGGGCATCGACATCGTGAAGTACCAGCTCCGGGTCGCCGCCGGCGAGGAACTGGACTTCGCCCAAGACGACGTGGAACTGGACGGCCACGCCATCGAGTACCGCATCAACGCCGAGAACGCCGCCGACGACTTCGCGCCCGCAACCGGCGGCAGCCTGGAGACGTACGACCCGCCGGGCGGCATCGGCGTGCGCGTCGACGACGCGCTCCGGCAGGGCGACGACCTCGTCACCGACTACGACTCGATGGTCGCGAAGCTCGTCGTTCACGGGAGCGACCGCGAGGAGACCATCGCGCGCTCGGAGCGCGCGCTCGCCGAGTACGACATCGAGGGCATCCCGACCATCGTGCCGTTCCACCGGCTGATGCTCACCGACGACGCGTTCGTCGGCGGGACGCACACGACGAAGTACCTCGACGAGCACCTCGACCCCGAGCGCATCGACGACGCCCAGGAGAAGTGGGGGACGGAGGCCGCGGGCACGGAGAGCGACGAGGAGGTCGTCGAGCGCGACTTCACCGTGGAGGTCAACGGCAAGCGCTTCGAGGTCGAACTCGAGGAGCGCGGCGCCGCCCAGCTCGCGGTCGGCGGGTCCGACAGCGGCGCCGGCCGACCGCCCGAGACCGCCGGCGGGAGCGGCGACGAGGACTCCGAGACGGTCGTGGAGGGCGGCGGCGAGACCGTCGAGTCCGAGATGCAGGGGACGATTCTCTCGGTGGACGTCGCGGAGGGCGACGAGGTCGAACCCGGCGACGTGCTCGTGGTGCTGGAGGCGATGAAGATGGAGAACGACGTGGTCGCCTCCCACGGCGGCACCGTCACGCAGGTCGCCGTCGAGGAGGGCGACAGCGTGGACATGGGCGACGTGCTCGTCGTCATCGACTGAGCGCCGACGCCCGAATTTTTATTACCTGTACTATCCCTCTGTGACATAATGCCGGGGGTGGCGGCGTCGTCGTGCGACGACCCGTGGGCGCTCGTTGACCTGTCAGCCGTCTACAGCGCTGGCTGCCGCGGGTCCGCGCCGCCACTCGACGCCGCGCCGCGGCCGGGAGGCACCGAGCAGCGTAACCGTAGCGGCCCCGCTAGGCTGGAGCACCGACGCACCATGGGTGGCGACACCAGCAGCGAGCCGACTCACCGACGAGACGCGCGGGTAAAGCGATGAGGCCGGAGTTCGAGCCGCTGGTCGACCCGGACGGCGTCCTCGTGCGCGACCCCATCGAGAACGCGCAGTTCGAACTGTACACCGACCGCGTCGTCGACCCCGTGGAGACCGACACCGACCAGTTCGTCCTCCCGGTGGACAGCGCCGTCGCCATCGAGGCCGGGAGACTGGAGATTCCGCGGCTGGTGAACGTCTTCCTGTGGGACGACGACGGGACGATGGTCGGCGAGTCCGTCAACCAGCAACACACCGAGCACGCCAGCGGGTGGTACTCGCTGGACCTGCCGCTCGGCCCGATGAAACTCCAGATAGTGGCGGAGAGCGGGCTGACGGTTCGCCGCTCGGAGAACGCGACGCAGGTGGAGTTCGCCGGCGAGACGCCGCTGTTGCTCGGCGTCCGGTCGCTCCACGAGTCCCCCGCCGGCACCATCACCATCGGCGACGACGTCGAGGACGCGATGCGCGCCGTTGCGCTCAGTGGCTCCGCGCTGAAGACGACGTCCCCGGAGCGGTCGTTCCCGTCCCTGCGCGGCCACCCGCCGCTCATCGAGCGCGCCGACGGCTTCGACGCGCCGGACGCCTTCGAGCGCCCGGAGACCGACGTCGCCATCGAGATTCCCCGCGACTACGGCGACCTCTTCCGCGTGAGTTCGCTGGCGTACTACCTCGGCGCGGACGTCGTCCCCGGCGACGACCGC
Source organism: Halobacterium sp. NMX12-1 (assembly GCF_040435975.1). Lineage (NCBI taxonomy): Archaea > Methanobacteriati > Methanobacteriota > Halobacteria > Halobacteriales > Halobacteriaceae > Halobacterium > Halobacterium sp. NMX12-1. The sequence goes on along the minus strand of NZ_CP159204.1, from coordinate 2,344,374 downwards.
GTGCTCGACGTCGCGGGCGAGCGCTACGACCTCGACACCGACCGCGGCTTCGAAGCGGAGGTGTCGAACCTGCTCAAGCACGTTTTCTTCCTCGACTGCGTCACCCGCACGGAGGGGTTCTACCCGGTGAACCTCCACGAGCGGAACGTCGTCGAGCCCGACCTCCCGTTCGACTCGGCGGCCGTCTACGACGCGACGCCGGCCGAACGCCTCCGCGCGTACCTCGACGTCCCCTACGAGGTCACGGCGCCACACCTCCCGCAGTGGAAGCTCACCGCGGACATCGAGCCCGACCCCGACCACGTCGAGGCGATTCCGTTCGTCGCGAACGAACTCGCGACGGTGAGGATTCCCGAGGACGAAGAGGACCCCGACGTCCACGACGAGCCCGAGGCGCTGACGGAGTTCTACCGGGCCGACGGCGCGACCGTCCGCAGCACGGCCGGCGAGGAGGCGGCGGCCGACTGGTCGAACGTCGTCAAGCCCGACGAGACGGACGCAATCGAGCACGCGTGGATTGCGGAGGGGTTCCCGCTGGGCGCGAGCAAGACCCGCGTGGAGTCGTACCTCCGGCGGCTCGACCGGCCCGCCCGCGACCAGGACTCCATCAGCATCGACATCGTCTGCAACGAGGACGAGATGAGCGAGGAGGACATCGTCGAACAGTTCTACGGGACGCGGGACGTCTTCGAGTTCGACATCGCGGTCCACTACGACCTCACCGGCGACGAGCTCGCCGACGTCCTGCGCAAGGACACCGACTTCCTGCACTACATCGGCCACGTCGACGAACGGGGCTTCCAGTGTGCGGACGGGATGTTCGACGCGCGGACGCTGGAGGAGGTCAACGTCGACGCGTTCCTGTTGAACGCCTGCAAGTCCTACGAGCAGGGGGACGCGCTCGTCGAGCGCGGGAGCTACGGCGGCATCGTCACGCTCGCGAACATCAGCAACGACCCCGCAGTCCGCATCGGTCGCGCGCTCGCTCGCCTGCTGAACAACGGCTTCACGCTGCAGGCCGGGCTGTCGGTCGCGCGCCACGTGACGCTGTTCGGGAACAAGTACATCACCATCGGCGACGGCACGCTCCAGTTAGTCCAGAGCAAGGATGGCACGCCGATTGCGACCGAACTTGTGGAGACCGCCAGCGGTTACGAACTCACGGTACGGGGCTACCCGACGCCCCGGTCGTCTATCGGCTCGCTGTACCTCCCTCACATCAAGGAGAACACTACGCAGTACCTGAATTCCGGGGTCGTCGATACGTTCGACGTGACGACAAGTGACCTGCGCGAGTTCTTCAACCGCGGCGTAGTCCCCGTGCTGTTCGACGGGGAACTCACGTGGAGCGACGAGCTACTGCAGAACGAGGGCGTTTAGGGACCGCTCGTGGTGGTTCCGTGGGCTGCTGCTGCTGCGCCCGTCGTCGACAGGAACACCATCAGGCTGAACAGCACGCCGACCATCCGGGGGTTGTCCTCGAGGAACTGCGTGAACTTGTTGTCTGACATCGTCTACTCACACCGTACACCGCCCGTATATTCAATCTATTTGAAGATAACCGAGATAAAATATACCGAAATTACTCGTAGGAAAGCTGTTCGGGGGACAGAGCCGGCCCGAAACGCTCGTCTCGGGGTTCGGCGGGGCGGTTCTTCAGCCTTTCCCGCGAATGGCGGGACTTTTGCTGGCAGAGCGGGAACCTCCCCACGATGAACGAGACGCGCCGCGCGGTCTTGGACGCGCTCGCCGACGGGCCCGTGGCCGGTCCCGCGCTCGCCGACGACCTCGGCATCTCGCGGACCGCGGTCTGGAAGCACGTCGAAGCGCTCCGCGAGGCCGGGTTCGCCGTCGAGAGCACGGGCGACGGGTACGTACTCGCGGGCGTTCCCGAGTACGGCGCCGAAGCCGTCGAGTTCGGGCTGGACGTGCCGTTCGACGTGGCGTACCACGACGCGCTCCCGAGCACGAACGACCGCGCGCGGGAACTCGCCGCCGACGGTGCCAGTGACGTGGTGGTGCTCGCGGACCGTCAGACCGGCGGGCGCGGGCGGCGCGGCCGCGAGTGGTCGTCGCCGTCCGGCGGCGTCTGGATGAGCCTCGTGTTGCGGCCGGACGTGCCGCCGGCGCGCGTCCCGCTGGTGACGCTCGCGGCCGCGGTGGCGGTGACGGACGCCGCTCGGGAGGCCGGCGTGGACGCCGCAATCAAGTGGCCCAACGACTGCATCCTCCCCCGCGAGGGGAGCGAGCGCGGCGGCGACAAGCTCGCGGGCGTCCTCACCGAAATGGAGGGCGAGGCGAGCCGGGTCTCGTGGGTGGTCGTCGGGGTCGGAGTGAACGCCAACGTCGAGCCCGAGGAACTGGCCGGGGACGCGACGAGCGTGCGCGCGGAAGCGGGGGACGTCGAGCGCCGCGCGTTCGTCCAGCGGTTCCTCGAACGGTTCCACGAACTCCGCGACGACCCCGACGCCGTGCTCGACGCGTGGCGGGACCGCGCCGCGACGCTCGGGCAGCGCGTCCGCGTCGAAACCGCCGACGGGGACGTGGTCGGCGACGCCGTGGACGTCACCGAGCACGGCGCGCTCGTCGTGGAAACGGCGGACGGCAGAACGGTCGTCCACGCGGGGGACTGCAAGCACCTCCGGCCGGCCGACGGCGCCTAGCTCTCGTCGTCGACGCGCACCGTCAACACCGGCACCGACGACGACCGGACGACTTTCTCCGCGACGCTCCCGAGCAGCAGCCGGTCGATGCCGCCGCGGCCGTGCGTCCCCATCACGACGAGGTCGCAGTCCTCGTCCTCGGCGTACCGGACGATTTCTCTGCTGGGGTTGCCGTCGACGAGCGCGCGCTCGACGGGGACGCCGCGGTCGTCCGCCAGCGCCTCGACGTCGTCGAGCGCGGCGGCGCCCTCCTCGTTCATCATCGCGGCGACGCTCTCCCACGAGGACTCCATCGGGAGCCCGGAGAAGCTCGCGGAGTTGACGACGTACAGCGCGTGGACGGTCGCGTCGTGTTCGGCGGCGAGGTCGATGGCGTGTTCGACCGCCTCCCGTGTCTCCTCGCTGCCGTCGGTCGGCACGAGGATGCGCTCGTAGCGGCCCATGTGTGTGACCGATTGTCGGGGAGCGGCTTAACTTTCGGGGCGGATTCCCGGGCGGCGGCTACTCCGCCAGCGACTCGGGCGTGACGACGCGCTTCACGTCGCTGGCGCCGGCGCGGCGCACGACCGCGCGCACCGGGTCGCGGGCGCCGGCGAGGTTGTCGGAGTCCCCGTCCAGTACGAGTAGCCGGGCGTCGCGGCCGGCTTCGAGGACGCCGTGGTCCTCTCCCAGAATCTCGGCGCCCGCGCGGGTCGCCATCCGCAGCACCTCGGGCGCGGAGACGTCGAAGAGCTTCGACGCGAACGCCATCTCGCGGAACATCGACGGGCTGTTCGTCATCACGTTGTCCGTGCCGAGCGCGACCGTCGTGCGGTCGAGAAGGTCGCTGACCGGCGGCGTCCCGACGTCCGTCACGAGGTTCGACCGCGGACACACCGCGACCGGAATCCCGTTGTCCTCGACGCGGTCGAGGTGCAGGCCCTCGGCGTGGACCATGTGCACGAGCAGGTCCGGGTCGAGGTCGATGGCGGGGTTGATGTCCCGCGAGTCCACCTCGCCGGCGTGGATGGCGAACGGCTTCCCGGCGTCACGGGCGGCGTTGCGCTCGCGCCCGAACTCGCCGTCGGCAGCGCCGCTCGCGCCGAACCCGTCCGCGACGCCGAGCACGTCCGTCGTCTCCCGCCCGAAGATGAACGGGTCTACGCCCGTGCCCTCGGCGGCCTCGCGGAGCGCGTGCACGCCCTCGATGCCGCCCTCCCGGAACTCCAGCGTGCGCGTCGTGCCCGTCTGGTGCATGAACTGGAGGCTGCGGCGCATCCCCTCGACGAGCTCCTCGCGGCTCGCCTCGCGGAGCAATCGGTGTTTCAGGCCGTCCGGCGGTGCGACGAGCTCTTCGAGCGTGAGCCCGCGGCCCGCCTCCTTCGCGATGGAGTCCCCGAGGTGGGTGTGCGCGTTCACGAACGCCGGCAGTACAATGTCCTCGGAGTCGGTCAGTTCCTCGTCCAGTCGGACGACCTCGCCGTCCTCGACGACGAGCGTGCCCTCCACGGGCTCGTAGTCCTCGCCCCAGAGGACGGTTCCGGAGAGTTCCATACCGGGAGGTGCGCCCCCGTCACCGTCAAGGTTACTCGACGCGCGTGGTCGGTCACGCTGCTCGCGGTTCACTCCGTTCACCGCTCGCGTTAACGTGCTCTCCCGATGGTCGAGCACGCGCTCCGCGCTCGCCGTAACGTGACCTCCTTCCAGTCGGTCACGCTACTCGAACTCTGTCAGCGACGCGTACCGCCCGGGCGTGTTCACGTCGCTGATGAGCGCGCCGTCGGTTTCGAGGCCGAGCACGCGCTCGGCGGCGTGGCCGACGGCTTCGAGGTGCGGTTCGGGCGCGTAGACGCCGAGGCGCCACTGCTCGCGCTGGGCGACCTGGAGCGCGCGCACGAGCGTGGATTGTTCGTCCAGCCGACGGACCTCCCCGCCGACCAGCACGCCGGTCGTGGACTCGCGCATCGACGGCTTCCCGGGGACGTCCAAGATTACGGCGTCCGAATCGACGCCCGCGTCCTCGGCGACCTCGCGCTCGAACTCGCGGATTTCGTCGTGGTCGGCGTCGAGGAGGGCGTCGCTGACGTCGCCCATCTCCGCCCAGACGGCGCGCTTGTAGAGGTCGCGCTCGGCGAGCCGGCGGCCGAACTCGCGGCTCGCGTCGTGAGTTCGCAGGGCGACGGAGAGCTCGTGGTCGTCCATGCGGCGGAGCTGCTCGGCGTCGATTTCCGTGGTGTTCAGGAGGGCTTCGGTGCCGCGGCGGAGCATCGACTTGCTGATGCGGGCGACGTGGTGGCTGTAGACGGTCGGGTTCATCAGTGCGCGCGCCAGCAGGAGGGACTCGGCAGTCTGGACGTTCCCCTCGTCGAGCACGAGGTCGCCGTCGATGAACGTCAGCTCGCGGACGAGCCGACCGTGGTCGATGGTTCCGTAGGGGACGCCGGTGTGGTGGGCGTCGCGGACGAGGTAGTCCATCCGGTCCACGTCCAACTCGCCGGCCACGAGCTGGGCGAGTTCGCCGTCGCCGCGAATCAGCGCCGCGACCTCCGCGGGGTAGAGGTCGTGGTCGTCGAGGACGGCGGCGACGCGGCCCTCGGTGACGAGTTCGTCCACGTCGTCGTGTTCCTTGCCGGTGCGGCGGGCGACGACGCCCTCGACGTTGTGGCTGTACGGGCTGTGGCCGACGTCGTGGAGGACCGCCGCGGCGCGCACGCGGTCGGCGCGCTGGCCGGCGATGCCGAGGTGGTCGAGCGCGCGGTCGGCGAGGTGGAAGACGCCAAGGGAGTGCTCGAAGCGCGTGTGGTTCGCGGAGGGGTAGACGAGCGCGACGGTGCCCAACTGCTTGATGCGGCGGAGCCGCTGGACGGGCGGCGTATCCAGCAAGTCGGCGGCGACGCCCTCGACCTCGATGTGGTCGTGGACGCTGTCCTTGATGGTCGTCATCGGGCGTGCGTTCGGCGTTCTCGCGTAAAAAGCCGCGGCCGGCCGTCTGCGGGCCGTCGGTCGGACCCGGCCCGCTGGCGGCGTTCGGAGGGGTTTTCCGCGCGCCCCTCGAATCGCGAGCATGCGAAAACAGATTGCGGCTGTCGCGGTCGCCGCTCTCCTCGTGCTCGCCGGCTGTAGCGCCGGCGGGGGCGGCGGGACGACGGCGCCCGGGACCGCGACCGGCGCCGACGCAGTGTACGAGTCGCCGCTGAACGGGACGACGGTCGCACAGAACCACGAGAGTGCGGTTCGCGAGGCCGGCTCGTTCACGCTCGTCTCCACGTCGACGGAGTCGCAGGCCGGCCAGACGTTCACCCGCGAGGGGTCGACGGCGGTCGACCTCGGCTCCGGCGCGTACCTCTCCAACCGGACGGTCCGCGGTCAGAACGTCCTGGAGTACGGCTACGGCAACGGGACGGCGTTCCGGCGCGTCACCGTGGGTAACCAGACGCGGTACGCGGTCCCCCAGCAGACCCCCAACACCACCCAGCTCGCGGGCGGCCAGCTGGCGTCGTTCGTCGGCCTGTTCGCGTTCTCCTACGACGGCACCGAGAGCGCCGACGGCACGACCGTCCACGTCTACGAGGCTGACGGCGTCGAGGCAATCAACGAGTCAGCGCCCGGCTTCGCCAACCTCGACACGAGCAACCTCACGAACGTCAGCTCGGAGGTCCGCGTCACCGACGACGGGCTCGTGACCGAGTTCGGGTACTCGCTGTCCATCGAGACGGGCAACGGCGAAGCGTCGGCGTCCCTCACCCAGCAGTACGTCGACGTGGGCTCGACGACCGTCTCCGAGCCCGCGTGGCTCGACGAGGCGCGCGCGAACACCTCCGCCTGATTCGCTCCGGTCTACTTCTGCGTTCGTACGCCGGTGACGCAAGGGTTTACCCGACCGCGCACCGACGACGAGCCATGACGACGTTCCTCGCCGGGGGGACGGGCACCCCCAAGCTCCTCGCGGGCGGCCGCGAGGTCTTCGACCCCGCCGACGCCACGGTCGTCGCGAACACCGGCGACGACGTGGAGCTCGGCGGCCTGCTCGTCTGCCCCGACGTCGACACCGTGCTCTTCGAGGGCGGCGGCGTGCTGGACCGCGAGACGTGGTGGGGCATCGAGGGCGACGACGCGACGACCCACGATTACCTCACGGACCTCTCGCGGTCGGCCGGCATCGAACCGGGTCCGCGATACCTCCCCGACGACCGACAGACCGCGGGCCGCGACCTCGCGCGCTGGCGGCGCTTCTCGGCGGCGTCGGAGTTCATGTTCATCGGGGACCGCGACCGCGCGGTCCACGTCCTCCGCACCAGCCTCCTCGACGAGGGCAACTCCCTCACCGAGGTCACGCGGACGCTCGCGGACGCGTTCGACCTCACGGCCGACGTCGTGCCGATGAGCGACGACCCCGTCGCGACCATCGTCCACACGCCCGACGGCCCCGTCCACTTCCAGGAGTTCTGGGTCGCTGAGAACGGCGAGCCCGCGGTCGAGGACGTCGAGTTCCGCGGCGCCGACCGAGCCGCACCCGCGGACGCCGCCCTCGACGCACTCCGCGACGGCCCCGTGGTCATCGGCCCGTCGAACCCCGTCACGAGTATCGGCCCGATGCTCGCGCTCGACGGCGTGCGCGAGGCGCTCCGCGAGTCCACAGTCGTCGCCGTCTCGCCGTTCGTGGAGGACGAGGTGTTCTCGGGGCCAGCGGCGAAACTGATGGACGCAGTGGGCTACGAGCCGTCGACGGCGGGCGTCGCGGACGCCTACCCGTTCGCGGACGCGTTCGTGCTCGACGACGCCGACAACACGAGCCTCGACCGGCCGGTCGTCCGCACGGACACCGCGATGAACGACGACGCGGACGCCGAGCGCGTCGCACGCGCGTGCCAGCAGGCCGTCGAGCGCGCCAGTGGGGAGGTGGCCTGATGTTCGCGCCGCGCGTCGCGCTCGCGAGCCTCAGCGGCGAGTCCGACGCCGAGTGGGCGGAGGCCTGCGCGCGCCCCGCCGGCGCAGCCTTCCTCGGCGGCATCGCCATCGACGAACCGACCCGCGACGCGGCCCGTGAGATGGTCGAACGCGACCGCGAGGAGTTCCTCCCCGCGGACCCGATTGCGTTCGTCGACGACCAGCTCGCCGACCTCGACGACGCGTTCCTCCGCGCGGGCATGAACGTCCGCGCGGTCGAACTCGACTCGCTCCGGGAGGTCGCAGTGGTCTGCGCCGACCACGACGCGATGCTCGAAGTGAACGCGCACTGCCGGCAGGACGAGATGTGCGACGCCGGCGCCGGCGAAACCCTCCTCCGAGACACCGAGCGGCTCTGCGAGCAGGTCGAGACGGCCAGCGACGCGGGCGCCGCGGTCTCCGTGAAGGTGCGCGCGGAAGTCGAGGGCGTCCACCTGCCGACGCTCGCGAAAGCCATCGAGCGTGCCGGCGCCGACGCGATTCACGTGGACGCGATGGACTCCCGGCGCGTCGTCCGTGACGTCGCCGAAGCCACGGACTGCTTCGTCGTCGCCAACAACGGCGTCCGCGACCGCGAGGACGTCTTCGAGTACCTCGCGTACGGCGCGGACGCGGTCAGCGTCGGGCGGCCGAGCCGCGACCCCGAGAAAGTGCAGTCGGTGTACGCCGCGGTCAAGGAGTGGTTCCTGTGACGCCCGCCGAGCACGCCGAACTCGCGCTGCTCGTGGAGGTCGCGGGCACGCCCAAGCCGGGGAATGTCGACCGCGAGCGCGACCTCGCGGACCTCCACTTCGAGCAGTTCCTCGCCGGGGCAGTCGGCGCGCGCGACGGCCTCGAAGCCGCCCAAGACGGGCCCGTCGGCGACGCCTTCGAGACGGCGGTCGCGGGGATGGCCGACGGCAGCGGGACGAACACGCAGTTCGGCTGCCTGCTGTTGCTGACGCCGCTCGTGCGCGCCGCGAGCCGGGGCGACCTCTCGCCCGACGGTGTCACCGAGGTCGTGGAGGCGACGACCGTCGCGGACGCCGCGGCGTTCTACCGCGCGTTCGAGCACGCCGAGGTCGCGGTCCCGGACCCGCCCGAGGGAGTGGACGCGCTGGACGTCCGCCGCGGCGCGGCCGCGATTCCCGCGCTCCGCGAGCGCGACCTCACGCTCGCAGACGTGATGGAACTCAGCACCGACCACGACGCCAACGCCCGCGAGTGGGACGAGGGGTTCCCGCGCGTGTTCCGCGCCGCCGCCCGCATCGAAGCCGAGCGCGGCCCGCTCACCGACCGCGCCGCCTCCGCGTTCCTCACGCTGCTCGCCGAGGAGTTCGACACGCTCGTCGTCACCGAGCACGGCGAGGGCGTCGCCCGCGAGGTCCAGGAGCGCGCGCTCTCCCTCCAGCGCGCCGACACCGATGAAGTCGAGGCGTTCGCCGACGACCTCGTGGAGCGCGGCATCAACCCCGGGACGACCGCGGACCTCACCGCCGCCGCGGTGTTCGTCGCGCTCGAACGCGGGGTGTCCGTCCGTGGCTGAGTGGCCGGTCTCGCTCCGCGGGACGACGGAGACGGTCGTGACGACGCGCGGGCCGAACGACCTGTGGAACGTCGCGGCGCTGGGGGTACGGGCGCCCGCAGGTGCCGAACGAGCGAGCGGCGAGAGCGTGCTCGACCGCAGGGAGAGCACGGAACGACGAACGGCGAGCGTAGCGAGCCGTGAGCGCAGCGAGCCGCGAGCAGCTCCCGAGGACGGGGAAACGGCGACCGCGACGACGTGGGGGAACACGCGCACGCGCCGGAACTTCCACCGCGAGGGCGGCGGCTACGTCCAGTTCGTCTCCGACCCCGTCGTGTTCGCTGACGCCGCGCTCTCGATTCGCGAGGAGCGCGAGCGCGTGCTGGACGCGGCGGACGCGTGGGCCGAGGTCGAGGTCGAACACGTCGGGACGGACGAGGACGACGGCACGCGGCGCGAGCACTGGGAACTCCGTCCCGTCGAGAGCGAGGTCGTGCGGGCGTCGCCGGCGACGATAAACCGCGGCTTCAACGCCGTCGTGGAAGCGACCGTCGCCGCGTCGCGGCTGGACGTGCCCGCCTACGACACCGAAACCCTGCGCGAGCGCCTGCGGTTCTTCGCGGGCGTCGCGCGCAAGTGCGGCGGCGAGCGCGAACGCGAGGCCATCCAGCGAGTGCGCGAGTACGTCGACGGCGAGTGGTAGCTACCGGTAGAACTGCGCACCGCGCCGCCTCCCCGCCGAATCCTTATACGGTTGGTCGACCAACCGTGTCGTGATGGCGAGTTCCACGCGGAACGGCGAGGCCCACGAGGACGAAATCCGCCTCTGGCGCGAGGACGGCTGGTGGGTCGCGGAGGACGTCGAAACCGGCGTCACGACGCAGGGCGAGACTCGGGAGGACGCGCTGGCGAACCTCGACGACGCCGTTTCGCTCCACGAGGGCGACGCTGGTCGGGAGCCGACTCCCGAGGAACTCCGAGAACTCGGCGTCGACCCCGCGGACAACGAGACCGCCGACGACGAACCGCCGGACGTGCTCGACTGAGATGGGGCGGCGAACGTTCTCCGGCGCCGAAGTCGTGCGCGTTCTCGTCAACCACGGCGGCTTCGAGTGGCGTCGAACGACCGGCGACCACGCGCAGCTGTACTACGAGCATCCGACGAACGACGACGACCAGCGACAGGTGACCGTTCCGCTGCACGACGAACTGCGAACGGGAACGCTCCGCGGTATCGCGGAGAGTGCTGGCGCCCGTGAATTCGACGCGTTCTGTGAGTGGATCGACCGCAACGCGTAGTTCTGTTTTGAGGGGTCACCACGTTCGTAGCCGGTCGCGTGTCGGGACGTTCAAATCCGCGCGGCCACTAGGCGGTGGCATGACTGACGAGACACGCGACAACGTCCTCCCGGGCTCGGACGGCGAGCTGGACACCGAGGACGTCCGCGGGTACGACTTCCGCGGCGACTTCGACTTCTTCGAGATGCTGGACGCGTACGCGACCACGGGCTTCCAGGCGACGCACCTCGCGGAGGGCGTCGACATCGTGCGGGACATGCAGGACGACGACGCCACCGTCTACCTGACGTTCACGTCGAACATCATCTCCTCGGGGCTCCGGGAGGTCGTCGCGCACCTCGTCCGCGAGGGCCACGTCGACGTCATCATCACCACCTCCGGGTCGCTCACTGAGGACGTCATCAAGACCGCGAAGCCGTTTAAGATGGGCGAGTGGGACGCCGACGAGGCCGCGCTCCGCGAGGAGGGGATCAACCGCCTCGGCAACATCTTCGTGCCCTCGGACCGCTACGTCTGGCTGGAGGAGTACCTCTACGACTTCTTCGAGGACTTCTTCGCCGAGGAGAAGGTGCGCACGCCCACCGAGTTCGCGAAGGAACTCGGCGAGACCTTGGACGACGAGGACTCCGTGCTGAAGAACGCCGCCGACAACGACGTCCCGGTGTTCTGTCCCGCGCTCACGGACGCCGAAATCGGGAACTTCCTCTACTACTACCGACAGGGCTACGACTCCGACGTCGGCATCGAAATCGTCGACGACTACGACACGCTCATCGAGGAGGGCCTGCTCGCGGACACCACGGGCCTCATCGCGGTCGGCGACGGCGTCCCCAAGCACCACGCTATCATGACGAACCTCTTCCGCGGCGGCGCCGAGTACGCCGTCTACATCTCCACCGGCATGGAGGGCGACGGCTCGCTCTCGGGCGCGCCGCCCGAGGAAGCCGTCTCGTGGGGGAAAATCAAGGACGAGACCGAGACCAACTACACCCAGATCGAGGCCGAAGCCACGCTCGTCTTCCCGCTTCTGGTTGCTGGTGCGTTCGAGCGCGACTCGGAGTAGCGCGCCGTAACTGATTTCTTCGGCTCGTTCTCCTCGAAAGCCCCGAGGCTGTAGACTCGGGAGGCTCTCACGGGTCACTACGTTCCCCGTTCGAGCAGTTCGAGGCCTCCCGTTGGTCGGCCTCGCGCTCGCTGCGCTCCTCGCTACGCTGCGGTGCTTACTTCGCCTGCCTTCGTCTACAGCCTCGCCCCTTTCATTCCCACCCGGAGCGGTTGGTCAGCCGGTAACTGGGTGGACAGAAAGGGGCCGTGCTGCCGACGAACCCGGACGACGCAAGCACCGCAGGCCCGAGGCCGAGGAGCACAGCGAGTCCCGGGAGTCGGCAGCACGGGGGCTTTCGAGGTGTTGACGTCGTTAACGTCGCTCACTCAGATTCCCTTCCAGAAACCGGGTCGTGCTCGCGAAACGAATCCTTTTAACGCGCGGCGAATGAACCAGTCCGTATGGCCATCAAGCCCGACTACGTCAAGAAGACGGGGAACATCCTCATGGAGCGATACCCCGACGCGTTCAGCCGCGAAGACTTCGAGCACAACAAGGAAGCCGTCACCGAGCTCACGAACGTCGAGTCGAAGCCGGTCCGCAACCGCATCGCGGGCTACATCACGCACAAGCGCGAGTAGATTCCCACGGCGCCCGCCGGGGAACGTGCTGAATTTTCCACCACCCGAAGGGGTTTCACTACCCGGTTCTGAGAGGGTGGTATGACATCTGTCGGCGTACTCGGAGCGACTGGCGCGGTCGGCCAGCGATTCATCCAGTTGCTGGACGGCCACCCGGAGTTCGAACTCTCAGTGCTGACTGCGAGCCCGGAGAGCGCGGGGAAGCGGTACCGCGAGGCGGCGAAGTGGCGCCTCGACACGCCGATTCCCGAGGACGTGGCGGACGTCGAGGTGCGCGACACCGACCCCGACGAGATTCCCGACGACACCGACCTCCTGTTCTCCGCGCTGCCGTCCAGCGTCGGCGAGCGCGTCGAACCCGCGCTCTGCGAGGCGGGGTTCGTCGTCTCCTCGAACTCCAGTAACGACCGGGCGGCCGACGACGTGCCGCTCGTGATTCCCGAGGTGAACGCCGACCACCTCGACCTCATCGACGTGCAGCGCGACGAGCGCGGCTGGGACGGCGCGCTCGTGAAGAACCCGAACTGCTCGACGATTACGATGGTGCCGACGCTCGCGGCGCTCCGGCAGTTCGGCCTCGAACGCGTCCACGTCTCCACGCTCCAGGCGGTCTCGGGCGCGGGCTACTCGGGCGTGACGTCGATGGAAATCATCGACAACGCCGTCCCGCACATCGGCGGCGAGGAAGCGAAGATGGAGACCGAGTCCCGCAAGCTTCTCGGGGAGTTCGCGGATTCGGAGGTGTCGTGGCACGACGCCAGCGTCTCCGCCTCCTGCAACCGTATCCCGACGCTGGACGGCCACCTGGAGAACGTCTTCGTGGAGACCCGCGAGGAGCCGACGCCCGAGGAGGTCGCCGAAGCCTTCGAGGACGCGCCGACGCTGGACCTGCCGAGCGCGCCCGACCAGCTCGTCCACGTCTTCGAGGAGCCCGACCGGCCGCAGCCGCGCCTCGACCGGATGCTCGGCGGCGGGATGGCCGTCGCCGCCGGCGGCATCCAGGAGACGGACACGGGCATCCAGTACAACTGCCTCGCGCACAACACCATCCGCGGCGCCGCCGGCGCCAGCCTCCTCAACGGCGAACTACTCGCCAGCGAGGGCTGGGTCTGAGACGCCCCCGCTCGTTTTAACTGTCGGTTCCGCGAACCCTCTGCCGTGACTCGCGTCGAGTGGACGTTCACCGCCGAAACGAGCCGGCTGCTGCGCACGCTCGCACTCGTCGCGTTCGGCGCCATCGGCGGGCTGTTCGCGCTCGCAGCGGCGGCCGCGGTGTTCATCGTCGCTGTGTCCCTGCTCGCCGGCGAGTTCGCCATTCTCGCTGCCCTGCTGGCGTTCGGGCTGCTCGGCGCGCGCCGGCTCGCGACGCACGCCGCCCTCGCGCAGGTCGAGAGTGGGTTCTTCTCGGCGCGCGAACTCGTCGGTCCGAGCGTCGCGTGGGCGGTCGTCTTCGCCGCCGCGGTCGTACTCGATGCCCCCGTGTGGGTCGTCTTCGCGAGCATGTTCCTTGCCGTGCTCGTTTGCCTCCCGGTCGCCGCCGCGCTCCGCAGCGAGGGGTCCGTGGACACAGAGGACGGCCGCTTCGAGGTGAACAACCGCGAGGCGTCCCTCGCGGCGGTCGACCGCGTGAACCGCTACGACCTCGGACCGGTCGCCGTGTTGCGCGTTCGCTACCACGACGGCGCCGGCGGCGCGTCCGACCCGCGAATCGTCTCGGTCCCCCGCGGGGACGCCGACCGCATCCGCGCCGCACTCGAATCCAGCGACGCCGAGCCGCCGGAAAGCGACCGGAACCCGACGATTGCGCGGACGCTGTACGCGTTCGCGGTCGGGTCGTTCGCGCTCGCCGCGGCGTTCCTGTACTTCGCGGCCAACGAGTCCGGCGACGCCGTTGGCATCGGCGTCTACGTCGCCGCCTTCGCGTGCGTGTTCGGTGGGCTGTTCGCGTGGCTCGGCTACGTCGAGGGCTAGGCGACGCGGTTCTGCAGTTCCTCGTCGGCGTCCAGCCGCGGGACGTTCGTCGCGAGGATGTCGGCGAGCCGGTTCCAGTACTCGGGCGTCTGCCCCGCCGTGTGGGGGGTCACGACGACGTTCTCGAAGTTCCACAGCGGGTGGTCCTCGGGGAGTGGCTCGGGGTCGGTGACGTCCAGCGCGGCGCCCCGCAGGTCCTCCCGGCGGAGCGCCGAGACGAGCGCGTCCGTGTCCACGACGCCGCCGCGCGCGACGTTCACCAGCACGCTCTCCGGCGGCAGCGTGTTCAGCGCCGCGCGGTCCACGAGGTGGCTGGTGGTGTCCGTCAGCGGGCACGCCAGCACGAGGTAGTCGGTGCGCGCGAACGCGTCGTGGAGCGCCTCGTCGTCGAAACCGACGACCTCGTCGGTCGGACCGCCCTTCTCGGGCGTGTACCGCACGCCGATTGTGTCCACGTCGAACCCCTGCAGGCGCTGGACGACGCCCTGCCCGATGGCGCCGAGACCGACGACGGTCACCGTCGAGCCCTTCAGCTCGCCCGCGCGGTAGTGGCGGAACTCGCGGTGCTGCTGGCGCCGCCACCCCTCGTGGAGGCGTCGCGCGAACGTCAACAGGTAGCCCAAGACCTGCTCGCCGGCGCTCGGCGCGTGGACGCCCGCGGCGTTCGTCACGGCGACGCCGCGCTCGCGGAGCGCGTCCAGCGGCAGGTGCTCGTAGCCGGCGTACGCGCCCGCGAACAGCTCCAGTTCGTCGGCTTCCGAGAGCAACGCCTCGTCGATGTCCACGCCCGTCACCACGCGAGCGTCCGCGACGAGGTCGCGCTCGTCGGCGGGCGTCCGCGCGAGCGCGACGTCGCACTCGGGGAGGCGTTCGCGCAGCGCCGCGGCGTACTCCGACATCGGCGTGCCGTGCGCGCCCGTCCGCAGGACTGTGATGTCTGGCATCGCCTCGCCGGTCGGCGCCGACGACAGTAAGCGTTGCGCGACAGGCGCCCTACTCGCCGCTTTACGAAGGGTTTTTGACGCGTGTCGATTACGCCGAAGTGATGAGTGAGTCCGAAGCACTGTCGTGCGCGGCGAAACTCGCGCGCGTCGTGCTCGACAACTGCGGTCCGCTCTCCCCGGCCGAAGTGGCCGAGGAGGCGCGCCTCTCGGAAGCCGACGCCGCGGACGCGCTCGCGGAACTCGACGACGCCGGCCTCGCCGAGTGCGTCTGCGGGCTCTGCGAGACCAAAGAACAGGTGTACGCGCTCACCGAGCGCGCAGAGGCGTAACCCTCTTTCTACGCGGCCGCCTACGACGCTACGCGCGCCGTTTGTCCCCGGCCGAGTCTGTCCACGCGGACGCGATGACCGCTCGGAGAACCCCGGCGTGCGACACTCCGGCAGCCCGACGGCTGCCCGGCTGGTGGCGTCACACACCACGCAGCGAGGCGGTTTCACCGCCTCGGCATTCGGAGTGCTCTTCGAGCACTCCCGCCTCGCCGGTTCACACCGGCTCGGCATTCGGTGCTCCCGTAGGGAGCACCCGCCCGCCACGAGGGTTTCCCGGCCGACGGGGCACGCCGCCCACGGATGAGGTCGGTCGTTAGTGTCGCGGGCGTACATTTCGAGTCTGTAGCGCTCGCTGTGTTCGGTTTTCGTTTCAGTCAAACACTCAACAATCACGTCCGCCTACCTCCGGATATGGCGACAATCGAGATCGACGGCGACGTCTACGAGGCGTTCCAGCTCCCGGAAGGAGAGCGGTCGTCCGCGAGCAGGTGCGCGAGAATGCGGCGGCTGTACTCGCGGCGTAGCGCGTTCATCACCGTCTGCTCCGCCTCGTCGAAGTCCGCAGCAGGGTAGTAGCGCGTGTACTTGCCGTCGTCGGAGACGTCGATCAGGTCCTCGTCGGCGAGCTGGCGAAGGTGGTACTGGAGCGTCCCCTGTGCGTACGGGAGCGTGTCCAGAAGCGCCCGGAAGTGAATCCCGGGCGAGTCGGCAATCTCCTGGTAGATCGCTCGCCGAGACTCCACCTCGATGTCTCCCTCGTTCATTGCTCAGTCTCTCGTCAGCGCGACGAAGAACGTCAACAGGCCCGCGAGGACGAGGAGTGCACTCCCGTGTTCGAGCAGTTCGACGGTTCTCGCGCCGAGATACGGGAGCAGGGGGTATTCGAGGAAGACGACCAGCCCGTAGAGGGCGAACATCGCGTACCCGGCGGTGACGACACGCATTCGGCGGTCCCGTTCCCGATACCACGCCAGATAACTCAGCCCGCTGAGCACGCCCGCGACGAGAAAGATGCCCAGACTGACGTACTGTTCGAGGAGCATCGCGACCGTCATATCTCGGGGTACATCGTGGTCGCCAGCGACCGAATCGTCCTCGACATGGCTGAATCGACGAGCGGATGCTGGAAAACGATTGGCGTCCAATCGTCGAATCGACGCGGTGGGGCGCAGGAACGGTCTCTGTGCGGCCGAGACGCGAGGCCGGTCGGACTGGGCTATCCGTCTTGCTGTGCTCGAACGAAGGCCCGTCGGAGGACTGTCAACATCACGTACGTCTCGTATTTCTGGGTTCGGCAGTGCTCGCAGGGTTCCATCTCCGCCGTGATGTCGTCGATCACGTCGTCGTACTCGTCAGTCAGCGTGGCGAGCGCAGCCTCGACTTGCGGTTGGACGGAATCAACCATCTCCTCGATAGCCGAGTCGGCCGACTCGGGAAGCGAGTACGAGAGGACGGTCGTGTTCGCCCCGTAGTACTTCGTCGTCCCGCCACGGCCTTCCTCGAAGCGGACGACGTCTACGAGTCCGGCGTCCCGAAGTTCGTTGATGTGGTGGCGCACCGTGTTCTCCGTCCGGTCGATACCCCTGTCGGCGAGGCAGGCGTGGACGTCGCTCGCTGTCAGCGTCTCGTCCGCGAGTATGTCGAGAATCATCGCCCGCATCGGTTCGTCGATGGCATCCGACACCCGCGTATCTCGAACGGCGACGTCTTCGAGGTCGTTCCCGGCATCGGGCGTGCTCATGCGTGAACCGACGCCGCGTGTACGTTAAGTAGTAACGACAGTTGCATAGACCCTGTTTGACACCCCCTCGGGCGATTCAGTGGAAGCGCTAGACGACTCGTCTGTCCGCTCAAACACCCCGTATAGCCATTCAAACATATCATCTAAAAAATACTTTAGTGTGTATGGGTGCTACGTAGAACTGTAATGAGCGAAACCCAACTCCGCGTGCTGGACTTCGACTGCCCGAGCTGTGCGAGCACCGTCGAACGCGCCCTCTCGAACGTCGCGGGCGTCGAAGACGTCGAGGTCCACTACTCGACCGGTCGCGTCGAAATCGACTACGACGACAGCGTCGCCGACCCCGCCACGTTCGAACAGACCATCGAGAACCAGGGCTACACGCCCCAGCCCGCCTGAGGAGGACGGTCATGGATACGCAATCAATCAAACAGTACTACCGCAAACGCCGGAAGGCCATCGTCGTCGCGGTGAGCGGCCTGCTGTACGCCGGCGGCTGGACCCTCGGCTACCTCACCACTCTCGATACCGCGAGCGCCGCGGCCCTCGTCCTCGCGGCGGTCGTCGGCGGCTACGACATTGCCAAGACCGCCTACCACGAGGTCGAGAGCCGGACCCTCGGCATCAAGACGCTCGTGACGCTGGCGGCCGTCGGCGCAATCGTCATCGGGTCGTACTGGGAGGCCGCCGCGGTGGTCTTCCTGTTCGCGCTGGGGTCGTACCTCGAAGGCCGGACGATGCGGAAGACCCGCAACGCCCTCGAAGAACTGCTGGAGATGACGCCCGACACGGCCACCGTGCGCCGCGACGGCGAGCAGCGAGAGGTCCCCGCCCGCGAGGTCGAAGCGGGCGAGGTCGTGGTCGTCAAACCCGGCGAGAAGATTCCCGTGGACGGCGCCGTCGTCGAGGGCGAGAGCGCCGTCAACCAGGCGCCGGTGACCGGCGAGAGCGCGCCCGTCCACAAGGCCGACGGCGACGAGGTCTACGCCGGGACGATCAATCAGGAGGGCTCGCTGGAGGTCGAGACGACCGGCTCCGGCACCGACACCACGCTCCAGCGGATCATCCGGCGGGTCGAGGAGGCCCAAGAGGCCCAGTCGCCGACCGAGAACCTGATCGACCGGTTCGCGAAGTACTACACGCCCGGTGTGCTCGCGCTGGCTGTCGGCGCCTACGCAGTCACACAGAACGCGATTCTGTCACTGACGCTGCTGGTCATCGGCTGTCCGGGCGCGCTGGTGATCGGGCCGCCGGTCAGCGTCGTCTCGGCTATCGGCAACGCAGCGCGTTCGGGCGTCCTCATGAAGGGCGGCGAGCACCTCGAACAGGCCGGCAAGATCGACCTCGTCGCCTTCGACAAGACCGGCACGCTCACCAAGGGCGAAACGGCCGTGGCCGACGTCGCGGGGTTCGACGCCGGGGCCGGCGAGGTGCTGGAACTCGCGGCCATCGCCGAGAAGAAGAGCGAACACCACCTCGGCGACGCCATCCTCGAAGCGGCCCAGGTCCGCCCGGCCGCAGTCACCGATGGCGGGACCGAAGCCGTCCAGGCAGACACCGAGTCAGCACCCGCGGACGCACGTTCGGTCCCCGACCCCGAGAGCTTCGACGTCGCCGCCGGCAAAGGTGTCGTCGCACGCCACGACGGCCGCGAAATCGTCGTCGGGAACCGCTCGTTGCTCGACGAGCGCGACGTCGAGGTTCCCGGGGAAGTCGGCGACTACGTCCGTGAGCGCGAGGAGCGCGGCGAGACTGTCGTCCACGTCGTCCGTGACGGCGTCGTCGTCGGCGCCATCGCCATGCGCGACGAACTCCGCGAGGCGGCGCCCGGCGTCGTCCAGGAGCTCCAGGACGCCGGTATCGAGACGGTGATGCTGACCGGTGACAACGAGCGCGTCGCGGCCGCGGTGGCCGAAGCGGTCGGCATCGACGACTACCGCGCGGAACTGCTCCCCGAGGACAAGCAGGCGGTCATCGAGGAGTCCCGCGAGGACGGCCGCGTCGTGGCGATGGTCGGCGACGGCATCAACGACGCGCCGTCGCTGGCGACCGCCGACGTGGGCATCGCCATGGGCGCCGCTGGAACGGACACCGCCATCGAGACGGCGGACATGGCGCTGATGGCGGACGACCTCGACCGCATCCCCTACGCCGTCGAACTCAGCAAGGCCACCCGGTGGAACATCTTCGAGAACGTCGGCCTCGCGGTGCTGACGGTGACGCTCCTGCTTGCAGGGGTCCTGACGAGCTACGTCACGCTCGCGCTCGGGATGCTCGTCCACGAGGCCAGCGTCCTCGCGGTCATCGGCAACGGGATGCGGCTGCTGCGCTACTGAACAGCATCGAATCACGAACCAGCGACTACACACGACTCACGATGGCAGAGAACACGACTCCGACCGACGCGACCCGCTCCGAGGAGAACTGGGCCGTCGAATACGACGCCGAACCGATTCGAATCCGCGACCCCGTCGCGGAAGCACTCGCCGTCCTCGACCCCGGCGACCCGTTCGTCGTCACCTACGAGGACGTGGTGAAGGCGGCGGGACACTCGTGTCCGACCGCGTCGGGAGCCTACCGCATCGCTCAGGTCGGTCTCGACGCGCTGTATCCCGACGAACTCCCAGTTCGGAGCGAGGTCGAGGTCCTCGCTGCGGGACCGCGCGACGACGCCACGTACGGCGTCATGGGGCGTCTCATCTCGTACGTGACCGGCGCGGCCCAGGCAGACGGCTTCGGTGGACTCGCCGGCGGCTACGGTGGTCGCCGAAACACGCTGACGTTCGACGCGTTCGACCCCGATAGTGCTGCCCCGACGTTCCGCTTCCGACGGACCGACACTGACGAAACCGTCGAGGTGGTCTACCACGTCGGCGACGTTCCGGACGGCGGACCGGCGCTCGGCACCCTCCAACAGATCATCGAGGGGACCGCGAGCGAAGCCGAGCGCGAACTGTTCGCGGACGTCTGGCACGGACGTGTCCAGAGTGTCCTCTCGGATGACTCGCTGTTCACCGTGGCGACCATCGAACACTAACCATCGAACCTCCGAATTCACTGCCACCGACCCCACTCGTGGATTGTCGCCCGGTAGTGTCGCGGGCGTACATTTCGACCTTTTACGTGCGCGCTGGCTCCGCCAGCGCGCGGTACACGCTCGGCCAAGAGCACCCCGCACTCCAGCGCGCCGCCACTGCCCCGTCAGCGCGCGAACCCGGGTGCACGGAACGCTTACGTCGCGAGCGGACGACTGCCCGCGTAATGTCCTCCTCGTCCCCCGGCGACTCCGGGTCGGTGCGGTCGCGGCTCCGCGAGCGGCTGAAATCCGTGGACCCGTTCTGGTTGGCGGCACTCGGTCTCCTCGGCGTGCTCGGCGACCGCGTCCCCGGGCTGGAGCTCCTCCAGTTGTTCCACGCCTTCTGGTTGTTCCTGCTGTGGCCGTTCGCCGCCGCGGTCGTCGGCGGACTCCGACGGTGGCGCCGCGACGAGGCGCCCGAGCCGGGGCCGCGGGACTGGCTGGCGATGGGCGACGGGTGGCGCGGCGCCGCGGCGTTCCTGCTGGGCGTCCCGCTGTCGGTAGTGAACCCCCTGCTGGGGCGACAGGACGTGATGCAGTTGCTGGGCAGCGGCGTCGCCGCGGCCCGGTACCGCGGGTCGCTCCCCGCCCCGGAGACGTTCGCGCAGTCCGCGCGGTACCGGCTCCCGGTCGAGGGGACGTGGACGGTCGTCAACGGCAGCCCGATGCGGGAGCACTCGCACTCGTGGTTCCCGGCGACCCAGCGGTACGCCTACGACCTCGTGGTCACCGACGACGAGGGACGCACTCGGCCCGCGGACGCCGACGCGAGCGTCGAGAACTACTACTGCTACGACCGGCCCGTGCTCGCGCCTGCGGACGGCGTCGTCGTGGACGTCCACGACGGCGACCCGCAGCTCGGGCGCGCCGGCGGCTTCTCGCACCCGTTCAAGCGCACCGTCACGGGGAACGCCGTCACGATTCGGCACGCGCCGGGCGAGTACACCAGCTTCGTCCACCTCGTTCCGGGGAGCATCGAGGTCGAGCCCGGCGAGCGCGTCTCGCGCGGCCAGCGCGTCGCCCGGTGCGGGCACTCCGGGAACTCCTCGGAGCCACACCTCCACGTCCAGCTGCAGGACCACCCCGCCTTCGAGGTGGCCGCGGGGCTGCCCGTCCGGTT
Organism: Halobacterium sp. NMX12-1; assembly: GCF_040435975.1. Taxonomy (NCBI): domain Archaea; kingdom Methanobacteriati; phylum Methanobacteriota; class Halobacteria; order Halobacteriales; family Halobacteriaceae; genus Halobacterium; species Halobacterium sp. NMX12-1. Next base: position 2,323,115 of record NZ_CP159204.1, on the reverse strand, counting down.
CGACGACGTGGCCGTCGAGACGCCGGGCGTGGACGTCGCCGCCGACTGGGACGACCCCGACGACGGCGCGGGCCGCTCCGTCCACGTCGGCCAGCGAGTCACGCACGCCCTCGACGGCGAGCCACCGCAGCGCGACGACGCGGCCTCGGGCGAGGACGCGACGTCCGCAGGCGGACTCGGCGCCGTTCGGACGGCCGCTCGATTCGCCAACGGGTTCGCCGTCGGCGGGTTCGCCACCGCCGTCGCGGGGTTCGTCGTGTCGGCGGCGACAATTGCGCTCGGGCTCGCGGCGGCCGCCGGCGCCGCGTTCGCCGCACTCGCCGGGAAGCGGCTGTTCGGAAGTGGCGTCGGCCTCGGGTCGGTCGCCACGGTTGCGGGAGTGGCAGTGGCGGCGGCAGTCGTCGGCGCTGTCACCGCTTCGAACGCGCTCCCCGCCGTGAGGACGTTCCCGCTCGGTGGCGGCGTCTTCCTGCTCGGGTTCGCGGTGTTCGTCGCCGGCTGGGAGTACGCGCGGCTGGCGCTGCTCGGCGACCCGTTCGCGCGCGGCGGCGACTGACTACTGGTCGTCGAGTTCGCGCTCGGCGTCTCGGATGGCGTTCTCGATGTTCGCCAGCATCGCGGTCTGTTGCTGGTGGGCGCTCGCGAGGTCCGCGGTCTCCTCGGCGACGTGCTCGGCGCGGTCGGCGACGTCGTCGACGACGGTCGCGATTTCCTCAGCGCTCGCGGCCTGGTCGTCGGTCGCGTTCGCGATTTCGTCCATGCCCTCGGCGGTCTCCCGGACGAGCGTCTCGATCTCCCGCTGGTTCTCCACGAGCGCTTCGGCGGCCTCGCGGGCGTCCGCGACGAGGTCGGTGGCCTCGGCGACGCTGTCGGCGGTCTCCCGGCTGTCGGCCTTGATGTCCGCGACCAGCCCCTCGATTTCCCCGACCTCGGACTGGGACTGCTCGGCGAGCTCCTTCACCTCGTCGGCAACCACCGCGAACCCGGAGCCTGCTTCGCCGGCGCGCGCCGCTTCGATGTTCGCGTTCAGCGCCAGCAGGTTCGTCTGGTCGGCGATGTCCGTGATGACGTCGACCACGCGGTCGATTTCGTCGAGGCGGTCGCGGAGCTCTTCGGTGTTGCCCTCGACGGTGTCGGCGGTCTCCGCGAACGCGTCGATGGCGTCGAGCACGCGCTCGGCGGCCTCCCGGGACTCGCGGGCGCGCTCCATCGCCTCGTTGCTCTGCTGGCGGACCTCGTCGGTGCTGGCGGCGACCTCCTCGACGGTCGCGCTGAACGTCGAGACCTCTCCGGAGACCTCGCCGAGATCGTCGGCCTGCCCCTCCGCGAGGTCGTGAATCTCCTCGCTGGACTCGGCGACGTCCTCGCTCGCCTCCCGCAGCTCCTCGACGGCGACTTCCACTTCCTCGGAGAGCGTCTCCTGGACGCGTTCGACGCGCTCGCGTTGCTCGACCACGTCGGTCACGAGCGTCAGCACCTCGACCGCGCCGACGATTTCGCCGTCCGACCCCTGTAGCGGCGTCGCCGACGCCTGCGCGTGCAGCTGCCGGCCGCCCATCTCCGCCGAGCGAATCGTGTCCTCGCGGACGGCCTCCCCGGAGTTCATCACCGCGTCCGCGAGCGTCTCGGTCTGGCCTTCCGTCCCGAACACTTCGATGGCCGGCAGGCCCACCGCCTCCTCCCGCGGGAGGCCGGTCATCTCCGCGACGGCGTCGTTCCACAGCACGATGGTGCCGTCGTCGTCGACGACGAACAGCGGTTCGGGGTAGTCAGCGAAGAACTGCTCTGTGAGCGGCTGCCACGCGGCGCCGCCGGCGTCCGCAAGCAGGGTGTCGATGTTCATACGCCCGTCTCGGTGGACCCGACTCAAAGTTGCTCCGGTAATTTTCGACGCTCCGGCGCGCTAACTAGTCAGTATCGTTTCACGTGCGGGGCGGTCGCACGGATGGAAACGCCTTTTCGCCGGCCGTCCCTACGGCGGGTATGGACTACGAAGCCGTCGCGGACCTCGGGCCGGACCGCCGCCGCGCGCTGTTCGAGCGCACGGCCGGCGTGGAGTCGGTCCGTTCGACGGTCCGGGACATCGTCGAGCGCGTGCGCGAGGAGGGCGACGTGGCGCTCCGACAGTACGCGAGCGAGTTCGACGACGTCGAACTGGGCAACGTCGACGTCACCGACGAGGCCGAGCGCGCCTACGAGGACCTCGACGACGAGACCCGCGAGGCCATCGAGGACGCCGCGGCGAACGTCCGGGAGTTCCACGAGGCGCAGGTGCCCGAGGACTGGCGCCGGGAGTTCTCGGAGGGCCGCGAACTCGGGCGGCGGTTCCGCCCCATCGAGCGCGTCGGCGTGTACGCGCCCGGTGGCACCGCGGCGTACCCCTCTTCGGTGTTGATGGGCGTGATTCCCGCGAAGGTCGCGGGCGTCGAGCAGGTCGCGGTCGCGACGCCGCCCGCCGAGGAACTGAACCCGGTGACGCTGGCGGCGATGCACGTCGCGGGCGCGGACCGCGTGTACGCCTCCGGTGGCGCGCAGGCCGTCGCGGCGCTGGCGTACGGCACCGAGACGGTGGACCGCGTGCAGAAGGTCGTCGGCCCGGGCAACAAGTTCGTCACCGCGGCGAAAGCGGAGGTCCGGGGCGACGTGGACATCGACTTCCTCGCCGGCCCCTCCGAACTGTTGGTGGTCGCCGACGAGACCGCCGACCCCGGCTACGTCGCGGCAGATATGCTCGCGCAGGCCGAGCACGACCCCGACTCCAGCGTCGTGGTCGTCACCGACGACGAGGCGACCGCCGACGCGGTCTGCGCGGAAGTCGAGGCCCGCATCGAAGACCGCGAGCGCGCGGAGACGATTCGGGCGGCCCTCGACAACGACGCCAGCGGCGTGTTCGTCGCGCGCTCGATGAGCGAGGGCGTGCTGTTCGCCGAGGAGTACGCCGCCGAACACCTCTCGATTCAGGCCGACAACGACGAGGAACTGCTGGACCGCATCGACTCCGCTGGCTCGGTGTTCCTCGGGCCGTACGCGCCCGTCGCAGCGGGCGACTACGCCACCGGCACGAACCACGTGCTCCCGACGAACGGCAAGGCGAAGGTCGCTGGCGGGCTCTCCGTGGACACGTTCCTGCGCTCGACGACCGTCCAGCGCCTCGACGAGGACGCGCTCGGCGACCTCCGGGAGACCGTGACGACGCTCGCGGACGCTGAAGGGCTCGACGCGCACGCGGCCAGCGTGGACGCGCGCTTCGAGGACGACTAACCGAAAACCCCTCGGCCCTCGGACACGACGCGTCAGTCGATGCCCTCCCTCCGACGCCGCGGCTTCCTCGCCGCGTGTGCGGCCGGCGCCGCCGCGGGCTGTCTCGGCTCCCCGCCCGAGTACGACCCGGCGAGCGCCGACACCTGGCCGATGGACCGCTACGACCCCGGCGGCACGAACCACACTCCTTCGCCGGGGCCGCGAACCGACCCCGGCGTCGCGTGGCACCGCGACGTCCGCTCGCTGTTCGACGTGCCGACGCCGCTCGTGCGCGGCGACACGCTCTACCTCGGCACGTTCGACCGCTTCTCGGCGTTCGACGCGGCGACCGGCGAGCGCCGCTGGCAGCTCCGCGAGAACGGTCGCTGGCTCGACGGCGCGCTCGCGGCGGCGCCCGCGTACGGCGACGTGATGCCCGTCGTCGCCACGCAGAACGGGTACGCCGCGATAGCGCCGTCCGGCGGCCTCGACGTGTTCGGGTTCCGGCGCACCTTCGAGACGCGCTGGCGGCGCACCGGCGTCGAGCCGGATCGCTTCGGCCGCCTGCTTGCGTTCTCCCGGAGTTCGGTCCCGCCGGTCGTCGCCGACGGCCGCGTCTACGTGGTCGCGACCGCCGACGAGTCCACCGTCGCCGCCATCGACGCGGCGACCGGCGAAACCGCGTGGTCGACGACGGTCCACCGCGCCACCGACGCCCGGGTTGCGGTCGCCGGCGGCCGCGTGTTCGTGCCGACGTTCGGCGAGGGACTCGTCGCACTGGACGCCGAGACCGGTGAACACCGCTGGACGGCCCCGGTCGCCGAAACCCACGTCTACCCGCCGACCGCGACCGGCGACGTCGTCTACGCGCACGACCGCGAGTTCGTCTACGCGTTCGACGTCGCCAGCGGCGACGAACTGTGGCGCGGCAACCGAGAGGACGCCGCGCGGCGGCTCACGGACACTCGCACCCCCTTGACGACTGACGACGAGCGCGTGTACGCGGTCGGGGACACCGACGACGGGACGGCGGTCGTCGCGTTCGACGCGGAGACAGGCGAGTCCCACTGGGCGCACGCCGCGGGGACCGAGGAGGTGCCGCCGGTCGCCGCCGACGGCACGCTCTACGTCCCCGACGCCGACGGCGTGGTCGCGCTCGACGCCACGACCGGGGAGCGGCGCTGGACCCGCGGTGACGGCCACGTGGCCTCGCTGTCGGTCGTCGGGACGACCGCGTACGCCGCGACGGTCGGCGGACGCCTGTACGCGCTGGAGGGGTCGGCGTGAGACCGCGCTTCCGTGCGCTCGCGCCGCTTGCCGCGCTCGGCGTCGTCGGCGCGGCCTTCGACGCGGTTCGCCGCCTCGACCCGGTGCCGGTGCGGGAAATCGGCGGCTTCTACGCGGGCGACCTCTCGGTCCGCCTGCTCGGGTTCCCGTCCGGCGTCCACGCCGCGTCCCTCTGGCCGGGGACCGTGATGGGCCTGCGGCCCGTGTTCGTGGTCGAACTGCTCGTCCTGTACGCCTGCCTGCACGCGGCGGCCGCGGTGGCGGCGGGCCGCGCGTTCGCGCACGCCCTCCCGGACGCCGACCCGCCGACAACGCGGACGTACGCCCGCCTGTTCGCCGTCTCCGTGGGCGCGGCTCTCTTGCTCGGGCCGGTGACGTGGGTCGTCGAACTGGAGTTCCTGCTCGCCGCCGCGTACCTGCTCGTCGTCGGCCTCGGGGTGTTGCCCGTGCTGGTCGCGGTCCCGCCGGTCCTCGTCGCGGAGCGCGCGACGCTCCGCGAAGCCTACGGCCGCGCGAACGACGTCGTCGCGGGCCAGTACGTCCGCGTGCTCGTCGCGCTCGCCGTGGTCGGGTTGCTGGCGGACGCGCTCGTCTCCGCGCCCGTCGCGGGCGGCTTCCTCGGGACCGCGGGCGGCGCGGCGGCGTACGCGGAACTCGGCCGACGCGTCTACCGCGCGGACTGACTCGGGTCGCGGCGGCCCTGTCGGGTGGCACCACGCTTATGACTGCGGGACCCGAACGTATTCGACATGAGCGCGACCGTCGAGAACGGGGACGGAGACACGGTGGTCACCGCCACGGAGGCCGCGGCCGAGCAGGCCCGCGACCTCATGGAGGGCGAAGACATGGACGTCTCGGAGGCGGGTCTGCGGCTGTACGTCCAGCAGGGCGGCTGCGCGGGCCTCTCCTACGGGATGCGCTTCGAGCCCGAGCCCGAGCCCGAGGACCAGATTTTCGAGAGCAACGGCATCCGGCTGTTCGTCGACCAGTCCAGCCTGAACTACGTCGGCGGCAGCCAGCTCGCCTTCGAGGGCGGGCTGCAGGGCGCCGGCTTCCACGTCCAGAACCCGAACGTCGAGAGCGAGTGCGGCTGCGGCGAGTCCTTCCGGACCTAGTTCTCCAGCTCGAAGGCGACCTCGACCTCGACCTGATACTGTCGCCCCTCGACGCCCGCGATTTCGACGCCCTGTTCGATTACTTCCGCCCACTTCACGTTGTCCAGCGTGTCCTCCGCGCGGTCGATTGCGTCGTCGGCGGCGGCGTCGAAGCTCTCCTCGCTGGTCCCGATGAGTCGAATCTTCTTGAATACCATCGCCTGACAGTTCGCCAGCGACCCGGATAAAGTTACTCGCCGGCTACAGGTCACTCGTCGGCGGCGGCCTCGATGTTGGCGCGGACGGCGTCGGTGACGTCGCCGAGGTACGCGGTCCCCCAGACGCCGACGACGACCGCGCCGACGGTGTTGAACGCGAGGTCCAGCGCCACGTCGTCGACGCCGTAGATGGTGAGCACGGTGGCGCCGACAGCGTCGCCGAGCGTCCACGCGGCGTACTCCAGTATCTCCCAGAGCACGCCCAGCGCCATCACGAACAGGACGACGAAGACGACCGTGAACTTCGGCGGGAACGCGACGTCGTCGTGGTGTTCGTCGAGCGCACGCACGGTGGCGTAGCCGGCCGCGGCGACCACCGTCGAGGAGAGGAAGTGCGTGAGGTGGTCCCACCAGATTGGCGGGTTCGGGCCGTAGAACTTCTGCGTGACGCCGGGGACGCCGAGCGTGCCGAGCACGTGCAGGAACACCGCGGTCGTAATCCACAGCGTGAGCGCGGCGTCCATCGGGATGCTGTAGTCGCGTTCCAGCACCGCGGGGAGGTGCGTGACCGCGAGCGCGGCGGCGGCGTTGACGGCGACGGCGACGTTCCACGTGAGGACGCCGACGGCCGTGAACGCCACGAGCGCGAGCTGCATCCCGCGCGTCGCCTGCCGCTGGCGGCGCTCGGAGACGCCGAGGCGGTCGCGGAGCTTCACTCGACGACCACCTCCAGTTCCGCGGGGAGCCGGAGCCGGGCGTCCGCGCGCCGCCGGAAGTACCAGACGAACACGACGGCGGCGAGCACGCCCGCGACGGTCGCCGCGACGAAGTCCTGCACGAGCGCGGTCACGGCGGCGCGCTCCTGTGCGGCGGTCAGCGGCGGCTCCGCGGGGAGGACGAACGCCGTCCCCGCGAGCAGGTCCGAGAGCCAGCCGAGCACGGCGAGGAAGCCCGCCGTCGCCATCGTCGCGACGACGACGAAGGCGACCGAGAACCAGTTCGCGAGCCGGACGCGCGTGAACACGTCGAGTTCGACGGCGACGACGAGCGCGAGCGCCGCGACGCCGAGGTAGGTCGAGAGGTCGCTGGTCAGTCCGGGGGCCGCGAGCGCGCGGCCGACGGTGGGGAGCGCGGCGAGTCCGAGCACCTCCCACGGGAGCATCGCGCGCGCGTCGCCGAACGCGACCGGCGGGAGGACGGCGACCGCGGCGGTGACGAGCGCGAACACGACCCAGACGGGGTCGCCGGGCGCGCTCGCGGCGACTGACGCGGCGACGACCGCGACGAGCAGCCACGACAGCGCGGCGTTCGCGCGCTCCGCTCGGACGAGCGCGGCGAGGCGTGTACTCCGGGCCACGTTCGTACGTCGTGGCGCCCGCCTAACAAGTGCTGAGGCCGCGGCAGAACAGTTACGCGAGCCCAGTGGTGTACGCGACGCCGTACGCGAGCCCGGCGAGCGTGACCGCCGCCAGCCCGGTGACGAGCGCGGTGGGCAGCGACGGCATAGACAGCGGCCGGCCGTCGAAGCGCGGGTTCGGGACGACGCCGACGAAGCCGACCGCGACGACGCTGAACACGAACTGGTAGGACGCGTCGATCGTCGGCGGCGGCAACACGAGCACGGCGAGCGCGTACGCGGCGCCGAACGCCGCCCGCGAGTTCACGTGCTCCGTCAAGCGGTGGCCGGTGAGCCAGAGCGCGGCGGCGACGCCCAGCCAGATGGCGAACAGCTCGACGCCGAACGCGCCCAGCAGGTGGACCGTCGGGTCCGCCGAGAGCGCGACGCGGCCGTCGAAGGCGTTGGCGCCCAGCGGGTAGAACAGCTCCGGGGGCTCGCCCGTGAACAGGTCGCCGAACGGGTGGCTCAGGAGGCCGAACAGCGCGACCGCGAACAGGCTGGCGCCGCGGACGCGGTAGGCGTGGGCGGCGCGCGCGACGAGCCAGCCGCCCGCCGCGAACAGGCCGACGATGACCGCGGGGAGCGGGCCGGACGCCGCGACGACGACGCCGACGAGCGCGGCGAGCGCGGCGGCGGCGAGCCGGCGGTGCGTGGGCGCGAGCGCGAACGCGGCGGCCGCGGGCACGGCGACGACCAGCGAGTGCGTGACCGCGCGGTGGACGACCGTGGAGGCGCCCCAGAACGACTGCGCCACGGCCATCGGGCTGGTGGGGTCGACGGCGACGAGGCCGACGAGGGCGTACGCCATGTCTACGTCGGGGACGGCCGCGAACAGGCCGGCGGCGACGCCGAGCGCGAGCGCGCGCTCTCTGGACGCCCCCAGGCCGGCGGCAGCGAGCGCGACGACGCCGAACGCGAACGTCGCGTGCCCTACGAACATACGTCAGTTACTCCGCGAAGCGGGATAAACTCGCGGGTGGCGCGAGCTAGCGGGTCACTCGCTCTCGGCCTTCTTCGTCCACTTCTTCTCGACGTCGGCGTTCGCGCGCACGACCGTGTCGTCGCCGACCCGGAAGCGGGTCTTCCGCAGTTCGATGGCGGTGACGACCCCGGTCACGTCGCCGGCGACGACCGTGTCGCCGGGGTTGAAGTCGGGGTCGCGGAGGAGGTAGATGCCGGCGACGGCGTCCGCGAGCATCCCCGAGAGCGCGTACGAGACGCCGAGCGCGAGGAAGCCGGAGGCGGTGCCCAGCGCCGCGGCGATTTCCGGGAGGCCGACCGCCGACAGGAATCCGAGTAGCGCGCCGAACCACAGCACGACCGACGCGAGCGTGCCGCCGAGCTGGACGTAGATGGGCTGGTCCGGGTAGACCTGCTTCAAGACGACGCGGACGGCGGTCGCGACGACGCGGATGAGCACCGCCGCGAGCACGAGGAAGACCAGTCCCGTGAGGACGCGCGGGAGCGCGCCGGCGACGTTGCCGACGAACTCGTCGACGGTGCTGTTCAGGAGGTCGGTCAGCGACGACGGCGACTCTGACTGCATACCGGCCAGTCGTGGGCCGGGTACGTAACTCCTGTCGCCGGTGCCGATTTCCGAACCTTCTTGCGGGCGCCCGTCTCCGAATCCCACATGACGGACGCGCCAGACGTCGGTGAGTTGAGTCCACCGCAGCGAACCCTCATGGGGCCGGGACCGAGCCCCGTCCACCCGCGCGTGCTGAAGGCGATGAGCACGCCGCTGGTGGGGCACCTCGACCCGTCGTTCGTGGACATCATGGACGAGACGCAGGAGCTGCTGCGGTACGCGTTCCGCACGGACAACGAGTGGACGATTCCCGTCTCCGGCACGGGGTCGGCGGCGATGGAGGCCGCCATCGGCAACCTCACCGAGCCCGGCGACACGTTCCTCGCGCCGACGAACGGCTACTTCGGCGACCGCATGGCGGAGATGGCGCGGCGCGCGGGCGGCGAGGTCGTGCGCGTGGACGCGCCGTGGGGCGAGCCGCTCGACCCCGCGGACGTCGCGGACGCGTTCGCCGAGCACCAGCCCGACGTCTTCGGGTTCGTGCACGCCGAGACGTCCACGGGCGCCAAGCAGACGAACGTCCCCGAACTGACCGACATCGCCCACGAGCACGACGCGCTCGTCGTCGCGGACACCGTGACGAGCCTCGGCGGCGTCGAACTGCGCATCGACGAGTGGGGCATCGACGCGGCGTACTCCGGCCCGCAGAAGTGTCTGTCCTGTCCGCCGGGCGCGAGCCCGCTGACGCTGAACGACGACGCGATGGACAAGGTGCTCTCCCGCGAGGAGGACCCGCGGTCGTGGTATCTGGACCTCTCGCTGCTGGAGGGGTACTGGGGCGACGAGCGCGCGTACCACCACACGGCGCCCGTCTCGAACGTGTACGCGCTCCGCGAGGCGCTCCGGCTGGTCGCCGAGGAGGGCATCGAGGCGCGCTGGGGGCGCCACGAGCGCGTCGCGGGCGCGCTGAAGGCCGGCGTCGAGGCGATGGGACTGGGCCTCAACCCCGAGGACGACTACTGGCTGCCGAGCCTGAACGCCGTCCGCGTCCCGGCGGGCGTCGAGGACGGCGACGTCATCGACTACGTGCTCGACCACTACGACCTCGAAATCGCGTCCGGCCTCGGCGCGCTGGAGGGCGACGTGTTCCGCATCGGCTGTATGGGCCACGGCGCGCGCCCGGAGAACGTCACGCTCGTCGTCGCCGCGCTCGCTGACGCCTTCGACGCGCTCGGCGCCGACGTGGACGCGGCCGCCGGCCTCGCGGCGACGCGGGAAGCGCTCCGCGAGCAGTAGCGGTCGGTACGACTTCGTTACTCACCACAAACGTTTCGTACGGGAGACACGAACGGCCGGTATGGCCACCGCCGAACGGGGACTGGACTCGTGGCTGTCCGCGACCCTCGACCTCCTCCTCGCCGTCTTCGGGTTCGTCGTCGTCTGGTACCCGACGGTCTCGCTCGCCAACGCGGCGCTCGGCTCCCCGCTCTCGGCGTCGACGTGCAACCTCCTCGTCGGCGTGCTCGCGCTCGGCGGCTCGTACCCCGTCGTCGCGGGCGACTGGTCGCTCGGACGGCTGGGCGAGTACATCTTCGTCTTTCACATGTCGGCAATCGGGTGGGGGGTCGTCGGAATGCTAGCCGTCCTCGCGTCGGGCGTGTCGTTCGCCGGCGGGAATCGCGCGCCACAGGCGGCGCTCGTGGCTGTTGCGCACCTGACCGCCTACGTCCTCGTCTACAGAGCCCAGTTGAGGATTTTCCGGTAACCGCGACTCGTTCCAGCTTCGGAGATTCGTCTGAGCACCGGCGTTACGCTGGCGACGCTCGATAAAAACCAGCCGCGCCCCTAGCTGACCGGCGGGGCGCGCGCCACTTCGTAGTCACCGTCCTCCTCGACGCCCATCACCGCCCACTCGTAGGGCGGGTCGAGCCGACGCAACTGCCGTTCGAGCGCGTCGGTGTTCTCGGCCCACGTCACGAAACAGCGATAGCCGCTGTCGTGGTCGGCCTCGACTCGGTCTGTGACGGCTGTCACGCGTATCTCTTTCCAGTCGCGCGTGGCGGAGAACTCCGCGCCGTCTCCTGCGAGGCTGTACCCGAGGTCGTCGAATATCGACCGGGCCTGCTCGTCGGGAGGGGTGGTAACAGTCCCCATGCAATTACTCCGTCGGGGGCCTAGGTAATAAGCTTTCTTGCCGTTCTCGTTCCCGGGCAGAATCTAAACGAGCGTTCGGGAATTTCAGAATAACGCGGCCGAACGTTTCGCAAACCCACCTATTCGTGGGCAGAGTCCCACTCGTCGGGCTTCGTGAAGTTCCCGCAGTCGTTGCACTTGATGCGGCGCATCGAGTCCATCGCGACGTCTATCGACTCGCAGTTCGAACAGTAGTAGCCGTACCGCCGCTGGCGGTCCGCCGTCCGGTAGACCACGTAGAACGGGGCATCTTGGCCGCGTTCGCCCTCGTCGTCGGCGACGTGCAGCGTGCCGTCGTCGGTCGTCACCGTGAACATACAGCCCCGTAGCCCGCTGTGGCATTTAGCCCTGTCCGTCCCCGCAGTCGCGGCGAGGACGCCGCTCACCGAAGCGCTCTTCCCCGCTGCCGGCCTCGATTCCGGTAATGGCGGTCCGGATTTTCCACTACTCTGACCTGGAGAACGTCTACGACTCCCCCGAGCAGGCCGGCCGGCTCGCGTCCGTGCTGCGGGACCGCGACAGCGCGCTCGCGGCGGGCTCGGGCGACAACACGGCGCCGGGCGTGCTCTCGCTGGTGACCGAGGGCCGGCAGGCGCTGGACTTCTACGACGCCGTCGAGCCCGACGTGGAGACGTTTGGCAACCACGACTTCGACTACGGCGCCGACGTCACCGGCGAAATCGTCGCCGACTCCCCGCAGACGTGGGTGTCCGCGAACGTCTACCGGGACGGCGACCGCGTCGCCGGCGTCGCCCCGTGGACAATCGTCGAGGTCGAGGGCGCGCGCGTCGGCTTCCTCGGCGTGCTCGACGACGCCACGCCGTCGCTGAACCCGATGGCCAGCGACCTCACCGTCACCGACCCCATCGAGGCCACGCGGGAGGCCAGCGAACAGCTCCGCGAGGCGGGCGCGGACTACGTGGTCGCGCTCTCGCACCTCGGGCGCGGCGACGAGGAACTCGCGGCCGCGACGGACGTGGACGCGGTGCTGGGCGGCCACATCCCCGCCGAGCGCGTCGAACGGCTCGACGACACCCTGCTCACGCGCCCGGGCTCCGGCGGCGAAGTCGTGCTGGAAGTGGACCTCAGCGCCGGCGAGGTCACGCGCCACGTCGTCGCGGACGCGCCCGTCTACGAGCCGCTCGCCGAGCGCCTCCGCGAGCGCATGGCCGCGACCGGCCTGAACGATACTGTGGGGCACGTCGCCGAGCCGATGGAGCGCACCGAGTCCACGCTGTTCCGCGGGGAGTCCCGCATCGGGAACTTCGTCGCGGACGCCTACCGGTGGGCCGCCGATACCGACGTCGCGCTCCAGAACTCCGGCGGCGTCCGCGACGGCCCCGCACTCGACGGGGACGTGACGGTCGCCGACCTCGTCAGCGTCGTCCCGTTCGAGGAGCCGGTCTCGGTCGCCGAACTCACGGGCGCGGAACTGCTGGACGTGTTCCGCGGCGCGAAGGGCGGGTCGCTGGGCTTCGCCGAGCCGGACTGGTGGCACGCCCACGTCTCCGGCGCACAACTCACGTGGGACGAGACCACCGACGAACTGCTGGAAGTCCGGGTCGCCGGCGAGCCCGTGGACCCCGGCGCGACGTACACGCTCGCGACCACCGACTACCTCTTCTACACGGACGACGAGTTCCCCGCGCTCGACGAAGCACACCGCGTCCAGCGCCTCAACGTCCAGCACGAGGTGCTCGCCGACTACGCCCGCGAGCGCGGCATCGACCCCGAAATCGAGGGCCGCGTCACGATGCACGCCGACGACTGAGCGGGCAACCGCTAAGGGGCTGGTCGCCGTCCGTCCGGTATGGTAGCCGACACGCCGCGACGCACCGGGGACCGCCGCGACCCCGAGTTCGAGTTCACGCACGACACCCAGCCCAGCGACGCGCTCCTCTGCGGGTTCTCGGAGTTCGGGCTCGCCGGCCTGACGGCCGCGGACTTCCTCGTGGACCACCTCGAACTCGAACAGACCGGCCACGTCGCCGTCGACGGCCTGCCCGCGATTACGCCGTTCGAGAACGGGACGCCGCGCCACCACACGCGGTTCTTCTCGAAGCCCGGCGTCGATGTCACCGTGCTCGTCGGCGAACTGTTCGTGCCGGTCGGCGTCTCCGCCGGGTTCAGCGACGCGCTCGCGGCGTGGCTGGACGACAACGACGTCGAGGAGACCGCCGTGTTGTCGGGCGTCCCGGTCGCGCACGGGCCGGACGGCCACCGCACGTTCTACGTCGCGACCGACGACTACCGCGAGGCACGCCTCGACGGCGCGGACGTGCCGCCGATGGGCAACGGCTTCCTCGACGGCTTGAAGGCGGAACTGCTCGCGCAGGGCATCGACAGCGACCGCCGCGCGTGCGTCTACACGACGCCGGTCCACGCGCAGGCGCCGGACGTCGAAGCCGCGATTCGCCTCGTGGACACCGTCAGCGACGTCTACGACCTCGACGTGGACACCGGGCCCCTCGAAGCGTTCGCCGCGGAGGTCGCCCAGCACTACGAGGCGCTGAGCGAGCGCGTCCAGCGCGCCGAAGACGAGCGCCCCGACGACCGCATGTACATGTAGGCAGCAACGCCGGGACCTGTCGGAGAGCCGACCGCCGACCGCAGGCTAAAAGAGCAGGGTCGTCGTGGGTGGCGGTATGAGCGACGAGAACCTCCGCGAGACGGTCGAACGAGTCGGCGCGGGGTTCGACCTCGGCGAGTACGAGATCGAGGCGTACCTCACGGTGCTGCAGCACGGCGAACTCACGGCCAGCGAAATCGCCGACCGCACCGACATCCCCCAGCCGCGGGTGTACGACACGGTGCGGAGCCTCGGCGACCGCGGGCTCGTGGAACTCCGCGAGTCCCGGCCGATGAAGGTCGTCGCCATCGACCCCGAGGAGGCGTTCGCGGACCTCCAGACGAGCTTCGCGGAGATGGTCGCCGCCCTCGAAGACGCCTACACCACGCCCGCCCGCGAGACGGAGGCCGTCTCGCTGGTCAAGTCGCGCTCGACGATTCTGCGCTACTTCGGCGACGTCATCGACAGCGCGGAGTTCGAACTGGTCTGCTCGCTGACGCCCGGCCTGCTGGAGCGGTTCGCCGACGACCTCGCGGCCGCCCGCGACCGCGGCGTCAGCGTCGACCTCGTGGTGACGCCGGTCCGCGACGCGCCCGACCCCGAGGAGTTCGACTACGGCGAGGTCGCCACCACCGCGCGCGGCCGCCGCGGCGTCACCACGCCCGTCGTCGCGGTCGCCGACGGCCAGTACTCCGTGTACGCGACGCAGGGCGCGGTCCGCGACGACCCCGAGAAGTACGGCGTCATCTTCAACCGCTCGGCGCTGGGCTTCCTCGTCTCCGGCTTTTTCGGCACCGTCATCTGGTCGACGGCCAACGACGTCCTCCACACGAGCGACGCCGCCGACATCGACCTCCCGCGGACGTACGCCTCCATCCGGCGCTGCGTGAAAGACATCCGGACGTTCGACGGCGACGTGTACGCGACCGTCCGCGGCCGGGACGTGCTCACCGGGGACGCGCGCACCGACCGCGGGCGCGTCGTCGAGACGAAGTTCGAGGAGACCGAGGAGGTCGCGACGCTCGTCCTCGAGACCGACTCGGGCCGCGTCGAGGTCGGCGGCCGCGTCGCCGCCTACGAGGACGTCGAAGCCCACGAGCTCACGCTCGCCCGCGACAGCCCGCCGCGGAAGTAGCGTTCTCGCCTGCGCGGACTCGCCGGTACACTTACTCGACTGGCGCCGGAACGCTCGCCTATGGCTGAGGAGACCACCGTCGCGTTCGTCGAGCGCTGGCAGACCGGCGCCGCGCTCCTGCTGGCGTCGGCGCTCGCGGGCGGCGTCCTCGCGGCGATACTCGGGAACGCCGACGTCCCCTACGGCGCGTTCGTGGGACTGGTCGGCGGCGCCGTCGCCTGTTTCCTCGCGCTCTCGTACCTCCTGTACGGCCGGTGACCGCGCTCAGTACTCGCGGACGCCCTCGTCGGTCACCACCGAGTCCAGCAAGCGAGTGGGCGTCGCGTCGTAGGCGGGGTTCTTCACGTCGAAGCCTTCCGGCGGCTCGCGGATGACCTCGCTCGGGTCCCGGAAGTCGTTCTCGAAGCGGAACCCCTCGTCGACGAGCTTCGCGCTCGACCCCGCGACCGTCACGGGCGTCCCCGCGTCGTTGGCCGCCGCGGCAAGCGGGTACGTGCCCACGCGGTTGTAGTACGTGTCCTCAACGATGCAGTCCATCCCCAACAGGACGCGGTCGCACTCCGGGAGGTAGTACCCCGAGGCGCCGTCCACGATGAGCGTCGGCTCGATGCGGTCGATGGCCGCCAGCGTGCGTGCGGTCTTCCGGCCGAGGTGGCGCGGCCGGGCCTCCGTCACGTACACGTCGAGGTGCTTGCCGCCCTGCGCAGCGGTCTCCAGCGCCTCCAGCACCGTCGAGGAGTAGTCGTGAGTGAGCACCGTCTGACCGTCCTCGATGCGGTCGGCCAGCGTCGCCGCGGCCTCGTGTTTCGCGCTCTCGACGGACTCCACGACGTCGTCGATGGCCGCCGCGGTCACCTCCTTGGCTTCCGCGACCGACGCCGGCTCCGCGCCCCGCACGCGCTCGACGACCTCCCGCTGCGTGGTCACCAGCGACGCGTGCGAGGGGTTCGCGCGCCGGAGCGCGTTGCTGTTGCGCTCCAGTGCCCGCACGTACTCCTCGACGGTCGGGTAGTCGTTGTCGATGAGGTCCGCGAGCGCGCGAGCGGCTTTCACGGCGACGACCGAGGAGGAGTGGGTCCGCATCTCGCGAATCTCCTCGGCAGTCTCGTCTATCATGTCTGGTGCATCCAGAGGTCCAAGCAAAGGCTTTCCGGAGTGGGCCGTACCGGCGGCGACCTACGTCGCGTTCACGGCGCGGTAGCCGCCGTACGCGAGCGCGGCGACGCCCGCCGCCAGCGACCCGATGCGCGCGAGCAGGTGGACCGGCGACGGCGACGGGAGGGTGCGCATCGGGAACGCGAGGTACAGGTCGCCGTCGCGCGCCACGACGTCGCTGCTGGCGGTGAGTCGCTCGCTCTCGTTGGCTTGCGTCGCCCACGGCTCGGGCGCTTCCGACAGCGGCACGGTCACTATGCCGTCGGACTTTGCTTCGTCGAACAGAGCCTTCGCGTCCGCCGACAGCGACTGGTAATCGTGGTCGGCGCGGTAGTTCCGGTCGTCGGGGGCCACGTCGACTTCCAGTTCGAGCTGTTCGCTCGGCGTGGGAACCGGGCTGACGAGCGGGAACGCGAACAGTGCGGTGCCGACGAGGAGGGCGGCTGCGACGCGGAGGGACAGTCGCATACTCGACGAACGTGACAGGAAATATATTAGTCGTGTCGGTTCCGGCGCCGGGAGCGTTTTGCGGGTCGGCGCCCAACTCGCGGTATGGTCGACGTGTCGTACTACTGTCCGCGCTGTGGCGCCGTCGCCGAGCTGGACCGCGACCCCTACCTCGCGGACAAGTCCGTGACGCCGTTCCCGCTGGAGGGGTGGACGTACGTCTCGCCCAGTGACGACTACGAGAGCGAGGACGCCGACGGCGTGAAGTTCGTCTGCGGCGCGGACGCCGCCGAGTGGTCGCACCCGCCCGAGTCAGACGCGGACGGCGAGCCGGGCTGCGGGGAGCCGTTCTACCTGAACTTCGTGCGCTACGAGAACGGCGAGGAAGTCAGCGGCCAGCCCGAATCCGAGTACGTGCAGTTGGCCGAGGGGATGGCCCCGAGCGGCCCGCAGGGGCCGAACGGCCCGGGATTCTCCCGGTAGCTACCCCTTGATGTTCGCGATGGGGAACGTGCGAACGACGAGGTCGCCGATGTCGAGGGCGTCGGAGACGCCGACGACCTCGTCGACGTCCTTGTAGACGCCGGGGGCTTCCTCGGCGATGGTCTCGCCGGAGGCGGCCTTCACGTAGATTTCGTTCTGCTCGCGGAGGTCCGCCTGCACTTCGCCGCCGCCGTACTCGCGTTTCGCCTGCGTGCGGCTCATCAGGCGGCCGGCGCCGTGTGCGGTCGAGCCGAACGACCGCGCCAGCGACTGCGACCCGCCCTTCAGGATGTAGCTGCCGGCGCCCATGCTCCCGGGGATGATGATAGGCTGGCCGACATCACGGTACGCCGTCGGCACGTCGGGATGGCCGGCGGGGAACGCGCGCGTCGCGCCCTTCCGGTGGACGTACAGGTCGCGCTGGACGCGGCCGCCGTCGCCGTCGAGGCTGTAGCCGTCGTCGGTGACGTAGACGTCGTGAGCCTCCTTCTTCGCGATGTTGTGCGCGACGTCGTACAGCAGGTCCATCTCCAGGGCCTGCCACGACGTATCGAAGACGTCCGCGAACGTCTCGCGGACGGCGTGCGTGATGAGCTGGCGGTTCACCCACGCGAAGTTGATGGCCGCGCACATCGCGCCGTAGTAGTCGTCGGCCAGTTCCGAGCCCGCGGGCGCCGCCGCGAGGTCCTTGTCCGGGAGGTCCTCGGTGAGGTCCGGGTACTCCTGCTCGATGCGCCGGAGGTAGTCCGAGCAGACCTGGTGGCCGAGCCCGCGCGAGCCGCAGTGAATCAGGACGACCACTTGGTCCTCGTCGAGGCCGAACGCGTCGGCGGTCTCGTCGTCGTAGACGTCGGTGACGCGCTGGACTTCGAGGAAGTGGTTGCCCGAGCCCAGCGACCCCATCTGGTTGGCGCCGCGGTCCTTGGCCTTCTTCGAGACCGCGGAGGGGTCGGCGTCGGGGCGGCGGCCCTCGTCCTCGCAGTGCAGGCGGTCCTCGCGCACCGCGTACCCCTCCTCGACGCACCAGTCCACGCCGCGTTCGAGCGCGGCTTCGAGGTTCGTGTGGCTGACGTCGTGGACGCCGCCGCCCCCGAGTCCGCAGGGCACGGCGTCGAACAGCGCGTCAACGAGTTCCTCCTCGCGACCGCGCACGTCCTCGTACGTGAGGTTCGTCTTCACCATCCGGACGCCGCAGTTGATGTCGAACCCGACTGCTCCGGGCGAGATGTAGCCGTCCTCGGCGTCGAAGGCGGCGACGCCGCCGACCGGGAAGCCGTACCCCTGGTGGCCGTCGGGCATGCAGAGCGCGGGCGCGACCACGCCCGGCATGCACGCGACGTTCCGGAGCTGTTCGAGCGTCTTGTCGTTCTGGATGTCCTCGAGGAGCGTCTCGTTGGCGAACACGCGGGCGGGCACCCGCATCTCGTCGTCGCGTTCGAGCTCCCAGACGTCGTCCTCGACCTCCCGGAGCGTGACGCCGTCGGCGTCGAACGTGTTCATACTCTGCGGTGGGCGCGGAGCCCGTGAATACGTTTCGTCTGGGCGCTACTCCGTGGCGGTCGCCAGCGGCGAGTACTCCTTGACGGCGGCGAGCCGCTCGTCCAGCGACAGCGGACCGGCGCCCGTCACGAACAGCGCCGACGAGAGCCCGAACAGCGTGATGTGCGCGAGCACGGGGTCGTCCGGCAGGCCGAACAGCGTCGTCGTCAACACGACGAACGCGACCGCGGCGGTCGCGCGCGTGAACAGCCCGACGAACAGGAGGACGCCGACCGCCAGCTCCGTGAGGCCGGCGCCGACGACCCACATCCCGGGGTCCACGGGGACGACCGACGTGAGGTCGTACCTCTCGACGACCGCCAGCGCCATCCCGGGGTTCGCGAGCTTCTCCCAGAACCCCAGCAGCGCGAAGTTGAACCCGACGCCGAGCCGGATGACCGTCGGCGCGTACTGCTCGTAGGGGCCGACCACGTCGTTGAACTTCGTGACCAGCGGGTGCAGCGGGTCGAAGCGGCCGTACACCGACCCCTCGGCCTCGGCGACCTGCTGGAGCAAGTGGTCGGCGCTGGGGCGGCCCGCGCCGAGCAGGAGGACGCCGAGGAACCCGCCGACGTACTCGCTGGCAATCACGAGCTCGGGGCGGAGCACGAGCCCGCCGAGGTACGCCAGCAGGCCGACGAGCGCGACCGCGCGGGTCGCCAGCCCGAACAGCAGGAAGAACCCCAGCAGGACCTGGAAGACCCGCGTCGGCGCCGCGACCGACGGCGAGAAGAAGTAGCCCGCGAACCCCGCGCCGACCAGCGGCAGCCCGACCGCCAGCCGGAGCATCCACGGCAGGAACGCGTGGTACTCTTCGAGCGTGCCGCGGAGCGCGCGCACGTCCGCGGCCGCCGGCTGGTACTTGAGGTACACTACCGCCGCCGCGACCACCGAGAACCCGCCGCCGAGCAACAGTACGGCGTTCAGCGGGTTCGAGAGTACCTCCGCGAGGAACTCCACCGCGCGAACCGTCGGCGCCCCGTCGACGACGTAGTCGACGTGGCTGGGAGCTGTGCCTGTCACCATACGCTGGCCGACGTGCTGCGAACGCAAAAAGGTCGGCCAGTCCCCGTCAGACGTCGAAGACGACGTACGCGTGCCAGCCGCCGTCGCCCTCGCGCTCCGAGAGGTCCATCTCGGAGTACGTGACCGCCTTCAGGTCGCGGGCGTGGACCTCGTTCAGCGGGACGCCGCGCGCGCTCGCCTCGACGACCCACTCGCCGTCCGCCTCGCGGACCGCGGCGTCGTGGTCGACCGGGAGGACGTTGCGCACGTCGCGCTCGTAGATGAGCCGGTCGAGGTAGTCGAACAGCAGCGCCTCCTGGCTCTCCGCGCGCTCCTCGAACGTGAACCGACTGCCGGCGTCGGGGGTCTCCGCGGTCATCGCGGCGGCCATGCCGTCGGCGACCGCCGCGAACACGGCGCCGAGGCTGTCGGCGGTCGCTTCCACGGCGACGTCGGCGGTGTGCTCCCTGAGTTCGTAGCTCATTCGTCGCCCTCCGAGACCTGCGTCTGCGCGATTTCCTCGCCGGTCAGCCGTTCGAGGCGCTCCCGCGAGAGCCCGTCGGTCGCGCCGTCCTCGGAGGACACCGCGACGCCCATCGTCACCACCGCGCGCATCCCCTCCTCGACGGTCATGTCCACGTCCATCACGCGCTCGGCGGGGACGTGCGTGAGGTGGCCGCCCATCACGGGGTTCGGCGCCAGCGGCAGGAACAGCGTCAGCATCTCGTCGTGGCCGGCGGCGTCCGCGACCGCGCTCGGCGTCTCCGTCGTCTGGAACCCGAGCGTGTACGCGTCCTGATGCGGGAACTCCACGAGCTTCACGGACTGGAAGTTGTCCGCGTCGCTCTCGACCATCACGTCGCTCATCTGCCGGAAGCTCTTGTAGACGGCGCCCACGCCGGGGACGCGTTCGAGCACGGCGTCGAAGTACGCCAGCACGCGCTCCCCGGACCGGAACGACGCCGCGAATCCGACGAGGAGCGTGAGTGCGACCACCACGAGCACGCCGACGAGGTCGACGATGGTCTCGGAGGCGTTCGGCGCGACGTTCGTGCTCGCCAGCACTCGCGCGAGCGGTTCGAGGAGGTCGTCGACGACCCCGACGGCGATGGAGAGCACGTACAGCGTCACGAGCAGCGGGACGACCACCGTGACGCCGGTGAGCGCGGCCTCGCGGACGCGGTCG
Organism: Halobacterium sp. NMX12-1; assembly: GCF_040435975.1. Lineage (NCBI taxonomy): Archaea > Methanobacteriati > Methanobacteriota > Halobacteria > Halobacteriales > Halobacteriaceae > Halobacterium > Halobacterium sp. NMX12-1. The sequence goes on along the minus strand of NZ_CP159204.1, from coordinate 2,302,637 downwards.
TACGCGGACTCGCCGGCGCGCTGCATCCGCTCGCCGTCGGGGCGGCTGCCGCCTAGCATCGTTCGCCGAGACGCCGACGACGCGTGAAAGCGTTACGGCGTCCGGCGACGGTGGAATTATATTCGCCGGCCTGCTACACCCGCTCAGTGAGCGTCACAGTCGACGAGCGCGTGGTCCCGCCGGGGAGCGACGAACACCTCGACGAAGCGTGGGACCTCAAAGAGCGCATCCGGGAGGACGAAGCCCTCCTCAAGCAGCGACGCGGCTTCTTCGCGAACGCCTACCGGCGCTCGACGGTCTACTGCTTCCTCGACGGCGACGAGATGGTCGGCTTCGCGGCGGCGCGCTCGGACGGCTACATCCTGTTTCTCGCGGTCGCCCCCGAGTACCGCGGCGAGGGCTACGGCGAGCGGCTCGTCGCGCGCGTCACCGAGGACGCCGGGAAGGCGTCGTGTCACGCCCGGCAGAGCAACGAGAGCGCGGTGTCCTTCTACGAGCACCTCGGGTTCAGCGTCGAGCGCGAAATCGACAACTACTACGAGGACGGCGAGGGCGCCTACTACCTCCGACTGGGCGACCGTGCCCGCATCCGCGACCGCATCTCCGAACTGCTGCGCGGCAGCCGGTAGCGCCCGCGACGACGGAACGTTTCGCCCCGAACCCACCAGAAAACATATCTGTTCTCCGTCGATAGCGTCGGCTATGAGCGAGAAGTCCTCCGCCATCGCGGCCGCCGAGTTCGGCGGCCGAGTGCTCTCCGGCGCGCTCGGTTGGGTGCTCGTGCTGTTGGGCTCGCTGGGCGTCGTCCTCACCCTGCTCCGCATCGCCGGCGGCACAGCGCCGAGTAGTCCGGTCGGTTCCGCGGTCGCGTTCGCGGTCAGCGTGCTGGTCGTCGCCGTCGGCCTGTACGGCAACCCCCGGATTCGAGAGCGCATCCAGTCGGCGCTGTAATCCGCCGGACTGCGCGGCCCTCGGTGTTCGAACGAGCAGCGATTCGAGGGCGCCGCGAACGCACGCAGACGACGGAGACGACACGCATTTACCGGCGGTCGGCGTACGCGTTTCCCGCTATGGAGGAACGGACCCGCGCGTATCTCCGGGGGCGCTTCGGCGACTTCTACCGCCGCTCGGAGGTACAGCTCCCGCCGCGCGCCGACGACCGCGAGTGGGGGTACATCCCGTGGACGTCGGGGCCGGACACGACGATGGTCCGGCACAAGTCCACGCTCGACTTGGGGAACACGTCGGCGTTCCTCGAACGACAGCGCCCCCGCCACGTCTACTTCTCGGCGGGGTTCTACGAGACGCCGGGCGCGTCCACGATGGAGCAGAAGAACTGGCTGGGCTCCGACCTTGTCTTCGACCTCGACGCCGACCACCTGCCGAGCGTGACGCTCGGCGAGGACACGTACGCGCAGATGCTCGCGAAGTGCAAGGACGCCCTCTACCGACTGCTGGACTTCCTCGAACGCGACTTCGGGTTCGAGGACCTGACGGTGACGTTCTCCGGCGGCCGCGGCTACCACGTGCACGTCCGCGACGAGGGCGTCCACGACCTCGAACGCGAGCAGCGCCGGGAAATCGTCGACTACGTGCGCGGGAACGAACTCGATTTGGACTCGCTCGTGCGCGAGGAGACCGTCGAGGGACTCGGGCTGAAGAACCCGACGAACAAGCGCGTGCTGCCCGCCGACGGCGGCTGGGGGCGGCGGGTCACCGAGCGCCTCGGCGAGTTCGCCGACGACCTCCTGGAGCGCGGCGAGGACGACGCCGTCGAGTACCTCTCTGGGATGGAGGGCGTCGGCGAGAAGTCCGCGCGCGCCATCTACAACGCCGTCGCGAACAACACCGACGCGGTCAAGCGCGGGAACGTGGACGTCCACCCGGCGTTCCTGAAGGTCGCGCGGAAGTACGTCGAGGAGACCGTCGAAGCCGAGAACGCGCCCATCGACGAGCCCGTGACGACGGACACGAACCGCCTGATTCGACTGCCGGGGACGCTGCACGGCGGCAGCGGCCTGCACGTCCAGCGGCTCACCCGCGAGGAACTGGACGACTTCGACCCGCTGGTGGACGCCGTCCCGGAGACGTTCGTCGGCCACGACATCACCGTGGACGTGAAGGAGGCGCGCACGCTGGAACTGCTCGGGGAAACGCTTACGGTGGAACCGGGCGTCGTATCGGTCCCAGAGTACGCGGGCGTCTTCCTGATGGCCCGCGGCACCGCGGAGAAAGCCAAACAATGAACCTCGAAGACCTACGGGCGGCCCAGACCCGCGAGCGCGCGACCGACGGCCTCCAGGAGCTTCGGGACTCGTTCTACGGCGACGTCGCGGCGTACATCGCGGACCTCAAGGACCAGCGGGAGGCCGCCGCGAGCGCGGCCGACGACCCGTTCGGCGACCCCGAGGTCCAGGAGCTGACGGACAAGATCGAGACCGCCGAGCAGGTCGCTGAAGCCATCTACGAGCGCCGCATGGGCAAGCTCGTCAAGCAGGCGAGCCTCGCGGCCGCGGGGATGCCCGACGACGTCGGCGGCCTCACCGAGGAGGAGCGCGCGCTCTACGGCGACCTCGTCGAGCGCATCGAGGCGAACAAGAACCACGTCCTCGACGTCATCGCCGGTGACGCCGAACCGTCGAGCGCCGAATCGGAGGATTCCGACGCGGGACCGCTCGGCGACACGACCGACCGGACGCCGACGGACCCGGCGCCCGAACCGGACGCCGAGCCCGCCGAGGATTCGTCTGCGGCGGCCGCGATGGGCGGCGGCCTCGACGACGCGGACGCGGAGCCAGCCCCCGAGCCCGACGCAGGCGATCCGGATTCTGACACGGACCAGATACCCGCCGACCCCGAGCCGCCCGAGGCCATCGCGGAGGACCTCGAACGCGTCACCGACGACGAAGACGCAGCCGAGGACACAGAGTCCGACGAGGACGTGGCCCGGACGAAAGTGCGCGTAACGGACGACGTCGGCGAGATTTTCGGCGTGGACGAGCGCCCGTACACGCTCGAAGCCGAGGACATCGTGACCCTGCCCGAGGAGAACGCGAAGCCGCTCGTGGAGAAGGACGCCGCCGAGAAACTGGACTGATGGCCTTCGGGCTGTTGGTCCCGATTGCGAGTTTCGCACTCGGCCTCGTCTCGTCGAGCGTCGTCTGGTTCTACTTCAAGCCGCTATTCGAAGTCAAGAGCGTGATTAGCCAGACGGACGCCGACTTGCAGTACTACGCACACATCGTCACGAGCCCCGGTTTCGAGGTAAATAGTCAAGCGGACCTTGACGAAGCATCCGAGGCGCTTCGGACTGATTCAACCCAACTACGTGCCGCTGCCAACCAAGTGCCGATGTATCGGTGGACACGTCGTATTGGGAGTCTCCCACCACGAGATTCGATAGACGCTGCAGCGAGGAAGCTAATCGGACTCTCGAACACGGTCTACGACGATACGCAGGTACAGAATACGGAGTGGAAGGAAGAAGTCGAGGAGAACCTCGACCTCTCGTAGCCGAGAGAACTAGCGGTCGCCGGCTAGCTCACTCACCGCGAGCGAACGCAGTGAGCGAGCGGGCCGACGAGTGACCACCGCGCGCCTCCGGCGCGCGACGGGAACGAGGAGCGCTTTTTAGCGTAGCTTTTTGCCAGCGAGGACGGCGAAGCCGCCCGAGCGCAGCAAAAAGGTACTATTGGAACGCCCCGGGGGTGGTGCGTTCCTCCTCCTCGGGGGTGGCTGCCTTCTCGAATTTCTCTTCGAGTTCTTCGTACTGCTCGCGGACGTCTTCGTCGACGCTGGGCGTGATGTCCGAGAGCGCTTCGTCGAAGTGTTCGGCGGTGATGCGGACGTTGCCGACGGATTCGATGGCTTCCTCGGGGTCGACGGAGTTGATGAACTCGCGGGTGGCGTTCATCGTGGCTTCGCGGACGAGCGCTTCGATGTCCGCGCCGACGAAGTTCGCGGTCTCGCTGGCGAGGTAGTCGAGGTCGACGTCGTCGGCCAGCGGCTTGTTGCGCGTGTGGACGTCGAGGATGGCGCGGCGCGCTTCCTCGTCGGGGACGGGGACGTGGACGTGGCGGTCCAGGCGGCCCGGACGGAGCAAGGCGCTGTCGATGAGGTCGGGGCGGTTCGTCGTCGCGACGACCACCACGTCCTCCAGTTCCTCGATGCCGTCCAGTTCCGTGAGGAGCTGGCTGACGACGCGTTCGCCGACGCCGGAGTCGCCCATGTTGGAGCCGCGTTCGCCGGCGATGGAGTCGATTTCGTCGAAGAACACCACCGTGGGGGCGTTCGCGCGCGCCTTCTCGAAGACCTCGCGGACGCCCTTCTCGGACTCCCCGACGTACTTGTTCAGCAGTTCGGGGCCCTTCACGGAGATGAAGTTCGAGTTGGCCTCGTTGGCGACGGCCTTCGCGAGCAGCGTCTTCCCCGTGCCCGGCGGGCCGTACAGCAACACGCCCTTCGCGGACTGGAGGTCCATGGACTCGAAGACCTCGGGGTAGTCAAGGGGCCACTGGATGGTCTCGCGGAGCCGCTCTTTGGTGTCTTCGAGCCCGCCGACCTGGTCCCAGGTGACGTCCGGGACTTCGACGAACACTTCGCGGAGCGCCGAGGGCTCGATGCCCTTCAGCGCGGCCTTGAAGTCGTCCTCGGTGACCTGGATGGATTCGAGGAGTTCGGCGTCGATCTCGTCGGCTTCGAGGTCGATGTCCGGGCGGACGCGCCGGAGCGCGTTCATCGCGGCTTCCTTCGCGAGGCTCTCGATGTCGGCGCCGACGAACCCGTGCGTGGATTCGGCGAACGCGTCGATGTCGATTTCCTCGGCGAGGGGCATGCCGCGCGTGTGGACCTGGAGAATCTCCTTGCGGCCGTCCTTGTCGGGGACGCCGATTTCGATTTCGCGGTCGAAGCGGCCGCCGCGGCGGAGCGCGGGGTCGATGGCGTCCACGCGGTTGGTCGCCGCAATGACCGTGACGTCGCCGCGCTCTTCGAGCCCGTCCATCAGCGAGAGGAGCTGGGCGACGACGCGGCGCTCGACGTCACCCTGCGTCTCGCCGCGCTTGGGCGCGATGGAGTCGATCTCGTCGATGAAGACGATGGCGGGAGCGTTCTCCTCGGCCTCGTCGAAGACCTCGCGGAGCTTCTCCTCGCTCTCCCCGTAGTACTTCGACATGATCTCGGGGCCCGAAATCGTCTGGAAGTGCGCGTCGATCTCGTTGGCGACGGCCTTCGCGATGAGCGTCTTCCCCGTTCCGGGCGGGCCGTGGAGGAGCACGCCCTTCGGCGGCTCGATGCCGAGCTGCTGGAACAGCTCGGGGTGGCGCATCGGGAGCTCGATCATCTCCCGGACCTGTTCGAGTTCGCGGTCGAGGCCGCCGATGTCCTCGTAGGCGACGTTCGGCGTGCTGTCGCCGGCTTCGCCGGCGGGCGCGCCCGCGGCGATTTCCTCGGCGGGCTGCTCGGAGACCTGAATCTCGGTGTCGTTGCTCACGACGACCGTGCCGTCGGGGTCCGTGTCCGCGATTTTGACGGGAATCTGCTGGCCGGAGACCGTGCTCATCCCGCCGAAACCGAAGGAGATGGGGATGGTCTGCCCGGTGGTGACGGGGCGGCCGCTCAGGCGGTCCCGGACCATCGGCGTGATGTCCCCGCGAACGCGGAGGTTCTGCGGGAGCGCGACCGTGACGGCGGTCGCGGGCTTGATGTCAGCGGGTTCGACGGCGACGTTGTCGTCGATGCCAACTTCGGCCTCCTGGCGGAGGCGGCCGTCGATGCGGACGATGCCCTCGCCCTCGTCCTCGGGGTAGCCCGGCCAGACGCGGGCGACGGCGCGACCCTGGTCGCTGCTGAGGACGACGTAGTCGCCGTTCTCGAGGTCGAGTTCGTCCATCGCCGCGCGGTCGATGGCGGCCAGTCCACGGCCCGCGTCCTTCTGCTTGAGCGGCTTGACCGTGAGTTTCATCGTTCCACCTCGACGGTGACGACGCCGTTGTTGATAAGCGCTTTCGCGACCGTGCCCGCGGGCACGTCGAACTCGTGCTGGCGGGTCTCGTCGTCGGCCTCGACGACGAGGATGACCGTCTCGTCGACGACGTCGATGGTGACCGCGTCGTCGCTGACCCCGAGGTCCGCGACGAGGACGGTTTCGTCGCCGTAGTCGAAGCGCCGCGCCGGCGCGTCGAGTTGCTCGGTGAAGGATTTCGGATTCATTTGACTAACGTAAAGTTACCATCACACACTTATAAGCTTATCGGCGATTGGTGGGGGACGGTACGGCGACGACGAGACAGGTAGAATTGCGGTTCACACCGCCGTAGGTGTTTTGGCGCTGGTCGTCCTCGCCGCAACCATGCAGACGGTCACCCACGACGGCCGCACCACCGCCTACCGGGCCGAGGACCGCGACGGCAGCGCCACGCCGCTGCTCTGCGCCCACGGCAGCGGCGGCACGCACGGCGTCTGGAAGGCCCAGCTCGTGCGGCTCTCCGGCACGCGGCCGGTCGCCGCCCTCGACCTCAGCGGCCACGGCGAGAGCGACGACGTCGACACCGACCCCGGCCCCGAGACGCTCACCGCGTACGTCGAGGACGTTCGGGCCGTTGCCGACGAAGTGGACGCCGGCGTGCTCGTCGGGAACAGCCTCGGCGGCGCTGTCGCCCTCACGGCAGTCCTCGACGGCGGCTTCGACGCCGACGCCGTGGTGCTTGCGGGCTCCGGCGCGAAGCTCTCGGTGCTGGACGAACTCCGCGACTGGCTGGCCGGCGAGGGCGATGGCTTCTCCCGTGCCGTGGAGTTCCTCCACCGCGAGGACTTCCTCTTCCACGACCCCAGCGAGCGCGAACTCGCCGTCTCGAAGGAAGCGATGCGCGAAGCCGGCCGCGAGGTCGTCGAGCGCGACTTCATGTCCTGTCACACCTTCGACGTCCGCGACCGCCTCGACCAAGTCGAGACGCCCGTGTTCGCGCTCACGGGCGAGTACGACCGCCTCACGCCCCCGCAGTACCACGAGTACGTCGCAGAACACGTGCAAGACGGGGCGTGGACGACCGTCGAGGACGCCGCGCACCTCTCGATGCTGGAAGCACCCGAAGCGTTCAACGACGAACTCTCGGCGTTCCTCGACGAACGCGGCCTCTAGTAGAGCGAATCCACGTCTTCCTCGACGTGGCTGTGCTCCTCGGCGGGGAACTCCCCGGACTCGACGGCGTCCACGTAGCCCTCGACGGCGTTCTCCATCTCGGCTCTGACGTCCCCGAACTGCTCGGCGAACGGCGGACTGCGCTCGGAGAGCCCGATTGCGTCGTCCACGACGAGCACCTGCCCGTCCGTGTCGGGGCCGGCGCCGATGCCGATGGTCGGGATGTCGAGGGCGTCCGTGACGTCGCTGGCGACGTTCGCGGGGACGTGTTCGAGCACGAGTGAGAACGCGCCCGCGTCCTCGTGCTCGCGCGCGACGTCGAGCAGCTGTTCGGCGGCGCTCTGGTCGGTGCCTTGCCGGAAGTAGCCGCCCAGTTGGTTGACGTGCTGGGGGGTCAGCCCGAGGTGGGCCATCACGGGAATCCCGAGGTCCGTCAGCCGCTCGGTGAGCTCGACTGTGTGCGGGCCGGATTCGAGTTTCACCGCGTCGGCGTCCGCCTCCTTGAGCATGCGGCCGCAGTGCTCGATGCTCTCGCCTTCTTCGACCCCGAAGCTCAGGAACGGCATGTCCGCGACGACGACGGCGTCCTCGGTGACTCGGGAGACCGCGCCGGTCGCGCTCGCTATCTCGTCGACGGTCACCGGGAGCGTGGTGTCGTAGCCAAGCTTCGCGTTGCCCATGCTGTCGCCGACGAGAATCACGTCGACGCCCGCGTCGTCGACGACGCTGGCGGTCGGCGCGTCGTACGCGGTCAGCATCGTAATCGGCTCGTCGCCCGCGTTCCCGCGGACGTCTCGGACGGTCGGCATACTCCGTGGTCGCGCGGGCGGCCTGATAAACGTACGCGAACCGGCGCCGCACAACGGGGAAGTTATGCCGGGGGCCGCCGTGCTCTCGCGTGTGCCGGAGCTACAGGAGGAGACCGACCCGGAGGGCGTTGACTACGGCTGGGTGATGCAGACGACGTTCGTGCTCACCATCGTCGTCGGCGCGCCCGCGGTGGTCGTCCTCTCGCTGTTCTACACGCTGCCGTCGTGGGCCGCTCGGGTGTCGTTCGCGGTGCGCGTCGGCGCGGTCGTCTGGCTGGTGACGGCGCTGGCGACGTACTGGTACGCGCGCCGGAACGTCGAGGAGTAGCTACGCCCAGCGGAACGACGCGCCCGCGCGCTCGGCGGTCACTTCGTCCGAGGCCGAGTCCCCGACGAACAGCGCGTCCTCGGGCGCGACGCCGAGTTCGTCGAGCACCCACGTCAACGCTTGCGGGTCGGGCTTGCGCGCGGGCACCGTGTCGCGGCCCGCGACCACGCGGAACGAATCCAGCAAGTCGTGGCGCCGGAGCGCGCTGCGACACGCGTCCTCCGCGTTCAGCGAGCAGACCGCCGCGGGGATGTCGAGGCTCGCGAGTTCGTCCGCGCCCGGCAGTCGCTCCGCGCGGGTCGCGCCGTCTCGCTCGTGGCCCGCGATGAGCTCGTGGATCTCCGCGCCGACGCCCGCGTCCTCGGCGGCGTCCAGCATCTCCCACATGTCGTACGCGCTGGGCTCGACGCCCGCCTCGCGGAGCCGCGCGGCGACCTCGCGCTCGACGGTCTCCCAGTCGACCGCGAGCCGGACGAGCGTCCCGTCGAGGTCGTAGACGACTGCTTCGTAGTCGGTCACGACTTCTTGTAGGCCGTCCGGAGGTTAGAACCTTCGGTGGGTCAGTTGACGAAGCCGAACCCTTCCTCGTCGAGCTCGTTGCTGACGTGGCCGCTGCCGCGGTCCGTAATCACGTAGTAGTCGTCGGTGTCCGCGAACGGCCGCACGAAGTTGTCCTCGTCCAGCTCCGCGAGCGCGGCGTCCACCTCGACGGCGGTCGGCGCGTCGTCCAGCACGGCGTCGAGGTTCGTCGCGACCACGTCCGCGGTGACGGCGACGCCCGCCTGGTGGAGCACGCGCAACACGGGTTCGACGACGTCGCGGTCCCAGTCCTCGGAGTCAGTCATGTCCGGGGCGTCGGCGCGCTCGCCCAAAGGTCGTGGGGCCGTTCAGTCCAGCAGGCCGCGCGCGATGACTTCCTTCTGAATCTCGGAGGTGCCCTCGTAGATGGTCGTAATCTTGGAGTCCCGGTAGAGCCGCTCGACGTCGAACTCCGTCGTGTAGCCGTAGCCGCCGTGAATCTGGACGGCCTCGTTGGTGACGTCGACGGCGGCCTCGCTGGCGAAGTACTTCGCCTTCGCCGCGGCGTCGCGGTGGTCCTCGCCCGCGTCAGCCCGACGGGCGGCGTCCCGCGCGAGCAGTCGCGCGGCCTGCGTCTGCGTCTCCATGTCCGCGAGCTTGTGCCGAATCGTCTGAATCTCGGAGAGCGTCCGGTCGAACTGCTCGCGCTCGTCGGCGTATTCGAGTGCGGCGTCGAGGCCCGCCTGCGCGAGCCCGACCGCCTGCGACGCGATGCCGATGCGGCCCCCAGTCAGAATGTGCAGCGCCGCCGACATCCCCTTGCCCTCCTCGGTGAGCCGGTACTCGGCGGGAATCCGGCAGTCGTCGAACAGCAGGCTCGTGGTGTCGCTGGCGCGCAGTCCGAGCTTGTCCTCCTTCTTCCCGACCTCGATGCCCTCCGTGTCCTTGGGCACGAGGAACTGCGTTATCTTGTCGTCGTCGCCGTCCACCTTCGCGAACACGATGGCGACCCCCGAGCGCTTCCCGTTCGTGATCCACTGCTTCTTCCCGTTCAGCACGTACTCGTCGCCGTCGCGGACGGCCTCGGTGGTCATCTGCGCGGGGTTCGAGCCGGCGTCGGGCTCCGAGAGCGCGAACGCGCCCACCGGTCGGCCGTCGGCCATCTCCGGCAGCCACTCAGACTTGAGGTCGTCGCTGCCGAACTCCGCGATACAGGACGTCGCGAGGCAGTGCACGGAGAGCGCGGTCGCCACCGACAGCGCGCCGTACGCGACCTCCTCGTTGACCACGCTGTACGTGAGGCTGTCCACGTCGAGGCCGCCGTACGCCTCCGGGACGGTCATCGCGGTCATCCCCATCTCCGCGAGGCCGTCCCAGACGCCCTCGGGGAACTCCTGCTCGCGGTCGGCGTCGGCCGCCGTCGGGCGAATCTCCTCGGCTGCGAACTCCCGGACGGCGTCCCGAATCTGGCGCTGCTCGGCGGAGAGGTCCATACCCGACCTTCGCTCCCGCCTGAAAAAAGATGATTGATTCCCGGCCGGCCGCGACCGGGGCCGCCGGCGCTACTCGTCGCTGAGCTCCACGTCGAGGCGGTCTTCGAGCGCCGCGACGACCGACCCGCCGACGCTCGCCTGCGTCGCGCGGCCCTGCTCGACCGCCAGCAGGTCCGACTCGTCGACGCCGAGCTCCTCCGCGAGCTCCTCGCGCTGGAGCCCCGCCTCCTGTCGGGCGCGGACGACGCGCTCGCCGTAGTCCGTGACGAGGTACGGGAGCTGGTCGCGCTCGTAGTCGGTCCCGTTCTCCTCCCAGTGGCTGGAGTCGCCGGTCGCCTGGTCGAGCGCGCGGGCCGTGTTCTGGGCGGCCTCCTGCTTGCGCTGTTGGTCCTCGTCGGGCGTCCGGTCGGGGCTCTCGTCGTGGCTGCTCGCGCAGTCGGGGCAGACCGTGAGCTCCGCCCCAGCGACGTCCGCCGAACGGAGGGAGTCGGACGTCGACCCGCAGAGCTCGCAGGTCTGTCCGCCCCCGCCGCCGCTGGCGCCGCCGGTCGAATACTTCGGCATACCCTGCCGTATGGAGGTGCCACCATTTCAATACCCCGCTTGCCGGCCGGAAACGCGGGAAATCTCGCGGGCGACAGTTAAGTACCCGCGGCGTCAGCGCTCCCGTATGCCCGCCGACTTCGCCGACCGCGTCTACCTCGCCTCGCTGACTAGCGAGGACCTCACCGACGCCTTCGGAGAGGGGTACGCGACGGCCGCGGAGCCGCCCGCGGTCTCCGACCTCCTCCGCAGCCTCGCCGACACGCACGCGTGGGCGACCCGCGACACCGACGTTCTCGCGGCCCTCGACCGCGGCGACTACGTCTGCTTCCACCGCGAGTTCGGCCTGCGCGCCGTCGGCCAAGTGTGGTCGACGACCGCCGACAGCAGCGAGGTCGCCCGCTACACGGACGTCGAGGAGCCCGACGGCGAGTGGGGCGTCGTCACGCTCACGAACGTCCAGCTCGCCCTCGACCACGTCTCGTTGCTCTCACTGGGGATGGACGACGCGCGCCGCGACGACTCGCTGTACCGACTCTCCGAGTCCGTCGCCGCGGACCTCCGCGCGGAGTACACGACGCCCGCCCGGCTCGTCGAGGACGCCGTCGCGAACCCGCTGGCGTTCGACGTGCCGCCCGGCGGCACGCCCGGCGACCGTCGGCCCGACCCCGAATCGTTCGACGCGAGCGCGCCCGCCGTCACCGGGACGGAGACGGTGCTGGACGCCCACCTCGACGCGCTCGACGGCGTGCGCGCGGTCGCGTGGCGCGTGCTCGGCCTCGCGTCGTTCCTGCTGGCCGCGACGCTCGCGGTCGTCGCGGTCTTCCGGCCGCCGGACGGCTCCCGAATCGTGCTCACGACCCCGGTCAGCGCCGGCGTCGCCGCGGTCGCCGTCGGGACGGCAATCGCGGCCGGGGTCGCCGTCCACGCCGCCGTCGCGCCGCGCCCCGGACTCGCGGCGTTCACGCGCGAACAGGCCGCCGCAGTCAGGCGCGCGGGCGAAACCGAGACCTCCGGCGACGCCGCCACCCACCTCGCGGGGAAAGTCGAGGCGTTCTGCACGCACCTCGCGACCCGCACCCGGCGGCTCGGGTTCGCCGTCGCCGCCGCCACCGTCGCCGTGCTCGTCGGGTGCGTCTACGTCGCGTACGGCCTCGGCACCCAGATTTCGCCGTCCGTCGAGCCGCTCTCGGGCGTCGCGCTCGCCGGCTTCCCGGTGCTCGTCGTGGCGGCGACGCTCGTCGTCGCCCGCCACCACGTCCGCGCCGCGCTCCCGGAGCGCCCGACGGACGCCCCGAGTGGCGTCCCGTCGATTCCGACGGTCGCAGTCGGTCAGCGGCTGGACGCCCTGAAACGCCGCGTCTCCGGGCTCGCCGGCCGGTTCCGCTGACAGGTAGGTTCGCGCGGAAGTTGTTCTCAGACGTTTGGAAACAGGGGGGTTCATTTACCCGGAGCGAGCATACGCTCAGGTAGCGATGACCGCCAGTGAGGAGTTCACCTTCGTCTGCCCGAGTTGCGGGGAGTCCATGGAGGTCAACCCCGCGATGCGGGACGCCCTCGTGGAGAACGGGTGCGTCGTCTGCGGGGCCTCGGTCACCACCGGGGCGTTCTCCCCCGTCGACGCGCCCGAATAGTCCTGCCGCTCGCCGCCGCTCCTCGCTGGCATCGCGCGCGCCCGTGACGCGTCTCCCGGTTTTCCGCGCTCCAGATAGGCAAGTATAAAGATACTGCCGAACAAGCACGACATGTCTACGATGGCCCTGGAGAAGCAGACCGAGATGACGCAGTCGGACACCGACGCGCTCCTCGGCCGCCACGAAACCGGCGTGCTCTCGCTCGCCCGCGACGACGACCCGTACGCGATTCCCATCTCCTACGGGTACGACGCCGACGACCGGACGTTCTACCTCCGGCTCGTCTCGACGCCGGACAGCGAGAAACGCGAGTTCCTCTCCTCGAACCCCGACGCCCGCCTCGTCGTCTACGAGGAGGACGAACCCACCTACCAGAGCGTCGTCGTCACCGGCACGCTCACCGAGATTCCCCGCGAGGAGATGACCGTCGAGCACGTCGAACAGTACGGCGACGCGAAGCGCCCGCTGTTCGAAATCTGGGGCGAATCCAAGCCCGACCTCGACATCAAGCTGTACGAGCTCCGCGCGGACACCATCAGCGGCCGCCACATCGAGCTCTCCGAGCGCCACGACTGAGCACGCTGCTTCTCTCCCGGGCCGTCCTCGCTGCGGTAGACCCCCACCCTCAAGTGCGGAGCCAGCCAACGGACCAGTAATGTCTGGCGGGATTCGCGTCACCGTCGAGTTCCCCGCGCCGGCGGTCTGCCCCGTCGCCGACCTCTCCGAGCGCGCGAACACCACCATCAGCGACGTCTCCACGAGCGTCGCGGCCACCGACGCCGCCGACTGCGTCACGGAGTTCCTCGTCGACGCGGACGCCGTCCCCGAGGACTACGACGACCCGGTGTTCGAGTACGCCGACCGCCACCTCTACCGCGTCACCCACGACGCGGACGCCGACTGCCCCTGCGTCTGTCTGGGCGAGTTCGAGACGCCCGTGGACCGCTTCTTCGCGCACTCGGGCGACCTCGAAGTCGTCTTCCACGCCGAGAGCTTCGACCAGCTCCAGACCATCGTCGGGGAGTTCCGCGACCGCTACCCCGAGGTCGACATCCAGCGGCTCGTCCGCGCACCCACTGGCGGCACCTCTCGCGACACGGTGTTCGTCGACCGCGGGAAGCTCACCGAGCGCCAACTGGAAGTGCTCCAGACGGCCTACGAGATGGGGTACTTCGCCCAGCCCCGCGAGGCCAACGCCACCGACGTCGCCGACGAACTCGACATCACGCCGTCCACGCTCACGGAACACCTCACCGCCGCCCAGCGCAAGCTCTTCGCGGACGTGCTCGAAGAGGGGTCCTGACGCCCACCATCCCGACACGACCTCGATCCTTCCCACCCCTACTTAAACCACCCTCGATAGAGGGGTCTCACACTCCTCCCCCCGGAGTGCATTCTACGAAATATGAGTCAGAGTCAGCTGCCCGCCGGCATTCGCACCGACCGCGACGACGGCCCCACCACGCACACCGACACCGAGGACGTTCAGGACGTCCTCGACGCACTCGACGACGCCGACTGCCGGACGATTCTGGAAGCCACCCGCGACGCCACGCTCACGGTCGGCGAAATCTCCGAGACCTGCGACCTCCCGCAGTCCACGGCCTACCGCAAGGTCGACATCCTCGCGGACGCCGGCCTCCTCGACGAATCGCTGCGCGTGCGCCGCTCCGGCAAGCACGTCAGCGAGTACGACTGCGCCATCGACGACGTCACGCTCTCGGTCGGCGCCGACGGCGTCTCCCTCACCGTCGACCACGCCGACACCGAACCGTCCGCCACGTTCGCCAACTCCCTGTCCACCCAGACGAATGTCGCAGACGACTGACCGGAACTTCGCGTCGCTGTTCGTCGACGTCACCGGCACGGACACGATAACGGAATCCCAGCGCGACGCCGACTCCCGGCGCGTCGAAGCCGCCGACGAACGCGACGTCGCCGACTACGTCGCCGACGCCTCCCAGCAGAGCGGCCTCGACGACGCCATCGACGACCCCGAGACCGACAACTGACGCTCTTCTCGACATAGTCACCAGTCGCCCCGAGCGCCAGCGACAGCGCCGTAGCTGACGGATTCAGTGACGAGTGCGACGACAGACGCGTCGCTGTCGGATGTTGGAACGGAAAGGATTGTGCGTGGGTGATGTCCCGGAGGGGGAAATCACCGTGCATCGCCGTTTTGCCTCGACGGCGAAGCCGTCTCGGCGTTCGGCGGCGCGTAGCGCCGCCCGAGCGATGCGTGGGACCGGATTTGAACCGTTGCGAGAAATGCTCGCTCACTGCGTTCGCTGCGCGTTCCTCGCAGGGTTCAAATCCATTCACAGAAGCGTCGCTGTCGGATGTTGGAACGGAAAGGATTGTGCGTGGGTGATGTCCCTTGGGAGGGAATCACCGTGCATCGCGTTTGGCGATTCTCACGCCGAAGCGATGCGTGGGACCGGATTTGAACCGGCGAACCTCTACAGGACAGCGCCCTCAACGCTGCGCCTTTGGCCTAGCTTGGCTACCCACGCTCGCTACGTGCGTTTGCAATCCACCGTACCCGCCGCCCAATTAAAACCCCTACGATTTGGCCGTCCCCTGCGAGTCGCCGACACGGAAACCGCTATGGGGGGCGCGGCCGAACCGCCGCCCATGACAGACGGGTTCGCGCGGCGGCACGTTCGCTCGCTGACCGCGGTGCTCTCGGTGGCGTCGCTGGCGCTCGTAATCGCCGCGGTCCGCGGGTTCGTCCCCGCGTCCGCGGTGCCGCACGCGCCCGACGCGGTGCTGCAGGCGCTCCCGACCGTGAACGCCGCGCTCAGCGCGGCCGCCATCGGCACCATCGCCGTCGGCTGGCGCGCGATTCGCAACGGGAACGTCAGGCGGCACAAGGCCGCGATGCTGGCATCGACGCTGCTGTTCGCGCTGTTCCTCGTGTTCTACCTCTACCGCATCGTCGTCGAGGGGACCACGGGCTTCGGCGGCCCCGAGGCCGTCTACACGTACGTCTACCTCCCGATTCTGATTATCCACATGGGGCTGGCGATGGTGTCGATTCCGCTGGTCTACTACGCGCTGTTGCTCGCGGGCACCCGCGAGATTTCGGAGATTCCCGCGACCAACCACGCGAAGGTCGGCCGCGTCGCGGCGTCGCTGTGGCTGGTGTCGTTCGCGCTCGGCATCGTCGTCTACCTCCTGCTGTACGTGCTCTACTGACGCCGCTCTCGGACCCACGCGGGCGGCTCGACGGTCGTCGCGTTCGCCCACGTCACGTCGAGCGTCCGCTGGCCGACGGCTGTCGTGTTCCGGTCGCGCACGGTGGAAAGCGAGAGCACGCGCCCGCTGGCCGCGACTTCCAGCGTCGCGGCGTGCCGCGAGGGCGTGTCGTCGCCCAGCGCCGTCTCGTCCGCGGTGAGCGTCGTCACGGTCCGGCCGTTCCGCCGCTCGGTCCCGGCGACTTCGAAGTCGAGCGCGCCGAGCACCCCGCGGAGCGGCTGTGTGCGGACGACGCGCTCGACGACAATCGGCGCGTCCCCGCGGCGCTCGCTACGGACCGAGGTCTCGTTCTCGTGCGCGATTCGCTCCAGCACCGTCGTCTCGTTGGCGTACACCTCGTAGCGCTCCGGCGCGGTCTCGTTCCCGCTGACGCGGACGCCCCACGAGACGACGTGGATGCGAGTCAGATTCGGTGTCGCGCGAGCCGTCGCGTTCGTCTCGACGGTCCGCGGTTCGCCGCCGATTCGCACCGTCGTCGTGCCGTTCGACGTGACGACGGCGCCGTGCGTGGTGACGTGGTCGCTGTGGGCGTCCACGAGGGCGGACGCGTTCGCGACGCCGTCCGCGCTCACGCCGGGCGGGTACGGCGTCGTCTCGGTCGAGTCCGGGGCGGGCGCCGGCCCCTGTCCCATACAGCCGGCGACCAGTAGCAGGGCGACTGCGGCGACGTGGAGGGCGGGTCGCATACTCGTCGCGTCGCTCGGGCCGGTAAAAGTCGCTTGGACTCAGTCGTCGGCGGGCGCTTCGGCCGGGCGCTCGATTTCGCGGTCGGTGGCCTCGCCGGGGATGTCGTAGGGGTACTCGCCGGTCACGCAGCCCGCGCAGAGGTCCGCCTGCGAGCGCCCGATGGCGGTCGTGACGGCGTCCAGCGAGAGGTACGAGAGGCTGTCCGCACCGATCTCGTCGGCGATTTCGCTTGCTGTCTTGTCGGCGGCGATGAGCTCGTCGCGGGTCGCCATGTCGATGCCCATGTAGCAGGGCGCGCTGATGGGCGGCGCGCCGATGCGCACGTGGACTTCCTCGGCGCCGGCCTCGTAGAGGAGGTCGACTAGTTGGCTGCTCGTGGTGCCGCGGACGATGGAGTCGTCGATGACGGTGACCGTGCGGCCTTCGACGGTGGACTTGATGGGGTTGAGTTTGAGGCGGACGGCCTGCTCGCGCGCTTCCTGCGTGGGCATGATGAACGTCCGGCCGACGTAGCGGTTCTTCATCAGGCCCTCCGCGAACTCGACGGTCGCGCCGTCGTTCTGTCCGGCCTCAGCGTACCCGGACGCGAACGCGCGCCCGGAGTCTGGGACGGGCATCACGACGTCCGTGTCCACGCCGTTCTCCGCCCAGAGCTGGCGGCCGAGCTCGCGTCGCACCTCGTAGACGAGCTCGTCGTCGATGACGGAGTCCGGGCGCGCGAAGTAGACGTACTCGAAGAAGCAGTTCGCGGTGTTCTCGGCCTCGACGAGCTGGTGGGAGTCGTAGCCCTCGCCGTCCTCGTGGAGGACGACGAGCTCACCGGGGCGGACGTCCCGTACCAGTTCGCCGCCGAGCGTGTCGATGGCCGCGGACTCGCTGGCGAGCACGTAGCCGTCGTCGAGCTCCCCGAGGACGAGCGGGCGGTTCCCGAGCGGGTCGCGGACGCCCAGCACGGTGTCGTCGTGCATGATAGTCAGCGAGTACGACCCGTGGACGCGGTGCATCGTCGTCTCGACGGCGGCGACGAGGTCCTCGTCGAGGAGGTTGCGCGCGAGGTCGTGGGCGATGACCTCGGTGTCGCCGTCGCTGGTGAACGCGTGCCCGCTGCTGGCGAGGTCGTCGCGAATCTCGTCGGCGTTGACGAGGTTGCCGTTGTGGCTGAGCCCGAGCGCGCCGCCCTTGAACGAGACGGAGAACGGCTGCGCGCAGGACTTGTCCACGCTGCCCGCGGTCGGGTAGCGCACGTGGCCGATGCCGGCGCTCCCGACGAGCTCCTCGATGTCGGACTCGTCGAAGGCGTCGCCGACCAGTCCCATCTCGACGTGCTGGTGTTGCTGGAAGCCGTCGTGGGTGACGATGCCGGCGGACTCCTGCCCGCGGTGCTGGAGCGCGTACAGCGCGTAGTACGTCGGGAAGGCGGCGTCGCGCTCGGCGAGAGAGACGCCGACGACGCCGCACTTCTCCGTGGGGTGGTCGAACTCGGGGCCGTCCTCGCGCCCGGGTGACATGGACGCCTCTACCCCAGCGGGCAGGGTAAAACTTCCGCAACCGTGTCGAACTCGCCGAAACACACCGTCGTTGTATGCACGAACGTGCCAAATGTAGGGTTGTGTGCTACCACGAGCCAAAGGCTGTGGCAGAGTGCGCGGCCACTCCGAGAGCGCACGCTCCGAGTTACGAGTGTTCGGAACGCAGAATAGTCGCGTCGCTACGGAATCGCGAGAAACGCAGGAGAAACGGAGTTAGTTGTCGCCGGTCTTGCCCTGCCAGTTGTAGCTCCGGCGCTTCGCGGACTTGCCGAAGCCACAGCTCGAACAGACCTTCTTCTTCGTGTGGTAGGACTTCTCGCCGCAGCGGCGGCACTTCGTGTGCGTCGTCGTGTTCTTCTTCCCTTGGCTCGGGGTCCCAGCTCCCGTCATGGTTTGATGGTTACGACGTTGTCGCCACGGATAATCGTTGTGTCTTCGCCCTCCAGCACGATGTTCATGTGCTGGTCGTAGCCCGTGAGGACGCCAGTGAACTCTTCGCCGTCCTTGAGTCGGACCGTGACGGTCTCCTCAAGAGACTCCTCGAGTACGTCGAGTGGTCGGCCGCTCATACACCAACGGGGACGTGTCGCGTCTATAAGCGTACCGGACCGCGGTCGCGACCCGAGGACGCGGCCGCTGGCGCCGGTCGCGCGCTCAGACGTCCACGGCGAACGACTCCCGGTCGGCCTCCCGCACCGCGAACGCCGCCAGCAAGTCCGCGGCGTCCTCGACGTCGGCGAGGTCCACGACCTCCGCGGGCGTGTGCATGTACCGGTTCGGGATGCCGACGAGCGCGGTGGGGATGCCGCCGCGCGCCTCGAAGAACGCGTCGGCGTCCGTCCCCGTCGTCGTGGACATCGCCTCCACCTGCACGTCGATGTCCGCCGCGTCGCCCGCGTCCCGCACTGCGCGCGCCACCTCGGGGTGGCTTGACCCGCCGCGAGTCACGGTCGGCCCGCCGCCCAGTTCGACCTCGCTGGCGTGGTCTCTGGGGTACGAGGGGTTGTCCGCGGCGTGCGTGACGTCCACGACGAGCGCCACGTCCGGGTCGATGTCGAACGCCACCATGCTCGCGCCCCGCGTCCCGAGTTCCTCCTGGACGGTGTTGACGGCGTACACCGTGCAGTCTGCGTCCCGCTCGGCGGCGCGCCGGAGCGCTTCCGCGGCGACCCACGACCCCGTGCGGTTGTCGAGGCCGCGGCCCGCGATGCGGGACCCCGCGAGGTCGTGGACGCCCGCCGCGAGCGTCGCCGGGTCGCCGACATCCACGAGTTCGCGGGCGTGCTCGCCGTCGTCGGCACCGACGTCGAGGTGCTGCTCGGTGACGTTCGCCGGGTCGTCTTCCCCCGCATCTCGGAGGTGGACCGCGGTCTGACCGACGACGCCGTTGACGGGGCCGTCGTCGGTGTGGACCGTAATCTGGGTGCCCTCCGTGACCGAGCGGTCGACGCCGCCCAGCGGCCGCACGCGAAGGAAGCCGTCGTCGGTGATTGCGGTCACGACGAATCCCAGTTCGTCGGCGTGGCCCGTGAACGCGACCTCGGTGTCGCCGCCGTCGTAGACGGCGACCGCGTTCCCGTACGCGTCCGTGCGAACCTCGTCGGCGAACGCCTCGACGTAATCGACCCACACGCGCTGGCCCGCCGTCTCGAAGCCGGAGGGGCTGGGCGCGTCGAGCAGGCGGCGCAGGAACGACTCTCGTGGCTCGTCCATACGCCACCTGTCGAAGCCGCGGACAAGAATCCTCCGAGAGCGCGGCGGCCACCCCACAACGGATATATGGCCTCTCGGCGAACTGACGGGTATGGGACTCATCGAGTTACACTTCCACGAGTCGAAGTTCGACTTCTCGCCGTCCGTGACCACGGGCGCCGACGAGGAAACCGCGCTCGAAGCCGCCGACAGCGAGGGCGACGACGAGGACGTCGAGAGCGCCGGCTGGAGCGAGGAGGGAAGCGAGTCGAGTAGCTCGACGGGGGTCGGCGCGCTCGTCGCGCTCGTCGTGCTGGTGGTGTTCGCCGCGCTCGTCGGCCTGAAGCGCCGCGGCGGCGACGACGAGGACGTCGAACTCGAAGCGTAGGCCGCGACCGGCAGAAGGGCTTTGGCCGTCCGCCGCCGACTCCACGTATGACGCTTTTCGAGAGTGCGCGCGCCGTCGCGAACGCCGGCGGCGACGGCGCCATCGACTGGGACGCCGTCTCCGAGGCCGCGAAGGCCGCCACCGACCCCGGCGACCTCGACCTCTCCGAGGCCGAGGCAGAAGCGTACGCCGCCGACGTGCGGGACGCCCGCGCGCAACTCCGCGACGTCTCCGGGCTGGAGTTCGACGTCCCCGAGACCGTCGAGATTCAGAACCGCCACCACTGGGTGGACGCCAACGTCGCGACGTTCCGGCGCGTGTTCGAGCCGCTGAACGAGCGCGCCAGCTACCTCCCCGGCGTCGCGCGCTCGCTGAACACGGCGACCACCGCGGGCGCGCTCGCGTTCGTCTCCCGGCACGTCCTCGGGCAGTACGACCCGCTCTTGCTCGCGGACACGTCCGACCACGCGCTCTACTTCGTCCACCCGAACGTCGTCGGCGCCGCCGACAGCCTCGACGTCGCGTTCCCGCGGTTCCGCCGTTGGATCGCGTTCCACGAGGTCACCCACGCCGCGGAGTTCGGCGCCGCGCCGTGGCTCGCCGACCACCTCGAAGACCGCCTCGAAGCCGGCGTGGCCGCCCTCGCCGACGGCGAGGTCCGACGCGAGGCCTTCGCGGAGTTGCACGTCGCGATGACCGCCGTCGAGGGGTACGCGGAACTGCTGATGGACGAGGCCTTCGACGGCGAGTACGCCGACCTCCGCGCGAAACTCGACGCGCGCCGGCGGGGCGGCAGCCCGCTGACGAACCTCGTCAAGCGCGCGCTCGGCCTCCAGCTGAAGCGCGAGCAGTACGAGCGCGGCCGCGCGTTCTTCGAGACGGTCGCCGCCGAACGCGGGCTCGCCGGCGCCAGCCGCGTCTGGGACGACCCCGAGTACCTCCCGACCGACGCGGAACTGGACGCGCCGCACGTCTGGCTCGCGCGCGTCCCCGACTCCGCCGGTGAGACTGCCGAGTAGCTTTATCCGTCTCCGCGCCCAACTGTCGGACATGAGCCGACTCAAGCGAGTGTTCAGTCGTGCGAAGTACGCAGCTATCGGTGCCGCCGTCGGCGGCGCGCTCGGCGGAATCGTCAGCCGGAACGCCGCGAGCACCGGCGCGGGCGTCGGCGCGCTCGTCGGCGCGACCGTCGGCGAGAAGAGCGTCGACGTCAGTTCGGTGGTCGACGACGTCAAGAACCGGAAGCCCGACGCGGACGTCGTCTCGCGCTCCGAGGACTGACGCTCCCCGCCACCGGCTATAAGTGTAGACGCGCCAACTTATTCTCTTGGTGAGGGGAATTGCCGGCCACGTGCGGCGTCTGCGAGGACGACGTGCCGCTCGGGCACGCCGTCCATGCCACCATCCACACAAAGACTGACGCGGGCGTGGTCGACTACTACGTCTGCCGGCCGTGCTACGAGGACGAACTCGCGCCGCTGTTCGAGAACTAGTGGAAGCCGCGGCCGACGTCGTCCTCCTCGACGAGGTCGTCCAGCTCCGCGTCCAGTAGCTCCTCGGCGTCCGCGAACTCCTCGCGGAGGTCGTCCATCGCGTCCGGACGGCCGTACGGGTCGTACTCCATCGGTCCGAACGCCGGACTCTCCAGGGCGTCCATCACGTCGTCGAAGAAGTCCTCGGGCGTCGTCGGCGCGTCCGCGTGCGCCTGCACGACCTGTTCGAGCTTGCTCGCGCGCTCCTCGGCCTCGTCCTCGTCCTCGACGGGCTGTTGGACGGCGAACCGACCGCTGTCGCCGTCCGGGAGGAGGTCCGCCAGCCCGTCGTCGACCTTCCGCGCGACCCGCGTCCCCACGCCGCGCACCTCGAAGGGGTTCTTCGCGTACGTCTTCAAGTGGTAGACGCCCTGCGAGGGATGGCCGAGGTAGAAGTCCTCGCCGACGCCCGACGCCCGGTCGCCGGCGAGCGCGCGCCACCCCTCGGGGTCGGCGTTCGACTCCACGACGTCCGAAACGATGTCCTCCCAGTCCCGTACTCGCATCACCCGCGACTAGCGCGCAGGCCGACTTGAGTGCGTCGGCGGCGGCCGCGCTCGCAGTTTCAGGGGCCGCGCAGCTCCCTTCGGTCGCTGAAACGTGGTCCCGCTCACCTGCGCGGCTCACGGGTCGCTTGCGCTCCGCGCTCGCATCAGCGTGGCCTCACTTCGCTCGGCCACGCTGCTCACGGCTCCCTCCGGTCGCCGCTCGCAACTACGCGGGTTCGCTCCGCTCACCCGCGCACGTAACGTGCGTTTTATAACCGCGACGGGAGTAATCGGGCGTACGACTATGCCGAGCTCCAACGGACCCCTCAACAGCACTCGCGAGAAGCTCTCGAACGACCCCCGCGACCGCGGTACGTCCCCGCCCCAGCGCGCCATCGCCGAGTTCGACGAAGGACAGAAGGTCCACCTGAAGACGGACCCGTCCACGGCCAACGGCCGCTTCCACGCTCGATTCGACGGCCTCACCGGCGAAGTCGTCGGCAAGCAGGGCGACGCGTTCAAGGTCGAAATCAACGACAACGGCAAGGACAAGGTCGTCATCGCGGCGGCAGCGCACCTCCGCGCACAGCCGGACGAGCAGGACTAGCATGACCATCTTCAAGGAAACGCTCGACGAGGAGTTCCTCACCGTCTCCGAGGCGAAGGAGCTGCTGACGGACGTCGAGGCCGAGCGCGCCGCCGAGGAGGACCGCGAACTCCGCTTCGAGCTGGCGCGCGCGGTCGAGCACGTCAACCGGTTCGCCGTCCTCGAGCCCGAGGAGTCCCGCGAACTCGTCGAGGACCTGCTCGCGCTCGAACACGTCAGCGACGAGGCCGTCGCGTACAAGATCGCCGACCTGCTCCCGCGGACCCGCACGGAGCTGCGCGCGGTGTTCGCTCAGGAGCGGTACGCGCTCTCCGGCGACGAGCTCGACGACATTCTCGACGTCGTCGCGAAGTACGCCTGACTCGGGTCGAGTGGCCGACCGTTTAAGTGTCGGCTGGGCGTACCGGTTCGTATGAGTGATTCGTCTTCGACCGAGGACGAAGAGTACGCTGTCGTCCTCGACTTCCTCGCGCACGGCCGCTCGAACGGCGGCTACGGCGACGGCCCGCTCGCGTACGCCGTCTCCACTGACCGGTTCGTCCTCTACGAGCTGAGCCTCGAACCGGACGCGGACATCTCGATTCTGGACCGCGTGCGCATCCGCCCCGACTTCGAGGCGGGCATCCAGCGCGGGCACGTCGTCGACTACGACGACCTCTCGGACGGCGCGCGGTCGGAACTGGACTACGTCGTCGAGGACGTCGTGGAGGCCAACGAGCAGCGCTTCGTGGACTTCTACAACGACGCCCAGCCCATCTCGCTGCGGCTCCACCAGCTGAACCTCCTGCCGGGCATCGGCGACAAGCTCCGGGACAACATCCTCGACGAGCGCAAGCGCAACGGCCCATTCGAGAGCTTCGAGGACGTCGAGGAGCGCGTCGACGGCCTCCACAACCCCGAGGAGATAATCGTCGAGCGCATCCTCGACGAGATGCGCGAGGACGACCTGAAGTACCAGAACTTCGTGCAGGCGTAGCCAACACCAGAAGGTAGCCTTTAGGGAACGGCGGGGGATAGACCTGCCAATGACTGACTCTCGGGACCCGGACGCGCTGATTCGTCGCGCTGGCCGCCCCGACCCAGACCGCGACCAGCACTTCCTCGTCGACGACCGCGTCCTCGACCGGATTCCGACGTACGCCGAGGCGTTCGACCGCTCGCACGTCCTCGAAATCGGCGCCGGGACGGGCGCGCTCACCGACCGGCTGCTGGCGCACGCCGACCGCGTGACGACCGTCGAGCGCGACCGCGGGTACGCGCAGTTCCTCCGCGAGGAGTTCAGCGAGGAAATCGCCGCGGACCGCCTCGTCGTCGTGCAGGGCGACGCCCTCGACGTCGAGTTCCCCGACTACACCTGCTGTGTCTCGAACCTTCCCTACGGCGTCTCCAGCGAGGTCACGTTCCGGCTGCTGCCCGACCGCGAGCCGGCCGTGCTGATGTACCAGCTGGAGTTCGCCGAGCGGATGGCCGCAGAGCCCGGCACGAGCGACTACGGCCGGCTCTCGGTGGCGACCCAGCACTACGCGAACGTCGAGGTCGTCGAGACCGTCCCGCCGGAGGCGTTCGACCCACAGCCCCGCGTGGAGAGCGCGGTGGTGCGGCTGACGCCCCGCGAGCCCGACTACGAGGTCGCCGACGAGCAGTTCTTCTTCGACTTCGTGAAGGCGCTGTTCACGCAGCGCCGCAAGACCGTGCGCAACGCCATCCGGAACACGGTCCACATCTCCGGGCTGGACGACGGCGACGCGGTCGTGGACGCCGTCGAGGAGGACGTGCTCTCGAAGCGGCCCGGCGACCTCGCACCCGAGACGTTCGCGGCGCTGGCGAACGTCGCGCTCGGCGTTCAGGAGGGACGGGAGCCGTGAGCGCGCCGGAGTTCGTGGACGTCGCGATAAACGACCTCTCGACGGTCGAGCGCGTCGCGGTGACCGTCGTCTCGCTGGCCGCTCTCGTCGCCGCCGTCCTGTTCTCGCGGCGCGAATCGGCGCGCCGGGAGTCCCGGTTATCGACGGTCGCCGCGGCCGTCGGTGCGTTCGCCGTCGTCGTCGTGACGACCGTCGTCGTGGTCGTCGCGTGGGACGCGGAGACGATCGCGTGGGCGGCGGTCGCGAGCTTCCAGGTGCAGGCGACGATGCTCGTCCGCGCGTTCCTCTCCGTGATGTTCCTCGTCGGCGTCTACGTCGGCACCGGCGTCATCCACCGCGCGGTCAGCCGGTTCGTCAAGCGCACGGAGGGCATCAGCGAACACCAGGCCGAAATCACGTACCGCATCATCCAGATTTCGGTGTACGTCATCGCGTTGGTCATCGTCCTCAACCTCTGGGGCATCGAGCTCGGCGGCCTGCTCATTGGCGCGGGGTTCGCCGGCATCGTGCTCGGGATGGCCGCCCGGCAGACGCTGGGCGCGGTCATCGCGGGGCTGGTGTTGATGTTCTCGCGGCCGTTCGAAATCGGCGACTGGGTGAAAATCGGCGACAAGGACGGCATCGTCACGGACATCACCATCGTGAACACGCGCCTGCAGACGTTCGACGGCGAGTACGTGATGTTGCCCAACGACCTCGTCGGGTCCGACGAGGTCGTGAATCGGTCGCGGAAGGGCCGGCTGCGCATCCACGTGGAGGTCGGCATCGACTACACCGCCGACGTCGATGAGGCGATGTCGCTGGCGAAAGACGCGATGGGCGACGTCGACGACATCCTGACGGTGCCGCGGCCGCAGGTCGTGTTGAAGGAGTTCGGGGACTCGGCGGTCGTCCTCGACCTGCGGTTCTGGATAGACAAGCCGAGCGCGCGCCGGAAGTGGCGCGCCCAGACCGCGGTCATCTCCGCGGTGAAGTCGGCGTTCGACGAGGCGGGCGTGAAGATTCCGTTCCCGCAGCGGGAGGTCTCCGGGCGCGCCGAGACCGGCGGCTTCCGCGTCAGCGAACAGCCGACGGTGGAGGCGACCGAGCCGGAGGACGCCGACCAGCCGGGGTCGGCCGTCCGCAAGGACAGTAAAGGCGAGGGAGACGCGGACGACGCCGACGAGGAGGACGAGACGGATGAGTGACAACCTCGCGGACCGCCGCGGCACGGAGACGACGGTCTACCAGCCCGCAGAGGACTCGCTGCTGCTCGCGGAGGCCGCCGTGGAGGAGGTCGGCTCGCGGGCGCGCGTGCTGGAGGTCGGCACCGGGTCGGGGTACGTGGCGGCGACGGTCGCCGACGAGGTCGGCGCGAGCGTGGTCGGCTCGGACTTGAATCCGTACGCGTGCGCGCAGGCACGGGACCGCGGCGTGCCGGTGGTGCGGGCGGACCTCGTCTCGCCGTTCCGCGAGGACGCCTTCGACGCGGTGTTGTTCAATCCGCCGTACCTGCCGCGGGACGAGGACGCCGCGCGCGACGACTGGATGGAGGTCGCGCTCTCCGGCGGGGAGACGGGCCGCGAGGTCGTGGAGCCGTTCCTCGACGACGTGGGCCGCGTGCTCGCGCCCGAGGGCTTCGCCCTCCTGCTCGTGAGCACGCTGACGGGCGTCGAGGAGGTCGTGGAGTACGCCGGCGACCGCGGGTTCTCCGCGGCGGCGGTCCGCGAGGAGTCTCACTCCTTCGAGACGCTGACGGTCCTCAAGCTCTGGAATAACTGAAGAGCATATTATTCGACAGCAAATATTAAACAGGGGCATTGCGTAGCGTCGGGCATGAACCGAATCTCGACGACCCCCGGCCTGTACCCCCTCCCCGACGACGCCAAGGAGACGTTGTCGGACCTGAAGGGCCACCAGAAACACGACCTCGTCAGCGGCGACGAGGGCCCCGAAATCGAAGCCGCCTACGACGACGTCCGCGAGGAGCTCGTCGGCCTCCAGCGCGACGCCGGCCTCGACCGCGTGGTCGAAGGACAGGGCCGCTGGGACGACATGCTCGCCCATCCCCTGACCGTCCACGAGAACGTCGAAACTGGTGGTATCGTCCGCTACTACGACAACAACAACTTCTACCGCGACCCCATCGTGGAGGGCGAACTGACGTTCTCCGGCGACCTCGCCGCGGACCTCGAAGCGGCGAGCGAACTCACCGACGACTTGCAGGCGGTCGTCCCCGGCCCGTACTCGCTGTCGGAACTCGCCACCGACGAGCACTACGGCGACGACGAGCAGTTCCTCGCCGCCGTCGCGGAGTTCCTCGCGGGCGAAGTCGAGGCGTTCCCGGACGTCGAGACCGTCTTCGTCCTCGAACCGTCGCTGGTCACGGACCCGCCCGCCGAGGGCGAGGACGAGCGCGCCAGCGACGCCATCGACACCGTCGCGCAGGCCGCCGACGCCGACGTCGTCGCGCACACCTACTGGGGCGCGCTCGAAGAGAAGGTCCACGCCCACCTCCTCGACGCGGGCGTGGACGCCATCGGCTACGACTTCGTCACGAACCACGAGGACAACCTCTACAACGTCACCGAGTACGGCACCAAGGACTCCGTGGCGCTGGGCGTCGTCGACGGGCAGAACACGCTCGTCGAGTCCCCGGAGACCATCCGCGAGCGCGTGGACTGGTTCCGGGAGTCCGTCCCCGAGGCCATCGAGTTCGACGACGCGTACGTCACCGCGAACACCGGGCTGTTCTACCTGCCCGTGAACCGCTTCGAGCAGAAACTGCAAGCGCTCGCCGACGCCACCCGCGAGGTGACAGCATGAGCTCGAACCGCGAGCAGTTCCGTCCCGACGGCCACGACAACGACCACTTCCTGCTGACGACCGTCGTCGGCTCGTACCCGAAGCCGAAGTGGCTCGACCGCGCGAACGACCTCCACGAGGACCCCGACGCGGACTTCGGGGACGAGGAACTCGCGGAAGCCGAGGACGACGCCGCCCGCCTCATCACCGAGGAGCACGAGCGCGCCGGCCTCGACGTGGTCGTGGACGGCGAGATGCGGCGCAACGAGATGGTGGAGTTCTTCGCCGACCGCATCGAGGGCTACGAGTTCAACGGCCCCGTCAAGGTGTGGGGCCACAACTACTTCGACAAGCCCAGCGTCGTCAGCGACGTCTCCTACGACGAGTCGTGGCTCGTCGACGAGTACGAGTTCACCGCCGGCGTCGCGGACAGCCCCGTGAAGGTCCCGATTACGGGCCCGTACACGCTCGCGTCGTGGAGCTTCAACGAGGCCTACGACGGCGACGACGAACTCGCCTACGACCTCGCGGACCTCGTCAACGAGGAGATCGAGAAGCTCGTGGACGCGGGCGCGCGCTACATCCAGATCGACGAGCCCGCGCTCGCGACGACGCCCGACGACCACGCCATCGTCGGCGAGTGCCTCGAACGCATCGCCGCGGGCATCCCCGACGACGTCCGCATCGGCCTGCACGTCTGTTACGGCGACTACTCCCGCATCTACCCCGAGATTCTGGAGTTCCCCGTGGACGAGTTCGACCTCGAACTCGCGAACGGCGACTACGAGCAACTGGACGTCTTCACGGACCCCGAGTTCTCGAAGGACCTCGCGCTCGGCGTCGTCGACGCCCACGTCGCCGAAGTCGAGTCCGTCGAAGAAATCGAACGCAACATCCGGAAAGGGCTGGAGGTCGTCCCGCCGGAGCGGCTCACGGTCAGCCCCGACTGCGGCGTGAAACTGCTCCCGCGGGAGGTCGCTTACGGGAAGATGGCGAACCTCGTCGAGGCCGCGCGCAACGTCGAAGCCGACCTCGACGACGGCTCCATCGACGTCCCCGCCGCGCCCGCCGACGACTGACGCCGGCGCTCACGTGTTCTCGCGGCGGAGGGTGCCGACGTGGTCGTGGCAGACGACGCCCGGCGTCACGACGACGCGCTCGGCCTGCGACTCGGACGCCACGACCGCGCTCGTGTCCTCCACGAGGTCGTAGCCGCCCGCTGTCCCGCAGTAGACGCACGCGCCGTCGGCCGCGTCCGCGAGGTGCTCGGCGACGCACTGCTCGCAGACGGCCAGCGGTTCCGCGGGCTCGTCCACGAGCCGGTACGCCGTGCCGGTTCTGTTACAGACGACGCAGTCCATGTGCTCCCCTGTGGCTCGCCACGGGAGAACCCACGGATGTCGGGTTCGGCGACAACTTTGATGCCCGCGTGCGTCGAACCCGCGAGTGAATGTCGAGTCGTCGCGCCGCCGACTCCGGCACCGTCGACGAACCGCGCGCGCTCCCCCGAACCGACTCGATGACGCCCGCGGCGCCGCCGGGCCGACTGCCGCCCGCCCGGAAGGGCAGATGAGCACCGAGCACGCCGACCAGACCGGCGAACTCGGACTGCTCGCGGCGACCGCCATCGGCGTCGGCACGATGATTGCCGCGGGCGTGTTCGTGCTCTCCGGGCTGGCGGTCGCGAACGTCGGCGCGGTCGCGGTCGTCTCGTTCGTGCTCGCGGCGCTGGTCGGCTCGGTCACCGCGTTGGCGTACGCCGAGTTCGCCACCGTCTACCCCGAGAACGGCGGCGCGTACACGTACGTCTACCACGCCCTCGACGGCGAGTGGACGTACCTCGTCGGCTGGGCGATGAGCCTCGGCTACCCCGCCAGCGCCGCCTTCTACATGGTGAGCTTCTCCCGGTGGACCGAGCGGTTCCTCTACGACATCTTCGGCGTGCCCGCGTGGCTGCCCGGCTGGGCGCTCGGGCTCGCGGTGTTCGCCGGCATCGTCGCACTGAACGTCCTCGGGACGAAGGAGACCGGCGTCTTCCAGATCGTCGTCACGGTCCTGAAGGTCGCGCTCGTCGTCGTGTTCGTCTACGGCGGCCTGCGGGCGTGGCAGACGGACGTGGTCGTCGCCTCGTTCGCCGACCATGCCACCGCGTTTGGGGAGACGCTGTCGACGGCTGCGCTCGTGTTCATCACGTTCTTCGGGTTCGAAGCTATCGCGACCAACGCCGGCGAAATCCGCGACCCCGAGCGCACCGTCCCGCGGGCCATCTTCCTCAGCATCGGCGTCGTCGTCGCGCTGTACGTGCTCGTCGTCCTGTCGGTCGTCTTCGCGGTCAACGACCCGGCGTTCGTGGCGTTCCTCGTCGAGCACACCGAGCTGGCGAGCGCGGCGAACGTCCGGTCGTTCCTCGCCGCCAACGGCGAACTCGTCATGGGGCAGGCGGCGTGGTACTTCCTCGGCCGCGTCGGGTTCTACGTCGTCGTCGCGGGCGCGCTGTTCTCGATGGTGTCCGCGACCAACGCCACCGTCATGGCGGGGTCCCGGGTGAAGCAAGCGATGGCGCGCCGCGACCAACTCCCGAGCGACCTCGCGGAGCGCCACCGCCGCTTCGACACGCCGTACCGCGCGGTCCTGCTCACTGGCGCGCTCGGCGCCGGTCTCTTCCTCGCGTTCGGCGTCCTGTTCGCTCAGTCGTCCCCGCTGCCCGCCGGCGTTCCGCTGGTCGGCGCGCTCGGGGTCGAAGCGCTCACCCACTTCGCGGACTTCATGCTGCTGGCCGGGCTCGTCGGCGTCAACGTCGCCGTCGTCTACTCGCGGCGCAAGCGCCCGGACGCCCAGCGGCGCTTCGAGGTGCCGCTGGTGCCGTGGCTCCCCGCTATCGGCGCGCTCAGCACGCTCGCGCTCCTCGTGAACGTGCGCGTCGAGAGCCTCGCGCTCGGCGTCATCGCGGTCGCCGTCGGCGTCGTGCTCCAGCAACTCGGCGTGACGACGGGCGGAACGGAGTAGCGAGCGCTACGGCTACGAGTGATGCGTCGCGGAAAAGACCGCAGAGGCAGAGAGACGGCCGGAGTTAGTGGTCGCCGGCGTCCTCGTAGACCCACGTCGCCGCGTCGAGCTCGTAGTCGACGAGTTCGTCCTCGTCGAAGAACAGCTCGATTTCGCGCTCGTTCGCGCCGGGGTCCTCGTGGTCGCTGCCGTGGATGATGTTCTGACCGAGGTCGTTGCCGTAGTCGCCGCGGATGGTGCCCGGAGCCGCCTCCTGCGGGTCCGTCGCGCCCATCATCCGGCGAACCTGACGGGTGGCGTCGGCGCCCTCCCAGACCATCGCGAAGACGGGGCCGGACGTGATGAACTCCACGAGGCCGTCGAAGAACGGCTTGCCCTCGTGTTCGCCGTAGTGCTCGTGGGCGAGCTCCTCGCTAATCTGCATGAACTTCCCGCCCACCATCTTCAGGCCCTTGTCCTCGAGCCGCGAGACGACGTCGCCGATGAGGCCGCGCTGGACGCCGTCGGGCTTGACCATCACGAACGTGCGCTCGTCGTGGTGGCTCATTCTTCGACCTCTGCCTCTTCCTCGGTCCACTCGACGTCGCGCGGTTCGCGACCGAGGTCCGCGTTCTTCTCGCACTTCGCGGAGCAGAAGTGGGTTGTGCTGCCGTCGTTGTGGACGAACATCGTCCCCGTGCCGGGTTCGATGTCGTCGCCGCAGTAGTCACAGGTGCGTGTCTGGACCATTACTGACCACCGATGGAGTCCGCCTCGCGGGCCGTCTCCTTGAGCTGGAGGACGTCGCCCACGCGGACGGGACCGAGGACGTTTCGCGTGATGATGCGTCCCTGGTTGGAGCCCTCTTGAATGCGGCACTTCACCTGCATCGCCTCGCCGTGCATCCCGGTCTTGCCGACGACCTCGATGACTTCGGCGGGCGTGGAGCCCTCTTCTTCAGTTTCCTCTGCACTCATGGGTGGTTACTGGAGGTCCTCGATCTTGGTCGAGATGTCCTCGACGTCGCCCTCGGCGTCACCGGCGTCCGTGACGGCCGCGGCGGCGCTGCCGACTTCGAGGCCGGCGGCGTTGCCGAGTTCGTCCTGCGTCTCGACGAAGACGACCTGGATGCCCTTCTCCTCGGCGAGCTCGGGGAGGTGCATCACGATCTCCTCGGGGGAGACGTCCTCCGCGACGAACACGAGATCCGCGTTGCCGCGCTCGACGGCTTTGGTCGTCTCGTTGGTACCCTTCTTGACTGTACCCGTGTCACGAGCCACTTCGAGCGATTCGAGGGCTCGTTCCTGGAGGTCTGCTGGAACGTCGTAGTCTACGTACACTGGCATGTATTGTTCACCTAGTTCCACGGACGGGCTTGCGCTCCCCTGCCGGTGCGGAATCCCTGACGGCTAGGAGCATCATCGACCCCCGTGGACTGTATCCTACATCTGGGGGTCCCTCAGTTAAAAGCGCTTTCAATGTGTGTCGCCGTGCGACGCCGGCGCAGGGCCGACGCCGGGTGCCGCGGGACGAAACGCCCTTCCCGCGGGTCGCCGAAACACGACCGATGGTCGTCGAGGCCGCGCGAAGGCTCCACGAAGAGGCTCGCTCCGTCAACGAGCGCCGCGTGCTCGTCCTCGCGGGCGACCGCGAGGCGTGCCTGTCGGCGGCCGACCGCGTCCTCGACGCGCTCCCGATTCCGCTGACGGGGACGACGCTCGTCTCCGCGCGCGACGCGCTCGCCTGCGAGCAGGTCGGCCCGCGGAACGCCGACGAACTCCTCGGCACCACGCGGGACGCCGTCGTCTTCGACGCACACGAGGACTGCCGACCGAACGCGCTCGGGCGCGTCGTCGGCGCCGTGGACGGCGGCGGCCTCCTGCTCGTGCTCGCGCCGCCGCTGGCCGAGTGGCCCGCGCGCCGCGACGGCTTCGACGAGGGGCTGGCGGTGCCGCCGTTCGACGTCGCGGACGTCGCCGGGCGCTTCCGCCGCCGGCTCGTCGAGACGCTCCGAACCCACCCTGGCATCGCTATCTACGACGCCGACACCGACACGTTCGACCGCGACGGCCTGACGAATCCCGCGCCGCGCGTCGCCGACGCGAAGCCCGAGCCGCCCGCCGACCGCGCGTTCCCCCGCGAGGCGTACGCGGCGTGTCTCACGGGCGACCAGATGGACGCGCTCGCGGCGTTCGAAGAACTGCGCGACCCACCGGCAGCAGTCGTCGCGGAAGCCGACCGCGGCCGCGGGAAGTCCAGTGCGGCCGG
This sequence comes from Halobacterium sp. NMX12-1, assembly GCF_040435975.1. Classification (NCBI taxonomy): domain Archaea; kingdom Methanobacteriati; phylum Methanobacteriota; class Halobacteria; order Halobacteriales; family Halobacteriaceae; genus Halobacterium; species Halobacterium sp. NMX12-1. Next base: position 2,270,090 of record NZ_CP159204.1, on the reverse strand, counting down.
CCTCGCGGCCGCGTGTCTCGCGCGCAAGGGGCTCGACGTGCTCGTCACCGCGCCGGGCCGCCGCAGCGCCAGCGAACTGTTCGCGAGGGCACGCGAACTACTCGCGGACCTCGACGCGCTCGCCGCCGACGACGAGCCAATCGAGACGGACGGGGGCGGACGGATTCGGTTCGCGAAACCGCCGGAGGCCGCAGCTCTCCCGGACGACCCGGACGCCGTCTTCGCCGACGAGGCCGCGGCGATTCCGGTGCGGTTGCTCGAATCGCTGCTGGACTGCGAGCGCCTCGCGTTCACCACGACCGTCCACGGCTACGAGGGCGCGGGCCGCGGGTTCGACGTGCGCTTCCGCGACCGGCTCGCCGACACCGACCACGAGGTCACCGACGCGACGCTCGCACAGCCGATTCGGTACGCCGCCGGCGACCCCGTCGAGGTCTGGGCGTTCCGCGCGCTCGGCCTCGACGCCCGGCCCGCCGTCGACCCGCTCGTCGCGGACGCGACGACGGAGCGCGTCACCTACGAGACACTCACTCCCGAGGACCTCCTCGCGGACGAGAATCTGCTCCGGGAGACGTTCGGCCTGCTCGTGTACGCCCACTACCGCACCGAGCCGAACGACCTCGCGCGCCTGCTCGACGCCCCGAACCTCGCGGTGCGCGCGCTCCTCCACGACGGCCACGTCGTCTCCGTCGCACTGCTCGCGCGCGAGGGCGGCCTCGACGCGGACCTCCGCGCGGCGATGTACGAGGGCGAGCGCGTGAAAGGGAACATGATACCGGACGTCCTGACCAGCCAGCTCCGCGACGAGGACGCCGCAATTCCCGTGGGCTACCGCGTGATGCGCATCGCCACCCACCACGCCGCCCGCTCGCGGGGACTGGGCTCGCGACTGCTCGGCGAGGTCCGCCGCGAGTTCGAGCGCGACGCCGACTGGCTCGGCGTCGGCTACGGCGCGACGCCCGAACTACTGTCGTTCTGGCGCGCGAACGGCTACGCGACGGTCCACCTCTCGACCACCCGCAACGACACCAGCGGCGAGTACTCCGCGGTGATGCTGGACCCGCTCTCGCACCTCGGTGAGCGACTCCACGACCGCCACGCCCAGTGGTTCGCCCACCGCATCCCCGACGTGCTCGCGGACGCGCTGGACGACCTCGACCCGGACGTCGCGCGCGCCGCGCTCCGCGCCTGCAATGCGGACCAGACGCTCGACCTCTCGGCGTCGTCGTGGCGCGTCGTCGCCGGCGCGGCCCACGGCCCCGGGATGTACAGCGTCGACCCCGCGCCGTTCCGGCGGCTCGCTCGCCACCACCTCGTCGCCGGCGACGCCGACCTGCTCGACGCACGCGAGGAACGGCTGCTCGTCGCGAAACTCCTGCAGGCGCGGCCGTGGGACGCCGTCGAGGACAGTCTCGGCTTCCACTCCACGAGTCAGGCGATGCGCGCGCTCGGCGACGCGCTCCGCCCGCTCGTGGAGGCCTACGGCACCGACGCCGCACAGGCGGAACTCGCGCGCTTCACCGACGAAGACTAACGACGCCCTCGCGTACCACCACTATGGACCCGCTGGTCGCTGTCGCGTTCGTGCTCCTCGCCGCCGGCGTCGCGGGGAGTGTCCTCCCGCTGTTGCCGAGCGGCCTGCTCTCGCTGGCCGGCGTGCTCGTCTTCTGGTGGACGACCGGCGAGCCCGGCTTCCTCTTGCTCGCCGTGCTCGTCGGCCTCGCGGTCGTCGCCGCGCTCGTCGACTGGCTCGCCGGCTTCGTCGGCGCTCGCGCCGGTGGGACGGACACGCGGACCGCGGCGCTGGCGGGCGTCGTCGGCTTCGTCCTCATGCTCCCCGGCGGCCCGCTCGGACTCCTGCTCGGCGTCGCCGCGACTGTTTTCGCCGTCGAGTTCCGCGCGAGCGACGACCTCCCCGGGAGCGCGCGGCGCGCCGGCTACGCGACTGTCGGGGTACTCGCGTCCGCAGGAATGCAGGTCGTGTTGACGACGACCGTGTTCGCGGTCGTCGCGTGGCTCCAGTTCGCCTAGGGGTGCGCGTAGTACGCCACCGACTCGTCGGCGTCGTGGCGGTCACAGCGCGCGAACCCGACGCGCACGAACTGCACCACCTCGTCCGCGTCGACGTCCGCGAACCCGGGTTCGGCGTAGCCCGTCACGTCGCCGTCCATCGTCCGCAGGCGGACGCGGACGTTGTCATCGGCGGGCACCCAGTGGACGACGTCAACGCCCTCCTCACGGACGACGTCGATGTCCGCGTCGAGGAACGCCAGGCGCTCGCCGTCGTAGCGCACGGGGCCGTACCCCTTCAGCCAGACGCGCTCGCCGACCGCCGGCAGGTCGTCCTCCTCGATGAGGACGCCGTCTCCAACGGGGATGTCGCGCTCGCCGCGGTCCTCGTGCTCGGGGTGAACGGGCGGACTCGCGCTGTCCGGACCGCCCTCCACGGGCACCTCGATAGCGGCGTACGCCTCGTCGGCGCCGCTGCCGCGGTCGTCGAAGCCGTCGCGGACGAAGAACTGCCGGGGCGCCTCGTCGTCCACGAGGTCGCGGTTGTTCGAGTAGACAGAGGACATCGCGAGGTCGACGTTGCTCGTGGACGTCCCCAGCTCTACCATCGCGTCCACGATGGCCTCCCCGCGGATGCCGCGGCGCTGCACGCTCGGGAGCGTCGGCGCGCGCGGGTCGTCCCAGCCGTCGAGGTCGCCCGCGTCGATGAGTTCGCGGATGGTCGACGTGGACATCGAGACGTCGTAGGCGTCGACCTGCACGTGGCCCCAGTGGATGACCTCGGGGTAGTCCCAGTCGAAGTAGTCGTAGACGAACTGCTGGCGCTTCGCGGAATCCTGCAGGTCGATGCCGCGGATGATGTGCGTGACGCCGGTGAGGTGGTCGTCGACGCCGGACTGGAAGTCCAGCATCGGCCAGCAGCGGTACTGTTCGGCCTCCTCGCGCGGGTGGGGGGTGTCGATGATGCGGAACGCCACCCAGTCCCGGAGCGCGGGGTTCTTGTGCTCGATGTCGGTCTTCACGCGCAGGACCATCTCGCCGGAGTCGTACTCGCCGTCCACCATCGCCGCGAACTCCTCGCGGACGGTCTCGACGTCCTTCTCGCGGTGCGGGCACGCCTCCCCGCTGTTCTTCAGCTCGGAGAACTCGCCGGCCGGACAGCTACACGTGTACGCGCCGCCCAGCTCGATGAGCTCGCGGGCGTGCTCGTAGTACGTCTCCAGGCGGTCGCTCGCGCGGTAGACTTCGGCGGGTTCGAAGCCCAGGTACTCGATTTCCTCGAGAATCTCGTCGTACGCCCACAGCAGCGGGCGCTTGGTCTCGGGGTCGGTGTCGTCGAAGCGCACGATGAACTCGCCGTCGTACTCCTCGGCGTACGTCCCGATGACCGCGGGCATCCGCGCGTGGCCGATGTGCCACGGGCCGTTCGGGTTCGGCGCACAGCGCATCCGAATCTCGTCGTAGTCGTCGGCGTTCGGGAGGTCCGGCAGCACCTGGTCGTCCTCGTCGTCCTCGGCGTCGAGTTCCTCGACGCGCTCGGGCGCGAGTTCGGCGAGGCGCTCGCGCTTCTCCTCGCGGTCCATCGCGTTCACGTCCTCGATGACGGGCGCGACCACGCCGGGAATCTCGTCGCCGTGCGGTCGGAAGTCCGGGTTCTCGCCCATCAGCGGCCCCATGATGGCGCCGACCTGGGCGTCGCTGCCGTGCTTGAGCGCGTTGAACAGCGCCGCGGTCTCGGCCTCGCGGCGCACGCGCTCGCGGAGTTCGTCGTCCATTGTCCGTGTGTTACTCCGAGGGCGGCAAATCCGTTGGGATTCGCGCCGACTACGCGCCGCGCTCGGGGTCCTCGGCGAGGTGGTAGGCGTCGTAGATGGCGTACACCCAGATGCCCAGCAGCAGCGGGATGCCGACGAGGAAGATGGACAGCAGGCCGGCGACGAACGACCCCACGATGAAGCCGAGGCCGCGCCCGAGGTGCCCCAGGTAGATTTGCCCCGCGCCCGGAATCAGCAGCGACGCCACCGCCGCGATGCCGGCGTCGTTTCCGGCGCCGGTGTCCGGCGAGCGCTGGCGCACGCCACACTCCGGACAGATTTCCGCCTGCGCGTCGATGATTTCGCCGCAGTTCCGGCAGTAGACCTCGTCGATGCCCGGCGTCTCCTCGGCCGTCTCGCTCGAATCGTCGGTGCTCATGTTCACGACTGCGACAGCGCGCGGGATAACAGTTGTTGCGCGTTATCGGAGTCGCAATCGGGAAACACCAGCATCCGCGCGGCTTCGCCGCGCGGTCTTTTTTAGCGTAGATTTTTTGCGCGAGCGGTTCGCCGAAGGCGAACCCCGAGCGCAAAAAAGGTACGTCAGTAGCCGCGCTCGACGAGGTAGTCCGCGACCTGTTCGAGGCGGTGGTGGGCCTCGTTGTCGGGGAGGACGTCGAGGTGCGCCTTGGCTTCGGCGACGAGTTCGTCCGCGCACTCGCGAGCGTACTCGATGCTGCCGACATCGCGAAGCTGTTCGACGGCGGCCTCGACGTCGGCGTCGGTGACCTCGTCGGGGTCGTCGGCGTCCAGCAGGTCCTCGACGTCGACGCCGTGTTCGGCCGCGTGCAGGCTGATGACGGTCTTCTTGCCCTCGACGAGGTCCGAGCCGCGCTGCTTGCCGAGCTGCTCGGACGGGACCGTGAGGTCGAGGACGTCGTCGTGAATCTGGAACGCCTGCCCGGCCTTGACGCCGTAGTCGTACAGCGCCTCGACGGTGTCGTCGTCGGCGCCCAGCAGGACCGCGGGAATCGACGCCGCCGCGGCGTACAGCACCGCGGTCTTCAGTTCGACCATCTCCATGTACTCGTCGGGGAGGACGTCGGTTCGCGTCTCGAAGTCGACGTCGAGGGCCTGCCCCTCACAGATGTGGGTGCAGGTCTCCGCGAGCGTCTGCATCGCGCCCATCCCGCGCTCGGGCGGCGCGCCCGTCTGGAGCATGATTTCGAACGCCTTCGAGTAGAGCGTGTCGCCCGCGAGAATCGCCGTCTCCGTGTCGTACTCGCGGTGGACCGCGGGCACGCCGCGCCGGAGGTCGTCGTCGTCCATGATGTCGTCGTGGATGAGCGTGAACGACTGGATGACCTCGATGGAGACCGCCGCCGACATCACGTCCACGTCGCCGCCCGTCAGGTCGGGGAACTCCCGGTAGTCCGTGCTCCCGGGCTCGACGTCCGCCAGCGCCTCCGCGGTCAACAGCAGGACCGCCGGCCGCAGCCGCTTGCCGCCGGCTTCTAGGAGGTAGCGCGCCGCCTCGTAGAGGCGCTCGGGGCGCTGCGCCGGGAGGTCCTCGTCGATAGCGGCGTTGACCTTCTCGCGGCGCTCGCGGACCGCGCCGAGCACCGCTTGTTCGCGGGCGTTCTTGGACATCTACTCGACGAGCTGGATGGTGTTGCCGTTCGAGGTCACGTGGAGGTCGCGACCGACCTTGTACCCCTGACTCTCCGCGAGGCTGACGTACGGTGCGAAGCCCTTCATGTCCTGGTGGGCGGGGATGATGTGCTGGGGCTGGAGCGCCTGCATCATCTCGTAGTGGCCTTCCTCGCGGAGGTGGCCGGAGACGTGGATGTCGTCGTAGATGCGCGCGCCCTGCATGCGGAGGAGCTGCTCGCTCTGGTAGCGCTGGCCCTCGTTGGTCGGCTCCGGGATGACGCGCGCCGAGAAGATGACCTTGTCACCGTTCTCGATGTCGTACGGCGTCTCGCCGCGGCCCATGCGGGTGAGCATCGCGCGCGGCTCGCCCTGGTGGCCTGTGACGATGGGCAGAAAGTTCTCCTTGCCCTCGTTCATCACGCGCTTGAACGCGCGGTCGACGCTCTTGCGGTGGCCGAACATCCCGAGGTCGTCCGGGAAGTTCACGCGGCCCATGCGCTCGGCGGTGCCCGAGTACTGTTCCATCGAGCGACCGAGCAGAATCGGCTCGCGGCCGATGTCCTTCGCGAACTCCACCAGTGAGGAGACGCGGGAGACGTGGCTGGAGAACGTCGTGGCGATGATGCCGCCGTCGTAGTCCTCCATGCTCTGCATCGCGTCCTTGAGGTGGCGCCGCGCCACGCTCTCGGAGGGCGTGCGGCCCTTCCGGCCGGCGTTGGTGCAGTCCTCGATGTAACAGAGGACGCCCTCGCCCTCGCGCCCGATTTCGCGGAACCGCTCCATGTCGATGGGGTCTTCCAGAACCGGGTCGTGGTCGATGCGCTTGTCGAGGCCGTAGACGACCGAGCCCTCCGGCGTGTGGAGGACGGGGTTGATGGCGTCGATGATGGAGTGCGTGACGTGGACGAACTCGAGTTCGCACTCCTCGCCGATCTGCATCGTCTCGCCGGACTCCATCTCCACGAGGTCGTTGTCCACGCCGAACTTCTGCTCGCCCTCGATCTGGCCTTTCACGAGTTCGAGCGTGAACGGCGACGCGACGATGGGCGCGTCGTATCGGTGTGCGAGCTTGCTGATTGCGCCGATGTGGTCGAGGTGGCCGTGCGTCGGCACGATTGCCTGCACGTCGCCCTCGAGGTCGGACATGACGCGGTCGTCCGGGATGGCGCCCATGTCGATGAGGTCGAGGCTGTGCATCTTCTCGGTCTCGACGTTGTCGTGAATCAGGACCTGCGAGAGGTTGAGGCCCATGTCGAAAATGACAATGTCGTCACCGGCTCGGACGGCAGTCATCTGCCGACCGACTTCTTCGTATCCGCCGATTGTTGCGATTTCGATTTCCATGGTTTTGAAGCACTGAAACCCCGGTGTGGGGAGTCGTGTCTGAAACAGCCGCGCGCTGGCGGCGGCGGCCGCGGCGTCTTACAGCCATCGGCCGCCGTCGCGTCAACGCGCGCGACGCTGCTCTTGGCAGCCCTACGTCCCGCGGTGTTAAAAACAGCGGGGATTGCCGCGGCGTCGTGCCGTCGGCCACAATCTCCTTGTCGATGCGTGCTGTGGTCGGCGACATGGCTGACGCCACGTTCGAAATCTACGAGGACGAGGTCGGACAGTACCGCTGGCGGCTCGTCCACGACAACGGCAACATCATCGCGGACTCCGGGGAGGGGTACGCCTCGAAACAGAAGGCCCGACAGGGGCTGGACAGCGTCAAGGAGAACGCGCCGGACGCCGACGTCGAGGAAGTCGACGAGTAGCCTTATCCCTCGATGCGCGTCCCGGCGTCCTCGCCCGCGAGGAACGCCGAGAGCGCGTCGGGACCGAACACGAACGCGGGCGCGCCCAGCGCCAGCAGCGCGCGGACTTTCGCGGCCATCCCGCCGGTGACGTCGGTCGCGTTGCTGCCGCCGAGTGCCGCCGCGACGTCCTCGTAGTCCGTAATCTCCCGGACGACGTCCCCGGACTCGTCGAGGACGCCCGGCACCGTCGAGCAGAGGCCGACGCGGTCGGCATTCAGTTCGCTGGCGACGTGCGTGACGAGTTCGTCGCCGCTGACGATTGTCGCTCCCGCCCCGACCTGCGTGAGCACGTCGCCGTGCAGCACCGGCACGAACCCCTCGTCGAGCATCGCCGCCAGCTGGTCGGTCGGGAACCGGAGGTCGCCGTCGGCGGTCCGGTAGCCGACGGAGAACGGATGCACGGGGACCGCGGGGACGCCCGCGTCCGCGAGCGCGCCGACGACCGCCGTGTTCAGCTCCGCCATCGCGCCCGCGACGTCCCGGACGGCCGCCGCGTCCCGCTTCCCCTCGCTGCTGGAGATGCCGTGTTCGGCGGCGTGCGGGTGGCCGAAGCTCCCGCCGCCGTGGACGACGACGAGGTCGTCGAGGTTCGCGTCCCCGAGCGCGCCCGCGAGGTCCGCGAGGCGGTCGGCGGCGACGGTCTCGGGCTGGTCCTTCTCGGTGACGACGCTGCCGCCGAGTTTGACGACGACCGTCATTCGACGCGCACGCCCTCCGTCGCGAGTTCGGCGCGGAACGACTGCTCGCACTCCGGCGCCAGCGACAGTGCGGTCTCCACGCCGTCGCCCTCGTCGAGCGCGACGATGCAACCGCCGCCGCCCGCGCCCGTGAGTTTCGCGCCGAGCGCGCCGCCTTCCCGGGCCGCCCACACGAGGTTGTCGAGCGAGCGCGCTGAGACGCCCAGCGCCGACAGCAGCCCGTGGTTGAAGTCCATCAGTTCGCCGAGCGTGTCGAGGTCGCCGTCCGCGAGCGCCCGCTCGCCCTCCCGAACGAGGTCGCCGACTGCCTCGACGGTGTCCGCGGCGAAGTCGTACTCGTCGCGGAGGTCCCGCACGCCCGCCACGAGTTCGCCGGTGTCGTGGCTCGCGCCGTCGTAGCCGACGACGAACGGCAGGTCGGGCGCGTCGATGGCCCGGCAGTCGTCGCCCTCCACGCGGACCGCGCCGCCCATCGCCGAACAGAACGTGTCCGCGCGCGAGGCCTGCCCGTCCTGCACTTCGTGCTCGACGCGGTACGCGCGCTCCGCGACGTCCTCCGGCGTCAGTTCGACGCCGAGTTCGCGCGTCGCGGCGTCGATGCCCGCGACGACGACCGCCGCGCTCGACCCCAGCCCCGCGCCGAGCGGAATCTCGCTCTCTATCTCCACGTCGAAGCCCGCTTCGGGCCGGTCGGCGGCGTCGCGGGCCTGCTCCAGCGACTCCTCGACGTACCCCATCGCCGCCTCGATGAGCGGCGTCGGCACGTCCACGTCCGGCTGCTCGTCGCTCCCGGAGCCGTACTCCACCGTGAACCCGTCCAGCGAGAGGTCGTCGGCGGACACCCGCACGCGGTCGTCGTCGCGGGCCGTCACGGTCACCCGCGCCCGGCGCTCGATGGCGCACGGCACCGCGGGCTCGCCGTAGACGACGGCGTGCTCCCCGAACAGGTAGACCTTCCCGGGGGCACTCGAAGTCGTGGTCATATCTCCCGGTGTGGCCCACGCCGTTACAGAAGTTCCGGAACGCCCCCGCCGCAGGCTTTTGCGTGCGGCTCCCAAACGAGCGGCTATGCGCCCCGTCATCGACCACGTGCCGTTCGCCGCCAGCGACCTCGACACCCTCGTACAGCGATTCGAAGCCGCCGGCTTCGACCCCACGTACGGCGGCGCCCACCCCGATGCGGGCACGGAGATGGCGGCGCTCGTGCTCCCGGACGGCTCCTACCTCGAACTCGTCGCGCCCACGCGCGAGGACCCCGACCGCTGGCCCGCGTACTTCGACGCCGCCGACCCCGTCGCCGGCCCCTGCGACTGGTGCGTGGAGACCGGCAGCGTCCACGCCGAGTGCCAGCGCGTCATCGACCACGACGTCACGGTCCACGGCCCGATTCACGGCCGCCGCGAGCGCCCGGACGGCACGCTCGTGGAGTGGGACCAGGCGTTCCTCGGCGGCGACGACACTCTCCTCCCGTTCGTCGTCAGCGACCGCACGCCCCGCGAGTACCGCGTCCCCGACAGCAACCTCTACGGGTCGCCGGTCTCGGGCATCTCGTGGGTCGTCCTCGCGACCGACGACCTCACCAGTGCTATCGAGCGCTTCCAGCGGCTCTACCGGCTCCCCGAACCGGAGCGTGACTACGACGACACCTACGGCGACCTCGCGCACTTCCCCGGCCAAGATATCGTCCTCTGCGAGCCCGCGAGCGGTCGCGTCTGCGACCGCCTCGACCGGCTCGGTCCCGGTCCCGTCTCCGTCCTCCTGAGTGCGGACATCGACGACGCGCGCCACCGCCACCCCCTCGACGGCGGCCGCGAGTGGTTCGGGCGGCGCGTGCGCTTCGTCGACGGCCTCGACGGCCACCTCGGCGTCGTCTCGCTGTAGCCGTCGCTACTCGCTCGCGTTCTGAAAAGTACAGGTACGAAAGCGGAAGCCGCGTTACAGGCCGTCCTCGAAGTCTTCGAGGGCGTACGTCGGCTCGGCGCCGCGGCGGTCGAGCGTCTCGTTGGCGAGCAGCCAGTAGACCACCGACAGCGCGCGCCGCCCCTTGTTGTTCGTCGGGACGACGAGGTCGACGTTGCTCGTCTGGTTGTTGGAGTCGCACATCGCAATCACGGGGATACCGACCGTGATGGCTTCCTTGACGGCCTGCGCGTCACCGATGGGGTCGGTGACGACGAGGACGTCCGGCTCGATGTAGCCGTCGTACTGCGGGTTCGTCAGCGTGCCGGGGATGAACCGGCCCGTCCGGGCGCGCGCGCCGACCGCTTCCGCGAACTTCTCCGCGGGGAAGCGACCGTACTGGCGCGACGACGTGACCAGAATCTGCTCCGGGTCGTAGTTCGCCAGGAAGTCGGCGGCCGTCCGGATGCGCTCGTCCGTCTTCGAGACGTCGAGCACGTAGAGGCCGTCCGTGCGGACGCGGTGGATGAACCGGTCCATGTCGTTGGTCTTCTGCTGGGTACCGATGTGGACACCGGCGCCGAGGTAGTCCTCGACGGGGATGAGCAGGTCGGCCTCCTCGTCGGACATGACGTCCTCGGTGGCCGCCGCTCCCGGCTCCTCTTCGGTGGGCTGTTCGTCTGTCTGGGCGTCGCTCTCGGCGGCCTCGGCGGCAGGCTCGGCTGCCTGCTCCGCGGCGTCCTCGAGGTCGGCCTCTGTGTCGGATTCGTTCTCGCTCATGCTTCGTCCGCGATGCGGATGAGTTCGTTCAGCTTGGCGGTTCGCTCGCCGCCGACCGTCCCCGTCTTGATGAACGGGGCGTCGGCCGCCACGGCGAGGTGTGCGATGGTCGTGTCCTCGGTCTCGCCGCTGCGGTGGGAGACCACGGCCTCGTAGCCGTTCCGGGTCGCCAGCTCGATGGCGTCGAACGCATCGGAGAGCGTCCCGATCTGGTTGGGCTTCACGAGGATGCTGTTTGCCGCGCCGACCTCGATGCCGTCGCGGAGTCGCTCGACGTTCGTCACGAACAGGTCGTCCCCGCAGACGAGCGTGTCGTCGCCGACGCGCTCGGTCAGCGCCGCGAACGCCGCGAAGTCGTTCTCGTCGAGGGGGTCCTCGACGTACGCGAGGTCGTACTCCTCGACGAGGTCGACGACGTACTCGATTTGCTCCTCCGTGGAGCGAACCTCGTCGCCGTAGACGTACGCCTCGTCCTCGTAGCGCTCGGCGGCCGCCATGTCGAGACCGAACTGGACGTCGAAGCCGAACTCCTCGGCGACGTCGCTGGTGGCCTCGTCGACGATTTCGAACGCGGTGGCGTCGTCGATGGACGGCGCCCACGCGCCCTCGTCGCCCTTCGCGGCGGCCTCGCCGCGCTCCTCTAGGAGTTCGCCCACGCGCTCGTGGACGGCGGCGTTCGCGAACACCGCCTGTCGGACGCTCGGCGCGCCGACGGGGGCAGCGAGGAACTCCTGAATCGCGGTCGCGTCGGCGGCGTGTTCGCCGCCGCCGACGACGTTCCCCAGCGGCACGGGGAAGTTCCGACCGCGGAAGGCGCCGCCGAGATGCTGGTACAGCGGCGCACCGAGCACGTCCGCGGCGGCCTTCGCGGCCGCCATGCTCGTGGCGACGGCGCTGTTCGCCCCGACGTCGGAGAAGTCCTCCGTGCCGTCGGCGGCGTGCAGTGCGGCGTCGACGCCGCGCTGGTCGCCGGCGAACTCCCGGCCTTCGAGGCGCGGCGCGACGTGTTCGCGTGCTGCCGCAATCGCCTCCTCGACGGGGAGTTCGACGGCTTCGTGTTCGCCCGTGCTGGCGCCGGATGGCGCCGCCGCACGGCCGAACCCGCCGTCCTCGGTCACGACCTCGGCTTCCACGGTCTTGTTGCCGCGGGAGTCCAGAATCGGCCGGAATCGGACGGACTCGATGCGCGTCATCTCAGTTGTCCCTCCGGACAGTGAACGGGAGCGCGTCCGCGTCGTACTCCTCGGCCGCGATGAGGATGGGCTCCGTCTGGTCGGTGTCGACCAGCACGGGCGCCCCGTACGACACCTGCAGCGCTCGCGCGCCGATGATGCGGGCCTTCTCGTACCGATTGAAGTGTTGTGTGTCGCTCATTACTGGTAGGGCGAGACGACGTCCACGAGGTCCTGGTGGGAGACCATCATGCGTCGACAGCAGTGCCGGTCCACGCCGAGGTCGTCCAGCACGTCAGCTGGGTCCTCGTCGCCGTCGTGGGTCTCGGCGCGTGCCTTGAACTCCTCCCAGTATTCACCGACGACGTTACCGCACGTGAAACACCGGACTGGTACCATCATGATTTGGTCACCTCAGCGGTAGGACTTCTGGTAGCGGGCGCGAGCGCCCGGACCGCCCCACTTCTTGGACTCGGACTGCCGGACGTCGTTGACCAGCAGACTGCGGTCGAACTCCCGGTACGCGTCCCGGAGTTCGGCGTCGCTGTAATGCTCGACCAGCCCGCGCGCGATGGCGGTGCGGACGGCGTCAGCCTGGCCCGCGAAGCCGCCACCGGAGACGTCGATGTCGACGTCCACGTCGTCTCGGAGGTCGTCGCCCGCGATGCGGAACGGCTCCAGCATCTTCAGGCGCGCCATCTCCGGGTCGACGAGTTCGACGGGCGTGGAGTTGATTCGGACGCGACCCTCTCCGTCGCTGACCGTCGCGCGAGCGACGGCCGTCTTCTTCTTACCGGACGTGTTGGTTACCATGTGACGTTAGCACCTAGTTCCTTGGAGACCTCGCCGACGGTGACGAAGCGAATCGTCGAGAGTCGGTCCAGCGACGTTCCCTCGATGATTTCGCCGTCCTCGTCGAACGGGTTACCGACGTACACGCGGACGTTCTCGAACGCCTCGCGGCCGTCCTGCTGCTTGTACGGCAGCATGCCGCGGATGGCGCGCTTGAACACGCCGTCCGGGCGCTTCGGGTAGTACGGACCGCTGTCGGAGCCCAGCTCCGCTCGCGTGTTGTACGTCTCGAAGATGTCCTCCTTGGTGCCGGTGATGACTGCCTGCTCGGCGTTGACGACGGCGACCGACTCGCCGTCGAGGGCGCGCTCGGCGACGTTGCTCGCCACGCGGCCCATGATGCAGTCCCGCGCGTCGACGATCACGTCGGCGTCGAATTCCGCGAGACTCATCGAATCACCCGCACGTCGGAGCCTTCGGGGTTCTGTTCGACTGCCTGTTCCAGATGGACGGCCTCGCCGTCGGCGTGCTCGATTTTCGTCTTCGCGCTGCCGGAGAAATCCACGGCAGCGACGGTGACGGACTTTCGAAGCGCGCCGGACCCCAGCACCTTGCCGGGGACGACGACGGTCTCGTCCTCGTTCGCGTAACGTTCGATGCGACTCAGGTTCACCTCGGCGTGCGTGCGGCGCGGCTTCTCCAGCCGGCCAGCGACGTCGTGCCAGACGTCCGTGCCCGAATCTCGGGCGACGGACTTCAGTTCGGCGATGAGACTGCTGAGTCTCGGACTTGTCTTACTCATGCTCGTACTCCTGGAAAGTTGTGAGAAGTCGAGTGCAGGGAGCAGGATTTGAACCTGCGAACCCCTACAGGACAGCGCCCTGAACGCTGCGCCTTTGACCTAACTTGGCTATCCCTGCACGGCCGCGATGGCGCTTCGCTTCTCCGTAGCTCCCGACCCTTTTTACCGATTTCGATTGCCGGGCCCGAGGCTCCCGGGGCAGGAGTGGGCATCGGCGCGGTAGTGTGGGTCGGAGCGATCATGTTATAGTTGGACTGCCTGTTCGAGTTCGTCCGCGCGGTCGACCAGGGAGTCGACTGCTCGGAGAACCAGCTCTGTCACGGGCATCGAGCCGTCGGATTCGACGTGGAAGACGAACGCGCCGGGGACGTCCTCGACTTCGAGCTCCTTGCCGGGGTACCGGTTCGTGAGGTCGTTGTCGAAGTCGTCGGTCGGCACGAGTTCACCGTCCTCCTCGATGACGCCGCGGAGCATCTGGGGCTCCTCGTCGGCGTACTCGTCGCGTTCGCCGACGACGTTCACGCGCTGGAGGTGTCGGTAGCCGACAGCCACGCCGCCCTGGTGTTTGGCGTGGTCGCGGCCGTAGCCGAGTTCCGCGTCGGCCTCCAGCTCGAGGCGCTGGTCGTCTTTGAGCTCGATGATGGGGATGTTCTCGTCGGCGGCCTCCACTTCGGGGTCCTGACAGACCAGGTCCCCGGAGTACGCCGTCCCCGGGCCCTCGACGTCGAGCGCGAGCGTGACCGTGTCACCCTCGGCGAAGTCCTCGGGCGTCGTCAGCGGCACGAGGCCGAGACGCAGCGCGAGCTGTTCGTCGAACATCACGCTGGAGTTCTCGACGAACCGGACGGTGTCGATGGACAGCGTCGGAACGTCGGCGATGATCGCTCGCCGAATGCCGTTCGCGAACGCCGGCGTGATGTTGCGAACGACGAACCGGGCTTCCCGGTCGTCGCGGTCGATGAATTCGACGTCGAAGTCCGTGCTCATTGCTTAGTACCCGCTGTTCTTCGGGGGACGCGTCCCGTCGTGGGGGACGGGCGTCACGTCCTCGATACGGCCGATTTCGAGACCGGCGCGAGCGAGCGCTCGGATGGCGGCCTGCGCGCCCGGACCCGGGCTGCGCTGGAGGTTGCCACCGGGGCCGCGCACGCGAACGTGCACCTTGTCGATGCCCTGGTCTAAGACGTCTTCGGCGAGCTGTTCGGCCATCTGCATCGCGGCGTACGGCGACGCCTCGTCACGGTTCTGCTTGACCACCGTCCCGCCACTCGACTTTGCGAGCGTCTCGGCGCCCGTCTCGTCGGTGACCGTCATGATGGTGTTGTTGAACGAGGCGTGGATGTGCGCGATGCCCCATTTGGTGTCGTCAGCCATGTTGTGTTACTCCTGTGCACCGGCGCGAGCCGGGTGCAGTTCGTCTGTGAGGTCGCTTCGTTCGTCGAACGCGATGGCGTCCTCCTCGGACACCTCGACCGTGTAGGAGGGCTCGGTGACGCGGCTCCCGTCGACCGTGATGTGGCCGTGGGAGATGAACTGCCGGGCCTGACCGACAGTGTTCGCGAGGCCCTCGCGGTAGACGACCGTCTGCAGGCGGCGTTCGAGGACGTCCGTCACGTCGAGCGAGAGGACGTCGTCGAGGCTCTCCTGATTGGAGAGCACGCCGATGCGCTGGAGGCGGGAGACGAACTCCTCGCCGCTGACCGTCTCCGTCTGGCCGAGCAGGCGACGCGCCTCGCGGCGGAAGTTGCGCAGTTCGGACTGCGCTCGCCAGAGTTCCTCCTTGTTCTTCAGGCCGTACCGGGAGACGAGGTCGCTCTCCTCGGAGATGCGTTCGCCCTGATACGGGTGATTCGGCGTCTCGTAGAACTTGGTGTTCTCGCCTGGGAGCGCCATTATTCTTCCTCACCCGCTGCTTCTTCTGCTGCCTGTTCTTCCTTGATAGCCTCGACGTTGACGCCGATGGTACCTTCCGTACGACCGGTGGACTTGGTGCGCTGACCGCGGACCTTCTGTCCGCGCTCGTGTCGGATGCCCTTGTAGGACCGAATCATCTGCATCCGATTGATGTCCTGGTCGCGCGTCAGGTTGACGTCGTTGCCGGTGACGTGCTGGGTCTCGCCGGAGTAGAAGTCGTTCCGACGGTTCGCGAGCCACTCCGGAGCGTGGTCCGCGAACTCGTTGACGGCCGCCTTGATGTCGTCGATGACATCGTCCTCGAGGCGACCAATCGTCGCGGTGCGGTCTACGTCCGCGTTCTCCGCGACGACTCGCGCGACTCGTCGGCCGACGCCGTCGAGTTCCGCGAGCGCACGCTCGACGGTCTTGGTGCCGTCGAGGTCTGTCTGCCCGATGCGGACGAAGTACTGAATGTCCTCGTCCGCGTCTTGTTCTTCCGAACTCATGTTTTGATGTGTTGTGGAAAGGCGTCGTGGCGGGGATTTGAACCCCGGAGGCTTGCGCCACAGAGTTAGCAACCCTGCGCCTTGACCAGGCTAGGCTACCACGACACGCTTTCGGGTGTATCTTCGCCCTCTCGGACTCGGGACCCGGCGCCCCTACAGTGACTGCGTTCGTGAGAAATCGCGGCCCGTACTTAAACATCACGAAAGGGCGTGGGCCCCGCGCGCCAACCGCTCCCACGACACACGGGAGCGCCGCCGCCCGTCAGTCGGTGCGTTCGGTGCCGCCGTCGGCGTACACTTCCACGTAGTCGTCGTTGACCTCCCAGCCGCCGTCGCCGTCCTCGACCATGTACTCGCCGTAGTACGGCACGCGGTTCTCGACGGTCTCCCGGAACGCCTCTCGAATCTCGGGCTTGGTCATCTCGCCCATCGAACGCAGGTCGTCGTTGCGGTTCAGACACCCCTTTAGGTAGCCCTCGTGCGTGACGCGCACGCGATGGCAGTTCGCGCAGAACTCCTCGTTGCCCACGGGGTCGACGATTTCCACCATGCCGCCGTTCACCCAGTATCGCCGTCGGTCGTGCATCTCGCGGTGTTCGACGCGGTCCGCGCGTTCCTCCAGCCAGTCGTGGACGTCGTCGATGTCCACCGCCCACTCGGGATGGCCCGCGATTTCGGGCATGTACTCGATGAGCTGGAGCTGGAGCGCGTCGTTCTCCGCAACGTGGTCGACCATCTCCGGCACGTAGCCCGCCGTCTTCCGGAACACGACCATGTTCAGTTTCACCGGGTCGAGGCCGGCGTCCACGGCCGCGCGTACGCCTTCGAGAACTTTCTCGTAGGCGCCGCTCTTCGTGAGCGCCTTGAAGTCCTCGGCGTCCAGCGCGTCCTGCGAGACGTTCACGCGTTCGAGGCCCGCGTCCACGAGGTCCTCGGCGCGTCCGGGGAGGAACGTCCCGTTCGTCGTCATCGACACCTCCATCGAGTCGGGCGTCCGTCGGATTATCTCTTCGAGGTCGTCGCGGAGCATCGGCTCCCCGCCGGTGAGTTTGACCTTCTCGACGCCGAACTCCTCGACGACTTCGAGGAACCGGACCACGTCGTCGGCGCTCATCTCGTGGTCCCGTGGGTCCATCGGCCCGCGCGTGTCCCCCAGCCCCTCGTTGTGACAGTAGACACAGTCGAAGTTACAGCGGTCGGTCAGGGAGACCCGGACGCCGGAGACCTCGCGCCCGAACGAGTCCGAGAGCATGCCGAAACGTGGCACGCACAGACGCTTAAACTCGTGGGTGTAAGCGGGGATTTCGTAACCCCGAGCAGTTACATTACGGGTGGTACGTGTGGTTGCGGCCGCACGTTCGTTCGACACAACCCTTATCGGCGCACCACCTCCTACTCGCGGGCATGAACGAAGACGACGTGCTGGACCTCCTCCGCGACGTCGAGGACCCGTCCCTCGACGACGACATCGTCTCCCTCGGCCTCGTCAACGACCTCGACGTCGACGGCGACAAAGTCACGCTCTCGCTCGCGCTCGGCGCACCGTACTCCCCCACAGAGACCGACATCGCCGGCCGCGTCCGCGAAGTCCTCTCCGACGCCGGCCTCGAACCTGACCTCACGGCCGCCATCCCCGACCGCAACGGCGGCGACGTCCTCCCCGGCGTCAAGAACGTCATCGCAGTCGCCTCCGGCAAGGGCGGCGTCGGCAAGTCCACGGTCGCCGTCAACCTCGCGGCCGGCCTCTCCGACCGCGGCGCCCGCGTCGGCCTCTTTGACGCCGACATCTACGGCCCCAACGTCCCCCGGATGGTCGACTCCGACGACCACCCGCGCGCCACCGAGAGCGACACCATCGTCCCGCCCGAGCGCCACGGCATGAAGCTCATGAGCATGGCGTTCATGGTCGGCGACGACGACCCCGTCATCTGGCGCGGTCCCATGGTCCACAAGGTCCTCACGCAGCTCGTCGAGGACGTCGAGTGGGGCAACCTCGACTACCTCGTCGTCGACCTCCCGCCGGGCACCGGCGACACCCAGCTCACCATGCTCCAGACGGTCCCGCTCACCGGCGCCGTCGTCGTCACCACCCCGCAGGACGTCGCCGTCGACGACGCCCGCAAGGGACTGCGCATGTTCGGCCGCCACGACACCACCGTCCTCGGCATCGCCGAGAACATGAGCGGGTTCGTCTGCCCCGACTGCGGCGGCACCCACGACATCTTCGGTAGCGGCGGCGGGCAGGAGTTCGCCGACGAGAACGAACTCCCGTTCCTCGGCTCCATCCCCCTCGACCCCAGCGTCCGCCAGGGCGGCGACGAAGGCGCGCCGGTCGTCCTCGACGACGACAACCAGACCGGCGAAGCGCTCCGCGAGTTCGTCGCCGAAACCGCAGACATGGTCGGCCTCGTTCACCGCCGCAACGCCAGCCGACCCGCCAAGCACTGACGACTCACCATGTCTGACTACGACGACGCCGAGAAGCGCGACGTGCTCCGCGATGTCGCCGACGAACTCCGCGAGGAGGACAGCGAGGAAGCCGAACGCGTCGCCGCCATCGTCCACCGCGTCAGCGACATCTACGACGAGGACGAGGACGTCGACGCCCAGCACGTCTACCTCAACATGCGGAACATCCTCCAGATATCCGAACAGGGCGGTATCGAGCGCTAGCGCGACCGCCGCCACAGAACCGCGCCGACCAACGCGAAGACGACGAGTACTGCGCCAGCCCGTCGCTCCAGCGGCGACAGCGCCTCGTCGTCGACGTACCCCTCGCGGTACTGCCGTGCCGTCTCGTTGTCGTAACTAACGTCCGCCCGCTCACCTGGAACCTGTTCGAAGTGGTCGTCCCACGCGCTCGCGGTCTCGTTGGGCTTCGCCATGAACTCCTTCTGGTCGAACTTCCCATCCGGACTGCCGGTATCGTTGAAGACCATCACTTTGCCGGCGACCACCTCGTTCGGCCCCTCGTCGAGTGGTATCTGGAACTCACTCGTATTCCCCGGCTGTGGAGCACCGATATCGAATGCCCCCTCCGTTTCGAACGTCTCCGCTCGTACGTGCAGTGCGTATGCTCGTTTTCCCGGGTTGTGGACTGTAGCTATGAGTTCTGTTGGGGTCCCACTCCGGTTTATTTGTATATCTCCCACATATGGCGTTGAGCTACTGGGGCTTGTTGAGTTTACTTTCTTAGTGAAATTAAATGCGGATTCTTTGCCACCAGCGCCTATATTTACCGAATGGTTATCACGGGTCGCATCAATGTATTTTGTAGTATTTAGCGTGACAGATTTTGACTCTCCGCCCTCTAGGTCAGGCATTTTTGGGCTAAACCCATCTCCATCAACGGATAGGGTAAATGTCGCAGGGAACTCCAATTCTCCCTTATTTTCTACCACTATGCATGCCATCTTGTTATCTTCCGAGAATTGAATGTTGTATTCAATGTGGAAACTAAAGTCTTCATCTTTGTCAACTACTTTGTTTTCTTTCGCTCCCTTGCATGTGTTCTGTGATTGATTGCCATCGAAAGCAGTAACTGCCGGCATAAAAACGAGACCCGCCACAGCTATGATAACAATGAGTCTCTTACTCGTCATACTTTTCTTTTGATTTCTCTATTAATATATCTTTAATCGTGGCGGTATCAATCATGCCCGCCCCGGTGTATTCGACTGTCCGATAGACTTCACGGCTCTCCATTTCTGGTAGTTGCTTCGTGTCCTCTCGCGCGAAGTACTTCGTGAGGGTGACGTCCCCTCTACCGAACGTTTTCAACACTCGTTCTCCGGTTCGAGGACTACTGGTACGTACCGTTCCTGTTCCGGCCTGTTTTCGTAACGCCCACCGCTTGCTCGGTTCGATACTGCTGATTCGGACGTTTGCGGATCTAGCGGCACTCTCCGCTTGGAATTGACTTTGGACTGACTTCCAAGACTGCCACTCGTACGAGGCCGGATCGACGAGCGTTCGATGTTCGGCCAAGTACACGCGCCGGGTTTCGGAGTGCTGCTGTTCGACTTTGTACTCGTATTGGCGCTCGTACTCCGGTTCACGGACGGTCACCCGCCGGATGTCGCCAGTATACTCGTGGGTATGGCTATGTGGTCGCGTCGACCAGTACGTTCTGTGGACGGTTCGGCTTCGCGTGACTTCCCTCGTCCGAGTTACCGTGTGCGTCTTTGTCGTCGATACGGTAGTCCGGTATATTCTGCACCCGAACATCCCACACTTCTCTTGCAGTTTGATCTCTTGTTCCGTCGTCGTGTACGTGTCCTCGTAGGTTTCCGTCGTTTCGTACGTCTCAGTCGTCTCGTAGCGGAACTCCTTCTCAGTTCGGTACTCGGCGTCGCGGACCTGCTTTCGTCGAGTGTCTCCAGTGAACGTACCAGCACCGCCTCGATCCGAGCGCCACTCACTCTCCATGGTCGTCCACGTTTGCGTCTCGGTCGTCGTTCCATTGGCCGACCACTCGGGATTCGACTCCAAGAAGAACTGCTGTCGTTCCGGTTCGTAGAACCGCCGTCTGTCGACGTCGTACTCTACGGGGTCGGTCTTCACGTACTTCTCGAGGCCGTACGCGTGACCTGCGTCGTCGACCCGACGCACTTCGTATCCGGCGTCGAGGAGGTCGTCACGGACCTGTTCGCTCGTCGTATGCTTGACGGTGTACCGGGGGCGCTCGACTAAATACGAGATCGACGTCGAAATGTCGGTCACCTCGCTGTACGCGGAGGCATAGACTGTCGGTTGAGGTACCGTGATGTTGTATTCCACGTGGGGGTGTGCCGTCGGATACGACGAGACGTTGATTGCTCCGTCACGGAACGCCTTCGCTGGCACTTCTATCTTCCACTGATGGCGTCTACCTCTCCCCTCTGGTTCCGGGTCGTCGACTCGGCCAGGTTTCTCTTTGTGGAGTGTTCGGTTGACTACGGAACCGTGTTCTGGACGAATGTTGAACGACAAGCTCTCGTTGTACGTCTCCTTCGTCAGATAATAGCGTTCAGAGGTAATCGTGATGGGGACAGTCTCGTTCGGATAGAACGGACCGTTGTCCTCGATCTTCGCGTCAGCGAGCTCCGGTGCAAACCAGTCCAGTAGGTAGGACGAATTCGTCTTCTGGTGCTGCTGGTCGACTAGTTGCAGCCGCACGATGCTGCTCGCGGACAGCGTTACTCTCGACTGTTCCTTGCTCGCGTCAAGCCCGGACCAGTGGTACTCTACTGAAGTTCCATCCGGATCAAAAGACCGCCTCGCATCGAACGTGATCCCCCTAAGCGCGTCGTGTTCTCTCTGTGGGTCGATCGTTTCGAGGTGGATCTCTGGCGGAGATGGTGTAACTTGAATCGACTTATTTGTTTTATTAATATAATCGCCACCAAGCCACTGGATTCCGGAGAATGCATCAATATTCGCTATCCTCTCTCGGTATGAGGACTGTTCTAGAGTTAAAATACCATTTTCATCAACTGATTTGCTTATATTTGAGTCTCTACCACCCCAGTTATTCTCATAAGTGATTTAATATACTTCGGATCTACCCCATTCAAATCTACTTTCACGCGGTACGTCGCCGTGTAACGGGACTCGTCGATTCGCGGATGGTACTGGTCGAGTGGGCCGTCTTGAACGAATCCGGCGGACAGGACTTCTGGTGGACCGGGCACCTCGACGGTACGGATGGCGACGTCAGTTTGTCCGCGGGCGTCGCGGGCTCGAACCGTGATTGTGTGGTTGCCGGGTTCGAGGGATTCGAGGTGTGTCGTCGCGGTGAGTCTGTCTCCGTTCACACGGCCACCGAGGTCGTCCGTGGTGAGTGTCTCGGCCGGTTCTCCGTCCACGTTCACGGTCACGGTGTGGAGGTTCTCGTAGTCGTCAGTGGCGTCGACGGTGACGGGAACGACACTGCTGTCCTCGACTTCGACGGTGGTCAGTTCGGGCGCGGGGTCGGCGACGACAGTTCGGCTGCCGTCCGGGAACGTGGCGACGCCGCCGTCGATTGCGGCGTAGAGCTCGTGGACGCCCGCGGTGAACGAACGCGAGGTCCCGGAGCCAGTTGCGACGTGTCGGTCGTCTTGGTGCCACGTGCCGGAGACGTCGTTCGTGAGTTCGTACTCGGCGGTGAGTTCTCCGCGACCGGTGACGACTTTCGGACCGACGACGTCGGCGTCTTCCGGAGTCTCGGGTGGACTAGCGCCCGTCGGGACTGTATCGGCGGCTTCGACGACCGAGGTGGACGTTTCGGTGCTGTCCCGCTGGCCGTCCGCGTCGATGGCGGTGACAGAGACGGTGTGTGTTCCGGGCGTCGGGAAGTGGACGGTTCGTGTCGCGCTCTCGGCGTCACCGGAGACCGTCTCGGTCGCGACGTGTTCGCCGTCGACTCGCCAGCGGAGTCGGTCCAGCGGCGCGCTGCCGGCGCTGGCGTCGGCGGTAAACCGTGCGGGGTCGCCAGTCGTGGTCTCTGTCGGTCCGGCGAGCGACGCTGCGGGCGGGTCGCCGGGTTCGACGGTGACGTACAGTGTGTCCGTCGTCGTGGCTCCGTCGTCGTCGGTGACTTCGAGCGTGACGCGGTACGTGCCAGTCGCTTCCGCTTGGAAGGTTGTCTGCTGGCAGCGCCGACACTGCGTTGTCGTCGCGTTCGTCGCGTCGCCGGATTCGGCGGCGACGGTCCAGCGGTAGCGTTCGACGGCGCCGTCGGGGTCTCGGGAACCGCCAGCGTCCAGGTAGACGGTCGTTCCTCGCGTGACGTTCTGGTCGAGGCCCGCGTCGGCGAGCGGGGCTTCGTTCGATGCGGCGATGCCGGGTGTCGCTACGGTGGCAAGAACCAGGCACGCAGCGAACAGGCAAGCTACTCTCACACTACTCGAAGTTGAACTTACCACCTAGTATATAAAATTTCACAACTAAATTTCAAGTATTATAATCGCGGTAGTCTCGGTGAGCTGTCGCCCGAGACCGCCTACAGCATTCCTTAATCATCTTCTATTGTTAATGGATGGCAAACGATTTAGTGTGGGTCCGACGAACACCCTACTAACGGTCCGAGCACGGGCCAGAGGGTTACACTATGACTGATGACGAACTCATCTGGCGAGTGGCAGGGGGTTCCGGCGACGGAATCGACTCCACGAGTCAGAACTTCGCGAAGGCGTTGATGCGGTCCGGACTCGACGTCTTCACGCATCGACACTACCCGTCCCGAATCCGCGGCGGCCACACGTACGTCGAGATTCGGGCGCGGGACGGCAACGTAACGTCGCGCGGCGACGGCTACAACTTCCTGCTCGCGCTCGGGGACTCGTTCGCGCGCAACCCCAGCGAGAACGCCGTCTACGGCGACGAGGAAGTGAAGCCGCTCTCCGAGAACCTCGACGACCTCCGCGAGGGCGGGGTCATCGTCTACGACGAGGGCCTCCTCGACGTAGGGGACGTCCCGAACTTCGAGGAGCGCGCCGAGGAGAACAACTGGCACGTCTACCCGCTGGACCTCCGCAGCCTCGCCAAGGAGCACGGCCGCGAGGTCATGCGCAACACCGCGGGCGTGGGCGCGACGGCCGCGCTCATCGACATGGACCTCGAGCACATCGAGGACCTGATGTCGGACGCGATGGGCGGCGAGATTCTCGAGCAGAACCTCGAGGTCCTCCACGACGCCTACGAACAGGTCAACGAGATGGAGCAGTCCCACGACCTGACGGTGCCCGAGGGCGAACACGACGAGGAGCAGGTCCTCGTCTCCGGCAGCCACGGCATCGCGTACGCGGCCATCGACGCCGGCTGTCGGTTCATCTCCGGCTACCCGATGACGCCGTGGACGGACGTGTTCACCATCATGACGAACCTCCTGCCGGACATGGGCGGCATCTCCGAGCAGGTCGAGGACGAAATCGCGGCGGCGGCGCTCGCGGTCGGCGCGAGCCACTCCGGCGTGAAGTCGATGTCCGGGTCGTCCGGTGGTGGGTTCGCGCTGATGAGCGAGCCGCTCGGTCTCGCGGAGATGACCGAGACGCCGCTGGTCCTGCTGGAAGCGATGCGCGCGGGTCCCTCCACGGGGATGCCGACGAAGCCCGAGCAGGCCGACCTCGAGCACATCCTGTACACGAGTCAGGGTGACAGCCACCGCGTCGCCTTCGGGCCCAGCGACCCCAAGGAGTGCTACGAGCAGACGCGGACGGCGTTCGAAATCGCCTACGAGTACCAGATTCCGGCCATCGTCGTCTACGACCAGAAGCTCTCCGGCGAGTACCGGAACGTGGACGCGTCGTTCTTCGACCGCGACCCGAAGCCGGACCTCGGGAGCACGCTCACCGAGGCGGAACTGGAGGACGCGCCCCACGACGACACCGGGAAGTTCGAGCGGTTCCGGACTGACGGCGTCGAGGACGGCGTCAGCCCGCGCTCGATTCCCGGTCAGTCCGGCGGCCGCTTCCTCGCGTCCGGCAACGAGCACTGGCCGACCGGCCACATCGCCGAGGACCCCGACAACCGCGTCGCGCAGGTCGAACGCCGGCTCCAGAAGCTCGACGCCATCCGCGACGACCTCGACGACCGCGACCAGCAGGTCGTCTACGGCGACGAGGACGCGGACTTCGGGCTCATCGTCTGGGGCAGCCAGCAGGGCACCGTCGAGGAAGCCGTCGCGCGAATGAACGACGACGGGAACGACGTGAAGGCGCTGGGCGTCAGCGACCTCTCGCCGTTCCCGGTCGAGGAGGTGCGGGAGTTCATCGAGAGCGTCGACGAAGCCATCGTCGTGGAGATGTCCTCGACGAAGCAGTTCCGCGGGCTCATCCAGAAGGAGCTCGGGAACGTCGACGGCAAGCTCTCCAGTCTCCTGAAGTACAACGGCAACCCGTTCGAGCCCGCCGAAATCGTCGAAGCGGTCGAGCTCGAACAGGACGGCGGCGGGGAACCGACCGCCCAGACTACCCTCGAACCTGCGGCAGGTGACTAATCCATGAGCAAAGCGTTCAGCGCAATCGAAGAGGAACGGGAGGTCGAACGGGACGAGTTCACGCCCGGCATCGAGCCGCAGCCGACGTGGTGTCCTGGCTGCGGTGACTTCGGCGTCTTGAAGGCGCTGAAGGGTGCGATGGCGGAACTCGGCAAGGACCCCGAGGAAGTGCTTCTGTGCACCGGTATCGGCTGCTCGGGGAAGCTCAACAGCTACTTCGAGAGCTACGGGTTCCACACGATTCACGGTCGCTCCCTGCCCGTGGCCCGCGCCGCGAAGCTCGCGAACCACGACCTCGAGGTCGTGGCGGCGGGCGGCGACGGTGACGGCTACGGCATCGGCGGGAACCACTTCATGCACACCGCCCGGGAGAACCACGACATGACCTACATCGTGTTCAACAACGAGGTCTTCGGTCTCACGAAGGGGCAGACGTCGCCGACGTCCCCGAAGGGCCACAAGTCGAAGACCCAGCCCCACGGGTCGGCGAAGGACCCGATTCGCCCGCTCTCGATGAGCCTGTCGGCGGGCGCCTCCTACGTCGCTCGCACGGCGGCCGTCAACCCGAACCAGGCCCAGGAGATCATCGTGGAAGCCATCGAGCACGACGGCTTCTCCCACGTCGACTTCCTGACCCAGTGCCCGACGTGGAACAAGGACGCCAAGCAGTACGTCCCCTACGTCGACGTGCAGGACAGCGACGACTACGACTTCGACATCACCGACCGCCGCGAGGCGGCCGACCTGATGCACGAGACCGAGGACGCCCTCTACGAGGGCACCGTCCTCACCGGGCGCTACTACAAGGACGAGGACCGCAACTCCTACCAGGAGGAGAAGCAGGAGCGCGGCGACATGCCCGAGGAGCCGCTGGCGGAGCGGTACTTCGACGACGACTACGAGTGGGAGCGCTCGTACGACGTCATCGACCGCCACAAGTAGCGTTCGCCTCAACGCCGCTTTCTTTCGCGCGACCGGCCGAGTAGCCGACGGGTTCGGCCAGCGACCACGACGTTTCCGAGCGACGCCGCCGTGACTTTCTCATTCGGAAGATATTTTTTCACAGCCACCAAAACGGGGGGTGTGAGTACCGAATCGACGGAAGACCGAATCCTCGCCGCGCTCGAGGAGGACGCGCAGGCGTCGTACGCCGACATCGCCGCCCGCGCGGACGTCTCGAAGCCGACGGTCCGGAAGTACATCGACAAACTCGAAGACGAAGGCGTCATCGTCGGCTACTCGGCGGACGTCGACCCGAAGAAGCTCTCCGGGCAGTCCATCGCGCTCGTGGGCATCGACGTGGCCTCCGAGCGGTACGTGGAGGCGACCCGGGACCTGAAGGAGCTAGACGCGGTCCACGCGCTGTACACGTCCAGCGGCGACCACATGCTGATGGCCGAGGTCCGCGCCGCCGACGGGGACGCGCTCGGGGAAGTCATCAGCGACGAGATTCACGGCATCGACGGCGTCACCGCCGCCCACCCCTCGTTCCTGCAGGAGCGCCTCAAGTAGTCGCGGCCGCCGCTGGAGTTTTGCACGCGCCCCGCCAACGGAGAGTATGGCGACCTTCGAGCGGGAGTTGCGGGTTCGCGCGCCGCTTGCCGACGTGTGGGCGTTCCACTCCACCATCGACGGCCTGCGGTCGTTGACGCCGGACTGGCTGAACCTGCGCGTCGAGGAGATCGAGCGGCCGGACGACGAGCCGGAGACCCACGTCCTCACCGAGGGGACGCGGATTCACGCGTCCGTGCGGCCGTTCGGCGTGGGGCCGCGGCAGACGTGGGTCTCGCACATCACCGCTCGCGAGGAGGGCGAGGACACCGCGCACTTCGTGGACGTGATGGAGGAGGGGCCGTTCCCGGAGTGGGAGCACACGCACCTGTTCTACGCGGACGGCGACGGGACGCTGATTCGGGACCGCGTGGAGTACCGCGCGCCGGTCGGCGGCGTCGCCGACGAGTTCGCGCGGGTCGGGCTCGCGCCGATGTTCTGGTACCGCCATCGGCGGACGCGGGACATCCTCGACGGGTAGCGCCGACGGCCGGGTAGCTCGCCGCGAGCGCAATTCCTTTTCGGGCGGCCGGCAACGTCCAGCCGTGAGCGCCGACGACCCCGTGGTGCCGCCGATGGCCGCCGTCGCCGTGGCGGTTGTCGCGGTGAGCACGAGCGCCATCCTCGTGGAACTCAGCGACGCGCCCCGCGTGTTGAAGGCGGGCTACCGGGTGTTGTTCACGGCGGCGTTCGTCGCGCCGTTCGCGTTCCGGGAGCGCCGCGAGTACGCGGCCGTCTCCGGGAGTGACTGGCTGGTCGTGAGCGCGGCGGGCGTGCTGCTGGCGGTGCACTTCGCGTCGTGGTTCGCGTCCATCGAGTTCACGAGCATCGCGGCGTCGACGACGCTCGTCCAGACGCAGCCGGCGTTCGTCGCGGTGGGCGCGTGGCTGCTGTTGGACGAGCGGGTCGGCGCGCGCATCGTCGGCGGTATCCTCGTCGCTATCGCCGGCTCCGTGCTGCTCTCGATGGGCGACTTCCTCACGGGGAGCGCGGTCGGGCCGTCGCCGACGCTCGGGAACGCGCTCGCGGTCATCGGCGCAGTCGCGGGCGCCGGCTACGTGCTCGCGGGGCGGTCGGTGCGCCAGCGGCTCTCGCTGGCGCCGTACGTGTTCGCCGTCTACGGCGTCTGCACGGTCGTGTTGTTCGCGGTGGCGGTCGCGCTCGGACTGCCGCTCGTGGAGTATCCGGTCCACGAGTGGGCGCTGTTCGTCGGGATGGCGGTCGGCCCCGGGCTGTTCGGGCACACGGTCGTCAACTGGGCGCTGAAGTACGTCGAGTCCAGCGTCGTGAGCGTCTCCCTGCTCGGCGAGCCGGTGGGGAGCACGCTGCTCGCGCTGGCGGTCTTCGGGCAGGTCCCCGGCGTATTCACGGTCGCGGGCGGCGTCGTCGTGCTCGCGGGCATCGCGGTGACGACGACCGGCCGCGCCACCTGACGAATCCATAGACGTGTATAGTTCTCCCTAGATTACGGTCGAGTTCGCGTGATTTGAGCACGAACGAGTAACGCTTTTGTGGGTGGTTTCGGTTGGCTGACCTGCATGGGACGCGTACACACCGCGCTCGTTGTCTGTGTCCTGCTGGTGGCGGCGACAGCGCCGGCCGCAGCAGCCCCCACGGACGCTTCGACCGCGGCGGCCGACGCACCCGCAGTCGGTGGCGTCGACGCCGAGGCGAACGCGACACAGGACAACGGCACCACGGTCACGATTCTGTCGTACAACGACATCCAGACAGCGATTGCACAGAACGGCACGATGCCGCGGCTCGCGACGCTCGTCGAGCAGCGCCGCGCCGCCCACGACAACCCGACGGTGCTGTTCGGGGCCGGCGACGAGGTAAGCCCGCACTCGCTGTCGCCCATCTCCCAGTGGCGGACGCCCGTGGACGTGCTGAACGAACTTGACCCGGACGCCGAAGGCATCGGGAACCACGACCTCGACTTCGGGTTCGACGCGGTCGAGAACTTCTCGGACGCCTCCGAGTTCCCGTGGCTGCTCGCGAACGTCGTCGACAGCGAGACCGGCGAGCACGTGCCCGGCACGGAGCCGTACACCGTCGTCGAGAAGGACGGTGTGCGCGTCGGCGTGATGGGGCTCGTCGACGAGAAAATCAAGTCCAAGACGGCCGTCGACTTCGCCGAGCAGGGCTACGAGCTCCAGAACTACTCCGAGGTCGGCTCGGAGTACGCGACCCAGCTGAAAGAGGAGGAGAACGCCGACGTGGTCGTGGCGCTGGGCCACTTCGGCGTCCCGGTCGCCGAGCAGTTCGCGAACAGCACCGAGAACGTCGACGCCGTGCTGGTCGGGGACGACGAAATCGAGTACCCGCCGCAGGCGACCGACGGCGTGGTCATCAGCGAGGCCGCGGGGCGCGCGGCGTTCCTCGGTGAACTCAACCTCACCGTGCAGGGCGGCGAGGTCACCGACTGGAACGGCCGCCTGATTCCGACCACGGAGAACGTCACCAAAGACGAGAACGTCTCGGAGGTCATCGAGACGGCCCGCGGCGAACAGCTCTCGCAGGTCGCCGGACAGACCGACGTCCAGCTGGACGCGCGGTTCTCCTCGAACTACCACGACGAGACGAACTTCGGGAACCTCATCACCGACGCGTTCCGGTGGAAGTCCGGCGCTGACGTCGCCATCACGAACGCCGGCGGCATCCGCTCGGACGCCCAGTACGGCCCCGGCAACCTCACCGCGGGCGACGTGTTCAGCGTGCTGCCGTTTAACAACCACCTCGTGACGGTGGAGCTGACCGGCGCGCAGCTGGAGCAAGTCCTCCAGAGTCAGGTCGTCACCGCGGAGAGCGACACCGGCCAGCAGTACGACGCCGAGGCCCAACTGCAGGTCAGCGGCGTCACCTACGAGTGGCTCGGCCACGAGCGCACCGACGACCAGATTCGCTCGACGTACGTGAACGGCGAGCCGCTCGAACCCGAGGCGACGTACACGGTCACGGTGAACTCCTACATGGCGGGCTGGGACGGCTCGCCGCTGGCGAACGTGACCCGCACGAACGTCGATTACACGATGTACGGCGAGGTCGTCTACAACTACGTCGAGAGTCAGGGGTCCGTCTCGCCCGAGGGCGAGGACCGCATCCGCCGCATCGACTACGAGACCGACGCGGGGAGCGTCGAACTCGACGGCGAGGGCGACGTCTCCGTCTCCTTCGACGCGCCGACCGCGGACAACGCCACGAGCGTCGAGGCGGACAGCCTCTACGCGCTGAACAGCCGCAACGAGCGCGTGAACGCGACCGACGCGTCCGTCGAGGACGGCACGGTCACCGCGACGTTCGCGGACGCCGACCTGCGGACGCTCGCTGAGAGCGGCGACGTCGAGGTGTACGGCCACTACAGCATCGAGGGCAACGAGCGGCCGTACTTCGAGTCCTCCGTGCTGAACGCGGAGGTAAACGCGAACGTCGCCCAGCAGACCACCGCGACGGCTACTGCGACAGCGACGACGGAGGCCGCGACGACTGCGGCGACGACCGCCAGCGACGAGACCGGCGGCACGTCGCCCGGCTTCGGCGCCGGCGCCGCGCTGCTCGCGGTGCTGGCGGCCGCGCTGCTCGCGACGCGCCGCCACTGAGCGGCGCCCGCACCGCCACCCGATTTATACGGCGGGACCGACACGGACAACGTACGTAGTGATGGCTGACGACGCACCCTCGTTGCCGGACATCATCGACCGCGTCGACGAGCGCGCGCTCACGCTGACGCTGTACAACGTCGACGTGCCGCGGTCCGTGCTGCGAGACATCCAATCGTACTTCGACGTGCAGTCGGTGGACCTGCGGCGCGCCGCCACCGACGACGGCATCCCGCGGAACTTCGTCGTGCTCCACGACGGCCAAGAGTTCCTCGCGTCGTCGTCGCTGCAGTCGCTGTACCGGGTGGTGCGACCCGACTCCCCGCTCATCGACGTCTCCGCCCCCGACGAAATCGAGTACCCGGAGCTGTTCCGCCACATCGACCAGTCGGTGTTCACCGACTACGGCCGCGACCGGATGGTCGTCGCGTCCCGCGAAATCGAGTCCAGCGCCCACCAGCTCGGCGGCGTCCTGCACGCGGGCTTCCAGCGACTGTCGAATCTGCGGCCGCAGTACCGGCTCTACGAGCGGCTCGCGGCCGCGGGCGTCGAGACGCACATCTACGGGCGCCCGAACTGGGACGTGCCGACGGACGCCCACGCGATTCACGCCTCCGAGGACGACGAAATCACGGACACGTGGTTCGTCGTGCTGGACGCCGACGCCGACGACGACAAGCGCGCGCTGCTGGCCGAAGAACACGAACGGGGACAGTTCTACGGGTTCTGGACGTACGACGCAGAAATCGTCGATGCGATTCTCGCCCGCCTCCGGGCGTTCCCCGCGACGGGGCCCGCGTAGTCAGCCCTCGACCGGCTCGAAGGAGTCGCGCCACTCGTCGGGGACCGGCTGGCTCTCCCCGGTTTCCGGGTCGAGGGTGACCTGCACGGACTCGCCCTCGACGGCGACCGTCTCGCCGTCGCGGACCTCGTAGGCCATCGTGAAACTCGACCCGCCGACGTCCGTGACGCCGACCGCGACTTCCACCTCGTCGGCGTACTCGACGGTCCGCCGGAAGTCCACGTCGAGGTGCGCGACCACCATCGAGATGTCGTCCATCGCCAGCCCCGCGTACTCCGAGAGGTACGCCACCCGGGCTTCCTCCATGTACGTCACGTAGACGGCGTTGTTGACGTGTCCGAGCGTGTCGTGGTCCTGGTAGCGCACGTCGACGGCGGTCGCGAACGGGAACTCGGTCATCGTCGGGAGTGCGCCTGCCGGCGGCTTAATGGCCGGGGTTGGGGCAGTCCGCTCAGGCCTGTTCGCTCCCGGACTCCGTGACGCGGACGCCCTTCGCGGCGAGGTGGCGCATCCGGCTGCGGGCGTCGTCCTCCTCCTCGGTGCCGCGGGTCGCCAGCACGAACAGAAGCGACTGGCCGCCCGGCCGCATCGTCCGGCCGGCGCGCTGGGCGCCCTGCCGGCGGCTCCCGCCAAGTCCCGAGGCGACGACGGCGAGCTCGGCGTCCGGCAGGTCGATGCCCTCGTCGCCGATGCGGGAGACGACCAGCGCGTCCAGCGCGCCCGTGCGGAATCGGTCGAACAGCGCCTCGCGTTCGGCGTGCCGCGTCTCCCCGCTGACGAACGGCGCGTCGATGGCTTCGGCGAGCCGTTCGCCCTGTTCGAGGTAGTCCACGAACACGAGCGCCTGCTTGTCGGCGTGCTGGCGGAGCAAGTGCTTCACTTCCTCGTCTTTCGCGGGGTTCTCGGCGGCGAGCCGGCGGCGCGTGTGCCCGCTCTCGGCGGCGTACTCGTAGCGGGCGTCGTCGTCGCGCCACGGCACGTACCGAATCTCGACGGTCGGTTCGGCGACGTAGCCCGCGTCGAACAGCGCGTCCCAGTCCGTGCCGATGGGCGGCCCGACGAGCGTGTAGATGTCTTCCTCCTTGTCGTCCTCGCGGACGGGCGTCGCCGTGAGCCCGAGGCGGTGCTTGCTCTGGAGGTCCGCCGACCGGCGCGCGACCTCCGCGGGGATGTGGTGGACCTCGTCGTAGACGACCAGCCCCCACTCGCGGTCGTCGAAGACGTGGCGGTGGCGGTCCATCCCCGCGGTCTGGTAGGTCGCGATGGTGACCGGGCGCACGTTCTTCGTGCCGCCGTGGTACTCCCCGATTTGGTCGCGTTCGAGGCTCGTGTGCGCGAGCAGTTCCTCGCGCCACTGCGCCGCGAGTTCGCGGCTCGGCACCAGAATCAGCGTCTCGCCGCCGACGGCTTCGAGCACGCCCATCGCGGCGACGGTCTTCCCCGACCCCGGCGGCCCGACGAGCACGCCCGAACTCGCGTCCACGAACCGCTCGACCCAGTCCTGCTGGTAGTCCCGGAGGTCGAGGTCGAGGTCGACGTCCAGCGGCTCCCCGGATTCGAGGTCGCGCTCGTCCTGGACGGGGTAGCCGGCCTCGTAGAGCGTGCGCTTCAATTCGGCGACCTTGTTCTCGGCGACCCACGCCTCCGTGTCCGAGATGGGCGCGCGAATCACGTCGTCGGCGAGGTGCTGGTCGGCGACGTTCCCGAGCAGGCTCTCGGTCTTCGCTTCGAGGACGACGTAGCCGTCCTCGTGGGTGACGAGGCGGAACCGCGTCGCGCGCGTCCACTGCTCTTCGACCCAGTCCTTGAGGCCGGGGCAGTCCCGCGGGAGCACGCGGTCCATCGCGTCGAGGAGGTCGTCCAGGCTCTCGAACGGCGCCGCCCACACGTCCTCCTCGCGCACCACGTACCGGTAGCTCCCCGAGCGCGTCGTGTCCGCGAGGTGCGCGAACCGCGACAGCTGCGCGCGCGTGAACTGCGCGGGCTGGTCGACGACGATTTCCCGTCGGTCCGGGAACGGCACCACGCGCTCGCGGTCGGTGAGTTCCAGCCAGTCCCGCGGGTACCACACCACGGGGTCGTTCTCCACGTCCGCGCGCTCCACGTCGCCCGACTCGGCGAGTTCCGCCAGCGCCTCCGCGGCCGCCGCCTGCGTGCAGTCCAGTTCCCGAGCGACCTGCGCGGCGGTCGCGACCGGGCGACCCACGGCTTCCAGCGCGTCGTGGAACGCCTCCTTGGAGATGTCAGTCACTACGCGAGGTACGGCGCGCGCGAAAAAACGGGTTTCGGGTCTAGGTGTCGGCGTCTTCGATTAGTTCATCTGCTACTCGGACACCTGAAAGCCCTCGCCCTTTCAATCCACCAGGGAACGGCCGTTGAGCACTCGTCGCTACGTCGGTAGGTCGGACAGCAAAAGAACGTGAAAGTCGGGTAGAGTGTTAGTCGTCCGCCGAGGCCGCACCGCCCGCGGAGACGCCCGTGCCGGGGCCGAAGTCGATGCCGAGGTCGTCGAGCTTCTCGTCGGGGACGACGCCGTCGACCCAGCCGCGGTCGCGGTAGTACTCGTCTTTCATCTTGTCGAGCTCGCAGAGCTCGCCCTCGATGCCGCCGCCCGCGGGCACCGCGTCCTCGGCGCCCTCCACGAAGCGGTCCGGGAGCGTGTCGTCGTCGCCGTCGAACCCGGCGAGGTTGTTGTAGTACCGTTCGAGGTTGTAGATGCGCTCGCCGACTTCGAGGAGGTCCTCCTCGCCGACGTCGCGGCCGGTCATGCCGTTGTACTGGGCGATGTACTCCTGGACGCCCTCCGCGAACGCGTTGAACTTGCAGATGTCGAAGGAGTCCGAGATGGCGTGGAGGTCCTGGAAGGTGGCGGTGAGTTCGCCCTTCCCCTCCCAGTCCGTGGGGTCGACTTTCTCCGGGACGCCGAGAATCTCGGCGGCGGGCGTGTACCCGCGGAGGTGGCAGCCGCCGCGGTTCGAGGTCGCGTACCCGATGCCCATGCCCTTCAGGCCGCGCGGGTCGTAGGCCGCGATGGACTGCCCCTTCACGTCGAGGCGGCAGTCGTGGGCGCCGAGCTCCTCGGCGGCGCGCTTCTGCCCCTCCGCGAGGGTGTTCGCGAGGTCGCCCTCGCGCTCGCCGATCTTCTCGATCATCTCGGTCATCGCGTCGAGGTCCCCCCAGTCGATGCCCTCGCCGTCGATGTAGCCCTTCTCGGTGGCTTCCATCGCGAACGCGAGGAGGTTCCCGGTCTCGATGCTGTCGATGCCGAGGTCGTTACAGCGGTCCATCATGACCGCGATCATGTCGCGGTCGTCGTTCATGGAGTTCGGACCGAGCGCCCACGCGGGCTCGTACTCGTAGGACTCCATGCGGACGTTGAGGTCCTCTCCCTTGTGGTTGACGTCGACCTCGACTTCCTTCTTGCAGGCGACCGGACAGGAGTGACACGTCGGGTCGTCGACGAGGATGTTCTCCTCGACGTTCTCCCCGGAGACCTTCTCCGAGTCGATGTTGGGCTCGTCGGGTTCGGCGTCGGCTTCCGTCGTCGTGGACGTGAACCGGCCGTTCCGCGTGGGGAGGCCCTCCATCTCCTCGGTGAGGTTCATCAGCACGTTCGTCCCGTAGACGGAGAGGCCGCCCTCGTTGGGCGCGGTGACGTCGGACTCCTGAATCGCCTGCATCGCGGCCTTGTGGCCCTCCATGAACGTCTCGCGGTCGGCGGGCTTGGGCATGTCCGTGCCGGCCTTGACGACGACCGCCTTGAGGTTCTTCGAGCCCATGACGGCGCCGGTGCCGCCGCGGCCGGAGGCGCGGTCGTCCTCGTTGATGATGCAGCCGTATCGGACTTCGTTCTCGCCGCCCGGTCCGATGGCCATCGCGGAGAGGTTCTTGCCGTACGACCCCTCGACCTCTTCTTCGAGGTCGTCGAGCGTGCCGTGGATGCCCTGCCCCCAGAGGTGGCTGGCGTCGCGGAGTTCGAGTTCGCCGTCCTCGACGACCGCGTAGACGGGGTCGTCGGCTTTCCCCTCGAACAGCAGGCCGTCGAAGCCCGCCCACTTGAGGCGCGCGCCGCTCCACCCGCCGTGGTGGGAGTCGGTGACGGTGCCCGTCAGCGGGGACTTCGTGACCACCGCGATTCGGCCGCTCATCGGGGTCTGCGTGCCCGTCAGCGGCCCAGTCATGAACGCCAGCAGGTTCTCCTCGGAGAGCGGCTCGACGTCGGGGCCGTTCTCGAAGACGTACTTCACGCCGAGGCCGCGCCCGCCGATGTACTCGCGGGCGTCCTCGTCGTCGATGCTCTCGTAGTCGATGTCGCCGGCGCTGAGGTCCACGCGAGCGACGTTGTCCTGATACCCACCTAGGTCGGTCATAGTTAGTGCTCTATCGTTACATACGGACTGTTGCGTCATAGTGATTCCCACGACAGCGTGAACGGTACCGGTTACAATTGCGGCATCGACCCGACCGCCGTCTCCGACTCTCGGTTCCGGCAGTCGTCGGAACCAGCGGGGGATTTATGCTCGTCGGCGCGCCACGACGAACCATGGAAACGGTGTCACTCGGCGTCCCGGAACCGATTCTCGACTCGCTGCCCGCCGACAGCGAGGACACGCGCAAGGACATGCAGCAGGCTGTCGCCGGCTGGGAGCGCCGCATCAACGACGCCATCGAGGCCGCGGACTCCGACGAGGAGGCGGTGTCGTACGTCGTCGACGCCGTCG
The DNA here is from genome assembly GCF_040435975.1 of Halobacterium sp. NMX12-1. Taxonomy (NCBI): domain Archaea; kingdom Methanobacteriati; phylum Methanobacteriota; class Halobacteria; order Halobacteriales; family Halobacteriaceae; genus Halobacterium; species Halobacterium sp. NMX12-1. The sequence continues at coordinate 2,234,697 of NZ_CP159204.1, read as the reverse complement.
AGCGACTGGAGTCCCGGCTGGAGCGCTTCGACGAGTTCATCCCGGAGCTTCGCGCGTGGGGCCAGTCCCCGATTTACGCCATCTCGTGGCGGAACCTCTACGCGGAGCTGGTCGCCCAGCTCTACGACCACGACGAGCTCGGCGCGGCGCTGGACCGCGAGCGCAACCAGCGCCTCGTCGAGGACGGCATCAGGTTCGGGAGCGCATGAACGTCGAACTGCGCTTCTTCGCGACGTTCCGGCAGGCCGTCGGCACGAAGGTCGTCGAGCGCGAGTACGACGCGGGCACGACCGTCGGCGACGTGCTCCGCGAACTCGAAGCCGAGTACGAGGGACTGGAGGGCCAGCTCGTGGAGAACGACGACCTGCGCCCCCACATCAACGTCCTCAAGAGCGGGCGGGAGGTGCTCCACCTCGACGGCATGGAGACGGCACTGGAGGACGGCGACCAGTTGAGCATCTTCCCGCCGGTGGCGGGCGGGCACCGATGAGACGCGAGAAGGAGTTCCGCGGCATCTCGGTGCGGCTCGCGCGCAACTACCTCGAGAGCCTCGGCGGCACGGCCGTCGACGACCACACCGTCGAGGGCGACGGCTGGCGCGCGGAGCTGTCCGCGGAGAAGGTCGCCATCGGGCCGTCGATGGAACTCACGGAGGTCACGGTCGCCTTCGAGGCCGACGAGGCGTTCGGGGAGGACGCCTTCGACGAGCTAATCGAGGACTTCCGCCGGAAGGCGATGCGCGCGGGCGGCTAACGTTCGACCGTTTCGAGGCTGTCAATCAGGCGTCGGGAGAACTCGACCTCGGTGAGGTCGCCGTCGGCGAGCGCGACGAACCACGACTTCTCGGCGCGCCAACTGCCCAGCGGGTCGTCGTCGAGGTCAGTCACTGTCGCTTCGACGCTGCGCACCGGCCAGTCGCGGCGGTCGAACAGCTTCCGGAAGTCGTTGACGACGTCGCCGACCTGCTGGTGGGGAATCTCGCCGTTCGCGTCGGCGGCGGCAGACTGGTAGGTGACGAAGTAGGTGTCGTCGTCGACGGCGACCTCGCGGAGGTAGCAGCCGTGGTTCGTGAGCCGGGATTCGAGCGCGAACTCGCGGTCCTCGTCCATCACTTCCAGCGTCGCCCGGGAGCGCCATAGGCGTTTCAGTCCCGGAAGCGCGAACACGTTCGGGACGTGGCTTACCGGCGTGAAGGGAGAACGCGTCAGTATGAGCGTCCAGCACAGCGACCGAGCCGAAGCCACGACCCAGACGACGGTGGAGGTCGGCGCGACCGGGCACGTCCGCCGCGAACTCGGGACGCACGAGATAGAGTTCACCTTCGAGGGCGACACGCTCGGGGAGTTCCTCGACGCGTTCTTCGAGAAGTACGGCCTCGAAGACATGCTGCTCGCGGAGAGCGAGGAGGAGGAGACGGCCGCGACGTGGGCGAACTACCCCGGGGACCCACCGGGGCGCTGGGAGCGCAACCCCGAGGGCGAGCGCACTCGCGCGTACGCTCGCGTGCTCGTGAACGGCCGGTTCAACGAACTGCTCGACGGGTTCGCCACCGAACTGGAGGACGGCGACCGCGTCGCGCTCACGTATCCGTTCTCGTACTGCTTCTAGTCCTCGGGGTCGAAGTCCAGCGCCGCGGAGTTGATGCAGAACCGTTCTCCCGTGGGTTCGGGGCCGTCCTGGAAGACGTGCCCGAGGTGGCCGCCGCAGGTCGCGCAGACGACTTCCGTGCGCTCCATGCCGTTGCTGTGGTCGGGGCGGCGCTCGACGGCGTCGCTGTCGGCGGCGTCCCAGAAGCTCGGCCACCCGCAGTGCGCGTCGAACTTCGTGTCCGCGTCGAACAGCAGTTCGCCACAGCCCGCACACCGGTACGCGCCGTCCTCGTCGCGGTCGACGTGCTCCCCCGAGTAGGGGCGCTCGGTGCCGGCGTTCCGCAGAATCTCGTACTCGGCGTCGCCGAGTCGCTCGCGCCACTCCGCCTCCGTCTCGGGGAGGTCGCTGGCGTCCGCACTGCCGGTATCGGCGCTGTCACTGGCGTCGCTCATACTCACTGGTAGCGGCCGGCCGCGGGTAAACGTACAGGTCGCGGCTACAGCCCGCCGACGATGTCGGCGGCGTGCTCCAGTTCGTCCTGATTGACGGTGTGGCCCATCCCCTCGTAGATGCGCTCGGTGACGTCGGCGTCCATCGCCTCGAAGGCGTCGCGGGTCTCGTGGACGCGCTCCTCGGGGATGTGGGGGTCGCGGTCGCTGCATCCGAGGAAGACCGGGGTGCCGTCGAGGTCGCCGTCGTAGTCGTACGTCGTCCCCTCGGGGCCGTGGAGGCCGCCGGAGAACGCGACGAACCCGCCGTACTCGCGGGGGTTGCGCGCGAGGAACTCGCTGCCGAGACACGCGCCCTGCGAGAACCCGAGGAGGGCGACGCGCTCGGCGGGCACGTGCTCGGTGACGTCCTCGAAGACGTCGTTGACGAGGCCGAGCGCGGAGCTGAACCACGGCTCGTTCTCCTCGGTCGGTTCGAGGAAGCTGTTCGGGTACCACGTCGCGCGGGCGGCCTGCGGCGCGACGAACGCGGTGCCCTCGCTGGGGAGGTCGTCGGCGAATCCGAGCATTCCCTGCGCGCGAGCGCCGCGGCCGTGCAGGAGGATGACGGCGCTGTCGGCGTCTTCGAGGGCTGGGCCGCGGGACTCGACTGGCTGTCCGGCGTGGGGGTCGGCGTCAGTCATACCACCCGCTAGGTCGCCCACACGTAAACCGTTCAGCTAACCTCGGGGCCAGCCGGTGACGGTGGCGTCACCCCCGGCAGTGTCACTCTGACACCTGATTCCAGTCGGAACCACTATGGGCGCCCGCTGCGTACGGTCGAGCATGGCAGACGAGCGATACAGCGAGGAGGCCTGCAGCGTCATCGACTCGCTGGAGCAGATCGGCTCCCAGTGGCGGCTCATCGTGCTCCACGACCTCCAGGACGGCGAGAAGCGCTTCAACGAACTCAAGCGCTCGACGGACGCCAGCTCGCGGACGCTCTCCCGGGTGCTCGACGACCTCCAGGAGATGGGGTTCGTCGACCGCCGCCTCGAAGAGGAGTCCCCGGTGGCGACGTACTACTCGCTGACCGCGAAAGGCGAGTCGCTGTTCCCGGTCTTCGACGCCATCGAACAGTGGGCCGAGGAGTGGCTCGGCGACGACGCCGACAGCGTCGAAGCCGCGGCGACGCTGGCCGACTCCTGACTCCGCGACCGCGAACGGCGGGGGTGCGGAGTGAAAGTGAAACGACCTGAGTTGCGACGTAAATCCCGCCATTTCTACGCTTCTGCGGCCTGCAAGAGCTGGATCAACCACGACTCCGAGCGGCTCCACTTTCACCTGCGGCTCCGTTGCCGCGAACCGGCAGACCTTACGGCGCTCGCGGGGTAGGACGCCCATGACCGCGTTCGACGACCTCCCCGAGGGCTGGCGGGTGTGGAACGACGACGAGGACGGCGCGATTCTCGTCTACCGGCCCGACGTCTTCGACACCCAGCAGTTCCCCGCGCCCTGCCTCCCGACGATTCGCGTCGCGCGCCGCCCGCCCACCGAGCGCAAGCGCCGCTCGCACTCCGCGCCCGACAGCTGGTTCGTCTCCCTCCGCCTCGAACCCGAAGTCCGCGTGAAGGACGCCGACGCCCGCTACGAAACCCGGGACGCCGCCGACGCCGGCGCAATCGACCTCGCGGCGCGCTTCGACGCGGGCGACGTCGACTACCGGGACGCCTACCAGCTCCCCCGGGACGACTACCTCGACGAGCTCGACGAGCTCACGGGCTGACTCACTTCTCGACTGTATCGGCCTCCACGAGCCACGACTGCACGCGCTCGTACGCGAGGTCCACCGCGGTCTCCACGCGCAGGACGTCGGTGTCCACGGTGAAGTCGGCGTCCGGCCAGTCGAACTCGTCGTAAATCACCTTCACCGCGCGCTCCGAGACGCCGTCTCGCTCGTGGTTCCGGCGGATGCAGGTGTCCCGGTCCGCGGTCACCAGAATCACGTTCACGTCCGGGAACTCCCGGATTCGCTGTTGCCACTGCGCCTCGTAGAACGTCCCGTCGAGCAGCCAGTTCGCTTCGGGGGATTCGGCGACGCGCTCGAACAAGTGGTCGTACACCGGCGTCGAGAGGTCGTCCGTGTGAATCACCCGAAAGTCGTAGCGGTCGGCTTCGAGGTGTCGATTTAGGCCTAGTGTGACTGTGGTGTTCCCCGCGCCCGGCGGCCCGCACACGACTAGTATCACACCTAGGCTGTCGGTGCTCGGTCGGGTAGCTGTTCGGGCTAGGTCTAGTCTTCGTGCGAGCGTTCGCAGGAGTGGCCGACAACACTACCTCGAAAGCCCCGGGCCGCTCGGTGCTCCGGGACTCGCTGCGCGCGCTCGCTGTGCTCGCGTGCTTGCTTCGTCCGGGAGCAGCCGACCGGCCCGCCCCTTTCAGTCCACCCAATTACCGGCTGGCCAACCGGCTACGGGCGGACTGAAAGGGGCGGGTCGCTCGGCGAAGTACGCCGAAGCAAGCACCGAGAGAGCGAAGCGAACGAGGCGCGCAGCGAGGCGCACGAGTCGAGCGACCCGGGGCTTTCGAGGTGGTGTCTTCTGGGGCCGCCGTATCGCGTCGAGTACGTTCACGCCAAACGTTTCCTGCTCGTCCTGCTGGCGAGGGGCTTAACCACGCGCGAGCCGAATCCCCGGGCATGTCTATCACGTTGCTCGGGTCGCGGCTCGCGGAGCCGGGCACCGAGTTCGTCTACCGCGGGGAGTCGTCGGCCTGCGAGGGGTGCCCGTACCGCAAGCAGTGCCTGACACTCGAAGAGGGCGTGCGCTACGAGGTCAGCGAGGTCCGGGAGGGCGGGCAGGTACTCGACTGCGCGGTCCACGACGAGGGCGTGGTCGCGGTGGACGTGGAGCCGACGTCCGTGAAGGCGAACGTGCCGTCGAAGGGCGCGTACGCCGGGAGCAAGGGGAAGCTAGCGGGGCCGTGCCCGCACACCGAGTGCCCGAGCCACGAGTACTGCGAACCCGCCGGTGCCGCGTTCGACGAGGAGTACCAGATTCAGGAGATAGTCGGCGACCCGCCCCACGACTACTGCGCGCTGGACAGGGAGTTGACGCTCGTGGAGTTCGCGCCGTCCGAGGACTGACCGACGGTGCCGCGGTGCTGGCCGCGGTAGCCGAACTGGCCGGCGTAGCCGTACGGCGAGAGGAGGACGGGATAGAAGGGGTCGTCGGCGACGAGTTCGTGGCCGTCGGCGGCGGCGAACGTCTCGCCGCGCTCGACGCGCTCGAAGTTCTCGACGAACACCTCGTACTCGTCGGCCGGGGGTTTGGGAATCGACTCGCCCATCTCGAAGACGGGAATCTCGCGTTCGACCGCGCTCCCGGGGAGCGCGCCGACCGCGGTGAGGAACTCGCGCGCGAGGCGGAACGCGTTCTCCGCGGCCGTCTCCGTCCCTTGGAGGCCGGCTTCGGCCTCGATGATGTCCGCGTCGGACGCGAACAGCCGGCCCTCGCCGAAGCCCTGCGTGTCCACGGTCGCGACGACCGGGAGCCGGGGGACGATGTCCGAAATCGAGCCGTCGAAGCCCGCGGTGATGGCGAACGGGTCGGCGTGGGACTGCGTGGAGTGCAGCGACAGCACCGTACACCCACGAATCTCGTCGGCGAGGCGGTGGGCGAGTTCGACCTCGTGGGCGTCCTCGGGGACGTCCTCGCCGAACGAGCGGTTGAGGTCGGCGTCGAGGTAGCGGACGTTCGCTTCGAGCGCGCGCTCGTTGGCGACGACGAGTTTCACCGGTTCGAGCACGTCGAGGTCGGCGTCGAGCAGTCGCTGGACCGCACGCGCGCCGCAGGGCTCGTCGCCGTGGACGCTCCCGACGATTGCGACTTCGGGTTCGCCGTCGCCTAGCTGTTCGACTCGCATCGTCACGTCGTAGCGGACGCGGACGCATAGGGGTTGCCGTTGCGGCTATCGTGGCGCGCCCACCGACGGGACTACGGCCCGCCAGCCCGAACCACCGCGTGATGGACGACCACACCCGCGACCCGAGCGTCGCGCCGCCGCTGGGGAACCCGACCGGCTGGCTGGCGGACCGCCGGGTGTGGGAGCACGCGACGCTGCGGCGCGCGACCGAGCACGGCGTCCGCCTCTACAACAGCGGGGAGTTCCACGAGTCCCACGACTGCTTCGAGGACGAGTGGTACAACTACGGCAGCGGCACCACGGAGTCGGCATTCCTTCACGGAATGGTGCAGGTGGCGGCGGGCGCGTACAAGCACTACGACTTCGAGAACGACGACGGGATGCGGAGCCTCTTCCGGACGGCCCTCCAGTACCTCGACGGCGTGCCCGGCGACTACTACGGCGTGGACGTCGACGACGTGCGCGCGACGCTGCGCGCGGCGCTCGACGACCCGAGCGCGCTCGACGGCTGGGGCATCCGCGTGGACGACGCCGCGCCGACCGCGTACCCCGCGGACTACGAGTACGTCGAGCAACTGGAGTGACTCCCCGGAGTTTTTTCCGTGGGTACGGCTGTAGTAGGCTTGAATGACATTCGACACGCTCCTGTTGCCCCTCCAGTCGAGCGCCGGCGACGCGGTCGCTGGACTGTTCGCACTGCTGTTCGCGCTGGTTGTCTTGGTCGCCGTCGTCGGCGGAATGTGGCTGACGTTCTCGAAGGCCGGCGAGCCCGGCTGGGCGGCCATCGTCCCGATTTACAACGTCTACGTGATGCTCAAAATCGGCGGCAACGAGTGGTGGTGGCTGCTGTTGCTGTTCGTCCCCCTCGTGAACGTCTTCGTGACGGTGAAGATGTCCATCGACGTCGCGAAGTCGTTCGGCTGCGGCGTCCTGTTCGGCATCGGGCTGTGGCTGCTCCCGGTCGTCTTCTTCCCCGTGCTGGGCTTCGGCGACTACGACTACCGCGGCCCCGGCGGCTCCGGCCCCAGTAGCGGCCAGTCGTTCTGAGCGCTCGCGGGCCTGACCGGAACCACTAACGGGCGTCCGGTCAGTCCTCGACGTAATGCGAATCACTGACTACGAGCTGTTCCACGCCGCTCCGCGGTGGCTGTTCCTGAAGGTCACGACCAGCGACGGCACCGTCGGCTGGGGGGAGCCGGTCGTCGAGGGTCGCGCGAAGACCGTCGAGGCGGCCGTCGAGGAGCTGTTCGAGAGCTACCTGCTCGGCGAGGACCCGACGCGCATCGAGGACCACTGGCAGGCGATGTACCGCGGGGGGTTCTACCGCGGTGGCCCCGTCCTGATGTCCGCCATCGCGGGCGTCGATCAGGCGCTCTGGGACATCAAGGGGCAGACGCTGGGCGCGCCGGTCTACGAACTGCTCGGCGGGCCGGCCCGCGACCGGGTCCGCGTCTACCAGTGGATCGGCGGCGACCGTCCGGACGACGTCGGCGAGGCCGCCGCGGAGAAGGTCGAGTCGGGGTTCACGGCGCTGAAGATGAACGCGACCCCGGAGATGCGCCGCGTGGACAACCCGAAGGCCGTCGACGAGGCCGTCGACCGCATCGCCGCCGTCCGGGAGGCGGTCGGCGACGAGGTGGACATCGGCGTGGACTTCCACGGTCGCGTCTCGAAGCCGATGGCGAAGCAGTTGGTCGCCGCGCTGGAGCCGTACGACCCGTTCTTCGTGGAGGAGCCCGTGCTCCCCGAGCACAACGACGCGCTCCCGGAGGTCGCGGCGAAGACGACGACGCCCATCGCGACGGGCGAGCGGATGTACTCGCGGTGGGACTTCAAGGAGGTCTTCGAGCAGGGGAGCGTGGACGTGATTCAGCCGGACCTCTCGCACGCCGGCGGCATCACCGAGGTGAACAAGATCGCGTCGATGGCGGAGGCCTACGACGTGGCGCTGGCGCCCCACTGCCCGCTCGGGCCGGTGGCGCTGGCGTCGTGCGTGCAGGTGGACGCCGCGGCGCCGAACGCGCTGATTCAGGAGCAGAGCCTCGACATCCACTACAACGAGGGCAGCGACGTGCTGGACTACCTCGAAGACCCGTCGGTGTTCGAGTACGAGGACGGCTACGTGGACCTCCCGGAGGGGCCGGGGCTGGGTATCGACGTGGATGAGGACGCGGTTCGCGCGGCCGACGAACCGGACTGGCACAACCCGGTCTGGCGCCACGAGGACGGCGGCGTCGCGGAGTGGTAGACAGGAGGTAGCGCCGGGATTCGGCCGCGTCAGCCGGCCAGTCGCCGAGCCTCGCGTGCCGCGAGCAGTCGTCGCTCCTTTCGGTGTGTTTATGTACGACGTAGCTGTCAGTATAGCCCGAGAACCACGCTGTCAGTATGATACTACCAACAGAACACCGGGGGTGGCTGGCGTGAGCCGCATCGGCGACGCCGCCGCCTTCGTCACGAACCACAGCAAAGCCATCATCGCCGTGATGCTGGTGTTGACCGTCCTCATCGGCGCCGGAGCGGGCGACGTCCAGCAGTCGTCGTCGCTGGACCAGTTCCAGACCGAGAGCGACGAGTCACAGAAACTGGACTACATCGAGTCGAACTTCAGTTCGGGCGCGGAGAACGCCACGACCGTCCAAGTCGTCGTCCGCGACGACAACGTCCTCACGAAGGACGCGCTCGTCGGGACGCTGGAGTACGAGCGCGCGCTCTACGACAACGAGACGGTCAACGAGACGCTCGCCGACGACGGCGCCATCACCGGCATCGCGAACGTCGTCGCGACGGCGTCCATCCAACAGGAGGAGGGCCGCGAGCTACAGGCCACCCTCCAGGAGTTCGAGCAACTGAACGAGACCGTCCAGTCCGAGCGGGCGGCGCTCGAACAGCGGTCCGCGGCGCTGAACGCGACCGCCGAGTCGCTGCGCGCGGAGCTCACGGTGCTCCGACAGAACCCGGACGCGAGCGTCGAAGCGGCGTTCGACCGGGTGCGCGCGAACTCCTCGGTGAACCTCACCGACAGCCACTACGCGACCTTCGAGCGGGCCGCCGGCGACCTCCGGAGCGCGCAGAGCCAGTCCGAAGTCGAGGCCGCCTACCGGCTCGGCACGCGCGGCGTCCTCGAAGCCGAGTACGCGGCGCTCGAAGAGCGCTCGAACGAACTCGAGTCGCAGGCCCAGCGCCTCCAGACGCTCGGCGAGGAGCTACAGACCCAGCGCGCGACCTACGAGAACGCCAGTAACGCGACGCTGGACGAACAGCTCGCCCAGCTCCAGTCGCTGAACGACTCGGAAGTCGAGTCGCTGGTCGCCACCGTCCTCGGCGGCGGGCAGAACGGCGGCAACGGCCAGTCCGTGTTCGGCCTGATGCCGACGTCCTACGAGCCCGGCTCGACCACCGCGGAGGCGACGATGCTCGTCGCCACCCAGCAGACCGACAGCGAGGCGCCCGCGGGCGGGCCGACCGGCAGCGAGACCATCGTCGACGCCCAGCTCGCGATGCAGGACCTCGGCGACGACCGCGCGCAGGAGTTCCTCGTGTTCGGCGGCGGCATCATCACCCACGAGATCGACTCCTCGATGACCGACAGCCTGCTCATCGTCGGGCCGCTGGCCATCCTGTTCGTGCTCGTGGCGCTGGCGGTCGCGTACCGCGACGTCCTCGACATCCTCCTCGGGCTGTTCGGCATCGGCGCCGTGTTGGCGTGGACGTTCGGCTTCATGGGACTGGCCGACATCTCGTTCAACCAGATCATGATCGCGGTGCCCGTGTTGCTCATCGGGCTCTCCATCGACTACGCGATTCACATCTTCATGCGGCACCGCGAGGAACGCCTCGGCGCCGTCGACGACCCCGACCGCCCCGCCGACCCGCGCGGGTCGATGCGCGTCGCGCTCGCCGGCGTCGGCGTCGCGCTCGTGTGGGTGACCGCCACCACGGTCATCGGGTTCCTGTCGAACCTCACCAGTCCGGTGCCGCCCATCGGCGACTTCGGCGTCGTCTCCAGCGTCGGCATCGTCGCCGCGCTGCTGGTGTTCGGCGTGCTGATTCCCGCGATGAAGGTCGAACTCGACGCCTTCCTCGAATCGCGGGGCTGGGACCGCAAGAAGCGCGCGTTCGGCACCGGCGGCGGCCGGTTCAGCGAGGTGCTGTCGTTCGGCTCGAAGGCCGCCCGGAAGGCGCCCGCCATCGTGCTGGTGCTCACGCTGCTCGTGACCGCCGCGGGCGCGTACGGCGCGACGAACGTCGACACGTCGTTCAATCAGCAGGACTTCCTCGCGGAGGACCCCGCCGACTGGATGAAAGACCTCCCCGAGCCGTTCGCGCCCGGCGAGTACACCGCCAAGGCGAACCTCGAGTACGTCAACGACCGGTTCTCCCCGGAGAACTCCCAAGCGCAAATCCTAATCGAGGGTGACGTCGCCAGCGACAGGTCTCTAGAGCGGATACAGGCGGCCCGCGACGCCGCCGCCGAGCAGAACGTCACGTACACGCTCGCGAACGGCGAGCCCGGCGTGCAGGGGCCGCTGTCGACGATGCAGGCGGTCGCGGCGTCCAACGAGTCGTTCAACGAGACGTTCCACGCCGCGGACACCGACGGGAACGGCGTCCCCGACCGGAACGTCGAAGCCGTCTACGACGCGCTCTACGAGACCGCGCCCGAGCAGGCCGGCTCGTACATCCACCAGACCGACGACGGCGACTACGCGGCGGCGCGCCTCGTCGTCTCCACGCAGGGCGGCGCGTCCGGCGGCGAAGTCACCGAGCAGATGCGCGACGTCGCGGACGTGGCCTCCGGCGACGGCCTCGAAGCCACCGCGACCGGCAGCGCCATCCTGAACAAGATCGTCCAGGACCAGCTACTGGACACTGTCATCCAGAGCCTGCTCGTGACGCTCGTGGCGGTGTTCGCGTTCCTGATGGCGACCTACCGCCTGACGGACGGGAGCGCGACCCTCGGCGCGGTCACGCTGCTGCCCGTCGTCCTGAGCGTCGCGTGGATTCTGGGGACGATGTACGTCTTCGGCATCCCGTTCAACGTGCTCACGGGGATGATCACGAGCCTCACTGTCGGGCTCGGGGTGGCGTACAGCATCCACCTCAGCGAGCGCTACATGCAGGAGCTGGAGCGCACCGACACCGTCTGGGAGGCGATGCGCACCGCCGTCACCGGCACCGGCGGCGCGCTCCTCGGGAGCGCCGCGACCACCGTCGGCGGGTTCGGCGTGCTCGTGTTCGCCATCCTGCCGCCGCTCCAGCAGTTCGGCATCATCACCGGGCTCACCATCGTCTACGCGTTCCTCGCGGCGGTGCTGGTGTTGCCGACGCTGCTCGTCCTCTGGACGAAGTACCTCGGCCCGGAGGACGCGAACTTCGGCGGTGACGGCGACGATCCCGACCCGCCAGCGGACGACGGTGACGACCCGAGCACGACGGCGAGCGCCGAGCCGGTCGTCGACGCGGAGACGGCGCCGGCGGCCGCCGCGACAGCCGACGCAGGCACCGACGAACCGACGCGGACGCTCAGCCGCGACCTCGTCCAGCCCGGCGGCACGCTCACCGCGACCGTCACCGTCCCGGCGCGGGACGGCCGCGTCGTGCTCACGGAGACGGTTCGCGGCGGCACCGTCGAAGCCCTCGACACCGACCCCGAGCCGGTCGAGGCCGTCGCGGACGACGACACCGTCTACGTCGCGTGGCGCCTCGACGGCGAGCACGCCTCGGCCAGCTACGAGGTTTCCGTCGCCGAGACGGCGCCCGACGGCTCCGAGGTCGAACTCTCCGGCCGCGTGCTCGCGGACGGCGACGAGCGGACGGTCGCGGGCGACGACGGCGCCGCGGTCGTCGCGGACATCTTCGAGCGCGTGTTCGCGCAGGCGGACGTCACCGACGACGACCTCGCGGAAGCCAGCGCCGCCTTCGCGGACGGCGAGCTGACCGCCGACCAGTACGACCGCGTGGTCCGCGAGTGGGCGCGCGAGCGCCCGGAGGGCGAATGAACGACGAGGACGCCGTCGGCGCGCTCAAGCGCCTCGGCCTCTCGACGTACGAAGCCCGGGTGTTCGTCGCGCTCCAGAAGCTCGGCACCGGCACCGCCAGCGAGGTCGCGGACATCGCGGACGTGCCGCGCTCGCAGGTGTACGGCGCCGCCGAGGACCTCGAAGGGCGCGGGCTCGTCGACGTCGAGCAGTCGAACCCGACCCGCTACCGGCCGGTCGGCGTCGAGGAGGCGCGCGAGCGCCTCTACCGCCAGCTCCGCTCGGAGAGCGACGCCGCCTTCGACTACCTCGAATCGGTCCGCGAGGAGTACGGCGCCACCGAGGAGAGCGAGTCCATCTGGACGGTCCGCGGGGACGCGAACGTCGTCTCCCGGACCGCCCAGCTCGTGGAGTCCGCCGACGACCACGTCGTCTACGGGACCGACGACGTCTCACAGCTCGAACCCGCGGTGCGGGACGCGCTCGCGGCGGCCGCCGACGCCGGCGTCGCCGTGACGGTCGTCAGCGAGTCCGAGGCCGTGCTCGACGTCGCGCGGGACCTCGGCGCTCGCGGCGTCTCCGTCGCCCACCAGCCGACCCCGGAGATGGGCGCCGAGCGCGTCGTGATGGTCGACGACGCCGCGGTGCTGGTGAGCGTCGCCAGCGACGACGGCACCGAGACCGCGTTCTGGAGCCGGGATACCGGCTTCGCCGCGATGCTGTCGTCGCTTCTGGGCGAGTTCGTCGCGGACGTCGCCGGCGAGCAGTAGGGGTTTTCCGGCTCGCCGCCCGACGCTCTCCTATGCCGGTCGTGCGAGCCGACACCGACGCCCGCTACGAGGACGCCCTCAGCGTCAGGTACGCCGTGTTCGTGGACGAGCAGGGCGTCCCGGAGGACCTCGAAGTAGACGAGCACGAGGACGACGCCACGCACTTCGTCGCCTACGACGACGGCGAGCCCGTGGGGGCCGCGCGCCTCCGCGAGTACGACGACGGCGTGGGGAAAGTCGAGCGCGTCGCGGTCCGCGAATCACGCAGGGGCGAGGGCTGGGGCGCGGCGCTGATGGACGAACTCGAAGCGACTGCCAGCGAGCGCTACGACGAACTCTACCTCCACGCCCAGTTGCCCGCCGCGGGCTTCTACGACGACCGCGGCTACGTCCGCGAGGGCGAACAGTTCGAGGAAGCGGGCATCCCGCACGTCGCGATGCGGAAACGGCTCTCGTAGGCTACTCCGGCTGGTGGTCGAGACCCGTCACCAGCGAGTAGACGGTGCCCTCGTTCCTGTGGTGGAGTTTCGCGGCGGCGAACGCGTACTCGCCGCGCGTGGGTTCGTCGCGGAGCGCGAACGACGTCCCGTTCTCGTCGGCCGTCACGTACATCGCCTCGCCGGGTTCGAGCGCCGCGTCGGTGGTGACTGTCCCGGTCACGTCCGGGAAGATGCGCGCCTCCCACCCCTCGGTGGCGTTCATCCCGGAGACCTCGAAGGTGGTGTTCGCCGGGAGGGTCGCTCCGCCGCTGTTCCGCAGTTCGAGCGCGCGGCCGTCCTCCACTATCGACACGGAGAGGTTCGGCCGGTCGTCAATCCACGACGGCGCGCCCGTCCACTCGGCGTCCGTGTCCAGCGAAACCGACACCTCGCGGAACTCCCGGTCGTCGCCGGTCCCCGAGGCGAACGACGCCTCGACGCTGTGAACGACGCCCTCGGGCGTGACGAGCGCGGTCCCGTCGTACGCCGGGGCGAAGTCCTCGTCCGCTGGCTCGTCGGCGGTGAGTTCGACGAACGTCCGGCCGTCGCGCTCGACGGTGCCGTTGACGGTGTAGTTCCCGAGGACGAACTGCGTCCCGAGTCTATACTCCACGTCGAACGGTCCGTGGTTGCTCAGCCAGCTGTCCGTCCCGGGGGTGCTGGTGTTCTGCGTGACCCGGTACAGCGTCGTGTTCCGGTTCTCGACTTCGTGCCGGACGAAGCCGCGCTCTTCGGTCTGGTAGGACTCGCTCACGATGCGCGTGCCGTCCTCGGTGCGGTCGGTGGTGGCGTAGAACGGCGTCGGGCCGTCGCCGTGTGCGTACGTTCTGACGCTCGTGTCGTTCGGACCCGTCCCTTCGATGGTGAGCACCAGCGTCTCGTCGGCCGTCGCGGCGAAGTGCGCGTCCGCGAGCGTGGAGGCGTTGGTGAGCGTGCCGTTCTCGGCGACGCCCGGCGGGTACTGCTCGACGCTGACGTTTGGCGACCACGCATCGGTCGCGGTCGTCGTCTCAGCGGTCGTCGGTGCCGTGGTGTTCGACGTGTTCGTTCCGCCGGTACAGCCGGCAGTGACGAGGAGGAGGGCGACGCAGACGGCCAGCGCCGCGCGTCGTGTCGGGGACCTCATAGAATGAACCGACGGCGTGGCGTGTAAAAATACTGTCGCGTACCGGCTGCCGTCACCACTCTGTCTCGTGATTCCACGGCGTCGGCGACCCTAGAACGCGACTGCGAGACCGCCGAACGTGACGAGCGGTCGGCCGAAACTGCCGGTGAGCGCCGCGGGCGCCCCGTTTCACCCCCACGTCCACTTCGCGTCGAGGACGTAGCGGTAGAGGCCGCTGACGAAGATGGCGAACGCGTTCGCGAGGAGGTACGGGAGCGCGCGCCACTCCACGAGCGCGAACAGCACGCCGACCTGCAGCGGAATCGCGGAGCCCCGGATGACGTTCGTCTTCAGCAGGCCGACGAGGTAGTCGACGGTGCCGGTGTTTCGGTACTTGCGGAACGTCCACGCGTTGTTGAGGACGTACGAGAGGACGATGGTGATCTCGATGGCGATGACGGCGCCGACGAGGTAGTTCAGCCGGCCGACGTCCACGAACGCCCACAGCAACACCATCTGGACGCCCGCGGTGAACGCGCCGACGGCGACGAACCGCCGCAACTGCATCGCGAACGGCCCTTCGTAGAGGCCGCGGAGGTAGCGCCGCACCATCTACTTGTAGCCGAGCGCTTCCAGTCGCGCGCCGAGGTCCTCGTCGACCGCCGTCTCCGTCGTCCCGCTGTGGTCGCGGACGACGGCCGCGTGCTCGTCGACCAGCGGCGCGAACCGCTCGACGACCGCCCGCTCCTCGGGCGTCGGGTCCACGGAGCGGTCGTCCTGCTGGTCGGGGTCAGAGGGCCGGTGGTAGAGTTCGGTCGCGCCCGTGTCGACGTTCTCGATGTACGTCCAGTCCCTGTCGCGGACGCTGACGAGCAGGTCGCCGTCGTCGAGCGAGCGCGGGATAGGCTGGGCGGTTACCGACTCGCCGCGCACGGTCACCGACACGACCGGGTCGTCGTCGGGTTCGTCGCCGTCGAGGACCGCGGGGGCCAGCGAGTCGCCCTGCCACTCGGCGTTCGCGTCCACGTCCAGCAGGCCAGTAATCGTCGGCGGAATCGAGTCCAGCCCGACCTGCTGTTCGACGCGCCGCGGCTCCGCGCCCGGCACGTCCACGACCAGCGGCGCGTGAATCAGTTCGTCGTAGAGTTTCGGGTAGTGCGCGAGGTGGCCGTGCTCCTGGAACTCCTCGCCGTGGTCGCCCGCGAGCACGACCGCCGTCTCGTCGGCGACGCCCTCCGCGTCGAGGGTGTCCAGCAGGCGGCCGATGCTGGCGTCGACCTGCCG
Source organism: Halobacterium sp. NMX12-1 (assembly GCF_040435975.1). Classification (NCBI taxonomy): domain Archaea; kingdom Methanobacteriati; phylum Methanobacteriota; class Halobacteria; order Halobacteriales; family Halobacteriaceae; genus Halobacterium; species Halobacterium sp. NMX12-1. The sequence continues at coordinate 2,219,139 of NZ_CP159204.1, read as the reverse complement.
GACGGCCGCCTGATACAGCGTGCGGAGGTCGCCGAGTGTGCGCTCGCCGACCTCCCAGCCGAGGCCGGTGCGGGTGTGCGCGTGCAGCATCCGGTGGGTGCCGAGGACGTTCGAGGACACCTCGCGGATGTACCGCGGCGCGGGCACGTACGGCGTGTGCGCGTCCATGTAGTGGACCCACAGGAAGAACGGCTCGTCGGTCTCCTCGACGAACTCGGTGGCGGCGTGCTCGACGTCGAACATCCGCGAGGTGTCGAGGAACGGCCGGTCGTCGCTGTCGCCGCGCAGCCACGACCCGGCGCGGCGCAGCGGCGACGTCGCGAGCTGGAGCCACGCCTCCACCGTGGGGTGGGTGGCGAGGTAGCGGCTGTAGATGCTCGACCCGACGCTGGCGACGAACGGCTCGAACTCGTCGAACCCGTCGTCGTAGCCCCAGTGAGAGGTGAGGAAGCCGTTGGCGGCGTTGAACCCGCCCGTGGCGAACCCGGCCTCCGAGAGCGCCGAGGCGAGCGTCGGCGACTCGCTGACGCCGACCTCGTCGGAGTCGGAGAACACCGGCCGGGAGGAGAGCATCGACGGGAACGAGAACGGCGTCCAGTTCCCGTTCGCGAACGCGCGTTCGAAGACGGTCCCTCGCTGCGCGAGGCGGTCCATCACCGGCGTGTGTCGCGTCTGGTCGTACGCGCCGATGGCGTCCGCTCGCAGCGAGTCCACCGTGACGAGTACGACGTTCGAAAGCTCTGTGTCAGGTCCCATGGTCGTCGGTTGCCCCCGTTCCGTTCGAGGCGCGCCCGTCTCGAACGGCGCTGTCACGCACTCCTCTCGGTGGGAGCGGTGTATGCGTTTCGCTCGGTTACTCGAAGTGACGGGCTGACGCGGTATTAACTGAGCGGTTACTGTCGCGTACCGGGTGTAGGCGACAACTACAAGGCCGGCGCCGGCGACCCACGACTCGAATGGACGTCGACACCGCCGCCCGGACGTGCACCGACGTGATAGACGCGGTCAGCGAGGCGGTCGTCACCGACCGGCAGTTCCTCGAAACCGTCCTCTCGGGCGCGCTCGCCCGCGGCCACGTCCTCCTCGAAGACGTGCCCGGGACGGGGAAGACGCTCACGGCCCGGAGCCTCGCGACCGCGCTCGGGCTGGAGTTCACGCGCGTGCAGTTCACGCCCGACCTCCTCCCGTCGGACATCACCGGCTCGCACGTCTACGACGCCCGCACCGAGTCCTTCGAGTTCAACCCCGGCCCGGTGTTCGCGAACGTCGTGCTCGCAGACGAAATCAACCGCGCACCCCCCAAAACACAGGCCGCACTCCTCGAAGCGATGGAGGAAGGACAGGTGAGCGTGGACGGCGAGACCCACCAGCTCCCCGAACCGTTCCTCGTCATCGCGACCCAGAACCCCGTCGAGCAGGAGGGGACGTTCCGACTACCGGAAGCCCAGCGCGACCGCTTCGCCGTGAAGGCCGGCATCGGCTACCCCGACCGCGCCGGCGAGCGCGAGCTCATCGACCGCCGCGCCGACCGTCAGACCACCACCCCCGAGGTCTCGCAGGTCGTCCCCGACGACGCGCTCGCGGACCTCCAGCGGGTCCCCGAGACGGTCTCGGTCAGCGACGGCGTCCGCGACTACGTCGTGGACGTCGGCCGCGCCACCCGCGAGGACGACCGCGTCGAGGTCGGCGTCAGCCCGCGCGGCACCCAGCGGCTGTTCGAGGTCGCTCGTGCCCGCGCCGTCGTGCATGGACGGGACTACGTCACGCCCGAGGACGTCAAGCGAGCGGGCGAGTCCGTGCTCGTCCACCGGCTCGTGCTCACCGGGCAGGCCACCGTCGAGGACGTCGACCCCGTGGACGTCGTGCGGGATGTCCTCGACAGCGTGCAGGTGCCCGCCGTCTCGTGACTACTCGCCGTACGTCTCGTAGAGGTACTCGACGATGTCGTCTGACTCCGACATCCCCTCGACGCCGTGGTCGGGGTCCACGAGCACGGGCACTGCCGACTGCCCGCTGACCTCGCGCACCTCGTCCCGGCGGAACTTGAAGAAGGAGACGCGCTCGGTCTCGTAGTTGAGGCCGAGGTCGCCGAGCGCGCGCTTCACTTTCCGGCAGTACGGGCACAGCGGCTGGACGTACAGCGTCCGCATAGGAGTTAACTAGACATGAACGGTGTTAGCCCTTCTGTCGGGGTGTCCTCAGCCAGCCCCTCAACAGAGAGTAACTACTTGACGTATTGTGGTTGAGTCCGAGTTCACCCTAGTAAGGTAGCAGGTTGGGGACACTTGATCCACCAAAGTCCGTGTATATCTGAACCAATTTATACGCGGTATACACGTTCAAGAACGCATCTATTCCTCTGTATCCGTTTTTAAGTAGCTGGGCGAACTTTTTCCGTTTTTCTTCCTCTGATTCTGAGTCAAGGACTGCCTTAGCTTGACTGTGAAGTTCAATCTCAGCAGGCTTCAGGGATCCGCTGGTTTCTCTATAAATCTGGTTGGCTACTTCATCTATAAATTCAATTCTGACCCCGTGAGTATAGACAATATCAGCAATCCGGGTTTCAAAGTTGATCTCACCAACTTCGATATCGGTTCCTGATTTTGCTTTCCATCCAATGTCTGTATCTGTCGAATCCAAGCTTGATATTGTTCCTTCTGTGTCTTCTGTTTTCAGGTTTGTCTCAAATCCATCAATATCCAAGGAAACGTTATCAAATTCTCCTCCTTCACTCTCCACACCGATACCAGAGTTACCTGGACCATTGATGTCGATTGTAGAGTTTTTCAGTTTCCCTTCTACCTTTACTGCAGTGAACTCTTCCCCACTCTCATCTACTCCTTTCCCAGAAGATAGGATACGAACCGCAGGATACTGTTGTATCATATCACCAGCAAACCTATTCATACTTCGTTCTTTTCTTGTCACATAATAGTCCTATCCCCGGGTTCCAGAATTTCTTCCCGTGGGATGGGGGCCGTGTTAGTTGTTCACTCCGCGAGCGCGCCGACCAGCGCCGCCAGTCCGACGCCGGCGGCGACGAGCGCGACCAGCGCCGCGCTCGCGTCCGGCGGCTGGAACCCGGCCGCGATTCCGCCGACGAGCGTGGCCGCGTAGTACGCGAGGACGCCGACGGCGACCGCCGCGGCGACGTGGACCACCTCCGCGCGAGCGGTCGGCGCGTGCCGCTCCACCTCCGCGGCGACGCCGACGCCGTACTCGCCGACGTCCCACGCGACCATCCCCGCGGCGACGAGCGCGAACACGAACTCGCGGGGCGCGTCCTGCATCCCTGCGGCGGCCGCGGCGACCACGAGGCCGCCGGCGGCGACCGCCGCGGGGGCGCTGCGCTGGGGAATCACGCGCAGCCAGCCCAGCCCCGCGAACGCCAGCAGGAGCCCGGAGAGCGCAGCCAGCGGCGCCAGCAGGCCGACCAGCGCGAGCGCCGGCTCGCCGAACGTCGCGACGACGGGCTCGAAGTTCGCGCGCGCCTGCTGGGGGAGCGCACGCCGGACCGCCGCGACGACGCGGCCCGCGAACAGGACGCCGACGACCACCGCCAGCACGCCGCCGCCTGCGGCAGGTGCGACGCGACGCAGGCTCTCGCGGTGGTCGCCGGTCGCGAGGCGCGCAACCCGCAGCGCGGCGACGACGAGCACGGACGCGGCGATTGCGGCGAGCATGAGCGCGCGGACGACGCCCGAGGACGCGAGCGCGCCGACCAGCGAGACGAGGCTGGCGGGCAGCTGCGCGACGACGCGCTCAGCGACGCCGGAGGCAAACGCGACGAAGACGACCGCCCAGCTCAACGCGAACAGCCGCCAGACGGTCAGACAGGCGGCGACGACGAGCCGCTTCGCCCGCGCCGCCGCCTCGCGGCGCTCGCGGGGTGCGAGTTCGACCAGCGGCGCGGCCGCCGCGCCGGCGGCGAGCGCGCGCGCCGTCGCCGCGACCAGCACGAAGAACACGACCACGTCGACCGCGGTGCCCGTCGGCGAGTGGACGAGCGCGGCGATTGCGCCGAGGGCGTCCCCGAACTCGCCGAGGACGCCGACGTCCCGCTGGACGCGCCCCGCGAGCGCGGCGACCGTCGCGAAGAACGGGAGAATCGTGGTCGCGACGACGACGGAGAACGCGCGGCCGACCGCGCCGCCGCCGACGCCGCCCGTGAACGCCGCGGTCGCGCCGAAGCCCGCGGTGGCGAGCGCGACGACGACCAGCGGGTCGAGCACGTCCGCGAGCAGGGGGAAGTCGGCCGCCGAGAGCCCCGCGGCCGCGAGGACGGCGACGCCGCCGGCGGGCGCGAGCACGGACGCCGCGAACACGGCCAGCGGCTCCTCGCGCGTCGCTAGCCCGGTGGCCACCGCGAGCACGCCGCCGCCCGCGGCCGCGAGGAACGCCAGCAGTCCGTACGTGGCGCGCGCGTCGTTGACGGCGAACAGCACGACCGCGACCATCGCGGCGCCGGCGACGAGCGTCGGCCGGCGCACGGGCTCGGTGCTCATCGCTTCCCCCCGCGAATCGTCGTCGTCGCGCGGGCGACCGCGCTGGCGAGCGGTTCGTCGGGCGCCCAGTCGACGACGCTCGCGCCGGCGGCCCGGACGTCGGAGAGCGCGAGCGCGCGGTCGGCGGCGGCGAGCGTGCGTCCGGGCGTGTCCGTCGCGGTGACGTCCGGGCTGACCGCGGTGACGTGGTGGCCGTCGGCCGCGAGGCGGCGCACCAGCGCCACCGGGAACGCGTCGAGCGCGGGCGAGCAGACGACGACCTGCGTGCCCGCCGGGACGCGGTCGGCGAGCCGGTCGATTCGCGCGTCGTCGCCGGCGTCGGGCCGGCTCCCGCCGTCGGCCGCGGCGGCCGGCTCCGACTCGGCTTCGACCGCGCCGCCCTCCGGCGTCGCGTCGTCCGTTCGCGCTTCGACGGCGGCGTCGAGCACGGCCGCGATGCGCGCGTGGTGCGCGTCGCCCGTGCCGGGCGGCACCCACGCGGGGTCCGTCCCGCCGGTCACGGGGTCGTCGATGCCGAACACCGCGAGGCTGACGCGGTGGCCGGCTGATTCGAGCGGCTCCACCGCGCGCGCGGCGGCGTACGCGGACAGCGACGCGCCCGACGGCGTGCCGGCGTGCGCGGTCGCGTCGCTGGCGTCGCGGGCGTCCACGGCGAGCACGACGGCGGCCGCGCGCCGCTCCCGGTAGTTCACCGTCGAGAGTTCGCCGGTCTTCGCGTAGCGCCGCCAGTTGATGCGGCTCGCGGGGTCGCCGCGCTGGTACTCGCGCGTCGAGTGGAACTCGATGCCCGGCCCGCCGGAGTCCGTCGGGAGCGTGCCGGCGTGCGCGGTCGTCTGCCGCCGCAGCGGCACGTCCGCGACACTCACCCGACAGTTCAGTTCGTCCGCGCCGTTCACGGGCGCCTCGACCGTGCGGGCGTTCGTCGCGCTCGCGCCGCGGATACGGACCGTCGGCGCGTCGAACGGGAACTGCCCGCGGTCCGCGACCACGGTGTACTCGACGGTCGCCGTGCCCCCGGCTGGGAGCGCGAGCGCGGCGTCCGGCGACCCGTCCACCACGCGGAGGTCGCCGGGGACGCCGTCGGCGACGCGGACGTCCGGGAGCGCGCTTCCGCCGACGTTCTCCACGGTGAGTTCGACGGTCACGCGGTCGCCGGGCAGCGGCGAGTCCGCGGAGAGGTCGCGGGTCGCGCGAATCGGGTCGCCGCCGCGGGGCGCCGAGAGCGCGCCGTACAGCACGAACGCGAGCGGAATCACGGCGGCGACGAACAGCGCCGCGCGCCCGCTCGCGACGCCGGCGCCGGCGAGCGCGAGCGCCGCCAGCAGGCCGCCGGTGAACCGCGACTGGCTCACCGCGACCCCTCCGTGGCGGCGTCGTGGACGGCGTCGACGGTGCGCTCGACGCGCCGCCGGAACGCCCGTCCGGGGTTGACCCACCCGCGCAGGCGCTCGCGGAGCGGGTACCGGGGCGCGCGCTCGTCGCCGAGGAACGCCGCCGCCACCGGGTCGTCGGTCCACTCGCCGCGCGCGACGGCGGCCGCGGCGTCGCCTCGCGTCCCGGCTTGCCGCTCGCACGCGCGCACCGCCGTCTCGCGAATCCGCTCGCGGACTCGCGGCCGCGCGTCCCGAGCGAAGGCGTCGTCGCCGTCCGCGATGCGGTCCAGCGCGCCGTCGACCGGCTGGCCGGGGTCGGCCGCGGCCGTCTCACTGCCCGCGTCCGCCAGCGACGGGGTCGCCTCCGGTTCGGACTGTCGGCGCCGCCGGAGCGCGTACCCGACGAGCGCCGCGCCGACGACCCCGGTCGCGAGCGTCGCGTCCAGCCCGCTCGCCGCGCCGACCAGCGACGCGGGCGCGACCCCGACGACCACGCCGACGGCGACCGCGACGCCGGCGACGCCGACCGCCGCCAGCACCGTCCTGCGGAGCGCGGTCACGGTTCGTCCTCCTCGCGGTCGGCGCCGCGCACCGAGTCCAGCGCCTCCTCCGCGCGGTCGAGCCGTGCGTCCTCCGCGCGCCCGCCGTACGCGGCGTCCCGGAACGCGGCCGTGAGCGCGTCCACGGGCCGCTCCGGGAACCCGCGCTCGACGGCCTCCCGGGCGACCTCCGCGGGCGTCTTCGTCTCCCAGCGCTCGACGCCGACGACCGCGACGAACCGCCGCCACACCGCCTGCAGGCGTCCTCTATCCGTATTCGCGTTCGTCTCGGCTCGCGGCTCGCCGGCCGCGCCGGCGTCGCGTTCGCGTCCGACGCCCGCGGTCGCGGCGAGTCCGGCGAGCCAGCCGCGGACGTCCGGAAGCCGGACGCGCCCGGGGAGGGACGCGAACCACGCGAGCACGCCGCGCCAGCCGTCCGCCGTGGCCGCTCGGAACTCGGCCGCGAGGTCGTCCAGCGAGTCCGTGAGGCCGACGAGCGCGCCGACGACGTAGGACGTAGCGCCGCGCGCGGCGGCGACAAGAGCGCTCGCGATGCTCCGGGGCGTGAGACCGCGCTTCTGCGCGGCCAGCACGACGCCGGCGAGCGCGCCGAGCGCCGCGAGCACGGCGGCCGCGGCCGAGGGCAGCACCCACCCGAGGTACGCGGTCGTGGTCTTCTCGCTGGCCGTCGCGACGACCGCCGGCGCGCGCGTCAGCGGTATCTCGAAGGCGACGGTGCCGTCCGCGTCGGTTTCGCCGACGGCCTCCCCGGCGACCGTGACGGCCGCACCGCTCACCGGCTCCCCGCCCGACGTGACGCGAGCGGTGGCGGTCGTGCCGGGGAGCGGCGCGACGAGCGACGGGGACACCGCGACGGCGAGGTCGTCCACGGGGTAGGTCGTCGTCTCGCTGAGGTCGTCGCGGGACGCCGTGACGTCGAGCACGCCGCTGGCGTCTTCGGGAATCTGGACCGCGATGCGGCCGTTCTCGTCCGTGCGGCCCTGCTCGACGCCGCCGACGCTGACCGCGGCGTCCGGGAACGGCCGGCCCGCGACGGTGACGGTGAGCGTGCGCTCGGCGCCGGGTTCGACGTCGCCGTCGAAGGAGAACCGCACGTCCGCGTTCACGTCGAGCGTCTGCGCGGAGTCGTTGCCGTCGTCCTGCTGGGCGACTGCCGGCGACGCGACGCTGTACGCGCGGTCGCCGCCGACGGGCGCGGACGCCAGCGAGCCGCTGGACGCCGTGACGTTCACCGTCGTTTCGACGCTGACGCGCAACTGCTCGGCGTACGGGACGGTGAACGCGACCGTACCGTTCGCGTCCGTCTGCCCGACGCGGTCGCCGTTCACGACGAGCGCGACGTTGCGCGCGGGCAGGCCGGCGGTCGTCACGGTCGCGGTCACGCGCTCGCCGGGCACCGCGGTCCGGTTCAGCGACACCTCGAAGTCGCGCTCGTCCTCGTGGAGTTCGTCGCGGGCGCTCTCGCGGGCGTCGCCGGGCGTCGGGTCGAAGCGCACCCAGCCGACGTCCTCGAAGTAAACCTCGACCCACGCGTGGGCGTCGGCGCCGCGCACGAGGTACTTGCCGTCGCCGACGTACTCGCCGCCGGCATAGCCGACAACGTAGCGCGCTGGCACGTCCTGCGCGCGCAGCATCGTCGTCATCGCGGTCGCGAAGTACTCGCAGTAGCCCGCGTCTTGCTCGAAGAGGAACTGGTCGGTGATTTGGTCGCCGGGCTCGGGCACGTCGGTCAGCGAGTACGTCTTGTTCGCTTCGAGGTACTGTTCGACGCGGCGCGCGGCATCGTAGCGGTTGTCCGCGTCCCCGACTACCTCGGCGGCGCGCTCGCGCACGCGGTCGGTCGTCTCGACGGTCGTGTACTCGGTGTCGACGACGCTGCCCGCGACGCGCACGTCGTCGAGCACGCTCGGCGCGGACAGCGCCTCGATGCTCTGCACGCGGTACGTCTGCCCCTCGGTGAACGCCGCGCTCGCGCTGATGCCGCTGGTCGGCGTCAGCGACACCGACGGACAGCCGCCCGCGCACGTGAGGTTTATCGGCCGCCACGGCGTGGGCAGCGAGGTCGCGGGCCGGCGCAGCGTGACCTCGTTCCACTCGATCGGCCGCTCCGTGACGGGGCGGGGCGGCTGGACGCGGTTGACCTGCTGGCGCTCCCAGCCCGACCCCGTGTAGGTGGTGTACGCTTCCGTCCGCCAGTACCGCGACTCGTCTGCCTCCGCGACGAAGTGCGTCTCCGTCGCGTTCGCGCGCTGGCCGGGCGACATCGGCCCGCCGACGCTGGCGGTCTCGCCGGGCGTGAGCGCGCCGAACGCGGACGCGCCGAACTCGAAGTCCCCGGGCTGGCCGTTCGCGTCCCCGAGGAGCGCGTCCGCGCCCGGAATCTGACGCAGGAGCTCTGGCACGTCGCCGGGCGCGGGCGGCGAGTCGAGGCCGCCCAGCGGGGCCTGCCCGGCGAGCGCCGGCGCGGCCGCTGCGGCGGTGACGAGGCCGACCGCGAAGACGACGGCGAGGAGGGCGCGGCGCGCGTCGGGACCGGAGGCGTCGCTCATTTGTCTGCCCGTTGGCCGCCACGCCACGTATATGATTCGGAGGGTGCGGTGGGCGTGCTGTCAGTCCACGTCCAGAATCCCGACCGCCGCCAGCGCCGCTTGCGCGACGAGTACGACCGCGAGGACGGCGCCCGCGAACAGCAGCGGCGCGGCGAGCAGGCGCGCGACGCGGTACGGGAGCACCAGCCGGCCGAACCCGAGGACGACGAAGCTCGCCGCGACGAGCGCGAACAACAGTAGCGAACGGGAGACGAACGCGTTCCGGCGCACAGGTGGAGTCGCTGCCGCGGCGGCTTAGCCGTTAGGCTTCGGCGTCGTGGCGGTCGTAGCGCTCCTCGAAGCGCGCCTGACACGACGAACAGCAGAAGTGGTAGCGGTCGCCGTCGATGCGCGCGGTCTCGCCCTCGCTGGTGACGGTGTTCCCGCACTCCGCGCACGCCATCGCGAACTCCTCGCCGACGCTGGGGTGCCACTCCGCGTCCGCGAGCAGCGTCACGTCGTAGTCGCGGACGCGCTCGGTGCCGACCGTCTCGGTCACCCACGAGCGCACGTCCTCGACCGGGAGCCGGGCCGAACACACCACGTCGCCGCTTGCGGTGACGAAGACGTGTTCGACGGCGTCCGCGCCGCCGACGGCCTCGCGGACGGCGTCGACGTCTCCCGGCGGGACCGACAGCTCCACGAGGACGTTGGCGCCCTCGCGGAGCCGCGAGCGGTCGATGTCCACGGTGAACCGCTCGATGACGCCGCTGTCGCGGAGGTTCGCCACGCGGTCGGAGACGGCGGGTGCGGACAGCCCCACGTCGTCGGCGATGTCGCTGTACGGGCGGCGGGCGTCCGCCGCCAGCAGTTCGAGGATGCGGCGGTCGGTCTCGTCGAGGTCGGACATGCCCGAGAGTCGGAGACACGAACACAAAGCGATTGCGGCGTTCGACGCTCGAATCCAAACTCCGAGCGGGCGGCTGGCCGAACGTCGTGAGGCGAAACTGCATTAGGACGGCGGGACCTACGGACGCGTATGTCCCGTACCATCACCGTCGAAGGGATGAGCTGTGGCGGCTGCGAATCGACCGTCGAAGACGCGCTCGAAGGCGTCGCGGGCGTCGAGTCCGCGAGCGCGGACCGCGAACGCGACGCCGCCGACGTCGAGGGTGACGCGGACGCCGACGCTCTCGTCGCCGCGGTCGAGGACGCCGGCTACGACGCGTCGGCGTAACTACCAGCAGGCGTCGCGAGAGGCGCAACCTTCTCCCCCCGTCCGCGCGAAGTGAGAGCGTGACTGACTACCGTCCCGGCCAGTGTAACATCGGCAGCGAGCAGCGCCAGCGGCGCGCTCGCATCGCCGCGCTGGCGTTCCTCACGGCCGCCGCGGTGGTCGCCGCGTACCTCGCGGGCGGCCTCCCGGAGCCGCTGTTGCTCGTCGTGTTCGTCCCGCTGGCGGTCGGCTTCGAGTGGGCGTTCCAGTCCCACGAGTCGTTCTGCGTGCGGCTGGCGATGGTCGGCCAGTACGCCTTCGGGGACGACCGCGGGGACGTCCCGGACGCCGCGAACCGCCGCGCCGACCGACTGTACGCCGCGAAAATCACGGCCGCGAGCGTGCTGCTGGCGGCGGTCCTCACCGCCGCGCTCGTGTTCGCGCTCTGACGCCGGTGTCGGGTCTGTTAACTGCCGGGCCCACCAACGTTCGCGCATGACCGAGACTGCGACGTTCGGCGGCGGGTGTTTCTGGTGCGTGGAAGCGGCGTTCGAACAGCTCGCCGGCGTCACCGACGTCACCTCGGGGTACGCCGGCGGCCACGTCGAAGACCCCTCGTACCGCGAGGTCTGCAACGGCACGACCGGCCACGCGGAGGTCGTGCAGGTCGAGTACGACACGGACGAGCTCGCCTACGAGGACCTCCTCGAAGTGTTCTTCAAGGTCCACGACCCGACGACGCTGAACCGGCAGGGGCCCGACGTCGGCGAGCAGTACCGCTCGATAATCCTCTCCCACGACGACGACCAGCGCGACCTCGCGGAGGCGTTCGTCGAGGAGCTGGAAGCCGCGGACGCCTACGAGGACGACATCGTCACCGAAATCGAACCGCTTGAGACGTTCTACCGCGCGGAGGACAAGCACCAGAACTACTTCGAGAAGCACCCGAATCAGGCGTACTGCTCAGTGAACGTCGCGCCGAAGGTGGCGAAGGTGCGCGAGGAGTTCGCCGAGAAGGTCCGGTAACGACCCTACGTTTGGCACTTTTTGACACACGCCTGGCGACGAGCCGCCCGGATACGTCAACAAGCCTATTATAAACGCGTTTGAGGGGCGTCGGAGTTCGCCCAGACGATGCCCGACACACGTCGCAACGTGGTTCGCTCGCTGGGCGCGCTCGCGGCCGCCGGTCTCGCCGGCTGCGTCACCGAGAACGCCAGCAACGACGCGTCCGGCGGTGGCGGCTCGGACACCTACACCGTCGGCACCGGGGAGTACGAGACGACCGTCGAGGCGTCGGCGTTCCCCGAGACGCTCTACTTCTACTGCGTGCAGTCCGGCTGGATGAACTGGCCGTCGGTCATGGAGTCCTTCGAGGGCGAGTACGGCGTCGCGGTCAACGACGACGACCGCTCCTCCGGGGAGGCGCTGACGCACATGCGCTCCCACGAGAACAACATGACCCACTCGGGGTACAACGGCGGGTACACGTACGGCATCGTCGCCCGCAACGACGGCTTCACGCAGGCGTACAAGCCGCAGGGCTGGGAGCAGGTGCCCGACGCCCTGAAGACCGACGACCACCACGTCACCGCCACCCGGCGCGTCACCACCGCCGTCACCTACCGCAAGGACATCTACGAGGAGCGCGGCCTCGACGAGCCCGAGACGTGGGAGGACCTCCTCCACCCCGACATCACGCAGGACCTCGCGCTCCAGACGCCGCAGGCCGCCGTCGGGCTCGCCGCGGCGCTGTCCATCAACAACGCCCGCGGCGGCAGCATGGACGACCTCCAGCCCGTCATCGACTACTACGGGGAGATTCTGGACGGCGGCGCGGAGTTCACGGACAACTTCCTCGCGCAGTTCTCCCGCGGCGAGTACGCGACGTTCGTGCGCTACGACTACTCCGGGCTGGACCTCAAGTACAACAACGAGGAGGTCGCCGAGGAGAACGTCGGCGTCGCGCTGCTCGGCGGCGAGAACGGCAATCAGGGCGCGCTCAACATGCCCTACGGCTACGCGCTCCTCGAAGACGCGCCCAACCCCGAGGCCGCGAAGCTGTTCATGGACTACGTGCTCTCGCTGGAGGGCCAACAGCAGTTCCTCGACGCGTACGTCCGCCCGATTCGCGCCGACGAGCTCGAACTCCCCGACGAGTTCATCGACAGCGCCGAGTACGACCGCACGGAGTTCCAGGTGGACTACGGCGCGCTCGTCGACCAGCAGGAGTCCATCATCCAGGAGATAACGCGGGGCGCGGGGCTCTGATGTCCGTCGCGGGTCGGCTCGCCGACAGCGTGACCGTCCCGGGCTGGCTGCTCGCGCCGGTCACGGAGCGCGACCGCGAGCGCCGCCGCGTCATCGCGCTGTGCCTGCCGTTCGCCGCGCTCGCGGTCGTCGCGGGCGTCTACCCGCTCGCGGAGGTCGCGCGAATCAGCGTCTCCACGCAGACCTACGACTCGGTCGGGTTCACGCTCGCGGCCTACGAGACGCTGCTCACGGACCCCTACTACCGCGGCGTCGCGGTCAACACGCTGTGGTTCGCCGCCGCGACGACGGTGACGGCAGTCGGGCTCGCCGTCCCCATCGCACACGCCCTCGAAAGCTACGACCTGCCCGCCAGCGACCTGCTCGTGACGCTCGTGTCGTTCCCCATCAGCCTGCCGGGCATCGTCGCGGCGTTCATGGTGCTCGTGCTCGTCGGGAACTCCGGGCTCGCCACAAGCGTCGTCGCGGCGTTCTCGGCGGCCAGCCCGCTGGACCTCGCGTTCGGCACGACCACCGGCGGGCTGTTCCTCGCGTACCTCTACTCGATGATTCCGCGCGCCACGCTCATCCTCCGGGGCGCGTACGCGGAGGTCGACGACCGCCCCGCGGAGGCCGCCCAGAGCCTCGGCGCGACCCCGTTCCAGACGTTCCGGTACGTCACCTTCCCCGCGATTCGGCCCGCCATCACGGGCGCGCTCGTGCTCACGTTCCGCACCGCGCTGGCCATCTTCGGCACGCTGCTCGTGATTCAGAGCCTCGTCGTCTGGACGCTCCAGATTTCCCGGGAACTGGGGCCCGGCTTCAACCTCCGGGTGGCGGGCGCGATGGCGATGGCGTACTTCGTGTTCGCGTTCGCGTTCACCGCGCTCGCGCTCCGGTACACCGAAGCGGAGGTGGGGCTGTGAGCGCCGACGCGCCCGCCGAGCGCCGGGTCGCGCCCTCCCGGCGGTTCGGCCGCGCGGCCGTCGTCGCCGTGCTGGTGGCGACGCTGGCGTTCCTCATTCTCCCGGTCGTGTACACGTTCGTCGGGTCGTTCGCCACGCGGATGACCGGCGTCGTCCCCGAGGGACTGGGCACGCTGGACAACTGGCGGGTGGTGCTGGGGCTCGCGGACACCATCGGCTCCCAGCGCAGCATGGGGTGGACGACGCTGGTCGCGCTGCCGAACGGGCTGGGCATTCAGGTGCCCGCGGAGCTGGCGTTCAGCGTCGCGCTCGCGCTCGGCGGCGTCGCCATCAACCTCGTCGTCGGCGTCCCCATCGCGTACGCCGTCGCGCGCTACGACTTCCGCGGCAAGGAGTGGGTGGACGCGTTCTCCGTGCTGCCGCTCGTTCCGGGGGTCGTGCTCGGCGTCGCGTTCCTGCGCGCGTACCCGGACCTCTCGGCGACGAGCTTCGGCCTCGTCGTCGGCTACTCGCTCTTGAAGGCGCCGTTCATGGTGATGGCGGTGCGCAGCGAGTTCGAGTCGATGGACCTGCGGCGCATCGAGGAGAGCGCGCGGTCGCTGGGCGCGTCGTGGCCGCGGACGTTCCTCACGGTCGTCGTGCCGCAGGCGCGCTCGGGCATCCTCGCGGGCGCCATCGTCTGCTGGACGCTGGCGGCCGCGGAGTTCAACTTCTCGTACATCGTCTACGCGAAGGGCACCCAGCCGCTGGCGCTGTTCCTCCAGCGCCACATCTCGAACAGCGCGTTCCCGAAGGCCGCGGCCGCCGTGTCGCTGTTCTTCTGCATCGTCGTCGCGGTCACCGTGGCGCTCCAGCGGCTCGGGAACCGCGGTTTCGACGCTATCGGAGGCGACTGACTATGGCACGTGTAACACTCGACTCGGTGACGAAGGCGTACGGCGACACGACCGCGATAGACGACGTCTCCGTGACGGTACCGGACGGCGAGACGCTCGGCGTCGTCGGCCCCTCGGGCTGTGGGAAGACCACCACGCTGCGGACGGTCGCGGGCTTCGAGACGCCCGACGCGGGCGGCGTCTACTTCGACGACGGCGAGGTCACGCACGTCCCGCCGGAGAACCGCAACGTCGGGCTGGTGTTCCAGTCGTACGCGCTGTTCGAGCACATGACCGTCGCGGAGAACGTCGCGTTCGGCCCGCGGATGCACGGCGTCGAGCAGGAAGAGCGACAGCGCCGCGTCGACGAGCTGCTGGAACTGCTGGACATCGCGGAGCTGCGGGACCGCGACCCGGCGTCGCTGTCGGGCGGCCAACAGCAGCGCGTCGGCGTCGCCCGCGCGCTCGCCATCGAGCCCGAGATTCTCCTGCTGGACGAGCCGATGACCGGCCTCGACGCGAAGCTCAAGACCCGGCTGCGCTCGGAGCTGCGCGACCTCCTCGACCGGCTCGACGTCACCGCCCTCTACGTCACCCACGACCAAGCCGAGGCGATGGCGATGTGCGACCGCATCGCGGTGATGAACGGCGGCGCGCTCGAACAGGTCGGGCCGCCCGCGGAGGTCTACCACGAGCCCGCCACCGAGTTCGTCGCGGAGTTCGTCTCCGTGGACGCCGTCGACCTCGACTTCTTGGAGGCGCCCCGCGCCTGAGCGGTTCCCGCCGGCTCGGCATCGCGGAAAGATTCTTGTCCGCGCTTGCTAGATATTCGCACATGACGGGAGCACTCGCGGGGGCGATGTGTCGTGTCGACTGACGAATCCACGAAGACCATCTGCCCGTACTGCGGCGTGGGCTGTGGCATCAGCGTCCGGCAGGGCGACGAGCCGGGGGACGTGTCGTTCGCGCCGTGGGGCGAGGCGCCGGTCAACGAGGGCCGCGTCTGCATCAAGGGCGGCGCGGCTACGGAAGTCGTGGACCACGAGGACCGGCTGACCGAGCCACTGATTCGGGAGGACGGCGACCTCCGCGAGGCGACGTGGGACGAAGCCCTCTCGCTCGTGGTCGCCGAAATGGAGGACATTCGGGACGAGCACGGCCCGGACGGGATGGGCTTCTACGCGTCCTCGAAGACGATGAACGAGGAGAACTACCTCCTCCAGAAGCTCGCGCGGCGCTTCGGCACGAACAACGTGGACAACTGCACGCGGATGTGCCACGCCTCGACGGTGTACGCGCTCCGCGAGAGCCTCGGCGCGGGCGCGATGACCAACAGCATGGCCGACCTCCGCGACGAAGCGGACGTCTTCTGGATTCAGGGCGCCAATCCCGGTGAACAGCACCCAATCGCGAACAGCCAGTACTTCCGGCAGGCGGTGCTGGACGGCGCGACCGTGATTCAGGTGGACCCGCACGCGAACAAGACCACGGAGTCGTTCGAAATCGAGGAGTCGGACCGCCACATGCACCTCCAGCTAGAGCCGGGGACGGACATCCCGCTGCTGAACGCCGTCCTGAAGACGGTGCTGGACAACGGCTGGGTGGACGAGGAGTTCGTCGCCGAGCGCACGGAGGGCATCGAGGACCTCCGGGAGACCTTAGCGGACTTCGACAAGGCGGCCGCCGCCGAGGAGTGCGGCGTTCCCCTCGAAGACATCGAGCGCGCGGCGGAAGCGTACGCGACGGCGGACAACGCCGCCATCTTCACCGGGATGGGGATGAGCCAGCACGCCTGCGGCGTGGACAACGTCCAGAACGAGATCAACCTCGCGCTCGCCACCGGGAACCTCGGGCGGCCCGGCACGGGCGTGAACCCGCTCCGCGGGCAGAACAACGTGCAGGGCGCCAGCGACGTCGGCGCGATGCCGAACGTCCTCCCCGGGTACCAGCCCGTGGACGACGACGAAGCCCGCGAGGCCGTCGAGGACGTCTGGGGGTTCGAGATTCCCAGCGAGCCCGGCCTCACGAACGTCGAAATCACGCACAGCGTCGGCGACACCGTCCACGGCCTCTACGTCATGGGCGAGAACCCCGTGATGAGCGAGCCCAACGCCGACCGGGTGGCCGACCTCCTCGACGAGACGGAGTTCGTCGTCGTGCAGGACATCTTCCCGACGGAGACCGTCGAGTACGCGGACGTCGTGCTCCCGGCGACGACGTGGGCCGAGCGCGGCGGCACCGTCACGAACACGGACCGCCGCGTCCAGCGCATGCGCGGCGTCGAGAAGGTCCACGATGACACCCGCCACGACCTCGACATCCTCACCGAGGTCGGCACGCGGCTGTTCGGCGAGGACGCCGGCTTCGACTTCGACGGCCCCGAGGAAGTGTTCGAAGAGCTACGCGAGGTCTGTCCCATCTACCACGGGATGACCTACGACGCGCTCGGCGAGGAGGGCCTGCACTGGCCGTGCTACGAGCCCGGCGACGAGGGCGACCAGTTCCTCTACGCTGATTCGTTCGACACGCCCAGCGGCCGCGGGCAAATCGAGGGCGTGCGCCACCAGCCGCCCAGAGAGACGCCCGACGACGAGTACCCCCTGATTCTGACGACCGCGCGCCTCGAAGAGCACTACAACACGGGGACGATGAGCCGGCGCTCGGCGACGCTCTCCCGCCAGCACCCCGAGAACTTCGTGGACGTCCACCCCGCCGACGCCGAGCGGTACGGCGTCGCGGACGGCGACAGCGTGACGCTCCGGTCGCGGCGCGGCGAAATCACGCTCCGCGCGAACGTCACGGAGGCCATCAAGGAGGGCGTGGTGTGGACGACGCCGCACTTCGCGGACGCCTCCGCGAACGTGCTGACGAACGACGTGCTCGACGAGCGCGCGAAGATTCCCGAGTACAAGGCCGCCGCCGTCGACGTGACGCTCGCGGACAGCGGCGCGGACCCGGACGCGCCCGCCGACGACTGATTGCCACACGCGCTCCGTTCGGCGGTGGAACGAACGGCTGCCGAGCGTTTCAATCGGGACACAGATTCAATACCGCTCGGTCGGTACCCGCTCACGTGCCCTCCAGTGATGCAAATTCGTCCTCGGACCGCGCCCGGACGCCCCGCGGGCTCGTAGCCGCCGGCACCTCGTTCCTCGGCGCGCTAGCGGGCTGTTCGTCACTCGGCAGCGGGTCGCGTACGAACTCCTCGTCGGAAGCCGACGGACGGCCCGGCACCGCGACGACACCATCGGCTACCGGGAACGACCAGTCGAGCGCCGAGCTACTGACGGTCCAGACGTCCGGGACGCTCGCAGACGCCGTCCAGCGCGGCGCGGGCCTGTGGAACGCGAACCCGGAACCGACGTCCGACCGGCTCGTCTGGGCCCAGTTGGGAGCGCAGCCGTCGTTCGACGACCGCCTAGCCGACCACTTCGCCGCGGCCGCTGAACTGTCCCGCTCGGGCGAGCGAGCCGACCCGCCGTTCCGCGTGGCGACCGGACTCGCAGCCCTGGAGGAGTCCGGCGGGGCGCTCGCCGACGGAACCGTTGACGCGGCGGGGCTCGGCTCACCTTGGTACGACGCGGAACCGACGGAGTACGTCGGCGGTCGGGCAGACGCCGTCGTTCGCCACCCCGTCGGTCGGGACGGGTGGGTGTTCGTCGTCTCGCCGGCGCTCGCCGAGGCGGGCATCGA
The DNA here is from genome assembly GCF_040435975.1 of Halobacterium sp. NMX12-1. Classification (NCBI taxonomy): domain Archaea; kingdom Methanobacteriati; phylum Methanobacteriota; class Halobacteria; order Halobacteriales; family Halobacteriaceae; genus Halobacterium; species Halobacterium sp. NMX12-1. The sequence goes on along the minus strand of NZ_CP159204.1, from coordinate 2,201,213 downwards.
GTCTCTCTCCGTCGACCAGCTCCGTCGCGTGTTCGCCGGCGACGTCACCTCGTGGCGGGCGTTCGGCGGTCCCGACGCCGAACCGTTCGTCTTCCTCGGTCCCGACGTCTCCGGCGACTGGGACCCCGCGTACGAGGCGTTCCTCCTCGCCGGCGACACCGTCCCCGAACTCGACTACCGGGCCGGACAGGCGAGCCAGCTAGTGACAGTCGCGGCCGAACGGGACGACGCGCTCGGGGTCGTTCCGGCCTCGGGCGTCGGGCTGGCGCGCGCTCGCGGCGTGCCGACGCTGGACGTAGTCGTCGACGGCGAGCGCGCGGACATCTACGACGCGGACTACCCCACGGTAGACGACGTCCACCTGTACACTGTCGGGGAGACGGACGCTCGCGAACGGGCGTTCCTCGACCTCCTGTCTTCCCCGTTCGGCCAGCGAGCGCTCGTCCGTCGGGACTTGCTCCCGCTGGACTCGTCTGCGGGATGGTGAGGTCGGGGCGCGGACCCGGACGCGCCCGCCGACGACTAACGGCCAGCACGGCCTTTTTTGTGACTGCCGGGCGGACGGTCTGGTATGGCTTTCTGTCGAGAGACTGACTCGCGGAGCGGGGAATACTGATGGCGGAGCTCGGTATCTCCGTCGCGAAGTTCCTCTTCGCGCTGTTCCTCGTGGTGTTGAACGGGTTCTTCGTCGCCGCGGAGTTCGCCTTCGTGCGGGTCCGCGCGACGTCGGTCGAGCAACTCGCCGAGGAGGGGCGAGCCGGCGCCGGCGCGCTCCAGGACGTGATGACGGACCTCGACAACTACCTCGCGGTCACGCAACTCGGAATCACGCTCGCCTCACTCGGGCTGGGGTGGGCCGGCGAACCCGCCGTCGCGGCGCTCATCGAACCAGTTCTGGGGTCGCTGCTCCCAGCGACGCTCGTCCACCTCGTCGCGGTGGCAATCGGCTTCTCGGTCATCACGTTCCTGCACGTCGTCTTCGGCGAACTCGCGCCGAAGACGTTCGCCATCGCGCAGACCGAGCGGTTCTCGCTGTACCTCGCGCCGCCGATGAAGTTCTTCTACTACCTCTTCTACCCGGGCATCGTCGTCTTCAACGGCGCGGCGAACCGGTTCACCCACATGCTCGGCGTCCCGCCGGCCTCCGAGTCCGACGAGACGCTCGGTGAGCGCGAAATCCGGCGAGTGCTGGCGCAGTCCGGCGAAGAGGGCGACGTCGACGTCGCGGAAGTCGCGATGATAGAGCGCGTCTTCGAGCTCGACGACACCGCCGTCCGCGAGGTCATGGTCCCGCAGCCGGACGTGGTGAGCGTGCCCGCGGACGCCACGCTGTCGGACCTCCGCGAGACGGTCTTCGAGGCGGGGCACACCCGCTACCCCGTCGTCGAGGCCGACGACCCCACCCAAGTAATCGGCTTCGTGGACGTCAAAGACGTGCTTCGAGCGAGCGAGCGCGACGACGGGACGACGGCCGGCGACATCGCGCGCGACGTCCTCGTGGTGCCCGAAACCACGACCATCAACGACCTGCTGGTGCAGTTCCGCTCGGAACACCAGCAGATGGCCGCGGTCATCGACGAGTGGGGCGCCTTCGAGGGAATCGCGACCGTCGAGGACGTCGTCGAAGCCGTCGTCGGCGACCTCCGCGACGGGTTCGACGTCGACGACCGCGAGCCGTCGATTCGGCGCCGCGAGGACGGCAGCTACGACATCGACGGCGGCGTCTCGCTGGCCGACGTCAACGACGTGCTCGGCGCGGAGTTCGAACACGCGGCCGTCGAGACGGTCGCCGGATTGGTCCTCGACCGGCTCGACCGAGGCCCGGAAGTCGGCGACAGCGTCGCGGTGGACGGCTACGAGTTCGAGGTGACGAGCGTCGAGGGGTCGCGAATCGCCACGCTCCGAATCTCCGAACCGGACACCGACGAGACGGGCGGGTAGCGCGGCCGCTACTTTTCTGTCAGCACCTCCAGTACCCCGTCGAAGACGGCGAAGACGCGAGGGAGCTACTCGCTCCCGTCCGCGTCGAGTTCGGGTTTCACGCGCGAGAGCCGCATCGCGTTCCCGGTGACGGCGGTGGTCATCCCGGCGTCGCCGACGAGCACGGCGACCCAGATGGGGACGAAGCCGAGCGGGACGCCCGCGGCGAGAACTGCTTTCGCGGCGAGACTCGACCAGACGTTCTGCCTGATGACGCCGTTCGTGCGGCCCGAGAGGTCGTAGAGGTACGGGAGGCGCGTGAGGTCGTCGCCCATCAGCGCGATGTCCGCGGTTTCGAGGGCGGTGTCCGTGCCCGCTGCGCCCATCGCGACGCCGACGGTGGCGGTGGCGAGGGCGGGCGCGTCGTTGACGCCGTCCCCGACCATCGCGACCGCCTCGTACTCGTCGGTGAGGTCCTCGACGGCCTTGACTTTCTGCTCGGGGAGCAGTTCCGCGCGGAACTCGTCGACGCCGACCTGCTCGGCGATGGCGCCGGCAGTCCGCTCGTTGTCCCCGGTGAGCATCACGGTGTGCTCGACGCCGAGGTCGCGGAGGCGCTGGACGGCGGCCTTCGCCTCGGGGCGGACCTCGTCGGCGACCGCGATGACGCCCTCCAGTTCGTCGTCCGTACCGACGAGGACGACCGTCTTCCCCTCGCTCTGGAGTTCGGGCACGAGGTCTTCGAGGAGGTCCACGCAGTCGTTGCGCTCGCAGAGGTCGCGGGTCTTCTGCGTGACGACGCCGCCGTCGGTGGCGGCGTGGACGTGCGAGAGGTCGAACCCGAGGTCCGCGAAGTAGCCGGGTTTGCCCGCGTAGTGGGTGGTGCCGTCGAGGTCCGCGCGCACGCCCTTCCCGGTGACGCTCTCGAACTCCGAGACCGCGCGGCCCTCGATGCCGCGGTCGTCGGCGTGCTCGACGATGGCGTCCCCGATGGGATGCTCGCTGCGGGATTCGAGGCCGCGCGCGCACCGCAGCACGTCCTCGTCGGTGTTGTCGCCCAGCGGCACGACGTCGGTGACGGTGAGTTCGCCCTTCGTGAGCGTCCCCGTCTTGTCGAACGCGACGGCTTCGACGGCGCCCATCGCTTCGAGGTGGTTGCCGCCCTTCACGAGCACGCCGTTCTTCGCGGCGCTCGTGACGCCCGAGACCACCGAGACGGGCGTGGAGATGACGAACGCACAGGGACAGGCGAGCACGAACAGCGTGAGCCCGCGGAGAATCCACGTCGGCCACGACGCGCCGAACAGCAGCGGCGGGACGACGCCGACGAGGATGCCGGCGCCGACGACAGCGGGCGTGTAGTAGGCGGCGAAGCGCTCGACGAACTGCTCGCGCTCGGTCTGGTTGGCCTGCGCGTCCTCGACCATCTCGACGATGCGCGAGAGCGTGTTCTCCGTGGCCTCCGCCGTGACCTGCACTTCGAGGTAGCCCGCCTCGTTGATGGTGCCCGCGTACACGTCGTCGCCGTCGGTCTTGTCCACGGGGACGCTCTCGCCCGTAATCGGGGCCTGATTGACCGCGCTCTCGCCCTCGACGACCACGCCGTCCATCGGAATCTTCTCGCCGGGCCGGACGACCACGCGGTCGCCGACGCGGACGTCCTCGACGGGGATGGTGACTTCCTCGCCGTCACGCAGGACTGTCGCTTCGTCCGGGGAGAGCTCCATCAGCTCTTCGAGGGAGCTGCGCGCGCGGTCCATCGAGTACGACTCTAAGAGTTCGGAGACGCTGAACAGGACTGCGAGCGTCGCCGCCTCGAAGTAGAGGCGCTCGCCGAACGCGACGCTGGCGGCGACGGCGCCGAGGATGGCGACGGACATCAGCAGGTCGATGTCCAGATTCAGGCTCTTCAGCGAGTAGTAGCCGCCGCGGACGATGGGCTGGCCCGCGATGAGGATGCCCCCGAGGAACGCGGCGTCCGAGAGCAACACGTCGCTGCCGAGCAGTTCCGCGACCGCGGCGTTCGAGCCGGGGAGCAGGAACTCCAGGAGGAAGCCCGCGGCGACGAGGACGCCGCTGGCCCACGTCTTCAGCGCGCGCGGACTCGTCCACACCGAATCCGGTTCGGCGGCCTCGGTGCGCTCGCCCTCGCTCTCGCCGGACCGGCCGGTCACCTCGTAGCCAGCGGCCTCGACGGCCGCGACCAGTTCGGCTTCGTCGGCCTCGCCGGGGTCGTAGGTGACGACGACGCGGCCGGTCGTCGGCTGTGTATCGAAGGACTGGACGCCGGCGACGCCTTCGAGGGCGTGCTCGACTTTGCCGGCGCAGGAGGGACAGTCCATGTCGGGGACCGACAGCCGGGCGGTCAGGGTGGCGGGTTCGCCGCCGGGGGAGTCGTCGGTCATGTTAGCTGGAGCTACGAGACGACCAGTTATTAATTCGGCTGTTATTCTTCCGGCGGTAGATAGGAGATTGTAATAAACGAGAGCGGTCGAGTTGTTAATTCGTCCGTCGGGAGCGATTCCCGAACTGTTGGAACGACGGTGGCGGTTAAGCGTGGTCTCCGACAAGCGGCCACCGCTAGATGTCTCACCAGCCTTCTCCCGACGGCTTCGCCCCCGAGCGAGAGGTGCGGATGAGCGCCGACGACGTCGCCGCGTTCCTGGAGTCGTGCGGCGACGGCGTACTCACGATACACGCCGACGACGCCCAGTCGTTCCCGGTCTCGTTCGGCTACGACCCGGACACCGACCGCTGCGTGTTCCAGTTGCTCTCCGCGCCGGAGAGCGCGAAGCGCAGCCTCGACGCGGAGACGCCGGCGACTCTCGTCGCGTACGACATCGGCTCGCCCGACGACTGGTCGAGCGTCGTCGTCGACGGCGTCCTCGCCGAGATTCCGACGCCGGAGCCGGACGACCGGCGGCGCTACGCCGAGCAGGCGACGCCCATCGGGATGAGCGTCTTCGACGCCGACCCGCGGGTCCTGGACGCGACGTGGTACGAACTCCGCCCGACGGACGCGACCGGGCGGCGGAGCCCGTAGTCAGCCGTCGGCGTCCCAGACGCCCGTGACGACCGCGTCGTCGGCCTCGACGGTGGCGTACTCGTAGCCGCGGTCGTCGAGCTTGGGGTAGAGGTGCTGGGGGGCGCGGTCGTTGACCTGCACGAGCACCACGTCGTCGGCGAGGTCCGGCAGCGTCTCCAGCGTCTCGACGAGCGGGTCCGGCGGCCCCAGCTCGCGGACGTCGAGCAGTTCGCGCTCGCGGTCCAGCGGCACGCCCGTCTCCGAGAGGTGCGCGTGCCAGTCGGTCGTCGTGGCCATGTCTGTATCGTCGCGCCCCGCCGCCCCCAGCGTTCCCCCGAACAAGTTCGGGAATACTTCTTGAGGCTGGGGGGCAGTATGAACGAACATCTTCGCATGGCACGAGCACAACTCTCCATCGACCTGCCCGACTCGGTGTGGATCTCTCAGGTGTCCACACGCTACCCCGACACGCTGTTCCGCGTCCTCGCGGCGTTCCCCGACGACGACGAGGGCGTCGCGCTGCTGGAACTCACCGGTCCCGACGTTGTCGACGTCCTCAAGGAGATGCACGACGCCGACGGCGTCGAGGACATGGAGCCGCTCGAACGCGACGACGACTCCGTGCTCGTCGAGTTCGAGACCAGCGAGCCGCTGTTGCTGTTGACGCTCCAGGAGGCCGGGCTCCCGCTGGAGCCGCCGCTCGAAGTGTCCAACGGCACCGCCACGCTGGAAGTCGTTGCGCCCCACGCGAAGCTCTCCGCGCTGCGCGACCAACTGGACGCCTTCGGGATGGACTTCGAGGTCGGCTACCTCTACGAGTCGGGGGACTCCGAGCGCCTGCTGACGCCGCGCCAGCAGGAGCTGCTGGGCGCCGCCATCGAGGCCGGCTACTACGACACGCCCCGCGAGTGCACGCTCACCGACCTCGCGGAGGAACTGGACACCGCCAAGTCCACGCTCAGCGAGACGCTGCACCGCGCCGAGGAGACGGCGATAAAACAGTTCGCGAGCAACCTCCCGCGGTTCGCCGACAAGGACCTAGCCTGACTGCTACGGTCCGTACGGGTCGGTCGCGGTGTCGAGCCGGTAGACGTCGCCGGCGCGGTCGAAGTCGTCGTCGAACGCGTACAGGTAGCCCAGTCCCTCGGTCTGCATGTAGGCGACGATGCACGCGTCGACGAACGAGAACGAGGCGTGCTCGCGGAACAGGGCTTTCCCTCTCGCGAGTGCGTCACCGGTCAGCGACGCGACGTGGAATCGCGGGTTCGTCTCGATGCGGTCCATGAAGTCCACCGCGGCTTCCTGCCCGGCGTTGGTCGTCAGCCCGTTCAGCGTCTCCGCGAGGACGAACTCCGGAACGACGCCCTCCGGGAGCGTGCCGTCGTCGACGCCGCGGAGAATCGGCAGCGCGTCGTCGTGTCTCGCGTCCCGGCGGTAGGCCGCGGCGTACAGGACTGACGTGTCGAGGACGGCCCGCGGCATCTACTCGACGCCCCACGCGTCGTGTGCCGTCGTGCCGTCCGTCTCCGCGTCGCCGTCGTAGCCGTCGAAGTCCGCGAACGTGCCGGCGTCCTGCTGGACGACTTCCACGCGGACCGCACCGTCCTCGACAGTCCAACGGAGCCGGTCGCCGTCGTCGATGTCGAGTTTCCGGCGGATGCGCGCGGGGATGTTCGCCTGATTCCCCGACACCTTGCTCTCGGCGTCGGTGTAGTCGCTGCTCATACGAGTCGGTACGGCGCCCACTCGCAAAAGCCTAGTGTGCGCCCACACTACCCGAAGGGCCGAACACGTTCGGGAGAACTCGCACCGGCCGCCACCACCACCGTTCAGACATGAGCGCCGTCCCTGCCGGACTCGCGACCGACCGACAGCCGCCGATGACGGTGCCGCTCCGGTACTTCCTCGTCGGCTTCGCGTTCCTGCTCGCCGGCGGCGGCGTCGGCCTCGCGAACGTCGCCGGCGTCGCGCCCGGACTCGCGCGGCTCGCGCACGTCCACCTGCTGCTGGCGGGCTGGGTGTGTCTCACCATCATGGGCGCGATGACGCAGTTCGTGCCCGTCTGGTCGAACGTCCCCGTCCACTCCCGCCGGCTCGCGAACCTCGCGCTCGCGCTCGTCGCCGTCGGCGTCGCCGGCCTCGCGGGCGCGTTCCTCGCCACCAGCACGCACTGGATTCACGGCTTCGGCGGCCTGCTCGTGCTCGGCATCTGGGCGTTCGCGTACAACCTCGCGCGCACCCTCCCGCCCGTCCGGGAGTTCGACGCCACGGAGGCCCACTTCGCGTTCGCGCTGGCGTGTTTCGTCGTGCTCGCCGCGCTCGGCTTCCTGCTGGCGTTCGACCTCTCGATGTCCGTGCTCCCGTTCGCGGGCGTGACCCGGACGCAGGTCGTCGGCGCGCACGCCACGCTCGCGGTGTTCGGCGCCATCCTCGCGACCGTCTTCGGCGCGCTCTACCAGCTCGCGACGATGTTCACGCAGACGGAAGTCGCGGGCCGCGACCAGCTGCTCGCGAACGCCGAGTACGCCTACCCCGCGGGCGTCGTCGCGCTCGCGACCGGCCGGCTGTTCGCGATTCGACCGCTGGCCGTCGCGGGCGGCCTCGTGACGGCCGCCGGCGCGCTCGCGTTCGCCGTCCTGCTCGCGAAGAAGCTCTACGAGGGCCGCGTCGAGCGCACGCCGATGCTCACGCGGTACGCCGTCGTCGCCGTCGCGCTCGCGGCGTGGAGCCCGCTGGCCGCCCGCGAGTGGCTGGCGTCGCCGCTCGCCCGGGACGCGCTGTTCGGGCCGACCGCGGGCGTCCACCTCCTGTTCGTCGGCGTCGTCGGCTTCGTCGTGATGGGGTCGCTGTACCACGTCGTCCCGTTCATCGTCTGGGTCCACCGGTACAGCGACCGCCTCGGCTTCGAGCCGGTGCCGATGATAGACGACCTCTACGACGACCGCGTCGCCGCCGCCGACGGCCTGCTCGTCACGCTCGGCGCGGTCACTTTGGTTCTCGGGCAGGCCGGCGTCGCGCCCGCCCCCGCGAGCCTCGCGGGCGGCGTCGCGCTCGGCGTCGGCTTCGTCGCGTTCACCGCGAACCTCGTCGGCGTCGTCTACCGCCACGGCCGCGTCCTCCCCAAGCGCTTCCACAGCCAGCCGGAGAACGCAGATTGACGGGCTGCGCGCTCACTCCGAGGGCGCGTACTGGTCGAACTCCGGCTGTTCGGAGCGCGCGAGCGGCCGGAACGCGGGCTCGCCGTCCACGCGGAACGCCGCGATTCGCTTCTGGGCCGGTCCCGTGAGGTAGCCGACGAACGCCATCGCGAGCGCGTACGCGACGTCGTGGCGCGCGGGATTCGTGGGGATGACGGCGTACTCGTTGCGCAGCAGGTCCGGCGGGTCGTCGAGGCCGCGGGCGACGTGCGCGGCCAGCCCCGTCTCCGTGTTCAGGAACGTCCCGCGGTCGACCAGCGTGTACGCGCCCGTCTCGTCGGCGGCGACGAGCGTCGCGCCCATCCCCTGCCCCGTCTCGCGGTACCAGTCGCCGCCGGGTTCGACGCCCGCCGCCTCCCAGATGCGTCGCTCGCGGACGTGCGTCCCGGAGCGGTCGCCGCGGGAGAGGAACGGTGTGTCGCTGGCGGCGATTGCGCGGAACGCGTCTAGGGGGCCGCGGTCGGCCACTCCCGCGGGGTCGTCAGACGGGCCGACCACGAGGAAGTCGTTGCCCATCACGGCGCGGCGGTTGACGCCGTGGCCCGCGCGCAGGAACTCGTCTTCGAGCGGGCGCGCGTGGACGAGCACGGCGTCGCAGTCGCCGTCGCTGGCGGTTCGGAGCGCGGCGCCGGTCCCGCGGACGACCGCGCGCACCGACGCGCCGAAGGCGTCCTCGAACCCGGCGGAGAGGTCCGCGAGCAGGCCGCTGTCGTGGACCGTCGTCGCCGCCGCGACCGTCAGCGTCCCGTCGGCGACGCCGGGGGCGGTGCCGTCGCTCCCGCCGAGACAGCCCGCCAGCGACAGCGCGCCGCCCGCGCAGAGCGCGCGCAGGTACCCACGTCTGTCCATGTGCGAGACAACCACTCCCGGTTACAAAGAAATTACGAGGTAACGAAAATCAGTTACACCAACTCAGTTGCCGACGCGGACGCGCGTGACGTGGCCGCCGCAGCCGCACTGATCGACGTACTCGTAGGCGACGCTGTCGCCGAACGCCTCGTCGAGTTCGTCGTAGAGGTACTCCTCGGGGTGGCCGTTGTCGCCGTGCGTGACGAGGTTGACGTGGTAGCCGGCAGCCGTCGATTCGACGGCCTCGACGGCCTCCTCGACGACTAACTCCCGTTCGCCGGCGTGTTCGTCCTTCTCCAGGTTCGCGGACCACGAGTTCTGGTGGACGCCGTCGACGCTCTCGGCGTCCTCGTGTGCTGATGCCATACCTGTATATTCGTCGCGTACGCGGGTGAGGCGTTCCCCGAACACGTTCGCTCCGGCCGCCGAAGCACCCCCGCTCGTTCGTTTATAAGTGGTAGCCGAACTGGTTCGGGGGGTTCGCCGGAGAACGGGAAACGCAGACCCGCTTGAAGGGGTAGCCCCGGTATTGTCCACGTGAAGAGGTGCCCACCAATGTTCGACACCACTCGCCGGCGCGTGCTGCAAGGTCTCGGAATCAGCGGAACCGCAGCAGTCGCGGGCTGTACCGCTCCCGGCGGTGAGAGCCCGGCGACCGAACAGCCCCAGCAGAACGCCGCAGCGCAGACCACCCAGCCGGACGTCGACCGCGTCGCCGCCGACCCCACGGACGTCCCGGACCCGGTCGACTGGTCGGAGCCCCAGCACCACGAAGTCGAGCTCGACGTGACGGAAGTCACCGCGGAGATCGAGCCCGGGGTCACGTTCAACTACATGACCTTCGACGGGCAGATTCCCGGCCCGATGATTCGGGTGCGCCGCGGGGACACCATCTCGTTCACGCTGAACAGCCCCGACGACAACGCGATGCCGCACAACGTCGACTTCCACGCCGTCTACGGCACGGGCGGGGGCGCGGAGGCGAACACCGTCAATCCCGGCGAGACCAACGACGTGGACTTCACCGCGAAGTACCCCGGCGCGTTCATCTACCACTGCGCCGTCCCGAACATGGACATGCACATCTCCAGCGGGATGTTCGGGATGATTCTCGTCGAGCCCGAGGGCGGCCTGCCGGAGGTCGACCGCGAGTTCTACCTCGGCCAGCACGAACTCTACACGAACAAGGACGTCGGCGAGGAGGGCCACCACCAGTTCGACATGGACGCGATGGCCAACGAGGACCCGACGTACGTCGTGTTCAACGGCGAGAAGTACCCGTTCACGCCGGACCGCTACGGCCGCCTGCAGGCCGAGACCGGCGAGTCGATTCGGGTGTACCTCGTGGACGGCGGCCCGAACGTCTCCTCGAACTTCCACCCCATCGGGAACGTCTGGACGCAGGCCCACCGCGACGGCGCCCTCGGGACGCCCGAGGAGTACGTCCAGACGATGAAGGTCCCGCCGGGAAGCTGCATGATCGGGGAGATGGACACGCCCGTCCCGGAGACCATCAAGCTCGTCGACCACGCGCTCAGCCGCGTGGTTCGCAAGGGGCTGCTCTCCGAAATCGAGGTCAGCGGCGAGCCCGACGAGGAAATCTTCGACCCCGACCCGAGCGCATAGCCCGCTAACCGCCAATCCGGTCACTCATCCTCCGTTCCCGCGCCGAGTAGCCGCGGCGCTCCCGTCCGCTCGCGCGAGGGGCGAACACGTTCGGGGCTACGCATAGCGGGACGTGGGCCGTCCTGTGAAACATGTACGGCTTGGGCTCGCAGTCCGACGACGCGCTCGCCCCCGAGGGGGAGTTCGACCCCGACGTGAACCCCGAACCCGGCGCGTTCCTCGCCGGCCACGACGTCCTCGACGGCGACGACCACGTCGCGTTCCACGAACTCACCCGCGAGCTGTTCGACGAGCGCGGCGTCTACGACATGACCTTCGGGTACAACCTCGCCGACCTCAACCTCGACACCCGCCACACGGAGGCGGGCTACCGGTACGCCGTGGACGCCGACGACCCCTCCGTGCTGCGCGCGGAGTTCACGCCGACGACGCCGTTCTGCCCGCAGAGCCACACGCTCACCATCGGCTCGTTCCGCGCGTGGAACGGCCTCAGCGAGCGCCACGACTACGACCTCGTGCGGGTACGGGTCGCCGACTCCCACCAGCGCAGCGAGTCCATCAACGAGGAGCTGCGCGACCTCGAGGAGACGTACCTCGAAACCGGGGAGCTGCCCGACGAGGACGCCGACGACGCCGGCGGCGCGTCACAGGCCGGCGCGCCGTTCTGATGGCGCCGACCGTCGCCGGCCGGTTCGGGGAGCGCGGCCTCGAAGCCGCGGCCGTCGCGGTCGCCGGCACTGCGGGATTTCTCGCGGACGGCGCCGGCGCGGTCCCCGTCGCCGCGGTCGTCGGCTTCTTCGCGGCGAAGTCCGTCGAGAGCCTGCGGCTCGCGCTGGCGTGACGAACACCTTCGGGGAAATCGCTTGGCGGCTGTCCGCCGAACGCTCTGGTATGGCGACGACTGCCGACACGGACGCCCGCCTCGACGCGCGGGAGATCGACGGGGAACCGTTCAGCGACATCGTCGCAGAACTGGAGGCGCTCGACGACGGCGAGACGCTCCTGCTTGTCAACAGCTTCGAGCCCGAACCGCTGTACAACGTCCTCGCGGACCGCGGCTTCGCCTACGAGACCGAGCAGGTCGCCGCCGACGAGTGGCGCGTCTACATCACGCCCGAGTAGCCGGTCCGCTCAGACTCCCCTTACGAGGTTCGTCAGGCCGACCGTCTCCGAGACGACCCACGCGACGAACGCCGCGTACGCCGCCAGCAGCGCGTACGCCTCGACGCCCGTCACCGAGAGGTCGGTACGCAGGACGGCGAACAACAGCACGGTCGCCAGCGTCAACACGCCCAGCATCGGGACCGCCACCGCGAAGTTCACCGTGACGGCGCCGACGAGGAGTACGCCCACCGGAATCGCCACCAGCAGGTCGAAGGTGTTCGACCCGAGAACGTTCCCGAGGCTGGTGATGCCCTTGCCCGCCTTCGCCGTCCGCACGCTCACGAGCGCGTCCGGGAGGCTCGTCGCGGCCGCGACGACGGTGACGCCCGCGAGGAACTCGGGGACGCCGAACGTGTGCCCCAGCGACTCGACGGCGCCGACGAGCTGTTCGACGGCGACGAGGATGAACAGGAGGCCGCCCGCGAGCCGCGCCCACTCGCGGCGCACCGCGATGCCCTCGGGGACGGCGGGCGCGTCGTGGTCGCCGACGTCCTGCCACTGCACGAAGAGGTACAGCCCGTACAGCAACAGCGGCAGGACCGCCAGCGAGCGCGTGAGCCGGCCGGCCAGCGCGGGGCCGGCGACCGGCTCGTAGATGACCGCGAGCGCGAGCGTGACGACGAGCGCGGACACCGCAATCATGTAGAACTGGGCTTCCTTGTAGACGATGGCGCGGTTGGTTTCGAGGTCGCCGTCGGTGGCGATGCCGGCGAGCGCGGGGATGACGAGGATGTTGAAGATGGCGGAGCCGACGATGGCGCCGACGCCCATGTCGAAGGTGCCCGCCAGCGCCGTGAACACGACGCTGGCGAACTCCGGGAAGCTCGACCCCACCGCGACGACGATGGAGCCCTGCACGACCGCTGGCAGGCCGTAGTACGTCGAGAGGTGTTCGGCCGCCGATTCCAGCCACCCGCTCCCGAACCAGACGAGGCCGGTCGCAGCGGCGACGACGAGCACGTTCACGAGCGGCGTGCTCGGGAGGAGGCCACCGAGGGGCATACGTCCGGCCAGCACCGGCGAGACGTTAATCGTTGGTGAAGCTGCTCGCTTCGACCGGCAGAAACAGCGTCCGACGCCGCTACAACTGGACTCGCTCGCCGTCCTCGGGGACGCGAACGTCCTCGGTCTGTGCTCGCAGTTCCTCGCGGGTGAGCAGGCAGTGGTTGATGGCTTCCATGTGGACGACGACGACCGCGGCGTCGGTCGCGTCGCGGACGGCGGCCACGTCCTCGACGCCCATCGTGATGGGGTCGCCCTCCACGAACTGCGCCTCGCCGCCGTTGAGCACGACCAGCTCGGGGTCGAAGCGGTCCAGCGTCTCGGCGACCGGCTCGTACCAGACCGTGTCGCCGGCGACGTACGCCGTCTGCTCGCCCTCGAAGACGAACCCCGACACCGGCCCCATCTGCTCGGCGAGTTCGCCGTGGCCGTGGCGGCCGGGCGTCCGGTGGACGGTGACGCCCTCGAAGGCGGTCTCGTCCTCGACGGGCCGCACGTCGGTGAAGCCCTCGTCGGTGAAGGCGTCGGCCTCCTCGGGCTGGCAGAACAGCGGCACGTCGTCGTCCAGTTCCGCGGCCGCCGCCTCGTCCCAGTGGTCGGGGTGGCGGTGCGTGACGACGACGGCGTCGTGGTCGGTGTCGACGTCCGGCACCGGAACGAGCGGGTTCCGGCGCTCGTTCGGCGTGTTCTCCACGGGCGGGTTCTCGCCGGGCGCGGAGAACATCGGGTCCACGAGGAACGTCACGTCACCGACGTCCACGAGGACGGTGGCGTTGCGGAGCAGTTGCACGCTGGTGTCGGCCGTAGACATACAGAGCTGTTGGGGGGCCGGCGGGATGGGCGTTGCGTCGCCGGCACTCGACGGGGGTTCGCGTCACGTCCGCGTTCGGAGTGAGCGCGCCCGCCGATACAGGCCCGCGGCCACGACAGCCACGGCGTAGAGGTACGCCGCGAAGAACGCCGAGTAGGCCAGTCCGGAGAGCCCCGGGAGCAGCGAGTGCTGTATCAGGTCGGAGCCGACCACGAGCAGGTAGCCCGGGACTTGGAGGAGTTGCGCGTCGACGAGCGGAGCGACCGCGACGAGACCGGCGGCGAGCAGAAACGCGCCCAGCACTTCCGGGCCGGCGAACTGGTCACGGGCCGGAGGGCGGTCGTTGGCGGCGGCCATAAGCAGTCATTCAGCCTACAGGACGAAAGGCCTTGTTGCGCGAGCGGTCGAATCAGTCCGCGTGCGCGTCGCCGGCGCCGCCGGTCGCGTTGGGCGTCCCGTCGCGCTCGGCTTCGGTGAGGTAGCACTTCGGGTCGGGGTCGAAGGGGCCGCCCGCGCTCAGCGCGCGCAGCCGCGACCCGCCGCGGCAGATGGACTGGTACTGGCAGCCCGCACACTTCCCGGTGAGGCGGTCGCGGCGCTCGCGGAGGCCCGACAGCAGGGGGTTGTTCTCGTCGCTCCACAGCTCGCTGAACGGGCGGTCGCGGACGTTCCCCAGCGAGTAGCCCTGCCAGAACTGCGTGAGGTGGACGTTCCCCTGGTAGTCGACGTCCGCGATGCGCTCGCCGGTCGGGTCGCCGCCGTTGGCTTCGAGGTAGCGGTGGATGCGGTCGGCCTGCTCGGCGCCGAGCTCCTCCTCGGCGTACTCCACGAGGAAGCCGGCGTCGGCGTAGTTGCCGACCAGCAGCGTCTCGATTTCCTCGCCGCGCTCGTGGTACTCGCGGGTCATGTCGCAGACCGTGCGCACGGCCTCGCGGGTGTCCGCCGGCGAGAGGTCCAGGTTCGAGATGTCGGCGCCGCGGCCGCCGTAGTCGAGGTGGTAGAAACAGAAGCGGTCCACGCCGACGTCGTGCAGGAGGTCCACGACGTCCGGGAGGTCGGCGGCGTTGGCCTCCGTGATGGTGTAGCGGAGCCCGGTCTTGAGGCCGGCGTCGAGGCTGTTCTCGATGCCGCGGACGGCCGCGTCGAAGGCGCCCTCCTCGCCGCGGAACTCGTCGTTGCGCGCCGGGAGGCCGTCCACGGAGACGCCCGCGTACTTCAGGCCGGCGTCGCGCAGCGCTTCGGCGCGCTCCTCGGTCATCAGGGTACCGTTCGTCGAGAGCACGGGCCGGATGCCGGCGTCGTCGGCGTACGCCACCAGCTCTTCGAGGTCGTCCCGCACCATCGGCTCGCCGCCCGAGAACAGCACCACGGGGATGCCGAACTCCGCGAGGTCGTCCAGCAGGTCCTTGCCCTCTTCCGTGGAGAGCTCACCGGGCGCCGTCTCGGTGTCGGCGGCCGCGTAGCAGTGCGAGCAGTAGAGGTTGCACTGCTTCGTGAGGTTCCAGACGACCACCGGGCGCTGCTGTTTCTGTTCGGTTATCTGCTCGCGGCTGGAGTCGTCGGCGGCGTCGTAGCGCAGGCCGTCGCTCTCGGCGTCCAGCCCACAGAGCAGCTTGCTGACCGAAATCACGCCGACTCACCTCCGGCGTCGGCGGGCTCGCCGAGCGTGTGCGCGGTGTAGCGGCGCGTCTCGTCGGCGGGACAGAGCCAGACGTCCCGCGCGGCCCACCCGAACAGGTCGCTGGCGCGGTCGTGGGCGCCGTCCGCGTCCCCGGCGGTGACGCTGCCGACGTGCTTCAGGGGGCCGTCGGCGTCCTCGCGCACGAACACCTCCCACTCTCGGCCGGTCGCCGACCGCGGCGTGTCCTGCACCCGCGTTCGGTCCTGTGAGTCCATGTCGTCGGCTAGCGACTCCGCCCAAAAGGCGCCCACGGGCGTTCCCAGGTCGCGGGAACGGACACGCCGAACAAAGTCCCGTCCGAACGACCGTCCACGTGAGGCGGCGCCACCGTACTGGGACTGGCCTGTCACCTGCCCATCCGCCGCCTCGCTTGTAACGATGACGCCAGTAGACACCGACGAGCGCCCGTTCGTGCTCATCTGGGAAGTGACGCAGGCGTGCGAGCTCGCGTGCGAGCACTGCCGGGCCGACGCGACGCCGAATCGCCACCCGGACGAACTAACCACGGCGGAGGGGAAGGCGCTGCTCGACGACGTCCGCCGCTTCGGCGACGGTCAGCTGGTCGTGCTCTCCGGGGGCGACCCGCTCGCGCGCGACGACACCGTCGAACTGGTGGAGTACGGCACGGACATCGGCCTCCGCATGACGGTCACGCCGAGCGGCACGCGCTCGCTCTCGACGGAGGCCGTGAACGCGCTTGCGGACGCTGGCGTGAAACAGCTCGCCGTCAGCATCGACGGCGCGACGCCGGAATCACACGACTCGTTCCGTGGGGAAGCCGGGAGCTTCGAGGAGACCGTCCGCGCAGCACGCGACGCCCGCGAGGCGGGTGTGCCGCTGCAAGTCAACACGACGGTCTGCCAGCAGACCGTCGGCGACTTGCCGGCCATCCGTGACCTCGTCAGCGAGCTGGGCGCGGTGCTGTGGAGCGTGTTCTTCCTCGTGCCCGTGGGTCGCGGCCGGGTCCTCGACCCGATTCCGCCGGAGCGCGCCGAGGAGGTGATGGCGTTCCTCGACGAGACCTCCGAGGAGGAGGCGTTCGGCGTGAAGACCACGGAGGCGCCGCACTTCCGACGCGTGCGCGCTCAGGCCGCCCAAGACGGCGGCGGGAGCGGCCGGCAGCGCCGCGGCGGCATCACCGCCGGCGACGGGTTCGCGTTCGTCAGCCACACGGGCGACGTCTACCCCTCGGGGTTCCTGCCGGAGGCCGCGGGGAACGTCCGCGAGCAGTCCGTCGTGGACGTCTACCGGAACAGCGACCTCTTCGAGACGCTCCGGCGCAAAGACGACCTGCAGGGGAAGTGTGGCGCCTGCGAGTTCCGCCACGTCTGCGGCGGCAGTCGGTCGCGGGCGTACGCGGTCACCGGCGACCCGATGGCCAGCGACCCCCTGTGCCCGTACGTGCCCGAGGAGTACGAGGGCGCGCTGCCCGAGCGGCAGGCGAGTCCGGCCGACGACTAGTTACTCTCGTTCGCCGGTGCGGTCCAGCGAGACGCGGATGCCGTTGTCCTCGCCGAGGCTGATGGTCGCCTTTTCGAGCGTCGCCCGGTAGCGGGTGGTGTGGTAGCCGTCCTCCCGGAGCTCCGTCTGGGTTTCGAGGAGGCCGGCGTCCGAGAGCGTGTGGAGTTTCCGGTACGTCGAAGACAGCGAGAGGTCCGCGGCGTCGGCGACCTCGCTGGCGGTCACGGGCTCGCGGGCGCACCCGAGGACGCGCCGACAGAGCGGGTCGGTGAGCGCGTCGAGGGCGGCCGCGGGGTCGGTTTCCTCGGCGGCCTCGAAGGGGCCGCGGAGCCGCGCGTCGGCGTCCGTCTGATCGACGTTGGTCTGCATCACCGGGCACTCGGGCCGCGACGAGGGTAGGCCGACGGCCGAACGTGTTCGCCACAAACTAGTGGCGAATATGTTCGGTAGGTTCCCACGCGGTGGGAACCGTTTCTCGACCCCGAGAATCACCGACTCGTGCTTTACAGGGGACTGTCTACGCTGAGGTGTACCCATGAGTGACCGTATTGGCGCGCCCGGCTACGGCATCTCGCGACGTGAGTTCATCGCAGCGACCGGCGGCACCGGTGTCGCCGCCCTCGCCGGCTGCACCGCGCCCGCCGACCAGGGCTCCAGCGTGACGAACACGACCCCGAGCCAGCAGGCCGCGCAGTCCGACCTCCCGACGACCAGCCCGCCGGAAATCGTCGACGCCACCGAACAGGGCAACCAGGTGACGCTCAAGAGCGTGCCCGCAGTCCACCAGGCCCACCCCCTCGACTCCATGGGCGGCCCCGTGGAACTCCCGCGCGTGTGGGCGTTCGCCACCGAGGACGGCGACCCCAGCGTCCCCGGCCCCATCGTCCGCACCGAGGAAGGCGAGGACATCGAGGTCACGCTCGACAACACCGAGGGCAAGCGCCCGCACACCCTGCACTTCCACGGCACGCAGAAAGCCTGGGAGGACGACGGCGTCCCGACGACGACGGGTATCACCGTCTCGCCGGGCGAGAAGCACACGTACACGATTCCCGCCAACGTCCCCGGCACGCACGTCTACCACTGCCACTACCAGACCCACCGCCACATCGACATGGGGATGTACGGCATCTTCCGCGTGGATCCCGAGGGCTACGAGCCCGCGGACAAGGAGTACTTCATGACGGTGAAGGACTGGGACTCCCGGCTCAACCGGAAGATGTCCGGCGAGGACGTCTCCTACAGCCCGCGCACGCGCAACCCGGACGTGTTCACGGTCAACGGGAAGGCCGCGCCGCGCACCCTCCACCCCGAGGACGGCTCGCCCATCATCGTCGACCAAGGCGACACGGTCCGGATCCACTTCGTCAACGGCGGCTACATGAACCACCCGCTGCACCTCCACAACCACCGCTTCCGCCGCGTGGAGAAAGACGGCGGGCAGATTCCAGAGGCCGCCCAGCACGAGATGGACATCACGAACATCGCGCCCGCCGAGCGCCACACCATCGAGTTCGAGGCCGACGCCGAGCCCGGCATCTACCTGATGCACTGTCACAAGGTCAACCACGTGATGAATGGCTCGTTCTACCCCGGCGGCATGCTCACGGGCATCGTCTACCGGGACGCGATGGACACGGACATCTTCGGCCAACTGATGGAGTACGCGGGCTACGAAGCGTAACGCAGGACCATGACTCCCGACACCACCTCCACGGTCACGAGGCGCAGCGTGCTGAAGACGACGGCTGCCGCGGGCGCCGCGGCGGCCACCGGCGCGGCGTTCAGCGGCGCCGCAGTCGCCCAAGACGCCAACCTCGACTCGTGGTTCGAGGGCGTCAGCAACTACGACGGCGTCGTGGACGAGACCGGCCAGTCCGAGGTCACCGTCGAAGTCGGCGTCGAAGCCAACGACGGCCCGTACGGCTTCGGCCCGGCGGCCATCCGCGTGGACCCCGGAACGACGGTCACGTGGGAGTGGGTCGAGGGGTCGCACAACGTCGCTGCCGAGGACGGCAGCTTCGAGAGCGAGCTCACCGCCGAGTCCGGGTTCACGTTCACGCAGACGTTCGACGAGGAGGGCGTCACCCGGTACGCATGCACGCCGCACAAGACGATGGGGATGAAGGGCGCGGTCGTCGTCGGTGACGTCGACGTCGGCGCCTCCTCGTCCAGCGGGTCCTCGGAGAGTTCGGGGTCCGGCAGCCAGCAGGTGGACTTCGACGGCTGGTTCGAGGGCGTCAGCAACTTCGACGGCGTCGTGGACGAGACCGGCCAGTCGGAGGTCACCGTCGAGGTCGGCACCGACGCCAACGGCGGCCCGTACGGGTTCAGTCCCGCCGCGATTCGCGTGGACCCCGGGACGACGGTCACCTTCGAGTGGGTGAACGGCACTCACAACGTCGTCGCCGAGGACGGCAGCTACGAGAGCGAACTCACCAATGAGTCCGGGTTCACGTTCACGCACACCTACGACAGCGAGGGCGTCTCGAAGTACTACTGCAACCCCCACCGGACGATGGGGATGAAGGGCGCGGTCGTCGTCGGCAGCGGCGGCGGCGCGAGCAGCAGCGGGGGCGGCGGTGGCGGCCTCTCGACCTCCGACGTCGGCGTGCTCGCGTTCGCGGGCGCGCTCGTCGGCGGCCTGCTGTCGCCGTTCGCGCTCCGCGCGACCAAGAGTTCGTCGTCGCCGTCGAACCGCGCTAACCGCTGACTCCGCCGGCCGCGGCGCATAAGTGGCTCCGCGCCGACCGCCCGGCTGCCATGGACGAAGCACTCGAAGTCGTCGAACTCGCGGCCGACGCCGGCTTCGAAGGCGCGCTCGTCTGGGTGTTCCGACTGCTCGGCCTCGTGGTCGCGCTCGCGGGGCTCGGACTGTGGCTGCTCGCGGACTTCTCGCTGTTGTGGCTTCCCGCGGCGCTACTCGCCGTCGGACTCCTGCTCGCCGTCGTCCCGGACCTCCTGCTGTCGCTGGTCGAACTCGCGGGCTGACGCTACTCGTTCTGAATCGTGCGCTCGTCCACGTAGACTGGATACCTGTCCTCGTGCGTGCGGTCGGCGAAGTGAATCGTCGCGGCGACGCTGTGCGGGGTCGCGCGGACGGCCTCGTGGCGGGACACCGCTGGCTCCGAAATCACGTCGCCGTCGCGAGCGAGGTGGGTCGTCAGCGTCGCGACCAGCCGTACCCCCTCCTGTTCGCCTCGACTGCTGACCGAGACGCTCAGCGTCTCGGCTTCCGGGAGCCGCTCGTCCAACAGGCCGTGGAGGTAGTCGGCCGCCACCGACGCGCCCTCGACGTGACCCCACTCCTCGAACGGCTCGTAGTCGTAGTCGATTACCTCCTCGCCGGCCATCGTCGCCGGGTACCGCACGGTGTCGTTGGACTCGACGTACTGGTAGTCGTCGTCCGTAATCGTGCGCTCGACGGTGGCCTCCGCAGCGCCGCCGCGAACCGGGCCGCGCTCGGTGGTGGTCGCGCTGGTCGTCGAGGAGTCGGTGGTCGTCGTGTCGGCGTCGCTCGGCGCGGCGAGACAGCCGGCGAACGGGAGCGTGCCGGCGGCTACGAGGCCGAGGAGGCGGCGTCTGGAGGGCATCGCGCGAACCGAAACGGGGAACCGATAAAAGTCTTCAGGGGCGGCAGTGATGCCGAGTCGGCGGGCCGACGGTCGAGTGCGGCGTTACTCGAACTTCTCGACGAGGTCCGCGTAGCGCGCCGCGGGCTCCTCCCAGTCGACGACCTCGAAGAAGTTGTCGACGAAGTCGCCACGGTCGGGGCCGTAGTCGTAGTAGTAGGAGTGCTCCCAGACGTCGAGGGACAGAATCGGGTGCGAACCCCAGAGGGCGCCCTGGTCGTGCTTGTCCACGACGACGTTGCGGAGCTGCTCGGAGTGGCTGTCGTACACGAGGAGCGCCCAGCCACCGGCTGCGGAGGCGGCCGCGCGGAACTCGCCCTCCCACGCTTCGTAGGAGCCGAAGTCCTCCTCGATGCGGGCTCGCAGGTCGCCCTCGGGCTCGTCGCCGCCCTCGGGGCTCATGGACTGCCAGAACAGGTCGTGGAGGATGTGTCCGGAGCCGTTGTGCGTGACGTCCCCGATGGCGCCGGCGGAGGCGGAGAAGTCGCCCTCCTCGCGGGCCTCTTCGAGGGTTTCCTCGGCCGAGTTCCAGCCGTTGACGTAGCCCTGGTGGTGCGTGTCGTGATGCCACGTCAGCACCTGCTCGGAGACGTGCGGTTCGAGTGCGTCGTAGTCGTACGGCAGCGGCGAAAGTTCGTAGTTAGCCATTGCAATTACTCCCAACGTGCCGGTGCCTCTTGGTGGTTTCCGGAAGCGCGTTTTAGTTGGAAATCCAACTACTCCACGTAATCGGCGTACGGCGCCCGGTCCGGGTAGCGGTCGCCGCGGTCCGGCAGGGGAACGACGACCACGTCGTCGGCGCCGAGCGTGCCGCGGGTCGCCAGCCGGTCGACGAGCGCGAGCGCGCCGCCGGCAGAGGGGCCGACGAGGAACTCGCCGTTCACGCGGAGCTCCGAGCGGACGAACTCGCGGGACCACTGCCCGGCGTCCCGAATCGGTATCTCCGTGTCTTCGTGGCGCCGACGGAGCCGGCGCACGTACTCGTAGGCCGCGTCCGTCGCCACGTACTCGCGGGCGTCCAGCGCGTTGGACTCGTAGGTCCCCGGGACGAACGCCTCCGGGCCGTGGACGTGTTTCAGCCCCGCGATGTCGTGGTCGCTCTCCGGGGGCTCGTAGCCGTGGACGCGGACGCCGCGCGGACGGAGCGCGTGGCTCACACCGACGAGGGTGCCGCCGGTGCCCGCACCCGCGACGAACTCAGTCACCTCGCCGTCCGTCTGCGCCCAGATTTCGGGGCCGGTGGTGCCCGCGTGGACCGCCGGGTTCGCGGGGTTCTCGTACTGGTTCGGGTAGAGGTACTCGTCGGGCTGGTCGTCGACGAGCCGCCGGCAGTCAGCGACGAACGCGTCGTAGCCCTCATCGGCGTCCACGAACCGGAGTTGCGCGCCCGCGTCACGGATGGCGGCGACCTTCCCCCAGCCCGCGTTGTCGGGCAACACGATTTCGACGTCGTGGCCCATCGCGGCGCCGACGCGCGCGACCGCGGCGCCCGTGTTCCCGCTGGACGCCTCGATTATCGTGCGGTCGGGCCTGAGGTCGCCGCGCGCGGCCGCGGCGTCCAGCATCGCCTTCCCGATGCGGGTCTTCACCGACCCGCCGCCGTGGGGCAGCGTCGCTAGGTTGAACCACTCGGCTTTCCCGTACACCGTCGGCGCGACCCCGGCGTCGAGCTCGACCAGCGGCGTCCGCCCGATCTCGCTGGGGTCAACGTCGGCCATGCGAGAGGGTTCGACAGGTCGCGACAAAAGCAGTTGGGCCGCCCGAGCAACCGCGAGCGGATTGTCAGGGGTTTAGGAGATCTTTTGTCGCGGTGTGCGGTACACTCCCGCATGGACTTCGGACTGTCCGACGAGCAGCAGGCGATTCAGGAGGAGGTCCGCCGGTTCGCGGACAACGAGATTCGACCGGTGGCCTCCGAGTACGACCGCGCCGAGAAGTACCCCCACGACGTCATGGACGAGGCCGCGAAGGCCGGCCTGCTCGGGCCGACGATTCCGCTGGACTACGGCGGCGCCGGCTACTCCGCGCTGGAGTCCGCGCTCATCGTCGAGGAGCTGTTCGCCGCCGACCCCGGCGTCGGGCTCTGCGTCTCCAGCGCCGGCTTCGGCGCCGAATCCATCATCGAATTCGGCACCGAGGACCAGAAGGAGCGCTGGCTCCCCGACATCGCGTCCGGCGACGCCATCATGGGCTCTGCCATCAGCGAACCCGACACCGGGTCGGACGTCTCCAGCGTCTCCACGCGCGCGGAGCGCGACGGCGACGAGTTCGTCATCAACGGCGACAAGATGTGGATTACGAACGGCTCCGTCGGCGACTTCTTCGTCGTGCTCTGCCAGACCGACCCCGACGCCAGCGGCCGGTACAACGGCTTCAGTCAGATCGTCGTGGAGTCCGACCGCGACGGCTTCGAGGCCGAGAAGATCACGGGCAAGCTCGGGATTCGCGCCAGCGACACCGCCGAGCTTCGCTTCGACGACGTGCGCGTCCCCGAGGAGAACCTCGTCGGGACGGAGGGCGGCGGCTTCCTCCAGCTGATGCAGTTCTTCGACGAGACGCGCACGATGGTCGCCGCGCAGGGCGTCGGCATCGCGAAGGGCGCCGCCGAGCGCGCCCTCGACTACGCCCAGGAGCGCGAGCAGTTCGGCCGCCCCATCAGCGACTTCCAGGCCATCGAGCACAAGCTCGCGGAGATGCACACCCAGACCGAGGCCGCGCGCACGCTCACCCGGAAGTCCGCGTGGAGCGTCGAGAACCGCGACGACCAGCTCACCGCGCTCGCGTCGATGGCCAAGGAGTTCGCGTCCCGCGTGGCCGTCGAGGTCGCCGACGAGGCCGTCCAGATTCACGGCGGCGCCGGCTACGTGGACGACTTCGACGTCGAGCGGTTCTACCGCGACGCCAAGATCACCCAGATCTACGAGGGGACCACCGAGATTCAGAAGAACGTCATCGCCCGCGAACTCCTCGAATAGCCGACCCGAACATATTCAGTCTCCCGTATATCCGACTGTAGCGGCTCCGTGCCCGCAGTCTTAGAATCCGCCGCAGCCTTTTCCTGCGTCGCACTGAACGCCGCAATATGGACGTCACTAGGTCCACGCTCGCGAAGATACTCGCGGTCGTGTTCGTCCTGAACCTCGTCGTCATGGGCGCCGGTGCCGCCTACTCCTACCAGCACCAGCCGCCGATTCCCGACGAAGTCGTCGGGCCCGACGGCGACGTGGTCGCCACCCACGAGTCGATTCAGGACGGCAAGGCCGTCTTCCAGTCGAACGGGCTCATGAACCACGGGTCGATTCTCGGCAACGGCGCGTACTTCGGCGAGGACTACACCGCCGACGCGCTCGAACTGAAGACCCAGTTCATGCAGGAGTACTACGCGGACGAGCGCTACGGTGAGGCGTACGACGACCTCTCCGCCGAACAGCAGGCCGGCGTGGACAGCCGCGTGACCGCCGACCTCGACCGCTCGATGTCCGGCGAGAGCGCCGAATACACCGCCGCCGAGGCGTACGCCCACGAGCAGGTGCGCGAGGTGTACGTCGAGCGCTACCACGAGGGCGACGCCGAGCGCGGCGTCCCCGAGGGCATGGTCGAGTCCGCCGACGGCGCCCGCAAGTTCGCGGACTTCGCGATGTGGACGGCGCTGGTCTCGCACGCCGAGCGGCCCGGCACCGACCACAGCTACACCAACGACTGGCCGTACAACCCGCTGGCCGGCAACGAACCCACCGGCGGGACGATGGTGTGGAGCGCCATCGCGATGGTGTTGCTCGTCGGCGGCGCCGGCCTCGGCGTCTGGCTGTACAACTCCATCGACCTCCCGGAGCCGTCCACGAAGGGCATCGAAGTGCCGAACCCCGCGGACGTCGACTTGCTCCCCAGCCAGCGCGCCGCCACCCGGTTCATACCAGTCGCGGCGCTGCTGTTCGTCGGACAGGTGTTACTGGGGGCGCTGCTCGCGCACTACTACGTCGAACGCGACGCGTTCTTCGGCATCGGCGAAGCGCTCGGCGTCGACGTCATCCAGTGGCTGCCGTTCGCCATCTCGAAGACCTACCACCTCGACCTCGGCATCCTGTGGATTGCCACGATGTGGATCGGCGCCGGGCTGTTCCTCCCCGGCCTCCTGACCGGCCACGAGCCCGACCACCAGGAGTCCGCCATCAACGGCCTACTCGGCACGCTGCTGGTGGTCGTCGTCGGCGGGTTCGTCGGCATCTACCTCGGCTCGAAGGGCTTCTTCGACGGCCAGCTGTGGTGGCTGCTCGGCAACGAAGGACTGGAGTACGTCGAAGTCGGCCGCGTCTGGCAGGTCGGGCTGCTGCTCGGGTTCGCCATCTGGGCGTTCCTCGCGTACCGCGGCCTCAAGCCGCTGCTCGCCCGCGAGCAGCGCTTCGGGCTCGCGCACATGATTCTGTACGCGGGCGGCTCCATCGGCCTGCTGTTCGTCGCCGGGATGCTGTACACGCCCGACACGAACATCGTGATGACGGAGTTCTGGCGGTGGTGGGTCGTCCACATGTGGGTGGAGGGCGCCTTCGAGTTCTTCATCGTCGCCATCGTCGGCATCACGCTCGTCTCCATGGGCTTGCTGCGCAAGCGCTCCGCGGAGAAAGCCGTCGCCCTTCAGGTGCTGTTCGTGATGGGCAGCGGCGTCATCGGCGTCAGCCACCACTACTGGTGGATCGGCCAGCCCGACGTCTGGATTCCGTTCGGGAGCGTCTTCTCCACGCTCGAACTCGTCCCGCTCATCCTCATCCTCTTCGAGGCTCTCGGGCAGTACCGCGCGCTCTCGAAGAGCGGCGAGACGTTCCACTACAAGCTCCCGTTCGCGTTCATCATCGCCTCGGGGGCGTGGAACTTCGTCGGCGCGGGCGTGCTCGGGTTCTTCATCAACCTCCCGCTCATCAACTACTACGAGCACGGCACCTACCTCACGGTCGCGCACGCTCACGCCGCGATGTTCGGCGCGTTCGGCTTCCTCGCGCTCGGCATGGCGACGTACATGCTGCGGCTCTCCGTCGACCCCGAGAAGTGGAACGGGAAGCGGCTCTGGTGGGCGTTCTGGCTGTGGAACGCCGGCCTCGCCGTGATGGTCGGCCTCTCCCTGCTGCCCGTGGGCTTCCTCCAGCTGGAGGCCGCGTTCACGGAGGGGTACGCGGTCGCGCGGTCGCTTGAGTTCTACAACCGCGACCTCGTCCAGTTGCTGTTCTGGGCGCGGTTCCCCGGGGACACGATGCTCATCCTCGGCACCGTCGTCTTCGCCTACGACGTCGTCCGCAAGCGCTTCCTGCTCCGCGACGTCGAGGAGGACGCCTCCACGGGACCGGTCGCCTCGCGCGTGCTCAGCGACGACGACGACTGAGCGCCCCCGTGGGGATTCGCAACGCCTAAACCCCGCACGCGCCGACTACGCACCGCGTGCGAGGGTAGCCAAGCTCGGCCAACGGCGACGGACTCAAGATCCGTTCTCGTAGGAGTTCGAGGGTTCGAATCCCTTCCCTCGCATCGCCGGCGCCTCGCGCGCCGCGGGATGCGGGAAGTCCGCGAGGCGGACTTCCCTCGCAAAAACGCTTCTGTGTGACTGCCCGGACAGCGACGGCGACGTTTCGGACCGACGACTCTTTGGGGCGGCGGGCCGCGTCTCCGGGCATGAACGAGGACCGCGCGAGCGTCGCCGAACGCGCCGCGCTCGCAGGCAGCGAAGTCGCCTTTGAGGCGTTCCGCACGGGCATCGACGTGGAGACGAAGTCCGGGAAGACGGACGTGGTCACGCAGGCCGACCGGGACGCCCAGCGCCGCGTCATCGAGGTGATTCGGGAGACCCACCCCGAGGACGCCATCGTCGGCGAGGAGGAAGACGAGCTGAAGGCGGTCCCCGACACGGGCGCGGCGTGGGTCGTCGACCCCATCGACGGCACGAACAACTTCGTGCGCGACACCCAGATTTGGGCGACCTCCGTCGCCGCGGTGAAGGACGGCGAGACGCTCGCCGCCGCGAACGTGCTGCCCGCGCTCGGCGACACCTACCTCGCCGGCGACGGCGACGTGACGCGCAACGGCGAGGCGGTGACGGTCAGCGAGAAGACCGACCCGGAGACGTTCGCCGTCGCGCCCACAATCTGGTGGGACTTCGACGCGCGCGACGAGTACGCCCGCGCCTGCGAGGCCATCGTCACGCGGTTCGCGGACCTGCGGCGGTACGGCTGCGCGCAGGCCGTCCTCTCGATGGTCGCCAGCGGCCAACTGGAGGGCGCGCTCACGAACGTCACCGTGAACGCGTGGGACTCCGTCGCCGGCGTCCACCTCGTCCGGCAGGCCGGCGGCGTCGTCACCGACGTCCACGGCGACCGCTGGGAGCCCGGCTGTGAGGGGCTCGTCGCGTCCAACGGCGAAGCCCACGACGTCGTTCTGGAGGCGGCACAGGAGATTCAGGGGTAGCCGTCGCGAATCTCGGGCGAGCAGTAAGCGTATTGGGGACCTCTCCCGACGGTTCGCGTATGGAGTTAGACGAGACGGACCGCGAGATTCTGCGGGCGCTCCAGGCGGACGCCCGCAAGCCGTTCAGCGAAATCGCCCGCGAAATCGAGATGTCGAGTGCGACCGTCCACGACCGCGTCAACCGCATGGAGGAAGCCGGCGTCATCCGCGGTTACCACGCCGACGTCGACCCGAAGGCCGCCGGGTTCGGCACCTCCGCGGTCGTCGGCCTGCGCGTCGAACAGGGCCGCGAGCAGGACGCCCTCGACCGCCTCGCGGACATCGACGGCGTCCAGGAGATTCACCTCACGACCGGCGAGTGGGACATCATCCTGCGCGTGTACGCCGAGGACACCGACACGCTCCGCGAACTCATGTTCGAGGAGATCGCGGACGTCGACGGGTTCGCGCGCTCGCAGACGATGGTCGTCCTCGCCACCGAGTACGAGTCCCACGAACTCCCCCTGTAGCCCGCGCGGGCGCAGACCACAACGATAAAACAGCCACCGGCCGCGTCTCCGAACATGACCTTCCCCGAAACTGACCGCGAGCGCGCGTGGACCGCGGTCGTCGGCGTCGCCGTCCTCGCCCTCGTCGGCGGGTCGCTGCTGTTCCCCGACACCGTCTACGGTGACTTCGTCTGGCACTACTTCTGGGGGCCGGTCGTCGCCGACGCCAACGGCGCGCAGTGTGCGGTCTGGAACGGCGGCGCCGTCCAGCACGTCTACAGCTCGACGGCGTGCGCGAGCGCGACCGAACCGGTCGCCTACCCCGGCTACACGCTCGTCTCCGAGGTCGGGTACGCGGTCACGCTGCTCGTCTCGCTGGTCGGCGTCACGTTCCTCCTCGACCACCTCGAAGTCGGCGAGGACCTGCGCCTGCTGTACGCGCTGTTCCCGTTCGTTCTGCTCGGCGGCGCGCTCCGCGTCGTCGAGGACGCCAACGACGCCGCCGCGGCCGCCCCGGGCGTCGAGCAGTTCCTCGACTTCCCCGTGAACACGCTCATCATCAGCCCCGTCATCTACTTCGTGATGTTCGTCATCACGCTCGCGGCGCTGGTCGCCTGCGTGTTCCTCGCGCGCCGCACCACCGTCGTCGAGGACTACTACCGACCGCTCGCGGGCGCCGGCACCGCCCTCCTCGCGGCGACCGTCGGCTTCCTCGTCTACCTCTCCGCGACTACGGAGTACGTCTCCCTCCTCCCGCAGTTCACGGTGCTCACGCTCCTGTTCGCCACCGTCATCACGGCCGCCGTCTGGTACTACGTCCGCCGCTCGCTCCCCGACGTCGCCTCCGGCACCGAGTTCGCCGGCGCGGTCGTCCTCTGGGCGCACGCCGTCGACGGCGTCGCGAACGTCATCGGCCTCGACTGGGCCGCCGAACTCGGCCTCGCCCGCGACCTCGTCCCCAAACACCCCGTCAACGCCGCCGTCGTCGACATCACCCAGAACGTCCTCCCCGCCTCCGTCATCCAGTACACCGGCGACGCGTGGCCGTTCCTCCTCCTCAAAATCGCCGCCGCGCTGTTCGTCCTCTGGCTGTTCAACGCCGAACTCCGCGAGGAAGCCCCCCGGTACTTCACGCTCATGCTCGTCGCCGTCGTCGCTGTTGGATTGGGTCCGGGGAGTCGGGACATGCTGAGAGCGACGTTTGGCATCTGAAAGCCACTTTTTGCGCTGCGCTCGGCGGCTTCGCCGCCTCGCTCGGCAAAAACTTGGTGAAAAAGCACTCCTCGCTCCCGTTGGTCGCTCGCCGGCCCGCGCTCACTTCGTTCGCGCGGTGAATCGCGGCGCGAGCGCCGCAAATACTAGCAGTAACTCAGCATTTGGACACCCCCGTTCAACTATCAGAACTATTAGTTTTAAGGCGTTCTACCATACAAATACCAAAGAGTGCGGTTAAGCCGCTAATTCAAAATACACCGGCGTTACGGAAGAGAGAGTTACGTTCAGTTGTTAACGAACAGAATACGATCTAATACTAGATCACCCCAAATGAGGACAGCACTTATGACCATCATAGCGAATAGCGTATTTTTGTCAATATCAAATCCTAGAAAAACAGGATATATAAACCAAGCCCCAACGAATACTACCGCCTTGCTCCCCCAGATCCCTTTCGTCTCGGAAACTAAAATTCTTAGTTCCCGTAGTATATCTTCCTTAGACATTAACCTCACTCCAGCTCCACCGGAGAAGTTTGTACATCACTAATGCAACCATAAAGGCAGAGAGCATAATAACAGGGGCTGCTCCAGTTGAAATCCCATACCAAGCCCCAGTAATTCCGATTAGAGTTAGAACTAAACTGGTTGCAATAACCACCCCTGCCTGTCGGATTTCTTGAAGTTCCTCGGGGGTTTGGGACGGGGATTGGTTTGTTTCCATCTCTGGCTGTACGGTTTCCTCTACGTCGTCACGAGGGATAGTCTCTGCGAGAGTCTGTATTTGCTCTTCAGAAAGCTCTTGTACAATCTCAATTTCATTTGCAATGACCTTCAGCTGTTCTGGTTCGAGTGCTTCAGATAATTCATCCGCGGTGAAAGGTGGATAGCCATCAGATGCTAATAAACGGATGGCACGAGCTAGTGCCTCTGCTTGAACCGATTTGTCTAAATCATCAAAACTAGTTGCGTCACTGTATGCATTGTTTGACGTATCAGGGGAAGGATCGATCCCACTCATTATTCTAACTTATTAGATATTTCTTCAACGTTCTCTATAAGGATTAAGTCCTCCCGTGCGACTCCTCTTGAAACAAAGAAATATTCACTATTTTCGCCATTTACCGACACCTTCCCACCATCATCGGCCACTACTGTAGTGTTGAATGCCACCATTCCGGGTTCCACAACAGGAATTATATTTTTGATAACTTCTGACTCACCGACAGATAATTCGGGGATTTCCCAGGCTGATGCGTGTGATAGAGTATTACTCTGATATCGTACCTTATCGATTTTTATTTCACCACCGGGGAAGAACTGGTCCCCATCATTAGTGACATCTAGGTGAAACGCGTTCTGATCACCAGCAACTACTTCAGCCATACCAATTTTGTCATCGTATGATGGCTGTTCATCGCCATAAATACCCATAGAGTGGAAATATTTCTGACCGAGAGACAAATGATAATCTATCTCTTCGGTATCTTCCCCATCTTCTCCTTGTATAGATTCAAGTATCTTTTCTGGGTCTAAGTCATCCAATGTTGGATTCTTAGAACCATCCCTTTGCTTGGAATCCACAGAACTTCCCTCGTTTTCAGACATTCTTACCACCCTTACTAGCAGTCATGTTGAATTGAAATACTAACGCATCCCTGTTATATCCATGGTTAATCCTACCCGGCCTCTTCTCTATATTCCATCCCGGAAGAAGGTGGTTTCCGAATGCGTATGGAAAGAGAATCCGGAAAGCCGGCATGAATATCTGTTACCCGTCCTCTCCGGGATAATTCCAAAATTTCGTCTTCCACCTCAGGATTGCCGAAGTTTGGAGAAGCAGAGCGATTCATCATCTAAACTCGCTAACTGAGTCCCCATCTCGTGCTAACCGACGAAGTAGAGAAACGCCTCAGGGGAACGGATGGAACGGCTTGTCCAGCCGCGCCTGAAAGCCCAATTCCCGCGGAACGTCTCGCGCTCGCTCGCCGAAGAACGCCTCGTCCACGAACAGCGGCTGGGCTTCCGGCACTAACACTCGCACAGCCTCGAAGCCCGCGTCCGCCAAGTCGCGCGTCGTGAGGCGGGCGGCGTAGGCGTCGAGGTCGGCGTCCGCGAGCGCGTCGAGGACGGCGTCGAGTTCGGCGCGGCCTTCCGGCGGGTCGTCGGGGCCGACGTCGCCGGCGGGGATGGTCGTCTCCGGGTCCACGAAGCCGCGGACGTCGCGCGGGAAGTCCGCGTACTTGCCGATGGCGCCGTCCTCCGTGGCGGCCTGCTCGGGGCCCATCGCGCGCAGTTCCATCCAGTTCTGGAGGGCTTCGCAGAGCGCGCCCCGGGCGGCGGCGTCGGCGTCGAGGTCGGCGGCGGACCCGAGCGCGAACCGCGGCCACTCGTCGCGGTGGACCGCGACCGCGACCACGGGCACGTCCACGTCCTGCGTGCACAGCAGCGCCGTCACGTCCAGATTCTCGGCGCTCGCGCGGCGTTCGAGCTCGTCGAAGCCCGGGTCTTCGACGCGGAGGCCGAGCGGGTCGAACGTGGAGTACCACGACAGCATCGTGGCGTCGCGCTCGACGGCCTCGTAGAGGCCCGACAGCACCGCGCCGACGCCCGAATTCCCGAGGCCGAGGCCGGTCGTAATCGTGCCCGGGCGGCTCTCGGGCGGCGGGAAGACGACGCGGTCCGCGGGGAGTAGCGCCGACTCGCCCGAGTCGAGGTGTTCGCCGCGCACCCACTCGGTTTCGTCCGGCTCGTCGCCCGCGCTCTCGGGGCGGACGAAGCGCTCGGGCGGGACGGCGTCCTCGTGGTCGCGGGGTGCGGTCTCGAAGTCGGCTTCGCGGTAGACGCCGGCGGCGTAGCGCTCGAAGCCCTCGCCGACGGCCTTCATGTAGGCGGCGTTCCAGTCGGCGGCGACGCCCGCGGCCTGCGTCGATGCCTCGGCGTCGCTGAACCCCGTGGTGTCGGTCCCCATCGCGAGGTAGTACGGCGCGGGGAACGACTCGCGCTCGCCGACCGCCGACAGCACGCCCACGCGGTCGTCCACGAGCGGCTCGGCGGCCGCGAGCGCGTCGTCCAGCGACCGGTCCGCGTCGTCCAGCGGGAGTTCCGGGCTCGGGCCGTCGCTCGCGCACGAGCAGTTCGGGACGGGCGCCAGCGTTCGCTCGGCGTGCGGGAGTTCGAGGACGGTTCCGGGCGCGGCGTCCCCGCGCAGGGCGTCGACTGCGAGGCGGCCGGCGTGCGCGCCCGCGAGCCGGACCGCGCTCCGGTCGGCGCTCGGCGATTCTGCCGGTTCGTGGCCCGTCGCGGTCACGCGCGCCGCCAAACACTCGAAACACGGCCCCTCCGGCGCGAGCAGGGAGACGCCTGCGTCCACGCCCGCCAGCGGGCGGCCGCCGAGCCCGCCGACCTCGACGGTGAGCAGGGGCGTGCCGCCCTTGCGGGCGTACTCGTTTGCGGTACCGAACCCGCCGGAGCCGGCGACGCCGACGACGACGGCGAACTCCGCGGTCTCGACGCCCGCGACGGCCGCGGCTTCCACGGCGGCGTCTACGTCCGCGAGCGCGTCCCGAACGGCTTCGACGGCCGGGCCGTCGCCGACGACGGCGACGGTCACGGCGACTCCTCCAGTGGCATAGCTACGGGGTGGGGCGACGCGGGGAAAACAGTACGGGATTCGGCGGAGGGCTTACGTGAGGACCGACTGGGCGACGTTCGCCAGTTCCGCGGGCGGCGCGTCCTCGAGGCGGTCGTCGGCGAGCTTGAGGCGGAGCCGCGGCCGGCCGACGTCGATGGGGACCTTCTCGGTGTCGATGAGCCCGAGGTCTTCGAGCTTCGTCTTCGTGCGGGAGAACGTCGCCTTCGACGCGATGCCGACGTCCTCGCCCCACTTGCTGATGTCGTAGAGCAGTTCGCGGTTCTTCGCGGCGACCAGCAGGCTGACGGTGACCTCGTCGAGGCCGTCGCCGTCGCCGCGGGCGGTCTCCATGGACGCCAGCACCGCATCGAAGTCGGCCTCGACGTCGGGACTGATGTCCTCGTCGAGCGTCTGCCGGACGCGGTCGATGGCGGGCGTGCGGAGCGTGAACGCCTCGGCGTCGTCCCAGTCGTCGGCGACGGCGTCGTAGGCGGTCTCGGTGAACTCGGCGTCGTCGGTGGTGAGGCCGCCGACGAGCCCCCCGACGCCGACGAGCGCGACCGTGCGGTCCTCGGTGACGAGCATCGAACTCCGCGCGTCGCCGTCGAAGACGCGAAGCTCGAGGTCGCCGGCTTCGACGAGGTTCGCGGCGTTGCTCGCGACGATGAAGTCGTCGGTCACGTCCTTCAGCGTGCGCTCGTCGCCGAGCAGGCGGATGGACGGGAGCTCCCCCTCGTGGGCGTTGGCGGCGTCGACGAGTTCCTCGACGGTCTCGCCGGCGGGGTTCACCACGAACAGCTCGCCGGGCTCGGCGTCGAGGACGGTGCGGACGACGGCGTCCACGCTGGTCCCCAGTAGATTCTGTGACATCTCTGGGTGCGTATAGGGTCACGACGTATTTAATTTTACCGGACGTGAGACCAGTAAAACCGCGATAATCGAGCGCTATCGGCGGCTTTCGCCCGTTTTCGCGTCGCGGACGCTCGGGCGAAGCAGCGCGGCGGCCTCGTCGGACCAGTAGAACTCCCCGTCGACGACGACCGGGTGGTCGGCGTCCGCCAGCAGGTCCGCCAGCTCTGGTGCGGGAACCTCGAACTCCGTGGGGTTCCCGCAGAGCCGCGGCTTCGACGCGGCCGCGTCGACGTCGTACCAACAACCGTGGCTGTCCGCGGCGACGTACTCGTAGGTCACCTCGCAGGTCCCGTCGCCGTCGCGCTCGACGTGTGCGACGCGCGCGCCGTCGCCGTCCGTCCGGGAGAGCGTCTGCATCCCGTCCCCGACCACGGCGTAGTCTTTCCCCATCCGGATGCGGCGGCGCGCCAGCCGGAGCGCCGTCTCGATGGGGAAGCCGTGGACGAGCAGCTCCGCGAACGCGATGCCGACCTTCGCGGCCTGCTCGTCCAGCACCTTCCGCAGTGTCACCGCGCCGGCGACGCTCCCGCGCTCCACCAGGTCCACGCCCTCGTAGTAGGAGCCGCAGGCGTTCAGGAAGAACGTCTCGACGTTCGTCTCCGGGACGTCCTCGACGGCGAGGTTGCCGTCCGCGCAGCGCAGCCCCTCGACCTCGCAGTGGCCGATGTAGTGGAGAAATTCGTAGTGGCCGCCGAGCACGTCCGCCAGCTCCTCGCGGGTGAGGTCCTCGAAGAAGGAGACGTCCATCGGCAGCGACTCGGCGTGCGCCTCGTAGACGTCCGCGACCGCCTCGTGCTCGCCGGTCATGCTGCGGTCGTTGAGCACTACCGCGACCGACAGCTCTTCCGTGTGCTCGCGCTGGTAGTCGAGGTGGTTGCGGTAGGCCGCGGGCTGGCTCTTGAACACGTCGATGGGCGTGCCGTCCGCGAGCCAGCCCTGCCAACGACCGTCCCGGAGCTTCGGTTTCAGCATCTCGACGCTGGCGACGGGGCCGGGCGGCCCGCGGTAGAAGTCGTCGAGCGTGCGCTCCAGTAGCTCCTCGCTCTCCAACGCGGCGGTCTCGGGCGGGTAGACGAGCGCCAGCCGGTCGAGGAGGAACGGTAGCGTCTCGACGTGGTCGAGGCTGGGCGCGACGTGCATCGAGAGGTGCCACTCCGGGAGGTCGTCGGCGACGCGCTCGAACGGCGCGTCGAGGTACGTCGCGAGCCGGTCGGCGGGCGTCGCGTCGTAGGCCGCGACCGGGTCCACGTCGAGGACGTCCAGCAGGTCGTGCTCGGCGAGCGTCACGTCCCCGGGCTCGCGGGCGGGCACGGCGCGGCGCTGTTCGGGCGGGACGGCCGTGCGGACCAGACAGTCCAGCCAGAAGACGCGCGCCAGCAACTCCGGCACCTCCACGGTCAGCGAGTCGAACGCGTAGTTCACGTCCGCATCGGGCGCGCGCAGCCGCGGCGCCACGCCGGCTTCGACGGTGACCTCGGCGCCGAGGTAGTACGCCAGCGGCGCCGCGACGAACAGGTCCGCAAGCGAGCGCGGGAGCCGGAGTTCGACGCCCGTCTCGGGCGTCTCCGCGGCGACCGCCTCGGGCACGTCCACCGCGTCCCCGAACGCGAACTGCGGCGGGTGAGAACGCTGGTGTCGCGCCGACCGGTCCGGCGTCGTCGTGCGATGGGCGGCCGCGGCGTGGGTTACCGCGGTCGCGACGCCGTCCAGCGTCTTCGGGATGGTGATTGTTTCAGCGGGTGCGCGGACGTCGCTGCGGAAGCCGATTGCGATGTCCGTCGGCGCGTCGAAGGTGACGGTAACCCGGTCGCCGCGCTCCACGACCGCGGGGCCGTCGAAGCCGACGCGGACGTCGAGCGCGCCACCGGCTTCGAGGACGTACTCGCCGGCGGCGAGGCGGCGGCGCTCGCCGGTCGCCAGCGGGGTGCGCGCGCCGCCCGCGGCCACCGACGCGTCGCTGGCTGGCACGGAGAGTTCGGTGGCGACGCCGGCCACCGTGGCGTCCGCTGGCCACCCGAGCGCCCGCCCCCCGCGGACGCGCTTCCAGTCGGGGGCGCGAACCGTCACCTCGTTGCCGGCCGCGTCGGCCGCAGCCACTCCGGTTCCGGTTTCCTCCCACTGAATCACGCGGCTGTCACGTACTCCCAGCGGACTTATATTTCTGTCGAGGAGCGGGGGTGAATTATGGCGTCCTCGGTAGACTTATGCCGCGCGCACCGGCCACTCTAGGCATGAGCTACGACGATGTCCGGGAGGTCGACCCGGCAGTCGCGGACGCGCTCGTCGGCGAGCGCCACCGGCAGAACGAGACGCTGGCGATGATTGCAAGCGAGAACCACGCCAGCGAAGCCGTCCTGCAAGCCCAGAGCAGCGAGCTCACGAACAAGTACGCCGAGGGCTACCCCGGCGAGCGCTACTACGGCGGCTGCGAGTTCGCGGACGACGTCGAGGAACTCGCCATCGAGCGCGCGAAAGAGCTGTTCGGCGCCGACCACGCCAACGTCCAGCCCCACAGCGGCTCGTCGGCGAACATGGGCGTCTACTTCTCCGTGCTGGAGCCCGGCGACAAGATTCTCTCGCTGGACCTCACGCACGGCGGCCACCTCAGCCACGGTCACCCCGCGAACTTCGCGGGCCAGCTGTACGAGGTCGAGCAGTACGAGGTCGACGCCGACACCGGCCGGCTGGACTACGAGTGGCTGCGCGAGACCGCCGAGCAGTTCGAGCCCGACATGATTGTCTCGGGGTTCTCGGCGTACCCCCGGGAGGTCGAGTGGGAGCGCATCCAGGAGGCCGCCGACGCCGTCGGCGCCTACCACATGGCGGACATCGCGCACATCACGGGCCTCGTCGCGGCGGGCGAACACCCCTCGCCGGTCGGCGTCGCGGACTTCGTGACCGGCTCGACGCACAAGACGATTCGCGCGGGCCGCGGCGGCATCATCATGTGCGACGAGGAGTACGCCGACGACGTGGACTCGGCGGTGTTCCCGGGCGCGCAGGGCGGCCCGCTGATGCACAACATCGCGGGGAAGGCGGTCGGCTTCAAGGAGGCGCTCGACGACTCCTTCGACGAGTACGCCGAACAGGTCGTTCGCAACGCCGAGGTGCTCGGTGAGACGCTCCAGGACCACGGCTTCTCGCTGGTCTCGGGCGGCACCGACACCCACCTCGTGCTCGTGGACCTCCGCGACTCCCACCCCGACGTCTCCGGCGGCGACGCCGAGGAAGCCCTCGAAGAGGTCGGCATCGTCCTGAACGCCAACACCGTGCCGGACGAGTCGCGGTCCGCGTTCGACCCGTCGGGCATCCGCGCCGGCACGCCCGCGCTGACGACCCGCGGCTTCGACGAGGAGGCGATGGAGACGGTCGGCGACTGCATCGCGAAGGTCGTGGACAACGTCGGCGACGCCGAGGTGTACGCCGAGGTCGCCGCGACCGTCGAGGACCTCTGCCGCGAACACCCGCTGTACGAGTGACTGTTGGGCGTTCGTGAATATTCTTCACGGACGAACCGCTGTTTTGTGCACGAACCGCCGAATTGAAGGCGGGCGAGCGCGGAGTTTCCGTCATGACGAGTATCATCGACGGGAACGCCGTCGCCGCCGACATCCGGGAAGAACTCGCGGACTCCGTGGCGACGCTGAAGGACGCCGGCGTCACGCCGCGGCTCGCGACTGTCCTGATGAACGACAAGCAGGCCAGCGAGACGTACGTCTCGATGAAACAGCGCGACTGCGAGGAGATCGGCATCGCCGCCGAGGACGTCCGCATCGACTCCGACGCGCCCGCCGAGGAGCTGTTCGACACGGTCGCGGAGCTCAACGCCCGCGAGGACGTCCACGGCATCCTCGTGCAGGACCCGACTCCCGAGCACGTCCCCGACGAGCGCGTGCTCTCCGCGGTCGACCCCGCGAAGGACGTGGACGGCTTCCACCCCGAGAACGTCGGGAAACTCGTCGCCGGGAACGCGCGCTTCAAGCCCTGCACGCCCCACGGCATCCAGAAGCTCCTCGAAAGCGAGGGCGTGGACACCGAGGGCAAGGAGGTCGTCGTGGTCGGCCGCTCGAACATCGTCGGAAAGCCGCTCGCGAACCTCCTCGTGCAGAAGGGCGCGGGCGGCAACGCCACCGTCACCGTCTGTCACAGCCGCACCGACGACCTCGCCGCGCACACGCGCCGCGCGGACGTCGTCGTCGCGGCCGCCGGCGTCACCGAACTCGTGGACGGCTCGATGCTCTCCGAGGGCACCGTCGTCATCGATGTCGGCATCAACCGCGTGGACGCCGACACCGAGAAGGGCTACGAGCTCGTCGGCGACGTCGAGTTCGAGAGCGCCAAGGAGAAGGCCAGCGCCATCACGCCCGTTCCCGGCGGCGTCGGCCCGATGACGCGCGCGATGCTGCTCTACAACACCGTGAAGGCCGCCGGCGAGCAGACCGGCGTCGACGTGACGCTTCCCTGACCGCGAGTTCGTCGCTCCTACTGTCTGCGGCGCTGCTCGCCCCGACTTCTCGACGGGAAGGCGCTCGTCTCACTCGGTGTTCCAGGACACGATGCCCGTTCCGAGGTAGTAACCGACGTCGCCGTCCGTGCTCCGGACGCCGGCGAACCCGAAGGTGTACTCCCCGCTCGTCGGTTCGTCGTGGAGCGCGAATGACGACGCGTTCCCGTCGGCGCCCGCCGTCACGTAGACGGCCTCGCCGGGTTCCAGGCGCACGTCGGTCGTGACGGTCGCCGCCCGTTCGGGCGGGCGGAGGCCGCTCCTCGCGTTACGCGGCTCGCCGCTGCGGACCTCCCCGTGGAGGGGGTCGTTCCTCGCGAAGATGTCCAGTGAGGTGTTCGCGGGGAGGGCCGCTCCGCCCGTGTTCCGGAGTTCGACGGCGCGGCCGTCCTCCACTATCGACACCGAGAGCTGCGGGATGTCGTCCATCCAGGCCGGCGGCCCCGTCCACTCCACGCCCGTCTGCAGTGAGACGTTCCACGCGTAGCGCTCCTCGGTGCCGTCGTCGGCACTCTGAGTGGTCGACGACGTAGCCTCGTAGACGACCCCGTCGGGCGTGACGAGCACTCGGCCGTCGAAGTCCGTCATCGAATCTGCGGCGTCGCCCGAGGCGTCGTCGGCGGTCAACTCGACGAGTGTCCGGTCACCGCGCTCGACGGTGCCGTTGACGCTGTAGTTGCCCAGATGAAGCGGGGTCCCAAGGTCGGTGCGTCGGCCGAATGCCTCACCCCCTGGCTTGTACGTTTCGAGGAGGTAGGTGACGTTCTGGAAGCCCCGGTGGACCGTCCCCAGCTCCGGGCGGGTCGAGGCGTACACCCGGCTGTAGCCGCGCGACCCGTTCCAGTAGGTCTCCTCAACGACTCTGCCCCCGTCGCTGGTGTTCTCGTCGCGGCTGCTGTAGAACGGCCGCCCGTCCGCTCCGTGGCCGTAGGTTCGGGAGACGGTCTGGTTCGGACCGGTCATCCCGTAGGTGAACACCACGGAGGCGTTCGCCGTCGCGGCGAAGTGCGCGTCCAGCAGCGCGGAGACGTTCGCGAGCGTGCCGTTCTCGGCGACGCCCGGCGGGTACTCCTCGACGCCGACGTTCGGCGACCACGTGCCGTTCCCGGTATCGACGCCGGTCGAACTGGCGGGAACTTCGGGCTCCGGAGCGGGCGCGTCGTCAGCGGTGGTCGTGGTCGCGGCACCCGTGGTAGCCGCGTCACTGCTCGTGGCTGTGCTGCTCGGCCCCGTGCCGCCGCTACAGCCGGCCGTGACGAGGAGGAGGGCGATGCAGACGGCGAGAGCCGTCCGTCGTGTCGGAGACCTCATAAGATGAATCGACGACGCTGACTACTAAAAGAAATGCGGTGGACCGCCCGGCCTCGAAACGTCCGAGCTACCGCGCCAAGGCGTCCAGACGGGTGCGCGCCCGCTCGACGCCCGACTCGTCGCCGCGGAGCGCGTCCGCGATGGCGCGCGTCGCTTCGACCAGTCGCTCCGAGTCCTCGGGAGCCACGTCGCCGTCCAGCGCCTGCACGCGCTTGGCGTGGTCGCGGAGGCGTTCGAGCAGTCCGCGCTCGGGCTCGGGCACCTCGCCGCCGCAGTACGTCCGCACGTCCGTCCGGTAGTGGTCGACCGCCGCCGCGTACGCGAGTCCGCGAACCGCCCGCAGGGCTTCGGGCACTTCGTCGGGCGCGGGCCGCTCGCCGTCCTCG
Source organism: Halobacterium sp. NMX12-1 (assembly GCF_040435975.1). Lineage (NCBI taxonomy): Archaea > Methanobacteriati > Methanobacteriota > Halobacteria > Halobacteriales > Halobacteriaceae > Halobacterium > Halobacterium sp. NMX12-1. Next base: position 2,161,949 of record NZ_CP159204.1, on the reverse strand, counting down.
GCGCCGTTCAACAGCGCGAGCACGTAGCGCTCCGCGTCGTCGCTGGTGCGGAGCGCGTCCCCGAGCAGGACCGCCGCGCGCCGCAGTTCCTGCGCCGCGAGGTAGGTGTCGTCGAGGTCGAGGAGGTCGCCGCCCGAGACGAACCCCCGGGACTGGCAGTAGTCGCGGCACGCGTCCGCCGCGGGGTCGAGCGCGCCGCGCAGGTCGCCGTCGGCGGCGGCCTCGCGGGCGGCCGAGAGGTCGAGGTCGGCGTTCCCGTCCGTGTGCGTGCTCCGCTCGCCGACGCCGACGCTGCGCATGCTCCTGCAGTCGGGGCACTCCACGCTCCCCGTCTCGTAGTACGACCACCGCGTCCCACACGACTTGCACTCCCGCTCGCCGCGCACGTCCATGCGTCGCCTTTGGGGAGCGCGCGGCAAAACACCCGTGTCTCGCGTCCCATTGTCACACCACCAACCTATTTGCCGCGGACTCGTCAACCGTCAGTCTAGATGGCTCTCGAAACCAACACGGTCCGCGAGACCGCCCGCGAGTTCGCGGTCCGCGTGGCGGACGGCGACCCCGCGGCCGCCGCCGACCTGCTCTCCGACGACGGCCGGGAGGCAGTCGTCGACGCCTACCCCGACGACCTCGGCGACGTCGCCGACGCCGAGGACGCCCTCGAACAGTTCTGGTACGGGCTCTACGGCGAGTACGGCGACTTCGAGGGCGTCGAGACGCTGGCAGTCGAGGCGCCGTGCGCGCTCGCCGAGCTGGGGTTCGCGGACGGCACGCAGACGCTGGAGTTGGGCGTCGAGGACGGCGCCGTCGTCGCGTTCTCGCTGCCGACCGCCCACGAGCCGCCCGCGTACGCCGACCTCGACGCGTTCGACGAGCGCGAGGTGACCGTCGATGCCGGCGACGTCGCCCTCGACGGCGTGCTCGCGGTCCCGGACGGCGACGGACCGTTCCCGGGCGTCGTGCTCGTCCACGGCGCGGGCATCCACGACCCCGACGGCGGCCTCTCGAACGTGCTCAAGGACTTCGCGTGGGGGCTGGCGACCGAGGGCGTCGCCGTCCTCCGGTACGCGAAGCGCTTGCGCGACCACGACGTCCCCACCGAGGAGTACACGCTCGACAACGTGGTCGTGGACGACGCCGTCGCCGCGGTCGACGAACTCGCGGCGACCGACGCGGTGAGCGAGGAGAGCGTGTTCGTCGCCGGCCACAGTCAGGGCGGAACCGCCGCGCCGCGAATCGCGGACCGGCACGGGGGCGTCGCGGGCGTCGCGAACCTCGACGGCGCCGTCCAGCAGGTCAGCGACCCGGAGACGCCGGTGCTCCGGTACGAGTTCGAGCCCGACGGCGACCTCTCCGACGAACAGGAAGCCGAACTGGCGGCGCTCCGCGAGCAACTGCGCCGCGTCGCGGACGGCGACTACGACCCCGACGAGGAGGTGTTCGGGCGGCCGGGCCGGTGGCACGACAGCCTCCGGGAGTACGACGCCGGCGCGACCGCCGAAGCGCTGGACGCGCCCGCGTTCGTCGCGACGTCGGGGCGCGCCGACCCCGACGTTCAGCCGGAGCTCGTGACGTTCCACGAGCAGCGGTACGCGGAGTGGAACAGTCTCGACCTCCCCGAGGGGAGCCGCGTGGAGCGCTACCCCGAGGTCGGCCACTACTTCAGGGACGCCCACGAGCCGACGACGATGGCGCACCTCTACTTCGCGGACAACGTCGCTGGCGAGGTCGTCGCCGACCTCGCGACGTGGGTCGAAACGGTCGCGGACGCGTAGCTCAGTCCTCGACGACCTCGACGTCGAACTTCCCGCGCCAGCGGTAGCGCCGGCCGCCCCAGACGAACGTCCGGCGCGCGTGCGCGTAGACGCCGAGCGGAATCGCCGCCAGCGCCGCGGGGTACGCGAGCAGCGCGGTCCAGCGGCGAACCCCGAACGCCGCGTAGACGCCCGCGACGAACCCGGTGAGGCCGACCGCGGCGGACAGCGGCGCGAACAGGCACGCGAGGGAGAGCGCGAGCGTCACCAGCGCCGTGACGACGTGCCCGCCGGGGTCGTGGGTGGCGACGATTTTCGTGAACCGGACGTGGCGCTCCAGCGTCCGCCGGAGCGTGCCGCCGACTTCGACGCGGCGCGCGCGCCGCAGCGGCGTGACGTCGAGGCGCTCGGCGAGCAGGCCGTCGTCGCTGACCGTCCGGCGGAGGTCCGCGAGGAACGCGTCGGCGTCGAGGTCGTCGCGCTCGAAGGCGACCGCGCCCGCCCACGCCTGGTCGGTGGCGTAGACGCCGAGCGTGCCGCCGAGCGCGTAGACGGGTTCCAGCAGCTTCGACAGCGGGTCGCGGCCGACGAAGAACGGGAGCTCGGAGACGGGACCGTGGCGCTCGTAGTCGGCGTTGAGCGTCGCCAGCCAGTCCGGCGGGTGGTGGAAGTCGTCGTCGGTCCACACGATGCGGTCGTGCGCGGCGGCCTCCATCCCCGCGGCGATAGCGTTGGCCTTCCCCGAACACGCCTCGGGCTCGCCGGCGAACACGAGGGCAGTCTGCTCGGGGAGGTCGCCCGCGCGCTCGGCGACCGGGTCCGCCTCGGTGTCGCAGACGACCAGCAGTTCGTCCTCGGGGCGGAGCTGGGACGCTACCTCCTCGCAGGCGTCGGTCCACTCGACGGTCGGCAACAGGACGGTCGTCGGCGGCGCCATGCGTCGGTGTTCCCGGAGTCGGGTGAAAAATCGAACGGCGGCCCGGGGTCGAGTCGTGGCGCACGGTCGGACAGGTGGGTCTGTCCCACCACCGGAGTTAACTGGGTGTGTCCGCAACCACCGCTCACGATGCCGAGTCAGAATCTGACGACGCCGGCAGCCGAGGATAGAGTAAGCCACGGCGACGTGGCTGGTCGAGAAATCCGACCGCTCGCCTGACCACCACGTCGAGCGCCGCGGCGGCCGGGTCGCCGTCACCGTCGGCGACGAGGAACTGCTTCTCTCCCGCGAGGACGCCGCCGAGCTACGCGACTCGCTGGACGACGCGCTGACGGCCCGGGAGGCGTTCGTGAACACTGTCGGCGTCCACCGCGCGGACGGCAGCTACGTCGTGGAGCGGCGGGGCGCCGACTCCGCCGGCAACCGCAAGGTGTTCGACTCCTTCGACGCGCTGGCGCGGCTCTGCCAGCGACTGCCCGCGGAGTTCACCGCCGACGACCTCTCCACGACGGGGTTGACGGCGGGCCGCCGGCACATGGTGCTGTGGCACCTCGTCGAGCACCCCGAGTTCGACGTCTCGCTGGCGAACCGGCAGCCGTTGACCGCCGAGAAGACGGCAACGGAGGTGGTCGAGCCGTAGGCTTTTGGCCGCGGGCGGCCACCTGCCGGCCATGACGTTCTCCATCGTCGCGCGCGACCCCGAGACCGACGCGGTCGGGGTCGCCGTGCAGTCGAAGTTCGTCGGCGTCGGCGCGGTCGTCCCGTTCGCCAGCGCCGACGCGGGCGCCATCGCCACGCAGAGTTTCGCGAACGTCGCGTACGGCCCGGACGGACTCGACCTGCTCCGCGACGGCTACTCGGCCGACGAAGTAATCGAGCGACTCACCGCCGACGACGAGGACGCCCCGCAACGCCAAGTCGGAATCGTGGGGCAGGACGGCTCGGTGGCTGCGTTCACGGGCGAGGAGTGCTTCGACCACGCCAGCGACCGGCAGGGCGAGCACTACACCGTACAGGGGAACATTCTGGAGAACCGCGAGACCGTGGACGCGATGGCCGACACGTTCGAGGCGACCGACGGCGGCCTCCCGGAGAAGCTCATCGCGGCACTGCACGCGGGCAACGAGGCGGGCGGCGACCAGCGCGGCGAGCAGTCCGCGGCGCTGTACGTCGCCAAGCCCGAGGGCGGCTACGACGGCGGGAACGACCGCTGGATCGACGTGCGCGTGGACGACCACGAGCACCCGATCGACGAGCTGGAGCGCGTGTTCCGCGTCTACGACGTCACGCTCCTCGAACGCGAGGACCCCGAACAGTACCGCGAACTCGACGGCGACACCGCCGAAGCCGTCGAGGGAGCGCTCGCGAGCCTCGGGTTCTACGACGGGACGCCGTCCGGCGACTTTGGGGACGAGGCGCGGGAGGCGCTGGAGGCGTTCCGCGGGATGAACAACTTCGAGAACCACGACCTCGACGCGCTGGAGGACGCGCTCGCCCGCGGCTGGGACGACGCCGACGGCGACGGCGAGGAGAAGCTGGTGAACGCCATCTGGCACGGGCTCTCGCGCCTCGACCGGCGGTAACACGGCAATTGATACGGCCGGCGCTCCGACGGCCGGTATGCGCAGCGAGGACGAGATCCGCGAGCAGTACGAGTTTCTCGCCGAACAGCTCGACTCCGAGGAGATGAACCACGAGGGCGTCCGCGAGATGTTCACGTACTACCGGCGCGCGCTCGGCTGGGTGCTCGAAGAAGAGCACATGTAGCGGCAGCCGTTACTGCCGGGGATAGGTTTATTATCGTCGCCCGTTTTGACCCAAGTGACGCTTCGCTTTGGAGGGCCGAAGCGTCAGCGGGGACCAATTCAGGGCGGCTGCGGGGCCGATTTTTCGGCTCCGCATCCTTTTCCGTTGCACCGAACTCGGAGCCACAGCGTCACGGACGTCGCTCACGAGTGACTGTCGTAGTTCGTTGTATCGCGTGCAGAGCCGCCGCTCGGACGCGTAATCGGCGAAAAATTCGGGAGTGTCGGCTGTCGCTGTCAGCGACAGGTGGGTCGTCGGATTACAGTCGGACGACGTTCGCCGCGCGCGGGCCCTTCGGGGAGGACTCGATGTCGAACTCCACCTCGGTGCCCTCGGTGAGGTCTTCACCGCCGACGTCTTCCATGTGGAAGAACACGTCTTCGTCGTCGTCGAGGTCGCCGTCGTCAGTCGAAATGAAACCGTAGCCGCCAGTGTCGTTGAAGAAGTCAACGTTGCCTGCTGCCATTACGACCAGAGAGAGACGCGTTACACGGATAACAGTTCCGAGAGGTAAGGTAGCACGGCCGTCGCGGAGTCCCACCGCGACGAGTCCGCCGAAGCGGGGCGTCCGGCCGGGCTACCAGAGGAACATCGGCCAGACGAACTGGAACAGCAGCCAGATGAACAGCGTCAGCACCGCGGTCATGAGGAGGTTGAGGACGACGCCGGCGCGCATCATGTCGCGCTGTTCGAGGTAGCCGGAGCCGAACACGATGGCGTTGGGCGGCGTCGCGACCGGGAGCGCGAACGCGAAGCTCGCGGCGATGGCGCCGCTGACCGAGAGGAAGATGGCTGCGGACTCCTCGGCGAGCCCGAGCGTCGCGGCGAGGATGCCGCCGATGGAGACGAGCACGGGCACGATGATGGTGGCGGTGGCGGTGTTGGAGGTCATCTCGGTGAGGAAGATGACCAGCAGGACGACGGCGGCGACGATGGCTACGATGGGGAGGCCGGTGAGCGAGCCGAAGATGGTCTCGGCGATCCAGCGCGTCGCGCCGCTGTTCGCGAACCCGGAGGCCAGCGAGAGGCCACCGCCGAACAGGAGGATGGTCCCCCAGTCGATGTCCACGAGGTCCTCCCACTCGGTGGTGTCCGCGAGCACGAGCGTGGGGATGGCATAGAGGCCGACCATCACGTAGTACAGCAGGCCCTGATAGCCGCCCTCGGTGCCGAACAGCGTCTGGCCGCTGCCGCCGAACAGCGTGGTGTGGAGGACGTTCGCGGTGTCGGTGCTGAGGCCGACGGTCTCGAACAGCCACCAGACGGGGCCGCCGAGGCCGCCCAGCACCCAGAGACCGGCGGTCGCGGTGAAGATGTACGCGACGCGGCGGCCGCGCGTGCTCAGCTCGCCTTCCTCGCGGAGGTAGCGCCGCGCTTCCTCGCGCGCGCCGCTGACGTCCTCGATTTCCGGCGGGAACAGCCAGTACGTGAGGACGTACCAGACGATGGGGAGCGTGACGACGACGATGGGGAGGCCGATGAGCAGCCAGTCGGCGAACCCGATTTCGTAGCCCAGTTGGTCGTTGAGCACGCCGGCGACGACGGCGTTCGGCGGGGTGCCGATGAGCGTGCCGACGCCGCCGACGCTGGCGCCGTACGCGGTCCCGAGGAGGGTCGCGACCTGAACGTTCGTGGTGGGGTCGTCGTCACCGGCTTCGGTGAGCTCGTCGCGGCCGACGACCTGCGCGAGCACGCCGACCGCGATGGGCGTCATCATCGCGCTGGTGGCGGTGTTCGAGACCCACATCGAGAGGATGGCCGTCGCGACCATCACGGCGAGGATGAGCTTGCGGGGGCTGGAGCCCATGCGCGCCATGATGTACAGCGCGATGCGGCGGTCGATGTCGTACTTCTGGAGCGCGTTCGCGAGCATGAACCCCGCGATGAACAGGAAGATGAGGTGGTCGGCGAACGGCGCGAGCGCGTCGTCGAGGTCGCCGAACACGCCGAACGCGGTCAGCAGCGCGGGAATCGAGAGTGCGGTGACCGCCAGCGGGAGCGCGCCGGTCACCCAGAGCACGCCCGCGAACGCCATCGTGGCGATGGCGTACTTCCCTTCGAGTGCGAGGCCTTCGGGGGTCGGTGCGAGCGCGATGACTGCGGTGACTGCGAGCGCGAGCCCGAACACCGCGAGCCGTCCGCGCGTCGAGCGAACGTCCATCTGTATCATTGATACACGACCACTGGCGACTGCTATCGTTAATGATTAACGGATTCACTCTCGGCGGGGTGGCTCAGAAGTGCTCGACGAGGGCGGCCACCTGCTCGTCGTCGAGTTCGGCCGCGTAGAGGGCGAACAGCTCGCGGCGGCGGTCCGCGGAGAGGCCGCGGTTCCCGCCTTCGAGCATCGAGACGTGGGCCTGCTGGAGGTTCGGGACCTCCCGCTCGACGTCGCGCTGGCTGAAGTCGGCGGCGACGCGGAGCAGTCGCCACGCTGTCGGCGAGACGTCCGCGAGGTCGTGGGCGTCCGCGCCGGCCATGTGAGCGTGTCGCCGGCCGGCCGGCATAAAGTTCGGGGGACCGCCGCGACCCCGCTCCCGGAGTCACCGATTTCGACATGTCACTTCGGTACAGGCCGGGCAGTTGTCGGCAACCGCCATCGCAATCCCCTACGCTTATGCTCTACCAGTCGAAAAACGTAACGAGAGTAAGACATATGTACGACCTGACAGGGTTTCAACGAGACCTCCTCTACGTCGTCGCCGGACTGGACGAGCCCCACGGCCTCGCCATCAAGGAGGAACTCGAGGAGTACTACGAGTCCGAGATCCACCACGGCCGCCTCTACCCCAACCTCGACACGCTCGTGGACAAGGGCCTCGTGGACAAGGGCCAGCTCGACCAGCGCACCAACTACTACACGCTCACCCGCCGCGGCCGCCGCGAAATCGCCGCGCGCCGCGAGTGGGAACAGCAGTACGTCGACCTCGACTAGCCGTGGTCTCCTCGCGGACCGCCACCGCCGCCGTGGGCGTGCTCGCGAGTCTCGCCGTCAGCGTCGCCGCGTGGGTCGTCTTCGACGTCGCCGTCTTCTTCCTCGCGGTCCCGCTGATTCCGCTGTTGTTCCGGCGACGCAGTGAGGAACCCACCGTCTACGAGTGTCCGGAGTGCGGGTTCCGAACGCGCGACCCCGAGTTCGCGTACTGCCCGCGCGACGGCACCGGCCTCGAAGCGCGCTGACTAGGACTCCTCGGCTTCTCCCTCCGACTCGAACTCCGAGACGTGGGTCTGCTCGCCCTCGTCGGCGGTCAGCACGTCCCCGCCGAGCGCTTCCGGGGAGATCTCCTCGCCGGCCAGCAGCTCCGGGAGCACGAGCCGGGCGAAGTGGACGACGAACACGAGCGCGAGCGGGCCGAGGAACAGCCCGTACCAGCCCCACAGCAGCGGCCCGAAGACGTACGACAGAATCACCAGCCCGAGGTGGATGTCCCGGCCGGAGACGTACGGCCGCAACAGCAAGTCGGGGATGAAGTCCACGACCACCGCGGCGACGGCGACGAACACCGCGACGAACCCGTACCCCGTGCCGCTCTGGAACGCGACGAACGCCAGCCACCCCGCCAGCGGCATCCACACGAGCTTGATGCCGACGACCGGAACGAGGCTCGCGATGCCCGTGATGAGCCCGAACAGCACCGGGTAGGGGATGGCGATGCCCGCGGGGGAGAGCGCGTCCAGCGTCCCGTACGACACCGCGGCGATGACGCCGGTGGCGAACGCGAAGACGATGTTCCCGAAGAACACCGTCGAGAGGTCGCGGTCGACCGCCCGCGCGTACGCCTCCGCGACGCCGCTGCCGTCCGTGAACCGGCGCTGGAACCAGCCGCCGAGCCGGTGGTCGTCCCGGAGCAGGTAGAACGCGACGATGACGACCGCGAACAGGTGGACGAACAGCGTGCCGAGGAACCCGACGTACTGCAAGGCGTTGCTCGCCGTCGACGCCAGCGCCTCTTGCACGGACGGCTGATTCAGGAACGCCTGCGGGTCCTGCACGATGGTAGAGACGTCGAGGTAGGGGCCGAGGAGCGCCTCGACCTGCCCGAGGTCGACGTTCTGCGCGTCCACGAAGCGGTCCAGCTCCTGCAGGCCGACCGCGGTGGTGTAGGCGACGACCAGCATCGCGGGCAGCGCCAGCGTCACCAGCGCCACCACCGCCCGAATCGTCGGGCGGGGAATCCAGCGTTCGAGCCGGCGGTAGACCGGCCGCGTCGCGTAGTAGACGAACACCCCGAGCACGAACGTCCCGAGGAACGAGTAGACGGTGAACGCGAGCACGCCAGTGAGTACGGCGGCGCCCGCCCACCACGCGAGCCGACCGCGGTCGAGGTCCATTACGTACGCTACCGGCGGGCCGACGCAAAAAGATTCGCCAGCCACCAGGTCCGAGCGAGCCCGCAACTTTTTGCCCGCCGACGGTGAACGGCCGAGAGTGCCCGGTATCTTCGAGTCGCTGGCGGACGTTCCGGTGGACAGCCGCGTCGTCCGCCTCGCGCTGTCGGTCGCGCTCGGGCTGTTCATCGGCCTCGAACGCGAGTGGGCCCAGAAGGCGGCGGGCATCCGCACGTTCGCGCTCGTCAGCGTCCTCGCAACCATCTTCACCGAAGTGGACACGGAGCGCTGCGCGGACGCCGCGGGCGTCTGCCCGCCGTACCTCTCCAGCGTCGGCGCGGCGTTCGTCATCGTCGTCACGGGCGTCCTGATGGTCTCGGGGATGCGCGACGAGGACGAGGGACTGCACCTGACGACCGCGGTGAGCCTGATGGTGGCGTACGGCGTCGGCGTGCTCGTCGCCGTCGACGCGGTGTTGCCCGCGACGGTCGTCGCCGTCACCAGCTCCGTCCTGCTGGTGTTCAAGCGCGAGCTCCACGGGTTCGCGTGGGGGCTCTCCCGGGAGGAACTGCGCTCGACGTTCGAGTTCGCGATTCTGGCGTTCGTCGTCTACCCGCTGTTGCCGGCCGGCAACGTCGCGCTCGGGTCGGGGACGTACGCGGTCGAAATCGAGCCCCGCGTCGTCTGGCTGATGGTCGTGTTCGTCGCCGGCATCGGCATCGTGAACTACGTCGTCGTGAAGACGTACGGCGGCCGCGGCATCGCCGTCACGGGGTTCTTCGGCGGGCTGGCGTCCTCGACGGCGGTCGTCGGCACGATGCTCGACCACGTCGGCCAGCGCGCGGAGGCGGCGTCGTACGCGGTCGCGGGCGTGCTGTTGGCGAACGCCGCGATGGCGCTGCGGAACCTCCTCATCGTCGTTGTGTTCACGCTCTCGACGGGCGTGCTGGTGTCGGCGACCGTCCCGCTGGTGGTCATCGTCCTCGGCTGCGTCGGCGTCGCGGCGGCCACCGCAGACTGGACGACGCGCGTCGAGATGGAGCTGGAGAGCCCGTTCTCGATGCGGAACGCGCTGGCGTTCGGCGCGATGTTCCTCGTCGTCGTGGTCGCCGGCGGGCTCGCGCAGACCCAGTTCGGCTCCGCGGGCCTCTACGCGACCGCCATCCTCTCGGGGCTGGTGTCCAGCGCGGGCGCGACCACTTCCGCCATCGTGCTCTACCGGACGGGCGCAATCTCGGAGACTGCCGCCACCGTCGCCGTGCTGCTGGCGACCGCCTCCTCCATCGGCGTGAAGGTCGCGCTCACGGCGACCAGCGACAACCGCTCGTTCGCGTACCGCGTCGCGGGGTACAGCGTGGTCCTGCTCGTGGCGGGCGGGGTCGCGACCGCCGCCGTCGCGCTCTGAGGCGCGGTGAAGCTTGCCTGAACCGTAACGAATCGCTTTTGTCGGCGGCCCGGGCAACCACTACCATGGACAGGGAGACCGCGGAGCCGAGCGTCCGGAGCCTGCCCGGCGAGAAGGCCCAGCAGTGGGTTCAGTACCACCACGAGCACGCCGCCCCCAGCACCTACGTCTACGAGTTCGTCTGGGACATCACCGAGGACGCCGCCGGCCCGTTCTGCCGTGACGTGGACGGCAACGTCCTCATGGACTTCACGAGCCACGTCGCGGCGGCGCCGTTCGGCTACAACAACCCCAAGATTATGGACCGCTTGGAGGAGTTCGACGTCGTGGACCCCTCGAAGATTGCGGGCCAGGACTTCTACGCCAGCGGCGGCTGGCCGCCCGAGGACGCCGACGTGCCGACCTCGACCCAGTTGCTCCACCGGCTCACGGACCTCACCGAGGAGTACGGCCTCGACACGGTCTTCCTCTCGAACACGGGCGCGGAAGCCATCGAGAACGCCATCAAAATCTGTTACGCGAACGGCGGCCACCGCGCGTTCACGTTCGACGGCGCGTTCCACGGGCGCACGCTCGGCGCGCTCTCGCTGAACCGCTCGAAGGCCGTCCACCGCACCGGCTACCCCGAAATCGGCGGCGTCGTCTCCGCGCCGTACTGCTCCTGCGAGGGCGACTGCGAGTGCGGGTGGAAGACCAACGGCCCCGGCGGGAACGTTCTCGCGGACAAACTCCACCCCGAGCGCGGCGTCATCGACCCCGAGGAGGTCGCGTACCTCGTCCTCGAACCCCAGCAGGGTGAGGGCGGCTACCGCGTCCCCAGCGACGAGTTCGCCGACGACATTGCGGACATCCAGCAGACCCACGACATCCCCGTCATCGCCGACGAGATTCAGTCCGGGCTCGGCCGCACGGGCGAACTCTGGGGCGTGGACCACACCAGCATCGACCCCGACGTCATCACCTCGGCGAAGGGCCTGCGCGTCGGCGCGACCGTCGCCAGCGAGGACCTCTTCCCCGACGAGACCGGGCGGCTCTCCTCGACGTGGGGCGCGGGCGACCTGCTCGCGGCCGCACAGGGCGTCGCCACCATCGACGCCATCACCAGCGACGGCGTGCTGGACAACGTCACCGAGCGAGGCCGCCAGGTCAAGGAGATTCTCGCGGACGACGCGCCCGGGTTCGTCACGGACGTACGCGGGAACGGCCTGATGCTCGGCGTCGAGTTCGACACCAAGGACCGCCGCGAAGCGGTCGTGAAAGCTTGCCTAGAGCGCGGGCTGCTGTTGCTCGGCTGCGGCTACAAGACGCTGCGCATCCTCCCGCCGCTGGACGTCACGGAGCGCGAAATCGACGTCGCGATGGACGTCTTCCTCGACGCCCTCGACGACCCGAAAGTCACGAAGGCCGGGCCCTCGACGGGCCACAGCGACGACGTGCAGTAACTACTCCTCGACGACGACTGCGCCGGTCATCCCCTGCGTCTGGTGGGGCGTACACACGTACTCGTAGCGGCCCGGCACCTCGAACGTGTACTCGAAGGAGAAGCCGCGCTGCTCGATGGTCTCGTGGCCCGACCAGTCGGCGTCCGCGGGCTGGCTCGACACGGCGACGTTGTGCGTCCCGGACAGCCACACGAACCGCACGGTCGTCCCCGTCGAAATCGTGAGTTCCTCGGGGTCGAAGACGTAGTTCCCGTCCGGGCCGACTTCGACGACTTCCGTGCCCTCGGGGGCGTCCAGCGCTTCGATGTCCTCGTCACCATCGCCGCCACCGCCACCGCCGAGACAGCCGGCGAGCGCCGCCGTCGCGCCGATGCCAGCGGTCGCGCGCAGTACGTCGCGTCGCGTTCGGTCTCGCATGACTCGTAGTCGGCGCGTCCGGGATTTAACAGGACCGCATTCCGTCGGCGTCCCGTGTCAGAACTGGTAGCGGCGGTCGTCGTCGGGCTGCTGGACCGACGCGCCGCCGGTCATCTCGTCGAAAGTCATCCCGGAGAGGTACTCGTCGTACGTGACGTCGTACGTCGAGCGCAGGTGGAAGTCGAGGCGGCCGGACTCGGTGGTGGACTGGAACAGCAGGTGAATCGCACGCCGCAGCAGCTCGTCCGTGTCGGCGTCCAGCGCCGCGCCCAGCATCGCAAGCTCCTGTCGGCTCTCGCGGTCGAGGAACGCGTAGTCGTCGAGGTCGTCGTACGCCAGTTCGACGTCGGTTTCGAGGTCGTCGAGGCTCATACGCGGGACGTGTGCTGGCGCCGCCATACGCCTTTTCGTTGGGCGTCCGGGCCGAACCACCACCCCTAAGCGCGCGAGTTTCCAAGCCCCGGCCATGACTGAGGGCGAGGGGGAGTACGCGCTCCCCGGCGACGCCGACGCCGTCCGGGACGCGCTCGTGGCGTGGTACGAGGACGGCCACCGGGACTTCCCGTGGCGGCGCACCGACGACCCGTACGCAATCTTGGTCTCGGAGGTGATGAGCCAGCAGACCCAGCTCTCCCGCGTCGAGGACGCCTACCACGCGTTCCTCGAGAAGTGGCCGACGACAGCCGACCTCGCGGCCGCCGACCGCGCCGACGTGGTGGGGTTCTGGTCGGCGAACAGCCTCGGGTACAACAACCGCGCGAAGTATCTCCACGAAGCCGCCCGGCAGGTCGAAGAGGAGTACGGCGGCGAGTTCCCCGAGACCCCGGACGAACTCTCGGAGCTGATGGGCGTCGGCCCGTACACCGCCAACGCCGTCGCGTCGTTCGCGTTCAACAACGGCGACGCCGTGGTGGACACGAACGTCAAGCGCGTGCTCTACCGCGCGTTCGACGTGCCGGACGACGACGCGGCCTTCGAAGAAGCGGCGAACGAACTGATGCCGGATGGCGAGTCCGAAGTGTGGAACAACGCCATCATGGAGTTAGGCGGCGTCGCGTGCGGGAAGTCGCCGAACTGCGACGACGCCGGGTGTCCGTGGCGGGAGTGGTGTGCGGCGTACGCCTCCGGGGACTTCTCCGCGCCGGACGTCCCCGAGCAGTCTACCTTCGAGGGGAGCCGCCGGCAGAAGCGCGGGCGAGCGGTCGGCGCGCTCCGCGAGCACGGCGAACTCGAGCTCGACGAACTCGGCCCGCGAGTCCGCGTGGACTACGGCGGCGACACCGGCCGCGAGTGGCTCCGCGGGCTGCTCGAAGACCTCGCCGACGACGGCCTCGTGGAGCTCGAAGACCGCGGCGAGGAGACGGTCGCGCGCCTCGCGGCGTGAGCGCCCGCCGACTTGCCTCGAAGGGAGAACGAATAACCGACCGCCGACTGTACGCCACGGTCAATGGCAGGGGTTCTCGTTCCGCTGGCGCTCGTCGTCGCCGGCACCGCCGTCATCTGGAAGGGGAGTGGCTTCTTCGAGCGCGCCGCCGAGCGCCTCAGCAAGTACTACGGCCTCCCGGTGGCCGTCCACGGCGCCATCGTCGTCGCGGTCGGGTCGAGCTTCCCCGAGATTAGCTCCATCGTCGTCAGCACGGTCGTCCACGGCGAGTTCTCGCTGGGCGTCGGCGCAATCGTCGGGAGCGCCATCTTCAACCTCCTCGTGATTCCCGCGCTGTCGGCGTTCTCAAGCGAGGAGCTTTCGACCACGCGGGACATCGTCCACAAGGACGCGCAGTTCTACGTCATCTCCATTCTCGTCCTCTTCCTCGTGTTCGCGCTCGGCGCGACCTACGTCCCCGGCGGCACGAACCGCGCGGCAATCCTCACGCCGTCGCTCGCCGTCATCCCACTGGCCACGTACGGCGTCTACGTCTTCCTCCACCAGCAGGACGCCACCGAGCACGTCCCCGAGCCGGCGCCGGACGTGCGCCCGCGCCGCGAGTGGGCCACGCTCGCGGTCGCGCTCGTCGTCATCGGCGTCGGCGTCGAGGGAATCGTGCGCGCCGCGCTCTCGTTCGGCGCGACGTTCGACACCCCGACGTTCCTCTGGGGGGTCACCGTCATCGCCGCCGCGACCAGCCTCCCGGACGCCATCGTCAGCGTCCGCGCCGCGAAGAACGACGAGAGCGTCACCAGCGTCACGAACGTCCTCGGCAGCAACACGTTCAACCTCCTCGTCGCCATCCCGCTGGGCGTCCTGCTCGCGGGCACCGCCACCATCGACTTCCGCGTCGCGGTGCCGACGATGGGCTTTCTGGCGTTCGCGACGCTGGTGTTCGTCGTCACCACCCGGACTCACCTCGAACTCAGCGACCGCGAGGCCGTCGGCTTCCTCCTGCTGTACGCGGTCTTCCTCGCGTGGATGGCGCTGGAGTCGTTCGGCGTCATCGAGACCGTCCGCGGAATCTGACCGCAGGCGGACCGCCGCGCCCGACTACTCCTCGTCCTCTCTGACCGTCAGCACGGGCACGTCCGACGTGCGGACGATGCGCTCGGTGACGCTCCCGAGCAGCGCGCGGTCGAGCCCGCGGCGGCCGTGGGTCCCCATCACGACCACGTCGATGTCCTCGTCCTCGACGTACTGGAGGATGGTCTCGTAGGCGCCGCCCTTCATCACGACGCCGACGGCCTCCACGTTCAGGTCGCCCGCCTTCTCCACGACCTCGTCGACGACCGACTGCCCCTCCTCGGCCAGCGGGTCCACCACGTCGTCCTCGAACGTGACGGTGCTGTACTCGGTGGTATCGGCGACGTAGAGGACGTGGAGGCGGGCACCGTAGCGGTCCGCGAGCTCGATCGCGTGCGGCACCGCGGCGTCCGCGGCGCCGCTCCCGTCGGTCGGCAACAGGACGTCGTCGTACATACGCCCCGAGAGGGAAGCCCGCACAAAATAGGTGCGGGTGAATTCCTGCCTGCTCGTAATCGCCGCCCCAGATGAGCAAGCGTTTTGCCCCGCGACCGCCCCCGTTGTGAGCATGCACGCGATTACGAACTCCGGGTGGGTCGAGGTCATCACGGGGTCGATGTTCTCCGGGAAGACGGAGGAGCTGCTGCGGCGGCTGCGGCGCGCGGAAATCGCGGGCCAGTCGGTCGCGGCGTTCACGCCCGCCATCGACGACCGGTACGGCGAGGCGACGCTGGGCTCGCACGCCGGCCGCACGTGGGAGGCGACGGTCGTCGACACCACCGCGGAGGGCGTCTTGAAGATTCCCAGCCACCTGAACGGCGAGGAGGTCGTCGCCATCGACGAGGCGAACTTCTTCCCCGGCGAGCTCGTCGAGGTCTGTCAGAACCTCGCCAGCGACGGCCGCCGCGTCGTCGTCTCCGGCACCGACCAGACGTTCCGCGGGGAGCCCTTCGACCCGATTCCGCAGCTGATGGCGGTCGCCGAGTACGTCGAGAAGTTCCAGGCCATCTGCACGCAGTGCGGCGAGCCCGCGACCCGGAACCAGCGGCTCATCGAGGGCGAGCCAGCCCACTACGACGACCCCACCATCATGGTCGGCGCGGAGGAGTCCTACGAGGCACGGTGCCGGAACTGCCACGTCGTCAAGCGGGACTGAGATGACGACGTGGGTCGAGCCGGAGGGCGGCCGCGAGCGCGGGCCACTCGGCCTCGCGAAGGCGTTCACGCAGGTGCTGGTGAACCCGGCGACGTTCTTCGAGGAAGCGGTCTCGCCGGGCGACCAAGCTCCCGGGCTGGTGTTCGCGATGGCGGTCGTACTCGTCTCGCAGGGGACGCGGCTCGCGCTCGAACCCGGACGCGCGCTGGCGTTCTCCGCGCCGACGTGGCTGGCCGCCGTCCTCACGCTCGCGCTCGCCGTCCTCCTGATTGCGCCCGCCGCGCTGCACGCGCTCTCCGCCGTCGAGACGCTCGCGCTGGCGGCCGTCGCGCCCGACCGCGGCGGCGTCAGCGAGACCGTGCAAGTGCTTGCGTACGCCAGCGCGCCCTGCGCGTTCGTCGGCGTCGGCGTCCCGGTCGTCACGTTCGCCTGCGGGCTGTGGGCGTTCGCGCTGCTCGTCGCCGGCACGCGAATCGTCCACGACACGTCGCTCGCGCGCGCCGCGGTCGCCGCGCTCGTCCCCGGCGCGCTCGCGTACGGCTCCGGATTCGGCTGGTTCGCCGCGACCGCCGCGCTGTTCCCGTGGGCGGCCGACTACGTGCCGGTGGCCGGAGTTTAGTGGGCGCGCTGCCAACGCCCGTGTGTGCTCAACGTCAACTTCTCCGACCTCATGTTCGAACTCAAGGACGGCGCCGTCAAGCACGTCGGCCCGTCGAACGCGTCCGCCGACGCGAAGCTCTTCGACGTCGAATCCGCGGAAGCCCGAGAGTTCGGCGACAAGCGCGTCAAGCTCGTCTTCGAGGACGACAGCGGCAACGAAGTGCAGGTCGCGCTGTTCCCCGAGGACGTCCGCGACGTCGTCGACGACGTGGACGCGCTGGAGGGCGACAGCCCGGTTTTCGAGTAGCTCGCGGCCGCGAGCGAACCCCCGCGCGACCGGCGAGCTTTCGATAATCGTTTACGGCAGCACACGCTCTGTCGAAGCAAATGGGTACGTGTATAATCTGCGGCTCCTCCACGGACGGCCGTGTCTGTGACACCCACGAGGAGGACGTCGCCTTCGAGTTCCGCGGAGATTCTCCCGACGAACTGACGCCCGGTCGCTACTACCAAGGTACCATCGACGGCTTCGCCGACTTCGGCGTGTTCGTGGACATCGGCGACTCGGTCACCGGCCTGCTCCACCGCAGCGAAGTGCCCGGCCGCCTCGAATCGCTTGGCTGGGACGCCGGCGACGAAGTGTACGTCCAAGTCACGGACGTCCACGACAACGAGAACGTCGACCTCGGCTGGTCGATTCGACAGGACGACCGCGACTTCCGCGGCCACCTCGTCGACGACCCGCACGCGGAGTCGGACGCCGAACTCCCCGACGAAGAGGAAGAGGAGACCAGCACTGCCGACGGCGGCACCCCGGTACCGGAAGAAACCGAGGAACCGGCCGAGGCCGAAGCCGAATCCGAGTCCGCTGACGACGCCGAGGCTGCCGACCCCGAGCCGGAAGCGGCCGAGCCGGAAGCAGCCGAGGAGCACGAGACCGAGGACGAACCGACGACCGACGACGCGGCCGCCGAGGCGTCCGACGCGGACGACGAACCGGCCCGCGTCCCGATTGCCGACCTCGGCGACCACGTCGACGAGCGCGTCGCCGTCGAGGGCGAAGTCGCGAATGCCCGACAGACCAGCGGCCCGACCGTGTTCGAGCTCGCCGACGAGACCGGTGCGGTCGACTGCGCCGCGTTCGTCGAAGCGGGCGTCCGCGCCTACCCCGAGGTCGAAGCCGGCGCCGTCGTCCGCATCGTCGGCGAAGTCGAGCGCCGCCGCGGCGAACTCCAGGTCGAAACCGAGGACCTCCGCGTGCTCGACGGCGCCGACGCGCAGGCCGTCGAAGCCCGCATGGAGGACGCGCTCACCGAGCGCGCCGCCCCCGAGACGACCGACCTGCTCGCTGCCGACGACGCCGTCGAAGCTGTCACCGACGACCTCGTCGACGCCGCGACGGCCATTCGCCGCGCCGTCGTCGAAGCCCGCCCGGTCATCGTCCGCCACACCGCGACCGTCGAGGGCTACGTCGCCGGTACCGCCATCGAGCGCGCGCTCCTCCCGCTCATCCGCGACGAGCACGCCCGCGAGGACGCCGAGTACCACTACGTCGACCGCCGCCCGCTCGACGACGCCTTCTACACCATCGACGACGCCACCGGCGACGTCACCAGCATGCTGGAGGCCGCCGAGCGCCACGACGAGAAACACCCGCTGTTCGTGCTCGTCGGCGCCGGCTCCACCAGCGAGTCCACCGACGCCATCGACCTGCTGGACATCTACGACGCGGACACGGTCGCCATCGACGGCGGCTACACCGACGACGCCGCGGGCGCCGACGTGCTCGTCAGCCCGACGGAAGCCGGCGAGGACCCCGTGAACACGGGCGCGCTCGGCTCCCAGCTCGCGGCGTTCGTCAACGACGACGTCCGCGAGGACCTCTACCACCTGCCCGCCGTCGCGTACTGGGCCGACACGCCCGAGGCGTACGCCGACCTCGCCGCCCAGACCGACTACAGCCCGGACACGCTCGCGGACCTCCGAGACGCCATCGCGCTGGAGGCGTTCTACCAGTCCTACGAGGACAAGCGCGAACTCATCTCGGACCTGCTGTGGGGCGAGGCCGACGACTCGCTCATCGAGCACGTCTCCGAGCAGTTCCGCGAGCGCCTCGAAACCGAGGTCTCGACCGCCGAACCCCACCTCGACGTGCGCGGGCAGGACGGCGTCGCCTTCGAGACGCTGGACGTGGACGCGTACACCCACGAGTACGACTTCCCGCCGGTGGACCTGCTGTTGGACGCGCTCTACCGGCGCCGCGACCGCGCGGACGTGCTCGTCGGCGTGAGCGGCGACGAGATTCGCGTCCGCAGCGGCGACGCGGTGGACGTGCGCGCCGTCGGCGAGACGGTTGCCGACGAACTCCCCGACGCCGGCGTCGAGCCCCGCGGCGCCCGCGACGGCCGCATCGAGTTCCTCTCCGGCGAGAAGGACGCGGTCGTTGACGCGGTCGTGGACGCCATCGCCGACCAGCTCGCGTAACGCAACGACACGCTTTTTCGCTCGCGGCGGCTGCTGTGGAGTAATGAGCGCGGACGCCGACCCCGCATTCGAGGCCGCCTGCGAGGAGCTCGTCGAACGAATCCTCGACGGGGACGTCGGCAAGGACGACGTCGAGAGCGCGAAGCTCGAAGTCTGCTCGGAGCACTCCGCACCGAAAGTGCCGAAGCACTCCGAGCTGCTGGACTTCGCGCCCGAGGACCGCCGCGACGACCTCGAAGAAGTCCTCCAGCGCAAGCCCGTGCGGACCGCGTCGGGCGTGACGCCGGTCGCCATCATGACGAGCCCGCACATGTGCCCGCACGGCAAGTGCCTCTACTGTCCGGGCGGACCGGCCAGCGAGTTCTCCTCCAGTCAGTCCTACACCGGCCACGAGCCAGCGGCCGCCCGCGGCGTGCAGAACGACTACGACCCGTACGGACAGGTGACGTTGCGGCTCCACCAGCTCCGGGAAATCGGTCACCCCATCGACAAGGTCGAGCTCATCCTGATGGGCGGGACGATGACCGCGCGCAGCCACGACTACCAGGAGTGGTTCGTCAAGCGCGCGCTCGAAGCCCTCAACGACTTCGACCCCGAGCAGGAACCCAACCCCTCCGAGACGGAGTCGTTCGCGCAGGACCCCGAGGAGTACGACTTCGCCTACCTGGAGGACGTCATCGCGGAGAACGAGCACGGCGACATCCGGAACATCGGGACGACGTTCGAGACGAAGCCCGACTGGTGTGACCCCGAGCAGGTGAATCGGATGCTCGACCTCGGCGGCACCAAGGTCGAGGTGGGCGTGCAGACGACCTACGAGCGCATCAACCGCGAGATGCACCGCGGGCACGGCGTGCAGGCGTCCATCGACGCGAACCGGCGGCTGCGGGACGCCGCGTTCAAGGTCGGCTTCCACATGATGCCGGGCCAGCCGGGGATGAGCAAGGAGATGTGCCTGGAGGACTTCCGGCGGCTGTTCGAGGAGGGACAGTGGAAGCCGGACTACCTCAAGATCTACCCGACGCTGGTCGTCCGCGACACCGTCACGTACGACATGTGGCGCAACGAGGAGTTCGAGCCGCTGCAGAACGAGGAGGCCGCCGAGCTAATCGCGGAAATCATGGACATGATTCCGCGGTACACGCGCCTCCAGCGCGTCCAGCGGGACATCCCCGCGGACCACATCGACGCCGGCGTCTGGAAGTCGAATCTCCGCCAGCTCGCGTGGGAGAAGATGGACGAGCACGGCTACACCTGCGAGTGCATCCGCTGCCGGGAGGCCGGGATGAACGACGAGGAGCCCGAGAACGTCGAACTCGACGTGATGACCTACGACGCCGCGGGCGGTACGGAGCACTTCATCAGCTTCGAGGACTTCGAGAAGGATCTCCTCGTCGGGTTCGCGCGCCTGCGCTTCCCGAACGACCCGGTCCGGGACGAGCTAGAGGACGCGGCGCTACTCCGGGAGCTCCACGTCTACGGCGGCGAAGTCGGCGTCGGCGACGACACCGAGGACGGCCAACACCAGCACCAGGGCTACGGGCAGCGCCTGATGACGCGCGCGGAGGAGATGGCCGCCGACGCGGGCTTCGGGAAGCTCAGCGTCATCTCCGGCATCGGCGCACGCCAGTACTACAAGCAGAAGCTGGGTTATCGACAGGACGGTCCCTACGTCAGCAAGCAACTGTAGGCGATTCACCGCGAGCGAACGCAGTGAGCGAGCGGGCCGACGAACGACCGGAGGGAGTGAGGAGTGCTTTTGGCCGAGCTTTTGCCGAGCGAGGCGCGTCGCGCCGAGCGCAGCGCAAAAGGTCGTCGTGGCATCGGCGCACGCCAGTACTACAAGCAGAAGCTCGGCTACCGACAGGACGGCCCGTACGTCAGCAAGCGGCTGTAAGCGGATTGGGGCTCACAGGCGGCTGTTTTTCGCGGGGCGGTCGCCGCGCTCGCCGTACCGATTGCTCGGCTCGGAGCGCCCCGCGGTGGAACTCAGGTCACGCGCGGGGCTGGTCCCGTTCTCCTACTTGAACGTTCGTGCCAGCGACGGAATTTAGAACGAGACCAGCATCGGCGAGCGAGCGGTTCGAAGAACCCGAGCGAAGCCGTTCACCGAGCGCGAACGCAGTGAGCGCTCGGGCCGACGACTGAGGGACGCGAAGCGGATCGAAGGAGGAGTGCTTTTAGCGTAGCTTTTGCCGAGCGAGGCGCGTCGCGCCGAGCGCAGCGCAAAAGGTACTACAGGAGGCCGCCCGGCGTGGCGCCGTCGGCGACGGAGTGGGGGACGGTCAGCGGGGTGACGCTAATCTCGTTGTCGACGCAGGCGTGGCGGTCCGTGCCTTCGGGGTCGGGGACGTCGCGGTCGAGGAACTGGTGCCAGAAGCGGTCTTCGACGTCCACGCCGTTCTCCGTGACCGTCGCCTGTAGCTCGTACTCCTCGGTGGGGCGGGTGACGCGCTTGACGGGGTCGTCGGCGTACTCGGTGGCGGGCGCGTTCACGGAGAGGTAGTCGGCGGTGGGGAGGACGTCGCCGGCGGCGAACTCGGGGAGGAGGTCGGCGACGGTGTCGGCGGCGGTGTGGAACTGGTCGTAGGTGGGCTCCCAGTCGCCGGCGGGGTCGAACTCCCAGTCGTACATGGAGGCGGCGATTGCGGGGAGGCCGAGGAACGAAGCTTCCATCGCGGCGCCGACGGTGCCCGAGCGCGCGAGGATGTGCGCGCCGAGGTTCGGGCCGTCGTTGCAGCCGGAGACGACGACGTCCGGTGTGAAGTCGAGGGCGGCGACGGCGACGGCGACGCAGTCGGCGGGCGTGCCGTAAACGGCGTAGCCGTCCTCGCGTTCCTCGTAGTCAAGCGTCTCGAACGTCCGGGTTTGGCCCGTGCCGGACTGTTCGGCGGCGGGCGCGACGACGGTGACGTCGTGGTCGTCGGCGAGCCGGTCGCGGAGCGCGCGGATGCCGGGGGCGTCGATGCCGTCGTCGTTGGTGAGCAGGACGGACAGCGACTCGGTCATTACGCGCCGCTACTGGCTGGCCGGGTGTATCGGTTCCGGTCTCGGCGACGGAGCCGGGGCGGCGGTCCCCGGGTTTAAGCCAGCGGCCCGCGACTGCTGGGGTATGCTAGAGACGTGGTTCCTCCGGGTCGCGGGCAACGACCCCGTGATGCAGGCGCTCGTGGCGGGGGTCGTCATTGCGGGGCTGAATCTCCTCGGGGCGCTGCTCGTCGTGGTGTGGCGGAATCCCTCGCAGCGCTCGCTGGACGGCGCACTCGGGTTCGCGGCGGGCGTGATGCTCGCCGCGAGCTTCACGAGTCTCATCCTGCCCGGCATCGAGTTCGGCGGGCAGAACGGCCTCGTCGAGGTCATCGCGGGCATCGCGCTGGGCGTCCTGCTGTTGGACCGCGCGGACCGCTGGGTCCCCCACGTCCACGTCCTCATCACGGGCCGCCAGCGCAGCGACCAGACCATCTCGGAGGCGGACTTGGCGCCGCTGTTGCTGTTCATCGTCGCCATCACCATCCACAACATGCCCGAGGGGCTGGCGGTCGGCGTCGGGTTCGGCAGCGGGAACGTCGCGGAGGGCCTGTCGCTGATGCTCGCCATCGGCATCCAGAACATCCCCGAAGGGCTGGCCGTCTCCGTGGCGGCGGTGAACGCCGGGTTCGACCGCACGACGTACGCCGCGCTCACGGGAATCCGCGCGGGACTCGTGGAGATTCCACTGGTGTTGCTCGGCGCGTGGGCGGTGTCGGTGTCGGGCGCGATTCTGCCGTACGCGATGGGGTTCGCCGCCGGCGGGATGCTGTTCGTTATCAGCGACGAAATCGTCCCGGAGACGCACTCACGCGGGAACGAGCGCGTCGCCACGCTCGGCCTGATGCTCGGCGTCGTCGTCATGCTGTATCTGGACGTGAGCCTCGCGTAGCTGGCTGATCTCGACTCGTTCGGGCACGCGGCTCGCGGGTCGTTCCGCCCCGCTCGCTATACCGTGGGCTCGCTACGCTCGCCCACGCGACTCACGCATCGCTTCGCTCCGCGTTCGCATCTGGTGGCCCGGCTTCGCCGGACCACCCATACCGTAAGGCAGAGGGGTTCCCCCCGTCAAGAACGGGAGCATGGACCAGAAGCGGGAGCTGACGAGCGTCGACCTCGTCGCCCTCACTGCGGAGCTCAACGGCTACAAGGGGGCGAAAGTCGACAAGGCCTACCTCTACGGCGACGACCTCTTGCGGCTGAAGATGCGGGACTTCGACCGCGGGCGCGTGGAACTCCTCATCGAAGTCGGGGATACGAAGCGCGCGCACGTCGCGGCGCCCGAGCACGTGCCGGCGGCACCGGGTCGCCCGCCGAACTTCGCGAAGATGCTGCGGAACCGCCTCTCTGGAGCGGACTTCCACGAGGTTCGCCAGCACGGCTTCGACCGGATTCTGGAGTTCGAGTTCCGCCGCGAGGACCAGGACACGACCATCGTCGCGGAGCTGTTCGGGGACGGCAACATCGCGGTCGTCGACCAGAACGGCGAGGTCGTGGACTCGCTGGACACCGTCCGCCTGCAGTCGCGGACGGTCGCGCCGGGCTCGCAGTACGGGTTCCCGAGTTCGCGTGTCAACCCCCTCGAACTGGACTACGAGGGGTTCGCGGCGAAGATGCGCGAGTCGGACACTGACCTCGTGCGGACGCTCGCCACGCAGTTGAACTTCGGCGGGCTGTACGGCGAGGAGCTCTGCACGCTGGCGGGCGTCGAGAAGACCAAGGACATCGACGACGCCACCGAGGAGGAGTTCCGCGCGCTCTACGAGGCCAGCGAGCGCCTGCTGGACGCGATTCGGGCCGGCGACCTCGACCCGCGCGTCTACTTCGAGCCCGAGGAGGGCGAAGACGAGGACGGGAAGGCGGCCCGCGGCCAGCGCGTGGACGTGACGCCGCTGGACCTCGAAGAGCGCGCCGACCTCCCCTCCGAGGCGTACGACCGCTTCAACGACGCCTTAGACGACTACTTCACGAACCTCGACACGACCGAGGAGGAGGAGAGCGGCGAGGCGGTCTCGAAGCCGGACTTCGAGCAGGAGATTCAGAAGCACGAACACATCATCAAACAGCAGGAGCAGGCCATCGAGGACTTCGAGCAGCAGGCCGAGGCCGAGCGCGAGAAGGCCGAACTGCTGTACGCGAACTACGACCTGGTGGACGACATCCTCTCGACGGTGCAGGACGCCCGCGACGCGGGCCACGGCTGGCAGGAAATCGCGCAGACGTTCGAGGAAGCTGCGGGCGACGTGCCCGGCGCGGACGCGTTCGCGGGCATCGACGAGTCCGAGGGCACCGTTCGAGTCCAGTTGGACGACCACACCATCGAAGTGGACCCCGCGTGGGGCGTCGAGAAGAACGCCGACGAGCACTACAAGGAGGCCAAGCGCATCGAGGAGAAGAAGGAGGGCGCTCGCGCGGCAATCGAGAACACCCGTGAGGACCTCGAAGCCGCCAAACAGCGCCGCGACGAGTGGGAGGCCGAGCCCGACGAGCCCGACGAAGACGAGGAGGAGGACGTCGATTGGCTCTCCCGCGCCTCGATTCCGATTCGCAAGCAGGAGCAGTGGTACGAGCGGTTCCGCTGGTTCCGGACCTCCGACGGCTTCCTCGTCATCGGCGGCCGGAACGCCGACCAGAACGAGGAGCTCGTGAAGAACTACATGGACCGCTACGACCGCTTCTTCCACGCGCAGGCCCACGGCGGCCCCGTCACCGTCTTGAAGACCTCCGCGCCAAGCGAACCCTCGAAGGACATCGAGGTGCCCGAGGCGAGCAAGCGGGAGGCCGCCCAGTTCGCGGTGTGTTGTTCCTCGGTCTGGAAGGACGGCCGCGGCTCCGGTGACGCCTACATGGTGTCGCCCGACCAGGTGTCGAAGACGCCCGAGAGCGGCGAGTACCTGGAGAAGGGCGGGTTCGCGATTCGCGGCGACCGCACGTACTTCCGGGACCTGCCCGCGGAGTGGGCGGTCGGCATCAGCTGCGAGCCGCACACGCGCGTGCTCGGCGGCCCCATCGACGCCGTCGTCGACGACGTGGAGACGGCCATCGAGCTGGAGCCGGGGCGGTACGCGCAGGGCGACGCCGCCAAGCGCATCTACCGGGAGTTCCGCGAGCGCTTCGCCGACGAGTCGTTCGTGCGGAAGGTCGCCAGCCCGGACGAGATTCAGAAGTACATGCCGCCGGGCGGCAGCCGCATCCGGGACTGATGCGGGACGCGCTGGCGTACCCGCTCGCGGGGGACGCCGAGGACCGCTACCTCGGCGGGTGGATTCTCCACTTGCTGCACGCGCTCGTCGTGCCGGCGCTCCCGCTGGCCGTCGTCGCCGGCCACCTCGCGGGCGTGACCCGGGCGGCCGCGACCGGCTCGGAGCCGCCGTCGTTCCGCGGCTGGCGGACGGTCGCCGCAGACACCGGCCGGACGGTCGCCGTGCTCGCGGCGTACGCGGTGCCGTCGGCGGCGACGCTGTACCTCGGCGCGTTCGTGTTGCCGTCGGGGACGAACGTCTCCGCGGTGCCGATTGCGCTGCTGGCGGGCGGCCTGCTCGGCATCCTGCTGCCGCTGGCGTACGCCGCGCCCGCGAGCGTCGCGCACGCCGCCGTCGCGCGGTCGCTGCGCGCCGGCTTCGACCCGAGCGCGGTCGGACGCACCCTCCGCGACGCCCGGTACTTCACGCGGTGGGCGGGCGGCGTCGCGGCGCTGGCGGTCGGCGTCGGGCTCGCGGCGTGGCTGGGCGAGTATCTGGTCGGCTACCTGCTGGCGTTCTACTGCGAGGTGCTGGCCGCGGCGTGCTTCGGGTGGGGGGCGAGCACGACGGTGGAGGCGGCCGGAGAGTAGCAGGACACTTGGGCGTCCCCCGCCTCCGTCCGGGTATGCAACTGAAGGAGCGCCGGCAGGTCGAGGGCGGCGGCGAGCGCATCACGCTCGTCCCCGAGAGCCTCGACGACCTCTGGCACCTGGCGTACGTGCTGGAGCCCGGGGACCTCGTGGCGGGGGACACCCACCGCCGCATCCAGCGCAACGACGACCAGATGCGGGACACCGGCGGCGAGCGCGAGCACATGCACGTCACCATCGACGTCGAGGACGTGGAGTTCCACAAGTTCTCGAACCGCCTGCGGGTGTCGGGCACCATCGCAGACTGCTCGCGGGAGGACCAACTCGGCCTCCACCACACGCTGAACGTGGAGGAGCGCGAGGAGATCGAGGTCGAGAAGCACTGGAAGCCCGACCAGCTCGAACGCCTCAACGAGGCCGTCGAAGCCACGGACCAGCCCGACGTGGCAATTGCCACGGTCGAGGAGGGCGAGGCGTACATCCACGTCGTCCAGCAGTACGGCATCGACGAGTACGGGTCGTTCACGGGCACGACCGGGAAGGGCGAGTACGCGCGCTCCCGCGAGGAGCTGTTCGAGGACGTGGCGAGCGCGCTCTCGCACCTCGACGCGGACGCCATCATCCTCGCCGGCCCGGGGTTCACGAAGCAGGACGCCCTCGACTACATCCAAGAGGAGTTCCGGAGCCTCGCGGACAAAATCACGACCGTGGACACGAGCGCGGTGGGTGGCCGCGGCGTCCACGAGGTCCTGAAGCGCGGCGCCGTCGAGGACGTCCAGGAGGAGACGCGCATCGCCGAGGAGTCCGAACTCATCGACGAACTCACCGACCAGATAGCCACCGACGGGAAGGCCGCCTACGGCATCGAGGAGGTCGAGAAGGCCGTGGAGTTCGGCGCGGTCGAGACCCTACTGATTCTGGACGAGCGCCTGCGCAAGGAGCGCGCCGGCGAGGGCGACTGGGGCGTCGACGTCAACGACCTCGTGACGCAGGTCGAACAGCAGGGCGGCGACGTCACTGTGTTCAGCCACGAGTTCGCGCCCGGCGAACAGCTCCGGAACCTCGGCGGCGTCGCGGCCGTCCTGCGGTATCGGATGGAGTAGGCTGACTCTCAGTTCTTGGAATCGCGGCCAACGCATAAGTGACCGAACCGGGAACGCCACCGCGATGGCTACTGATAAATCCCCGCGCGTAACCGAAGACGTTCGCGGCGGGGTTGACGGGGACGCGCTCGCGGACCGCATCGGACTGGACGACGAGGAAATCGCGTGGCGCAAGGAGTTCACGGACATCGACGACGCCGACGAGGCGGCGCTGGCGGGCGAGTCCGAGCTGTTCGAGCGCGTGGCCGAGGACCTCGTGGAGGACTTCTACGACCACCTCCAGGAGTTCGACCGCACGCTGGACATCTTCGGGCGCTCGACGAAGACCGTCGAGCAGCTCAAGCGCACGCAGACGCAGTACCTGCTCGGGCTCGGGCGCGGCGAGTACGACCGCGAGTACGTCGAGCAGCGCGCCCGCATCGGGAAGATTCACGACCTCCTCGACCTCGGCCCCGAGGTCTACCTCGGCGCGTACACGCGCTACTACGAGGGCCTGCTGGACGCGCTCGTCGAGGACGTGACCGCCGACCGCGGCGACGACGCCGCCGAGGCCGTCGAGGAGCTCGTCGAGCGGTTCCTGCCGATGCTGAAGCTGTTGACGTTCGACCAGCAGGTGGCGATGGACACGTACATCGACTCGTACGCCCAGCGCCTCCAGTCCGAAGTCGAGCGCCGCACCGAACTGGCGAACGCGGTCGCGGAGGACGTCGAGGAGCCGCTGGCGGAGCTGGCGGACGCCTCCCGGGACGTCGCCGAGCGCGCCGACGAGATGCAGGCGTTCACCGACGAGCAGGTCGACCGCACGGAGAGCGTCGCCCGCGAGGTCTCCAGCGTCTCCGCGAGCATCGAGGAGGTGGCCGCGACCGCGGCGGACGTCCGCGAGACCAGCGAGGACGCCGCTGAGTTGGCGGGCCGCGGCGAACAGGCGGCCGACGACGCGCTCGACGTGATGGCCGACATCGAGGCCGCCAGCGACGGCGTCGCCGAGGACGTCGACCAGCTCCGCCAGCGCGCCGGCGACGTCGAGGAGGTCACGGCGGTCATCGACGACATCGCCGAGCAGACGAACCTGCTGGCGCTGAACGCGTCCATCGAGGCCGCGCGCGCCGGCGAGGCCGGCGACGGGTTCGCGGTGGTCGCCGACGAGGTGAAAGACCTCGCCGAGGAGTCCCGAGAGCAGTCCACGCGCGTCGAGGAGCTGGTCGAGGCGATGCAGTCGGACACGGAGGCGGCGGTCGAGCGCCTCGACGAGATGAACCGCCAAATCGAGGACGGCGTCGGGCGCGTCGAGGAGGCGATGGAGACGCTGCGCGAAATCACGGACGCCGTCGAGGCGGCCGCCAGCGGCGTCCAGGAGGTCTCGGAGGCGACCGACGAGCAGGCGACCAGCGTCGAGGAGGTCGCGGAGATGGTCGACGACGTGGACGACCGCGCGGCGGAGGTCGCGGCGGCGCTGGACGACATCGCGGCCGCGACCGAGCGCCAGCGACAGACCGTCGACGACGTCCGGGAGTCGGTGTCGCGGCTGACCTGAGGAGGACAACGGCTTTCTCGGTGGCGCCGCGAGGTGGCGGCGTGGCGGGACTGACACTGCTGGACGTGGGGCCGGTGCTGGTGGCGCTGGCGGCCGCCGGCTTGCTCGCGCGCCGGGTCGGCCAGTCGGTCATCCCCGCGTACCTCGTCGTCGGGATGCTCGTCGGGCCGCACGCGCCCGCGCTGTGGGGGTTCCAGCCGACGCTCGTCGGCGACCCCGAGACCGTCGCGCTGTTCGCGGACCTCGGCGTCGTGTTGCTGCTGTTCTTCGTCGGATTGGAGTTGAGTCTGGACGCGCTCTTCGAGAAGGGCCGGCAGGTGTTGGCGGGCGGCGCCATCGACGTCGGCGTGAGCCTCCCGCTGGGGTTCGCGGTGGGCGTCCTGCTGGGCTTCGACTGGGTGGCGTCGTTCGTGCTCGCGGGCGTGCTGTTCAACTCCTCGACGGTCATCGTCGCGAAGCTCCTGCTGGAGCTGGACTGGATTGCCAACCCGGAGAGCGAGGCGATTCTCGCAATCGTGGTCGTCGAGGACGTGGCGACCGCGGGCTACCTCGCGGTGCTGTCGGCGGTCCTGCTCGGCGCCACCGACCTCGGTGCGCTCGCGACCGACGTGGCCATCGTGGTCGCGCTCGTCGCCGCGGGCGCAGTAGTCGCGCTCCGCGGGACGAGCGTCGTCGAGCGCCTCCTCGACGTCGAATCCGGCGAGCTGTTCGTGTTGCTCGCGCTCGGCGTCGCCGCGACCGTCGCCGGCCTCGGGGAGCGCTCGGGCGTCGGCGCCGCCGTCGCCGCGTTCCTCGTCGGCGCCGCGGTCGGGCGCACCACGCTCACCGACCGCGTCGAGGGCCTGCTGTCGCCGTCCCGCGACCTGTTCGCGGCGCTGTTCTTCGCCGCCGTCGGGCTCTCCACGGACCCCGCGCTTATCACCGAGGAGGCGTGGGCGGTCGCCGTCGCAGTCGCCATCACGATTCCCGGCCAGTACGTCTCCGGCTACTACGCCGGCCGCCAGTTCGGCCTCGAACCGCGGCGCGCGTTCCGCGTCGGGTCCGCGCTCGCGCCCCGCGGAGAGTTCGCGCTCGTCATCGCCGCGCTCGCCGCCAGCGTCGGCACCACGCCCGTCCTCACGGAGCGCGTGCCCGCGTTCACCGTCGGCTACGTGCTCGCGACCAGCGTCCTCGGCACGCTCGCGATGCGGCACAGCGACCGGCTGTGGGCGGCGCTGCCGTGGGCCGACGCGCGCTGACCGGCGGCGGTGGGCTTTTGCGCGCGCCCGTCGAACCGTCGCGCAATGCCTGTCCGCGAGAGCGACCTCCCGAACGTCGGCCGGAAGTACGAACTCGACCTCGCCGCTGGCGGCCGGCTGTCGGTCGTCATCGGCCACGACGGCACGCGGACGCTGTACCGCCAGCGCGACGCCGGCGAGGACGCCGAGCGCGTCGTGGAGCTCACCGGCGAGGAAGCCCGCCAGTTCGGCGCCGTCCTCGGCGGCGCGTACTTCCAGCCCGCCGAATCAGAGACCGCGGACGTGCCGGTGGGCGACGCCCGCATCGAGTGGTACGACGTGACCGCGGACTCGCCGCTGGCCGGCAACTCCGTCGGCGACTCGGCGATTCGCGCGGAGACGGGCGCGACCCTGCTGGCGATTCAGCGCGGCAGCGACACCATCGCGAACCCGGGCGCGAGCGAGGTCATCGAAGCCGGCGACGTGCTCGTGACCCTCGGCACCCGCGAGGAGCAGCGCGAGCTACAACAGCGCGTCAACAAGGACAGCGACGCCTGACTCACTCGGTTTCGACGACGAGGCCGTCCCGCGCGAACGCGACGTGGCCGTCGAAGTGCTCCTCTATCGCTTCCTGCATCTCGCGGTGCTTGCCCTCCGTGTGCGGGTAGAGGTGCGTGAGGTACAGCGCCTCGATGTCCGCGTCGGCCAGCGACTCGCCGAGCTGCGTCGGCGTCGGGTGGTTGGAGACGTCCACCTCGTCCGGGAACGAGCAGTCGTGGACGAGCACCTCGCAGCCGTCCGCGAACTCCCCCATCCCCGCGAACGCCTCGGTGTCCGCGCTGAAGGCGAGGTCGCCGTCGAAGTTGTACGCCAGCCCGTGCATCGAGTGGCGCGTCTCGATGGCCTCGACGTCGAACCCCGCCACCTCGAAGCTCCCGGCGTCCACCTCGCGTAACGTCAGGTCCACGCGGTCCTTTAGGTAGTCGTGGACGTCCAGCAAGTCCGTCACGAGTCCCTTCGTCCCGGTCGGCCCGACGACCGTGAGGTGTTCCTCGCCCGCCAGCCACCGCGCCTTCAACAGCGGCAGCAGGTCGCTGACGTGGTCGAGGTGGTGGTGGGTCAACAGCACGGTCTCCACGCCCTCGTAGCCCACGTCCGTCCGCGCCAGCGTGTGCAGCACGCCGCTCCCGCAGTCCACGAGCAGTCGGCTGTCGGCTTTTTCCAGCAGGAGGCCGGTCTGCATCCGGTCGCCGGTCGGCATCGCGCTCCCCGTTCCGAGGAACGTCAGTTGCATACCTGTATTCGGGGAAGGAAGGGGGTTAACGGTTCGGGCTACGTGTTCGTGGCTTCGTGATTATGGTGCGCTCGTGGACGACTGGGATGACACCTCGAAAGCCCCGGCGCGCTCGCGGTCGCTCGCTGGCATATCCCTCGCTTCGCTCGGGATAGTGGCCAGCGAGACGACCACGTAAACGCGAGCCCGCCGCCCCTTTCAATCCGCCCGTAGCCGGTTGGTCAGCCGGTAACTGGGTGGACTGAAAGGGGCTGCTCGCTCGGCGAACCCGGCCGACGCAAGCACCGCAGGCCGAAGGCCGAGGAGCACAGCGAGGCCAGGGAGTCGAGCGAGCAGGGGCTTTCGAGGTGTCGTAAACAACGATAACCGCGAGCACTCACGAACCGTACAATTTGCCTAGCGGCGTCAGACACTTGCCGTACGGGAGCCAAGCACACGCGATAGATGAGTCCGGAGTCGGAGGCGACGGCGCGGTCGGCGGACGCGAGCCAGTCCTCGGACCGCGAGATTCTGGACAGCCTCGACCCCGCGGTCAGCGAGTGGTGGGTCGAACGGTTCGGGCCTCCCGAGCAGGACGGGGGCTGTCTGACGCCGCCCCAGCGCGAGGCGATTCCGCTGATTCACGCGGGAGAGAACGCGCTGGTGGCGGCGCCGACGGGCTCCGGAAAGACGCTCGCCTCGTTCACGGCGATTCTGAACGAGCTGTTCGAGCGCGAGCGGGCCGACGGGCTGGACAACGAGGTGTACTGCCTGTACGTGTCGCCGCTGAAGTCGCTGGCGAACGACATCGAGCGCAACCTCGCGGAGCCGCTTTCCGGCATCGGCGAACGGCTTGCCGAGCGTGGCGTCGAGACGGACGTGCGGCAGGCGATTCGGCACGGCGACACCTCCGACTACGAGCGCCAGCAGATGCTCGAACAGACGCCGCACATCCTGAACACGACGCCGGAGACGCTCGCGATTCTGCTGAACTCCCCGAAGTTCCGGGAGAAGCTCCGGAGCGTCGAGTACGTCGTCGTGGACGAGATTCACAGCCTCGCGGATTCGAAGCGCGGCACGCACCTCTCGGTGAGTCTGGAGCGCCTCCAGCGGCTAGCCGGCGACTTCACGCGCATCGGGTGCTCGGCGACCGTCGAGCCGCTGTCGGACATCGCGCGCTACCTCGTCGGCTTCTCCGAGGGGGAGGCCCGCGAGTGCGAAATCGTGGACGCGCGGTTCGCGCGGGACTACGACCTCCAGTTGTCGTGTCCGACGCCGGACCTCGTGAACGCCTCGACGGGCGCGGTCAACGACGCGTTCTACGACGAACTCGGCGAGCTAATCGAGGACAACGACAGCACGCTCGTGTTCACGAACACGCGCTCGGGCGCCGAGCGCGTGTTGGAGAACCTCCGGGAGCGCGGCGTCGTCGGCGACGAGGAGTCGGCGTGCCACCACGGCTCGCTGTCGAAGGACCGCCGGCAGGAGGTCGAACAGCAACTCAAGGAGGGGTCGCTGTCGGTGACGACGACCTCCACGAGCCTCGAACTCGGCATCGACATGCCCCACATCGACCTCGTGGTGCAGGTGGGGTCGCCGAAGTCGGTGGCGAGCCTGCTCCAGCGCGTCGGGCGCGCGGGCCACCGCCCCGGGAGGACTGTGACGGGCCGGGTCATCGCGCTGGACCGCGACGAACTCGTGGAGTGCGCGGTGATGCTCCGGCAGGCCGAACAGGGGTTCGTGGACCGCGTGCACATCCCCGAGCGCGCCCACGACGTCGCCGCCCAGCACGTCTACGGGATGGCCATCGAGGGACCGCTCCCCGAAGCGGAGGTCCGGGAGACGCTGCGCGCTGCGTACCCCTACCGCGAGTACGCGGACGACGACTTCGAGTCGCTGTTCCGCTACCTCACGGCCGACTACGACGGCCTCGAAGACCGGAACGTGTACGCGAAGATTTGGCGCGACGAGAACGACCCGCCGGGCGGCGACGACGGCGACCCCGACGACCCCACCTCGGGCACCCACCACTACACCGAGTTCGCGGTCGGCGAGCGACTAATCGGGAAGCGCGGGCGGCTCGCGCGCCCGATTCTCCTCCAGAACCTCGGGACGATTCCCGACTCGTTCACGGTGAACGTCTACGTCCGCGGCGACGACGAGTGGGTCGGCCAGCTCGACGAGAGCTACCTCGACACCTTGGAAGCGGGGGACGTGTTCGTGCTGGGCGGCGACCGGTTCGCGTACCGCTACCGCCGCGGGTCGAGGGTGTACGTCGACCGCACGAGCGAGCGCGCGACGGTGCCGTCGTGGTTCTCCGAGCGCCTGCCGCTCTCGTACGACCTCGGCCGGGAGATAGCGCGCTTCCAGACGGACCTCCTCGCGAAGTACGACGAGGGCGGCGCGGCGGCCGTGCGGCGCTGGCTCCGCGAGTTCCCGATTGGCGCGAACGCGGTCCGGGCGCTCGCGCGGATGTACGACGACCAGATTCGGTACGCCGGCGTCGAGAGCGTCAGCACGACCGAGCGCATCGCCGTCGAGGAGGTCAAGGACCGCGACGAGTACCGCCGCCGCTACCACGTCCGGACGCCGTACGGCCGGCGGTTCAACGACGGTCTCTCGCGCCTGCTGGCGTACCGGTGCGCGAACGAGGCGAACGCGAACGTCGCCGTCTCCGTCGCGGACAACGGCTTCACGCTCGCGATGCCGCTGAACCGCAAGGTCGACGTCGCGGAGCTACTGCGGCAGACCGACCCCGACGAGGCCCGTGAGACGCTCCGGGCGGCGCTGGACGGCACGGACCTCCTCCAGCGGTACTTCCGCATCGACGCCACGCGCGCGCTGATGGTCCTGAAGCGCTACAAGGGACGCGAGAAGTCCGCGAGCAAGCAACAGGTCGCCAGCGAGATGCTGCTCGGGTTCGCCGAGGACCTGACGGACTTCGCGGTGCTGGACGAGACGTACCGGGAGCTCATCGAGGACAAGCTCGATTTGGCGGGCGTCCGCGAGGTGCTGTCGGAAATCCGGGCGGGCGACGTCGAGATAGCCGAGACGACCCTGCAGTCGCCGTCCCCGCTGTCGTTCGGGCTGGCGACGCTGTCGGCCAGCGACGTGGTGCTGGCGGACGACGAGGACGCGGTGCTGCGGGCGTTCCACGAGCGCGTCCGCGAGCACGTCGACGACTGACGGGCGAAGCGTTCATCCGGGAGTTCGGCGTATATCGGGTATGCCAATCGTGTTCACGCCGTACTTGAAGCGCGTCGCCGGACGCGACACAGACGACGAGGAGCAACGCGGGGACGAGGAGGCAAGCGACGGCCTATCGAAGCGACGGCTCGCGGTCGGCGCAGCCGTCGCGGCAGTCGGCGCAGCGTACGCCGCGTGGCGGTTGCAGCGCACCCAGCAGTTCGAGGAGCGCCGCCGACAGGTCCAGCAGGCCGACGCCAACGAGAGCGACGGGCAGCTCCGGCGCGTGGGAAAAGGGTGGATTCGGCGCTGACGGCGGCCGATTCGCGGCGCCGACGCATTAACGGTCCGTGCCCCGATAGGTGAGCTATGGTGGAACGGGCTCACGAGCGGCTGACTGACGCGGCTGCGCACTGGTGGTTCTACGTGTACGCCGTCGTCGGATTCGTCGCCGCCGTGGGCTACGTCTACGTCGTCGGGTGGAGCGTCGCCGTCGGGCTTGAGACGCTCATTCTGCTCGCGCTGTCGGCGACGCTCGTCTACTCCGGCGTAGACGCGCGCGGCCGGGACGTGAGCCAGCCCGGGCTGGTGCGGGCGGCGAAGTTGACCACGTTGACGGGCGTGAGCTTCTCGTTGCTCGCAGTCGCGGTCGCGCTCATCTGGCTGCTGGAGGGCCATCCTGTCGTCGACGTCGAGTTCATGGTGGTGTTCGCGATGTGGCTCGGGCTCGCGGTCGGCGCGCAGGCGAGCCTCTACGCGGTCGTCTCCGAGGAGAAACGCACGCGGCTCGCGGACCTCGTGAAACTGCTGACGATGAACCAGCGCGTCCTCCGGCACAACCTCCGCAACGAGCTGGCGGTCGTGGACGGCCACCTCCAGAACCTCGAAACGCGGCTCGGCGCCGGCGACGAGGACGTCGCGGTCGCGCGCCTCCACGTCGACGAGCTACTGGAGAACAGCGAGCGCACGCGCCGCATCCTCGACATCTGGGAGAGCGGCGACTGCCGCGAGCAGGACGCGGGCGCCGTCCTCGCGGACGCCGTCGAGCGGCTCCGCCAGCAGTACCCGGGCGCCGACGTCGAAATCGCGGCCACCGAGGACGCCGCGGTGTCGGCCCACCCCGCGCTGGAGGACGCGCTCTACGAGGTGCTGGCGAACGCGGTCGAACACAACGACGAGAGCGTTCGCATCACGGCGTCGGTTCGGAACCCGCCGGGCGACGACGTGGTCGTGGAGGTCGCGGACACCGGCTCGGGGATTCCCGGCCGCGAGTACGACGTCCTCGACCAGCCCGAGGAGACGACGCTCTCGCACGCCAGCGGGCTCGGGCTCTGGCTGGTCTACTGGACGGTGCGGGAGTCGGGCGGGAGCGTGGAGTTCGCCGACGACGGCGACGGCACCACGGTCCGGTTCCGACTGCCGGACGCGACGGCCGAGCCCGGGGTCTGGGAGCGACTCGTCGCCCGCGCCCGGTGAGCGCGTCAGTCGAGGTACGGCTGGAGGACGGCGCCGAAGCCCGTGATGCCGACGACGACCGCGAGGAGGCCGCCGACGCCGGTCGCCGCGAGCGCGCCGTTGATGGTCGCCGCGACGAGCAGCGCCTTCAGCCAGCCGTCCTCGTGGCCGACCAGCCGGTCGGCGACGGCGAGGTACGCGACGGCGGCGCCGACCGCCCAGACGACGTACGCGACGAGCACCAGCGGGAGCGCGACGACGATGCCGACGACGGTGAACACGAGCAGTATCGCCACGACGAACAGCGCGAGGACGCTGAACAGGCCGTACGCGAACGAGTTCACGGGGTCGTCGAGGACGCGCGCCATCAGGCGCTCGGTGCGCTCGGGGAACACCGCCACCGCGATGGCGCCGACCACGAGCGTCGTCAGGAACGCGCCGACCGCGCCGCCGACGAGCCCCTGCCCGAGCGTGACGTCGACGTCGAGCCCGGAACCCGCCTGCGCTACCAGCGTCGCCGCGACTGCGAGAGTCTGCATCCCGTGTAGGTTCGCTGCGCACCAAGATAAAGGCAGAGGCGACGACCACCCGTATGCCTATCCGGGCGTCGGCCGAACGACGACGCGATGCGTGCCGCAGCATTCACCGAGTTGACCGGACCGAACGGCGTCGGCGTCGTCGACCAGCCGGCCCCCGAACCGGGCGCCGGCGACGCCGTCGTCGACGTGGAAGCGTGCGCCATCAACCGCCACGACCTCTGGATTCTGGAGGGCGACTCCGCGATGGTCGCGGCCGACGACCTCCCGTTCGTCAGCGGGCTCGACGTCGCCGGCACCGTCCGGGACGTCGGGGACGGCGTGACGGGCGTCGAGCCCGGCGACCGCGTTCTGCTGTGTCCGAACGAGACCTGTGGGACGTGTCGGTTCTGCCGCGAGGGGCCGGAGAACCTCTGCGAGGAGTTCTCGCTGTTCCACGGCGGCCTCGCCGAGCAGGCGCGCGTGGACGCCAGCCGGCTCGTCGCGCTCCCGGACGAAATCGGAGCGACCGCCGCGGCGGCCCTGCCGACGGCGTACATGACCGCCTACCACATGCTCCGGCGCGCCGAGGTCGGCCCGACCGACCTCGTGTTCGTGCCCGGCGTCACGGGCGGCGTCGGCGTCGCCGCCGTCCAGCTCGCAGACGTCCTCGGCGCGGAGACCATCGGCACGTCGTCCTCGCGGGAGAAGCTCGACCGGGTGACCGAGTTGGGGCTGGACCACGCGATTCGGTCTACCGACCCCGAGGAGATTCGGGCCGAGGTCGAGGCCGTCGGTGCGCCGGATGCGGTGCTCAACCACCTCGGCGGCGAGTACACGGAACTCGGACAGACGGTGCTCCGGCGCGGCGGCCGCATGGTCATCTGTGGCCGGACCGCTGGCGGGCGCTCGGAAATCGACGTTCCGGACCTCTTCCTCGGGCACAAGCGAGTCATCGGCTCCACGATGGGCACCCAGCAGGACCTCCAGCGGCTCGTCGACCTCGTGGCGGCCGGCGACCTCGCGCCGGAGGTCGCCGACACCTACCCGCTGGCGGAGACGGGTGCGGCGTTCGCCGCGATGCAGGACCGCGACACGGTCGGTAAGCTCGTCGTCACGCCCTGAGAGCAGCGATATTCGTCGTCGCGTCGAACGCCCACTGGTCGCAACGTGTAACGGAACGGCCATCGCCGTTTTCCGCGGGCCGCGAGTCTCTCCGGTGATGCGCGCTGGACGGGCAGTCAGTCCCGTCGTCGGGGTCGCGCTCATGGTGGCCATCACCGTCGTGCTGGCGGGGACGGTGCTGGTCGCCGTGCCGGCCGTCGGCGACATCGAGATGCCGTCGTTCGCGGACGGCGAAACGGACGGCGGAGCGGCCGACGAGGTACAGACCGAACTCATCCACGCAGCCGACGGTGAGCCGGGCGAACCCGACGACCACTACGTTCGCGTTCACGTCGAGGAGGGTTCGGACGCCGTCGGGAACTCATTGAATAAGATACAGGTCACGTACCCGAGTTCGGCCGACGTCAGCAACGTCAGCGGTTCGGACATCGAGCGCGTCGGCATCGATAGCGACGGCGACGGCGTCCTCGAAACCGACGCGATGGTCGACCTGAACGGGCTCTCGACCAGCGACGACGACAGCACGCTCGCTGTCACGTTCGGCGGGAACCACGACATCGAGGCCGGCGACTGGCTCGTCCTCGACGTCTCGGACGTCCGGAACCCGGCGTCCGCCGGCGAGTACGACGTCTCCGTGAACGTCAACGGCGACGTGACGAGAGACGGCGTGCTGACCGTCGAGTAGTCAGGAGAGCGACGCCCACTCGACCATCCGGTCGTACAGCGGCTCCGAGCGCAGCGCCGCCTCGTCGCCGACGAGCACGAGACTCTTCTTCGCGCGAGTGAGCGCGACGTTCACGCGCCGGTGGTCCTCGAAGATGGGGCCGTCGAGGCTCCCGGTCGCGACGAACGAGACGACGATGACCTCCTTGGAAGAGCCCTGGAAGCGGTCCACGGTGTCCACGGCGACGCCCTCGGGGACCCGGCGCCCGATTTCGGCGACCTGCGCGCGGAACGGCGCGATGACGCCGACGTCCTCGGGATTCACGCCGGCCTCCACGTACTCGCGGACGACCTCCCCGACGCGCTCGGCCTCCGCGGGGTCGACGTGCGCGTCGCTCGTCCCGGGCACGTCGTGGAAGGTGACACCATTCTGGACCGCGCCACCCGTCTCCACGCCGAGGTCCGCGAGCGTCTGCGCGGCGACCTCGCCGGTCGCGGGGCGGAGCTGGCCGTCGTAGAACTCCTCGGAGGAGAACGCCTGAATGCGCTGGCTCATCCGGTACTGCTGGTCGAGCATCACCGACGCCTCCGGGTGGGTGTCGTGGAGGCGCTCGAACAGGGACTCGGAGAGCCGGCCGCCCGAGCGCACGACCGGCGGGAGCTGCTCGTGGTCGCCGACGAGCACGAAGCGCTCGCCGCGGTTGACCGCCGCGAGCGTGTCCGGCTCGGTGAGCTGGCTCGCCTCGTCGACCAGCACCACGTCGAACTCCTGCTCGCGCATCACGCGAGAACCGCAGGTCGCGGTCGTCGCCGCGACGACGTCGGCGGTCTGGAGCGCTCGCGCGCACTCCGCCGGGTCGCCGGACTGGTTCAAGCGGAGGTCCTGCATGTCCTCGCGGACGCCCGTGGACGTCCCGACGCGGACGATGTCCTCGTGGCCCTGTTCTCGTAGAGCTTCGAGCGCGTTGTCGACGGCGCGGTTCGTGAACGCCGACAACAGCACGCGGTCGCCGCGGTCGACGAACTCCCGGATGAGGGTCGCGATGGTGTACGTCTTCCCGGTGCCGGGCGGGCCGTGGACGAGCGCGAAGTCCTCGGCGTTCAGCGCCCTGCTGACGGCGTCGTTCTGCGCGTCGTTGTTCTCGATGACGGTGTGCTCGTCGTCCCGGAACTCGGGGCTCGCGCGGTCGAAGAGCACGTCCTTGCGGCGCTGGTCGCCCTTCAGGAGCGCGTCGTGGAGCGCGGTGAGCATCCGGTCGACGCTCAACTCGGAGGGGTAGACGTCCAGTCGGCGGAGTTCGACGGGCTCGTCGGCGGTGACGACGACGCGGTCGGGCGCCAGCGTCTCCACGCGCGCCATCTCCGCGGTTCCTCGCACGGGGTCGCCGTCGGAGGCGAGCACGCGGTCGCCCTGTCGAATCTTGGAGGCCGCGGCGGTCGGGCGCTTCGCCGTCATCCGCCACCGGCCGTCCGGCAGTTCCTCTTGGCCCGCGGGTTCGAGGT
The DNA here is from genome assembly GCF_040435975.1 of Halobacterium sp. NMX12-1. NCBI lineage: Archaea > Methanobacteriati > Methanobacteriota > Halobacteria > Halobacteriales > Halobacteriaceae > Halobacterium > Halobacterium sp. NMX12-1. The sequence continues at coordinate 2,122,734 of NZ_CP159204.1, read as the reverse complement.
CCACGACCGCGCGGTCGTCGTCGGCGCGCTCGTCGGCGGTCTGCTCCCAGAGCTTGCGGTACTCGTCGTGGACGGCGTCGCGCTCGCGCTCGATTGCGGCGTAGATGTCGTCGAAGTACGCGCGCTCCTCGTCGGGGAGCGGCTCGCCGAGTTGCCCGGCCTTCGATTCCTGGTCGAGGCGACCCGACACGACCATGCAGGTGTCCTGCTCGAAGCAGTACTCACACTTCGCGTCCGCCTCGAAGCCCGTGGGCGGACTCCCCTCGTACTCGATTGCCGCGAGGTGGTTGCGCTGGCGCACCACGAAGTCGAGGAAACCCTTCCCGATGGAGAACTCCTTGGCTGGCGAGAGGTCGCCGGACTCCTCACTGCGGTCCACTGCGGCGTTCTTCGTGTAGAGGAGGGTGCCCGTGTCGGCGTTCACTCCGCGGTCTTCGAGCATCAGCGCGTAACACGCCGCCTGCACCTTGTCGTGGAAGCGCGGGTCGCGGTTCGTGTTCTTCCCCGTCTTCAGTTCGACGGGCATCCCCCGGCGGATGGCGTCGCAGCGGCCCTTGATGCCGAACGTCTCCGAAATCAGGGTGTACTCCGAGCGCCAGTCGTCGCCCGCGCGCCAGCCCTCCGCTGTGTCCTCGGTGGTGCCGCCGTCCCCGGAGAGGTGGCCCTGCTTCAGCCACCCCTCGATGGCTGACGCGTTCGCGCGCACGTCGGCCTCGACTTCCTCGCGGTCCCGGCCGAGCAGGCCGAGTTCGAGGCCGGCGTCGGCCACGCGCTCCGCGACGGACTCGTCCAAATCGCGGCCGCGGAGCAGGTCGCCGAACACCTCGTGGACGATTGTCCCCTTCGTCACCGGGTACTTGAGGGGGAGCCCGGAGAGCTTGTTCAGGTAGTAGAGGCGCGGGCACTGCACGAACGACCGGATGTTCGTCACGTCCACGAGGAAGTCCGGCTCGACGACGACGTACGACTGCTTGCTCGTCGAATACTGGACCTCGCCGTTCCACTCGTCCTCTTCGGCTTCGGTCACCAGCAACTCCATCCCGGATTCGAGGTACTGGACGGCCTCCGTCCACTTCCCCCACAGCGTCACGCGCACGGCCGCCCCGTGGTCGTCGGCGGCCGCGTCGCTGTCCGCGTCCGGCCGGACGTGGACGTCGAGCACGTCCCGGTCGCCGTACTGCGTGTTCACGGACCGCACCTCGTCGACGTCGGTCACCTCGCCCCGTACGTTCACGGGAGACGTGTGGAGCGCACCGCGAAAAACCCTGTCGCTGTCCGCCAGTACGTTCTTTCCGCGCGAGCGCTAACTGACCGGTATGAGCGACGACGGCGACGAGTCCGTGCGGGTGTGGCTGGTCGAACGCACGTACTCGGACGACGAGCAGAACATCATCATCCTCACGTACGCGACCCCGGACGGCGAGCGGTACTTCCGCAAGGAGCGCGCGCTCACCAGTTTCTCGGACGTGCGGGACACGACCGCGGCCGTGGACGCCGACCCCGGGAACCTCGGGCAGACCGGCGACCCCGACCTCGTAGAGCAGTACGCCGCGGAGGCCCAGCGGATGCGCGAGGCCCACGACCCCGACGACGTCATCTGAGCGTCAGTCGTCGGTCACGACACTCCAGACGCCGCCGTCGAGGTCGAGCGCGTCGTTCCACTTCCCGACGACCGTCGAGACCGCGAGGTCGCCGGTGACGTTGTTCATCGTGGCGATGCGGCCCAGAATCGGGTCCACGCCCGCGACGAAGCCGACGACCTCCAGCGGCAGGCCGACCTGATTCAGCACGACGGTCAGCATCACGAGGCCGGCGCCCGGCACGCCCGCCGTCCCGATGCTGATGAGGACGGCGACCACGAGCACGAGCACCTGCTCGGTGGGCGCGAGCGGCTGGCCGACGACGTTCGCCGCGAAGACCACCGTGATGGCCTGCCGGATAGCGGCGCCGTCCATGTTCGCGGTGGCGCCGACCGGGAGCGCGAACGAGTACACGCGCTCGGAGATGCGGAGGTTTTCCTCGGCGTTGCGCATCGTCACGGGGAGCGTGCCGCTGGACGACCGCGTGGCGAACGCGGTGACCATCGCGTCCTTCGCGCCCGAGAGGAACGACAGCGGGGAGACGCCGACGACCAGCCGCATCAGCACGAACAGGTACGTGAACGCGATGTGGACGACCACGGCAATCGCCACCGCGAGCACGAGTTCGCCCAGCGAGGAGAACACGCCGACGCCCTCGGTGCCGATGCCGGCGGCCATCAGCGCGAACACGCCGACGACGCCGAACTCGAGGACGCCGCGCACGACGACGAACATCGCCTCCGCGCCGACCTCGAACGCCTCGAAGACGGAGTCGACGCTGTCCGCGAGTTCGTCGTTGCGCGCGCGGACGTACGTCAGCGCGATGCCGAAGACGATGACGAAGAAGACGGTCGCGAGGAGGTTGCCCTCGGCCATCGCCGCGACCGGATTGTTCGGGACGATGCCCAGCACCACCTCGGTCAGCGACGGCGGCGCCTGCGACTGCGCCTCGCCGCCCGTGAACTCGACGCCGCGGCCGGGCTGGAGGAGGTTCGCGACGGCCAGCCCGATGAGGCCCGCGATGGTCGTGGTGACGGCGTACAGGCCGACGGTCACGCCGCCGATGCGCCCGAGGCGCGCGGGCGAGAGCTGGCGAATCCCCGTCAGGAGCGTGAACACGATGATGGGGATGACGAGCATGTTCAGCAGCCGCAGGAAGAGGTCGCCCAGCGGCTGCACGACGGTCATTCGCTCGCCGAACGCGACGCCCGCGGCCGACCCGAGGAGGAACGCGACGAAGATGCGCGCGATGAGCGGGACCGAGCGGTATCGCTGCCACGCGGTGCTGACTGGTCCGGACATATCGCCGACCAGCCGCTAGACGGGCAAAAAAGACGCCTTTCCGCCCGTTTCTGCGGGTATCCCGGACGCGGCGGGGCCGTCCCCTAACGAACAGACCTAACTCGCGTGCGGCCGACGCTCGGAATATGAGCGACGACGACGAACACTTCGAGACGCGCGCCATCCACGCCGGGCAGGAGCCCGACGAGGAGACGGGCGCGCTGATGACGCCGATTTACGCCAACTCCACGTACGAGCAGGACGCGCCCGGCGACCACCGCGGCTACGAGTACAGCCGCACCGGGAACCCCACCCGGACCGACCTCGAAGCGAACCTCGCCAGCCTCGAAGGCGGCGACTACGGCCGCGCGTTCTCCTCGGGGATGGGCGCCATCAACACCGTGATGAACCTCTTGGAGGCCGGCGACCACGTCGTCGCGGGCAACGACGTCTACGGCGGCACCCACCGCATCTTCACGCAGGTCTACGAGGAGTACGACCTCGAGTTCGACTTCGTGGACACCACCGACCACGACGAAGTCCGGGCGGCGATGGGCGAGGACACGGAACTCCTCTGGGTGGAGACGCCGACGAACCCGCTGATGAACGTCAACGACATCGGCGCGCTCGCGGACGTCGCCCACGAGTACGACGCGCTCTGCGCCGTGGACAACACGTTCGCGACGCCGTACCTCCAGCGCCCGCTGGAACTCGGCGCGGACCTCGTCTGCCACAGCCTCACGAAGTACCTCGGCGGCCACTCCGACCTCGTGGCGGGTGCGCTGATTACGGACGACGAGGACCTCGACGAGCGCCTCGCCTTCTACCAGAACTCCGTCGGCGCCACACCCAGTCCGTTCGACTGCTTCCTCGTGCTTCGCGGGACGAAGAGCCTCGGCGTGCGCATGGACCGCCACTGCGCGAACGCACAGGCACTCGCCGAGTGGCTGGACGCCCACGACCGCGTCGAGCACGTCTTCTACCCGGGACTGGAGAGCCACCCGGACCACGACCTCGCGGCGGAACAGATGGACGACTTCGGCGGGATGCTCTCCTTCGAACTGGACGCCAGCCTCGAGGAGGCCAGCGAGTTCGTCTCTGAGACCGAAGTGTTCACGCTCGCCGAATCGCTGGGCGGCGTCGAGTCGCTCATCGAGCAGCCCGCCGCGATGACCCACGCCGCCATCCCCAAGGAAGAACGAGAGGCAGCGGGCCTGACGGACCCGCTCATCCGAGCGAGCATCGGTATCGAGCACGTCGATGACCTCAAGGCTGACCTCCAGCAGGCGCTGGACGCGGTCTTCTAGCGGTCGGTCTCACGCGCGCTAAAACTGTTCTTTGAGTCCGGAGAAAGAGTTTAACAAAGGCGTTCGTCCGGGCACACGTGAACCGCCGCACCTACCTCGGGACGCTGGCGGCTGCCGCGCTCGCGGGCTGCACGGGCGCGCCCGCCGGCGACACCCCGGACGACACGAGTGACTTCCCGTACACGCTCACGAACGTCCAGACCGACGACCCGCCGGTCGAGAACGCCACTATCGACGTGACCGTCACCGCGCAGTTCACGACTGACCACCCCGCGCGCCTCGAGGTCGCGTTCACGAACGACGCCGACGACGCTCGAACGTTCACGTTCGGGTCGCTCGTCCCGTGGGACGCGATTCGCGGCACGCGCGAGGATGGCGACGCCACGCTGTTGCTCTCCCCGGACGCCGGCGTCACACCAGAAGAACCGAGCGACGACTGCTGGCAGGCGACCGACGGCGTCGCGCTCCCCGCCGTGATGCGCGAGGAGACGCTCGACCCCGGCGAGACCGCCAGCCGCGAGTTCCGCGTGCTCGCCGCCCACGACAGCGAGGAATGCCATCCGACGGGAACGTACCGCTTCGAGGACGACAACTATCTCGGCGAAGGCTGGAGGTTCAGCCTGAACGTCGTCTCCGAAGTAGAGAACTAGAACTGCGACTGACTCGGCAGCCGGCAGCCGTTAGCATTCGGACGCCGAGCGTTCGCAAGAGCGAAGCTCTTGCGCAGCCCATCAGAAGCTTCGCGTTCTGAGGACGGGTCGAAGAGCCCGAGGTGTCCGACTCACTGCGCGAACGACCACAGCGAGGCGCGAAGTGCGAGCGCCCCGGGATATGCGAACGGCGAGCGTAGCGAGCCGTGAGCAGCGAGTGAGCGCACGCGCCCGCAGCGCAAAACGTGCCCTAGAAGGTGTCGAGTTCGCCGTCGATGACGCGCTGCGTGACGTCGGTGATGTTCGCGAGCTCGGCGTCCACGATTTCCTCGACGTCGGGTTCGACGTCGGCGACCGCGAGGCCGTCCTCGGTGACGACGTGGACGTCGGCGACGTGGGGCTGGTCGATGGGGCGGCCGATTTGCGAGAGCAGGCGGACGCGCAGGTCGCGGATGCCCTCGACCTCGTCGACGATGCTCTCGGCGATTTCCGTGGAGACGAGGTTGTAGATTTTCCCGATGTGGTTGACCGGGTTCTTCCCGGAGGTGGCCTCCATGCTCATCGAGCGGTTCGGCGTGATGAGGCCGTTCGCGCGGTTGCCGCGGCCGACGCTGCCGTCGTCACCCTGCTCGGCGCTCGTGCCGGTGGTCGTGAGGTAGATGGAGCCGGATTCGTAGTCGTCGGCGGTGTTGACGTGGACGGCGACATCGCGGTCGGTGTGGTCGGTCGCGAGGTCGTGGACGTGCTCGCGGACGGCCTCGACTTCGGCCTTGTAGTCCTCGAGGTCCTCGACGTGGGCGTCCACGAGCGCGGCGGCGACCGTGAGGTCGATGTGGTCGCCCTCGCGCTTGCCCATCACCTTGACGTCCTCGCCGATGGCGGGGTGGGCGTCGCCGTACGGGCCGTTCAGCGACTGTTCGGTCTCGTAGACGATGCGCTCGGTCTCCGTGAGGGGGGCGTGGCCGACGCCGAAGCTGGTGTCGTTGGCCATCGGCACGTCGGGGCCGTCCTCGACGAACACCTCTTGGAGGTCGCCGGAGCCCTCGCCGAGCTTGACGTCGACGACGACGTCGGTTTCGAGGTCGAGGTTCGGGAAGTGCTCGCGGAGGTAGTCGCGGGCGGCCTCCAGCGCGATGGACTCCACGGGGATGTGGTACTCGGTGCCGTCGTCGGCGACGTAGTGGCTGGTCGCGCGGCCGACCACGAGAATGTAGATGGGATCGACGACTTCGCCGCCGCCGAACGCGGGCGCGGCGGTGCCGGCGACGAGCTGGGTCTCGTCGGTGTTGAAGTGCAGCACTTCGCCGACGCGGTCGATGTACTCGCGGGCGAGCCGTTCGCAGACGTGTTCGGCGATGCCGTCGCAGATAGAGTCGGGGTGGCCGAGCCCCTTTCGTTCGACGATTTCGACGTCCTCGTCCTCGACCGCGCCGCGGTCGAGAGACTGCACTTGGATGTTCCGCTCGGTCATTGCGCAAGTGTTGCCCGTCTCCGCTTCTATAACTTGCGAAAAGCACGGCGAGCCCGAATATGTCTGCCGCGCATAGACCCGTCAGGCGTCCGCGAGCTTGAGACCGAGGTACGACGTCCGAATCTGGTCGTCGGGGTCGAGCCCGAGCCGCCGGAGGAGGTCGTAGGCGTCCTCCCGGGCGGCTTCGACCTCGCCGTCGGACTCGACCTCGGTTTCGACCTCGACGTACTCGCCGACGCCCTCGACGGCGTCCAGCAGCACCTCGAACGCCTCGACGTGGTGGGTCTCGCGGAGCTTTCGCACCGTCGCCGCCGGGTCGAACCCGAGCCGCGAGAGAATCTCGCGCATCTCCGCGCCGCTTTCCACGCCGGTCTCGAACTCCTCGCGGGACTTCGACTCGGCCTCCAGCAGCGGCCCCTTGTACGTCACGCGGGACTCGCCCTCGGCGCGGTACTCGCCGTCCAGTACGGCGTCGATGGCGGCTGCGAGCCCGCCCTCGACTGCCTCGCGCTCGAAGGACGCGGCCGCGGTCGCGACGCGCCGCACTCGCAGCGCCTCGTCGGTCTCCGCGAAGTCGCGGTGCGGCGCGTCGAAGTACGTGTCCGCCTGTGCCACCGTCCCGACGCGTTCGGCGTCGACGTCGGCGAGCGCCGCGCGGACCGCGTCGTGGTCCGCCGGCACCTTCACCTCCACCTCGTACATGGCCGAGTGCTCGCGGCGACCCCGGAAAAACACGGCGCTTCGGAGGCCTCAATAGTGCTACGTCCCCCTCTTAGCAGGCGTTATCCCGCGGTCTCTCGAAGCCCGACCCGAGTCACGATGTCCACCGACACCACCCGTGGCGTCCCCCAGTCGCGCGACGACGCCGACACGACGCCGCTGGAGGCGACCGTCGTCCGCTATCAGAACACGCCGGACCGCTGCACGCTCTCCCCGCCGGACGTCGACGGCGACCGGCGGCTCACCGCGTGGCTCTCCGTGGACGCCGACGCCCTCGTCACATTAGCCGAGCACCGCTGACCGAGCGACCCGCGACGCCGCTCGCGGCCGCGAAACGTGATTCTTAAGGGTGGAACGGGAGTGCGTAGTGGTATGAGCGACGAAACTGAGGCCGAGACGGCCGACGAATCCGAGACAGAACAGGGCGGACTCCAGGAGGGGGACTTCGTGCAGCTCTCCTACACCGCCTACACGGTCGATAGCGGCGAACTCGTCGACACCACCGACGAGGAAGTCGCCGAGGAGGAAGGCGTCGACACCGACGAGCAGGAGTTCTCCCCGCGCACCATCGTCATCGGCGAGGGCCACATCTTCGAGGACGTCGAAGACGACCTCGTCGGCAAGGACGTCGGTGACACCGGCGAAGTCGTCGTCGAGCAGGCGTTCGGCGAGTACGACGACGAGGAGGTCCGCACGGTCTCCGCGAACAAGATTCCCGAGGACGAGCGCTACCCCGGCGCGCACGTCGACATCGACGGCGAGCACGGCCACGTCGAAGCCGTCATCGGCGGCCGCGCCCGCGTGGACTTCAACCACCCGCTCGCCGGCGAGGACGTCGAGTACGAGTACGAGATTCTCGACCAGGTCGAGGACACCGTCGAGAAGGCCCGCGGCCTGCTCCAGATGTACTTCGACGCCGAGCTCGACATGCACCTCGAAACGGACGAGGTCGAGGAGGAGGTCACCGAGGAGACCGACGACGGCGAGACCGAGACCACGACCGAGACCGTCGAGAAGGAGACCCTCTACATCGAGCAGTCCCCGCAGCTCCAGTTCAACCAGCAGTGGATGATGGGCAAAGACCAGATTCTCAACCAGATCATCGACATGCTGGACATCGACCGCGTCATCGTCCAGGAGATCATCGACGGCCAGCCCGCTGGTATGCCCGGTATGATGGGCGGCATGGGTGGCATGGGCGGCGGCGAAGGCCTCGGTGACGTCGAGGAAGCCCTCGAAGACGCCGACGTGGACGCCGACGAAATCGTCGAGGAGCTCGACGTCGACGAAGACGCGTAACGCTCGAACCCGGCCGCTCGGCCTATTTTATCGCAGAACAGGACGACCCGTAGCTCGGGGTCCGTCTACGCGATGTCGCGGCTGGTGTCCACCTGCACGCGCTCGCCGAGGTTGAGCTTGATCGAGGAGTCCAGTGCGTTGCCGCCGCGGAACTTCGGGACGGTGAGCCGCGTCTCGACCTCGTCGTTGTTCTCCTCGACGCGGAGCTTGAACACGACGTCGGCCATGTGCTCGGTGGTGCCGCGCAGTTCGGGGTCGTGGTCGGTGTCCAGGCAGTGCAGGACCGCGATGCCGCCGACGTTTCGCATGTGGTTGCCGAGTTCGTTGACGAAGTTCTCGTAGCGGCCGCGGTCCGCGCGTTCGAGGGCGTCCGCGGGGTCGATGATGACCGTCGACTCCGGGGGGACGCTGCGGAACGCGCGGCGCGCGTTCTCGATGGCGTCCGCGCCCGGGATGTACCCCACTTCGGGGTCGCCGGTGGGTGCGTCCGTCGCCTCGAAGGCGTCCTTGACGGCCTGTTCGGTGCGGTTCGTGGTGAGGTACAGCGTGGGCCGCGGGCGCGTGAGTTCGTACAGCAGTAGCTCTCCCTGACTGGCGGGCGGGGCCTCGTAGGCCACGACCGTTCCGGCCGGCACGCCGCCCCCGAGTTCCCGGTCGAGGACGTCCACGCCGGTGGAGAGCCGCTCGCGCATGAACCGACTGTAGGGGACGGACGGAGGTTAAGTATTGGGCTCCGCGTAGTCCGCGAGCGTCGCGTACGCTGCGGCGGTCTCTCGGGCTTCCAGCGGCGTTGCGGCGTCGGGAATCGGGACGGCGTCGGCGGCCGCCGCGTCCGCGAGGCCGTCCGGGACGCTGGCCGTGCGGGTGACAGCGACGGCACGTACCGGTGTCCCGACCGCGCGCGCCATCGCGGCGGTCTTGACGGCGTCCTCGATTCCCTCCCGGGTGTCGGTCGCGACGACGACGCAGGCGTCCGCGGCGCGCAGCGGCCGGACTGCGGCCTCGCTGGCGCCCGCGGGGCAGTCCAAGATGACGGGCCGCGATTCGGGCAGCGCGTCGAGTGCCGCGGCGAGGTCGTCGCCGTCCGCGTCGCCCGCGGGGAGCACGTCCGCGCCCGGGACGGTCGCCGACTCGTGGACGGCCGCGGTCGGAGTCGAGGCGTCGGCGCCGGGGTCCCGCGGGACGCCGGCCCGCAGGTGGAGGTTCGGCGCGTCGAGGTCGCAGTCCGCGACCAGCGGCCGGCGCCGCCGCTCGACGAGCGCGCCCGCCAGCCCGAGCGCGGTGGTGGTCTTCCCGCTGCCGCCCTTACCGCCCGCGACTGCCAGCACGCGAGCAGGTGGTCGCGGCTTCGCACTTGAACCTCGGCACGAGTGGGGCGCGGTGGCACACCCCGGAGCGGGTGCGCTCCGGGAGCTTTACGCTTCCGGGGGTCGCGTACTGAACCGATGCGTCACGACCACCTCCTCACTGCCAAACAGCTCTCGCGGGCCGACATCGAGACGGTCCTCGACAGGGCGGCGGCCTTCGACGACGACCCGGCGGCCGCCGGCGAGCGACACGCCGACGAGCTGCTGGCGCTGTGCTTCTTCGAGCCGAGCACGCGCACGAAGATGAGCTTCGAGACGGCCGCGAAACGCCTCGGCGGCGACGTCGTGGACATGGGCTCCGTGGAGTCCTCGTCCGTGAAGAAGGGCGAGTCGCTGGCCGACACGGTGCGCGTCGTCGAAGGGTACGCCGACGGCATCGTGCTCCGCCACCCCAAGCAGGGCGCCGCGAAGATGGCCAGCGAACACGTCGATGTCCCCGTCGTGAACGCCGGGGACGGCGCCGGCCACCACCCGAGTCAGACGCTTTTGGACCTCTACACGATTCGCGAGCACGCCGGCCTCGACGACATCTCCATCGGCATCATGGGCGACCTGAAGTACGGCCGCACCGTCCACTCGCTGGCGCACGCGCTCACGAACTTCGACGTCCGCCAGCACTTCGTCAGCCCCGAGTCGCTGCGGCTGCCGCGCTCGGTGCGCTACGACCTCCACGAGGCGGGCGCGCAGGTGCAGGAACACGACTCGCTGGACGCCGTCCTCCCGAACCTCGACGTGCTGTACGTCACGCGCATCCAGCGCGAGCGCTTCCCCGACGAGGACGAGTACGAGGCCGTCGCCGGCGAGTACAGCATCACGCCCGAGACCCTCGCGGACGCGAAAGACGACCTCGCGGTGATGCACCCGCTGCCCCGCGTGGACGAAATCTCGGCCGCCGTCGACGAGACGGAGAACGCGACGTACTTCGAACAGGCACACAACGGCGTCCCGGTCCGGATGGCCCTCCTCGACCTGCTCCTCGACGATGACTGACACAGAACTCCGCGTCTCGAAGATTCAGAGCGGCACCGTCATCGACCACGTCTCCGCCGGGGAGGCGCTGCACGTGCTCAAGCTGCTGGGCATCGACGGCACCGAGGGCACGACGGTCAGCCTCGGCATGAACGTCCCCTCCGACCGGCTCGGCCGCAAGGACGTCGTGAAAGTCGAGGGCCGCGAACTCAGCGACAGCGAGGCCGAGGTGCTGTCGCTCATCGCGCCCGAGGCCACCATCAACATCATCCGCGACTACGACGTCGTGGACAAGCGCCGCGTCGAGCGCCCCGAGGAGGTCGGCGGCGTGCTCGTCTGCCCGAACCGCGAGTGCATCACGAACGCCGGCGAGCCCGTCGAGCCGACGTTCGCGGTGCTGGACGACGGCCTGCGCTGCGAGTACTGTGGGGAGCTCGTCCGCGAGGACATCACCGCACACCTCCGCGGGTGACCGCGACGTGTCGGCGCGGAATCGTGGATTCGTGCCGACCCCGCAAAGCGTTTAATGACTCCGCGAGTAGTGTCAGTCATGGCAGGAAAACTAGTGAAGACCGCCGCCGCACTGCTCGTCATCGCCCTCGTCTGGAAGTTCGTCGTCGGGGGCGACGAAGCGCCCGAACCCGAGGAAGTAGACCGCATCGACTAGTCGGTCCCGGTCCCCGCTTTTCTGCGCGCGTGCCGAGAGCGAACGACTTAGGCGGCCCGCCGGCCAACTCGCGTCCATGTACGGCGTCGTCACGCGGAACGCCGAGGAAGTCGAGTGGCCGGAGTTCGACCGCACGTTCTACGAGGTCAAAGACGTCACCGGCCGCCACACCGACCCGCTGGAGGACGCCGTCAGCATGGTGTCCTGCTTCGGGGACAACGCCACCGCCGGCACCGAACCCGACCTCGTGCCCGTGGACGACGAGGGCAACGAGGCCACCCGCGAGCGGCCGTACTTCGACTGGTCGTACATCTGCCCGCTCGCGGAGGACTACCGCAACGGCCTCCTGACGGTCATCGAGACGTGCGCGGAGGTCAACGGCGACGTCCGCCTCGACGACGTCGGGTTCCCGCGCGCCGAGTACTGCCACTGCGACCGCTGCGAGAGCGCGTTCACGGAATCCGACTTCGAGGACTGGTACGACTGGCGCGCGAGCGTCATCACGGAGTTCGTCGCCGAGGCCGCCGACCGCATCCCGGGGACGACGTACCTCACGCTCTACCCCGACCCGTACCCCGGCCACCTCTACGAGCGCGCGGGCCTCGACGTCGAGGCGCTCGCCGAACACGTGGATGAATTCGTCGTCCCGCTGTACGACACCAGCTACGGGACGACGTACTGGCTGGAGACCATCGCCTCGGGCTTCGAGGACCTGCTGGACGCGCCGTTCAGCGTCGAGCTGTACGCCGTCGACGTGGAGGTCGAGAATCTGGTGCACGCCACCGAAGTCGTCGAGGAGTACGCCGAGGGCGTGTTCTTCGGCTACGAGGCGAGCAACGCCCGCGCCACGCTCCGCCGGATGGACGCCGAGGAGCGCGAGGGGAAGTCGTTCGGCCCGGAGTAGTCAGAGCCGCTGACGGAGGCTGCGGAACTTCGGCTCGAAGCCGTGGTCCTCGTAGAACGCCATCGCGGCGTGGTTGTCCACGTGCACGGAGAGGCTCGCGTACTCGCAGTCGCGCTCGCGACCCCACGCCTTCATGCGGTCGAGCAGGCGGCCCGCGACGCCCTCGCGGCGGCGCTCCGGGACGACGTAGAGGCCGTCCACGTAGCAGTTCTTCCCGCGGGTGTACAGCTTGGGTGAGGACGTGACGCCGCCGGAGACGACGCCGACGGGCTCGGGGTCGTACGCGACGAACATCGTGCGGTCGTCGTCGTCCAGCCACCGCGAGCAGTCCTCCTCGGCGACGACGGCCTCGTCGAGGTCGCTGAACGCGGGGTCGAGGGTTTCGGCCTCGCGGTACGCCGGCCGGAGCAGCCGGTCGGCGACGGCCGCCCGCTCGCTGTCCGCCGGCACGCGTACGTCCATGCCAGCACGCACGCGGAGTACCGAGAAAAGCGCTACGAGAGCGCGGTCGGCGCGGCGGTCGCGGCCGGGCGCGGGCGTCACCGTTTCAGCCCCGAAACCGGGTCGCTTTTGAATCGGCCGGCGGAACTTGGGGTATGAGCTTCGAAGAAGACGACGAGGTCGTCCTCCACGACAAGCACAGCGAGTACGACGGCGAGACCGGCACCGTCACGCAGGTCGTCGACACGATGTTCGGCGAGCCCAACTACACCGTGAGCTTCGACGACGGCCAGGAGGCCGGCGTCCCCGAGGACAACCTCGAACTCGCCGAGGACGACGAGAGCGAGGAGGACGACGACGAAGAAGTCGACGACGCGTAACGACGCTCGTTCTCCCTGTTTTCCCGCTTCGTAGCCGCCGCTTCAGAGGTAGCCGAGGTCTTCGAGGCGCTCGTTGATTTCCAGCATCTCGACGTCCGTCGGGTCGACGCCGCGCTCGGGGAGCCGCTCCCGGAGTTCGGCTTCGAGCTCCGGGTCGTCGGCGCGCTCCAGCTCCCGGGGGTTCTCCGCGAGGTCGTAGACGCCGGGCTCCCAGTCGCGGTCGGGGTACTCGACGTACTTGGCGTCGTCGTGGCGGACGGCGCGCGCCCAGTTGCGCTCGCCGTGCAGCGAGGCACCGCAGGCGCGCATGTACGCGACGCGGTCCTCGATTCCGGGTTCGACGACCTCGCCGTCGGTCTCGCGGTCGACGCCGAGCGCGTCCAGCAAGGTGGGGAGGATGTCGATTTGGCGGACTTGGGCGTCCACGGTCGCGGGCTCGACGCCGGGGCCGGCGAGCACGAACGGGACGTTCGTGGTGAAGTCGAAGACGTTCTCGCCGTGCCCGTTCTCGAGGAAGTGGTCGTCGAGGTCGGGGCCGAACCGCTCGCAGTACTGATTGACGCGCTCTTCGGCGCCGCGGGTGTCAACGCCGCCGTAGTATTTCAGGCCGTCCCGCAGGGACTTCGCGAGCAGGCGCAGGGGGTTGTTGCGGTGGGTGATGCTCTCGCCGTGGTCGCCGACGACCGCGACCACCGTGTCCTCGGGGACGCCGTCGGCGAGCGCCTCGATTTCGCGGTCGAGCGCGGAGAGCGCGCGGCCGTACGGCGTTTCCCCGTACTCCGCGCTGTCGAACTCGCGAGGGACGTGGACGTCCTCGTGAATCTCCCAGAGGTGGACGAACGCCGCGAACGGTTCCGGCAGACTGGCGAGCCTATCGAGGCCGTCCTCGCGCCAGTCGCTGAACATCGACTCGTCGCGGTCCCGGCACTCGTAGCGGTCGAACCCCCTGTCGAGGCCGGTCTCGGGGACGAGCGGTCCGGTCGCCATCGCCTCGGTGTGGTAGCCGGCGTCGCCGAGTATCTCGGGCATCGACTCGACATCGTCGGAGAGGCTGCCGCGGCGCAGCGACTTGATACCGTTGCGCTCGCCGTACGTGCCCGTCAGCAGGCTCGCGACCGCGGGCGTCGTCGTGGTCGCGGTGGCGTACAGGTCGGTGGCTTCCCGTCCGCGCTCGCGGAGCCCGTCGAGGAACGGCGTGTCCACGGCGTCGCGGTGCAGGAAGTCCTGTCGCAGGCAGTCCACCACGACCAGCAGGAGGTTCGGGGAGTCGGTAGTGTCCATAGTTAGGTTCGGTAGCCGAGGTCTTCGAGTCGTTCTTCGACGACGTCGCCGCTCTCGCCGGTGTCGTCGCGGCCCGCGGCGTCCGGGTCGTGGCTGTGCGTATCGGTCGCAGTCGTCTCGCACCACGGCACCTCGCGGAGGACGGGGAGATCGACGCCACCGGGGTGACCGTAGACGTGGTGCTCGCCGAACGCGTTGCCGTGGTCGGCGGTGACGACGACGCGCTCTGCGTCCAGATTCTCGAACAGCAGTTCGAGGTCCTCGAGGACGTATTCGAGGTTCTCGCGGTAGGTCTCCCACGCGTCGGTCTCGCTCCGGCGGCCGAAGCGGAGGTCGTCCCAGACGGACATCTCGTCGTCGCCGAACGCGTCCAGTTCGACGCCCTCGCTTCGCTGCTCGCGCTCCAGGACCGACGGAAAGTGCGGCTGCATGTAGTGGACGACCATCCGGTCGGCGGCCGCCTCGCGGCCGGTGCGGATGGCGGCGTCCGTCACGGGCCGCGGCGGAATCGTGCCGAGGTCGTCGTCCCACGCGTACCGCCACACCTCCTCGACGCCGTGGAAGCGGTCGTGGTCGATTTTCGACGCGGAGTAGGGGTTGCCGGTGACGTACGCGAGGTCCGCGAGCGCGTCGTCGCTGGCGCCGCCGAACACCGTCTCCAGCCACTCGACGGAGGAGCTGGCGGGCGACGTCCGCGACCCCGGGTCCGCGGGGAGGAAGTCGTAGTCGGCGTCGGCGGCGGCCTCCGCGAAGAGGTCCGCGCGGCACGCGTCCAGGAGGACGAGAACGTCCCAGTCGGCGTCCAGCACGGGGTCGGCGTCGGTCGTCGAGCGCCGCGAGTACTTCACCAGCGACGCGAGTTCGCGGACGGCGTCGGCGCCGCGGTAGCGGAGGTTGCGGGCGACGTTGGCCGCCTGAGCGGGCACGTCAACCATCGGTCGGTGTGGGCGTCTTCTCGAACATTTCCGGGGAGGTACTCGGTGCTCCGGTCGTGACGGGCGGAGAAAAAACCTCCCATTCGACGGGCGACGGGACGACCCCCGGCCGCGGGATTCGATGGATTGATTCACGCCCGCCCGCCACTCGGAGGCGTGCAGCGAGAGGACCTGCTGGCGACGGTGGCCGGGGTTGCGGGCGCAGCGCTCGTGTTCGCGGTCATGTTCTGGGTCGTGGACGCCCGCGAGGTGCTCGCGGCCGCCCGGTCCGCGGACCCCGTGTTGCTCGCGGTCGTCGCGGGCGTGATACTGCTGTGGAACGTGTCGTGGGGGCTGGCGCTGTGGAACGTCCTGCGCGCGCTCGACATCCGCGTGCCGGTCCACACGGCGCTGCTCGTGAACGCCGCGGGCGCGTTCGCGAACCACGTCACGCCGTTCGGGCAGGCGGGCGGCGAGCCCGTGACCGCGTGGCTGCTCACCCAGACCGCGGGCACGGACTACGAGGTGAGCCTCGCGTCCATCACGAGCCTCGACGCCATCAACGTCGTGCCGTCGCTGGCGTTCGCGGCGGTCGGCTCGCTCTACTACGTCGCCACGGAGACCGACGGGGAACTCGGCTTGCTCCCGGTCGCCGTCATCACCGCGGCCGTGGTCCTCCCGGTCCTCGCGGCGGTCGTGTGGCGCTACCGGGCCGCGATTCGTGGCCGCGCGGGCGGGACGGTCGCGGCGGTCATCCACCGCGTCGTCGGCGCGATTCCCCGCGTCTCTCTCCCGGACGCCGAGGACCTCGCGGCCCGCATCAGCGGGTTCACGGACGCGCTCGGCCGCGTCGCCGTCTCCCGCGAGCGCCTCGTGGCGGCCGTCGGCTGCTCGGCGCTGGGGTGGGCGTTCCAGGCGCTGGGCCTGTGGGTGACGTTCCTCGCGCTCGACGCCTCCGTCCCCGTCTACGTCCCGTTCTTCGTGCTCCCGCTGGGGAAGGTCGGGTCGGCGCTCCCGACGCCCGGCGGCCTCGGTGGGACCGAAGCCATCAACGTCACGCTGCTCACGCTGCTGACGGCCGTGAGCGCGCCGACCATCGCGGCCGTCGTCACGATTCACAGCGTCGGCGGCTACCTGCTGACGACGACCGTCGGCGCCGCCGCCACCAGCGCGCTCGGCGTCCGCTCGTGACCCGCTCCCGTTCGGAGTGTTTTATACCGCTCGCGCACCGACAGTGACGCACACGTGACCGCGACACCCCCGAAGGTCGCCGTCGCCCACTACTGCGAGGGCGCCGGCCACGCCACCCGGATGCTGGCGGTCGTCGAGGAACTGGAAGCCGCCGGCTACGACGTGGTCATCGCGGGCGGCGGTCCCGGCACGAAGTTCGTGGAGGCCAACGGCTACACGGAGTTCGAGCCGCTGGACCTCGACTTCGTCGGCGACTACCAGAACGGCGGCCTGCTGGACGTCCTCCGGAACAGCGGGCCCGCGGTCGCCGAGCGCGTCAAGCAGTACCGCGGGTGGTTCGACGACGAAGCCCCCGCGCTCCTCGTGACCGACGACATCTCCGCGGCCATCGCCGCGACCCTGCACGGCCAGCGTTACGTCTACGTCTCCCACGACCCCGCGGCGTTCTACTCGACGACCGTCGAGCGCGCCGGCGCGTGGGTCCGCAACCGCATCGCGGGCTACGGCGCCGAGCAGTTCCTCCACCCCAAGGTCTGGACGGGCGGCCCGTCGATTCCGGGCGCCGACGACGTGGGGCCGATGGCGCCGGTCGGCGACGCGCCGGACGCGGACGTGGACGTGCTCGTCGTGCCCAGCGAGTTCAGCGTGGACCCCGACCGCCTCGCGGACGCCATCGAAGCGAGCGGCCGGGACGTGACGCTCGTCGGCGGCGACGACTGGGAGCTACAGGAGTCGCTGCAGCCGTTCGTCGCCGGCGCGAACCTCGTCATCTGCAGCGGCTACTCCACGGTGATGGAGGCCGCGGTCGCCGGCACGCCCTGCATCGTGTTGCCGGCGACGTCAGAGCAGCGCGGCGTCGTGGACGCCCTCGCGGACACGCCCGGCTTCTACGCGGCGGACTCGATTGCGGGCGTGGAAGCGCTCCTCGACGCCGTGGAGCCGCCGGAACCGCACGCCAACGGCGCGAAGCGCGTCGCGGACGTCGCGGCGTCGTACCTCCCGGACGCGGCGTCCACCGGGAGCGACTCGCCGGCCAGCGCCGACTAGTCGAGTTCCAGCCACGGCACTTCCATCAGCGCCGGGATGTGGGTCTCGATGTGGTGCTCCCAGACGCCGTCCTCGCCGAACGCCTCGCCGTGGTCGGCGGTGACGACGACGTCGCCGTCCAGCGACTCCACGAGCTCCGCGACGCCTTCGAGGGCGATTCGGAGGTTCTCCTCGTAGTAGCGCATCGCGGTCGTTCTCGTGCCGTCGGTGAGGACGCCGCCGAGCCCGGTTTCGAGCCACAGCCCGACTTTCATCGCGAGGTTGCTGTCGTCGAGGACGCTCTCGACGCGCGGGCGCACCCGGTCCCCGAGCGCCGACAGCAGGCCGCCGTCCTCGCCGAGTTCCGCGCGTTCGCCCTGCCGCTTGATGCCCTTCTGTATCTGCCTGAGCTTCTGCCCGCCGCCCCGCGAGAGGTACGGCGCGTGGGGCTGCATGTAGTGGACGACCGTGCGGTCGGCGTCCGCGACGAGCTCCTGGTTGTCGCGGAACGACTCGGCCATGCTCTCGGGCGGAATCGTCCCGAGGTCGTCGTCCCAGCCGTGCTTCCAGACGTCGACGACCTCGCTGATGTGGTCGTCGGCGCTCCACTCGTAGTCGCAGCTGGCGCCCCACTTGAGCTCGTTCAGCGGGATGCCGAGGCTGTTGATGAAGGGGTTGCCGGAGAAGTACGCGATGTCGTGGTCGCCCTCGAAGGTGCGGTACGCCCACTCGGGGGTGGACGAGCCCGTGCTCCAGCGCTTCTCGAGGTCGCCGTCGAGGTAGTCGTCGTAGAGCTCGCTGAAGACGTCGTAGCGGCACGCGTCCAGCACCACGCAGTAGTCCCACTCGGATTCGAGGAAGCGCTGGTCCTGCATCGGTCGGTCGAGCTTCGCCGTCGGTTCAAGTAGTTCTGTCGGTGAAATGCAACGTCGTAGAACGGCCGCCGCGGGCGCGCCCGCCAGTGGCGACGCTTTTACCGCCGCGGCCGCTACCGCCACGCAATGAGCGAGGTTCCGTTCCACTACGTCGACCTCCGGGCGTTCTGCTACGGCACGGAGGACGAGGTCCGCGTCGCCGACGCGCTCGGGCACTTCCTCCCCGACGACGTCGAACTCGAGCGCGCCGAGAGCGAAGGCCACCTCGGCGACCGCATCGTCGTGCTGTCCGCGCGCGTCGAGCGCGCCGACGAGATGCGCCACGTCCTCGGCCAACTGCGCGACGGCGCGGACATCGAGCGCATCCGCGAGGAGCTCGACCAGCGCGTCGACGACAACTGCTCGCTGTTCGTCCACCTCGACAAGCAGGAAGCGTTCCTCGGCGACGCCCAACTGGGCGACGGTATCGCGCTCCGCGCGAAAGTCGAAGCCTACCCCGCGAAGAAGGAGGCCGCCGTCGAGAACGCCCGCGAAGCCCTCTCGTAGCCGCCCACCGACCGTCTTTTGAGGGTCGTGTGAGCTCGTACGGACGATGGCCCCCACGCTCCGCGACGCCCTCCACGTCGTCCTGAATCGACCGCGCGTGTTCGCGCTCGCGGCCGCGGCGCTGCTCTGCGAGGCCGCCGTCCGGCTCGCGCTCGCCGTCGTTCACCCGGTGCTGACAGTCGCGTTCCCGCCCGTCGTCGCGCTCCCGGTGCTCGCCGCGGCCGCGCCGACGGTTCGCGACGCGCTCGAAACGCCCGCCGCGCCCCCGCAGTGGCGCGTCACTGCGACGCTCCGCGACCGCGGCCCGCGGCTCCTCGCGGTCGCTGTCGGCGGCCACCTCGTCGCGCTCGCGCTCGGCGCGGCCGCGTTCCTCCTCGTGGACACGCCGCTCCGCGCGGCCGTCTACGCGACCGGCGGCTCGCTCTCGCCCACGACGGTCCTCGTCGCGCCGTTGGCCGGCGTCGCCGCGGGGACGCTCCTCGCGTGGGCGGTGCTCGCGCCCGCCGTGGAACGCGTCGTCGCCGGCGACCGACTCCGCGCGTCGGCCGCCGCACCGCTGCGCGCGGTAGAGAACCGCCGCCGGACCGCCACTGCGCTCGCCCTCCACGCCGCGTGCGTCCTCGCCGCTGGCGTCCTCGTCGGCGCGCTCGCGAGCGGCCAGTACGCGACCCGGGACGCCGCGACGCTCGCGTTCCTCGCAACGGTCGGCGCGGGCGCGGGAACGCTAGTCCTCCTCGGCGTGTTCGTCTACCCGATGCACGTCGCCCTCGCCGCGTCCGAGCCCGGGGAACCGCGCTCTGTTCCCGTGCGGCGGGTCGCGCTCGCGGCGCTCCTCGTCGCGGGACTGGTCGCCGGCGCGAGCGCGGTCCGCGTCACCGAGACGCGGCCCGGAACCGCTACTGCGGTGTCGCCGCTGCCAGCGGACGCCTCAGACGCGTATGCGGCGGCCCTCGACAACACCGGCGCGGCGGACCACCGCGTCGTCGCCACCGAGCGATGGGACGGCGACCGCGCCGTCGCCACGACCGTCGTCGAGCGCTCGGCGCGCCAGTTCAGGGCCTCGCTGCGCCACGAGAACCGAACCGACGTCGGGTACGCGGACAGCGGCGTCGCCTACAAGTTCCGCGGCTACACCTCCGGGTTCTTCCGGCTCGGCGCGGTTCCCGCGGACGGCGACACCGCACACGCCCTCCCGGGGTACTGGCAGGTCAGCGACGACTACACCGTCACCGAGGGCGTCGGCGTGGGATACGGTCTCCCCGCGGCTCGAACCGGGTCGTGGACGACGGTCGAGCGCGCGGGCGGCACCCGGACCCTCGAACTCACCGGCGACGCGGCGGTGTTCGAGGCGTTGCAGGGGAGTGCCACCGGGAGCGTGAGCGCGGAGACCGCGCGGATACGGATGCGCGTGGACGCCGAGCGCGGCGTCGTCCTCGGCGGGCGAGCGCGCCTGAACGCGACCGTTGACGGCACGCAGCTCGTGCGAAACGTCAGCTACGCCGTCGAGACCGGGCGCGGCGTGGACGCCCGCCGGCCGGCCGCGCTCGGGTCGCGCTCGCTCGGCGAGCTGGCGTGGGACGTGTTCGCGTACTGAGCCGGCGGCGAACGCACGCGTTTTTACCGTCCGCCCGCGAACGAACGGTCGTGTACGAGGCCGTTCACGCCCACCCGGACGGCGACAGCACCGTCCCGCGGTTCGCCGCGACAGCCGCCAGCGTCGGCTACGACGGTGTCGTCGTGCGGAGCCGTTCGGACGCGCGGCCGGACGTGGACCACGACGCCGTCGCCGAGGAGTACGGCATCGACGTGGTGTCGGGCGTCGAACTCGACGCGGAGGACACCTCGCAGGCCAGCGGCGCCATCGCGAACCTCCGCGAGCAGGCGACCGTGCTGGTCGCGCGCGGCGGGACGCCCGAGCTGAACCGGTTCGTCGCCGAGTCCGAGCGCGTGGACGTGCTCGCGGGGCCGATGCGGGGAAGCGGCGACGTCAACCACGTCGTCGTGAAGGCCGCCGAGCGCAACGCGGTCCACCTGGAGTTCGACTTCTCGAAGGTGTTGCGCGCCAGCGGCGGCGAGCGCGTGCAGGCGCTGCGCGGGCTACGGAAGCTCCGCGAGCTCGTCGCCCACTACGACGCGCCGTACGTCGTCAGCGCCGACCCCGAGTCCCACCTCCAGTTGCGCGCGCCCCGCGAACTGCTGGCGGTCGGCGAGGCGGTCGGGTTCGACCGCGAGCAGATTCGAGCGGGGCTACAGGCGTGGGGGGACCTCGCGGAGCGCAACCGCCACCGCACGTCCGAGGAGTTCATCACGTCGGGGGTCGAACGCGGCAGGTATGAAGAAGACAGTTGAGGAGCACGCCGCGCGCTTCGACGACCTCGCGGCCGACTACGACGACGAGAAGTCCGCGGAGTACAACGAGTGCGTCGCGCTCGTCCTCGAACACGCGAATCCCGACAGCGACGACACCGTTCTCGACTTGGGGTGTGGGACGGGCGCCATCGCGCTCGGCCTCGCCGAACAGGCGGGCCGCGTAATCGGCCGCGACATCAGCGAGGGGATGATGGACGAGGCGCGCCGGAAGGCCGACGAGCGCGGCCTCGACAACGTGGAGTTCGGACAGGGGCAGTTCCGCGAGCCGAACTACGACGGCGAAGTCGACATCGTCACCTCCAATTTCGCGATGCACCACCTCAGCGACGCGGAGAAGCGCGAAGCAATCTCGGTCATCGCCGGCCTCGGCCCGCGGAAAGTCGTGCTCGGGGACGTGATGTTCTTCGGGGAGCCCGACCCCGAGGAGCCGTTCTACAGCCCCGAGGTGGACGACCCGGCGACGGTGGGCGTGCTCGCGGACGCGTTCACGGACGAGGGGTACGCGCTCACGGCCGTCGAGATGGTCCACGAGCAGGTCGGCGTGCTCGTCGCCGAGAAGCGGTGAAACACCTCCCGAAGCACCTCCGGCCGCGGTGGCGGTACCTCGCCGTCGAGCTGGAGGCGTGGCCCGACGCGGACGTCTCGCAGGGGGACTTCCAGCGCAGCGTCTGGTTCGCCGCGCAGAACCTCTACGGGGACGCGGGGAGCGCGGACGCCGACCTGCGCGTGCTCCAGTTCGCCTTCGACGACGGCAGCGGGGAGGCGCTGGTCCGCGTGCGCCACGGCGAGGTCGAGCGCGGGCGGGCGGCGCTGGCGTGCGTCGACGAGGTCCGCGGCGACGCAGTCAGGGTGGCGGTACGCGGCGTCTCCGGCACGATACGCGCCGCTGAGGAAAAGTATTTAGGACGGCCGGGTGAACCCGCAGCCGAAGCCAGCGTCGCGTTCGCCGGCGACACCCGCCCGGCGCTCCGCCGGGGCGACCGCCTCGACGTGGACTGCGAGGACGGGTACGTGGGCGCGACGGACCTCGACTGCTAACCATGCAAGGACAGAACCAACAGCAGGCCTACGACCGCGGTATCACGATCTTCTCGCCGGACGGCCGCCTCTACCAGGTGGAGTACGCGCGGGAGGCAGTCAAGCGAGGGACGCCGAGTATCGGCGTGCGCACGGACGGCGGCGTCGTCCTCCTCGTGGACAAGCGCATCAGCTCGCCGCTGATGGAGGAGGCGTCCGTCGAGAAGATTCACAAGGCGGACAACCACGTCGGCATCGCGAGCGCCGGCCACGTCGCCGACGCCCGCCAGCTCATCGACTTCGCGCGCCGCGACGCGCAGGTCGAGCGGGTGCGCTACGACCAGCCAATCGGCGTGGAGACGCTGACGAAGGACATCACCGACCACATCCAGCAGTACACGCAGGTCGGCGGCGCGCGCCCGTTCGGCGTCGCACTCCTCATCGGCGGCGTCACGAACGGCGAACCCCGCCTCTTCGAGACGGATCCGTCGGGGACGCCCTACGAGTGGAAGGCCATCGCCATCGGCGAGGACCGCTCGACGGTGCAGGGCTACCTCGAAGACCACTACGACGAGTCGCTCCCGCTGGACGAGGGCGTCGAACTCGCGCTGCGCGCGCTCGGCGAGATTCGCGAGTCGCTCCAGCCGGCGGGCGTCGGCGTCGCGACCATCGACGCGGAGACGGGCGCGTTCATCGAGCTGTCCAACGACGAGATTCGGGAGTACCTCGTCGAGCACGACCTGCTCGGCGACGCGACGGCGGGCGACGCGGACGACGCCGACGGCGCGGACGACGACGCGACCGAGGAGTAGTCCCGGACGCGGTTCGCCGGGAAAAGCTCTTTTAAGTGTACCCGTCGAAGCCTCACGCATGATATCACTCGACGAGGCGGTGACCGCGCGCCTCGAAACGCACGGCGAGCGATTCGAAGTGCTGGTCGACCCCGACGCCGCGCTCGCGATGAAGCGCGGCGAGTTCGAGGGCGAACTGGAGGACGTCATCGCGGCGCGGGACGTCTTCGAGAACGCCTCCCGCGGCGACCGGCCCGCCGAGGAGGACCTAGAGGAGGTGTTCGGGACGACCGAGCCGATGGAGATTATCCCGGAGGTCATCGAGCGCGGTGAGATTCAGATCACCGCCGAGCAGCGCGAGGAGATGCAGGAGCGCAAGCGCCGCAAGCTCATCAACACCATCACCCGGAACGCCGTCAACCCCCAGATGGACAACGCGCCGCACCCGCCCGAGCGCATCGAGAGCGCGCTCGAAGAAGCCGGGTTCACCGTGGACCCGATGGAGCCCGCCGAGAGCCAGGTCGACGACGCGCTGGACGCGCTCCGGCCCGTGATTCCGATTCGCTTCGAGGAGGTGACCGTCGCCGTCAATCTGCCGCCGGACTACGCCGGCAGCGGGCAGGCCAAGATTCGGGAGTTCGGCGAACTCGACCGCGAGGAATGGCAAGCAGACGGCTCGTGGGTGGGCGTGCTGACGTTCCCCGCGGGGATGCAAAACGACTTCTACGACCTCGTCAACGAGGTCTCGGAGGGCGAGGGCGAGACGACGATAATCAAGGAGAAGGACGAACTCGACACGCGGTAAGCTATCCCTTCCGGAAGCCCAGCAGGAACCCGCCCGTGAAGCCGGCGCTGACCGACAGCGTCGAGAGGATGGTGTTCACCCACGACGGCGGCGCGGCGCCGTTGGCGGCCTGCGTGATGTCGAGGAAGCCACCGGTGAGGCGGTCCCAGTCGACGGTGATGATGCCCCGCGATTCGAGGAACTTGAACAGCGCGAGCTCGAGGCCGACGATGACCGCGATGAGCTTCGCGACCTTCTTCGCGGCGAAGCCGATGATGGCGCCGATGCCGGCGCCACCCCCGAACTCCAGCCCGAGCGAGGTGAGGTTGATGTCCGCCATGCTGGCTCCTCCGCGAGCGACCGGTAAGTCTCTTTTGTCAGCCCGAGTGACGAGTGGGCCGCGCCCGGGGCTTAAGTACCAGCGGCGCCTACCACGTGACAAGTGACCGGAACAACGACGAAGACGGCGGTCGTCGCCAAGCGCGTCGACGACGGCGAGGCCGACACCGCCGAAATCAGGGAGCTCGTCCGCGCCGCGGGCTACGAGGTCGGCGGCGAAGTGACCCAGACGCGCACGGCCGACCCCGCCCTCCAGCTCGGCGAGGGGAAAGTCGAGGAGCTGGCCGCGCTCGTCGCGGAGACCGACGCCGAGCGCGTCGTCTTCGACAACCGCCTCGGCCCCTACCAGACGTACAACCTCGGCAAGCAGCTCCCCGAGAACACGGAAGTCGTGGACCGCTTCCGCCTCATCCTCGACATCTTCGGCCAGCGCGCCAACACGCGGAAGGCCCAACTGCAGGTCGAACTGGCGGAGCTTCGCTACGAGCTGCCGCGCGCGGAAGCGAAGACGAGCCTCGCGAAGCGCGACGAGCGCCCCGGGTTCATGGGGCTCGGCGAGTACGACGAGAGCCGCGAGCAGGACATCAAGGCCCAGATTAGCCGCATCCGGGACGAGCTCGCGAACATCGAGAAGACCGAACAGCAGCGCCGCGAGACGCGCCGCGAGTCCGGCTTCGAGCTGGTGGCGCTGGCCGGCTACACGAACGCCGGGAAGTCGACGCTGCTGCGCCGGCTCGCCGACGACCTCGACGTCGACGAGAACGAGCAGCTCCACCCCGACCTCGACACCACCGCCGAGTCGCAGGACAAGCTGTTCACGACGCTGGGAACGACGACCCGGCGGCTGGACATGGACCGCCGGGACGTCCTGCTGACGGACACGGTCGGGTTCATCAGCGACCTCCCGCACTGGCTCGTGGAGTCGTTCAAGTCCACGCTCGAATCCGTCTACCAGGCGGATCTCGTGTTGCTCGTGGTGGACGCCAGCGAGTCCATCGACGAGATTCGCGAGAAGCTCGTGACGAGCCACGACACGCTCTACGAGCGCAACGAGGCGCCCATCGTCACCGTGTTCAACAAGGTGGACAAGGTCGGCGACGACGAGCTCGCCGAGAAGATGGAGGCGCTGTCGGCGCTCGCGCCGGACCCCATCGCGGTCAGCGGGAAGGAGGGCATCAACCTCGCGGCGCTCCGCGAGCGCATCGACGCCGAACTCCCGCCGCGCGAGCGGGAGACGCTCGTACTCCCGATGACGGACGAGACGATGAGCGTGGTGTCGTGGGTCCACGACCACGCCCACGTCCGCGACGTCGACTACGGCGACGAACAGGTGGTCGTGGACTTCGAAGCACTGCCCACGGTCGTCGAGAAGTCCCGCGCGAAAGCCAGCGACCTCGTCGCGGAAGCCTAGAGTTCCCGCTTCTCCTTGCGCACGACCTCGACGCCCTCGATAGCGGTGCCCGGGTACTGGCCGTCGTCGTCTTTCTCCGCGGCCTTCACCATGTCCCAGACGACGTTCAGGCCGGTCGTCACGCCCTCCAGAGCCTCCATCTCACAGCCCGTCTTCCCGGTGGTCTCGACGGCGACCTCCAGCACGACGCGGTCCTCTCGCACGTCGAAGTCCGTCTCGACGTTCGTAATCGGAATCTGGTGGCACATCGGAATCGTCTCCCACGTGTGCTTGACCGCCTGCACGGCGCCGACGCGCGCGGTCGCGAGCACGTCGCCCTTCCCGATTTCGTCGCCGCGAATCGCCTCGACGGTCGATTCGGAGAGCTGAATCTCGCCGCGCGCGACCGCGCGACGCGCCGTGTCCGGCTTGTCGCCGACGTCCACCATCTGCACGTCCCCCTCCTCGGTGGTGTGCGTGAGGTCGTCCTCGGGAGCGTCGCTAGTCATCGGAACCACCCCACAGCGCCGCGGGGAGCGCATCCAGCAGGTCGGTGGCGAGCAGGCCGTAGCCGTGCTCGTCGACCACCCGGTCGCCGGCCGCGCCGTTCGCGTACGCGCCCACGCTCGCCGCGGGCACGGCGTCGAGCGTGGAGAACATCGCGGCCGTCGCGCCGGCGAGCACGTCGCCGGTGCCGCCGACGGTCATTCCGGGGTTCCCGGTGCGGTTGACCCGGGTCGTCTCGCCGTCCGAAATCACGTCGTAGGCGCCCTTCACGAGGACGGTCTGCCCGAGGTCCGCGGCGAAGGATTCGACCGCCTCGGCGCGCTCTCGCCAGTCCTCGTCTACTCGTCCCCCCATCTTCCGGAGTTCGCCCTGATGCGGCGTGCAGACGAGGTCGGCGTCCGTCTCGACCTCCGGGACGACTTCGAGCGCGTCCGCGTCCACGACCGCGCGGCCGTCGTAGGCGGCGAGGAACTGCCGGACTGCGGCGAGCGTCTCGTCGGCGTCACCGAGCCCCGGCCCGAGGACGACCACGTCCACGTCCGCGGCGCGCTCCAGAATTTCCTCAACGTGCTCGGGGAGCAGGCGCTTCCCGGCGTACGAGTCCACGATGACGTTCTCGCTGTACCCCTGCACCATCTCGGCGATGCTGTCGGGGACCGCGAGGTACGCGAGGTCCGCGCCCGCCCGCAGCGCCGCCTGCGCGCTCAGCGCTGGCGCACCCGTGTAGGGCCCGCCGCCGACGACGAGCACGCGCCCGAAGTCGCCCTTGTGGGTCTGCGGGTCGCGGTCGAGCTGCTGGAGGTCGCCCGGGCCGACGAACAGCTCGGCGGCCTCCGGGATGCCGATGTCCGCGACCGTCACGTCCTCGCGGTCCGCGAGCGCGGGCTTGGTGTCGTGGAACGTCACCACGCGGTCCGCCTCGACGGCGACGCCCGGCGTTTCTCCCGTGTCGGCGTTCACTCCCGATGGCACGTCCACCGCAACGACCGTCGCGTCCGCGTCGTTGATGGCTTCGATGGCCGTTGCCTCCGGTTCGCGGGGCGCACCGGAGACGCCGGTCCCGAGCACGGCGTCCACGACGACGTCCGGGTCTCCGAGGTTCAACGCCGCCGAGTCCTTGACGACCTCGGTGGGAATTTCGGCCTGCTGGAGCGCGTCCCAGTTCTCCCGGCTGATGTCCGTCGTGATGGTTTCGGGGCGCCCGAGCAGGTGAACAGTCACGTCGTACTCGCCGAGGAATCTGGCCGCGACGAACGCGTCCCCGCCGTTGTTCCCGCGGCCCGCGACGACGGCGACGCTCGCGCCCGCGTCGGCACTCTCGCGGACCGCTCGCGCGACGGCGTTCCCGCTGGACTCCATCAGCTGCTTGCGCGGCACGCCGACCGCCGCCGCGTTCCGGTCCACGGCGGCCATCCGCTCGCTGGTAATCATGTCCGAGTGTTCGACCGGGACCGCCGTAAAAACTCCGCGTCAGCGCCGAATCTCGAAGCCATCGACGCCCTCGGGGTCGCCGTACTCGGCTTCGACGCCCTCGACGTTCGCGGCGGGACTGCCCTCGTGGCACCACTCCACCAGCGCCTCGACATCGTCCTCGGGCCCCTCGAAGACGGCTTCGACGCGGCCGTCCCGGAGGTTCCGCACCCAGCCGTCGAGGCCGCGCTCGCGGGCCTGCTCGCGCGTGTTCGCGCGGAAGTAGACGCCCTGTACCTTCCCGGAGACCAGCACGCGTGCGCGAGTCCGGTCGCTCATGCGGTTGCGTGCGGCCGCGTCCGACAAAAATCTACGCGCTACTCGTCGCCGCCCGACCGGAGGTAATGGAAGAGGTAGGTCTGCGTGTACCCGGCGTACGGGCCGAGCTGCTCTCGAATCGCGCGGGAGGTGTCGGCGTAGTTGCCGCGGTCGCAGTCCGGGTAGTGGTCCTCGATGGCGGAGCGAATCCACGTGTCCAGCGGAACCGCTTCGAGGTAGCCCAGCGAGAACAACAGCACGCAGTCAGCGACCTTGTCGCCGACGCCCACGAAGTCGGTGAGCGTCTCGCGCGCGAGTTCGTACGCGCGGCCCTCCACGTCCCGGCGGGTGAGTTCCCCGGTAGCGACCATCTCGGCGGTGCGCTGGACGTACGGCGCGCGGTAGCCGAGTTTCAGGTCGCGGAGGTCCTCCTCGGTGGCGGCCGCCAGCGCCTCGGGCTCGGGGAACGCGTGGACGGTCTCGCCGTCGTACTCGATCGGCTCGCCGTAGTGCTCGCGCAGCGACTCCTGCATGGCGAAGATGCGTTCGACGCGCATCTGCGCCGAGCAGATAAAGGAAATCAGGCAGCCGAAGAACGGGTCGCGGACGATGCGGAGGCCGTCGTAGGCGTCCCACGCGGCCGTCGTGAGGTCGTCGTCGGTGGCGGCGGCGCGAATCTCGTGGAGGTCGTCGTTCAGCCCGAGCAGCTCGCGGACCAGCGGGCCGGCGTCGGTCGTGGACTGCCACTCGACTGCGGCGTCGGTCTGTCGGACTTCCACGACGTCGCCGTCGACGACGGTGCGATACCACGCGCGCCCGCCGGAGGCGCCGTCGGTCTCGTACGTGGTGCCGTCGGGCCGCCACCAGAGGTACGTCTGTCCGCTCTCGAGGGTGGCCTGCACGTCGACCGCGCCCGCAATCTCGTCGGTCGGAATGGCGCCGCGCTCCATCTCGGGCGGGCTTGGCGGCGCTGGGGGAAGACGGGTTCGGTTCCGGGCCAACCTTCTTCTACGTTGCGTGTGAACGTTCCACGTAGCCATGGACTGTAGGGTGGTCGTCGAGGCCGCGGTCCCCGTCTACGACGTCGAGACCCCCGACGAGGCGGTTCGCATCGCCATCTCGAAGACCGGCGAGCTGCTGAACCCCGACCTCAACTACGTCGAAATCAGCATGGGCGAGCGGACGTGTCCGCACTGCGGGGACGAACTCGACCCCGCGTTCGTCGCGGCCGACGAGAGTCTCGTCGCGCTCGAACTGGAGATGAGCGTGTTCAACGTCGAACGGGAAGAACACGCCTCCCGCATCGCCCGCAAGGAGATCGGCCAGCGCTTGGAGAACATCCCGCTGGAGGTTCTGTCCGTCGAGGAGGAAGCCAGCGAGGAGGACGCGGAGAGCGGGGAGTCAGAGCGCGCGGACGGAGCGTAACGCTGTCGCTGGCGAGTTGGGTGCGCAGGGAGGCGTCGCGTGTCGCTACGTTAGTCGGCCTGAGCGGGGACGGCTTCCTGTTCTTCGGGTTCTTCCATCGCCGAAGTGATGCCGCCCGCGAGCGCGAAAACAGCCGCTTTGTGGTCGGTCTTCGATTTGTGAATGGATGTCGGTCGTACGCCGAGTTCCTCGTACTCGTCGAGAGAAATTTCGTCTGCCTCGCACTCCTCGTAGTAGTTCCCGACCTCTGCGAGGAGGCCGTGGAGGTGGATGAGCTCCTGCTTCTTCATGGCAGCCAATTCTAACGGTCACGGGGTTATAGTATTATCCTGAGAGGTGTTACCACGGCTCTCCCGAAAACCGGCCAAATACGGGGCGACCCGGGCTTTTGAAAGGCTTTTGTGCGGCCCGGTCCTTCGTCGGGGTATGGACTACGAGGAGCAACTCGACCGCGCGATGCAGCAGAAGCCCGACGTCGCGGGCAGCGAGAGCCGGTTCGAGGTTCCGGAGCCGAACGTCCGCGAGGAAGGCAACGTCACGGTGTACGAGAACTTCCAGGACACGCTCGACCGCCTCGGCCGCGAGCAGGACCACGTGCTGAAGTTCATCCAGAACGAGCTCGGGACCAGCGCGCAAATCGACGAGAACGGGCGCGCCCGGTTCACCGGCGAGTTCCGCCAGCGCCGCGTCGAGGACGTCCTCGACGAGTACGTCGAGACGTACGTCACGTGCCCCGAGTGCGGGCTGCCGGACACGAATCTCGAAGTCGAGGACGACACCGAGCGCCTCCACTGCGAGGCGTGTGGCGCGCGGTCGGTCGTCTGAGTTACTGGAGCCGCTTGAGGTTCTCGAGGTCGCGGTCGGTTCGCATGAACTCCGCCGTCCGCCGCGTCGCGTGACAGTTCGGACAGCTGAAGTTCTCGTCGTGGGTGGGCAGCTCGCTCGGCGTGCTCTCCCACTGCTTTTGACATTCAGGACAGACCAACTGCACGTACGCCTCGTGCGCCATGCTCCCCAGTCGAACGGCTGCCGGGAAAAAGCTTGAGGCCCGGTTTCGGTCAGTAGTAGTCGTCGGAGCTGACTAACTCGAAGAGGTCGTCGTAGTCGCCGGGGAGCTGGGCGGTGACGTCCTGCAGTTCGCTCTCGGGCACGGACTCGTCGACGACGTCCAGCACGACCTGCGCGTAGTAGGCGGCGTCGGCGTAGTCGGCGCTCGCGCGCTCGGAGACCCGCTGGACGAAGTCGTCGTAGTCGAATAGCTGCCCGGAGTCCGCCTGGTGGAGGAAGACGTCGATTTCCATCGGGAGCGGGCCCGCGAGGTCGGACGCTTCGCCCGGCTGGAGTCGCTCGCCGAGCGTGGTGAGGACCGCGCGCGTGGCTCGGATGGCTTCGCCGCGGGAGGCCAGTTCGGCGCGGTGCTGGACCGCGCCGACGAACTCGTCGTGTTTCATGAACGCGTGGGGGTTCCCCCGCAGCCGAAAAATGACTGGTGGCCGTCCCGGGCGGTGCGTCGGGCCGGCGTCAGTCCCAGGTGACCCACAGCAGGAACGCGATGGCGGCGGTCTCCAGCAGCCGCAGCGCCATCATCGCGGTCGCGGAAATCGAGGGGAGGCCGCTGAACCACGCCGTCAGCTTGGCGTGCATCACGAAGTAGTAGAGCCCGAGGGCGTTCTCCCCGAGCAACAGCAGGCCGAACACCAGCAGGCCGAGCGCGTGTTTCGACTGTATCTGCCGGTAGTTGCGGGCCCACACGCCGCAGAGCGCGAGCAGCGCGACGACGTTGAGTGCCATCGCCGCCCGCGTCACGTCCGCCCAGACGGTCATCTACACCACCGTTGGCAAGACCGGTAGTTATACGCTTTCCCAAATTCGGCCGGTATTCCCCTAGGATCGTGCATCATTCGACCTCCTCGATGATCTCCTCGATGGTGTCCCAGTTGTCGCGGGCCGCGTCGGTCGGCAGGTACACCGCGCCGTAGTCGTCGCCGCTGGACTGCACGATGTCGTTCTCGACGAGCACGTCGAGGTGGTGGCGGACCGTCTTGTAGTCCAGGTCCAGGTCCTCCGCGAGCTGGTTCGCGTTTCGCGGCCGGTCGGCGAGCGCCCGCAGCAGGCGGACGCGGTTCGGGCCGCCGCGCGTCCCCGTCAACACGTACCAGAGCGCGGCCTCCATCGGCTACGCCGAGGCGGCGCAGTACCGTAAAACTACCCGAGACCGCGCGGCGTGCCGGCTCCCGGCTCAGACGGTGAACAGGTGGCCGGTCTCGGGCACGTCGAACAGGCCGATGCGAGCGCCGGCGTCCAGCCACGCGTGCCCGTAGGAGAACGCCGCGAGCGCGTTCACGGGGTCGTCGTGCTCGCGGAAGTGGCGGCCGTCGTCCAGATACGACTGGGCCATCTCCTCGCACTCGGCGGCGGCCTCGCCCAGCGGCGTGTCAGCGGGCGGCACGGCTTCGGCCTCGTCGAGCGCTTCGGCCAGCAGGCCCTCGTAGCGGTCCATCTTCTCGTGGAGGTCGGCAGGCATACGCGAGTGTGGGGCGACGCGGGGCGTAAGCGCTTGGGTAGCCAAATGTGAAGTCAGCAGGAGAGGTCAGTCGTCGCCGGGCTTGTACGCGTTACCGCGCTGCTCGATGGTGTACACGTCGAGCAGTTTCGCGTCGTGGTCGCAGACGGCTCCGAGGCGGAACGCACCGATTCGGAGCTTCGAGTGCGGGACGCCAGTCAGCGGTTCCAGGTAGTCGTCTGGGTCCCGCCACTGGTCGTTGACGATTTCGTCGAGTTTGTCCGTGATGCGGGCTTGTGCGTGCGCGTCGAGGTCGTCGTACGTTCGTTTCGCCGGCGCGCGGAACTGCCACGTCCACTCGCCGTCACTCGTCATCGCCGAGAATATCCTCGCGGGAGAACGTCTCGCTGTCGCCCGTTCGTCGCGCGTGCTCGACGGCGGCAATCTCCTTCCAACTCTCGCGGGTCAGGCCGGGATGCCGGACCGCGTCTCGGAGTGCCTCGCGGATGAACTCGCTCCGGCTGTTGTAGCCTTCGTCCTGCCACGTGGCGTCGACGTCCGCGAGCAGCGACTCCGTCAGCCGGACGTTGATGTTCGTCTTCTCCGGTTCGCCCGCCCCGTTTGTATCTGCATCAGACATACGCACGTATTACACGAGCGCGGGCAAAAGCGTTCTGCCGTCGCAAACGTGGGCCTCCGATGTGCCGGCACACTTCCCGGCCAACACAACGTACAAACGCCGCGGTCACCGACTAGTAGGTATGACTGACGAGCCCCGAGTGGAAATCTACACGAAGACGGACTGCCCGTACTGCGAGAAGGCGAAAGACCTCTTCGACGAGAAGGGCGTCGACTACGTGACGTACAACGTCACGGGCGACGAGGAGCTGTTCGCGGAGATGAAAGAGCGCGCGGACGGCCGCGAGACCGCGCCCGAGGTGTTCATCGACGACGAACTCATCGGCGGCTGGGACGACACCCACGAACTCGACCAGGCCGGCGAACTCGACGAGAAGCTCGGCATCGCCGACGACAGCGCTGACGACGTCGTCGAGCACCGGAACCTCATCATCACCGGGACGGGCATCGCGGCGCTGACGGCGGCCATCTACGCGGCGCGCTCGAACAACGACCCGC
This sequence comes from Halobacterium sp. NMX12-1, assembly GCF_040435975.1. Taxonomy (NCBI): domain Archaea; kingdom Methanobacteriati; phylum Methanobacteriota; class Halobacteria; order Halobacteriales; family Halobacteriaceae; genus Halobacterium; species Halobacterium sp. NMX12-1. The sequence goes on along the minus strand of NZ_CP159204.1, from coordinate 2,089,874 downwards.
TGCTGTTCGAGGGCGACGAGCCCGGCGGCCAGCTCACGCTCACTACCGAGGTCGAGAACTACCCGGGCTTCCCGGAGGGCATCTCGGGGCCGGACCTCATCAACAACATGAAAGAGCAGGCCAAGCGCTTCGGCTCGGAGCTCGAACACGGCGTCGTCGAGAGCGTCGATGACTCCCAGCGGCCGTTCCGCGTGGAGCTGTCGAACGGCGACGTCTACACCGCCGACGCCGTCATCGCGGCGTCCGGCGCGAGCGCGCGCACGCTCGGCATCCCCGGCGAGGACGAGCTGATGGGCTACGGCGTCTCGACGTGCGCGACCTGCGACGGCGCGTTCTTCAAGGGCGAGGACATGGTCGTCGTCGGCGGCGGCGACGCGGCCGCCGAGGAGGCGTCGTTCCTCACGAAGTTCGCGGACACCGTCTACCTCGTCCACCGCCGCGACGAACTCCGCGCGGAGGACTACTGGCAGGAGCGCATCGACGAGCACGTCGAGGACGGCGACATGGAGGTCCTGTGGAACACGGAAGCCGTCGAGGTCAACGGCACGCCCGAGGACGGCGTCGAGGACGTGACGCTCGTGCGCCACCCCGAGGGCCACCCGACCGCGAAGCTCGACGACGAGGAGACCGAGCAGTTCTCGCTGTCGGTGGGCGCGTTCTTCGTCGCCATCGGCCACACGCCGAACACGGAGTACCTCGAAGACACCGGCGTCGAACTCGACGACGAGGGCTACATCGTCACCCACGGCGGCAAGGGCGGCGGACAGACGCTCACCGACGTCGAGGGCATCTTCGGCGCGGGCGACGTCGTGGACTACCACTACCAGCAGGCGGTCACCGCCGCCGGCATGGGCTGTAAGGCCGCGCTCGACGCCGACGAGTACCTCGAAAGTGAAGTGAGCGCGAGCGCCGCGGAAGGGACCGAGGCCGCGCCCGCCGACGACTGAGCCAGCACCCCGCTCCCGTAACCACACGCATTTGAGTCGCGGTCCCGTCCGTGCGGGCATGGACGAAGCCACGTTCACCATCGAGGACCCGGACGGCGACACCGACGAGGTCACGATTCCCGCGCGACTCGTGGAGATCTTCAGCGAGGAGGACGACGACAGCGAAGCGCAGGTCGTCGGCGACATCGCGCTGATGGCGTTCGCACAGCGCGCCCACGCGCTCGTCCACCACAGCGAGGGCGAGCCCACCGAGGAACTGCAGGACGTCGAGCAGGCCACCCTCGATCAGTTCGAGGAGCGCTTCGGGCAGACGTACGCGGAAGCGACCGGCCACCAGCACTAACCGCCCAGTGCGGCTTCTCGCAGTCGAGTTCACCTCCGTAGCACTGCCGCCGTCGCTCTATCGGGCCGTGGCTGGCGGCGGCTCGGGTCACTTCAGGCCCGTACGACGCCGAATGCGGCTATCCGTCGACTACCAGTCCGAGCAAGCCGAGCGGGACGGCGGCGAACACGAGCAGCGCCAGTTGGCCGACGAACGCGCCGACGAGTGTGAGTTGGATGGCGAACAGCAGTAGCTTCGTTCCCGTGACTGATAGCGCGGTCTGGTCTGCGCGCTTGGCTCGCTGGACGCGTGCGAGCGCCCCGGACGCGTCGGAGTCTCCCATACCGGTGTCGTTTCAGGGAGCAGATATAAGTCCGTCCGTCGGCCGCCCCGGCGCTAGCAGTCGTATTCGAGGAGGACGCCGTCGTCGATGCGCTCGACGCCCGCCAGTTCGAGTTCCGGGAAGTCGCGGACGAAGCCGTCGCCGTCGGCGAGCGTGGGGGCGTCGCGGCCGCCGATAATCTTCGGCGCGACGAACACGGAGAGCTCGTCCACGAGGTCGTCGGCGAACAGCGAGAAGATGAGTTCGCCGCCGCCCTCCACCATCAACGCCTCGACGCCGTGGGCCTCCAGTTGGTCGAGGGCGTCGGGGAGTTCGACGCGGTTCTCGCCGGCGACGACGACGGTCGCGCCGGCGTCTTCGAGCGTCTGCCGGTGCTCGCGGGGCTCCTCCTCGGCGACGAGGACGTACGTCTCCGCGGCGCCGTCGAGCACGCGGGCGTCCGGCGGCGTGCGGGCGTGGGAGTCGGCGACGACGCGGGCCGGCTGGGGGGAGTCGCCGCGCTGGTCGCGCTCGGCGACGAGGTCGGAGTCATCGACGGTCAGCGAGGGGTTGTCCGCGAGCACGGTGCCGACGCCGACCATCACGGCGTCCACGCTCGCGCGCAGTTCGTCCACGCGCCGGAAGTCGGCCTCGCCGCTGATGACGACCTGCTCGCGGCGGCGCGTCGAGAGCTTGCCGTCCGCGCTCATCGCGGCGTTGACGACGACGTGCATACGCTGGGGAGGGGGCGGCGGTGGGAAACGCGTTTCGTGTTCGCTTCACGCGCGCCCGCTCGCGGGAACCCTTTTACGGCAGGCAGTCCGAACTACGGACGCATGAACATCGACGACCACGCCGAGGAGCTCGCCTCCGACCTCGGTGTAGACAAAGCGGAGGTCAAAGAGAACCTGCAGAACCTCGTGGAGTACAGCGTTCCCGTCGAGGAGGCCAAGCGCAGCCTCCGTCGGAAGTTCGGCGACGAGTCGGGCGGCGGCTCCAGCGGCCCGACCGCGGAGAACATCGTGGACGTCGGCCCCGACTCGGGCAACGTCACCGTGACCGCGAAGGTCCTGACGGCGGGCAAGCGCTCGATTCGCTACCAGGGCGACGACCACGTCATCGGCGAGGGCGAACTCGCCGACGAGACCGGGAAAATCTCCTACACTGCGTGGGAGGACTTCGGGCTGGAACCCGGCGACACCGTCACCATCGGGAACGCCAGCGTCCGCGAGTACGAGGGGAACCCCGAACTCAACTTCGGGGAGTCCTCGACCGTGAGCAAGGCCGAGGACCTCGACGTGCCCTACGACGTGGGCGGCGACCGGGACCTCGCGGACCTCGCGCCCGGCGACCGCGGCCGGAACGTCGAGGTGCGCGTCACTGAGGTCGAGACCCGGACCATCGACGGCCGGGACGGCGAGACCGAGATTCTGAGCGGCGTGCTCGGCGACGAGAGCGCCCGCCTCCCGTTCACCGACTGGGACCCCCACAGCGAAATCGAGGAAGGGGCGTCCGTCCGGCTCGAAGACGTCTACGTCCGCGAGTTCCGCGGCGTCCCCTCCGTGAACGTCTCGGAGTTCTCGACGGTGACGGCCCTCGACGAGCCCGTCGAGGTGGGCGGCCCGACCCGGATGGCGATTCGGGAGGCCGTCGAGCGCGGCGGCGCGTACGACGTCGAACTCGTCGGGAACGTCATCGAGGTCCGGGACGGCTCCGGGCTCATCCAGCGCTGTCCCGAGTGCGGTCGCGTCGTCCAGAAGGGCCAGTGCCGCCAGCACGGCGACGTGGAGGGCGAAGACGACCTCCGCGTGAAGGCGATTCTCGACGACGGCACGGACACCGTCACGGTGATTCTCGACCGCGAACTCACCGAGGAGGTGTACGGCGGCGACATCGAGGACGCGCGCCAGCAGGCCCGCGACGCGATGGACCAGACCGTCGTCGCCGAGACCATCGCTGAGAAGCTCGTCGGCTCCGAGTACACGGTCCGCGGCCACCTCTCCGTGGACGACTACGGCGCGAACCTCGAAACCCTAGAGTTCCGCGAGTCCGCCGACGACCCGGCCGAGCGTGCGCAGGCCTTCCTCGCGGAGGTGGAAGCATGAGTTCCGTCTCACGCTTCCTCACTACAGGTGAGACTGCGCGCGACGACCTCACGCTCACCACCACGGGGTGGTTCGCGTGAGCCAGTCTGAGGACGAGGAGGTCAACCGCCGCGAGGTCGCCTACCGGCTGTTCGCCGCGGAGTTCGAGGACGCCGATTACAGCTACGCGGAGAGCGACGAGGAGCGCGCGCCGAACTACGTGGTGACGCCGACCGGCGCGCGCGTCAACCGCGTGTTCGTCGTGGGCGTCCTGACGGAGGTCGAGCAGGTCAGCGAGGACGTCGTCCGGGCGCGGGTCGTCGACCCGACGGGCGCGTTCGTCGTCTACGCCGGCCAGTACCAGCCCGAGGCGCTGGCCGCGCTCGAATCCGCGGACACGCCGTCGTTCGTCGCGGTGACGGGGAAGGCCCGGACCTTCCAGCCCGACGACGCGGACGTCGTCTACACGTCTATCCGCCCGGAGGAGGTCAGCGAGGTGGACGCAGAGACCCGCGACCGCTGGGTCGTCACGACGGCCGAGCAGACCGTCGAGCGCGTGGCGACGATGGCGGCCGCCCACGAGCGCGTCGAGCGCGGCGACACGCTCCGCGAGATTCTGGAGGGCGCGGGCGTCCAGCACGGGCTCGCGGCGGGCATCCCGCTGGCGCTGGACCACTACGGCACGACGCCGGCGTACCTCGACGCGGTCCGCACGCTCGCACTCGACGCCGCGCGAGTCGTCGCTGGCGAGCGCGACGAGGTCGGCGACCTCTCCGTCTCCCCGAGCGACGAGGGCGACGCCGACCTGAGTTTCGCCGCGGACCTCGACGTCGACAGCGAGCCCACCGAGGACGGCGAGGACGAGTCGGAGACCGAGGTCGAGCCGGTCACGGAGCCGGAGGCCGAGGGGTTCGGCGCGGACCAGCCCGAGAGCGCGGCGGCCGAGGACGAATCACTGGACGAGCCCGAGGCGGAGGGCTTCGACGACGAGGAAGCCGAACCGGAGGGCGCGGCCGACGCGGAGCCGGAAGCCGGCGAATCTGAACCGGCCGAGGCAGAGGCATCAGAGCCGGAAGCCGACGAGGCCGGCGACGAGGCGGAGCCGGAGAGCGAACCCGGCCCGGCCGCCGAGACGCCCGAGCCGGACGAGGTCGCCGCGGAGGCCGCGCCCGAGGAGGGCGAGGCGGCCGCAGACGGCGAGATGTACGAGCTCTCCGAGGAGGAGCGCGAGGAGGTCAAGGAGAACTACGACGTCGGCTTCTCGACGGGCACCGAAGTCCCGGACGCCGGCGAGTCCGAAATCGACGTACCCGAGCCCGACGAGGGCGAAGCCGCCGAAGAAGCCACCGACGAGGAAGCCACCGACGAGGACGACCTCGGTGACTTCGACGCCGACGACGAGGCGTTCGACGAATCGCAGGAGGACGCCGACGACCTCGACGACTTCACGGAGGACGAGTACGACGAGCCCGACTCCGACAGCGAGGACGCCGAGGCCGGGGAGATGGACCTCGACCTCGAAGACTACGTCGTGGAGCTGATGGCCGAACTCGACGACGGCGACGGCGCGCTCCGCGAGACCGTCGTCGCGACAGCGGCCGACGAGCGCGACGCCGACGAGGGCGAAATCGAGGACGCCATCCAGGAGGCGCTGATGAGCGGGCGCTGCTACGAGTCCGGCGACGACCACCTGAAAGCCATCTAGATGGCGCTGGTGGAGCCGATTCCCGGCGAGCCCGCCGCGGTCGCCGACCTCGGCGACGAGCAGGCGCTCGTCGTCGCTGACTACCACGCGGGCATCGAGGTGTCGCTGCGCCGCGAGGGGCTGGAGGTCCAGAGTCGGGCCGAGCGGCGCCGCGAGCGCCTGCTGGACCTCGTGCGGGAGACGCGCGCGGACCGCGTCGTCTTCCTCGGCGACCTCGGGCACGCCATCGGCACGCCGGAGGGCGCCGAATACGACGAACTCGAAGCGCTGTTCGACGCGCTCGACGTGCCCGTGACGCTGGTCGTGGGCAACCACGACGGCGGGCTCGCCGACGAGTTCGGCATCGACGCGACGCCGCCGGAGGGCGCGCGCTTCGGCGACATCGGGTTCGCGCACGGCCACACGTGGCCCGCGCCCGAGGTGCTCGAAGCGGAGACGGTCTGCGTCGGGCACGAACATCCCACAGTCCGGCTGGAGGACGAGGTCGGCGGCGCGCGCGTCGAGCGCGCGTGGCTGCGCGGCCCGCTGGACGCCGCGCCGTTCGAGACTCACCACGGCGAACAGTTGGACGTGACGGGCGACCTCGCGGTGTTCCCGGCGTTCAACGACCTCTCCGGCGGAACGTGGGTGAACGTCGAGGGCCAGGAGTTCCTCGCGCCGTTCCTCCCCGGGGCGTGCCCGGACGCCGAACTCTACCTGCTGGACGGCACGCGGCTCGGCCGGTATCGGGACGTCTGACCGGCCACAGCGCGCCGCCGGTCGGCGAGGGCCACGACGCTCCACGACGTGGGAGCCGACCCGGTCCGGCGGTTCGTACGTGGTGAATCTCCACACAAAGAATATGTGAACGCGTAGTGACGTTTCTGCCTGTATGCGCCGCCCAGTACTGACGGTCCTCGTCTGCGCCCTCCTCGTCGCCAGCGCCGGCTGTGCCGGCGTACTCGGCGGCGGCCAGACCACCGATTCCGCGACGACGCAGCGACCGACGACCGATTCGCCCACCGAGACCGCGTCCGCCGAGCGGCTCGCGCCGGGCGTGACCACGGAGGAAGTGACCGACGCCCTCGCGCTCGCGGACGCCCACAGGGAGTCCCTCCGGAGCGGGTCGTTCCTCAAGCACGCCGGCGTCGAGTGGACGAACAGCTCCGAGAACGGGTCCCGGCGCGCGACGTTCCAGTACGACAACGAGTCCCACTGGAACTGGACCCGAGCGGGAGTCGATACGTACGGTCTCACGAACGGCACGCTCGGCCTGTACGCCGACGGGGAGCGCGTCCTGTCCGTGATTGCCGGCGACGGGAACGCCTCGTACGGCGTCCGGCGCGTCAGCGACGACGCGGGCGCACCGCCGATACCGCCCGCAGAACTCTTCCCGTCGTCGGTGTACGACCGCGACCTCCTGTACACGCTGTTCGGCAGCGATAACGTCACTGTCGAGCGCGGCGACGACGCGGCCGCCCGCGTCTCCGGGACGATTGCGGACGTGAAACTCGGCGAGGCGGCCGCCGAGAACGTCGAGTTCGACGCCGCGGTCACGGCGGACGGCGTGGTCCGGTCGCTGGACCTCTCCTACGAGCGGTTCGACCGCAGCGTCGAGCGCACCATGACCTTCGAGCAGTCGACGGGCGACCCCGTGGAGCGGCCGGACTGGTACTCCGAAGCGAGCAACGGGACTGCCTGACCATTCGATTCCTCGGTTCGCTCTCCGTGGCTAGCGGCGGCGCCGTCGCCCGGCAACGCGCTTATTCGGGTCCGAACCCTACGTTCGGGAGATGAGTGAGACGCGGGGGATGGACGCGTTCGCGCACCTCGGAGACGAGGTGCGAGCGGCGCTCTCCGAGCGCGGGTTCACGACGCCGACGGAGCCACAGCGCCGCGCGATTCCCGCGCTCGCGGACGGCAAGAACGGGCTCGTGGTCGCTCCCACGGGGACCGGGAAGACGGAGACGGCGATGCTTCCAGTCCTCAACAGCATCGTCGAGGAGGGCGCGCCCGAGGGGTTCGCGGCGCTGTACGTGACGCCGCTGCGCGCGCTGAACCGCGACATGCGCGAGCGCCTCGACTGGTGGGGGGAGACGCTGGGCCTCGACGTGGACGTCCGGCACGGCGACACCACCCAGTACCAGCGCAAGAAGCAGGCCGACGACCCGCCGGACGTGCTCGTGACGACGCCCGAGACGCTGCAGGCGATGCTCACCGGGGAGAAGCTCCGGGACGGCCTCGCGGACGTGCGCCACGTCGTCGTCGACGAGGTGCACGAACTCGCGGGCGCGAAACGCGGTGCACAGCTCTCCATCGGCTTGGAGCGGCTCGTCGAACTCGCGGGGGACTTCCAGCGCATCGGGCTGTCCGCGACCGTCGGCGACCCGAAGGAGGTCGGCGCGTTCCTCACGGGCGGCCGCGGTTGTGAGATTATCGAGGTGGACGTCACGTCGAAAGTCGAGTTCACGGTGCGCGAGCCGGAGGTCACCGAGCGCGACGAGCAGTTGAGCAACGAGCTGATGACCTCGCGCCGTCGATGGCCAGCCACGTCCGGATGATTCGAGAAATCGTCGACGAGCACGACTCCACGCTGATTTTCGTGAACACGCGCCAGACCGCGGAGGCGCTGGGGTCGCGGTTCAAGGAACTGGACGCCAACATCGGCGTCCACCACGGCTCCCTCTCGAAAGAAGCGCGCATCGAGGTCGAGGACCAGTTCAAGGCCGGCGACCTCGACGGCCTGCTCTGCACGTCCTCGATGGAACTGGGCATCGACGTGGGCCGCATCGACCACGTCGTCCAGTACTCGTCGCCGCGCGAGGTCGCGCGCCTGCTCCAGCGCGTCGGGCGCGCGGGCCACCGCCGCGACGAGGTGAGCCACGGCACCGTCATCACGGGCAGTCCCGACGACACGTTCGAGGCGCTGGCCATCGCGCGCCGGGCCGGCGAGGGCGACGTGGAGACGACCCAGATTCACCACGGCAGCCTCGACACCGTCGCGAACCAGATTGTCGGCGTGGTGATGGACTTCGGGGAGACGAGCGCGCGCCACGCCTACCAAATTGTGACGCGGGCGTACCCGTTCCACGACCTCGCCGAGGAGACGTTCCGCGAGGTCGCGATGGAGCTGCACAACAACCGCGTCGTCTACGTGGACGACGAGGACGACACCGTCTCGAAGTCCGGGGGGACGTGGCAGTACTACTACGCGAACCTCTCGATGATTCCCGACGAGGAGACGTACGCCGTCTACGACATGGCGGCCGGCCGGCAGGTCGGGACGCTGGACGAGCGCTTCGTCGTGAACTTCGCCGAACCCGGCGCCACCTTCGTCCAGCGCGGGGAGATGTGGCGCATCACGAACATCGACGAGGAAGAGGAGGAGGTCAACGTCTCGCCCATCGAGGACCCCGCGGGCGAGGTGCCGTCGTGGACGGGCCAAGAGATTCCCGTCCCCTACGAGGTCGCCCAAGAGGTCGGCGAGATGCGCGAAGTCGCGGCCGACCAGTTCGCGGCCGGCGCGACCCGCGAGGGAGTGGCGCGGGAGTTCACGGGCCGCTACCCGACCGACGAATACACCGCCGGCGAGGCGCTCGAACAGGTCGAGTTCCACGTCGACGGCGGGCACGCGATGCCCAGCGACGGCCGCATCGTCGTCGAACAGGAGGGCCGGACAATCGTCGTGAACGCGGCGCTCGGCCACGAGGCCAACGAGACCATTGGGCGGCTGCTCTCTGCCCTCCTCGGCCAGCGCACCGGCTCCTCGGTGGGGCTGGACGTCGGCCCGTACCGCGTGGAGTTGGACGTGCCGGCGCGCATCAGCGCCAACGACGTGGTTGACCTCCTCCGGGAGACGGACCCCGAGCACGTCGAGCCGCTGCTGGAGTTGAGCCTCAAGCAGTCCGAGACGCTGAAGTTCACGCTCGCGCAGGTCGCCGCGAAGTTCGGCGCGCTCAAGCGCTGGAAGGGGCGGGACGGCGTCGGCCTCTCCCGCTTGCTCGGCGCGCTCGAAGACACGCCGGTCTACGACGAGGCCGTCCGCGAGGTGTTCCACAGGGACCTCGACGTCGAGCGCGCGAGCGAGGTGCTGGACGCGATTCAGGCCGGCGACCTCGACGTCGCCATCGTCGGCGAGCGCACGACCGTCGGCGTCGGCGGCCGGTCCTCGGGGACGGAACTGCTCACGCCGGAGAACGCGGACGCCAGCGTCGTGCAGGCAGTCGAGGAGCGAATTCAGGACGACCGCGTGAAGCTGTTCTGCACGCACTGCGAGGACTGGGAGCACGAGACGAAAGTCCGGCGCGTCGGCGACCAGCCCGAGTGCCCGCACTGCGGGTCCACCAGAGTTGCGGCGCTGTCGCCGTGGGCCGACGACGCGGTGAAAGCGGTGCGCGCCGACGACAAGGACGACGAGCAACGCGACCGCACCGAGCGCGTGTTCCGGAACGCCAGCATCGTCCAGAGCCACGGCAAGAAAGCGGTCATCGCGCTGTCCGCGCGCGGCGTCGGCCCCCGGAACGCCGCCCGCGTCATCAACCGCCACCGCGAGAACGACGAGGACTTCTACCGGGACATCCTCGAACGCGAGCGCGAGTACGCCCGCACCAAAGCGTTCTGGTAGTCAGCGGTAGCTTCTGGGCAGTTCGGTACTCAGAATCCGGGACCGGAGCGTCGGCGTCGGTAAGCGAGAGTGCGGATGTCTTGCCCGTTTCCATGCTACCCCTCAATCTCGCAAAAAATACTTATCGGCGGTCATACGAATCTAGGCTGTGAATCGTCGTGCCCTCCTTGCATCGCTCAGCGCGATTGGTTTGTCAGGCCTCGCCGGCTGTGCTGTCTTCCAAAGTGGCGACATCCCCGCCGGGACCCTCCAGTTCGAGAATCGGGACGACCTCCCACACGTCGTCGGAATCTCGGTCGTAGACGTCGGCACCGACGGAGGAGCGGACGCTGATGGATACAGCGTCTCCGGTGACGTGACCGTGCGGCCCCAGCAACGAGAACTGACGGCCTCGTCGTCGGTCGCTCCCGGTGAGACACAGACGTTCAGAAACATCTTCACGGAATCCGTGTACTACTTGGTCGAGTTCACAATCGACGGCGACGTTCCCGAGAACGCCGGGCGCGTTCCGTTCAATCCGTCCACCCGAGAGTACGACAACTTCCTGAGAGGCGTCGTCTCTACATCGGGGGAGCTCTCGTGGACGATAAGTACGACGGACAATGCCGGACGATTCGAACAGTAGGTCAACGCGCCCGTGACAGGCGATAGACACACCCGCTGTACGTCGCGGTGTTCTCACCCGCCCGCCGAACGGAGAACCCGCGTCGAAAAGGACTGCTAGAGGTCGCGGAACGCGGCTTCGAGGTCGTCGTCGTCCATGCCGCCGACGGCGTCGTCGAGGTCGGCGTCCAGTTCCTCGCGGCGCGCGACGAGCTGTCGGTAGGTGTCGCTGTCCTCCAGTTCCGAGGCGCGCTTCTCGGACTCCAGCGTCGCAATCTTCCGGGAGACGGCGAAGAACTGACGGGACTGGTCGCCGAACGACGACAGCCCCCGCAGTTTCTCGACGAGCGTCCGGAAGAACGACTCGTCCTCGACGACCCCCGCCGGTTCGGTGTCGGTGCTCATCGCAGTTACCAGACACACGGCGACCAGCCGGATTACTCTGACGACGGTCCCGCGGAACCGCAACGCGTTCCACGCGCCAGCCCCCAGCAGCAGCTATGAGCGAGGACAGGCGTTACCTGCTGTGGCCGGACGGCCTGCGACCGCCGGACGTCGACGTGCCCGAGGGGTACGCGCTCCGCGCGAGCAGCCTGACCGGGCGCGACCGCGAGGCCGTCGAAGACTTGCTCGAAACCGGCGGCTGGGAGGACGGCGTCGCCGCTCTCCGGGACCGCGCGCTGCCGAACGGCGCGTTCGTCGCCGTCGAGCGCGCGACCAACGCCGTCGTCGGGACGTGTTCGGCGATACACGAGCCGGACGCCGGCGACCACTACTTCCCGTTCGGCGGCGCGCTCTCGTCGCTCGTCGTCGACCCCGCCCACCGCCGCGAAGGACTCGGGCGCGCGCTCGCCGCCGCGGCCACCCGCCGGCTGCTCGACGCCGGCTACGACAGCGTGCGCGTCGGCGTTCGAACCGAGCGCTATCCCGCGCTCGCGCTGTTCCTGAACGCCGGCTACGCGCCCTGCATCCTCGACGACAGCGACGTCGGTCGGTGGCGCGACGTCTTCGACCACCTCGGACTGCCGTTCGACCCCGAGCGCTGCATCCGGCCCTAGTCGAGCGCCGGGCGTCCGCGTCGCCGGGGCTGGGCGGCCGCTGCCGCGTCACCGGGTGGACGTGTCCGGCGAAAACGCCGTCCGTCGGTGAAGAATCCGGCGTCTCGGCGGGGGCAACGGTTTTTAGCTCGGGCGACGCAGACGCACACATGGTCGAGGAGACTGAGCGCGACGACATGCTCTGGTACCGCTGCGAAGAGTGCGGACTGATGTTCGACGACCAGGGGGACGCCGAACAGCACGAACAGAACTGTGACGCCGAAGACCCCTCCTACCTCCAGTAGCGGACGCCGGCGCTACTCCTCCGACTCCGGTGCGAACAGCTCGAACGAGCGCTCGCCGAGCTCGTCCTCCTCGAAGACGAACACGCGACCCCGGGCCTCCTCCGGGTCGGCCTCGACTTCCGTCGCGTAGCCGTCCGCGCGTACGGTCACGCCCGGGAACAGCTCTTCCTCCTCGCCGGGGTCGAGGAGAACGCGGCCGACGCCCGTCGATTCGAGAATCTCGTCGTGGGTCTTGCGGTCGTTCACGTAGACGAGGACGCCCTCCGTCTCCGTCGGGTCCGTGACGAGGACGTGGACGTCCTTGCCCGGCCGGCACCGCACCGTCCCGTGGACCTTCTCCGGGACGCCGTTGTAGAACGTGCGGCGGCCGTCCGTGTACTCGACGTAGACGCCCTCCTCTTCGAGTTCGACGCCGAGCGTGCTCGGCGCGATGTCGTTGCGGGCGCTCATAGCTGTGGCTTGCGGGTGAGCGTGGAAAAGCCCGCTGTTTGCGTGGCCGACCAACGCGAGGCCACGTCGAAGCGAACGCGGAGCGTAGCGACCCGCGAGCAGCCGGGCGCATCGGCGACCCTCCATAGCAGTGCGAGCAGCAGAGCGCATCGACGCGCTTCGACGTGCCCTCCCGTCAGTCGAGCGCGCTGCTCACGGCTCGCGGTGCTCGCCGCTCGCTATAACGTGGGCTCGCTTCGCTCGCCCACGCTCTCCTTGCCCGAAGCGCCAGTCGTAAATACCGGCCGTGGCAGGTCAACACATGGACGGCCGTGCAGCAGCGCCAGCCGCGGGCACTGTGTTGAACGCGCTCGCGACGGGCATCGGGTCGGCGTTCGCGCTCGACTTCGACGTGACAGCGGAGGTGTCGCTGGACGCGGCTGCCGACGGCGTCACCGGCAGCGTCGCCGACCACCCGGACGCCGACACCGCGCTCGTGGAGCGGTGCGTGTCGCTGGTGACCGACGAGTACGGGCACGGCGAGGGCGGCACCGTCCACACGGACAGCGAGGTGCCGCTGGCCTCGGGCCTGAAGAGCTCCAGCGCGGCCGCGAACGCGACCGTGCTGGCGACGCTGGACGCGCTCGGCGAAGCCGAGTCGGTCGCCCGCGAGGACGCGGCGCGGCTCGGTGTCGAGGCCGCGCGCGACGTCGGCGTCACCGTCACGGGCGCGTTCGACGACGCGTCGGCGAGCATGCTCGGCGGGCTCACGATGACGGACAACCGCGAGGACGACCTGCTGTTCCGCGACGAAGTCGAGTGGGCGGCGCTCGTGTGGACGCCGCCCGAGCAGTCGTTCTCCGCGGACGCGGACGTCGAGCGCTGCCAGCGGGTCGCGCCGATGGCCGACCACGTCGCGGACCTCGCGGCCGACGGCGAGTACGGCACCGCGATGACGGTCAACGGGCTGGCGTTCGCAGCGGCGCTCGGCCACCCGACCGAGCCAATCGTGGACGCCCTCCCGCACGCCGACGGGGCGTCCCTCTCGGGCACCGGCCCGAGCTACGTCGCGGTCGGCGAGGAAGACGCACTACAGGAGGTGAAATCACTATGGGACGAGAACCCGGGGACAGTCCGGCTGACGACGACACAGCTGGACGGGGCCCGGACGACATGAGCTTGGAGGAACTGCGCGAGGAAATCGAGTCCATCGACCGCGAAATCGTCGACCTCATCGCGCGGCGCACGTACGTCGCCGAGACCATCGCGGAGGTCAAAGACGAGCGCGGGATGGCGACGACCGACGAGGGCCAAGAGCAGGCGGTGATGGACCGCGCCGGACAGAACGCGGAGGCCTTCGACGTGGACCCGAACCTCGTGAAGGCCATCTTCCGGCTGCTCATCGAACTGAACAAGGTCGAACAGCGCGAGAATCGGTAGACGGCGCTTTCGGCTCGGTCGGCGAACAAACCTTTTACGCGAAGACGCGCAATTCTCGACTATGGGTAGCAAAGCGAGAGTCCCGAGTTCCGGGCCATCCTCCGACGACGACACTGAGAAGGATGCGAAGCTCGGTGACCTGCTCTCCGGTCGGCTGTCCGAAGTTGACGTCGATTCTGTTACCACGGTTCACGAGCGGCCAGCGCGCGATTAGCCGAACTCGTCGTAGAGAACTCCTCGGAGGTCGTAGTAGTTCGCAACGACTGCGCAGACGACCATCAGGAGGACGGCGGCGAAGAAGGCGACGAGTCCTACAGTGCTCTCGAAGAGCCGCTGGGGAACGATGAAGCCCAGCGAAATCACCCCGGCACAGAGGACAGCGACACCGACGACGAGGGCTGCGCCGAATCCTTGGAGGGACATCACCATATCGTACCACAGCCGCGGATAGGTGAAAAGCTACTCCCTGTAGTGGATTCCGTGAACGCGGTCGGACGGCGCGGGAACCGCCGACCGAACGGCCGCGACGAGCTATAGTCGGCCACGTTGGGGTACGGAGCCCTCATATCAACCTCTTTGCGACTGCCGGCGCCGACTTCGAACTGATGTCATCCAAGGGCACGCCGGAGTTCTCAAGGCGGGTCGTCGAGCAGACCGACGCGTACCTCGAAACCATCAGCGAGTGCGTGGACCTGCTGGCGGAACTCGTCGAGGAGTACACCGCGGGGGACGCGGCCCGACAGCTCGTCGAGGAGATTCGAGCCCGCGAGAGCGAGTGCGACGGGCGGAGCCGGCGCATCAGCGCGCTCGTCACGAACACGACAGTCCGGGAGTTCGGCATCCGCAACTCCCGGATGCACCTCAACGCCGAGCAGGTGGTGCGGCTCTACCAGTTGCTCGACGAGATTCCGAACGCCGCCGAGGAGATCGCCGAAGCGCTCGTGACGGTTACCCCGGCGCGGCGGCGCTCGTGCTTCCGGCGGTACCGGGAGATGGTCAGCCGCGTGACCGAGGCAATGGGCGCGCTCCACGACGCCGTCCGCGAGTTCGTCCGCCTGCTGACCTCCTCGACGGAGACGGGGTCGATAGCCGAGCACGTGGCGACGGTTCGCGCCGCCGAGAGCGACTGCGACGACGTCCGCAACGCCGTCGTGGCGGACGTCTTCGCGGACGAGACCGTCGATCAGCCGATGGTGTACCGGGAGTTCGCGTGCCTGTTCGACCGGCTCGTGGACGCGATGGAGGACGTGACCGACCAGCTCGTGTTGCTCTCCAGCAGCGAGCAGTGGATCACGGCCGAGCCACAGCAACAGTAGGCGAGGCGGTAACCTCGGTCGCGGGCAAAGAAACTACTCGCTGCGCGGCGTCGGGCGGCCTATGCCACTCGTGAACGAGGACGACCTCGACTGGACGGACGTCGACGACGGCGAGATGCGGGTGCGGCGCAAGCAGTTGGGGGAGGCGGCGGGCAGCGAGGACCTCGGCTGCAGCCTCTACGAACTCCCGGCGGGCGAGGCGTCGTGGCCGTACCACTACCACACCGCCAACGAGGAGGCGCTGTACGTGCTCTCCGGGAGCGGGATGGTGCGGCTCGCGGGCGAGTCGCGGCCGCTCAGCGCGGGCGACTACGTCGCGCTCCCCGCGGGCGAGTCCGGTGGGCACAGGGTCGTCAACGATTCCGAGGGACCGCTGCGCTACCTCGTCGTCTCCACGATGAACGAGCCCGAGGTGACCGTCTACCCGGACTCCGAGAAGTTCGGCGTGTTCGTCGGCGCGGCGCCGGGCGGCCGGGGCGTGCGGTCGCTGGACGGCTACTACCGCATCGACGACGACGTGGACTACTGGGAGGGGAAGTGACGCCGCCCGAGCGGTTATGCCGTCGGCCGCAGTAGCCTCCGCCATGAATCGCCGAGACGTGCTCCGCGCGGGCGCAGCCGCTGGAATCGCGGGCCTCGCGGGCTGTGTCGTGCCGGGTGGCGACGATGACGACGCGGCGTTCGCCGAGAGCTTCGAGGACGGTCTCGGCGACTGGGAGGCGGACGCGGCCATCGGCCCGGAAGTGGACCTCGCGGAGTTCGAGTGGGAGGTCGGCGTCTCGGACGCGCAGGCGGCGGCCGGCGACCAGTCCTTGCGGGTGTGGAACGAGGGGAGCTACGACGACGGCGTGACGTGGGCCGTCCACCCGGTGTCCGTCGAGTCCGGGCGGGCGTACGAGGTCGGAGTGGCGGGGCAGTTCTGGAGCGAGTCGGAGTCGTTCAACACGATTCGGGACGCCGTGATGCGCCTCGGCCCGGAGCCGCCCGCGGCCGAGGCGGACTTCCCGAAGCCGGGCGTCAACACCTCGGCGTTGGGCGAGACGCCGTACGGCGGCCTCCGGGAGCCGCTGTGGCTGGCGGACGGCTGGCACGAGTACGACTTCGAGTGGACCACGCCGGAGCTGTCCACGGACACGCTGTACCTCGCGGTCGGCACGGCGGTCATCTGGGAGGCCGACGCGACTCACTACGTCGACGACCTCTCGGTGAGCGTCGAGGCGCGGTGAGCGCGGCGGCGGCGCTCGCGACTACTGGGGCTTGTGCGTGAAGATGACGGCGCGGCCGTCGTCGACGCCGACGCAGAGGTCCAGTTGCCGCGAGAGGTTCAGGCTCGTGGGGTTGTCCTTGCAGACGACGAGGTCGTCGAAGGGGTCGCCGCAGGCGGGGCACGAGACGGAGACGGTGTTCTGGTAGGACTTGAGCGCGCTGTTCTCCTCGCGCGGCGTCAGCGACGAGACGAGTTCGTCGAAGTCGACGTCGTCCATACCGAGTGACTCGTTCACGTCCACATAAATGCTAGCTGGCGGGACGCGAGTACGGCGACCGCTCAGAGGTACCGCGACATGCGGTGGGCGGCGCCCATCGGGTTCACCGTCGAGAAGCCGGCGCGCTGGTAGAGCCGCTGGGCGTCGCGCTTCCACGACTCGACGGAGAGCCAGACGTACTCGACGCCCTCGCGGCGGGCGTGTTCGAGGCCGACCGCGAGGAGGTGCGTGCCGATGCCCGCGCGCTGGTAGTCCTGGTGGACGAAGACGGCGAGTTCGTGGCGGCCGGTGCCGTCCGGGACGAACATCACGTGTCCGACGACCTCGCCGTCCGCGACTGCGACGACGTTCGGGCCGTCGAGGACGCCGTCGAGCCAGTCTCTGATGGCGTCCTCGGCGAGCGGCGGCGTCCCCTGCGCGCGCTGGCTGGGGTCGAAGTCGTCGTACATCCCGACCAGCGACTCGAAGTCCCGCTCGTCGTAGGCGCGCACGCGAACCTCGCGGTCCTCGCCGTCCGTGAACGCCGTCGGCGGCGGCGTGAGCGTGATGCGCTCGGGCCGGAACCGGGCGACGAGCCGGCGGGCAAGTCCCGTGACGCGCGGCAGGAGCCCGTCTGACGGCGACGACATCACGCGTGACATTCCCACGCGCGCCATAAATAGCTGGCTGCGAGGGTTAATGAGGAAGGTTAGTCGTAGGTCTCCGCGAGCGCGTCCAGCGCCTCGTGGTGCTCGGTGGTGTGGGGCGCGGTGAGCGGCGAGACGGAGACGTGGCCGTCGACGACCGCGCGGCGGTCCGTCCCCGGCGGGTCGGGGATGTCGCCCTCGTCCATCCGGTCCCACATCCGGTCGTGGAGCGTGATGGTGCCGCCGTCGCGGTCGGCGGTCATGTCGTAGCCGTGGGAGGGGCGCGTGACGACCATCTCGCCGGAGGCGTCCGCGCCCGGGTGGGGCGCGTTCACGTTCAGGTAGTCGGCGTGCTCGAACACGCCGGCGTCGAGGGCGTGCTCGACGAGGTACGTGGTCGCCTCGACGGCGGCCTCGTAGTCCGAGGGCTCCGTCGGCTCGCCGAAGTCCGCCTCGGTGAGGAACAGCGACGACGCGATTGCGGGCACGCCGAAGAACGCGGCCTCGACGGCCGCGCTGACGGTGCCCGACCGCCCGAGCACGTACATCCCGAGGTTCGCGCCCTCGTTGACACCCGCGACCACCACGTCCGGGTACGGGCCGAGCGCTTCCAGCCCCGCGACCACGCAGTCGGTCGGCGTCCCGTCGATGGCGTACCCGAGTTCGTGCTCCTCGACGGTGACCTCGTGGGACATCGCGCGGCCGGTCGCGCTCTTGTCCGTCGTCGGCGCGACGACCGTCACGTTCCCGACGTCGTCGAGGCCCTCCGCGAGCGCTCGAATCCCCGGCGCGTCGATGCCGTCGTCGTTCGTGACCAGAATCTCGGGTTCCTCGCTCATCGCGGGACCACCGGCGGCGCGGCTGTCATTACGCGGGGAGTCACCCCGCCGCGGAAAAAGCGTGTCGGCGCCGGTCAGAACACGAGGCGTTCGACGACCCGGCGCGCGAACCCCGGCCGTCGCGACTCCCGGGGATAGACCGTGACCTCGGTGGAGTCGGCGGCGCTCGGCGAGTAGTCGCCGCGCCCGCCGCGGACGCGGCTCTGTACGCCCGTCCGAATCACGACGTCGGGGTCGGTGCCGTCGGCCGACCGGTCGCGCGTTCGGACCGGCGCGGACAGCAGCCCCGCGAGTTCGCTCTGGTAGGCTCGAATCGTCTCGGTGCGCGTCTCCGGCAGGTCGTCGCCCAGCGGGGAGCGGAGCGTGACGTGGCCGCCGGTTTCGCCCGCAATCGCGTCGGCGACGACGACCGAAGCCGGGTCGAACGGCCCGCCGTCCCCTTCGAGGACGACGTGCTGGGGGTCGTCGTAGCCGCGGTTCTCCACGAGCAACACGTCGCAGTGGGCGTGGCGGACGACCCAGTCGATGGGGTCGCCGAGCAGCCGCGACCGCAGGCGGAGGCGCTCGTGCTCGGCGACGATGGCCTCGACACCGCGGTGCTCGGCGTAGTTCACGATGGCGTGTTTGGTGTCGTGGCTGACGATTTCGCCGTACTCGACGTCGACGTCGAACTCGTCGGCGAGGTCGCCGGCCTGCTCCTCGAAGCGGACGTCCGCGGGCGACTGCAGTTCCGCGGCGTGGTCCAGCGGCGCCTGGTCGGGCACCTCGTCGAAGCGAACGACGACGACGCGGCCGCCCTCCGGCCGGACGAGGTCGGCGGCCAGTGACAGGAGCGCGCGCTCCCGCTCGGTGTCGGCTTCCCGGGTGAGCGCGACCAGCACCTCCGGCGTCTCCTCGTCGGCGAACTCGCCGTCGACGAACGCCTCGGTCTCCGTGAGCACGTCGCGGCCGAGCCGCCGCCGGATGACGTCCGTGGCGGCGCCCTCGCGGCGGATGCGCGAGCGAGCGTAGACGAAGTACCACGCGACGCTCCCGACGGTGATGACGACCGCGCCGACGAGCGGCACCCACCCCATCTGGGTGAGCAACACGACGCCGCTGAGGACGCCGAACGCCTGCATCCACGGGTACAGCGGCGACTCGAACTCGGGGTCGTAGCCCTCGGTCGAGCCCTCGCGGAACGCGACCAGCGCGAAGTTGATGAGCACGAACACGAGAATCTGGAACGCGCTCGCGAGCTTCGCGATTTCGAGGATGGGGACGAACGCGATGAGCGCGAGGACGACCGCGCCCGTGAGCGTGATGGCGGTCGTGGGCGTGCCGAACCGCTCGTGAATCTCGGCGAACGTGGGCGGCGCGAGCTGGTCGCGGCTCATCGCGAACGGGTACCGCGACGACGAGAGGATGCCGGCGTTGGCGGTGGAGACGAGCGCGAGCAGCGCCGCGCCGATGACCGCGTAGACGCCCCACTGGCCGAGCGTGACCTCCGCGGCGACCGCGACCGGGGTGGCGGAGCCGGCGACGCTGCCGGCCTCGGTGACGCCGACCATCACCGCGACGATGCCGACGTACAGCAGGGTGGTGAACGCCAGCGACCCGAGGATGCCGATGGGGATGTTCTTCCCGGGGTCCTCGACCTCCTCGGCGACGCTGGCGACCTTCGTGACGCCCGCGTAGGAGACGAACACGAGGCCGGTCGCCGCGAGCAGGCCCTCGACGCCGCCGGTGAAGAAGTTCTGGTAGTTCTCGGGCTGGGTCTTGGTGGCGCTGCCGGCGACGAACCAGCCCAGCGCCGCCAGCATCACGGAGACGATGACGACCTGCAGGCGGCCGGTCTGCTTCGCGCCGAGGAGGTTCACGAGGATGAGGAACGCCGAGAGGCCGAGCGCGACGGGCTTGACGGGGAGGTCGAACAGCAACACGAGGTAGGGGACGCCGCCGACGAGCGCGAGCGCGCTCTTGAACGACAGCGAGAACCACGTGCCGACGCCCGCGATGGTGCCGAGCACGGGCCCCATGCCGCGCTCGATGTAGAGGTAGGTGCCGCCGGCTTCCGGCATCGCGGTCGCCATCTCGGACTTCGAGAGGGCGGCCGGGACGACGAGCAGGCCGGCCAGCAGGTACGCCACTATCACCGCGGGACCCGCGATGCCGAGCGCGAGCGCGGGGAGGATGAAGATGCCGCTGCCGATCATGGCGCCGACGCTGATGGCGAAGACGGCGCCGAGGCCGAGGTCTCGTTCGAGTGTTTTCATGAGAGAGTCAGTGTGAGACGGGGTGGTCGTCGCGCTGTGCGCTCGACAGAGCGGCCGTTCGCCCGCACGCTACCACCGGTCGGCGACGGCGCGGGCGAGCGCCGCGGCGGCGTCGACGGTCTCGACGCCGCCGAGCTCGAAGGCGGACGCTCTGTCGGGGTCGTTCGTTCGGACGAGCACGCGCTCGACGCCGAACGTGGTGCGCGCGAGCTGTGCGACGAGGAGGTTGGTGGCGTCGTCGGGTTCGAGAGCGAGCACCGTGGTCGCGTCGTCGAGGCCGGCCCCCCGCAGCGAGTGGGCGTCCAGCGCGTCGACTGTCCGGACGGTCTGTCCGGGTGGCGGGTCGGTCGTCGGCGACCGGTCGACGCGCGTCACCGTCTCGCCGTCGGCCGCCAGTCGGTCGGCGACCGCGCGACCGACGGCGCCCCCGCCGACGACGAATACCGCGTCCTCCCCCTGCCGCGTCCGGTCTGTCGCGTGTTCGGATGAACTCATGTGCGTTGGTGAGCGCACCCGCCGCTTCGGGTGTCGCTACTCACCCACTCGTACCGGACGGAACCGCATAAAATAACCGGACTTTCTGCTAAGTCGTCAAAATATAAGGAATATAATCACTCCTCGTCCGATACGCCGGTGTCGAAGCCCTCGTAGGGGCCGGAGTGGACGTTCCGGATGAGGTCCTCGTCGACGACCTCCAGCCCGAGGTCGTCGAGGTCGCGGCCGATGCGGCTCAAGTCGTCGCTGTCGGTCCCTACGGCGGAGACGTGGACGTTCTCCGAGCCCGTCATCACCTCCTCGACGCGCACCACGCCCGGCACGCTCAGCGCTTGCGCCGCCAGCTCCTCGCGGCGCGTCACGGGCGCCGTACAGACGATGAGCGTGTACAGCTGGTAGCCGGACAGCTCGTAGTCGACGTCCGCGTGGTAGCCCCGCAGTATCCCGCGCTCCTCCAGTCGCTGGATGCGGTTGCGGACCGTGCTCGCGGAGACCCCCGCGCTGTCGGCGATGTTCTGCGAGGACGTGCTGCGGGCGTCCTCCTGAAGCGCGTGCAGTATCTGCTTGTCGAGGTCGTCGAGACCTTCCAGTGTCATACGTCGCTCTCGCGGACGAACCAGCATAAAATACCGGCTCACGCGACGACCCGTCCGGGGCCCTACGCGCGGTCGACGACCGTCTCCTCGTCGACGACCAGGTTGTACGCCTCCTCGTCGTCGTTCCAGAGCACGAGCGCCGACTCCACGGAGAGCAACTGGCCGTAGTCCGCGCGCTGGAGGTCGCGGTTGAGGCTCGTCGGCCGCACGAGCACCGCGTAACAGTCCTCGCGCTCGCTGCCGTCGCTGACCTTGAACAGCGGATTCCCGTCTTCGGCGAGGTTCCGGGAGAGCTTCGCCAGCACCGCGTCCACGCGGTCGGTGACGCGGTCGTCGGCGTCCGCGAGCTTCAACAGCCGGTCGGCGGACAGCGAGACGTCGTGCTGGCGGACGCCGTCCGTGCGCAGCAGCGAGTACGAGAACCGTACGTCGGTGTGGTAGAACTCCGAGGGGCGCTGGCTCGCGCCCGCGAGCTGTTCTTGGAAGCTCGGCACCGCGACGTCCGGGCGCTCGTCGAACGTCCAGCCGCGGTCGCTGGGGCGCTCGCCCGGCCACAGTCGCGGCGTCGGCCCGTAGACGGTCGCCCCCCGTTCTTCCAGTGTTCGCTCGACCTCGCGGAGGTGCGTGCTCGTGTTCTTGTCCGCGGGCGCGAGCCCGAGGAACGTCCCACCGTCGCACTCGCGTCGCTCGCGCGACGAGCTCCCGGTCGCTTCGCTCTCGGGAACGCCCTCGGCGAGCGCGTCCACGTACTTCTGGGCGGTTTCGACCGGCTGGTCGAGTTCGCTGAGTACGCTACACGCCAGCACGAGGTCGTACTCGCCGTCGGGGTCGAAGCTCTCGGCGGTCTCGCGGTGAATCGTCGGGTGGACGTTCCGCCCGGTCTCGTCGAGCAGTTCGTCCAGCACGTCCGCGGCGTCGCTCGGTTCGACGGCGTGGTACTCCACGAGCGCGTCGTCGGGCAGGAAGTCGAACAGACCGAGCGCGGGGCCGCCGACGCCCGCGCCCACGTCCAGCACGCGGAGGTCCCCGGAGAGCACGCCGCCCGCCGCGAGGTCCGCGAGCGCGTACTGAATCGCCGCGTAGTACGTCGCGAGGTGGTAGATTGCGTACCCGAGCGCGACCTCCTCGTCGTACTCGACGGCGTGCTGGCGGTAGTACTGCTCCTTGAAGCGCCGAATCGTCTCCCTCAGGCGCTTCCCGGAGTCGCCGCGGTGCCAGTCGCCGCCCCACTGCTCGATTAACAGGTCCTCGACGACGCGCTCGTACCGCCGGGGGAGCGCGTCCACGCCGTCGAAGTCAGGGTGGACTGGCTCGTCGCTGGCGGGGACGAACGTGCCGTCCTCGCGCTCCACGAGACCGAGGTCGGCGGCGTGCTCGCGCAGCACCTGCCGGACGACCGCCTCGTGTGGCTGGTCGGCGACGTACTCCCGGAGTTCGTCGGGGTCAAGCGGCCGCACGTCCCGCAGGTACTTCGCCGAGTCCAGAATCGCCGCCCTATCGACCGGCATCCTCGTACACCTCCTCGAAGGCCTCGCGGTCGGCGTCGGCGAGCCGCTGTGCGGCCGCGGCCACGTCGTCCGCGCCGCCGAAGGCGTCCTGAATGTCGGCGTACACGCGGGCGTTCCCGCCGGTCACGCGCTCGGCGAGCGCCGCGAGGTCCTCGTAGACCGGGGTGGCGAGTTCCTCGGGCACGTCGTCGGCCGCGAGCGCGAACGCCAGCACGGCGGCGTGCGCCCGCCCCTGAATCGTCCCCATCGCGTCGTCGTGCTCGGCCGCGCCGACGTCCACGAGGTCGTTGCCAGCGGCGTCGAGCCACTCGCGCACGCGGTCGGTCGCCGGCCCGGGCGCGCTCTCCGCGACCGCGATGCGGCCCGGCGCGTGTTCGGGCGCGAACAGCGGGTGGAAGCTCACGCGCTCGCGGGCGGGCGCCGTCTCCGCCATCGCCGAAAGCGGCGCGCGCATCTCGCCGGTGAAGTCCACGACCGCCTGCTCGGCGCGGCCGGCGTGGCGCTCGATGGCGTCGACGGCCGCCCCCATCGGCACGGCGACGGCGACGATACCGAACGACTCCTCGGTGTCCAGCGGGACGGCCGCCGCTCGGCGGTCGAGCTCCGTCGCGGCCGCTCTCGCGCGCTCGGCGTCCACGTCGGTGAACGTCACCGGCGCGTCGACCAGCTCCGCGAACCAGCGGCCGACGTCGCCGGCCCCCACCACGAGTACGTCCATCGGATTCGGATAGCGGCCGCCCCGGCAAAAGCAGTTCGTTCACGCCGCCCGCGCAGCGGCGCCGAACCGCCCCGATTTCCGCCGCTGATAATTCGACGCGTGGATTTTTATGCCCCCACGGGTTCCGGTCGCCCGTGCCGCAGTTAGACGCCAGCGAACCGAGCGAGCAATCCGCCCTCGACTGGCTCGTCGCGGGCCTCGGAGCGGTGCTCACGGCGGCTGCTGTCGCTCACTTCGGGGACCACGGGCACCACCAGCCGGTCGTCGTCGCGACCACCGTGGGGCCGTCGGTCGCGCTGCTGGCGTACGGCGTGTGGTTCCGGTACCGCGGGCGGGACCGGGCGCGCGCCACGACCGTCGCCGCGTGGGCGGTCGGCGGCGCGGGCGGCGTGCTCGCGCTCAGCCTCTGGACGATGTTCGTCGGCGGGTACGGCGACGGGACGACGGTCGACCACGTGTTCGTCCAGCACACGAGCGTCGGGGCGCTCGGCGCCGCCGTCGCGGGGACGTACAGCGAGCGGGCGCGCCACCGCTCCCGCGTCCAGGTCCGGCTCAAGCGCGCGCTCGACGCCGCGATGGACGGCGTCGCGGTTCTCGACGCCGACCGGCGAGTCGTCTACGCCAACGACGCCTTCCGCGAGGAGTACCGGACCGACGGCGGCGTCGCCGGCACCCACTGGCGCGAGTACTACCCGGAGAGCGCCGAGGACCGCCTCCGAGATGTTTTCGAGGAGCTGGACGCCAACGGGGACAGCGACGACCACTGGCACGGGCAAGTGCTCGCGCGCCGCGAGGACAGCCGCACGTACCCACAGGAGCTGTCGATGACGTCGCTGGGCGACGGCGGCTACGTCCTCGTGGCGCGCGACGTCACCGCCCGCGAGGAGCGCGACCAGCGCCTGCGCGTGCTGAACCGCGTCCTCCGGCATAACGTCCGGAACTCCCTGAACGTCGTGCTCGGGCGGGCCGAGCGGTTCGCCGACCGGAACGACGACGCCGATATCGACAGTATCGTGTCCGCGGCCGAAGACCTGCTGGCGGTCAGCGAGAAGGCCCGCGTCGTCGAGCGCGTGCTCGGCGAGGACGACGCGAACACCGCGCCCCTCGACGACCTCCTCGACGCGGAACTCCAGCGAGCCCGCTCCCAACACCCCGAGGCCGTCTTCGAGGACGCCGTGGACGCGAGCGCCGAGGTCGACGCCCGGCTCCGGCTGGCGGTCCGCGAACTCCTGACGAACGCCGTCGAGCACAACGACAGCGACCCGCCCCGCGTGACGCTCGCGGCCGACGGCGACGACCTCGTGGACGTCCGGGTGTCCGACAACGGCCCCGGGATTCCCGAGCACGAGCGCCGCGCGCTCGCCGGCGTCACCGAGGAATCCCTCCAGCACGGCTCCGGCATCGGGCTGTGGACGGTCTACTGGCTCGCCCGCCACTGCGGCGCCACGGTCGCCGTGCCCGACGAGAACACCGTCTGCATCCGCCTGCCGTCGGCGGACTGACCCGGGACGCGGCGGGAAAGAGTTAACCGAACCGACGAACTTGGTCAGACAGAGATGCCCGAACCGGCGACGGTGCTCGTCGTCGAGGACGAGCGCGAACTCGCGGACCTGTTCGCCGACTGGCTGGCGGACAGCTACGACGTGCGAACGGCGTACAGCGCCGCGGACGCGCTCGACGAACTCGACGAGGCAGTCGACGTCGTCCTGCTGGACCGCCGGCTCCCCGAGCGCTCCGGCGACGACGTCCTCGACACCATCCGCGAGCGCGGCATCGACTGTCAGGTCGCGATGGTGACCGCCGTCGACCCCGACTTCGACACGCTCGAACTCGGCTTCGACTCGTACGTCGTCAAGCCCGTCGAGCGCGACGAGCTGGAAGCGCTCGTCAAGCAGCTGCTCGCGCGCTCGCTGTACAACGAGGAGGTCCAGCGGTACTTCGCGCTGGCGTCCAAGCGAGCGACCATCGAGACGACCAAGACCGACGCCGAACTCGCGGGCGACGACCGCTACCAGAAGCTCTGCGAGGACATCCGCGAGCTCCGCTCGGAGCTCGACCAGCGCGTCGCCGACCTCGACGACGAGGACTTCCTCGCGGTGTTCCACGACCTCCAGACCCGCGACGAAGCCACAAGTGACTAACCCGCGGGCGGCCCTACAAGCCGACGAACCCCCGTCATGGGTGAACTGAACGTCCTGTTCGTCAGCGCGCACCAGCGGACGCGCGCGGCGGCCGAGCGCGCGCTCCCCGAGCACGCGCCGCTGACAGTGACCGCGCTCTCCTCCGCGGCCGACGCTCTCGACGTGCTCTCCGAGCAGGCCGTCGACTGCATCGCCGTCGCACACGCGACCGACGGGACGGACGGCCTGCGGCTCCTGCGGCTCGTGCGCGACACCGACCCCGCGGTCCCGGTGGTCGTCTACGAGACGGCGGACGCCGACTCGATAGCCAGCGACGCCATCTCGCTGGACGTCACCGACTACGTCCGCGACGACGAGGAGGACGATCCGATGGGTGCGCTGGCCGAGGCGTGCCACGACGCCGCCGCGTCCTACCGGGCCGAGCAGGACGTCGCGATGCTGAACGACCTCGCGCGGAACGTCTACGAGCGCATCACGGACGGCTTCTTCGCGCTCGACCGCGACTGGCGGTTCACGTACGTCAACAGCGCCGCCGAGGAGATTCTGGAGGTAGACGCCGACGACGTCATCGGGGAGAACGTCTGGGACGCGTTCCCGGGCGCGGTCGGCACGGACTTCTACACGGAGTACCACCGCGCGATGGCCGCCCAGGAGCCGGTGACGTTCCGCGAGCACTTCCGCCCCCTCGAGAAGACCTTCGAGGTGCGGGCGTTCCCCTCCGAAGACGGGCTCTCCGTGCACTTCCGGACGGTCGTCGACGACGAGGACGTCCAGCGCGGCGACCACCTCATCGAGCTGACGAACCTGCTGTCCTCGGACCTGCTGGAGTCCATCGACGTGCTCCGGGAGGACTTGGAGGCGGCGCGCGCGACTGCCGGTGACAGCCCGGAGCTGGTGTCCGCGATGGAGTCGCTGGACCGCATGGAGTCGCTGGTGAACTACTCGATTCGGCTGGCCAGCGAGCGCCCGACGCCCGGCGAGCGCGAGCGCGAGTAGGTCACGCCGCGAGCGAAATCTCGTAGTCCGTCAGATTCTCGTAGCCGTCCTCGGTGACGACGACGATGTCCTCGATGCGCACGCCGCCCACCTCGGGGTCGTAGAGGCCGGGTTCGATGGTGATGACGTGGCCGGGGCGCAGTTCCTCGCCGCCCTGCGAGAGCGACGGCTGCTCGTGGACGTCGAGGCCGACGCCGTGGCCCGTCGAGTGGATGAACCCCGTCTCGGTCTCGGGGTCCGTGTAGACGGTGGGGAAGCCGCGGTCTGTGTAGACGTCCACGACCGCCTGATTGACGTCCTCGCCGGTCGCGCCGGGTTCGACGGCGTCGAGCGCGGCCCGCATCGCCTCGTGGGTGACGTCGTACCACTCCTGCTGGGTGTCGGTGGGGTCGCCGACGAGGAACGTCCGCGTCATGTCCGCGTGGTACTTCGATGCCTTGTCCCGCGGGAAGATGTCCACGACGACGAACTCGCCCGCCTCCAGCGGCCCGCTCCCGCGGTCGTGGGGGTCGGCGGCGTCCCGGCCGCAGGCGACGATTGTCTCGTCGAGCGCGCAGCCGTGGCGCAGCAACTCGATTTCGATTTCCTGCTTGACGAACTCGCTGGTGAGCGCGTCGCCGTCGTGGCGGAGGACGCCGTCCTCGCCGACGTCGGCGCCCCTGATGAGTTCCTCCGCGCGCGCCATCGCGGCCTCGTTGGCCTCCTGGGCGGTCCGCACGTGCTCGATTTCCTCGTCGGTCTTGGTCGCGCGCACGTCCGTGACGACGCCGTCCTCGTCCGGCTCGACGGAGACGCCCTGTTCGCGGAGCAGGTCCGCGGCACCCACGGGGAACCGCTCCTGGACGGCCAGCGACTCGCAGCCGACGTCCGCGAGGAACTCCGCGGCCATCAGCGCCTCCGCCTCGCGCTCGCCGTGCTCGGCGTGCTTCTGTCGGTAGTCGTAGTCGGCGTGGCGCTTGACCGTGTCCGCGCGGCTCTCCTGTTTCGCGCGGCCGTACTCCAGCGAGGAGACCAGTACGGCGGTCTCCTCGGGCGTGTAGACGGCGAAGTACGGGTCCGGCGCGTCGAAGCCGGTGACGTAGTAGAGGTCGCTGTTCGAGCCGTCGTCGTGGAAGGCGTACCCGTCCAGTCCCTGCTCGTCGAGGAACTCGTCGAGGCGCGCGAAGTCGCGGTCCATGCCGGGGAGTCGTCGCGGCCGCCGCAAAATCCTACCGCCTCCGGCCATCCGCGGGCCGGAAAGCGAGAGACCAGAGAACCGACACACTGCCGGGAAACGTCCCGTACTGGGTATCGCGAGGGGCTCGGCGAAGCTCACCGCGCCCCAATCGGCTCGTATCCTCCCTGAGAGAGTCTCTCACCCCGAGTTACCGACCGAGGCGTCGCTTCGGTGTGGTGAGTGCGTCCGGGACGCACCGGCGGTTCGGGAGCAGTGAGACTCCCTCAGAACGGCCCTATTGGCTGACCACGAATATCGGTGCGTGTGTTTCTTGCCTGAGCTCGTTGGGAACCGACCCGCGGAAAAATCGCTCGAACAGTGACCGCTCGGACGCGCCAATCACGAGGAGTTCGTGTGTGTCGCTTTCCGCTGCTATCGTCGGGACAACATCGTCGCTGCGAACGAGGGCCGTCTCGACGGTACTGCCGGTCACGACGTCGGTGTACGTATCCAGCCGTCGGCCAGCGTCTCGTCTCTGGTCGTCTGTGGTGTCCTCCGAGATGACTGTCAGAAGTGTAATCGAGGCGCCCCACTCCGAAGCGATACTACTCGCCAGCGCCACAGCCGCACGGCTGTTGGGGCCGCCTGCTACCGGGACGAGCAGTGAGTTTATCGCCCGATTCGTTCCAGGGCCGTAATGCTCGATTGTCACGTCCTCGAGGCCCGCCACGTCAGTGAGGCCGAACTCTTGGCGAACGATTACGTCGCTAGTATAGCCAACCGGTCGTTTGAGGCGGCGTCGCGGTGTGTCGCCGGCGTTCGGGTCGCTCGGTTGAACACTAGTGGCTGCGGCCGACAGCGATTTGTTGGGGAGTTCTGGCATTGCGCGTGGGTTGCGACTGCGGGATTTGATTACTCGCCGGACGAAATCCGGCGACGGCTTTTGTCGCCCGCAACGAGCGATAGACAGTTCGAGTGATAGTTGTCGCTCGCCACTATAACTGTTTGCACCGGGCCGTCGGCGGTGTTCAGATACGGATTCGCCTACCACCCAGTTTCAGCCGGCGAATCAGTCGCCGCTCCGGTGGTCACCGGGATAGCGGGGCCGTTCAGAGTGAGCGCCGAGGCTTTCAGGAAGTCACGTCGATGTCGTGGTGGGCGTTCACTGCCGTGCATAGTCGCCGGCGTCGGAACCCTGATGGCGGCCGCCGCCGTCGCCTCGCCCATGGACGTCACTGTCGGGAACTCCCGAGTCTCGGGCACCGCTCGCGCCCCGCCGTCGAAGAGCTACACGCACCGCGCGCTCCTCGCGGCGGGGTACGCCGGGGGCGCGCTCGTGCGGAACCCGCTCGTGAGCGCGGACACGAAGGCGACCGCGCGCGCCGTCGATCACTTCGGCGGCGACGCCGAGCGCGTGCAGGCCGACTGGGAGATTACGGGGTTCGGTGGCGCGCCGGACGTCCCCGCGGACGTCATCGACTGCGCGAACTCCGGGACGACGATGCGACTCGTCTCCGGTGCGGCCGCGCTCGCCGACGGGACGACCGTCCTCACGGGCGACCGGTCACTTCGCTCGCGGCCGCAGGGCCCGCTGTTGGACGCCATCGCGGACCTCGGCGGGAGCGCGCGCTCGACCCGCGGGAACGGACAGGCACCCCTGATTGTCGACGGCCCCATTGAGGGCGGGCGCGTGGAGATGCCGGGCGACGTCTCCTCGCAGTTCGTCACGTCGCTGCTGATGGCGGGCGCGCTCACCGACGAGGGCGTCGAAATCGAGTTGACGACCGAGCTGAAGTCCGCGCCGTACGTCGACATCACGCTGGACGTGCTGGAGTCGTTCGGCGTGACCGCCGAGGAGCGCGAGAACGGCTACCGGGTGCCGGGCGGGCAGACCTACGAGCCCGCGGACGGCGAGTACGCGGTCCCCGGGGACTTCTCGTCGGCGTCGTACCTGCTGGCGGCGGGCGCGCTCGCGGGCGGCGAGGAAGTCGTCGTCGAGGGCGCCCACCCCAGCGAGCAGGGCGACGCCGCAATCGTGGACGTCCTGCGGCAGATGGGCGCGGACATCGAGTGGCGGCAGGACGACGGCGAAATCGTCGTGGGTCGCAGCGACCTCGACGGCATCACGGTGGGCGTCGCTGACACCCCCGACCTCCTGCCGACCATCGCGGTGCTGGGCGCGGCCGCCGAGGGCACGACCACGATTACGGACGCCGAGCACGTCCGCTACAAGGAGACCGACCGCGTGTCCGCGATGGCCGAAGAACTCGCGAAACTCGGGGCGGCCGTCGAGGAGCGACAGGACGAACTCGTCGTCCACGGCGGCGACAGCGACCTCTCGGGGGCGCGCGTTGACGGCCGCGGCGACCACCGCATCGTGATGGCGCTGTCGGTCGCCGCGCTCGTCGCGGACGGCGAGACGACCATCGAGGGCGGCGAGCACGTGGACGTCTCCTTCCCCGACTTCTTCGACGCGCTCGGCGACCTCGGCGCGGCCGTCGAGCGGTAAGCGAGCGCGTCAGAACGGCGCTTCCACGTCCTCGGGCGGACTCGACTGCGGGTCCGCGGCGTCGGCGAGCCCGACGAGCACGCGGAACTCGCCGGGGTCGCGGGCGCGGTACTCCCAGCGGAACTCGGGGCCGGCTTCGGCCTCGAACTGGTGGTACAGCGGCTTCGGGTCGTGGTCGTTGACGAGCACGAACGCCTCGCCCGCGTCGAGGTCGGCGTACGCGTCGAAGATGGCTTCGTGGCGCTGGGCGGGCGGCCGGTCGCGGACGTCCAACTCCTGCACGACGGTCAAGTCCTCGGTGTCGGCGTCGGCGTTTTCGTCCGCGTTCGCGTCGTCCGGTTCGCTCCGGTCCCCGTCCGCGTCGGTCTTCGTGATGCGGACGCGGACCTCGCCGGGGTCGCGCTCGCGGACCTCCCACTGGAAGCCGTCGCCGTACTGCTGGCGGAACTCCCGGCGCAGCGGGTTCGGCTCGTGGGGCGCGATGACGTCGAGGGCGTCCCCGGCGTCGAGGTTCGCGAACCGGTGGTGAATCGTGGGGTGGCGGTCGGGCTTGGGAATCTCGCGGACGTCGAACGTCGCGGTCGCGCCGTCGTCCGCGCCGGCCGCCGGCTCGCCGGTCTTCGAGATTTCGACGCGCCACTCGCCGGCTGACTCCTGCTCGTAGGACCACCCGACCACGTCGCCGTGCGTCGAGGAGAGCTCGTGGTAGAGCGGCTCGGGGTCGTGGTCGTTGACGAGCACGAACGACTCGCCGGGTTCGAGCAGGTCGAACGTGTCCGTGAGGACGGCGTGGCGGCGCGCCGGCGGGAGGTTCCGCACGTCGAACGCGTAGGGGTCGTCGGCTTCCTCGGGCGGTCGCTTCGTGACGCGGACCTCCCACTCCGGCCCCGTCTGCTCGTAGGAGCGGTCGAGCGCGGCGTCCCGCGCGATGGCGTACTGGGAGAGCGTCGGGTGGACGTCGCGGTCGGCGATGAGCGCGACCGTCTCCCCCACCTCGGCGTCGTCGAGGCGGTCGAAGACGCGCTCGCGGCGCTGTTCGCGGTCGGTGTCGGTGACGTCGATAGTCGAGTGCATACGCGGACACAGCGCCCGCGACCGAATAGCAACAGAGTCGAATATGTTCGCGGTCGGCGGGCTACCCGACTCGCGACAGCGCGATGGACTCGGCGGTGTCGGCGTCCTCGGGCGCGGACTCGGTGACGGTCAGCTCCGCGACCCACTTCACGCTCTCCCAGCAGTCCGCCTCGCCCGTCGGGACGAGGCGCGCGGGGCCGCCGTGTTCGACCGGGAGCGCGGCGCCGTCGAGTTCCAGCGCGAGCACGGCGTCCGCGAGGTCGTCGAGGGGGAACGAGCAGGCGTACTCGCCGTCCATCGCGTGCACGAGCGCGTGGCTGGCCGCCGCCGTGGGGGCCACGCGGTCGAGCACGTCGCCGACGCGGACGCCCCGCCACGAGAGGTCCTCGGCGACCCACCCCTCGACGCACGTGAAGTCCGCCGTGAACGTCTCTACGGGGAGCGCTCGGAGGTCCTCGCGGTCGAACGTTAGCTCGCTCGCGACGGCGCCGGTGACGTCGAGGTGCCACGCGTCGGGATCGACGCCGTCCGGAACGTCGTGGACTTCGAGGCCCGGCATCAGTTCGCGCGCGCCTCGCAGAGGCAGTCGGTGTCGGTCGCAGTGTCGCGGCAGTCGCCGGGCGCGTGGTCGACGCGAGCGCGTAGCGTCTCGACGCCGCTCTCCGGGAGCACGTAGCCGAACTGGTAGCCCTCGTCGGCGCCGAACTCGACGCCCAGTTCCGCCGCGAAGAACGTGCGGACGACGCACTGGCGGTACGCGAGTTCGCCGGCGACCGCCCGGCCGCGCTCGGTCAACCGCACGCCGGCGTGCTTCTCGTAGTTGAGGAGGTCGGCCGCGGCGAGTTCGGCGAACGTCTCGGTGACCGTCGCCGGCGTCACGCCGAGGCGGTCGCTGACCGCGCCCGTGCTGACCCGCGAGCGGTCCTCGCCCGCGGCGAGCCAGTAGACCGCCGTGAGGTACCTGCCGGTGCGGCGGTCCACGCAGTCGCGCGGTCGCGCACACCCACACCGCGTCGCTGTCGGCGTCGTGGCAGCCATTGTGAATATGTAGCACGCCCACGCGGGAAAGCCGACTCCCGAATCTGTTCGCATGGTCGGCGCGGGGCAGTCGGGGCGGGAGCGGTTGCGCGGACTGCAAGCCATAAGCCCCTCGGGACGTATGCTCCGGTAATGAACGGCAATCGGTTCGGGCGACTGTTCCAGGTGACGACGTACGGCGAGAGCCACGGCCCCGGCATGGGCGTCGTGGTCTCGGGCTGTCCGGCGGGCCTCGAACTCGACGAGGAGACGATTCAGCGCGAGCTCGACCGCCGCAAGCCCGGGCAGTCGATGATTACCACGTCGCGGGGCGAACCCGACGAGGTGACCATCAACTCCGGGATTCAGGACGGCTACACCACGGGCACGCCCATCGGCATGACCATCCAGAACAAGGACGCCGAGTCCGGGAAGTACGAGCCGTTCGTCACCGCGCCCCGGCCCTCCCACGGCGACTTCACGTACTCCGCGAAGTTCGGCACGCGCAACTGGGGCGGCGGCGGGCGCTCGTCGGCCCGTGAGACCGTCAACTGGGTCGCGGCGGGGGCGATTGCCAAGAAAGTGCTGGAGCACGAGGGCGTGCAGGTGAAAGCCCACGTCAACCAGATTGGCGATATTGAAGCGCCCGAGGTGTCCTTCGAGGAGATGCTCGAACACACCGAGGACAACGACGTGCGCTGTGCGCACCCCGAGACCGCCGAGGAGATGCAGGAGCTCGTCGAGGACTACCAGGAGCGCGGCGACTCCATCGGCGGCTCCATCTACTTCGAGATTCGGGGCGTACCGCGCGGACTCGGCGCGCCGCGCTTCGACTCCGTGGAGGCCCGACTCGGGCAGGCGATGCTGTCGGTGCCCGCGAGCACGGCCTTCGAGTTCGGACGCGGCCGCGACGCCCGGACGATTCCTGGGAAGGAGCACAACGACGACTGGGAGTTCGACGAGGACGGTGAGCCGGTTCCCGTCGAGAACGACCACGGTGGCCTGCAGGGCGGGATTACGACGGGCGAGCCGATTTACGGCGAAGTCACCCTGCACGCGCCCACGTCGATTCCGAAGAAACAGCAGACGGTGGACTGGGAGACCGGCGAGGACAAAGAGATTCAGGTCGTCGGCCGCCACGACCCCGTGCTGCCGCCGCGCGGCGTCCCGGTCGTCGAAGCGATGCTGAACGTGACGATGCTGGACTTCATGCTGCTGGGCGGCCGCATCAACCCCGACCGGCTGGACGGCCGGCCCGGCGAGTACGACACCGACTACCACCCGAGCAGCCCGCGCAACGAGTAGCTCGGCAACCGACTCGGTAGTCCGTTTTTCCGGGTGGGCGAAACTCACCGACGGGAGCGCCGAACAGAGTGGTCTATAGGCCTCTTAGTCAGGCTTATGCCGGCGGCCGCGCGTCCTCACGGCGATGGGCCACCGGTGCATCGCGTGCGGCGAACCCGCGGGCTACAACCGCGCGGTCGTCGACACCGTCGGCGGCGTCCGCGTCGGCGCGCTCTGCGTGAACTGCGAGCGCGCGGAGTTCGGCCGCAGCCTCGAACGCGGCCGCTGGCGGGGCGTCGACGGCTGCGCGTTCTGCGACCGGGACGGCTTCTACGCGCTCCCGCAGTGGGTGCCCGACTGCCGGCGCGACGACGCCGCGCTCGTCTCCACCGTCGCCTACGAGGTCACGGAGGCCACCGCCACCGTCTGCGACGAACACCTCCACGCGCTCCGCGACGACCCGCCTCGCGACGACCGAGCGCGGAAGTAAGTGTTCGCGGCCGAGCGAAGCGGCTTTTTGCGCGCGGGCCTCACTCCCGACCAGATGGACGCCCACCAGGACGGCCCGCAGAACCCCTACGGGATGGACGAGGACTGCCGGAACTGTCCCGGGCTCTGCGACGTCCGCGAGCGCGTCGTCCACGGCTACGGCGACGTCGGCGCGGACTTCGTGTTCGTCGGCGAAGCCCCCAGCGAGGGCGCCGAGCAGACCGGCGTCCCGTTCACGGGCGACGAGGCGGGCGAGCGCTTCCAGCACGTCCTCGGGAGCGTCGGCCTGAACTACTCGCTGCCGTCCAGCGACGAGCCCGAGCTGGACAACGCCTACCTGACGTACCTGTCGCGGTGTCGCCACCCCGCCCGCGCGCCCAGCGACGAGGAGGTCGCGACCTGCGAGCCGTACCTGAACGCCGACATCCGGATTATCAATCCGGAGGTGCTCGTGCCGGTCGGCCAGCGCGCGCTGACGGAACTCGGGAAAGAGTACACCACCACGCCCGCCGACGACCTCGACGTCGAGGAGTGCCACGCGACGACGATTCGCGGGCGCGGGTTCGAGCTCGCGCCGATGATTCACCCCGCGGACCAGACCGACGCCCAGCGCGAGGAGTACGTCGAGTTCTTCCTCGACCTGCTCGACACCGACTACCGGCAGACGAAGGGGCGACGCGGGCGGTGACGGAGCGCGCCCCGCGTCGGCTAGTCGGCGGCGCGAACGAGGCCGCCGTACCGCGGCGTTCAAGCGTCCCCCGGACAGAGGACCACGTATGACTGTCGTCGCCGTCCCCGTCGACCCGCCGCGGGAAGGACTCGTACTCCCGGAACTGGCAGCCACGTCGCCGCTCTCCGAGCGCGAAGCCGTCTCGCTGTACGAGGCGATGGCCGCCGACGCGTTCCGCGCGGTGACCGACAGCGGCGGGGACCTCCTCGTGAACTACCGGCCGGACGACCTGCTCCCCGACGAACACGTCCCCGAGGGGGCGGACGCCGAGCGGGAGGTCAGGAATCTCGTCGAAGACGTGCTCGACGAGGACGAAGCGGCGGACGCGCGCGTCGAAGTGCAGGTCGGGTCGTCGAAGCACGCCCGCGTCGGGAACACGGTCACGCACCTGCTGGACGCCGAGGACGTGGCGTCGGTCGCCGTCCTCGAACCCGACGCGCCGCTGGTCGCGCGCAAACACGTCGACAGCGCGGCGCTGAAGCTCCGTCGGAACCCTGTCGTCGTCGGCCCCGCCCGGGGCGGCAGCCTCTATTTCGCTGGCTTCCGCGAGCCCATCGACTTCGAGGGCGCGTGGGACGCACCAGAAATCGAGAACGTGACCGCGCGCGCGGTGGACGCCGGCCACGACGTCGACTTCCTCCACGAGCAGACGCGCGTCCGCACTGGCGACGACCTCGTCTCGCTGGTCACGGAACTGCGCGCGCGCCGCGCCGCGGGCCGCGTCGTCCCCGCGTTCACGACCGCGTACGTCGAAGACCTCGGCCTCCGCGTCGAGGAGGAGGACGGCGAGCGCGTGCTCGTCCGCGAGTGAGCTTCCCGGGACTCGTCCCCGGGGACCCCCGTTTGCAAGTGTTGTTCGAGAGCGACGAGGGTCTTCGGGCGAGGGTCCCCACCCCGTTTTGCAAGTGAAGTCAGCGCGAAGCTAGTGGGGAGCGTCGAGAGCGAGGGGATGAGAGTCTCCCCCACCCCGGTTTTCGAATGTTCGAGAGAGAACTAGCAGCGAGGATGCGGCGGAAAGCGATTGAGTAGGTGGAATAGGTGGAATAGGTGGTGTGGAATAAGTAGTACAGGCGAGATGGAGATGGGAAGTGGAGAGAAGTGGAGGAAGAAGACGGAACCCGCTACTCGGCTTCGTCGGCCATCGCCTCGCGGACCATCTCGGCGTCGACGTCGAGTTCGTACTCGAAGAACTGCCCGCCGCCGCGGCCGTAGTTGCGGTCGTGCTGGCGGAGGAACCCCAGCATCGAGAGGTCGTTGAGGTGGTCGTGGACGCTGCGCTGGCTCAGGGGTTCGGCGGCGTACTCGGCAGCGACCTCCTCGTAGACCTCGTAGAGTTCCTTCGCGCGAGCCGGCGTCTCGCCGCTGACAGACATCTGCGTGACCGCGAGCAGGACGTACTGGCCGTGGGTCGTGAGGTCCTTGATGGAGTCCTTGATGCGGCCGCGCTCGACGCGCTCGACTGCGGTGTCCACGTCTTCCTCGGAGACGACCTCGCGGCCGTCCTCGACGGCGACGTTGACGGCTTCGCGGAGGAGGTCGATGGCCTGCCTCGCGCTCCCGCGGTCGCGAGCAGCGAGGGCTGCGCATTGGGGAATAACGCCGTCTTCGAGAACGTCCCCGCGGAGGCCGCGCTCGGCGCGGTCGGTGAGAATCGTGACGAGTTCGTTGGCGTCGTACGGCGGGAACTTGATTTCGCGCTCGCAGAGTGTATCCTGTACTTTCGGCGAGAGGTCGTTGCGGAACGTGTAGTCGTTCGAGATGCCGACGACCGCGACCTGCGAGTCCGAGATGTTGCCGTTCGTCTTCGCGCGCGGCAGCTGGTAGAGCAGCATGTCGTCGTCGCCGAGGTTGTCGATTTCGTCCAGCACGATGAGCACGGTACCCTCTCGCGCCTCGATTTCGTCGAACAGCGCGTTCAGGACGTCCGAGGTCGATAGCCCCGTCGTGAGCGGGTCGCGGTCGGTGTCCGCGCGGAGTTCGTTCACGAGCGCGATGGCGGCCTGGTACGACGACGGGTGGTGGTGACAGTTCACTTCGACGCTCACCACGTCGTCGACGCCCTCGCGCTCCTCGGCCTCGTACTCGAGGGCGTCCATCATGTACCGCGTCACCGCGGTCTTCCCGACGCCGGTCTTCCCGTAGACGAAGACGTTGTCCGGCTCCCAGCCGTCCACGACGTCCTGGAGGGCGTTGGCGTACTGGTCGATTTCCTCGTCGCGTTCGAGGATTTCCTCCGGCTCGTAGTGGTCCTTGAGGACGTCCTTATTGGTGAACAGCTCGACGCGGTCGCGGAACGGCGTCTTCATCGCTTGCGAGTCGCTTTCTGCCCGTCCACTATAATACCCTCGGTTCTATCGTTTCGGTAGTTTCGCGTGTTCGGTCTGTTTCACTCGTTTCTCCCCGAGGCTCCTGCCACATCCTGCGCCTCGATAACCTCGATAAACCGCGCGTAATTAGCGCTCTATCGCCTAATTCCTCTATCGCTTCGAACGGCCGTCCGTCCGGCGCCGTCGTCGCTCCCCGAATTTCTCGCGAGAACACTTGCAAAACGGGGTGGGCGTGTTCCCGTCGCAACAAACCACCCCGAGTGCAATCGCCGCCCACTGCTCCACCATCGAACACTCGAAATCCGGGGGCGGGGGACTCCCCGACTGCCGGACAACGACAGTTTCAACCGTCCACTCGTCGTACGACCGCTCGCGTGGTGAGGTGGCAGAGCGGCCTATTGCGCCGGTCTTGAAAACCGGTGGCGTCAGCCTCCTGGGTTCAAATCCCAGCCTCACCGCTGACTTCTCCGCGACTCGTCGCCCGAGCAGTCGAAAACCCCTGCGCGGATTGAGAAACGGTTTTGGGGCCGGCGGCGAACGTCACGGGTATGGCAGAGATGGAAGACCCCTCGGGCCGGGACTGGGTCCACGACCCCGACGGCGAGAAGGGCAGCGAGGGCGGCCGCAACTACGACATGGCGGTCCTCTCGAAGATGACCGACGAGGAAGACGACTTCCCGCTGGAGAAATCGGCGTTCGTCGAGGAGTTCGGCGACTGGCCGGTCCGCGTCAACCACGAGAAGGTGCTCTCCGTCGAGGAAATCTTCGAACACGTCGAGGAGGACACCTTCGAGACGAAGGTGGACTTCCACAAGGCGGTCGGCGACGGCCTGCGCCGCGCGAACGTCTGGGACTACCACCCGCCCGAGCGGTAGGCCGGCGACAGTCGATTCTCCTCCGTACCGACGACAGAACTACCGCGCACTCACGCTTCCCGCGCTACTCCGAGTTCTCGGGCGCGCTCGCGTCGGTTTCCGCCTCGTTGTCGTCGTCGGCGTCGCCGTCCGTGAACTCGCGCTCGTAGCGCTCCTCGTCGCCGCGCACCGCCCACTCCGCCATCTCGGAGCTCTCGGCCTGCACTTTCTCTTCGAGGAGGTTGACCGCGACGGCGTTGGCGCCCTCCGGGATGATGATGTCGGCGTCCTTCTTCGTGGGTTCGATGAACTGCTCGTGCATCGGCTTCACCGTCGAGAGGTACTGGTCCATCACGCCCTCCAGCTCGCGGCCGCGCTCGACGACGTCGCGCTCGATGCGCCGGAGGATGCGGACGTCGGCGTCGGTCTCGACGTAGATGTGGAGGTCGAGCATGTCGTTGACGTCCTCGTCGTAGAGCGCGAGAATCCCCTCCAGCACGATGACGTCGGTGGGCTCGACGGTGACTCGCTCCTCCTTTCGGAGGTGCTCGGAGAAGTCGTACTGGGGCATCTCGACGGCCTGCCCGGAGAGCAGCGCGTCGAGGTGTTCCTGCAGGAGGTCCCACTCGAACGCCGAGGGGTGGTCGTAGTTGACGGTCGCCCGCTCCTCGAAGTCCATGTGGCTGAGGTCCTTGTAGTAGTTGTCCAGCGGGATGAGGGTGGCCGCCTCCTCGACGTTGTCGGTAATCTCGCGCGCTACCGTCGTCTTGCCGGCGCCCGTGCCCCCGGCGATGCCGATAGCGAACGACGGGATGGTCATTGCTACACGCGAGGGGAGGCAGCGGTGTTGAATCCCGCGGTTCGGCGCCGTCAGCGCTGCCACGTCCTCCTCTCGCGGCGACAGGTACGGGACCGCGGTGACAGTCACGGCTCCACGATGACAGTCACGCGGCCACCGGACGCGCGACGACCATCCCGCTGGCGCGCCGCATCGGTCCCACAGACCTTCGCTGCCGCCCCTCATACGCGTTGTGGGGATACCTTTTAGCCCGACTGCGTGCTACGTGTTCACATGACGCAGTTAGCGCTCAGGGACGTGCTCTCACAGGAGTTCGTCGGCGTCAGCGAGTCCGACGAACTCCTCGACGCGGTGGAACTGATGCGGGCGGAGAACACCAACAGCGCGGTCGTCCTCCGGGGCACCGAGCCGGTCGGCGTCGTCACCGCCGAGTCCGTGATGGACGCGCTGCTGGACGGCCACGACCCGAACGCGGTCACCGCCGCGGACGTGATGGACGGCCCGCCCGAGTCGCTGTCGCTGGACGCCTCGGTCGCGGACGCTGCCGACCTGATGGGGCGGACGGGCGACCCGCGCGTGCTCGTCACCGACGACGACGGCGTCCACGGGGTCGTGGAAGCCCGCGACGTCGCGCCGACCGTCGAGAAACAGCTCCGCGGCGCGCCCGCGGCCCCGTCCACGCCGCCGACGGGCAGCGAGCAAGCGCCCTCGGCGGACAGCTACAGCGAGCAGGGGGTCTGCGAGAGCTGCGGCGGCCTCGCCCACGAACTCGTGGACGTCAACGGCCAACTGCTCTGTCCCGAGTGCCAGCCGGTCTGACGCCGGCGTGTCAGCCGGTCTGATAGCGGAGTATCAGTCCGTCTGCCGTCCACGGACTCGCCGCCACGTCCCATCCCACAACCGACCCCGAGCGCACGCCGCCGACGTTTACTCGCGTCCGAATACCCGAATTCGGGCGCGTGACTGGCCGCGACGTACAGAAACGCCTATGCCCGCCGCTTCTCTCGGTCCCACCACATGGCGATACGGACCCTCGACGACCTCGACGCCGCGGACGCCGCAGTCGGGGTGCGGGTCGACATCAACAGCCCGCTGGCCGAGGACGGAACGCTCGCCGACGACGCCCGCCTCCGGGCGCACGTGGACACGCTCGACGAACTGCTCGACCGCGGCGCGCGCGTCGCGATTCTCGCCCACCAGGGGCGGCCGGGCGGCGACGAGTTCGAGCGCCTCGAAGCCCACGCCGACCGGCTCGACGAACTGCTCGATAACCCGGTCTCGTACTGCGACGCGACGTTCTCCGCGGAGGCGCGGGACGCCGTCGACGCCCTCGACGCGGGCACCGCGGTCCTGCTGGAGAACACGCGCTTCTACAGCGAGGAGTACATGGAGTTCTCACCGGAGCGCGCCGCGGAGACGTTCCTCGTCGCGCGGCTCTCCCCCGTGCTGGACGCGTACGTCAACGACGCGTTCGCGGCCGCGCACCGCTCGCAGCCGTCGCTGGTCGGGTTCCCCGAGCGACTGGAGTCCTACGCGGGCCGCGTGATGGAGACCGAGCTGGACGTGCTCGGCGCCATCGAGGAGACGCCGACGCCGCGGACGTACGTCGTCGGCGGCGCGAAAGTCCCGGACTCCGTGACGGTCGTCGAGCACGCGCTCGCGAACGACCTCGCCGACGACGTGCTGGTCACCGGCGTCGTCGGGAACGTCTTCCTCACGGCGGCCGGCGTCGACGTCGGCCGCGCGAGCACGGAGTTCATTCAGGACCGCGGCTACGAGGCCGCAATCGAGCGCGCGGACGCGCTCCTCTACGAGTACGGCAACCACATCCACGTGCCCGAGGACGTCGCCGTCGAGCGCGACGGGGAGCGCGTCGAACTCGGCGTCGAGGAGCTCCCGCCGGGGCGCGACGAACCCCTCAAGGACGTCGGCAGCGACACGGTCGCCGCGTACGCCGACGTCCTCGAATCGACCGGCACCGCGATTCTCAACGGGCCGGCGGGCGTCTTCGAGGAGGCGGCGTTCGCGGACGGCACGCGCGGCGTCTTCGAGGCGGCGACGCGCGCGGACTACACCATCGTCGGCGGCGGCGACACGGCGGCGGCCATCCGGCAGTTCGGCCTCTCGGGGTTCGAGCACGTCAGCACCGGCGGCGGCGCCGCACTCCGACTGCTCACGGGCGAGTCGCTCCCGGCGGTGGAGGCGCTTCGATGACGGCGGCGCCGACGACACCGGCCGTGGGGGGACGCGGATGGAGGTGACGACTGCAACGGGGGACGACGTCGCGGCCGTCACGGAACTGTGGATCGCTCTCGCCCGCGAGCAGCGCGCGCACGGGTCGCACCTGCGCGCCGCGGAGAACCGCGAGCAGGCCCGCGACCTCGTCGCGCAGTACGTCCACACAGGCGACTGCGCGGTCGTCCGGCGCGGCGGCCAGCCGGTCGGGTTCGTGATGTTCCACGTCGAGACGGGCTTTTTCGAGACGGACGCCACGCGCGGCGTCGTGGACAACCTCTACGTGGTGGCGGACGCCCGCGGCGAGGGCGTCGGCTCGGCGCTGCTGGACTACGCCGAGCGGCAGCTTCGCGACGCGGGCGCGGACGTGCTCGCCGTCGAGGCGCTGTGGGACAACGAGGCCGCGCGCCGCCTCTACGAGCGCCGCGGCTACGCCCCGCACCGCGTCACGATGGAGAAAGCAGCCGGCGACGAGCGCGACGACGCCGACTGACCGGCCGTGCGCGGCGCCGAATGTGGCGCCGAGTGTGGCGCAGCGGAGGTGAGGAAAGTGTGGTGAGGAGATGGAAGTGTGGTGATGAGAGGGAAGCGTGGTGATGGGAGTGCCGACGCGCGGGCGCCGCGCGCCGGCGGTGGGTCGGGAGTGCCGGCGTGTTGCCGGCGGGTGAGGCGGGTACGACGCAGGAGGCAGTCTCCGGGTCAGGCCTTCGGGAGTTTCGCGACGAACTCGCTGGGGCCGCGCTGTTCGACCTCGTAGGCGTCCGCGTCGAAGGAGTCGACTTCCGCCTGCATCTCGTAGAACAGCGGCTTGGGCTCGTGGTCGTTGACGAGTTCCAGCGCCTCGCCGCTGTCTAACTCCTCGAAGGCGTCGTGTATCTTGGGGTGGCGCTCGGGCGGCGGTACCTCGCGCAGGTCGAGTGTTTTGGCTGCCATCGCAGTCGAGGGTTGGCCGTCGCCGCGGGAGCGTGTTCTCCCGAATATATTCGCTCGAACCGCCGAAATGGCCGAAACGTTCATTACAGACACTGTGGTACGTAGTGACATGACACAATCGTCGTCAGACCTGCGCCTCGGTCAACCGGTACGCGTCGCGCGGCAGTCCGCCGACAAGGCGAAGCTCGCGGTTCACGGCTACGACCGCCACCAGCACTTCGGCGACGACGGCGTCGTCACCGACCTCCGGCCGGGCAGCGACGGGCCGCGCGTCGTCGTCCGCTTCGACGACTACGGCCGCGACGCCGTCACCTACGCGCCCGAGGAACTGGAGTTCGTCTAACCGCCGGCCCGCGCGCCGACGACAGACTCATCACTGCCGCCGACCAACGCCGAGTGTGGCGAAACCGCTGCGGTTCCGGCGCTCGACCGAGTCGTGGAGTGCCGACCGCGTCCGCGACCTGCTCTACCGGGACCTCGACGACAACCTCGGCGCGAGTAGCTCGACGCCGTGGTTCAAACCCCCCGAGGGGTACGACGCGCGGCGCTTCGACGTGGACAACGGCGACACCGCGCTGTTCTGCTGGAACCGCGACGGCGGCTGGTGGCTCGGCAACACCGAGACGCCGGAAGCGCTGTGGCGCACGGACAAGCAGTCGTTCGCCGAAGCCCCCGAGGACGTCTCCGAGTGGGCGCAACGCGAGTTCCTCGCGGAGCTGCACGAGCAGTCGCCGTGGCTCGCGGACTACCCCACGTTGTCGTGGTTCTTCCTGCCCGTGTTTATGTCGAAGGACGGCCGCGAGACGACGCGCGCGTTCTTCAGCGAGCACGCCGCGGGCTTCCCGGACGCCGACCCCGCGGACGCGCTGGCGTTCTACGAGGAGTTCCTCGACACCGGCGTCCTCGACGACGAGCGACACGTGATGGCCGGGAAGCTCGGCACCTCCGAGTTCCTCGACTTGGCGCGCGCGAGCGCCGCGATGAGCGAGTTCCACGCCGCGTGGCTGCTCCACGAGGCCGGCTACGAGATTACGCCCGAAATCGAGGTGACGACGGGCCACTCGCTGGACTTCCGCGCGGACCGCGAGGGCGAACACGGCGTGCTCGTGGAGGTGACGCGGCCGGTGCCGACGAACGACCGCGCCGCCGACACCCCGATTCGCGCCGTCAAGGAGACCGCGGAGACGAAGACCAGCGGCCAGCTGGAAGCCCACGGCGGCGGCGCCGTCCTGTTCGTGGACTGCTCGTCGTTCCCCGACGACGAGTGGCGCCGCGTCCGCGGCGAACGGCCCGACGTCGGCCACCGGCCCGCGGTCGTCTTCCGCGTGCGGCCGGACGGCTCCGTGGACGGCTACACGAAGGGGTCGGTGCCGCTCTCGCTCCCGCAGTTCTAATCCGCGGCGTCGTCGCCGACGAGGCGCGCGAAAATCTTGTTCTCGGCGGCGCGCAGGTGCTGTGAGAACGTCGGCCCGGAGATGTCCAGCGACTCGGCGACGTCCTCGCCGCTGGTCGCGCGCGGCCACTCGAAGAAGCCCGCGTAGTACGCCGTCTCGACGACGGTGCGCTGGCGCTCGGTGAGCGTGTCCGACCAGACGTCCGCGAGGTGGTCGGCGCGCTGGTCGCGCTCGGTGACCTGCCGGCGCGCCACCGCCTCCGCGGAGTCGTACGCGTTCCGAATCGCGCTCACGACCTCCCGGACGTCGGTGTCCTGCGGGAACTGTGCGGTCAAGCGGAGGTCCTCGCCGAGGACGACCCGCCGGACCGACCCGCCCAGCGATGCCACCTCCGACATCAGCGGCGGGTCCGACAGCCGGAGTTCGAACCGCACGCCGTCGACGTCCTCCCCCACGACGTCAAACGACTTCCAGAACGACACAGTCTCCGTGAATCGCCGGAGGTCGTCGACGCCGTCCTCGTCGACGGTGCCGTAGACGAGGAACTCGCCGTCGTCGACGGAGACCGTCCGCTCCAGCGCTATCGGCGTCTCCGGGACGGTGTCGGCACCGACTGCGTCCGCGATTTCGCGGACCCGGAACTCCAGTTCGACGACCGCGTCGCTCATCAGCGCCTGCTTTCGCTCGGCGGCCGCGATGGCGTGCCCGACGAGGTGCCCGAGGTGCTCGACGACGGTGCGCTCCTGCTCGCGGAACGCGTCCGAGCGGTCGGCGTAGACGTTCAGCACGCCGTAAGTGGTGTCCTCGTGGCGAATCGGGATGGCGGCCGACGACCGGAAGCCGTACTCGTCGGCGAGGTCGCGCCACCGCTCGTAGTCGCTGTCGTCGTCGACGTCGAGGACGGTCTGCATCTCGCCGGTGCGGAGCGCGCGCCCGGTCGGCCCCTCGCTGGCCGGGTCGCCGGGCGCCACGGACAGCGACACGTCGTCGAGGTAGCCGTCCGTACCGGCGCTGGCGCGCACGTTCACTTCCTGGGTTTCGGGGTCGGGCTCGCCGACCCACGCGAACTCGTAGGACGGCGACGCCGCGAGGCGCTCGCAGGCGATGCGCTCGATCTCCTCGCGCGTGGACTGGTCGACGACCGCGCCCGCGACCCCGTTGACGACGTCGTTCAGTTGGTTCAGCGCGGCGAGGCGCTCGCGCTGGGCTTCCAGCCGGCGCTCGTACTCGCGTTGCTCGGTGACGTCGCGGGTGTAGACGACGAA
Organism: Halobacterium sp. NMX12-1; assembly: GCF_040435975.1. NCBI lineage: Archaea > Methanobacteriati > Methanobacteriota > Halobacteria > Halobacteriales > Halobacteriaceae > Halobacterium > Halobacterium sp. NMX12-1. The sequence goes on along the minus strand of NZ_CP159204.1, from coordinate 2,045,037 downwards.
CCCGTCTATCGCGGGTTCGTCGCGGAGGTTCCGGCCGCGCGCGTCGAGGAACACCCACGAGCCGTCCGCACACCGGAGCCGGAAGTCCACCGTCGCGCGGTAGTCGGGGTCGCCCGCGAGCCGGTCGAACTCCTCGCGGACCGCGACCTGGTCGTCGGGGTGGACGTACTCGAAGGCGTTCTCGCCGGCCAGCTCGTCGGGGTCGTACCCGAGCACGTACTCGGCGGAGGGCGTGACGTACTGGACGGTGCCGTCGGGGTCGACGATGGCGTTGACGTCCGTGGACTCCTCGATGAGCGTCTCGTAGCGCTTCTGCTCGCGGCGGTGCGCGCGCCGCTCGATGGCGTGGTGAATCGAGCGCACGAGCAACTCGGGGTTGATCTCGTCTTTCACGAGGAACTCCTCGGCGCCCCGGCGCAGCGCCTCCATCCCGACCTCGCGGTCGGTGAGCCCGGTCAGGACGACGACCGGGACCGCTGCGTGGTGGTCCAGCAGCGTCGTGAGCGTCTCCAGCCCCGTGCTGTCGGGGAGCCCGAGGTCGAGGAGGACGACGTCGGCTCCGGCGTCGTCGAGGTAGTCGAGGGCGTCGTCGAGGCGCGACTCGTGGACGAGCGGCTCTCGCGCCCCGTCGGTCCGGTCCACGAGCGCGTCGCCGTCGAACGACCGGGCTTCCAGCGAGACGGCGTCGTCGAGCAGCTCGCGGATGTAGCGGGCGTCTCCGGGGTTGTCCTCGACCAGCAGGATTCTCGGGCGGGCGTCCTCGCTCATGTCACTCCGGGGTCGGCGGCAGTTCCACGAGCGTCAACCAGAACCGCTCGAAGGACCGAATCACGTCCACGAACTCGTTGGGGTCGATGGGCTTCGTGAGGTACGCGTTCGTGTGCTGTTCGTAGCTTCGCGCGACGTCCTCCTCGGCCTCGGAGCTGGTGAGGACGACGACCGGAATCGTCCGCAGGTCGTCGTCGGACTTCACCGCTTCGAGGACGTCGAGGCCGTCGACTTTCGGGAGGTTCAGGTCGAGCAACATCAGGTCGGGGCGCGGGGCGTCGGCGTGGTCGCCGCGCTGGTGGAGGAAGTCGAGGGCGGCCTCGCCGTCGTTGACGTCGTGGAGGTCGTTGTTGATGTGCGCTTCCGCGAAGGCCTCCCGGGTGAGGCGCACGTCCCCGGGGTTGTCTTCGACGAGCAGGATGTCGACGGGGTCGCCGTCGCGGTGCTCAATCATCGCGTTGGTTCCTGTCGGGGATGGTGAAGTAAAACGTTGCCCCCTCGCCGGGCGTCGACTCCACGCGGACGTCGCCGCCGTGGCGCTCGACGATGCGCTGGACGAGCGCCAGCCCGACGCCGGTCCCCGGGTGTTCGTCGTGCGTGTGCAGCCGCTGGAACACCTCGAAGATGCGGTCGGCGTGCTCCGGGTCGATGCCGATGCCGTCGTCGCTGACCGCGACCACCCACTCGCCGTCGCCGCGCTCGGCGGACACGCGGACCGTCGGCTCCTCGCCGCCGTACTCGATGGCGTTGCTCAGGAGGTTTCCCAGCACCTGCCGGAGCTGGTCCTCGTCGCCGGCGACCGTCGGCAGCGACTCCGCGACGACGGTCGCGTCGCTGTCGTCGATTTTCACCTCGAAGTCCCGGCAGACGTCCGCGAACACCGCGTCGAGATCGACGCGCCCGAAGGAGTCGCCGCGGTCCACGCGGGAGTACTCCAGCAGCGCGTCTATCATCTCCTGCATCCGGTCGGCGCCGTCGACCGCGTACTCCAGGAACTCCCGGCCGTCCTCGTCGAGTTCGTCGCCGTACCGGTCCTCGATGAGCGAGAGGTAGCTGGAGACCATCCGCAGCGGCTCCTGGAGGTCGTGGGAGGCCGCGTACGCGAACTGTTCGAGGCGCTCGTTGGACTCCGCGAGGTCCGCGACGAGCTGCTCGCGCTCGGCGTCGTAGCGCTCGCGCTCGATGGCGTCCGCGAGGACGTTCGCGACGCTCTGCACGAAGTTGACGTCCTCCGCGGAGAACTGCTTGCGGCTGGTGTCGTGCGTCCCGAGGATGCCCCACGGCTCCTCGGGCGACCCGATGATGGTGCTGACGCCGCTCTCGACGCCGTGGGCGGTGAGCAGTTCGGGGCCGCTGAACCGGTCCTCGGCGGCAAGGTCGTCCACGACCACGGGCTCCTCGGAGACCAGCGTGTACCCCGCCTGCGAGTTCTCGTCGGCGTCCACGGTCGCGTTCCCGACGATGCCGTCGTCCCAGCCGACGCCCTGCCGCAACAGCAGTTCGCGCGCGTCGTCGTCGAGGTCCAACACCTTGCAGTAGTCGTTGTCGAGGGCGTCGGCGACCTGCTCGGCGGCCTGCGCCATCAGTTCGTCGAGGTCGTCGGCGTCGAGCGCGCGCTGCCCGAGGTCCGCGACCACCCGTTGCTGGTGCGCGCGGCGTTCGAGCGTGCGGTCGCGCTCGGCGCGCTCGGTGACGTCGGTCATCGTGATGACGCCGCGGGCCACGTCGCCGTCGTCGTACACCGGCATCCCGCGGACTTCGATGACGCGCTCGGAGCCGTCGGCGGCCTCGATGTCGTAGACGTCGGGCTCGACCACCGGCTCGCCGTCGAGCACGCGAGCGAGCGCGTACTCGTCGGATTCGACGCGCTCGCCGGAATCGGCCCACCACGCCGTGTACCGGTCGTACTCCTCGACTGACTCGGCGTCGAAGTCCGCACCACCCCAGATGCGTTTCGCGATGCCGTTGGCTTCTACGAGTTCGCCGTCGGCGTCTGCGACGATGACTCCGACAGGAAGCACCTCGAACAGCGTCGCCAGTTGCTCGCGGTGCTGCTCGATTTCCCGCTCGGCGCGCTTCTGCTCGGTGATGTCCGTAATCGCGCCCGGGAACGTCACCGCCTCGCCGTCCTCGCACTCGACGTGCCCGCGCGCGACCACCCAGCGCACGTCGCCGTCCGCGTCGTAGACGCGGTACTCCTCCTCGTAGTCGCTGCAGGTTTCGACGGCCTCGTCGATGGCGGCGGCGACGCGCTCGCGGTCGTCCTCGTGAATCGAGGCGACGAGCTCGGACAGCGGCACGCCCTCGCGGGCGCGCTCGGGGTCGACGCCGAACAGGCGCGCGAGCGCGGCGTCGGCGACGAACCGGTCCTCGGGGACGTGCCACTCCCACGTGCCGACCGCGCCCGCCTCCGCGGCGGCCTCCATCTGCTCTTTCGCGTTCGCGAGCGCCGCCTCGCGCTCCTGTTGGTCGGTGACGTCGACCGCGAAGCTCTGCCCCGCCGTGACCTCGCCGTCGGCGTCCCGGAGCGGGACCGCCCACACCCGGTAGGTGCGTCCGCCGAGCGTCGAGACGGCGCTGTCCGTCTCGCCGTCCAGCGCCCCGCGGAACACGGGTTCGAGGTCGGCGGCGGCGTCCTCGGGGAGCGCCTCCCAGATGGTCTCCCCCTCGACGTCGCCGGCGTCCAGCGGGAGGTCGTCCCACATCGTCCCGTCCACGAGCGTGTACCGGAGGTCGTCGTCGAAGACGCCGACGCCGCCGTTCGGAAAGTTCTGTGCGAGCGTGCGGTAGCGCCGCCGCGACGTTTCGAGCGCGTCGTTGCGCCGCTCCAGCCGCTCGCGGGTACGCCGCTGGGCGAGCTCGTAGCCGACCCACTCGGCCGCGAGGCCGACCAGCGTGACCTCCCACTCGGAGAACCCCTCCGGCCGCGGCGCCGAGTCCAGAAAGCAGAACGTCGCCTGCACGTCGCCGTCCACGACGACCGGCGCGCCGAGGAAACACGAGAGCCCGAGGTCGGCGTTGGCCGCGCGCTCCTCGAACCCCGGCGCGTCCGCCGCGATGTCCCGGAAGACGACGGTCTCCTCGGTCTCCACGACGCGCTCGCAGTTCGTCTCCTCGAGCGCGAACTCCTCGCCGAACTCGACCGGCAGCGCTCCCTCGCCGTCCACCAGTTCGAAGGCGTAGTCGCCGCCCTCGACTCTCGACAGCGACGCGTACTCCGTGCCGACGGTCTCCCGGACGACCGACAGCAGCGCCCGCGTCCGCTCCTCGAACGACCGGTCGGCGTCCGTCGTCACGTCGTAGACGTCGTGGAGGACGCGCTGGCGCTCCGCCGGGCCGTGCGTGGGCTCGTCGGTGTCGGTCGGGGAGAGCACGCCGACGGCGCCGGCTCCGCCGTCCGCCCTCACCCGCCGCAACTGCAACTCGAACGGCGCCGACTCGCCGCCGGCGGACTCGACGCTGACTGTGAGCGTCGCGTCTGAACTCCCGAGGTCGTCGAGCGCGCGCTCGACGCGGCCGGCGTCGTCACCGAACAGCGCCGCGAGCGGTTCGCCCACGACTTCCTCGCTCCCGTACCCCGTCTGTTCGACGAACTGCTCGCCGACGCCGGTGACCCGTCCGTCCGCGTCCACGTCGAGGACGGCGCCGTCCACGGCGGCCGCCAGCGCCTCGTACCGCCGGCGCGACACGCCTCCGTCGGCCGGCGCCTCCCCCTGTCTCATACGCACCCGAAGCGCGCTTTCACGGAAGAATCCACCGGCCCCCGCGGTCGGCAATCCGTACGTTCATACCGCGTGACGCCCCACCGTCTACCGAATGGGCGACGACGACTGGCGCGACTTCTTCGGGTTCGACGAGCCCTACGACCAGCAGGCCGACGCCATCGACGCGGCCATCGACGCCGGCGAGCGCGGCGGCTACCTCGCGATGGAGGGGCCCTGCGGCACCGGGAAGACGATGGCCGCGCTGACCGCGGCCGCCCAGCTCGTGCGCGGCACCGACGACTACGAGCGCGTGTTCGTCGTCACCCCCGTGAAACAGCAGCTCCAGCAGTTCGTCGCCGACCTCCGGCAGATGAATTCGGGGCTGGAGGAACCGCTGAACGGCGTCGCGCTCGTCGGGAAGCGCGACCTCTGCCCGTACGGCCGCGAAGACGTGTTCCCGCCGGACGCCAGCGTCCACGACCGCTGCGAGGACCTCCGGGAGAACACGGCGGGCCTCGTGGAGGCCGACGAGGGTGGCGGGAGCTTCGACGGGCAGGACGCCCGGGAACTGACGGAACTGCGCGCTGCGGACGCGCTCGACGAGCCGTGGTGGGACCCCGCGAAGGCCCGCGACCTCGCGCGCTCGGCCCGCGCGGACGCCGACCACAACCTCTCCGAGAACCCCCTGCGGACGGACGGCGCGGACTCGCCGTACGTCCCGGTCCAGCCGAGCGCGCCCGACGAGTTCGCCGACGGCGACCCGCCGCTGTTCTGCCCGTTCGAGGCCGACTGGTACGGCCGGAACAAGGGGTCGCCGGTCGGCTTCGACGTCGGCGACTACAACGTCGCCACCAGCGAGGACTTCCTGCCGGCGGCCGTCGAGTACGGCACCTGCCCGCACCGCGTCCAGCAGGTCATGCTCGACCACGCGGACGTCGTCATCGGGAACTACAACCACCTCTTCGACCCGAGCACGCGCGGGCTCACCGAACACCTCCTCGACGAGCGCACGTTCGTCGTGGTGGACGAAGCCCACCGCCTGGAGGAGCGCGTGCGCGACCTGCTCTCCGATAGGGTGGGCCGGCACACGCTCGCTCGCGCCCGCAACGACCTCCGGCAGCTGCTCACGACGGCCAAGCAGAGCGAGTCGAACCGCCAGCAGGTCCGGGACGAACTGAAGAGCTACGAGGTCTCCATCGACGCCGTCCGGGAGGCCGTGGAGTTCCTCGACGACGTCTCGGAGTGGCTCGACGACCGGGTGGCCGAGTACCTCGCCAACGAGGGCCACGACCCGAACCGGCCCCGCGACCTCCCCGAGTACGACCACGAGATTCCGCTCCGGGACCCCGAGACCGACGAGCCCGACGACCTCACGCGGTGGGCCGAACAGCACGGCTACACGGGCGGGCTGTGGCGGTCGCTGGCGGACATCGGCACCGCGGTCGCGGCGATTCTGGAGGACGACGGCGACCGCTCGGCGGTCTGCGGCGCGGTCGGCGTCACCCTCCAGCGGTGGTGGGAGCGCGACCACGCGACGTACTTCCGGGAAATCGAACTGGAGCACGCGCCCAAAGAGTCGGGGCGCGCCGGCGCGGCGTGGGCGGAGGCGTACACGCCCGCGCTCGTGACGTACAACTGCATGCCGGCACGCGCCCTCCGCGAGACGTTCGCGGGACTGGGCGGCGGCGTGCTGATGAGTGCGACGCTGGAGCCGCTGGACGTCTTCCGCGAGGTGACGGGACTGGACCGACTCGAAGCCGGCGCGGGCGACGCGGAAGCCCGGCCGGTCGTGGAGCGCCGTTACGATCTCCGATTCCCCGAGGAGAACCGCGCGAGCTTCACCGTGGACGCGACGCCGTTCACCGCGCGCAACCGCGGCGACCCCACCAGCGAGAACGACAACCAGACCCGCGAGCAGTACCGCTACGTCCTCCGCACCGTCGCGCGCTCGCCGGGGAACGTCCTCGTCTGCATGCCGAACTACCGGGAAGCGGCGTGGGCTGGCGACTACCTCGAAGACGCCGTCGAGAAGCCCGTGCTCGTCGACGAGTCCTCCAGCAACGAGGACACGGACGCGCTCAAGCGCCAGTTCTTCCGCGGTGACGGCAAAGTGATGGTGACCAGCACCCGCGGCACGCTCACGGAGGGCGTGGACTACGACGGCGACAAACTCGCGGCGTGCGCCGTCGTCGGCGTCCCGCTGGTGAACGTCGGGTCGCCCAGAGTCCGCGCGGTCCGCCGGGCGTACGCGGACGCGTTCGGCGAGGACCACGCCTTCGAGTACGCGCTGACGGTGCCGGCGGTGCGGCGCGCGCGGCAGGCCATCGGGCGCGTGATTCGCGGCCCAGAAGAGGTCGGCGTGCGCGGGTTCGTCGGCCAGCGGTACGTCGAGGGCGCGCGCCACTCCGTCTTCGAGTACCTCGGGCCCGGCGAGCGCGAGGAGTTCACGCGCATGACCCCGGAGTTCCTCGGCGACCAGTTAGACCTGTTCTGGAGCGAGCACGCCTGACCCCCACGACTCGGCCGCTGGAGGCACTCAGTCCTCGAACACGGCTGCTTCGACTCTGTTCACGGCTACCAGCCCCACGTATAGCGAGGCCACGACGAGCGCGAGTTCCGCGAACGTGGACAGCACGGTGGGCCGGTGGAAATACGACTTGGGAACGATGGCGAGCACGACGCCCGCCGTGAGTCTCGCCACTGCGAACATCCCCACGTACTTCACCACCGTCGAGACGGCCGACGTCGTAGTTTCTCGGTCCATGAGTTCGGTGAACGGCAGTCGTTCGGGTTCGCTCCTGCGTGCCGCGCGCGCCGGCTCGCTGGCAGTCGCGAACGGCGACGCCGCGACTACAGCGGAATCGTCTCGCCGGTCGCCGACGACTCGTAGATGGCGTCGATGGCGCGCATGTTCGCGACGGCTTCCTCGCCGTCGGTCAGCGGGTCGCGGCCGGCGTCCACGCTGGCCGCGAAGTGCTCGACTTCGCGCACGTAGGCGTCCGCCGGGTCGAACGTCTCCTCGACGGTCTTCTCGTCGGTCCCCCACCGCAGCACCGTCTCGGACTGGCCGGGGTTGAACGCGCCCTCGGTCTCCAGCCAGCCGTCGGTGCCCTCGACGCGGTAGCGCTGGTGGAGCCCGGTCTCGAAGCCGGCTTCGATGGTGGCGGTGGCGCCGTCGTCGAACTCGAAGGTCGCCGCGACCTCGGTGTCCACGCCCGCGTCGCGGCGGTCGTGGGTGTGGCCGGAGACGAGCGCGGGCTCGCCGAGGAACGTGCGCGCGGCGCTGACGGGGTAGCAGCCGACGTCCATCAGCGCGCCGCCCGCGAGGTCGGGGTCGAGGCGGACGTCCGGGCCGTCCCCGAGCTGGAAGCTGAACTCCGCGTGGACGTGGCGGAGGTCGCCGAGCTCCTCGCGGGCGACCTCGACGGCGCGCACCGTCCGCGGGTGGTAGCGGTACATGAACGCCTCCATCAGGGTGACGCCGGCGTCCGCGCAGTGCTCGACGACGTCGATCGCTTCCTCGGCGCCGGACGCCAGCGGCTTCTCGCAGAGGACGTGGAGGCCGGCGTCGGCGGCGCGCTTCGTCCACTCGGCGTGGAGGCCGTTCGGGAGCGGGACGTAGACGGCGTCGATGTCCGCGTCCAGCAGGGCGTCGTAGGAGTCGTACGTCTCGGGGATGCCGTGGCGGTCGGCGTACGCGGCCGCGGCGTCCGCGCTCCGGGACGCGACTGCGCGCACCTCGTGGTCAGTGGCGGCAATCGCGGGGACGACCGCTTCGTCGCCGATGTTCGCCGTGGAGAGAATGCCGAACTGCATGCCGGAGACGCGAGTCGCCGACGCCGTAACTGTTTGGACCGACGGCTGTCGAAATCGTCGCGGACAGAACACTCAAGCCGGCGGGCCGACTGCGTACGCGTGATGACCGAGATTCGAGCCCCGAGAGAGCGCACGTGCACGGAGTGCGGGCGCTCGGAGCGCTGGGACGACGAGACGGGGAACTGGCGCGTCGACGACGAGGTCGGGGACGTCTACTGCGTCCACTCGTGGGACGTCACGGGCACGTTCACGCCCGTCGAGGAGTCCTAGAGCGGACGGGTCGCGACGTAGCTGTCGCCGTCCTGCTCGACGACGCCGCGGCTGCGCAGCGTCTTGAGCACGCTGTACAGCGTGATGCGCGGCACGTCGAGTTCGCCGTGGAGTTCGTCCAGCGTCGCGCTCTCGTTCGTCGAGAGGTAGAGGTAGACCAGCTTCCCGCGCGGCGACTCCACCCCAGTCGGCAGCTGTCGAGTAGACATTCGTCGTTTGCCGACTGTAGTTCGACGATAATAAATCCTACCTTCGACAGTAGTCGTACCGGCGGCGCTGCGGGGAACACGTAGGTTCATGGCGACTGCCCGCGAACCCGCGAGCGTGTCGCGCCACGACCGCCTCGACCGGAATCCGACGCCCGGCCCCCGCAACTCCCTGTGGCAGTGGCCGGACGCCAAACACCCGCTGCGGGTCGCGCTCAACTACGTCGTCGTCGTGCTCGCGCGCATCTGCCCGAGCCTCCGCGCGAAGAACTGGCTGCTGCGCCGGCTCGGCGTGACCGTCGGCACCGGCGCCGCGTGGGGGCTCGAATCCACGCCCGACGTCTTCTGGCCGGAACTGGTCACCGTCGGCGAGGACGCCGTCGTCGGCTACGACGCCACGCTGCTGTGCCACGAGTTCCTCCAGGACGAGTACCGCACCGGCGAGGTCGTCGTCGGCGACCGCGCGATGGTCGGCGCCGGTGCAGTCGTCCTCCCCGGCGTCACTATCGGCGAGGACGCGCAGGTCGCCGCGAACTCGCTGGTCGTCGAAGACGTCCCCGACGGCGAGACCGTCGCCGGCGTCCCCGCGGAACCGCTGGACCGCTAGTGAGTCGCGCGGACGCGCTCGGCCGCCTCCTCGTCGTAGCTCCCCGGGACGAACACGCCGGTCGCGGCGAGCGCGGTGAGGCTCGCGAACGCGCCGCCGACCGAGAACGAGCCGACCGCGCGCAACACGGGGTCCACGGAGACGCCCGCGACGACGGCCGCCAGCGCGAACGCCACGAACGCCAGCACGAACGCCGCCCGCGCCTCCCGGAAGTAGGCCGCCGACGCGTACCAGAACGCCCGCAGGCGGCGCGCGAGCGTCGCCCGGTCGCCGGCCGCCGCGTCGGCCAGCCCGGCCGCGCCCGCGGCCGCCGTCACGCCCGCGCCGTAGCCGACCACGCCCGCGACCGCGAGCACGTAGACGCCCGCCCGCTCGTACACCGAGAACGAGCCCGCGGCGACGGCCACCAGCACGCTCGCGAGCGCGCCGAGCCACAGCGCCGCCCGCGCCCCGTGCTCGCGCGCCCACTCGCGGCGGTCGTCGCCGGCGACCGCGGCGTACCCGACGGCCGTCAGCACGGCCCACGTCCCGACCGTCGCGGCCGAAGCCACCAGACTCATTCGCGGACCACGACCACGCCGCGGTCGAACACGAGGTGGTTCGGGAGCACGTACTCCCGGCCGTCGTCCTCCACGCGCGTCACGAACACGTTCACCTCCTGCACGATGCCCTCGTGCTCGCCGATGGCGACGCGGTCGCCGATGCCGTACGGCTGGCGCAACAGGAGGTACGCGCCCGACGCCGCCGACGTCAACAGCTTGTGAGTGGCGACCGCGGTGAACAGGACGAGCGCCCCGACGTACGCCGCCAGCAACACCAGCAGCGCGTCTATCGCGACGCCGACCTGCGAGAGCGCGACCAGCGCCGCGACGAACAACACGCTGTACTTCACTACCTTCGGGAGAATCGACATCTCCGGCACCTTCACGCTGCGCAGCCGCTCGCTGACGAACAGCTCCGCCTTGTCGCCCGCGATGACGCCGAAGAACAGCACCGCGACCGCGATGACGACCGACGGCAGGAAGCCGACGACCGGATACCAGACCGCGTCCTGGACGGTGAGCTTCGCGACCTCCAGCGCCACCAGCACCGCGAACGCGTAGATTATCCACGACGTCAGCCGCGCGAGCAGCGACACCGTCGAGAACCCCACGTCGTGGGCCATCCGCTCGATGCTCGTCCCCTCGACGGCGTCGTCGACGCCCAGCGCCAACAGCAGGCGCTCGTTCACGCGGCCGACGAGGTAGCCGAGAATCAGTCCCGCGAACAGCACCGCGACGGCGAGCACGTACCGGAAGTCGGGGTCCAGTACCGGACTGAAGTCGACTTGCATGTCAGTACTCCTCGGGGTCCAGTTCGAGGACGAGTTCGCCACCCTTGAACGCCCGCACGAGGCCGTCGGACTCCGAGAGCACGATGGCGACCGCGGTCGTGTCCCGCGTGATGGCGCCCGCGGCCATGTGGCGCGCGCCCAGTCCCTTCGGGATGTCCGTGCCCTCCGCGCCCGGTTCGAGGTAGCGGTACGCGCTCACGATCTTCCCGGAGTCGCTGATGACGAACGCACCGTCCAGCCGCGAGAACTCCTTGAGCATCACGTTCACGATGGGGTCGCCGACGTGGACGTGGCTCTTCTCGAAGGGGTTGTAGGAGAGCGGCCGGGACTTGTTCATCACCTTCCCGGCGTCCCCGACGACGAACAGCGCGCCGACGGGCTCGCCCTTCTGTCCCTTGTTCCCGAGTTCGATGGCGACCTCGAAGACGTCCCGGATGACGCCGGGCTCGGCCCGCGAGTTCGCGAACAGGTCGTAGATGCCGGAGTGACGGGACTCGTCGACTTTCGTGCGCGCGACCATGTCCACGTCGTCGCCGAACAGCGGCGCCGCACAGCCGAGCGCGTCGCCGTCCTCGACGACGCCCTCCGAGAGCGCGCCCTCGATGCCGAACCGGATGCGCTCTTTGACGTCGTCGAACGCCAGCGGCAGCTCCACGAACGTCTCCGCGCCGACGGCGTTCTCCGTGGCGACGACCACCACGTCCGCACCTTCGACGTCTTTCACGCGGTCGTAGTACGCGCCGCTCGGCGAGAACACGAGCAACGCGTCGATGCCGTCGAGCACGTCCTCGAGGAGTTCCGGTGGCCTGGCCATTTACTGGAGGAAGCCGCCCCACGCGCAAAAAGGTTAGCGCCCACCGGCGGTAGTGTTCAGATTAGCTGATTCCATGCGAAGGCGAACGCTTGCAGCCAATTTTCGACAGTATCTGCTTCGGCGTGACTGAAACAGTTTGAGAACTGGTTGGTTCGGCGTTTTAGTTCTCGGAAAACACGTTCGATGCTGTTCCGATTACCGTGTTTTTCGTATCGGTAATCGAGGCCGTGTCGATGGAGTGCTGCTTGGAGCCACGGTGCAGAATCGACGAGAAAGACTGCGTCATCGACGAGATGTTTCTCGCGGAGTTCCGCAAGAAACATCTCGGTGATCGCTTGATTTCTCGTCGGAGCGAGCGTGACGTGCAGCAAGCGGTTGGTGTCGGGATTGACTGCGGCGTACAGCCAGAATCGTTCGTCGTTGAGTTGGATCACGGTCTCGTCGACCGCGACGTGATCCGGGTTCGCACCATTGAGGGGCTGTAGGTCGGCCTTCTGCACCCAGTTGTGAACGGTGGTTCGACAGCGTTCGACACCCAACCTATCGAGAATTGAAACGGTATCCGAAAGTGATAGTCCGGCCAGGTGGAGTCGGATACCGAGCTTCATCGCCGGCTCGGGTGTCGCCTCTCGCTCCAGAAAATCTAACTCGAAGCAGTCGCTACCACCGTCGAGGCGGGCGATTTCGAGCATAGACCACTCAAAAATCGTTCCGCCTCACTCTTCATCCTTATGTGAACACCGCCCACCGGCCGGCCGTCTGACAGTTGCCTGCCGTGATTCGCCGGCCTCACGCCGACTCGGAGCCGCCGCCCTCGCCGGCCGCGGCCCGCAGTTCGTCGCGGACGCGCTCGGCGACGGGCGCGACCGCGTCGGCGGCGTGCGCGACGAGCGCGTAGTTCGCGACGGCGTCCCGGACGTCGTTGCGGTTCGGGCGGCCGTCGTCGTACTCGTAGTCGCGGTAGCCGCCGAGTTCGTGGTCGGCGTCGTCGAACGTCTGTCGCGCCTGCCACGCGAAGCGGTCGGCCAGCGGCCCCGCGGCGACCGCTTCGAGCGCGTCCACGGCCCGCTGGCGCGCTTCGACGACGCCCTCCGTCGAGGACGGCATCCCGTACTCGCCGTCCCGGATGGCCTCGACGACGGCTTCGAGCGCCACGAGTGCGACGAGCGCGCGGCCGGTGCGGGTCACCGCTTGCGCGTACTCGTCGCGGCCGAACGCCGACTCGGTGGTCTCCACGGCGGTCCGTGCGTCCAGCGCCGCCCGGCTGAACAACCGCTCGGCCGGCGTGTCAGTGATTTCTCGGTCGAAGTCCGCCGGTTCGGCGTCGGCGCTGACGTACGGCGCGACGCGCCGCCGCGTGGACAGCGTCACCGCCTGCAACCGCGACGCGGCGGTCGCGACGGCGTCCCGGTAGCTGGTCATCGACGACTCCCGGTCGGCGTCCCGCAGCGCGGCGGCGTCGGCTACGTTTGCACTTGCCGCCTCCACGCCGCGGACCAGCGAACCCACCGTCGAGACCGCGCGCTTCGGGTCGTCCGGGAACGACTGCTCGGCGACCAACGCGTTCTCGGCGTCCCGCGCGAGCAGCTCCAGCCGCTCGTGGACGACGACCGCTTCGACGACGCTCCGGGCGCGGTACGCCCAGTCGCCGCGGAACGCGTGGAGGTCTTCGCGCACCGCCGCGCGGCGCTCCCGCAGCGCCTCGGGGTCGATGGTTCCGGTCGCGGCCGCGTAGGCACCCCGGACCTCGGCGGCCCTCGCGCGGTCGCGGCGCCACTCGTCCAGCGCGTCGAGCGTGGCGACGTCCCCGGGTGGGTCCGCGAGCGCGTCGGCGACGTCCGCGCGGTCAGCCGCGACTTCCTCCGCGACGGCCTCGTTCGGAATCTCCGGCTCCGCCGGCACCGCGGCGAGCAGTTCGCGGCCGCGCTCGTAGTGGTCGGCCGCGAGCGCGTCCGGGACGGGACCGGGGTACGTCGGCGACGCGGGCTCTGCGTCCGGCTCGGCGACGGACTGCAACCGCTCGGTGTCGTACTCAACGCCCCCGTCGTCGTCCCCGACGACCGGCAGGTCCGAACACCCCGCCGTCGCCGCGAGCGCGGCGCTCCCCGCGGCCGCGAGGAACGCGCGCCGGCTCCGCTCGGTCACGACTCGTCACCCCCGCTGTCGGCGACGACCGGGTCGGGGCGTCTATCGCAGCTGCTGCTCCAGCTCGACCCCATCGACGTGACGTCGTCCTCGACGAACGGGAACCGGATGGCGACCGCGACGGTCTGCCTGTCGCCGCTCGAACAGGCCACGTCCGCGGGTCGCAGGTACGAACAGAACGACGTCTGGAAGCCGTCGTCCTCCCGCCACACGCCGCGGAAGCGGAGGTCGTAGCACTCCCGGACCGACCGCTGCTGGAGGAGCGTGGACTCCGAGCCGTAGTCGGTCGCGCGCACGAACCCCGCCAGCTCCTCGGCCGGTTCGCTGCCGCCGAACGAGACGTCCGCGAGGTCGTCCTCGGTGGCGACGTACGCGTAGCCGCCGACCGCCGGTTCCTCGTCAGCGGGTCGATCGCCCTTCCAGAACACGGGCTCGGCGGCGGACGCGCGCACGGTCCGGAGGTCGTAGTCGGTCACTCGGTCGCCGCGCTCGTCGCCGGGCGGCTCCTCGAAGCCGTCGTCGTCGCTGCTGCTACACCCAGCGAGCGCTACCGCGGTCGCCGTGCCGACTGCGTGGAGGGCGCGCCGGCGAGACCAATCGGGCATCGACTACGCGTTCGTCGCGGGCCCCCAAAAGAAGTACAGGTCAGTCGTCGGTCGCGACGGCCTCCGCGTCGGCGACCTCCGAGTCCGTGAGGTCGACGTCGCGCCACGTGCCGCGCCGGTACCACAGGTAGGCGATGGCGGCGCCGACGACGTTCGAGACCGCGAACGACAGCCAGATGCCGGTCTCGCCCAGCGACTCCGCGGAGACCCACGCCACCGGGAAGCGAATCACGCCGAGGGTCAGCACGGAGATGGCGGCCGCGGTCAGCGTCTTCCCGGCGCCGCGGAAGCTCCCGGTGTACGCCCGCATGATGCCGATGAACCCGAACGTGAGCGCGACGTACCGGAGGAACTCCGCGCCGATGGAGACCACCTGGTCGGCGTTCTCCTGGCCGGCGCCGACGAACACGGAGACGATGGGTTCGGGCGCCACGAACACGAGGACGCCGACCACCGTGAGGAGGCCGAACAGGACTTTTGCGGCGAGGGCGGCGGCGGCCTCCGCGCGGTCGGGCTTCCCGGACCCGATGTTCTGCCCGGTCATGGTCTCGACGCCGCGGGCGACGGCGATGGCCGGGAGCACGATGACCGAGAACACCCGCGTGCCGATGCCGTACGCGGCCACCACGGGGTCGGAGAACGTCGCGACGATGAACAGCAGGAGGTTCATCGAGAGCGCCCGGCCCGTCCCCTCGATGGACGCGGGGACGCCGATGCGGGCGAGCCGGCGGAGGTACCCGAAGTCCGGCGCCATGTCCCGGAGGTTGATTTCGATGCCGCGGTTGCCGCGGAACATGATGGCGAGGCCGACCACGAGCGCGAGCGCGCGAGAGGAGACCGTCGCGACCGCCGCGCCCTGAATCCCCATCTCGGGGAACGCGACCGTGCCGACGACGGGCGCGTTCTCCACGACGGTCCACCCGAAGATGAGGAACGGGTCGATGACGATGTTCAGCACGACCGACCCGAACATCACCAGCATCGGCGTGATGGTGTCCCCGTAGCCGCGCATCAGCGCGATGAACACGGCGAACCCGAACATCGCCGCCAGCCCGAGCGCGACGACCTCCATGTAACTGGACGCCAGCGGGAGGACGTCCGCGGACGCGCCCATCAACGAGAGGAAGTCCCCGACGAAGAAGTAGCCGACGCCGCCCAACAGCAGCGACGCGAGGACGGCGAACGTGACCGTCTGAGAGGCGGCGTACTCGGCCTGTCGCTCTTCGCCGGCGCCGGTGTACTGGGCGACGAGGACGCTGCCGGCCACCGAGATGCCCATGCCAAGCGAGATGAGCAGGAACACCATCGGGAACGCGAAGCTGATGGCGGCGAGGGCGTCGGTGTTGTACTGGCCGAGCCAGAACGTGTCCGCGAGGTTGTACGCCGTCTGGAAGAGGTTCGTGACGACGATGGGCATCGCGAGGAAGAACAGCGGCTTCCCGATGCCGCCCGACGTCAGGTCGAACTCCTCGGGCCCCTTGAACGCGGCCGCGAGGCTGCTCCGCAGCCCCATCAGACCGTCACCTCGGCGCCGTCGGCGACCAGACGGGTCTCGACGTACTCCGCGAGCGTCTCGCGAATCCGGTCAAGCGGGTGGTTCACGGAGACGCGGCGCGTGTGCGCGCCCTTGATGGTCGTCACGAGGAACTCCGCGGTCGTCTCGGGGTCCACGTCGTCGCGGAACTCGCCGGCCTCGACGCCGGCCGCGACGACCGACTCGATGCGGTCGGCGAGGTAGCCGTCGAAGTCAGTGAGTCGCTCCCGGAACCCCTCGTCGTAGGGCGCCTGCGCCTTGATTTCCAGCATCGCCGTCCGGAAGTCGATGCCGGGGACGTCGCCGCCCTCCGCCAGCGAGAACTCCACGAGCGCGAGCAACTGCTCGCGGTGGGTCTCCCCGGACACGTCGTCGACGTGGTCGGTGTAGTCGTCGTAGAGGTCCTCCAGGAACGCCTCGAAGAGGTCGTGCTTGCTGTCGTAGTGGTAGTGAATCGTCGCCTTGCTCTTCTCGGAGTTATCTGCGATGTCCTGCACGGTGAGGTCCGCGTAGCCGTGCTCGCAGAGCGCGCGATACGTCGCCTCCAGAATCTCGTCGGTCGGTTGCGCCGCCATACTGGTCTTACCGGACTTACTGACTATTCAGTCAAAAGCGTTCGGAAGCACGAAGCCGCGTGCCGCTAACTGCGCGTGAGAACCACTAACTCGGGTGAACCGGCTCCACGCACTCCGGGCACTCCGCGTACACCACCGGGCCGTCGTCGCGCTCGTACTCCACGAGCACCGCGCCCGGCGGGATGGCCGCCCCGCACTCCGGGCACGCGCCGAGCGACTGGGATTCCGTAGACATAGCTTCACTCTATGCACACGCCGCGTCACGGCAAAAAGGCGACCCAACCGGACTGAAAGTGGAATCGGAGCGGTGTCCCTCGTTCACGCTCCAGAGGCGCGGGACCGGATTTGAACCGTTGCGAGAAATGCTCGCTCACTTCAGGAGTGAGAGTTAGCTGTCGAGCATTCGCGCGAACGCAGTGAGCGCGATTCACTGAACGCGAGGCGGAGCCGAGCGTTCAGCCTTTTTAGCGTAGATTTTTGCGCCGAGCGGTGCCCGCAGCGAGCGCGAGGCCGACCAACGGGAGGCCTCGGAGTGCTCGAACGGCGACCAGCGGGAGCCGTGAGAGCGGAGTGAGCGAGGACACCCGAGGCGCAAAAAGGTACGTGCGCGGGACCGGATTTGAACCGTTGCGAGAAATGCTCGCTCACTGCGTTCGCTGCGCGTTCCTCGCAGGGTTCAAATCCTCCGCAGTTTCGTTCTCGCTTCGCTCGAACAGAAAATGCGCGGGACCGGATTTGAACCGGCGGACCCCTACGGGATAGCGTCCTAAGCGCTACGCCTTTTCCTGGCTTGGCTACCCGCGCGCACTCCGACGTATCCGAGGCAGGCAAATGAGAATTGCGTTACGTCCCGGGGACGCCGAGCGCGTCCAGCGACCCGACGCCGACGAGCGTGAGCGCGGCGAGCACGACGGTCGCGACGGCCCACGCGGCGACGCCGATAATGGCCGCGCGCGTCCAGCCGACGGGGTAGCGCCACTTGATGACGCCGACCCACGCGACGAGCGCGAGCAGGCCGCCGACCAGCGGGACGCCGTCGAGGAGCGCCCACGCGATGGCGCCGAACAGCGCGGTGAGGACGGCGTCCCCGTACTCGCCGGCGCCGGCGACGTAGCTGGCGGCGACGTGGATGGCGACGCCGCCGACGAGCAGGCTGCCCGCGAACACCACCACGGAGTCGTCGATGGGGCCGGCCTGCGCGGGCGTTCCGGCGAACAGTTCCACGAACGCGACTGCGAGCGCGAGCGGTGTCATCGGTGGTCGCCACGACGAGCGGCCTGCCCTTCAAGCGTCGAGACCGTCGCGCCGGATTCACTCGATTTGCCCCGAGTTCGCCGGCGAAGATTTACATGCGGCGCGCCGAAGGGAGGGGTATGTACCGGGCGGGCGACGAGTTCGACCAACAACGGTGGCTCGACGACCTCGACAGCGTCGCTGGCGAGCTGGAACTGGACGCGGAAGCGAAGACGACTGCGAAAGACCTCTTCCTGTCGGCGACGCCGGGCGAGGAGCGGTCGAAGCCCGCGGTCGTCGCGGCCAGCGTCTACGCGGGCGCGCTCATCGCGGGCGACCAGCGCTCCCAGACCGCGGTCGCCGAGGCCGCGGACGTCTCCCGGCTCGCCATCCAGCAGCGCTGGAAGGAGTTACTGGAGGAAGCCGGGTTCGACGCGCCCACGTGGTAGAGAACTAGCGACCGTCGCGGTCGGGCGTGATGTTGCCGTGTTCGTCGATTTCTCCCTGCACGATGCGCGTCGAGGAGATGATGTCGCCGTCCTCGGCGCGGACGTGGTCGACGACTTCGATGTCCAGCGGGTCGTGGCCGCGCTCCTCGCGGATGTCGTTGATGCGCTCGCCCGTCGCCTTCGTCTCCGGCGAGACCACGAGCACGTCGAATTTGGGCTCCGTGGCGATGCCGGTGGGCTCCTCCAGCTTCCGCACCTCGAACTCGCTGCCGTAGTCCCCGGCGATGTCGGCGAGTTCGTCCTGGAGGTCCTGCTCGCGTTCCTCGAACGGCCGGACCGCGCGGTCGACGCTGCGCGTCTGTGCGGCGAGTTCGTCGCTGGTCAACCCGACGGTGACGTCACCGAGTTCGAACGCGCGCTCGAAGAGCTTGCGGTGGCCGTCGTGAATCGGGTCGAACGTCCCACCGAGGGCGACGTTCATACGCCGGCGGAAGACCCCGCCGCGTTTACCAGTTTGGGTTCAGGAGCGCTGTTCGTCCTCGTCGCCGTCGTCGGCGGCTTCGACCTCGATGCGGACGGGTTCGTCGGCGGCGTCGGCGTCCTCGCTGCCGAGGTGCGCGTCGAGGTTGAACACGGTGTTGAGTTCGTCCTGCACGCGGCCGACGACGCCGCCCACGAGGTCGCTGGGCGCGATGGCGGTGTACTCGTAGGGGTTGTTGCCGGCGCCCTCGCTCTGACGCTTGCGGCGCTCGACGACGTCCTCCTCGGCGAGCTCCGCGAGCGCCTCGCGGACCGTCGAGGGGTACAGCCCCGTGCCGTCGGCGACCTCCTCGCTGGTGCTCCACGGGTGTTGGCGGAGGTAGACGAAGATGCGCGCCCGCGTCTCCGTGTCGAGCACCCACGAGAGGATGTCGACGACCCCCTGGTCGAAGCCCGCGACGGCGCGCTCTTTCTCCTCCCCGAGTCGGTCCCGCGGCGACTGGTCCTCCCCCGCTGTCTCGTCGGTAGTGTCCTCGGACATGCGTCGTCTCGTTCGGGTCAAAAGCGACGTGTGGATGAAAAGCTCTTCGCCCCCCGCGGGCTCGCCCGGTACCGCTCAGAGGACCAGCGACTCGTACAGCGCCGCTTCCCCGGCTTCGGCGAGCAGCCGGCGCTGCGCGCTCGCGCCCGACTCCGCCTCGTAGACATCCCGGATGCCGGAGACGCCGAGGCGCTCGCACTCGCGCTCGACGACCTCGCCGAGCGACACCTCGCCGCCGGCGTCCCGCCGGACGAACGCCGCGTCGTGGCCGTGTCGGGTCGCCCGCCACTTGTTCTCGTCTAAGACCTCGCGGCGGAGCGCGCCGCTCGGGTCGCCGTCCCCGAAGACGTCCGTGACCGTGGGTTCGTCGGCGTCCTCGTAGCGCTTCGCGTAGTCCACGACGAGCGCGTGCGTGTACTCCACGAACGCCTGCACCGTCTCGGGGTCGGCCTGCCCGTCGGGCGCCCGGACTTCGACGGTGCCGTGCCCGGAGTGCGGGCGCACGTCGTACCAGAGTTCGCCGCGGTCCTCGATGGCGCCGTTCTCCACCATCAGCCGCTCGAAGCGGTCGAAGTCCGCGTAGGAGTCGAACTCGGTGGGAATCCCGGTGTTCGGGAGCCCCTCGAAGATTTTCGCGCGCGCCGACGCCAGCCCCGTGTCGAAGCCGTTCCAGAACGGCGAGTTCGCCGACAGCGCCAACATCACGGGGACGTGCCAGCGCAACTGGTTCGCCACCCACACCGCCTTGTCCGCGTCGTCCACGCCGACGTGGACGTGCAGGCCGGCGGTCGTGTTGCGGTGCTGTGGGTACTGGATGCGTTCGAGCTGGGAGCGATAGCGAGGCTTCTCGGCGTGCTCGTGTTCGCGCCAGCGAGCGCCCGGGTGGAGGCCCGCGGCGGCGATGCGGTAGCCGTTGGCCTCGGCGTGCGCGACCAGCGCCGCCCGCACGTCCCGTACCGCGTCGGCGGCGTCGCCCGGGCCGTCGAGCTTCGGCGTCTGCGTCTCCACGACGAACTTGAACAGCTCGTGGTCGAGGCGTCCCTCCAGCAGCTCCGGCGGCTCGGCCTCGTAGACCAGCCGGTCGGTGCCGGCCGTCGGGACGCCGTCCTCGCCGACGACGAAGAACTCCTCCTCGACGCCGAGCGTCCCCAGTTCCGCGAACGCTTCCGGCGAACCCACGTCCATGCTGGCGGGAGTTACCCGTGGCGGCCGTAAATAGTTCTGGAAGTCGGCGGAGCTACCGGGTGTCTCCCCCTCGACCTATCGCGGCTACTTCGGCGTCGCGACGACCGCGAGGTGGTCGTCGTGGTGTGGCTCCAGCCGGTCGGTCGAGAGCACCTCGTACCCCTCGCGCAGCCGGTCGAGGACGTCCTCGAAGACGGCCTCGGGCTCGCGCGTGACGTCCTCGCTGCGCGCCTTGATGGCGCCGACGAACCGGCCGTCGTCGGCGAGGAACTGGCGGTTCGCGAGCGCGACGTCCGCCTGCCCGCGCGTCGCCACGTCCTGCACGATGGCGTCCAGCCCGGATTCGACGACGTGGGCGTACGTCTCGGGCTTGCGCGCGTCCTTCAGCAGCGGGAAGAGGTTCCCGCGGTCCTCGGCGACGCCGAGCAGGTCGCGGACGGGCCGCGGCGCGAACTCGACGGCGTACGTTGGGCCCTCGAAGTCCGCGACGTGGCTCACGGTCGTCCCGTTCGCCGCGCCCAAGTAGAGCACGCCGTCACCGCCGGACAGGCCCGTGTCGAGGCCGTGCGCGAACGTCGCGCCGAGCTTCGAGCGGGACGCGTCCCAGCGCCGCCACCCCTCGACGACGGGCTCGCCGTACACCGGCTCGCCGCGCGTCGCGAGCACTTCCTCGCCATCGAACTCGCGGCGCTGGACGCCCTCCGGGAGACTCATTCCGTATCACGAGCGCGGATGCGCTCGATTCGCTCGTCCAGTTCCTCCCGCAACTCGGGCCGCAGGTCCCCCGAGTAGTGGTCGATGCGCGCGGCGATAGAGAGCTTCCCGGCCAGTGCGCGCGCCGCCGACCCCCGGTGCTCGGGGTGGGTGTTGCGCACGTAGTCGTGCGTGTAGATGGCGCCGTGCTTCGGCGACGGCGCGTGGCCGCGGAGGTGCGCGAACAGCGCGTCCTCCGCGCCAAGCACCTGCACGGTGCCGCTGGGCTGTTTCGCGAGGTCGTCGAGGCCGCCCGCCAGCGCAATCAGGCGCGCGGCGAGCATCGGCCCCGCGAGGTTCGAGAGGTTCGGCGCGACCGTCGGCGCCTGCCGCTCGACGTACTCGCGGACGTCGTCGCGCTCGTCGGCGAGGCCCGCGACGCGCTCGCAGAGCGCGACCGCGCGCTCCTCGGTGGCGTTCTCCGGTTCGCGCTCCGCGACCTCGCGCGCGCCCTCGACGCCGCTGTCAACGTCCGCGAAGACGCTTCCCGCCCACTCCGTGCCGCGCTCGGCGAGCTCGTTGGCGGCGTCCGCGAGGTCCGCGGCCGCGCGCACCGCGTGAATCAGTTGCTGGTCGTCGGCGGCCTCGCGCTCGCGGACGGCGGCCCGCGTCCCCGCCAGCGTCGCGTCCCGCAGCAGCTCGTAGTACTCGTCGGCGTCGTCGGCGAACCCCGCGTCGACGGCCCGCTCGGGCCAGTCCGCGGGTGCGTCCGCCTCGCCTTCGCGGACGGCTTCGCCCATCGCGGCGGCGTCGCCGGGCTCGACGCCGACGAACCACCCCTGTTCAGTCATGTGCAGGCGTACCGGCCGCGCGGGGTTAAACCCACTCGTGTAACTCGGAGCTCCGGCTGCTGTCTGTTTTAAGTGGGTGGACGGCACTGTCCCCGTACATGAGCGCACCACCGGGACCGTCCGAGAGCCAGCGGGACTTCTCGGACCTCTTCGACGAACTCGAAGACTTAGACGACCACGTCGAGGACGACGAAGCCCGCCAGCAGCTCCGCGAAGTGAAGGAGATGGCCACCGACATGCAGCCCGAGGCGACGTTCGGCCGCGTCATCTACGGCTTCGACGCCAACGACCTCGCGGAAGCCCTGCTGGGCAGCCTCCTGTTCGGCATCCCGATGGCCGTCGAGGGCGGCACCAACGAGGCCGGCGAGTTCCTCGCCGGCCACCTCCCGTTGCTCGTGGGGAGCCTCGCCAGCACCGTCGTCATCGTCTACGGCCTGCTGTACGTCGCGCAGTTCCAGGACGTCCGCGTCGCGGACCCGATTCTCGGCGTCATCCCGCGCCGCCTCGTCGGCGTCCTCGGCGCGTCCACGGTCACGGCGACGCTGTTGTTGACCGCGTGGGGCCGCATCTCGTGGACGGACCCGATGCTCGCCGCGTCCACGGTCGCCGTCGCGCTCCTCCCGATGGCCATCGGCGCCGCCCTCGGCGACATCCTCCCCGGGAGCTAGCTACCGGTCGGCGACGCCGAAAGACAACGGTTAAAACGCGTCCGGGCGCAAAACAACGTATGAGCGAAACCGAAACCGAAGCCAAACGGGCGCGCAAGTGCGTGTCCTGTGGCATCAACATCTCCGGCACGACCGCCGCCGCGTTCAAGTGCCCGGACTGCGGCCAGCAGATCTACCGCTGCGCGAAGTGCCGCAAGCAGAGCAACCTCTACGAGTGTCCCGACTGCGGGTTCCGGGGGCCGTAACGATGGGGAAGGTCGCCGCCGTCCTCAAGGTCATGCCGGAGAGCCCCGACGTCGACCTCGACGACCTCGAGGAGCGCCTCTCGGAGTCCCTTCCCGAGGGCGCGAAGATCAACGGCGTCGAGACCGAGGAGGTCGCGTTCGGCCTCACCGCGCTCCTCACGACGGTCATCGTGCCCGACGACGCGGGCGGCACGGAAGCCGTCGAGGAGGCCTTCTCGAACGTCGACGACGTCGAGAGCGTCGGCGTCGAGGAAGTCGGCCGCATCTAAGCGCTCGCAGTTCGCTCGGCGAACGCGCTGTTCTTCCGTAATTTCGCCGCTCACCACGTCCGAGTCCGGAGCCGCTGGCGACCGCGTTCTCGGTGCGCGTCGCCCCGGTGGACCCCCCGGTCTGCGAGTGTTCTCCGCCGGCAGGCGATAGGTGTTTACTGCCGGGTCGGCTTCCTGCTACCATGCTACCGCCCGGTGCGGACGCCGTCGTCGTCCGGCACGGCGACGTCGGCGTGAAGTCGAGTTCGGTGCAGTCGGACATGGAGCGCCGGCTCCGCGAGAACCTCCAAGCCATCCTCGACGACCGCGGGATTCCGGGCGACGTCGAACGCGAGTGGGGCCGCCTGCTCGTCCGCACGCCCGACCCGGACGCCGCCGCCGAGGCCGCCGCCGACACGTTCGGCGTCGTCTCCGCGAGCCCCGCGCTCTCGGTGCCCGCGGAGCTGCGCTCGATTCGCGGCGCGCTCGCGCTGACCGCCCGCGAGTGCTACGACGGCGGCGCGTACGCGGTGGACGCCCGCCGCGTCGGCGACCACGACTTCGGCAGCCACGACGTCAACCGCGAGGGCGGGGACGCCGTCTGGCACGCCGTCGAGCAGGACGTCCGCCCGGAAGTGGACCTCGACGACCCCGACATCACGTTCTCCGTGGAGGTCCGCCACGAGGAGGCGTTCGTCTTCGTGGAGCACCGCGACGGCCCCGGCGGGATGCCGTTGGGCACGCAGAAGCCGCTGGTCGCGCTCGTCTCCGGCGGCATCGACTCGCCGGTCGCGGCGTGGGAGGCGATGAAGCGCGGGTCGCCGGTCGTCCCGCTGTACCTCGACCTCGGGCCGTACGGCGGCCCCGACCACCGCGCCCGCGCCGAGGAGACGGCGCGCAACCTCGCGGCGTACGCGCCGAACTTCGACCTGCGGCTGCGCGTGGCCGACGCCGGCGACGCGGTCGAACGCCTCGGCGACGAGGTCGGTCGCACGCGGATGCTCTCCTACCGCCGGTTCATGTACCGGGTCGCCGAACGGTTCGCCGAACAGGTCGGCGCCGTCGGCGTCGTCACGGGCGAGTCGCTGGGGCAGAAGTCCAGTCAGACCGCCGCGAACTTCGCGGTCGTGGACCGCGTCACCGACCTCCCGGTCCACCGGCCGCTGTTCGCGCTCGACAAGCAGGAGATAATCGCTCGCGCCCGCGGCATCGGCACGTACCGCGACTCCACGCTGAACGTCGGCTGCGAGCGCCTCGCGCCTAATCAACCGTTGACGGCCGCCTCGATGGACAGCGTCCGGAAGGACGAACCCGACGACCTCTTCGAGTGGGCCGACGCGGTCGCCGACGGCATCGAAGTCTCGGAGGGGGTGCCGGCGTGACCCGCGTCTGCATCGTCGGCAAGCCGGAGGTGGACCTCCGCACGGAGCTGTTCGCCTACGAGACCGCGCGGCGCGCGCTGGCGACCTACGACGTGCGGTCGCCGTACGAGAACACGGTCGCCGTCGACACCGTGAGCCTCGGCGCCGCGGTGTCGCTTCTAAACGACCTGAACTGGTATCTCGTCCGGCTCGCCGAGGAGGCGTTCGTCCTCGAACCGTCCGTGGCCGACGACGAGTGGCTCTCCCGCGACCTCGCGGCGGACGTCCGGGACGGCGACGTGCGCGCGCCGGAGACGGACGCGCGGCTGAAGGTCTACGGCGTGGAGGACGGCGAACTCGTCGAGCCGATGTACGTCACGCGCGTGCAGGGCGAGCGGCCCGACTACGACCTCCGGGACGTCGAGGAGACGGTGGTCGTGCGCGTGACAGAAGCCGAGTTCGAGGCCTAATCAGGCGTCGAAGACGCCCGCGGAGAGGTAGCGCTCGCCGGAGTCCGGGAACACCGTGACCACGAGCGGGCAGTCGTCGTAGTCGGGCGTGCCGCCGTCGGCGAGGGCGTCCTCGTCGAGGCCGGCGTCCGCGAGGTCGGCGGCGTCGAAGTCGGCTTCCGGGCAGTTCAGCCCGGGTTCGGCGATGCGCTCGGCGACGCGCTCGGCGGCGACGTAGGCGGCGCCGCTGGACTGCCCGACGAGGATGCCCTGCTCGCGCGCGAGTTCGCGGACGGTCGCCTCGGCGTCCTCGACGGCGACGCGCTCCACGGTGTCGATGAGGTCGCGGTCGAGGAGGTCGCTGACGAACCCCGGTCCCATCCCCTGGAAGTCGTCGTCGCCGGACTCGCCGGTCGAGAGCACGGCGTTCTCCTCGGGTTCGACCGCGACGACCTCCATGTCGGGGTACTCCTCCTTGAGCCGGGTCGCGGTGCCCGTGATGGTCCCACCGGTGCCGACGCCGGCGACGAACGCGTCTATCTCGCGGCCCTCCACTTGGTCGATTATCTCCTCGGCGGTCGTCCGGTAGTGCGCCCGCGGGTTCGCGGGGTTCTCGAACTGGCTGACGCGGAATCCGCCGTCCTCGGCGGCCATCCGGTCGGCGCGCTCGTTGGCGGTCTCCATGCTGCCCTCGACGAGTTCGAGGTCCGCGCCGTACGCGCGGAGGAGGCGGCGTCGCTCCTCGGACATCGACGCCGGCATCACGATGGTGAGGTCGTAGCCGCGCGCGGCAGCGACGACGGCGAGGCCGATGCCCGTGTTCCCGCTGGTGGCCTCCACGAGGCGGTCGCCCGGCGAGACGTGGCCCTCGCGCTCCGCGGCCAGCACCATCTCTCGGGCGGGCCGGTCCTTCGCGGACCCCCCGGGGTTGAACGCCTCGAGTTTCGCCGCGACGGTCGCGCCCTCGGGAGCGGGGACGCGGACCAGCGGCGACCCGATGGCTTCGAGGATGCTGTCCTTCATTAGCCACGTCTAGGTAGTCCCCCACTAAACGTGTGGCGGGCACCGTCAGTCCTCGCCGCCTTCGACACCGGCCTACCCGGCCGCGTAGACGGCCGCCCAGCGCGGCCCGGCGCGCCGCGAGAGGCCCACCCCGACCGCGGCGAGGGCGGCGCTGGCGGCGACGAGCGCGCCGGCGTACGCCGCCGGAATCGGGCCGGAGGCGGTGGCGAACGCGGCCAGCAGCACCGGGACGAGGGGGACGGCGACGCCGGCCGTGAACAGCGCGAACCGCCGGACGTCGAAGAGGAACTCGTTCGGGTCGAAGCCCGCCAGCGCGACCGTCACGCCGAACAGGTACACCGAGAGCCCGCCGAGCAGCGCCAGCCCGACGGCGGCGTCCACCAGCGATACGTCGTAGACGGCGAGTACGACCGCGTAGGCGGCCACCGACGTGGGGAGCCCGGTCAGCAGGAACGCCGTGCGCTTCGCGCGGAACACCGCCGGCACCGACACCGGCAACAGGAGGTACTCCTCGACGCTGTCGAACTGCGTCAGCCAGTTGTACGTCGTGAACGCGCTCAGCGCGAGGACGGTCCCGAAGAAGACGCCGGGCTTCGGGGTGACGCCGACGATGCGCGCGGCGACGTCCACGAGGAACGCCGCGAGCGCGAGCAGAATCGCCGCCGACACGACGGGCTTGAGGAGGCCGCCGCTGGAGCGCGCGAGGTCCAACAGCGTGCGCGCGACGAGGCCGTTCTCGTCGCCGATGGCGTCCGCGAGCGGCCCGAACTGGTTCGGTCGGGTCTCGGCGGGGTCGCGGTGCGTCGGGACGTAGACGGCGAGCGCCGCGGCGCCGGCGGCGAGCGCGGCTGCCAGCACCGCGAGCGCGTGCAGGAAGCCGGTCGCGACGACGGCGTTCCACGCGGCGGCCGCGTTCCCCGTCGCCCAGACCGCTCCGGCGCCGCCGGCGACGACGACACCGAGCGCCCACGACGGGACGCCGCGCGTGCGGGCCGCGATGGCCGCGAACGTGGCGACCATCCCGACGACGAACGCGACCAAAAGCGACACCCACAGCGAGCCCAGCGCCGCCGGCGCGAGCGCGCCCGTCGCGACCAGCGGCGCGAAGCCCGCGCAAATCGGCAGCAGGAACAACACCGCGTAGTAGGCGGCGTCTTTCACGAGGAACGCGCCGAGCAGGCGGCGCCGCGACAGCGGCAGGTAGCCCGCCGTCGAGAGCAGCACCTCGGTCTCGCCGAGCGCGCGCTCCAGGAGGTCGTCGCCGACCAGTCCGGCGGTCCCCGTGTAGAGGCCGAACGCGAGCGCGAGCACGCGCGCGCCGTCCGCGATTGCGGCCGCGTCCGTGCCGGTGAACTGGAGCGCGCCGACGGTCGCCGCGCTCGCGACCGCCACGAAGACGGGGAGCGCGCCGAAGCGCTGGCCGCCGAACAGCGCCGCGTGCAGGCGGTGTTCCTCGCGGGCCATCGCACGCAACACCAGCCACGTCGTCGACGCCATCACTGCACCCCGCCCGCCGGCGTGTCCCGCGGGTCCGCGCCCTCCACGGCGTCGAGGAACGCGTCCAGCAGGTCGGTCTCGGTTTCGGCGACGTCGCGCTCCGCGACGACGCGGCCGTTCGTCACGATGCCGACGCGCGAGCAGACGTCCTCGGCGACGTCGATGTTGTGCGTCGAGAGGAACACCGCGTTGCCGTCCTCGGCGTACGACTGGAGGTAGCGCTTGACCTGCTCTTGGACGATTGGGTCGAGGTTCGCCAGCGGCTCGTCGATGACCACCACGTCGGGCTCGTGGACGAACACCTGCGTCAGCATCACTTTCTGCTGTTGGCCCCGCGAGAGGTCCGCGCACAGCGTGTCGAGTTTCGCCGCGAACCCGAGGCGCTGGCTCCACTCCTCGACGCGCTCGGCGACCGTCTCGTCGTCGAGGCCGCGCACGCGCCCGACGAACTCGAAGAACTCCGCGGGCGTGAGGAAGCTCGGCGGCGTCTGCTGTTCGGGGAGGACGCCGACCCGGCGCCGCGTCTCGACGGGCTCGTTCGCGGGGTCCGTCCCCAGTACCTCGGCGCGGCCGCCGTCCGGGCGGAGCTGGCCGGTCAGAATCTCGATGGTCGTCGTCTTCCCGGCGCCGTTCGGCCCGAGGAACCCGTACACTTCGCCGCGGTCGACCGCGAGGTCGAGTCCGTCCACGGCCCGCACGTCCCCGTAGGCCTTCCGCAGGGAGTCGGCCTCGATGACACTCATCACCGCGGACTGGGGCGCGCTCGCAAATGAGTCTGTGGGGCCGTCGCCGCGAGCGCGAGCCTTTTGCCCGCGCCACGCCAACCGATAGCTATGAGCCTGAACACGATGGAGCCGAACCCGGCGTGGGACGCGAAGTCCTACCCGGAGGTCGTGGAAGCGTTCGAGAGCCTCGGCGACGACGTGACCGTCCACGTCTGGGGCGCCGACTGGTGCGGCGACTGCCGCAGCCAGCTCCCGGACTTCGCGGCCGCGCTGGACGCCGCGGGCGTCGAGAACGTCGAGCAGTACCCCGTCGAGCGCGAGGACGGCGAGAAGTACGGCCCGAAGGTCGAAGAGTACGGCATCGAACTCATCCCGACAATCATCATCGAGCGCGAGGACGGCGAGGAGCTCGCGCGCTTCGTCGAGGAGGAGAGCGTCTCGCCGGCGGTTTACCTCGCCGAGCAGCTCTAGGCGCGGAACTCAGCGAGCCACTCCGCGATTTCTGCGGTCGTCGTCACGGGCGGCGAGCACGCGCGCCGGCAGACGTACGCCGCGGGCTCGCCGTCTGCCGCGCTCCGCTCGGCCCACACCGGCGGCGCGTCCCCGAGTCCGAGGTCCTCCAGCCACGCCGCTAGCCCGGACTCCGCGGGCGGCCGAACGGTCAGTAGGCGGTGCGGGAGGTACGACGCCCCAATCGTCTCGCGCCACTCGCGGGGGAGCGCGTCCGCGGCGACCGTGACCTCCAGCAGGCCCTCGACGCGGGTGTCCGCGGCGAGCGCGAGCGTCGCGTGGCTCGTCGGCGTGGTTTCGGCCCGGCCGCCGTACCGTTCGAGCATCGCGCCCGCGGCGTCCCCGTAGCCCGCGTCGGGGTCGAACGCGTCCAGCGCGAGCAGCGTCTCGGCAGCGACGCCGACGGGGGACGGCGTCGGCCCGTCGGCCACGTCCTGCGAGCGCACGCCCACGTCCTCGACGGATTCGGGCGTCTCGTAGAGCGCGCCGGTCTCCGCGTCGTAGCACTCCGCGAGCAGGGCGTCCGCGAGGTCCAGCGCGAACCCGAGGTGGTCGTGGTCGCCGGTCGCCTCGTAGGTCGCGAGCGCGCCCGCCGCGAGGTACGCGTAGTCCTCCGCGTAGCCCACGCCGGCGACGTCCCCGTCTATCACGCGCCGGGAGAGCCGCTCGCCGTCCCACAGCGTCCCGCGGACGTACTCGATCGCGTCGGCGGCGCGCTCGGCGTACGAGTCGTCCAATGCGAGCCCGGCTTCCGCGTACGCTCGCGCCATCAGGCCGTTCCAGCCCGCCAGTACCTTCTCGTCGCGCGCGGGCCGTGGCCGGTCCTCGCGAGCCACGCGCAGGCGCTCCGCTGCGGCGTCGAGCGCGCTGGCAATCTCGTCCTCGGAACGCTCGAAGTCGTCCGCGAGTTCGGACAGGGTCGCGGACACCGTGAGCACCGTCTGCCCGTCCTCGAAGTTCCCCGCGGCGTCCACGCCGTAGCGCGCGCAGAAGACGTCGGCGAGCAGGTCGTCGGACTCGTCGCTGGGCGCTTCGTCGGCGTACTCGCCAATCGCGTCTGCCACCTCGTCGGGCGTCCACACGTAGAACGCGCCCTCCTCGTGGTCACCATCGGGATTCGAGGGCGGCGCGCTGCGGGCGTCAAGCGTCGCGTAGAAGCCGCCGTCGGGGTGGCCGAGTTCGCGGTCCACGAACGCCAGCGTCTCGTCGACGACCTCGGCGTACCGCTGGTCGCCGAACAGCCGGTAGCCGTCGACGTACAACTCGGCGAGCGCGGCCTGGTCGTACAGCATCTTCTCGAAGTGCGGCACCGTCCAGTCGGCGTCCGTGCAGTAGCGGTGGAAGCCGCCGCCGAGGTGGTCGAAGAGGCCGCCGCCGGCCATCGCGTCCAGCGCGTGCCGGGCGGCGTCGCCGTAGCGCGTCCCCATCTCGCCGTCACCTCGCTCTCGGTGATGCGCGCGTAGCAGCGCGCTCACGCGGCCGGCCTGCGGGAACTTCGGCGCGCGCCCGAACCCGCCGTGGTCGCCGTCCGCGGCGCGCGCGAGTTCGTCCGCGGCGGCGAGCAGCGGGCTCTCGTCGCCGACCTCGATGGGGTCGGGCAGCGACTCCAGTTCGCCGCGCGCGGTGCTCATCCACTGGTCCGCGCGCTCCTCCAGCTCGTCGCGGTTCTGGTCCCACTCTCTGGCGACCCGCTTCGTCAGCGGGAGGAAGCCGGGCTGGTTTCGCTCGGCCTCCTTCGGGAAGTACGTCCCGACGTAGAACGGCTCCTTCTCGGGCGTGAGGAACGCCGACAGCGGCCAGCCGCCGCCACCCCGGACGGCCTGACAGACGGTCATGTACAGCGAGTCGACGTCCGGGCGCTCCTCGCGGTCGACCTTGATGGGGACGAAGTGCTCGTTCAGCACCTCGGCGACCTCGGGGTCGGAAAAGGACTCCTCCTCCATGACGTGACACCAGTGACAGGCCGAGTAGCCGATGGAGAGGAAGATGGGGACGTCGCGCTCGCGGGCGGCCTCGAACGCTTTCTCGTCCCACGGCTGCCAGTTGACGGGGTTGTCGGCGTGCTGGCGGAGGTACGGGCTCGCGGTCTCGTCGAGCCGGTTCCGCGCGGTCGGGTCGGACATACCCCAACGAGGGCGCGGCGGCGGGTAAAACCCACTCTCGCGGCACGCCCGATACACGAACGCGTACAACACGCTGGCGGAGTAGGGGAAGATTTACACTTGCTTGCTCACTCTCACCGGACATGACCGAACGAGTCCTGCTGGTCGGCGGCGGCGGCCGCGAGCACGCCATCGCCGACGAACTCGCCGACGACTGCGAACTGTACGCGGCCGCGGGCAACCGCAACCCGGGCATCGCCGAACTCGCGGACGGCTTCCGCGAACTCGACACCGAGGACCCCGACGCGGTCGTCGACTACGCGCTAGACGTGGACGCGACGCTCGCCGTCGTCGGTCCGGAGGGACCGCTGGCCGCGGGCGTCGTGGACGCGCTCGACGACGAGGACGTCTACGCGTTCGGCCCGAAGCAGGCCGACGCCCGCATCGAGACGGACAAGACGTTCCAGCGGGAGTTCATGGCCGAGCACGACGTCCCCGGCCAAGCGGCGTTCGAGACGTTCGAGGATTCGGACGCGGCCGCCGACTACGTCGAGAGCGTCGAGGGCGACGTCGCCGTCAAGCCCGCCGGCCTGACGGGCGGGAAGGGCGTCCGCGTCACCGGCGACCAACTGTCCAAGGCGGAAGCGGCCGACTACGTGCGTTCCTCCGAGCACGACGAGTGGGTCGTCGAGGAGCGCCTCGTCGGCGAGGAGGTCACCGTGCAGGCGTTCGTCGCGAACCGCGACGTCCGCCCGACGCCGGTCGCCCACGACCACGGCCGCGCGCTCGAAGGCGACGAGGGCGCGAACACGGGCGGCATGGGCAGCTACACCGGCCCGGACTGGACGCTCCCGTTCGTCACCGACGACGAGTACGAGGCCTGCGTGGACACGCTGGAAGCCGTCGTGGACGCGCTCCCGAAGTACCGCGGCGTCCTCTACGGCCAGTTCATGCTCACCGACGACGGCCCGAAGGTCGTGGAGTTCAACGCGCGCTTCGGCGACCCCGAGGCCCTGAACACGCTCCCGACGATGGAGACGCCGCTCATCGACGTGCTCACGGCGGCCCGCGACGACGACCCGCTGCCGGACCCCGAGTTCGCGGACGTCGCCACCGTCTGCAAGTACGTCGTTCCCGACGGCTACCCGACGAATCCCGAGGGCGGCACCCGCGTCACCATCGACGCCGCCGACCTCGACGACGCCGAGCTGTTCTACGCGAGCGTGGACGCCCGCGAGGACGGCATCTACACCACCACGTCGCGGTCGTACGCCGTCGTCGGGTTCGGCTCCTCGATTCCCGACGCCGAAGCCGAGGCCAGCGCCGCGCTCGGCGACCTCCCCGAGGGACTGCGCGTGCGCCGCGACATCGGCACGGACGCGCTGCTGCAGGAGCGCATCGACCACATGGACGACGTCCGCGGCGCGTAGCTACCGGAGGCGCCGCTGCACGAAGGAGACGGCGCCGCGCAGGTAGTCGGTCCCGAGCGCTGCGACGACGACCGCGCCGACGGTGTTGAACACGAGGTCGTTGACGATGTCGCCGACGCCGTCCACCGCCAGCGGCGCGTCCGCGCCGACCGCGCGCGCCAGCGCGCCCGACCCGAACTCCAGAAGCTCCCAGAAGACGCCCGCGGCGAGCACGAACACGACGACGAACACCGCCCGGAACTCGCCGGGGACGTCTATCTCCTCGGAGTGGAGTTCGAACGTTCGCAGGGTGACGTACCCCACGCCGGCGATGACGACGGCCGAAGCCGTGTGGGCGACGCTGTCGTACCAGCCGAACCACTCGTAGGGCCCCATCGACCCGACGGTGTGGACGAACACCGAGAGGGTGAGCCAGAACGCGAGCAGCGGGTCCATCGAGTAGTGGTACTCGCGGCGCAGCAGCGCCGGCAACAGCGTCACGGCGAGGGTGACGGCGACGCCGAGCGCGAGGGTGACTCGGAGGCGCACGAGCGTGAACGCGAGCAGCGCGACGAGCACCGCCTGCATGGCGCGGACGGCGAGGCGTTCCGCGGCGTCCGCGCGGTCGCCGCTCACGGGTCGCTCACCGCCGGTTCCTCCTGGCTGCCGCCGCCGTCCGCTCGCCCGAAGTACAGCTCGAACGCGACGCCGACGACCGCGGCGACGACCGTCACGAACAGGAAGTCCCACTGGACGCTGGCCTGGCTCGCGACGTAGTCCGTGCCGAGCGTTCGGTCGGCGGCGAACCGCCCGACCGTCCAGACGCCCTGCACGGCCATCGTCGCCATCGCGGCGAACGCGATGGTGAACCGGCGGCTCATCTCGACGCGCGTGTACGCCTCGAGCTCGGCGACGCCGACGAGCGCGAACGCGGCGACGGCCGTGTACGCCGTCAGTTCCTCGTGGAACCCGAGCGTCTGACCGACGACCGCGAGCGCGCCGACGGCCAGCAGCGGCCACGGGACGAGCACGCGCCAGTCGCGGGACGCGAGCGCGGGCAGCGCCGCGATGCCGACGAACGCCGCCTCGAAGACCGCCCAGAGGCGGTCGCCGGTCGCGGTGCTGTACGCCGCCGAGACCAGAACCGCGCCGAGCAGCGACCACCCGACGACGGCGTTCCGCCGCACGCTGCGCGCTTCCCGCTGAGACCTTGACACGGGTCGCGGTACGCCGGAGCGGCGTAAAGGTATGGAGCCGATACCGCCCGCTCGCGGCGGCCTACCCGTCGTCCGCCTCGACGGCCACGAGGACGCCCATCGCGTCACCGCCTCCCGTAGGCGACCGGGCTGTCGCTCACCGCTGCCACCGCCGGAGCAGCCGCTTCGTGACGGACGCGGCGACGAACCCCGCCGCGAGCCGTCCGGCGCGGCCGCCGACCCGCCGTTTCAGTGACCGACCCGTCTTCGACCCCTCGTCCGCGTCGACGGTGTCCGCCGTCGCGTCCCGCCCGCGCAGCCGTCGGTAGACCAGGGCCGCGCCGAGTCCGCCCGCCGCGTACACCGCGCGCCGGCGCCAGCGGGACCCACCGGTGTCGTCCGCCCCGTCACTGGCGTCGTCGCCTTCGGTCGCCGGCAACTGCGATTCCGCGTCGGCGGTCGTCTCCCGGCCCGTCACTGACGGCAGTAGTTTGCTCATTGCAGTTCGGCCGACGCGCGGCTGCCGTATTGTTATACGCCGCCGTGGGGCGGCAAGGGTTCCTTACCCGCGGCTGGCCGCCGCCACGTGGGGGTCGCCCGGTGGCCGGCGGGCCGTTCATTCTGGAGTAGGCGTCCAGTCGTCGTCCACCACCTCGTCGCCGAAGACGTCACCGGGGACGGCGGCCGAGGGGACCGACTGGACGACTGAGAACTCGCCGCTGGACTCGAGGACGACGGCATCGACGTCGGCGAGCGTGCCGACCGGCTTCTTGCGGACCGCGGCGCGGAGCTCGGACGCCGTCACGCGCTCGCGGCGCATCGGCGTGCGCAGGTACTCGTCGCGGAAGTACAGCAGCACGGGCGGGTTCGTCACGGCCCGCCCGAACGGCGGCCACGCCACCTGGACGCTCGTGACGGCGTACTGGAGGACGACGAGGAGGGCGGCCGCCGCGAGCGCCTCGGAGAGCGAGAGCCCCTTCGCGGTGAGCGCGCGGCCGAACACCGACCCGATTGCGACCGTGACGACGAAGTCGAAGGCGTTCAGGTCGGCGAGCGTCCGGCTGCCCGACGCGCGCAGGAACACGACGAGCGCGACGTACATCGCGACGCCGACGACGACGATGCGCGCCAGCGGCCGCCAGCCGCCGAAGAAGAACACTGGGTCGGTCATCGGTCCAGGGGCGGCCACGCCCACGCGTCCGCCACGACCACCTCCCGGACGGTCGTGCGGTGGTCGTCGAGGTCGGCGACCGCCGCGTCGAACGCGCCGTCCGTGACCGTCGGGACGCCCGCGTCCCGCAGCGCGTCGAGGTCCGGTGGCGGCAGCGGGCGGTCCACGTCCTCGGTCAGCGACTCGTTCAGGGAGGCGAGGTAGTTCGCGTTCGCGGCGCGCGCCGCCTCGAGGAGCGCGCGGTTCGGCCGGTCGCCCTCGGGGACGCCGAATCGCAGCAGCGTCAGCGCGTCGTCGAGGACGGCGACGCCGACGACGGCCGCCTGCGCGGGCTGCTCGCAGTGGTAGTAGTTCAGGATGGGGTACGCGAGGTGCTGTTCGGCCAGCAGGTCGAGGTCGCCGGCCAGCGACGACAGCGAGTGGTGGAGCGCGTCGAAGTCGCCGCTGTAGCCGCGAGCGACGATGGTCTCGCCGCGCTCGCCCAGCCCCGTCACCGCGTTCGCGAACGCGCGCTTCTCCGCGACGCAGCCGAGCACGGACAGCACGTACGAGACACCCATCGTGACGAACAGCATCCCGCTGGCGGTCGTGAGCGCGGTCGCCACCTGCCAGCCGGCCGTCGCCGGGTAGTAGTCGCCGTTCCCCATCGTGAACATCGTGTACGCGACGAAGTAGACGCGGCCGGGCCACGTGACGGCGACGGGCTCGCGGGTGTTCACGAGCGCGCCCTCGGCGCCCGCGAACACGAGCGTCCAGCCGCCCCAGATGGCGACCACCCACGCGCCGAGCGTCGCCACGAGCATCAGCGGGCCGGCGAGGCTGAGCGCGCGCGACCGACCGTCGCCCGCTCGCCGGAGGCCGCGCCACAGCGCCGCGGTCAGCCGCGAGGACAGCGGCCCGGAGCCGCCGTCTACCCACAGCGTCGTCCAGAGGACGTCCACGACTGCGACTGCGAGTATCGCGGTGCCGAGCAGGCTGTACGCGACGTTCATGGTGCGGTGGCGGTAGTCCGGCGTCCGAAGCGGTGCGCGCCCGGTCGCGGTCGAGCGGGCCGGCGACGTCCGCCCGTCACTCTACGCGGGTGGCGAAGAACGCACCCGAGACGACGTTCGAGATGGCGGCCCTGTGCGCGCGAGAGAGGCGCTCGGACAGCGCCTGGTGGGTGACGTCGAACTCGGCGGCGAGCTCCTCGAGGGTCACCCGCCGCGGCACCTCGTAGAAGCCGCGCCGGAGCGCGGACTCGAGGGCCGCGTACTGCTTCTCGCTGAGGCCGGTCTCGCGGGACCAGACGGTCGTCGTCGGGCCGTACACCGACTCGACGTTCACGCGGAGGGCGGAGTCGCGGCACTCGCGGTGCCAGTCCTCCGTCATCGCGCGCTCGCCGAACAGCACGCGGAACCACCACGTGCCGTCGGTCGCACGCGCCTCCAGGACGGCGCCGTCGTTCGGGTGCAGGACGCGGAGCAGCTCCGCGGTCGGCGCGGTCCAGTCCACCCGGAGCACGCACTCCTCGTCCAGCGTCGCGAGCGCCGTCGCGGCCTCGACGGTGGCGTCCCGGTCCACCGCGCGTTCGACGTCCTCGCCACCCTCGACGGTGAGCACGGAGAGCGCCGCGTCCCCGTCCGCGGCGGCGGCCTGCATCGACTCGACGGTCGCGCCCGGCGTGCGCTGGAACGTCTCCGCGAGCGCGAGGTCCGCGGCCGGGACGGCGACCTCGACGACGGACGTCACGTTCGATCCGCCTCGCGGTGCAGCCGTCCGTGGGTTCCTGTCGTTGTCATGGGTGGTCCTCTGGTGCTGTCGTAGTCGCGAACGGGCTAATGTTATATCGGAGGTACTCGCCGAAGGGCGGCCTTACGGGACGGGTCGCGCGGGTGTCGCCCGGCTCTCTCGACGCGCCGACGCTGGGCGGCCGTACCACTGCGTACCGCGAGACGGGGCTCGGGCGACGGCGGTTCCGAACGCGCCTGTTCTCCGGTGTGCCTACCAATTATGTACCACTCACCCCGGAAAAACAGTCCAGATAGGGGCTGTATCGCATATTCTCCCCTAATTGGCTTACCGGTGGACGTGGTAGGTGACTGCATGGCGACAGACGACGCGAGCGAGACCGACGGGGACGGCAGCGAGGAGAGCCGCCAGCAGGGCGTCGAGCTCGGGGCTCTCGACGACGAACTGGCGGCCCACGACTACCCGGCGACCGCCGACGCGCTGGTCGCCGAGTACGGCGACTACGAGATCGACCTGCCGGGTGGCAGCCAGCGCCTCGACGAGGTTCTCGGGCTCCTCGAGGGGGACGACCCGGAGTACGCGGACGCGGAGGCGGCTCGACAGGCGATCTACGCCCTCGTGGGCTCCGAGGCGGTGGGCCGCGACGACTACAGCGACCGCGGCGGGTCGGCGCCCGAGGAGGGCGACGACGGCGACGACGAGTCCTTCTAGTCGCGGCCGTCGCCGTGCGCGTGCAGTGGCGGACGCGAGACGTGAAAAACGGCTTGCCCCTGCCAGCGCGGTGTTGAACGCGCTCCGCTGCCTACCCGACCCATGGAGGAATCTGTGGAGGGCGAGGACGTCAGTATCGAGAACGGGGACACGGTGTACGACGACCAGGGTCACGTCGTCGGCATCGTCCGGGACGCGTCCAAGGCCGGGTTCGACGTCGCGGTCGTGGACGCCGGCGCGGACGTCGCGTCCACCCCGTCGGCGCCCGCC
Source organism: Halobacterium sp. NMX12-1 (assembly GCF_040435975.1). Taxonomy (NCBI): domain Archaea; kingdom Methanobacteriati; phylum Methanobacteriota; class Halobacteria; order Halobacteriales; family Halobacteriaceae; genus Halobacterium; species Halobacterium sp. NMX12-1. The sequence continues at coordinate 2,007,912 of NZ_CP159204.1, read as the reverse complement.
GAGCGGAACAGCGAGGACCTCCCGGGCAAGGAGTTCGGCGAGGGATACCTGATGTGGCGCTGCGAGGAGTGCGGCGCGATGGGGGGAACTCGAGGACGGCATCCCGGAGACGTGTCCGGACTGTCACGCCGCGAAGGAGTACATCGAGAACGTCCAGGAGGACTGACCGGGCCGACCGGTCGCGGCGCCCGCTACCACTTCGCGCGGTGTATCTGCTCGTAGACCCGCCGCACCAGTCGGTGCGACGGCCCGGAGCGGACGCGCGGTTCCACGCGGCCGTCGCGGACGGCGTCCACGACGGCCGACGGCGTCAGCTCGTCGGCGTCGACGCGAGTGTACGCCCGCGCGGCCTCGAAGGGAAAGTGCGCGTCGCTGCCCGCGACCACCGGGACGCCGAGGTCGGCCGCGAGGTCGTGGACGCGCGCCGCGCGGCGCGGGTGCTTCCCGTTGACTTCCACGGCGTCGAACGCCGCGCCGCTGTCGCGGACGCTGCCGTGCCGGAACGGGTGCGGGAGGACGACCGCGCAGTCCGCGTCGTGGGCCCGCGAGACGACCTCGCGTGGGGTGAGCGCGCCCGGTTCGGTCCGCGACGGCGGGTCCGGCCCGACGACCAGCAGGTGGCCGTCCGTCGTCGTCACCTCGATGCCGGGGAGGAACTGCGGGCGCGCACCGGACGCGCCGAGCGGTTCGTGGTAGTCGTGGTTCGTGAGCGCGACCGCGTCCATCCCCCGCCACCGGCTCGCGAGCGACAACAGCTCCGCGCCGACCGGGTCGTACGCCGTCGGGCGGCCCGGCGACCGGTGGAAGAACCGCGTGTGGGCGTGCAGGTCTACGTCGAACACGCCTGCACCTCCGCGGCGGCGACGCAGCGAGCGCTCATTGCAGCCCCGGGTCGGGGTCGTAGGCGTCCCCGACGGCCACCGTCGCGGCGCCCGGGTCGGTGTGCATCGACAGCGACTCCCGGCGCAGTATCTCGCCGTCCAGACTGAACCGGGTCGCCGTCGGGTCGCGGACGCGCACCGACAGCGCGGGCGCGCGGAACCGCGTGACGTGCTCGGAGTCCCCGGCGAACAGCCGGCCGAACACCGCCTCGCCGACGGCGTCAGTCACGGACAGCTCCTCGACGACCGTCACCTCGAACAGGCCGTCCTCGACGTCGGCCTGCGTCTGGTCGCCCCACACGAACCGGCGCGCGTTCCCCACCAGCACCATCATCGCGTCCCCCGCCCACGCCGTCGTCTCGCGGCCGTCCTCCTGGATGTCCACCGAGACCGGAAGCGACTGGTAGTCCGGCAGCGACCGCAGCGTCGTCACGACGTACGCCAGCGCGCCCAGCCGGCGCTTCATGCTGTCGGAGGTGTTCCCGCTGGCGTCCGCGGTCAGGCCGGCGACACAGGAGTTCACGAACACGCGGTCGCCCGTCCGCCCGACGTCGATGCGGCGGCGCCGGCCGCCCTCGAGGACGTCGAACGCGTCCGCGACACCGGTCACGCCGACGTTCTCCGCGAAGTTGTTGCCCGTGCCCACCGGCACCACGCCGAACGCCACGCTGTCCAGGGCGTCGGCCCGGTCGATGCCCTGCAGCACCTCGTTGACCGTGCCGTCGCCGCCGGCCGCGACGACCGTCGACGCGCCACCGGCGGCCGCCTCCCGGGCCAGTTCCACCGGGTCGCCCTCGCGCTCGCTCTCCCAGAGGTCGTAGCCCAGAAGCGACGCTCGTTCGCGCACCTGCTCCACGTGGCCGCCGTCCCCGCTGTTCGGATTGGCGACCACCACCGTCTCCGCGACGTCTGTCCCTGGCATGCGTAACTCCGACCCGGCACGGGACGGCGCCGCGGGCGCGACCACGCGCAGGTGGCGGCCGCGCCCTCGACTCCGCGCCCCGTCGAGTCGTCCGTTGGCTCGCCCGGTGCGCGGTTTGTTATGGAGTCAGTACCCGTGAGTGTGGACGCCCACGCCGTCACCCCCCGCCGTCGAGTCCGACGCGGCCGCTGAGCTCGTGCTGCTGTGCGGGACTGACGGTGACGTCCGCCGCGGCGAGCGCCGCCTCGACGGCCCGCGTGTACGCCGACCGCGCCGCCAGCACTTCCTCGGGGTCCGGCCGCGGAATCCAGTAGTGGGCGCGCACCACCACGGCGTCGTCACCGAGTTCCTCGACGTATGCCTGCGGCGCCGGGTCGTCCAGGACGGCGTCGACGCTGGCGGCGGCCGCCGTCACCGCCGCCACCGCGTCGCCGAGGTCGTCGCCGTAGTCCACGGACACCCGGTCGACCAGCCGGTACTGTCGGCGGCCGTACGGCCGCACGACTACCTCGTTCGTCAACGCCGTGTTCGGCACCGTGACCAGTTCGCCGTCCGCCGTCTCCAGCCGGGTCGCGCGCAGCTGTATCGACTGCACGGCGCCCTCGTGGTCCCCGAACTCGATGTAGTCGCCGACGCTGAACTCCGGGTCGAACACGAGCACGAGGCCGCTGACCAGCGACCCGATGACCGTCTGCGCGGCGACGCCGACCGCCAGCGTCCCCGCGGCGACGACGAGCGCGGAGTCACTGAGGAACTGGCCGTAGCCGGCGACAGACACCCCGACGACCACGCCGACGAGCAGGGCCAGCAGGCGGACGTAGCGCGCGATAGCGTCCTGTATCGTCGGGTTGTCCCGGTTCCGCCGGCGCACCACGCGGTCGACGAGCGGCCCGACGACCAGCCAGCCGACGGCCGCGACGCCGAGCACGCCCGCCAGGAACCACGCCGCGCTCACGAGCAGCGGCGACAGTTCGGCGAGCGCCTCCGGACCGCTCTCCACAGTCGTCTCCTGGAGGGCGGTCGGGACGGACATTGGACGCGTTGCCGTCTCCGAACCGCCACGCGCACAATGTTATGCGGGCCGTACGGCTATCTGCGGCGGGTAGGCCCCGCGTAGCGGCCGTCGGGCGTCGCAGCGGCGCTGCGAGCGGCACACAGTTCTATACGTCTCGCTCTCGTGGGATACGTATGACCAGCGAAGAGGTCACGCGCCTCCTCCGGAAGGCGTACGGCGACGAGATCGAGACCGTGATGAACTACATGACCAACTCCATCGTCCTCGACGGCGTGCGCGCCGAGGAGATCAAGGAGTCCCTCCAGACGGACATCCAGGAGGAGCTCTCCCACGCCGAACAGCTCGGCGAGCGGCTCAAGCAACTGGACGAGCAGCCGCCCGCGTCCGCGGAGTTCGAAGCCCACCAGCACAGCCTCCAGCCGCCCGAGGACACTACCGACGTGCTGTCGGTCATCGACGGCGTGCTCGACGCCGAGGAGGACGCCATCGACACGTACCGCGACCTCATCGACGCCGCCGAGGACGCCGACGACCCCGTCACGGAGGACCTCGCGGTGACGATTCTCGCCGACGAGGAAGCCCACCGCACGGAGTTCCGCGGCTACCGCAAGGAGTACCGCTCGGACTGACGCGTTTCGCGCTGCTTTTGCCGCCGCCCGCCCTCAGCCACGGCCATGAACGTCGCTTTCGTCGTCGCCGCGACGCTGACCGGCATCGCCGTCGGCGTGGTGTTCGCGTCCCTCCGCATCCCGATTCCCGCGCCGCCGTCGCTGGCGGGCGTCATGGGCATCGTCGGCATCTGGGTGGGCTACCGGCTCGTCAAGCACTTCGGCTTCGGCTTCGACCTGCTGGACGCGCTCGGCGTCTGAACTCTGCGCCGGCGCTCGGGAACTGACAGCGACAAAATACTTGTCCGGGCTCCGAGTACCCACGGTCGTGAGTCCCTCCACCACCCGAACGCAGCACGACGGCCCACGCGAGGCGCCGTCGCTGGTCCACCTCCTGCTCGTCTGGTTCCTCGTCGGCGGCTCGTTCGTCGGCCTCGGCATCGACCTCCACGGAGCGCTCTCCGTGGACGCGCCGCCGGCGGCGATAAACGCCGGGCTGGTGTTCGGGACGGTCGTCGTGGCCGCGCTGTGGGTCGCGGGCTTCCGGCCGTCGCTGCGCGCCAGCGTGGGCTACTTCCTCCTCCAGAACGCCGCCCAGCTCCTGCTGTTAATTGCCGTCGTCTCCGCCGCGTCGCCGTGGACGGAGGTCGCCGTTCGCGCGCTCTCGATAGCGTTCGCCGGCGCGCTCTGCTTCACCGACCCCGGCCGGCGGACGGTGGGCTGGCTCCGCGACCAGTGCTGGCAGCTGTTCGAGTCGCAGGCAGTCAGCTGACGCGGGACGGAGCCGCCGCTGTCGGTCGCCGGAAACGGGAACGAGAGACGGAGAACGCGGTCAGTACGAGCGGACCTTCGGCTCGTAGGTCTGCTCGTCGCCCTCGAGGATGACCGGGCGGTACCACAGTTCGGGCTCGCCGTCGTTCCACGAGACGAGCGTGTGCTTGAGGTACTCGTCGTCCTTGCGCTCCTGGTGCTCCTTGCGCCAGTGCGCGCCGCGGAACTCCTCGCGGGCGAGCGCGCCCATCGTGATGGCCTCCGCGACGTCCAGCAGGTTCCGCGTCTCGATGGTGTGCTGGAGGTCGGTGTTGAACGTCCGGGACTTGTCCGCGACGTAGACGTCCTGGTAGCGCTCGCGGGCGTCCTGGATGTCCCGGAGCGCCTGCTTGAGGTTCTCCTCCTCCCGGAACACGTTGACGTTCTCCGTCATCGACTCCTGGAGGTCCGCGCGCACGTCGGCGTGGTTGACGCCGTCCTCGCGCTCCAGCAGCGTCTCGATGCGCTCGCGCTCGGCCTCCGCGGTCGCTTCGACGACCGCCTTCGGGTCGCTGTCGGGGTTCTCGACGGCGCCACCGTCGGCGGCGGCTTCCTTCGCGCCGGGCTCGCCGACCGGCACGCCGAGGTCTTCGCGCTCGGCGTCCGGCTCGGGGCCGGTCTCGATTTTCGGCTCGGGCATGTCCGCGCCCGCGGCGTGGCGGCCCGCGCGAGCGCCGAACACGAGCAGTTCGGGGAGCGCGTTCCCGCCGAGGCGGTTGCCGCCGTGGAGGCTCACGCACGCGCACTCGCCGGCCGCGTAGAGGCCGTCGATGCACGTCTCGCCGTGCTCGTTGACCTCGATGCCGCCCATCGCGTAGTGCTGGCCGGGCTTGACCGGCATCGGCTCCTCCAAGCCGTCCACGCCCTCGAAGTCGCGCGCGAGGTGGAGGATGTTCTCCAGCCGGTCGGTGATGCGCTCCTCGCCGAGGTGGCGCATGTCGAGGTAGACGTACTCGTCCTCGACGCCGCGGCCCTCCTGCACTTCCGTGAGTTCCGCGCGCGCCACCACGTCGCGGGACGCGAGTTCGCCGTCGTTGGTCGCGTACCCGTACTCGAACATGAAGCGCTCGCCCTCGGAGTTGTAGAGGATGCCGCCCTCCCCGCGGACGCCCTCGCTGATGAGGACGCCCGTCGAGGGGAGCGTCGTCGGGTGGAACTGAATCATCTCCATGTCCTCCATCGGGACGCCCGCGCGGTACGCGATGGCGACGCCGTCGCCGGTGTTGGCGACGGCGTTCGTCGTGTGGTCGAACGCCTGCCCGAGGCCGCCGGTCGCCAGAATCACGCCGTCGCGGGCGCGGAAGCCCGCGATTTCGCCGCTCTGGACGTCCCACGCGACGACGCCGTGGCAGTCGCGCTCGTTGGGGTCGTCCTCGTCGGTGACCGCGACCTGGCTGACGTACCACTCGTCGTACACCTCGATGCCTCGCTTGACCACCTGCTCGTACAGCGTGTGGAGCATGTGGTGGCCGGTCTCGGCGCCCGCGTACGTCGTCCGCGGGAAGGAGAGGCCGCCGAACGGCCGCTGGCTGACCGTGCCGTCCTCCTCGCGGGAGAACGGCATCCCCCAGTGTTCCAGCTGGATGACCTCCTCGGGGGCGTCCTGCGCGAACGTGTCGACTGCGGGGGCGTCGCCGAGGTAGTCCGACCCTTTCATCGTGTCGTACGCGTGGTCCTCCCAGGAGTCGCCGTCCTGCAGGGCGGCGTTGATGCCGCCCTCCGCGGCGCCCGTGTGCGAGCGCACCGGGTGGAGTTTCGTGACGATTGCTACGTCTGCGCCTTCCTCGTGGGCGGCGATTGCGGCTCGGAGCCCCGCGCCGCCGCCGCCGACTACGATTACGTCGTGCTCGTACATGTTACCAGAATTTGAGGTTCTGCTTGACGGCTTCGCGCTTCAGCTCTTGGATGTGCTCGGTGAGCGGGATGTCCTTCGGACAGACGTTCGTACACGAGAACTGGGTCTGACACCGCCAGACGCCGTGTTCGGCCTCGATGATTTCGAGGCGTTCCTGCCGCTTGTTCTCGCCCTCGCGCTCGTCCATGTAGAAGCGGTAGGCCTTGTTGATGGCCGCCGGGCCGAGGTACTTGTTGTCGCCCGCGGCGATATTGCACGAGGACATGCACGCGCCACACCAGATGCAGCGCGTCGAGAGCTTGACCTTCTCGCGGTTCTCGCGGTCCTGGCGCTGCTCTTCGAGTTCGTCGTCGGGCGTCTCGTCGGGGTCGAAGAACGGATCGACGGACTCCATCTGGTCGTAGAAGTGGTCCATCTCCACCACGAGGTCTTTGACGACCTCCTGGTGGGGGAGCGGCTCGACGCGCACCGGGCCGTCGAGGTCCGCAATCTGGGTCTGACAGCCGAGCCGCTGGCGGCCGTTCACGAAGAACGCGTCCGACCCGCAGACCGCCTGCCGGCAGGAGTGCCGGAAGGTGAGACTGGAGTCGTACTCGTCGCGCGCGTAGATGAGCGCGTCGAGGACGGTCATCCCCTTCTCGAAGGGCACGGTAAAGGAGTCGAAGCGCGGCTCCTCCTTGCCCTCGATCTCGGGGTCGTAGCGGAACACTTTCAGCTCCACCGTCTCGCCCTGAATCTCGTTTGCGGCGGCGGCCTCGTCGGCCTCGCGTTGCTCCTTGCGCGCCTGTTTCTCGGCCATCCGCCGCTCCTGCGGCGACGTGGACGAGGGCTGTTCCGTCTCGGAGTCGGTGTCGGGTGTCTGCGTACTCATGTTAGAATCCCGCGAGGGTGTTTGCGACGCGAATCCCCTGCACGACCAGCAACAGCGCGGCGGCACCGAGGACGACCTGCGCGATGCGCTTCTGGACGCCGTCGATGCCCTGGTTGACCAGCGCGTTGTAGACGCCGTTGACGCCGTGGAACGTCGCGGTCAGCAGGAACAGTATCATCGTCACGAAGTAGCCGACGTTCTGCATGCGCGCCTGACTGCCCGCGAACTCGATCTCGTAGGCGTGCGTGACGAAGTGGAGGTTGAAGAAGTGGAACGCCAGCACGACGACGAGGAACGCCGCCGTGATGCGCTGGAGTAGCCATGCGGTCGAACCCGAACTGAACGAGGAGTAGCGTTGTGCCATTGTTAGAACGCCCCCGAGACGAACGTCGGCACGCTCGCGACGACGATGACGCCGGTCAGCACGAGCGACGCGTAGAAGCTCTTGTCTTGCGATTCCAGTCCCACGCCGAGGTCGACGAACAGCAGGCGGATGCCGTTGAGGATGTGGAAGACGGCGACCGCCAGCAGGCCGACCTCCAGCAGCCGGACCAGCGCCAGCCCCTCCAGCCCGGACAGCGTCTGGTTGTACGTCTCGGCGCCCTGCATGGACGTGCTCAGGACGGCGATGTGGGTGAACAGGTAGCCGATGAGCACCCACCCCGTGAACTTGTGAAATACCCAGGCCCACATCCCGGCCGTGAACTCCCGCCACCGGCCGAAGTCCTCGATGAGGCCTCGGTCGTACGACTGACTCATACCATTCGGAGCGTGTGGTCCCTCCGCACATAGAAGTTACTACACGAGCGCGTCGCACGAACCGCGGGGCGGCGGGCGCGCGTCGCCCGCGAACCCGGCGGGAGAATATGTTCGGTCGAGGGCCGTTCGACGGGGACGCCTGCGGGGCGTCAGCCTTCGAGGATGGTGCCGCCGGCACCGACCGCGATGGTGGTGTCGCCGCGCAGCACCGCCTTCAGGTTCTGGCCGGTCGGCGTGCTCTGGGCCGCCCACTTGCTGCCGTCGTAGGCGTAGAACTTCCCGCCGCCGCCGACCGTGGCGCCGCTACCGTCGGCGACTTCGACGTCGCGGAGGGTGGCGTCGCCGGTGTCCGAGCGCACCCACTCGCTGCCGTTCCAGTGGTAGACGGTGCCGCCGCCGCCCGAGATCCAGACGTCGTCGAAGCCGTCCGAGTCGACGCCGTAGAAGTTGTGGTTGGCGTTCGCGATGCCGAGCTTGTCCCACGTGCCGCCGTCGCGCGTGTAGAACACGCTGGTGTTGCCGTCGACGATGTGGCCGCTGCGGTCGTCGAAGAAGTCCACGGCGTTGATTGCGGCACCCGAGCCGGGCGTCGTGTAGTCCCACGAGCCGGTCTCGCCGTTCTCGTAGGAGAAGTACATCTTCCCGGAGTCGCCGGCGACGTAGACGTTCGCCTCGCCGGCCTCGCCGGTGACGGAGACGTCGTTGAAGTTGTTCGTGACGTCCATGGGCGCGGAGTGGTCGTTGAGGACGCCGGCTTCGACGTCGTACTCGCCGATGGCGCCCGAGGAGCCGACGAACCACAGGCGCTTCCCGTCGTCGGTCACGTCAGCGCCGTAGACGCTGTTTCCGTTCCCCGTCGGGCCGCCGTCGAGGAGCTTCTCCCAGCCGTTGGCGGTGCGCTCGAGTACCACGCCGCCGCTGCCGACCGCGAACGCGCCCGCGGTCGTGGATTCGACGTCGTAGAGCGTGCTCGCGGTGGGGGACTCGACGACTTCGAGTCCGCCCTCGTCGCTGGTCGCCGCGCTCGCCGCGCCGGTGAACAGGCCGGCCGCGGCGGTCGCGCCGACTGCCTTCACGATGCTGCGTCTGGTGTGAGTCGAGTGGTCCGACATCGCAGTTCGTACGTCCGTCCCCGGGTAGTAAAAAACCCCGAACAGTTAACGCGGATTAAGATGCTTTTAGACTCTTTATCGGAAGTTCTAGCATTTTATTTCCGTAAATAGTTAGAGGATATTACACCTCTCGGACCGGAAACGAACACGTTCGCCGTGCGCCGCGTCAGGCCGGCGGCCCGGACCCCGCCTCGCGGGCGCGCTCGTAGGCGCGCTGGGTCGCGGCGTCGAGTTCCACGAGGTGGACCAGCGGGTTCCCCGGGTAGACGACGGGGTTCTCCAGTTTCCCGACGAGCAGTCCCGTGAACGGCGCCTCCACGTCCTCGACGTCGGTCTTGAACGGGTTCGAGATGCTGCAGATGGCGTCGCCCTCGCGGACGAGGTCGCCGCGCTCGTAGTGCATGTCCACGAGGCCGCCGTCGTCCGCGCGAATCCACGTCTTCTGGTCGGTCGTGACGACGGTCCACCACGCCGGCAGGTCCACGGCCTCCGTCGGATAGACGCCGTACCCCGCGAGCACGCTGTGGACGCCGTCGAGCGCGCGGTCGATGAGCCCGCGCTGGAACCGGTGGGCTTCCCCCATCTCCACGGTGACGGTCGGGACGCCGGCCTCGGTCGCCTCGCGGCGGAGCGTCCCCGACGACCCCTCGCTGTCGATGACGACGTTCGAGCCGAACGACCGCGCGAGCCGAACCACGTCGTCGTCGGTCATGTCCGCGCGGACGTGGAGCATGTTCGTGCGGCCGCGCGTCGAGGTGTGGAAGTCCAGCCCGAAGTCGCAGGGCGCGAGGAAGTTCCGGAAAATCTGGTCGGCCATCCGCTTGGCGCTCGTTGAGGCGTCGTTGCCGGGGAACGAGCGGTTCAGATCGCGGTCGTAGACGGGGAGGTAGCGCTGCTGGGTGACGAACCCCGGGACGTTCAGCACGGGCAGACAGACCAGCGTCCCGTGGAGGTTGGCGTGCGACCACTCGTGGGAGACCTCCCGCACCACTTCGATGCCGTTGAGTTCGTCGCCGTGGGAGGCCGCCGAGAGGAAGGCGGTCGGGCCGGGCTGCTCGCCGTTCACGATGGAGACGGGGATGCGGACCGGGTCCCCGAGGTACGTCTCGCTGATGGTGTACCGGATGTCCGCGCGCTCCCCGGGGTCCACCCGGCCGCCGTCGTACGTGAACGCCCCGTCGGTCATGGACCAAGGTTCGCGAGCGACACGTAAAACAGGGCCGTCCGAACGGCGGTGTTCACATAAGGATGAAGAGTGAGGCGGAACGATTTTTGAGTGGTCTATGCTCGAAATCGCCCGCCTCGACGGTGGTAGCGACTGCTTCGAGTTAGATTTTCTGGAGCGAGAGGCGACACCCGAGCCGGCGATGAAGCTCGGTATCCGACTCCACCTGGCCGGACTATCACTTTCGGATACCGTTTCAATTCTCGATAGGTTGGGTGTCGAACGCTGTCGAACCACCGTTCACAACTGGGTGCAGAAGGCCGACCTACAGCCCCTCAATGGTGCGAACCCGGATCACGTCGCGGTCGACGAGACCGTGATCCAACTCAACGACGAACGATTCTGGCTGTACGCCGCAGTCAATCCCGACACCAACCGCTTGCTGCACGTCACGCTCGCTCCGACGAGAAATCAAGCGATCACCGAGATGTTTCTTGCGGAACTCCGCGAGAAACATCTCGTCGATGACGCAGTCTTTCTCGTCGATTCTGCACCGTGGCTCCAAGCAGCACTCCATCGACACGGCCTCGATTACCGATACGAAAAACACGGTAATCGGAACAGCATCGAACGTGTTTTCCGAGAACTAAAACGCCGAACCAACCAGTTCTCAAACTGTTTCAGTCACGCCGAAGCAGATACTGTCGAAAATTGGCTGCAAGCGTTCGCCTTCGCATGGAATCAGCTAATCTGAACACTACCGTCCGAACCGTCGGCACCGTTTAGTCGCTGCCCGCCGTCAGTTCACGGGATGGACGACTCTGTCTCTGTCGGCGTACTCAGCCTCCACAACAGCAAGGAGACGAAGGCGATACTGAACGCGGTGGAAGCGCTCGGCCACTCGGGCGTGTGGCTCCGCGAGGACAACCTCTGCGTGGACATCGCGGACGACGACTCGACGCTCGACCCGTACGTCGACGTCATCGCCAACCGCCTGCTCCTCTCGAAGACCGAACAGCCCGCGGAACTGCTGGGGCTGGCGCTGTCGCTGAGCCAGCTCCGGCCGATGCTGAACCGCCCGCGGAACGTCCTGACGGCGTTCCACAAGTTCGCGACTGCGACCACGCTCGCGAACGGCGACGTCCGACTGCCGGACGCGACGCTCGCGCTGGACGCCGACCGGCTCAACGACGAGAAGGCGAAGTACGGCGACGAGGTCGTCTACAAGACCGCCATCGGCACGCACGGCGGCGGCACGTGGAAAATCGGCGCGGACGAGCGCGTCAACCCCCGGGTGGGCGACCGGTACGCGTTCCTCCAGGAGCTCGTCGAGCGGGACAGCGACCGCCACCGCGACCTCCGCGTGTACGTCGTGGACGGCGACATCGTCGCGACGATGCGGCGGTACGCGCCCGACAACGACTGGCGGACGAACGTCGCGCTCGGCGGCTCCGTCGAGGGCGTCGACGACGTGCCCGAGGAGGCTGCCGAGATGGCGCTGACGGCGGCCGACACCATCGGCCTCGACTACGCCGGCGTCGACCTCGTGGAGGGCACCGACGGCTGGTACCTCCTCGAAGTCAACCCCACGGCCGGGTTCAAGGGGCTGTTCGAGGCGACCGGCGTCAGCCCCGCGCCGTACGTCGCGAAGCTCGCCATCGAGACGGCGGGCGGCGAGGTCGACGACGAGCGGGTCGCCGAGCTCGCTCAGACGCTCGACGACTCCAAGCCCGACTCGGTGGCGACCGAGCCCCGGCCCGCCGCCGAGGAGTCCGCGACCATCGGCTACACCGAGGACGTGCTGGTCTCGGGGACGAGCGGCACCGAGCGCGTCGTCGCGAAGGCCGACACCGGCGCCGCGCGCACCAGCATCGACACCCGCCTCGCCGCCCAAATCGGCGCCGGCCCCATCAAGTCGATGACGAAGGTCCGCTCCGGGAGCGTGAAGTCCGGGAAGTCGCGGCCGGTCGTGGACATCGTCGTCGGCGTCGGCGGCGACCGCCACACCGTCGCCGCGTCGCTGGAGGACCGCGGCCACATGGACTACCCGCTGTTGCTCGGGCGGGACATCCTCCAGGAGTACCAGGTCGACGTCAAGCGCCGCGTCGACGCCCCCGACGAGGAGTAACCGAAAACAATCACTCTCGCCCACCGAGAAAACCGCTTCTGGGCACGCGTCAGACTCTTGCCCGCGGCAACCGTCCCGGTGCACGATGGCATTCTCGGAGCGATTCGCCGCCCGGACGACCGCGGCCGAGATTCCCGGCGACCTCACGGGCGCGGTAGGGGATTCGGTTACGGTCGTCCCCGTCGTCGTCGCGCTCGCTGCGCTCTCGGAGGTGTCGCTGGCGCCCGTGCTCGTCTGGTTCGGCGTCTTCCAAGTCGCGTGGGGCGCGCGGTACGGCGTCCCGGTTTCCGTCGAGCCGATGAAGGCGCTGGCGGCGCTGGTAATCGCGGGGTCGCTGTCCGCCGGCGGGCTCGCGGCCGCCGGCCTGCTCGCGGGCGGGACGTTACTGGTCGCGGGCGCCACCGGACTGCTCGGGCGCGTCAGCCGGTTCGTCGGCCAGCCGGTCGTCCGCGGCGTCCAGCTCGCGGTCGCGCTCGTGCTCTTCGAGACCGCCTTCGACCTCGCCGCGACGGACCTCGCGCTCGCCGGCGCGGCGGTCGCGGTCGCCGCCGTCGTCGCGGTCGTCTCGGTGCGCGCCAGCGCGCTCGCCGTCGTCGCTGTTGGCGCCGCGCTCGCGCTCGCCGAAACCGGGGGCGTCTCCCCCGCGGTGCCCGCGTTCGCGCTCGCGCTCCCGTCGCCCGCCGTCCTCCTCGACGTCGGCACCGTACAGGCCGCTGTCGGACAGCTCGCGATGTCCGTCGGGAACGCCGCCGTCGCGACCGCGCTGTTGCTCGGCGAGTACTTCGACTCGGACGCTACGGCCGACGACCTCGCGACCAGCATGGGCGTGATGAACCTCTTGGCGGTCCCGCTGGGCGCGATTCCGATGTGCCACGGGAGCGGCGGCGTCGCCGGCAAGTACGCGTTCGGCGCGCGCACTGCTGCCGCGAACGTCGTCCTCGGCGCGCTCTACCTGCTCATCGCCGTGTTCGCGGTCGGCGTCGTCTCGGCGTTCCCGGTCGCGATGCTCGGCGTCGTGCTCGCCGCCGTCGCCGCCCAGCTCGCGCACACCAGCCTCGACACCGACCAGTACGCCCTCACGCTCGGCGTCGGCGTCGTCGGCCTCCTCGCGGGCGTCGGCGTCGCGTTCGTCGGCGGCCTGCTCGCCGACCACGCGTACCGCCGGCTCGCGTAGCTACCTCTCGTAGGCGCGCCAGACGTACAGCGACGCGTACGACCGGTACGGTCGCCAGCGCTGTGCGACCTCGCGCATCTCCGCGCGCGTCGTCTCCTCGCCGTACAGCGCCTGCATCCCCTTCCGGATGCCGAGGTCGCCGACCGGGAAGACGTCCTCGCGGCCGATCCCGAACATCAGGAACATCTCCGCGGTCCAGTCGCCGACACCCGTAATCGACGTGAGTTGTGCGCGCACCTCATCGTCGCTCAACTGCTGGAAGGATTCGCGCTCCCAGTCGCGTTCGATGAACGCGTCGGCGACGTTCCGCACGTAGTCGGTCTTCTGACTGGAGAGGCCGGCGTCCCGAAGCACCTCGGGGTCGGCGCCGGCGACGCCTTCGGGCGTCACCTCGACGGCGTCGAAGAGCCGCTCGCGGATGGCCGCGGCGGCGTCCATCGACACCTGCTGGCGGACGATGGAGACGACGAGGCGCTCGAACGGGTCGTCGGCGGGGTCGAGTGTGAGTTCGCCGTGCTCGTCGACGAGCGGCCCCAACTCGGGGTCGTCGCGGAGTACGTCGTGTGGGTCGGTCATATCGTGGGGAAGTCGCTGCGGGAATCTACGCGTTTCGACCCGCGAGCAGGAACCCCGCCAGCGCCGCGACGCCGCTGTACACCGCGGGCGAGAGCCCGTTCACGAGGTAGGGGCCGACGAGCCGAATCCCGAGCGCCTCGCCGAACGGCGCGCCGACGCTCGCCGCGGTGACCAGCGGATAGCTGACGGCGACCGCGACGCCCGCGCCGACGCCGACGAGCGCGGCGTGTCGGGTCGGCGACTCGCGGACGCGCATCCGCCACGCGCCGTACAGCGGGACGCCGGGAATCACGGCCAGCGACACGAGCGTGGAGGCCAACGACTGGAGGAACAGCCGTCCAGTCGAGGTGGTGAACCCGCCAGTGAGCGATTCGAGGGCGACCAGTACGACCAGCGTGTGGACGACGCCGGCGACGAGACCGAGGGCGGCGGCGCGTTGCTGGGTGTTCACGCCGGAGCGGTTTTCGGGACGCCGACAAGTGCGTTGCGTCTCGCCGCCGGCACCCAGACTCAGAGCCGTCAGTTTCCACGCGTGTAAACCCGTGAGACGTTCACACTCGCGGAGAGGGAAAGCTTCAACGGGGCTCCCGGCGGGTGTACTACCATGGACGTTGATGACATCGAGACCATCGCGGTGCTGGGCGCCGGAAACATGGGCCACGGCATCGCGGAAGTGGCGGCGCTGGCGGGCTTCGACGTGAACCTCCGCGACATCAAAGAGGAGTTCGTGCAGAACGGCTACGACCAGATCGAGTGGTCGCTGGGGAAGCTCGCGGAGAACGACCAGATTGGCGACGACGAGGCCGACGCCGCCCTCGACCGCGTCACTCCCATCGTGGACCTGGAGGCGGCCGTCGAGGACGCCGACTTCGTCGTCGAGGCCGTCCCGGAGAAGATGGACATCAAACAGAACGTCTACCGGGAGCTCGAACAGCACGCGCCCGACCACGCGGTGTTCGCGACGAACACCTCCAGCCTATCGATCACGGAGCTGTCGGAGGTCACCGACCGCCCCGAGCGGTTCTGCGGGATGCACTTCTTCAATCCGCCCGTGCGGATGCAGCTCGTGGAGGTCATCGCGGGCGAGCACAGCGACGACGACGTGCTCGACCTCACCGAGAACCTCGCCGAGGAGATGGGGAAGACGCCGGTTCGCGTCCGCAAGGACTCCCCGGGCTTCATCGTCAACCGCGTGCTCGTCCCGCTGCTGAACGAGGCCGCGTGGCTCGTCCACGACGACGTCGCCACCATCGAGGAGGTCGACTCCACGACGAAGTACGACCTCGGCCTGCCGATGGGCGCGTTCGAGCTCGCCGACCAGGTCGGCGTCGACGTCTCCTACGACGTCCTCGACTACATGCAGGGCGTGCTCGGCGAGGCCTACGAGCCGTGCCCGTTGCTCGTCGAGAAGGTAGACGCCGAGGACCTCGGGAAGAAGACCGGCCGCGGCTTCTACGACTACGAGGAAGGTGGTGCCGACGTTCCGACCGACCAGATTCGGGACGACGTCGCCGACCGCCTGCTCGCCGTGATGGCCAACGAGGTCGCGAAGCTCGTCGGCAACGACGTCGCCGACCCCGCGGAAATCGACGAGGCCGTCCAGCTCGGCGCCGGCTACCCCGAGGGCCCCGCGAAGATGGCCGACGACGCCGGCCTCGCGCACCTCCACGAGGCGCTCGAAGCGGCCTACGAGGACACCGGCGCACCGCGCTACGAGCCCGCCGACGAACTCCAGCGGCTCGCGGACGCCGGCGAGGGGTTCTACGGCGCCGAAGCGGAGGACGAAGCGGCGTCCTACGAGAACCTCGTCGTGACCGTCGAGGACAACGTCGCGCACGTGGAACTTGACCGCCCGCACCGCATGAACACCATCAGCGAGGACCTCCTCGACGACCTCGCGAACGCCGTCGACGACCTCGACGGCGACGACGACGTGCGCGCCATCCTCCTCACGGGCGCCGGCGAGAAGGCGTTCTCCGCGGGCGCGGACGTCACCTCGATGGCGGGCAGCGCAGACCCCATCGACGCCGTGGAGCTCTCCCGGAAGGGCCAGCAGACGTTCGGCAAACTCGAAGCCGCCGACGTGCCCGTGGTCGCGGGCATCGACGGCTACTGTCTCGGCGGCGGGATGGAACTGGCGACGTGCGCGGACCTCCGCGTCGCCAGCGAGCGCTCGGAACTCGGCCAGCCCGAGCACAACCTCGGCCTCCTGCCGGGCTGGGGCGGCACCCAGCGCCTCAAGAACATCGTCGGCGAGGGCCGCGCGAAGGAAATCATCTTCACCGCGGACCGCTACGAGGCCGCGGAACTGGAGGACTACGGGTTCATCAACGAGGTCGTCCCGAACGACGAACTCGACGACCGCGCGTGGGAGCTCGCCCGCGACCTCGCCGCCGGCCCGCCCATCGCCCAGAAGTACACGAAGCGCGCGATGCTCGCCGGCCGCGACTCCACGGACGCCGGCCTCGAAGCCGAGGCGCAGGCGTTCGGCCAGCTGATGAACACCCAGGACCTCATGGAGGGCATCGCGGCGTTCACCGGCGACCGCGACCCCGACTTCGAGGGCCACTGACACGGCCACGGCAGAACGACACGTTTAAACAATTCTCCCGGGTACCAACGAGTGTCGCTCGGTTGGTGTAGTCCGGCCAATCATGTTGGCCTTTCGAGCCGACGACCAGGGTTCAAATCCCTGACCGAGCACTTTTCGAACGAAGTGAGAAAAGCGCGCAGCGAAGGGTTCGAACCACTGCAGACCGAGCGGTGCGAGGTTGCGAAGCAACCTTGGAAAGATGAACGGTGGAGCCGTGAGTCAGCGAGGTCTGGCATCGGGTTCAAATCCCTGACCGAGCACGCCTGCCCTCACTCCTCGCTCCCGAGCAACGCAGTTGCGATGTCCCCGGTCTGGTCGGCTGCAGCGACGAGCACGTGGACGGTGGTGAGCGCGAGTAACACGCCGAGCGGGAGCGCGAGCAGTCGCTCGGGGAGAGTGTCGATGGTCCACCCGAGGACGGTGGCGGTGCCGCCGAGCGGGGCGAGGAGGAGCGCGAGCGCGCCGACGCCGGCGAGGAGGACGAACAGCCACGCGAGGAAGCCGACCAGCGACTTCACGACGAGGAAGGCGACGCTGCGCCACGTGGTGTTCGAGCGGACGAGCGCGCCGACGGCCGCGAGCACGCCGTCTTCCGAGAGCGACGGGAGGGCGTCGTGGGGCGGGATGTCGGTGTCGAGGAGCGCGTTCGCGAGGCGGCGCTCCCAGTCGGCGAACACGCGCGCGACCAGCAGCGTCGCCAGCAGGACGGGGACGCCGACGACGAACACGGCGAGCGCGACGCCGAACACGAACCCGAACGTGAGCAGGAGGTAGTAGAGGAAGCCGAGCGGCATCGCGGCGAGCAAGTAGAGCACTCGCCGGTAGGTGCGTCGGTCGCCGAGCACGCCGACGAACGACCGGAGGCGGTCGGCGGGCGTGCGAGTCGCACTCATTGCAGGTGGCTTCCGCCCGTGGACACAAAAAGGCCGCCGCGTTCTCGCTGTCGGCCGGCGGCCCCGCGACCGTGACTGCTAACACGGGTTCGGGCGAACGCGGTGGTATGAGCTACGAGGCGGTGTTCTTCGACCTCGACGACACGCTGTACTCGTATCCGGAGTGCAACGAGGCGGGGAAGGCGGCGGCGTGGGAGGCCGCCAACGACCGGGGGTACGACCTCTCGCGGGCGGCGTTCGACGACCTCTACATGGAGGGGCGCCGCGAGGTGAAACGCGAACTCGCGGGGACGGCGTCGGCCCACGAGCGGTTCCTCTACTTCAAGCGCGCGCTGGAGATTCACACCGGTACGCACCGCTCGCGGGACGCGCTCGCGCTCGGGGACGCGTACTGGGAGACGTACGTCGAGGAGATGGAGCTGTTCGAGGGCGTGCGGGAGACGCTCGCGGAACTGCAGGCGGCGGGCGTGGACGTCGCCATCGTGAGCAACCTCACGACGCGCATCCAGATGGAGAAAATCGACGCGCTGGGCATCGAGGAGCACGTGGACCTCGTGTTGACCTCCGAGGAGACGGGCCGCGAGAAGCCAGCCAGCGACATGTTCACGCTGCCGCTCGCGAAACTCGACCGGCGGCCCAGCGAGACCGTGATGGTGGGCGACGACGTGGAAGCCGACGTGGAGGGCGGGAACGCGGTGGGGCTGACGACGGTGTTGTTCAACGAGACGGCAGACGACGAGACCGGTCACTGCCGGCCCGACCACCAGATTGATGCGTTCGCCGAGGTCTTAGAGGTGGTACTGTAATGCTCGCTCGCGAACGCGTCGCGGTCGTCGACCACGCACCGACGCTGGCGGAACTGACCCCCGGGCGCACGGGGAACCTGAGCGTGCGCCGCGGCGACCGGTTCGCCGCGACGCCGACCGGCGTCCCCTACGACGAGTTCGACCCCGCGGACGTCCCGGTGGTGTCGCTGGACGGCGAGGTCGTCGCCGGCGACATGAAGCCGACCAGCGAGGTGCCGATGCACACCGGCATCTATCGGCGGCTGGACGCGGGCGCCATCGTCCACACGCACTCGACGTGGGCGACGACGCTCGCGGTGCTCGGCGAGGAGCTGCCGCCGATTCACTACATGATTACGGCGGTCGGGCGGAAGGTGCCGGTCGCGGACTACGCGCCGTACGGCACCGACGACCTCGCGGAACTGGTCGTCGAGGAGATGGAGGCCGCGGACTCGAAGGCCTGCATCTTGGCTCATCACGGCCTCGTCGTCACCGGCGACGACCTCGCCTCTGCCGTCGAGAACACGTTCGTCGTGGAGAACCTCTGCCGGGTGTACTTGCAGGCGCGCCAGCACGGGACGCCCGCGGAACTGAGTGAGGACCAGCTAGCGACTGTCGAGGAGAAGTTCCGGTCCTACGGCCAGTGACGGTCACCGACGGGCGAAAGTAGTCGGGCTGGCGGGGCGGCGGCCCCCGCTCGCGTCGCGCACGCCACGGTTACGCGTTGTTCATCCGGGTCTTGCTGGTGGCCCCGCAGGCCTTGCACTCCGCGACCCGGTACGGCTCGCGGGAGAACTCCGCGTTCTGGTCGTCGTCGCTCTCCGTGAGGATGTCGATGGACACCTCGTGTGGCTGTTCGCGACCGCACTCGGCGCACTGTTCGACGATGCCGTCGGATTGGACGTTCTTGCTTGCCATCGGACCAGACCTCATCTCAACAATGCTACCGTACGCCCTTTGGATGTATGCCTAAGTGATTAGGTGGCCGTGGACGTACGTCGTGCGAATGTCCCCCACGAATACCACGCCGCCGACCGAACGCTTACGCCAGCGGAGTCGCTACCGTCACGAGATGCGCGCGTTCCCGTCGCTCCCGACCGTCGCGGACGCCCCGCCCTCGCTGCTGGACGGCCACCTCTGGATTCAGGAGTGGGCGTGTGGCGGCCCGCTCCGCGTGCAGCTCCGCGAGTCGGGCCTCCTCCGCTTCGGGGACGCCGACCGCGTCTTCGACCACGACGACGTGCCCCCGGGCTACCGCCACGCCGTCCGGCACGTCCGCGAGCGCTTCGACCGGGACGCCCTCCGCGCGGCGCTCGACGACGTCGAATCGGCCGTCTTCTACGGCACCGCTACCCGCCAACAGCCCCTTGACTACGACTGGGCGTCGCTCCCGGGGTTCCTCGGCTTCGACGTCTCCCACGCCGGCGACGACCGACTCCTGCCGCCGGACGCGGTAGAGACACTCTACGACCGCCTCGGACTGACGCCGCTGCCCGCCGTCGCGAAAGAGGTCCGGGGTGCGGACTTCGACCCCGAGGACTACGCCGTCCCCGCGTCGTCGTGGCGCGACGGCACCGCGGCGGGCGTGCTCGTCCGGAACAAGACCGGCGACCGCGCGCTCCTCCGCGCCGACTCGCTGACGCCGCCCGAACCGGTGGCGTTCGACGCCGACCCCGCGACCCTCGCCGAGCAGTTCGTCACCGACGAGCGCGTCCGGCGAGCGCGCGAGGCCGCTAGCCCGTCCGGCGGCGCCGACGAAACTGTCGAGCGCGTGCTGGAACTGCTGGCACGCGAGGAGTACGCGCGCCTCTACGGCGACGACGTGCCAATCGACCGCGACGCGTTCGAGTCGGCCGCCGCGGACCGCGCCCGGCGACTGCTGGACGCGTAACTCGGATTGCGGACGTGTGGTGTGGAATCCGTGCCCTGAAGCCGCGCCGGCCCCTACCGCGGCGTAATGACGCGGCGCTTCCGCTGGACCCGCCCCGCTCCGGGCGGCACCGTGACCGTCACGCGCGTCGCCGGCGACCACGAACTCGCCGACGGCGACCCCCAGCGGCGCTACACGCTCTCCGTTCCGGCAGCCTCGGACACCACCGTCCACGCGTCCGATTGCGACACCGCGTGGGAGGACGGAACCCTGTGGGTCACCGTCCCCGACGGCGCCGGCCTCGCGCGAGTCCGCCTCCGCAACGGCGACGCCACCGTGGCCCTCCGGCTCCCCGGCCCGACGTTCGACGACCGACTCACGGCCACAATCGACGGGGACGCGGCGGCCGCCCACGACCTGCTCGCGGGTGCTGACTCCCCGGTCGCGCTCGCGCTCGCCTGTGGACCGTTCCTCGACGTCGAGGGGTTCGTCGCGCTCGTGGACACACTCGCCACTGCGAGTGAGGGAGCGTCCGACGACCTCCACGCGACCCGCTACGACCTCGTGCGCATCGCCGCGACGACCACAGCCGGCCCGCCGGTCGGGACGGCCGACGAGTTCGAGGCGCTGGTCGAGGGACTGGACGGGGTGGACGCCGTCGGCGACGTGGACGTGTTGGACGCGCTCGCGGACACCACGTTCGTCGCCCACGACACGCCCGCCGAGACGAAGCGGTTCCTCGCGGACCTCGGCTACGAACTGCCGCTGCTCGCCGAGCGCGGCGACGGCCGCTTCCTCGCGCACTACCTCGCGCAGGTCGCGCGCACCGCCGGCGTCCGCGACGCGAAACAAGCCGCCGCACGCCGCGGCGCCAACACCGACCACGCCGACTTCGCGGACGCGAAGGCAGCCGCCGAGCGCGCCGACTACTGGGACCGCGGCGCGGCGTGGCGCGACGCCGTCCTCCCAGCCGCCAGCGAGTCGTTCCCGACGTTCGCGTACGTGCTGGCGAACGCGCTCTACTGGACGGGCGAGGTCGGCCGCTCGGACTCCCGCGCGGACGAACTCCTCCACGAGGGCGCCGCCGCGGCCGCCCGCACCATCGACCTGGAGTGGGTCGCGGGCCACGCCGACTACGAGCGCGCCCGCGCGGCCGCCCACCGCCACCGGAGCAAGCGCAACCACGCGCTCGCGCTCGAACACTTCGAGACGGCCCGCGGGGTCGCCGAGTCACACTCGTTCCTCGACCCGTGGGAGCCGACGTACAGCCACGCCGTCGTGCGGTCGAATATGCTGTCGACGACCGGCGACCACGAGCGCGCGGTCGAAGTCCTCGACGACGCGCTCGCCGACCTCCGCGAGCAGGGCGTGCCCGACGACCGGTTCGCGGAGATGCGCGACCACCTCGAAGGCCAGCGCCACGAGCGCCGCGCCATCGTCGCCGACGACGACGGCGACCGCCTCGCGCACCTCGAAGCCGCGCTCGACCACTACGAGGCCGTGGGGTTCGAGCGCTCGGTCGCCCGCATCGAGACGAAACTCGACGACGCCGAGGCCGCGGGCGAGGATACCGGCGGGGAGAGCCGCGAGGGGGGCGCGCGCCCCCAGCCCGTGCTTCGGCCGGACCCGGACGCGGGGCCGAGCCTCGACGACATCCCGACGCTCCACGACTCGCTGACGGAGACGGACCCGGGCGCGGTCGGGAGCGCGGACCCCGGCGTCCTCCCGGACGAACGCGAGGACGCGCTCGCCGACGACCCCGGTGTGCCGGGCCGGGACAGCGAACCGCACTACCGTTAGCCGTGCTCCAGTACGGGCGTCTCCGCGCCGCCCTGTGCGCGGTCGAGGCGGACGCGCTCGACCGCATCGACGCCGAAGCCGTCTGCTAACGCGGCTCGCGCCGCGGCTTCGCTGTCCTCGTCCGCGGGCGTCTCCACGGCGACGGTGACCGTCGCGTCGATCTGGAGGTCGTTCAGGCGCGGCCGGAGGTCGGTGACGTCTACCGCTTCGACGCCGGTGACGGCATCGACACCTTCGACGACGCTCGCGGCGCCGCACTCCAGGTCGCCGGCGGTGTCGCGCGGTACGTGCATCGTGAGGTCCGCGACGAGGCGGACCTGCTGGCTGGCAGTTGCCATAGGCTCCCGCCGAGAGTCGAACTCGGCGCCGGCGAGGCCGGCGTCCACGGGCTGTCGGGAGCGACAGCCCGCGCTCACCACTCGACCCGCGGAGAAGACGCAGTCCCGTCGCAGTCGGGCACAGCAGCCGCGTCCTCCCCGGGGGTTCGGTGCCGCTTCACGCGGCGAGGGTGGACGCGGACTGCGCGTTCGGGCGGTAGCCGGCGACCACGAACCCCACGGAGACCCAGGACGGCCCGCTACTCGAGCGGGCGTCCGGTGCGTGGAGTGTGGTCATCATCGGTGTGTCACCCGGTGTGGACTCGGCCGCTCCGAGCCGCTGTCGATTCGTCAATTTTGCGCCGGTACAATAAGTTTTGTCTCGGTGTGTCTCGCCGTCTCACACCCAGACGTGGTGGAGGCGAACAATTTCGGGGGACGGCTTTCGGGGCGGAACCGCGAACGGGGGCGTGATGACCGACTACGACGACCTCCCGCTGGTGTACTCGTGTTCGGGCTGTTCGAGCGCCGCGCAGATGGCCAACGACCTCGCAGTCAGGCTCGACCGCGAAGAGCACGCCGAGATGTCCTGCATCGCGGGCGTCGGCGGCGACGTCGCGCCGCTCGTGAACACCGCGACCTCCGGCCGGCCGATGCTCGTCGTCGACGGCTGTCCGCTGGAGTGCGCGCGCAAGAGCCTCGAACAGCACGACGTCACGCCGGACCGCCACGTCAACCTCGCCGAGCGCGGCGTCCCCAAGGAGTACCACACCGACTACGACGACGAGCAGGCCGAGGACCTCTACGACGACCTCGTGCAGGCAGTCGAAGGGCTCGCGCCGACCGCGTAACCACCACAAAGCCCTTGCCGGCGTTGGGTGAAACTGTCAGCTATGCGTCGGGAGCGAGTGTTGGCCGTCGGCATCGCCGTGTTACTCGTCGCCGCCACAGCGGCGATGGTCGCCGTCCCCGGCGTGTTCGCCGACGGCGAACCCGAGGACGCGCGCCCCGGCTACGCCGACGTGCAGGAAGTGACGATTGCCACCAACGGCGTCTCCGGCGGCACGGTCACACTCGGGGTGACGTCGTACCTCCAGCACCGCGGCGGCACCTCCGAGAACGTCACCGTCCTCGTGCGCGCGGTCGACCTCGACTCCGGGCTCGTCGAAGCCACCCGGGAGGTCGGCGTCGAGGAAATCTCCGGCGACCGGGAGGTCCCCGTCGAGGTGAACGTCTCGGTCGCCCGCGAGGGCGGCTACCGCATCGAGACGGTGCTGTACAGCGACGACCAGCGGGTCGGCACGGTCTCGAAGACGGTCCGCGGCGTCGGCACCGTGCAGGCGGGCGGCCGCGCGGCGTTCCACGACTTCGCCGCCGGGCTCCCGTCGATTCAGTACGCGGTCGCCGACGCCGGCCCGAACCGGACGGCGCTGGACGTCTCGACGTACCTCACGAACAGCGGCGCCGAGCCGACCGGACCGGTCACGGTCGAACTCATCGTGCGGCAGGCCGAGTCGAACATCGTCGCCGCACGCACGACAATTTCGGTCTCGGAACTCGCGCCCGGTGAGACCGTCGCCCCGAACGCGACGGTCACGGTGCCGGCCGGCTACAACTACTACCTCGACGCGGTCCTGCGCCGGGGCGGCGTCGTCGTGGACGCGGCGCGCAGCGCGGCGAACCTCGACCCGCAGGAACGCATCGAGGCCAACACGACCGTCCGCGACGTCGGCCTCCGCGTCGAGGACTTCGAGCGCACGGGCGGACGGGACCAGCAACAGCCGACGGCCGACGGCGGGGCGACGAGCGGCGGTGGCATCCCCGGGTTCGGGCCCGTGCTCGCGGTCGTCGCGCTCGCAATCGGCGCAGCCATCGCTTCGAGGACACGCTCATGACCGACGAACCTGACTCCGCGCCGACCGACGAACCGGCCACCGACGGACGCGACGTCCGCGACCTCCTGCTCCGGGGAGCGCTGCTCGTGTTGAGCGTGCTCGCGGTCGTCGCGCTCTTCCAGTTCTACACGAGCGCGAACGCCGCAATCGGCGAGTGGATCGGCCCCGAGTTCCGCTCGCTGTTCCGCGCGGCGTTCAACCTGCTCGTCCTGCTGGCGACCGGCATCGGCATCTCGCTGGTCGTCCGCGAGCTCGCCTAGAGCTCGATTTCCATCTCGCGCTCCGCGCCGCCGCCGACGGCCTCGAACCCGACCGACCGGTAGAGGTTCAGCGCGACGCGGTTCGTGCGGTCGACGGTCAGCCAGACGCGCTCGACGCCGTGCGCGCGCCCGTAGCCCAGCAATGTCCGCAGCAGCCGCGAGCCGATGCCGGCGAGCTGGTAGCCGGGCGCGACGAAGATGGCGAGTTCGGCGGCCGACCCCTCGATGGGGACGAGCGTCGCGTGCCCGACCGGCCGCCCCTCGTGGTAGGCGGCGACGTCCCAGCCCTCCGCGAGCAGCGTCTCCAGCCAGTCGTGGCGTCGTCGCTCGTCGGCGGGCGGGATGCGCTGTGCGCGGCTCTCCGGCCCGAAGTCGTCGTACATCGCGGCCAAGACGTCGAAGTCGCTGGCGCCGACGGAGTGAATCGAGACGCGGCGGTCCTCGTCGTCGCGGAACTCCACCGGCGGCACGGGGAACCGGTCGTCGGACTGCGGCGGGTGCTCGGTGCCGATGCTACCGGTGGGGGCGTCGGCCGTCTGCGTCGTGTTGGGTGGCATAGTGGGGTGTCCGTGGTGGGTCCGGGGTGGTCTCGCGTGGTTCGTCCTCACTTCCCCCTACGGCGGGCTCCCTCGGAAAACGGGCGTACGATTCCAGCCTTCTGGGAAACGCGGGACTGCGGTGGCTCGCGGGGCGACCGCCGGCCAGTACCGACTCTATCAAAACACACATCCCGCGTTGCTGTGAAGGAGTCGCTGTTCAGCCGCTCCCATGACCGAAAAACGCGAGTACACCGGCGACTACGACGACAAGACGCTGTACATCCCGGGGCCGACGGAAGTCCGCGACGACGTGCTGGAGGCGATGTGCGAGCCGATGTTCGGCCACCGCATGGACCGGATGACCGACCTCTACACGACCATCGTCGAGGACACGAAGACGTTCCTCGACACCGACAACGACGTCGTCATCCTCACCGCCTCCGGGACGGAGTTCTGGGAGGCCTCGACGCTGAACCTCGTCGACGAGAACATCCTCGTGCCGACCTGCGGGAGCTTCAGCGAGCGCCACGCGAACGTCGCCGAGCGGCTCGGGAAGGACGTCGACCGCCTCGAGTACGACTGGGGGGAGGCGGTCAAGCCCGGCGACATTCGGGACGCCTTGGAGTCCAGCGACAAGCACTACGACGTCGTCGCCACCGTGATGAACGAGAGTTCCACGGGCGTCCGCAACCCCATCGAGGAAATCGGCGACGTCGTCGCCGACTACCCGGACACGTACTTCGTCGTGGACGCCGTCTCCGCGCTGGGCGGCGACTACGTGGACATCGACGAACACAACATCGACGTCATCTTCGCGTCCACGCAGAAGGCGTTCGCGATGCCGCCGGGACTCGCGGTCTGCGTGGTCAGCGACGACGCCTACGACCGCGAGCTGGAGAAAGACGAGGCGTCGTGGTACGGCGGCTTCCAGCGCTCGCTGGACTACTACGACCGGAAGGGACAGACCCACTCCACGCCCGCGATTCCCGTCATGCTCGCGTACCGCAAGCAGATGAAGCACATGCTCGACGAGGGCCACCGCGCACGCGACCAGCGCCACCGGGAGATGGCCGAGTACACCCGCGAGTGGGCCTACGAGCACTTCGATGTCTTCCCCGAGGAGGGCTACGAGTCCCAGACGGTGAGCTGCATCGAGAACACCCAGAACCTCGACGTCGCGGCGGTCATCGAGGAGGTCTCCGCGGAGTACGACATGGCGTTCTCGAACGGCTACGGCTCGACGCTCGGCGGGGAGACGTTCCGCATCGGCCACATGGGCGAGCACACCGTCGAGAGCATCGAGGCGCTGACCGACGCCATCGAGGACGTCGCCGGCCTCTAGGCTGGTCTCGTTCTCGGGAGCCGCTAAAAGAGCGCTCCCAGCTGGGAGCCGTTCAGTCCGCGTCGATAGGCTCGAACTCGTCGTTCCCGCAGTCGCAGGTGCCGTCCGTGCCGATGGGGCGGAAGCCGTCGCCGGCCCGCTGTGCGGGGTACGTGCTGTTGCAGTCCGTACAACCTACGATGACGTCGGGTGACCCGCCGGTGTCGCTGTCGTCGTCCATCGTCGCGTACCCGAACGCAGTCGGCTCCCACCGATGAGCGCTCGCCTAGTATATACAACCCACTCAAGTACCGTCGGCCGTCGCGCGTCCCTGATTTGGCGCGGTCACGAGTTCGTCGTCGGTTCGCCCTCGGTCGGTTCCGGCGCGTCGAAGACGTCGCCGACGAGGTTGCCGTGGCCGCGCCGCAGGCGCTTCGAGAGCGCCTGCTGGCTGATGCCGAGGTCGTCGGCGACCTCCGCCATCGTCGCCGCCGGCGGGACCTCGTAGAACCCCGCGTCGCGGGCGGCGACCAGCGCCTCGCGTTGCTTCTCGGTGACGCCGAAGCGGTCGGGCGCGCCCGCCTCCTCCGACCGATAGACGCGCTGGACGCCGTAATCGACGTCGTGGCGCTCACAGTACGTCGAGAACGACGGGAGCTGGCCGGGGTCCTCGAACCGGATGTGGAGCTCCCAGTTGCCCCGCTGGCCGGTCGCGGAGACGAGCGTGCCGCCCGTCTCGACGACCGCGTTCGCCACCGACTCGACGCCGACCGGCCACTCGGCGCGGTACAGCGCCTCCGACTCGTGGGTGTCCAGCCGCGTCGCCTCGTCGACGGTCGGGTCGTCGCCGAGCGCCGCCTCGAAGGCGTCGAGGTCGCCGTGCACCCAGAAGTACGGCGTGAGTCGGCCGTCCGGGTGCGCGACGACGCGCTCGATCTCCACGACTGTCTCGGGGGCGGCGGCGAGGGTCTCGGCCATCGCGACGGAGCGAGCCGGCACCGTGACTTCCGCGACGATGCTCATACGCGCCCTGCGGCCGCCGGCGTGGTAAGTGTACAGGCCGCTCCCGCGGGCTTGCTGCAGGGCGAACGTTTATTCGCGCTAGGCCGTAGGTTCCAACCGATGCCGGGCGACGAGTCGTGGCACCACGCGGTCACCGGTGACGCCATCGAGCCGCCGGCGTCGTTCGCCGAGCAGGCGAACGTCACCGACCCCGACCTCCGCGAGCAGTTCGCGCGGGAGTGGCCCGACTGCTGGTCGCGTGCCGCCGACCTCCTCGACTGGAGCGACGACTACGACGCCGTCCTCGGCGGGGACGGCCCGCCGTTCCGGTGGTTCGACGGCGGGACGCTGAACGCGAGCTACAACTGCGTGGACCGCCACCTCGACGAGCGCAAGAACCAGGTGGCGTTGACGTGGGAGGGGCGGCTCGGCGAGTTCCGGTCGTACTCGTATCTGGACCTCTACCGGGAGGTCAACGAGTTCGCCGCGGCGCTCCGGGAGTTGGGCGTCGAGGAGGAGGACGTCGTCACCCTCTACATGCCCGTCGTCCCCGAACTACCCATCGCGATGCTGGCGTGCGCGCGCATCGGCGCACCGCACTCCGTCGTGTTCGCGGGGTTCTCCGCGGACGCGCTCGCGATGCGCATGGACGACGCCGACTCCGAATATCTGGTCACCTGCGACGGCTACTACCGCCGCGGCGCGCCCGTCCACCAGAAGAACAAGGCCGACAACGCCGCCATCGCACTCGACGACGGCATCGAGGCGACCGTCGTCGTGGACCGCCTCGGCGTCCGCGACGGGGGCGAGTCGTCCGACGCGGCCGACGACGCGCCGCTGGCCGCCGACGAGTACGACTACGACGACCTCGTCACCGCCCACCGCGGCGAGACCGTCGAGCCCGTGCCGCGGGACGCGACCGACCAGCTGTTCCTCATCTACACGTCCGGCACCACGGGCGAACCCACCGGCGTCCGCCACACGACGGGGGGCTACCTCGCGCACGCGGCGTGGACGAGCCACGCCGTGCTGGACATCCGCCCGGAGGACACGCACTGGTGCTCGGCGGACATCGGCTGGATTACCGGCCACTCCTACACCGTCTACGGCCCGCTCGCGCTCGGCTCGACGACGATGCTCTACGAGGGGACGCCCGACCACCCCGAGAAGGACCGCGTCTGGGAGCTCATCGAGCGCAACGCGGTGGACGTCTTCTACACCGCGCCGACCGCGATTCGCGCGTTCATGAAGTGGGGGGAAGAACACCCCGCGAGCCACGACCTCTCCAGCCTGCGCCTGCTGGGGACGGTCGGTGAACCCATCAATCCGCGCGCGTGGAAGTGGTACCACGAGCACATCGGGAACGGCGAGTGCCCCGTCGTGGACACGTGGTGGCAGACCGAGACCGGCGGCATGATGGTCACTACGCTCCCGGGCGTCGACGACATGAAGCCGGGCTCTGCGGGCCGCCCGCTCCCGGGCATCGACGCGAAGGTCGTGGACGGCGACGGCGAGCCCGTGGAACCGGGCGAGACCGGCTACCTCGTCGTCACGAGCCCGTGGCCGGGGATGCCGCTGTCGATGGTCGAGGACGACGGCTGGTTCGCCGAGCAGCGCCCCCTCTACCCGGACCTCTCCGAGTACGACTGGGCGTACTTCACGGAGGACGGCGCGACCGTGGACGAGGACGGCTACGTCACGCTGCTGGGGCGCGTGGACGACGTCATCAACGTCTCCGGCCACCGCCTCGGTACGATGGAAATCGAGTCCGCCATCGTCGGCGTCGAGGGCGTCGCGGAAGCCGCCGTCGTCGGCGGCGACCACGAGCTGAAAGGCGAAGCCGTCTACGCGTACGTCATCACCGAGGACGGCTACGACGGAGACGAGGACCTCCGCGAGCGCATCATTGCCGGTGTCGAGGACGCCATCGGCCCCATCGCGCGCCCGGAGGAAGTCGTGTTCACGACCGAGCTCCCGAAGACGCGCTCGGGGAAGATCATGCGCCGCCTCCTCGAAGACATCGCCAACGGCGAGACCCTCGGCAACACCTCCACGCTGCGGAACCCGGAGGTCGTCGAGGACATCCAATCGAAGGTCTCGAACGACTAACCACGCCACGCTCCGATTTTTCACAGCCACACCACGGAACGACACCACAGACCACTAACTATGACAGACAACGACACCCACGATTCGACGGACGAACCGCCCGCCGAACCTGACGGCGGCGCCGTCGCCGGCGCCGCGCAAGCCGGGGACAGCACCGACTACCTCACCTCGGAGGTGAACCTGCTGCGGCCGAGCACGCCGTTCATGCGGGACCACCTCCGCATCATCTGGACGGGGTTCGCCATCTGGGCGGTCGTCGTCTTCGGTCCGGTGACGCTGACCGCGGTCGCCCCGGACGTGATGACGACGACGATGCCCGTCATCGGCTTCCCGCTGCACTACTTCCTCGTCTCCATCGGCGCGCCCGGCGGCGCGCTGATTCTGGCGTTCTGGTACGCGCGAAAGCGCGACGCCCTGGACGACAAGTACGGCATCGACCACGCGACTGACGGAGGGGTCTCGGAATGAGCGCCCTGCTCCCGTACGTGAACAGCGCCGTCGCCCAGTCCGGCCTCCTCCCGGAGGGGCTGAACGTCTCGTTCAAGGCGCTGCCCGCCGTGCTCGTGACGGCGATGCTGCTGTTGTTCCTCGTCATCGGCTTCGTGTTCAAGGTCGCCGACACCGAGGGCATGTGGGTCGCCGGGCGCTCCATCGGGAACGTCGAGAACGGCATGGCCATCGGCGCGAACTGGATGTCCGCCGCGTCGTACCTCGGCATGGCCGCGCTCATCGCCACCTCCGGCTTCTACGGGCTGGCGTTCATCGTCGGCTGGTCGACCGGCTACTTCGTGCTGCTAATCTTCATGGCCGCGCAGATGCGGCGGTTCGGGAAGTACACGGCGCCCGACTTCGTCGGCGACCGATTCAACTCCGACACCGCCCGCGCCATCGCCGCGCTCACTACCTTCCTCATCGCGTTCGTGTACGCCATCGGACAGGCCCGCGGCATGGGGCTGGTCGGCCTCTACATCTTCGGCGACATCGGCATCCTCGGGCTCACCGGCTACCAGTCGATGGTCGTGCTGATGATGACCATCACGGTCGGCTACCTGACGCTGTCGGGGATGCTCGGCGCGACGAAGAACATGGCCGTCCAGTACGTCATCCTCATCGTCGCGTTCCTCGCGGGCCTGTACGTCGTCGGGTTCGCGAACGGCTACTCGACGATTCTCCCGCAGGTCGAGTACGGCGCGCTGTTCGCGGAACTCGGCAGGGAGTTCAGCGAGCCGTTCGTCAACGAGAGCTACTACCTCTGGATCGCCACCGCGTTCTCGCTCGTCGTGGGGACGTGTGGCCTGCCGCACGTGCTCGTGCGGTTCTACACCGTCGAGAGCGAGCGCACCGCGCGCTGGTCGACGGTCTGGGGGCTGGGCTTCATCCTCCTGCTGTACCTCGCGTCGCCCGCGTTCGCGGCGTTCGGCACCGACCTCTACGCGAACAACATCGGTCCCGTCTACGGCGACCCCGGCATGACGACCGCGGCGGGCGACGTCATCGTCGTGCTCGCCGCACAGCTGTCGAACCTCCCGACGTGGTTCGTCGGCCTCGTCGCCGCGGGCGGCATCGCGGCCGCCATCGCGACCACCGCCGGCCTGTTCATCACCGGGTCGTCGGCCATCTCCCACGACATCTACAAGAACCTCATCAACGAGGACGCGACCCAGCGCCAGCAGGTGCTGGTCGGCCGGCTGAGCATCGTCGCGCTCGGCGTCATCACGACGCTGGCCGCGCTCGACCCCGCCGCGCCTATCGCGGCG
Organism: Halobacterium sp. NMX12-1; assembly: GCF_040435975.1. Lineage (NCBI taxonomy): Archaea > Methanobacteriati > Methanobacteriota > Halobacteria > Halobacteriales > Halobacteriaceae > Halobacterium > Halobacterium sp. NMX12-1. Next base: position 1,976,895 of record NZ_CP159204.1, on the reverse strand, counting down.
CTCGTGTCGTACGCGTTCTCGCTGGCCGGCGCCGTGCTGTTCCCGATGTTCTTCCTCGGGCTCTGGTGGGAGAACACGAACCGTCAGGGCGCACTCGCCGGCATGACCACCGGCCTCGTCATCTGGATCGTGCCGATGATAAACGAGGTCGGGCCGAACTACGGCCTGCTCAGCGGCGCCGCGGGCGCGGACGGCATCGTCTCCGCGACGCTCGCGCAGTGGCTGCCCGCCATCGGCTCCGCGCTCGTCGCGGTCCCGGTCGTGTTCGCGGTGACCATCGTCGTCTCGATGGTGACCGCCGAGCCCGACCTCGAAACGAAGCAGCTCGTCCGGCAGTGCCACAGCCCCGAGCCGATGAGCCAACAGGAGAGCGCAGAAGACGTCGTGAGCTCTGACGACTAAATGTACGACAACATCCTCGTTCCGACCGACGGCAGCGAAACGTCGCGCGCGGCGGTCGACCAGGCGGTCGACCTCGCGGCGAAGTACGACGCCACCGTCCACGCGTTGTTCGTCTTCGACGTCGACGCGACGAACCTCGCGCTGGGCACCGAACAGGTCGAACGCATCCGTCGCGGGAAACTCGACGAGATGCCCGAAGTGAAAGCCGAAGCCGACGACGCCACCGGCTACGTCGCCGAGGTCGCCGCCGAACACGGCGTCTCCGTCGAGGAGCACGTCACCGCCGGCGAGCCCGCACGCGCCATCCGGAAGTTCGTCGAGGACAACGACATCGACCTCGTCGTGATGGGGAGCCACGGCCGCTCCGGGCTCTCCCGGGTCGTGCTCGGCAGTGTCGCCGAGAAGGTCCTCCGGCGCACCCGGCTGCCGGTGTTGGTCGTCGACGCCCACGGGGAAGACGAATCGTGAGCCTGCTCGACGCTGTCCGCGACCACGTCGTCGAACACCACGACGGGATGCTGTTCGACCTCGCGTTCGCGTTCGCGTGGGTCATCGTCGTCACGCTGCTGTTCGAGGCGCTCGGCGCGCCACAGCTGGTGTACTACGGCGCGCTCGCGAGCGGCGTCGTCGCCTACTACGGGTTCGTCTTCTCGCTGCAGCACGCAAAAGAGTCGCAGTAGCGGTCTCGAACCGCTCTTTCTAGCCGAGGAAGTACCGCGTCCACGGGTAGCGCTCGACGAGCGCCTCGCCGCCGACGTCGTACTGCTCGATGTACGAGTCCAGCCCGAGGATGCGGCCGGCGCCGAACGCCGCCACGGAGAGGAACACGAGCATGTACGCGAAGTCGCCGTTGATGTAGCCGTGGCTGACCTCCCAGTTCCCGAGGTAGAACAGCAGCATCATGAACGCGCCCCAGAACGCCGCGAGGCGCGTGAGACAGCCGACGAGCAGGCCGAGGCCGATGAGGACCTCGCCCCACGGGACGGCGACGTTCACGAAGTCGACGAACCACGCGGTCTCGCCCATCGTGACGAACAGCTCTGAGGCCGGGCTGGCTGGCGTGACGTTCACGAGGTAGCCGGCGGCGCTGAAACTACCGGACAGTACCTTGTCGGCGCCGCTCCAGAGGAACGCGACGCCCATCATCAGGCGCAACGCGAGGATGAACCAGACGCTCAGCGAGTGGAGTTTCCCGACTGCGGTGAAGCCGGCGACGGTGCTTTCGAGGCGGTGTTCTTGGGTGGACATACCTACTGACCGCCACACTACCCACCCTCATTAAAACGATGGCTGGTTCTCGGGGGTATAGAAGTTCTCACGCCGAGATTGGGGTTGCGAGGGAGCAAGGGACCCGTTCGCGTCTGTCCGTTCACGGAACACGACCACACAGCACGAATTAACATTCTACTTTACTACCTATCTAAATGGTAGTTATTCGGCGTGCAGAGCAGACTCGCTCGTCTCACGCCACTTCGCTACCGCTATCAGCTATCGGTCCCCGTCGCCAATGCACCTGCTCACTTCCACGCTCCCGAAAATAGAAATGGCGTGTAGAGGGTATTTATTAGTGCAATAGCTTTCTCAGGTACCTATTGTACAATTCGCGCGGCTGAACTGTTGCGGCCAAATCTGTGGCTGTCGGTCTCGTCGGGCGCGATGAACTCCCGGAAACGCGTCGCTTTCTATATATAGAATAAAATATAGTAACGGAGAAACACCAGAATTACGTCATTCGTACGCGGGGATGCCCGTGAGGTCTTCGCCGAGAATCAGCGTGTGGATGTCGTGCGTGCCCTCGTACGTGTAGACGGTCTCCATGTTGGTCAGGTGGCGCATCGGCGAGTAGTCGGTGGTGATGCCGTTGCCGCCGAGCATCTCTCGGGCGACCCGGGACTGCTCGCGGGCCATCCGGACGTTGTTGCGCTTGGCCATCGAGACGTGCTGGGGGCGCATCTCGCCGCGCTCCTTGAGGTCCGCGAGGCGGTGCGCGAGCAGCTGTGCGAGCGTAATCTGGGTCGCCATCTCCGCGAGCTTCTCCTGCTGGAGCTGGAAGCCGCCGATTGGCTTCCCGAACTGCTCGCGCTCGGTGGCGTACTCGCGGGCGGTCTCGAAGCAGTCCCGGGCCGCCCCCACCGCCCCCCACGCGATGCCGAACCGCGCCTGCGTGAGACACGACAGCGGCCCCTTCATCCCCTCCACGCCCGGGAGCCGGTTCTCCTTCGGGATTCGGACGTTCTGGAGGCTGATTTCGCCCGTGACGGACGCGCGGAGGCTGAGCTTGTCGTCTATCTCGTTCGTCGTGACGCCGTCCCGGTCGGTCTCCACGAGGAACCCCCGGACGGGGTCGCCGTCTTCGCTGTGGTCTTTCGCCCAGACGACCGCGACGTCCGCAATCGGGGAGTTCGTAATCCACGTCTTCGAGCCGTTCAAGACGTACTCGTCCCCCTCGCGCTCCGCGCGCGTCTCCATCGCGGAGGGGTTCGAGCCGTGCTCGGGCTCAGTGAGGCCGAAGCAGCCGACGGCCTCGCCCGTGCCGAGTTTCGGCAGCCACTCCTCCTTCTGCTCGTCGCTGCCGAACGCGTGAATCGGGTACATCACGAGCGCGCCCTGCACGCTCGCCATCGAGCGCAGTCCCGAGTCGCAGGCCTCCAGCTCCTGCATCAGCAGGCCGTACGCCTTCTCGCTGACGTTCGGCAGGCCGTAGCCGTCGAGGTTCGGCGCGTAGAACCCCATCTCGCCCATCTTCGGGATGAGCTCTGTCGGGAAGGTGCCGTCGATCCAGTGCTGGCCGACGTCCTCGACTTCGCCGTCGACGAACTCGCGCGCCGACGCCACGAGCAGTCGCTCCTCCTCGCCGAGGTCCGCTTCCAGGCCGAAGTAGTCCAGCATACGCCGGGGTACCGACTCCACCGACAAATAACCCCCCACTGGGACGCCGGCCCTCCCGGGTCGGTGCTTGCCTGTAGGAAAACGCTTTCCGACGCCGCTCCAGATGGACGACGTATGGACCTAGAAATCGACGGCAACGCGGCGCTCGTGACAGCCTCTTCGAGTGGACTCGGCAAGGCCTCCGCGAAGGCGCTCGCCCGCGAGGGCGTGAACGTGGTCGTCAACGGCCGCGACGAGGACCGACTCGCGGACGCGCGCGACGAAATCGCCGAGGTTGCGGAGGGCGACGTCGTCGCCCAGCCCGGCGACCTCACGGACGCAGACGACATCGAGGCGCTCGTGGAGACGACCGTCGAGGAGTTCGGCACCATCGACCACCTCGTGACCAGCGCCGGCGGCCCGCCGTCGGGCGCGTTCCTCGACACCGACGACGAGGACTGGTACGAGGCGTACGAACTGCTCGTGATGAGCGTCGTCCGGCTCGCCCGCGAGGCCGAACCGTACCTGACCGAGGGCGACGGCGGCACCATCGTCACCATCACCTCCCGCAGCGTCAAGGAGGCCATCGACGACCTCGTGCTGTCGAACTCCGTCCGTATGGGCGTCATCGGCCTCGAAAAGACGCTCTCGAAGGAGTTCGCCCCAGAGGTCCGCGCGAACGCCGTCCTTCCCGGCTCGCACGAGACCTCGCGCATCCGCGAACTCGTCGACCAGGCGGTCGAGCGCGGCGACTACGACAGCTACGAGGAAGGGCTGGCCGACTGGGCGGACAACCCCCTCGAACGCATCGGTGACCCGATGGAACTCGGCAACACGGTCGCGTTCCTGAGCTCGCCGAAGTCCGGCTACGTCAACGGCGCCGCGGTGCCGATCGACGGCGGCTCCACGGGCTCGAACCTCTGAGGGGGTCGCCGCCCGAACAAGTCGGGGCCGGCTCGCAGGCGTAAGTATAACCGTCCGGGGTTTCCTACCGCAGGTATGGGCGACGCAGAGCACGACACCGCGGGCCGCCGTAGCAAGGTCGCGCGGCTCCTCGACGAATACGACCTCGACGGGGTCGGCGCCGAGCTGGAGGCGCGCTGGACGGCAACGGGCGACGACCACTGGAGTCTACGGGACCTCGCGACGACGTTCAATCGCGAACTCGTCCGGGAACGCCTCTACGACGCCGGCATGCGTCCCTCCGAGGCCGAGGTGGCGGACGTCGTTCGCTCGCTGACTGGCGACGACACCGGTGCCGCCGAGCAGACCCAGCTCCGGCGCCGCCTCGAACGCGAGGGGATCGACGTCGACGACCTCACCGGCGACCTCGTGACCTATCAGGCGGTGCGCAGTTACCTCAAGGACTACCGCGGCGCGGAGTACGAGCGCGACACCGGCGACCGCCTGGAAACCGTCGCGGACGCCGTCCAGAAGCTCCGCGGGCGGCTGGTCTCGGTGACCGAAACGAAACTCGACGGCCTCCGGAACACGTCCCGCCTGACGCTCGGCGAGTTCCGCGTGATGGTCGACGTCCAAATCCTCTGCACCGAGTGCCAGTCCCAGTACGGTGTCTCGGAGCTACTCACCGCGGGTGGCTGTGACTGCGACGACTGAAGAAATAACACTGTTACTGTTGTTATTTTCACTTGCGGCTGTCTCGTCCGCTATCCCCTTCGGGTCGAGGCCAGAACTTCGCCCGTCACGCGTCAGCCCGCCGGTCGAATTACACTCCGGGCTTAGTGTATCGTCTCAGTTGAGACTGTGCGGCAAATTCACTCTCTCGCGTTACAGCCACTTCTGTTCGGTGATAGCGAACAACTACGAACCGAGTTCGTCTTTCTATTCGATTCCATCCGGGGCGTATCTTTCGCGCCTGTTCCGCGGTAGTGAGTCCCATACACGCGAAGGTCGAGGCTTCGGTTGTTCGGTCTCACGAGCGAGCAGTCACCCCGCGTTCCGGGCTTGGCGACGGAGCAGGAGAATTGGTACACGAATGAACGGTAATTTGCTGAATTCGTTAGCTAGTATTCCGCTATATCTGACCACGTGATACAAACAGTCAGCTACTACTCCGTTCTCCGTGAGCGAACGAAACGAACTGGCTGATAAATGATTATCGACTTCGCACGACGACTGAAGCGCTCGGCTCGACCCTCACTGAGCCGCTACCGATTGCTCTCGGCGAGTACGGCGATTCATCTGGGGTATCCGTCTCGTCGCCCGGCCGGCGCCGGCACGACAATCGAGATTCGTTCAGTTACAGCGAACAGCGACGAAGAAGACGTCAGGCGTACGATTACGCGGAGGGAGAGCGCGTGGTGGCCGTCGGCGTCGGTTCGACTAGTACTGCCCGATGGTCACCGGCGGCCCGCCGTGGGGGCCGTACGGCGCGTCGTCGAGCCACTCGCCGGCGGGCTCGTAGTACGGCGCCGCCTTCGCCGCGAGGTACTTCTTCGCTCGCGTGACGTAGCTGTCGCCCTGCAGGTACTCCAGCGCCTGCCCGGCGGCGCTCTTGTTGTACTCGGCGGCCTTGAGGCGCGTGATGCCGTACTGCGTGATCTCGGCGGCGCGCGCGGACTCGACCTCCGCGTTCAGCGCGACCGCGATGGCGCTGGCGGCGGCCTCGGCATCCGCCACCCCGGAGTTCATCCCGCGCGCGCCGAACGGCGCGAACAGGTGGCCGGACTCCCCCGCGAGCAGCACGCGGTCGTGGTCGTCGACCATCCGGTCGGCGATGACCTGCTTGAACTTGTACTGGGAGACCCACTCCACGCGGTCGCGGTAGTCCTCCCCGAGCGTCTCCGCGACGAGCTCGCTGATGGCGTCGTCCTCGGTGAGCCGCTGGGGGTCGTCGCTGTCCTTGCACTGGATGTCCACGCGCCAGCCGCCCTGGAACGGCACGAGCAGGACGTTCCGGCCGTCCACGCGCGGGTGGTCGTAGTGGAACACCCGCTCCTTGAACAACTGCTCGTCCTCGTCCTCGAACTCCGCGATGTCCGCGATGATGAAGGAGTTCGCCGACTCGGTGCCGTCGAACTCGCCGCCGATCTCCTTGCGGACCGTCGAGCCGGCGCCGTCCGCGCCGACGACGTACTCGGCGTGATACTCCTCGCCGCTCTCTGTCTCCACGCGCACGACGTCCTCGCTGGCGTCCACGGTCTCGACGCCGTCGCCCCAGACGACGTCGATGCCGGCGTCCTCGACGGCGTCGAGCATGTACTCCTCCGTCCAGACCTGCGGGAGGCTGGTGAAGTGCGGGAGATCGCCGTCGCCGCCGGGCGTCGAGTACGTCCGCTCGAACACTTCCGTCCCGCGGAACAGCGTCCGCCGCGTCGACCAGATCATCCCGTTGTCGACGAGGCGGTGGCCGAGCCCCGGGGACGCGTTCTCCAGCGTGCGGAGCGTGTCCTTGTGGACGTAGATGGCCCGGCTGCCGGGCCGCTCTCGGTCCTTCGGGTCGGCTTCGAGGATGGTGACGTCGACGCCTCGGGCGTGCAACGCGAGCGCGGCCGTCATGCCGGTCGGCCCCGCACCGGCGACGACGACGGGCACGTCTGCTTGAGCTTCTGAGCCGCTCATCGTGTTACAACCCACGTGGAACTGGCGTATAGATGTTTCCCCGCTCGATGAGACGACCCAATAGTGAACAGCCATCGACTCTCTGGGGAGAACCCGAACATATTCGCACAGGGATTCTTTGTGCCCGTAGACTAACGTGTTCGCATGGAGGCACCAGATACCGGCGAACGAACCCTGCGGGGCGTCGCCATGGACGAGACAGAGCGAGACGAGTTCCTCCGCCAGCGCGGCATCGGCGTGCTCTCGCTGGCCAGCGAGAACGTCGCCTACGGGATGCCCGTCTCGTTCGGGTGGGACGGTGACGACCTCTACTTCATCCTCCTCCAGTTCGGGGAGGACAGCGAGAAGCTCGACTACGCCGCCACCACTGAGCGCGCGACGTTCTCGACGTACAACTTCGAGGACGAACACCACTGGCGCAGCGTCGTCGCGCGCGGGCCCCTAGAGGAAGTGTCCGACGACGACACCGACGACGTCACCGAGACGATGTTCGAGAACGCGCAGTTCGCGAGCCTGTTCCCCCACGGCGAGCCGATTACCGACCAGCCGCGCTACCGGCTCGTCCCCGAGGAACTGACCGGCCAGAAGGGACAGGGCCACGACGACTGACCCCGCGGTTTTTCGCGTCCAGTTCGGCGTTAGTCCTCGATTGTCGCGTCCAGTTCGGCTTCCACGTCGTGGACGCGCTCGCGGACGCTGCGCGCCAACTGCGTCTGCTCGTCGTTCTCGTCGGCCAGCTCCCCGATTTCGTCCACGACCTCCCCGAGGCTGTCCAGCGCGTCGTTGAGCATCGTCGTGACCTCCTCGGCGCTGACCGCCTGCTCGTCGGTCGCCTCCGCGATTTCGGCCATCCCCGTGGCGGTCTCCTCGGCGGCGGTGTGGATGTCGCTCTGTCGCTCGCGAATCGTCTCCACGCGCTCGACGGTCGCCTCGATGCCCTCCGTCGTGCGCTCGACGCCCTCGGTGGTCTCCTCGACGATGTCGGTCACGCGCTCGATGGTGGACTCGATGGCGTCCACCTCGGCCTTCGACTGGTCGGCCAGCTCCTTGATTTCGTCCGCGACCACCGCGAACCCGTCGTTGTTCCCGCTCGTGCGCGCGGCCTCGATGTTCGCGTTCAGCGCGAGCAGATTAATCTGGGAGACGATGTCGCTGATGACGTCCACCACGGACTCGATTTCCTCGACCTGCGAGTCCAACTCGACGGCCGTCTCGTCGAGGTCCGTCGCGGCCTCCTCGACGTCGTCGAGGAGCGCCTGCGCCTCGTCGGTGGCGTCCACGGAGGCTGCCGCGTTCTCCGCGACGTTCGCGGCGCGCTCGTCGACCTCGTCCGTCTGGGAGGCGATTTCCTCGACGGTCGCTGACAGCGACTCCACCTCGTTGCGGACCTCCGCCAGCGACTCCACCTGCTCGCGGGCGGTCTCCTCGATGAACTGGCTGTTCTGTGCGACCGCCTCCGAGGAGTCCAGCAGTTCCTCGACCGTCGAATCGACCTCCGAGGTGATTCGCTCTTGGGCGTCCTCGACGGCGCGGCGCTGTTCCACGAGGTCGGTCACGCGAGACACCATCTCGAAGGAGCCGACGACCTCGCCGTCGGGGTCGTACAGCGGCAGCGCGGCGGCGCTGACGTGCCACTGGCTGCCGTCGTCGTTCGTCCCGGAGCGCACGCGGTCCTCGTTGACGATTTCCTCGGTGCGCACGACCTCCTCGGCGAGCGTGTCCGTGACGTCGTCGGTGCCGATGACGTCGTGAGCGACCTCCCCGAGGACCTCGTCGGCGGGCGTGTTCTGGATGTCCTCCTGCTCGCGGTTCCAGTGCGCGACCCGGCCGTCGTCGTCCACGACCAGCGCGGGCTCGGGGAACCGCTCGGTCAGGTCCTCGAAGAGGTGCTTCCAGAAGTCCCGCTCGTCGCGCAGCCGCTCGACTTCGCTGGCGTCGTCCGGCGGGTCGTACAGCGAGGCGGACGCGTCGTGTTCGCGCTGTCGTGAGGCCATGATTAGTCACTCCTCTGTGATGATGTGTAATAAGCGTTCACCGCGATTATCGACAGCGAAACTGGCAGCCCCGGACTGCGCGCTGGGCGAACGCGATGATTTATGAGGGTGCTCGCCCCATCAGGACACATGCGATTCGTTCGCTTCAACGAGGACCGACTGGGCTTGCTCACCGACGACGACGGCGTCGTCGACCTCACCGACCGCCTCGACATCGACGCCGACGACCCGCTCGTCGAGTACATCAACGGCGACTACGACGCCAGCGAGTACGCCGACGCCGAGCCGGACTACGACCGCGAGGAGGTCGAACTCGGCTCCCCCGTCGAGCGCCCCGGGAAGGTCATCGCGGCGCCGCTGAACTACGAGAACCACATCGAGGAGGCGCTGGCGGACCGCGACATCACCACCGAGGAGTGGTTCAGCATCGAGGACAAGGGCTACTTCCTGAAGGCGCCGTCCAGCGTCGTCGGCCCCGACCACGGCGTCGAACTGCCGTTCTCGGACCGCCGCGTCGACCACGAAATCGAACTGGCGTTCGTGATGGGCGACGACGTCAAAGACGTGGACGCCGACGAGGCGTGGGACCACATCTTCGGGTACACGATTCTGCTGGACATCTCCGTGCGCGGCGACCAGGACCGCTCGAACCGGAAGTCCTACGACACGTTCACCGTCATCGGGCCTGCGGTCGTCACCGCCGACGAGATCGAGGACCCGCAGGACCTCCAGATGGAACTGGAGCTGAACGGCGACCGCAAGCAGTACGAGAACACCGGCGACATGGTGTACACGTGCGCGGACATCGTCGAGTACGCGTCGCTGGGCGCGACCATCGAGGCCGGCGACGTCATCACCACCGGCACGCCCGAGGGCGTCAGCGAGCTCTCTGACGGCGACACCATCGACGCCGAAATCGAGGACGTCGGCCGGATGGTCGTCGACGTCACCGAGCGCGACGTGCGCTTCGAGGACGTCCACGTGACGAAGGGCGGCCAGGAGTAGTCGCCGCGGCGCTGCCCGCCGCGCGACGGCCGGTCGCGGACGGAGATAATCTTTTATGGAGGACTCGTGTACGGTGGGGCATGACCCTGCTCGAAGTGGACGGCATCGACGTCGCGTACGGTGACGTGCAGGTCGTCTGGGACGTCAGCTTCTCCGTGACCGAGGGCGAGACTGTCGCGCTGCTGGGCGCGAACGGCGCCGGGAAGACGACCGTGCTGAAGACCATCTGCGGCCCGCTCACGCCCAGCGCGGGCGACATCTCGTTCAAGGGCGAGTCCATCGGCCACCTCCAGCAGGACGAGGTGGTGCCCAAGGGCGTCACGCACATCCCCGAGGGCCGCGAGATTTTCTCGGACAGCACCGTCCGCGAGAACCTCCGCTTGGGCGCGTACACGAACCGTGACGGGATGCGCGAGCGCCTCGACCGCGTCTACGAGATATTCCCGCGCCTCGAAGAGCGGAAGGGACAGAAGGCGGGGACGCTGTCGGGCGGCGAGCAGCAGATGCTGGCCATCGGCCGCGGGCTGATGAGCGACCCGGACCTCATCCTGCTCGACGAGGCCAGCCTCGGGCTCGCGCCCGTGCTCGTCGAGGACGTCTTCGACGCCATCGAGCGCATCAACGAGGAGGGGACGACGGTGCTGCTCGTCGAACAGGACGTGAACAACGCGCTCCGCATCGCCGACCGCGGCTACGTCCTCGAATCCGGCCGGATGAATCTCTCGGGGAGCGCGGAGGAGCTGGCGACCGACGACCGCGTCGCGGCGTCGTACCTCGGCGGCTGACGGCGGCTCGCGGCCGCGATTCTCTCTTGTCCGTTCGAACGGACAGCGAAGCGACCCGCTCGGCGCTGTTCGCGTGGCAGTTGGTCGAGAAGAAGGTGTAGCGAGCGGGTGCGGTCAGAAGCGGGTGCGGCGAGTAGGTGCGATTACTCCCCGGAGCCGTGGTTGCGGTCGTCGCCGAACCGCCGCGACACCGCCTCGCGGAGGCCGTCCTCGCGCACCTCGCGGCGGAACTCCGAGACGTCGTTCCGGAGGTCCGTGACCGCGCGCCGGACGTCCGCGACCGAGTGCTCCGAGAGGAGCTTGTAGAGGCCGCCCGGCACGAAGATGACGAAGACGATGATGAGCGCGCCCTCGATGGTCGTCGCGAACTCGCCGGCCGTCTGCCGGAGCACCGTGTCCAGCGTCAGGAACAGGCCGGCGCCGAGCAGCGGCCCCGCCATCGTCCCCATGCCGCCGAGGACGACCACGACGAGCGTGTCCACCATGTAGGTGACGCCCAGCGTCGAGTCCGCGTTGATGTACCCCGAGAACTGCGCGAAGAACCCGCCCGCGAGCCCCGCCATCCCGGAGGCGACGGCGAACGACATGAGCTTGTACCGCAGGGGGTTGACGCCGAGGCTGCTGGCGGCGTCCTCGTCGTCGTGGACGGCGCGCATCCCGAGCCCGGAGCGGCTGTTCACGATGGCGTACGTGAGGAGGATGGCCGCGACGGTCGCGAGCAGCATCAACAGGTAGACCGTCTCCGGTTCGAGGCTGGTCTCCACCAGGTACCCCGACGACCCGCCGCTGAACTGGCGCTGGTCGAGCAACACCAGTTGGATGATGGCGGCGACCGCCAGCGTGCCGATGGCGAAGTAGTGGCCGGTCAGCCGGAACAGCAGCGGTCCGAGCACGAGCGCCAGCAGGCCCGCGACGAGCGCGCCGACGAGGATAGCCAGCAGCGCCGGTGACTGAATCGACTCGGGGAGGCCGGCGCGCGTCGGCGTGGTCAGCCACGCGGAGACGAACGCGCCCAGCCCGAAGAACGCGTGGTGGCCGAGGCTAATCTGACCGGCGTACCCCGCGACGAGGTTCCACGACACGCCCAGCATCACGAAGACGAGCCCGGTGAAGATGATGTCCGTGACGAACGCCGTCGTCGAGTAGGGGACCGCGGCGAGCGCGAGCACGCCGACGACGGCGACGGCGACTCTGCGGCGGTCGGCGAACAGCTCCTCGAAGGGGTTCGTGAGCGACACCATCACTCACCACCCCCGGAGCTGCCGAACAGGCCGTGCGGCCGCACGAGCAACACCAGCACGAAGATGCCGAAGCTGATGATGTCCCGGAAGCCGCCGCCCAGGTAGAGGACGCCGACGTTCTCGGAGACGCCGAGCACGAGGCCGCCGACGAGCGTGCCGGCGACGCTGCCGACGCCGCCGAGGACGACCACGGCGAACGCCTTCAGGAGGTACGTCCAGCCGACGAACGGCGTGAACGGGAACAGCATCGAGAGGAGCGCGCCCGCGGCGCCCGCCAGCCCGGTGCCGATGCCGAGCGTGAGCACGTAGATGTTGTCCGTGTCGACGCCCATGTACTGGGCGGCGGAGCTGTTCTGCGCGGTCGCGCGGATGGCGAGCCCGGTGGTCGTGTACTTCAGGAACGCCCACGTGCCGAGGATGAGCACGATGGAGAAGACGAAGGTGACCACGCGCGGGAACGACAGCGTCGCCGCGCCGACCGCGATTGCGTCCCCGGGGATGCCGATGTCCGTCGACTGGGCGTTCCCGCCGAACGCGATGCGGCCGATGCTCTGGAGCATCAACGCGAGCCCGAACAGGACGATGATTGGTTGTTCCATGCCTTCCCCGACGACGCGTTCGAGGACGACGCGCTGGAGCGCCATCCCGAGGACGAACAACACGACGAACGCGACGACCATGCCGACGATTGGCGTGAGCCCCAGCGACGTGAACAGGATGATGGCGACGTACGCGCCGACCATCAGCATGTGGCCGTGCGCGAGGTTCACGATGTCCATGATGCCGAACACGAGCGACAGCCCGAGCGCGGCGACGGCGTAGATTCCGCCGAGGAGGAGGCCGTTGAGCAGCGACTGAACGAGTAAATCGGTCGTTACCATGTGTGAGTGTGTGTACGGGGAGAGTGGGATACTGGGCGATTACCGCTCGCTCCACGCCGGAATCGGGTACTGGAAGTCGATGGCGCCGCGCCCGTCCGTGTCCGGGTAGACGGTGTGCTGGTTGCCCTCCCACCACTGGCCGGTCGGCGCGGTGAGGTCGCCCTCCGCGGGCAGCCCGTTGTCCTCGAAGCCGAACGACCCGATGACGGTCTCGAACGTCTCCGAGCGGAACGTCTCCTGGAGCGCCCCGGGGTCCGTGGACTCGGCGCCCTGAATCGCCTGCAGCGCGGTCTGGGCGACGTTGTACGCGCCGCCGACGGGCGTTCGGATGAGTTCGCCGTCGTCGAGGCCGTACTCGGACTCGTAGGCCGACCACATCGCCTCGTTGCCACCGCCGGTGAGGCCGGGCACCCAGCCCGGACACATGCAGGCGTACGCGCCCGACTCCTCGAGCCCGGTCCACCACGCGGTCGGGTCCGCGGCGCGGACGAACTTCAGCAGGTCCGGCGACCAGTTGTTCTCCCGCATCTGGTTGACGGCGGTGATGCCGCCGGGCGGCGTCGGCGTCGAGAGCAGCGCCTCGACGTTCGCGCTCTCGGACTGGGAGATGAGTGTCGAGAAGTCCTGGTTGCCCAGCGAGAACGTCTCCCGCATCACGACGTCGTAGCCGGCGTCCGTGAGCGTCTCCTCCCAGTAGTCGGCCTGCTCTTCGCCCCAGCCGCTGTTGGGCTCCCAGAGGCCGACGTTGGTCGGGCGCTCGCCCTCGGGGATGAGTTCGAGCAGCCCGCGCGTCGAGCGAGCGACGTCCCGGGACTTCGGGAACGGCGAGTACGTCCACTCGTAGCCCTCGCTGCGGTGTGGGCCCTCGTAGGCGAAGAACGCGCCGACGAACGGGATGCCCTGGCTCTCCGCGTACGCCGACCCCGCGGTCACGAGGAGGCTGGAGAAGCTCCCCCAGATCATGTCCACCTGGTTGTTGCTCGTAATCTGGGTGAGGTTCTGCCGGACGAGTTCGGGGTCGCTCTCGTCGTCCCGCATGATGAGCTCGACGTCCGCGTCGAGTTGCTCGTCCATGCGGGCGACGCCGAGTTCGTAGCCGCGCTTGACGGCTTCGCCCAGCGAGGAGAACTGCCCGGACTCGGGCACCGTCGCCGCTATGGTGACCGTCTCGCTGCCGCCCCCGCCGCCACCGCCGAGGAGGGTGCAGCCGGCGAGCCCGGACATGCCGACGGTGCCCGCCGCACCGAGTGTTTTGAGATACGTGCGCCTGCTGTGTGACCTGTCACTATCCACCATGCTATACGCACACCTACACCACTTACATTATAAAACATGCGGTAAACCTATAGGTCCTGATACTTGTCGGCTGATACGCCACTCTTTCCCGACGATGGAGCGTGGAAGGAAACGAATACGACTGCCGCTGCGGTTACGAGGAGGGCTCGGCTTCCGCGTAGAAGTTCAGCGCGCGCAGCACCGGCTCGTCGGTGATGCCAAGCAGGATGGCCTCCTCGCCCTCGGGCTCGTGGTGGTGAATCTCGTCCGGGGGAACCACGAAGATGTCCTTCTCGCCCCACTCCAGGGCCTCGTCGCCGACGTGGGTGACCCCCTCGCCCTCGATGACGAAGTACACCTCCGTGGAGTTGTGGAAGTGGTCGTCAGTCGCCTCCTGGAGCAACTGCGCGCGGAACGACATCGTCGGCGTCACCGGCGGCTCGCCCGTCGCCGGGTTGACGTACGCCATGCTGTGTCCGTCGTAGGGGTCCGGGTCGTCGTTGTCCGCGTGCTGGCGCAGCGCCTCCACCATCTCCGCCCAGCCGAAGCGGTACGGCGGCGTCGCCGCGCGGTCGCCCTCGAAGGGACCGGGGATGGAATCGTCGTCGTCCCCGTTGGTCGGGCGGCCGCGGCCGTACTGGGAGTCCCAGTAGCCCTGCGTCTTCGTCACCGGCTGGCGCTCCAGCTCGTGGTTCTCGAAGACGTGGGAGTTGTTCAGCGTGTCCAGGAACAGCGGCAAATCGAGGATGTCCAGCCACGCCGCCGTCTCGTCGGAGTCGTTGACGTGGTCGTGCCACTCCCACTGCGGCGTCGTGATGAGGTCGTGGTCCCGCATCGGGAACTCCTCGCCGGCCACGACCGTCTTCATGTCCTCGTGGCCGTCGATGGTGAACCGGAGCGCGCTGGAGGCGTGCCGGTGCGCGGGCGCCGTCTCGCCGGGCGAGACCGTCTGCACGCCCACGTAGATGGTGTTCGAAATCGCGTGGGGCGCGTTGATTGGGACGGCGACCCGCCGCTGGAAGCCCGGCGGCAGGTCCTCGATGGGCACGTCCGCCTCGATACCGTCGATGGCGGCCTGGATGTCCTCCCACTTCCAGATGTTCGCGCCGATGTCGTCCACGAGGCTCCCCATCTCGTCTTCGACCTCCCACAGCGGCACGAGGTCGTGCTCGTCGAGGAGGCCCCTCGTGTCCGCACTCATCTCTAAGAGGTCCTCCGGGTCTTCCGTTGCCATAGTGTTACACTAGCACAGAAATCTCATAAGTGTATTGGACGCGGCGCCCAGCGGCGACGAACGTGTTAGGCCGTCTCCGCGACCTGGTCGGCGTAGACGTCCTCCGAGCGGAACAGCGCCCGGCAGTCCTCGCAGACCATCGCCCGCTGAATCGCGTACTCCCAGAGCTTCCCGCCGCAGTTCAGGCAGTCGAAGTGCGCTTCCACGAACGGGTCGGCCTCCGCGTACGGGTTCGTGAACTCGGCCATGCCAGTACGTCGCGCACCGAACAGCAAAAGCGTACCGTCGGCGGAAGCGCTTCTCAGTCCTCGGCGTACTGATCGAACGCCGCGCGCAAGTCGTCGGGAATCTCCATCGACCCGCCGCCGCCGTGGTGCGCGCAGACGCGCTGCTCGTGCCCCGAGAACGCCACGTCGCCGCCGCAGCGCGCCTCGTACTCGAAGCGCACGCTCCGCGTCCCCGGGTCGGGCGTGAGTTCGATGGTTACCTCGTCGCCGGCCTCCACGGGGTTCTCGAACTCGAAGTTCATCTCCACGAGCGGCAGGCCGAAGCCGTGCTCCTGTGAAATCTCCCAGAACGGGAAGCCCAGTTCCTCCATGAACATGTCGGAGGTCTCGTGGAGCGCGTCCACGATACGCGGGTAGTGCGCGATGCCGAACGGGTCCGTGTCCGAGAACCGCACCGTCCACTCGCGCTCGTAGCCCGCCATCTCAGTCACCCCCCAGCACGACGAGCGCGTCCAGCGCCACCGCGCCGCCCTCCGTCGCCAGCACCGGGTTCACGTCCACTTCCGAGATGGCCTCGTGTTCGGCCACGAGGTCGCCGACCGCCGCGACGACCTCCGCGAGCGCGTCCACGTCCGCGGGCTCGCGGCCGCGGTACCCCTCCAAGAGTTCGATGGCGGTCAGTTCCTCGATGGCCTCGCGGGCCTCCGCGGCGTCGATGGGCACGATGCGGTGGCTGGTGTCCTCGTAGACTTCCGTGAAGATGCCACCCAGTCCCGTCAGCACGACCGGGCCGAACGACGGGTCGCGGAGGCCTCCGACGATGACCTCGGTGCCGGCGTCCACGTCCCGCGCCTCCTCGACGAGCACGTCCGCGTCGATGCCGCGCGCGTCCGCCGCGTCGAAGATTGCCTCCGCGGCCTCCCGCACCGCGTCCGGCGAATCCAAGCCGACCGCGACGCCCGCGCCGTCCGCCCACTCGCTCTTGTGCGTGACCGCCGGCGAGGACACCTTTACGACCACCGGGAGGCCGATTTCCTCGGCGGCCGCCACAGCCGCCTCGGCGTCCGCGGCGACGGAGAACGCGGGCGTCTCGATGCCCGCGTCCGTGAGCAGCGACTTCGCCTCCGCCTCTGTCAGCGTCGTGCGGCCGTCCGCCTGCGCGGCCGCGATGGGGTCCTCAGACATCGGCGCTCACCTCCTCGTCCGCGGCGGCGTCGTCCAGCGTCGCGTACCGTGCGAGCGCCGCAGCCGCGTCCGCCCCGCGCTCCGGCGACGTGAACACGGGTACGTCGGCCTCCCGGAGCGCGTCGAGGTCGTCGGCCATCGACTCGGCCGGCCCCTCGGTCGCGAACAGCACGGGCTTCTCGACGCGCTCGGCGAGGCCGTCCAGCGTCTCCTGCGGGAAGCCCAGCGCCTCCTCGAACAGCTCGTAGACGAGCACCACGTCCACGTTGTGGTCCTCCGCGACCGCTTCGACCACGTCCCCGAACTCCGGCATCGGGCGGCCCGTGTCCACGGGGTTCTCCGCGTACGTGATACCGGGGAGAATCTCGCCGACCTCGTCTTGGGTGTCCGCCGCGAGGTCCGGGAGCGTCGCGCCCGCTCGCTGCAGGCGGTCCGCGATGATGATGCCCGGGCCGGCCTGTGCAGTGACGACTCCGACGTTCGCGCCCTCGGGCTCCGGGGAGTTCGCCAGCGCCTGCCCGGCGTCGAACAGCTCCGTCGTGGACTCGACCGTCGGGACGCCGTACTGCGCGAACCCCGCAGTGTAGAGTGCGTGGTCGCCCGTGAGCGCGCCCGTGTGGGACTCCGCGAAGTCCCCGACGTCGGCCTGCCCGACCTTGTACGCGATCACAGGCGTGTCCGAGTCGCGGCACGCTTCGAGGAGCGCGCGGCCGTCGTCGGTGCCTTCGACGTGGAGGACGATGGCGTCCGTGTTCGGGTCCGAGTCGAAGTACGGGATGGCCTCCTCGAAGCCGACGTTCGCGCGGTTCCCGAGCCCCACCATCGTCGCGATGCCGCGGCCCTCGCGGTGCGCGCTGAACGCGAGCTGGTGGGCGACCCCGCCGCTCTGCGCGAGAATCGTCACGCCGCCCGGCCGCAGGCGCTCGACGCCGCCCGCGAACGACGCCAGCAGATTGCTCGCGGGCGCGACGAACCCGCTCGTGTTCGGGCCGAGCAGGGCGACGTCGTGTTCGTCGGCGGCCGCGACGACCGCCTCCTGGAGTTCCTCGCCCTCGCCACCGGCTTCCGCGAAGCCGCCGGCGTAGATGACCGCGCCGCCGACGCCGGCCTCGCCGCACTCCGCGACGACGTCCGGGACGACGTGCGCGGGCACCGCCAGCAGCGCGAGGTCGATGGTTTCCTCGATGTCGGTAACGGACTCCACGAATGGCTCGCCGAACACCTCGCCCTCGCCGGACGGGTTCACTGGGTAGACGCGACCGTCGAACTCGACGGCGTTCGCCATCGCCTCGTAGCCGAGCTTCCCCTCGGTGTCGGACGCCCCGACGACCGCGATGCGCTCGGGACGGAACAGGCGCTGTAAGTTCACGCCCCACACTACACCGAATGCCACTAAAACGGTTTTCCCTCCGTCAAACGCGCTCGCCGCGACCGGCGCGCCGACCCCTCACTCCGGCAGCACCGGGCCGTCCTCGACGACGCGCGTCGTCCCGGCGTACTCCTTCGCGAGTTCGGCGTACCGGTCGCCCGCGCCCGCCCAGAAGTCCCCCTCCAGCTCCTGCCGGACTTCCGCGGGCGTCCCGACTGCGAGCACGCCGCCGGGGATCTCGGTGTCCTCGGTGACGGTGCTGTTCGCGCCGACGACGCTCCCCGCCCCGATTTCGGCGTCGTCGAGGACCACCGCGCCGATGCCGACGACGCTGCGCTCGCCGACCGTCGCGTCGTGGACGACGGCGTTGTGGCCGACGGTCGCGCCCGCCTCCAGCACCGCGTGCTCGTGGAGGGTCGCGTTGTCCTGGACGTTCGCGCGCTCCCCGAGCACGATGCGGCCGTGGTCGCCGCGCAACACTGCGCCCGGCCACACGCTCGCTTCCGGTCCAATCTCTACGTCCCCGATGACGGTCGCTCGCTCGTCGACGTACGCCGACTCCGCGACCGTCGGCGTCACGCCGTCGTACGCTCGAAGCATAGCCGGACTGTCGCGGCCCGCGATTACGTACTTTCGGGACGCGACAGGGACTACATTTATGCGGGTGGGTAGGTAACGGCTACCAAGATGACCGTACTCGAAGGCGAGCACCTCACGAAGAACTTCGGCGGCATCGTCGCCGTCGACGACGTCTCCTTCTCCATCGACAAGGGGGAGACCGTGGGCCTCATCGGGCCGAACGGCGCCGGGAAGTCGACGCTGTTCCGGCTCATCTCCGGGGTCCAGGAGCCGACTGAGGGCACCGTCTACCTCGACGGCGAGGACATCACGGGGATGACGCCGCACGAAATCTGTCACCGCGGGCTCGTCCGCACCCACCAGATCGTCCACCCCTTCGAGAACCTCACGCTCGCGGAGAATGCCGCCGTCGGCGCGCAGTTCGGCGGCCGGAACTCCGGCGACCCCGAGGAGCGCGCGCACGAGGCCCTGGAGTTCGTCGGCCTCGACGATATGGCTCACACCACCCCGGACGAACTCAGCGTCGGCGCGCTCAAGCGCCTCGAAATCGCTCGCGCGCTCGCGACCGACCCCGAGGTCCTGCTGTTCGACGAGGTCGCGGGCGGCCTCGACACCGACGAGACCGAAGCCATCGTCGAGCTCATCCGGGACATCGCCGACCGCGGGAAGACCGTCTTCCTCATCGACCACGTGATGCGCGCGCTGATGTCCGTCAGCGAGCGCGTGTTCGTCCTCGACAACGCCAACCTCATCGCCACGGGGACGCCCGACGAGATTCAGAACGACCGCCGCGTCATCGAAGCCTACCTCGGCGAGAACGCCGGCGACGCGATGGGCGACACCGCCGACGCCGGCGCGGACTGACTACGGCTTCCCCGCGAAGTTCACGAACGCGTCCAGTTTCTCGCTGGCGTCCTCGGTGACGCTCTCGCCGTGGTAGACCAGCCCCACGTCGAAGTCGTACTCGACGAGTTTCTCTAGGGACTCCTCGGCTGTGTGGAGGTCCTCGGAGTAGTACGCCGGCGGCAGCACGAAGTGCCCCTCCGGGAGGCCGCGGGAGTCCGCGCCGAACAGCGCGTCCCCGATGACCGCGACGCCGGCGTCCTCGTCCACGAGCGAGTGGTGCTCGGGCGCGTGCCCGGGCGTGTGGACGGCCGTGAACCGCCCCACGTCGTCGCCGTCCCCGAACCGGTGGTCCGGCTCGTGGCCCTCGACGTCGAGGCCCTCCGGGAGCCACGTTTCGAGGTCGTAGCGCTCGACGAGCCCGGGGAGACCGCCGACGTGGTCGCCGTCCCCGTGCGTGACGACGAGGCGTTCCGGTTCGATGCCGAGGTCCGCGAGGGCGTCCGCGGCCGCGTCGGTCGTGCCTTCGAGGCCGGCGTCCACGAGCGTCGGCGCGTCGCCGTCGAAGACGAACAGCCGGTAGCGGCCGCCGTTGGACTCCGCGAGCGTCACGTCGTAGACGTCGGTGGCTGGCTCCGTGAGCATCGCCTCGACGGACGGCCCCCGCCCCCAAAAACCTCCCCGCTCTCGGTTTCGGAAGACAGATTAAGCCAGTTTCCGTCCGTGCGAGCAAACGGTGTTCCAACGTGACGACTGAAACGACGTGGACGGACGTGCTCCGCGGGCAGTTCGACCCGGCGTGGCTCTCGCTGCCGGTCGGTATCGCCGCGGCCGCCGCCGTCCTCGTGTACGCGCCCGTCGAAGCCGACATGGCGAGGATGCTCGCCATCACCGTCTTCTCCATCAGCCTCTGGGTGGGTGCGCCCGTCGCCCCGTGGCTCACCGGCCTGCTCGCGGTCGGGCTGGTCGGCGCCTCCTTCTCGACGGACCTCGCGCTCACCGGCTTCCAGTCCGCCGCGACGTGGCTGGTCGTCCTCGGCATCCTGCTCGGGGAGGCCACCCGGCAGAGCGGGCTCGCCAGCGCGGTCGAACGCGCCGCGCTCGGCGTGCTCCCCGGTGACGCCGCCACGAACGCGAAGACCACGTACCGGAATCTGCTGGTCGTGCTGTGCGTGGCCGCGCTCGGGTTCGTCGTGCTCGTGCCCTCGTCGCTGGTGCGCGTGCTCATTCTCGGCCCCATCCTCATCTCTATCGGCAAGCGCTTCTCGGACCGCAGCGCCCGCGTCGGCCTGTTCCTCGGGCCGCTGTTCGTCACCTACTACGCGGGCACCGGCATCCTCACGGGGTCGCTGGCGAACATCATCATCAACGGCCTGCTGGAGGCCAACGCCGGCGTCTCCATCGGCTGGATGGAGTGGGCGGTCTGGCTCGGCCCCGTGATGGGCGTCGGACGCGCCGCCGTCATCACCGTCATCGCGTACGCGCTCTACCGGCCGGCCGACGCCGACGCCATCGACGTGTCCGACGACTCCGAGCACGGGACCGAGGCCGCCTCGGAGGCGCGGCGCATGATGGCGTTCCTGCTGGTCGGGGTCGCCATCTGGGCGACCGACTCCGTCCACGGCCTCCACCCGCTGTACGGCGCGCTCGTCGTCACCGTCCTCGCGTTCACTCCCCGCGTCGGTGTCGTCGGCGCCGACGCCGTCGAGAACGCCAACTTCTCCATCGTGTTCTTCCTCGGCGCCATCTTCGCCATCGCCGCCGGCCTCCAGCAGACCGGATTCACCGACGTCGCCGCCGACGCCATCCTCGCGTCCTTCCCGCAGGACGCGTCGCTGTCGGTCGCGCTCGCGTTCCTCGCGCTCGCGTCGCTGGCGCTGACGTTCCTCATGGAGGGGCTGGCGGTCGCGAGCGTGCTGACGCCCGTGCTCGTCGCGTTCGCCGAGAGCGCCGGCCTCCCGCTGTACCCGGTGATGATGACCGAAGCGGTCGCGCTCAACTCCTACTTCTTCCCCTACCAGTCGGCAGTCCTCGTGGCGATTCTGGGGCTGGACGTCGTGGACTCGATGGAGCTCATCAAGATGGCGGCGCTGTGCTCGCTGGCGACGCTGCTCGTCCTGCTCCCGATACAGATCGGCATCTTCGCGCTCGCGTTCTGAACGGCGGTCGCTTCGAGGAGGGAGTCGGGTCAGTCGAAGTGCCGGTCGATTGCCTGCTGGCGCTGGACGGTGCCGGTGTCCGTGCGCGGCAGCGGCTCCTCGCGGACGACGTACTCGCGGGGGCGCTTGTAGTTCGCCAGCCCGTCGTGCTTGCAGCAGAAGTCGTCCAGTTCCTCGGCGTCGACGTCGGCCTCCGCGACGACGATGGCCGTGACCTTCTTCCCCCACTCGGGGTCGTCGCGGCCGAACACGAGCGTCTCCGCGACCGCGGGGTGGCCGTCGATGGCGCGCTCGACCTCCGCGGGGTAGATGTTCTCCCCGCCGCTGATGAACATGTTGTCCACGCGGTCGGTGATGTAGAGGAAGCCGTCCTCGTCGACCTCGGCGACGTCGCGAGTGCGCAGCCACTCGTCGAAGAACGACTTCTCCTCGGCCTCCGGGTTGTCGATGTAGCCGTCCGGGACGCCCGGCCCGCGCGCGATGATTTCGCCCTGCTCGCCCGGCCCGACCTCCGCCTCGGGGTCGGGGTGTTCGGTGACGGGCGCGGTCTCCACGACGCGCAGCTCCCACGAGAACGACTCCTTGCCGATGGTACCCGGGTGGTCGTCCTGGACGGAGGGGTGGGCGAACGTGAAGTTCGGGCCGCCTTCGGTCATCCCGTACGTGTTGTAGAGGTGCTCCGAGAGGAACTCCGAGGTGCGCTCGACCAGCTCCTCGGTGACGACCGACCCGCCGGTGCGGACGTACGACAGCGTGCTCGTGTCGTAGGGGTCGGCCGCGTTCTCCTGCACGTCGTTGAGCAGCGAGAGCTGCGTGGGCACCGCCAGCAGCCCGGTCGCGGCGTTGTCCTCGACCAGTTCCAGCACCTCGGCGGGGTCGAAGTCCTCGTGCAGGAGGACGGTCGCGCCCGCCATCCAGTGCGGGTACAGCCACGCGTCCGACGTGACCATGTGGTACCACGGCGTCGTCACGATGGCGAGGTCGGTCTGGTCGATGCCGTGCTCCATCACGCCCTGGTAGGCGCCGGTCCACATCTGCTCGCCGTCGAACGCGAGGGCCTTCGGCGTCGAGGTGGTGCCGCTCGTGTAGAAGATGTTGGTCTTGCCGTCCACCGGGAGGCGGTCGGGGAGCGTGGACGCGGCGGCGTCCAGCGCGTCCTCGTAGTCGACCACGTCGGGGTGGTCGATGGCCGCCGAGCCGGCGTGGAAGCCGACCGAGAGGTCCGCGCCGTCGATGACGTCGACGGCGGTGTCGGCGTTGGCGTCGTCGAAGAGGAGGGCGTCGGCGCCCGCCGTCTCGACCATGTCCACGAGTTCGCCGGCGGTCCCGCGGAACGCCAGCTGGACGGTCGGCGTGCCGCGCTTGTGACCGGTAATCATCGCTTCGGCGGCGGCCGGCCCGTTCAGCGTGAGGACTGCGAGCGGAGAGTCACCGACCGCGTCGGTGACTGCGTTCGTGAGTTCGGTGCTCCGGCGGTCGAACTCGTCGTACGTGAACGACCGACCGTCGTCGGTGAGGATGGCGGTGTCGTCGCCGTGGACGCGGACGCTCCGTTCGAATGCTTCCAAGTAGTGCATGCGTTGCTGTGCTGTGTGACCCAAGCCCACACCTGCTATTAACAGTGTCGGTTAATCATTCGGGATGCCGTCGGCGAGTTTTGCGGCGCGACGAACCAGACTTTTCCCGCCCAGCACCGAACTTCCGCCGTGACCGGCACGCACACCGCCCGCGGGGTCCTCGCGACCGTCCAGCCGACGTTCATGCTCCCGGCGGTCGGGCTCGCACTCGCCGGCGGCGCGCACGCGCCGACCGTCTCGCTCCCGCTGGCCGCCGCTCACGCGGCCGCCGTCGCCGCCGCCCTCTACACGGCGCACGTCGTCGACGAGTACGTTGACGCACACGTGCGCGGCGAGCACGACCCGGTGCTCTCGGCGACCGCCGCGACGGCCGCCGCGGTCGCGTCCTCGCTCGGGTTCGCCGCGCTCGCCGCGCTCCTGTGGGCCGCCGGTACTCGCGAAGCGGTCGCCGCGACGCTCCCGCTGTGGGCGCTCGCCGTCCTCCACGCGCCAGTCCTCGACACGCACCCGCTGTCCGTCACCGTCGACTACCCGGTCGGCGTCGCGCTCGCGTTCCTCGGCGGCTACCTCGTCCAGACCGGTCGCCTCGCGCCCGGCGTCGCCGCCGTCGCCGTCCTCCTCGTCGTCTCGCTGTCCGGGCTAAAGGTCTCCATCGACCGACTCGACCGGGAGTTCGACCACGCCATCGGCAAGCGCACGTTCCCCGTGCTGCTCGGGGACCGCGCGAGCACGCGCGTCGGCGCCGCTGTCCACGCGCTCGCCGCCGCGCTCGTCGTCGGGTTCGTCGCGGCGTCCGTCCTCCCGCCGCTCGCGCTGATCGCCGGTGTTATCGCGCTCGCCGACGCCGCGCTCGCGGTCGCCGTCGCGCCCCGATGGTCGGTCCGCGCGCAGATGGCGCTGGCGTACCCGTTCACGGCGGCGCTGCTCGCGGCGCAGTGCGCGAGCGCGGGCTGTGTGGCCGC
The DNA here is from genome assembly GCF_040435975.1 of Halobacterium sp. NMX12-1. Taxonomy (NCBI): domain Archaea; kingdom Methanobacteriati; phylum Methanobacteriota; class Halobacteria; order Halobacteriales; family Halobacteriaceae; genus Halobacterium; species Halobacterium sp. NMX12-1. Next base: position 1,952,727 of record NZ_CP159204.1, on the reverse strand, counting down.
AGAAATCATGGGACTGGCGGGCTGACTACGAGTACGCGAGGTTGAGTTCGATGTCGTTCGTGGACGCGCGCAGCTGGTCGAGCAGCTCCGTCTCGCAGCGCTCGCGGCTGACGCGGTGGGCCGGCCCCGCGACCGCCAGCGACCCCACGAGGGCGTCCTCGTAGCGCAGCGGCACCGCCAGCGCGTGGATGCCTTCGAGGTCCTCCCCGAGGTTCAGCGCGTACCCCCGCTCGCGGACCGCCTCCAGCTCCGCGTCCAGTTCCTCGCGGTCCGTGACCGTGTTCGGGGTGCGCGCGGGCAGCCCGTGGCGCTCCACCACCTCGTCGACTTCCTCCTCGGAGTAGTGCGCGAGAATCGCCTTCCCGCCGGACGTGCAGTGCATGTAGTCCCACGACCCCAGAATCGTGTCCACGTCGATGCCGGTCTCCCCGGCGCCGCCGTAGAGGTACATCACGCGGCCGTCCTCGGGCGTGAACAGCCACACCATCTCGCCGGTCGTCTCCACGAGGTCGTCGACGACCGGACGGGCCGCCCGGTAGACCTCGCGGTCGTTTCGCACCGCCTGCCCGTAGTTGAACAGCTCCAGCCCGAGGTGGTACTTCCCGTCGCGCTTCACGACGAACCCGTGCTCGCGCATCGTCGCGAGGTGGTTGTGGACGGTGCTCTTCGCGACGTCGAGGCGGTCGGCGAGCTCCGTGACGCCCGCCCCGTCAGACTCACGCACCGCCGCTAACACCGCGAACAGCGTCTCGTCGGACTTCACCCCCGTTCGCGTCGTGGGCCCGTTTGGCATACGTCTCCGTTCGCGCGGAGCCACTAAACTGTTTCACGACGCCACACCGCGCATCCGAAAACACAAGGAGGTCGTCCCACGTAGGTGCGTGCAAACAGATGGCATCCAACGAACACGGCGTCCCGGGGCGCGACGCGACGCCTCCCGCGGCCGACGACCGGTCGGAGTACGACTACGTCAGCGGCGACGTCGAGCGACCCGGGCTCGTGGACGACCTCGAAGCCCGCGTGGACGGCGACGTGCGCTTCGACTCGTACACGCGCCAGCTGTACGCCACCGACGCGTCCGCCTACGAGGTGACGCCCGTGGGCGTCGTCTTCCCCACCGACACCGCGGACGTCGCGGCGGTCGTCGACTACTGCGCGACCCGCGAGATTCCCGTCCTGCCCCGCGGCGGCGGCACGAGCCTCGCCGGCCAGACGGTCAACGAGGCCATCGTCCTCGACTTCACGCGGTACATGGACGGCATCATCGACGTCGAGCCGGGGAGTCAGAAAGCTCGCGTGCAGGCCGGCGCCGTCCTCGAAGACCTGAACCAGCGGCTCGCGCCTCACGACCTGAAGTTCGCGCCCGACCCCGCGGCGGGCGACCGGAGCGCAATCGGCGGCGCCATCGGGAACAACTCCACGGGCGCCCACTCCCTGAAGTACGGGAAGACCGACGCCTACGTCGAGTCCTGTGAAGTCGTGCTCGCGGACGGCTCGACCGCGACGCTCGGCGAAATCGAGGTCGAGGAGCTCCGCGAGCGCGCCGACCCCGACGCCGACGACCTCCTCCCCCGAGTGTACGCGGGCGTCGTCGCAATCCTCGACGACCACGCCGACGAGGTCGAAGCGCGCTTCCCGGACATGAAGCGCAACGTCTCCGGCTACAACCTCGACCGGCTCGTCGACGAAGCCAGCGACGGCACCGTGAACCTCGCGCGCCTGCTCGCGGGCAGCGAGGGCACGCTCGCGGTCATCACGGAAGCCACCGTCTCCCTCGAAACGGTCCCGGAGACGAAGTCCGTCGCCCTGCTCACGTACGACAGCGTCGTGGACGCCGTCTCCGACGTCACGCACGTCCTCGAACACGACCCCGCGGCGGTCGAACTCATCGACGACACGCTCATCGACCTCGCCAGCGACACCGCGGAGTTCGAGGACGTCGTGGCGCTGCTCCCGGAGGGGACGCGGGCCGCGCTCCTCGTGGAGTTCTACGCCGCGGACGACGATGACGGCCGCGAGAAGACCGCAGGACTCGTCGAGGACCGCGTCGAAACCGGCGACGACCGATTCGCGTTCGACGCCCTCGAAGCCCACGACGAGGAAGAGCGCGCGACCTACTGGAAGCTCCGCAAGTCCGGGCTCCCCATCCTCCTCGGTCGTACCAGCGACGCGAAACACATCTCGTTCATCGAGGACTGCGCGATTCCGCCCGAACACCTCCCGGAGTTCGTCACGCGCTTCCAGCAGATTCTCGAAGACAACGACACGTTCGCGTCCTTCTACGCGCACGCTGGCCCGGGCGTTCTGCACGTCCGTCCCTTGGTGAACACCAAGTCCGAGCCCGACCTGGCGGCGATGGAGGACATCGCCGACCGCGTCACCGACATGGTCGTGGAGTTCGGCGGGAGCGTCTCCGGGGAGCACGGGGATGGGCGCGCGCGGACCCAGTGGAACCGCAAACTGTACGGCGACCAGCTCTGGGGCGCGTTCCGCGACCTCAAGACCGCTTTCGACCCGGACTGGCTGCTGAACCCCGGGCAGGTCTGCGGGGACGTCTCGATGACCGAGAACCTCCGCTTCGACCCCGACTACGAGTTCGACGCGGGCTTCGACGCGGAACTCAACTGGGACAACGAGAACGGCCTCCGCGGCATGGTCGAACTCTGCCACGGCTGTGGCGGCTGCCGCACCGAGCAGGACACCGCGGGCGGCGTGATGTGTCCGACCTACCGCGCCGCAGACGAGGAAATCACGTCCACGCGGGGCCGCGCGAACATGCTCCGGCAGGCGATGAGCGGCGACCTCCCGGACGATCCGACCGGCGACGAGTTCGCCGAGGAGGTGCTGGACCTCTGCGTGGGCTGCAAGGGCTGTGCGAAAGACTGCCCCAGCGAGGTGGACATGGCGAAGATGAAAGCCGAGGTCTCCCACGAGCGCCACCAGCGCGAGGGCGCCAGCGTCCGCGACAAGCTGTTCGCGAACGTGGACGCGCTCGCCGCGCTCGGCAGCGCGACCGCGCCCGTCTCGAACCTCGTCTCGAAGGTGCCGGGCGCTCGCACGGTGATGGAGAAGACCGTCGGCATCGCCAGCGAGCGCACGCTCCCGACGTTCGAGCGCGAGACCCTACAGGACTGGTTCGACGCGCGCGGCGGCACGACCGTCCCCGCCGGCGACGCCGACCGGAAGGCCGTGCTGTTCCCGGACACCTACACGAACTACGCGCACCCCGAAATCGGGAAAGCCGCCGTCCGAGTGCTGGAAGCCGCGGGCGTCCACGTGGACCTCGCGGAGCGCACCGACAGCGGTCGGCCCGCCCACTCGAAGGGCTTCCTCGACAAGTCCCGCGAGACCGCTCGGAAGAACGTCGCGGCCCTCGAACCGCAGGTCGCCGACGGCTGGGACGTCGTGCTCGTGGAGCCGTCGGACGCCGTGATGTTCCAGTCCGACTATCTGGACCTCCTGTCGGGCGACGCCGTCGAAGCGCTCGCGGCGAACACGTACGGCGTCTGCGAGTACCTAGACGCCTTCCGGCTGGACGACGAAATCGAGTGGAGCGCGCCCGAGGCGTCGCTGTCCTACCACGGCCACTGCCACCAGAAAGCCACGAAGAAAGACCACCACGCTGTCGGCGTGCTCCGGCGCGCGGGCTACGCCACCGACCCCGTTGACTCGACGTGTTGCGGGATGGCCGGGACGTTCGGCTACGAGGCCGAGCACCACGCCATGAGCGAAGCCATCGGCGACATCCTCGTCGACCAGCTCGACGACAGCGACGGCGACCTCGCGGTCGCGCCCGGTGCGTCCTGCCGCACGCAGCTCGGCGACATGCTCGACGAGGACGCCCGCGACGCCGCGGACCTCGTCCCCGAGGACCGCGAGAGCCCGCCGACGCCCGTCGAGTTGCTCGCGGCCGCCCTCTAGTCCTCGCTCTCGGCGAGGTACTGGCGTCCTTCTTCGGTCTCGCGGAGCATCTCGTCGAACACCGCCGCGTCCGTCTGGAACTTGTGGACCTGGTGGAGGACGGTGTTGTGGAACCCCGAGATGAACTCGCCGAACTCCTTGAAGAACTCGTGAATCCAGCGCTGCATCCGGTCGTTGTCCCGGAACTGCGTGATGAACTGCCAGTGGTACTCGGAGTCCGCGTTGAAGAACATCAACACGTGGGGGTCGTCCCGGAGCGCCCAGTAGCAGTCCTCCCACTGCTCGGCGAAGTTCGGGTAGTGGAACGCCACGCGGAACAGGTAGTGGTTGAAGATGCTCTGGTCGGGGATGACCGTCTCCCGGTAGAGGCCGTCTTCGGCCATCTCGCGGAGAATCTCGCTGATGCGGTTGTGCGAGAGCTCGATGCCGTACTCGTCGGCGAGAATGCGGCTGAGTTCGCGCGTCGACGCGGTCGGATTGGCGACGCGCACCTTCAGAATGACGATGTTTCGGGGGGAGACCGACCCGTCACCGTTCGCTGGCATGCCCGTGAGTCCGAGGCCGCCCGTGAAATTCCTACTGGTTGGCGACCCTCAGAACGGGTACTCGCGGGGCTCGTGCTGGACGCTGATCCACTTCTGCTCGGTGACCTCCTCGAGGAAGTCCGTGGTGTTGTAGCCGCCGACGCCGGAGGCGTTCGTCCCGCTGAACGGGACGTGGGCCTCGTCGTTGATGGGCTGGTCGTTGACGTGGACCATCCCGGTATCCATCCGATTGGCGATCTCCCGACCAGTACCGAGGTCGCCCGCGTGCACGCTCCCGGAGAGGCCGTACTCGGTGTCGTTGGCGAGTTCGACCGCTTCGTCCACGTCCGAGAACGGGATGACGGGCGCGATGGGACCGAAGTGCTCGAAGCACGCCGCAGACATGTCGTTTGTCACGCCGGAGAGCACGGTGGGCTTGACGACCAGCGAGTCCTCGACGCCCTCCACGTCGGCGGTCTCACCGCCGGTCTCCAGCGTCGCGCCCGCGTCGATAGTCTCCTCGACGTACTCGAGCATCTCGTCGCGCTGGGACTCGTCGATGATGGGCCCGACGACCGTCTCGGGGTCGTGCGCGCTCCCGACGGGCAGCGACTCCGCGCGCTCGGTGAGCTTCCGGACGTACTCGTCGTAGACGTCCTCGTGGACGATGTGGCGGTTGATGGAGATGCAGACCTGCCCCTGATGGACGAACGAGCCGAACGCCGCCGCGTCGACGGCTTGGTCGAGGTCCGCGTCCGCGGTCACGATGTGGGCGTTGTTGCCGCCGAGTTCCATCGCGGGAACGGCGAGGTTCTCGCCGGCGAGCCCCGCGACGTGGCGGCCGACGGGCGTCGAGCCGGTGAACGCGACCACGTCGCTCTCGGGGTGGCTGGCGACGCGGTCGCCGATTTCCGAACCCCGCCCCGTCACCACGTTCAGCACGCCCTCTGGGAGTCCGGCTTCCTCGAACAGTTTCGCGATGAGGAGGCCGCCCACGATGGGTGTGTTCGTGGAGGGCTTGAGGACGACGCTGTTCCCGGCGGCGATGGCGGGCGCGACCGCGCGCATCGAGAGATTCAGGGGGAAGTTCCACGGTGAGATGACCGTGACGACGCCTTTCGGCTGTCGTTCGACGATGTTCTCCTTGCCGGGGATGTTCGAGTCGGCGTGCTCGCCCTTCATCCGCCGCGGCAGCGTTGCGGCCTCGCTCGTCTGGTCGCTCGCGAGGTGGACCGACGTCCCGCCCATGATTGCGGAGCCGCCCGCCTCCCGGCCGAGCAGACCCACGATTTCGTCCTCGCGTTCCTCGAGGAGGTGGAAGACGTTCTGCAGTACTTCCTGTCGTCGCGCCGGCGGCGCCTGCGCCCACTCCGTCTGGGCCTCGGCGGCGGCCTCGTACGCTCGGTTCACGTCCGCTTCCGTTCCCTCCGGCACCTCCGCGACGACCTCGCGCGTCGAGGGGTCCTCGACGGCGATGGTCTCCCCGCTCTCTGCGGGTACCCACTCGCCGTCGATGTACTGCGCGCTCCAGTCCGCCTCGATAGAGAGTTCGAGTGACATCGTCTGACGTTTGTGCGCCGGCTCAGATAAAGGTACGCGCGAGCACACTCCCGGCGCTCAAACAATTTCAATATCGCAGAATAAGATTTATGAGTTGCTCAACGGGCGTGTGAGCGAGCAGCACTCGGCTGTGACGCTCGGTCTCCGAACGCTACTGGTGACTGCCGGACCCTCTGCGGTCTCGATTCACGATCAGCTGGGATGGGTACCGGTACCATGGCGCGTCACGAACGAACGCAGCAGCTGTCTCCAGGTCGGAGTCAATTCGAGTGTCCACGGTCGGAGTCAGTGATTGGCTGCTCGCGCGTGTACCCGCACGCGGGGTCTTCTGCTCTATCGCGGTACCAGCGACCGTGGTGAACTCGTCCACACCGAGTCGTCGCGGGTGTGGGAGAACACTACTTCCTGGAACTATCTCACTCTGCCATCGAGGCCAGCTCTTCGTCGTGAACTCTCCGCAGTGTATTACCAGCGTGACGGTCCGGTCGTGGCGGGTTCGCCGCACCAATCCCTACACTGTTAAACTGTATTTCGCAATATACAATCCCAGTTTCGGAGCGAGTCGGCGAATGTCCTGCAACCGGTCCGTAGACCGTTTCACCCTCGGGTTCGCGTTGACTGTGCACGGACTGCTGCTCGGTGCGCTCGACGAACGCTATCGCTGCCTCCTACCGTCGGTCTCACTCTGCCGCGACCGAGTTACGACCCTCGTCCCGAGTCACGACCGAATCTGTGCGTTGGCGCAACCCAGGAGATTCTAGCAGAGGTAGCTCAACAACCTAAGCTACCTATCGCAACTATCTTGGATTGTGTATCTATTTCACCTGGCGCACCTGCCTCGTCTACCTATTCCCGTTGTTTTATGCCGGATGGCACGGAATCCCCACCTGATTCAGCGTAGGCACCTCATCTACAATAGGTGCCTATCTCTGACGAGGTACACAATGCAAACGGAACCACGCGCCGTCAGTGTCGGCATCCTGAAGGGTGGATTCGCGAAGACGACTACCGCGCTCAACCTCGCGCGCGAGCTCGCGCACCGCAACGAGCGCGCGCTCGTCGTCGACCTCGACGACAACGGGCACATGACGCTCAATCTTGGGTTCGAGGACAGGTACAACAGCACCGACGGGGACGGCGGCAACCACGCGGAAGCCGTCCTACTCGAAGGTGAAGACCCGCGCGAGTACGTCGTCAACGTCGCAGAAGGTCTGGACCTCTTCCCCGCGCACGAGGACTTGGAGAGCGTGCAGTCCGCGCTCAAGGAGGCGACGATGGGGACGACGCGACTGAAGAAGGACCTCGTCGACCCGCTGCTCGGCGAGGACTACGACTACGTCGTCATCGACTGTCCCGCCAACCGCGGGAAGCTCAACGACAACGCGATGTACGCCACCGGCAACCTCATCATCCCGTTGCGACCCGAGAACGGCTACGAGACGGGGCTGTCGAACACGCTCGACCGGCTCGTCGAGGAGGCCCGCGAGTACTTCGAGTTGGACATCCTCGCGGTCGTCCCCTCGGACCTCCGCAAGCGCATCGACCAGTCCACGCGAGACCGCAAGCTCCTCCGAGAAATCACGACGCGGGACGCCATCGACCACCTCGTCCCGAACTTCGCGTACCTCTCGGAGTCGGACTGGGCAGCCATCGACGCCGGGGATTACGACGGCGACCTGCCGGGTATCCGGTATCGCGCGTCCATCGACGACGCTCACCAGGAGGGCGTGCCGCTGCGCGACTACGACCCCGAGTGCGACCAGCTCGCGGCCTACGACGAGCTCGCGCAAATCGTCGAGCGCGGGGAGGTGGTCCGGTAATGGGCTTCGACGACCTCGAAGCCGCCGAACAGTCGCGGGCCGACCGCGACGACGAATCCGGCGAGCAGAACGCCGACACGACGGCCAGCGAGCCGGCTGACCGAGCGACGGATGCGGACGATGCGGCCAGTGACCCGGCGGTTGACGGCGCGGCCGATTCGTCGGGAGACGAGACGAGCGACGAGCCGGCCTTCGAGTACGACGACGTCAAGCAGGCGCCGCTGTACGCGCGCCCGGAGGCGTGGGCGGCGCTCGAAGACGCGCTCGACTTGGACGTCGTGCGTACGCTCCGGGAGGCGGGCGTCCGCAACGAGGAGAAGCGGGAACTCCACGACGCCGTCCTCCGGGTCGCCGCGGACCACCCCGACGAAATCGCCGAGGCCGTGCAGGAAGCGCGCCGCGAGGACTGAGCCGCCAGAAAGCACAAGCCGGGTCCGTCGGTAGCGGACGTATGGCGCCGTCCCTGCCGTCGGAGTGGCACGAGGTAGAGAACCCCGACTACATCACCGAGAAGTACCGCGCGACGAACCCGACGCTGTTCGTGCGCGAGGACCACGACGTCGGCGCGCACGTCCTTCCCGTCTCCACGTCGTCGCCACACGACCCCGAGGAGTACCGCGCGGCCGCGATTCGCGGGAACCGCGACGAGTTCGACCGCGAGGAACCGATAGCGACGTTCGACGACCAAGACGAGGCGTTCGAGCGCGCGCTGGCGTTCGCGACCCACTACGAGACCGCGTACGCCGACCTCGGCGACGAGGACGCGGCGATGGAGGCCGCCGTCGAAGCCGTCCGGTAGCCCGCGCCGGTTCGCGGTCGAACTCGCCGACTGGGAGTTCCGCCGGGGAGTGCCCCTTCGCAAAACCATATGCCGCTGACCGACTAACGTCGAGACTGACATGGACGTGCTTCTACTCGGCGCGAGCGGCCGTATCGGGCACCGAATCGCGAACGAACTCCTCGACCGCGGGCACGCGGTCACGGGCGTCTCCCGGAGCGGCGACGTCGAGGGCATCGACGACCCCGACTTCCAGGCGGTCGCCGGCGACGCCACCAACGCGGTGGACATCGCGGACCTCGCGGAGGGCCACGACGCGGTCGCGTCCGCGCTCGGTCCCAGCGAGGACGAGGACGTCACCGTGCTCGTGGAGATGGCGAAAGCCGTCGTCGAGGGGATGCGAGACGCGGACGTCCACCGACTCGTGTGGACGGGAGGCGCGGGCGGGCTCCACGTCGGCCCCGACACGCGCCTCATCGAGACCGAGGACTTCCCCGAGGACTGGGAGCCCGTGGCGCGCGCGGCCATCGAGGCCTACGAGGTGTTCGAGGACGCCGACGACCTCGACTGGACGTACGTCGCGCCCGCGGCGCTCATCGAGCCCGGGGAGCGCACCGGCGAGTACCGCACCGCGGAGGGCGAACTCGTCGCCGACGAAGAGGGTGACAGCTACATTTCGATGGAGGACTTCGCGGTGGCGTTCGCCGACGAACTCGAATCCGGCGACCACGTCCACACCTACCTCGGCACCGGCTACTAGAGCATCGACGTGACCTGTTCGGCGCTGGCGACCTCCGGGATGATGACGCGGTCGGCGCCGGCGCGGCGCGCGAGCTGCTCGTAGGTCTCGTCGCCGACGCGCACGACGAGCCGGACGCTGGGCGCGATCTGGCTGGCGTTCATCGCGATTTGGATGTTCGCGTTCGAGTCGTCGATGGCGCCGACGACGACGCCGGCGCGCTCGACGCCGGCGTCCCGCAGCGTCTCCTCGCGGCGGGCGTCTCCCCGAATCGCGAGCAGGTCGTCGTCGAGCGCCCGCTGGAACTCGGCGTCCTGGGACTCGATGACGACGACGTCTCGGTCGGTCGCCTGGAGCGCCCGCGCGATGGTTTTCCCGAACGTGCCGTACCCGCAGATGATGACGTGGCCGCGGAGGTCCGCGACTGCTTGCTCGATTTGCATGTGTTTGAGTTCCGTCTGGATCTGCCCGCCGAACGCCGCCGAGAACACCGTCTCGCCGATCCAGAGGCCGGCGACGACCAGCCCGGAGAGCACCACGACAGCGTACGCCTTCACGAGCGTTTCGGGCCCCTCGTGGGCCTCGAAGTGGAGTTCGATGCTCGTGGGGTCCAGCAGCCAGAACAGCGCGTCGACGACGCCGACGCCGCCCATGGAGACGAATCCGGCGACGCCGATTGCGACCACCGCAGCGAACGCCGCGACCGGCCGCAGTAGCTGGCGGAGGAGTTGCCGACGCACGACCGCGCGCAGCGGCGTGTCCAGCGAGCGCTTCACCGGCGACCGCCCCCGCTGTTCACGACCGGTGAGAGCCCGGCGATATGAATGGACGTACGTTTAGTATCTCTCCCCATAGTTGTCCTTCACCGAGCTTAATTTCGCAAATCGAGATACATATGCGTGCGTAATAGCCTTTGCTACGCCATGAATAACCAAACATATCTACCGGCTCGGCGGCGGCGCGAAAAACAGTTCGGCGGGCGAGGAGGTCTACGGCGTTACAGGCCGGCGTACGGGCCTTCCTTGGCCTCGGTGAGCCGTTCGACCTGCTCGTCGGAGAGGTCGATGTCGGCGGCCGCGAGGTTCTCCTCCAGCTGGTCGACGGTGCGCGCGCCGACGATGGGCGCGGTGACGCCGTCGCGGTGGGTCAGCCACGTGAGCGCGACCTGCGCGGGCGAGGCGTCCACTTCGTCGGCGACCTCGTCGAGGACGTCGTGGAGGTCGAAGTTCTCCTCGGTGAGGTAGCTCTCCTCCCAGCGCGAGGACTCGCTGGCCTTCGACTCGCCGGTGAGGCCGTCCTCGCGGTCGTACTTCCCGGTGAGGAAGCCCTGTCCGAGCGGGCTCCACGGGCAGACCGCCAGCCCCTCGCTGCGGGCCATTTCCAGGTAGTCGCCCTCGATTTCGCGGTCCACGAGGTTGTACCGCGGCTGGACGACTGTGAACGGCTCCCAGCCCTCGCTGCGCGCGAGTTCGTTCGCCCGCGCGACCTTCCACGCGTTCGGGCGCAGCGTCGACGCGCCGATGTAGTGGACCTTCCCCTCCTCGACGAGGCCGTTCAGCGTCCGCATCAGCTCCCGCGTGGGCGTCTGGTCGTCCCAGCGGTGGATGTAGAGGACGTCGATGTAGTCGGTGCCGAGGCGGTCGAGGATGGCGTCCACGCGGTCGCGGACGTTCTTCCGGTTGTTCCCGCGGCTGTTCGGGTCGCCGTCTCGAATCTGCCAGTAGACCTTCGAGGCGATGGTGTAACGCTCGCGGTCGCGGTCGGCGAGCCAGTCGCCGATCCACTCCTCGCTCTTCCCGCCGCCGTAGACGTCCGCGGTGTCGATGTAGCGGCCGCCCGCGTCGGCGTACGCGTCCAGCAGTTTCTTCGCGCGCTTCTCCCCGATTTCGACGTCGCCTTCCTCAGTTTCTTTGCCGAATCGCCACGTCCCGAACTGCAGCTCGCTGGTCTGGAGGCCCGTGTCGCCGAACTGCACGAACCCGAGTCCGTCGTCGGAGTCACTCATAGTCGCTTGTGGCTACGTCCACCGACCGAAAAAGCGTGCGCCAAGCGGCAAGCGCGCTCGGTTCGTCGTCGGGCTCGACACCGGCCGGCGGCACGCGAATCGCCCCGTCACGCCTGCCAAACGCGACAGGAGATGGTAGAATCGTCGGAAAGGGGTCGTGTTACTCGGTGCTGCGAAGGTGGTCAGCGATACTGTCGTAGTCTCCGGCGACGCCCCGCTCGGTGAACCGGTAGGTCCGTTCTGCCGTCTCGACGTTCAGGACTTCCACGGTTCCGTGTTCTGCACGGGCGAACACGATAGCTCCCAGCCCGGAGAGGACACCGGAGAGAATCCCACCACCGCTCACCGGGTTGAACCCGGGTTCCACTCCGGCCGAGGAGCCGAAGTGGAGCGGTGCACGGCCGGCTATCGGGCTGAATCCGGACCACCCGGTGAAGTAGACGTAGACCCCGAGAGCGGTCATGAGTATCGAGGTGAGCGCCAAGACGTAGGTTATCACGGCGAACCCGGTGAGCGTGTTCCGGGACACGTTCGTGATGTCCTCGCGCGGGATGGTTAGCTGCTCAGAGCCGTCGTAGCTGATCGCATCGTCCGTAACGGACAGTTTGCCGCCGTCTTCGTCGATAATGTGCTCACCGAGTTGTGCAGTGGTTTCGAGTTCCATGGCTCTACCTCGGAGTGACCCCACTCGTGTTTCCGAGTCTCACTCGCGTGAGGAGCTTAACAGTAGTTGAAACTACGGTTTTGTATTCGGAGTGAGTGTTGCAACAGTCGATCAGTAGAGAGAAAGCACTTACCGAGACGACGGCCACTCGACACGCATGGAGCGGCGACGGCTCAATACTCTCGTCGGGCTCGCGATGGTTGGTGTCGGAGCCCTCCAGACGGGAGTCTACGCCCTGCAAAGCGAGTGGACACCCGCGGCTTTGGGCGTTCTCTATGCCGTGGTTGGAGTCGCGTATCTGTGGGTGCACGTGTACACTGCCGGTCAGTGAGCAACCCCACTTCCGATTGAGTCGATCCAGTTCCAGCATCCGTCCTGAATGGAGGAACCGCGCTAGCAACTACTGTTAGAACTCGGTGACGAGTTCGATGCCGCTGGTCTCGTAGTCGGTCATCGCGGCCAGCCGCTCGGAGACGGTTTCGAGAGCCACTCGCTCGGTGACGAGTTCGCTCGGCCGCAGGCTCCCCGAGGAAATCATCCGCAGGAGTTCGTCGTACCGCGACGGCGGCATCCCGCGGGAGCCGAGCACGGAGACGTCCCAGCGCGTGATTTCGTCCACGGGCAGCGACACCTCGCCCTTCTCGGCGTCGGTCGTCAAGCCGACTTGGACGTGCGTGCCGCGCGTGCGGAGGCAGTCCACGCTGTTCCGGCAGGTCTCGGCGCGGCCGAGCGCGTCCATCGAGACGTGCGCGCCGCCGTCGGTCACGTCCGCGATGGTCTCGGGCACGGAGTCGACTTGGTCCGAGCGCAATGTTTCGTCCGCGCCGACGCGCTCGGCCAGTTCGAGCGGTTCCTCGCGCACGTCCACAGCGACGACGCCCGCGCCGAGCGCGTCCGCAATCTGGACGCCGGCGAGGCCGAGGCCGCCGCAGCCGTGGACGGCCACCCAGTCGCCGCCCGCGACGTCCGCGCGGTGCGCGAGCGCGTGGAACGCCGTCGCGTACCGACAGCCCAGCGCGGCCACCGCCTCCATCGGCACGCCGTCGGGGACGACCGTGGCGTTGAAGTCCGCGTGCGGGACGCGGACGCGCTCGGCGAACGCGCCCTGCGCGTCCTGCTCGAAGCCGAGCGCGTAGCCGTCCTCGCAGACGTTCCCGTGGCCGCGCCGGCACTGCGGGCACGCGCCCTCCCCGAGGTTGAACGGGACGGCGACGCGGTCGCCGACGGCGACGCTGTCCACGTCGCCCCCGACTTCGACGACCGTGCCGGCTGGCTCGTGACCGAGAATCTGTCCGCGGTCCACGCGGTCGTCGGCCCACTCGCCGTGGCCCTTCCACGCGTGCCAGTCACTGCGACAGATGCCACACGCTTCCACCGAGACGACGACGCCGTGGGGCGCCAGCTCGGGGTCCGGCACCTCCTCGACGGCCATCGGCTCCCCGTACTCGCGTAGAACTGCTGCGCGCATACGTGACGTACGCGGCGGCTGGAACTTAACAGTCGCCGTCGCGGGCCGGAGTCGTTACGGCGCCTGCTGGTCGGTCGGCCGGACGAGGAGCTCGTTGACGCTGACGTGCTCGGGCTGGGACGCCGCGAACACGATGGAGCGCGCGATGTCCTCGGGCTGGAGGACGTCCATCTGCTCGGTCATCTGCTCGGAGCGCTCCCGAATCTCCTCGTCGGGGATGTGCTCTGCGAGTTCGGTGGCGACGAACCCCGGTTCGACGAGGGTCGTCCGCACGCCGTTCTCGGTCTCCTCCTGCCGGAACGCCTCTGTGAACGCGTTGACGCCGAACTTCGTGGCGTTGTACCCGCTGGAGGTCGCGCCGGCGACGCGGCCGGCGACCGACGAGACGTTGACGACGTGCCCGCCGTCGCGGAGGTGCGGGAGCGCCGCCTTCGTCGCGTTCATCACTCCGAGCAGGTTCACTTCCACCATCGTCCGCCAGTTCTCGGGGTCGGCGTCGGCGACGCTCTCCAGCAGCATGACGCCCGCGTTATTCACGAGGACGTCGAGCCCGCCGAGTTCCTCGACGGTCTCGGAAATCATCGCTTCGACTTCCTCGGATTCGCTGACGTCGGTCGGCACGACGAGCGCTTCGCTGCCCGTCGCTTCGATTCGGGACGCCACGTCTTCGAGGCGCTCCTCGCGACGCGCGGCAACCGCGACGTCCGCGCCTTCCTCGGCGAGCTGGACGGCCGTTTCGGCGCCGATGCCGGAGGACGCTCCCGTGACGAGTGCGACGTTGTCGTCGAGCATACCGTATCAAAAGGCCGACACACCGTTAAACGTCTGGGAACCGGTGGCCGCCGCTTGATTCGCCGACAGACTGCCGGAAGAAACCCCAGCAAACGGTCTCACGCGAACTCGTCCGCGCCCGCCGAGCCCGTACCCTGTCCCGCGTTTTCTCGGAACGTTTCAGTGCGTCGTTTACCGGCTGGTCAACGGACCTATCCGTCGCCCCGCCGTACCACCGCTATGACGAACCGAACACCCACTGTCAGCACGACAGCACTCACTGAGGTGAGCGCCTGATGGCGCTCGCACTCGACGCCGTGTTGCTCGTCGTCGGGCGCGTCCTCTTCGGGGGCGTCCTCGCGTTCACCGGACTCAACCACTTCACGCAGACCGAACAGATGGCCGGCTACGCCGAGTACAAGGGCCTCCCCGCGCCGAAGTTCTCGGTGCTCGCGTCGGGCGCGCTCCTCATCCTCGGCGGCCTCGGCGTCATCGTCGGCGTCTTCCCGGTCGTCGCCGCAATCGCGCTCGCGGCGTTCCTCCTCGTCTCCGCGGTCATCATGCACGACTTCTGGGCGGTGCCTGACGACCAGCGACAGGACGAGGTGAACAGCTTCCTGAAGAACGTCTCGCTGGCGGGCGGGTCGCTCGTCGTCGCCGCGGTCGCCAGCGGCGGTTGGCCGCTCAGCATCGGCGTCAGCTTCTTCTAGGACTGCGGCCCGCCGGAGGCCGTACTGTTATCCCCGCGTCCGCCGTGACCACGAAGTATGCGAGCAGTCCACTTACAGAAACACGGCGAACCCGAAGTCATGCACGTCGAAGACGTTGACCGACCGTCCCCCGGCGTGGGCGAACTCCTCTTGGAAGTCGCCGCCGCGGGCGTCAACCCCGTGGACACGTACTTCCGCGAGGGGTCCTACGAGCCGGTCGGCCTCCCGTTCACGCCCGGCGTGGACTACGCGGGCACCGTCGTCGAGGTCGGCGAGGGCGTCGATACCTTCGCGGTCGGCGACCGCGTCTACGGCACGGGCATCGGGAACGGCGCGCACCAGGGCGCGTACGCCGAGTACGCCACGGTTCCGACGGACCGCACGGTCGCACTGCCGGACGATGCCGATCTCGTGGAAGCCGGCGCGGCAGGCGTCGCGGCGGTCACGGCGTGGCGCGCGCTCGTCGACCACGCGGCCCTTGACCCCGCGGAGTACGCGCTCGTCCACGGCGGCTCCGGGGGCGTCGGCCACGCCGCCGTCCAGATTGCGGACGCAGTGAGCGCGCGCGTGCTCACGACCGCGCGGCCCGAGTACCATGACGGCGTCGCCGCGCTCGGCGCCGACGCCGTCCTCGACTACACGCGCCACGACCTCGAAGACGCGGTCCTGTCGGTGTCCGACGGCGGCGTCGACATCGTCCTCGACCACCGCCTTGACGACTACCTCCAGTTCGACGCGAACGTCGCCGCACAGAACGCCCGCGTCGTCGGCATCGGTGAGAACAGCCCAGACCCGGCCTTCACCGACGACGGCGCCGCGCGCTCGAAGGACGTCACCTACCAGTTCATGAGCATGTTCAACACGCCGGACCTGCGCGTGCCGCTGCGCGGCGTCGCCCACCTGATGGCGACCGACGAGCTCTCAATCGAACTCGCGGCGACGTACGATCTCGAGGAGGCCGCCGCCGCCCACCGCGACGTGCTCACCGAGAGCTACCTCGGGAAGCTCGCGGTCACGCCCTGACCTCGAACGAAACCTATTACGGGGTCGGCGACGACGCTGTCGGTGCATGCACCGACGATTGGTCCTCGCGTGCGTGCTCGTCGCCGTGGTCCTCCTGACCGCCGGCTGTGCCGGCGGCCCGTTCACCGGCGGCGAGCAGACCCCGACGGCGACCACCGGTCAGCCCGGTGGCACCGTCGACAGCACGACGAGCACTCCGAACCAGTCGAACAGCACGGACGACGCGCCCAGCGTGGGCGACGTCGTCGAGAACCACACGGCGGACCGCTTCACCGTCAGCGCGCTCGCGGAAAGCGATGACGGCGGCACGCTCGTAGCGGGGGCGATCGGCCTGCGCGCGTCGAACGCGACGGTGCTCCGCGTCGGCGCGAACGACACGACCGACTGGACCCGCGAGTACGCGTCCGCGAACCGGACGGGCATCGCGGCCATCGCGCCAAGCGGCGACGGCGGCGCGTACGTCGTTCGGACCGATCGACGCCAGCCCGAGAACGCCTCGCAGTGGAACGTCAGCGTTTCGCTCGTCCGGCTCGGCCCCGACGGCGAGCGCCAGTGGGCTGACTCGCTGAACGCCACCGGCTACGTCGCGCGCGGACTCGCGCTCGCGCAGGCCGACGACGGCGTGGCCGTCGCGTACCCCCACCCGGACCGCGAGGTGCGGCTCGCGCGCTACGACGACGCCGGCAACGTGACGCTCGAACGCGCCTACGGCGTCGAGGCGAGGCCGACCGCGCTGCGGACGACCGACGACGGCTTCGTCCTCGCGGGCACCGGCTCGTTCGACTCGCCGTGGGTGGCGCGCGCGAACGAGACCGGCGCGCTTGTGCTGAACGAGACGTACAGCGACGCCGCGGGCGGCCGCGTCGCCGGCGTGAAGCCCACCGACGACGGCGACCTGCTGGTGGCCGGGACGTTCCAGCCCGGGTTCATCGGCACCCAGTTCACGCCGTGGGTCGCGCGCGTCGGCCCGGACGGTGTCCCCGAGTGGAACCGCGTCTACCCGACGGCCGGCGAGACGCGCGTCAGGGACGTCCTCAACACCGACGATGGCGTGGTGCTCGTCGGGTCCGACCGCACGGAGTGGGCCGACAACACCACGACACGGTTCGTCGGCGTCGCGGCCAACGGCACCGAGCAGTTCCAGGCGAACCGGACGAACACGTCCCGCGTCCTCGCCGCAGTCGGCGACGGTGACGGGGCGACCGCCGCGACGATGAACTACCGCGGGCGGAACGCCTCGACGAACGTCTGGTCGGTGGAGCTCCCCGACGCCACCGCCGGGACGACGCTCGACGCGGAGGCCGCGCCGACGTCCAACGAGTCGGTCTACCGCGGACAGGCGCTCGGCTTCGAGTACCCGAACGCGAGCGCCGACGCGCTCGACGTCGTCGCGGTGCCCGGCGAACACGACGACTTCCAGCGGCACGTCGAGCGCCGCGTCGCCCTCGAAGCGGACGGCGAGGCGGTCGTCGAGTCCGCGACGCTCCCGCTCGGCGAGTACGTCCTCGAAACGCCGGCCGGCGACGCGCTCGCCGTCGAGAACGGGACGCTAGTGCCCGCGACGGGCAACGAGACCGCCGCCTTCGAGGTGACGCGCCACGACCTCGACGCCGAGATGAACTCGACGTACGTGGACGCGACGACCAGGGACGCGAACGCCACTGTCTCGCTGTCCTCGCAGCGCTCTAACTTCTCGGTGCACGTCAGCGTGGATCGCTTCCACGGCGACGCGGCCGGCGCCGACGCGCTCCGCGACGCGTTCGCGGACACGCCCGGGTTCGCCGGCGTCGAACGCGTGGACGGCCGCCCGGTCGCGCGCGTGGACCTCGGATCGGCGCACGAGGCGACGATGGACGGCCGCCACGCCCGCTGGAACGAGCAGGTCGCGTTCTCGGCTGACGCGCTCGACGCCGGCCTCTACCGCGTTCGCGTCGCGGGCGCCGACACCCGCGACGGCGGCGCGACCGCGACGACGCGGCTCGTCGTCGGGAAGTCCACCGACGAGCCGCTGAACGTCACGCTCGAAACCGACTCGCTGAACGTGTCGGTGGGCAACGAGTCCGCCACGAACGTCACGGTGTCGGGGCTCGACGACGGCGTCGGCGCGATGTCGATGAGCGCCCGGCGCGGCGGCCAGCCCGCCATCAGTCTCGAAGCCGACGTCAATATCCACGCCAGCCGCGGCGAGGGCCACGGGATGTGGTCCGACCGCGAGGCGACCGCCAGCGCCGCCGGCTTCGAGGGCAACACCAGCGAAGGAACCGTCGCCGTCGGCGACCTCTCGGTGAGCGCCGACGAGCGCATGGTCGACGTCGAGGGTAACGCGACCCAGACGGTCACGTTCGGGCTCGACTGGGTTGTCGACGAGGACGGCACCCCGTACGCGATACCGGACGAGCGGACGATTACGGTCGAAGTGACGAACGAGACCGCGCCGTCGCAGGGCTCGTAGCCCGCGCCGGTCGTACCTTCGGCTACGCTCGTTCTTCTTTGCGGCGCCGTCGCAGCGAAAAACGGGGAGTGTCTGCGCCGGTCAGGCCGACTTCACGGCGTCCAGCACTTCGTCGTAGTCGGGCTCGTTGGTAGGGTCGTCGGCGACCCACGCGTACGTGATTTCGCCGTCGTCGTCGAGCACGAACACCGCGCGGTTGGCGATGCCGTAGAGTCCGAGGTCCTCGATGTCGATTTCGAGGTCGTAGGCGCGGATGGCGTCGCCGGCCATGTCGCTGACGAGGTCGAACTCGATGCCGTGCTCCTCGCGGAACGCGCCCTGCGAGAACGGCGAGTCCGCGCTCACGCCGAGGAGAGTCGCACCGGCGTCCTCGAAGTCGTCGAGGCGGTCCTGGAACGCGACCATCTCGTTCGTGCACGGCGGCGTGAACGCGCCGGGGAAGAACGCCAACACGACCGGCCCGTCGCCGAGGTAGTCGTCGAGGGCGAAGTCCTCGTGGTCGCTGGTCCCGAGCGTCGCCTCGAACCGCGGTGCGGAATCTCCGGTAGATACCATGACAGGTCGTACGTCGTGCGGCCACATTAAGGTAGGTTCGAACACAGCCGAGTTCGCCGAAACGACTCAGATAGGCACCTACGAAAGAATAGGTACCTATTCTTGCGTGGACTGCGGCTCGACGACTTCGACGCCCGTCACCTCGAATCGCGCGCCGCCGGCCTCGCCGTCGGTGACGCGCACCGTCCAGCCGTGCGCCTCGGCGACCTGTTGGACGATGTTCAGGCCGAACCCCGTGCCGTCGTCCACCGTCGAGTAGCCGTACTCGAAGACCTTCTCGCGGTCGCCCTCGGGGACGCCGGGGCCGTCGTCTTCCACGTAGAACCCCGAGCCGTCGTCGAGCAGACCGACGGTGACGGTGACGTCGCCGCCGTCCTCGCGAGCGGCCGAGCGGGGGTTCGCGGCGCTGTGTTCCACAGCATCCTCAGAACGCGAAGCGCTCTGGGGGTCTGTGGAACCGTGTTCCACAGCATTACGAAACAGGTTCTCGAACAGCTGGCGGACGCGGCTCTCGTCGCCCCGAATCGACGCCGCGGCGTCGCCAGCCAGCGTCGCGTTCCCGGTGTCCACGGTCGCCCAGCAGTCCTCGACGAGCGACCGGAGCCCGATTGTCGTGACGTCGCCGACGCCGCTTCCCTCCCGCGTGAGCGCAAGCAGGTCGTCGATGAGCGCCTGCATCCGCTCGTGGGCCGCCGTGACCTCCTCGAAGTGGCGGTCGTCGCCGGTCTCGCGCGCCAACTCCAGCCGGCCCTCGGCGACGTTCAGGGGATTGCGGAGGTCGTGGCTGACGACGCTGGCGAACTCCGAGAGGCGCTCGTTCTGCGCGGAGAGCTCGCGCTCGCGGACGCGCAGCTCCGCGGTCCGCTCGACCTGTTCGAGCGCGGTGACGACGTTCTCGGCGAACACCTCCCCGAGCGCGATGTCGTGTTCGTCGAACGCCGACGGCGACGGCGACCCCACGAGGAGAATCCCGTGGTCGCCCAGCGGCAGGAAAATTTCGCTCCGCACGGGCGAGTCCGGGCGGTAGACGTCGGCGTCGCTGTGCACGTCGTCCAGCGCCAGCGGCTCGCCGTCCTCGAAGACCCGCCACGCGATGCTGCTGCCGGGCCGGAACGTCGGCGGCTCGTCGATGATGTCCCGCGCGGCGTCGGAAATCGCCGCGGGCACGAGCGCGTTCTGCTCGCTGTCGTAGAGGTGAATCGCGTTCGCGTTCAGCCCGAGGATGTCGCGCGTGGCCGCCACGGCCGTCTCCGCGACCGCCTCGCGGCTGTCGGCGGCCAGCAGACTCCGCGTCGTCTCGCTCAGCGCCCGGAGGCGCCGCTCGCGGCGCTTCCGGTCGGTGACCTCGCGGTCGGAGACGACGATGGAGACGACGTCGCCGTCGTCGTCCGTGACCGGCCGGAACACGCCCTCGACGGCGTACGGCTCCCCGTCGCCGTCCACGAGGTCGAGCTGGAACTCGACGTACTCGCCGTCGGCGGCGCGCTCGACCCACTCGGCGACCGACGCCCGCGCGTCCGCCGAGTGCGCGAACCACGGCGTCTCCCAGAACGGCTCGCCGGTCACGCTCTCGACGTCGCTGTTGACGTACTCGAAGGCGGTCTGGTTGATGTCCCGGACCGTGCCGTCGGTGTCCAGCAGCCCCACCAGGATGTTCGGGTCCTCGAAGATAGCGCGGTACTGCCGCTCCCTGTCGCGGAGTTCGCGCTCGCGGGCCTTCCGCTCGGTGACGTCCCGCGAGAACCCGGTGACGCGGACGACGTTGCCGTCGTCGTCCGCGACCGGCTCGCCGCGCGCCCACACCCAGCGGCCGTAGTCCTCGGCCTCGTTGACGCGGTACTCGACGTCGAGGTGTTCGCCCGCGGCCAGCTCGTCCATCGCCGCCTCGACGCGCTCGCGGTCCTCGGGGTGGACCCCGTCGAGGAAGCTCCGCGGGTCGTCTTCGAGGGACTCCACGGACCGCCCCCAGATGTCCTCGTAGGCGTCGTTGACGAACAGAAGCTCCTCCCAGTCCGCGGAGAACGTCCAGAGGACGTCGTGGGTGTGGGCGGCCAGCTCCGCGAGCTGCTGTTCGGTGTCCTCGGCGTCGCGCTCGGTCTCCCGCTGCCCGACGGCGTTGGCGATGCGGTTCGCGAGCAGCTCGTAGTGGTCGGTGCCCGACTGCTTCTGGAGGTAGTCGGTGACGCCCGCGGAGATGGCGTCGCTGGCGACCTCCTCGGAGCCCTTCCCGGTGAAGAGGATAAAGGGGAGGTCGGGGTAGTCTTCGCGGACGGCTTCGAGGAACTCGATGCCGTTCTTCCCCGGCATGTCGAAGTCGGAGACCACGCAGTCGTAGTCGCGTGCCGCGAGCGCGTCCAGCGCCGCGGCCGTCCGCGCGGCCGTTTCGACGACGAACTGGCCGTCGGCCCGTTCGAGGAACTCGCCGGTCATCTCGGCGAACCCCGGTTCGTCGTCGACGTGGAGGACGCGAATCGCACCGTCCATTACTATGCGTTCGTCGGCCAATCAGGATAGCCATTGTGGTGGCGGCCCCCGGCCCCGTGTCAGTATCTGCCGTGGGTGAGAAATCCTTTTGTCCTGATGCCGTGGAGGGTACGCATGAGCAGTCGCGAGAAGCTACTCCCGTTGTTGCGAGAGAACGCCCGCTACTCCAACGAAGACCTCGCCCGACAGACCGGCCTCGACGTCGAGGAGGTCGAAGCGACGATTCGGGAGCTAGAGAGCGACGGCGTGGTGCGGGGCTACCGCGCCATCGTGGACCGCAATCAAATCGACCCCGAGCGCGTGCGGGCGTCCGTGGAGTTGAACGTCACGCTCGACCGCGAGACCGGCTACGACGACATCGCCGAGCGCCTCGCGAAGTTCCCCGAAGTGGAGGGGCTGCGGCTGGTCAGCGGCGACTACGACTTCGCGATGGATGTCGAGGGCGACTCGATGAGCGAGGTGTCGAACTTCATCAGCGAGCAGGTCGCGCCTGTCCCCGAGATTACCCAGACTGTCACCCACTACATCATGGAGACGTACAAGGAGGGCGGCGTGGAGTTCGAGGACGGCGACGACGACGACCGGCTCTCGGTCTCGCCATGAGCTTCGAGGAGTCCGAGCGCCTCGAAACCGTCCCGCCGTCGGGCATCCGGCGGTACTTCGAGCTCGCCGAGGAGCAAGACGACATCATCTCGCTGGGCGTCGGCGAGCCCGACTTCGCGCCGCCGTGGGCGGCCCGCGACGCCGCCATCTCGTCGCTGGAGCGCGGGCAGACGTCGTACACGCCGAACCGCGGGCTGCGCGAGCTCCGCGAGGAAATCACCGCGCACGTCGCGGACAGCTACGACCTCGACTACGACGCCGACGAGGAGGTCCTGGTCACGGCGGGCGCCAGCGAGGCCGTGGACCTCGCGTTCCGCGCGTTCCACGACCCCGGCGACGCAGTCGCGGTCGCGCAGCCGTCGTACCTCTCCTACGTGCCGGCGGCACGGCTCGCGGGCGCCGACGTCGTCGAGGTGCCGACGCGCCGCGAGGACGAGTTCAAGCTCACGCGCGAGGTGCTGGAGGCCTCCGGCGCCGCCGACGCGGACACGCTGGTGCTGTGCTACCCGAACAATCCGACCGGCGCGACGATGACTCGCAAGGAACTGGAGCCAATCGCCGAGTTCGTGCGCGAACACGACCTCCGGGTGTTCTCGGACGAAATCTACGCCGCGCTGTCCTACGAGCACGACCACACCTCCATCGCGACGCTGCCGGGGATGCGGGAGCGAACGGTCGTGTTCAACGGCTTCTCGAAGGCGTACGCGATGACTGGGCTGCGGCTGGGGTACGCGCTCGCGCCGCCGGAAGCCATCGAGTCGATGAACCGCATCCACCAGTACACGATGCTGTCAGCGCCGACGACCGCCCAGCACGCCGCCATCGAGGCGCTTCGCAACTGCGGGGACGACGTCGCGGAGATGCGCGCGCAGTACGACCGCCGCCGGAACTTCGTGCTCTCGCGCTTCGAGGAGATGGGCATCGACTGCTTCCCCGCGTCGGGCGCGTTCTACGTCTTCCCGGAGTGCCCGTGGGACGACAGCGAGGCGTTCGCCGAAGCGCTCATCGAGGAACAGGGCGTCGCGGTCGTTCCGGGCGGCGTCTTCGGCGCCGGCGGCGAGGGCCACCTGCGGGTCACGTACGCGACGGGGCTGGGCGACCTCAAGGAGGCGCTCGCCCGCATCGAGGAATTCATCGACTGACGCCCGCTGGCGTCGTGCGCTACTCGGCGTCGGCGACGGCGACGACCTGCTTGCCGATGTTGTTGCCGGAGAACAGCCCGAGGAACGCGTCCGGCGCGTCTTCGAGGCCGTCCACGACGGTCTCGCGGTGGACGAGCTCGCCGGTCGCGACCCACTCGCCGAGCTGCTCGCTGGCCTCGCCGAACCGCGTGGCGTAGTCGCCGACGAGCAGCCCCTGCACCTTCGCCCGGGGCGCGATGAGCTGCGGGAGCTTCCGCGGGCCGGTCGGCACGCCCTCGTCGTTGTAGTGGGCGATTTGGCCGCAGACGGCGACGCGCGCGTCGAGGTTCAGCTTCGTGAACACGGCGTCCGTGATGGGGCCGCCGACGTTGTCGAAGTAGACGTCCACGCCGCTGGGCGCGGCGTCGTCGAGCGCGCTCCGATAGTCGTCGACGTCCTTGTAGTTGATTGCGGCGTCGAAGCCGAGGTCGTCGGTGAGCCACGCGACCTTCTCGTCGGTGCCCGCGAAGCCGACGACGCGGCAGCCGTTGAGCTTCGCAATCTGGCCGACGACGGAGCCGACCGCACCCGCCGCGCCGGAGACGACGACCGTGTCGCCGGGCTTGGGCTCGCCGACGTCCAGCAGGCCGAAGTACGCGGTCCGGCCGGGCATCCCGAGAACACCGAGGTACGCCTCGGGGTCGGCAATCGAGGGGTCCACGGGCGCGACCTCGCCGGCGTCCAGCACGGTGTAGTCCGCCCACGTGCCGTTGCCGGTCACGAGGTCGCCGGCGTCGAAGGCGTCGCTCTCGCTCTCGACGACCTCGCCGACCACCGCGCCCTCCATCGGCTCGCCGACCGTCCACGGCTCGGCGTACGACTCGGCGTCGCGCATCCGGCCCCGCATGTAGGGGTCCACGGAGAGGTAGCGCACGCGAACGAGCAGTTCGCCGTGTTTCGGGCTCGGCACGTCGCCCTCGCGGAGTTCGAAGCTGTCCATGTCCGGCTCGCCGTCGGGGCGCTCGGCGAACACCCACTCGCGGTTGGAGTTGCGCATATCTCGTAGTCTCGCCGGGAACGGACGACGGTTACGCTTCCAGCAGGGCCTTCCGCTGCAGCGATTTGTTCGAGAGTGTCGCCGCACACAGAGATGACGCAGTTCATCCTGTCTGCCGTCATAGGGATAGCGGCAGTCACAGGTCGCCGCAACCACTAGCCGTAAGCAGTCGGGTGGTGTCGGTGGGGCTATGCCCGAGGTTACCGACCGGGTGCGCGGCGTTGAGCGCTCACGTATCCGCATGATGTTCGACAGAGCCGAGCGACACGACGGCGACCTCGTCCGACTAGAGGTTGGCGAACCGGACTTCGACACGCCCGAGCACGTCGTCGAGGCCGCCGTGGACGCGGCCCGCGGCGGGGACACGCACTACACGCCCAACGCGGGCACGCTGGAACTCCGGGAGGCCGTCGCCGGGAAGTTCGAGCGCGAGCGCGGCGCGAGCTTCGACCCCGACTCCGAGATTATGGCGACAGTCGGCGGGATGGAGGCGCTGCACCTCGCGCTGCTGGCGACCGCCGAGGCCGGCGAGGAGGTCCTCATCCCGTCGCCCGTCTACCCGAACTACGAGGCGCAGGCGAAGCTCGCGGACGCCACGCCCGTGAACGTCCCGCTGGACGCCGACGCCGGCTACGCGCTCGACGTCGAGGCCGTCCGCGAGGCGCTCTCCGCGGAGACGTCGGCGGTCGTGTTGAACTCGCCCGCGAACCCGACCGGGCAGGTGTTCGACCGGGACGCCGCCCTCGACGTCGTCGAAGCCGCCGCCGAGCACGACGCGTGGGTCGTCTCCGACGAGGTTTACATGGGACTGACCTACGACGGGCCGACGCGCAGCCTCGCCGCGGACGCGGAGACGGACAACGTCCTCGTCGTGGACTCCGTCTCCAAGCAGTACGCGATGACGGGGTGGCGGGTCGGCTGGCTCGCCGGCCCGGAACACTTGATTTCGGAGACGACGAAGATTCACGAGGCGACGACTGCCTGCCCGTCCAGCGTCGCGCAGGCCGCCGCCACGCGAGCGCTCACGGGCGACCAAGAACCAATCGAGGCGATGTACGACGCGTTCCTCGAACGCCGCAACTACGTCGCCGACCGCATCGCGGACATCGAGGGCGTCACGGCGCCGACGCCCGACGGCGCGTTCTACGCGTTCATCGACGTCTCCGAGCTCGGTGACGACTTCGAAATCGCGAAAGAGCTCTGCGACGACTACGGCGTCGTGCTCACGCCCGGCAGCGGGTTCGGGCCGGGCGGCGCAGGGAACCTCCGGCTGTCGTTCGCGAACAGCCTCGACAACCTCGAAGCGGGGCTGGACCGCTTCGAGGCGTTCGTCGCGGACACCTACTGAGGCTCCGAGCGAATGGCGTCGGGCGCGCGCTCCGCGAGGAACGACCGCAGCGACGCCGCGTCCGCGCTCCCCGCCAGCCGGTCGAGGCCGGCTTCCGCTTCCCGCAGGCGCTTCGCGCCGTACCGGCGGAGGTCTCGCTCCTCGACGTCCAGCGGCAGCAGCGAGTCCGGACCAGCCGAGTCGAGGACCCGCTGGACGTGGCGCGCGGCGCTGAATCCGCGGCCGAGGTCCGCGAACGGCTCGCGGCCCGGGTCGTCGATGCCCGCGATGGTCGCGCCGACGACGGCGGCGCCCTCGCCGAGCGCGCCGACGGTGTCGTCGAGCAGGGACTCGCTCTCGGCGGCCGAGCGCGCGTACGCGGCGTCGAACCCCTCGACAATCGTCTGGAGCGCGGCGGTGAGCGCGTCGAAGCCGTCCCGCGGCGGGCCGTCCTCGACCCGGCTGAACGCCGCGTACGCCGCGGAGTTGAGGTAGTCGCCCGCGAGCAGCACCGCGGTGGTGTCGCGGTCCGTCGCGGCCGCGTGGTCGTCGCGGTCGGTCAGGAGGTCGTACCGGAGCCGGCAGTACCCGCGGAGCAGTTCGACGGCGGTCGCCGCGGGGAGCGCGGCGTCGGCGTCGGGCGCATCGGCGGCCGCGTCGTAGGAGAGCGCGACGAGCTGGCCGAACCAGCGGTCGGGGCACTCCAGCACGGTCGAGCGCGCCAGCGACAGGCCGCCGGCGTCGGCCGACGCCAGCGTCGCGTCGAGGCGGCGGTTGAGTTCGGTCCGGCGTTCGGAGGGCGAGAGTTCGGTCATCGTGTTAGCGGGCGTCTGTCTCGTGTGTGAGCGTACCGAGCAGTCCGGCAAAAGCGTTCGGGAAGGAGCCGACGCTCGCGTGCCGCTCTCCAAGTGCCCGGTGCGGGGAGTCGTGCGCCGATGCAAGGTGTTTTCCGGGCGTCGGCACTCGTTCGTGTATGACAATCGCTACCGGCGATTCTGTGACACTGGAGTACACCGGCCGAACCGACGACGGGACCGTCTTCGACACGTCCCGGGAAGCGGTCGCCGAGGACGCGGGCCTCACCGAGGCCGAGGGCGAGCGCGAGTACGGCCCGCTGACGGTGGACATCGGCGCACAGCAGGTCATCGAGGGAATGGAGGAGGGGCTGCTCGGCCTCGAAGCGGGCGAGTCGACGACCATCGAAGTGCCGCCCGAGAAGGGCTACGGCGAGTGGAGCGAGGAGGAAGTGCAGTCGTTTGAGACCGCCGAACTCCGCGAGATGCTCGGCGGGCAGACGCCCGAGGAGGGCGAGTACCTGGAAGCCCAGAACGGCCAGCTCGGCGAGGTCGTCCACGCCGGCGACGAGGAGATTCGCGTGGACTTCAACCACGAGCTCGCCGGCGAGACGCTGGCGTTCGACGTCGAAATCGTCGACGTCAACTGAACGCCGGACGCGCCGGTGTCGCGGTGGCTTTGCTCAGCGACCGACGGTTCCCTGCCGCGTGACGGGGGCGTCGGGGTCCACGAGGAACGCGACGAGCACCGCGTCTGTTTCTGCCGTGACCGTCACCGCGTCGCCGCCGACGAGCAGGCCGCTCTCCGTCGCGTCGAAGCGCGTGCCGTCCGCGGTGACTTCGCCGTCGAAGACGTAGAAGTAGACGTCCCGGCCCGCCTTCGATGGGATGGCGACGCGACTCCCCGCGTCGAGGCGGACATCGTAGAAGTCCACCTCGTTGCGAACCGTGAGGGGCGCGTCCGACGCCTCCGGGCCGAAGAGGTGGCGCCACTCGCCGGCGACGGGGTCGGGAATCGGCTCGTGCTGGATGGTCGCCGGGAGGTCGAGGCTGTGGGGCCGCACGAATATCTGGAGCATGCGCAGCGGCGGGTCGTCGGCGAGCGTGCGCTCCTCGTGCCAGAAGCCGTCACCGGCGCCCATCACCATCAGGTGGTCGGGGTCGGTGACGAGCTTGTTGCCCTCGCCGTCGTCGTGGCGCATCACGCCCGCGGGCACCCACGAGATTATCTCCTCGTTGCGGTGCTGGTGCATCGAAATCAGCGTATCCGGGTCCATGAACGACTCCACGACGGTCGCCAGCGGCCCGTAGCCGTGGTCGTCGTGGTCCGGGAGGTTCCGCCCGGGGAAGTTGAGGTGGATGCGGAACTTCCCCTGGTTCTGGGAGACGTTCGTGCGGGGCGCCTTGTGGAGGCCGGTGGAGTCCGAGTGCAAGATACGTCCCGTAGGTGCTCCAGCCACATATACGCGCGGCGCCGCCGCGCCGGGCGCGAGCCGAAGGAATCATAGCCCGGTGCCGGTATCTTCCCCACGCCGATGAACAGCGCCGCGATTGCACTCCTGACCGCGTTGCTCGCCGCCATCGCGCTCGTGCTCGCGCTCGCCGTCCACCGCGGGAACGTCGCGGCGGCAGTCAACGCCGTCGTCTCGCTGGCCGTCGCCGGCGTCGCCGTCGCCGCTGCAGCCGGGTTCGAGTTCGCCGGGAGCGGGTTCGTCGCGCCGGAGCTGGCGTTCTGGACGGCGGTCGCGGGCCTGCTACACTCTATCGGGATGCTCGGCCCCTACGACTCGGTGTGGTGGTGGGACCACCTGACGCACGCGCTCTCGGCGTCGCTGTTGACCGCGCTCGCGTACGCTGGTCTGCTCGTCGTCGCGGGCGAATCCACGTCGCAGACAGTTGTCGCCGTCGCCGCCGTGGGTTACACGGTCCTCGCGGGCGTCTGCTGGGAACTCGGCGAACTCGTCGCGCGCGCCGTCGGCGAGCGCTACGACGTCGAACCCGTGCTGGTGTACTACGGCTGGAAGGACACCGCCTACGACCTCGTCTTCGACGTCGTCGGCGCACTCCTCGTCGTCGCGCTCGACGTCCGCGTGTTCGTCGACCTCGCGGCCACCGCCCCGGGCGCGACGCGGCAACTCCTCCTCTGGTCGACCGTCGCCGTCGTCGCGGCGTCCGCGGTGATGGCGCTGGGGTTGTTCGCGCGACCCGACGACTGACCTGCGTGAGCGCGACCACTCGGATTCGAAAACAGTACACTACTTCGATGATTCCGTCCTCGACAGGCCGTTTTCGATTCTGACGCCGGTGCGTTCGCGGACTCGCTGCGAGTTCGTCGTCCCGTGATTGAATGTTCATTAAACCGCGCCTCGGACGCTCACGCTCGACTTCCGCGGATGTGGACATCCGGTGTTCCGCTCCAGCTCTGGAATGGCTTTCGAAAGAGCGGTGAAACGATACGAGAAGCGATTAGACGCGTGATAGCCGAATTTCGTTTCCTCTCGACTCTCTGCCATTCCGGCGTTCACTCGTCGGCGACGAAGACGTACGCAGCAGCTCCTAGAATTGATTCGAAACTAATCACAAACGGAAACGTACCAACTTCGTGAACTTCGGTTCGTGGGGCGGCCGAACGAACGCCGACCGGGGGACGTGGCGGCACGGCGGCGCGGCGGTCAGTCGATCTGCTCGACGTACGTGTACTCCTCGGAGAGCGCCTGCGCGTCCTCCGGGAGGAGGGCGACGACGAGGTAGTCAGCGTAGTCGCTGAAGTAGTCGACGACGCGCGCGATGCGGTCGGAGTCGATGGCCTCTAGCGAGTCCAGCACCATGAACGGGACGTCCTCGTAGACCTCGTGGACGAGGTAGCCCGCCAGCGCGAACACGAGGCCGGTCACCTCGCGCTCGCTCTCCGAGAGGTGGTCGATGGTGTCGCGGTAGGAGGTGCCGTCGTCGGTCGCGCGGATGACGTGGAGGTCGAAGGTCGTCTTCTCGACCTTGCGGCGGCCCTCGCGGACCTCGCGCTCGCGGCGCTCCACCCAGATGCGCTCGATGTTGTCGTACTCCAGCACCGCGAGCACGGACTCCATGTGGTCGTTGAACTCCTCGACGGCCTCCGCCTCGATGCGGTCGACTTTCGTGCGGAGGTCGGTGAGCTCGTCGTCGATTTCCTCGCGGCGCTCCGAGAGGTCGTCGCGCTCCCGGAGCGTCTCCTCGTGGTCCTCGATTTCGGCCTCGACGTCCGCGAGGTCGCTCTCGAGGCGCTCGATGCGCAGTTCGATCTCGTTGGACTCCCGGTGGAGCTCCAGCACCTCGTCGTAGTCGCCGCCCGTGCCGGCGTCCTCGGTCTCGGCCTCCAGCCGCTTTACTTCCTCCTGCTGGTCCGCCAGCGACTCCTCCAGCGACTCGATGCGTCCCTCCGTGGCTTCGATTTCGCTCTCGACCTCCGAGAGGCGTCGCTGGGTGCGCTCGCGCTCGCGCTGCTGGCGCTGAATCTCCGAGCGCGTCGCCGACAGCTCCTCTATCTGGTCGTCGAGGTCGCTGCGCTCGTCGAGCTTCTCCGCACGCAACTCGCGGAGGTGGTCGACGGTGCCCTCGATGCGGTCGCGTTCGACCTCCGACCCGCACGTCCAGCAGACCACGTCCTCGGTCTCGTCCAGCAGCTGCTCGGTCGGGTCGGCGTTCGAGTCGCCCCCGAACTCGTCGAGGTCCAGCCCCTCGCCGTCGAGCATCTCCTCGTTGAAGCTGATGACGCTACCGAGCTGGCTGATGGTGTCGTCGAGCGCGCGCTTGCGCTCGCGGAGCTCGTCGATGCGGCCGGCGAGCCGGTCGGGGTTCTCGTCGCGCTCGTCGGCGTCCTCCAGTTCTGATTCGAGTCGGTCGCGCTCCTCGCGGAGGTCCTCGAGGGTCTGGCGTTCGGTTTCGAGTTCGAACTCGACGTCTTCGAGGTCGGCGCGGGCGTCCCGCAGCGCCTCGAAGGCCTCCTCGATGGCTTCCTTCTGCGAGCGGCTCTGTTCGAGGCTGACGTCGCGGTCCTCGATTTCGTCCTCGACGTCGGCGAGCTCCTCGCGGGCGTCCTCGATGTCGGCTTCGAGGTCGCGCTTCTCGGCTTCCAGCTCCGGGAGCTCGTCCTCGATTCGCTCCAGCTCCCGAATCTGCTCGTCGAGATCGCGCTTCTCGTTCTCGAGGTCGCGAATCTGCGCCTCTATCTCGTCGGTGTCCACCGGGTCCATGATGATCTCCCGGAGGTCGTCGCCGCGCGCCACGGCGCGCCGGACTTCCGTGTTCTCGAGGAGGAACGCGAACTGGTCGGCGACCGTCGGGTCGTCGAGGTAGGGGTCGCCGCCGTAGACGACGGTGTCGCCGTTGCGCGTGAGCGTCCGCGTGTACGTCTCGCCGTCGACGCGGAGTTCGACTTCGCCCTCGTCGGTGTCGCCTTTCAGGGTGGCGCGCTCGCTGCCGAGCCCGGCCATAATCGACTGCAGGAACGACGTTCGGTTGGTCGCGTTCCGCCCGGTCAGCACGGTCACGCCCGGGGGGAGCGACACTTCCGCCTCGTCGATGCCGCCGACGTTCCGGGCGCGGACGTGCACGTCGCGCTCGAGAGACTGCTCTGATGCCATTGGGTGTGTATCAGACGCGAGCGCGGCTTAAGTGTTGTCTCCCTGCTCGGGTCACGCGTCGCAGTCGCAGCCGCCCTGCCGGACGAGTTCGCCGGCGGCGTAGTCGGTGCCGCAGTCCCCGCAGATGACCCGGACGTCGACGATGACGTCGTAGTCGCGCTCGCTGAGTTCGCCGCTGGACACCTGCGCCGCGACGGTCGACTCGGTGACTGCGGCGGTCCGGCCGCGGAGGCGTTCGAGCATCTCCGCCTTCTGGTCGGGGTCGCTGGACTGGTCGGGGAGTTCAGCCTCCCGGTACTCCGTGAGGTACGTGTGAATCGCCTGGTGGGTGACGAAGTCCGACTGGACGGCGTCGACGTCGACGCCCATCGATTCGAGTTCTCGCTGCTTGCGCATCCGGTCGGCGCTGGAGACGTCGTCGCCGGTCAGCGTCTGGTAGGCGCTCTGGACGTCGGTCTCGGGGACGGCGACGTCCGAGCGCCGGATGGCCGCGTCCAGCACCGCGCGGTTGAACTCGTCGGCGAGGTCGCGGAGGCTCGTTCGCTCGCCGTGTTCGCCCGTCCACGCGACTTCCAGTTGTTCGCCCATCCCGCCGAGGTCGTACTGCTCGATGACGCGTGCGACCTTGCTGTTGGGCCGCGACGACTCACTCATGCGTTAACCGACTCGCTCCATCGTTACAACTGTATCGGTGTAATACTCTCCGAGCGGTTCGCGCTCCCACAGTCGGACGGCGAACACCGACGAGCCGGCCTGACCCACCGCGCCCTCGCCACTTCTATCTACTACAATGAATACAAAGTAATCTGGTAGTTATTGGTTCGTCTCTCACTCAACTCCGGTCGCGGTCTGTGGGAGAGCCTCCACGACGGGCGCGCTGGTCACGCGATCAACGGAACACACCATACCCGAACGAATCGACGCAAATCCCGATAAACAGGTATTCGGGCCCTCACTGTCGCTGATTTTCTCGTCGAGGATTCGATTCCGTGGGGTACCACTGACAGCGACTCGACGAACGACCGAAATCCCACGAAAACGCCGTCAAAAAGGGTGAATAGGTTGATTTACTGCAACACTGGCGAGACGATCGTCTCTCGAATCCCCGCCGGTCGGAAATCGCGGCCGCAGCCGCCGAACCGCGTTTCTGAGCGGCCCTATTACTATTTGACACCTGACTTAACGTCAGTCGTATCTGTTTCCTTGTAAGTATTCACAGCGAGACGCGCCGGAGTGGGTCGCGTCGCGCGGCCGCTCGCAGTGCGGGACGACCGCGGACGGAAAGCCCTCAGTCCGGGGTCGCCACCACGACGAAAGTCTCCGGTCGCACGGCGCGTGTTTCGACGTCGAAGCAGCTGTCGCGGAGCGCGTCCGCCGCGTCGTCGGCAGTGTATCGCTCCGTGACTGGCGGGCCTGCGTCGCCGCTCCCGCTGGCCGCCCAGTCCGTGACGACCAGCGTCGCGGCGTCGTCCAGCACTCGCGCGACTTCCGCGAGCGCGGCGGGGCTCGCGAACTCGTGGTAGGTCATCGTGGCGAACGCCGCGTCGAGGCTGCCGGTCTCGAACGGGAGGTCGTCGACGCCACCGGTCACGAGTTCGACGTTGTCGGGGACGCCCTTCTCGCGGTAGTAGTCGTGCATCGCTTCCTGCACGTCCACCGCGTACACCCGCCCGGCGTGCGGCGCGACGTCGTCGGTGTAGAAGCCCGTTCCGCTGCCGAGGTCCGCGACGGCGTCTGTGGGGTCGAGCGCGAGCGCGCCCAGCAGCTCCTCCGCGGAGAGGAACCGGTATCGGCGCGCCGCGTCTTCGAGCTTGTCGGCGCGCGACGCGTCGAACGTGTGGTGGCCCATCAGAGGTTCTCGAAGGCCTCGTCGACGAGTTCGCCGGTCTCGGCGACGATGTCGGCCATGGCGTCCTCGTCGGCGTCGAGGCCGAGCAGCCGCGCGATGCGCATGATGGAGACGTGGTAGACGCGCTGTCGGCCGGGTTCCTCCTCCCAGACGACGACGTTGCACGGCATCAGCGCGCCGAGGCGGTTGTCGGTCGCGTCGAGCGCGCGGTCGGCGAACTCGGGGTTGCACGCGCCGAGCACGTAGTAGGGGTCGCGGTCCGCGTCGATTTTCTCGTTGAGCATCTCCGACGGGGAGAACTCCACGGGGACGCCGAAGCCCGCGTCCGCGAACGCCTCGCGGACGTGTTCGACTGCCGCCTCGTGGTCCATCTCCAGCGTCGTCTGGGTCTCGCCGTAGTCCTCGGGGTCGATGTCTGCGGGGTCGATAGGGAGCATCGTTCGTGTGGGGTATTGGGCGTAAAGGACAAAACTTCTTCGACTGGTCGCGGGCGAAGTGTATCCGGTCCTGCTACGATGGAGCGGATGTCGGTGGCCGCGGGCTGGTCCAGTATGCACTTCACGGTGGCCAGCGACGCCCAGAGTCCCACTACGTCTTGTATATCTGTTCCAACGTCGGTCCGCGGGTATGGGCGTCGGTGAGTCTCCGCGAACCTCCGTCTACGAGTTTCCGCCGCTCGGGCCATAATGGCGCGTAATTGTGCAATCTATACAAAAATCTTATACCTGCACGGTCACTACGTTCGCGTGATACTAATGCCAGATTCGATGTCTGAGCAGCTCCGTCGGGACATGGAGTGCGAGGGGCTGCTGGAGTGTTTCCACGGTCTCAAGGAACTCGACAAGGAGTGCTTCCAGGCGCTGGTCGACGCGGACGAGCCGATGACCGTCGACGAGCTCGCGGACGTCGTCGACCGGGAGCGCTCGACGGCGTACCGGTCGGTCCAGCGGCTCCTCCAGACCGGATTCATCGAGAAAGAGCAGGTCAACTACGAGCAGGGCGGCTACTACCACGTCTACTCACCGAACGACCCCGCGCAAATCGCCGACGACATGCAGCGGATGCTCAACGACTGGTACGCGAAGATGGGCCAACTCATCCAGGAGTTCGAGACCAAGTACGAGCAGCCCGACGGCACTCCTCAGTCCGCGGAGAGCTGACCCCCTCGAAGCGGTCCTGTCCCGCGGAGGCTGCGGTCTCCCTCGAAGGCTTCTCCCGGCCAGCGAACACCGAACGACGGGTGTGACTCCGGTCCGACGACCGGCTGTCTACTGGCGTGTATGGCAGATTTACTACAACACTGGTCGCTTCGCAGACGCGTGCTGCCGACGCTCGTTTGTTCTGCCGCCGGCGAGCGCGGAGCCTGCAGCCAGTTGGATCGGCGGCCGGGGGTCGGACTACCGGCGATTCGGACCAAACGCATATCTCCCCGCCGCGCCTCGGTTCGATACGATTGGGATGGAGTTGACCGACCGGCAGACGGACGTTCTCGAATGCATCGTCAACCACTACCAGACCGAGGAATCGCCCATCTCCGGTGACGCGATCGCCGACGCCGTCGACTGTCACCCGGGAACGGTCAGAAGCGACCTGCAAGGGTTGAGCGCGCTCGAACTGGTCGAGGGCATCACCGGCCCGAAGGGCGGCTACAAGCCGACCGCCGACGCCTACCGCGCGCTCGACGACCAGTCGCGCGACGGCACGGCGGACCTGACGCTCGCCCACGACTACGCCCGCACCGACGTCACCGTCACCGAGATCGACTTCACGGCCGTGAACCACCCCGAGCAGTGCCGCGCCCGCGTGGCGTTCGCCGATTCCATCGACGGGTTCGGCACCGGCGACCCGATTCTCGTCGGCCCGACGCCGAACACCGCGCTCGTCGTCGGCGGCGAAATCGAGACTATCGACCACGAGGCCAACGAGCTGGAACTCGACGTCGGCCGACTCGAAGCGCCACTGACAACGTGACCGCTCGCGGCTCCGCGCCGCGACCGCGCCCGCAGTCTCATGTCACCACGGGTCCGTCGGGTGACCGGCAGGCCGTCCCTCATCCAGCAACATTATCCGCTTGTCGCAGCGGCTGCAACTCCGCCCCGGCGATTATCTCTCCGCGGTGGCTCCCTCCGAGTGCGTCGGCTCCCGCAGGCGGCCTCTGACATCCACCTGCACGTCCGTTCGCCCTCCTCTGGCCGGCGCACGTTCACTGTCCCGCCCAGTGTCGTCTCGCGTGCTAGCACGCCGAGCGGTGAAACCGAGCCGACCGTCGAGAGCTGTCCTCGTCGCCTCACTCCGGTGAGATCGGCTGCCGCGGGGTGCGCTGGGCCGCGGAGTGGTAGACCGCGTCCCCAGTCTTGTCGAAGAGGTGGAGTCGCCGGTCGTCGAACCCGATTTCGACGGTGTCCCCGGAGTAGATGTCACTGCGCGGCTCGACTTTCACCTGGAGTTCGGCGCCACCGACCTCGCAGTGCAACAACAGCAGCTCGCCCAGCGGCTCCCGGACGGTCACGGTCGCTCGGAACGTCTCGGCGCCGGCCGGCAGGTTCGCGGCCAGCGAGACGTCCTCCGGCCGGACGCCGAACGCGGCTTGCCCGCCGACGAGTTCGGAGACGGTCTCCCCATTCGGGAGCGGCTGGACGAACCCGCCCTGGTCGGCGACGACGGTGCCGCCCCGTCGGCCGACTTCTACCGGGACGACGTTCATCGCGGGTTCGCCGACGAACCCGGCGACGAACCGGTTCTCGGGGAAGTCGTACAGCCGCTGTGGGGGCGCGACCTGCTGGAGGCGGCCGTCGTTCAGCACGGCGACGCGGTCGCCGAGCGTCATCGCTTCGGTCTGGTCGTGGGTGACGTACACCGTCGTCGCGTCCAGCTCGCGGTGGAGTTTCAACAGCTCCGCGCGCATCTGCACGCGGAGCTTCGCGTCGAGGTTCGAGAGCGGTTCGTCCAGCAGGAACACCGAGGGCTCCCGGACGAGCGCCCGCCCGATTGCCACGCGCTGTCGTTCGCCGCCGGAGAGCGCGTCCGGCTTGCGGTCGAGGAGGTCCGCGATGTCGAGCGTGTCCGCGGCGTCGGCGACGCGCTCGTCGATTTCCGCCGCGGAGAACTCGCTGACCGACCGCATTCCGAACTTCATGTTCTCGGCGGCGGTCATGTGCGGGTACAGCGCGTAGTTCTGGAAGACCATCGCGATGTCGCGGTCCTTCGGCGGCTGGTCGGTCACGTCCTCGCCGCCGATGGCGATAGTGCCGGCGGTGGCGTCCTCTAACCCCGCAATCATTCTGAGCGTGGTGGACTTCCCACAGCCCGAGGGACCGACGACGACGAGGAACTCCCCGTCGTCGACGTCGAGGTCGATTCCTTCGACGGCGCTGACGTCGTCGTACTGCTTTTCGAGGTTCCGGAGTGTGATGGTGCTCATCTCGGTCACTTCTGTTGAATGGCGAACGTTTCGAGGAGCGGGCGGTGCAGCGCGAGCAACACGAGCAGCGGCGGGAGCAGCGTGAGGACCGCGGCGGCCATAATCAGCCCCCACTGGGTGAGGCCGGCTTGGGCGGACCCCTGAATGTAGCGGATGCCGACCTGGACGACTTGGCTGCTCTTGTCCGTGACCGCGACCAGCGGCCAGAGGAACTGGTTCCACGCGTAGATGAACGTGATGACGCAGACGCCGGCAATCATCCCGCGCGACATCGGCACGAGGACGCCGAACAGGAAGCGCAGCGGGCCGACGCCGTCGACGCGCGCGGTCTCCACCAGCGAGTCGGGGATCGACAGGAAGTGCTGGCGGAAGAGGAAGACGGCGGTGGCGCTGGCGACGTACGGCCCGGTCAACGCCAGCAGCGTGTTCGTCCACCCGAGGTCCGCCATCAGCTGGAACAGGGGGACGATGCGGACCGGCACCGGCAACAGCAGCGTCAGCAGGATGAACATGAAGACGGCGCGCTCGTAGGGGAGTTCGTAGTAGACGAGCGCGAGCGCCGCGAGCAACGAGAGCGCGACCTTCGCGACGACGACGACGACGCTCATCACGAGGGAGTTGACCATGTACGTGGCGAAGTTGTGTTCCGTGAGCGCGGCCTGATAGTTGCTGAGGCCTCGGCTGCCGATGCCCAGGTTCGTCACTTGGTAGACCTCCGTCGTGGTCTGGGTGCTCATCACGACCGCGAGCACGAGCGGCGACGCCATCAGCGCGATTGCGGCGACGAGCCCGAGGTGCATCGGCACGTGGTCGGGCAGGCGGTCCGCGAACCCCGTCGAGCGCGCCGTCGGTTGGTTCGTCTCGGCCGCCATGGTCAGGCCCCGTAGTGCCCGTAGCTCTCGGTCACGCGAATCTGGACGTACATCAGCGCGGCCACCAGCACGAACAGGACGACGGATTCCGCGGACGCGAGCCCGAGGCTACTGAACTCGAAGGCGTCGCGGTAGAGCTTGAATATCAGGAGGTTCGTGGCGTCGCCGGGGCCGCCGCTGGTCATCAGGTCCACGAGCGGGAACGTCGAGAAGAACGAGTAGATGGTGTTCATCACGACGAGGAACCCCATCGTCGGCGCGACCAGCGGGAGGTAGACCTTCCGGAGGAGCCTGAGGTGGCCGACGCCGTCGAGTTTCGCGCTCTCGGTGAGCGTCTCGGGGACGTTGTTGAGCGCGGCGACGAGGAAGATGATGTTGTACCCGAGCTGCTTCCAGATCGCCACGACGGCGATGACCGCGAACGCCTGCGGCCCGCTGTTGAACCAGTCGAGGGTGAACGGCGTGAACGCCTCCAGGTAGTGCGTGAAGATGCCGAGGTTCGGGTGGAGCAGGAAGTTCAACAGGATGGCGGCGACCGCCGGCGGGAGCGCGTACGGCCAGATGGCCGCGATGAGGTACGTCGAGGAGCCGACGTCGACGGTGAACAGCATATAGCTGACCGCAAGCGACAGCGCCAGCGTGCCGGCGACGACGACGGCGGCGAACAGAACGGTGACGAGGAAGCTGTGCCGGTAGGCCGCCGACGTCGCCAGCTCCGCGAAGTTCCCGAGCCCGACCCACGTGGTCTGCTGGCCGAGGAACAGCGTCTTGTAGAGGCTCAGCCGGAACGTCTCCAGCCCGGGGTAGTAGAGGAACGCGACGAGCACGACGACTGTCGGGAGCAACAACAGCGCCGCTTGCCGCGTCGAGTCGAACGGCTTCGGTTGCGTCGACATGGCGTCGTCACTCGCTCCCGTCGTAGGAGCCGCTGTAGCTGTTCAACGCCTCCTGCACCTGTGAGTCCATCCGGGAGAGCCCCTCCTCGATGCCCACCTCGCCGTTGACGATGCTCACGGAGAGCTCCTCGTTGATGGTGCGCGCCTCCGGGAAGACGCCCATCACGGCGCCCCGGGTCGCGGGCGTGTCCTCGGTGTCCTGTAGCTGGTCGAAGGCCGTCCGGAAGTTCGGGTTCTCGTCGAACCAGCCGTTCTCGGTGAGCCGGTCGATGGCGCTCTGCCGGACCGGGAAGTAGCCGCTGTTGCGGTGCCAGCGCGCCTGCTGTTCGGTCTGCGTGAGGTACGCGACGAACTCGCCGGCGGCCTCCTTCTTGGCGTCCGAGAGGGCGTCGGGCACCCACAGCGACCCGCCGCCGATGACGACGCCGGTGTTGTCGCCGTCCGGCGTCGGGAGGTACGCCGACCCGAGCTCGAAGCCGTTCTCCTCGGCGCCGGTCCGCATCGACACCATGTTCGACGTGGAGTCCCACAGCATCGGGACTTTCCCCGTGAGGAACGCCTGCCGTGCTTCCCCCCACGCCTCGATGCCGGGGTTGAGGTAGAGGCCGGCGTCGGCCATTCCCTTCCACCACTCGTAGACGTTCCGGCCGGCCTCGGTGTCGAAGTTCGTCTCCGTCGGGCGGCCGGCGCGGCCGTTCTCGTTGTTGACCAGCACCTGGTCCTGTTTCGCGAACTGCTGTTCGACCTGCATCCACGTGTGGTTCGGCCACGTGATGCCCTGCTCCATGTCCGTCTGGTCGACGATGGTCTCGGCGACCGACCGGACCTCCGCGAGGCTCCGCGGCGGCGACTCGGGGTCCAAGCCCGCCTCCTCGAAGGCGGTCTTGTTGTAGAGCATGATGGTGTTCGAGGAGTTGAACGGCATCGAGTTCAGCGTGCCGTCGATGCGGTAGTAGTTGAGCACCGACGGGAGGAAGTCGTCGAGGTCGATTTCGTCCTCGGGGAGCAGGTCGCCGATTGGCGTGAACGCGTCGCTGTCGAGCGCGAGCCGCGTCCCGATTTCGAAAATCTGGACGATGCCCGGCGGGTCGCCGGCGCGCGAGGCCTGGAGCGCCTGATTGAGGTTGTCGCGGTAGCCGCCGTTGTTGACGGCGTTGATGGTTACGCCGTCGGTCTGGTCGGAGAACTCCGCGGCCATCTCCTCGAGTGTGGCGCCGAGTTCGTCGCCGAAGATGTGCCAGAAGTCCAGCGTGAGGTCGCCGCTTGAGCTGTTCGACCCGCCGCTGGTGATGGCGTTGAGGCCGTTGCAGCCCGCGAGCGCGCCGAGTCCGGCCGCGCCCGTGCCCGCGATGAATCGTCGACGCGACACGCCGTCACCTGTTACCCGCTTGGGGTGTTGCATCAGGTAGTGCAGGACTGTACCACCGGAAGAATGCTTATATGAGGGACACGTATCGATTGCAACTATTCGGTAGTGCTATATTGCTCACCAAACCCGGGGCGACGTTCCCGCCCCTAGTCCACCGCCAGCGAGGGGACACGCGCCGGGAATTGTGGGCCTCAGCGAACAGGCTAGTGACGCGTCGCCGGACTGCTCGCGGCTGTCGGCGGTGTGCGAGGCCACTCCGGGCGAATGATGAATAATTTTACGTGTCCGCGAGATTGACAGTGACCAATGGCCGCCGGGATGGAGATTCTCCACGTCGACGACGAGCCGGGGTTCGCGGAGATGGCCAGCGAATTCCTCACTCGTCGAGACGACCGCTTCACCGTCCACACGACCACGAACCCCGAGGAGGCGATGTCGTACCTCCGCGACAATCAGGTTGACTGCGTGGTCTCCGACCACGACATGCCGGGGAAGAACGGCATCGAGTTCCTCGAAGCCGTCCGCGAAGACTACCCCGACCTCCCCTTTATCCTCTTCACCGGGAAGGGCTCCGAGGAAGTCGCCAGCGACGCCATCTCCGCCGGCGTCACCGACTACCTCCAGAAGGAAGGCGGCACCAGCCAGTACGCCGTGCTCGCGAACCGCATCGTCAACGCCGTCGAGCAGACGCGCGCCCGGCGACGGGTCGACGAGACCGAGCAGA
This sequence comes from Halobacterium sp. NMX12-1, assembly GCF_040435975.1. Lineage (NCBI taxonomy): Archaea > Methanobacteriati > Methanobacteriota > Halobacteria > Halobacteriales > Halobacteriaceae > Halobacterium > Halobacterium sp. NMX12-1. Next base: position 1,912,601 of record NZ_CP159204.1, on the reverse strand, counting down.
AGCTCACCCAGCTCGCGGAGAAGACCGACGACATCCTCTACATGTTCTCCGCGGACTGGAGCGAACTCCTGTTCGTCAACTCCGCGTTCGAAGACATCTGGGGGCTGCCCACGGACGAACTGGAAGCCGACGCGACCGCGTTCATGGAACACGTACATCCCGAGGACCGGGACGACGTGCAGCAGGCGATGAATCAGGTCTCCGCGGGCACCGTCGGGGATGTCGAGTACCGCGTGATTCGCCCGGACGGCCAACAGCGCTGGGTGCGCGCGGACAGCAAGCCGGTGCTCGACGCCGACGGGAACGTCGACCGCATCGTCGGGTTCGTCCGCGACATCACCGACCGGAAGGCCCACGAGCGCGAACTCCGCGAGGAGCGAGCGTTCGTCGAGCAGACCCTCGACGCGCTCGACGACATCTTCCTCGTCTTCGACACGGAGTTCCGGCTCCAGCGCTGGAACGAGCAAGTCCTCGACGTGACCGGCTCCGCGGCCGACGACGTCACGGGAGCGAAGCCGACCGCGTTCGTCCCCGAAGACCAGCGAGCCGAGGTGTCCGACGCCCTCGACGCGGTGCTGGAGACGGGCACGGCGACGGTACAGGTGGACGTCCTCGCGGCCGACGGCGAGCGCGTCCCCTACGAGTTCGTCCTCACGCGGCTCGTCGACGACGAGGGCGACGACCTCGGGTTCGCCAGCATCGGCCGCGACATCTCCGGGAAGCACGCCCGCGAAGCGGAGCTCGAACGCGCCCACGATCTCCTCGGGCAGGCGAAGGAAATCGCGGGCGTCGGCGGCTGGGAGCTCGACACGGAGACGATGGAGATGTACTGGACAGACCACCTCTACGACCTCCTCGGCGTCGACTGCGAACGAGCGCCGTCGCTGGACGAGTCCCTCGACGTCTACCACGAGGACGACCGTGAAATCGTCGAGGACGCGCTGCACCGCGCGCTCGAAGACGGCGAGAGCTTCGACGTGACCGTCCGGCTCCGGCGGCCGGACGGTGAACTCCGGTGGGTGCGCAGTCAGGGCCGGCCCGTCGTCGAGGACGGCGAGGTGGTGTCAGTTCGCGGCGCCGTCCAGGACGTGACCGTACAGCAGACCCGCGAGCGAGAGCTAGAGCAGGCGCGACAGGACTACGAGACGCTGTTCAACGGGATGAACGACATGGCGTGGGTGATGGACACGGACGGCCAGTTCGTCGCCGCCAACGACGCCGCCGTGGAGAAGACGGGGTACTCGCGGGACGAACTGCTGTCGATGAGTCCGGCCGACATCGACGCCAGCCACGGCGAGAGCGAGGTGTTGGAACTCATCGAGCGGCTGCCCGAGGACGAGACGCAGGTGTTCGAGACCGTCCACGAGACCAGCGACGGCCGCGAGATTCCCGTCGAAATCAGCTCCAGCGTCGTCTCGTACCGCGGCGAGGCGGCGGCGCTGAGCATCGCACGGGACATCACGGACCGGAAACACCGCGAACAGCGCCTCGAACAGTTCGCGTCCGTGGTCAGCCACGACCTCCGCAACCCGCTGGCCGTCGCGAAGGGCCGCGTGAAGCTCGTGCGCGCCGACCGGGACAGCGAGAACCTCGAACAGGCCGCCGAGTCGCTCGCGCGGATGGACGGCCTCATCGAGGACCTGCTGACGCTGGCGCGCAAGGGCGAGGCGGTCCGCGACTGGGAACCGGTCGAGCTCGGCGACCTAATCGAGGAGGCGTGGCGCCACGTCGCGACCGCCGACGCCACGCTCCGCGTCGAGACCACGCGGCGAATCCTCGCGGACCGCAGTCGCCTCCAGCAGCTCGTGGAGAACCTCCTCGCGAACGCCACCGAACACGGCGGGAGCGACGTCACTGTCACCGTCGGCGACCTCGCGGACGGCTTCTACGTCGAGGACGACGGCGCGGGGATTCCCACTGGTGACGACGTGGACGTCTTCGAAGCCGGCTACTCCGAGGACCCGGACGGGACGGGATTCGGGTTGAGCATCGTCGAGCAGGTCGCGGAGGCGCACGGCTGGCGGGTCGAGGCGACCGAAGGCGACGGCGGCGCGCGGTTCGAAGTCACCGGCGTCGAGTCCGACGCGTAGCTATCCCGCGCGACCGATTCACTCCGCGCGCCGGTCAACGAGTCGGCCGAGCGCGCGGACTTCCTCGCGGACGGCCCGCCACTGTTCGATGCTGCCCGGAACCGATTGCTCGACGCGCCCGGTGCCGGAGACGGCGTCGGTGTCGCCGGCGGCTTCGTCCACGAGCGCGCGGACCTCCCGGGGGTCGCCGATTCGCCGGTACGTGAACCGGCCGCCGCCGGCGATTTCGAACTCGACGGAGCCGTAGCCGAACACTGACCCGGTCAGCGACTGGGAGAACGCGCTGTTCTGCACGGTGCGCAGCGTGGCCTGTGCCACGGCCCGCGAGAACACGCCCGTCTTCTTGTAGAGGGCGTCGTCAGTAATCACGTACTGCGTGCGCCGGTTCCGGAGGTACCGCCACCCCGGGACGGCCACGCCGACCGGCACCAGCGCGGCGGGCAGCCACGAGTCGCTCAGGATGGCGCCGGCGAGCCCGGCGACGACCAGCGTGAGACCGACGACGACCGCCGGCAGCACGACGGTGACGCGCGGTCGCCCGGTCCAGACGACGGTCTCGGACTCGCCGATTGGAATCGCCGCATCGACGGGCTCGGTCGCTCGCTCCCCGTTCATTCGTCGAGCGGACCGGTGTTCGAGTCCTCCTCGAACAGCGTTTCGTCCGGGGACTTACCGGCGTCACCAGTCGTGTCGGCGCGCTCTCGGGTTTCCAGCGTCGCTCGGATGCCGCGGAGCTCGTCGAGAATCTCGTCGAGTACGTCCGCCTTCGTCTCCTCGGACTCCGAACCCGCGTCGCCCCGAGTCGCCTTCACGCGCTTGTTGATGGTCTCCTGCACGTGCCGGGGGTCGGGGACGGACTGGAACTGCATCTCGACCCCGGAGCCGCCCGCGGTGGAGACGTCGACGTTGCCGTACCCGAACCGCGTGCCGAAGAAGCCCTGACTGTACGACGTGTTCTGGACTTTCCCGAAGTCGATGCGCTGGACGTCCCGGGACAGCACGCCGGACTTCCGGTAGAGCGCGTCTGTCGTGACGACGTACCGCGTGTTCTCGCGGTAGAGGTACGCCGACCCGATGATGAGCAGTCCGACGAGGATAATCGACAGCGGGACGCCGACGATGAGTGCAGGGACGAGGCTACTCTTGTGGGGCTTCCCCGACCAGACGACTTCCTCGCCGTCGTCGAGGGTCAGCCAGTCCATCTCGGCGGCGTCCGACTGGGAGGGCTGGGACATACTCGTCCTTCCCGGGCCGCTGGCAAGAAGGTTCGCCCGTCACGCACGCACTGAATCGCGGTGCGGGCAGTCCCTAGAGGCCGCCGGCGGGGCCGAGCAGGCCGCCGAGAATCACCGCGATGCCCGCCGCGAGAATCGCTATCTGGCGACCGCCGACAGCGGTCGACATGCGCACGGCTACGTCCTCTGGGGGTCGAATCGGACGTCGCTTCGGGCGAGAAACTACGAATCGGGTCGTCCGTGGGGGCGCGCGTGGCGGCGGACCGGCCTCAGGCGTTGTTGAGCCGGAGTTTCGTCGTCGTCCCGCAGTTGCGGCATTCGGCGATGTGGTAGGGCTCCCTGGAGAACTTCCGGTTCGTGTCTTTCCCGCTCTCGGTCAGTAGTTCGATGGTGACGTCGTGTGGACGGGTCTTCTCACAGGTCGTACACTGTTCTCGGATGACGTCGTCCGCGGGGGTTGGTTTGGCCATGGTAGTGGGCTCCGGTACGGTGGTCGTGGTACTCGCTTCGCGGTGGGCGCTGGGACGCTCTCTCGTGCTCGCTAATCGCCCGGACCACGCACACTACGTACATTGTTCCGAGACGACAATTTATTACACCCTCGTACACCAAGCAGCCTATCCACCACCCACAGTAGGCTCGGGGCTCAGGATTGCTCGTCGACCAACAGCGTGTTCATTACCAGGGTTTCGATGCCCCGCCGGAGCCGCTCGGTGACCGCCTGGTCGGAGACGTCGAAGGTGTCCGCGAGGTCTTGGGTGGACAGCTGGCGCGGCAGCGAGTAGTAGCCCGCTTCCACGGCGCGCATGAGCGTCTCGCGCTGGGTCGCGGTCAGCCCGTACCAGGGGCCGGCGTCCGGCTTCGTGGGATTGTAGATGCGTTCGACTGACACGTCGATGTTCGCTCCAACGTAGTACTGCTGGAACTCCGAGAGCGCGTCGTGTGACGGGAACCTGATTTCGAGCCCCCACGTGTCCGCGGTCCCGGTCGCGCCGAGCAGCACTGCGTCCAGTTCGAGAACCATCGCTAGGAGCGACGACTCCGAGGGCTCCCAGTTCAGCGCGTACAGCGATTCGTCGTCGTGGGTGTTGACGAGCTGCACCTCGTTGACCGAGGCGTGCTCGCGGACGGACCGCTCGAAGCTCCCACGCGCGTCGTTTCGGACTCGAACGAACGGCGTCGGTCTCCCGCCCAGCGGCACCATCGTCTCCACCGTGACCTGCGTCGGCTCCTCGACCCGGAGAATCTGCCCCAGCTCGAACGCGTCAGACGGAACGACCAACTCGACGATGACGCTCATTAGATACCTCCCCATTCGCCCGCAGTCGCGTAAAGACGCCCGTTCACCCGGAACTGAGTCAACGACCGAGGTGGCCGAGCCCGTCGGATATTTTGGGCATGGTGTACCATGGGTTTCGGTGGTGTTTTCCCGTGCGAGGGCGTACCAGACGATACCGAGACACACCACTGCGACCCCCGAACCCCACGCCAGCACCTCGCAGTCGGCGCGTGTCCACCACTCATGACAACCGACTTCACTCCCGACGACGGGCTATCGAACACGGCCGACTTCGAGGCGGCACTCGGCCGAGTACTTCTCGCCGCGCGCCGGAACGACATCGACCCACGAGGAGCGTGGGAGTACCGCAGCGACGACCCCGGCCCGGACGTGGAAGTCGTGGTCGTCGAACTCGCCGAGTAGCGCGCGACTGAAGTGACGGGACGCGAACCGGTTTGAACCCCATGGCACGCCAACCCGAAACCGTTCTCCGGCGGGGGGCAATATGTCCGTATGACGGATTCACCCGGTCCGCACGCCCCCAGGGCCGATGGGTCCGAACCGAGCGACACGGTCGCTCGCCACCTCATCGAAGGCGCGGCCACGCACGCGATTTTCATGCTCGACGCCGACGGAGAGATTACCACGTGGTCTGCGCCCGCCGAAGCGCTCTACGGATACGACACGGAGACGGCGCTCGGCCGCCACGTGCGCACGCTGTTCGCCGACAAGGAGAGCGGTGACTCGAACTCGCTCCCGGCGGACTTCTTCGAGCGGCCGGCCACTGACACCGTCGAAGTCGAACACTGGCATCGGCGCGCGGACGACTCGGTCTTCTGGGGGACGCTGACGCTGTCGCCGCTGTGGAACGAGACGTTCGACGGCTACGCTGCCATCAGCCAGGACACCACGACCACCAAAGAGTACGAGCGAATGCTAGAGCGGCAGAACGACCGCCTCAAGGAGTTCACCGACATCCTCGCGCACGACCTCAGGAACCCGCTGAGCATCATCGACGGGTATCTCCAGCGATACGAGGAGACCGGCGACGAGAAACACCTCGAAACCATCGAGGAGACGACCGACCGGATGGAGCGACTCGTCGAAGACCTGCTCCGGGTGGCGCGACAGGGAGACGTCGTCACCGACCCGGAGCCGACCGACATCGGTGACGTCGTCGACATGGCGTGGCAGACGCTGTCTACCACCCCCAGTGCGACCCTCCACTACGAGCCGATTCAGTCGGTGAGCAGCGACCCGGACAGGCTCTGCGAGCTGTTCGAGAACCTCTTCCGGAACGCCATCGAACACGGCGGCACCGACGTGACGGTGCGCGTCGGCCAGCTCGACAACGGCTTCTACGTCGAGGACGACGGCCCGGGGATTGCCGACGAACACAAAGAGCAGGTGTTCGACCACGGGTTCACCACGCGAGACGACGGCCACGGATACGGCCTCTCGGTCGTCCGCACGATTGTGAACGCCCACGGCTGGGACGTAACGGCCGCTGACGCCGAGACGGGCGGCGCGCGATTCGAAATCACGGGCATCGAGTTCCTCTGCTGACCGGGACTGGGGCGGGCGGTCGCGCGAGCCGCCGGCGTTCGCACGGAGCCGCCGCAATCCCGGGCGACGGTCGCTTCCCTCCCGCGGTGGTAGATAAGTGTCATTGTTGACCAGCCACGAGTGCTAACTGGTACCAAGACAACATGATACTGTGATTAGTGACCGAAAGTCGGCCTTCGACTTCGCGTTGCCGGGTACGGAAGGCAAGGAAATCAGGAAGTACCGGCTGAGCGACCACACGAACGAGGGCGCGGCCGTCCTCGTGTTCTACCCGTTCGACTTCAGCCCCGTCTGCACCGAGGTCTTCTGCCAGTTCCGGGACGCCGAGTACCTCACGTTCACCGAGAACGTCGACGTCCTCGGCATCTCGCGGGACTCCTGTTACGCCCACAAGCAGTTCATTCAGGAGTACGACCTGCCGTTCCCGCTGCTCAGCGACACCGAGGGCGACGTCGTCGAGCAGTTCGACCTCGCGTACGACGAGTGGGAACACCACTCCGGGGTCCCCAAGCGAGCGCTGCTCACGCTCGACGAGTCACACGACATCCGCTACAAGTGGCACACGGAAGACGCCTACACCGCCCCCAACTACGACGAACTCATCCAGAGCGTGCGTTCACTCGTGGAGGACCCAGTCACGTGACGAGGTCACGAGCGAGCGCCGCCGCATCCGAACCCGACTCCCAGACGAGCGGCGGTATCTCGCTCCGACTCGTCAGTCCGAGAGCGCGGGCGTCTCCGTCTCGGTGGTCTCGGTGTCGGTGTGGTAGTCCTTGATGACGTGTCCCTCGGCACGGTGGAGGAGTTCGCTGCACGTCGACTTCGCCATCCCGAGGTCGTCGGCGAGTTCGGCGAGCGTCGTCTCGCGGGGCGTGTCGTAGTACCCTCGCTCGACGGCCCTGTCGAGCACCCACGCTTGGCGCTCGGTCAGAAGCGACCCGGAGTCCGTGTCTTGGCTGACGCGTTCGACGGTGTAGGGGATGCCGTAGTCGCCGAGCGTCTCGGTCAGGTCCGTCATCGTGCCCGACGGGACGGTGAGCTCCAAGAGCAGTTCGCCGTCCTGGACCTCGAACGGCAGTTGCAGCGGCACGCCGGAGTCCTGTATCGACCGCAGCATGAGCGGGGACGTGGTTTCGAGTTGGACCCGGGTCGCCTTCGGCCCGTCGTCCAGCACCGTGAGGTCGGTCACGGCGTCGTAGTCGCGGAACGACTCCACGACGGCCGTGCTCTCTTCGCCGTGAACGTCGATGTGCGCGACGCCGACGTCGTCGTTCACGGTGGCGGCGGTGACGCGGAACACCGTCTCGGGGAACGCCTGTGAGAGGTCGCTCATCCAGACCAGATCCGGGATGGTAATACTGAGTTTCACGTATGGCATGCGTTTGGTGGAGAGGGCTCGCGAGAGTCGCGGTCTACCACCGCCTAGCCGGACGACCCAAAAGGAGGTTCGTGGGAACATATTCGACCCCCAGTCTAAGTGCGACCACGAGAAGCGACTCCCCGGTCAGGTGATTCGGTTACCTACCCACGTCACCCACTCGAAACACGCCCTGACCGCGACGCTCACGAGGAACGCGCCGACCATCAGAAGCCGCGGCTGACCACTTCGGAACCGGCGAGAGGAAGGGAGTGCTCCGTCAGGGATTCGAACCCTGGTCCTTGCCGTGAGAGGGCAAGATGATTGGCCGGACTACACCAACGGAGCGCGTCCACTCCTTCGTAGCCGCGAGGTACAAATAACGGTTTCGTCTCGGCGTCGCGCTGGCAGAGTCCCACACACGCGTCGGGGGTGCTCCGTTCGGGCGGTCGCAACCGGGTGCCGGGCTGTCGGCGCGTTCACTCGCCGTCGCGCAGCACCACGTTCGTCGCCTCGTAGTCTTCGAGGAACGCGCCGACCATTCCGACGGTGACGGTTCGGTCGCCGGTGGCGATGCCGTGGCTGTCGGCCGTGCCCGCCGTGCTCCAACTGTGGTTCCCGGGGCAGGAAGGCGGCCGCGCGCTCGCGAACGTCCTATTTGGCGAGACAAACCCCTCCGGGAAGACGCCGGTCACGTTCGCTGAATCCCTCGAAGACTACCTCCCGCAGGAGGTGGCGTCGCTGCCGGACGGCGCGCGCGGCTTCCCGGGCGTGGACGGCACCGTCCACTACGACGAAGGCGTGTTCGCGGGCTACCGGCACTTCGACGCGAACGACGTGGAGCCGCTGTTCCCGTTCGGCCACGGCCTCAGCTACACCGACTTCGAGTACGAGAACGCGTCCGTCTCGAGGGCCGCGACGACCCCCGAGGACGGCCTCACCGTGAGCGTGGACGTGACCAACACCGGCGACCGGGACGGCGCGGAAGCCGTCCAAGTGTACGTCGGCGCAGTCGATTCGAGCGTCGAACGCCCGCCGAAAGAACTCGCAGGGTTCCAGAAGGTGGACGTGGCGGCCGGCGAGACCGAGACCGTCTCCGTGGACATCGACCGGGAGGCGTTCCGCTACTGGGACGAGGAGGCCGACGAGTGGGCGGTCGACTACGGCGAGTACGAGGTTTCGGTTGCGGCGTCCTCGCGGGACGTGCACGCGACCGAACGAATCGAACTCAGAGAGTCCGTCCAACAGTCGGCGGGGACGACGACCGAGACCGAGAGCGAAACCGGGACGGAGACGGAATCAGAGTCGGCCGGGAGCGCGCCCGGGTTCGGCGTGGTCGCGGCGGCCGCGGCGGTCACCGCGAGCGTCGTCGGGCGGCTCCGCGGCGACGACTAGGGCGCGAGCCGGTTCTTCCGGTGTTTCATCTCCGCCTCGTAGTAGTCGAAGGTGTGCGGGCACCACTCGGCGGCGAGGTCCAGTAGCTGCTCGGTGAGGTCGCGAATCTCCCACTGGGCGTCCGCCGCCGCGCGCATGTCCGCGATGTGCATCAGCGACCGCGGGTTCAGCGTGACGACGACGTTCACCTCGGTACCGATGGGGAGGACGAACCGCGCGTCCTCAGGCGGCATCCCGAGCTCCAGTAGCTCCTGGTAGTCCTCGACGGACTGGCGGACCGACCGCTGGAAGATTTCCTCGCGCTTCTCGACGTCCTCCTCGTCGAAGTCGTCGGCCTTCTGGTTGCGGCCGACCCAGTCCGGGTCCGTGGCGGACGGCGGCGTCACCACCATCTCGCCGTCCTCGACGTCCGCGGGGTCCACCTCGTCGAAGGCGACGTAGCGCATCGACTGCACGTCGAAGCTCGCGTGGCGGTGGCGAGTGAGCTGGGCCATGCACGACCGGCTCATCCCCTCGATGGCGAACGTCGCGCTCGGGTGCTCGAAGGGTCCGTAGTGCCCGCGCTTGAGGAGCTTCGCGAGGAAGTTCGCCTTCTGCTCCTCGACGTCGTCGCCCTCCACGCCGTCCATCGCTTCCTCGAAGTCCTGTTCGGCCACCCACTCGCTCATGTAGTCGTTGCGCGCGCCCTGGCAGATGAGCTCCTCGGGGTCGTCGGTCGCGTCCAGAAGGCGTACTCGCATACTGGACGTGGATGCTCGCGCCGCGGACTAAAACGCTCCGAAGCGCGCGGCCACCAGCAAGAAGTGTCGGCCCGTCGCAGCTTCCCCCATGCCCTACGAGAAGGCGACGATAGCTGACGCCGAATCGGCGCTGCCGGACGACGCCCGCGCGAAGATGTTCCGCATGAAAGACCCCCTCGACACCGACGAGGTGGCGTTCACGCTGTTCACGATGGAGCCCAACGCCGAGGGGATGGAACACGACCACCGCGACTCCGGCCAGGAGGAAGTCTACTACGTCGTCGAGGGCGGCGTGGACGTGGAGTTCGGCGGCGAGACGGTCTCCCTGGACGAGCGCGAAGCCCTCCGCATCGACGCCGAGGAGACCCGACAGATTCGCAACCGCGACCACTACTCCGAGCTCGTGCTCGTCGGCGCGCCGCGCTGACCGCCTCCGCCTGCGCTCTCGTCCCGGCAACGTCTAAGTGCGCGACGGCGTAGCCGGAGTATGGTCACGAATCTCGCCGCCGGCGTCGACGCGTTCACGAGCAACGCCTTCCTCGTGGAGGGCGAACGCACCGTCCTCGTGGACCCCGGCGCGAACTTCGACGCCGTTGGTGCCGTCCGCGAGCGCGTTGACGACCTCGACGCGGTGCTTCTCACGCATCCCCACCCCGACCACGTCGGCAACCTCGACGACGTGAAAGTCGCCTTTGACGTGGACGCTTGGGGGTTCGACGCGAACATCGACAGCGTGGACCACGAACTCGCGGACGGCGACACGGTCACCATCGGCGACCACGACTACGAGGCCCTGCACACGCCCGGCCACGAGCCACACCACCTCGTGTTCTACTCGCGGGACGCGGGCGTGCTGTTCGCCGCGGACCTCGTGTTCGCGCACGGCGCGTTCGGCCGCACCGACCTGGAGGGTGGCGACCGCGCGACGCTCGTGCGAAGCATCGAGCGCGTGCTCGACGTCGTCGGCGACCTCGACGTGATGCACGCCGGCCACGGCCCGAGCGTCACGGACGGCGCAATCGAGAACGTGGAGTTGGCGGCGCGGGCCGCCCGACAGTAGTTTCTACCCCTCCAAAACTCGGCGTACCGGTGCGGAGAAAGCGCGTCAGGCGTCGTCGGGTTTCACGCCGTAGTAGCCGGGCTCGTCGTCCTCGCGCGGTTCGGCGACGACGAGGTCGTCGCTGTGGCGCATAATCCACGGAATCGCCCAGTCGAGGAGGACGTTCTCCGTGTTCGGGTCCAGCTCCGCGTCCGCCTCCAGGTCCTGGAGGAGCCGCGCGATTTCGTAGACGGTGTACATCTCGTCGGCGTCGAGGAGCTCCGCGGGCGTGTAGAAGTCACACGGGTGGAGCGCCTCGAAGTCGTCCTTGGGAACGGGCATACCCGACGGTCGGGCGTCGCGACGAAAAAACCCCCGGTGGCGGTGCCCCGGGTTGGGGAACGCTTATCCGGGCGTCTGTCGCAACCACGGACGAGCGGTCCGCATGACAACGCACGACACGCAGCCGCAGTCGGCTCTCGACGACGCGAAGGCGGCGCTGGTCGACGCCCTCCGCGACGCGCTCGGCGACAACCTCCGCGACGTCTGGGTGCTCGACCAACACACCCAGCAGTCGCTGTACCTCCGCGAGGACGTCGCCGACCGAATCGAGGACGTCGACGTGGAGAAACACCTCGACAACGAGCGCTACGGCTTCGTCACGCGACAGACGTACAACCGCCTCCACTACTCGGAGTTCCGGTACACGCACCGCGGGTTTGACACGTGGGAACTGTTCCGGACGTTCGTCTCCGAGGACGACGCGCAGGTCGGCGTCGTCGTCGGCGTGGACGCAAACGACGCCAACTACGACTTCGGCGCGCTCACCGACACTGTCCACGACCTCGCCGCCGAGTACGGCGTAAAAGCGCTCGCACCCGTGGCTCCCGACGACGCGTAGCGCGAAAGAAAAACGGCGGATGTGCGGCGCTACTCGAAGCGCGCAGCGACCTCTTCGTAGCGGTCCGCGACGTCGTCCCAGTCGACGACCTCGAAGAAGTTGTCGACGAAGTCGCCGCGGTCGGGGCCGTAGTCGTAGTAGTAGGAGTGCTCCCAGACGTCCAGCGCGAGGATGGGATGGGAGCCCCAGAGAGCGCCCTGGTCGTGCTTGTCGACGACGACGTTGCGGAGCTGCTCGGAGTGGCTGTCGTACACGAGGAGCGCCCAGCCACCCGCGGCGGACGCGGCGGCCTCGAACTCGCCCTTCCACGCCTCGTAGGAGCCGAAGTCCTCCTCGATGCGCGCGGCGAGGGCGCCGGCGGGTTCGCCGCCGCCGTTCGGGCTCATGTTGTTCCAGAAGATGGAGTGCAGGATGTGCCCGGAGCCGTTGTGGGTCACGTTGCCGATGGCGCCCGCCGACGAGGAGAAGTCACCCTCCTCGCGGTTGGCTTCGAGGGTCTCCTCGGCGCTGTTCCAGCCGTTGACGTAGCCCTGGTGGTGAGTGTCGTGATGCCACGTCAGCACCTGCTCGGAGATGTGCGGTTCGAGTGCGTCGTAGTCGTACGGAAGCGGTGGAAGTTCGTAGTCACTCATGGTGCGGTCACCCGGGAAGTACCATCGTAGCGGTTCGTGTTAAACGTTTGTGGCGTCTATGCTAGCACACAACACGAAAAACCGGCGAGTGACGCCGCTTGCCGGCGGTTTGGATGGTCAGTCACATACGTCGGGAGCTTCGACCCACGCGTATGCGCTCGTGGCGCGGCGTCGGCCTCGTGACCGGGTGGCAGTTCACGGCGAGCCTCGCGTTCTACGCCATCTTCGCGTCGACGGCGTTCGTGCGCGAGGACTTCGGCATCTCCCGCGCGCTCACCGGCACCGTCGTCACCGCCATCATGCTCGGCTACACCGTCCTCCTGTTCGGGACGGGCGCCGCCGTCGACGGCTACGGCGAGCGTCCCGTGATGGTCGTCGGACTGCTCGGGATGGCGGTCGGCTGCGTCGGCGTCGCGTTCGCGCCGACGTTCCCGCTGTTGCTCGCCGCGCTCGTCGTCCTCGGGTTCGCGTACGCCACCGCGATGCCCGCCACCAACCGCGCCATCGTCGCCGTCTCCCCGCGGGACAGCCGGAACCTCGCGATGAACGTCAAGCAAGTCGGCGTCACCGCCGGTTCCGGCCTCGGCGCGCTCCTCGTCACCGCCGTCGCTGCCACCCGCTTCGGCTGGCGCGGCGGCTTCCTCGTCGTCGCCGGCGCGGCCGTCGTCGTCGCCGCGGCGTTCGCCGCCGGCTACGAGGGGACGACCGGCTCCGGCACGCTCTCGATGCCGGACGTCCGCGGCCTCCTCGACGACCCCGCGTACCGCGGGCTCGTTCTCGCCGGTCTGTTCCTCGGCGCGGCGGTGTTCACGACCACGGGCTACGTCGTCCTCCACATGACCGAATCCGTCGCGGTCGCCGCGGGCTTCGCTGGCGCCGTCCTCGCCGGCGTGCAGGTCTCGGGCAGCGTCGGCCGCCTCGTCGGCGGCGCGCTCTCCGACCGGATGAGCGGCGCGCCGTCACGCGGCCCCGCGCTCGTGTTGACCGCGCAGGGCGTCCTCGCCGCCGTCTGCTTCCTCGGCGTCACCGTCGCGGAGACGCCGTGGACGTCCGCGGTCGCGTTCGCGCTACTGGGCCTGTTCATCCTTGGGTTCCCCGGCGTCTACTACGCCACGATGACCGCCATCGTGGACGACGACGAGGTCGGCGCCGCCACCGCCGGCGGCCAGACCACGCTGAACCTCGGCGGCATCGCCGCGCCGCCGCTGTTCGGATTCGTCGTGGACGGCTTCAGTTACGACGTCGCGTGGACGCTCGCCGCCGCCGTCACCGCCGTCGGCGCCGTCGTCGTCTGGACGCAGGTCGCACGGCGGGCTTAGTCGTCGCCGCGCGATTTCCCGCTCAGACTGGTTGCGACCGGACAGTGGCCTATCGGTAGGAGACACAATCCAGTCGCAACGAGCAACTCCGCTTCGGCTACTGGAATTTCGTTCAGGGGTTCGTCAGTAGGTCTCGACGTCGAGGCCGGGGACGCGGTCGAAGTGGTCGTCGCGCGTGACAATCCGCGCGTCGTGGTGCCGGCAGACGCCCGCAATCAGCGTGTCGCCGAGATTGACGCAGGCACCGTCGTCGAGCAGTGACGCCTCAATCAGCGCGGCCTCCCGCGCTGCCGGCTCGGTCAACGGCAGCGCGTCCAGCCACGCCAAGCCGTCCGCCGCCGTCTCCAGTTGGTCGCTGCCGCCTGCCTGCGCGGCGCCACGGTACACCTCGAACAGCGACAGCGACACCGCGTGGAACGGCTTCGCCTCGTTCGCTGCGAGGTAGTCCGCCGTCGCGTCAACGCCATCGAGGTAGTCGAGCAGGAACGTCGTGTCGAAGACGAGCATCTACCGCTCGCCTCGCGCTCGCAGGTCGGCGTCCAGCTCGCCCCGTGTGTCTTCGACGGCGTCGCGGAACCCGTCGACGTCCTGCATCGACCCGAAGCCCGACATGAGGTCGCGGTCGCCGCCCGCGAGCCGAAGAATGGTATCGGTGAAGCTCTCGTCGTCCCGCTTGTGTTCTTTCAGGCGCTCGTAGGCCTCTTCGGTGATTGTGAGGCTCTTCGTCCCCATACGTGTACGTCTACACGCACACGTACTTAGTCGGTTTGGCGACCGACACTGCCGAACGGACGACACCCCGGACGGGTACGACGAGCGTTCGCAACCAACAGCAAGCTAAGGCCTGTCCCTGTACTGACTTGGCGTTTCACCGCTTTCACCGAACAGAGAACCCGTACTACCGACGACGCTCAGTCGTCGCCGCGCGCCCGCTCGAACATCGAAATCGCCTGCTCGCGGCGCTCGCCGTGGTCCACAATCGGGTCCGGGTAGTCGGGCGCCAGCGCCGCGCGCTCGTCGGCGTCTAACTCCGGCCACGCGTGAATCTTCTCTGCGGGCACGTCGCGTAGCTCGGGGACGTACTCGGTGATGTACTCGGCGTCCGGGTCGTAGCGCTCGCCCTGCGTCGTGGGGTTGAAGATGCGGAAGTACGGCTGGGCGTCCGTGCCCGTGGAGGCCGCCCACTGCCAGCCGCCGTTGTCGTTGGCGGTGTCGTGGTCGACGAGGTGCTCGCGGAAGTGGTCGTAGCCCTCGCGCCAGTCCTGCAGCAAGTCCTTCGTGAGGAACGACGCGACGATCATCCGCACGCGGTTGTGCATATACGCCTCCTCGCGGAGTTGCCGCATCCCCGCGTCGACGATTGGGTAGCCGGTCTCCCCGCGCTTCCACGCCGCCAGTTCGGCGTCGTCCTCGCGCCACTCGATTGGCTGCTCGTACTCCTTGTAGTTCTGTGAGACGACGCCGGGGTTGAAGTACAGTACTTGCGCGTAGAACTCCCGCCACGCGAGTTGCCCCTGGTACTCCTCGACGCTCGCGCGCTCCTCGTCGTTGTCCGCCTCGGCCATCGCGTCCTCCGTTCGCTCGTACAGTTCGCGGACGCCGATGGTTCCGAACTTGAGGTCCTGGGAGAGGCGAGACGTCGCCGCTTCCGCGGGGTAGTCGCGGGCCTCCTCGTAGCGGAAGACGGCGTCCTCGCAGAAGTCTTCCAAGCGCTCGCGGGCCGCTTCGGTGCCCGCGTCCGGCAGTGCTGCGTCGGGCTCCGCGAATCCGAGGTCCGCTAATGTCGGCAACTCTTCGCCGGAGACGTCCGCGAAGTCGCCAGCCGACGGCTCGGGGACGGGGTCGGGTTTCTCGCGGTCGCGCCACTTCTTCCAGAAGTACGTGTACACGGAGTAGGGGTCGCCGGCGTTCGTCCGGATTTCGCCGGGCTCGTGGAAGACGGCGTCGTGATACTGCTCGTGAGCGACGCCCGCGTCACCGAGCGCGGCGCGGACGGCCTCGTCGCGCTCTCTGGCGAGCCCCGAGTAGTCGTGGTTCCAGACCACGCGCTCGGCATCGTACTCGTCGGTGAGGGCGGGCAACACCGCCGACGGGTCGCCGCGACGCACGAGGAGGTCGCTGCCGAGGTCGCGGTAGCGCTCGCGGAGGTCGGCCAGCGCGTCGAGCATGAACGCCACGCGCGGCGGGCTCGCGTGAGCGAGAATCTCGTCGTCGAAGCAGAACACGGGGACGACCTCGCCCGCGTCGGCGGCCGCGGCCAGCCCGCGGTTGTCGGCCGTGCGGAGGTCCCGGCGGTGCCAGAACAGCTGCATGACCCGAGTTTCGGCGTCGCGCTCCCTCAAAGTAGGGGTCTCGATGCCGAGCCGCGTCGGTCCCGACCCACCTAAATTTCGGAACGCCTTTGGCGCGTGCGTTGACAGATCCCGGCGTGGACCCCGAGAGATTGTCGCGGCTCTGTGGCGCGCTCTTGGCTCCGCTGGGCGCGATTCTGGCCGTGCTGGGCCTGCTTTCCGGTGACGCGACCACAATCGCGCTCGGCGTCGCAGCCGTGGTCGGTGGCGCCGGAGTCTACTGGGCTACCGGGTGGTTCTGGGACTGGTACTGGGACCTGCTCGACGGAGTCCAGAGTGGCGACATCCAACTCACGACGACCCTTCGCGTGGTCCTGCTCGTCGCGTTCGTCCCCGTCGGGAGCGGCCTGTTCGCCGCGTTCTGGTGGCTCGCGTCGTTCTTTGGCGTCGTGACCGACGGCGCGCTGGCCGGTGACCTGATTTCGAGGGCCACCGTCGCGGGCGGCGTCGTCGGCGCGGCGTTCGGTGGCGGGTCCTTCGTGGCCACGTGGATGTTGCGGTCCCAAGACGGGACGCTGGACGTCACGAAGGGGTCTCGCGGCTTCCGGTTGCTGTACGCGCTCAGCGTCTGTCCGCTCGTCGGGTACTGGGTCCTCCTGTTCGTCCACCCGCCGTCCGCTGTCGCGCTCGCCGTGGGGTACCTCGTGAGCTTCGTGGCCGGTGCCGGCGTCCTCATCGTCCGAACGTCGGAACTCTGCCTGCGGTCGGGTCGTCGGAGCCGCTAGGCGTCTCGGAACACCCGGAACGACCCGCGGCCGACCGCGACTTCCACGCGCTCGCCGTCCTCGTTCTCGCAGGTGACCGTGACTTCCGCGACGCCGACCGTGGAGCCGACCCGAATCACGTCCGCCTCGGCCACGAGGTCGCCGCGCGCGGGCCGGAGGTACGAGACGTTCAGGTCGATGGTGGCGACGCCCGCGGTGACCGGTTCGTCGAGGGTCGTGCGGACGGCGAGCCCGCCCGCGGTGTCGATGATGGTGGCGGCGATGCCGCCGTGGACGTTCCCCTCGCCCGCGCCGTGGTTGGTGAGCTTCTCGTCGTAGGGGATGCGCAGGGCCATCTCGCCGTCCGCGACGCGCTCCACGGAGAGGTCCAGAAACGAGAGGAAGCCGTGGTCGTCGACGTACGACTGGATGAACGCCTGCACGTCCTCGGCGTCGAAGGCTGTCATGCGTTCGGATGTGCGGCCACCCGGCAAAAGGCCACCGAGTCGCCGCGACTTCGCCAACACCAGAATTATTGATGATGGACGTCATTTGCCGCAGTAGCCGTGACGAATCTAGTTCGACACATCGAGGACGTCGTCGACGAGCAGCCGGAGCGACCCGCGGTCGTCTACGAGGACACCGAGCTGTCCTACGGGGAGTTCTGGGCGCAGACCGGGCAGTTCGCCGCCGCGCTCCGCGAGAGCGGCGTCGAGGCCGGCGACGTCGTCGGCATCTACCTCCCGAACCTCCCGCAGTTCGTCGTCGCCTTCCACGGCGCGCTGCGCGCGGGGTGTGCGGTCGTGCCGATGAACCCCCAGTACAAGAGCCGCGAAATCCGCCACCTGCTCTCTGACTCCGGCGCGGAGACGGTCGTCGCGCTCGCCGACGTCGTGCCGTTCGTCGAGCAGGTACGCGACGACACGGACGTCGAGCGCGTCGTCACCGTCGGCGGAGACGCCGACACTGGCACGCCGTTCCGAGCGTTCCTGACGGACGGCGACGACAGCGTCGCCGAGCGCGCGGACGACGACCTCGCCGTCCAGCCGTACACCTCCGGCACCACCGGGAAACCGAAGGGCGTCCAGCTCACCCACCATAACCTCGCGTCCAACGCCAAGCAGTCCCAGGACATCGTCGAGGGCGGCGTCCAGCCCTCCGACAGCAAGATCGGCGTGCTGCCGCTGTTCCACATCTACGGGATGACGGTCGCGATGAACGCCGCGCTGTTCTCCGGGGCGTCGTTCTACCCGCTGCCCGCGTGGGACGCCCAGGAGGCGCTGTCGCTCGTCGAGGACGCGGAACTCACGCTGTTCGACGGCGTCCCCGCGATGTACAACGACATCGTGAACCAGCCCAACGCCGAGGAGTTCGACCTCTCCAGCCTGCGCCAGTGCACGGCCGGGGGGTCCGGACTCCCGGTAGAGGTGCTGCGGCGCTTCGAGGAGCTGTTCCCCGTGAAAATCTACGAGGGGTACGGGCTCACGGAGACCAGCCCGGTGACGCACTTCAACACCCCGAAGTGGGGCCGCCGCGTCGGCTCCATCGGGAAACCCCTCGAAGGAATCGACGCCCGCATCGTCACCGAGGAGTTCGAGACGGTGCCGCCAATCGACCGCGGGCCGGTCGACGAGGACGACGCCGACATGGACGACATCACGGGCGAACTGGTCGTCTCCGGCCCGAACGTGATGAAGGGGTACTCGGGCCTGCCGGAGGCCAACGAGGAGGCGTTCACCGAGGCCGACGGGAAGCGGTGGTTCCACACGGGCGACCTCGGCTACCACGACGAGGACGGCTACTTCTACGTCGCGGACCGCAAGAAGCACATGATCAACACCGCGGGCTACAACGTCTACCCCCGCGAAATCGAGGAGCTGCTGTTCGAGCACGACGCGATTGCGGACGCCGCGGTCGTCGGCATCCCGGACGAGCGCCGCGGCGAGACGGTGAAGGCGTTCGTCGTGAAGGCGCCGGACGCCGACGTGACCGCCGACGAAATCAAGCAGTACTGCCTGGAGCGCCTCGCCGAGTACAAGCACCCCCGCGAAATCGAGTTCGTCGAGGAGCTCCCGCGCACGACCACCGGGAAGGTCCAGAAGTTCGAACTCGTCGAGGAGTAGGCCGGCCAACCCGCCGCGGGTTGTCGGGAGTTGACGCAATTTTATGCGGTGCTGTGCCGAACCTGTTGGCGTGACTCGCCGCACCGTCCACCTGCCGGTCGCCGCACAGGACTCCCTCGACGACGTCGTCGGCATCGGGGAGCGCGCCGAACGACTGGGCTACGACCGCGTGTGGTTCCCGGAGACGTGGGGGCGGGACGCCGTCACCACGCTCGCCGCACTCGCCGACCGCACCGACACCATCGGCGTCGGGACGAGCATCGTGAACACCTACTCGCGCAGCGCCGCGCTCCTCGGGCAGACCGCCGCCACGCTCCAGGAGCACTCCGGCGGCCGGTTCCGCCTCGGCCTCGGCCCGAGCGGTCCCGCGGTCATCGAGGGGTGGCACGGCGAGGACTTCGGGAACCCCTTGAAGCGCACCCGCGAGTACGTCGAGGTGGTCCGGCAGGTGCTCTCGGGCGAGCAGGTCGATTACGACGGCGACGTCGTCCAGACGCGGGGCTTCCGACTTCGACAGGGAGCGCCCGAGCCCGCGCCCGAAATCGACGTCACGGGCATGGGGCCGAAGGCGGTCGAACTCGCGGGCCGGTTCGCGGACGGCTGGCACGCGCTGATGTTCACGCAGGCGGGCTTCGAGGAGCGCTACGCGGACCTCCAGCGCGGCGCGGACCTCGGCGACCGCGACGTCGAGGACGTCCAGACGACGTTCGTGCTGCCGTGCTGTGCGCTCGACGACGGCGAGCGCGCCCGCGACCTCGCCCGCCAGCACCTCGCGTTCTACGTCGGCGGCATGGGGACGTTCTACCGGGACGCGCTCGCCCGGCAGGGCCACGAGGACGCCGCCGAGACCATCCACGGCGCGTGGCAGGACGGCGACCAGGAGCGCGCGGTCGCCGCCGTCTCCGACGACTTGCTGGACACGCTGGCGGCCGCCGGCACGCCCGCGCAGGTCCGGGAGCGCGTCGCCGACTTCGCGGCCGTCGAGGGCATCGACGCCATCGCCGTCTCGTTCCCGCGGGCCGCCGACCGCGCGGTCATCGACGAGACGCTGGCGGTCGTCGCCCCCGAGTGAGAGACTTCGACCGTTCTTTGAGCTATCCGGCGTTCTTTACGTGTCGTCCGTCAGGGTGGCGTATGGACAGTCGAGGCAAGCGAGTCCTGTTGGCCGCCGCCGTCGCCGCGCTCGCGGCGACCGCGGGCTGTAGCGCGCTCGGGTTCGGGAGTTCGGCGACGACGACGCTCCTCGTCGTCAACGACGACGAGACGAGCCACGACGTGACCGTCAAGGTGCTGAACGACGGCGCCGCGGTCTACAGCGAGAACGCGACGGTCGGCGCCGAGACCGACGCGGAGCTGCCGGCGTTCGAGGGCAGCGGCACGTACACCGTCGCCGTCACGGTCGATGGGGAGACGACCGAGCAGTCCTACGAGTTCACCGGCGACGACGACACTGTCTCCGTCGGCGTCGGCAACGACGCCACGGTCACGGTCGGCGGGTAGTCAGGGGAGCGCGTCGATGCCGTCGCGGCGGCCGTCAAGCACGTCGAAGCGCTCGCCGCGCCGGCGTTCGAGCCAGTAGAGGAGGCGTTCCGCCCACGCCAGTTTCTTCGCTTTCTGCTCGCCGACCGCGGGGTCGTCGAAGTCCCAGCCGGGGAAGACGAGTTCGGCGGCGCCGAGGTGGTCCGCGAGGAACGCCGCGCGGTCGCCGTCCGTGAACCCGCCGAAGTCGTACACCGCGTCCGCGGGCTCGGCCTGCGTCGTCGCGAGGACGTGCGCGAGGTCGAACTCGGGGACGTACTCGCGGACGGCGGGCACGTTGTCGCCGTGGGCGTGCGCCGCGACCGGCGTCCCCGCTTCCGTGAGCCGGCGCGCCGTCTCGGGGTTCTTGTCGAGGTCGGTCACCATCAGGTCGGTGTCGATGCCCGCGTCGGCGAGCACGTCAACGGCCGTCGACGCCGCGAACACCACGTCCGCGTCGGCCGCGATCGCGGTCTCGTCGGCCAGCGACGGCGCGCCACCGGCGATGGCGACCCGCTGGCCCGCGCAGTCGAGCCGCGTCAGGTCGAACGGCTCGGCGTACTCAGCGAGTACGTCCCGCGCCCGCTCGTCGGCGCGCCGCTCGAAGCCGAAGTCGGCGAGAATCCGCTCGTAGACCGGCGCCCAGTCGGCGAACTCCATGGGCGTCGCTACGCGGCTGAATAAATGAAAGGATTCCTGGTTCGAGCCGGGACGCCCCGCGAAGTACCCCTACCCAGCGGGGGTCCGGCTTCCAATCCCGGATTTTGGCCCCGCCGGTATAAGCTTTCCCGTTACGTGCGGGTCGCCCACGCCGCGGCGAGCTCCGCGAGGACGCCGTCCCGGGATTCCAACGACCGGGCTGCTGCGCGGAGCACACTGACGGGGGCCGCGACGAACGCCGGGTCACCGCCCGTGACGGTGACGCCCTCGGCCGCCAGCGCCGCGCGCTCGTCGTCGCCGAGCCCGTGGACCTCGTACGCGCGAGCGGCCGCGTCGCCGGCGCCGTCGAGGTCGCCGTCGAGGCGCGCGACGTGGCGCTCGGCCTCCCGCACGGTCGTCACGTCCAGTTCCTCCACGCGGCCGTCGTCGTGGCGGTCGCGGCGGAACTCGTACCCGATGAGGGCGGCGTCCCGCGTCTCCGCGACGTCGTGGGTCCGAATCACGTGCGCGCCGCGCTCGACGGCCATCGACGTCGCCGCCAGCGAGACGGGCAGCGCCTCCTCCGTGGAGCGGCCGGCGACCTCCCGGAGGAAGTTCTTGCGGTTGATGGAGACGAGGATGGGATAGCCGTGCCCGCGGAACTCCCGGAGGCGGTCGAAGGTCTCGCGGTCGTCTTCGAGGGTCTTGGCCTCGCTCCACCCGCCGAACGCCGGGTCCACGATGGTCTTGTCCGTGAAGCCGTTCAGTTCGAGCGCGTCGTAGATGTCGTCCACGTCTTCGACGGCCCCGGGGCGTTCGAGGTCCGGCGGGCTCGCCATCTTCGCGACGGCGACGTCGTGGGCCTCACAGACCGCGGGCATCTCGGGGTCGGCGAACCCGCAGATGTCGTTGACCATGTCGAAGCCCCGCGAGAGCGCCTCGTCGGCGACCTCCGCGTACCGCGTCTCGATGGAGAACACCGCGTCCCCCTCCACGCGCTCGATGGTCTCGACGGCGGTTTCGAGGCGGTCCAGTTCCTGCTCGGCGGAGAGCACGTCGAACTTCTTGTTCGCGGACTCGAGGCCGACGTCGACGATGTCCGCGCCCTCGCCGACGAGCGCCTCGTCGACGTACGCGGCCGCCTCGTCGGGGTCGTCGAAGACGCTGGGGTCGTACGGCGATTCCTTCGAGACGTTCAACACGCCCATGATGCGGGGCGGGTGGTCGTCTCCGATCGGGAGGCCGGCGGCGTCGACCGTCTGCATGCCTCGAAGGCGGCGCTGGCCCCTCAAAGGCGAATCGGTTCCGGGGACGCCGGCCGCCTCCCGCGGGACGGGAGCCTTCACGCGACTTTTGTACGTCGGCCGCGTACGCGCCGCCAATGAGCAAGGTGAGCATCGGCTTCCGGGGGTGGCGCTTCGAGGAGGACGACGTCTTCGACGAGCGCGGCGACTACCGGGACTTCGACGAGATGCCCGACGACGCCAGCGCGCGCCTGCGCCGACTGCCGGCGCTGATGGACCGACCCTGCGACGCCTGCTATCTGCTCCACGGCGACGACGACACCTCACGGAACACGCCCGCCGCCGTCTACGGCGAGCCCCGCGCGGAAGTGCTTTTGTGCGCCGAACACGAGGTCGACTTCTACTACTGGTTCCTCGAGGACGGCGGTGAGCAGTACCGCGGCACCGAACAGTTACAGGAGGCGTTCCGGGAGTGGTTCGCTGACGGCGGGCGCGCGCCCGACTGGTACGACGGCCCCGAGCACGTCGCCACCGACCCCGAGGAGACGCCGAACCCGGACATCCCGGACCCCGAGATTCACAACGTCGAGTTGCCCGAGGACGAGCAGGCCGGCATCGACCTCCGGCCGGAGATGGAGGGCGCCGACGACCTCGACTTGGACCTGGACGCCGACTACCCCACGAGCGATGAGTAAGCCAGCCGTCGCCGTCGTGGACGCCAAGACCTCGGGGAACGTCGGCACCATCGCGCGAGCGATGAAGAACTTCGGCTTCGAGGAGCTGCTGCTCGTGGACCCGCCGTACCTCGGCCGGGACTCGGAAGCCTACGGGTTCGCGGGGCAGGCCCGCGAGGACGTGCTCCCCAACGCCCGCGAGCTCTCCTTCGACGACCTCGTCTCGGAGTTCCACACGGTCGGGTTCACCGCCATCACGAACGAGGACGCCACCAAGCACGTGCGCTTCCCGTTCCGCACGCCCGCCGAGCTATCGGCGAGCCTCGCGGACGTGGAGGCGGACACCGCGCTGGTGTTCGGCCGGGAGCGCGTCGGCCTGACGAACGACGAGCTCGCGCGAATCGACGAGGTGGCGTCGATTCCCGCCTCCCACGACTACCCCGTGATGAACCTCGGGCAGGCCGCCACCGTCGCGCTGTACGAGCTCCGCGACCTCGCGATGAACGAGACCCAGCTGCCCGACGTCGAGCGCCACCGCGCCGAGGAGGAGTCAATCGAGCGCTTCTACGACCACGCCGAGGCGTTCCTCGCGGAGATAGACTACCCCGAGGAGAAACGCGACAAGGCGATGCGGATGCTCCGCCGGATGGTCGGCCGCACCCACCCGACGGGTCGGGAAATCAACACCGTGCTCGGGCTGTTGCGCCGCGCCGAGAACCAGATGGAGTAGCGGTCGTCACTCCTCGGGCAGCCACGACGGCCGCTCGACGGTCGCGTTCCCGAACTCGGAGAGGTCGTACGTGGTCCGTCGCGTGAAGCCGTCGTTGCCTCGCGTGACGTTGTACGCCGCGATGTAGCCCGTCTCGCTGACAGTGACGTAGCCGCTCGCGCCGGTCGCGGGCGCGAAGTCACGGTTGGCGATGCCGGTCACGTTGTACCGGACCGCCGGCACTCCTTCGACGGTGACGATTTCGGTGGCTGCGAGTCCGAGGTCGAGGAGCGGCCGGTCCAGTCGCTCGACGTCCGCGACGCCGGCTGTCGTCCAGTTCTCGTCCGGTCGGAGAGTCACCTCCTCGGTCTCGGGGTCGTACTCGAAGACGCCGTTCGGACTGTAGTACGCGTACGTGGTCCCGAACAGCGTGGCCTCCGACCGCACCGAGACGGTGCCCGCCTCCACGTCGACGGTCCTGACTATCGTCCGCGTTGCGTCGTCGTCGGAGGTGACGAACCGAGTTCTCCGCGAGACGTTCTCCACGGTGTCGGAGTGGGTCTGCTGGGGGAGCCCGATATCCGTGATGCCGTCCTGCGACCACCCCGGCGGGTACGAGAAGTTCTCGACGGTCGTCTCGGGCGTCGACGCCTGCTGGCCCGCGGGTGCGAGCCCGGCACAGCCGGCGAGCACGAGGAGGGAAGCCAGTGCCACTGGGAGGGACCACGAAGCGCGGCCGGTCATAGTTGAGAGTCTGGTCCGCTGGGAAAAAAGCTTGTGCGAGTTGGGACGTCCTTTCCCGGTGGGCGATTCTGTACAGCCGAACGCGGAGGCTAGCCTCACCGGACGACGACGTACGACGATTCCAGCCTCCGACTATCTCACCTATTGTGGCTATTCCCCGCTGTTCGCGCCATCACTCGCTGTTCCGGCACTCGTACATCACGGTCGGTCGCATCTCCAGTTTGACCTCGCCGTCCTGGTTGGTGACGGTGTGGTTCAGCGTGACGAGGCCGCGGCTGGGGTCGCTCTCCGAGCGCCGCGTCTCCAGCACCTCCACGCGGACGGACAGCGAGTCGCCGGGCACGGTCGGGTTCGGCCAGCGGAGCTTTTCGATGCCGAGCGCGCCGAGCGCGGCGGCCTCGCTGAAGTGGCCGTCGACGACGAGCCGCATCGCCATCGACGCGGTGTGCCAGCCGGAGGCCGCGAGGTCGCCGAAGTGCGACTCCTCGCGGGCGCGCTCGGGCTGCGTGTGGAACCACTGGGGGTCGTAGCGCTCGGCGAACTCCACGATTTCGGCCTCGGTGACGTCGTAGGAGCCGAACTCCAGGACGTCGCCCTCGTCGAGGTCTTCGAAGTAGACGGTCACGTCGGGGGAGTTCGAAATGGACCGCGTTAGCTGTTGGGGACGCGGCCGGCTAGTGGGAGCGGACGGCGTCGGCGGTGGTGACGACGGCCTCGAAGATGACGTCGCGTTCGAGCAGCGCGAAACCGAGGAAGATGGCCGCGAAGCCCGCCAGCGCCTGCGAATCGACGACCTGCCCGAGCAGCGCCCACGCCATCAGCGCGGCGACGACGGGTTCGAGGTAGCCGACGAGGTGCAGTTCCGTGGCGCCGATGCGGTCGAGTAGCTCGAAGTACAGCAGGAAGCCGACGCAGCCCGCGACCAGCGTGAGGTACGCGAGGCTGGCGAGCGCGGGGAGCGTCCACTCGACGCCGGCGAGGGATTCGCCGCGGGCGCCCGCGCCGACCCAGAGGACGCCCGAGCCGAGCAGCATCGCCCACGCTTCCATCGTCTCGACGGGGAGGTCCGTGGAGAGCGGGCGCGCGAGCACGGCGCCGAGCGCGAACGCGACGGCGCCGCCGAACACGAGCGCGACGCCGAGCAAGTCGGTGCCCCCGCCGCCCGGGGAGGCGACGATGACGACGCCCGCGAAGCCGGCGAGCAGGCCCAGTCCCTCCACGAGGTCCACGTCTGCGTCGAGGAGGACAGCGGCGAGGCCGGCGGTGAGTACGGGCGAGAGGCTGACGACGATGGCGGCGACGGCGCCGGAGACGCGGAGCTCCCCGAGGTAGAGGAGGCCGTGGTAGACGGCGATGACGAGGAGGCCGGCGACGCTGACCGCGAGCCACTCCTCGGTGCCGCGGGGCCGCCAGCGGTCGGTGGCGTAGGCGGCGTAGCCGAGGATGATGAGGCCGGCGAGGCTGTACCTGATGGCTGCGAACGAGAGGGCCGGCACGACGTGCAGCCCGATTTCGATGGCCGGGAACGACGTCCCCCAGATGGCGCCGAGCGCGAGGAACATCAGCGCGGCGGGGGAGACGCCCAACCCGGGGCGTTGGTAGCTCATATTTCTACAAACAGCTACGGATATATTAGAGTTTTCTTCAAAGAAGACTGGGTCGGTGGCTCACAACCCAATATAACGGTCGTTCATTGTCGTCTGTGCCAACCGACGCCCGGAGTGGTTGTAGCCGACTCCCACAGCCTTATCCTCGCGCCTGTCGATGCCGACAGGCATGGACGAACGCGACGTACGGCTCCTGAAAGCCATCTCCGACCTCGGCACCAGCAGCCCCGAGGAACTCCACGAGGCCACCGACATCCCCGTTTCCACGATTCACTACCGGCTGAACAACCTCCGCGAGGAGGGCGTCGTCGAGAACGACCTCTACGACCTCGACCTCGACGAACTCGGACTGGGCGTCACCGTCGTCCTCGAAGTCCTCACCTCCTACGAGGGCAGCTACGAGGACGTCGGCGAGAAGATCAGCGGCGTCGAGGGCGTCACGCAGACGTTCTTCACGATGGGCGAGACCGACTTCATGGTGCTGGCGCGGCTCCCGCACTCCGACGACGTCGAGCGGCTCATCTCCGACTTCGAGGCGATTCCGGAGGTCGACCGCACGAACTCCACGTTCGTCATCGCCCGGCAGAAAGACACCGCCCGCCCGCTCCAGAGCTACGAACTGGAGACGCTGCTCGAAGAACTGGCCGACGAGTAGTTACGCGCGCTGCTGAATCTCCTCGCGCAGCACCTCACTGACGAGGTCGCCGTCCGCCTTCCCGCGGAGCGCGCCCATGCACTCGCCCATCAGCCCGGAGAACGCGCCCATCCCCTCTTCCTCGACCTGCTCGCTGTTGCGCTCGACGACCTCCACGACCGCCTCGCGGACCTCGTCCTCGCCCGCGGAGCCGAGCCCCAGTTCCTCGGCAAGCTCGGCGGCTTCCCGGTCGGGCTGTTCGGCCAGCGCCGCCAGCAGTTCCGGCACGCCCTCCTGTGCGAGTTCGCCCTCCGCCACGAGGTCGAGCACGCCGCGGAAGTGGTCGTCGCCGAGGTTCTCGACGGGCACGTCGTCGCGGCGCAGCTCCGTCACGGTTGATTCGAGCGTCTGCGCGGCGAGCGTCGCGTCCACGCCCGCCTCGACGCGCTCCTCGAACAGCGGCCACCGGCGGCCGTACGCCACCTGCTCGGCGAGCCCCGCGTCGAGGCCGTAGTCATCCTGATACCGCTGGACTTTCTCCGTCAGGAGTTCGGGGGTCTCAACCTCCGAAGGGTCGGGGTCGACGGGCGGCACGTCTGTCTCGGGGTACATCCGCGCCGCGCCCGGCAGCGGGCGCAGGTACTCCGAGGTACCGTCGTCGTTCGCGCCCCGGGTCTCCTCCGGGACGCCCTCGATTGCGGTGCGCGCTCGCTCCGCGACCGCGTCGATGGCGCCCGTCGCCACGTCGGGCTCGTCCGCGACGATGGCGACCGCGTCGTCCTCGCCCGCGCCGACTGCCTCGCGGAGCGCCTCGACCTCCGCCTCGGTGACGCCGTACGCCGGCAGTTCGTCCGTGTGGAAGATGCCGCCCGCGCCGTGGCGCTTCGCGTGGTCGGAGAACTCCGTGCCGAGCCGGCGGTCGTCCTGCAGTTCGCGGCCGACTAGCCCGTCGAAGCCGTACAGCGGCACCGCGTGGACGACGCCGTCGGCGTCTAGTGCGCCGCGAATCACGCCCGAGTCGGTATCGGCGAAGACGTCCGTGACGTCCTGCGTGTCGCCGACGCTGGCGTCCCGAGACTGGAGTTCGTCGGCGATGTCCACGAGTTCGACCTGCCGCCGGACCTCCTCGCGCACGAGGTCGTCGATGTCGTCGAGGCTCTGGACGCCCTTCATCTCCACGCGCGCGCCCTCCTCGATGGAGACGTTCACGTCTTGGCGAATCGTCCCGAGCCCGCGCTTGACTTTCCCCGTCGAGCGCAGCAACATTCCGATGCGCTCGGCGGCCTCCCGCGCCTGCTCGGGCGTCGAGATGTCCGGCTTCGTGCCGATTTCCACGAGCGGGATGCCCAGCCGGTCCAGCGAGAACTGCACGCCGCCCTCCCGTTCCTCGACGCGCTGGGCGGACTCCTCTTCGAGCATCAGATCCTCGATGCCGACGCTCCCCTCGCTGGTCTCGATTTCGCCGTCGTGAGCCATCAGCGTCGAGCGCTGGAACCCCGACGTGTTCGACCCGTCGATGACGACCTTCCGCATCACGTGCGCGCGGTCGACCGGGTCCATGTCCAGCAGCTGCGTGATTTCCAGCGCCGTCGCGAGGGCTTCCTCGTCGAGGCGGTGGGGCGGCTCGTCGTCCTCCTCGACGAGACACGTCGTGTCGTACGCGAGGTATTCGAACTCCCGTTCGACCTTGCTCTCCTCGAGGGCGGCCTCGTCGATTTCGCCCAATTCGGAGCGCGTCGGGTGGAGGTAGCGCGTGAACGTCCGCTCGGCCTCCTCGGGCTCGCGGAGCTCCGTCGGGCACTCGCAGAACAGCTTCGTCGCCGTGTCCAATTGCTGGTGGATTTCCAGCCCGGCGACGAGCCCCAGCTCGTCGTAGTCGAACTCGGTCATTACGTGGTCGTGTGCGGGCGAACGATAAAAAACCGTTCAGTCTGTCGTCCCGTCGTCGTGCTCGCGCTCGTAGACGACGTCGAGCACGCGGTCGCGGACGGTCACCGCGACGTCGTCGGCGTCGTCCTCGTCGCGGTCCAAAGCCGCGGCGTCGCCCGCCGATATCGAGCGCGAGCCGGCGGTGTCGAAGATGACCGTCGCGAGCCGCCAGCGCCGCTGGAAGACGGTCTGCCGTCGGATGACCGTCTGGATGCGGCGGTAGGGGACGATGCGCGTGCTGCGGTTCCAGAACCCGCCCTGCGTGACGACGTGGTCCGGGCCGAGTTCGTAGCCGCGGTGGCGATGCGAGAGCCGCGCGGCGGGCCACGCCAGCAGGAGCAACACGCCGGCCGCGTACCACGGCACGCTCGCGAGGAATTGGTCGACGGCGAACCCCGCCGCGACCACCGCGAGGCCCGCGAGCAGGTACCGGCGGACGTAGCGTTTGCGGGCGCGCTCGGGCGGCCGTTCGACCTCGAAGTCGTGGAACGGCTCCAGCGTGCGAGCCAGCGACAGCACGTCCTCGCGGGGCGCGATGGGGATGGCCGCCTCAGAGCCGCCGCTGGGCTGGCTGCCGGGCGCGTAGCCCGCGGTCTCGACGGCCAGCGACGCGAATCCCCACCGGCGCATCAGGACGTTCTCCTCGACGGCGACGGTCTGGAGCTTCGACAGCGGGATTGTGCCGTCCCGCCGCGACAGCAGCCCGCGCTCGTAGCGCAGGTCGTCGCCGACGCGGCGCAGCCGGAAGCCGTAGAACTGGACGATGCGCGCGACCGCCGACGCCGCCCACAGCCCGAGCGCCGCCACGACTGCGAGGCCGACGACGGCGGCGACGCCGAGCCCGGACAGCGAGACGCGGTCACCGAACGTCGGCGCGAGGAACGTCGCGAGCGCGACCACGCCCGAGGCCAAGCGCGGGTCGAAGGAGAGCGCGCCGTACAACAGGAGGTCGCGGTCCGAGAGCTCGAACAGCGTCTCGCCGCCCGCGGTCGGTTCTGCGGCTTCCGCTTCCTCGCTTGCGGCCTCTGCGCTCTCCTCTCGCTGGAGCGCCGCGCGCTTCTCCCGAATCGCCTCCTGCAGCCGGTCGGCCTCCTCGCCGCCGACGAACCGCAGGTTCGCCTCCGTGCCGCCGCCGCCCGCCGTCTCCACGTCGACCACCGCGATGCCGAGCAGGCGCGCGACGAACGACCGCGTGACGTCGACGTTCTGCACGCGGCGCAGCGGAATCTCGCGCTCGCGCCGCGAGAACACCCCCGAGGCGATGTCGAGGCTGTCGTCGGTGAGCTCGTAGTCGAAGCGCCGGTAGTACGCCACCTCGTAGCCCGCGAGGGCGGCCAGCACGAGGACCACGAGCACGACGACGCCGCTGAGCAACACCGGGTCGCCGCCCGCGAACGCGAACCCCGCGAAGATGAACGCCCACGCGACGCCGACGGCCCGCGACACCGCGCGGACGGGAATCGACAGCGGGTGGAGTTTCACACCGCATCCCCGGCGTCGCCGGTCTCGGGCTCGCTCTCGATTGCGAGGCGCCGCAGCGTCTCCTGGACGTCGTCGGCGCGCTCGGCGACCAGCCCGGGAATCGAGACGTCAGCGCCCCGCGACCCCGCGGTGTAGACGACGACGCTGCTCAGGCCGAGCGCGCGCTCGATGGGCCCGCGGCGCGCGTCGACGTGCTGGACGCGCACGTACGGGACGACCGTGCGGACGTTCACGAGCACGCCGCGCTCGATGTAGAGCGTGTCCTCGCGGACCTCGAAGCGCCACGCCCGGTACCGGAGGACGGCGTGGACGGCGCCGAGCACGAGGATGGCACCGAACACGCCGCCCCCGACGAGGACGGGCGAGACGGTCACGCGCTCGACGACGCCCGCTGCGACGGCGGCGACGACGCCGGCGACCACGGAGCCGACGAACACGCGGAAGAGCCAGATGAAGCGGACGCGAGAGTCGAGTCGTTCCATGCGTCGGCCATCGAAACGCGGGTACAAGAAGGTAGGCGGGGCGTCGCCGCGGGCGCCGGGTTCAGTCGTCGCCGGAGAGGATGCCGCGGTGGGTCATCTTCTCGGGGTCGAGGACGTCCTCGGCGTCGCTCTCGGAGAGGTAGCCCTTCTCGACGACGACCTCCTTGACGGACTTGCCCTCCTTGAGCGCGGCCTTCGCGACCTCGCTGGCCTTGTCGTAGCCGATGGCGGGGTTGAGCGCGGTCGCCAGCGCCATCGAGCGCTCGACCTGTTCCTCGCAGTATTCTTCGTTGGCTTCCAGTTTCGCGACGAACTTCTCGGCGAACGCGACGCTGGCGTTCGCGATGACGTTCGCGGATTCGAGGAAGTTGTGCGCGATGACGGGCTTGTAGAGGTTGAGGTCAAGCTGGCCCTCGACGGCGCCGGCGTTCACGGCGGCGTCGTTGCCGACGACCTGCTTGTGGACCTGATTGACGGCTTCGGCGACGACGGGGTTGATTTTCCCGGGCATGATGGAGGAGCCGGGCTGGTTCTCGGGCTGCTCGATTTCGCCGAGGCCGTTGCGCGGCCCGGACGCGAGCAGGCGGAGGTCGTTGGCGATTTTGTTCAGCGAGCCCGCGACCGTGCGGAGCGCGCCGTGGGCCTCGTTCATCGCGTCGTGGGCGGCCTGCGCCTCGAAGTGGTCGTCGGCCTCGCGGAAGGAGACGCCGGTCTCCTCGGAGATGTACGACGCCGCCTTCTCGGGGAACTCGGGATGGGTGTTGAGCCCGGTACCGACCGCGGTACCGCCGAGCGCGAGCTCCGAGAGGTGGCTCTTCACGTCGCGCACGCGCTCGATGCCCTTCTCGACCTGCGTGCGGTAGCCGCCGAACTCCTGCCCGAGGCGCACGGGCGTCGCGTCCTGGAGGTGCGTGCGGCCGGTCTTGACGACGCCGT
This sequence comes from Halobacterium sp. NMX12-1, assembly GCF_040435975.1. NCBI lineage: Archaea > Methanobacteriati > Methanobacteriota > Halobacteria > Halobacteriales > Halobacteriaceae > Halobacterium > Halobacterium sp. NMX12-1. The sequence goes on along the minus strand of NZ_CP159204.1, from coordinate 1,881,272 downwards.
CGAACTCTTCGGCCTTCTCGTCGAGGGCGTCCGCGAGCAGTTCCAGCGCGGGCTCGACGTCCTTCTCGACGGCCTCCAGCGCGGCGACGTGCATCGCCGTCGGGATGACGTCGTTGCTGGACTGGCCGTAGTTGACGTGGTCGTTGGGGTGGACGACGCGCGCGCCGACCTCCTCGCCGAGGAGCTCGGCGGCGCGGTTCGCGATGACCTCGTTGGCGTTCATGTTCGAGGACGTCCCGCTCCCCGTCTGGAAGACGTCGACGGGGAACTGGTCGTCGTGGTCGCCGGCGATGACCTCGTCGGCGGCCTCGACGATGGCGTCGGCCTTCTCGTCGTCGAGCAAGCCGAGGTCGTTGTTCGCCTGCGCGGCGGCCTTCTTCACGACGCCGAGCGCGCGCACGAAGCGCCGCCCGAACGTCGCGTCCGAGATGGGGAAGTTCTCGACCGCGCGCTGGGTCTGTGCGCCCCAGTAGGCGTCCGCGGGAACCTCGATTTCGCCGAGACTGTCGCGTTCGGTTCGGTAGTCGTCACCCATACGTGGGGGGACGAAGTGGCGGCGCGTAAAACCCACCGAATCGCTCCCGAGTACGAGCCGTCGAGGGTGACGTTCGCGGCGTCGCTGGCGATTACTCCGCGAGCGGCCGACCCGAAATAACGTTCGTTACATATCCGAAACGTCCGATTACGGGGAGTAAACGGCGTCTAGGGCGGACGTGTCAGGAGTGTTGACAGACCTTACTCGGTTTTGGATTAAATATTAGCAACAATTAAGTGGAGCGCTACGAATGGCTCGTGTAGGTTTCACACACGGTTACCATGACTTCCGATACCAACCTCACGCGACGACGCTACTTGCAAGGTGCTGGCGCGGCCGGCGCCGCGCTCACGATGGCCGGCTGCCTCGGCGGCGGCGGAGGCGGCGGCAGCGAAGAAGTCGAACTGCTCCACGGCTGGAGCGGCGGCGACGGACAGGCCGCCTTCGACGCGCTCCTCTCCGGCTTCGAGGAGGAGTACCCGGACGTCGACGTCAACGCCAACGCCATCGGCGGCAGCGGCAACACGACGCTGAACGCCCGAATCAACACGCGCCTCGGCAACAGCAACCCACCGAGCTCGTGGGCCGAGTGGCCCGGGCAGAACCTCGTGCAGTTCACCAACGAGGACCTCCTCGGCGACATCGAGGAGGACGTCTGGTCGCAGAACAACATGAAGGAGGCGTACCTCGAAGGCCCCCGGCAGGCCGCACAGGTCGGCGGCTCGTACGTCTGCGTCCCGACGAACATCCACCGCATCAACAACCTGTTCTACAACGCCAACGTCCTCGAGGACGCGGGCATCGACCCCGAATCCCTCGAGACGCCGATGGACCTCGTCGAGGCCGCCGCGACCGTCGAAGAGGAGACCGACGCCATCGGCTTCGCGCACGCGATGTCGAACCCGTGGACGACCCTCGAACTGTGGGCGTGCGTCTTCCTCGGCGAGCACGGCCACGACGCCTACGAGGCGTTCACGAACGGCGAAGGCGACATCGAGAAGGTCCAGTCCTCGCTGGAGACGGTCGCCGAACTCAGCGAGTACTTCAACTCCGACGCCGGCACCATCGGCTTCCAGGAGGCCAACCAGTACATCCTCGACGGCGAAGCCGCCTTCTTCGACAACGGCGACTGGGCCGCCCAGATGTACATCTCGCAGGACGACTTCGAGTTCGAGAGCGACTGGGGCCACGTGCCGTTCCCCGGCACCGACGGCCTCTACTCGCTGAACATGGACAGCTGGGTGTTCCCCGCCGGCGGCCCGAACCCCGAGGGCACCAAGCAGTGGCTGACCTACTGCGGGTCCAAGGAGGGTCAGATTCGGTTCAACACGAACAAGGGTTCCATCCCGCCGCGTGCCGACGTCTCCACCGAGGAGTTCGGCCCGTTCCAGACGAGCCAGATGGAGGAGTTCAGCGACTCCGAGGCGCAGCCGTACTCCATCGCGCACGGCCTCGCGACGTCGCCGGAGGTCCTCAACAACCTCAAGCAGGCCACGCAGAGCAACTTCAGTAGCCCGTCCCAGAGCGCCGCCGAGGAGACGGCTCAGGCGTACATGGACGCGTTCTAAGCGTCTCCAACCCCATTATTCGAATGCTCGAACGAACCCGCAAAGCACTACGGTCACTCGGCGGTGACGACACCGACAGCACCGCCAGCACCGGCGACGCCCTCCGCACTGACGGCGGCACAGCCACGGCCGCGGAGGCCGGTGACGCCGACGACAGCGGCGGCTTCTCGCTGCCGGCGAGCCGGGACTTCCTCGGGTCGCTTCCGTTCTGGTTGCCACCGTTCCTCCTGATGGGTTTCTTCGTCTACGGCGCCATCGGCTGGAACTTCGCGCTGTCGCTGGTCAACGTCCAGAGCTTCAACGAACCGAACTACAGTCAACTCGACTTCGAACAGTACGCCCGGGCGTTCGGCGACCCGACGTTCATTCAGGCGACCCAGAACACGTTCGTGTTGCTGGTGGCGTTTACCGTCGCCTGTCTGGTCGTCGGCCTGCTGGTCGCGATTCTCGTCGACCGGAAGGTCCGCTACGAGAACACGTTCCGGACGATATACCTGCTGCCGTTCAGCCTCTCGTTCGTCGTCACGGCCCAGTTCTGGCTGTGGATGTACAACGTCGACAACGGGATGGTGAACCTCGTGACGGGCACGCTCGGGCTCGGCACCTACGACTGGCTGTCGAACCCCCAGCTCGCGCTCGGCGCGGTCGTGTTCGCGCTCATCTGGCAGTTCTCCGGGTACGCGATGGTCGTCTACCTCGCGGGCCTGCGAGCCATCCCCGACGAGCACTACGAGGCCGCGCGCGTCGACGGCGCGAGCACGCTGAAGATGTACTGGCGGGTCATCGTCCCGCAGCTGAAGGGCGCGACCATCAGCGCCTCCGTCGTGCTGGTGGTGTTCGCGCTGAAGGCCTTCGACTTCCTCTACTCGCTGACGGGCGGCTACTACCCGCCGAAGGGGACGGACATCCTCGCGACGCTGATGGTCCGGCAGGCGTTCTCCGCCGGACAGCGGTCCTACGCCGCGGCTATCGCCATCATGTTGTTCCTGCTCGCACTCGCCGTCATCGCACCGTACCTGACCTACCAGTACCGGCGGGGTGAACTATGAGCCGCGACCCCCGACGCGTCGGCCTCTACGCCGTGCTCGTCGCGCTCGTGGCGTTCTACCTCATGCCGCTGGAAATCGGGCTGGTGACGTCGCTGAAGTCCGACGCGCTGGCGTCCGCGCCGTTCCTGCCGCCGACCCCCGAGGGGTTCACCCTCGGCGAGTGGGCGACGGCGTTCGACGCGCTCAAGGACGGCCTCGTCAACAGCGTCCTGCTGGCCGTGCCGGCGACTGTCCTCTCGGCGCTGCTGGGGAGCATGGCCGCCTACGGCCTCACCACGCTCGACTGGCGGGGACAGGTCGGCATCTTCGCGCTGTTCCTCGCGGGCATCTTCATCCCGTACCAGGCAGTGCTCATCCCGCTGTCGAAGTTCTGGTCGGTGTACCTGCCGCTGGACGAAATCCTGTGGCCGCTGTGGCAGCTGCCGGTGCTCGCCCCCTACCACGGCGACCTGCTGGCGCTCATCATCTCCCACGCCGCCTACGGCGTCCCCATCTGTACGCTGCTGTTCCGCACGTACTACCGGGACGTCTCCACGGAGATGGTGGAGGCAGCGCGCCTCGACGGCGCCACCGCGTACACCATCTACCGGCGCATCATCCTGCCGCTGTCGGTGCCGATGTTCGCGGTCACGCTCATCTACCAGTTCACGCAGGTGTGGAACGATCTGCTGTTCGCGCTCGTCATCATGGGCCCCGGCGAAGGGGCGCCCGTCACCGTCGGCCTGACGAACCTCGGGTCGAGCCTGACCGACGTCGGGTTCGCGGTGAAGATGGCGGGGGCGTTCATCGCGGCGCTACCGACCATAATCGTTTACGTCATCTTCGGCGACCAGTTCGCCAAGGGTGTCGCAACATGACTACGGAGGAATACTAATGGCTGAACTCGTACTCGACGGCGTAACGAAGTACTTCGACGACGACGGCGACCGCATCGTCGCGGTCGACGACGCGAGCATCGACATCGAGGACGGGGAGTTCCTCGTCCTCGTCGGCCCCTCGGGCTGTGGGAAGTCCACGACGCTGCGCATGATCGCCGGCCTGGAGACCATCAGCGAGGGCGAAATCCGGCTGGACGGCACGGTCATCAACGACCGCGCGCCCGCCGACCGGAACATCGCGATGGTGTTCCAGTCGTACGCGCTGTACCCCCACATGAGCGTCCGGCAGAACATGAGCTTCGGGCTCGAGGAGTCCACGAGCATGGGCGACAGCGAAATCGGCCAGCGCGTCGAGGACGCCGCGGACACGATGGACATCCCGGAACTGCTGGACCGCAAGCCCAGCGAACTCTCCGGTGGCCAGCAGCAGCGCGTCGCGCTGGGCCGCGCCATCGTCCGCGACCCCGAAGTGTTCCTCATGGACGAGCCGCTGAGCAACCTCGACGCGAAGCTCCGGTCGTCGATGCGCACGGAGCTCCAGCGCATCCAGGAGGAACTCGGCGTGACGACGGTGTACGTCACCCACGACCAGACCGAGGCGATGACGATGGGCGACCGCATCGCCATCCTCAACGACGGCCGCCTCCAGCAGGTCGCGACGCCGCTGGAAGCCTACCACGAGCCCGCAAACGAGTTCGTCGCGGGCTTCATCGGCGACCCGTCGATGAACTTCTTCGACGCGACCGTCGAGGACGGCGCGCTCGTCACCGACCAGTTCGACTACCCGCTCTCGGAGGCGACGCTCGCGGACCTCGACGGCGAGACCGACGTGACGCTGGGCGTCCGCCCCGAGGACATCGAAATCGTCCCCGAGGCGACCGGCGACCACGACTTCGCGGCGACCGTCGATGTCGTCGAGCCGCTGGGCAACGAGAACAACGTCTACCTCCAGTTCGACGCCGACGACACCGACACCACGTTCACGGCGGTCGTGGACGCGACCACGCCGCTGTCCGCCGGCGAGTCGGTCACCGCGCGCATCCCCGAGGAGACCGTCCACGTCTTCGACGCGGACTCCGGCGACGCGCTGCACAACCGCGACGCCGAGGCGAACGGCGTCCTTCTCGGTCAGTAAGCAGTTTCTCGTTCTTCGTTCGGTTCGACCGCTCTCGCCGCTAGGCGTGCTCGTCGTACTCCTCGGGCGTGTACGTGGACAGTTCCAGCGCGTGAATCTCCTCGGTCATGTGCTCGTCGAGCGCGTCGTAGACGAGCTGGTGTTGCTGGACGAGGCGCTTCCCCTCGAAGGCGGGCGAGACGACGGTGGCGGCGAGGTGGTCGTCGTCGGTCTCGCCGCGCATCCGCGAGATTGTCGCCTCGGCGTCCGGAATCTCCTCTTCGATGATGGCTTCGATGTCCGCGAACGTCAGGTCCATACCCACCGTTGGGCGAGCCGGCGAGAAAAGCCCGTGGGTCCCGGCGTCACGTCCACTGGTCGAGGCCGGTCTGGACGACACTGTCCTCGATGCGGGCGAACCCGCGTTCGAGTTCGTCGGCGGCGACCTCCCACTCCTCGATTACGTACTCGCGGGCGGCGTCGATGTCCGGGGACGAGTCGAGGTCGAGGTCGTAGTCGTCGGTGACGTCGGGGTTCAGGAACAGCTCGCGGATGCGGTCGGCGTACTCGACGTGCTCGCCCTCCGCGTCGAGGACGCCCCAGAGGTCGCCGTGTTCACGGATGGCCTTCAGCGCGGTCTTCGGGCCGAAGCCCGTGATGCCCTCGTTGAAGTCCGTGCCGCAGAGGATGCCGACGTCCACGAGCTGCTCCCACGTCAGGTCGTGTTTCTCCAGCGTGGCTTGGAAGTCCATGCGCTCGGGGTCGCCCTTGCTCGTGAGCTGGCGCAGCGTCACCGGCGACCCGAGCAGGAGGCAGTCGTAGTCGTCGCTGCCCGCGTAGTCCACGTCGTCGTCCACGCGCGCCATGTGCGCGGCCTGCGCCTCGCCCTCCGCGGGCGCCTCGACCTGCGGCACGTCCAGCAGGTTCAGGAGTTCGCGGGAGGTCTCGTGGATGGTCTCCGTGAGCCGCTGCGTGCGCGCTTCGAGGCGCGCCGCCTCGATGGCCTCGCCCGCTTCGCGTGCTTCTTCCAACTGTTCCTCGTAGCGCTCGCGCTGCTCGCGGCGCGCCTCCACCTCGTCGTCCTTGAGTTCGGTGACGCCGCCGTCCCAGACGAACACCGGCGTGAGGTCGTGCTCGAAGAACTTCGGGAGGCCCTGCACGATGCCGACGAGGTTCGCGACCTCGATGCCGTCGCCGGTCGTGTACACGTCGTCGCTGGTCCACTGGACGGTCGTCGTGAGGTACTTGTACAGCCAGTTGTGCGCGTCCACGGCCACCACGTCCCCCTCCAGCTCGTCGAAGGGGACCTCCTCGATGACCGCGAGCTGTCGGAGGTCCGCGTTACCCATTACGCCCCACTAGGCGGCCCCCGGATTTAACCGTTCAGTCACGCGCTCGCCAGCAGCGCGAGCCCGACGCTCGCGGTGAGGACGCCGACAGCGCGCCACTCCCGGAGGTCGTCTCTCGCGGTGGGGAACAGGGACCGGGAGACGGCTCGGGCGCGCGCCGGCGCGACCGCGGTCGCCGTGCCGACGGCGACGAGGCCCGCGCCGACCGTCAGGTGGACCGTCGACTGCAGCGTCATCGTTCTCTCGTCCGTTCGTGACCCGGAAAAGCTACGCGCTCAGGACCGCGGGCGGCCCACAACCGGCTTTCCGGTCGAGGAACGCCGCTTCCTCGTCGGAGAGGTCGCGCTCGCGGTAGACGTCGAAGCCGTCCTGATAGCGCGCCGCGCGGTCCGCGCAGGGCCGCTCCAGCACCAACTCCGCGATGCCGGTCTCCTCGCCCGTGAACCCGAAGCCGGCCTTGTGGAGCGCCTCGTACGCGAACGGGTTGTTCACTGCAATCTTGACGCGCTCGCGGTCGGCGAGCAGGTGGGCGGCGGCGAACGCACAGAGTTGCGCGCCGACGCCGTCACCGCGGCGGTCCTCGCGCACCGTGACGTACCGCAGCCACGCTGTCTCCGAGTCGGTGCGGTCGTCGTTGAACGAGACCGCGCCCACGACGTCCGAGAGGGTTTCGTCGGTCTCGCGGGCCGCCGGCGGCCACGCACCGCGCTCGGCCAGCGGCGCGCCCTCGAACGCTATCGCCTTCCCGGTGTTCGACATCACGAACTTCCCGGCGTAGCTGAACGCCCGCCAGTCCAGTCGGAGCGTCGGGCCGTCGTCGGGGCCGCCGAGGACCGCGTACTGCACGCGCGTCGGTTGGACGCCGAGGGCAAAGAGTTGCGTGCCTGCGGGCCGAAGGCAGGGGTATGCACGACGTCCGGTACTTCGAGCGGTTCGCGCCGGTGTACGACCTCGCGATGCCGGCCGCGGACCGCGGCGACCTCGCGGCGGGGCTGGCGGCGGCCGAGCGCCCGGTCGAGCGCGTGCTGGACGTCGGCGGCGGCACGGGGCGCGCCGCTCGCGCGCTCGCTCGGGACACCGAGGAAGTGCCGGGCCGGGACGTGACTGTCGTCGACGCGAGCGCGCGGATGCTCGCGGAAGCCCGCGGGGCCGGGCTGTCGGCGGTTCGCGGCGACGCCGCCGAACTCCCGTTCCGCGACGACAGCGTCGATGCAGTCGTCGTCGTGGACGCGCTGCATCACTTCCCTGACCGGGACGGCGCGCTCGCGGAGGCGAAGCGCGTTCTCCGACCGGGCGGCGTCCTCGTCGTCCGCGACTTCGACCCGGAGACGCTTCGCGGGCGGCTGCTGGTCGCCGCCGAGCACGCCGTCGCGTTCCGCTCGGCGTTCGACGCGCCGGACGACCTCGCGGCGAGGATGGAGCGCACGGGACTAAACGCTCGCGTGCTCGACCGCGGGTTCGCGTTCACGGTCGCCGGCGTCGAACCGGGAGCGACATAGGCCCCCGCGCCGAACGCCCAGACATGGACCTCTACGACGCCGACCCGCGCGCAGTCGTTCGATTCCTGCCGGGCGACCTGCTGGCCATCGCCGCGTTCGTGCTCGTCGGGACGCTCTCGCACGGGACGCTGACGCCGCAGCGGTACGTCAACGTCCTCGTCCCGTTTGCCGTCGGCTGGGTCGTCGTCGCGCCGTTCGCGGGCGCCTACGACACGGGCGTCCGCGAGTCCTCGAGGGCCGCGCTGCTGTACGGCGCGGCGTCGTGGCTCGGCGCGGACTTCCTCGCGCAGTTGCTGCGCGGGACGCCGTTCTTCCGAGGGAGCGCCGACCCACAGTTCTTCGTCGTCGCGCTCGTGTTCTGCACGATAGCGCTCACTGTCGCGCGATTCCTCACACTAGTGGTCGTGGACTACCGCGGGTAGCCCGAGGGGCTACCGCGCGGCGAGGACGGCGGCGATTGCGGCGCCCGCGACCGCGAACGCCGCCAGCACGCCGAACAGCGCGGTCGCGTCGGCGTACTGGAGGACGGCGCCGGCGATGGCGGAGCCGGCGGAGCCGACGCCGAACACGCCGAGGTAGGTGTAGCCGTAGGAGAGCCCGCGCGTCCCCGAGGGCGTGTACTGGGCGACCGTCGCCTGGTACATCGGCTGGATGACGAACAACGCGAACCCGAGGAACGCGCCGACTACCAGCAGCGGCACGAGCCCGGCGTTCGCGGCCGGCAGGAAGACGACCGCCAGCACCGCGAGCGCGGCGAACGTGAGGCCGATGCCGCGCTCGGTCGGGATGCGCTCGGTGAGTTTCCCGCCGGCGTACTGTCCGGCGACGCCGACTGTCAGCAGGCCGGCGTACGCGTAGCGGTACGGTTCGAGCTCGCGGCCGGCGAACTCGACGGGCGCGAACGCGGGCATCTGGGAGAGCAGGTCGGGGAGGAACGTGAGGACGCCGCGGTAGTAGAGCCCGCTCAGCATCACGATGGCGAAGACGGCGACGAACGGGCCGACGAACAGGAGCTTCGACTCCGAGAGGAACTCGCCGACCGAGGAGATGCCGACGCTGGCCTTCGAGTCACCGCCGTCGGTGGCGGTGACGGCGGCGCGCTCGTCGAAGCGCACGCGGAGCGCGACGAGACCCGCGACGACGGCGGGCACCGCGAGCAACGCGGTGACGACCCGCCAGTCCGCGACGAGCAACAGCAGCGTCACCGCCAGCGGCCCGGCCGCGGTGCCGATGTTACCGGCGATGCCGTGGTAGGCGAACGCGTCGCCGCGCTGTTCGACGCCCGTGGAGATGAGCGACAGCCCCGAGGGGTGGTAGACGCTGGCGGCGACCCCCCAGCAGACGAGCGCAAGCGCGACGACGACGATGGACGGCGCGACCGACAGCAGGGCGAACGACGCCGCCATGCCGAACAGGCAGCCCGCGATGAGCTTCCGCGACCCGACGGTGTCCGAGAGGATGCCGCCGGGGAGCGCGCCGAGGCCGAACAGCGCGTAGCCGGCCGCGACGACGAGCCCGACGGTGCCCTGTCCGACCGGGAACGTCTCTAGCCACAGCGGGATGAGAATCGGGATGGAGAGTTCGTACGTGTGGACCATGGCGTGCGCGAGCGCCACGAGCCCGACGATAGAGCGGTCGTTGCGGTTCACAGTGTGCGGTCGCAGAATTGCTCGTCACCGTTAAAGACGTGTGGCCTCCGGCAGCCCGCTCTATAACTTATCCAGATAATACGGAAAACCCGCACCAAACTATTATGTGGCTGCAATCGGAACCGTCGGCTGACCATGGCCGGCTACTACGACGCCCTGCTGGCGGCGCTCCCGCTCTCGCTGGTCGGGCTCGCCGGCGGCCTCTCCGTCGCCGGCGTCGATCCGACGGTGGCGCTTACGGTCGGCGGCGTCGCGGCGACCGCGCTGACCGCCCACGCCCTGTTCGTCAACGACCCAACGTCGGCCGACCGCCGCGCCGGCTACGAGTCCGCGGACTGACTCCCGGAGTCTTTTCCGCGCGTCGCCCCAACTGACGCGCGTGACCGAGACCCTGTTCCTCTCCGACAGCGACGTCGCGGGACTGGCCGACCCGGCCGACTACGTCGACGCCGTCCGCGACGCGTACCGACAGCGCGGCGAGGGCGCGCCGGCCGAACCGCGCACGAAACTGCTCAACGAGTCGCCGCCCGGGATGTTCACCGCGTACGCGGCCGTCCTCCCCGAGACGGGTGCGATGGGCGGGTACATGTACAGCGCGGGGTTCGCGGACGCCGACGCGTGGTTCGTCACGCCGCTGTTCGACGCCGACACCGGCGAACCGCTCGCGCTCATCGACGGCGCGCGCATGAACCCGTTCAAGACCGGCGCGGCGGGCGCCGTCGGCGTGGACGCGCTCGCCCGCGAGGACGCTAGCACGCTCGCAGTAATCGGCAGCGGCGCGCAAGCCCGCGGCCAGCTCCGCGCGACCGCCACGGTCCGCGACTTCGACGAGGTGCGCGTGTTCTCGCCCACCGAGGCCAACCGCGAGTCGTTCGCCGCGGACGCCGACGACTGGCTCGACGCCGACGTCGAAGCCGTCCCCTCCAGCACCGCGGCCGTCGAGGGCGCGGACGTCGTGGTCACGGCGACGAACGCCAGCGAACCCGTCTTCGACAGCGCGGACCTCGCGGACGGCGCGCACGTCACCGCGATGGGTCAGTACAACCCCGAGAAGCACGAACTCGACGCCGAAACCATCGAGCGCGCGGTGTACGTCCCGGACCTCCGCGACCGCGTCACGCAGGACGCCGGGTCGTTCCTCCACGCGCTGGAGGAGGGCGTCGTCACCGAAGACCACGTGCACGCGGAACTCGGGGACGTGGTCGCCGGGAACGCGCCCGGCCGCGTCTCCGAGGACGACGTGACCGTCTTCGACAGCGGCGGCACGGGCATCGAGACGGCCGCCGCCGCGTACATGCTCTACGAGCGCGCCAGCGAGCGCGGCCTCGGCACGGAAATCGAGTTCGCCGCGGCGAGCGACGCGCTCACCGGCGAGTAAGACGAAGGTTGAAGTACGGAAGCGGGACCAGCGGGGGCCGTGACCTGACGAGTCGCGCGGAGCGGTTCTGTGGGAGCGTGGCGGCCCGCTCCGCGACTCCGTTTCGCCACCTGTTCGCCCCGAATAGCCGCGAGAGCGCTTAGACGTACGGCGCGAGCCCGAGCGCCTCCACCAGCGGGATGCCCGCCGCGACCGCGCCCAGCAGGTAGCCGACGATGGCGCCGCCGTTCAACAGCGGGAGGCCGGCGTGCGCGCGCCCCGCGAACACCATCCGCATCAACACGAGCAGTCCCACGAGCGTCCCGACCATCGCGGTCAGCGCCGCCATCTCCACGCCGAACACGACGGGCGTGTCGAGGAAGTGCGACGCGCTCGCGACGAGAATCGTCGGCATCACGGCGTCCCCGAGCCCGATGAAGTACGCGCCGCGGTCTTCCTCGTCGACGCTCTCAAGCTGGCGCTCCTCGTTGTCCTCGTCAGTTTCCCCGGCTTCCGCTGGATCCTCGGTTGCTTCGTCGGCTTCACCGTCGCCGCCTTCGTCGAGGAACGAGTAGCCGCGCGTCGCCGGCACCACCAACACGATGGGTAGCCGGAGTTCCATCACGCCCTCCGCGAGCGTGAGCATGTGCTCGGTGCCGTAGACGCTGATGGCGTCGTAGACGGCCAGCGCCGTCAGCAACACGAGCGCCGGGAGGATGCCGAAGCTGATGCCGAACAGCGCCGCCGCGCCCATCCCGAGGATGGCGCCCGCGCTGTCGATGACCCACCACTCCGGGTAGACGTACAGCGCGACGACCAGCGCCGCGGCGGGCACGTAGGCGGCCGCGTTCACGCCCGCGACCTCAACGGCGGGGAGCACGACCCCGAAGACGTACGTCGCGATGAACCCGCTCGTGAACAGGATGAACGCGCGCAGAATCCACTGCTGGTCGTACTTGATGACCAGCAGGATGCCCGCCGTCGCGACCAGCAGGAACGCGACGTAGAAGACGCTGTTCAGGGGGTTCTGCGGGTTCTCGGTGGACTGCAGGCCGGCGCTCTGGAACGGCTCCAGTAGCGCGAGCGAGCCGAACTGCACGACGAGAAACAGCGCGACGACGCCCACGAGCACCGGGACGCCGCGCAGCGAGTCCTTCATGCCCGGGCAGTCGGCCCGCCCGTGCTTTGGCTTTGCGACTCGCCGACCTACCGGACGTACAGCGTCTGCCCGACCAGCGCCGGCAGGTGGACGCCCGCGTCGGGCGTGACCGAGAGGTACGGTCGCTCGACCGGCCCGAAGACGTCGACGACGCGCCCGACCTCGTCGAGGTTCTGGTCGACGACGGCGGCCCCGATGTCGGGGTGGGCGTCGCTCTCGCAGCGCACGACCGCGACGTTCTGCGCGGTGCGGACGACGTCGCCGGCGCGCTCCATTATTCGCGCAGCGCCGCCACGTACGCCGCGACGGCCTGCAGGAGGTCGGACTTCCCGGCGTCGTCGGCGTCCTTCACGAGGACGCGCCCGGAGTCCTCCCAGTGCTGGCGCGGGTACGCGACGTCGCGTTCGACGACCGCGTCGTAGCCGACCTGCTGGATAGCGGTCGCGACCTCGTCGACCGTCGGCTCCTCGACGGAGAGGGACTCGGGGACGCGGCGGCCCTCGCGACGCGACAGCGTCGCGTCGAAGTACGCGGGCCAGATGACGTTCTCGACCATACGCCGGCTAGCGGGTCGCGCCGTTAAACGGTATCGGACGCGTGCCCGACCGCAGGGAGGCCACGCTGAGGCGAACGGCGAACGGAGTGAGCCGTGAGCCGCGTGCTCGACCGTGGGAAGAGTACGTCACGACGAACGCGGAGCGAAGCGATGCGTGAGCCGCGTGCTCGAACGAAGTGAGACACGGGAGAAGAGCGGCGAGCGATAGCGAGCCGTGAGCCGCGCGGCCCAGGCCCGAGCAGCCGCGTGGCGCTACTCGAAGCGCCGCGCGAAGAGCGCGGCGACGAACAGCGCGAAGACGGTGGCGGGGACGCCGAAGCCGGGGACGGTCGCGCCGATGCCGCCGGCGGACACCGCCGTCGACGCGTCGCCGGCCGCCAGCGTGTACTGGCCAGCGTCCGGGAGGGTGACGTTCACCGTTCGTGACGCGGTCGCGCCCGGCGCGAGCGCCGCGTCGACGGTGGCGACTTCCTCGCCGTCGAGGGTCACGGGGACCGGGCCGGTCGCGGGCGCGTCGCCGGGGTTCGCGAGCGTCACGGTCGCGGTCACGTTCTCGCCGGGCTGGACGCGGGACTGCTCGACGGAGAGGTCGCTCACGGAGACGGTCCCGGGGTCCCTGACGTCGAGCGCGACCGTGGTCCGTCCGCCAGTCACGTTGTAGGTGCCGGCGGCGCCGACCTGTTCGTCGAGCGCGATGTCGGTGGTTTCGCCGGCCGCGAGGTTGCCGCGTGCTTCCACGAGCACGTCGCCCTCGAACGCGACGGTGGCGACGTACTCGCCTGACCGGCCGCCGTCGTTGGTCACGGACCCGACGACGGTGACGGTTTCGCCGACGTAGAGGGTCGGCGGCCGGGTGAACGTCTCGTTGCGGAACGGGCCGCTGACGCGGTACTCGCGCACGTCGAACTCCACGCGTGCGGGCTCCGTGCCGAACGCGGCGGCGTGCCGGCTGCGCGTCCACATCTCCGGCACCTCCCGGGTGCCCGTGTAGCGGTTCGCGCGCTCCTCGACCGCCGGCGTCGACGCGTCCAGCACCGCCGCCAGCACGGCCGCGTTCGTCACTGGCTCCGAGCGCTGATTCAACTCGTAGAGGACGTCGGCCATCGTCGCCGTGCTGTTGGTCGCGAGGCGCACGCGTCGGTCGATTTCACCCCAGACGAGGCTGCCCTTGAGGTAGTTGGCGCTGGACGCCCACGTCGACGGCTGCGAGAGGATGGCGTTCCGCCACGGGTCGCGCTCGCCCCGCGAGAGCTGGGCTTCGAACGCGCCGAAGGAGACGTAGCCGGTGCGCAGCGCCAGCAGGCCGGCGTAGTACTCGGCGCCGCCCTCCATCGTCCACCGTCCGCTCTCCGCCGTGCTGAACGCCTGTCTCGTGTGGACGTACTCGTGGAACCAGACGTTGCCGGCCTCGTCGAGGTTGGAGTTCGCGAGCACCCACGCGTCGTCGCCGCCGTACTCGACGCCGCGGACGCCCCAGTCGGCGCTCGTCGGCGCGGCGACGAACCAGACGTCGTCGTCACGGGCGCCGACGTGGAGCCGGTTCGACGCGGCGCCGAGCGCGTCCAGCACCTCGCCGGGGGACTCCACCATCGACGCGTGCTCGGGGACGGCGAGCGTGAACTGCTGGCCGTTCGCCGTGCGCGTGTGCTCCTTGACGGGGCCGAGGTACGCGATTTCGCCGCCCGTCGAGCCCTCGCCGGCGACCGAGACGTCCTCCACGATGCTCACCGACCCCTCCTGCCCGCGGTAGCTCCACCCTGTGCGGAGTTGGGGGACGGTGACGAGCGCCCACTCGCCGACGTCGACGAACGAGTAGTCGCCGCTGGCCTGCACGGACGGGCCGCGCGAGCCGCTGGCGGTCTGGTTCGCGGGCAGCGTGAACCGCAGCGTCGCGGGGTCGGTCGTCCCGTCCCACTCGTAGCCGTCGGGGGCGTGCGTGAACGAGCCGGACTCGACGTTCTCGGCGCCCGACGGGAGCGTCACGCGCAGCGCAGTGACCGAATCGGGCACCTCGTACGTGGCGACGACGTCGATGGAGCCGGGCTCCGCGGGCGTGCGGTGGAGTTCGATGGCCTTCCGAATCGTCGAACTCTGAGCGTTCGCGGCGTCTGCCGACTCGCTGGCGGACTCACTGGCGACGTGTTCGTTCGACCCCGCGTCGGCGTTCGCGCCGACCGATTCCTGCACGGCGGCGGCGCCGGCGACCTGGGTCGCGAGGAGGGCGACGACGAGCGCGACGACCACGCGTCTCATAGTTACATCTGTGGCGCCGATACACAAAGGCGGCCCGGCCATTCCCCTACTCCGCTGTCGCGTCGCCGCCGTCGGTCACCGCGAACGGCTCGGGTTCGGCGTCGAGTGCGGCGAGCGCGTCCACGAGCCCGCCGAGTTCGACGCGCGCGCCGCCACCAGTCCGCCGGTCGCCGTCACCGACGACGACCGCCGCGGTCGCGATGTCGCGGAGCGCGTCGTTCGCGCCCCACGAGGCGGCGTCACTCGGGACGACGACCGCGTCCGCGGCGGCGACGAGGTCGCTGGCGCGGGCGACCGCCGCGTCGTCGGGCGACGAAAACGGCGGAACAGTCACTGCGTCGAACCCGAACCGGGTCGCGGTCTCGTGGTCGAGCGAGCCCTCGCTGACCGGGCCGACAGTCACGGTCGCGCCCGCGTCGGCGAGCACGCGGAGGACTGGCGCCGCGGCGTCGCCGCCGCCGAGCACGTGGACGCGCTCGTCGAGGTCGCCGTCGGCGTCCGGGAGCGGCGTGACGGTCGGGTCGCCGGTCGCGGGGTCGGTGCCGACCGCGACGCGGGCGTCGAACGCCTTGCGGACCTGCGCGGGCGTCAGCACGTCCGCCGGCAGCCCTGAGTCGAGCACGCGGCCGTCGGCGACGAGCACGAGTTCGTCGCAGTAGCGCGCCGCGAGGTCGAGGTCGTGGATGGCGGCGACGACCGCGCGGTCGGCGTCGTCGGCGAGCCCGCGCACGAGTTCGAGCGTGCGTACCTGGTGGTTGACGTCGAGGCTCGCGGTCGGCTCGTCCAGCAGGAGGACCGGGGCTTGCTGGGCGAGCGCGCGCGCCAGCAGGACGCGCTGTTTCTCCCCGCCGGACAGCGACGTGACCTCGCGGTCGGCGAACTGCGCGACCTCCGCGCGCTCCATCGCGCGCTCGACGGCCTCTGGGTCGGGGTCGGTGCCGAACCGCGGCACGTGGGCGTGGCGCCCCATCTCGACGGTCTCCCGGACGGTGAAGTCGAACCCGAGGCTCGTGTCCTGCGGGACGCTGGCGATGCGGCGGCTCGCGGCCTTCGACGGGAGTTCGTGGACGGCTTCCTCGTCCACGAGCACGGTGCCGGAGACGGGTTCGACGACGCCGTTCATCGCGCGCAGCAGCGTGGACTTCCCCGCGCCGTTCGGCCCGACGACGCCGACGAGGCGGCCGTCGCCGACGTCAGCGCTCACGGCCTCGAGAATCTGCGTGCCACCGAGCTCCACGTCCACGTCGCGGACGTCGAGGGTCACAGCGCGTGCACCTCCCGGTTCCGGAGCAGGTAGAGGAAGAACGGCGCGCCGACGAACGCCGTGACGATGCCGACGGGGAGTTCGGCGGGGCCGGCGCGCGCGAACGTGTCCGCGGCGACGAGGAACGCACCCCCGGCGAACGCCGACGTGGGGAGGAGGACGCGGTGGTCGGGTCCGACGAGCAACCGCATCACGTGCGGGACGATGAGCCCGACGAACCCGATGACGCCCGCGACGGAGACGGCGGCGGCGGTGACGACGCTGGACACCGCCAGCAGCACGCGCTTCGTGCGCTCGACTTCGACGCCGAGCGTGTGCGCGTCCTCCTCGCCGGCGAGCAGGACGTTCAGGTCGCGGGCGTACGCCAGCAACACGACGCTCCCGAGGACGACGATGGGGAGCGTGAGCTCGACGTCCGCCCAGTTGGCGAGGTGGAGGTGCCCCATCAGCCAGTACATCGCCTCGCGGATGCTGTCCCCGGAGTGGACGATGACGTACGACGTGATGGCGCCGAGGAACGTCTGCACGGCGACCCCGGCGAGCAGCAGGGTCGCGACGGGGGTGCGGCCGCCCTCGGTGGCGAGCAGGTAGACGCCGAACGCGGCGACGAGCGCGCCCGCGAACGCCGACACCTGCATCCCGAACGGGAGCAGGAGGGGGAACGCGATGGCGGTGACGGCGCCGACGGCGGCCCCCGAGGAGACGCCGATGATGGAGGGGTCGGCCATCGGATTCCGGAAGAGCCCCTGCATCACGGTGCCGGCGACGGCGAGCGCGGCGCCGACGACGGCGCCGAGGACGATGCGAGGGAGCCGGATTTCGCCGACGATGAGCTGCTGCTGGGCGGGGACGGCGAACTCCAGCGGCGAGGTGTACGCGAGGTCGACGGCGAGCCACGGCACGTCGCCGACCGCGGGGACGACGACGGAGGTGACGGAGAAGGTGGCTGCAGTGGGGACGGCGAGGGCGTCCAGCGCCGCGAGCGCGACCCGGTGGAGCGGAATCCTGACCGGGCCGATGGCGGCGCTGGTGAGCATGACGGCGACGAGCGCGAGGAACGTGCCGGCGGTCCACGCGCTCGCCCGAGTGTAGACGCGCATCTGCACAACCGTAGTTTCTTTAGGCAAATACTTATTGCGTTGGCTCCGTCCTCCCCACATGCGACAGGCTGCCCCCGTCTTTGGAGTTGTACTACTGCTGTTGGCCGCCGTCGCGCCGGCCGCCGGCGCCGCGGCCGCGCCCGCCGGCGACGCCGTCGCGAACGCCGGCGCGCAGGACTTCGACTGCTCGTTCCCGGTCACCGAAACGGACGCCAGCGGCCACGATGTCACCGTCTCCGAGGAGCCCGAGCGCGTCGTCACGCTCAACCCCAGCGCCGCCCAGACGATGTGGGAGATCGGAGCCAGCGAGAAGGTCGTCGGGGTCTCCCAGTTCGCCGACTTCCTCGACGGTGCCGACGAGCGGGAGGTCGTGACCTCCGGGTCGCCGTCGGCCGTGAACGTCGAGCAGGTCGTCAGCCTCGACCCCGACCTCGTGCTCGCACCCAACACCATCGGCAACGAGACGGTCGCCCAGCTCCGGGACGCCAACCTCACCGTCTACCGGTTCGCGGCCGCCGACTCCATCGAGAGCATCTACGAGAAGACCGAGCTCACCGGCCAGCTCACCGGCGAGTGCGAGGGCGCCGCAGAGACAGTCTCCGAGATGCGCGACCGCGTCCAGACCGTCGAAGCGGCCGTCGAGGGCGAGGACGAGCCCAGCGTCTTCTACGACATGGGCGCCCGGTTCACGCCCGGCCCGAACACGTTCATCGGGCAGGTCATCGACCGCGCGGGCGGCCACAACATCGCGGCCGACGCCAACACCACTCGGTCGTACCCACAGCTCTCCGCGGAGTTCATCGTCAAGCAGGACCCCGAGTTCCTCGTCGTGAGCGCGCTCCCCGAACAGCTCGGCAACGACAGCCGGTCGTACATCGCCGAGGGGTCGGTGCTGCGGAACACGACCGCCTTCGAGGAGGGCAACATCGTCGTCGTGGACAGCAACCACGTCAGCCAGCCCGCGCCCCGCGTCGTCGAGCCGATGACGCAGATGGCGCAGGCGTTCCACCCCGACGCGTACGCGGCAGCGAACGCGACGACGACCGCGACCACGCAGGAACCGACCGCGACTGAGACCGCCACCGAGACGACGACCCAGACGACGGGCACAACCATCCCCGGCTTCGGCATCCCCGCCGCCGTCGTCGCCGCGCTCGGCGCCGCGCTGCTCGCCACCCGCCGCCAGTAACGCGACCGCCGTTTTCGCGCCGGCGAGCGCACTGATTATCACGCTCGACCGAGAACACCGCGTGTGACTCGACGCGTCCTCGCCGTGCTCGCCGTCGTCGCGCTCGCCGCCAGCGCCGGCTGCGTCGGCCCGCTCACCGGCGACCAGCAGCCCGCGGACAGCCGGTCGGCGACGGTCGTCGACGTCGTGGACGGCGACACCGTGGACGTGCGGTTCGCGGACGGCACCGAAGACACGGTTCGCCTGCTCGGCGTGGACACGCCCGAAGTCCACACCGAGGTCTCGCCCGGCGAGTTCGAGGGCGTCCCGGACACCGAGGCCGGGCGCTCGTGCCTGCGGTCGTGGGGCGAGCGCGCCAGCGAGTACGCCACCGACCGGCTCGCCGGCGAGTCCGTGACCATCGAGTTCGACGCGGAGAGCGACCGCCGCGGCGGCTACGACAGACTGCTCGCGTACGTGGTCGTCGAGAATCAGTCGTTCAACCGCGCGCTCCTCTCGGAGGGGTACGCCCGGCTCTACGACAGCGAGTTCACGCAGCGCGACGACTACGCCGCCGTCGAGCAGCGGGCGCGCGCGAACGCCACCGGGCTCTGGGCGTGCGCGAGCTAGACAAGGCTTATTCTGCACGCGCCGGCAGTTCCGGACGTGACGGGACGACTCCGCGACGCCGTCGCGCGCCGGCTCGGCGTGGACACGCGCGCGCTGGCCGCCTTTCGCGTGGCGCTGGCGGCCATCGTGCTCGCGGACCTCGCGCTGCGCACGCGGTTCCTCCGCGCGTTCTACACGGATGCCGGCATCTACCCGCGGTCGCTGCTCTTCGAGCAGTACGGCGCGCTCGCGCGCCTCTCCGTACACGCGCTCTCCGGCGGTCCGTGGCTGCAGGCCGCGCTCTTCCTCGCGACCGCCGTCGCCGCGCTGGCGATGCTCGCGGGCTACCGGACGACGCTGGCGACGCTCGTGACCGGGCTGCTCGTCGGGTCGCTGCACCTCCGGAACCCGCTCGTGTTGAACAGCGGCGACACGCTCCTCCGGATGCTGTTGTTCTGGGCGGTCTTCGCGCCGCTCGGCGAGCGCTGGTCCGTAGACGCGCTCCGGGCCGAGAGCCCTCCCCGAGGGCGCGTCCTCGGCGTCGCGACCACCGGACTGCTCGCGCAGGTGGTCGTCGTCTACAGCGTGAACGCCGTGCTGAAGCTCCGCGGCGACGTCTGGCTGTCCGGCGAGGCGGTCCGGCAGGTCCTCGAACTGGACATGTTCACGGTCCTGCTGGGCGACGCGCTCGCCGAGTTCCCCGCGCTCGTCGTCGCGTTCGACCACCTCTGGCTCGCCGCGCTGGCCGGGTCCGTGCTCCTCGTCGTCCTCACGGGCTGGCCGCGCGCGGGCTTTGCCGCGCTGTTCGCCGCGATGCACGCCGGGATGTTCGTTTCGATGCAGCTGGCGGTGTTCCCGCTGGTCTCCATCGCGGCGCTCCTGCCGTTCCTCCCGCGGGCGGTCTGGGACCGTGCGCCCGGCTGGCGGGCGGTCCCCGGAGTACGTGACCTCCCGCTGAACGAGTACGCGCGTAGCATCGAGCGCGCGCTCCCCGCGCTCGCATTGCCGTCGCTGCCGCCGCGCGTCGTCCACCTGAAGGACCGCGCCGTCCCGGCACTGCTCGCGGTCGGCCTCGCCGTCCTGCTCGTCTGGAACGTCGCGACGGTCGCGCCCGCCGACGTGCCCGAGGTCGGGCCGGTCGACGACCAGCCCGAGCCCCGGTGGTCGATGTTCGCGCCGACGCCGCTGGCCACCGACCTCTGGGTGGTCGCGCCAGCGACCCTCGACGACGGGAGCAGCGTGGACGCCTTCCACGGCGGTCCCGTGACGTGGGACGAGCCGCCCGACGTCGCGGGGAGCTACCCGAGTTCGCGCTGGCGGAAGTACACCGCGAACGTCCGCCGGCTGGACGACCTGGCGGTCAGCAACGCGTTCGCGGACTACCTCTGCACGCGGTGGAACGACAGCCACGACACCGACCTCACGTCCGTCGAGGTGTTCGTGGTCGAACAGCCGGTGAATCTAGACGGCCCTGACCCGACGGAGCGCGTCGAACTCGCGGCGAAAAACTGCTCGGCCTAGTAGGGGACGGCGTACAGCGCGGCGGCGAGGAACGGAATCAACAGCAGCAGCATCGCGACCGCGTACCCGAACATCTCGCGGGCCTTGACGCCGGTGATGGCGAGCAGCGGGAGCGCCCAGAACGGGTTCAGGAGGTTCGTGTGCGCGTCGCCGACCGCGTACGCGATAGTCGCCTTCCCGACGGGCACGCCGAGGTCTTGGGCCGCGGCGATAATCGACGGCCCGAGGACGATCCACTCGCCGCCGCCCGAGGGCACGAAGAGGTTGACGGCGGAGCCGACGAGCCACGCGACGACCGGGAACGTCGCCTGCGTGGAGACGTCCAGCAGCGTCTGCGCGAACGTCTCCGAGAGCCCAGAGGCGTTCATCATCCCCTGAATCCCCGCGAAGAACGGGAACAGTAGGATGATACCGGCCGCCGACTCGGCGGCCTCGCCGAACCGCTCGCGGTACAGCGACGGCCGCTGGTAGATGGCGAGCCCGGCGAACAGGAACCCGAAGTTCACGACGTTCAGCGTGAGCGCGTCGAGGCCGTCGGTCGCGAACAGGTACGCGACGTACGCGACGCCCGTCAGCGCGATGACGCCGCCGAGCACGCGGCTGTTGTCGATGCGCTCGGCGGGGCTGGCCGTCCCGCCGTCCGGAGTCGGTTCCGGCGACTCGCCGCCGTCCGTCGTGGAGTCCGCGAGCTCGCTCTCGTCCACGTAGTCCGTGATGGGACTCGCGCGCTTCGGCGACGGCGAGAGGAGGTAGAGCATCCCCGCCGCGAACAGGATGGAGAGGGCGGTCAGCGCGAGCGCGTACGAGCTGAAGATGGTCTGCGTGGTCGGGACGACGCCGTCGATGACGCCGGCCTCGATGAAGTCGTTGCCGGGCGTCGCGAGCGCGAGCGGCGCCGACCCGGACAGCCCCCAGTGCCACGTCAGCCCGAGCCCCATGTAGCCGGCGACCGCCAGCAGCGGGTAGTGGACGTCGATGCCCTTCTCGTGGGCGGTCTTGCCCATCTCGCGGGCGAAGATGGCGCCGAGGATGAGGCTGAACCCCCAGTGGACCCACGCGATGCCCATCGAGAACACGCCGACGAGCGCGGCCGCCTGCCCGGGCGAGCGCGGCAGTTCGGTGAGCTTCTGGAGGAGCGCGTTCACGCGCGGGTGGTACGCGATGACGAACCCCGTCATGAGGATGAGCGTCATCTGCATCGCGAAGCTCAGGAACGCCCAGAAGCCGTCGAACCAGAACCCCACCATCTCGGCGGGGCCGGCGCCTTCGACGGCGATGCCCGCGGCGAAGACGACGTAGCTCAACAGGATGGCGAACAGGAACGGGCTCGGCATCCAGCGCTCGACGACGCCGGCGAGCCGGTGGCCCAGCCGCTCGAAGGCGTTGCCGCCCGACTGCCCCGTGTCTCGTGATGACATACCGAAAGCAACCACTAACACGAGTATAATAAATGTAAGGGATATAAAGGCGGGTCACACCCGCTCGACCGCCACTGGTGTCGGCCTTGACACGCTCTGCCGGCCGTCCCGGCGAAAGCGACCCGACCAAACATACGCGAACCACGACGTCGGCGCGGGCGACGCGCGGCGTTCGGACGAACACCTAAGAGCCGTCCCGCCCTCCGTCCGGACGATGCCACGAGTCGACCGACTGCGCGTCTACCCCGTGAAGGGGCTGGACGGCGTCGAAGTCGAGGCAGCCGACGTGCTGCCAGGTGGGACGCTCGCCGACGACCGCACGTACGCGCTGTTCGACGCAGAGGGGGACGTCGTCAACGGCAAGCGAACCGCGCGCGTCCACGACCTCGACACCGACTTCGACCGCGACACCCACGAGTTCACCGTCGAAACGCCCGACGGAACGGTCGAACGATTCGACCTCGACGACGACCCCGGCCGCGCCGAGGCGTGGTTCTCGGAGTTCTTCGACCTCGACCTCGCGCTCGAACGCGACGACGAACTCGGCTACGTCGACCGCCGCGAGATGGGGCCGTCCGTCGTCAGCACCGCCACCCTCCGCGAGGTCGCGTCGTGGTTCGACGACCTCACCGTCGACGGCGTGCGCCGGCGCCTCCGCGCGAACGTCGAAGTCGCCGGCGTCCCCGCGTTCTGGGAGGACCGCTTCGTCGGCGACGACGCCCCGGGCTTCGAGGCCGGCGGCGTGCGCTTCGAGGGCGTCACGCCCTGCGGGCGCTGCGTCGTCCCCAGCCGCGACCCCGACACCGGCGACCCCACGCCGGAGTTCCGCGAGACGTTCGTCCAGCGACGACAGGAGACGTTCCCCGAGTTCGCCGACGAGGACGCCTTCGACCACTTCTACACGCTGATGCTCATCTCTCGGGTGCCGGAGGAGAGCCGCGGGCAGACGCTGACAGTCGGGGACGACGTGCGGGAAGACTGACCGCCGAGAACTGTTCGTGAGCGCGCCCGGCCCGGTCAGAGCTTCGCTTCGACCCACTCGCGGGCCGCTTCGAGGCTGTCAGGCATCTCCGTCGGGTCCAGCACGTAACACTCGCAGAACGGCTCGCCGCGGTAGTAGCGACTGAGCTTGTCCGAGACGACCGCCTTCGTCGGATTCGTCTCGACTTCGACCGCGAACGGCGGCTCGTCGAGTCCGTACGCGACGACGTCGATTTCGCCGACGCCGTCCTTCACGACCTCGGTGTCGACGCGGTACCCCCTATCGCGGAGCACCTTCGCGACCAGCGTCTTCGCGACGAGGTGTCGGTCCGTCTCGCTCCCGGAGTTGAACGCCACGGCGTCCCGCTTGCTGACCTGCCAGCCGGCGTCCTGCAGGTCCTTGCGGCCGTCGTACTCGTCGTGGTGGCGCTTGTTGTTCACTGGTGGCCTCCCCGGGCGTCGCCGAACAGTGAGTCCCGAGCGTCGTTTATCAAGCGGTTCGCATACACGACTCCCCGATAGTCGCGCGGCCGCTATCCCGGTTCCGGTCCGACGAGCGCCCCGGTTAGACGGCGCTCACGCTCGGCGCGTAGAAATCAGAGAACGGGATGCAGGCTTCGAGCCCGCGTCGTAGAGCCGGTAAAGGGATTTGAACCCTTGGCCTATTCCTTACGAAGGAATCGCTCTACCAGTCTGAGCTATACCGGCGCACTTCGCGTACTTCCTCGTAGCCGGATTCGAGAAATAAGCCTTGCGAATCACCGGCGCGTCAGCCGGGCGTCCACGACGACGTTGAACTCGTGGGGCGCGTACGACCGCACGGTGCGCTCGTTCTCAATTGTGACGTCGTACTCGGGCTCGGCGGCCTCCCGGATGGCGGCTTCACAGGGATCGTACAGGTCGTCCTCGTGCTGGAAGTCGTAGAAGTGAATCACGCAGTCCTCGCCGGCGAGCGCGACGGCGGTGTCGAGGAACTCGTCGGCGGTGTGGGGGAGGTTCATCACGATGCGGTCCGCCCAGTCCTCGTACTCGTCGGCGGTCTCCCTCACGTCTCCGGCGATGGCGGTCACGTCCTCGCTCACGCCGTTTCGCTCTGCGTTCCGCCGAAGGTACTCGATTGCGTCCTCGTTGATGTCCGTCGCGACGACCTCCGCGCCCACTTTCGCCATCGGGACGGCGTATGGGCCGACGCCCGCGAACATGTCGAAGGCGTGTTCGCGGCTCACGGGTCCTCCATCCCCGTTTTCTCGCGGGCGCTGCCCGCTCGAATGGTCTGAGGGACCCTGTCCCTCGCCACTCTCCCCGTCCGCGGTCTCACTGCGTTCGGCCGCGCGCTCCTGGACTTGCTCGACGACGCGGTGACGCTCGGTCGCGAGCCGCGGCGAGAAGTACACCGTCGCGAGGTCGAGTTCGAACTCGCAGCCGTACTCCGTGTGGACCGTCTCGGTGCCGTCCCCGGCGACGACGTCCCAGTCGCGGACGCGCTCGGTGCCTTTCACCTTCGAGGCGCGGTTGACGACCGTCTTCGCGCGGACGTCCGAGGCCATCACCGCGTCGGCGATTTTGCGGGCGCGCTCCGGGGAGTCCTCGTCGAGGATGACGACGTCGCCGAGGCGCTCGTAGGTCGGTTCGAACCCCAGAATCTCGGCGGGCGTCGTCGGCGTCTCGCGCTCGGGCGCGTCGAACTCCACGACCGCGAGGTCCTCGGGCACCGCGTCCGGGTCGCTGACGGGGACGTAGAGGTCGCCGTCGCTGGCCGTGATGGCGTACTCGTCGACGAGGAGGTCCGCTTCGGCGAGCCTCCGGCGCGTGGCTTCGCCGTCCTCGGTGGGGACGCGGACACACGGCACTGACATGCCCGGGAGTCGGGCGGGCGCGGCCTTACCCGTGTCGCTTGCGTCCCGAAACCCCTACGACGGCGCGCGCGCTATCGCGGGTATGCTCACGTTCGTCGGGCTCGGTCTCTACGACGAGCGCTCGGTCACGGTCGCTGGCGCCGACGCCATCGCGGCCGCCGACCGCGCGTTCGCGGAGTTCTACACCAGCAAACTCGTCGGCGCGGACGTCGCCGACCTCGAAGCCTACCACGACACCGACGTCGAGGTGCGGGACCGCGCGGGCGTCGAACAGGACCCCGAGCCGATTCTCGCGGCCGCCGAGTCCGGCGACTGCGTCTTCCTCACTGCGGGGGACACGATGATTTCGACGACGCACGTCGATTTGCGGCTGCGCGCCGAGGAGCGCGGCATCGACACGCGCGTGATTCACGCCCCCACCGCTGAATCCGCGGCGTCCAGTCTCACGGGCCTCCAGAACTACCGCTTCGGGAAGGCGACGACGCTCCCCTTCGAGTGGGCGCACGGCGCGGACGGCGTGCCGAGTTCGGTCGTCGAGACCGTCGAGGACAACCGCCAGCGCGGTCTGCACACGCTCTGTTATCTGGACATCAAGGTCGACCACCCGCGCGTGGACGGTGACGAGTACATGACCGCGAGCCACGCCGCCGGCCTGCTCGCCGAGCACTGGGACGCGGACGCGCTCGGCGTGGTCGTCGCGCGTGCGGGAGCGCCCGACGCGACCGTCCGCGCGGACCGCCTCGGCGCGCTCGCGGAGATGGACTTCGGGGAGCCGCTGCACCTGCTCGTGATTCCGGGCGACCTCCACCACGTCGAGACGGACGCGCTCGCGGGGCTCGCCGACGCGCCCGCGGACGCGCTCGACGAGTACCGCGACTAACGGTCCGAGGGCGTGTGCTCGTCGTCACCGACGAGCGCGTACTTCAGGTCCACGACGGGACTGCCGTCGACCATGTCCACGCCGGCGACGTCCAGCGTGCCGGCCTCGCTATCGACGGCGAGCACGTCGCAGGTCGTCACACAGACCGGGTTCGGGCGGGCCGGCGACCGCGTCGTGAACACGCCACGGTTGCCGCCGCGGACGCGCAGCACGGAGCGGTCGGCGTCGTCGGCCCACCACACTACGTCTATCGTGTGACCGGTGTCGAGGCCCGTCAGCGCCGCGCGGTACTGCTCGGCGACGTGGACGGTCCCAGTCGCGTCACCGAGGAATCCCTGCCGGGGCGCGTCCTCGCGGGACGCGTACGGCGTCTCCACGCGGCCGATTCGCTCGCAGTCCATACCGGCGCTACCGTGCGGCCGGAGAAAAACGGGCGGGCACGGACCCGCGATGTGGGAACATCAGTCCTCGCGGTCGACCGGCGACTCCGCGGGGTTCAGGACCTCGATTTCGTGGCCGTCAGGGTCCTTCGTGAACGCATAGTCGTAGTCACAGGACTCGGGGTCGCGGTAGTCCTCGGCCTCGCGCTCGACGAGCGTCTCCCAGTCGTCGACGAGGTCGTCCGTGCGCACGGCGAGGTGGCCCCACGAGTCACCGAACTCGTACGTGCGGCCGTCGTAGTTGTACGTGAGTTCGACCGCCATCGCCTCGTCGGCGGCACCCTCGGGCTTCATGAAGTAGTTCGCGAACGTGTCCGCCTCCCAGCGGCCCGTGTGCTCGTACTCGAACTTCCGCGTCCAGAACCCGAGCTGTTCGTCGGCGTCCTCGACGCGAATCATCGTGTGGTCGAGGCTCCACTTCGCGCCGTGGTCGCGCTCGACGATTTCGACCTCGTGGCCGTCGGGGTCTTTCACGAACGCGTACGACCCGCCGCAGGAGTCGGGGTCGCGGTAGTCCTCGACGCCCTCGTCCATCAGTTCCTCGTAGGCGTCGTAGACGTCCTCGACGCGTACGGCGATGTGGCCCCACGCGTCGCCGAGGTCGTACTCGTCGGTGTCGTGGTTGTACGTCAGTTCCAGCAGCGCGCCCTCCTCGTGGACGTCCTCGGGACCGAGGTAGACGATGTCGAACGTGTCGGCCTCCCAGCGGCCGTATTCGACGTAGTCGAGGTGGGTCTTGTACCAGTCGAGGCTCGCGTCGAGGTCGCCGACGCGCATCATCACGTGGTCGAGTACGAACTCGCTCATGTGCGAGGGATGCAGGGGCGCGTCGAAAAGCGTACCGAACGCGGAAGCGTCCGCTCCCGGTCACTCGCCGAGCAGCGCGTCCCCGTACCCCACCCAGACGGCCGCCCACAGCCACAGCGCGCCCACCGGGAGCGCGAGAATCGTCGGCTCGCGGGACAGCGAGAGCCCCAGTAGGCCGACGTCCACGCCCGTGAGGAAGAGCAAGCCCGCGGGTATCCGCGCATCGAAGCCGACGACGTGGTCGAGGACTGCTGTTGCGAGCGCGGCCCCGTACAGCAGCGTCGCCGTCGGCCACGCGGTCAGCCGCGGCGGGACGCTCTCGACGCGAGCGAGGTACGCCGGGAGCGACGTGAACGAGAACGGGTCGAAGTGGAGGAAGCCGACGGAGAACATCGGGTACCAGCCGCCGTCGAACGTGACAGCCACCCACGGGAGCGCGCCCGCGAGCACGACCGCCGCGAGCCGCCAGCGGGTGCTCGCCACGCTACCGCCGCGCGACCACGCGCATGACGTCCTCGTCTTCGAGCACGTGGTCGCGGCCGACCTGCTGGTCGTCGTGCTGTGCGGACGGCCCGGACACGCGCGCGAACCGGAAGCGCTCGTCGAGCGTGCCGCCGAGCTTCTGGAGGGCGTCGTCGACGGTGTCGCCGCGTCGGATGACCAGCGGCTCCTCGTAGTCGACGCCGCGACCCGGCTTGTCCATGTAGACGCGGATGAGGCCCAGTTCCTCCCACATCTTCTCCTTGAGGGCGTCCAGGCCCTTCTCCTCCTCCGCTGAGATGAAGACGGCTTCCTCGGGGTCGATGTCGTGCTCGCGGAGCTTGGACTTCATCGTCTCCGCGTAGGAGGGCTCGATGAGGTCGACCTTGTTCACCGCGACCAGCGACGGCATGTAGACGCGGTTGTCCATCACGCCGTCCACGAGTTCGTCGATGTCGGGGTTGCCGCGGATGGTGACGTCCGCGTTCACGAACCCGTGCGCGCGGAGCACGTCCTTGACCGTCCCCTCGTCGAGTTCGAGGTCGCCGGAGGTGTTGACGTCGATGCCGTCCTTGCCCTTCCGGCGGACGGTGATGGAGGGCGGCTCCTCGTCGACGCGGATGTTGACGTTGTAGAGTTCCTCGTAGAGGCGCTCGTACTGCTCGATTTCGAACGCGGACAGCATGAAGATGACGAGGTCCGCCGCGCGAATCACCGACAGAATCTCCTTGCCGCCGCCGCGGCCGCCCGCGGCGCCCTCGATGAGCCCCGGCACGTCCAGCAGTTGGATGTTCGCGCCGCGGTACTCCAGCATCCCGGGGTTGACGTCCAGCGTCGTGAACTCGTAGGAGCCGACCTCGCTGTCGGCGTTCGTCATCGCGTTGATGAGCGAGGACTTGCCGACCGAGGGGAAGCCCACGAGCGCGACCGTGGCGTCGCCGTGCTGTTCGACGGCGTAGCCGCCACCGCCGCTGCCGCCGGACTGCTGTTTCTCCAGTTTCTCTTTCTTCTCGGCGAGCTTCGCCTTCAGACGGCCGATGTGGGCCTCGGTGGACTTGTTGTAGGGCGTCTCCGAGATTTCTTCTTCGAGCTGTTCGATTTCCTCCTCCAGACCCATTACCCTGGAGTAGGCTGCTGCCGCCGAAAAGCGCTTTCCCTCCCGTCCGAGGGGGATTGTTTTCGACACGTTCATACTCCGTCTCAAGAGAGTGGCGGGTGATGCCGGACCCCTCCAACCTGCGCGACAGCACGCAGATCGTGCTTCCCGCCTCAACGCTGGAGGGGTACCGCGAGGACATCGACGAGGAGTTCACGGTGAGTTTTCTCGAACAGGACGAGACGGTCCGCATCATCGGCAGCCCCGTCGTCATCAAGCACGTCAGCGAGTACCTCGCTCGGCAGGGCGTGAGCGTCCCGTAGCCGCTCGCGGCGACGCCGCCGGTGCTCCGAAGAAAGAAAGGGTTAAAGCCGCGGCGACGGTTCGTTCGGGTATGGCTGAGACGATCGAAGTGCTCGTGGCAGGCGGCCAGGCCGACCCCGGCCCGCCGCTCGGTCCCGAGCTCGGACCGACGCCCGTCGACGTGCAGGCTGTCGTACAGGAAATCAACGACCAGACCGCTGCCTTCGACGGTACGGAGGTTCCGGTCACTATCGAGTACGAGGAAGATGGGTCGTTCAGCATCGAGGTCGGCGTCCCGCCGACGGCCGCCCTCATCAAGGACGAGGCCGGCTTCGAGACCGGCTCCGGCGAGCCCAACGAGGAGTTCGTCGCGGACCTCTCCATCGAGCAGCTGAAGACCATCGCCGAGCAGAAGAAGCCCGACCTGCTGGCGT
Organism: Halobacterium sp. NMX12-1; assembly: GCF_040435975.1. Taxonomy (NCBI): domain Archaea; kingdom Methanobacteriati; phylum Methanobacteriota; class Halobacteria; order Halobacteriales; family Halobacteriaceae; genus Halobacterium; species Halobacterium sp. NMX12-1. The sequence goes on along the minus strand of NZ_CP159204.1, from coordinate 1,851,949 downwards.
ACGACACCCGCAACGCCGCGAAGGAAGTCGCGGGCACCTGCGCCTCTATGGGCGTCACCATCGAGGGCGAGGACGCGCGGACGTTCAACGAGCGCGTCGCCTCCGGCGAGTACGACGAGGTTCTTGGCGCTGAGGAAGCGGCAGCGTAAGCAGCGCCAAGAGTACGCAAATCTCTGATTTGCGGCGTCCTCGGCGAAGAAGAAGCCGCGGCGTAACTCGGCGCTTTCCCACTCTCTCGTACGGCCGTATTTTCCGACGCTGTAGCCGTGAGGGCGTCGCTTGCCGTTTCTCGCGTGAGGCGCGGTTCGACGGTTTTAAGGACGCGTTGCCCCTCTCTCGAAGCGAGACAGGCTTCGCCTGTTTCACTGACCCGTAGGAGATCCGACCTTCACAGGGTCAACGCACTACGGAGGTGAAAGATGGCAGACAACGATATTGAAGAGGCCGTAGCTCGCGCACTCGAGGAGGCCCCAGAGCGGAATTTCCGTGAGACGGTGGACCTCGCGATCAATCTGCGCGACCTCGACCTCAACGACCCGTCGAATCGTGTCGACGAGGGCGTCGTGCTGCCGTCGGGCACCGGACAGGAGACACAGATTGTGGTTTTCGCAGAGGGCGAAACCGCAGTTCGAGCCGAGGAAGTCGCGGACGAGGTCTACGGTGGCGACGAAGTCGCCGACCTCGCCGACGACAACGACGCCGCGAAGGACCTCGCTGACGCGACGGACTTCTTCGTGGCCGAAGCATCCATGATGCAGGACATCGCGGGTGCGCTCGGTCAAGTCCTCGGTCCGCGCGGCAAGATGCCGACGCCGCTCCAGCCCGACGACGACGTCGTCGAGACAGTCAACCGAATGAAAAACACCGTGCAGCTTCGCAGCCGCGACCGTCGCACGTTCCACACGCGCGTCGGCGCGGAGGACATGTCCGCCGAAGACATCGCGGACAACATCGACGTCATCCTGCGCCGCCTGCACGCGGACCTCGAAAAGGGCCCGCTCAACATCGACGCAGTCTACGTGAAGACGACGATGGGGCCCGCCGTGGAGGTGGCTTAGATGTCCGCAGAAGAACGCACGACCGACACCATTCCCGAGTGGAAGCGCGAGGAAGTCGGCGAACTCGTCGACCTGCTCGAGACCTACGACAGCGTCGGCGTCGTGAGTGTCACCGGTATCCCGAGCAAGCAGCTCCAGGACATGCGCCGCGGCCTGCACGGCAGCGCCGCGCTCCGCATGAGCCGGAACACGCTCCTCGTTCGCGCGCTCGAAGAGGTCGACGACGGCCTCGAAGACCTCACCGAGTACATCTCGGGTGAGGTCGGTCTCGTCGCCACCAACGACAACCCGTTCGGGCTGTTCCAGCAGCTCGAGGAGTCGAAGACGCCCGCGCCCATCAACGCCGGCGAGGTCGCGCCCAACGACATCGTCGTTCCCGAGGGCGACACCGGCATCGACCCGGGTCCGTTCGTCGGTGAGCTCCAGCAGATTGGCGCGAACGCGCGCATCCAGGAAGGCTCCATCCAGGTCATGGAGGACTCTGTCGTCGTCGAGGAAGGCGAGACGGTCTCCACGGACGTCGCGAACGTCCTGACCGAGCTCGGCATCGAGCCGAAGGAAGTCGGCCTGGACCTCCGCGGCGTCTACTCCGAGGGCGTCCTGTTCACGCCGGACGAACTCGAAATCGACGTCGAGGAGTACCGCGCGGACATCCAGTCCGCGGCCGCGTCCGCACGGAACCTCTCCGTGAACGCGGAGTACCCGACGGCGCAGACCGCGCCGACGCTCATCCGGAAGGCCCAGGGCGAGGCCAAGAGCCTCGGCCTGCAGGCGTCCATCGAGAGCCCGGACCTCGCGGACGACCTCGTCAGCAAGGCGGACGCGCAGGTTCGCGCGCTCGCCGCGCAGATCGACGACGAGGAGGCGCTCCCCGAGGAGCTCCAGGACGTCGAGGCCCCCGCCGCCGAGGCGGAGCCGGAAGCGGAGAGCGAGGACGAACAGAGCGACGACCAAGAACCTGAATCCGAGGCAGACGCCGACGACTCCGACGACGACGAAGACGGAGGCGACGGCGCCGAAGGCCTCGGGGAGATGTTTGGCTAACAATGGAGTACGTTTACGCAGCACTCATCCTGAACGAATCTGGCGAAGAGATCAACGAAGACAACATCACCGGCGTCCTCGAGGCCGCCGGCGTCGACGTCGAGGAATCCCGCGTCAAGGCGCTCGTCGCGGCCCTCGAAGACGTCGACATCGAGGAAGCCGTCGCCGAGGCGGCTGCCGCTCCCGCTGCGCCCGCCGCGGGCGCCGCAGGCGGTGACGAGTCCGAGGAGTCCGAGGACGAGGCCGAGGAAGAAGCCGAGGCCGAGGAAGAAGCCGAGGAAGCCGGCGACGACGAGGACGAGGAGGCCAGCGGCGAAGGCCTCGGCGACCTCTTCGGCTAAACCGGTTCCACGACCACCCGTTTTCTTTCGCGCGTAACGCGGACAGCCAACGGCTCGCCGCGCACGTAACGCGTCTGTAGCTTGAAGTACCGGAGCGGGACCAACTCGGTGCGATGGACGTCGCCGGCGTGCGGATACTCGTCGCCCCGAGCGCGTCAGCGGCGGCGCTGGCCGCAATCAGCGCGGGCGTCCTGCTCGGGGCTCGTCCCGGGCTTGCACGTCAACTCGCTGTCCCTGCTGCTGGCGGCCGTCGCGTCCTCGATTCCGGGGCCGCCGCAGCTCGTCGGCGCCGCCATGCTCGCCGCCGGGGTGACACACTCGTTTCTGGACATCGTGCCGACGCTGGCGCTCGGCGTCCCCGACCCCGCGATGGCGGTGAGCGCGCTCCCGGGCCACCGGCTCGTGATGGGCGGCCGCGGCCGGGAGGCACTCCGCATCTCCGCGCTCGGCAGCGGCGTCGCCGTCGCCGTCGCGTTCGTCCTCGGGATTCCGGTGACGGCGGCCGCGACCGTCGTCGCGCCGCTCGTCCACGAGCACCTCCCGCTCGTGGTCGTCGCCCTCGTCGCTATCCTCCTCGTCCGCGAGCCGACGCGACGCGCCCGCATCGGCGGCTGTCTGTCGGTCGCTGCGAGCGGCGGTCTGGGGGTCCGTCGCGCTCCCGATGCGGCCCGACGGCGTGATGCCCGTCGGCGACGTGCTCGCGCCGCTGTTCGCCGGCCTGTTCGGCGCGCCCGTGCTCCTCGAAGCCTACCGCGGCGTCGGCGTTCCCGAGCAGGACGACGCGGCGGTCGCCGACCGCCCGCGCGACGTCGCTGGACCGGGCTTCGCCGGGAGTCTCGCGGGCGCGGCGGTCGCGTACGTTCCGGGGATGTCCGGCGCCATCGCGGCCGTCTTCGCCGTCGAGGCGACGCGCGCGGACGGCGACCGCGCGTTCGTCGCCGCGCTCTCCGGCGTTAACACCGCAAATACGGTCTTCGCGCTGTACGCGCTGTTCGCTCTCGGCGACGCCCACACCGGCGTGCTCGTCACGTTCGAGCGCGCGGCGCTCCCGAAGCCGCTCCCGCTGTTGCTCGCGAGCGTCGCGCTCGCGGCCTGCGTGGGTGCGGTGCTCGTCCCCGTGCTCGGCGACCGCTACTTCCGAGTGGTCCGCCGGCTGAACCACCGCCGGCTCATCGCGGGCGTCTGCGCGCTGCTGGTCGTGCTCGCGTGGGTGTTCGCCGGCTGGCTCGGGGTCGCGCTCCTCGGGGCGGCGACGCTAATCGGCCTGATTCCGCCGTACTTCGGCGCGCGCCGCGTCCACCTGATGGCGGTGCTGCTCGTGCCGCTGGCGCTACCGTAGCTTCGGCGCGAACACGACGAGCGCCTCGGCGTCCTCGACGGCGCGCGGCGAGACGTCCTGCGCGCCGTCGAAACGCACGGCGTCCCCGGCGTCGAGGTCGTAGGTCTCGTCGCCGAGTCCGAGTTCGAGCGCGCCCGACAGCACGTAGATGACGACCATCGAGTCGGGGTGCTGGTGGGCGGGGACCGACTCGCCGGCGTCGAGGCCGAGCCGGACCGTCCGCGGGTCGCGCGTCTCGAAGACCTCGGCGTGGGGCGTCTCCGCGAGCGCGTCGACGTCTGTGACTTCGACGTCGTCGGCCGTAGGTTCGTTGGACACGCGTGTAGCTCGCGCTGGCGACTCCCTGAGAACTGGGCCGAACACGTTCGCAAAACGGACAGAGGGGAGAGCGGGACGTTACTCGGTTTCGACGGCCGCGCCGGGCGCGTCGCGCTTCACGCTCTCGATGGCGTCGTGGGCCTTGGTCCGCGAACTGTAGCCCTCGCCGCCGTCACCGATGATGTTGCCGTTGCGGTGGCGGAGCCGCCAGCGCCACTCACCGCCCGCGTCCTCGTACACCTCGAACGCCGCGAAACCGACGTCGAGCGCGTCAGCGTCCGGCGCGTACTCGCTGACGCGCTCGGTGGCGTCCTCGGCCTCGCCGCGGCGGGTGTAGCCCTCGCTGCTGTCTGCGACGACGTTGCCGTTCTCCGCGCGGAGCCGCCAGCGGTACTCGCCGGCGTCGTCCTCGTAGACGTCGAAGTCGGCGTCGCCGACGCGGTCCTGCAAGCGGTCGACGGCACGGCGGGCGTCGCGGCGACGGCTGTATCCTTCGCCGCCGTCAGCGAGGATGTTCCCGTTCTTGTGGACGAGCCGCCAGCGCCACTCGCCGGCGACGTCGCGGTAGATTTCGAACGACGTCGGGTCGAACGTGAGGTACTCCGCGGGCCCGGCGTTGTTCCGGACGCCGTCGATGGCGCGCTCGGCGTCGCGGCGGCGCGTGTAGCCCTCGCCGCTGTCTGCGAGGATATTCCCGTTGTCGTGGACGAGCCGCCAGCGGTACTCGCCGGCCTCGTCCTCGAAGACCTCGAAGGTCGCTTGGCTCTGCTCGGCCTCGTCGGGCAGCATCGGGAGGTCATCGAGGTCCGACTCGTCCTCGACGGCGGGGTCGTCGGCGTGAATCGACGCCGCGCCGAGCGCGTTCCGGCGCACGCTCTGCATCCCCTTCTGGGCGTTGTGCTTGGCCGTGTAGCCCTCGCCGCTGTCCGCGATGACGTTGCCGTTGCGGTGGCGGAGCCGCCAGCGGAACTCCCCGGCCTTGTCCTCGAACAGCTCGAACTGGGCCTGACTGGTGCGGATGGACTCGACTTCGCGTTCGAGTTCGTCGCGGGCGCGCTCGGCGGCTTCGAGTTCGCTCTCGACTTCCTCGACGCGGCGCTGGCTCTCCTCGCTTCGTTCTCGTGCGGCCGCGGCTTCCTCGGTCGTGCGCGTAGACGTGAGCAGCGGCACGAGGACGCCGCCGGCGCCGACGATTGCGATGCCGACGACGTACAGCGAGATGACGCCCTGGTGGCCGGTCGCGACCTGCCACTGACTGGGGAAGACGACGAGGAACCACGCGATGGCGGCCGCGCACAGCAGGACGCCGAGGTAGACGGCTATCGTGGCGGCTCGTCGGAGCGGGAGTCGGATGACGGGCCCGGCGATGAGCAGCGCGAACCCGGCCGCGCCGAGCGCGACGCTGTACTCCCGTAGCGAGCCGGCGGACTCGCTGGGCAGGAACAACAGGATGCCGACGATGCCCAACACGAGCCCGGCGACGAACACGAGGTAGCCGTACACCTCGTCGGCGGTCTGGGCTCGCCCGATCTGTCGCTCGTAGAAGCCCGTTACGCCGTCACCGCTGTCTGTGGCTGACATGTACGACAGCACACAGACGAACTATAAAAATGTCCTTGCTAGTTAAAACCATACAGGAGAGAACCGCGCGCCTTCGCAGTCACTCTCGTGGGACTGCGACGTTCCGTACCGGCTCGCCGCACTCCGGGCAGTCGACGAGGTGCGAGTCGCTCTCGAAGCGGCTCAGGCAGCCGGTGCACTCGTAGCGGCTGGTCGCGGGGGGCGTGTACGAATCAGATCGAACCATGTGTATCGGTAACACCCCTATCACTTGTAAGAGTGACCATAATACTGGTTTAGGGAGACTATATTGCTAGTACGTCGCTGCAGACGAGAGAAAAAGAAACGGATAGGCAATTATCTTCTTTAGAAATTCCACTCGGTATATCTGTCAGCGAACACTGGCGGCATAGCTGAACGCACGTCACACTTCGACCGCGCGAGCGGGAAAACGAGGGAGAGTGGCAGCTAGTGGTCGAGGCCGTCGAGCAGCGCGTCGACGCGCTCCTGTTCGCCGTCGAGGTCCTGCGGGTAGATGGCGACCGCGACGACGTAATCACCGTCGTGTTTGACCTTCGTGACGTGGACGTAGACGTCGATGGACTGGCCGCTGATGTCGGCGGTCCCCTCGAACTTCGTGACCGTCGTGGACTTGTTCAGCACCGTCGCCTCGCGGGTGCTCGCGGTCTGCCCGACGGAGAGGCCGTCGTACTGCTGTTGGGCGAGCTGCGCGAGGTCGCGCTCGGAGTAGTCGTCGATGGGGTTGAACGACTGGCCGACGACGCTCACTTCGGGGCTGGCGAACGCGCCGAAGACGGCGGCGCGCTGCTCGCCGAGAACGGGCACGCTCACGGTGCGCTCGTACATCGCCACCCAGTTGGTGACGGTGACGTTCCGGGACTGGCCGCCCGCGGAGAACTCGCGGGTGATTTCGGACTCGTTCACGCTGACTTCCTCGTAGCCCGTCTCCTGGAGGGCGTCCTCGGAGACGGTGGCCTGTGACGCGGAGAACGACAGGCCATCCCCGCCGAGGATGCCGAGACAGCCGCTGGTCGCGATGAGTGCGGCCAGCGCTACGGCGACCGCGGTTCGTCGATGCATGGCGGACAGAACCCGGTCGGTGGGAATAAGCTTGATGGCTCTCGTGTCAGGAACGCAACGCCACGTTAGCGGCGTGTCAGAGCCGGTACGTCGCTCCCTCGTCGGTGTCCTCGACGGTGACGCCGAGGGATTCGAGGCGGTCGCGGAGTTCGTCGGCGCGCTCGTAGTCGCCCTCGTCGCGGGCGTCCTCTCGGATGTCCAAGACGAGTTCGACGAGGTCGCCGGCGAGCTCGACCTCGCCGCCGTCGACGGTCTCGAACTGGAAGCCGAGCACGTCGCCGCCCAGTTCCTCGAACGTCTCGACGGCGTCTACGAGCGCGCGGTAGTCGTAGCGCTCGGTGTCGTCGGCGTAGCGGTGGACGGCCGAGGCGAGTTCCAGCAGCGCGCTCACTGCCGCCCGCGTGTTGAAGTCGTCGTTCATCGCTGCCGCGAACGCCTCGCGGGCTTCCGCGACTGCGCCCCGGAGCTCCTCGGACTCGACTTTCGCGTACGCGTCCGGGCTGTCGGCGGCGTCGCTGGCGCGCTCGTACGCCCGCTGGAGGCGCTCCCAGCGCTGCTGGGCCTCCTGGATGGTCTCCTCGGAGTACGTCTGTCGTTGCGTGTACGACGTCGAGACGAGGAACATCCGGACGACGTTCGGCCCGAACTCCTCGATTGCGTTCTTCGTCGTGAAGAAGTTCCCCAGACTCGAACTCATCTTCTCGCCCTCCGTTTCCAGCAGGCGGACGTGCAGCCAGTACTTCGTGAACGGCTCGCCCGCTGCGGCCTCGCTCTGCGCGACCTCGTTCTCGTGGTGGGGAAAGACGAGGTCCTGCCCGCCGACGTGGACGTCGATGTGGTCGTCGAGGTGGGCCGTGCTCATCGCCGAGCACTCGATGTGCCAGCCCGGGCGGCCCTCGCTCCACGGCGACTCCCACGTCTGTCCCGCCGGCTCCTCTAGCGGCGGGAGGTCGTCGCTGCGGTGCTCGTTGGCGTCCTCGGGGGCGACAGCGCCCGCCTTCCAGAGCGCGAAGTCCGCGGGGTTGCGCTTCTCGGACTGCTCCGACTCCGGTCCCTGAGCTTCCATCTCCTCGACCTGCTGGCCCGAGAGCTTCCCGTAGTCCTCAAAGGACGTCACGTCGAAGTAGACCGACCCGTTGGCCTCGTAGGCGTGGCCCTCCTCGATGAGCGTCTCCACGAGGTCGATAATTTCGGGGACGTGCTCGGAGACCCGCGGGTACACCGCCGCGCGCTGGAGGTTGAGGTCGCGCATGTCCTCGATGACGGAGTCGATGTAGTGGCGCGCGACCGCCTGCTCGGTGTCGCCGAGGTCGTCCTCGCCGGTGCGCGCGACGATTTTCTCGTTGACGTCCGTGAAGTTCTGGACGTGGCGGACGTCGTAGCCGACGTGGGCGAGCCACCGCGCCATCACGTCCGACTGCACCCAGAGGCGAGCGTGCCCGAGGTGGGAGTCGTCGGAGACCGTGAGCCCACACGTGTAGACGAGGACTTCCTCGGGGTCGTGTGGCTCGAAGACCTCTCGCTCGCCGGAGAGGGTGTTCGACACGTAGAGAGTCATGTGCCGGGAAGTACGCGCGCCAGCGTTTCAAAGCGTCGGAACCGACGGCGACTGTCGCAGTCAGGCGGGCACCTCGTCGAGTGCGTCCTCGACGACGCGGACGGCGTCCGCGCCGTCCCGCCGCTCGACGACCACCGCGAGCGCGTCCTCCGCGACGCCCGCGGCGACCGGCTCGACGCCTGCGGCGTGGAGGCGTTCCAACGCCGCCGCCAGCGCCCGCGTGTCCACGTCGCCGCTCGCGAGCAGCGCGGTCAAGTTCCCCTCGCCGGGTTCGAACCCAGAGCCCGCGACGACCAGCAGGCCGTCGTCGCTGCGGCCGAGCCCGGACCGCATCGAGACGCTCGCGTCCCGCGACGCGGCGTCGAACGCCGGGAGGTCCTCGCTATACCGCCGAATCGCCGCCGCGACCGCGTCCTCGTCGCCGTCGACGTCGAGGAAGCGCGCGGCCGCCGCGTGGTTCACCACGCCCGCGCGCAGCGCCCGCCGCAGGAACGGGTGGTCGTCGACCGCCTCGCGCGTCGCCGCCGCCTGAGTCATGCCCCGACTTCGACGCTGCGGGGGCATAAGTCTCAACGCCTGCGAGCACTCCACCATTTTAAACCACCGTGGCGAGTACGACGCGCCGTGAGCGAGGACAGCGACCCGACGTCGGTGCTCTCGTTACTCGACGACGAGCACGCCCGCGCCATCCTCGCAGCGGCGAGTACGGAACCCATGTCCGCGAGCCAACTGAGCGAGGCCTGTGACGCGTCGACCGCGACAGTGTATCGGCGAATCGACGACTTGACCGACCACGACCTGCTCGAAGAATCTATCAACGTCCGGTCGGACGGCAACCACCACCGGGTCTACCGGGCGACGTTCCGCCGGTTCGCGCTCGAACTCGAGGACGGCGAGTTCACCACCGAGGTCGAGTGCGAGTCCGAGGACGTCGCCGACCGCTTCACGAGAATGTGGGAGGGACTGTAATGAACGCACTCTACGTCGTCAACGTCGCCGCGTCGTTCGCCGCGACCGCCGTCGGCCTGTTCATCGGCTACCACGCCTACCGGGGGTTCCGGCGCCACCAGAGCACGGCGATGCAGTACCTCTCGGCGGGCCTCGTCCTGTTGACCGCCGTGACGTACACCGCGACGTTCGTCGGCTCCGCGATGCTCCGGTACGGTGTCCTCGACGCGAGCCTCGAAGCACCGTTCAGGCTGGTCGTCCGGATGCTCCAGCTGGCGGGCTTGCTGTGTATCGCGTACTCGCTGTACCGGCGCCCGTCGTAGCTACTCGCAGCCCGCGGAGTCGGCGACCGCCAGCAGCGTCTCCTTGTCGAGGTCGGTCGCGACGACGGCGTAGTGGGTGTCTCCGCAGGACCACGAGACGAACGCCGCTCGCGGCGTCGTGACGTACTGCCCGGTCCGCCCCGCGACGGTGACGTTCTCCCCGGACGCGAACCCGCGTGCGTCCGGCCCGGCGGTCGTCTTGGTGACGGTGAGTTGCTCGCCGTCCGCCGTGACGTACTGGAGACTGGCCTGCGTCACGTTCCCGCCGACGTAGCGCGCCTCCTCGAACTCGTATCCCGCGGGCGCCTCGGGCTCGGGGACGGTGAAGTTGACGCGCTCCGCGAGCGCGTTGGCGGAGTTGAACGACTGCGTGGAGGCGTTCGTCTCCGTCACGGTCGCGTTTTCGGGGACGTCGAAGTCGAAGGCGCCGCTGGGGAGGTCGGGGTCGAACGTGACGTTCTCCAGGCGGGTCCGCGTCTCGATAGTCCGGTTCCCGTAGTCGAAGCGGTGGCTGGTCTGCAGGGGGTAGTAGTACTGGCTGTCCAGCCACAGCGTCTGGTCGATTGTCAGCGTCGCTTCCGAGACCGCGGTCAGCTCGAAGCCGTGGGCGGTCCGGCCGTCCACCGTTCGCGTCCCGAGGTACTCCACCTCGAAGCCCTCGATGGCGTCCTCGGGAATCGACGGCCCGCTCCCGGTCGTCGGGACGACGGGGAGCGGCGAGACGCCGTCAGACGGCTCCGCCACGTCGCCGCCGTCGCGTGCCGCCGAGACCACGCGCTGGAGGTACGCCGACCAGTTCTCGCCGAATCCGGCGGTTCGCGGGGCGTGCGTCACCGTGTTCTCGTCGGCGTCGTACAGGACCATTCCGGACGCGTCGAGGACCGCCACGTCGCCGGCGCGTGACGCGGGCGAGAGGACGCGCTCGTAGCGTCTGTGCCGGTCGCCCGAGAGGTCAACGCGGACGAGCGAGCGCGTTACGTTGGTCGCGTTCCCGGAGTCGACGGTGGTCACGCGCGTCGCTTCGAGGGCGTCGAGGGAGTCGTACCGCTGGGCGACGTCGACGCTCGGCGGCGACTCCGCGTCGTCCGCGAGGACGCCGAGGCCGATGCAGCCGCTCGTGGCGAGGAGGACAGTGACGACGACCGCCAGCGACGCCTGTCGCCCCATGGATACGACGTGATTCTCCTGCTACACGATAAAAGGGGCGAATTTGTCCGCTACTGTGCGTCTGGGCCGCCGCTTGCGAAGCCACTAAGGAGGGATATTCCCTACGTTCGGGCATGCAAGCGCTGGTCATCGTCGGTCACGGTTCGCACCTCAATCCGGGTTCGTCGGACCCGGCGTTCTCGCACGCGGACACCATCCGCGCGACGGGCGCCTTCGACGAGGTCCGGGAGGCGTTCTGGAAGGAGGAACCGTCGTTCCGGGAAGTGCTGCGGACGCTGGAATCCGAGGAGGTGTTCGTCGTCCCGCTGTTCATCTCCGAGGGCTACTTCACCGAGCAGGTCATCCCCCGCGAACTCCGCCTCTCAGCCTGGGACCCCGAGGACTGGGACTCGGACGGCACGGACGCCGACCACGTCACCGTGCAGGCCGAGGACGTCGACAAGACCGTCCACTACTGCGGGCCCGTCGGCACCCACGACTCGATGAGCGACGTCATCGTCGAGCGCGCGAAGACCATCACCGACGACCCCGACGTCGGCGAGGGCTTCGGGCTCGCGGTCGTCGGGCACGGCACCGAGCGCAACGAGAACTCCGCGAAGGCCATCCACTACCACGCCGACCGCATCCGCGACACCGGACGCTTCGAGGAGGTGAAGGCGGTCTTCATGGACGAGGACCCCGAGGTGGACGACGTCACCGACTTCTTCGAGGCCGAGGATATCGTCGTCGTCCCGCTGTTCGTCGCCGACGGCTTCCACACGCAGGAGGACATCCCCGAGGACATGGGGCTGACCGACGACTACCGGAAGGGCTACGACGTGCCCAGCGAGGTCGACGGTCACCGCATCTGGTACTCGGGCGCCGTCGGCACCGAGCCGCTGGTCGCGGACGTTATCCTCGAGCGCGCCGACGACGCGGGCGCCGACCTCGCGGACGCCATCGAGCGCGTTCGCCAGCGAACCGAGAACGACGGCGCCGCGAGCGCGGGGGACTGAACCGATGAGCGCAGCCGACGCGCTCGACGACGTCGAAGCGGCGCTCGTCGAGCACGCCGACGACGGCATCGACTTCGACGGCCTCGTCGTCGAGCCCGCGGACGGCGGCTACCGCTGGGAGACGCCCGACGAGCAGGTGACGGCCGGCGAGGACGCCCTGCGGGAGCGCGCCGACGACCCCTACGCCACGAACTGGTACTACTGGGAGCACGTCGTCGAGGGCCGCGACACGCCCCGGCGCGCGTTCCTGCGGTGGCTGGAAGGCGCCGACGACCTCTCCGTCCCCGAGCGCTACGACGAACTCCGCGGCGGCCACACGCGCTCGTGGGGCGAACTCTCCATCACCACAGTCCTCAGCGAGGGCGGCAGCCGGCGATACGAGGTCCGCCACGAGGACGACGTCGGCGAGGACGTGGACGCCTACACGGACCCGCTGGAAGCCCGCCACCTCGTCAAGCACGACGACGAGGGCCGGTACCGACCGCTCTCGACGGCGCCGTCGCTCCCGCACGGCTGGGCGTTCGTCGACCTCGACGGCTCGGACCTCGTGCAGACTGTTGACTACGTCTACCCGGCGACGGTGTCGAACTGGCACCGCGAGCGCGAGGGCGACCTCGACGTCGACCACTGGGACGAGGTCGCCGACCGGCAGTCCGGCATCTACGAAATCGTCGAACAGCTCGACGACGAGGCGCTGGAGTGGGCCACCGAAGCCTGCTGCGTGGACTCGCAGTGCCTGAAGCGCCGCGAGTGGGATGCCAGCGACGAGGAGGAACTGGACGTGCCGCGCGGCGACGGCGAGTTCCCGTGTCGGGAGCCGTGCTCGCTGTTCATCGCCGCCGCGCGGAAGTTCACGACGCTCGAACGCGAGGAGTCCCGGGAGTACACCTTCGAGCTGACCCCCGCCGAGAAAGAACAGGTCGAGGACATCATCGACGCCGTCGCGGACGGCCGCACGGACGAGATTCGGGAGGCGGACGTCTACGAGGGCGCGAACCGCTACCGCGCCCGGTTCCTGCGCGCGAAGCGCATGGACGAACACGGGCTCTCGGGGACGCCGACGTACCCCGAGGACCACGAGTAGCGCCCGCGACCCGATTCCCCCGTTCTCAGTCTTCTCCGAGTTCCGCCACCAGCGTGTACGTGGTGTTCTCGCTCTCGCCGGTGAGTTTCGCGGCGACGAACGCGTACTCCCCCCGGGCGGACTCGTCGCGGAGCGTAAACGACGACGCGTTCGCGTCGGCGGTCACGTAGACTGCCTCGCCGGGTTCGAGTGCCGCGCTCGTGGTAATGTTCCCGAACGCGTCGGCGCTCGACTCGTCGAGGTCAGTCGGCGTTTCGCGGGACGAATCCGCGGCAGAGACGGTGAACGTCGCGTTCGCGGGCAGCGTCGCCCCGCCGGTGTTCCGGAGTTCGAGCGCGCCCGTCCTCGACTACCGACGCCGAGAGATGAGAGAGGTCCCCGACCCACGACGGCGGCATCGTCCACTCCGCGTCCGTGTCGAGCGAGAGCGAGACGTTCCGGTACTCCCGCCCGTCGCCCACCTCTCGGCTGAACGACGACTCCGCCTCGTAGACGACGCCCTCGGACGTGATGAGGACGCGACTCTCGTAGGCGGGGGCGGTGTCCTCGTTCGAGGCAGCCGATTCGGCGGTGAGTTCGACGAGCGTCCGGCCGTCCCGCTCGACGGTACCGTCGACGCTGTAGTTCCCGAAGACGAACAGGGACACGAGGTCGTTCTCCACGGCGTACGGTCCGTCGGTCAGCCACGGGTCGATGGCGCTCGCGTTCTGTTCGACGAAGAACGACGTCCCGTCGTCGCTCTCGTGGCGGAGGAAGCCGTGGGACACCAGGATATCGCGGTCGCTCAGCTGATATGATTCGGTCAGGGTGTGGCTGCCGTTCCGCGCGCGCTCGACCCGCGAGCGAAGGTTCGGGTGGTCTCTTTGTCCGGGTAGTCGCGCTCGTCGGTGAACACCAGCGACTGGTTGGCGGTCGCTTCGAGGTGCGCGTTCATGAGCGCGTCGGCGTCCGTGAGCGTGCCGTTGTCGGCGACGCCCGGCGGGTACTGCACGACGCCGTCGTTCGGTGACGTGTCTGTGGGACTGGCCGTGGTGCTGGGATTCGTCACGCCACTGCACCCGGCGGTGACGAGGAGGAGGGCCACGCAGGCGGTGGCCGCTAGTTTTCGCGGAGACCGCATACGTGACCGACTCGCCGCCGGCTGGCAAAAGCATACTGGGAGCAGACGTAGGTGCTCACACGTCGCGTCCCGGGGACCGCGGAGCGACGACGGCTACGCCCGTAACATGTAGCCAGCGACCCCGACGCCGCCGAGGAGCGCGAGCACGCCGACCAGCATCGCGATCGAGTCAGAAATCGAGACGGTCAGCGCGGCGGCGACCACGACGACGGCGGCCGCCGCGGCGGTCGGGAGCGCGACGTCCGCGAGCGCGACCGACTCCCCGTCGTCGTCGGGCCCGGACTTCTCGGCGAGGGAGTCGTCGACGGCGACGTCCGGGCCGCCGTCCTTGCGCTCGGCGGTGACGGTGACGTTCACGCGCGCCTGCTCGGCGCCGTAGCCCGTCGAGAGTTCGACGTAGCCCTTCGTCGGCGGGTGGTCGGACGGAATCGCGACTTCGACGCCGCGCGTCTGCCCTTCGTCGACGTACACTTGCGTCGCCGCGGGCTCCGCGACCGCCGCGAGCGCGTCGTCGAGGCGCAGGTGGACGTGGATGGGGCCGCCGTGGTTCTCGAAGACGAGGACGAACGACCGGTCCGTCTCCAGCGATGCTGCTTCCGGCTGGAGGTCGCGTGGGTTGTCGCGGTTGAGGTGGACGGACAGCCGTTCGGGCACGACAGATGGATTGTCGCGGGGGAAGAAAAAGCTTCGCGAGCGTTATGCCGGAGCTTCTTCGCGCATGTCCGGCGGCAGGAGGTTCGGGATGCCGTCCTCGATGGGGTACGTCTCCCCGCACTCCGTGCAGGTCAGCGTCCCGGAGAGAATCTCGTCGCCCTCGCGCTCCTCGACGTCGAGGTCGAGGTCGTGTTTGTCCAGCGGGCAGCAGGTGATGTCCACGAGGTCTTCTTTCATGGCTGGACCGACGGGGGCGCGGACAAAAAGCGTGCGGGTTGGCGGGCGCTTACTGCTCGAAGGGGTTCTGCTGGACGACGGTCTCCTCGCGGCCGGGACCGACGCCGAGCGCGTAGGCGGCGGTGTCGAGTTCGTCCTCGACGTACTCGACGTACTCGCGGGCTTCGGCGGGGAGCGCGTCGTAGCCTTCGGCGGCGACTTCCGCGGGGTCGAACTCCGGCCAACCGTCGAACGTCTCGAAGACGGGCTCGCAGTCGCCCCAGCGCTCGGTCGTCGCGGGCATCGAGTAGATGGTCTCGCCGTCTAGCTCGTAAGCGTGACCGACCTTCACTTCGTCGAGGCCAGCGAGCACGTCGAGGTGGTTGATGGCGAGGCCGGTGAAGCCGTTGGCGCGCGCGGCGTGGCGCAGCATCGGGAGGTCGAGCCAGCCGACGCGGCGCGGCCGCCCGGTGACGGTGCCGTACTCGCCACCCTCCTCGCGGATGTACTCCGCGAGGTCCTCGTCGTCGCCCGTGAGTTCGGTCGGGAGCGGGCCGGTGCCGACGCGGGAGAGGTACGCCTTCACGACGCCGACGACCTCGCCCTGCCCGACTGTCGTGGGGCCGAGACCGGTGCCGGTGGCGGCGTAGCCCGCGGTCGGGTTCGAGGACGTGACGTAGGGGTAGACGCCGTGGTCGATGTCGAGGCTGGTGCCCTGCGCGCCCTCCAGCATCACGCTGTCGCCGTCGCTGATGCGGTCGGCGAGGTAGTCGCCGGCGTTGACGTCCATGCCCTCCTCGGCGATCCGCTCGCCGAACGCGCGGTACTGCTCAAACAGCGCGTCGACGTCGAACTCCTCGCCGGCGTCGCCGCCGTAGACGTCCTCGTAGAGCGCGCGCTTCTGTGGGACGGCGTACTCCAGTCGCTCGCGGAGCACGTCGGGGTCCAGCAGGTCGCCGATGCGGACGCCGCGGCGGCCGGCCTTGTCCTCGTACGTGGGGCCGATGCCGCGGCCCGTCGTGCCGGCGTCGAGGTCGGAGTCGGACTTGACTTCCTCCTCGATGCCGTCGAGGACGCGGTGGTACGGGAGGATGACGTGGGCGCGGCGGGCGACCCGGACGTCAGGGTCGAGGCCGCGCTCGCGGAGCGCGTCGATCTCCTCGAACAGCGTCTCGGGGTTGACGACGCAGCCGTTCCCGAGGACGCCGGTCTTCCCGCGGACGGCCCCCGAGGGGACCAAGGAGAGCTTGTACTCGTCGCCGCCGACGACGACGGTGTGGCCGGCGTTGTCTCCGCCCTGGTACCGGACGACGACGTCAGCCGCGTCGCCGAACAAGTCGACGACGCCGCCTTTGCCTTCGTCGCCGAGTTGCGACCCGACGATGGTGACGGTCATACCCGTGGCTTCCACCAGCGTCGTCAAACCGGTTACGGTCTCGCCGCCCGATGTGTGCACGAGCGCGCATACTAGAACGAACTAATTGCGGGAATGTTGGACGTACGACCATTGTCGGGGCGCTAACAGTGCCGGACGCAAGCGTTAACTGTTGTCAATCGCAAACAAATACTGTCGCTTTCTCGCCCGCGCCCTACGACAACCTTTAAACCCCCGCCAAGACAAGTTAACAAATGCCATGATAGACCGGCTTGAGAAGGAAGTCGATATGCTGGAGCGCCATCTGCAGGTCCTCCGCATGGTCATCGAGAACGAACCCATCGGTATCGTGAAGATGTCCAACGAGACCGGCTACCCCCACCACAAGGTCCGGTACTCGCTGCGCGTCCTCGAGGAGGAGAACCTCATCGAGCCGTCCTCGCAGGGAGCGATCACGACCGAACGCACCAGCGAGTTCGTCGACGATCTCGACGGCAAAGTCGACGACCTCGTCGACAAGATGGAAGCGATGAAAATCGACGCCGCCGCCGAAGCCGAGTAACTCGTCCCGTCTACAGCTCTGGGACGGTCAAGTGGAACGCGTCGTTGCGGTCCTCGATTAGACAGAGGTGGTAGCCGGATTTCCGCCCCACCTTCACGAAGCTCTTCTTGTCGTTGCGGCTGAGGAAGCCGCCGCCGCCCGTCTCCTCGCTCGCCGTCTCGAGTGCGGCGGGCTCGAAGAACGACGCGGTGACGTACATCGCCGCGCTGAGTCCGTCGGCGCCCTCGCGGACCGCGGTCGCGTCTTCGATGAGCGCGCCCATCTCCTCGCCAGTGACGGGCTCGCGCTCGGCGTTCAGCTCCGCGACGACCAGCGGGTCGCCCATCCGGTCGCGCAGCACCACGTCGAACGTCCGCGAGGTCGCGCCGTCCTCGGTGTCGACGGCGACCGTGCCGTCCAGTTCCGCGCGGTCGACCTCGGGCAGCGCCTCGTAGATGTCCGCGAGCCCGTCCGTGTGGCCAGCGTCTCGGATCTCGAAGGGAAGCTCCCGGACCGCCCACGAGACGAACCGGTAGGCCGCCGACGCTTCGAGGAACGACTCGTAGTCCTCGCCGTCGACGGTCGCCTCCGCCGCCTCGAACTGCGTGTGGTGGTCGATGCGGAGGTTCTGGTTCACCGCTTCGAGGTCGGTGTCGGGGCCGAGGTCGTCCAGCGTCGGCTTCCCCTTCGAGTCGTACCGCACGAAGAGGTTCGTGTCCGACAGCGCCGCCGCGGGCGCGAGGTCGGTCGCCGACGCTGCTTCTTCGCCGCCGGCCGCGGCGGCCTCCTCCAGTCGGGCTTCGAGGTCGTCAGCGCGCGCCTGTAAGTCGTCGCGTTCGGCCTCCAGCGTCTCCACGCGCTCGCGGAGCTCCGAGCGCTCGGACTCGAGGCTGTCGATGCGCTCGGCGGCCTCCTCCAGTTTCGCGTCGCGCTGCTTGACCGCGCGCTTGAGCTTCTCGACGGTCGAACGGGACTTCCCGCCCGTGCTCTTCGAGGCGCTGCTCGACGCGGACTTCGCGGACGACTGCGACTGCTTGGCGCGCTCCGCGCTCGCGCTCTCCGCGGACTTCGAACGCGTCGCGCCGCCGTCGGTGGACTCGCTCTTCTCGGGGTCGATAGTGGGCACCGAGCGGGCGTTGCGCCACGCCTCCTCCTGGTCGAAGACGCCCTGCTCGCTGCCGGCGCGCGCAGCCGCGACCGCGGCGTCGGTCGGCTCGTCGCCGCCCGCGTCCGGGTCCGCCGACCGCGCTCGTGCCTGCTCCTCGGACGCCGCGCTGGTGTCCTCGGACGTTCCCGTCGGCTCCGGCTCAGTCTCGTCCGCGCGCGCCGCCGGCGTCGCACCGGCGTCGTCGCCGTCGTCGGCTGGCGGTGACTCGGTACTCCGAGCCGCGGTCGGGTCTGCCGCGGACTCGCCGGCAGTCTCGCTTTCCGCGTCACTCGACTGGGTTCGGGATTGCTCGTCGTCGGTCGCCGACTCCTCCGGCTCCGGCTCCGAGTCGTCGCCGCTCGGCGCACCGCCCGCCGCACCGGCCGGCTCGCCCTCCGGCTCGGGGAGTTCGGTGACGTTCACGGGGGACTTCTTGACCTCGTAGACGCCGACCTCGTCGTCCGCGAGGTCGAAGGCCTCGTCCCCGGTGACGAGCTCCTCGCTGGCGCCGACGAACGCCGCGCTCATCGACCGGCCGCCGTAGTAGACGACGTAGTAGTCCCCGGAGAGGACGTTCTCGGAGAGCTCGATGTAGCCCGTGAAGTTCGCGTTCTTCAGGGTGTCGGCGGCCTCCGACAGCGGCGTGTCGTTCGTGTAGTACTTCGCCTGCGTGTCGCCGCCGCACTCCTGCATCGAGAACAGCAGCGCGAGACTGGGGTGGGGGGCCTCGTAGACCGTCCCGGAGGCGTCCCCGAACTCCTCGACGTCACCCTCGTAGACGCCGACGACGCGGCCGTTCAACATGAACAGCCAGGTGTCGTCGGCGACGACCGCTCCCGAGAACTCCCGGTCCGCGAGCTCGTGTAGCTCGCGGAATCCACCCGAGAACGGTCGGGAGTCCCAAGACTCCACCCGCTCGACCGTGTGTGCCTGCATACCCACTGGAAGGCAAGGAGCGCGTATAAGACTTTCCGGGCGGACGAGCGGCCTGCGCGCGTCTGACGGCGACGAATCCGAAGAAGAACCGCTACAGCTTGCTGGAGGCGTCGTCGGCGAGCTCCTTCATCCGCTTGCTGAGTCGGCCGGCGTTCGAGAACTCGTCCTCGCTCATCGCCGCCGCGAGCGCGTTCCCGAGCAGGAACACGGCGTGTTTGTGCTCGCTCTTGGACTTGTGGACGTGGGAGGGCTCGACTTCGAGCTCCTCGTACGCCCGGAAGGCGTCGTCGTCGACGTTGTCGAATTCGAGGAACTGGTCTTTGATCTGCACCATCTGCTCGTGGAGGTCGAGGAGCTCGTCCTTGTGCATGCTTGGTTACAGTAGGAAATTCGGGCGTTTAAGCGTTGTCTGCGATACCGTACCACGCCGCTCGCGGCGACGGTGGAGAGCGGGCGCGCCGGCCGCCCGCGGTCCGTTCAGAAGACGTACTCGTCCTCGTGGCCCATCATGCCGCCCTCGCTCTCGAGGCCGGCGCCCTCCTCTTCCTCGGAGGGGCCGCTGGTCTTGTACGCGCGGATGCCCGACGACAGCAGCTGCTCGACGGCCTCCTCGCGGCTGACGAACTCCCCCTGTTCGACGAGCTGTGCAATCTGCATCTCTATCTGGTCCGGGATGTTGACTTCGATCTGGGGCATCGTTCTGGGCGGGGCTTCGCCGCCACCGTTCTTAAGCCTGACGGGGGGCGGATTCGGGAGGGTTTTCCGGGCTGAGCCCGCGACGCCTTCGATTCTCGAAACCGGCGACGCGACCCCGAGTCGGTAGGAATACGTGGGCGCGGCCCCTACTGCGGTCCATGAGTGTCGAGGACGTCACGGACCTCTACGAGGAGTTCGGCGACGACCGGCTGCCGCCCAGCCAGCGCGAGACGTCGAAGTTCCCCGTGCTGTCGAAGGGCGGGACGCCGAAGTGGGACCGCGAAGACTGGACGTTCACCGTCACGGGCGCCGTCGACGACGAGCTATCCTTCTCCTACGAGGAGTTCCGGGACTTGGAGAGCGTCACGCAGCGACAGGACTTCCACTGCGTCACCGGCTGGTCGAAGCTCGACTGCGAGTTCACGGGCGTCACGTTCCCGCACCTCACAGAGCTGGCGGGCGTCCGCGAGGACGTGACGACGGTGATGTTCCACGCGCTGGACGGCTACACGACGAACCTCCCGCTCGAAGACTGTATGCGCGAGGAAGTCCTGTTCACGTGGGAGTTCGACGGCGAGGACCTCCCCCGCGAGCACGGCGGCCCGCTGCGCGTCGTCACTCCCCACAAGTACGCCTACAAGGGCGCGAAGTGGGTGGACGGCGTGGAGTTCCTCACCGAGCCCGAGCGCGGCTACTGGGAGAAGCGCGGCTACTCGAACACCGCCGACCCGTGGGCCGAAGACCGGTACAGCTAGCGGCCGTCGGCGCCGAAGGAACAGGCTATTAGTCGCAGCGTCCTGAACCTCCGACAATGAGTTCTCTGTCCGGCGAAGCGGCCGCCCGCGGGGCGGTCGTGAGCAGGAGCTGCCGGGTGGCCGACGTCTCCTATCGGGCGTTCCTGGCGGCCCGGGACGCGCCCCGCATCCACTGGGCGGACCCGGACGGCCTCGAACTGTCCGGGGTCGGCGACGCGGCGACGGTGACGGCCTCGGGCGCCGACCGCTTCGGGGCAGTCCGCGAGTGGGCGACTGCGCTGTTCGACGACACCGACCACGACGGCCCCGAGGTCTCGCGGCCGCGGCTGCTGGGCGGGTTCGCGTTCCACGACGACCACGCGCCCGAGGGAACGTGGGCCGGCTTCCCCGCCGCGCAGTTCGTGCTGCCGGAAGTCCAGTTGGCGAGCGCGGGTGACGAGACGTGGCTGACGGTCACGCGAGCGGGCGAGGACATCGACCCCGAGGCCGTCGAGGCCGCGCTCGACGACGCCCGCGAGGAAATCGAGGCGCTGCCGGCGATGCAGCCCAGCGGCCCGCGCCCGGGCGTCGAATCGACGACGACCACCAGCGACGAGGCCGCGTGGCGCGAGCAGGTCGAGCGCGCCGTCGAGCGCATCGACGCCGGCGACCTGCGGAAGGTCGTGCTCGCGACCGCGCTGCGCGCGGACCTCGCGGACGACCTCGACCCCCGCGACCTGCTGGAGCGGCTGCGGCAGTCGTACCCGTCGTGTTTCCGGTTCCTCGTGGAGCCGACCGGCGACGCCGCGTTCCTCGGCGCGACCCCCGAGCGCCTCGTGACCCTCGACGACGACAGCGTGCAGACGGTCGCGCTCGCGGGGTCAGTCGGCCGCGGCGATACGCCCGAGGAGGACGCCGAACTCGCGGCGCGCCTCCGCGACAGCGAGAAGATTCGCCACGAGCAGCGCCTCGTCACCGACACCATCGCCGCCCAGCTCGACGCGTTCGGCGAGGTCTCGGTGGGCGAGCGCGGCGTCCGCAAGCTCTCGAACATCCAGCACCTGAACACGCCGATTACCGCGGACGTGAGCGAGGACGCGCACGTCCTCGACGTCGCCGAAGCCCTGCATCCGACGCCGGCGGTCGGGGGGCTGCCGCCGGACGCCGCGCTGGACGTGATCCGGGAGACCGAGACGTTCGACCGCGGCTGGTACGCGGCGCCGGTCGGCTGGTTCGACGGGGACGGCGACGGCACGTTCGCGGTCGGCCTGCGGTCGGCGGTCGCCCGCGACCGAACGGTGACGATGTTCGCGGGCAACGGCATCGTCGCGGACAGCGACCCCAGCGAGGAGTGGGACGAGGTCCAGTTGAAGTACCAGCCGATTCTGGACGAACTCCGCAGATGACCGCGCCGAACCGGAACACGCTGTGGGCGCGCGCCGTAGTGCAAGAACTCGTTCGCGCTAGCGTGGACGCCGCCTGCGTCTGCCCGGGGAGTCGCTCGACGCCGCTAACCGTCGCGCTCGCCGAGCACGACGACGTCCAGATATTCTCGCACCTCGACGAGCGCTCGGCGGCATTCTTCGCGCTCGGTCGCGCGAAGCGCACCGGAAAGCCGACGCCCGTCGTCTCCACCTCCGGCACCGCGACGGCGAACTTCCACCCCGCGGTGATGGAGGCCAATCAAGCGCGCGTCCCGCTGCTCGTCCTCACGGCGGACCGCCCGCCGGAACTCCGGGACTCGGGCGCGAACCAGACCGTCGACCAGACGAAACTCTACGGGGACGCGGTGCGTCACTTCCGCGAACTCCCCGAACCCGAGGCCGACGCTCGGAAGCTCTGCTCGCTGCGGACCGCGGTCTGCCGCGCACTCGGGGAGACGACCGGCGCGAACCCCGGCCCCGTCCACCTCAACGTCCCCTTCAAGAAACCTCTCGAACCCGTGGAGGTGCCGGGCGACGTGCCCGCGGACTTCGCGGACGACCACTCGCTCGCAGCCGAGGGCCGGGACGGCCCCTTCGTCTCCGTCCACCAGAACCCCGCGGCGCCCGACGACGCGACGCTGGACGCGCTCGCGGATACCGTCGAATCCGCGGACCGCGGGCTCGTCGTCGCCGGCCCGGACGACGCCCACGGCTTGACGGCAGCGGCCGCCGCGGCGCTGGCGGACGCGACCGGCTTCCCGGTGTTCGCGGACCCGCTCTCGGGGATTCGGTTCGGCGAGCACGTCTCCGACTCCCGCGTCGTCGGCGGCTACGACGGCTTCCTCGCCGCGGACGACGCCCCGCTCCCGGAGCCGGACGTCGTCGTGCGGTTCGGCGCGTCGCCGACCTCGAAGCCCCTGCGGAACTACCTCCGGGACGGCGGCGCCCGCCAGTTCCTCGTCGACCCCGCGGGCGGGTGGCGCGAGGCCACGTTCACGGCGTCGGACCTCGTGGTCGCGGACCCCACGGAGACGGCGCGCGCGCTCGCCGAGCGCGTGGACCGGCCGGCTGGCGAGTGGAGCGAGCGCGTTGCGGCAGTCGAAGCCGACTACTGGAACGCCATCGACGCCGTCGAGCGCGACGCGTTGCTGGAAGGCGACGTGGTCGCCGCGGCCGCCGACGACGCCCCCGACCCCGCGACTGTGATGGTGTCGAACAGCATGCCGGTCCGCGACCTCGACCGGTTCGCGCGGCCGCGTAGCGCCGAGTTGACCGTGCTCGGGAATCGCGGCGCGTCGGGCATCGACGGCATCACCTCCACGGGGTTGGGCGCGGGGAGCGCCACCGACGACCCGCTGGTCGTGGTCACGGGCGACCTCGCGTACTACCACGACGGCAACGGCCTGCTCGCGCTCGACCGCTGCGACGTGGACGCGACCATCGTCGTCGTGAACAACGACGGCGGCGGCATCTTCCACATGCTCCCCATCGAGGAGTTCGACCCGCCGTTCACGAGCCAGTTCAAGACGCCCCACGGCCTCGACTTCGAGCCCACGGGCGACGTCTACGACTTCGAGTTCGCGCGCGTGGAGACGCTGGACGGCTTCCGGGACGCCTACCGGGAGTCCGTCGAGAGCGAGGGCACGCAGGTCGTGGAGGTGGTGACGGACAGCGAGGCCAGCCACCGCGAGCGCGAGCGCCTCGCGACCGCCGTCGAACGAGACCTCAACGACTAAGGGACTCGCCCCGACACGTCGGTTCGATGCCCTCCACCACGACGCAGCTCGCGATTCTGGCCGCCCTCGCCGGCGTGCTGGGGCTGCTGTACGTCGGCGCTATCGCCAACGAAATCGTCGTCGGCCTCGCCGTCGCGCTCGGGTTCGCAGTCGTCGCCGTCCTCCTGTACGCGGGCGGCACGAACCGCGAGACTGTCGCCGCCGTGACGATGGGCGCGACCGTCGTCTACGGCGTGTTCACGCTCCAGTTCCCGACCGCAGTCGTCGCGGCCTGCGTCGTCTACCTCACACTGTGGGTGACCGACGAGGACGGCCCCTTCGACGCGTCCCCGCCCACAATCATCCCCGAGGGCGTGGTCGACGGTCCCGTCGAATCTGACGAGCGCGCCGAACCCGACGAGGCCGCCGAGTAAGGAACCTTTTTGCGCCGGCCGCGCCCGTTCTCGGGCATGGTCTCGGACATCTTCGACCCCGACCGCTGGGAGGAAGTCGCGGACTGCGACTTCGAGGACATCACCTACCACCGCGGGACGGACGTCGACGCGGTCCGCATCGCGTTCGACCGCCCCGAGGTCCGGAACGCGTTCCGGCCGGGCACCGTGGACGAGCTCCACGAGGCGCTCGACCACGCGAAACGACAGACGGACGTCGGCTGTGTGCTCCTCACGGGGAACGGCCCGAGCGAGAAGGACGGCGGCTGGGCGTTCTGCTCGGGCGGCGACCAGTCGGTGCGCGGCGAGTCCGGCTACGAGTACCGCGGCGACGACGAGGCCGCCACCGAGGAGGACGAGACGGTTCAGAAGGCGAAGGCCGGCCGCCTCCACATTCTGGAAGTCCAGCGCGCGATTCGGTTCATGCCCAAGCCCGTGGTCGCGGTCGTCCCCGGGTGGGCGGTCGGCGGCGGGCACTCCCTGCACGTCGTCTGCGACATGACGCTGGCCAGCGACGAGCACGCGAAGTTCCTCCAGACGGACCCCGACGTCGCCTCCTTCGACGCGGGCTTCGGGTCGGCGTACCTCGCCAAGCAGGTCGGGCAGAAGAAGGCCCGCGAGATTTTCTTCCGCGGGAAGACCTACGACGCCGAGGAAGCCGAGGACATGGGGATGGTCAACGAGGTCGTCCCCCACGACGAACTGGAGGATGTCGCGCTGGAGTGGGCCGACGAGATGGCGTCGAAGTCCCCGACGGCGATGCGGATGCTGAAGTACGCGTTCAACATGGCCGACGACGGCCTCGTCGACCAGCAGGTGTTCGCGGGCGAAGCCACCCGCCTCGGCTACATGACCGAGGAAGCCGAGGAGGGACGGGAGGCGTTCATGGAGGGCCGCGACCCCGACTTCTCGGACTACCCGTGGTACTACTGACCGGCCCCGTCGGCGGCCAAGTCGTCGGTGCGGGACTGCTCGGCGGACGGGCTGACGAACGGTGACGCGGTGGCCTCCTCGGACTGCTCTCGGGGGAGCGTGACGCGGAACGTCGAGCCCTCCGGCCCGGTCTCGACGAGTTCGACGGTCCCGCAGTAGTGCTCGACGAGGCGCGCGACCAGATACAGGCCGAGGCCGTGGTCGGCGGCCCGGCGCGACGGCCGCTCGAACAGCGTCTCGACCTCCTGCTCGGGCACGCCGCTCCCGTCGTCCTCGACGTCGATGGTGACCGCGCCGTCCTCGACGCGCCCGCGAACCCAGACGTGGGGCGGGTCGCTGTCGTTGTGCTCGACGGCGTTCGCGAGCACGTTCCCGAACACGCGCGGGAGCAGCGCGTCGGCGTAGACGTGTGCCGACGCCGGGAGGTCGGTCTCGACGACCACGTCGGCGTCGAGGTCCGAGAGCTTCCCGGCCTCCTCGCGGACGACTTCGGCGACGTCCACGCGCTCGAAGTCGGTGCGTTCTTTCGTCGCTTCGAGGAGGACGCGGACGTCGCCGACGACCTCGGTCACCTCTTCGCTCTTGCGGCGTATCGCGCGGCTGTACTCCCGGCCGGGCGACCCCGCGTCGTGTTCGTCCGCCAGGAGTTCGGCGTACCCCGAGATGACGTTCGTCGCGTTCAACACCTCGTGGCGCAGCAGGCTGTTGAGGTAGTCCAGGAGGTCCCGCTGGGTTTCGAGGTGTTCGGCGCGGACGGCGCTGCGTTCGGCGTCCATCGCTCGCTGAATCGCCTGCGCCTCCGTCACGCCGATGGCGACCCCGACGCCAGCGCCGACGGCGCACGCCCACCGAAGCCACGCCACCGTCACCAGCAGCGACTCCGCGGGGAGCGCCGCTATCAGCGCGACGTTCACGGCCAGCGAGGCCGCGACGCCGGCGACCGTCCACAGCCAGACGCGGCGGTGGCGCGCCGGCTCGACGGCGCTCCCGGAGAGCCAGCGCCCGGCGTACGCGATGCCCGCGACGAACGGCACCATCGTCAACACCCCGACGGTGAACTCGTCGGCGAACGGCAGCACGGTCGCGCTCCCCAGTTCGTCGGTCCACAGCCCCACCAGCACCTCCACGGCGACGAACAGCGAGAGCGCGGCGGCCAGCGCGTAGAGCCGCCGCGGCACCGAGCCCGCGGGACGGGACGTCAGCCCAGTCATCCTCTACGCGAACGCGCTCGTTCGGTCATAGCGGTAACAGCGCGGAAACCTACCTGTTTACGGGTGGGAGGAAGCGCGTTCGCTCCGTGCAACAACCCACCGACAATGGCAGGGTCGACTCCCTAACACTTTGAACTATCAAACACACATATGATGTATGGAGAAGCGGCGTACTGTCCCCGTGAAACTCGACGTGGACAGTGACGACGCCACACTCCTCGAAGACACGGTCGACGAGTTCCTGTGGGCTGCCAACTACGTGACACGCCACGCTTTCGAGGGCGAATACGTCACCACGAGCAAGACAACGCTCCACGACGGCACCTACGACGACGTGCGCGATAAGACGCCGTTGCACAGCAATCACGTCCAAGCGGCGCGAAACAAGGCCGCTGACGCCGCCAAGAGCGTGGTCAAGAAGTGGAAGCAAGGCAAGAAGGCGTCGATACCTCACTTCACTAGCCCACATCTCGTCTACGACCACCGGACTGCGACGTTCCACGACGAGTACGTGTCGCTGGCAACAGTTGACGGTCGGATTGAACCCGACTACGTGCTTCCCGACGAGGAACGAGACACGCCCCACGCTGAATACTTCTTCTCGGACGAGTACGAAACGACCGGGGCAGAACTGCATTACACGAACGGCAACTGGATGCTTCACACCCACTGCAAGAAGGACGTGGAGCCTGACACGCCGGGACAGGATGCCACCGAGAACGGAACGGTTCTCGGGGTTGACCTTGGCGTGAATAATCTTGCAGTTGCCTCGACTGGTACGTTCTGGACTGGCGACGAGTTCGACCACTGGCGGCGTGAATACGAGAAACGCCGTGGTGACTTACAGGAACACGGCACGCGGTGGGCACACGAGAATATGCAGGCAGTCGGTCGAAAAGAGGAAGGGCGGTTCAAACTGACGCTCCACCGCATTTCGAACGAGTTGATGGCTGAAGCCCGTGACCACGAGTGTTCGGTGATTGCATTTGAAGATTTAACCGACATTCGGGAACGCACTGGTGCGTCGTGGGGACACAAGTGGGCGTTCAACCGCCTCTACGAATACGTCGAATACAAAGCCGAAGAATACGATATCAACGTAGAGCAGGTTGCCCCGGAGAATACGTCACGGCGTTGCTCTGAGTGCGGGTTCACGCACCCGGACAACCGTGAGAGTGAATCGTTCGAGTGTCTGAAGTGTGGCTATGAGAATCACTCTGACTACAATGCGGCGAAGAACATCGGTTTGCGGTATCTCCGCCGGAACCAAACTGGAGACGGTGGAGGGGCATCCGTAGGCATCGCCCTGAACAGCGGGACGTTGAACGCGAACGGAGAGTATGAACCTCCTGCCGACAGTGTCGGCCAGAGCGGGAGTCCACGCTGAAAGCCCACCCCTTTAGCGGTGGGCTAGCTTACAAGCTCACGGTTCCGCGCGGCCCGTCCGTTCGGATGACGGCCACACTCGCCGGTAAACGCCGAGACGACGGCCTTTTGCGTGAAACCGCGCTCAGATTGGGCAAGATGTACGGAACCGTGCTACGACGACCGAGCGACAGCACTCGCCGTCGCGCACACGATAGCCGCGAAACCGAGCCCGCGAACGGCACAGCACACCGATGACCAGTCGGCTCTGGTACGTCCTCGGCCTCGACGGGGCGACGTGGCCCGAGCGCGCGCTGTTCGGCGTGACGATGACCGCGATGGTCGCGCTCGCGGCGTTCGGGTTCGCGCGCCCGAGCGCGCTCAGCACCGCGCTGAACGGCGCCTTCGACTGGGTGCTGACGTACTTCGGCTGGTGGTTCATCCTGCTCGGGTTCGTGTTGCTGTTGCTCGTGTTCGGGGTGACGTTCTCCCGGTACGGCCGCCTCCGCATCGGCGGCCCGGACGCCGAACCGGAGTTCGACACGCTCTCGTGGCTCTCGATGGTGTTCACCGTCGGGTTCGGCGCGTCCATCCTCATCTGGGGGGTCGGCGAACCCATCTCCATCGTCCAGAACCCGCCGCCCCAGCCCTATCCCGTGGAGGGCGCGTCCATCGAGTCGCTGGCGCTGGCGTTCATGTTCGTCCACGAGGCGTTCCCCGGGCTGGCGATGTGGTACCTCCCGGTCGCGCTCGCGTTCGGCATCATCGTCTACACGCAGGGCGTCGGCGAGTACAAGGTGTCCTCGATGCTGTCGGGCATCGTCGACGCCGATTCGTATCCGGGCTTCCACTGGGCGGTCGACCTCGCCGCCATCGTCGCCAGCATCGGCGGCATCGCCACCACGCTGGGGTTCAGCTCACAGACGATGGCCGCCATCCTCAGCGGCGTCTTCGGGATGGAGGCGAACTTCCTCACGTACGGCATCTTCGCGCTCATCGGCGCGGTGTTCCTCACCGACGTCTGGCTCGGCCTCCGCAAGGGCATCCGGAACGCCGCCCGCGCGACGATGCTGTTCATCGTCGCCGCGATGGCGCTGTTGGTGGTCGTCGGGCCGACGCTGTTCATCTTCGAACTCGGGCTGGACGCCACGGGCGTCTGGCTCGGCAACATGACGCGGCTGATGCTGTACACCGACCCGATGTCCGCCGGCAACTGGGCCGCCAACTGGACCGGCTTCTGGTGGGCGTGGTGGGCGGCGTGGAGCATCTTCGTCGGGAGCTTCGTCGCGCGCGTCTCGAAGGGCCGCACCATCCGCGAGATGTTCGTGGTGCTCGTCGTCGCGCCGGCGTTCCTCTCGTGGCTCCAGCACCTCATCATCGGCGGCTGGGTGCTCTCCCCCGAGTACGTCGCGCCCGTCAGCGAGGCGTGGGCGGCCAACGGCATCCCCGCCGCCATCGCCACCGCGCTGAACATCACGCCGTACGGAACCCTGCTGGCGGTGCTGTTCGTGCTCGTCATCGCGGGCTACATCATCACGTCGCTGGACTCGGCGGTGTTTATGATTTCCGCCATCACGCTCGGCGACGAGAACCCTAACGCGCGGAACCGCGCGTGGTGGGGCGCGCTGCTCGCTGGCTTCGGGATGATGGCGCTGGAGCTGGAGAGCTTCGAGGCCATCGAGGCGCTGTCCCCGATTCTCGCGCTCCCGTTCACGGTGTTTCTCGTGGCGGTCGTCTACGCCAGCTACGTCGCCGCCCGCGACTACGCCGACAGCCACAGCAGCGTCGACGTCGACCCCGGCTCGCTGCTCTCCGAGCAGGACCGCGCCAGCGACGTCCCGCCCGCCGACGACGACTGACGCGCGTTCTCGTTCTTTCCTCACTTGGAGCGAAGCGAGCGGCCTACCGAGTGCGGTAGTGGCCGTTCGCTCGATGCTCGCGTTCCAGTCGTGGGACTGCTCGTGAGCCGTACGTAGCCCTCATACCACTACATTCCAAATTTAGACTAGTAAATTATATTTATAAATACACAAGTTAAACTGCGGCGAAGCGACGATTGCATGTCTGACAAGCAGACACGCAGAACGTTCATGCGCACGACCGGTGTTGCAGCGGGCGCCGCAATTCTTCCCGGATTCGCGAGCGCAACACCTGAAGAAGAATCCAACATCGAAGCTGAAGTCGATACTGTAGTCGAAAACGGAATCAAACACGCTGTTTCAATCGCTCGCAATCCCGATACTGGCGAAATCGACGGGTCAATCATCTCGATCTCAGACCCAGAAGCCGATCAGACGGAAGACGGAAACTCTCTCACAGAGGTCAGCCCGGAGATGTATGACATTTCCGCGGATGTCCTCAGCGAGGTCGAACCAAATATTTTCGACGGGCAAAAGCAGAGCGCGAATACGGATGCCACCGCCAAATCTGAGGACCAAGATTCGAAGGTCTGGGACGAACTCCGCAAAACGGCCGACGTGGATACAGCCCCAGATGGGCCGTCTATCCAAGCGAAAAGCATCCTGCAAGACGTCATCGAGGAGATCGCCGCTGGTACTAAGGACTCCATCGACCGCATCGGCCTCTACTTCGAGGACAGCCCGAAGGGAACCGACTGCGACGCCGCCGCCAACAGTAAGCAGCACCGGCAACTGGGCGCATCAATCGAATACGAGAAGGTACCCGGTAACCTCACAACGACGGTACTCACGTCTGTGCTGGGAACGCTTGCAGTTGCAGCGTTAAGCGGTTCCTCTTTAGCTCCACTTGGCACAGTTGCAGGTGCCGTTGCTGGATTTGCTATCAATCAACTCAAGGACTCGACATACATTACGATGGCATTTCGCGATTTAGATGCGTGTGCTATCGGCGTTTGCGCTCCATCTATTCGGGTGCTAGTGAGTGGCGTCTGGATGGACCGGGATACGGACATGCTCACGGTTAACGGGACACCGGACTTTCCTGCGCTCCACCTAGAGAATTTCGCCGTGATGGATGTTGGATACGAAGAAATCCAGGAAATATCCTCGTAACCCATAAATACAAATATTTTTAACTTTTGTAATAATATTAGGGGGCTTGAAATGGCAATGGACCTACTGGTAGACATCCGAGACGAACTCGAGGGGGACTTCAATCATCCCATCATCGGATACACTATTCTCGCCTTGTCCGGAGGACTCGCCGTATTGACGGCGGGCGAACTATTGATGGCACTAGAAATGCCGACCTCCGTCGTTTTCACCGGAATCATCATCGCTGCGGGTGTCGTGCCCACGGTTACCGCGTACATTCTCCACAAGACTGGCTTCTGAGACCCGTCATCCTCTCTCGAAGACGCCACCAGCAACGTCATCGCCGAAGTGGAACAGCCCGCCGGCGTTCGAGACCAAGACGCCTGGGGCGGGAGTCTTGAGGCGAACCGATACGGTCAGTCGTCCCCCGGTCGGCTGACGCTGCCCGTCCCGGTGACGACCACACGCACGCCGTCCTCGTAGTCGGTGTCGAGGCTCGCCGACCAGCCGTGGACGGCCGCCAGCATCCGCACGTTCGGCAAGAGGATACCGGCTTCCGAGTCCGGCACGGCGCTCCCGTACTCGAAGAACGCTTCGGGGTCGGCGTCGCCGGGCGGCCGGCCGTCGCCCGCGACCGCGAACCAGTCGTCGCCGCGCTCGACGGTCACCTCGCTGGCGCCGTTGTGCGCGGCGAACGCGAACGCGCTCGCGAGGAGTTCCCGGACCCGCGTCGGGTCCGCGACCACGTCCGCGTCGCCCTCCACGGACAGCGACAGGTCGCCGACGTCGGCGTCCGCCCACGCGTCCGCGACGGCCGCCCGGAAGTCCACGCGCTCGGTGTCTTCGAGGGTCTTGCCGTGGCGCGCCAGCACCGAGAGGTCCTCGACGATGCCGGACATCCGGTCGGTCGTCTCCGAGGCGGTGCGCAGCGACTCGCGGGCGGCCTCGACGTTCCCGCGGTCGAGGGCGTTCCCGGCGACGGTGACGCGCCCGCCGATAATCTGGAGCGTGTTCAACAGCTCGTGGCGGATGGCCGCTGCGAACCCTTCGAGCTGGTCGTTTTGGCGTTCGAGCTCGCGGCGCTTGCGCTCGGTGCGTGTGACGTCGCTGAACACGACCATCCGGCCGATGTCTGACTGGCCGAGCGAGAACGACGTGTCCGTCACGAGGTAGTAGCGCGTCTCGCCGTCCACGGCGCGCGCCACGACCGGGTGGTCGTCCCCGAGCGTCTCCGCGGTTTCGGGGAGCACGTCGTCGAAGCGCTCGCCGGTCGCGCCGTCGAGCGCGGCGAACAGGTCGCGGGCGCGGCCGTTGTACTCCCGGATGCGGTCGGCGCCGTCGAGGTAGACGACCGCGTCGTCGACGCCGTTCGTGAGCTGGACCGCGAGGAACTCCTCCTCGTAGACGTAGAGCACGCCGAGCGCGAACGCCGCGACGCCAAGCGGCTCGTAGTTGATGTCCACGAGCAGCGGCGACGCGAACCCGACGACGTCCAGCGCGACGGGGAGGGCAGTAACCCCGACGAGCGCGCCCAGCGGCCGCGTGTCGTAGTCGGCTTCGAGGAACAGCTCGAACAGCATGAAGAAGCCCACCGCCACGAGCGCGTACGACAGGCCCGCGACGAGCCAGTGGATGGTGCCGTGCTGGATGGCGAGGTGCGGGAACGGCGCGTCGACGGCCGTCGTCGTGAAGTAGAGGCCGTGGACGTGGTTGGTGAGCTTCACTGCGACGATGCTGACGTAGGTCGCGACGGCCGCGTGGCGGTACCTCGGTTCGCGGTGGAACGACCGCCCCGTGTACGCCGAGCAGAAGTACAGCCACGCGCCCACCGTCGAGAGCCCGACGACGAGGCTGAGGTCGTACGCGACGTACTTCAGGAACGCAGAGGGGGCGACGAGGAACGCGAGCTCGAACAGCGCCCAGCCGCCGCTGCCCGCGACCACGCCCACGAGGCCGCGCCGCGTGTCGGCGTCGGCGACCCCGAGCGCGCGCCGCACCCCGACCGCACATCCGAGGACTGCCGCGCCGAACGCGACGACGTACGCCAGAAAGACGAGAGGTAACCCCATCCCCTCGAAAACGTCTCTTCAGCGACTTATACGTCTCCCTTGCGGCGGGCCACGACACCACCGCCACAGCGCCGGGACCGCCACCGCTATGGGCGCGCTCGCCCAATCGCGGGGCATGACCGATACGGCTGACGTCTCCCGGCGGGAGGCGTGGCTCATCGCCGCGCGCCCGCACACGCTCCCGGTCGCGGCCGCCCCCATCCTGGTCGCGGTCGGGCTGGCGGTCCGCGACGGCGTGTTCGCGCCGCTACCCGCGCTCGCCGCGTTCGTCGGCGCCGCGCTCATCCAGGTCGGCACGAACTTCGCGAACGACTACTACGACGCCGTGCAGGGCGCCGACACCGAGGACCGCGAGGGGTTCACGCGCGTCACGGCGGGCGGCCTCATCGAGCCCGACGAGGTCAAGCGCGCGATGTACCTCACGTTCGCCGCGGCCATCCTCGTCGGCACGTACCTCGTCTGGGTGGGCGGCGTTCCCATCCTCGTCGTCGGCCTCGTGAGCGTCGCGTCCGGCATCGCGTACACGGGCGGCCCGTACCCGCTGGGCTACCACGGCCTCGGCGACGTCTTCGTGTTCGTCTTCTTCGGCGTCGTCGCCGTCACCGGCGCGTACTACGTGCAGGCCGCGAGCTTCGTCGCGGGCGTCCCGGTCGGCATCCCCGAGGGCTCAGTGACCTTGTCGTCGGTCGTCGCCAGCCTGCCTATCGCGGCTATCGCGACGAACGTCCTCGTCGTGAACAACGTCCGCGACAAGGAGGAGGACGAGACGACCGGCAAGCGCACGCTCGCGGTGCGCTTCGGCTACGCGTTCTCCCGCGTCCAGTTCGTCGCGATGCTCGCGCTCGCGTACGCCGTCCCGGCGTGGTTCTTCGCGCGGACAGGCGAGCCCGCGGTGTTCCTGCCGTACCTATCGCTCCCGCTGGCCGCGAGCGTCACGCGGACCGTCTTCACGCGCACGGACGGCGACGCCCTCAACCCAGCGCTCACGCGCACCGGGCAACTGCTCGCGCTGTACGCGCTCCTCTTCGGCGTCGGCCTCGCGCTGTGACATCTTCTACCCACCCTGAATGGAGGGGCTCCCTACAAGGGAAAGCTCGCTATGCGAGGAAGTTTCGGAACTGTACGCCGCGAGGGTCATTTGTCGTGATTTTTGACTCGCCTCGCGGTGTTCTGTGGTGGTGTCACAGCCACTCCCATCCCGTGGCGAGTCATCGCCCGTCGGTTTCAGCGACAGGCTCTCTCCCCACGGGTTGAGGCGACCGGCGATGTTGGCCGCCGCGTTGATGTCTGCTTGGTACTCCGTCACCCAACAGTCGTCGTTCGTACATCGGAACGCTGCCTGAGAACTCCGAGACCCGAGGTGTCCGCAGGCGTGGCACGTCTGACTTGTGTACGCCGGACTCACGAACCGAACCGGAATACCCGCTTCGAGGGCTTTGTCCTCGATACGGCCAGTGAGACGGGCGAACGCCCAGTTGTGGAGACGGCGATTCATCCACTTTCCGTAGTCGAGATGTTCGCGAATGTACGTCAGGTCTTCTAGTACGATTACCGGATTCTCGAACTGCCTGGCGTACTCAACAGCGCTCCGAGACGCCTTCTCTACAATATCCGTCAGCGCGTTCTGGTAGTGGTTGAATCGCTCCTCGATGCGCCACTCGGCGGCGTCACGTTCTTGGAGACGCTTCAGTGTCGTATGCATTTCCTTGCGGAGTTGTCTCGCTCGGCCGCCGTCGTAGATGTACGGTTGAGTCGGAGTGCCGTCTTGACAGGCACAGCCCGTCAAGAGTTTGGATTCACCGATGTCGAAGCCGATCGGTGTCGGATCGTCTGGTTGTTCTGGTTCCGTAACTTCGTACTCGATGGTGACGTGAAGTACCCAGTTAGTTCGGTGTTCTTGTAATCGGAACTCGCCAACTGTCACGTCACCCTCGAGAAGGTCGTTCCACAACTCTTGCTGAGCCGGGTTGATGCGAAGAGGAATCCAGAAAGCGTTACCACGACCGGCTTGGGGAACACGCCAGCAATAGCTATGGTCGCGATTAGGAGAGTAGTCAAGTTGCCAACCCCGATTTGTGAACCGGACAGGATGGTCGTCGTTGACTTCTTCGGCGTTATACGTCTGGTGGAGTTTGGGGATGTAGTTCTTGAGCGCGTCTTTCGCGTAAGATGTGAGCGTGTACCCGGTAACGATATCGTTGACCGCCATCTGTGTGTCAGCACCACTTTCGAATGCATCGAGGAGAGCGCGACGGTACGTCGCTACAGTCCGCTGAAGCCGTTGCTCTTTATGCGCCGTCGGTGGCGCAAGCGTGGCTTCAAGCGTTTTCGTGACGGTAGCGCCCACGTCTCAGCTTAAGACAGCGAAGCACATAAAAATCATCCAAATTAACAAGGATATATGCCTAAAGAAGTGCGTTTTCAGGTGAGCGAGGAACAGCACGAATGGTTAACTGAACTGAAAGACGAGAGAGGATACACATGGAAAGGATTGCTGTTGGAGGGAGCAAAGTGCCTCAACACCAGCGAAAGATAGTAGTTAGAAAGTTGGTAGAGTATCACACCCACCTGCCGCAAGCGAAGGAATTTCCTATTTGTTAAGAGATGTTTCGACAGTTCTCGCTCCCGCTGGCGCGCCCGCTGGAGACGGCTCGCGGCACCATCGACGAGCGCCGCGGATTCATCTTCGCCCGAAACGGCGGCGTCGGCGAAGCCACGCCACTTCCAGACTGGACCGAACCGCTGGACGCCTGCGAACGGGCGCTCGAAGCTGCCGACGACGCCGACAACTGGGACGACGCGCTCGCCGCCTGCGAGGACGCGCCCGCCGCACGGCACGCCGTTTCGCTGGCGAAACTCGACGCCGAGGCTCGCGACAAGGGCGTCTCGCTGACCCGAAGTCTCGCCGACGACCCCGTAGAGTCGGTCCCGGTGAACGCCACCGTCGGCGACGGCTCCATCGAAGCGACGGCAGCCGAAGCGCGAGCCGCCGTCGAGCGGGGCTTCGAGACGGTGAAACTGAAGGTCGGGGCGCGCTCCGTCGAAGCGGACACCGAACGGCTCCGCGCGGTCAACGACGAAACTGACGCGACGCTGCGCGCGGACGCGAACAGCGCGTGGACGCGCGAGCAAGCCCGGAAAGCGTTCGACGCGTTCGCCGACTTCGACATCGAGTACGTCGAACAGCCGCTTCCTGCCGAGGACCTCGCGGGGCACGCCGACCTCCGTGGTGGCGAGACCGATGTCGCGCTCGACGAATCGCTGACCGAGCATGCGCTCGCTGACGCGCTCGACGCCGCCGACTACGTGGTGCTGAAGCCGATGGCGCTCGGGGGCGTGGACCGCGCGCTCGACGCCGCTCGCGCGGCTCGCGACGCGGGCGTCGAACCCGTCGTGACGACGACCGTGGACGCCGTCGTCGCGCGAACCGCCGCCGTCCACCTCGCCGCCGCGATTCCCGACGTGCCCGCCTGCGGGCTCGCGACCGCCGACCGGCTCGCCGACGACCTCGCGGCCGACCCCGCGCTCGTCGAAGACGGCCGAATTCGCGTGCCCGAGGCACCCGGCCACGGCGTCAGCATCGACCTCGCGGAGGTGAACGCCGATGCGTGATGCCATTGCGCTCCAGACGCGAAGCAACCCCGACGCGACCGCGCTCGTGGACGCCGCTACCGACGCGTCGTGGACGTTCCGCGAGTTGGACGCCGACGTCAAGGAGACCGCGGGCCGGCTCGCCGCGTGTGGCGTCCAGCGCGGCGACCGAGTCGCGGTCCTGATGGAGAACCGCCCCGCGTTCGTCCGGCTGGCGTTCGCGTGCGCCCGGCTCGGCGCGGTGCTCGTGCCGCTGAACGCCCGGCTCGCGACGCCCGAACTCCGCGCACAAGCGGAGCGCGTCGACCCAGTCCTCGTCGTCTACGAAGCCGACACCGCTGACCCGGCCCGCGAGCTTCCCGTACCAGCAGTGAGCGTGGACGCCGGGGGCAACGTCGAGCACTTCGGCGCGCGCTCGCCGGACGCCGTCGAGCCCGCGGACCTCTCGTGGACGGACACGCGCGCCGTCATATTCACCTCGGGGACGACCGGCGACCCGAAGGCGGTCCGGCTGACGTACGCGAACTTCGCCGCGAGCGCCGTCGCGTCGGCGTTCCGGCTCGGCGTGCTCCCCGAGGACAGCTGGCTCTGTCCGCTGTCGCTGTACCACATGGGCGGGCTCTCGGTCGTCCTGCGGTCGGCGCTGTACGGGACGACGGCGGTGCTCGCGCGCGGCTTCGACGCCGACGACGTGCGCGACGCGCTCGCCACGCACCACTGCACGGGCGTCTCGCTCGTCCCGACGATGCTCTCGCGGCTGCTCGACGCGGGCGGCGTCCCGGACACCCTGCGGTTCGCGCTCGTCGGCGGCGCGCCCACGCCGCCCGAACTCGTCGAGCGCGCGCTGGACTCGGGCGTCCCGGTCTGTCCGACGTTCGGGATGACCGAGACCACCTCGCAGGTCGCGACGCTGCACGCGACGGAGGCCCGCGACCGCCCGGACAGTTCGGGCCGGCCGCTGCTCGGCACCGAGGTGGCCGTCGTCGGCGAGGACGGCAACGTCCTGCCGGCTGGCGAGACGGGCGAACTCGTCGTTTCGGGGCCGACGGTCACGCCCGGCTACCTCTCCGCTGACGCGAACGACGAGCGGTTCTGCGAGCACGGCCTCCGTACCGGCGACTTCGGGTTCGTGGACGCTGAAGGGTTCCTCCACGTCGGCGGGCGGCAGACCGACCAAATCGTCACCGGCGGCGAGAACGTCCACCCCGAGGAAGTCGCGGCCGTCCTCCGCGACCACACCGCCGTCGGTGACGCCGCCGTCGTCGGCGTCCCCGACGAGGAATGGGGCGAACGCGTCGCCGCGCTCGTCGTCCCCGAGGGCGACGTGACCACCGACGACCTCCGGGCGTTCTGCGAGGACCGGCTCGCCGGCTACAAGCACCCCCGGACGATTGTCTTCGGCGACGAAATCCCCCGGACCGCCTCCGGGACCGTGGACCGCGAAGCCGTCCGGTCGATGTTGGCCGACGAGAACTAAGTGCGGGCGGACCCTACTGTCGGGCGTGTGTACGCTGACATTCGCGTGGCAGGTGTACGACGACGCGCCGCTGGTCGTCGGTGCGAACCGCGACGAAGCAGTCGGCCGCCCGTCCTCCCCGCCTGCCGTCCGCGGGTCGAACCCCGAGGTGCTGATGCCCAGAGACGAGGACGCCGGCGGGACGTGGCTCGGCGTGAACGAGCACCGCGTGTTCGTCGGCGTGACCAACCGGGACGCCGACATCGAGGGGGAGCGCTCCAGAGGCCTCCTCGTCACTGACGCGCTCGCGGCCGGGTCCGCCGACGACGCGATTGGGACTGTGGAGCGCGAGGTCGCCGACCGCGAGTACGCGGGGTTCAACCTCGTCGTCGCGGACGAACACGAGTGCGTGCTCCTGGAGTGGGACGGCGTGCTGCGGACGCACGCCTTCGACCCCGGGACGCACGTCGTCGTGAACGCCGGCTTCGACGGCCAGACGGAGAAGTCGCGGACGATTCGGGACGCACTCAGCGGCCGCGACACGGCCGACGCGTGGCGCGCGGCCGCCCGCGACGCGCTCCGCGACCACGACACCGACGCGTGCGTCCACCGCGACGGCTTCGGTACGCGGTCGTCGTCGCTCGTGACGATTTCGGCGGACGGCGACGTGGCCTACGAGTTCGCCGACGGCCCGCCCTGCGAGACCGACTTCAGGCGCGTGGACGGTCAGCTTTAAACCGCGCGCACACCCTGTGTCGTACATGAGCGCCGAAGCCACCGAGTCGGACCTCTCGGAGGACGAGCGACGCGGGCTGGAACTCGTTCGAGAGACGCGGGGCGTCCACCAGAGCGAGTTCTGGAAGGAGCTGGACGTCTCCTCGCGGAAGGGCAGCCGCATCGCCTCCAAGCTCGAGGAGAAGGGGTTCGTCGAGCGCGAGGAGACCGTCCACGAGGGCAACACCACCTACCTCATCACGCCCGTCATCGACGAGCGCGAGTTGGACTTCTCTCTTCTGATGGCCGGCGAGATGCTGTCGCCGTTCGTCGGCGAGGAGGAAGTCGACG
Organism: Halobacterium sp. NMX12-1; assembly: GCF_040435975.1. Lineage (NCBI taxonomy): Archaea > Methanobacteriati > Methanobacteriota > Halobacteria > Halobacteriales > Halobacteriaceae > Halobacterium > Halobacterium sp. NMX12-1. The sequence continues at coordinate 1,813,399 of NZ_CP159204.1, read as the reverse complement.
CCCAGAGCGACGCCTTCTCGCAGTGGATCATGAACCTCGCTTACGAGGACCAGATCGACGCGGAGCCCGAACCCGAGCCGGAGCCCGAACCGGAAGGCGAGTTCTGAGTCGGCCGTCTCCGCTATTCGCCGGTCGAGTCGCGCGCAATCACCAGCGCGACGCCGTCTTCTCCCTCGGTTTCCGTCGCGTACAGCGCCAGAAGTGTCTCTTCGATAGCCTCCGGTACGTCGGCGCGCTCGCGGACGTCCGCCCAGACGCGCTCGGGGACGCGCAGCACCCACGCGTCGGGGCGACGTTCGACGAGCGGGTCGTCGCGGAACGCCTGGCGCCACTCGTGAACCGCCTCGGGGTCAAGCCCCGAGGCTTCCCGTGGATTAGTCTGACACGCCTCGGATACCATCGGAATGATGTCCTCTCGCGGTATCCGAGGTCACGGTCGGGGCGTCCACGGCCCCCGATGCCTGCCGTCGCACCTTCCTGACTTGGGGAAGGCTGTTGAGAGCAGGCACATTCCAATCGAGTTTCTTACTGCCTTTCACAGCGATGTTGACACTTGCACCACGGTCGCTGTGGTCTTGATGCCCGCAGTCCCGACACTTGAACCGCTTCTTATGACGGTTCGCACGCTCCGTATGTCCGCACATCGGACACCGCTGGCTGGTGTACTCGGGGTTAATCCACGCGGTCGGAATGCCCTCAAAGGCTGCCTTGTACGACGTATAGTGTTGGAGGGCACGGAACGGGAGGTGGTGCAAGCGTCGGTTCATCCGCGTGCCGTAGTCGATACTGTCGCGCATCTCTTTGAGGTCTTCAAAGACGATACACGATTTTTCGAACTGTTGGCTCCACTCCACGATGTGCCGACTCACTTTGTGGAGTCGGTCACGGACGAACCGTGCTTCTCGTCCTTCCAGCGTGTCGTGGATACTCGGTTTCTCGGCGTTCTGCACGCGCTTCCGCATCGTGAAGTAGCGGTGTCGCTCGAACTTGATTTCGGGGAAGTCGATGACCAACGTATCCTCAACTCCATCTGCTGACAGCGCCGACAGTGCCACGTTGTCTTCGTTTACGTCTACGCCGATGACCGTCCGAGAGTCCTGTTTGTCTCGGACTGTACGCTCGGTATTCGTGACGTTGACGTGCAACTCGGGTGTCTCGTCGTGGAATAATGCTTCCGTCGTCCCAATCGTCCACTCGTCGCTTGCGAGTGCGGCCCGCAAAATGTCGATATGAGCGTCGTCGCCTTCTAGCACCCCTTTTACGTGTTTGTACGGTCTGGTGCTGATACGGAACTCGATAGTTCCGTCGTCACGGACCGTGAGATTGTAGCCTTCCTCGTAGTTGGCTCGAAGCGGGTACGCACCATCCTTGGTGTGACTCGGCAAGCCGAAGTCGTCGTACTCATGGTAGTTTTCCATCGCACCGAGTGCCTTCGCCACGACACGTTGTGTCGTATTTTTCACGAGGTCGGCGTTGGCGGCTACGCGATCGGGGATTTCATCCCAGTCCACGCCCTCCTTGGCGAGACGGATGGTTTCGTTGTACGCCCACCGTGATTCGAGCGTGGCGTCGTACAGTAGGCTCTCGTTGTCACTCTGGATGTCGAGTTGAAAGTCCAGCGTCTTCACGAGAGTCTGTACGTCGGTCATTCTTCGTCTTCGTCGAGCCAGTCGGTAACGAGTCCACGCACGACTTCGGACTTTGTTTTCTCAGCGTCGATGCATTGCTTCGAGAACTCCTTGTATAGCTCGTCCTCGAAGTCAACGGTGAGTCGTTTGGTCATCCCTCACTTATTGCTTATTCACTGAAATGCTTAATTCTTGTCCACGAATGGGAACTATGGGCGAGAACCGGTCAAACCACACACGGTATACAACGTCAACTACCACTTTGTGTGGTTTCCGAAGTATCGACACCCGAAACTGGGTGTGATAGATTCACCGGAATCGAGTTTTCGAGAAGTGTGCGACGAGTCTAACTATGGGATATTGTCGTTGCACAGCTTACTCGACCACGTACACCCGTTCCTATTAACACATCCCAAGAACGCCCCGAGCGAGATCGTACGGACCGTCAAGAGCAGTACAGCACGAGAGATGTGGCAACAGCGAACCCCTGTTACGAGAGTACCTGTAGGGCGGTTGGTTCTGGGAGGAATCGTACTACATCGGGACGACTGGTGATGTTTCGGCCGCTACGATTGAACAGTATATCGAGCGAACGGTCTTCACCCTCGGGGTCAAGCCCCGAGGCACTCGGCCTGTTTCGCCTGTAGACGAGGCCGTCGACGGACCGCCCCGGGTAGTCCGACAGGGTCGCCTGCACGGACGCGGCCGCATCGCGGAGCGTCGCCTCGGTGACGCCGCCGTCGGCGGCGACCCGTGAGACCGTCTCGTCGTCGAAGGGGAGCACGGCTGTGCGTTCGAGCGCGACGAAGAAAACACCCCTTCCAGCGGCGGGAACTGTCGGCGTCAGTAGTCGAGGTCGTCGGTCGTCGCGTCCAGCACGAGCACGACCGCCGCGCCGAGCACGCCCGCGACGAGAACGCCGCCGGCGCTCGCCGCCGTCCACTCGGGGTTCGCGTCGCTAATCTGGATGGCCGGCGCCCGGAGCGCGCCTGCCATCAGCGCGACGAGGAACGTCAGTGTCGCCGCCCGGTAGTTCTCCAGCGCCCACTCGACGACGCGCGCGAACGACAGCACGCCGACGACGGCGCCCGCCGTGAACACCACGAGCGTCGACACCGGGTCGACGGCCGCGCCGAAGTCGCCGCCGAGGACGGCGTCTGTCGACTCGCTGACCGCCGACGTCATCGTGTCGTACAGCCCCAGCGTCAACAGCAACAGCGACCCCGAGACGCCCGGCAGCACCATCGCGCAGATGGCGACGGCGCCCGCGAGGAAGACGACGGGCAGCACGTCGGGGAGCGCGCCGGTCTGCGCTTGCGCGCTCAGGACGAACGCGAGCGCGAACCCGACGACGGCCGCCGCGACTCTGCCCGGCGTGTCGAGCGTGACTTCGCTGAGGAGGACGACGACGGAGGCCGCGATGAGCCCGAAGAAGAACGCAAACGTCACGCCCGGGAAGTCGTTGATGGCGACGTGGACGACGTTCGCGACGGTGACGACGGCGGTGACGACGCCGACGCCCAGGAGTGCGAGGAACGGCACGTCCATCCGGACGAGCGACTCCCAGAGTTCCTCGCGGGCGTCGGCGCTGCCGAGCCGTGGGACGAGCGCGAGCAAGCCCAGCGCTTCCACGGGGTCCAGCGCCGCGATGGCGCCGACGAGGCGCTCGTAGATGCCCGTGATGAGCGCGATGGTCCCACCGGAGACGCCGGGGACGGCGTCGGCGGCGCCCATCGCGGCGCCCTTCAGGTAGACCGCCAGCCAGTCGCGCCCGGCCATTATGCGTACCGCCGACCGAGCGCGCCGACGACGGCGGGCGCGACGAACGCGGCGGCCGCACCGAACGGGGATTGGGTGTCTAATCGGTCAGCTTGCGTCGTCTCTGTGGAGTTGACCGAGTCTGCTGTGATTTCGGACGATGCAACATTCGGCTGCGTTGTATTATTCTGCGTCGTGTTGTTCGTGTCGCCGAGCGTCCCGCTGACGTGACGGTCTAGCTCGACTGTTGAGACGGTCTCGTTCTCGCCAATCACTTGGCCTTCGGTGATCTGAGCGGTCGTGTTCCACGTCACAATCTCGCGGTCTTCAGTGATTGTGGAGGGGCTCGTGATCTCGTAGGGGCCTGTTGCCCGAACCGACGTGTTCGTGTACCCGTTTGCTGGCCCATATGCCTCGTAATCAGTTGTGGCATACGGGAGCGTCATCGTGAACTCGCCGTCCGGCCCAGTGTCGGCACGCTGCGTGTACGTGAACTGCGGCGTCTGGTTGCCCTGCGCGAGGTGGGTCATGTTCAGCGTGACCGACGCGGTGACCGTCGCGTTCGCAGGCCCGGTGCCTTCGACGGTCGCGCCCTCGACGCGCTCGAAGAGCTTCACGCCCTGGTCGTCGCTGGAGCCGACGAGCCGGTAGTGCTGTAGCGCCTCGACGTACTCCGGCGGGTTACTCCCGATGCCGCCGATCTGGGCGGTCGTGTCGTTGGCGACGTACTGCTCGGCCGCGGTCATGCTGTTGAACTGCTGAATCGGGGACGCCGACTGGTCGAAGCTGTACAGGTCCGCGCCGGTTGCCGTCTGGAAGGTGTCCTGCCAGTCGACGACGATGGGCTGGGGCTGCTGGGCGCTCCCGTGGTTCTGGTAGAGCCGCACCATCAGCGACTCGTAGTACGCCTGGTGGTGCAGCGTCGGGAGCTGACGGAACGACCGGTAGTTCGTCACTTGGCCGTCCTCACCGTACTGCGAGAGGATGTTCTGCGTGTAGAACGTCCCCGTGGAGAGGTTCCGCGGGCCGTCGTAGAACTGGATGGGCGCACCGAACTTCTGCTGGGTGGAGACCATCTGGGAGTCTACCGCGACGTACCGCGTCTTCGCGTCGTCTTCGTTGACGACGTCGAGCGCGTTCGCGGCCTCCGTCTCGTTCTGCGAGAGCAGGAAGTTCGCTGCGTTGTCCGCGTTCTGCTGGAACGGGTTCGCGACCGGAATCGTCTCGCCCTCGACGGTCATCCAGTGGCCGTAGTCCCACCACGACATCACGCCGTACGCGCCAGCGGGGTAGTCGTAGTCGTCGGTCTGACTGTACGTCCCGTAGTAGTCCAGCTGGTCGGCGTTGTTCGCGTCACCGAAGTTCCCCTGCTCGGGCGTGTTGTTCTGCATCCACTCCATCGCGTCGTCCCACACCGTCACCGCACCTGGGCCGTTCGACGCGCCGACGGTCGTCGCGGACTGCAGCGGCACCTGCTGGCCCTGATTGTTCGTCAGTCGAATCGGACTGGCGCCGTCGCCGGTCGCAGACGCCGCCACGGGCGCCGCGATGGGGACGAGCACGACCAGCACGACGGCGACGACCGTCCCGACCTGATACCAGTCAACGTCTTCGACCTGCGAGGCCGGCTTGTCGAGGCTTACGGAACCAAGCACGACCTTCAACACGTACGCGTTCAGCACCACGACCGGCACGACGAGGTAGTAGTTGAACCGCACCTGCGTGAACGCCGCCGAGGTGATGAACGCGCCCCAGACGACCACGAGTAACTGTTCGGGGTCATAGTCGCCAGTCACCGTGACCGCAAGCAGCGTTATGGCGACAATGGCGAGCGAGCCGAGCTGACGGTCGACGCCGAGGAGCGTGCCGACCGCGTCACCGATGCCCGGCGCCACGAACACAAGCCCCACCACCAAGACGGCGGCCGCTGCGCCGCCCAGCCGCCGCGGGTTGCCACTCCGGAAGTGCGGACGGAGCAGAATCCACCCCGCGCCGAGGAGCGCCGTGAAGAACGCGAGTCCGTACTCAAGGAAGATGACGCCGACCATCCCGAGGCCGTAGCGGCTCGTCTGGGAGAGGAACGGCTGCGCCTCGCCGATAGTCCGAGTGGCTGCGCCGGCGCTGAAGCCGAGATACGTGAGAAGGTTCGACTGCAGCGACGACCAGAAGCTCGGGAGGACGAGCGCGAGTACGCCGATACCGACGACGAGAATGCCGAAGGTCGCGGCGACGTAGCCGGCTTCGCTGCGCTCACGGTCGTCCCAGACGCGTGCGAGCGCGGCGAGGAATACGCAGCCGAACGCGACGGCGAACGAGAACGCCGGCTGGAGATAGGTGAACCCGGAGACGCCCATGCCGGCTTCCTCGATTGACGAGAGCAGCAGAATCCCCGTCGTCGCCATACTGATAGCGCCGACGATGGCAGCGTGCTCCGGGCTCGTACCGCTGTAGTAGTCGCTAACGAGCTTCACGAGGTAGTACGCGCCGAAGATGCCGACGAGAAGGACGCCAGGCGGCCACACCCACATGTAGGCCGCAGTCGTGATTCCGGCGAGCACACTCCACCCGACGACGCGCCGCAGCCCGGCGACGTCGCGGTCGAGGAACTGCTCGTACACCGGGTTCTCGCGCTGGGCGACCGTGAGCGCGATCATCGTCGCGAGCACTGCCAGCGACATGAACAACGGCTCCGCGCCGTTGTGGTCGGCGGCGCCGACGAGGCTCCGCGAGAGGAAGTAACCCGGAAGGAGGCCAAGAACGACTGCCGCGAACACGCCGCCGAGCCGGCCACCGAGGCGCTTCCCGATGAAATACGTCGGGATGGCCAGTAGCGTGCCGAAGACGGCGGGCGCGAACAGCAGCGTCATCGAAATCGTCTGCTGTGACGGGGAGCCGAGTCCGATGACTACGGCTGCTGTTGCGACGATTTGGTCGAACAGCGTCCCGAACTGTCCGGCGAGCGTCCCGGCAGGGAAGTTCGTCCAGATGTCGAATGGCATCGTCTCCGGCCAGTTCTGGACGGTGTACATCACCTGTCGGTAGTGGTAGTACGCGTCGTTCCCGGAGAAGTACACCTGCCCGTTCTGCGTGAAGTTTTCCCACGCCTGCACGCGTACCCAGAACATGAACGCGAGGACAGCGCCCAGTACGGGTACGTGGTACCAATTTTCGAGAGCGTCGAGAGCTGAATCGGCCGATATGGAGGACGCTCTCGACTCCTCGTTCTTCTCGCTCATTACCCGTAGGGTCCGCCAGAGCGCGAATAAGCCTTGTCATCTTCCTACGGACTGAGCGGGCTGTTTGAGTGAGCAGAGCATCTTGAATTATTGCAAGTCCTAGCCTGGCCCGCTGTATTTTATCGCCTCGAAAGCGCCAGTCTGCCCGAAATACCGCCACTAGACGGTTGTTCGATGGCTGGGAAGCACAATCCTTATTCGCGGGTTTGGACAACTCTCCGCTAATGAAGGCTTCCGTCGTCGTCTGCACGTACTCCATGGACCGGTACGGGCCGTTCTCGGAGTGTGTCGAGAGCGTGCTGGCCCAGGAGTACGAGCCGCTGGAAGTCGTGCTCGTCGTCGACGGCAACGAAGACGTCTTCGAGCGCGTGCGCGAGGACTTCGGTGACGAGGAGAACGTCGTCCTGCACTGCAACGACGAGAACCAGGGCATCTCCTACAGCCGCACGAAGGGTGCCGAGCTCGCGAGCGGCGATGTCGTCGCGTTCATCGACGACGACGCCACCGCCCAGGACGACTGGGTGACGAAGCTCGTCGAGGTGTACGAGGAAACCGACGCCATCGCCGTCGGGGGCGACGTCGTCCCTGACTGGCAGACCGAGAAACCCGACTTCTTCCCCGCCGAGTTCTACTGGCTGGTGGGGTGTGTCGAGCCAGGGTTCGCCGAGGACGGTGAGGAAGTCCGGAACACGTACGGTTCGAACATCTCCTATCGGCGGGAGGAGTTCCTCGAGGTCGGCGGGTACGACCCGAACACGGGCCGGAAGGGCGACAAGCATCTGCAGGCACACGAGGCGCCCGTTGGGATTCGACTGCGCGAGGAGTACGGTCGCGGGATGGTGTTCACGCGGGACGCGCGTGTGCACCACAAGCTCTTCGACTACCGTGGCGAGTTCGGCTGGCTCGTGTTCCGGTCGTTCTGGCAGGGGTACTCCAAGCGTGTGATGGATCTGCTGTACCCGGACGCCGAGGACAACAAGAGCAGCTATCTGAAGCAGTTGCTGACTCGGTTCGTGCCGAAGCGCGTGAAGAATCTGGTTCGGTCGCCGTCGCTCCTTCGGTTGCAGCAGCTCGTGGCGATCTTCGTGTTCACGGCCGCGGTCGGGCTCGGGTACGTGTACGCGATGGCGACGCCGAATCTGGTTGAGAAGGCTAACTCGTAGGCGCCGGGATGTCGTCTCGCTCCTCGCCGAAGAAGTACTCGTAATAGTACCCGGAGCCCCTGCAGGCGAGCATCGCGAACGAGAGGAACGCGAAGGCTAGTTTCGTGAAGAGGGAGTCGGGTTCGTCTTCTTCGTCACCGCCGCTTGGGCCGCTCGGCTTGGGTGGGATGCCGGGCTTGCCGTAGCGCTCCGGATAGTAGCGTTGCTTCTGGCAGAAGCCTCGTCCGACGCGGAAGTTCTTCTTCGCGAGGGACTCGAACGAAGTACGAGCTGGGTGGTAGACTGTCGCATCTTCAGCGTATCCCTGTTTGTAGCCTGCCTCGTGGACTCGTTCGCCGAACTCTCGGTCGCCGCCGGAGATGAGTCGGGCGTCGAAGTGGCCGACGTCCTCGAACACCTCTCGCTTGACGAGGAGAGCGCAAGTAGGTGCGTAGTTCTGCTCTTCGAGGTACTGTTCCACTGGGAAGCCTGTGTGAACGTTGTACCTGCCAACGAGGGTGTTTTCGGGGAGAGTCAGTTCGACGTTGCAGCCGAGGTAGTTAACACCCCGAGTTTCTATCACTTCGATAGCAGTTTCTAGCCAGTCTGTATCGACAGTTTCGTCTGCATCGAGGAAAGCCAATATGTCGCCACTAGCGTCTCTTACTCCTCTATTCCGTGCGGCATAAGACCCCTGCCTTTCCTCCTCAAGGCCAGGTTTCACTTCCCGGTTTTTCCGCGCAAACTCGGCGATTACATCCTGCGTAGAATCTGTCGAACCGTTGTCCACGACGAATACATCATATGTGACGTATGATTGGCTGGTAGTTGATTCGAGTGTTTGAAGAACGCCGTCAGCGTCATTGTACACTGGAACAATAATATTAACGTGGGGGTGGGAAGACGCCATGGTGGGTCAAGCGTTCGCCGTATTCGTTTGGAATGAGCCGGAATGTTTAATCGTATCTAATTCGGTCAACTCACTATGTCACGTTACTTGCCTAGAAATGCCGTCCATAGGGGACTGCAGAACCCGACAGCTGTACCAGGGTATATCAAATCTGAAGTAATCGACGAGTTACGGCAACAGATTCGTCTCGGAACCTCTACTGCTTCCCTTCCGAATCAAGCGGACTTGTTAGCGGAACTAAGAAGAAAAGACAACTTTTTATTGATTGTCCTGGACGCATGTCGATATGATTATCTAAAAACCTTGTTCGGTTCGTTTTTCTATGGTGACGTTAGGGCCACGAGAACTGTTGCAACTAATACTTTCGAGTATCTACAGTACAACTGGCCCGAGACGTACTCCTATCCCTATGTTACGGCTGCAACACCCGTCACCTCCGAGGAGTTCAAGTTTGATGGCGAAGATTCCGGTGACGGCCTCCCCCAAGAAGACTTGTACGAGTACTATCGAGGGTATACGCCTAACAACCACTTTCTGGACTTGGAGGAAGTGTGGCGGGATTTCTGGGATGAAGAACTGCGTGTTTGCCCTCCGGAGCCGACGACTGAGCGGGCGGTAGAGAGAGCCGCCGATGCATCGCGAATGGTGGTCCACTACTTCCAACCTCACGCCCCGTTCATCGGCGAAAACCGACCCGGTCTTAGCCGTGAGCGGTCGAGCATCCACGAGGAGAACGTGAAGATTGACCAAGACATCTGGGAGGCAGTCAAATCTGGCAAGATATCGAAAAAAGAGCTACGAAAGTACTACAAATCGAACCTTCTGAGAGTTTTAGCCTCAGTCTCTGAACTGATTGTGCGGACTGATTTCGACCGGTACGTAGTCATCGGTGATCACGGTGAGGCTTTAGGTGAATACGGCGGCTTCGCGCACAGTATTGAACATCCATTTGTCAACAAAGTTCCGTGGGCAAAAATCGAAGGCGTAGTTGAGAGCGCTCCTGCCATGTGGGATTACAAATCTGCCTCTTCGAAGGATGAAATGACTACAACTCGATCCCGACTTCAAGATTTAGGGTATATCTAACTATTTCTTTATAGGAGTTAATTCAAATCTTATATTAGTTGCTGGAAGTATGTTACGCAAAGCAGTCGTTTCGTAACTATAGGTCATCCTATTCGCTACATAATGCCCGATTTGTTTAATAGGAGTTGGTTGCCACTGAAATTGAATCTCGAAATCGTTAACCTTGAACGAACAATCAGAATAGAACTCGAAACGGCTCTCCGGGGTGTAGTGTTCAAACGTACGAGACCCCAATAAACGCTTATGGGTTGGGTCGTGCCAATTGTCACTACTAATGTGTGGTCCTCGGATCACGATCTTGGCTTCTGGTTTTGCTATTCTCCAGACTTCCTCCATAAACTGCGTAGGATTAGACAGATGTTCGAATAAATCTACTGCCCGGATTACATGAAAATGATCGGATGGGAGATCCCAGCCTGGTTGATCAAGGTTTTCAGTCTGGTCGACAACCTCGGTTTCAGAGATGTCTACTCCATAGAATCCCTCAGGTTTTTTCTTTCCACAACCAAGCTCAATCTGCTCTGGAATTTCCATTGCAATCCTATATAACGCGCACTACTAAATAATCAACTATCCCATACTATATGTAGGTCTGCGGTATTGTCTGGGATGAGAGATCCATTTGACCAAAAATGACTAGAATACTAATATTCAGTTCGCACAATCCAACAGCCCCTGGTGGAATACAAACTGTGATTAGAAATCTGGAAGAAGGACTCAAACAGATTAATCATACAGTAGAGCATCATATAATCGAAAGGGATACCGAAATCCCATTGTTCCATTATCTACCAAAGAATCCTCGGTACGTTATAACACGACCCGTGGATTACGCTTATCTAAATTTCGCGCGGAGAGAAATAGAAGAAGCCGTAGAGTCGTTTGGACCGGACATAATTCACGCTACTCATCTTCGATTACTACCTGCTTTAGAAGTCGCAAACAATCGTGATATCCCCTCCGTACTCTCTGTCCACGCGAAGGAATTGAAATATACTCGACTCGCAACCAGCGCTATTGAGGCCGCATCCACTATTCATGCAGTAAGTGGGTTCACAGCAGAATTAGTAGAAAATCTGGTCCCCGACACAGAAACGAATGTAATCCATCCAAGTATCGACGTGGAGTACTATCATTCTGTCGCTCAGGACGCCACAAGCACGGGAGACGTATTGACTCTGTCGAGATTTGTTGATAGGAAAAACATACGAATGCTAATTGATGTCTGGAAGAGCCTTCCAACGTCCACCAAAGAAGGTAGAATGCTTAAGGTGGTAGGTGACGGCCCCAATAGGCGGAAATTAGAGGAGAGAGCAGCGAATCACGACGACATCGAATTCCTTGGGTTCGTGAATATGGAAGAAAAAGGCAGACTACTCGCGGAATCTGAGCTGTTCGCCTTAGTACCGCTTCAGGACGGCTACGACGTTGAAGGGTTTGGAATCGTCTGGATCGAAGCCCAAGCAGCTGGCACCCCGGTTATTGGCTCTTCGTATGGAGGAGCGCCTGAAGCGATTGGCGACGCTGGAGTCATCGTCGAGTCCCCCTCTAACGAGGATGAGGTGCGCGCTGCCTTACAAACGATGTTAGATAGCAACATACAAACATATCAGCAAGCAGCGCGCCGACGAATCAAGGGTTTCGACATTCTGCCGATAGCGAAGGAGCACGATCGAGTATACCAGTCACTTCTCTCCTGAAGTTCACTAGCCATGCAGCCTAGAACGCTTCAGACGCGGCGCTGATTGCTTGAATGACTTTAAACAAATAGGCGGTAGCATAGGTCGCAGCGAAATTTTGCTTATTGCGTTTGCGTTCTCGAACTCTCGATGGACTCGGTGGTAAGATTCGAATAGGCGAGAAGGGATGACTGGCAAGATCATGTTCTTTCCAGAGCCGGAACTGACCTTCGCCAATTCGTATTGCTTTACCAATGTGGGACTTGAACGTGCTTCGCGCTGGATGCTGTACAGTGATCTTGGGTGCGAATTCCAACTTGAAACCGGCGGTAGATACGCGATGTCCGAACTCCTTGTCTCCACCTGAAACTAGTTCTTCGTCGAAGCAACCAACCTCATCTAACACACTCCTGCGGAGGGCCAACGCACATGTCGGTGCAAATTGCTTTGTTCGAATATAGTGTCTCACAGGAAGTCCCATACTGCAGTCATACCGTGCCCAAAAGGTATCATTCCCATTTGGGATATACATCTCGACATTACAACCGAGATAATCTACATTAGACTCCTGGAATTGATGCCAGACATCAGTTATCCAAGTATCTCCGACAATTACGTCCGCATCAATGAATGCGAGTATCTCCCCTGATGCCTGCTTGATTCCCGTATTTCGAGCTGCGTATGAGCTTTGAATGTCTGTTTCTGAGAACCCAAATATGATGTCTGAATATCTCCGTTCGAATTCTCTTATTACCTGTGGTGTCTCGTCGGTTGAATTGTTGTCAACGACGATAATTTCGAACTCTGGGGTATTGGGCTGGTCTACAAGGGAGGACAATGTCTGCCGAAGCCCGTCGGGATCGTTATACACAGGGACAATTATGGACAAGACGGGCGATGAGGGCATATCTCGCTTGTACCGTTATGTAGCTAAAACATTCACGATAGGTAGTCCAGCGATGTTCAGAGTAAGATGAATGAGTAGGTTAACCGGTGAGCCCGAACTGAGCTTCAATCCCAGCGTAATTAAAGCAGTACCGTACTGTGTTCACTCAACATGGAACTCGATAAACTCCCTGCTCGATCACTCCGCAAGCTTCGAAAAGATGGAGTAAAAGAACTCATTCGCGAGGGCCGTACTGTTCTAGTTCAGGACGTATTCCTTTATAGAATCGTGTATAGGCAGTTTCTCGAAGATAATATTGACGTATTTACACGGAGCGCAATCTACGAGCGGGAACATTGCTATATTTTTGAGAGATTCAACGAGCCAATGCGGTTCAAGGGCCCCAACGGTTTCCGAGGATTAGACGAACCAAAGGAGTATGCTTCCGACGACAGATTTGTCTGTGAGTTCGCGAATGCAGTTCTACTTGGGCCAGTTGGGCCAGGGCTCACCAAGCAAGGGACTGTAATAGCTGATACAGTTGGAATACCCCCCTTTGTTCCGAGGCGCACCGGTGTATCAATTACCCAGTCAATGACAGCAAACGGAATTCAACCAACACTAAACGCCCTCGAAGGAGACGCCTCCCCTAACCAAAGAATTGGAACGGCGACTCTCGCTGCATCACCGTGGAACAACTATTATCATTGGACAGTCGAGTGCCTTCTACGAACTCGACTACTCGAAAAATACGGTGATGAAACGGGAACGTATCCTACTCTGCTCGTGCCGCAAGACCGCTCTTCCTGGATGGACGAATCCCTCGAACTACTTGATTACTCGGGAGACGTAGAAGGGCTCGGGAAGGGCATAACGCAGGTCGAAACACTAGTCGTTCCCACGTTCCCCGATCCGATACCCCGCGAGTGTCTCTGGATCCGTGACCGGATGAAATCCAGTCTCGAAACTACAGATCATTCTGACCACCGGATTTTCGTCGCACGTGAAGACGCAACTGTCCGTCGTATCGCGAACCGCGATGCCGTACAGCCAGTCCTCGACCGCTACGATATCGATACGTACCTTCTGGGAGAACTCAGCGTTAGAGAACAAGTTGAGTTATTCAGTGGTGCCGAGCTCGTCGTAGGGCCTCACGGAGCAGGGTTGACGAATATACTGTACGGAGATGACCTGACTGTGGTCGAACTATTCGGGGACAAAACGATGGCAACGTTCGACCGCCTCGCTGAAAACATGAACCACGATTATCGGTACCTCCAGTGTGAACAGGCTGGCTTAGATATCCGAGTTAATGTCGACGACCTTGACGATATGCTCCGAGACATTCTCAACACCTAGCTGAGGTTGTCAAGGTTTCGGTTACAAGTATCCGAGATTTTCAAGCCGCTCTTCAGCAGATGTTGTTTTGTTCGAGGATTCAGGTGCCGGAGCACGCGATTCGTACTTTTTTTCATCCGTCGCAGACGCTTTCCCCCATGGAACCTTCCGCATACAAGAGAGCGGACAGCCGATGACGTGCCTGTAAAATCCATACTTACCGAACGCCTCCCCGTGGTCTGCCGTAATCACTACTTCCTCTGCATCGAGGTTCTCCAGTAAGCGTTCCACCTCGTCCAGAACGAGCCGGAGGTGGGTCACGTATTCGTCCCAGGCGGCTTCTCGAGAAATTTCCCCAGAACGAAGTGCGTCGAACGGCCGGAATAGTTCGGGACTATCAGCGAGTGGGAACGGATCGTGTGGATACATGTAGTGAACGATTAGCCGCTCGGCATCCTGCTCCCGCCCAGCCCTAATTGCTCGGTCTGTTGTATACTTCGGATGAATTCGTGACCCCGCGTCTCCATTGATCATCCACTCGGAATCGTCGTCGAATTCTGCGCGCCAGAGCTCCTCGAGGTACCCGAAGTCCTCCGGGTCAACGACATCGTACTCGGTAGGTCCGAATGGCATCGCAGCGTGGCCGGTGTCTCCACCCTGGCCGAGAACGCGTTCCGTGTAGCCGTTGCCGGACACGTACGCAGTCTGTTCAATCTCGCCCCGGTATCCGCTGTCGAAGGTGTGGTTCATCCACTCGAACGATGTACTCCCCACAGAGGTTATGGAGTCCTCAACGGTCAGAAAATCGTACTCGTCTTCGACTTCTCGAAGTGCGTCCACGCGACAAGCGTCGAGGATGATTACCGCATCCCAGGCACGCTCGAATACGTTCGTGCCCCACGGCCGCCACTTCGTGACTGTGAGGAAAATTGCGACGTAAATGTAGTATATGGGCCGGAAAAGACGTGAAGCGATCGATTTGCTGCTGTCCCGGAGATTAGAGACGCTATGTGACACCCACTTTCGAAAACTGACCGTCATTATCAACACCAATCATCGTGTGTCTAAATCTGTAACGAAACCCGCTCGTTCCCGCCCCATCGAAGTATACATAAATACTCGCGCGCATCTATTCTTATGGATCAGCCGAACGTTCTTCTAGTGGTCCTCGACAGCGTTCGCGCCAAGAACGTCGGCCACCTCGGGTACCCACGGGATACGACGCCCAGGTTAGACGAGTTCGCTGAGCGTGCCACGACGTACGTGAATGCGAGATCGCCCGGAATTCACAGTATTTCGAGCCACGTTAGTCTGTTCACTGGCTTGGAAGTCGCCGAGCATCGTGCTACTTCACACAGCGCACACATCGAGCCCGGCCACACAATCTGGGAGGAGCTCGCGGACGCGGGCTACCGTACGGGGTTGTTTACACCGAACGCTATCGTCGCAGAGTCCTCTAATCTCGCGTCATTCTTCCAGAAAGCCGTCGGGCCAAAACGACAAGAATTGGTGTTCCCGGATGCGCTTGGCCCAGCTCAGGTCGACGGCGATCCGAGTTACGGGGACTATCTCAAGGCCTGCGTCCGCAGTGACTCCCCCATCAGATCAATCATAAATGGGCTTTCGAGGGAGTTCGGGAGTTCGACAGCAGCGCACGATCCGACGCGAGAACACGCCGGCGAATATATCGATGCGTTCTTGCAGTGGTGTGAATCCGAAAGCGCTCCATGGGCGGCCTGCATTAACCTCATGGACGCCCACTATCCGTATCTTTCACAGGAGTCTTACAGCCGATGGGGAGATGATACCCTTGAGAACCTTCACCGTGAAGCCATGGGAGGACCGCTTACGACACAGTACCTCGGTGACCGCCCGTTCTGGGAACTCGAAGCCACCGAGAGCCTGTACGATGACTGTATAAGACAGGTGGACGACTACGTCGGCAAACTACTAGACGAACTGGACGCCAACGGAGAACTTGATGAAACACTCGTCGTTGTGACGAGCGATCACGGTGAAGGCTTCGGCGAGTACAGCAATCTCAACGATGAAGTACGGTTAATCGATCATAGTTGGGGCATCGGTGACGAAGTGGCACACGTTCCTCTCGTGGTCAAACCACCGGGGGACTCATCCAACGAGACGGTCACCAAACCAGCAACACTAACCCAATTCCCGAACGTGGTCCGAGAATCGTTGGAGGGTGGAACCGGTAGCTTCACTTTAGACGCGGGATGCGCGATCACGACCTCATACCGGATTCAGGAGCCGGGTACCGAGTTGCCGCTGCCAGCGGACGAACGAGAGCCGTATTTCGGACCGTGGCACTCCATCTGTCGGCAGCAAAACGGACGTGTGGTTGTTGACTCGGTTCGACGTGATGACGGATTTCGACACACCCCAAGTCCTGAGGAGGGTGTCGAATCGGTCGACCGAAAGTATATCGAGGCAGTCATTGGGGAGCTGTCCGAAGCCGGAGTCACACAGTCGAGCGATGACCCCAGCAGTGAAGTCGAACAGCGCCTTCAAGAACTCGGTTACATGACGTAGTCTCTTCTACTGGTGGTTTCTAACTCCGTCCAATGGGTCGTCTGGTCGGCGTAGTCTCGAAAAGGTGCCCTTATAGTCCTCTCTCACGCTCATCGATACATGCGTCTGGGACAGACGTCCATTGTTCACTTTGCATCCCGTTTTTTGGCGTCCCTGCTCGGATTTGCCGCAACCGTATTCATCGGGCGTATCCTGGGATCCGACGGTCTCGGTATCTACTATCTCGCCCTCTCCGTGGTCGCGTGGCTTGGAATCGTCACGAAGATGGGAATACCCGGCGCCATCACGAAACGCGTTAGTGAGGGAGAATCGGGGAGCGCATACGCAATCGCGGGTACATCAATCAGTACTGTTCTCTTCGTCGCAATAGCAATTGGTGTGTTCCTGCTCAAGGAACCGGTCAACCGTTACATCGGGTATCCCGCTGCGGAATTCGTCGTTCTCCTGCTATTCGTGAATCTCGCTCAAACGGTGGTGAACGCCGTCCTGAAAGGGCAGCATCTCGTTCACATATCGGGAGTATTCAATCCGATCCGGGCCGGAACCCGGAGTATCGTTCAAATTTCCGCCCTGTTTGCAGGCCTCGGCATAGTCGGTCTGTTTGTTGGATATACCGTAGGGTACGCACTCATCGCGTTGCTCGGAACGTTAATCGTTTTTCGGAACTTCAACCAAATATCTCTACCGCAGCGTTCTCACTTCCAGAGTATTGTCTCGTACGCGAAGTTCTCGTGGATCGGTGCTCTTCGTTCGCGAGCGTTCAACTGGGTGGACGTGTCCATTCTCGGATTTTTCGTGTCTTCGTCGCTTGTCGGGATCTATACTGCTGCTTGGAACATTGCTGTGTTCCTGATTCTCTTTGGAGGTTCGTTGAGCCAAACATTGTTTCCCGAGATGAGTTCGTTGTCAGCCGATGAGAATCGGGAAGCGGTCGCAGACCTCTTCGAAACCGCTCTCGCGTTCGCTGGATTAATCCTAATCCCCGGGTTAGTCGGAAGTACAATCCTCGGCGAACGACTCCTTCAAGTGTACGGTGAGGAGTTTTCTCAGGGAGCAGTCGTCCTCTCTGTGCTCATCGTCGCAACGCTAATCCAGGGCTACCAACGTCAGTTCACCAGTACGTTGAACGCCTTCGACAGGCCCGATCTGTCGTTTCGTGTTAACGCTGTCTTCATCGTTGCGAACGTAGTACTGAATATCAGTATAATTCCCTACTACGGTGTTGTTGGCGCTGCCGCGGCGACAGCTGCCTCGGTCGCCGTGAGTCTCGGCGTGGCCTACTCCGAACTCTCGTCGTTAATCGGATTTTCGGTTCCTACTGGGGAGATCGCTAAGCAGTGGGTAGCCGCGGCTGTCATGGGTTTGTTCGTCTACGTAGGACTGTGGCTGGAGTCCACCTACTCGATTGTTAGCATCAACATTGTCGTCGTATTAGTGTTAGTCGGGCTCGGAGCGGCGGTGTATTTCACAGTACTGCTCGGGATTTCCAAGCAATTCCGGAAGACGGTCGTTGATAATCTCCCCCTCCAGATTGTGACTCTTCAGTAAATCAAGTGGCTAGTCGATCCACTAATATCGAACGGCTAAAATACAGAACCGGTTACGCCGTAGTCTCTTGTTCGAGGCGCTCTTCAGCCTCGTCTCGATCCTCTGGGTAACCAACATCGATGCGCCAGCCATCCATCGGGATCGCGTCGATAGTCCGCCCGCTCTGGATCAGCAGGTCGATGGCGTCCGAGATCTCGTACTCGCCCCGATCCGATGGCTGCACGAGCTTGCAGGCGTGAAAAATCGCCGGCGAGAACGTGTAGAACCCGGTCATCACCAGATTCGACGGCGGGTCGTCAGGCTTCTCGACGACCTCCTGAATCTCGCCATAGTCGTTCGTGTCGCAGACCCCGTACCGGCTCGCCTCGTCCCAGTCGACTTCCTCGACCAGGAACGCCGCATCGGCCCGGTCCTCCTGTTGACGACTAACAACATCGTCGAGGTTCGCCTGGAAGATGTTGTCGCCGAGCATCAGCATGAAGTCCTCGTCGACGTGCTCCTCGGCCTTCAGCAACGCGTGCGCCAGCCCCTTCTGCTCGCGCTGGTGGGCGTACGTAATCGGGATTCCCTCGAACTCGTCGCCGTAGTGGCTGATGATGTTCTGCTTCTTGTAGCCGACAATCACCACGAGTTTATCCGCACCCAATTCGACGAGCTGCTCGAAACAGTGCGTCAGAATCGGCTTTCCTGCAACCTCAACCATTCCCTTTGGTTTGTCTTCCGTGAGGGGGCGGAGTCGCGTGCCTTCACCGGCGGCGAGGACGACTGCTTGCATACTCCGCACTTGACGGGACGGGTTTAAATATATTTCACTGGGCCGAACACGCCGTTTAGGTACGTGAACGCTAGGTAATCAACTGCGATTGGGTGGGACTGAAAGGGGCCGAGCGCTCGCGGAGCGAGCCGACGCAAGCACGGCCACCGGCCGCGCGCAGCGAGGCGCAGCCCGCGAGCGGGAGGGGGCTTTCGGGAACGATATCGCCACTGCTGCCGGTCCCACAAGTACCGTCACGAAACACGACCGGCAAAATAGCGAGCCGGCACGCCGCCCGCTGGAAGACAAACCTTTTGCGCTCCCCACGACCACCCAAAGCTAATGCCCGACTACGAGGACGTGTGTGCACTCGTTCCGACGCGGAACGAGGCGACGACCATCGGCGACGTCGTGGACGGCCTCTACGACGTCGGCGTCGGCCACGTGCTCGTCGTCGACGGCCACTCCGAAGACGACACCCGCCAAATCGCGCGCGAGCACGACGCGGACGTCATCGAACAATCCGGGTCCGGCAAAGGACAGGCAGTCCGTGAGGGCGTCGAGCACATCGAGGAGTCGTACGTCCTCCTGCTCGACGGCGACGCCACCAACCCACCCGAGCAGGCGCCGCGCCTCCTCGACCCGCTCGTCGACGGGCGCGCCGAACACGTCGTCGGCGACCGCACGGCGGACATGCAGCCGGGCGCGATGACGAAACTCAACCAAGTGGGGAACCGCCTCATCAACCGGGCGTTCCACCGCATCCACGGCGAGAACTACGGCGACATTCTCTCGGGGTACCGGGCGTTCACCCGCGAATCCTTCGAGGGGATGTTCCTCTCAGCGGAGGGGTTCGGGATCGAGACGGAGATGGCCGTCGAGTGCGCGCGCCACAACATTCCCGTCGACGTCGTCCCGACGACCTACCGCGCGCGCCCCGAGGGCTCGGAGACGAACCTCCACCCGATTTCGGACGGCGCGCGCATCATCTTCACGCTGTACAGCCTCGCGAAGACCTCCAACCCCCTGTTCTACTTCGGGAGCGTCGGCGCCGTCTTCGGGACGGCGGGCGTCGCGCTCGCGGGCTACGTCGGCTACGACTGGTTCGTGAAAAACATCTCCCACGAAGCGCTCACGATGGTCGCGGGCGTCCTCCTGCTGCTCGGCGTCCAGCTGGTGATGTTCGGCGTGGTCTCCGATATTATGGTCTCGCTGCACCGCGAACAGCGCCAGCGCATCGACCGGCTGCGCGAGGACTGAGCGGGCGCCTGCCAGTCGTCACTCGCGTAGCGGGCCCGCGAGCGCCGCCTCGACCGGTTCCTCGCCGGACAGCACTTCGAAGGTTTCGCCGTACGTCGCCTCGATGGGGAGCGTCGCTGCGAGGGTGTGCGCGACGTCCGCGCGCGGCACGTCGCCGTCCTTCTGCGAGAGGTCGGCGGCCGTGCGAATCCGGCCGGTCGCCGACTCGTTCGTGAGTTCGCCGGGCCGAACCACGGTGTGCGTGAGGTCGCTCTCGCGGAGGTACCGGTCGGCTTCGGCCTTCGCGCGCAGGTAGTCGCGCAGCGGTTCGGGGGCGGCCGCGGGCTGGTCGGCGAACATCGAACTCAGCATCACGAAGCGCTCGACGCCCGCGTCCGCGGCGGCGTCGACGAGCCGAATCGCCCCGTCCCGGTCGACCGCTTCGACCGCCTCGCCGCCCGACCCGGCGGCGAACACCACAGCGTCGCAGCCCTCGACGGCGTGCGCGACCGACTCCGTCAGGTCCGCGACCACGGGTTCGGCGCCGAGCGCCGCGACGTCCTCGGTCTGGGCTTCCTCCCGGACCATCCCATAGACGCGGTGCTCGCCGTCCGCGAGCCGTTCCGTGAGGTGCTGTCCAACCTGGCCGTGCGAACCGGCGACGAGTACGTCCATAGCTACGTTTGGTCCTCACGCGTCGAATAGGTGGCGACTGCGACCGCACACCATCGACCGCCGCCGCGACGAGCAGTCGCGCTCGGTTGGCGAGCACGGATGGAAGTTGCAGGTCGTCGCTTCGCGTCCAGACCGACACCGAACTACAGAGAACGAATCGTCCGCAAGAAACAGGGTTGTCACTGTTCGTAGCGAGCGACGCGATACGCAGGGCCGCCAACGAGACGGGGCAGTCAACACGGCCACACTAATCCTGGGTGACAGCCACTGAAACGTACGATTAGGAATCTATGTCTGAAAACATATTAGCTATCATGAAATTCTTCGCTGACTCGCCAATTCGCCAGAGTGAAGCAGTGTGTACATCGGCAAAAGCGAACACAAACGACGCTAATGTTAGAAATCTTTACAACGAATTCCGGCTGTCGTCTCGACGACGACCACTGGCGTCGCTGCGAACCACCAGATGGCGGCCACCTAGTTCAATCACCCACTGACGCACGGGTGATGCCGAGTCGCCGCTCCCGATTGCTGAAACCGCGTGACAGCACGGGTCTGTACCACGCGTCGCCAGACTCTCCCGGTGTGTCGGGGACAACGATGCTGGTTCCCCAGCTCACACGCCTGCATGACGTGTGCCAGTCGGACTTCGAGGGTACGTTTCCAGCGTCTGGCTGCGCCGGTGCTACAGACGCTTCGTATTGGGGTTGTTGCGGACTGAGAGCCTCTGTAGGTGTCTTGGCCGAATCTGGCGCAGCGATCTGTCGGGATTTGCGTGGCTGCAGTGCACGGTCACCGTTGAATCTCTGCGGGCACAGTCCCGGTGTCGCACCTCGAACGACTACAGTGACGGTTCGGGCGCGACGTACGCAGTGAGTTCGTCGACGGTGGATGCGACGACGTCTGCGGTGGCTTGGGCGACGCGCTTCTCGATGGCAGTCTCCTTCAGTGTGAGAATATTCCAGGGGTTGACGTAGGACTCGTAGGGGAGTTGGCCTTCGGCGTACGCGCCAGCCAGCGGGACTGCCTGCGCTCGCTCGGTGGTCGTCACGAGCGCAGCGAGATACTCGGTGCCCTGGAACGGATGCGTCGTGTTCGAGAGCACGAGATACGGGCGCTGCTGACTCCCGCCGAAAGGGTCGGCCCCGACGACGATTGCGCCCTGTGCGTACGCCACAGGCTAGGCCTCCGTGTCCGCGTCGTGGTTCTCGTCGAGGTCGGGGAGGTCCTCAGCCCAGTCGTCGTTGTCCGCGTATCGGTCGGTGTACGCTGCGAACGCGTCGAA
Source organism: Halobacterium sp. NMX12-1 (assembly GCF_040435975.1). NCBI lineage: Archaea > Methanobacteriati > Methanobacteriota > Halobacteria > Halobacteriales > Halobacteriaceae > Halobacterium > Halobacterium sp. NMX12-1. Next base: position 1,791,685 of record NZ_CP159204.1, on the reverse strand, counting down.
CGAGTGGTTCATCGCGACGACCGAGCCGAGGCGGTCGTCTTCGGCGACTGCCCAGTAGTCGCCTTTGTGTCGGACGAGGCCATGCTCCTCGAGGCGAGCGAGCGTGCTCCCGACGCTCCCGCGGGGCACACCAGTCTGCTCGTGGATTTCCTTGGGCGTGAACCCGATGTCAGGATTCTCGGCGAGAAACGAGAGGATGGTGTGGGCGTTCGTCCCGTCGGAGACGTCGATTCGGCCGTCGTCCGGGTCGTAGTCGTCGAAGCGGACAGCCATTGTTGTAACTATGTTGTAACTGCAGGCGAATAGGTGTATCGGCGCGCGAATTGCGACGAATGCCCTCGCAGGGAACCACGACTGCGTCATCAGCTGTTGACCTCCTCCCACCCCTAAAGGGGTGGGATTCCCCGAAGGGGATATTCAGGTTGCGCGTTTCCTCGGCGGTGAAGTACGCTTTCGCGTCCCGCGTCAACAGTTGCCGTCCGGTTACGACCCCGGACGTGCTTTTCAGCGCGTACAGCCGGGTCAAAGCGGCCTTCCTCCCCGGTCACGCCGGGCGTCTGCGAAGCAGATAGTGGAGTGTTCAGTCCACGAGGCCGCACGGTTCGCCTCAGCCGAACTGTTAGGCCGTGCATGGTTCTCCCTCCCGTTGACGGATGTTCTCAGCAGCGTTTAGGTCGGCGTGGCGGCCACGGTCGCACTCGGGACACGAGAAGTGGTCGCCATCGCGTGTGCCCTCAGCACCACAGACGGAACAGCGTTGACTCGTCTCGAACGGGTCAACCTCTTCGACTCGAACCCCAGCTTGCTCGGCCTTGTAGACGATGAACTCCTGCAACTGGTGGAAATGCCACGAGTGGACGCCACGCCAGTCGCTTCCCTCTCTGATACCGTCCAAGTCCTCGATTTTCAGGACGGGATTCTCGAACTGCTGTGTCCAGTCGATGAGGCGACGGGAGGCGTTGTGGTTTAGATCGCGAATCCGGCGCTCCTCTTTGTTACCCACGCGGTTTCGTGCGCGAAGCGCACCCGCTTCTTGGAGCGACTCGCGTAGGGAACGATATTTTCGCCGGGTGTATTTCGCCTCACAACCGGACACCAGCATCGACTCACCGTTCTCGGCATCGGCAGCAAGCAGGTGATTGTGGCCGATGTCCACGCCGATTGCCGTCTCGTCACCAGTTTCGGCGTCGTACTCGACGGTGAACGTACAGAACCAGTCGTCGCCCCGGCGGTACACCTGCAACCGAGACTTGTCAGCCTCGCCGTCTACGAGGCGGGCAACGTCGTCGGATATGTCGTCGTACACGTCGATGGGCGTGTACCACCACCCCGAGATACAGGGGAAGCCGACGACGACCGACCCGTTCTCGGTGCGGTCGATCTCCCAGTTCTGGTTGTTGACTGCGAACGGCTGGCTGGCGTGATATTCCACGATGCCGTCCTTCTTGTAGTCGGACTTGGCTTCGCGGATAGCCTGATTTTGGATAGCCGAATACAGGTCGTTGTCGATGCTGGCCGTGGTCACGCTCATTCCGAACTTGTCGGCTTCCCATCCGTCGATGCAGAACTGCTTGGTGTCGCGGTACAGGTGGGTGGCGCGTTGCCACTCCCTGTACCGTTCGCGGGATGGCTTGTGGAACGTCGTGGTGACGGTCGTCGTGACCACAGTTACAGTTGTAACGTATGTCTGGACGGTCTTAAAGCGTGGGAATATCGGGCAGGCCGACACCCGTGGTTTGCTACCCAGTTGTCGGCTTCATCCCACGGCTAAAGCCGTGGGCTTTCGCCTCGCTACCGCTGTAACAGCGCGCCCCTACACCATCGACCGCACGGCGTCCAGCCACGCCTTCGGCGCGCGCCGCCGCGCGCCGTCGAGCGCGTGCTCCAGCGCACTCGTTGCGTCGCGCATCACGCCCTCGCCGTGGCCGACGAGGATGCGCTCCGGGCGGAGGCCTTCCAGCGCCTTCGGCGGCTTCACGCGCAGCATCGGGTGGACGCCGACGCGCTCGTCGCCGGTCGTGAAGTACGACGCCGTGCCGACGGCGTCGCCGACGACGAGCGTCTCGCCGTCGAAGAGCGCGGCCTCGTCCCAGCCCGGCCAGTCGACAGTGCGCACGACCTCGAAGTCGGTGTCGGGCAGCCGGTCGGTGACGGGCTGGGTGCGCGCGTCGATGCCGGGGTCGACGAACGACGGCACGTAAATCGGGACGTCGTGGCGCTGCGCGACCGCCGCGGCGTCGCGGCCGTGGCGGTCCATCAGCACGACCACGCCGCGCACGTCGCCGAACTCCGCGAACAGGTCGTCGACGCCCTCGGCGTCCACGGGGTCGACCACCCAGACGTCGCCGTCGTCGGTCGCGACCGCGTGACTCGCTCGCTGCATCGCCTCCTCGGGGTGGGCAATCCACCCGACGCCGTCGTCGAAGCGGTCGATCTCCGCGTACCCGGTCGCAGTCCCGGTGGCTTTCATCGGCATACACCCACGTACGGCGACCACTCACAAAAAACAGGGTCCGGCCACGGTTCCCGCCGGAACACCTACGCCGTACGAACCAATGGCTGGCACGCCCATATTCGACGGATTGTAGGCCCTCGACTGCGAGGCGTACGGCATGGACTATGTGCTGGTCGCCGCCGGCGTCGGCGCAGCTATCGTCGTACTCGCTACACTGCTGCTCTGGCGACGGCTGTCCTCGGGCAGCAGCGAGTCAAAGCGCGCCCACGAGGCCGCCCAGGAGCGCGAACCGCCGGTCGAACTCGGGGAGACCTACGAGTTCGGCGTCACGGAGTTCACGGACCACCACTCCGGCGAGCGCGTCGCCGTCGGCAAAGTCGAGGGGTTCGTCCTGTTCACGGAGGACGTCCCGGACGCGGTCTCGGAGGGGGACGTGATTCGCGCCACCGTGACGTCGTTCAACCGCGGGGAGACATCCGCGGACGCGATTTTCGAGGGGGCGGCGTAGTCCGTCCGTGACGAACGACATTAATACGGGCCTCGCTTAGGGGCCGGCAAGGTGGACTCAACGTGAACGTCAGCATCGTCGGCAGCGGCTACGTCGGCACGACTGTCGCGGCGTGTTTCGCCGACCTCGGGCACTCCGTCGTGAACGTGGACGTCGACGAGGACGTCGTCGACACCATCAACGCGGGGGAGGCGCCCCTCCACGAGGAGGGCCTCCCGGAGCTTGTCGCCGCCCACGCGGGCGAGGACGGAACCGGACGACTGGAGGCGACGACCGACTACGACGCCATCTTGGACACCGACGTCACGTTCCTCTGTCTCCCGACGCCGCAGAACGACGACGGCAGCATCGGCCTCTCCGTCATGGAGGCCGGCGCCGAGCAGTTGGGTCGGACGCTCGCCGACAAGGACGACTGGCACACGGTCGTCGTGAAGAGCACGGTCGTCCCCGGCACCACCGAGGACGTCATCACGCCGATTCTCGCCGAGGAGAGCGGCCGGACGCCCGGCGAGGAGTTCGGCGTCGGCATGAATCCGGAGTTCCTCCGCGAGGGCAGTGCCGTCGCGGACTTCCTCGACCCCAACAAGGTCGTGCTCGGCGCCGACGACGACCGCGCGCTCGACGCCATGCACGACGTGTTCGCCCCGCTCGTCGACGAGGCGGACGCGCCCGTCGTGGAGACGGACACGCGCACCGCGGAGATGATCAAGTACGCGAACAACGGCTTCCTCGCGGCGAAAGTCAGCCTCATCAACGACATCGGGAACATCTGCAAGGAGTACGGCATCGACGCCTACGAGGTCGCCGACGCCATCGGCCTCGACGACCGCATCAGCGAGCAGTTCCTCCGGTCGGGCGTGGGGTGGGGCGGAAGCTGTCTCACTGGCGACCAGCAGGTCCTCGCCAAGGACGAGGACGGGACAAAGTATCTGACGCTCGCCGAGTTCTTCGAACAGTACGTCTCTAACGAGACGGTCAAGGAGGTGTCGGTCCTGAGCCGAACCGAAAGCGGCGAGTTCGAATTCAAACCCGTTCGCGCTGCGACACGCCGCCACTACGATGGGCAACTCCACACGATCCGGACGAAGATGAACAAGTCGGTAACGGTGACCCATGACCATCCGATGGTTACCTTGGACGGCCACGAACAGGTGGTCTGCGAGGCAGCCGCTCTCGACGAGGGCGACGAACTCCCCGTCATGATGGGGATGCCGAGCGAGCCGGTTGCGTCATTCGATCTTCTCGATCTCGTTGATGCCTCGTCGTCGTTCGAGAACGATGCAGTCTACCTGAAGCCGGAATTCGAGCTGGAGACCGTCAAAGACGAAGTCTACGAGGTACTCAGGGAGTACAACCGGCAGTTCGACTATCACAAAGTTCACGACCTCGTTCGATCGAACTACCTCCCACTCGACGTATTCCTCGAATACGAAGACCAGCTTCCGGTCGACAGGGCCGAAGTCGGGCTGTACACGACACGCGGTGGTGGCCAGACGTACGTGCCTGCAATAGTCCCAGTTGACGAGGACTTCTGGCGATTCATCGGCTACTATCTCAGCGAAGGGCACATCAACGACGACACCTCCGGGCACGGGTCGACGACGCGCCGCCGAGTCTGCTTGAGTTTCCACCCGTCCGACGAGGAGGCGTACGTAACCGATGTGGAATCCTACTACGAAGAGCTGGGAATTCGGTACCGGACGGAGACCCAAGAGACATCGACTCAGATCGAAGTCTCGAGTCGGATCTTCGCCGAGTTCCTCGAACGGCTTGGATGTGGAACGGGCTCGTATTCGGCCGCAGTGCCGGACGAAGCCTACCGCGCAACCAACGACCAACGGACAGCACTCCTTGCCGGGCTGTTCCGTGGGGACGGACACGTCCACTATACGAGTCACTCGAACGCGGTTGTCTACGACTACGGGTCGGTCAGCAAGGAGCTCATCGACGGAATGCAACTCCTCCTCCACAGCGTCGGTATCGTTCCGAGTTACAAGACCTCCGAGTCGGCCAAATCAACCCAGCCCGCACACTTCCTCCGGGTGAGTTCGAAACACCAGGTCGCAGCACTCAAGGATATGTTCCTAGACAAAGAGCGCGACCGAATCGAGACGCGCCTCGCTGACACACAGGACATCAAGCCAACTGGACATACGGCTGATGGTGGGTTCACCACTGTCCCGGTCCGGGAGATCACGGCCGAGGACGCCGACACGGACGTGTATTCGTTGGAGGTCGAAGACACGCACACGTTCGTCACTACTGACGGCCTTGTCGTCCACAACTGCTTCCCCAAAGACACCGCGGCGATTCGCGCGGACGCCCGCGAGGAGGGGTACGAGCCGCTAATGCTCGACGCTGCGACCGAGGTCAACGACCGCCAGCCCGAGCGCCTGCTCGCGCTCCTCGACGGGCACGTCGACGTCGCCGGCGACCGCGTCGCCGTGCTCGGCCTCTCGTTCAAACCCGGGACCGACGACGTCCGGAACTCTCGCGCCATCCCCGTCATCGACGGCCTCCACGACCGCGGCGCCGACGTCGCCGGCTACGACCCGGTGGCCGCCGAGAACATGCGCGAGCACTTCCCGGACATCGAGTACGCCGACTCCCCCGAGGGCGCCCTCGACGGCGCGGTCGCCGCGGTGGTCGTCACGGACTGGCCGGAAATCGCGGCCCTCGACGCGGAGTTCGACGCGATGCGGACGCCCGTCGTCGTCGACGGCCGTCGCGCAATCGAGCGCCGCGACGGCATCGTCTACGAAGGACTGACGTGGTAGCGGCCGAGTCCTTCGAGAACCCTTCGGACAGTTAGCAGACAGTTCTCAGTGACGTCCTCCGTGATGTCTGTGCGTGCTGGTAGTGGTCGAATCGTTCGTCAATCCGCCACGCGGCGGCCTCGCGTTCTTGGAGAGGCTTCAGGGTCGTGTACGTCTCTTTGCGGAGGTGGCCCGCCGCGCCTCCGTTCACGAGGTCACGCCACAGTTCTTCTTGAGCGGAATTGATAACACCAAGTGAATCACCGACCATCTGGCGACCCATTTCGCCGAAACGCCTTTAGATATGAACGAAATATGAATTCGCATGTCCGAGGGAGAGACGCGGAAGGTCGGCGAACGCGGCCAGATTACGCTCCCGAAGGAGTTCCGGGACGCATTCGACATCCATGGCGGCGACGAGGTCGTCGTCCGCGAGAGCGACGGCCAGCTCGTCATCGAGAAACCGATCACCCGCGACGACCTCGCGGAAGGCTACCGGCGCCGGGCCGACCAGATGGCCGCCCTCGCCGAAGAGTTCGAGGGCGTCTCCGCGGAAGCCAACGAGGCACTCGGCGACGCACCGGACTGGTAGCATGCAGATTCGCCGCGGCGACATCGTCATCGTCGAACTCGACCCGACGAAAGGGTCCGAACAGCGTGGAACGCGGCCGTGTCTCGTCGTCCAGAACGACGCCGGGAACGCCAACGCGCCGACGACAATCGTTGCCCCGTTCACGACATCGTTCGACAACGACGAACTGTACCCCTTCGAGGTGTTCGTCGACGCCGACGAGAGCCCGCTTCGAGACGATTCCGTCGTGCTCTGTAGTCAGCTCCGGACGGTCTCCATCGAGCACCGAATTCGTGAGAACGTCGGGTCGATTCCCGACAGCCGGATGGACGCCGTCGATACTGCGATAGAATACAGCCTCGGGCTCCGGGACGTGTAGCAGATTCGGCGTTCGGCTCAGAGCCGGTCGGCGTCGACGCCGACGCCGGGCGGCGCGACCACGAGGAACTCCCGGAAGTGCATGAGCGTGCCGCCGGCGTCCTTGACGTCGCCGGCGAACCCGGCGGCGAGGTCGTTGAGGTCGCCGTCGACGGCCAGCAGGAGGACGTTGCCGTCGTGGACTTCGTTGAGCCACTCGCCGTCCGGTGTCGTCCCGTCAAGGACGCCGAGGACGACGCTCCCGTCGAAGGATTCGGGGACGTCGATCTCCTCCTCGGCGTTCCGCAGGTCGAGGTTGAACCCGTCAGACATAGTCGTAGCGTGGGTGCGACGGGGCAAAAACCTTCCCGACAAGTTATGCTGGCGGCGGCCGTGGCTCCGCGTATGCCGGACGTCCACCTCAGCGAGGAGACCGTCGAGCGACTGGACGCGCTCCGCGAGGACGAGGAGTCCTACGACGAGCTCGTGGCGGAGCTGCTCAACAGCTACGAGGCCGAGGAGCTGACGCTGTTCCACTCCGGGGACGGCTAGTCGCCGGCCGCGGCCCGCCGCACCGACTCCCACTTCCCCTCGTCTTCGAGGTGGGACTGGAGCGCGTCGGCGTACTCGCCGGCGAGCTTCGTCGCTTCCGCTTCCAGTTCCTCGCCGCCGTCGTCGTCGCTGCCGAGCCCGAGCGCATCCTTGATGCCGCCGACGACGCCGCCGCCGCTGTTCGACTGTCCGCGAGCGCCGCCGCCCATCGCCATCTGGTCGTCGACGTTCTGCATCTCCGGGAGAACGTGTTCGAGTTTGGACGTGTCGGCGACGATGCGCGCGTTCTCCGGGTCGGCGGCGTCCTCGACGTCGAACTCGACGGCGGTCATCACCAGCCCCCACTGGGAGTTCGACAGCGACGACCCTCGCACGCGCTCGGTGAACTCCTGGTCGACGGCCATGCGCGCGCCGACCACCAAATCCTGCCAGTCGTTGGACATGGACGCAGCTACGCGGTCGGCGTGCTTGTAAGCTACGACGAAAAAACGGTGCGGGAGCGTCTAGAACCCGCCGGTCTCGCCGGTGATCTCGGCGTGGAGGCCCTCGCGGAGCGCGCTGTGGACGTGGCAGATGTCCTCGGCGCGCTCGACGATGGCGTCGAACTCGTCGTCGTCGAGGTCCTCCTCGACGAGGAGGTGGAAGCGAATCGCCTCGAGGTCGTCGTCGTCATCGACGTCGCCCTCGACGTCGACGTCGATTCGGCCGAGGTCGTCGAAGCCCTCCTTCTGACCGCCGACGCGGAACGCCGGGACGAAACAGGACGCGTAGTCCGCGAGGAGCGTCGCGTTCGGGTTCGGGCCCTCCTCGTCGGTGGCGTCGATGGTCAGCTCGAAGTCCCCGACGCGGGACCGCGTGACGTAGCCTTCCTCGGACGTGCTCGTGACTTCGATGGTAGTCATTGCGTCCGTTCGGTCGCCCGCCAGAGCCGTAAGCGTTGTTCTTTCAGTGGACCTCGCGACGGCGCGCGAGCGGGGCGCTCAGTAGCCCTCGGAGAGGTGGAACGTCTCGTCGCCGTCGAGCACCTCGACGTCGGCGGGGCTGCCGGTGGCTTCGACCTCGCGCACGAAGTCGTCGGTGTCGATTTCGATGGGCGGGAACGTGTCGTAGTGCATCGGGAACGCGACGTCGGCGTCCAGCCAGTCGACGGCGACGGCGGCCTGCCACGGCCCCATCGTGAAGTGGTCGCCCACGGGCACGGCGACGGCATCGGGTTCGAGGAACGGCGCGATGACGTCCCGCATCTCGGTGTGGAGGCTGGTGTCGCCGGCGTGGTAGAACGTCTCGGATTCCTCGTCGGCGACCTGCGTGGGCTTCGTGTCCGAAATCACGTATCCCGCGGGCATCCCGGCCGAGGTGCCGTAGCCGGTGTCGATGCCGTTGGAGTGGTCCGCGCGCACCATCGTCACGTAGGCGTCGCCGAGTTCGACGGTGCCGCCGAGGTTCATCCCGGTGGCGTCGTCGATGTCGTACTGGTCGCCGAGGTAGCCCGCGAGCTCGGGCGTCGCGACGAAGTGCGCGCCCCGGAACCGGTCCACGTCCGCGATGTGGTCGGCGTGGCCGTGCGTGAGCAGGACGTGGTCGGGGTCGACCTCCTCGGGGTCGGTGTCGGTCTTGGGGTTGTCGAAGAACGGGTCGATGAGCAGCGTCGTCTCGCCGACTTCCACGCGCCACGTCGAGTGGCCGAACCAGGTGAGTTCCATAGCGTCCCCAACTACTCCCGAAGCCCCCATAAAAGGTGACGGCCCAGTGAGTTCTTCCGGGAGGGTGACGTGACCACCGGCTATGGACGCCGCCCACGAGTCCGCCGACCGCACCGCTGCCGACCGCCGCGACGGACTGCTCGCACTCGTCCTCGCACAGCTGACGCTGCTGACGGCCGTCGTCGGCGGACTGAACCCGCTCGGCGTCGCGTCCCTGCTGGTCGTCGGCCTCCCCGCGTTCATCGTCGGGCTCGGCCTGCTCGCGCCGAGCCCCGAGTAACCGGTCAGGCTCGCGGCTATCCCCCACCGTTAGGTGCGTCCGGGTCCGTCCTCCCGTATGAAGCAGCGACGACTCGGTTCGACGGGATTCGACGTCAGCGAAGTGAGCCTCGGCACGTGGGAAATCGGCGGCGAGTGGGGCGACGTCGGCGACGAGGAGGGCAAAGACGCCGTGCGCGCCGCGCTGGACGCTGGCGTGAACTTCCTCGACACCGCGGACGTCTACGGCGACGGCCGCAGCGAGCGCCTCATCCGCGAAGTGCTGGACGAGCGCGACGACGAGCCCGTGGTCGCGACGAAGGCGGGCCGCCGCCTCGACCCCCACGAGGCAGCGCGCTACGACCACGAGAACCTCGAACGGTTCGTCGACCGTTCCCGGGAGAACCTCGGTGTGGAGTCGCTGGACCTCCTCCAACTGCACTGTCCGCCCACGGAGACGTATTACCAGCCGGAGACGTTCGACGCGCTCGCGGACCTCCAGCACGCGGGCAAAATCGACCACTACGGCGTTAGCGTCGAGAAGGTCGAGGAGGGGATGAAGGCCATCGAGTACCCGGGCGTGGAGACCGTCCAGATTATCTTCAATCCGCTCCGCCAGCGGCCCGCCGAGCGCTTCCTCGACGCCGCCGCCCGCGAGAACGTCGGCGTCATCGTGCGCGTGCCGCTCGCGTCGGGACTGCTCACGGGCGCCATCGACGAGGACACGGCGTTCCCGGAGAACGACCACCGGAACTTCAACCGCGAGGGCGACGCCTTCGACGTCGGCGAGACGTTCGCGGGCGTCCCCCTCGACGCGGGCGTCGCCGCCGTCGACGAACTCCGCGAGCACGTCCCCGAGAAGCTCACGCTCCCGCAGTTCGCGCTCCGCTGGATTCTGGACTTCGACGCCGTCTCCACCGTGATTCCGGGGTCGACGACGCCCGAACACATCCGGAGCAACGTCGCGGCGTCGAACGCCCGTCCGCTCACTCACGAGGCCCACGGCGCGACCCGCGACGTCTACGAGAAGTACGTCGAGGAGCACGTCCACCACCGCTGGTAGCGCGGCGCGAACGACTAAGCCCCTCCCGTGCGAACCGTTCGCACGCATGAGAGACGACCTGCCGTCGCCGCCGGAGGGGGACGACGGCGCGAGCGTTTCGGCGGACCGCCAGCGGCCGCCGCTGCGCGCGAACGTCCACGTGCTCGCCGGCCCCAACTGGTGTTCGAAGATTCGGACCGTGGTGCCCGACGAGATTACGGTCCGGACGTTCACCGACGCCGACTCCTTTGACGACGCCCTCACCGCGAACGTCGCGGTCGCGTTGCTGTCCTGCGCGGAGTCCACCAACCGCCTGCAGGCGACCGTCCGCCGGACCGTGGCAGCCTCGCCGCACGCCCACGTGGGGCTGCTGGCGACCGACGAGACGCGGGACGCCGACGTGCCTCGAGACGTGGAGTTCGTCGCGCCCGTGGACCGGGAGGCGTTCGCCGAGCGGGTCAAGCGCCTCTACGTCCGCGCGCACTACGCCGCGACGCTGGACCGCTACTACCGCGTCTCGGTCACGATTCGGAACCTCGAACTGCGCACGGACGAGGCCGCCGTCGACGACGCGGAACTCGACCGCCTGCGCGCGGTCCGTGACCGCTCGCGGCGCTACCTCCGGCAGTTCCGTGCGTACCTCGACGCGGAGAGTCTGGCGGCGCTGAAGAGCCGCGGCGACCGCCTCGAAGCGCTCGTCGCGGACGCGCGGACGCCGCCGGACCCCGCCGCGCGGGGGCTCCCGGAGTCGTGTCCGGCGTGCTCGTTCGACTGGACGACGTGGCACGGCCGGGGGCTGGGGGCGGGCTACCGGAAGCTCGGGTCGGACACGTGGCAGTGCACGAACTGCGGGGAGACGCTGGCGGGCGCGACGCCCAGCAGTTACCGCGTCAACTGAGCCCGGCTTGCCGCACCCGGAACGCTTACGCGGCCACCCTGGGAACCCGCGACCATGCACTGGATGCGCTTCCGCGACCCGGCAGGGGCTGTGCGACGCGGCGAGTACGAGGACGGCAGCGTCTCCTTCGGCGACCGCACGTACGACGTCGAGGACGTCGACGTGCTGCCGCCGGCGGAACCGTCGAAAATCGTCTGCGTCGGCCGGAACTACGCGAAACACGCCGAGGAGCGCGGCGAGGACGTTCCCGACCGACCCCTACTCTTCCTGAAGCCGCCGAACGCCGTCGCCGGCGACGGCGACACCGTGACGCTGCCGGGCGACAACTACGTCGAGCACGAGGCGGAGGTCGGGGTCGTCATCGGCGAGCAGGCCCGAAACGTCGACGAGGCGGACGCGATGGACGTCGTGGCGGGCTACACGGCCGCCGACGACGTGTCGAACCGCACCGACCAGTCCGAGGAGCAGAACTGGGTGCGCGGGAAGGCCTTCGACGGCGCGTGCCCGCTCGGCCCGGTGCTCGCGACGCCCGACGAAGTCCCCGAGGACGCGGACGTGGAACTGCGCGTGAACGGCGAGACCCGGCAGTCCTCGTCCATCGAGCACTTCATCTTCTCCGTGCCCGAGCTCATCGCCGAGATTACCGAGTACGTGACCCTCGAACCCGGCGACGTCATCATCACGGGGACGCCGGAGGGCGTGGACGAACTGGCGGACGGCGACAGCGTCGAGGTCGAAGTTGAGGGCGTCGGTACGCTCGCCCACGACGTCGAACGCCGGTAGCCGGGAAGGACAACGCTGAAGATTAGGCCGACCTAAGAGTCGGGCGAATGGAGCTGACGCGACGAGACGTACTCGCCGCACTCGGCGCCGTGGGTGCCGCGGGCGCAGTCGGCGCGGGGGCGCTCGCACTCTCGCAGCAGGACCGGAGCGACGACAATCCAGTCGGCGACCACGAGGTGGCGACGCTGGTCGCGGTCGCGGGCGTCGTCTACCCCAGCGAGGTCGAGGGCATCGAGTCGTTCGTCCGGGAGTACAGCGCCGGCCGCTTCGACGACCGCCCGGAGTACGCGGCGGGCGTCGCGGACGCCGTGGCCGCGCTCGACGACTACGCCCAGCACTGGCACGACGCGGACTTCGCCGCGCTCGACGCTGAGGAGCGCGAACAGCTACTCGCCGGCATGAACGCCGACACTGCCGACCCCGTGCCCGACGGCGACGAGCGCGAGCGCGTCCGCTACTACCTCGTGAACGAACTGCTGTACGCGCTGTTCTCGACGCCGACCGGCGGCGAACTCGCCGGCATCGAGAACCCGCAGGGCCACCCCGGCGGCACCGCCAGCTACCAGCGGGGGCCGCAGTGATGCAGGACCGCCATCCCTCCGACCGCGCGGACGTCTGCGTCGTCGGCGCCGGCCCCGCGGGCGGCCTCGTCGCGGACAAGCTGGCCAGCGAGGGCTACGACGTGGTCGTGCTGGAAGCCGGGCCGCGCTTCGACGACGACGACCGCGAGCAGCGCATGGAGCGCTCGATTCGGCCCGCGCACGGCCCGGACAGCGTCTGGGAGATGGGCGGCCCGCGGGACGCCTACGCGTCGACGGGCGAGCGCCACTACCCGCTGAACGCGGCGCGCGTGAAGGGCGTCGGCGGCTCGACGCTGCACTGGCAGGGGATGGTGATGCGCCTCCACGAGCAGGACTTCCGGCTGGAGAGCGAGACGGGCGTCGGCGCGGACTGGCCGATGAGCTACGACGACCTCCGGCCGTACTACGCCGGCGCAGAGGAAGAACTGGGCGTCGCGGGCGCCAGCGACAACCCGTTCGCGCCGCCGCGCGAGCGGCCCCACCCGCTGCCCGCGTTCCCGCCGAGCTACTCGGACTCGCTGTTCGCCGACGCCTGCGAGGACCTCGGGATTACGACGCACTCCGTGCCGAACGCGCGGCTCTCCGAGTCCCGGAACGACCGGAGCGCGTGCGTCGGCTACGGCACCTGCCAGCCGGTCTGTCCGTCTGGCGCGAAGTACGACGCGACGATTCACGTCGCGCGAGCGGAACAGCAGGGCGCCCGCGTCGTGGACCGCGCGCCCGTCCAGCGACTCGCACACGACGACGCGGGCGAGCGCGTGACGGCCGCGGTGTACGCGACGCCCGACGGCACCGAACACCGGCAGGAGGCCCGCGAGTTCGTGCTCGCGGCGGGCGGCGTCGAGAATCCCCGACTCCTGTTGCTCTCCGAGTCCGAGCAGTACCCCGACGGTCTCGCGAACTCCTCGGGGCTGGTCGGCCGGTACTTCATGGACCACCTGTTCGCGGGCGTCGGCGGCACGCTCGACGAGCCCACGCGGCAGAACCACGTCGGGTTCAACACCACCGAGAGCCACCAGTTCTACGACCGCGAGGACGACTCGCGGGGCGCCATCAAACTGGAGTTCCTGAACTACGCCGGCCCGTCGCCCGTGGAGATGGCGCTGACCGGCGACGACTGGGGCGACGAGATGCTCGACCGGATTCGGGACGGCTACGGCACGCACGTCGCGATGGGCGCGCTCGTCGAGCAGCGCCCGCAGAAGGAGAACCGAATCCGGCTCCACCCCGAGCGCACCGACGACCACGGCAACCCCGTGCCGGACGTGGTGTGGTCGCTTGACGACTACACGCGACGGACCATCGAGCGCGCGAACGAGATTCAGCGCGCGGTGCTGGACGAACTCGGCGCCGACGTCGAGTGGACGGTCGGCCCCGACGCGACGGGGCCGGCGTTCCACCACATGGGCACGACGCGGATGGGCGACGACCCCGAGACGAGCGTCGTGAACCCCCAGCTACGGACGCACGACCTCGCGAACCTGACGATTCCGTCGTCCAGCGTCTTCCCGACCGGCGGCGCGATGAACCCGACGCTCACCATCGCGGCGCTGGCGCTGAAGGCCGCCGACCACGTCGCCGAGCGGCTCTGACAGACGCGGATTCAGTGCGGGACGCGAACGGCGACCCGCCTCAATCGTCGTCAGCCGTGTACGCGCCGCCGCGACGCTTGATTCGGGCGACGACGAGTCGCTGTTCGTCCTGTCGGAACGTCGCGGCGAGACGGAACTCGCCGACTCGGATTTTCCTGTGCGGGCTGTTTTGTAGCGGTTCACCGTAGTCCGGCGGGTCGCGCCACGGGGAATTGACGATTTCGTCGAGTTTGTCGAGAATTCGGTCCTGTTCCTCGAGCGATAGCGAGTCGAGGTCGCTTTGCGCCGTCGCGGAGAGCTCCCACGTCCACTCCTCGTCACTCATCGCTCGTGCCGAACGACTCCCGCGCTTGCTCGGCGTCCATCGTCGTTCCCTCACGGGCGTCTGCCTCAGCAGCGAGCAGTGCGATTAGCTCGTCGCGGTCGAACGTCGGGTTCTCGACGGCGTCACGGAGCGTGTACCGGATGAACTCGCTCCGGCTGTTGAACCCGCGGCCCTGCCACGCTTCGTCGATTTCGTCGAGGAACGACTGCGTGGCTTTGAAATTCACCGTGACGATTTCGTCCTCCTCGTCCCCTCCCGTGGCTGCTTCGGACATACAGAGGTAATACGTTGGTAATACTGTTAATCGTTTCGCCGATTCGGTGTTCCGAACTCACCGATGCGGTCGCACGCCTACCGAGCGGTCGTGGCAGACGGACACCTACCCGTGTCGAACGATGCTATCTACGCAACACTGGTGCCGGTATAGCCAGTATTAGAGGGGCTAATGCCCTCATTCGGACGTTTCAAAATAGCTCTGAATGAAGAAACTGCCGGCTAGACTTACTCGTCGTGGAGGCGGCCGGGCTGCCACTCGCCGTCGAAGTCCTCGTGGGTGAACGGGACGGCGTCCTCGCCGCTGTACGTCGCGACGAGCTGGCCGTCGCCCTCCAGGTAGTACTTGTACGTCGTCAGGCCTTCGAGGCCGACGGGACCGCGGGCGTGAATCTTGCCCGTGGAGATGCCGACCTCGGCGCCGAGCCCGTAGCGGTAGCCGTCCGCGAACCGCGTGGAGGCGTTGTGGAAGACGCTCGCGGCGTCGATGCCCCGCATGAACACGGCGGCGGCGTCCTCGTCCTCCGTGAGGATGGACTCGGTGTGCTTCGAGCCGTGGGCGTTGACGTGGTCGACGGCGTCGTAGACGTCCTCGACCACTTTGATGGCGAGTTCGAGGTCGCCGTACTCGGTATCCCAGTCGTCCTCCGTGGCGGGGTCGATGTCCACGATGTCGCGGGTCGCCTCGTCGCCGCGCAGTTCCACGCCCGCGTCCTCGTAGCGCTCGACCATTCCCGGGAGGAACTCGTCGGCGACGGCCTCGCTGACGAGCAGCGTCTCCACGGCGTTGCACACCGCGGGGTACTGGACTTTCGCGTCGAAGGCGACGTCCTCGGCCATCTCGAGGTCCGCTGCGTCGTCCACGTAGACGTGGCAGACGCCCTCCGTGTGGCCGAGCACGGGAATCTGGGTGTTGTCCTGGATGTAGCTGACGAACTCGGAGGACCCCCGCGGCATCACGAGGTCGACCGCGTCGTCCATCTCCAGCAGCCGGTCGACGTCCTCGCGCGCCTCGATGAGTTGTGCCCAGCCCGTCGGCAGGTCCTCGGTCGCCTCGCGGATGACGTCGTAGAGCACGCGGTTGGACTCGCTTGCCTCGCTGCCGCCCTTCAGAATGACCGCGTTCCCGGACTTGAGCGCGAGCGCCGCAATCTGGACGAGCGCGTCCGGCCGCGACTCGAAGACGGTCGCGACCACGCCGATAGGCACCGCGACCTTGTACAGTTCGAGGTCGTCGTCGAGTTCTCGCGCTTCGAGGGTCTCCCCGAGCGGGTCGTCCTGCTCGGCGACGGACTCGACCATCGCCGCGATGTCGTCCAGTTTCGCGGCGTCGAGTTCGAGGCGGTCCACGAGCGCCTGCGTGTACTCGCCGCGTTCCAGCATCTCCTCGGCCGCCTCGACGTCCTCCTCGTTGGCGGCGAGAATCTCGTCCTCGTGGGCGCGAATCGCGTCCGCCATCGACTGCAGCGCGTCGTTTCGCGCCGCCTCGTCGACGTTCGCGAGGTCGAGTGCCGCGCGCTCCGCCTCGGTCACCTGGGCGTCGGTGTCGCGTTCACTCATCGGTGTCACCGTTCGTGGGAACGAATAGCGTGCCGACGGGCTTGGCAGTAGCGATTTTCCCGAGCACGCCGGGCTCCGTGGACTTCGCGATGACCGCGGGGACGTCGTGCTCGGCGGCGGCGCGCGCCCGCTCGACTTTCGTCTGGATGCCGCCGAACTGCTCGGGCGTGCTCTCGCTGACCAGCTGCTGGACCTCGCTGTAGTTCTCGGCGACGGACTCGATGCGCTCGGCGGTGTCGTCGTGTTTCGGGTTCGCGGTGTAGACGCCGCCGACGTCGGTCAGCGTCACCAGCAGGTCGACGTCCACGCCGATGGCGACCGACGACGACAGCATGTCGTTGTCGCCGATGCGAATCTCCTCGGTGGCGACCGCGTCGTTCTCGTTGATGATGGGGACGATGCCCCAGTCCAGCAACGTCTCGACGGTGTTGCGGGTGTTCGTGAACCGCTCGGGGTTCGAGAGGTCGTGCTCGGTCAGCAACAGCTGCGCGATCTTCTGGTCGTAGCGGTCGAAGCTCTCCGTGTAGTGGCGCATCAGGTGGCTCTGGCCGACCGTCGCCAGCGCCTGACTCTCCTCGACGGTCTCGACGTCCTCGTCGACCCGTCCCTTCCCGGCGCCGACCGCACCCGAAGAGACGAGCAGGACGTCCTTCCCGCGCTCGCGGAGGTCCATGATGTCGTCGACGAGCTTGTCGAGCTTCTCGCGGTCGAGCCGCGACTGGTCGTCGGTCAGCGAGTTCGTCCCCGCCTTCACGACGACGCGCTGGGCGTCCGCAGCGCGCTGGCGGGCGCGCTCGACGGCCTCCGTGTCCGCGGCGTTCGCCCGAACCTGCTCACTCATCCTCGAACTCCTCCGCGAGCTCCCGGGAGCGCCGCTCGGCGGCCTTCACGGCCGCGCGCACGGCCTCGTCGGCGTCGCTGTCCCACAGCACGTCCATCCCCTCGATGGTCGTGCCGTTCGGCGAGCAGACCGCGTCGATGAGCTCGTCGACGCTGCGCTCGTCCTGCAGTACCGTCTCGGCGGCGCCCTTGAACGTCTGCGCGGCCAGCGTCTCCGCCTGCTCGTCGGTGAGGCCGCTGTCGACGCCGGCGTCCTTCATGGCCTCGATGAGGTAGAACGCGAACGCCGGACCGCTGCCGTTGACCGCGGTCGCGGTGTCCATTCGCTCCTCGTCGACGACGACGAACTCCCCGAGGTCCGCGAGGATGGCTCGCACCTCGTCGGTGATGCCGTCCTCGGTCGCCGCCGCGGCCATGTCCCGGGTCTCCGCGGCGAGGTTCGGCATGATGCGGACGACGTTGGCGTCCGTCTGCGCGGCGACGAACTCGCGGGGGACGCCCGCTGCGAGCGTAATCAGGGTCTGGTCGGCCCGCAAGTTGAGGTCGTCGAGCACGGCCGCGGCGACGCTGGGCTTCACGGCGAGGACGACGACGTCGGCGTCCCGCGCCGCCGCGCTGTCCGTGGTCGTCTCGTCGGCGGCGTCCGCGACGCCCTCTAATGCGTCGGGGTCGAGGTCGATCGCCGTCACTCTGTACCCGCCGGCCTTCGCGAGCCCGCGGACGAACGCCCCGCCCATGTTCCCGCAGCCGATGACGCTGACGTGTTTCATCTTACCCCTACAGAGGGGACTGGGGGTCATACCGTCTACGCTTCCGACAGCCGCATCGACCCGCAGGTAGGCTTTTGTCCGCGCCGCGAAAACGACGACGCGATGACAGACCACTCCGACGACGACCGCTCGCTGTCCGCGCTCGGGCGCGTCGCGCTCGGCCTCGGGCTCGCCGCGCAGGCCAGCGAGGACTTCCGTGATATGGAGGACACCGTCGAGTACGCCGACTCCGCGGGCGTCCCGATGCCCGACCTGCTGGCGCCGCTGGCGTCCGGGACGATGGTCGCCGCCGGCCTCGGCATCGCGCTCTGGCGGCTCCCGAAGCTCGCGACGGGCGCCGCGGCGACGTTCCTCACCGTCGTCACCGCGACGATGCACGACTTCTGGAACGCCGACGAGGACGACGCCAGCGGCGAGCGCCTCGCGTTCTTCGGGAACCTCGCGATGCTCGGCGGCGTGCTCGTCTTCCTCCGGGAAGCGTACCGAAGCGAGGACTGACCGGCTACTCGTCCCCGGGGAGCAGCCACGCAGGAACGACCCGCGTGAGCGCGACCATCCCCGCGAGTTCGACGAGCGTCTGCTTGACATCCTCCCACCCCTGAAGGGGTGGGATTCCTCCGGTGGGGATATTGGCTATGCCGTCCCAACGGAGGCAAGTTTCCCGTCGCTGGTATTCCGGTTTGTGCGCTCCTCGTTGGGACTTGCCCTCTCGGGGGAGCGTGGTAACTCCGACCAGTCGTGGTCGTCCCACTTGAGGCGCACGGGCCGTGCCATCGACCCGACTTCCAGATTCGTGCCAGCCTGTCGTTCGAGGAATGTCCGCGAGGCACCGAGGTCAGCGTGTCCCTCGTAGCCACACGAACACCGGAATACGTCGCCGTTCCGGTCTGTATCGTCGCGCTCACCACATACTGGGCATTCCGCCGTTGTGTATGCTTCTGACTCGACTTCGACCGTGATGCCGTACTCCTCGGCAGTCGTAGCGAGACGGTTGATAAACGACCGGTACGCCCAGAACTGGTGCGTTTTCTCGTTCACCGCTGCCGACCAATACGTCGACAGCACGTCGGTGAGGTCACCCACGTACACGGTCGCAACGCCTTCGTCGTACAGTCGTTCCAGTAAGTCGCGGACGAGCGCGTCCTGTGCGTGGTCGCGTCGCCGTGTCCGCTTGCGGTAGAGGCGTCGAATCCGGCAGCTACTGTATCGGCCCTCGCGAAGTTTGGACTGTAAGCGCGCAATTTCCTCGGTAGTTTCGCGGAAGCGGGCGAACAGATTGCGCCCCTCGTAGAGGTACTGCCCACCGGTCGTGGTGGTGCAGGCGACGAGGTTATTCGCGCCCACGTCCAAGGCAGCCGATTCCTCGGCTAGTGGTGAATCCCGTCGAGAATCAGGCACGGTAACGGGTTGAATGGCCCTGAACGTGTCGTCGATTTCGTCGTAGTACAGTTCTAACCGGCCCTGTTCGCCCTCCCACTTTGGGTCGCCAGCGACTTCAAGGCGCAGGCGGTCGTGGTAGCCAAGCCCGTACTCGTCTTTCAGGGCTTGGCCGACGGGGACTTCGAGGCGGCTCCGCTCACCGGTTTCGAGGGTGTACTGGTCGTTGCGGATGTATGTCCGCAACTCCCGCCCCTTGTCCTCGTTGCCCCAGTAGCCGGGCGGGGCGGTGTCCTCGCCATCCTCTCGGGCAGCGAAGAACGACCGCCACGCCTCGCTGTTCTTGCGGATGACCTGTTGGGCGGTGGCGGAGCCGAGGACGTCGACGTACTGTTTGCGGTAGTCGGCGGTGTCCCACACCGACTCGCCGTCAAAGAAGTTCTGGCGACGTTCGTAGGTGAGTTCGTTCCACAGGCTGGCGGAGGCGTCCAACAGCTCGCGGAGCAGTTGCTCGTCCTGCGTGGAGAGCGGGCGCACCGCGAATGTGTTGGTTCGCCTCACGACAACAGACATTTGTAGCTTTGTGTCTAAATGTCTTTTGGACATAACCGATGCGGCCGAACATCGACATCTCGCACACGTTGAACGGGCGCGTGAAAGACTACGCCGAACAGCAGGACGTAACTCTCGAAGAAGCCTATAGGGAGATCATTAAAGCGGGGTTGGAAGCGGTGGAACATCCAGACGAGCAATAGCGCGTGGATTGCCAATCCATGCTGACGCTTACACCCGCCTCTAAAGGGTGGGCTTCCGCTCTCTACGTGTCAACAGCACCATCAGCGCGCCGACGAGCACGACCGGTTCCTGCGGGAACGCGCGCGTCAGCGCCCAGACGACGACGGGGACGACGAGGAAGTTCATCGCGAGCGCCGCGCCCACGAACCGCGCGTTCGTGAACGCGCGGCGCAGCCGCACGAACGGGATTTCGAGGAACGTGACGTAGAGCAGCACCGCCAGCACGGGTTCGACGGCGCGCTCGGCGAGCCCCGCCGTCGCCGGCCGGCTCGCCGCGACACCGACGGCGAGCGCGACCGCGACCGCGTAGACGGCGATCTGCCGGCGCTGGAGCCACTCTTTCCCGGTCACGTCCGCGTCGTCTCCGCGGACGCGCTAAAAACCGTCCGTCTCGCCGTCAGAACTGGATGTGCGAGGTCGAACTCGGCCCCCCGTCGTCGCCCTCGTCCCGCTTGAGGCCGTCGTGGAGGTACTGCACGTCGTCGTCCGTGAGGTAGACTTGGCCGTCCTCGACGGTGATTTCGACGTCGACGAGCGTGGTGTCGGCGGCTTCGCCGTTGTCGCAGTGGCCGCTGCACGCGTCGAACATCGACCCGTGGCGCGGGCAGACGACCTCGCCGTCGCGCACGACCGCGCCGACGCCCTCCCGGTAGAGGCGCTGTGGCTCGTGCGTGCAGCGGTTCACCCACGCTTCCACGCCGTCCTCGCAGGGCACCAGCAGGACTTCCTCGTCGCCGCCGTGCTCGTCCCGCACCGTGAACACCGTCCCGCCCTCCTCGTGGACGTCCGCGACGCTCGTCACGCGATAGCGACCCATACCACGAGGGGCGGCCGCGACCACGTTAGTTCTCACGGATGCGGCGGTCGGTGAGGAAGAGAGCCGGCCGGAAGTTTATACGCGAGACCGCCCTACCGACAACCATGAGCACGGGACGCGAGATTCGGCTCGTCGAGGAGGACGACGGCTGGTGGTCCGCCATCGACGAGGAGACGGGCGTGGCGAGCCAGGGTGCGACCCGCGAGGAGGCGCTGATGAACCTCGACGAAGCCGTCGCGCTCACCGAGGAGGCCCGCGAGGACGAGTCGTCAGCGCCCGAACCGGACGCGCCGTGGTTCGACGCCTGAATGGGCTCGCGCGACTTCTCGGGACGGGAAATCGTCGCCGTCCTCCAGCGGTTCGGCTACCGCCACGACCGAACCCGGGGCGACCACGCGATTCTCAAATACACGCACCCCGAAACCGGCGAGAAGCGGATTGTCACGGTACCGCTCCACGACCGCGTGCGTCTCGGCACGCTCCAGAGCATCGCCGAGCAGTGCGGCGCGGACGACTTCCACGCGTGGTGTGCGTGGATAGACGAACACCGGTAACCGCGAGAAGTAGCGACGGCCGCGTCAGAACGCGCCGCCGGCGAGCGCGCCGGCGTCCAGCAGGAGCAGGACGGCGACGACGGAGGCGCCGTAGAGGATGGAGGTGGCGTCCTCGCCGTCTTCGAGCTTGCCGGCGGCGACTTCGGTGAGGCCCGCGAGCGCGAGCCACAGCACCACCATCGTCAACACGAGGTGGCCGCGGCCCGTGCCCGTGAGCGTGCCGCCGTCGGTGTAGCCGGCGAGCGTGAGCATGTAGCCGCCCGAGAGGAGGAGGACGGCGGAGCTACCGCGGGAGACGTTGCGGAGCGTGCCGACGAACGAGTCGCGGGCGCTGGCGGGGAGGCTCCCGGCGACGCCGGGGAGCGTCGCGGTCGCGAACAGCACGCTCCCGGTCCACAGGCCGGCGAACAACAAGTGCAAGGCGTACACGACTGTCTCGGTGACTGCCATGGCCGCCAGTAGTGGCTGCCGCGTCGTAAAACGCCGGGGTATCGGCGGACGGCTCCGTGAAGGCACGCTTAAGGCGCGCCCGCCACTCGACTCGGGCATGGAACTACGGGACCTCTCCGACCACGTGGAGTACCGGGCCGGTCGGGGCATCGAGGAGGTCGCACGGGAGCTGGGACGGGACCCGGCGGAGTTCGTGAAGCTCTCCTCGAACGAGAACCCCCACGGCCCGAGTCCGAAGGCCGAGGCCGCCATCCGCGAGACCGCCTCGGAGGTCCACCGCTACCCGAAGGCCGTCCACGCCGACCTCACCGCCGCGCTCGCCGACCAGTGGGACGTCAGCGACGAGCAGGTGTGGCTGGCGAACGGCGGCGACGGCGCGCTCGACTACCTCGCGCGAGCGCTGCTGGCGCCCGGCGACCGCGTGCTCGTCCCCACACCGGGGTTCACGTACTACGGGATGAGCGCGCGCTTCCACCACGGCGAGGTCGCCGAGTACGACATCCGCACCGAAGACGGGTTCGCGCTCACGCCGGAGAGCGTGCTGGACGCGTACGACGGCGAGCGCGTCGTCTACCTCACGAGCCCGCACAACCCCACGGGCCACCGGTTCACGCTGGACGCCGTCGAGGAGGTCGCCGACGAGACCGACGAGGACACGCTGGTCGTCGTCGACGAGGCGTACGGCGAGTTCACGGACGCCCCCTCGGCGGTCTCGCTGCTGGACGAGCGCGACGACGTGGCGGTGCTGCGGACGTTCTCGAAGGCGTACGGGCTGGCGGGTATCCGGCTCGGCTACGCGCTCACGCCGCCGGCGTGGGCGGACGCCTACGCTCGCGTGCAGACGCCGTTCGCCGCAAGCGCCATCGCGTGCCGCGCGGGCACCGCGGCGCTGGATGACGACGAACACGTCGAGCAGACCGTCGACAGCGTCGAGTGGTCCCGGCAGTACATGCACGACGAGCTCGATGCGCGGACGTACGAGAGCCACGGGAACTTCGTGCTCGCCGACGTCGGCGACGCCACCGAAGTCGCGGAGGCCGCGAAACGCGAGGGCGTCCTGATTCGGGACTGTTCGGGCTTCGGGCTCCCCGAACACGTCCGCATCACCTGCGGCACCCGCGAGGAGACCGAGCGCGCGGTCGCCGTGCTCAACGAGGTGCTGGCGGAGTGAGAGTCGCCGTCACCGGGACGCCGGGCACGGGGAAGACGACTGCTACAGAGCACCTCGACACTGACCTCGAAATCGTCCACCTCAACGATGTCATCGAGGAGGAGGGGCTCTACACGGAGGTCGACGAAGCCCGCGACAGCAAGGTCGCGGACCTCGACGCCGTCCGCGACTGGCTGGACGGCCGGGAGGACGTGCTCGTGGAGTCCCACCTATCGCACCTATTGGACGCCGACCGCGTGGTCGTGCTGCGGTGCGCGCCCGGGGAGCTGGAGCGCCGGCTCATCGAGCGCGGCGAGCCCGCCGAGAAAGCTCAGGAGAACGCTGAGAGCGAGGCGCTGGACGTCATCCTCTCGGAGGCGGTCCGCGACCACGGGAAGCCCAACGTCTACGAAATCGACACGACCGATCGCGACCCGGAGGCGGTCGCCGACGATATCGAAGCGGTACTCGCGGGCGACCGCGACCCGTCCGCGGGCGAGGTGGACTTCACGGAGTATCTATGACCCTCGACACGTACCGCGACCTCGCGAACCGGCTGCTGCGGCCGTGGGTGCGCGCCGCCGTCGCCGTCGGCGCCACGCCCGATGTCATCAGCGTCGTCGCATTCGTGTTCGCGGTCGGCGCCGCGGCCGCGTTCTACGGCGCAACGCCACTGCTGTACGCGGTCGGCGCGCTCTGCGTCGTCGTCAACGGCTGGTTGGACCTCCTGGACGGTGCGGTCGCACGCGAACTCGGCACTGACTCCGTAGCCGGCGACCTCCTCGACCACGTGCTCGACCGGTACGCCGACGTGGTGATCGTCGCCGGCCTCGCGGCGGGTATCGGCCGGTACGACCTGGGGCTTGCTGCCGTCACGGGCGTTCTGCTCACCTCCTATCTGGGAACGCAAGCACAGGCCGTCGGCCTCGACCGCGTGTACGGTGGTCTGCTCGGGCGGGCAGACCGGCTCGCGCTCGTCGGCATCACCGGCGGCCTCTCCGTATTCATCCCGGCCGTGGGCGGGTTCTCGCTGGTTGCGTGGCTGCTCGCGCTGTTCGCCGTCGTCGGCCACCTTACCGCGATCCAGCGGTTCGTCTCCGCGTGGCGCCAACTGTCCTGAAGCGCCGGCGGCGTGCCATTTAAGCGTCGGCCGCGGCTACCTATGCGTATGGCTCAGTGCGAGATGTGTGGCAAGGAGGTCTCGTCCCCGAAGACCGTCAAAATCGAGGGGGCGGAGATCGACGTCTGCGACGACTGCGCCGACTTCGGCACGGAAGTCAAGACGGAGTCCTCCAGCACCACCAGCACGAAGTATTCGACGTCTTCATCTAGTTCGTCCTCGGGCGGCGCTACGTCCTCGTCTAGCGGCGGCTCCTCGGGCGGTCGCCGCCGCCGCGACATGTTCGACGAGATGGAGGAACTCGCCGGCGACTACGATGACCGCATCCGGAAGGCCCGCGAAAGTGAGGGGCTCAGCCAGGAGGAGCTGGCCGACGACCTCAACGAGAAGGCCAGCGTCATCCGGAAGCTCGAACGCGGCGACAGCCTTCCCAGCGACGACGTCCGCGAGAAGCTCGAGACCAAGCTCGGCATCTCGCTGACCGAGTCCGGCGACGACGCCGACGAAGACTGGTCGTCGTCCAGCGACAGCGCGGGGCTGACGCTCGGCGACAAGGTCCGTCGCAAGGGCGACGACAGCTAGCTGCACGACAGTGTTCACCGCCGGCGCGACCGTGCTGACGCGCACTGTCGCCGCGTCGGGCGGCGACGCCGGCAATTCCTGCTGAACCTACAGCTTTTTCGCCTCTGAGGACGCCGTTGGAGACGTGTTCGTACTCGTCAATCTGAAGGCGTACCCCTGCGACCCGGTCGCGGTCGCTGAGGCCGCCGCCGACGTCGCCGAACAGACAGATACAACTATCGCCGTCGCGCCACAGTCCGCGGACCTCGCGCGGGTCGCGGAGACGGGGGCGACGACGTACGCCCAGCATGTCAGCCCGGTCGAGCATGGTAGCCACACGGGCAGCGTGCTCGCTGAATCTGTCGAAGCGAACGGCGCTGTCGGCACCCTCCTCAATCACTCCGAGCACCGCCGCAAGCTTGCGGATATCGACGGGAGCCTCGACGCTGCCGACCGCGTGGGGCTCGATACAGTGGTGTGCGCGAACAACCCCGAGCAGGTCGCTGCGGCCGCCGCGCTCGGCCCGGACGCCGTCGCCGTCGAACCGCCGGAACTCATCGGCACGGGGACGCCGGTCTCGCAGGCCGACCCGGGCATCGTCGAGGACGCCGTGTCGGCCGCCGAGGCCGTCGACCCGAGCGTCGATGTCTACTGCGGCGCCGGTATCAGCACGGGCGACGACCTCGAAGCCGCCCGCGAACTGGGCGCCAGCGGCGTGCTACTCGCCAGCGGCGTTGCGAAAGCCGACGATCCGCGCGCGGCGCTCGAAGATCTCGTCGAACCACTCGTGTAACCCTGAAGACACCGACGGCCGACCAGCCCGTATGGCTGCCCGCGATCTCCGGTTGTTCGGTATCGCCGTCATCCTCGCCAGCGGGTTCATCCTCATCCACGACCTGCGCCGGTACGGTGGCCGCGGCATCGAGACGATGGTCCTGTTCCACATCGGCGTGTTCGTCGGGCTCGGACTCGCACTGTTCGGCACGTTGACCTCCACCGGCGACTAGCGTCGAGAAACGCGCAGTGGTTGGTTGCGGAAGTACACAGAGAAAGCCCCGTGCTTTAGCGCGGGGCTGATGTCAAGCCGTCAGGACGGTAACAGGATCGTCGTAGTCGAGGATGACTTTCTGTGTTGCGTCGCCGAAGATGGCTTTCCCGGTGGGCGAGCGCTTGCGGCCCGCGAGGAAGATGTGATCGCAGCCGTGTTCGGCGGCGGCGTCGAGGGTCTTGCCGGCCTTGTTGCCAAGGTAGCCGGCGGTCTCGTACTCGACGTCGAGATCGCCGAGAATCTCGTCGGCGAGGTCGGCGGCGAACTGCGCGGCGCCCGCTTCGGCGTCGTCGGGCGTGTAGCTCGCCGAACCGTTCGGTATCGCCTCCATCGCCTCGCGGCGGCCGCCGTACTCATCCTCGGTGGTGACGTGAATCACCACGAGGTCGGCGTCGACGCCCGCGGCGAGAGTGCCGGCTTCGTGCAGGAGGTCTTTCGCTGCGTCGGTCGGGTCGATGACTGCGAGTGCGCGATCCATAGTGTTTGGTTCGAGTCGTGTGTGGTGAGTGTTCTGGCAGCGATGCGAGACGGGTCAGGCTAGTGGCAGTACCGACGACAGAATCAGCACCGTCACCAGCCCGGTGACGGAGATGACCGTCGTCAGTGCGGTCCACGTTTTCAGCGTCTCCGTCTGCGTGAGACCGCCAATTTCCTTGACGAGCCAGAAGCCCGAGTCGTTGTACCACGAGCAGATGTTCCCGCCAGCGCCGATGACCATCACGAGGTAGGCGGCGTTGACGTCGAGCTGGCCGGCCAGCGGCGCCATGATGCCCGCGGCGGTGAGCATCGCGGCGGTCGCCGAACCTTGTGCGATACGGACGACGGCGGCGATGAGCCACGCGGTCACCAGCAGGCCGATGCCGAAGTTCTGGAGGATATCAGCGATGTACGGACCGATGCCGGAGGCCGCCAGCAGTGCGCCGAACGCGCCACCCATCGCGGTGATCGCTGCGATATTACCACCGCTTTTCAGCGCTTCCGTGAGTTCATCCTCCCAGACCGAGCGCGAGAGCCCGGTCCAGCGGAGGTAGGTAACGGCGGCAGCCATCGCGGCGATGGTGAGCGCGACGTTCTTGTCGCCGACGAACGCCACGTAGGGCTGGACGATCTCCAGCACGGGGTACCACTCTTGGAAGGTGTTGACGGCAGTTGCGGAGCCGACGAGCGCGACCGCGAGGAAGATGGGTGCGATGGCTTCGAGAACGCCGGGAAGGTTCGTGGTGTCGCGCTGGGCGCGCTCTTCCAGTTCTTCGGTAGTGGTGCCCATCGCGTCCCGCAGCGGGATGTCCAGCCGGGCGTTGATCCAGCGGCCGTAGACGAGGCCGCCGGCGATCGCTGCGGGAATCGCGACGCTGATGCCGACGAGGATGGTGAGGCCGAGGTCGACCCCGGGGAGTCTCTCGGCGACCGCGAGCGGGCCGGGAGTCGGCGGCACGAAGACGTGCGTCGTCGCCGCGCCGGCGCCGACCACGACGAGGTACAGTGCGTAGTTCTTTCCGACCCGGGCGCGCATCGAGCGCGCCAACGGCGCCATCAGGTAGAACACGCTGTCGAAGAACACGGGGATGGCGAGGACGGAGCTGCTCCCCCACAGCGCGATGTCGGAGTTGGCTTCGCCGACCAACGACTGGAAGCCGCGGACGATGCGCTGGGCGGCGCCGCTCTCCAGCATCGATTTCCCGATGATGGCGGCCATCAGGATGGGGATACCGATGCCGGCCATGCCGTCCCCGAAGGCTGATGCCGTGCGTGAGGCGGCGTCCGCCACCGCGAAGTCGGGGACGAAGACGGCGTTGACGAGGCCGACGGTGAACGCCGCAATCGTGAGCCCGACGAACGCAGGGAGGTCCAGTACGACCAACAGCAACACGACCACGGCCAGACCGGCCGCGAACGTGAGCAGTGGACTGTGTGCGAACTCGATTGCCATATGTTGCAATTTATCGGGGACTTCACCACTTCAAAAAAGTTTTTATTAAAATTACAATTAATTATTACA
Source organism: Halobacterium sp. NMX12-1 (assembly GCF_040435975.1). Classification (NCBI taxonomy): domain Archaea; kingdom Methanobacteriati; phylum Methanobacteriota; class Halobacteria; order Halobacteriales; family Halobacteriaceae; genus Halobacterium; species Halobacterium sp. NMX12-1. The sequence continues at coordinate 1,763,990 of NZ_CP159204.1, read as the reverse complement.
GCGTTGTAGTCCGCGGTCGAAGACGGCCGGAACGTTGGACGGACGTCACTCGAACTCGTCCAGCGAAATCTGGCCGTCGCGGCCGCCGTCGGGTTCGTCGCGCCGGCGCCCCCGCAGGGACGTCGAGGCCGCCGCGTCGCCGGCGCCGTCGCTGTCGAAGCCGTCGAGGCTCGCCTGCTCGCGCTCGGAGAAGTCCAGATTCGAGACGCGCACGCCGACCTTCCGCACGGACTCGCCGTCGAACTCCCCGAGGAGGTCCTGCGTGACGTCGTCCACGAGCCCGGGGTCGTCGACGGGTCCCGGGAGGGACTCGGCGCGCGTGTGGACGTCGTACGGCGGCGTCACGACCTTGACTCCGATAGTGCGGTAGAAGGCGTCCTTCCGGGTGGCGCGGTCCGCGACGGCTTCGGCGAGCGTCGCGACCTGCTCGCGCACGCGCTGGAAGTCGTCGGTCGCGCCGTCGAAGGCGGACTCCCGGGAGAGGCTCTTGGGCTCCCCGCGGGGCTCAACGGGGCGGTTGTCCTCGCCGCGGGCGCGCCGGTAGAGGTCGCGGCCGCGGTCGCCGAACTTGTCGGTGAGTTCGTAGGGGTCCGCGCTCGCGAGGTCGCCCGCGGTCTCGATGCCCATCTCGCGGAGTTCCCGCGCGCGAACCGGGCCGATGCCGTGGACGTCCGCGACGTCGATGGGCGCGAGGAACTCCCGCACTTCGTCGGGTTCGACGACGACGAGGCCGTCGGGCTTGTCGTAGTCGCTGGCGAGCTTCGCGGTGCTCATGTCGGGCGCGACGCCGACGCTCGCCGGCACCCCCACTTCGCGGGCGATGCGCTGTTTGACGTGGCGCGCGAACCCCTCGGCGACGCCCCACGCGGTCCGGTCGGTGACGTCCAAGTAGGCCTCGTCGATGCTCACCTCCCGCACCGTGTCCCCGAGCTCGTGCAGAATCTCCTTGACCGAGCCGCCCACGTCCTGATAGAAGTCGAGGTCCACGGGCCGGTAGTAGCCCGCGTCCGGGTTGTCGGGCTCGTCGGCCTTCCGCGGGAGGTTGTCGAGGGCGGCGCCGATGGCTTGCGCGCTCTCGACGCCGTACTCGCGGGCCTCGTAGCTCGCGGTCGCGACCGCGCCGACGGTCTCCCCGGGCTCGTAGCCCATGCCGACGACGACGGGTTCGCCGCGCAACGCGGGTTCGCGGCGGCGCTCGCAGCTGGCATAAAAGCAGTCCATGTCGACGTGCAAGACGATGCGCTCCTCGCGGTCGGGCGCGCCGGGGAGTCGCTCGCCGTCGACCATCACGCGTGATTCGGGCGCGACGAGCAAAAAACGGCCGGTCCGGTCAGGGTTCGGGGACGACTTCGACCTCGGTCTCGTGTTCGCGGGCGTCTTCGAGCGCGTGCTTGGCGCCCATGCCGGCGTCGTGCGGGGAGACGCCGTGGCCGACGCCGACGCGGAGGTCGACGCCCGCGGTGTCGCTGACGTGCTCGATTGCCTCCTCGTAGTCGGCGGGCGTCAGGTCCGGGCAGACCGCGATGATGTTGTCGCCACCCACGAAGAACGAGAGGGAGTCGTGGGCGTCGTGCATGTGCTGCATGAGCGCGGCGTACCCCTGCTCGATGTGGATGAACGACGAGTACGCGTCGAGCTCGTCGGTGTACGTGCCGGTGGCGTCCACGACGTCGAAGTGCGCGATTTGGACGTCGTCGTCAGTGCGTGTCTCCTCGTCGATGGGCTGGCCCAGCAGCGCCTCGCGGCGGTCGGCGTCCTGCGCGCTGCCCTGCGCTTGGAGCGCGGCAGTCGCCTCGACGAGCGCGTCCGCGGGCGACGCGCCGGTGCCGATGGAGAGGCTGACGGTGACGGGGTAGCGGTTCCGAATCGACTCCTGGATGCGGGCGTGGTCTTCGAGGTCGAGCCCGTTGCTCACCGCGATCATGTTGTCGAAGCGCGTGAAGAAGACGTAGCCGTCCCGCATCCCGAACGCCTGCGAGAGGTCGGCGTACAGCCGGGACTGCATCGTCTGGAGGTCGACTTCGCGCCGCGGCGACGGCGTCACGGTCCACGGCCCGTAGTTGTCCAACTGCACGAGAGTGACCTGCGTGTTCGTCACGGTTACCGACACTCGGCCCCACGGAGGTATATCGGTTGTGGATTGCGTTCCAAATCTGCACAGAGTTCGTGGCAGCGAAAACTGATTTTCAATCTGTCGAATTCGTTGGGCTCTTTACGAACCGCGCTCACAGTACCGCGTGGAATCGAGGTGATAGCCATGGCACTGCCCGCGACTGACGCCAGCTCGTGGATGCAGCGCCTCGACCTGCCCTCCCGGCTGTTCGGCGAGGGCGGCTTCGGTGGCAGCGACTACGAACTGTACGAGGAGGACGACGAGTTCGTCCTCTCCATCGACGTGCCCGGCTTCGACACCGACGACATCGAGGTCGCGTGGGACGACGGCGTGCTCAACGTCGCCGCCGAGCACGTCGACGAGAACCGCGGCCGGAAGAAGACCTACCACCGGCGCTTCCGGTTCCCGAAGGAAATCGACGAGGACGAGATTACGGCCTCGTACAACAACGGCGTCCTCGAAATCACCCTCCCCATCAGCGAGGGCGCCGACACGCGCGGCCACACCATCCCCATCGAGGGCTGACCCGCGCGCGCCGTTGCTCTCCCACCTCGTTTTTTCGTGACCTTCGTCGTTCGGTAGCGTCGCGTACCCGAGCGGCGCTGTTCGGCCACAAACCTCGACACCCACGCCGCCGAACGGCCACGTATGCCCGAGTGTCCCGACTGCGGCGGCGAACTCGTCGTCTCGGCCGACCACAGCGACTCCCGTGGTACGACCAACGTCTACGAGTGCAACAGCTGTAACGAGCTGTTCGACGTCGAGGAGATCGAAGCCGACTGAACTCCGGGGCTCCATCCCGGTCGGAGCGGTGACCGGCCAGCGGTGAGATTGGGCGATTCGAGGGCGTGCCGCTGGACGCCGGTCGACCCACAACGCTACTATCCCCGGGGCGTAACTCACGCCCGAACCAACGATGACGTCCGGGACGCCGACGCTGGAGACGGAGTTCTACGCGGTCGACCGAGACGTCGCCGTCCCGGAGTTCCTCGCGGTCGCGAAAGTGTACGCCCGAGACGTCGTCGAGGCCTACGACCTCGCGGCGGACGTGAGCGCGCTGAAGTGGGAGGTCAGCAAGCGCGCGAAGCGCCGCGCCGGCGCGGTCAAGTACCACGGCGAGCACCCTGAAACCGTCTCGCTGACGTGGGAGTACTTCCAGGAGCACGGCTGGGCCGCCACCGCGGACGTGATTCGTCACGAACTGATTCACGTCCACCTGCTGAACGAAGCCGGCGACCCCAGCCACGGCGACGCCTTCCGAGAGTGGGCGACCGAACTCCGGACGTCGGTCACCTGCGAGCGCTTCGCGGAGCCGAACTGGTGGGTCGTCTGCGAATCCTGCGGGAGCGAACTGGCGCGCTACCGGAAGTCCAAGCTCGTGAAACAGCCCGAAAACTACCGCTGTAGCGGGTGCGGCGGGCGGCTGTACGCTCGAACAGCGAAGAAGAACGGGGACTGAGTTCGCTCTGCGGCGTCGCGAACGAGGCACCCGTGGCGATCTCAGTGGTGAATCCGGTGAACAGACAGCCACGGCTCCGGGATTTGCGCCGACGAAGAAGTGGGGCCGGAGGGATTTGAACCCCCGATCGACTGATATCTCCGGTGCGCCTCGGAACTCCAGAGGGTCGTCGTCGCGGACCGATGATCAGTCGGCCGCTCGGTATACCAGTCTGGAATTTCGTCCCGGGCGCGTGGCCTCTGGAGTCAGTCGCCATTCCTGGCTTGGCCACAGCCCCTCGCGTTCCTCCGTACGGTGATTTGTCCTAAGTGCGTTTCGATTCGGCGTCTCAGGTCACCACCAACAAGGGCCACCCGCTCGTATTCGAGCGCGTGATCGCACGCGTGTGGCGCGGGTGGACCGAGCCCGCCGACGCCGACGAGTACGAGGCGTTCGTGACCGACCAAGTGTTCCCGGAGGCGAAGCGCGACATCCCCGAGCTGGAGCGTTTCGAGGTGTTGCGCCGCGACGCGGGCGACGAGGTGGAGTTCGTGACGATCGCGCGGTTCGCGTCGTGGGACGGAATCGAGGCGTTCGCGGGCGAGGAGTACGAGACCGCCCACGTCCCCGACCGCGCGGAGGACCTGCTCGCGCGGTACGAGGAGACGGTCGCGCACTACGAGGTTCGCGCGTAGCGATTGGTCTTTCCGGGCCGAGAGCGAACGCCGGGGCATGACCGAGTACCCCATCGTGGTCCGGGAAATCGGCGGGAAGATGCGACTCGGCGTCGAGGAAGCAGCGGCGTTAGACGCGGACCTCCGCGAGGTCGTCGCGGACGCCTACGACCGCGTGGACGTACAGGACTGCGGGGACGGCGAAGTGGTCGGGCACGTCATCGCGAGCGGCGACGAAATAGAGGACGTGCGCTGGAGCCGTTAGTCCTCGCGAGCGCTCCACTCGCAGTCCTGGCACTTGTAGCCGGTGACGAACTCCGTCACCGAGGGCATGTAGCCGACCGAAATGACGTCGCCGCCGCACTCGGGGCAGTCGCGGTCGGCGTCCTCGATCGGTTCGGCGTCCATCACGGACTCGCCTTCGACGAGCTCCGCGAGCTTCTTCGGGGTGACCATGCGGCCTTCGACGACGCGGTTGTCGGACATACCGGCGGGACGGCCGCGGGCGGCTAAAGACTTCTCCTCGCGGGCTTACAGCCAGGGGGCGCGTTCTTCGGCGCCGTCCTCGCCGGGGTAGCCGTAGGCGGCTTCGTCCTCGTCGGGGTCGCTGCCGCCGTCGGGCGTCGCGGCGGGTGCGGCGGCGCCGTCGGGGCCGTCGTCGACGGTCGGCGGGACGTCCGGGGTGTCGACGCCGGCTTCCTCGGGGTCGAACGCGAGCAGGCCGGCGACCGCGAAGACGACCAGCGGGGCCTGCGAGGGCACGAGCCCGAACACGGAGAGCGCGAGCGTGCCGAGCGCGACGGCGCTCCCGAACCGGAAGCGGTCGATGTCGACGACCTGGCGGAGGTACGGCTGGAGCGCGACGACCGCGAGCGCGAAGCCGACGGCGACGCCGCCGGCGGCCGCGGCGCGCAGCATCAACGCGGGGTCGGACTTCAACACGAGTTCGGCGCCCGCGGGCTGGACGCTCGCGACGAACCCGAGGCCGATGATGATGCCGGGCGACGGCAGGTAGTCGCCGATGGTGGAGCTGGCGGTCTTCGCGGCGATGGCGAGGATGACGATGGCGGCGAAGCGCTCGAACGTCGGGATGTCGACGACGGTCGCGATGGTGGGTGCGAGCGCTGCCTCGGCGGCGGCGACGAGAATCAGCGGCGTGCCGACGACGAGGACGGTGGTGGCCTGCGAGCGCGGGTCCTCGTCCATTTCCGCGAGGATGACCGCGAGCGTCGCGCTCCCGCCGAAGACCAGCAGCCCGATCTGGGCGATGCCGACGTAGGTTTCGAGCCCGCCCGCGAGCACGAGGGCGGCGAAGATACCGTCCACGAGCGGGAGCAGCATCACCGTCGCGAGTAGTCGCGTGTCGCCGCCCACACGCTGCTCTAGGCGGAGGGCGACGGGGTGGCGTGAACTACTCATGAACTACGGGGCTACCCTAGACGGACGTTGGTCGGCCCGGTGATACAGTGACGCACGCGACGCCGAGCGTTCGGCGGTGTGTCGCGCAAGCGCCGGCGTTCCGAGCCAGAATGTGTCCATCAGTTTACCGAAAAATGTGCGTGCGGCGGAGTCGACGGTGTGGTTGCCGGCGGTACGCACTGCCTCGGGACTGATGGAGTCCATATGCACAACCATTAGGGTCGCACGCATAAAGATTGCGTGAGAGACGCCACCACGTGATGGGGGACCAAAACCTGTCTTTAAGTACCGGACTACTGTCCGTCGGGGTCCGTGGACGATAGTCGAGAAATCGACGGTCGGGGGACGGAGATTCTGTCGTTCGTCGGTGACCTCCTCCTCGCCGTAAACGGCGAGGCTTCCCAAACCGCACCGCAGCGTTGGGATATTTGCCGGTTTACAGTCCTCCCTGCTCTTGTGGGGCGACTTGCCCCGTTGATTTATCGAACAGGCGGACCGCTGGCTGGGCCAGACAGCCGTTACTCCTATCCCGTGAGGGACTCGGAGTTACCGTCGCTCGCATATTCTCCGCCGCGTTCAAGTCACTATTGGCGACCAACTCGCAGTTCTCACAGACGTACAACCCACGTTCAACACGGTTTGCATCCGCTTTCATCCCGCACTCACAGCATGTTATGGACGTGGCCAACTCGTACTCATCAACCCGTTCCACGTCAATCCCGCGCTCTTCGGCCTTGTACTCGATTTGGTGAACCAGTGTGTCAAACGCCCAATCGTGCAGACGTTTGTTCCCGTGTCTCCCCCAGTCTTCCTCCCTGCGGATGTTTTCGGGGTGGCCGACCGCTATCGTGCCGACACCTCGATCAGCACACTGCGCAACAATATCTTTCGACACTGCGTGCAGGAAGTGGTCCTGTCGTCGAGACTTCTTCTGGCGTGCCCACTCCGCACGGTTGCTGGGGCCATCCGTTCCTTCTGTCTCGTATTCCTGCTGGCGGAAGTAGTGAGCGTCTTCTTTGAGCGCGTTCCCCGGATACAGCAGAGTCTCATCGCCAACCGAGACAGCTGCAGTGTTGCAGATGCCGAGGTCAACACCAGCCGTCTTCTCACCAGACGCGTCGTCTACGTTGATGGCGACTTTGCAGACGAAATGCAGTTCCCAGTGGTCGCCAGTCCAGACAATGCGGACCTGTTGTACGCCTTCTACGTCAGTCAGGTCTGCGTCTGGACCGGTGTCGTACTCACAGAGGATGAAATCGCTCCATCCGTCTTTCAGGTTCTTCCCTTTGGACAGGCGGACTTGTTGGTGTTTGGTGTCGAGTTTGAAGCCGTCTTCTTTGAACGTGATCGTGCTGCGCGGTCGCTGGTCGCCGTGTTTGCGGTAGCCCGGTGGGTTTGCGTCCGGGTCGTCCTGTTCGAACCAGGAGTGGAAAGCGCCAGCCAATTCTTCGACGATTGCCTGGCTTGATTGGGCGTTCAAATCGTTCCAGCAGCCCTGGTTCTTCATGTAGGACTTGAGCGGTCCTTCGTCAGGTATCTCACCGGTTTCGTCCCAGATGCGGCTGGTGGTCCACCGAGCAACGTTCCAGATTTTACTCCCTGAGCGACCGAGTGAATCCAGGTCACGGACGACACCCTCACGGTCGTTGGTGAGTGCCGCCGTGATAGTGCGTGTTGTGACCAGATCCACTATACATAGCCTATGAAATCAGAGTGACTTAATGACTGGGTCCTTGGATGAATATCCAGCTAGCTCTCATCACATCTACTACGTAGGGAAGTGACACGATTCACGCCCGCCGTAAACGGCGGGATTCTCTCGCTGAATCTACGATAGATCTGGTAGCCAGTGGCCGTTCGTTGGGTCCGCCCCCGAAAGCCGTTGCACGGACGTGCTGACACCGAGCGACCCACGGGAGTAGTTCACGCACGTTCGCCCAATCTCGGAACGTTTTTGCCACCGGCGCCGCGACGGTTTACATGGCGCACGACCCTTCGACTGACGGCCGATTCTCCGAGAAACTCCGCGTACCGGAAGCGTTGACCTTCGACGACGTGCTCCTGCGCCCCGCCGAGAGCCGCGTCGAACCCGACGACGCCGACGTCAGCACTCGCGTCTCGACGAACGTCTCGCTGAACACGCCGATTCTCTCCGCGGCGATGGACACCGTCACGGAGTCGGACCTCGCCATCGCGATGGCCCGCGAGGGCGGGCTCGGCGTCCTCCACCGCAACATGGACGTCGAGGAGACCGCCGCCGAGGTCGAGCGCGTCAAGCAGGCCGACGAGCTCGTCATCGACCGCGAGAACGTCGTCACCGCCCGGCCCGAGCAGACGGTCAGCGAGGTCGACGAGATGATGAACTACGAGGGCGTCTCCGGCGCGCCCGTCGTCGACGACGACGACCGCGTGCTCGGCATCATCTCCGGCACGGACATCCGGCCGTACCTCGAAGTCGGCGAGTCCGACACGGTCCGCGAGGCGATGACCGACGAGGTCATCACCGCCGACGAGGACGTCGACGCCCGCGACGCGCTCGAACTCATGTACGAGCACAAGATCGAGCGCGTCCCGCTCGTGGACGACGACGACCGCCTCGTCGGCCTCGTCACGATGCAGGGCATCCTCGAGCGCCGCGAGCACGAGGACGCCGCTCGCGACGAAGAAGGCCACCTGCGCGTCGGCGTCGCCGTCGGTCCCTTCGAGGAGGACCGCGCGACCGCCGCCGACGACGCCGGCGCCGACGTGCTGTTCATCGACTGCGCGCACGCCCACAACAAGAACGTCATCCAGTCCGCGCGCGAAATCAGCGAAACCGTCGAGGCCGACGTCGTCGTCGGGAACGTCGGCACCAGCGAGGCCGCCGCGGAAATCGTCGACTTCGCGGACGGCATCAAGGTCGGCATCGGCCCGGGCTCTATCTGCACGACGCGCGTCGTCACGGGCGCCGGCATGCCCCAGATTACGGCGGTCTCCGAGGTCGCGGACGTCGCTCACCCCGAGGACGTCCCGGTCATCGCGGACGGCGGCATCCGGTACTCCGGCGACGCCGCGAAGGCCATCGCCGCGGGCGCCGACGCCGTCATGCTCGGCTCGTACTTCGCCGGGACGGACGAAGCCCCGGGCCGCGTCATCACGATGAACGGCAAGAAGTACAAGCAGTACCGCGGCATGGGGTCGGTCGGCGCGATGCAGTCCGGCGGCGGCGACCGCTACCTCAAGGAGGAAGACGAGGACGAGGAGTTCGTCCCCGAGGGCGTCGAAGCAGCCACGCCGTACAAGGGCCCGCTCTCGGCGGAACTCCACCAGCTCGTCGGCGGCATCCAGTCCGGCATGGGCTACGTCGGCGCCGAGACCATCCCCGAGTTCAAGGAAGACGCGGAGTTCGTACGCGTCTCCGCCGCGGGCCAGACCGAGGGCCACCCCCACGACGTGATGATCACGGACGAAGCGCCCAACTACAGCCCGCAGAACGAGTGACGTAGCCAGCACGGCGCCGGCCGCTCAGAGTCCTTTGCCGTCGACTTCGCAGCGCGGACTGCAGTAGCCGTTCGCCGCGGCCTTCGAGTCCTCGAACGCTTTGAACTCGTCGCCACACGCCTGGCATTCGTACGTTTCGAACGCCATGTGCGGGGGATGCGACGCGCCGGAGAAATTTGTTACGGTAGCGACGCTGCCGCGGTAGCGGGCCGCGCTCAGGCGTCCTCGCCGGTGACGACGACCGGGCGGTCGGCGTTCAGGATGACCGACTGCGTGACGCTGCCGAAGATGGCCTTCCCCGCGGGCGAGCGCTTGCGCCCGCCGAGCACGATGGCGTCGACGTCGTACTCGTCGGCGTCCGCGATGATGTCGTCGACCGTGTCCCCGGAGTCGTCCCGGACTTGGACGTCGACGCCCGCGTCCTCCAGGAACTCCTGTGCGCGCCGCACCGACTGGATGCGGCTCGCGGACTTGAACTGCTGGACGTCCTCCGGGAGGTCCTCGGCGTCGCCGGTGAACACGAACAGTACGATAGCTTCGACGTTTTCGGCGGCGTCGGGCAGGTTCGCCACGTAGCGGGCCTGCGCGAGCGCTCGGTCTACATCGTCGTCGACCGGTACCAGCACGCGGTACATGGTCACCACGACGCCCGACAGGGGCTTAAAACTACGCGCGTTCGGCGGTCGGGTCGTCGCCGTCCAGCACGCCCCCGAGTTCGAAGCGCGCGCCGCCGCCCTCGGCGTCGGTCGCGGTGACCGTCCAGCCGTGGGCGTCCGCAATCTGCTCGACGATGGCGAGCCCGAACCCGGTGCCGTTCTTGGCGGTCGTGTACCCGGACTCGAACAGTTGGTCGGGGTCCGTGCCGCCGAATCCGGCCCCGTCGTCGGCCACGTAGACGCCGCGGCCGTCCTCGGTCACGCCGACCTCCACGGTGACCTCCGGCCCGCCGTGTTCGACGGCGTTGCGGAACAGGTTCGCGAACACCTCGCCGATGCGGTCGGGGTCGCCGGTCGCCGTCCGGCCGGCCAGCTCCGGCGCCACGTCGAGTGTCGCGCGCTTCGTCGTCACGCCCGCCCACGAGTCCGCGACCAGGCCCGCCAGCGGGACCGACGTCCGCTCCCCGATGACGCTTCCCTGTCGAGCGAGCTGGAGGAGGTCGCCGATGAGGGCGTCCATGCGCTCGTGGGCGGTCTCGACGCGGTCGAACGCCTCCGGGTCGCCGGTGCGTTCGGCCTGGTCGAGCCACCCGCTGGCGATGCCCAGCGGGTTCCGAATCTCGTGCGCGAGCACGCCCGCGAACTCGTCGAGGCGGTCGACCTGCCGCTTGAGTTCCTGCTCGTGGTGGACGCGCTCGGTGACGTCCCGCAGGATGAGGATGCGGTGGCCGGGAACGGTCCCGAGGTCGTTGGCGTTGCACTCCACGTAGCGGCGCTCGGTCGCCGTCTGCACGGGGACGACGGCCGAACTCGACCACGCGTCCTCGTCGCCGCCGGTGGTCGCGCACATCGTCTCGATGGCCTCGGCCGTGAACGCGTCGAAGCCGTCCAGCGGCCGCCCGTGGCACGACCCGGTGGCGCCGACGAGGTCGCGGAACGCGGCGTTGCTGTCCACGACGACCCGGTCGGCGTCGACGACGATCGCGGGGTCGGGGCTCGTCTCGAACAGCGTCCGGAACCGGTCCTCGCTGGCAGCCAGCTCCCGGGAGAGCGCGCGCCGCGACAGCAGCCCGTCGATGCGAGCGTGCAACACCGCCTTCTCGACGGGGACGGAGACGACGTCGTCGACGTCCGACCAGACGTCCGCAGCGGCCCGCAGCTCGTCGCTGGACGCGAGCAACAACACCGGGGAGAACAGCGACGCCTCGCGCTCGCGGTAGTCGGCGACCCACTCGGCGTGGCGCTCGTAGGCGCGCTCGTCCAGCAGCAGGAGGTCCGCGCGCTCCGCGAGCGCCGCCAGCGTGACGCCGTCGGCGCCGGGCGCGAGCACGTCGTAGGTCCCGTCGAGCCACTCGGTGAGGAGCGCGCGGTTCTGGTCGTGTTCCAGCACCACGCCGACGCACAGCCGCTCGTCGTCGGCGAAGACCGCGTCGGACAGCCGCTCGTCGCCGTGCTCGGACATCGGCGCTTACGGGTCCGACGCCCCGTCGTCGACGAACTCCGGCGTCCCGGTCAGTAGGCCGCGGAGGTTGGTGAGCGGCTCGCCCACCTTGATGCCGTGTTCGGTGATCTGGAGGCGGCGCAGCGTCCGCTCGAAGTCGCTGGTGCGCTTCTTGAGCACGCCGATGACCTTCCGGAGCTCCCCCTCGACCTCGATGTGGCGCAGGAAGACGATGTTGTCCGCGAGGTAGCTGATGCCGACCTCGGTCGGCTGGAAGTCGCCCGTGAGGTGGCCGACCTCGTCGATGAAGACGACGGTCACGCCCATGTTCTTGAGGTAGCGGCCGAGCGCGTGCAGCCGCCTGACGAGCGTCTCGTCGTCGCCCGCCAGCGCGACCTTGTACCCCTTGATGCCGTCGATCATCACGATCTCGGTGTCGTGTTGCTCGACCTCCTCGCGCACCATGCTCGCGAACTCCTGTGGCGTCAAGTCCAGCGGGTCCATCTCCTCGACGGCGAGCGTGCCGCGGTCGATCATCTCCCTGACGGGGATGTTGACGGCCTCCGAGCGCGTGAGGAACGTCGCCCGGCTCTCCTCGAAGAGGTAGACCACGGAGCGCTCCCCCCGGCCCGCCGCCTCCTTCATACAGATTGCAAGGCGGATACCCCGACCCTTGAGGTCGAGGAGGAAGCCGACACTCGATGACGCAAATCACACGCAATGGCAAGGCCGACTTCCCACGCTTTAAGAAATACTTTCAAGTATCTCTAATAGCACTAATGAAGTATGGAGGTCGTCCGCAACATCCAGATAAAGCTCGACGTTCCCGAGGACGTTCACAGCGTTCTCGATGAGACGTTCGAGCAATTCCGTCAAGCGGCGCAGCACGTCGCTGACGCTGGATGGAGCGGCGACCCCACGGAAATCGAGGACACGAAGAACACGCTCCACGACCAAACCTACACTGCTGTCCGGGGGCAAACCAGTTTGCAAGCCAGTCTTGTCCAATCAGCCCGCAACCTCGCCGCCGACGCACTTGGCAACTGCAAAGACCGCATCCTCGACGACGGCAAGAAGGCAAGCAAACCAGAGTTTCGAGGTAGTGTCGTCGTGTATAACGAGCGCACCATCACCTACAATGACGACCACGTGACCCTCGCAACCGTGGGCGACCGCGTGACCGCCGAGTTCGTCACGCCCGACGACGAATCAGGGACACCGTTTGCGGAGTACTGGACGGACGACTGGGAGAAAACCGAGGCCACGCTTCACAAGCGTGACGGGACGTACTACCTCCACGTCGCAGTCGAGAAAGACGTCGAACCCGCTGATTCTGGCAACGATTCGACCGAGAACGGAGTGGTTCTCGGCGTTGACTTGAACGTGGACGGCTCCCTCGCCGTCACCAGCACGGGAACGTTCCTCGGAAACGCAGACTTCCTCAACCACAAGCGTGACGAGTACGAGCGTCGGCGCGGCAATCTCCAACAGACGGGCACTCGTTCCGCACATCTCACCATCAAAAGTATCGGATCACGGTTCGCTCGATGGAGCTCGGACTATCTCCACCGCGTGTCGAAAGCCGTCGTCCGCGAAGCTGTGGAGAACGACTGTACGGCGATTGCGTTCGAGAACCTGACGCACATTCGTGAGCGCATCTCGAACGACAGTAAGTTCCAGCAGTGGGCGTTCCGCGAACTCCAACGCCACGTCGAATACAAAGCCGAAGAGTACGGAATCGACGTGGACGATGTTGCCCCTGCGTACACATCGCAGCGGTGTAGTCACGGCGAATGCGGCTTCACGCATGAGGACAACCGTGATGGTGACGAGTTTGAGTGCCTGAAGTGTGGAAAGGAACTGCACGCGGATTACAACGCCGCTCGGAATATCGGGTGGCGGCTTGTCCAGCACTGGCTCAAGTCTGGTGCTGGACGGGCCACCAGTCAACTGGCCCTCAAGTCAGGGACGCTGAACGCGAATGGCGATTACACGCCTTCCGCCTTGCGCGGATAGAGCGGGAATCCACTGACAAGCCTCGGGGCTTGGCCCCGAGGCGGTTGACGAACTGCGTTCCGGTCGTGGTTTTGCCCGCGCCACTGGGGCCGCTGATGACGCTGACAGTGCCGCGTTCAAGCCCGCCGTGCAGCACCGCATCGAGGCCGTCGATGCCCGTCGAGACACGCTCCTCGATGCCGGACATCAGACGTCGCCCCCGTTGCTGTCGACGTCAGGACCGTCGCCGACGGCGTCCTGTTCGATGCGACGCAGCTCCACCTCGAAGTCGTCCTCGTCGAACTTGCTGGCGAGCTCGTCCACTTCGCGCTCCAACGAGTCGATTTCGGCCTGTAGCGCCTCGTACTTCGGGTCGGCGGCGGCGTCGTCGCCGTACTGGGCGTCCAGCGCGGCGCGCTTTGTCACGAGCTGGAAGTATTGCTGGACTGCGGTGTCGTGGTGTTTGCGCGTCAGCAGCGTCTCCACGACGTCGTGGAGGTCGTCGTTCGTCACTGGCTTGGTGAGGTACGCGTCGAACCCCATCTCGACAATGTCGAAGTCGGGGTCGACGGCGGTCACCATCGCCACCCGGCAGTCGAGGTCGCGCTCGCGGGCCTCCGTGAGCACGGCGTCCCCGGAGAGGTCCGGCATCCGGCGGTCCAACAGCACGACGTCGATTTCGTCGTCGAGCGCGTCCAGTGCCTCCTGCCCGCTGTACGCGGTCCTGACGGTGTAGTCGTCGGACAGCCACGCGGTGAACAGGTCGGCGAGGTCTCGCTCGTCGTCGACGACGAGGACCACCGGGGAGGTTTCTCGGTCCATTTGCGGCACCGTAATCTGATTCTTTAGAGGACCGGGTTACTTTAAGTCGTTTCGACAAGTGTTCAACCAAACAACAACTATTCCAGATTTCTATCTATTTCGAGGGGCGAAAGTAACGAACAGGTGGAATCGCGTAGTGTAAAATAACAGTTCACCCGCTAACGACCTAACTCAGTATCCGTCTTCGAGAAAGCGGGCCGGGCACGATTTGAACCCTTGAATACCCGGGAATTCGGCGCTAACGCGCCGTTCTAGAGGGATTCGTGCCCGCGCTCGTAAGCTCGCGCGGAACGCGACGCGATTCCAGCGCTGCAACCGGTTTCGCGGAGCCTGTCGGGCGCGCTCAAACCGCGAGCGCGCCGGGCGGTCCTTCCACGGAATAAAGAGTCCGGTTGTGCACCCATCTTGAGCTACCTTCTCTCGCACGCGAAGCTGACGTTCTTGGGGTCAGAGTCCACGCATCCAATTCAGCGTGGATCGATCACAGATAACCTGCACGAGGATGTCCCCGTACAGGTGCCAAGCAATCGCATGGGTGTGTTCCCCACTTATTGGAACAGCATTACTCACAGCTATCAGATGCGGAGGCCATGGAACGCTGCCGAGGGTCTCTATAACATCTAGGAATCCTTTGAACTATCTCCTCAAATTTTGGAATGGCTAATTGAATATGTGCTGTTATATATTCGGTGTATTTTTCACTAATGACTGTTAACCAGTTGACCGATGACTGATGGACAGAAGAAGTCTGGAGATGACCTATCTGTAGGAATTTCTTCTGACCAACCAACTACTCAAGATACTATCGGATTTGGGCCCTATTCGGATGCCCTAAAACTTCTGCTCACACATGAGACAACTGAGCCTCCACTAACAGTCTCTGTTGAAGGAAAGTGGGGGCAAGGGAAATCATCATTTATGCGTCAACTTCGGAAAAAGCTCGATGACGATGATTATCGAACAGTCGAATTCAATCCCTGGAGGCACGAAGCAGATGAAACACTTTGGGCAACATTCGTGCTTGAATTTTTCAGGCAGATAAGACAGTCCGACCAACAGTCAAAATTAGATAATATTCGAGCTGGGCTTCGTCTGTTTCGTCTTCGGCTAGATTTAGGAAAGAATATCTGGGAGACTAGCAGAAATATTTTATTATTAACTATATTGGCATTTGGATTACTTGCTTTTCCGGTTATACTCTACTTTCATGGCCCGTCTTTACTGGCAGACTCGTCGCAAAATGGGATATTAAAGTGGATATTAGGTAGTAGTGGCGCCGCTGTATCTGGTGTAGCACTGCTAACACTTGGTAACCGAGTAACCAGCCGGTTGATGAATCCGATTCGAGTTGATTTTGACGAGTATCTACAAAAGCCGAACTATGAAGCAAGGAGAACTTTCGTTTCCGAATTCCATGAGGATTTCAAACGAATAGTTGACTCATACACAGATGAAGAGCCTGTATTCGTATTTATTGATGATTTAGACCGGTGCCAAATTCCAAAGGCTGCCAATTTAATGCAATCGATAAATCACCTATTGGAAAGCCATCCTCAGTTGATTTTCGTTTTGGGCTTGGACCGTCAAAAGATTGCAGCAGGTATCGCCGCAGAGAATGAAGCAATATTGCCGTATCTTTCTAACTCCTCAACAGACCCCAGCGAGGGTGAAGAAGGAGAGAGAATATCTAATACTGGCTTGGACTTTGGTTATCGATATCTGGAGAAATTCATCCAACTTCCGCTAAATCTACCCCGTCCAAAGGAAGAAGACACTCGGGATCTTCTTCGGCCCGACCAAGAGGAGTCAACTAATCAATCAGGATCGGAGAAATCCCTTGAACCAATTATAGAGACTGCGCTCTTCACGAGAAATTCAGAAACGCTCGAACGGGTAAGTCAGATGATCTCACCGGTCCTAAACAATAACCCTCGACGAATTAAGAAGTTCGGGAACGTCTATCGACTTCAGGCAATTCTAGCTAACCAAGAATCGGTTTTAGCGATTGATGAAAATTCAGAAGAGGGAGTAACGTTAGAACAATTAGCAAAATTTGTTGTCTTAAGGATCCAGTGGCCTCGACTTTCATCAGTATCACGCCGAAACCCGACTGTATTAACTGAACTGACCGAGTATGCTACTGGCGAAAAAGCGGAAAATGAACTCTCTGAACTAGCCGGACTCTGGACTGATTCTGATTCACTCCTTACTTTACTTGCCTATGAATCCCAGAATGAGGATGTCGAGATGGAACTACGAGGAGAGGATTTCCTGAGACTAATTCAAGTTGCACCACCATTAGATCGAGGGGGTGAGACATCTAGTGAATCCGACGAACCACAAATTCCGTTAACTGATTTCAATACACCAAATCTCTCAAAGTTGTTCGGTAAGCCAAGCCGAAGCAAGATGATTGAAGTTCTCCTTAATAATCCGAATGAATGGTTTACACAACGGGAACTCGCAGAAGAAGCTGATGTTTCCCGAATGACCATTAATCGGAACTTAGCAGCATTCCTGGAATCGAATATAGTGGAGGAAAGTGAGTCCACGAGACCGAGAAGATTCAAGCTCAATCTAGACTCAGAAATCGTGCAACTATTCCAAGAAATGGACGTAGATACCCTATCTAATTGAAGTCACGATATTTGTGGTTTGGTAAGTGGAGCTAATGGCCGTTCCAACCACTACCGCGCCAAATAACAACATTCTCACAAGGCTTCTTACCTTCTGTAATCAGGTATATAACCTCTACAAGACGTGATTCCCTTACTCTCGGCGGAAAGCCTCATCATTACCTCTCTCGCAGGCTGTTTCGGTAGTCCGCACCGTACACCGGCTGATAACGGAACAGATGCCCAAGAACGCGTGCGCGCGGAACGCAGGGACCCAAAACGTAATTTGTACTCCTCCTAATCACAGGATAGCTCTGACCCGCCCAACATCAGAAAGCGAATTCGCAGCGAGAAAACGCTATTTTGAATCCGATACCGCCGCTTGCGGGCGATTATGGGGCTCCAGAAGCGTACGAGAGTTAGCGGGCCGGGCGCGATTTGAACACGCGACCGACGGATTAAGAGTCCGTCGCTCTGCCAAACTGAGCTACCGGCCCAACGCATCCTATCGTTCGACGCTGTGACTCAAATACGTTCTGATTCGCGACGACAGTCCCGCGACTGCATCCGGATTCGACCGGTCGACCGGGGTCCGCGTCGCGCCGCGAAACCGACCGCGGAAAACACGGCGGTGAGCCACTCCGCGGCCGGAATCCCCGGTGGGCTGGCGGCAGGTCGGGAAGGTTAAGTGACGGCCGCCGGTAACCGTGGACATCATGAGCAGCCGGGCAACCATCTCCTCGATGTCCACGTACGCCATCCTTGGCTGCGGGAGCGTCGGCCACGCCGTCGCCGAGGAGTTGGTCGAACGAGGTAAAGACGTCCTCATTGTGGACCGTGACGAGGCCCGCGTAGAGGCGTTGCGCGACCAGGACTTGAACGCGCAGGTCGCGGACATCCGCGACGAGGAGGTCGCGGGACTGGTCGCGGACCGCGACGTCGTCCTCATCATGGCGTCGGACGTCGAAGCGAACGAGGCCGCGGTCGCGAACATCCGCGAGCGCAACGACGAGCAGTTCGTCGTCGTGCGCGCCAGCGACCCCGTGACCAGCGACGAGCTCACGGAGCTGGGCGCGGACGTCGTCATCAATCCGTCGTCGGTCATCGCGGACGCGGCGCTGCGCGCGCTGGAGTCCGGCGAACTGGAGTACAAGGCCCGCCAGCTCGCGGACGTCATCGAGGGCACGGAGAACCGGCTGGCCATCGTCACCCACGACAACCCGGACCCGGACTCCATCGCCGCGGCGGCCGCGCTGAACGCCATCGCCGACCACCTCGGCGTCGAGGCGGACATCCTCTACTTCGGGGACATCGGCCACCAGGAGAACCGCGCGTTCGTGAACCTGCTGGACATCGAGTTGACGCCGTACGCTGACGTTGACATCGACGACTACGACACGGTCGCGCTCGTCGACCCGGCGAAGGCCGGCGAGGTGTCGCTGGACCGCGAGGTCGACATCTTCCTCGACCACTACGAGGTCGACGAGGAGTTCGACGCGGAGTTCGCGGACGTGCGCCCGAACGTCTCCGCGACCTCGACCATCCTCACGAAGTACATCCAGGAGTTCGACCTCTCCGTGAGCCAGGAGGTCGCGACTGCCCTGCTGTACGGGATTCGCGCGGAGACGCTGGACTTCCGCCGGGACACGACGCCCGCGGACCTCACCGCGGCGGCGTACCTCTACCCGTTCGCGGACCACGACACCCTCGAGCAGGTGGAGTCGCCGAACATGAGCCCGGAGACGCTGGACGTGCTCGCGGAAGCCATCGCCAACCGCGAAGTCCAGGGGAGCCATCTCGTCTCGAACGCGGGGTTCATCAGCGATCGGGACGCGCTCGCGCAAGCGGCGTCCCAGCTGTTGAACCTGGAAGGGATTACGACGACCGCGGTCTTCGGCATCGTCGAGGACACCATCTACCTGGCGGCGCGCTCGAAGGACATCCGGCTGAACATCGGCCGCGTGCTCAGTGACGCCTTCGAGAACATCGGCGAGGCGGCCGGCCACTCCACGCAGGCCTCCGCGGAGATCCCGCTCGGCATCTTCACGGGCATCGAGGCCACCGAGGAGAACCGCGAGACGCTGCTGTCACTGACTGAGGAAGCAGTCACGCAGAAGCTCTTCGACGCGATGGGCGTCGAGTCCGAGAGCTCCAGCGGGTCGAACGGCAACTAGTTCTGGCGGCGTTAACCGACGGCTTTGATGAGGACGAACAGCGACCCGACCGACGCCAGCGTCGTCACAAAGACGTTCAGGGACGCGAATGCTTCGTCGCCGCCGAGTTCGTTCGCGAACACGTAGGTTGAGACGGCGGTCGGCGTGCCGAGCATCACGACAGCGGCGGTGAACGTCGCGGTGTCGACGCCCAGCAGCGAGAAGGTCGCCCACGCGATCGCGGGCATCAGCACGATTTTGAGTGCGACGACGGCGCCCGTTGCCCCCACGTCGACGTTCGGCAAGTCGATGTCCAGGGACGCGCCAACGCAGAGGAGTGCGATGGGGAGCGCCAGCGTTCCCAACAACTCCAGTCCCGCAGTCGCGGGCGTGGGCAGCGTGAGGCCGACCGAGCCGACGACCAAGCCGCCGACCAGCGCGAGCAGTACGGGATTGCGCGCGAGTTTCGCGACTTCCTCGGCGAGCGAGGCGTCGGCATCGCTGACGGTCGTGAGGACGAACACCGTCAGCGGCACCTGCACCAGCGAGCCGACGCCGAGCACGACGCTCGCGATAGCGGTCACGTCGTCGCTGAACGTCGCAGCGACCAGCGGCAGTCCGAGATAGCCCAGATTCGAGTGATAGGACTGCGTGACCGCCACGCTCCGGCGGCGGCGCTCGGACTGGTTTCGGTGGACAAGCCAGGCGACCGCGGCAGTCGCGAACAGCACGAACAGGACGCCACCGAAGAGAGCGGGAGAGACGAGTTCGGCGACGTCGCGGTCGTACGTCGACACGAACACGAGTGCGGGCAGCGCGACGTAGTACGCGGCGTCGTTGAGCCACTCGGTGCGGGTGGCGTCGAGGACACGTGCGAGCCGCAGCCCTGTCCCGACGAGCAGCAAGCCCAGCAACGCGAGCAACCGGCCAACGACTTCCATATCTCCGCTGAACGGATGCGGGGCCTTACGCGATTCGTCTCAGGACGCCGTTGCGAGTAGGCAGAGGTGGGCCGCTGGAACGGCTAGACGGCGAGTTCGGTGTCTTCGTTGGGGCTCTCGTAGCGCTCGATAACGTCGTTGATGAGGACCACGTCGCCGACTGCACGCACCCACCGATACGGGATGATGACGCCTTTCTTCCCAGTCTCGGTGTCTGCGAACAGCTGGGCGTTGAGCTCGCTGAGCGCGAGGCCGTTCACCACTTCCGTGTCGAGGTCCAGGCGGACGTCTTCGACTTCCCCGACGAAGACGCCGTTGTTCGAGTACACCTCGCGGCCGACGAGCGAGGTGATTTCGTCTGCTTCGGAGTCCATGTCGTGGTGAATGTCGTGGTGCCCCATAAGTCTTCGAGGCTTGCGTCCTACGGGCGTCCGACGCGGCTACTGGAACTGGTCGAGCACCGCGCCGAGTGCGTCGAGAGCGGGCGCGACTTCGCTGGGGTTGCGCCCGAGGCTCACACGGATGCGGTCGTCATCACTGAAGAACCGCCCGGGGACGACCAGCACGCCTTCCTCCCACGCGGCGGCCGCAAGCTCGTTGCCGTCGACGTTGTCGGGGGCGAGGAACGCGAACGTCGAGCCTTCCGCGAGGAACCCCGTCACGTCGTCGCGCTCCGCGAGGAACGCCTCGAACAGTTCGGTGTTCTCCGCGAGCAGCGTCCGCGAGCGCTCCGCGAGGTGGGCTTTGTTGTGGAGTGCGCGCCGGCCGAGCGCGCGACTGGTGTCCGCGACGCCGAGGAAGTGCATCGATACGGAGCGTGCGCGCTCGACGAACTCGCGGTCCGCGACGAGCCAGCCGATGCGGAGGTCGTCCAGCCCGAAGAACTTCGTCAGCGAGCTCGTGACGACGGTGTCGTCGAGGCCGACTGCGGTCGGGCCGCCGAACGGGCCGTCCCGGGGGTCGGTGACGTACGGCGCGTACACCTCGTCGACGAGCAAGCGCGCGCCAGCGTCGCTGGTGACGGCCGCGAGGTCCGCGAGCGTCTCACGGTCGGCCAGCGAACCGCTGGGGTTGTGGCGGTTGGTTACCGTGACGAGTTCCGTGTGATCGGTGAGCGCCTTCTCCGCGCGCTCGACGTCCAGCCGGTAGACGTCGCCGCGGAGGAACCGGTCGACTTCCGCGCCGAGCGCGTCGGGCGTCTTCACGAGCGGCTCGTAGCTCGGTTTCTCCACGAGCACGCGCTGTTTCTCTTCGGGTTCCGTGTCGGGGTCGAGGCCGAGCGTGGTCGCCGCAGCGACGACGTTCGCCATCGTCGCGCCCGGCGTCACCAGCACCTGCTCGGGTTCGACGCCGTACTCGCCGGCAATCTGGGTTTCGAGCGTCGCGCCCCTCGGTGGGTCGTCGAGGCCGTCCAGCGGCTCGGGGACGGCCTCGGGTTCGTGGTCGCGGTCGCCGCGCAGGTCGCTGGACGCGAGGTCGTACAGCGCAACCTCGGGACGTCCGGAAATCCATTCGAGGTACTCCAGCCGCGGGAACATATCCCCGACTCCGGCCTCTGGTGGGAAAGTAGTTATCGCTCGCGGCCACCACGGCGAGTGCCACGACCGGAAACCGTTAGGCCGCCCAACCCCGACTCGGGGGCGTGGACGACCTCGCCGACTGGCTCCGGGACCGCCCGCACTACGACGGCCAGCTGGTCGACGAGCGCACGCTCCCTGGCCGCGACGCGAGCACGCGGGACGTCGACCTCGAATCCCGGCTCGAATCCGCGCTCGCGGACCGCGGCATCGACGCGCTCTACGAGCATCAGGCCGACGCCATCGACGCGGTCAGGGATGGCGACGACGTGGTGGTCGCGACGCCGACCGCGAGCGGGAAGAGTCTCGCGTACACGGTGCCGGCATTCGAGCGCGCGATGGACCACGGCGGCCGCACGCTCTACGTCGCGCCGCAGAACGCGCTCGTCGCCGACCAAGAAGAGACGCTCTCCGAGCTCGCCAGCGACCTCGGGTTCGGGAGCCGCGTGCAGGTCGATACGTACACGGGCCGGCTCTCCCGCTCGGAGAAACAGGCCGTGCGGGATCGTCGGCCGACCGTCCTGCTGACGAACCCCGAGATGCTGCATTACGCGCTGCTCCCGCACGGCCACCGGCTCTGGGAGTGGTTCTTCTCGGGGCTGGAGACCGTGGTGCTCGACGAGGTCCACGAGTACCGCGGCGTCTTCGGCGGCCACGTCGCGCACGTCTTGCGGCGCCTCCGCCGAGTCTGCGAGCGATTCGATTCCGCCCCCGACTTCGTCTGTTGTTCGGCGACCATCGGCAATCCCGTCGAGCACGCGGCGCGCGTGACGGGCAAGCCCGAGTCCGGGTTCGCGCTCGTCGACGAGGACACCAGCGAGCGCGGCCCGCGGCACTGGCTGTTGTGGAATCCGCCCGAGGAAGCCGGCGGTGAGGGGCGGCGGCGCTCCTCGCACGTCGAGACGCGACACCTGATGGCGGACTTCGTGATGCGCGGCCACCAGACGCTGGCGTTCACGCGCTCCCGGCAGGGCGCCGAGCGCAACGCCACTGGCACCGCCGACGACCTTCGCGACCGCGGTGAACACGACCTCGCCGACGAGATTGCGGCCTACCAAGCCACGCTGACGGACGACCGCCGCCGCAGCCTCGAAGCCGGCCTCCACGACGGCAGCCTGCGCGGCGTCTGGAGCACGAGCGCGCTCGAGCTCGGCGTGGACGTTGGCGGCCTCGACGCCGTGTTGCTGGACGGCTACCCGGGCACGCAGATGAACACGTTCCAGCGCGCGGGCCGCGCCGGGCGTGGGACTGACCCCGCCGCCGTCGCGCTCGTCGCTGGCGAGGACCAGCTCGACCAGTACGTGATGAACCACCCCGAGGAGCTATTCTCCGAGGATCCCGAGGACGCCATCGTGGATCCCGCAAACGAACACCTGCTCGACCCACACATTGCGTCCGCGGCCCGCGAGAACTGGCTGTCCCCCGAGGATGACCGGTACTTCTCGCGGTTCCCCGAGCGCGTGCGAACACTCGAAAGCCGGGGCGTGCTCGAACGCCGCGAGACGGGGTACGGGACGCGCTGGACGTACGCGGGCGACGGCAGCCCCCAACACGAGATGAGCCTGCGCTCTATCGACGACCGCGAAGTCCGGCTGCTGGACCCCTCGGGCGACACGGTTGCGACGATGGAGTTCTCGGACGCGCTCCGGGATGCCCATCCCGGCGCCATCTACCACCACCAGGGCCAGCGCTACGAGGTCGTGGACCTCGATCTCGGCAACGACATCGCGGATCTCCAGCCGACGTACGCCGACCACTACACGCGCGTCCTCACGGACAAGGACATGCAAGTCCGCGAGGACCGCGAGGAGCGCGCGCCGTTCGCCCGCGACGACGTGGCCGTCCGGTTCGCGGACGTCACGCTCACCGAACAAGTGACGGGCTACGAGCGGCGCAACGCCAAGCGCGGCGAGTCGGAGGCGACCGTGAGCCTCGACCTCCCCGAGCAGACCCTGGAGACGCGCGCGCTCTACTACACGGTGCCAGCCGACATCGAAGCCGAGTTGCGTGCGGCGGGCGACCTGCCGGGCGCGATTCACGCCGCCGAGCACGCGATGATCTCGATGTTCCCCACGGAGCTGCTCTGCGACCGCGGCGACATCGGCGGGCTCTCGACGCCCGTCCACCCACACACGGGCCGGCCGACGATTTTTATTTATGATGGCTATCCCGGGGGTGTTGGGCTGGTGCGCGCGGGCTTCGACTCCGTTTCGGAGCTCGCCGAGCGCACGCTCGCGATGCTGGAAGCCTGCGCCTGCGCGGAGGGCTGTCCGGCGTGCGTGCAGTCCCCGCAGTGCGGGAACGCTAACGACCCGCTGGACAAACAGCTCGCGATCGAGTTGCTGGCGGCGCTCACCGGAGCGTGAACGCCGCCTCCGAGGCCGCGAGCGTGCACAGCGAGTGGTAGCGTAGGCCAGTCACAAGGGGGACGCTAACGGCCGCGAGTACGATGAACCCGACCAGCGCCGCGACCGCGACGGCAACGAGCGCGACCGGCGTAAGCGCCGCACCGAACACCGCGAGGCCGACGGGGATTGCGACGATCGCACCGACGAGACTGAACACGACGCCGGCGCCGACCAGGAGGACGAGTTTCACGAGGACGTACACGCCGAACTCGCGCCAGTCCGCACGCAGCGTCGGCCAGAAGCGCCGCCACCCGTCGAGGATGCCGCCGCCGTGTTCGGCCACCAGCGGGACGACGAACGCGGTGGTGAACTCCGCGATGAGCGCCGTACTTGCGCCAACGACGAGCAACAGCGGGACGGTGACGACGAGCGCGAGCAACCAGAGGACAGCGTCGGTTGCCGCGACAAGTGCCAGGGGGACGACGACGCCGGCGACCGCGAGCAGCATGACGGCTATGATGAGGAGGCGGAAGCCGAACAGCCGCAGCCCCGGGCCGAGCCGTCGTCGGAACGGCCCCAGAAGGCGGACGTTCCGCGACCGGAGCGCGTCCACGAGTACGAACTCCATGACTGACCCGATGAGGGCGAGCGCGAATACGACGACGACCGCGATCGCGAGCACGGAGAGCGCCGCGGCGACGAACGCCGGTCGCGTGACGGCGTCTCCATACTCGACGATGGCCTGTGGCGGCACGTCGATGGAGACGGTCGGCGTCTGTGGTGGGGTCAGTCCGGCGAACAGCGCGATGACCGCGAGGCGCGCCCAAATGCCGGCGTCGAACGGCACCAGCAGCGACGTCGTCTCGTCGAGCGCCTCGTCCAGCGACTCGACGGCGTACCAGGACATGGCTGCGTGTTCGACCCGGGCTGCGAAAAATGGGCGGCCGACACCTGTTGGCCGGCGCGCGGCCGGCCGCAACGGGAGCGTGGCGGCGAACACCCACGAAAGCTCTTTAGCGTGTCCGCGGCTAACCCTACGGTATGGCCCCAGCCGGCGACTCGGACGCCGACGAAACCGTCCTCTCTCCGGACGAGCTCGACATCGAGGCCCGGGAGGAGGTGGCGTCGATCGGGGAGGACCGGTACGTCATCGGCCCCGACGGCCCTCCAGACGCTCCGGAGACGGACGACGGTAGCGACAGCAGCGGTGCCGACACGAGTGACAGCGATGCTGCGCGTGAACCCGCGCAGGCTGACGCGGACGACGCCGAACAGGGATCCGAACAGGCATCCGAGCAGCAACCGGTGGACGACCCGGATGAGGACCGTGAACTCACGGGCAGGGACGTGAAGCGGTGGCTCGTCGACGAGCTCGACGAGCACGACAGCGAGTACGCCTACCGCATCGCCGCCAAGTCCGGCGACTCCGTCAACCACCAGCAGCTCGCGACCGACGACATCGGCGCGGCGTTCGACGGCCTGCTCGTCTGGTACGCCCAGCAGGTCGCAGCGGGGACGCCGGTCGACGAGGCGCTCGGCATCCTCCTCTCCGAGTCCAGCGTCCAGGCGCGCTATCCGACGTCGCGACTGATCGACTACCTGAACGCCAACGATCTCGGCCCCGACGATTCGATCCGGGAGCTCGTGGAGACCGTCTCGGACAACGACGGACTCGTTTTCCCGAAGCGCCGGTAGGCGTCCATTTTTCTGCGCTGATAACCGCCACGAAAGGGTTTTATCGGTGGTCGCCTGTTCTCACAGCCATGATGAATTTAGAGGGTGGCGAGCGACAAACGGACACGGCCGCGCACGTCGTCGAGTTCGAACTCGGCAACGAGGTGTGTGCGATCGACATCGACGCCGTCGACAGCATCGTCGAGTCCAAGCAGGTGACCCGCGTGCCGCGCGCCCCGGACGCCGTCGAGGGCGTGATGGATCTCCGTGGGGAGACCACGGCGATCGTCGACCCGCGGGAGTTTCTCGCGATCGAGGGCGACCTCGCGTCCGATAATATTCTCGTGTTGGACCGCGCCGACGACAAACAGAAGATCGGGCTACGGGTCGCGGAAGTGACGGAGGTCTCGGACTACCCCGAACTGCAGGTGGATACGGGCGACGACCTGACTCGTATCGGCACCGCGGCCGTCGAGCGCGATCTCGTGAAAGGCGTCATCCGGAAACTGGCCGAGGAGTTGGACGAGGACGAGGACATCGAGGACGCTGAAGTCGACCTGGTGTTGTGGCTGGATATCGACCGGTTGATCGACGCTGTCGCGGACACCGAAAACGCGGACAATCAGCACTGATAATCGGTGAGGAGGGTTTATTAGCCCCTTCCCCAAACGAGGGAAGCATGGCGAAGCAGGTCCTACTGGTGGACGACTCGGAGTTTATGCGGAACTTGCTCCGCGAGATTCTCGAAGAGGAGTTCGAAATCGCGGACGAGGCCGAGAACGGGGTCGAGGCCGTCGAGATGTACAAGGAGTACGACCCCGACCTCGTGATGATGGACATCGTGATGCCGATTCGCGACGGCATCGAGGCCACCTCCGAAATCAAGAACCACGACCCGAGCGCCCACATCATCATGTGCACGAGCATCGGGCAGGAGGAGAAGATGAAGAAGGCCGTCAAGGCCGGCGCGGACGGCTACATCACGAAGCCATTCCAGAAACCCAGCGTCATGGACGCCATCTCCGACGTCTTAGCGGCATGACGAAGGCGCTGGTGGTCGACGACTCGCACTTCATGCGGACGGTCATCAGCGACATCTTGGAGAACGGCGGCGTCGACGTCGTCGACACCGCGGCCAACGGCAAGCAGGCCGTCAAGAAGGTCGAGGAGCTCGACCCGGACGTGGTGACGATGGACGTGGAGATGCCGGAGATGAACGGCATCGAGGCCGTGGAGGCCATCACGGACCGCCACCCGACGCCGATTCTGATGCTGTCCGCGCTGACCACCGAGGACGCCGACGCGACCCTCGAAGCGATGGAGAAGGGCGCCGTGGACACGTTCGCGAAGCCCGGCGGCACCATCTCGACGGAGCTGTCGGGCCACAGCGAGGAGCTGGTCGCCGCCGTCGAGGACGTCGCCGCGGCGGACCCGACCGCGGGCCACGACGTCCAGCAGTCGGCGCCGACGACCAGTACGCCGGCGACCGACGCCGAGTACGTCGAGAACCCGACGCTGCTCATCGGGGCGTCCACGGGCGGCCCGAACGTCGTGGAGTCGATTCTGAGCGCGCTCCCCCGGGAGGCGAACTTCCGGGTGCTGATAGTCCAGCACATGCCCGACCAGTTCACGTCGCGGTTCGCCAACCGGCTCGACCAGACCAGCGAGTACGACGTCAAGGAGGCCGCGGACGGCGACCGCATCAGCGGCGGCGAGGGCTTGGTCGCGCGCGGCGACTACCACATGCAGGTGTCGGGGTACTCGAACGGCCGGCTGCGGGTGCGCCTCGACCAGAGCGAGCGCCGCCACAGCGTCCGGCCCGCCATCGACGTGACGATGGAGTCCGCGGCCGAACACATCACGGACCCGCTCGTCGCCGTCGTACTCACCGGCATGGGCACGGACGGCGCCGACGGCGTCCGCGCGGTCAAGGACGCCGGCGGCGCGACGTTCGCACAGGACGAAGCGACCAGCGCGGTGTTCGGCATCCCGGAGCGCGCCATCGAGACCGGCTGCGTGGACGAGGTGCTGCCGGCGGACCGACTCACCGAAGCAATCACCGACTCGATACGGAGGAGTACCTGAATGGACGATTACTTGGAAGCGTTCGTGCGCGAGGGCGAAGAACACGTAACGAATCTGAACAACGCGCTGCTGGAACTGGAGTCCGACCCCGGCAACGAGGAGGCGATGGACGCCATCTTCCGGACCGCCCACACGCTGAAGGGGAACTTCGGCGCGATGGGCTTCGAGGACGCCAGCGAACTCGCTCACGCCGTCGAGGACTTGCTGGACGCGATGCGGCAGGGCGACCTCGACGTGACCGGCGACCGGATGGACCGCATCTTCGAGGGCGTCGACGAGATCGAGGCGTGTCTGGACGAGATCGAGGCCAACGGCGAAGTCGAACGGGACGTCTCGGACACCGTCGAGTCCGTCCGCGCGGTCCTCGACGAGGCGGGCGACGAACCCGCCGAAGCGACAGAGGACGCCACCGAGGACGCCGCGTCGGCGCCCGGCGCCGACCCGTTCGCAATCGTTGACCGGGAGACGGTCGCGGACGTCGACCGGCGGGTCTTCCACGTCCACGTGGACATGGGCGACTCCCAGATGAAGGGCGTCGACGGGATGTTCGTGCTGGAGGCCGCTCAAGAGGAGTTCGACCTCCTCGGCACCGAGCCGAGCCCGGACGCCATCAACGACGGCGACTACGACGACGGCTTCGACCTCGTGGTCGCCAGCGACGTCGCCGACGTCGCCGCGACCGTCCACTCGTTCCCGAAACTCGACGACGCCACGGTCACGGAGCTCACTGACGACGCCGCCGCGGCCGAGGAGAGCGGCGACGCCGACGACGCCGGCGCCGAGCCGGAGCCCGCGGAGAGCGACGAGGAAGCCGCAGGCGCAGCCAGCGCAGACGACGGCAGCGAAGCGGACGACGGCAGCGAAGCGGACGACGACGGCGACTCCGCGATGGCGTCCACGGACACCGAGATTCAGTCCGTGCGCGTGGACGTCGACCAGCTCGACGAACTCCACGGGCTCGTCGAACAGCTCGTGACCACGCGCATCAAGCTCCGGCGCGGCATGGAGGGCAGCGACCGGCAGGTCGACGACGAGCTCGACGAGCTGGACAAGATCTCCGGGAGCCTCCAGGACACCGTGATGGACATGCGGCTGGTCCCGATGAAGAAGATCGTCGGGAAGTTCCCGCGGCTGGTCCGCGACCTCGCCCGCGAGCAGGACAAGGACATCGAGTTCGTCGTGGAGGGCGACGACGTGGAACTCGACCGCACCATCCTCACGGAGATCAGCGACCCGCTGATGCACCTGCTGCGCAACGCCGTCGACCACGGCATCGAGCCGCCGGAGGTGCGGGAAGCCAACGGCAAGGACCCCGAGGGGACGGTGACGCTGTCCGCGGAGCGCAACCGCGACCAGGTCATCATCCAAGTGCGCGACGACGGCGGCGGCATCGACCGCGAGCGCGTCCGCGAGAAGGCCGTCGAGAAGGACATCATGAGCCGGGAGGAGGCCGACGAGCTCACCGACGCGGAGGTCGAGGACCTCGTCTTCCACCCCGGGTTCTCCACGAACGACGAGGTGACCGACGTCTCCGGGCGCGGCGTCGGGATGGACGTCGTCCGCGACACGGTCTCGCGGCTGGACGGCTCCGTCTCCGTCTCCAGCGTCCCCGGCGAGGGGACGACGTTCACGATGACGCTCCCGGTGACGGTCGCCATCGTGAAGGTGCTGTTCGTGGAGAGCGGCGGCGAAGAGTACGGCATCCCCATCAAGACCGTCGACGAGATATCGCGGATGAAGCAGGTGAAGACCGTCGACGGCGAGGAAGTCATCACCTACGACGAGACGGTCTACCCGCTCGTGCGGCTCGGCGACGCGCTGAACGTCCCCGGCGACACCCGCGACGACGACGGGATGCTCGTCCGCATCCGCGACACCGAACGGCAGGTCGCGGTCCACTGCGACGACGTCCGCGGCCAAGAGGAGGTCGTCGTCAAGCCCTTCGAGGGCATCCTCTCCGGGATTCCGGGCCTGTCGGGCGCCGCGGTCCTCGGCGAGGGCGACGTGGTGACCATCCTCGACGTCTCGACTCTCTAACCATGAGCACGATGATAGACATCCGGCGGTTACAGACGGTGAACGAACTCGCCCGCGAGGGCGCCTCGACGGTCGCGGACAACCTCAGCCAGCTCACGGGCGTCGAGACGGAGATGGAGATCACGAAGATCAACGTCCTCGACGTCGAGGACCTCGGCGCCCACCTCGGCAACCAGAAGCAGGTCGGCGTCAACGTCCCGCTGACCGAGAAGCCCTACGGCTCCGTGCTCGTGCTGTTCGACGACGCGAGCGCGCGCCGCGTGGCCTCCACGATGATGGGCGGCATCGACAGCGACGGCGGCGCGTATAGCGACATGGAGCGCTCCGCGATTCAGGAGGTCGGCAACATCATGACCAGCGGGTTCATCGACGGCTGGGCGAACGTGCTCGGGCGCACCATCGACATCTCCACGCCGAACCTCTTCCGGGCCTCCGGCGACGACATCGTCGCGCACTGCGTGGACCCCGGCGAGCACGAGATCGCGATGGTGTTTGACGCCACGCTGTCGGCGCCCGACGCGGACATCGAGGCCAAGATTTACTCGTTCCCGGACATCGAGGAGTTCGTCTCGATGATAAACAGCATCTGATGCGCGTCGACCTCGACTCGCTGGCGTCGTTCAGCCACACGGGCGCGGAGGGCGGCCGGCGCGCCGCCGACGCGCTGGAGACGCTGACCGGCGTCCCCGCGCACTGCGAGCTCTCGCGGACGACGCTCGTGGACGCCGACGGCCTGTCGGCGTTCCTCGGGGACGCGGCGACCCGCATCGCGGTGCCGTTCGACGGCGCGCTCGCGGGCCGCGCGCTCGTCTCCTTCGACGAGCCGTTCGCCGCCCGGGTCGCCGAGGAGACCGGGATGGGCGGCGGCGCGCTCCCCGAGGTCGCGAACATCCTCACCAGCGGGTTCGTGGACGGCTGGGCAGAGGAAGCCGACGACACAATCGACATCCAGCCGCCCGAGCCCGCCGACGACGAGTCGCTCGTCGGTGACGTGGCGGTCGCCGACGGCGCCGCGTTCGTCTTCGAGAGCCGCATCGGCCTCGCGGGCGTCGACGGCGTCTGCCGGTTCGCGGTGCTGCCCGCGCCCGAGGAGTTCGTCGATTACCTCGCGGCCGACGACTCGCTCTCGCCGGACGCGCTCGCCGCGTACGCGCAGTTGACCGCGCAGAGCGCGGACGCGGTCGCCGACCACCTCGCCGCGATGACCGGCATCGACCCCGACGCCGTGGAGTCGCACTTCGACTTCGTGCCCGTCGAGGACGTGCCGTCGCTGCTCGACGACGCCGCCTACGAGGGTGCGGTCTTCGAGACCGACGGCCCCGTGAGCACGGTGCTGGCGGTGCTGTTCGACGAGAGTGAGGCCGGCGCCGTCGCGGACGCGCTCGTCCCCAGCGAGGACCCGGACGCCGACCTCGCGGAGAGCGCAATCGCCGAACTCGGGAACGTCACGGCGAGCGGCGTCCTCGACGGCTGGGCGAACGCCCTCGACACCACCATCGACGTCTCCACGCCGTCGCACGTCCACGACGACGGGCGCGCGGTGCTGGACACGGTGGCCGCGGCCTACGGCCGTCACGCCGACACCGTCGCCGTCGTGGACGCCACGGTCGCGCTCAGCGACGACCTCACGTGTCGCGTCTGCGCGTTCCCCAGTCCGGAGGACGCCGACACGGTCGCGGAAATCGCGGGCACGCTCTCCGCCGGCGACGCCGACCCCGACTTCCCGCCGGAGTACGGGGGTGACGGGACGTGAGCAGCGAGCCGCGGAAGGCCCGCGTGAGCGTCGCCGACTGGCGCGTGACCGACGGCGAGGACAGCCTCGTCACCAGCGGCCTCGGGTCCTGCGTCGCGGTCGCGGTGTACGACGAGGACGCGTCGGTCGGCGGGCTGCTGCACGCGATGTTGCCCGCCGCGCCGTCGCCCGCGGAGACCCCCGCGAAGTACGTCGACTCCGGGCTCGACGAGATGCTCGCGGCGATGTACCGCCGCGGCGCCGACCCCGAGAACGTCGCCGCGAAACTGGTCGGCGGCTCCGCGATGCTCGACATCTCCGTCGGCGAAGCCATCGGCGACCGGAACGTCGAGGCCGCAGAGCGCGCGCTCGACGACGCCGGCGTGCCCCTGCTCGCCAGCGAGACCGGCGGCAGCACGGGCCGGTCGGTGACCTTTTCCCCGGCGAGCGGTGACGTACGGATAGACCGCGTGGACGGGGTGGACGTGATTTGACAGACTTCGAAGACCTCCTGGCGTTCGTGGAGCGCGAGACGACGTTCGCGACCAGCTACTACGACGACGCCTACCTCGACCGCCGCGTCTCCGCGCGGATGCGCCGCCGGGACGCCGACACCTACGCCGAATACTTGGACGTGCTCCGCGAGGACCCAGACGAGCGCGCGGAGCTGCTGGACACCCTCAGCGTCAACGTCACGCAGTTCTTCCGCGACCGGAAAGTGTGGGCCGCGCTCGAAGACGTCCTCGTAGAGACCGGCGACGACCAGTCGTCGGTCTCCATCTGGTCGGCGGCGTGCGCGGACGGCCGCGAGCCGTACTCGCTGGCGATGCTCGCGCTCGACGCCGGCCTCCCGCCGCGGGACGTGGACATCCTCGCCACCGACATCGACGAGGACGCCCTCGACCGCGCGCGGCAGGGCTTCTACCAGAGCACGCGCACCGCGGACATCCGCGAGCAGCTCGGCTTCCTCGACGACCCGATGGCGTACGTCGAGCAGCGCGGCGACGAGGGGTTCGTCGTCGCCGACCACGTCAAGGACCTCGTGACCTTCGAGCGCCACGACCTCATCACCGACGACCCCAAGTCGGGCTTCGACTTGGTGTGCTGCCGGAACGTCTGCATCTACATCGACAAGCAGTACAAGCGCCCCATCCTCGACACCGTCAGCGCGTCGCTGCGCCCGGGCGGCCACCTCGTGCTCGGGCAGACGGAGACGCTCCCCAGCGGCGTCAAGGAGCGCTTCGAGGCCGCCGACCCCCGCATCCGCATCTACCGGCGGCTCCCCGAGGCGTGACTCCGGCGAGGAGTAACGCTTATTCTACCTGACTGACCAACTACTGGTAACTACGAGGGGGTCATGTCGGAATCAGCCATCGCGGACTTCGTCACGTCGTTCATCCCCGACACGGCCACGCACGCCGAACCCGTGCGCGGGCGCGTCGTGATGAGCAAGCGCCGCATCGTGCTCGCCACGGACAGCGACCGCACCACCATCCCCCTCAAGGGCGTCTTCGACGTCCAGCACGACGCCGCCCCGGGCGACCTCGCGGAGTTCTTCGACGACACCGTCACCGTCGCCTACGAGCGCGACGGCGAGCGCCACGTCGCCGTCATCGAGGGCGCCGGCGACACCGTCGAGCGGTTCGTCATCCTCGTGTTCAAGGGCCTGCTGAACGGCTCGAAGGTCCACGTCAAACACCCCGCGCGCCGCGGCGGCCGCGTCACCGACCAGCCCTTCGAGTCGGCGAAACTGTCCGTCTCCCCCGGCACCGTCGAGTTCCGCGGGGCCGCCGACGCGGAAATCGACGCCTCCACGGTCACGCACTTCGAGCGCGTCGAGCGCGAACTCGGCGGAACCACGCGCCCGCTGCTCTCCGTGCGCCACATGGGGACGACCGGCGCCGTGACGACCGAACTCGCGCTGGACTCCGGGCGGAAGATGAACCTCCTCGGGCGGTTCATCCGCCTGCGGTACACCCACCTCAAGCAGGAGCTGGCGGACGTCGAACTCACCAGCGAGGAAATCGAGGCGCTGGTCGCCATCTACTCCAGCGGCCCGGACGCCAACCTCGCGACCGTCCTCGGCGTCGACGCCAGCCGGCTCACGATGTTCCTCAACGACCTCATCGACAAGGACCTCGTCCGCGACGACGACGGCGTCCACCTCACGTCAATGGGACGGGCCGCCGTCAGCGAGCACATCGAAGACGTCAACATGTGAGCGGGCGCTCCGGCTCGCTCACTCGACTCGCCACAGAACTGGCCGCTACTCCTCGTTGATGGCTTCGCTGGCGATGTTGCGGCCGCGCGTCTTCATCGTGACCTCGCGGCGCTTGCGCACCTCTTCGAGAACGTCCACCTCGATGAGCCGCTCGAAGATGGACTCGACCTCGTCGACGTCCATCCCGAGGAAGTCCGGAATCTCGAACGACGACACCCCCGAGTACAGCGCCATCAGCACGCGCTTCTCGGTCTCCGAGAGGTCGACGGCGCCCTGGCTCTTCTCGGCTTCCTTCGTCAGCAGCGACTCCAGAATCGAGCAGGTGTGCGAGTCGCTGGAGAAGTACGTCTGCACGCTCGTGTCCTCGACGGTGTGTTCGACTTTCAGCACGGGGCTCTTCTCGCCCTGCACGTCCAGCGAGGCAGCTTCCGCGGAGCCGACGTCGTCTAAGTCCACGGAGACGAACGACCCGCTCTGCATCGCGACGCTCAACTGGTCCTCGTCGACCTTGATGCGCGCGCGCTCGAAGGACTCGTCCTGCACGACCCCGCCTTTCACCGCGGGGTGTTTCACGAGCAGCTCCGTCTGGTCGAGCAGCGCGCCGTAGAGCTTGGTCTCGAACTGTTCGGTGTTCTCCCCCATCGAGACCAGCACGACGCTCTCGGAGCTCATCCGGATGCTCACGTAGTCGCTGACCTGCGCGACCGTCTGGTTGACGTCGTGGCGGCCGCTGAGCCCCGACACCTCCGACAGCGGGAGGCTGCGCTTCCCGTCGTTTCCCGCGAGGACGACGCGCTTGTTCGACAGGAGGATGCGGCCGTTCGTCCACTCCGCGTCCTTCATTCGACGGCCGTCCTTGACTGCCTGCAGGAACTTCCCCGCGCCGTCCGCAATCTTGTACTCGGACTCGCTCATTCCGCCTCCCCGTGCGGACGTGCGGGCGTCCCAACCCCGTCGTTTGCGTGCCGGCCCGACGCGTCCGTACTCATTACTTGCGGAACTTATTCCGCTGGCGCATATAACGTTTTGCGTGCGATTCTCGGATTTGAAATCGGGACACGTGAGAGGGTCGGTCGCGTCACCCGTTCGTCACGAGTGGCCGCCGAGCTTCGAAATCGCGGAGAACGCGCGCCGCCGCACCTCCGCGTTCTCCGTCTCGTCGACGAGCTTCTCCAGTCGCTTGCGCGAGCGCTCGCCGCCGACCTTCCCGAGCGCGAACGCCGCCATCGCGACCGCGTCCTCGCCGTACTCATCGGTCTCGATGACCTCCAGCAGCGCGGTCTCGACCATCCGCCCGCCGATTTCCGCCAGCCCCGTCGCCGCGAACTGCGAGATGAGGTCGTCGTCCTCCCCGAGCACGTCCCGCAGCGCTTCGACGGCGTCCATCTTCGTGGACTTGTCGCCCGCGACGCGGCCGAGCATCCACACCGCGTTCCGGCGCTGGTGAATCTGGGTGCCCTCCTCGATGATTTCCACGAGCGACGCCACGATGGAGGCGTCGCTGCGCGCGGCCATCCGGTCGACGATGGTCTCGCGGAGTTCGTGACTGCGGTCCGGCGGCACGTTCGACAGAATCTCGATGAGCGAGAACACCGCCGCCCGGCGCACGAGGTCGCTCTCGTCGCCGAGCCGCTCGACCAGCGCGTCCACGGGCTTGGCGTTCTCGAACTGCCCCAGCGAACTCACCGCGGTCCGCCGCATCTCCTCGCTGTCGTCGTCCACGACCGACAACAATCCTTGGAGGGCGGTCGGGCCGTTCAGCCGGCCGAGCGCCTCCGCGGCCTCCCGGCGCACGCCCAGCGGCTGTCCCTCCAGATGGTCGACGAGGACGCCCGCGACCGACGGGTCCTCGATGCGGCCGAGCGCGCGCGCAATCCGCGCGCGCACCTCCGGGTGGGGTTCGGCCTGCAGTCGCCGAGCGAGCGGCTTCGCCGCGTCCTCGACGCCGAGCAACCCCAGCACGTTCGCCGACGCCATCCGCAGCTCCACGGTGTCGGCGTCCAGGCTCTCCACGAACGCCTCCGCCTGCGCCCACGTCGCCCCCGACTCCGGGACGGACTGCCCCAGTCCCTC
Source organism: Halobacterium sp. NMX12-1 (assembly GCF_040435975.1). Classification (NCBI taxonomy): domain Archaea; kingdom Methanobacteriati; phylum Methanobacteriota; class Halobacteria; order Halobacteriales; family Halobacteriaceae; genus Halobacterium; species Halobacterium sp. NMX12-1. Next base: position 1,728,496 of record NZ_CP159204.1, on the reverse strand, counting down.
CATCAGGGCCTCCACGGCCTCCTGTTGCGTGAGCGCGTCGATGGCCGCCGCGCGGACCGTAGGGTCCTCGTCGCTCATCGCCTCCACGAGCGCGTCCAGCCCCTCCGACTCCGGCTCGTCGAGGTTCCCGAGAATCTCGGCTGCGCGGCGCCGAACTGTCTCCTTCTCGCTCTCCCGCAGCAGTTCGACGAGCTTCTCGACGTCCCCAGAGCGTTCGAGCCCGTACAGCGATGGCACTACCACACCGGTACGGCAAGAACGTATAAGTCGGTGTTGGTGGGCGCCAGCGCGGTCTGGTTCGCTGGCTCACGCGGTCACCGCCGACCGGTCGACGAAGTGCGGTCCCAAGGAACATATACCCGCAGTCGCCTACCCGGGCGCATGAGTGAAGACGACGGTTCGGCGCCGAACGACTCCCCCGGGAGCGACGGCGGGGACGACTCGACGCTCGGCCTGTCCCGGCGGACGATAGTCGTCGGTGCCGCCGGCATCGGTCTCGGCTCGGTACTCGGCGTCGGCTACGCCGTGCTCGGCGGCTCGAACGACGGCGACCAGCAGACGCGGACCGTCGAACCGGAGGAACCGAACGAGGACGGCACGGCGTCGCTGGCGGAACTCCATTACATCCTCGAGAACAGCGGTGCGGAGAACGCCCGCCTCGATGTCACCGAGTTCGTCTACCAGCGCGACGAGGCGGCGGTCCGGGTCTCGTATCGGACCCGCGCCGACGAAGTAGAAGACGTGCCCCCGCAACGCCAGCACGTCCGAGAGGTCGGACAGATGGTGCGCATGTACGCCGAGTACGTCGCACAAAGCGGCGACGAAGCCGACGTCGTCCACGCTCACATCGAGAACCCCAGCGAGCCCGCCGAACAGCCCGACGGCTACCTCGTGCGCCGCGAGTGGGTCGAGAAGTACAACAGCGGCGAGTGGGACGGCAACGAGACGCTGAACACCGTATTCGGCAGCTCCTACACGGACGAAGCGCTCGAAAACGAGAGTGCGAGCAACTCTACGACTGCGGACCCGACGAACACCTCCGAGTAGCGGCGTTCGCTTGGAACTGGTTCTGCTGTCGCTGTTCGACTGTTACTGACGCGCGCAAAAAGTGGAACGGAAAGTCGACCGAAACCTATTACAGCTGAACCGTGCTGCCTTCGTCACCGACGAGCGAGTCAGGCACCTGCAGGTTTGCGTACCGCTGCGAACCGGATTCCGTCGTAATCGTTAGTTCGACGTTTGCGCTCTCACTGAGGAGCCCGAGCTGGCTGTTGTCGTACGTTCCACTGGAATTGAGGGCAGCAGTAACGGGCTGGCCGACCCCAGTATCATTGTAGGCCTGCTGAAGCGGGATGATGAGTTCATAGCGATCGCTTTCGGAGGTCATCACCGTGTCGTCACTTTCTGCAGTAATCTTCCCGACGAAGTAACCGGGTTCACCGTTCCCGTCTGCTTTGATTTGGTCCGGGCTTCCAGAATTGTCTACGGTAATTGGTGCCTCAGCCTCACTTGCGTGGACAAGGTTCGCGAAGGAATCCCCGCCGACGTACTGAATGCTCAGACCCGAGAGGTCAATGTCGCTGGCTCCCGGTGACTTCTGAACAGCCAGGCGGATAGTGTGGGCCTTCGGCGTGTCGGTCGTATTATTGAAGTCCGTGAAGTTCTGAACAGTCGACTGATCAGTCGTATTGGCGACGATCTGCGTTGTTCCCGACGTGTTCGCGATATCGCCGACTGCGCCGATGACGTTGATGTTGTTTGCGACCTGGTCGGTACTGTCTTGGCCGGTGTCCTCGGCCTGCGTTTGGAGGACACCAGCGGTGTTGATGAGGACGCCGGCGGCGATCGCGGCGACTAGGACCATCGCGATGAACACGATGAGCGTCCCGATCCCCACCTGACCGCGGGCGTCTTCGTCGTTGATGAATTCAAACATTATTCTGGATTAGAGTTGCACCGAGCTGCCACCCTCACCGATGAGGGAGTCCGGAACCTGGAGGTTCGCGTACCGCTGCGAACCGGATTCCGTCGTAATCGTTAGTTCGACGTTTGCGCTCTCCTCGAGGAGGCCAAGGTCACTGTTGTCGTAGCCCTGGTAATTCGAGTCCGAGTTATTAATCGGTTCGACGCTGCCGATATGCTGGCCCGCTTCAGTGGTACCAGTATCGGTGACAGCACTCGAGTTGTAGGCCTGCTGGAGCGGAATGACGATTTCGTAGCGGTCGCTCTCGCTGGTCATCACAGTGTCCGTCTCTGTGTCAGCCGTAATCGCTTGCACGAAGTACGCAGACGTGCCTTCGCCCTTCACCCACGGACCATCAGTTAAGCTATTGGATGCGTTAATCGCGGGCGCTTTCGCTTGAGTGTGGTGGATCAGGTTCGCGAAGGAATCCCCGCCGACGTACTGGATGCTCAGGCCGGAAAGATCGATGTCACCGGCGCCGGGCGACTTCTGGACGGTCAAGCGGAGCGTGTGGACCTCCGAGTCACTAAGTTCTGTGTTGAAGTCGGAGATATTGTTGCTAGCGTTGACGATCGCAGTATCAGTTGCACTCGCGTTCGCAACATCACCGACTGCGCCGATGATGTTGACGTTGTTTGCGACCTGGTCGGTACTGTCTTGGCCGGTATCCTCGGCCTGCGTTTGGAGGACACCTGCGGTGTTGATGAGGACGCCGGCGGCGATTGCGGCGACTAGGACCATCGCGATGAACACGATGAGCGTCCCGATCCCCACCTGACCGCGGGCTTCCTCGTCGTTGATGAATTCAAACATTATTCTGGATTACAGCGTGACCGTGCCACCCTCGTCACCGACGAGCGAGGACGGGACGCGGAGGTTCACGTAGCGCTGCGAACCCGAGTCAGTCGTGACGGTCAGCTCGACGCGGTCACTCTCTTGGAGGAGATCGAGGTCCGTGTTGTCGACGTCCATGTTAGAGAGGTTCTCCTCGATGTCCGCGCCGGCCCCATATGTTGCTGTGGTGACCTTTTCACCCTTGTAACTAGTCTGAATCTCGCTCACGCCACTGTCAGTGCTGTTGTTCCAGTAGGTTCCGGTCGGGATGACAATCTCGTAGCGGTCGCTCTCGGAGGTCATCACCGTGTCTTCTTCGGTTTCAGCGGTGATAGCCTGCACGAAGTAGACGTTGGAGACGTTTCCGTTTTCAGCAGTGTCGTTCTTCTCGCTAATGTGGACGAGGTTCCCGAATCCATTCGGGCCGACGTACTGGATGCTCAGTCCCGAGAGGTCAATGTCACCGGCACCCGGCGACTTCTGGACCGTCGTGCGGATCTCGTAGATACTCGTCTCGGTAACGTCGACGTTATCGGCATCGGCGTCGTTTACTTCGCCGACTGCGCCGATGACGTTGATATTGTTCGCGACCTGATCGGTACTGTCTTGGCCGGTGTCCTCGGCTTGGGTCTGGAGGACACCAGCGGTGTTGATGAGGACGCCGGCAGCGATCGCGGCGACTAGGACCATCGCGATGAACACGATGAGCGTCCCGATCCCCACCTGACCGCGGGCTTCCTCGTCGTTGATGAATTCGAACATTGTTGTTGTCTGCCCCGTTCCCGAGCGGGACTGCTGGGGCTCACCCTCAACGAATCCGGACCTATACTAAAAGGTACGCCCCCGGTTATCAGCCGTGAAAAACGCAGTAGCAGTCCGCTAACAGCTAAACGCCCGGAAGTCGTGTTCGCACACATGAGCGATGGGCTCGACTTCGAGGCGGTCAGGCACCGCCTGAAACTGTTGCGGGACGCCGGCGACGAACGCATCTTTGAGAACCGGGGTGACGTGGCGTGTCCGGTCTGCGGGGACGCGTTCACGGAGGCCTTGGAGACCACTCGGCGGACGTGCCAGCTGTCGCCCGGTCCGTCCGTCGACGTCTGCATCGTTCGGGAGCCAGAACGCACAATTGTTTTCACGCACGCGTAGCGGGCGCGATTATACGAATTGGTAACCGTGGGGGAAACCTTTTATAGCTACTTGGCCCGTCTTGGGCCACGAATGCTGGGTACGCTTCGAAAACTACTCGGCCGGGGGTCGGAGCAGCCGGCGACGGACGGCGGCACCGACACTGGCCAGTTCTCCTTCGGCGATCAGGACAGGCACGCGGCGGCGGTGCGGGACGGCTACGAGGTCGAGGGGGCTCGCCTCGACCCGGGGCTCCCCGACGAAGCCCACGACCACCTCGGGGGGCTGCTCGACGAGACCGGCCCGGAGGCCGCGACGTACGTCCCCGCCTACGAGGCGGCGGGCGTCGACGCCGCGGAGTTCGTCGCCGCACACGAGGCCGCCGTCGACGGCGTCGTGCGTTCGGTGTTCGACCGGCTCCGCGATGAGGGACTCGACGAGCAGTCCCTCGATCGCGCGGAAGCCGAGTTGCGGATGGGACTGGACGCCGTCGTGGAGGACGCCGCGGCGGGCGTCGAGGCGTTCGGCGGCGAGAGCGGAGACGAACTGAACGTCGAGGACGACGAGCTGCTTGACGGCGTCGGCGTGCCGGTGTTCATGCTGGACGCCGAGGGGGAGGTCGTCGCGTGGAACGACGCGCTCGCGGAGCTCACGCAGTGTCCCGCCGAGGAGGCCATCGGCATGAGCAACGCCAGCGAGGGGTTCTACCCTGACGGGCGTCGCGTGCAGACGCTCGCCGACAAGGTCATCGAAGCGCCCGAGACCGCGGACCGCGAGTTCGGCGTCGACCCCGCCGACGCCACCGACGGCGGCTACGTGGACTCCAGTACGATGGTGACCGCGGACGGCAAGGAGCGCGAAATCCGGTTCACAGCGACGCCGATATTCGACGACGGTGAACTGGTTGCCGTCGTCGAGACAGTCGAAGACCGCACCGAGGACGTCCGTCGCACGGAAGCCGTCGAGGACCTCGTTGCGGAACTCAGTTCGACCATCGACGCGCTGTCAGCGGGCCACCTGGAGCAGCGCGCGTCCTTCGAGCGCGACGGCGTCATCGACGAGCGCCTGCTCGGCGTCGTCGACGACCTGAACGGGATGGCCGACGAGTTCGAACGCCTCGTCGGACAGGTCGACGGGCGGACGCAGGAGCTGGCGACGTCGATTCGACGCGCGACCGAGGACGCCAACGAGATCGCGGAGACGGTCGACGAGCAAAACGAGATGCTGTCGGACGCCGCCAGCGAGATGCAGAACTTCTCCGCGAGCATGCAGGAGGTCGCGGCCAGCTCCGACCAGGTGGCGGCGGCCGCCGAGCAGGCCCAGACTGCCGCGGAGAACGGGCTGGACGCCAGCGAGGGCGCGAGTCAGGCGACCGACGAGGTCATCGAAATCAGCGACGACCTCGTGGACAGCGTCTCCGAGCTCGAGGAGAAGATGGATGAGATCGAGGACGTCGTCGACGTCATCGCGGAGGTCGCCGACCAGACGAACCTGCTGGCGTTGAACGCGAACATCGAGGCCGCGCGCGCCGGCGAGGCCGGCAGCGGGTTCGAGGTCGTCGCCGACGAGGTCAAGCAGCTTGCCAACGAGACTCGCGAGCACACCGAGCGTATCGCGGGCAGCATCGACGACGTCCAGCAGCAGGCCAACGAGACGGTGCTAGCCGTCGAGGAGTCCCACGAGCAGATTTACCGCGCGGGCGACGAAATCGACGACGCGCTGACCGCGCTCGAAGAGATTGCGGACGCGGTCGACGAGGCGGCCACGGGAATTACGGAGGTCGCGCGCGCGAACGACGAACAAGCTAACACCGTCGAGGACGTCATTGTTACCATCGAGGAAGTCCAAAGCCAGGCCGAACAGGCTGCGGACGCGTCCCAACGCATCGTCGAGGCGACCGACGAGCAGTCCGAGGCCGTGCGCGACCTCGACGACACCGTCGACCAGTTGACGTCGAGCGACGAGCAGCTCACCGAGGAGACCCAACGATGACCCTGAACCCACGAGAGTACGACCCCGAGGAGTTGCGCAGTGCGGCCCGACAGAGCGACGGCCAGAACATCCGCGAGCTCAAAGAGCGGCTCACCGAGCACGAGCAGACCGCCGACGAGGCGATCCGGTCGAGCCAGCTCAAGCAGCTGCTGTTCATGCACTCGAGCGCGAGCGAGGAGAATCTCCAGCGGCCGTACCTGGAGACGATGCCCGGGAAGTACGCCGCCGAAATCACGCTGTTCGAGTGGCTGGAGTTCCTGCTGGAGCGCGGCGGCGTGAAGCGCTCGCTTGACGCCATCGACTACTACGAGTCCATCGGGTGGGTCGGTGAGAACGCCGCGGAGGAGCTGCGCGACCACGTCCGCGGGTTCGCGGGGCCGGCCGACGAGGAGGCGCACTCGGACTTCGAGATGACCGACCACGTGCTCAGTCTCGTGTTCATCGCGCGGCTCTCCTCGATGGAGTAGTCGGTCAGTAGGCTCTCCTTTCAGCGTTCGTACAGTCCGCTCGCGCGCTCTCGACTCCGCTCGCCCCGTCGTAGCCTGACTCAGGCGCCGCGATACCAATTGTTCGTTTTGAGAACTGGGGGAGAACATTAATTACGTCCGGAGCACCTGTATCACTCCGAATGAAGTTTATCCACCTCACCCCGGCTGCGCTCGTCTTCGTCCAGCTCGGGGCACTGGCCGTCGGGATGGCCAGTTGGCTCGACGACGACGAGGAGGGGTCGGGGGACTCCGGCGGCGGCGACGAGTTCGGCGGCGATGACGAGGAGTTCGACGACGACTTCGATGACGAGTTCGGTTCGTTCGACGACATGGATGGCGGCGGGGGCGGTGGTGCGGGCGCCCAGGACGCGTCCGTCAACGAGCTCGAACACCGCATCGAGGAGCTCGAAACCGAAGTGTCGAACGTCGCGTCGAAGGCCAACACCGTCCGCAGCGAGAACGAACAGATCAGCGAGAGCGTCGAGGACGTCGAGGAGAACGTCCGCAAGCTCCTGGAGATCTACGAGATGGTGACTCGCGGGGTCAACCCGTTCGTCGACGACGTCAACGCCGACGCGATGGGCGGTGGGGGTGGCGAGAGCTTCGGCCTGTTCGACGACGACGAGGGCGGCGGCGACGACGCCGCAGACGACGACCTCGACGCGGACATCACGGACGCCGACGCCGACGACTTCTTCGAGGACGACGCCTTCGAGGAGGGCGAGGAGATGGATGAGGGAATGGACGACGAGATGGAGGACCTCGACGACGACGTCGGCGGGTTCGACGAGGAGTTCGACGACGAGGGCGACGACGAGATGGACGAGTTCGGGGAGTTCAAGGAGGAAGACGACGGGATGGACGAGTTCGGCGAGGACGACGGCGACGAAGAGGTCGGCGGCGACGGCACTTCCTTCGCCGAGCTGAAAGAGGAGTACGAGTCCGGCGACGCCGACTGGGCCGAGGAGGGCGAGGAGCCGCCGGCGGACGTGGAGGCGGACGCAGACGAGACCGCGACCGTCGAGACCGAGGACTCGGAACTCGGGTTCGACGACTCCGACCTCGAAGCCGACGACGAACCCGCGGACGAGCCAGCAGACGCGACGGACGACGAGTCGGAGGACGGCTTCGAGTTCGAGGATGAGCCCGAGGAGTCGGGCGTCGACGAAGCCGCCGGCGCGGCGCCGGCCGCACCCGGCCTCGGGTTCGCGTCGAACGGCGACGAGCCGCATCTCTCGGAGCCGCCGACGGGCTACCTCGCGGACGTCGTCGCGCTGGAGTGGCTCGACTACCTGCTCTCGGAGTTCGGGCCGAAGAACACGGTGCGCACGCTGAACTACTACGAGCGCATCGGCTGGATCGGCGAGCCGGTCCGGGAACACCTCTTCGACTACCTCGAGGGGCTCACTGATTCGGACTACCTCTACCGCGAGGAGTTCGGGACGACGGACCTCACGATGGACGACCACTTACAGAGTCTCGACTACATCGACGAGCTGGCGAGCGAGAACATCGAGCGCGCCATCGTCGACCGCTTCGACGACCTCCACAGGAATGGGATTCAGCGTTAGTGGGTCCGCGGCAATCCTGTTCATTGCCGCGTTCGTCAGCGTCGGCATCCTCTACTCGGCGGCGTACAACGGCTACGAGCGCGTCCAGGACGCCGACGGCAGTTACGACGACCGGATGCTCGAACAGCGCAACACCGCCGTGAACGTCACGAACGCAACGTACAACGCCACCGGCAGCGAGCACGTGACCGTGAACGTGACCAACGAAGGGTCTACGTCGCTGTCCATCGGGGAGACCGACCTCCTCGTCGACGGCGAGTTCCAGTCGCGGGACAGCTACATTGACTGGGACGTGGAGGGACAGACGAACACGACGCTGTGGCTGCCCGGGGAGACGTACAACATCACGGTCGACGCGGGTACGAACGGGTCCCGCGTGAAGGTCGTGACGGCGGGCGGCGTCACGGTGACAGCGGAGGTGGCCTGAATGGCGAGCGTCTCCTCGTCGACGCTCATCATCTTCATCGCGAGCATCCTCGTGGCGGCGTCGGTCGCGGGAACGATGACCAACGGCGTCCAGCGACTGAGCGGCGCGCTCGGTGACCGGAGCGTAGACGTCAGCGAACAGATTCGGACGGACGTCGAACTCATCAGCGACCCGGGGTCGCCGTCGTCCATCTACGACAGCAGCGACGACACCATCACGTTACTCGTGAAGAATACGGGGTCAAAGACGCTGCCAGCGAGGCCGGGGACGTTCGACATCCTCGTGAACGGCCGGTACGTCTCGCCGTCGAACGTGAACGTCACGGTCATCGGTGGCGGGCAGTGGCAGACGGGCGATGTCGCACGGGTGACGCTGGAACGCGATCTCTCCGCGGACGACCACCGTATCGTCGTGACGGTCAACGGCGACGAGGAACTGCTGGAGTTCAGAACATCATGAGCACGCGAAACCTCTACTCGCTCGGACTAGACGAACACGACCGACTGAATAACGAGCTCGGGGGCGGCATCCCGGGCGGCAGCATTGTCCTCGTGGAGGGCGACTACGGCGCGGGGAAGTCCGCGCTGAGCCAGCGCCTCACGTACGGGCTCTGCGAGGAGGATCACGCCGTGACGCTGGTGTCGACGGAACTCACCGTACGCGGGTTCATCGACCAGATGCACTCGCTGAGCTACGACGTCGAGGAGCACCTCCTCAACGAGAACCTCCTGTTCTTCCAGGCCGACGTCGACTCCGGCGGCAGCACGCTGCGGGGGGACACAGACGAGAGCAACCGGATGCAGCTGCTCAAGCGGCTGATGGAGGCCGAGAAGATGTGGGAGGCCGACGTCGTCATCATCGACACGTTCGACGCCATCCTCCGAAACGACCCGAAGTTCGAGGCGCTGGTCCGTCAGAACGACGAGCGTCAGGCCGCGCTGGAAATCATTTCCTTCTTCAGGGACTTGGTCTCGAAAGGAAAGGTCATCGTTTTGACCGTGGACCCCAGTACTGTAGACGAGGAAGCGATCGGTCCGTTCCGCTCCATCGCGGACGTGTACTTCGAACTACAGATGGCGGAGGTTGGCAATGACGTCCGCCGTTCGATCGCGGTGCGGCGCTTCGCCGGGATGGGCGAGCAGGTCGGTGACACCATCGGGTACTCCGTGCGGTCCGGAACCGGTATAGTCATCGAGAGTCGGAGCGTAGCGTAGCACGAGCACACCACCATGGCAGACCACGGGAGCCGTCAGATCGGGCACGAGCTGCGGGAGACCGCGAGTCGGAACACCCATCTGCGCGAGTACCTCCAGCGGTTCAAGCAGTTCACGGGGGAGTTCCCGGAGTTCATCGACGAGCCCGAAGACGAGTGGGAGGCGGACAAGCCGAACGTCCTCTACCCCGTCGGCGGCCCGATTTACTGCCACGTCTACGGCGACCTCGGGAAGGACACGAAGTACTACACCATCGAGCCGGAGCTCTCCGGTCCGGAGGCGGCGGTCTTCGACCAGGTGCGCGAGCGCATCCTGGAGAAGTCCGTGAACAAGCCGGCGCCCGAGCAGGAAGCCGAGTACGACGACCGTATCGAGGAGCTCTTAGAGGAGACGGTCCGCATCAACGACGACGACGAGGGCGGCGTCTTCCAGCGGATGCGCACGCTCCCGCAGAACCTCGGGACGCTGGTGCGGAACTTCGACGCGTCGTCGGTCGCCGACCGGATGGTCAGCGACGAGCGCGGCCAGATGTCGATGGACTCCGGCGACCTCTCCGGCAAGCAGGTGAAAGCGGGCGCGCGCCGCGTCGCGACCGCGCCCAAGCAGGCCGCCCGGCAGTTCCGCGCGGCGGCGCCGCTGGTCCGTGACGCCCTCGAGGAGGCGTTCGGGTTCGGCCGGATTCCGGTCACGCAGTCCACCTACGAGAACATCCGCTACCAGCTGAACCGCGACATCGTCGGGTTCGGGCCGCTGGAGCCGGTGATGCGCGACCCGTACAACGAGGACATCCACGTCATCGGCCCGAGCCACTGTTACGTCGACCACGGCACGTTCGGGATGCTGGAGACGACCGTGGACTTCGGGACGCCCGACGAGTTCGACGGCTGGCTGCGGAACATGGGCGAGCGCATCGGTGACCCGGTGTCCGACTCCGACCCCATCGTGGACTCGACGCTCCCGGACGGCTCCCGTGTGAACATCATCTACAGCGACGACGTCTCCCTGAAGGGGCCGTCGCTGACCATCCGTCAGGGCGACGAGGTGCCGCTGTCCGTCGGCCAGATTACGAACTGGGGGACGCTGTCCCCGGAGCTTGCAGCGTACCTCTGGCTGTGCTTGGAGAACGAGCAGACCGTCTTCGTGGTCGGGGAGACGGCGTCCGGGAAGACCACGACGCTGAACGCCATCATGTCGTTCATCCCTCGGGACTCCAAGATTTACACCGCAGAGGACACCGCCGAGGTGCTGCCGCCCCACGACACGTGGCAGCAGCTGCTCACCCGCGAGGGGCAGGGCGAGAACTCCGCGGACGTGGACATGTTCGACCTCGTCGCGGCCGCGCTGCGTTCCCGCCCCGACTACATCATCGTCGGTGAGGTGCGTGGCGAGGAGGGTCGGATGGCGTTCCAGGCCGCCCAGACCGGCCACCCCGTGATGCTGACGTTCCACGCCAGCGACATCGTCTCGATGATTCAGCGCTTCACGGGCGAACCCATCAACGTCCCGGAGACGTTCATGGACAACGCCGACGTGGCGCTGTTCCAGAACCGCGTCAAGCAGGGCGACGACGTCCTGCGCCGCGTCACCTCCGTGCAGGAGATCGAGGGGTACTCCAAGGAGATGGGCGGCGTCGTCACCCGGCAGGCGTTCTACTGGGACCCCGTCGAGGACGAGATCGTCTTCCAGGGCCGGAACAACTCCTACGTCCTCGAAGAGCAGATTGCGACCCTCCTGGGGTACGCCGACACCCGCGAAATCTACGACGAACTGGACTTCCGCGCGGACATCATCGAGCGCATCATCCAGGAGGACCTGACGGGGTACCACGAGTTCAACGAGACCATCGAGTCGTTCCAGCGGGACGGCATCGAGGGCCTACCGTTCACCATCACGCGCGGGTTCTAGTATGGCCGCGGAGGACGTCGAAGCCGAGCCGACTGGCACGCTCGAAGACATCGAGTTCGGCGACCTCGTCGACTCCGTGGTCGAGTCCTACCGGCAGATGTCGATGCCGGCGTACACGTACGCGCTGGTCGTCATCGTGCCGTCGGTGGTGTTCCTGCTGGCGTCCATCGCGGCCATCTTCGTCGTGGACCTGCCGATGTTCGTCGCCGTCCCGATTCCGATGCTCGGCGCGCTCGGGCTCGTGACGGCGGTGCTGTACCCGAAAATCAAGCGCGACCAGCGCCGCACGCGCATGGAGAACCGCTTCCACCTGTTCGTCACGCACATGACCATCCTGTCGACGACGAACATCGACCGCGTGGAGGTGTTCCGGCGGATGGGCGACGAGTACGAGTACGGGCCGCTCGCGGAGGAGTCCCGGCGCATCGTCCAGCTCATCGACGCGTGGAACCAGAGCCTCGACGACGCCTGCCGGATGCGCGCGAACGCCGTCCCCAGCGACCCGCTGTGGTACTTCCCGGAGAACCGGACGACGTGGGCGGAGTGGCGGCTCCGCATCGCGACCGGGTTCGGCGTCGGGCTGTCGGTGCTGTTGGTCGGCGCGACGCTGGCGGTGTTCCTCGGGTGGACGCGCATCGACCCCCACAGCGTACCGCTCCCGATGTACGCGGCGGTGCCGACGACCCCGCTCATCATTCCGGGGCTGGTCGCGCGCGCCGAGGAGAAGCGCGTGAAGGACCGCGACGACGCGTTCACGAACTTCATCCGCGCGCTGGGCGCCAGCGAGACGGCCCGGCAGACGACGACCACGCGCGTGCTGGAGACGCTGCGGAACAAGAACTTCGGCGCGCTCACCGAGCTCATCGACGACCTCTACAAGCGGCTGAACCTCCGGCTGAACGCGGAGAAGGCGTGGCGGTACTTCACCGCCGACGCCCACTCGTACCTGATTCAGAAGTTCAGCGAGATGTACCTCATCGGCCGCCAGATGGGGGGCGACCCCAAACACCTCGGTGACCTCATCTCCGGGAACATGGGCGAGGTCCAGCAGCTCCGCCAGCGCCGCAATCAGGCGGCGTCGACGATGGTCGGCGTGCTGTACGGCATCACGGCGGCGGCGACGTTCGCGTTCTTCATCGGGCTCGGCATCGTCGACGTCATCTCCGGGCTGGGACTCGACTTCTCGAACTCCGCGGTGCCGGTCGACGACCTCATCAACACGGCGATGTACGACATCCAGCTCATCGAGTACCTGCTGGTCGTGACCGTTCTGGTGAACGCGGTGTTGTCGTCGCTGATGATTCGCGTCGTCGACGGCGGCCACAAGGTGAACGCGTACATCCACTTCGTGGTGTTGACGTGGATCTCCTCAATCATCGGCTCGATGACGCTTCGGCTCGTCGAGTCGCTGCTGTCGGTGTAGCGGGGAGCCACACTTATGTATCGTAGTCCGCTATCTCTCCCACGATGAACGAGGCCGGAGGCGACGGGTACGTGTTCGCCGTCGCCAGCGGGAAGGGTGGCGTCGGGAAGTCGACGACCACGGCGAACCTCGGCGTGGCGCTCGCCGACGACGGCTTCGACGTGGCCGTCGTGGACGTCGACCTCGGGATGGCGAATCTCGCCGGCCTGCTCGGCGTCGACCCGGACGTGACGCTGCACGACGTGCTCGGCGGTGAGGCGTCGCCCGCCGACGCCACCTACGAGACGAACGGCCTCACGCTCATCCCCGGTTCGACGGACTTAGACCAGTTCGCGCGAGCGGACGCCAAGTCCCTCCACCGGGTCGTCGAGTACCTCCGCGAGGACAACGACGTCGTGTTGCTGGACGCGGGCGCGGGGCTGAGTTACGACATCGCGATGGCGATGAGCGTCGCGGACGGCGTGTTGCTCGTGACGACCGCGGAGCTGAACTCGCTGACGGACGCGACGAAGACCGGCAAGCTCGTCGGGAAACTCGACAAGCCGGTCGTCGGCGCGGTGTTCACGCGCACAGGCGACGGCGGCTTCGACGACGTCGAGGGCATCGCGGCGGCGCTCGGGACGACCGACGCGGTGACCGCCAGCGTCCCCCACGACGACGCAGTGAAGCTCGCGGTGCGGAAGGGCACGCCGGTCGTCTCGTTGAAGCCGGAGAGCCCGGCGGCGCGCGCGTACGACCGCCTCGCCGCGAAGCTCGCGGACAGCGTCGGCATGGAATCGACGGAGCCGGAGTCGTCGGGCTTCGAGTGGGTGGACCCCGATACGGGCAAGACCGAGGAGGCCGCCGAGCCCGACGACGACGGGCCGGTCTACGAGATTCCGCTCGAAGACCTCATCGAGGAAGCCGGGCTGGATGCCGACGAGGAGACGTCGAAGCGCCGCGTGAAACTGTACGACCGCGTGAAGTCGAAGTTCTCGTAGCCGCCGTCACTGCTGGGGCGTGACGATGCTGTACATGACGAAGAGGTACCCCCCGGTCGTGAGCACGTAGTTCGCCGTCAGCAGCGTCCGGGTGTGCTCGAAGTCGGTGACGAACGCCACGACGGTCGTGCCGATGGCGGCGGTGACGACCAGCGCGAAGCCGGCCGAGAGGTGCATCATGGAGTGTCGGCCGGTGTCGAGGTACGCGCGAACCGCGAACGCCACCATGCTGAGGCCGGCGGCGGCGAGGGTCGCGCTGAAGACGAGGTAGATTGCTTCGATGGGGCGCATGGTCGCGTGGCTCGTACGCACGTCCCCCAGACTCCGTATAAAGATGTCCCCGCGATTATTATCTCGGAGAATCACACCGTCACTGCTCGGAGCGGAGGTCGCTCCACACGTCCACGAGCGCGTTCTTCGCTTCGGTGCGCTCCTTGGTCTCGATTTCGGTCTCGTCGACGCCGAACTTCACGGATATCTCGTCGACTTGCCGGCGGTAGACCTTGGTGCGGCGCCCCTCGTCGGAGAGCTCTTTGCCCTCGAGCTTGAGGAGGTCGTGTTCGTTGAGCTCCTCGATGCGCCGGTAGCTCGTCGCAATCGGGATGTCGAGCTCCTCGCTGAGCTCTTGGGCCGACTTCGGGGAGTGGGTGGCTTCGAGAATCTCGGCGTTGTACTTGTTGCCGAGTACCCGCAACACGTCCACCGGGTCCATCGAACTGATGATGAGTTCGGAGGGAAAAAAGAGTGTCGTCGTCGGCGCGTCAGTCCAGCGGCCGAATCCGCCGGACGGACGCCGGAGAAGACAACCATCTGATAGGTATCGCGACGTAGACCCAACGCTTAATTCGGTCGGCCCCAGATTCGCCGCTATGACATCGGAGACGGACGTGCTGGAGTTCTCGCTCGGCGAGGACCGCTACTGCATCGACATCGCGCACGTCGACGAAATCGTGGACGCCACCGAGGACGTCACGCCGATTCCGAACGCCGACGCGAACGTGGTCGGCGTCGTCGACCTCCGCGGGGAGACGACGACCGTCGTGGACCCGCGCGTCCGGCTTGGAATCAAGGGGTCGCCGGACGGCAGCCGCATTGTCGTCCTCTCCGAGCACGAGAGCACGGGGCTGCTGGTCGACGACGTCCACGAGGTCGAGTCAGTCGATTCCGACGAAATCGACGACTCCGCTGCCTCCGAGACGACCCGTGGCGTCGTCCGCCGCGACGACCGCTTCGTCGTCTGGGTGGACCCGGACGCCCTAGTCTAGGAGCGCGTCGACGTCCGCGTGGTCGTAGAGCAGTTCCTGCATCCGGTCGACGGTGCGCTCGTCGCGGACGCGCCCGCCCCGCACTAGTTCTTCGGCGCGCTCGACGGTCGTCAGCGTGTCCGACTGCACCGAGAGGACGGGGACGTCGTTCTCGGCTGCTTTCCCGAGTACCGCGCCCGAGGGCCGGTGGCCGCCGGTGAGCACGAGACACGTCACGCCGGGCGCGTCGAGGGCGGCGGTCTGGACGTCCGCGCGGTCGCCGCCCGTGATGACCGCGGCGTCTTTCGTGCGCCGGAAGTGACTCAGCGCGGCCTCGCCACTCATCGCGCCGACGAGGAACCGCTCGACGCGCTCGCCGGTCCCCGCGCCGTTCTCGGTGAGCACGTCCGCGCCGAGTTCCGTCGCGAGGTCCGCAACCGTGACGCCGGCGAGGTCGGCGTCTTGCGGGAGCACGCCGAGCACGGGCACGTCGCGGCCGTCGAGGAACGGCGCGACGTCGGTCTCCACGTCGTCGTAGACGGCGTCCTGTACGGCGTTGAAGACGACGCCCGTACACCGGTCGCCGAGGTTGTCGGCGGCCGCGAGGACGTCGTCGACGTCACTGGGTTCGCCGTACTTCGAGAGCACGACGACCTCTGCGTCCAGTAGCTCCGCGACCTCGGGGTCCGTGAGGTCGACGATGCCGCCGGTCGCGAGGTCGTCGGCGCCCTCTACGACCATCAGGTCCTTGTCCTCGGCGAGCCCGTCGAAGGCCTCCTGCACGCGCGACCGGAGTTCCGCGGGGTCCTCGCGGCCGCGAATCGCGCCCTCGACGAACGTCGGCGAGTAGACGACCGGTTCGAGTTCGTGCATCTCGGCGTCGAGCCCGAGCAGCTCCCGGGCGAGCATCGGGTCGGCGTCCAGCGTCTTCCCGACGTTGCTCTCCAGCCGGGTGCCCTTGGGCTTCATGTAGCCGACGTCCGCGCCGCGTTCGGTCGCCAGCCGCGCCAGTGCGAGCGCGACCGCGGTCTTGCCGGTGCCTGCTTCCGTCGATGTGACCAGTAGCGTGTTCATAGCTGTTCGGGGTCGATGGTGAGCCGCACGTCCAGTGCCTGCACGCCGTCGGCGGTCGCCAACAGCGGGTTCACGTCCAACTCCAGTATCGCGGGGAAGTCCGTGACCAGCTGGCTGAGCCGCTGGACGGCGTCCGTAATCGCTTCCTCGTCGGCCGGCTCGCGGCCGCGCGCGCCGCGAAGCAGCGGCGCGGAGTCGAGGTCGTCTATCATCTCGTCGGCCTCGCGCCCGGAGACGGGCGCGACGCGGACGCTCGTGTCCTCAAGCACTTCGACGAAGATGCCGCCCAGCCCGAACAGCACGAGCGGCCCGAACTGGGGGTCGCGGTTCACGCCGAGAATCGTCTCCGTGCCCGCGTCGGTGTCCACCATCTCCTGCACCTGGACGCCGAGGATGGTGGCGTCGGGCTGGTAGTTCTTCGCGCGCGTCACGAGGTCCTCGTAGGCGTCCCGGACCTCGTCGTCGGGGACGCCGACCTTCACGCCGCCGATGTCGGACTTGTGGAGGATGTCCGGGCTGACGATTTTCATCACGACGTCGCCGTCGATGTCGTTGGCGACCCAGACTGCGTCCGCGGGGTCGTCCACGACTTCGCCCTCCGGCGTGGGGATGCCGTAGGCGTCCAGCAGGTCCATCGCCTCGACGCCGAGCCGGCGGGAGCCCCGATCGGCGGCGTCCGTCAGAATCTCGCGGGCGCGCTCGCGGTCCACGTCGAACTCGGCGGGCTCCTCGTACTCGCGGGCCTCGACGGCGCGCTGGACGGCGAGCGCGTCGAGGCTGTCCACCGCCCGCGCCGGGTCGAAGTAGTTCGGGATGCCCGCCGCCGAGAGCGCGTCCGCCGCGCGCTCGGTGCGCTCGCCGCCCATCAGGCACGCGACCACGGGCTTGCCGTGTTCGGCCTGCCGCTCCGCGAGCACCTCCGCGAGCTCCTCGAAGTCGAGGACGGCGGTCGGCGCGGCGACGACCACCGCGCAGCCGATCTCCTCGGAGCCGAGGACGGTGTCGAGCGCGTCGGCGAATCGCTCGACGCCGGCGTCCCCGAGCACGTCCACGGGGTTGTAGACGTTCCCCTCCGCGGGCAGCATCTCCGAGAGCGCGTCGATGGTGTCGTCGCCGAACGACGCCATCGAGAGCCGGGCGTCGCCGACAGCGTCCGTCGCCATCACGCCGGGGCCGCCGGCGTTCGTGACGACCGCGACCTCCTCCGAGTCCGGCAGCGGGAGGCCGTCGAGGGCGCGCGCGAAGTCGAACAGCTCCTGGACGTTCTCCGCGCGGACGACGCCCGCCTGCTCGAAGCCCGCCTCGTAGGCGGCCTCGCTGCCCGCGATGGTGCCCGTGTGGGAGGATGCGGCCTGCGCGCCGGCCTCCGTGCGGCCGGACTTCACGACGACCGCGGGCGTGTCCTCGGTGACCTCGCGGGCGGTGTCGATGAACTCGCGGCCGTCCTCGATGCCTTCGAGGTAGCCGAGCACGACGTTCGTCTCGGGGTCGTCGTGCCACTGCCGGAGGAAGTCCGTCTCGTCCATGACGGCCTTGTTCCCGAGGCTGACGACGTCCTTGAAGCCGATTCCCTGGTCGTTCGCCCAGTCCAGCACGGCCGTGATGAACGCGCCCGACTGACTCATGAACGACAGCGAGCCGGGGAGCGCGTTCGACGGGCCGAACGTCGCGTTCAGTCCCGACGGCGTGGAGAGCACGCCGAGGCTGTTCGGCCCGACGAGGTTGAGGTCGTAGTCGTCGGCGACCGCCGCGAGCTCGCGCTCGCGGTCGGCGCCCTCGCTGCCGGTCTCGCTGAACCCTGCCGTGATGACCACGACGTTCCGGACGCCCGCTTCGCCCGCGTCGCGGACGGCGTCGACCACCACCGACGGCGGGACGACGACGACCGCGAGGTCGGCGTCGGGCGCGGTCTGGAGGTCCGGATAGCAGTCGTAGCCCAGCACTTCCTCGCGGCCGGGGTTGACGGCGACGACGTCCCCGTCGAAGTCAGCGAGGTTCGTCACGATGGCGCGACCGACGGCTCCCTCCCTGTCGGTCGCACCGACGACGGCGACACGGTCGGGCGCGAACAGCCCGCTTGCGTCGTCTTCCATCTTCGTGTGAACCGACGGCTGGCAGGGGGATAAAAGCGTCCGCGGCTCCCGCCAGACGAGAACCCTACTCGCCCGAGCCCGCAGAGCCCGACTCGGCGAGCCGGTCCTCGTACTTCGCCAGCGCCTCGTCGAGGGCGGCGCCGGCGTCGTAGTCGAGTTCGTCGGCGAGCGCGAGCAGGCAGAACAGGGCGTCGCCGAGTTCGTCGCGTTCCACGTCGGCGCCCGCGCCGGCGCCGTAGTCGGTGGACTCGTTGACGTTCTTCGCGAGTTCGCCGACCTCGCTGGCGAGGTCGAGCACGCGGTTGGCGGGCGGGGCGCGCATGTCGTTGTCGTCGAGGAACGCGGCAACGCGGGCTTGCTCGTCCATGCGCCGTGGGTGAAACCGAATCCCCTTCACTCGGACGGTTTTAGGTTTCCCAAATTTTTCTTTCTGGAACGGTAAAGACTATTCCGCGGACGTTCGTAGCCTCGGACATGGAACTGACGGGTGCGCTCGCGTTCGTCTTCTTCGCGGGCCTGCTGACGGACCTCGCCACGGGACTGGGCGCGCTCCCGTTCTTCTTCGTGGACGACGTCGACGACCGCTGGCGCGTCGGCCTCTGGGGGCTGGCCTCCGGCATCATGCTCTCCGCGTCCGGCTTCGGGCTGTTCCGCGAGGGCCTCAACTACGGCACGCCGCTGGAGGTCGGCGCGGGCGCGCTCGTCGGCGTCGCGCTGGTCGTCGCCGCCCGCCGGCTCATCGACGACCACGAGTTCGAGCCCCGGGACATCGCGCAAGCGGACTTCGAGAAGCTGGTGCTCATCGCGGGCGTGCTCACCGTCCACTCGTTCCCCGAGGGCGTCGCCGTCGGCGTCTCCTTCGCGGACATGGGGCTGGAGGGCGGCTACCCGATCTTGGGGTTCTCGGTGCCGCTGCTCGCGGTGTTCATGACCATCGCCATCTCCATCCACAACGTCCCGGAGGGGCTGGCGGTGTCGATTCCGCTCCACGAGCACGGCGCGCGCCGCTGGCAGCTCGTCGGCGTCGCCGTCTTCACGAGCATCCCCCAGCCCATCGGCGCGGTGATAGCGTTCGTGTTCGTGCAGTTCGCGCGCACCCTCCTGCCCGCCGGCTACGGGTTCGCGGGCGGCGCGATGGTCTACCTCGTTCTCACCGAGTTCCTCCCCGAGGCCCGCGAGGTCGGCCGCCGCCTCCCGAACGGCGGCCGCCGCGAACTGCTCGCCGGGCTGGTCGTCGGCGTCGTCGCGATGCTCCCGCTGCTGGTCGCGTAAGCGATTTGTCCCCGCCCCGCGACGGTTCGGGCGTGTTCGACATCGGGGACCGCTGGCTGGTCGCGTGGAGCGTCGGCTACGCCGCCGTCGGCGCGTCGTCCGTGCTCGTGCCGCTGTACGCCATCGCGCTCGGCGCGGACGCGTTCGTCGTCGCCGTCGTCGCCGCGACCGCCGCGTTCGCCGGCATCCCCGGCGCGCTCGCGTGGGGCCGACTCGCCACCCGCACCGGCCGCTACCGGCCGTTCCTCCTCGTGAGCCTCGGGCTCTCGGCAGTCTCGTTCGTCGCGCTCCCGCTCGCCGAGTCGCTGCCCGCGGTCGTCGCCGCGAACGCCGCGCTCCAGTTCGCCGTCGCCGCGGCCGCGCCCGTGCTCGCGCTGCTGGTCGTCTCCGGCCACCCCGACCCGGAGTGGGACCGCCGCATCGGCGTGCTGAACGCGTGGCAGGGCTACGGCTGGCTCGCCGGCCTGCTCGCCGGCGCCGCGTGGACCGCCGTCGCCGGCCGGTACGTCGCCGCAGTCACCGCCCAGCGGTGGTTCTTCTACGCCTCCGCGGTCGCGTGTGCGCTCGCTACCGCGCTCGCGTGGCGCTGGCTCCCCGGCCGGCCGGACGTCTCGACGGCCCGCTTCGGGCGGGCGACCGTCTCCATCGAGAGCCTCCAGCGCGGCGCGGGTCGGGCCGCGCGCCTCGCGCCGTTCTCCGGCGTGCGGTCGTTCTGGGCGCTGCGCCGGCTCCACCCGCGCGCGCTCGCCGCCCGGCTGACGCCCGGGCTCTCGGGCTACCTCGCGGCCGCGACGCTGTTCTTCACGGGGTTCGCGGTGTTCTTCGGCCCGCTCCCCTCCTATCTCGCCACGGACCTCGGGCTCTCCTCGGGGAGCGTGTTCGCGCTGTTCCTCGTCTCCAGCGCGGCCTCCGCGGTCGCCTACGAGCGCGTCGGCGCGCTCGCCGCGGTCCGCAGCGCCGAAGCCGTCCAGACAACCGCGCTCGCCGCGCGCGTCCTCCTCTTCCCCGCGGTCGCGTTCGCGGCCGTACTCGGTGCGCTCGCGCTCCCGGGGCTGGTCGTGCTGTTCGTCGCGGTCGGTCTGACGTGGGCGGTCGTCGCCGTCACCGGTACGACCATCGTCGCGCGGCTCGCGCCGCCCGCGGTCCGCGGGGACGCGCTGGGCGCGTACACGGCGCTGGGCGGTCTCGGCACTGCGGTCGGCAGCGTCGTCGGCGGTCTGCTCGCGACAGAACTCAGTTACGTCGGCGCGTTCGGCGTCGCCGGCGGACTCGTGCTCGCGGGAGCGGTGGTCGCGGCGGTGACCCGCCGGACTACAGAATAATCGACTTCTTGCGGACGAACTCGTGGATGGTCGAATCGAGGCCCTCGCGACCGATGCCCGAGTCCTCGTTCCCGCCGAACGGGATGTCGCCGAGGCCGTGCGAGGGCGCGCCGTTGATGCGGACCGCGCCCGCGTCGATGTACTCGGCCATCCGCATCGCGCGGTCGTAGTCGCTGGTGAACACGCACGCGTCCAGTGCGAGGTCCGAGCGGTTCGCGACGTCGAGGGCTTCGTCGTCGTCCTCGAACGTCGTCACCGCGCACACCGGACCGAACTGCTCCTCGTCGATGATGCGGGCGTCCTGCGGGACGTCCGCGAGCAGCGTCGGCTCGAAGACGTGGACGCCCTCGGCCTGCTCGTGGCGGTCGCCGCCGCGGACGACGGTCGCGCCGCGCTCGACGGCGTCCTCGACCAGTTCCTCCACCCAGTCGGCCTGTTCCTCGCTGATGAGCGGGCCGAGGTCGGTGTCCTCGTCGAAGAGGTCGCCCTGCACCCAGTCGTCCATCCCGGCGTCGATGCGCTCGACGAGGTCGTCGTGGACGGACTCGTGAGCGAGCACGCGCGAGACGGCCGAACACCGCTGGCCGGCGTACTTCAGCGACCCCTTCGCGGCCGCCGCGGCGGCCTCGTCGAGGTCAGCGTCCTCGAAGACGACGGCGGGCGCGTTCCCGCCGAGTTCCATGTGGAGGTTCACCATCCCGGACTCGTAGGCGACGTGCTTGCCGGCGCCCGACGAGCCGGTCATCGCGATGGCGTTCACGCGGTCGTCGCCGGCGAGCGTGTCGCCGATGGCGCTGGCCTTCCCGGGGACGAAGTTGAACGCGCCGTCGGGGAGGTCGGCCTCGTCCACGATTTCCGCGAGGATGGCGGCGCTGACCGGCGTCTTGCTTGCGGGCTTGACGACGACAGCGTTCCCGGCGGCGAGCGCGGGCGCGACCTGCAGCGCCGTCGTCGCCAGCGGGTAGTTGTACGGCGTGATACACAGCACCGCGCCGACCGGCTCGTGCTTCACGATGGCCTCCCAGCCCTCGTGGCCGCTCGTGGTGCCCTCGCGGTACTCGCCCTTGAGGTGGCGAATCTCCTCTTTCGCGCGCTCGAAGCGCTCGGCGGCGGAGTCGACCTCGCCGCGCGCCGAGGAGATGGGCTTGCCGGCCTCGCGGACGATGACCTCCGCGAGTTCGGTCTTGCGGTCGCGCAGGCCGTCCGCGATGGCCTGCAGCCACTCGCAGCGCTGCGGAATCGTGGTGTCCCGGAGCGTCGCCTTCGCTTCCTCGGCGGCGGCGAGCGCGTCGTCGGCGGCGCCCTCGTCGGCCGCCGCGACTTCGGCGAACGTGCCGCCGTCGGCGAGGTCGGTGACGGGGAAGGTGTCCGGCCCTGTGACCCACTCGCCGCCCACGTACAGCTGCTCCCGGCGACGGATGGCCTCTCGTTCCATACACCGAGGTTGGCACGCCCCGGGTAAAGACTTTACTCAAATTCGTATTAACGGTGTCCGTCGGCTTTTTGCCCGCTGCGCGCCGACTCCGCGGCGTGCCGACACCGACCGTCGCCGCCTGTCAGACCGACCTCGCGGACCTCGACCCGCCCGCCAACCTCGCCACCGTCGGGGAGCGCCTCGCCGCGCTCGACGACCGCGTGGACGTCGCGCTGTTCCCCGAGTACGCGCTCACCGGCTTTGTCGGCGACGAGCGAATCCGCGACGCCGCGCTCGCCCGTGACGGCGACGCCCTCGACCGCCTCGCCGCCTCCGCCGCGGACTACGACGTGCGCGTGCTCGCGGGCTTCGTCGAGGACGCGGGCGACGACTACTACAACACCGTCGCCTACGTCACGCCCGACGGCGACCGCACGTTCTACCGGAAACGGAACCTCTGGGGCGGCGAAGCCGACGTGCTCACGGCCGGCGACAAAGCGGTCTCCGTGGAGACACCCGTCGGGAAGACCGGCATCGTCACCTGCTACGACCTCAACTTCGTGGACGTCAGCGCCGAGTTCGCCCGCGAGCGCGTCGATGCGCTGTTCGTCGTCGGCGCGTGGCCGGGTCCGCACAGCGAGAACTGGCGGCTCCTCCTGCGCGCCCGCGCTCTCGACGGCGTGCGCTGGGTCGTGGGCTGTGGGCGCACCGGACGGCGCGACCTCCCGGACGCCCGCGGCGTCGACTACGCCGGCAAGTCCGCGGTCGTGCGGCCGGACGGCGCCGTCAGCGCCGCACTCAACCGCGACGAGCGTGCGCTCGTCGCGGACCTCGACCCGGAGATACTGGCGGAGCAACGCGAGTTCGTCGGCGTTTTCGGCGACGAGTAGCCGGCTACAGCGATTCGAGGTCGCTGGCGCGCTCGTGGATGTCCGAGGAAGAACAGCCGGCGGGCGTCTTCAGCGCCTTCATGCCGATGGGGGCGCCCGCGCGCTCCCCGGCGACGCGCAGCGAGGCGGCGGCCCACGCGGCCGCCTCGTCGTCCACCGGGTGGTAGTCGGCCGCCGTCGCGAGCAACTCCCGGGCGGTGTCAGCGACGTACTCCGAGGCGGGCAGGTACTCGCGGTACCAGTCGATGGCGGCCGCCGCGGTCGCGGGCGGCGGGTTCCGCTCGCGCAGCACCTCGCGCTGTTCCTTGTAGCGGTTCCGGATGGTGACGTGCGTGACGTCCGCCAGCTCCGTGAGCGTGTCCTGTCGGACGTCCATGTCGGCCTCGACGCAGGCGTTGTAGATGGCGGCCGCCGCCCACCCGCTCGGGGACTTCCCGCCCGCGATGCCGGCGTCCTCGCAGTGGTCGACGATTTCGCGGGCGCGGTCCGCGACGCCCTCGGGGAGCGCGAGTTCGTCGGCGTACCGGTCGACGTACTGGGAGGCGTCCGCGAACCCCGAGAGGTCGATGCCGAGTTCGCTGGTCACGGCCTTCGCGCGCCGCAGGAGCTGCGTGCGATCGGCTTCGGTCGCGTCCACGAACTCGTCGACGGTGCGCGGGACGCGCTCGACCTTGCACGCGACGTAGAGGCACGCCGCGGCGGTCGTCGCGACGTTGTGGGCGTGGGCGGCGCGCTGGTCGCGGTGCCGTCGGAACACCGCGACCGCGGTCTCGGTCGTCTCCGCGGGGACGCCGAGGACGGTCGCGGCGGACTGGATTCGGTCGAGCGCGTCGCCGACCACCTGCGGCTCGGCGCTCGTCTCGTCGGTCGTCATCTAATCGTCCCGGAGTGTGTCGTGTGGGGACAAATAACTCGGGGTTGAGGCGGATACCACGCGCCGGCCGGTCAGGCCGACAGCGCCGCCACGAGGTCGTGGAAGTCCGAAATCGTGAGGTCGGGGTCGCCCGCGAACGGCTCCCACGGCGAGTCCTTCCGGTCCACCCACGCGGCCTGCATCCCCGCGTGGCTCGCGCCGAGCACGTCGAACCAGCCCGCCGTGACGTGGACGATTTCGTCGATAGGCGTCCCGGTCCGGGCGGCGGCGTGGCGGTACAGTTCGGCGGCGGGCTTGAACGTCTCCACCTCGTCGGCGCTCACCGTGTCCTCGATGAGGTCGCCGATGGCGGCGTGTTCGACCATCGAATCCAGCATCTCGGGGTTGCCGTTCGAGACGACGTAGCAGTCGTAGCCCGCCTCGGTCAGCGCTTCGAGGCCGCTACGCACGTCGTCGAAGACGTCGAGTTCGTGGTAGACCGCGAGAATCTCGTCGCGCTCCGCGGTGGTGACGTCGGCGCCGTACGCGTCTAAGGCGTACTGGAGGGCGTCGCGGTTCATCTCGTAGAACGGCTGGTAGGCGTCGACTTGGTTGGCGACGAACGTGTACGCGAGCGACCGCGAGCGCCACAGCCGGGAGACTGGTTCGGGGTCGGCGACGCGGTCGGCGAGCGCGCGCTCGGCGGCGTCCACGTCCACGAGCGTGCTGTACGAGTCGAACGTGACTGTCGTGACGCGCTCCGGGTCGAAACTCATCGCCGTCACCTTCAGCCGGGACGCGGAAAACTCTCGGGCCGACCGGCGCCGCTCGGGGTGCCGTTCTGCGCGCCGCTTGCGAACGCGCTACTCGTCGGCGAGCAGCCGCGACTGGACGTAGGCCTCGACTTCCTCGCGGACGTCCCCCGTCTGCGTCTCCTCGGCGGTCACTCGCTGGTTCATCGCGCCGTTGACGAGCGTCAACAGGAACGATGCCACGTCGTCGGGGTCGACGTCGCGGAACACGCCCGCGTTGACCCCGTCGCGGACGATGCTCGCGACCTCCTCGCGGAACGTCTCGTCGCTGCGCGTGAAGTGGTCGCGGTAGCGGTCGTCGTGAGCCGCCTGCGCGCGCAGCTCCACCATCGCCTCCGTGAACTCCCGCTGGTCGTCGGGGAGCTTCGCGGCGAGCGCGTGGTCGAGAATCGCGTCGAGGTGCTCTCGGGGCGGCAGGTCGTCGTCGGGCGCGGCCTGCTCGAACTCCGCGAGCATGAACTCCAGGAAGTCCAGCAGGAGCTCGTCCTTGCTGTCGTAGTGGTGGTACAAGAGCGACTTGCTCTTCTCGAAGTGGTCGCCGATGCGCTGAATCGTCAGCCCCGCGTAGCCGTGCTCGCGGAGCGCGTGGAACGTCGCCTGCATTATCGCCTCCCGCGTGGTCGCCGGCTCGCCGCTGAACGGGTGAGCGTCCGCCATCGGTGAACGGATAGTCAACCGAGCGGGATAGTGATGTCGATGGTCGCGGCCGGCGTGCCGGTCGCTCACGCACGCCAATCGGCGGAACGCGCTGGGACCGCCAACCCCCTACGTGGGGGTAACGTACCGTAACTGTATGTCAGAAGCCAGCCAGCAGTCGCGAACGGACGCCGCCATCGAGGTCCTGCGAAGCCGCCGCTCGGGACACAACTTCGACGCCAGTGAGGACATCGACGAGGAGACGCTGGAAGCCATCGTCGAGGACGCGACGCTCGCGCCCTCGTCGTTCAACCTCCAGCCGTGGGAGTTCGTCGCCGTCCGCGACGACGACCGCCTCGACGAACTCGTCGAGATTGCCAACGGCCAAGAGCACATCGCGGAGGCCGGCACCGCGATTCTCGTCGCCGGCCACACCACGCCGAAGACCGCCGACCGCGTCTTCGACGAGTGGGTCGAGGCCGGCCGCGTCGACGCCGAGACCGGCGACGCGATGAAAGAGCAGACCGTCGCCGGCTACGAGTCCGAGCGCGCGGGTCGCGACTACGCGATTCGCAACGCCTCCCTCGCGGCGGAGAACATCCTGCTGTCCGCGCACGCCCGCGACCTCACCGCGACGCCGATGACCGGCTTCGACTTCGAGGCCGCCGCCGAGTTCGTGGACCTCCCCGAGGACGCGATTCCGGTCGTCCTCATCGCGGTCGGCCCGAGCGGCGGCGACGAGCCCGAGCGCCTGCCGCGCCGCGACGTCGAGGAAGTCCTCCACTACGAGACGTTCTAACGGCGCCTTTTCCCGCCGTATTTTCACGGCCACGAGCGGCGCAACCGGCCGCACCGTTTACCAGTCGTCGCGGTGTGGCTGCGAGTATGTCTGATACGTACGTCGACACGGAAGTCGAAGTCGAGGTCGATTCGACCGAACTGGAAGTCGAGGCCGGCGACGAGGAGGCGTTCGAAGCCGAGTTGGACGCCCCGGGCGTCTCCATCGAGGTCGAAGCCGAAATCGAGGTCGCCAGTGAGGACGACGACGGAGAGGAAGACGACGAGTACTACTCGCCGGAATCCGAGGGAATGGAACTGGACGGAGACGACGAGGCTTAGAGTTCCAGCCAGCGCGTGGACAGCGACTCGTCGGGGAGGTGCCAGCGCTGCCGCGGGTCGTCGTCGCCGGTGACTTCGACGACGGCGTCGAACTGCCCGAGCAGTCCCTCGACCGCGATGCCGGGGACGTGCTGGCCGACGTGGACGTGCGCGATGCCGTCGCGCTCGCGGGCGACCGCGCCGAGCGTCTTCGTGAACTCGAGCACGCTGAGGAGGTCGTCGTCCTCCAGGAGCGTGCCGAGCGCGTCCATGCAGACCCGGAGCTGGCCGGGCTCGTAGCCGCCCAGCGGCGCGAGCGCGTCGGCTTGCTCCTCGACGGCGTCGCCGAGCGCGTCCGCGTCGGGGGCAGTCGTCGTCGCGGGCAGCGACGGCTCCGGCGGGGACGCGGCGGCCGGGTCGCGAGCGGGCGACCGATAGACGACGGTGCGCTCGTCGGGGTCGTCGCGGCTCGGCGCGGAGCTGGTCGTCTGCGTCTCGTTCTCGCTGCGAACGAGCAGGCGCTTTCGCTCCCCGCCGTCGTCGCCGAGGAGCCGCCGACAGCCGTCGCCGCCCGCGTCGCTGCCGCCGGCTTCGAGGACGAGGAGGAGACACCCCGTGGACTTGAGGTCGTCGAGGGCCGCCGCGAAGGTGGCCGGATCGTCGACCCACCCACGCGCCGTGGAACCGTCTGACATTGTACGTGTACGGACGCCGACTGAACCGATAAATATTTTGGGTGTTCTGCCGGCGATAAAATCCGCGGTCGCGCGAAGCCGGCAAGCACCCC
The DNA here is from genome assembly GCF_040435975.1 of Halobacterium sp. NMX12-1. Lineage (NCBI taxonomy): Archaea > Methanobacteriati > Methanobacteriota > Halobacteria > Halobacteriales > Halobacteriaceae > Halobacterium > Halobacterium sp. NMX12-1. Next base: position 1,701,076 of record NZ_CP159204.1, on the reverse strand, counting down.
CTCGTCCACCGCGGATAAACCCCCGGCGACGCTACGTTCCCGCGATGACAGACGACGTGTTCTCGCCGCTGGAACTGCGAGACGTGACCGCCCGGAACCGGTTCGTCGTGTCCCCGATGTGCCAGTACTCCGTCGAGGACCGCGACGGCCTCGCGACCGACTGGCACCGCGTCCACCTCGGGTCGCGCGCCGTCGGCGGGGCCGGCATCGTGATGACCGAAGCCACCGCCGTCGAGCCCCGCGGCCGCATCACGCCCGAGGACCTCGGTATCTGGAGCGACGAGCACCGGGACGCCATCGAGCCGGTCGTGGACTTCGTGAAACAGCAGGGCGCGACGCCCGGCATCCAGCTCGCGCACGCCGGCCGGAAGGCTTCCAAGTCCCGGCCGTGGGAGGGCAGCGAGCCCGTCCACCCCGAGGACGGCGGCTGGACGGTCGTCGGCCCCTCCGACGAGCCGTGGCCCTACGAGCAGGAGCCGCCCGCGACCGAAGCCCTCGACTCCGAGGGCATCGACGAGGTCATCGAGTCGTTCCGCGAGGCCGCTCGGCGCTCCCGCGAGGCCGGCTTCGAAATCGCGGAAGTCCACGCCGCCCACGGCTACCTCCTTCACGAGTTCCTCTCCCCCGTGACGAACGACCGCGACGACGAGTACGGCGGGAGCTTCGAGAACCGCACCCGCATCGTCCGCGAGGTCACGGAGGCCGTCCGCGAGGAGATGGGCGAGGACAACGCCGTCTTCGTGCGCATCTCCGCGACCGACTGGCTCGACGACCGCGACTCCTGGGACGTCGAGCAGTCCGCCCGGCTCGCCGACGACCTCTACGAGGTCGGCGCGGACCTCATCGACGTCTCCTCCGGCGGCATCGACCCCGCTCAGGACATCGAGTGGGTCGGCCCGAACTACCAGCTCCGGTTCGCCGAGCAGATTCGGGAGAACCGCGACACCGACGTGAAGGTCGGCACCGTCGGCGGCATCACCTCCGCCGAGCAGGCCGACGCCGTCATCCGCAACGACCGCGCGGACGTCGCCATCGTCGGCCGGGAGTTCCTCCGCGACCCCTACTTCCCGCTGCACGCCGCGCAGGAACTCGGCCGCGAGGACGCTGTGGACGTCCCGGTCCAGTACCACCGCGCGTTCTAACCGCGCGCCACTGCATTTTGCGGGCTCCGGCACGAGCGCGAGGGAGTCTCGCCGTAGCTCGCCGTTAATCGGCGCTAATTGGGCCGAAATCGAGGGAGACAGGCGACAGCGACTGCACCCTCCTTATGCGTGGCGTCCTCTGGAACGAGTGCAATGATGGAACTACTCGACGCGGTCACGGCGCTCGGCATCGACCTCGCGAACGTCGCGCAGGCCGGGCCGCCGACGGACCTCCCGGCGCCCGTGCCGGACTTCGTGAGCGAGATACTGGGGTCGGTGCGGTCGTTCCTCGACGGCGGCATCGAGAAGCTCGGGTCCACCGTCAGTGACCTGACGCCCGGCGGGAGCTAAGCCGGTTCGAACCGGTAGCCGTCCCACTCGTGGCTCGCGGGCTCGCGGATGCCCGCCTCGGGGTCGCGCAGCTCGTCCTCGTAGACCGGCTCGACAGCCGTACCGATTTCGACGCCGTCGGCGGTCGTGAGTTGGCCGAGCGCGCGCACGCTCTCGCCGTCGACCTCGAACTCGACGATTGCGAGGTGGTTGGGCTCGCGGACGCCCGGGGGCGTCGCCGTGGAGGTCGTCCACGTGACGACGGTGCCGGTGCGCTCGGCGAGGTCGATGGTCTCGGTCTGTTCCTCACCGCACTCCGGGCAGCGCGTGTGCCCGGGGTACGTGACGTGGCCGTTCGGGCAGCGGTGTGCGTCGAAGCTCATGGCTGTTCGAGGATGGTGGTGGTCACGCAGTTGCCGAACCCGCCGACGTTGCAGGCGAGACCGACGTCTCCCTCGACCTGTCGGTCGCCCGCCTCGCCGAGCAACTGCACGTACAGTTCGTACGCCTGTGCGACGCCGCTCGCGCCGAGCGGGTGGCCCTTCGACTTGAGTCCCCCCGAGGTGTTGATGGGGAGGTCGCCGTCGCGTTCGGTGACGCCCTCCTCGACGGCCTTCCAGCCCTCGCCCTTCTCGAAGAAGCCGAGGTCCTCGCTCTGGAGGAACTCCAGAATCGTGAACATGTCGTGGAGCTCCGCGAAGTCCACGTCCTCGGGGCCGCGGTCGGCCATCTCGTAGGCGATTTCCGAGGACTCGACGACCCCCTGCATCGTCGTCGGGTCGTCGCGCTCGTGGACGACGTGGGTGTCGGTCGCGCCGCCGATGCCGGAGACGACGACGTAGTCGTCGGCGTACTCCTCGGCGACCGACTCCGGGCAGAACAGGAGCGCGGCGCTCCCGTCCGTAATCGGGCAGAAGTCGTACAGCCGGAGCGGGTCCGCAACGATTGGACTGTCGAGGACCGTCTCTAAGTCGACTTCCTTGCGGAACTGCGCGTGGGGGTTGTCCACGCCGTTGCGGTGGTTCTTCACGGCGACCTTCCCGAGGCTCTCGCGGGGCGCGTCGTACTCGTCGAGGTACTTGCGCGCGGTGAGGCCCGCGAAACTCGGGAGCGTGACGCCGTGCTTGTACTCCACGGGGTGCGTGAGGCTGGCGATGACGTCGGTCGCCTCGCCCGTCGTCTTGTGGGTCATCTTCTCGCCGCCGACGAGCAGCGTCATCTCGCTGGCACCGGAGGCGACCGACTGCCACGCGGCGTAGATGCCCGCGCCCCCCGAGGCGCTCGTCTGGTCGACGCGCTGGGTGTACGCGCCGAGCGCACCGAGGTCGTGGGCGAGCGCGTTCGGGACGCCGGTCTGTCCCTCGAACTCGCCGCTGGCCATGTTCGAGACGTAGAGGTGGTCGAGGTCGTCGCCCTCGACGCCCGCGTCCCGCAGGGCGGCGTCGCTGGCCTCCGCCAGCAACTCCCGCACCCACGCGTCGCGGTCGCCGAACGTCGTCATCGACGCACCGATGATTGCTACGCGGTCCATGTCGTGTCCGTCTCGGAGCGGGGTCTTTACGCTTTCACGTTGGGACCGCCGCGCGCTCGGCGCCGGTCAGTGGTCGGGCGCGGCGCGGAGTTCGAGGGTGACTGCGCCGCCGTCGTCGCGCTCCTCGTACGTGACCGCGCCGTCGTACGCCGTGGTTATCCACCGCACCAGCCAGAGGCCGAGCCCGCTGCCGTGGTCCAGCGGCGTCGGCTCGACGTCCCCGGTGAGGAGCCGGCGTTCGTCGTCCGGGAGCCCCGGCCCCTCATCGGCCACGGACAGCGCGACCATGCCGTCCACCCGTTCCGCGGTGACGCGCACCGACGGCGTCTGGGCGTCCGCGTAGCGAATCGCGTTGTCCACGAGCGCGGCGACCGCGCGGTCGAGGTGGCCGCCCGAGGTGACCGGCGGCGCGGCCGCCACGTCCACGGTCACGTCCGCGTAGTCCGCCAGCGGCACGTCGTCGAGCGCCGACGCCACCACGTCTCCGAGGTCGGTCGGCTCCAACTCGGGGTCGGCGTCTAGCACGCGCTCGACGTCCCGCGCCTCCTCGCTGGTGCGCTCCAGCGCGAGCGCGTGCTCCCGAATCTCCCGCGCGGCGTCGCCCACCTCGGGGTCCTCGGCGGACGCAGCGAGGTCCTCGGTGGCGTCCAGCAGCGCGTCCACCTCCTCCGAGAGGTTGTACCGGAGCACGCGGTTGAGCACGGCGAGTTCGCGCTCCTGACGAATCTCGTCCGTGAGGTCGGTGTACAGCGCGAACCCGCGGTCGCCGCCGTCGTAGGGGATGCCGCGGTACAGCAGCGTCTTGAGGCCGTCCTCGGTGTGGCGGTCCACGATGGCGTAGTTGGACTTGCCCGCGGCGGTGCGCTGGTCGAAGCGGTCGCTCTCGGTCATCCGGTCGCTGGGCACGATGAGGTCGTTCAGCGACGCGCCCACGACCTCGCCGCGGTCCACGCCGAACGTCTCGCAGAAGGCGTCGTTGACCGTCGCGACGATTGGCTCCTCGTCGCGCAGTTCGAACTCCACGACGGCGTCCTGCACGTGCTCGAAGAGGTACTGGAACCGACCCGCGTCCTCGCGGGGTTCGAGAGAGCTGTCGTCCATCGTCTCCCCGTTCCACGCCCGGACATATGTTTCTTCTCTCTCTGAAACTAAATCGCGTTAATACAATATATACGTTCACAGCTAGTCGATAATTCTGAATTTCTATATCATTAAGTCACTTTCAACTGGACGAATGTATGTAGAGTTGAGGGCGCGGACGGGACACTTTATTACGCTCTCGGTCGAACGGGCGGGCAATGAGCATCAACTCCGACGACCGGCCGTGGCCGCAGGTCCTCGACCACGACGGCGTCGACTGGCCGTCCGAGGAGCAGCGCGTGCTCGTCCCGTTCTGCGAGGCGGCGAACCGCGCGGAGACCAGTCGCCTCGGCGCGAGCATCACGTTCGGGAGCGACGGCGAACTGTACATCCTCCACGCCACCGACGGCGAGGCGTCCGCCGACGCCGACGAGCTGCGCCACGAGGCGGAACTGGAGCTGGAGCTGCGCGAGGAGTTCTCGGTGCCGGTGACGCAGTTCGAGACCGAGTACTCCAGCGGAGTCTTGGACTCGTTCGTGGACTCGCACTCGATAACGGCGACCGTCGTCGACCGCGAGGAGCGCGGGTTCTTCTCGCGGGGCCGCGACGAGCAGACCGTCGCCGCGGGCTGTCACAACGTCGTCGGGACGCGCATGGACGCCTTCGAGTCGCCGTCCAGCATTCTCGTGCCGGTGGCGAAGGGCCCGCACTCGGGGCTGGCGACCCGCATCGCGGAGGCGATTGCGCGCGCCGCCGGCTGCTGGATAGAGCTGTTCCACGTCGTCGGCGAGGACGCCGGCGAGGCGGAGCGCGGGGACGCGGACGCGCTGTTGGACGCCTACGAACACCGACTGGGCGACGACGTCGAAGTCGACCACCACGTCGTCGAGGCCGCCGGGCCCGCCGAGGAAATCATCGAACACGCCGGCTACCACGACGTGACGGTGCTCGGCGCGCCCGAGAAAGGGCGGCTCCGGCGGTTCCTGTTCGGTTCGACGACCGACGACGTCGAGCGGGACGGCGAGTCCGGCCCCGTCCTGACCGTTCACCGTGACACCGACGAGTCCGTGTTCTCCCGCTGGCTGTAGGCGGCGACGGTATCGCGAGCGATAACTGCAGGCCAACTTTCAAGTGACCGATTTTCGCGTCTCTGAGTGTCGATGCAAACGTTACAGCAGACCGACGAACACACCGTAGCGGTCGACGACGAACACGGCATCCCGGTCTTCACCTACGAGGCGCACGTCTCCGGGGAGAACCTCCGCGACATCGCCCGCGAGTGGGCCGACGTCGCGCTCGAACGCGGCGCCGAGCGGTACGTCGTGAACGCCGAAGCGATTGCCGCACACGACGACGAGGACAAGCGGTGGCTCGCGGAGACGTGGGTGCCGAACCTCATCGAGAACGGCATCCGCGCGGGCGCCGGCGTCTACGCCGACTCCGCCATCGCGAAGATGGACAACGAGCGCATCGAGGAGCAGTTGAACGCCATCGACCCCGGCTTCGAGTACCGCATTTTCGCCAGCGAGGACGACGCGCTGTCGTGGCTGGCCGACCAGTAGGTCACTCCGGCACGACCAGCACCCGCAGGTCGTTGACGTTCGTTCCCGTCGGTCCGGTCCGCAGCAGCGCGTCTCGGCCGGCGAGGTAGCCGCCGGCGTCGTTCTCGCGGAGCGCCGCGCGGGCGTCGGCAGGGTCGGCGACCGTCTCGCTGTCGACGAGTGCGCCGGCGTGCTCGCTGGCGCCGTCGATACCGTCAGTGTCTACGCACGCGAACGCCGAACCGTCCGGGAGGCGGTGGGCGGCCGCGAGCGCACACTCCTGATTCGGGCCGCCCTCGCCGTCGCCCGTGACCGTCACCGTGAGTTCGCCGCCGGAGAGGACCACTGCGGGCGGTTCGACGGGGTCGCCCGCGTTCGCGGCTTCGGTCGCGACCGCGGCGTGAACGCCGCCGACCTCGCGGGCTTCGCCCTCGATGCACGACGACAGGAACAGGGGTTCGTAGCCGCGCTCTCGGGCGGCCTCCCGGGCCGCGTCCAGCGCCGTCGAGCCGTCCGCGAGCACGTGCGTTTCGACGTTCTCGAAGGCGGGGTCGCCCTCGCCGGGTGTCTCGGGGTGGTCGCCGCGCGCGCCGCGTTCGAGCCGGTCGCGGACTGCGGCGGGCACCTCAACGTCGTAGTCGTCGAGGACCGCGAGCGCGTCGCCGTACGTCGAGGTGTCGGGTACCGTCGGGCCGCTGGCGACGACGTCGAGGTCGTTGCCGACGACGTCGCTGAACACGAGCGTCGCGACGGTCGCCGGCACGAGCGCTCGCGCTAACTGCCCGCCCTTCAGCGCCGAGCAGTGCTTGCGGACGGCGTTCACGTCGCCAATCGGCGCGCCCGAGCGCAACAGCGCCTCCGTCGTCGCCTGCAGGTCGGACAGGGAGAGGTCGTCGGCGGGCGCGGGTAGCACGGCGCTTCCGCCGCCGGTAATCACCGCGAGAACGAGCGTGTCCGCGTCGTAGCCGCGGGCGGCGTCCAGCAGTCGGCGCGTCGATTCGACGCCGCGCTCGGAGGGGACTGGGTGGTCGCTGGGGAGCACCTCGACGCCCGGCACGTCCACAGGGTCGTCAGTGACGACGACACCGCCGTCGAGCCGGCTCCCCAGCGCGTCGGCGAGCGCGCGAGCGACGTGCGCCGCCGCGTTCCCGCCGCCTGAGACGACGACGCGCTCGAAGTCAGCGAGGTCGTACGTCGCGTCCGCGACCCGGAGCGCGTCGCCCTCGACTGCGACTTCGTCGGCGACGACGCGAGCGGGACGCGCGGCGTCGATGCCGGCCTCGACGCACGCCAGCGCCGCCTCGCGGGCGGGCGAGTCCGCGAGCGCGGGCCGGTTCCGGATGTCCACCATACCGACCGAGACGCCCCGGGGCGGCAAAACCACCGGGGAAAGCCGAAGGTTCAATGCGAGCGCCGGCGAAAACGAGTCGTTATCAGGCGCATGGAACGCCACACCGACGACTCGGTCGACGAGGAGCGAATCGCGTCGCTCCGGCAGTCCGTGGACGCCGACGGCGTCGACGCGCTCGCCGAGCGCCTCCACAGCGACGACGCTGACGAGCGCGCGGGCGCCGCGTGGCGGCTCGTGGAGGCCGCCACCACCGAGCCGACGGCGGTTCGCGCCGTCCTCGACGACGTCCGCGACGCCGCCGGGGACGACGACGTGTGGGTGCGGCGGGGCGCGACGTGGGTGCTCGCGGAGCTCGCCGAGTGCCAGCCGGACGCTCTCTCCGTGCAGTTCTCGGAGCTGGTGTCGCTGACGGCGGCCGACGACCCGCTCGTCCAGCAGAACGGCGTGGTCGCGGTCGCGGGCGTCACGAAGGCCTATCCCGCGCGGGCCTCGGCGGGCCTGTCGGCGATTGCGCGGCTCACGCGCTCGGAGAACGCGCTCGTCCGGCGGTACGCCGAGGAGGCTGTCGAGGAGGTGACGGCGGCGGTCGCGGAGCGCGCGGAGGACGCCGGCTACCCGGTGGTCGTGCGCGCGCACCCGGCGTACGCGGACCTGTTCCCGGAGGGCGTCTCCGTGGTCGAGACGGGCGGCGACGACGACCGCTCGCGGCCGATTCACGTCTCGTTCGGGCAGAACGCGCCCGTCCACGAGGACGACCGAGGGGACGAGCGACCGGAGGCCGGTCAGCCCGATGAGATACCGGACCCGCCGGACGTGACACTCGAAGAGGAAGACGTGTCGCCGAACCTGAAACTCCGCGAGGGCGTGCTCACGACGGACTACCGCGCGGACGTCGACGAGGACGTGCTCGAACACGGGCTGGCGACGGTGCGGCGGCTGCGCGCCGACGAGAGCGCGGTCGCGTCGGCGTTCGCCGAGGCGGTCGAGCAGTGGGCGGGCGTGGACGACCACGACCACGTGGTCGCCGTGCTCGGGCACGGTGTGCGCTGGCTGGCGACCCGGTACGACGACGGCGACGCGCTCGACGGCCGCGGCGCGCCGCCGACGCTCGCGGAGGCCGTCTGGAACGCCAGCGCCCTCACGCGCGCGGTCAGTCACGCGCACTCGCGGGGCGTCGTCCACGGCGGCCTCCACCCGGGCGCGGTGCGGTTCGTGGCGACGGGGCCGCGGACGTGGGACGCGCCGCTGCTCGGCGACTGGGGGTTCGCGCACGCCGCGAGCGCGCGCCGCACGCCGCCGATTCCGGGGGCGTTCGCGGCGCCCGAGCACCGCGACCCGGAGACGTACGGCCGCTTCGACCAGGCGACTGACGTCTACGGGCTGGGCGCGCTGACGTACTTCCTGCTGACCGGTGAGCCGCCGGGCAGCGGCGACGACCGGATTCCGGCGTCCGAGCGCAACCCCGCGCTCCCGGCGAGCGCCGACGACCTGTTCGCGCGGGCGCTGGCGCCGGAGAAGCGCGCGCGGTTCGCGACCGTGCTGGACTTCCAGCGCGCGCTCGACGACTTCGCCGCCGACCTCGACGGGGTGAGCCGATGACCGCCGCGGAGACGCTGTCGGCGGTCGCGTTCGCGGGCTACGGCATCGTCGTCGTCGCCGGGCTGGCGTTCACGTACTACGCGGTCCAGAACTACGCGTTCGACCGGCTGGAGGGGTACGACGACTTCTGGGGCTACCTCACCTATCTCGGGCTGGCGTTCGCGGCGTTCGGCGCGCTCGGGCTCGTGTTGACCGTTCGGGACGCCAGCGTGGTGCGCGCGTTCGCGGACGTCTCGCTTTTGGTCGCCATCGCGTTCCTGACGTTCGCGCTCCGGGAGGTGTACTTCAACAGCGCGCTCGCGCCGTCGCCCGACGAGCGCGCCGTCTCGCTCGACCGGGTGCGCCGGCTGGAGTTCGGGTTCGTCGCCGTCATCGCCGCCGAGTGGCTGGTCGTGATGCTCATCGACCAGCCGGCGGTCGCGGCGGGCGTGAAGGCCGCGGGCGCGGTGGGGTTCGCGGCGTACGGCGTGGCGTTCAGCGAGCGACTGGAGACGCTGGCCCACGGCACGGTGCTCGACACGCTGCGCCGCCACCTCCTGCTGGTGTTGGTGTGCGCGACCGGCGTCGCGGTCGCCGACGCGCTGGCGCTGGTGGCGCCGGCCGCGGTCGCCGACGCGCTGGCGCTGGTGGCGCCGGCCGCGGTCGCCGACGGCGTCTTCTACGTGTTCCTCGTGCTGTTGGGCGGCCTGCTGGTGCCGCCGACGGTGCGCCTCCAGCAGTCGGTCGCCGGCCTCACCTGACGGATTAGGACGACCTAAACATCGACACACACTTTAGGGTGGCCTAAATAAGGCCGTGCAACGGATGACACGAGACGTCTGCGTGGTCGTGCCCACGATTCGAGAGTACGAGTGCATGCGCGCGTACTTCCAGAACGCTCGCGACCACGGCTTCGACCTGGACCGCCTGTTCGTCGTCCTCGTCACCGAGGACTTCTGTGACACCGACGGAATGCGCGAGATGCTCGACGAGGAGGGCGTCGCCGGCGCCGTCTTCGACGGCGACGACCGCGACGCGTGGTTCGACGAGCAGGGCTTAGAGGAGTACAGCCACCTGATTCCGGCCGCCAGCCACGCCCAGACGTCGTTCGGCCTGCTGTACCTGTGGGCGAACGACTTCGAGTACGGCGTGTTCATCGACGACGACACGCTCCCTCACGACGAGTGGGACTTCTTCGGCACGCACCTCGACAACCTCGCCCACGAGGGGGAAGTCGAGGAAGTGTCCTCGGACGAGCAGTGGGTGAACGTCCTCTACCAGTCCGACTCGGACCTCTACCCGCGGGGATACCCCTACGCCGCGATGGACGAGGACGTCGAGACGGACACCACGGAAACCGACCACGTGGTCGCCTCGCAGGGCCTCTGGACGAACGTCCCGGACCTCGACGCGGTGCGCATCCTGATGGACGGCGACCTGCAGGGACAGGCCCAGACGCGCACGGGCTTCGAGGACTTCGACCGCGACTTCGTGGCCGCCGAAGACAACTACCTCACGGTGTGCTCGATGAACCTCGCGTTCCGCCGCGAGGTCGTGCCCGCGTTCTACCAGTTCCCGATGGACGACAACGCGTGGGAGGTCGGGCGCTTCGACGACATCTGGAGCGGCGTCCTCCTGAAGCGCGCGGCCGACGTGGTGGGTGGCGAAATCTACAACGGCGCGCCGCTGTGCGAGCACAACAAGGCGCCGCGCTCGACGTTCGACGACCTCGCCAACGAGGTCGCGGGCCTCGAACTCAACGAGCACTTCTGGAAGGAGGTCGCGGCTGTCGAGCCCGACGAGGACTCCTACGAGGCAGTCGCCCGTGCAGTCGGCGAGCGCCTCGTAGAGGGCGACTACGAGGAGTACAACAACGGCGCGTTCCTCGCGGAGTGCGGGGAGTACCTGCTGGACTGGGTGGACTGCTGTGCGGAGCTGGCCGAGCAGCGCGCGGCCGCGGTCGCCGACGACTGACCGCGACTCGGGTAACGGAATCGGTAATTATAAGAGTTTTAGGCCAACCTAATTCGAGACATGAGAGAGCCACGCGACAAGACGCGCCGCCGGTTCCTCGCGGCGGCAGGCGCAGCCTCCACGACCGCACTCGCCGGCTGTACGAGCATTCTCGGCGGAGACGGGAGCAGCAGCGACGACCGACCGACGCTCGCGGACTTCCGCGGCTCCGGCGAAATCGTCTCCGACCGGCCCGCGCCCGGCGGCACGTCCATCGAAGACCTCCCCGACCTCGAGGGCGAACTCTCCATCTACCTCGGCGGCGGCGAGGGCGGCCGCTACACCACGCTCATCGACCTCCTCAACCAGTACTACGACGACTTCGAGGCGTCCGCGCAGACCCAGCCGTCCTCCCAGCTCGCGAACGTCATCGTCGACGAGCACGAGAGCGGCACCACGCAGGCGGACGTCTTCTGGTCGGTCGACGCCGGCTCGCTGGCGTACGTCGCGGACAACGACGCCACCCTCGACCTCTCCAGCGACGCCACCTCGATGGTCGCCGACGACCGCTTCGTCACCGACCAGTGGGCGGGCGTCGCCGGCCGCTCGCGCGCGGTCCCCTACAACACCAACCAGTTCAGCGCCTCCGAGATTCCCACCAGCGTTGACGGGATTGCGACCGACGACCAGTTCACCGGCTCGCTCGGCTGGGCGCCCACGTACGGCGCGTTCCACGGGTTCGTCACCGCGATGCGCCAGCTCCGCGGCGACGACGGCACGCGCGAGTGGCTGAACAACATGCTCGACCAGAACCCCGCGCGCTACGACAGCGAGTACGCCACCGTCTCGCAGGGCATCACGAACGGGGAGGTCGGCCTCGGCCTCACGAACCACTACTACCCCATCCTCGTGTTCGCGAGCGACCCCGACGCCCCCCTCGACCTCGCGTTCACCGAGAACGACGCCGGCGCGCTCGTCAACACCGCGGGCGCCAGCGTCCTCGACGGCGCCGGCGACCCCGACCTCGCGGAGCTGTTCGTCCGCCACCTGCTCTCCGCGGAAGCACAGGAGTTCCTCGCCACCCGCGGGTTCGCGTTCCCGATGATAGAAGGCGTCGAGCCGGTCGGCCCGCTCCCGACCATCGACGAGCTGTCGCCGCCGGACATCGACCTCCAGTCGCTGTCGGACGTCCAGCCCACCATCGAACTCCTCGAAGACGTCGGCATCCTCTCGTAGATGGCAGCCCGCGAGCGCCTCGCACGCCTCCGAACCGCCGTCGGCGGCGACGACGAGCCGGGGCTCTCGCTCGCCGTGCTGGCGGGCGCCGTCGCGGCGTTCGTCTCGCTGCCGCTTCTCGGCCTGCTCGTGCGCGCGTCGAACTACGGGTTCGGCCACCTCGTCGGCCTCCTCACGGAGACCGGCAGCCTCGACGTGCTCGTCAACAGCCTCGTGCTCGTGTTCTGGGTGACGCTGGGCTGCGTGCTCGTCGGCGTGCCGCTGGCCGTGCTCACCGTCCAGACGGACCTCCCCGGGCGGCGCTTCTGGACGGTCGTCGCCGCGCTCCCGCTGGTCGTCCCCAGCTACATCGGCGCGTTCACGTTCGTCTCCGCGTTCGGCCCGCAGGGCGACCTCGCGGACGCGCTCGCGCCGCTGGGCGTCGAACGCATCCCCGCCATCTACGGCCTCCACGGCACCGCGCTCGTGTTGATTCTGTTCACGTACCCGTACGTCTTCCTCACGACGCGGGCCGCGCTGCTGTCGTTCGACGGCACGCTCGTCGAAGCCGCGCGCACGCTCAACCACTCCCGCTGGGAGGCGTTCAAGCGCGTCACCGTCCCCCAGATTCTGCCCGGGGTGACGGCGGGCGCGCTGCTGGCCGCGCTGTACGCGCTCTCGGACTTCGGGACGCCCTCCATCATGCGCTACGAGGTGTTCACCCAGCAGATTTACGTCGCCCAGCGCAGCCTCGGCGTCCCCGAGGGCTACCCCGCGCTGCTCTCGATGCAGCTGCTGGCGGTGGTCGCGGTCGTCCTCGCGCTCGAAGCCCGCATCGGCGAGGGCGACGCCTCCTACGTCTCCCGGGGCTCCCGCCAGCCCGGCCAAATCACGCTCGGCGCGTGGAAGTGGCCGGCGCTGGCGTTCTGCGCGAGCGTCGCCACCCTCGCGCTGGGCGTGCCGCTTGGCGTGCTCGCGTGGTGGTTCGAGCAGGCCGGCCAAGCGGTCTTCGAGTTCGAACCCGTGGTCGCGTGGAACTCCCTGAGGGTCGCGGCCGCCGCCGCGCTCGCCGCGTCCCTGCTGGCGCTGCCCGTCGCCGGGTACGCCGCGCGCTCGACGTCGCTGTTCTCCACGCTCACCGACCGCCTGACGTACGTCGGCTACGCGATTCCCGGCGTCGTCGTCGCGCTCGCGCTGCTGTACCTCTCCACGGAGTTCGCCCAGTCGCTGTACAAGACCGTGCCGCTGCTCGTGTTCGCGTACGTCGTGCGCTTCCTCCCGCAGGCGGTCGGCACCGTGCGGTCGTCGGTCCTCCAGGTGGACCCGAAGCTCACGGAGGCCGCGCGCACGCTCGGCCGGTCGCCGACGGGCGCGTTCCGGAACGTGACGCTGCCGCTCATCGCGCCCGGCGTCGCCGCCGGCGCGGCGCTGGTCTTCCTCACGACGATGAAGGAGCTGCCGGCGACGCTGATGCTGAGTCCGATAGGCTTTGAAACCCTCGTCTCGTACATCTGGCTCGTCAGAGGGGCCGGCTCGTACGGCGCGGCCGCGATTCCCGCGCTCGTGCTCGTGGGCGTGTCCGCGCTCTCGATGGTCGTCATCCTCGCTCAGGAACGATACAATGGCTGACAGCGAACTCACGACGGACGCGGCGGTCGAACCCGACAGAGACGGACCGACCGACGCCGCCGACGCGGTCCTCGAACTCGACGGCGTGACCAAGGAGTACGGCTCCGAAACCGCAGTCACGGACCTCTCGTTGTCTGTCCGCGACGGCGAACTCCTCACGCTGCTGGGGCCGTCGGGCTGCGGGAAGACGACGACGCTACGCATGCTCGCGGGCCTCGAACGCCCCAGCGACGGCGTCATCTCGCTGGCGGACGAGGAGGTCGCCGGGCCGTCGACGTTCGTGGAAGCCCAGTCCCGCGGCGTCGGCATCGTCTTCCAGGACTTCGCGCTGTTCCCGCACCTCTCAGTGCGGGAGAACGTCGCGTTCGGGCTCACCGACCGCGACGGCGACGCCGCCGACGAGCGCGTCGACGAACTCCTCGACCTCGTGGACATGCCGGGGATGGGCGACCGCTCGCCCGACCAGCTCTCGGGCGGCCAGCAGCAGCGCGTGGCGCTCGCGCGCAGCCTCGCGCCCGAGCCCGACATCCTCCTGCTGGACGAGCCGTTCTCGAATCTGGACGTCCGCCTGCGCGTGGAGATGCGCGAGGAGGTCCGGCGCATCCTCAAGGAGGCCGGCGTCACCGCCGTCTCCGTCACGCACGACCAGGAGGAAGCGCTCTCCATCTCGGACCGCGTCGCCGTGCTCAACGACGGCCGCCTCGAACAGGTCGGCGACCCCGAGGCGGTGTTCGAGCACCCCGAGTCGCGGTTCGTCGCGTCGTTCCTCGGGCAGGCGGGGTTCCTCTCCGCGCGCGTCGGCAGCGACACCGTGGACACGTCCATCGGGAGCTACGACCGCACCCTGTTGAAGGGGCTGGCGGACGGCTACGCGGGCGCGATGGTGGACGTGCTCGTGCGGCCGGACGACCTCCGCGCCGTCCCCGACAACGAGGCCAACGCCAACGGTACCATCGTCCGTCGCCAGTACACCGGCCCGTCGTTCATCTACCACGTCGAACTGGACAACGGCGACGTCGTGCGCTGCCTGCACAACCACGCAGAGGACATGACCGTGGGCGAACCAGTCACCGTAGACCTCGTCGCCGACCACTCGCTGGCGTGGTACCCCAAGCAGGGATGAACCGAGCGCGCACGCGCCGACTCGTCGCTCGCGTCCGCGCCAGCCCGTACTTCGCGTCCGCGGCGCTGGCGGTCGTCGCCGCAGTCGCGGCGTACGCGCTCTCGGTCACCGTCTTCCCGTACCACTCCACGAACCACGACGAGGCCGTCTACCTCCAGCAGGCAGCGATGCTCTTGGAGGGGCAACTGTTCCTCCGCCCGCCCGTCGAGGGCTCGTTCCGCCCGTGGTTCTTCGTGGAGTCGTCGCGGGGCCTCTACTCGAAGTACGCGCCAGTCGTGCCCGCGGTGTTCGCGCTCGGCGAACTCGCCGGGGACTTCCGGTACGCGCTCCCCGCGGTCGCCGCCGCCAACGTCGCGTTGCTGTACGGCGTCGTCCGCGACGCCTTCGACCACCGCACGGGCGCCCTCGCGGCCGTCGTGCTGTTGTGCTCGCCGCTGTTCCTCGTGCAGTCCGGCGTCTTCCTCCCGTACGCGCCCACGACGATGCTGAACCTCGCGTTCGCGTTCGCGTACTTCCGCGCCGAGCGCGTCGGGAGCGCGCGCTGGGCGGCCGCCGCCGGCGTCGCCGTCGGGCTGGCGTTCTTCGCGCGGCCGTACACCGCGGTCCTGTTCGCGACGCCGTTCGTCGTCCACGCCGTCTGGACGCTCCGCGAGCCGCTCCGAGAGCGCCGCGTCTCCCCGCTGTTCCGGCGCCGCGTCGCGACCGCCGCGCTCGGCCTCTGCGGCGTGAGCGTCGCGCTCGCGTACAACGCCGTCGTCACGGGCGACCCCTTCGTGTTCCCGTATCAGGCGTTCGCGCCGCTGGACGGCCTCGGGTTCGGGCACCGCGAGATACTGAACCACGAAATCCAGTACACCCCCCGGCTGGCGCTACGCGCGAACGCCAGCGTCCTCGAACAGTTTGTCACCGAGTGGGCGCCGCTGGGCGCCCTCGGCGTGCCGCTGGCGGCCGTCGGCGCGCTCGTCACCCAGCGCCGCGGCTGGTCGTGGCGGCAGGCCGTGCTCGCGGGCGTCGTGGTCAGCGTCGTCGTCGGGAACGTCTACTTCTGGGGGAACTTCAACGTCCTCGGGGACGTCGAGGACCCGAACGGCCTGATTACGACGCTCGGCCCGTACTACCACTTCGACCTGCTCGTGCCCGTGAGCGCGTTCGCCGCGACGGGCGTGCTCGCCGCCGCCGACCGGGTGCGCGACGCGGCCGCGAGCCGGCTCTCCGCGAACCGCGCCGTCGCGGTCACCGTCGCCGTCCTGCTCGTCGCGAGCGCCGTCCTCGGCGGCGTCGCGGCGTCGGCGAGCACCGAGCAGGTGCGGGAGAACGCCGACATCACGGACCACTACGAGGCCGCCTACGAGCCGTTCGAGCCCGAGCCGCCCGCGAACAGCGTCGTCTTCCTCCCGGACCCGTACGGCGACTGGCTGAACCACCCGTTCCAGCCACTCCGAAACGACCCCGGATTCGACGGGCGCGCCGTCTACGCGGTCGACGAGCGCCAGCTCGCCGTCGCGGACGCGTACCCCGACCGCGCGCTCTACCGGTACGTCTACCGGGGGTCGTGGTCGCCGTACGGTGACGAGCCGGTCGAACCCGACCTCCGGCGCATCCACGTCGCGGGCGGCGACGCCCTGACCGTGGACGCGGAACTGGGACTGCCGTCGTGGACGCAGACGGTGACGGTCACGCTGTCCGCCGACGGCGAGGAGGCGTACCTCACGCTCACGCCGGGGAACGCGTCGAGAGCAAACGTCGATGTCCACGTCGCCGACGGGCACGTGCGGCTGTCCGCCGGCGGCGAGAACGCCTCCGTGCCGCTGGGCGAGGCGGCCAGCGTCACGCTGGACGCGCACGTGGACGGCGGCTACGGCGCGGGGTACGCCTACCGCGTGCGGTTCCCGGTCCAGCGGACCGAGGATGGCTACCGGACGATGACGCCGTACCGCGAGCTCTGCACGGACTTGCGGAACTGCGAGGGCGGCGCGGCGTACGTCCCCGGTGTCGGGCCGGACGGCGCGTACGTGAACACGTCGGTGAGAAGCGAGTGAGTCAGTACTTCGCCTGCCGCGCAGTGAGCCGGTACTGGTCGAGGACGCTCGTCAGCACGACGAACGCGCCGACGACGGCGGTCACGACCGCGAACAGCCACCCGAACCAGTAGGCGATGGCGGCCAACTGGAGCGCCTCCGGCGTGACGACCACCGAGCGCGCGGCCAGCGCGAGCCCGAGCCACGCCGCGTAGAACACCGCGAGCTTCCACGCCAGCGGGGGCCACGTGCCGACGTGGCGGTCCACGACCGCGTACGCCCTCCCCAGCCCGACAGGCTCCGTCTCCGCCGTGCCGCGAGTCTCAGTAATCCGAGTCATGGTATACCTACACACCCGAGTGGCTTATACTCTCCCCCCCAGAATCGTGGAAATCGAACGATAATATGGCGTATGATTAGCGGCCGTCGCTACTGTGTTTCTTCATTCCGATGAGTGCCTGCCACGCAGCGACTGAATTGGTAAGTAGATATGCGGAGTTCCCGCGTTAACGACGAGGGTGAATAACGCGGGGAACCACGACAACTGGCAGAAGGAAGACGACTGCAACGACTATCGCGAACACCGGGATTCCAGTAACGAAGTCTAATCGCTGGCGAATGACGTACAAGAGCCCGACAGCCAGTAACCCAACTAGCGAGGCGAGCGAATAGCGCATCTCACGCTGCCGGAACCAGATATAGCCGCTCAGGCTCAGCGCAATACCGGGGATAACGAATAGACCGGTGAAGATAATCGATAGCCCGCCGGCCATCCCAGTGTACTGCCACGGCCGAAACACGGCGAGACTGCCGACGATGCCCGTGACACCGACTACTCCGACAGCGAGCGCTGGAATCTGCTCGTACCGAATCTGACCGGGTGCGCGCCCCCGGGACCAGAACCAACCGGTTGCCACAACCCCGATATTAATCAGGAGCAGCAGAGCCGTCGCTAACTCCGGGAGGTCGGCGTTTAGCGGCCCGTATTCGGGCCACAGACCAACGATGGTGAGGAGGCTGCTGACGAGTCCCAGAATAATGAGTGACTCTTTTTCCGTCGTGGTCATGCGGACATAATTACCGCGAACCTGTAAATGTCTTGTCTGTACCTACCGGACGTTCATCTCCACTGAACAACGACTCCATCCGCCCCGACTGTCAGCGGAGCAGGCCGTGCAGGCGTTCCTCGCCGCAGACCTTCAGAATCGACCCCAGTATCTCGGCGCCGCCCTCCAAGGGGTCGAGTTTCGTCTCGCCGAGGCGCTCGTCGTACTCGATGGGGACTTCGATGACGTCGTAGTCCCGGCACAGCGGGCGGATGAGCAGTTCCGCGGAGAGGCCGGTGTTCTGCGTCCAGTCGATGGCGTCGATGACGTCGCGGCGGTACGCGCGCATCCCCGTGGTGGTGTCGTGGACGCGCTCGCCGACGAACAGCGACGCGACGGCGGCGAACGTGGCGTTGCCGAGGCGGTTGACGGCGGGCATCTCGTCGGCGCCCCAGTAGAGGCGGTCGCCGCTGACGACGTCGTAGCCGTCGTTGACGTAGTCGAGGAAGTCGGGGATGCGCTCCATCGGGTAGGTGTCGTCGCAGTCGGTCGTAATCACGACCTCGGTGTCGGCCTCGTACAGCGCCGAGCGGACGGCGACGCCGTAGCCCAGCGGCTCCTGTCGGACGACGCGGGCGCCGTGGTCGCGCGCGATTTCCGGCGTTCGGTCGTCGGAGCTATCGACGCAGACGACGCTCGCGCGGCCGTCCGTGACCTCGTCGATGTCTTCGAGAACGGTCTCGATTGCGGCTTCCTCGTTGTACGTCCCCATGACGACGGTGACGTCGTCGAGCGTGTACCGGCCGTCGGACTCTGACATGACCGGCGGTAGGACGCGCCGTTATTTTAGGCTTGCCAAAACCCCCGCCACCAACAAGTGATAAATAGGTTCACGTCGAAGGTCCGGCAGACCCGCGGTGCGCGGACAACAATGACAGGGGAAGGCACTGACGAACCGAGCGCCGACGAAGCCACAGTGCTGGTCGTCGACGACGAGGAAGGCCTCGCCGACCTCTACGCCATCTGGCTGCGCGACCGATACACCGTCGAGACCGCCTACGACGGCGAAGCCGCCCTCGACGCCCTCGACGAGGACGTCGACGCCGTCCTGCTGGACCGACAGATGCCCGGCGTCTCCGGCGACGACGTCCTCGACGCCATCCGGGAGCGCGGCCTCGACTGCCGCGTGGCGATGGTGACCGCCGTCGAACCCGAACTCGACATCGTCGACCTCGGCTTCGACGACTACCTCCGCAAGCCCGTCGACCGCGAGACGCTCCGCGAGACCGTCGACCGCCTGCTCCGCCGGTCGACGTACGACGACACCGTCCAGCAGTACTTCGCGGCCGCCCGCAAGCACGCGCTCCTCACGGAGTCGAACGACCCGAGCGTCACCGAGTCCGCGGAGTTCGAAGCGCTGGAAGGCCGCCTCGACGACCTCCGGAGCCGCCTCGACGACGTCGTCGAGGACTTCGACGAGGACGACTACGAAGTCCTGTTCCGCCGGCTCTCCGCCGATGACGAGTGACCGCGACCACCGGAGCGCCCTCCTCTCGTACGCCACCGAAGTCGCGAGTGCCGACGACGTCGACGAGGTCTTCGACGCGATGGCCGACGCCGCCGAAGCCGCCTTCGACTTCTCCTCCGCGGTCGTCGAAGCCGAAGCCGACGGCGTGCTCGCCGTGCGGTCGTGGAGCGGCCGCGCGCCGAGCGTCGACGGCATCCCCACCGACGAGGGCATCGCCGGGGAGACCTACCACACCGGCGAGGCGCAAATCGTCGCGGACATCCGCGAGGACCCGCGCGTCACGGACCCGCCGGAGGGCGCGCCGCGGTCCGTCGTCAGCGTCCCCATCGGCGACATCGGCGTCTTCCAGGCGGGCATGGACGAGCCCGACGGCTTCGACGCGGACGACGTCGAACTCGCGGAGCTGCTGGCCTCCCACGCCTATCAGGCCGTCCAACGCATCCGCTCGCAGCGCGACCTCCGGGAGAGCGAGGCGCGCTTCCGCGAGCTGTTCGAGCAGAACGACGACGCGCTCGTCCTCTACGACGTCACCAGCGACGGCGACACCGAGATTCGCCTCGTCAACGACGCGGCCGAGCGCGCCGTCGGCGCCGACGAGACCGACCTCCGAGGGGAGTCGCTGGCCGCGTGCTTCGACGCTCACCCCGAGCAGTTCGTCCCCGGGAACGGCGCAAAGACCTTCGAGACCGAGTTCGCCGACGACGACCGCGTCTTCGAGGTGACGGTCAAGCAGTTCCTCCACCAGGGCGGCCCCGACGCGTTCGCGGTCGTGGACGACGTCACCGAGCAGCGCCACCGCGAGCAGACCCTCACGGGGCTCCACGACGCCACCCGGCGGATGCTCGTGGAGGACGACCCCGACGACATCGCCGCGGTCGTCGCGGAAGCCGCCAACGACCTCCTCGGCCTCCCGTACGTCGGCGTGTTCTACGCCGCCGACGACGCCGAGGAACTCCGGCCCGCGACCGTCTCCGACCCCGTGACCGGGGAGACGCCGCCGACGTTCGCGGCCGGCGAGAGCCTCGCGTGGGACGTCTACGAGTCCGGCGAACCCGCGACGTTCACGGACGTCCACGAGCAGTCGAACGTCCACAACCCCGAGACGGTCATCCGCGAGGAGATCATCCACCCGCTGGGCGACCACGGCGTCCTGCTCATCGGCGCGCCCGAGGCCGGGAGCTTCGACGGCACGGACCACGACCTCGTGCGCGTGCTCGCAACGAACGCCGAGGCCGCCCTCGACCGCGCCGAGCGCGTCCGCCAGCTCCGCCGCCGCGAAGCCGACCTGCGGCGCGAACACAGCCGGCTCGCGGCGCTGTTCGAGAACGTCCCCAGCCCCACGGCGAGCTTCGTCGTGGAGGACGACGACCCCATCGTGCGCGCGGTCAACCCCGCCTTCGAGGAGGTGTTCGGCTACAGCGAGGAGGAACTCGTCGGCGAGAACATCGACGAGTACATCATCCCCGCCGACCACCACGAGGAGGCCGACGAGTACAACCAGAAGCTCGTGGACGGACAGAACATCAACGTCGAGGTGCGCCGCGAGACCGCCGACGGCCCGCGGGACTTCCTGCTGGACGTGGTGCCGTTCCGCCTCGACGAGCCGAACATCCACGGCTACGCGATGTACACGGACATCACCGACCGGAAGGAACACGAGCGCGAGCTCGAACGCCAGAACGACCGCTTGGAGGAGTTCGCGAGCATCGTCAGCCACGACCTCCGCAACCCCCTGAACGTCGCCCGCGGCTACCTCGAACTCGCCGAGGAGACCGGCGACGACGAGTACTTCCAGCGCATGGGCGAGTCGCTGGACCGCATGCACGAGATCATCGAGAGCGTGCTCGCGCTCGCGCGCCACGGCCGCAGCCTCGACGACGTCCGCGAGCGCTCGCTGTCGGACGCCGCCGCGGACGCGTGGCGGAACGTCGACACCGCCGACGCGACGCTGGACGTCGCGGGCGACCGCGCGCTGCGGGCGGACGTCGCGCGGTTCACTTCGCTGTTGGAGAACCTGTTCCGGAACGCCGTCGAGCACGGCGGCGAGGACGTCACCGTCTCCGTCGGCCCACTGGACGGCGACGACGGCTTCTACGTCGAGGACGACGGTTGCGGCATCGCCGCGGAGCGCCGCGAGGGCGTCTTCGAGTACGGCGCGTCGGGCGACGACGACGGCACCGGGTTCGGGCTCGCCATCGTCAAGAGCATCGCGGACGCGCACGGCTGGACGGTGGAGGTAACGGACAGCTCCGAGGGCGGCGCGCGCTTCGAGTTCCGGACGTAGGCGGTCACCAGCCGACGCCCCGAAAGCACGTAGCGTACGTCGGCACGTACAGTACGGCAGTACATTCATTACTTCGGCACGCGAACTTCGCGGTATGCCGGTGAGCATCGAGGACTTCGAGTCCGACGACCTGCCGCGGGGGCCCAGCGTCCCCGAGCAGGTGGTCTCGTTCCTCCTCGCGAACGACGACCAAGCGTTCACGCGCTCGGAGATAGCGACGGCGCTCGGCGAGGACGCGAACACGGTCGGGACCGCGCTCTCGCGGCTCAAGGATCGCGAGCTCGTCCGACACAAGGGCGCGTACTGGGCAATCACCGCCGACCGCGACCGCGTCGCCGCCGCGTACGACCTCCACGCCGCCGGCGAGCGACTCGACGACGAAGACGGCGGCATCGACGCCGACGACTGGAATGCCGCTGCGCCCGACGAACGCCACCCCAGCGAGCGCGACGACGGAGCGTGACCGTGCAGCCCGACCGGGGCGACGTGGTCCGGAGCGCCGACCCGTTCAAACTCGGCGAGGACCGGCAGCGACCGTGGCTCGTCGTCAACAACGACGGCCACCCGTTCGGCGACGAGCAGTGCGTCGCCGTCGCCGTCTCGACGAAATCCTACGATGAGTCGCTGGCGCTCGCCGACGGCGTCTGGGAGGTCGGCGGCGTCCCGCGCGAGTCGTTCGTCTCGCCGTGGGCCGCACTCGCCGCGCCACGAGGACCTCGTCGCGTGGCAGGGGCGCGTCACGGACGCGTTCGTCGACCGCGTCGTTAAAGAACTGACCGCGTATCTCCGGTAGCAGACGCGCGTTCTCCCGCTCGAATCAGGTCACCTGTTCCTCGCTCTCGCCGTACGCGAGGTGGGCGTCGGCGTCCAGAATGTCGCGAATCTCATCGACGGCGAGCCAGACGTCCTCGAAGCCGACGAAGTAGGGGGAGGGCGCGACGCGGACGACGTTCGGCGGGCGGAAGTCCACGACGACGCCGCGGTCGCGGAGCGCGCGGCTGAGCTTCCCGGCGTCGGGGTGTTTGACGGCGACGTGGCCGCCGCGCCGGTCGGCCTCCCGGGGCGTCCCGACCGCGCACTCGGGGAGGCGTTCGTCCACGAGGCTGATGAGGTACCGCGTCAACGCCACGGAGCGCTCGCGCAAGGAGTCCACGCCGGCGGCTTCGGTGACGTCGAGCGAGCCGAACAGCGGGGCGGCGGCGAAGACGGACACGGTCCCGATTTGGAAGGCGGCGGCGCCCCGCGCGGGGTCGAACTCGGGTTCTAGGTCGAACTGCGTGTCGTCGGCGTTCCCCCACCAGCCCGCCATCGCGGGCGGGAGGTCGAAGTGCTCCTCGCGGACGTAGAGGCCGCCGATGGCGCCGGGGCCAGCGTTGAGGTACTTGTAACTGCACCACACCGCGAAGTCCACGCCGTCGAAGTGGAGGTCGTGGTCGACGACGCCCACGGAGTGCGCGAGGTCGAAGCCCGCGAACGCGTCGTGGTCGTGGGCGATGTCGGTGATGGCTTCGACGTCGAGCAACTGGCCGCTCCGGTACAGCACCGACGGCATGAACACGATGGCGGTGTCGTCGCTGACAGCGTCCGCGATTGCGTCCGGCTCGATTGTGCGGCCGTCGTCGCTCTCCACGACGACGAGGTGGTCGTCGGGGTCGAGGCCGCGCGCTCGCAGCTGGGAGCGAATCGCGTAGTGGTCCGTCGGGAAGTCCAGTTCGTTGACGACGACCTCGGTGCCGTCGGCGGCGTCGAGGAACGTCCCGACGAGCGCGTGGATGTTGACCGTCGTGGAGTTCGCGGCGACGCACTCCGCGGGCTTCGCGCCGACGACGTCGGCGAGCCGGTCGCCGAGGCGCTCGCCGTACTCGAACCACGGCGGCTCGGCCTCCGTCCACCCCTCGATGCCCAGTTCCCTCCACTGTTCGAGGGCGCGCTCCAGCGCGTGCGCGGCGTCCTGCCCGTGGACGCCGAGGCTGTTCCCGTCCATGTAGACGGCGTCCTCGGGCACGGAGAACCGCTCGCGGAGCCCGGTCAGCGACGACTCGGCGTCCCGCATCCGGGCGGCCGCCCGCGACGCGTCGAACTCGTCCATGTCTGGTCGTTCGCGTCGAGACTCATGTACGTTCTGTCGGCGCGCCGCGGCGGGGGTTCCGCGCGCCAAGCCCCAGTATCAACGCCCCAAGTGTCGAAATTGTACCACGCTGGTTATCGGACGTAAGAACGCCGCAGAAGGTTTAACTACCGGGTCCGGCGTTCCGGGGAGCATGGCTGATGTCAGAGGCCGATTCGGTGCGGAGAGCGCAAGTACTGCCAGAAATTCGCGGGGGCGGCCGCCGACGACCAGCGAGCGTGAGCGGCCATGAAGATTCGAACGAAGCTCATCGCGCTGTGTCTGGTCATCTCGCTGGTGCCGGTGTCCGCGGTCGGCGTCACCGGCCTCCAGAACATGGAGTCGGTCGGCTCGTACGCCCAACAGGAGAGCACCGCGCAGCTCGAAGACCAGATAACGGGCGAACTGAACGGGACCGTCCACTCCCGGCAGGCGGAGTTCCAGAACCTCCTGAACGTGCGGAGCGTCGACGCCCGGTCGCTGTCGGAGTCGACGCCCGTGCAGAACTACGAGGCCGCGAACGCCGGGGAGATGGAGCTCATACGCGAGCAGAGCCAGCGGCAGGTCGGCTACGTCGCGCTCCAGATGCACTCCACCGTCGAGACCACCAAACAGCAGCTGCTCGACGACCAGTACGACGGGCAGTCGTGGGGGGCGCTCAGCGCGAGCGAGCAGCAGGCCGTCAAGGACGAGGTCGAACAGCGGCTGTTCGGCACTAGCGGCGACTTCACGCAGTCCGGCGGGACGCTCTCCGGGGCGATGCAGCCGGGGTACATCGGCGACACCGGCTACGCGTACGTCACCAGCCTCGACTCGCGAGTCGTCGCCCACCACAGCCTCGAAGACGGCTACAGCCTCCGCGAGGACGCCGGGCTGACGGTCTTCGACGACATCGAATCCACCGTCAACTCCGACGAGGCCATCCGGAACGGCGAGGAGTGGGGTGTCGCCGAGTACGGCTGGGAGGACACCACGCAGGAGGGCAACCCCGTCGAGCAGAAGTTCATCGCGTACACGTACCACGAGGACTTCGACTGGGTGCTCGCGCCGAACGTCTACTACTACGAGCTCCAGACCAGCGCCGTCGCCGACGCCCGCGACGGCATCCGGGACTCGTTCCGCAGCTACATGGAGAGCCGCACCGTCACCGTCGGCGAAGAGGAGCGGCCCGCCTACGACGAGATCGTGCTGACCGACGACACCGGCGACGGCGTCGTCCGCGCGCACCGGACCGCCGACGGGACGGTCGCCACCGAGACCGTGAAGGACACGTCCTACGCGGACACCGACTGGTACGCCGAGACGGAGTCGCTCCCGAACGGCGAGGTCCACGTCAGCGACGTGCAGACCGTCGACGGCGAACAAGTGGTGTACATCTCGACGCCGGTGTACTACGACGGCGAGGTCGCGGGCGTGGTGTCGCTGCGCTTCGACTACAGCATCATCTCGGACATCGCGACCGACATCACGGTCGGGGACTCCGGCTACCTGAGCGTCGTCGCCGGCGACGGCACGGTCCTCAGCCACCCCAACGAGTCGGTCGTCGCCTCCGGCGCGTCCATCACCAGCGAGTCCTACGCCGGGACGCTCGCGGGCGACGCAGCGAACACCGTCCTCGCCGGGGACACCGGCCTGCGGACGTTCGAGCGCACGGCCGCGGACGGCTCGACCGAGCGCTTCTACGCGGCGTACGCGCCGCTGGAGTTCGGCGACAGACAGCTGGCGCTGCTCGGGACCGTCCCGGCGACCGACGTGACCGGGCCGGCGGACGCCCTCGCGGCGGCCGTCGACAGCCGCACGACGGACGCGCGCAACCTCCTGTTGTTGCTCGTCGCGGTCGTCATCGTCGCCGTCGTGGCGCTCGGCTACTACGCCGCGCGGTACTTCTCGCGGCCCATCGAGGCGGTCCGCGACCAGGCCACGGCGCTCTCGCAGGGGCGCTTCGAGGACGGCACCGACGTGGACGCGCCCGACGACGAAATCGGCGAGCTCGTGAACGCGTTCGAGGACATGCGGCGGAACCTCCGCCGGCAGGTCGCGCAACTTCGGGACGTCAGCACGGGGCTCGAACAGGGCGAACTCGACCAGGACGTGGACACGGACCTCCCCGGCGAGTTCGGCGCCATCATGACCGAACTCGACGGCGGCATCGACCGCCTGCAGGTGGGCTTCGACGAGATTCGCGCGACCAGCGGGCGGATTCGGGAGGGCGACCTCGACAGCGACGTCGACACCGACCTCCCCGGCGAGTACGGCGCGGTCCTGACGGACCTCGACGCGGGCGTCCAGCAGCTCTCGGGGAGCTTCGACCAGCTCGGCGAGGTCAGCCGCCAGCTCCGCGAGGGCGACCTCGACCAGGACATCGACACCGACCTCCCGGGTCAGTACGGCGAGGTCATGACCGACCTCGAGGCCGGCGTCGAGGAGCTGGAAGCCAGCCTCGCGGAGGTCCGCGAGGTCGCCGAGAAGTTCGCGGAGCTGAGCGACGAGACCGCCGCCAGCGCCGAGGAGATCAAGTCCGCGAGCCAGGAGACCGCGCAGGCCGTCGAGCAAATCGCCAGCGGCGCCGACCAGCAGACCGAGCAGCTGCAGTCGGTCTCCCACGAGATGAACGACCTCTCGGCGACCATTGAGGAAGTGGCGTCGTCCTCCGAGGACGTCGTCGCGACCGCCAACGAGGCCGTCGAGCTGGCCGACCGCGGCCGCGACCACGCTGCGGACGCCACCGACGAGATTTCGGCCATCGAGTCCGAGGCCGACGAGGCCGTCCAGCAGGTCGAGGAGCTAGACGACCAGATCGAGGAGATCAACGAGATCGTCGGGCTCATCACGGACATCGCCGAGCAGACGAACCTGCTGGCGCTGAACGCGTCCATCGAGGCCGCGCGCGCCGGCGAGGCCGGCGAGGGCTTCGCCGTGGTCGCGAACGAAATCAAGACGCTGGCCGCGGAGGCCGGCGACGCCACCGACGAGGTGGAGGCGCTCATCGACGAGATTCAGGACAGCACCGACGCCACCGTCGAGGACATGCAGTCGATGCAACACCGCGTGGAGACGGGGTCGGAGACCATCGCGGGCGCAATCGAGATGTTCGACGACATCGCGGAGGCCGTGACGGACGCGGGCCGCGGCGTCGAGGAGATTTCGGACGCGACCGAGGATCAGGCGGTCTCCACGGAGGAGGTCGTCGCGATGGTCGACGAGGTCTCCAGCGTCAGCGAGGAGTCCGCCGCCGAGGCGAGCAACGTCTCCGCCGCCACCGAGGAGCAGACCGCCGCCATCGACGAGGTGACGACGAACATCCAGAACGTCTCGCAGTCCGCGCAGTCGCTGCAGACGCTGGTCGCGCAGTTCGACGTCGCCGACGACGCGGGGACGGCCGGCGAGAGCTACGAGCCGTCCGAGCGGGAGTTCGACTTCGACGCGGACGGCGCCGACCAGGGGGCGGCCACCGACGGCGGGAACGCCGACGCCGACCCGGCCGACGACTAGCCGCGCTCCCCTGTTTTCTGCGAGCCGAACGTTCACGTCGCCGCGGCGCGACGACCGAGCCGTGACCGCACTCGACCCCGAACTCGCCGCGGCAATCGAGGCAATCGAGGCCGCCGGCGTCCCCGAGTGGCACCGGCTCTCGGTCGCGAGCGCGCGCCGCGTCGAGGACGACGTGTTCACGCCCGACGAGCGCCGCGACGTGGCGTTCGTCCGCGACCTCTCCTTGTCGGGACCGGGCGGCGACGTGCCCGTGCGAATCTACCACGACGACCCCGACCAGCCCGCGCCCGTGGTCGTCTTCTACCACGGCGGCGGCTGGACGCTCGGGACGTTGGACTCCATCGGCGGCGTCTGCCACGAACTCGCCGCTCGCGCGGGCTGTGTCGTCGTGAGCGTGGACTACCGGCTGGCGCCCGAGCACCCGTTCCCCGCGCCGCTCGACGACGCGTACGCCGCGCTGGAGTGGACCGTCGAGACCGCCGACGCGTTCGGCGGCGACCCCGAGCGCGTCTCCGTCGCGGGGACGAGCGCGGGCGGCAACCTCGCGGCCGCCGTCGCGCTGCGCGCCCGGGACTTCGACGGCCCCGAGATTGCTTCCCAGCACCTCCTCTACCCGATGACCGACCGCGACACGACTCGACCGTCCTACGAGGAGCACGGCGACGGCCCGCTGCTGACGCGCGCGGCCGTCGACTGGTTCTGGGAGCACTACTGCCGGAGCCCCGTGGACGCCGCGAACCCGTACGCCAGCGTCCTGCGTGCGGACAGCCACGCGCCGACCTCCCGCCCGCGACGGTCGTCACCGCCGGCCACGACCCGCTGCGCGACGAGGGGCGCGCGTACGCGGACGCGCTCGACGACGCCGGAACGCCGGTCGAACGCCTGCACTACCCGTCGATGGCGCACGGCTTCCTCAGCCTCGCCGACGACGTGGCGGTCGCCGACGACGCACTCGACGCCGTGGCAGCGCGCGTCCGCTCGTCGTGACGAGTGCGCGCGGTTCGACGCACGTATCACCATCCGGCGGCGACCTCCATCCGAATGAGTCGCTACCGAACTGCGGGCAAGTACCTGTTGTTGGCTGCCATCTGGGGGACGGCGTTCATGGCGACGGACGTCGGCCTCGCGGACCTCCCCGCGGTCCCGTTCGCGGCCGTGCGCTTCGACGTCGCCGCCGTACTGCTGTTCGGTGCCGTCCTCGCGTCCGGCACCGACGTCCGACCGCGGACCCGCGACGACTACGTCTACGTGCTGGTCGGCGGCGCGCTGATGATCGGCGTCCACCACGCGTTCCTGTTCGCCGGCCAGCAGTACGTCGCCGGCGGCGTCGCCGCCGTCCTCCTCGGCCTCATCCCGGTGGTGACGCCCGCGCTCACGCGGCTGGTCGCCACCGACGAGCAGTTCACCGCCGCGACCGCGCTCGGCGTCGTGCTCGGGTTCGCGGGCGTCGTCGTCATCGCCGACCCCGACCCGTCGAACCTCGGGGACAGCGCGCTGGGTGTCGGGCTCGTGCTGGCGTCCGCGCTCGCGTTCGCGCTCGCGGCCGTCCTCACGCACAGCCGCGACCCGTCGCTGCCGTTCCTCGCGACGCAGGCGTGGATGATGGCCGTCGGCGCGGTCGTCCTCCACGTCGCCGTGCTCGCGCTCCCCGGCCAGTCGTTCGCCGCCGCGACGTGGACGCCCTCGGCGCTGGGCGCCATCGCGTACCTCGCCGCCGTCGCCGGCGCCGGCGGCTTCCTGCTGTACTTCGTGTTGCTGGACGAGTTGGGGCCGATAGAGATGAGCTTCATCGAGTACGTGATTCCCGTGTTCGCGGCGCTGGCGGGCTGGCTCGTGCTCGGGCAGGAAGTGACCGCGACGACCGCGACCGGGTTCGTGTTCATCCTCGCGGGCTTCCTCGCCGCGAAGTTCCGCGCCATCAGAACAGAGCTCCGGCGGTTCGCGGGCGAGACGCCGTCGCGGCCCGCGGACTAGTTCAGGCCGACCGTCGCGAGCCGGCGCGTGTACTGCCGCACGAGGTTCCCGTTCTCGTCGTAGAGGTGGACGCGGAACTGCTCGCGGTCCATCGTGGACTCGACGGCCGACGCCTCAACCGTGAACTCGAAGGGCGGGTCGTCGACGGCGAGCAACTGCTCGCCCGCGCTCGTGACGACCACGCGCTCGACGCGCTCGGCGTTCGTCACCTCACACGCGACGGTCTCGCCGCCGGACTCGGTGGTACACGCCAACTCGGGCTGGGCGGCCGTCGCGCCGTCCCCGCCCATCGCGGACCCGAAGTCCACCGCCATCGCGCCCGCGGAGAACGTCCCCGCGACCGCGACGGCCGCGAGGAACACCACGAGCATCGCGGTCGGCAGGCGCTTCCCGACGCGCTGGCGCAACCCCGCGGAGCGCCGCCAGCGCAGCGCCAGCGGAATCACGACGAGGTGGTGAATCGGCCCGTAGACGAGCACGACGGCGCCGTATGCCATCGTGTAGTCGAGGACGCCCCAGTCCACGTACGACCCGAGGACGTTCGACCCCGCCCACAGAAAGCACCCGAGGAAGACGAGCGCCCCGCTCTTCAGCACGCGCCAGCTCACCGAGTTCGCGTAGTAGACGGTCTTGGCGGTGCGCCAGCCGCCGCGAGCGACGCTGGCGACGCCGGCGAGCACGGACGGCGACGTCTCGGTCTGGTTAGCCACGCTGCGTCACCCTGTGTAGACGTTGGCGGCTACGGCGGGTGGGGGTTGTCCCGAATATATTTGCCCGCGGTCAGGGGCCGATCTCCCAGACCTGCGAGAGCAGGAACCAGTTCAGCGCGTACAGCACGACGAACACGCCGAAGAACACGAGCACGAGCACGAACGTCCCGCGCATGCTCTGGTCGTGGGGCGGGTCGGCGTCGCCGCTGCCGGGGGAGATGGCGCGGTCCTCGACGATGGGCGGCGTGAACTCGCCGCCGAAGAGGAGCGTGCCGACCGCGACGACGACGAACAGCGCGCCCGCGACGACCGAGAGGATGGCGGCCGCCCCGAACACCACGAAGAACGGCTCGGCCGGCGAGAAGTCGAACGCCGTCCCCGGGATGTCCATCACGGAGGGGTGGCGCCGCGGCACGCCGAACAGCAGGCCGAGGTACATCATCATCAGGCAGACGACGGCCATCGCGCCGCCGTAGAAGAACGGCTGAATCGACGCGAGCCGGCTGGCGAACCAGTCGCGGCCGAACACCAGCCGGAGCACGTAGTACGCCAGCCCCATGAACGACAGCGTCGTGCCGAGGACGACGGTGGCGTGGAAGTGCCCGGGGACCGCGAGGTTGTTGTGCCAGCTCATGTTGAGCTGCATCTGCCCCATCATCACGCCCGTGATGCCGCCGAGGAACCCGAACAGGATGATCGAGAGAATCGTGGAGGAGAACCCGGGGTCCTTCCACGGCGCGGACCACAGCCAGCCGAACAGGCCGCCGCCCGCGCCCTTCCGCCGGCGGCCGGCTTCCAGCCCCGCGGGGATGGCGAACGCGTGAATCATCGACGCGACGACCGCCCCGTACGCCGCGTAGGACGTGTTCCACATCCGCCACGCCGAGGACAGCGCGGGGTCGGACATCAGGTGGTGGGCGGCGCCGAGGTTGATGAAGAACAGGTAGAGCACGAACGCGACGCGGGAGACCTTCTCGGAGGCGACCTCCGCGCCGCCGATGACGTGGGTCATGAAGTACCAGACCGTGATCATCGCCAGCAGGTTGATCTGCTGGCTGCCGTGGCCGATGGTCCAGAACATCTGCCGGTACCACGCCGCGTCCAGGTGCTCGAAGAAGCCGATGCGCCAGAGGAACGCGGGCGTGAGCGCGGTGATGCCGCCGACCAGCGCCTCCAAGGCGATGACGCCCGTGATGAACGCGCCGAACGTGATGAGCGGCAGCGTCTTGGTCGGGTTCTCGCGCTTCTCGCGCCACAGCGTCACGAAGAACGGGACGGCGGCGACCAGCGCCCCGAGCAGGAACAACACGGCGCCCGCGAAGTACGGCGCCGGCGACGGCAGCGGCACGTACGACGTGTAGAACGGCGCCTGATTCGGGAGGTCGTAGGTGGCGATGCTGTAGACGGCGAGGCCGCCGCCCAGCAGCATGATGCCGTAGCCCGCCCACCCGAGCTTCGGGACGGAGAGCTTCCGCCCGAGGACGAACGGCCCGCCGACGTAGAGGATGGCGATTTCCATGAACACCATCCAGAACAGAATCATGAACCACGCGTGCAGGCTCGTGAACCGGTAGTACTTCCCGGGGCCGAGGAGGCCGATTGCCTCCCAGCGCGTGAGCGCGACCGTCAGCGCGAACGCGCCGCCGACCGCCAGCGACACGATGGCCGTGAGGCCGAACAGTTTCACGAGGTCCTCGGCGGACTTGTGAATCGTCAGTCCCGTGACGCCGCACTCCCGGAAGCCGTCGTCGTCGTAGTCGAACGTAGCTAACCCGAACATCTCAGACCACCTCCACGACGCCCTTCATCCCCATGCCGACGTGGGGCTCGCAGTAGTACTTGTAGACGCCCTGCTCGTCGAAGGTCACCGAGTGGCTGTACCCCTCGTTCTCGAAGGACTCGACGCCCTGCCAGCCCGCGCCGTCGGGCTGGGACTCCACGAGGACGTTGTGGTTGTCCGACACCCACTCGAAGTTCACCGTCGTCCCCGAGGACACCTGCACGGCGGTCGGCGCGAACGCGTACGGCCCGCCGTTCCCCTCGGCGCCGACCTCCACGGTGACCTCGCTCTGGTCGGTGGCGTCGGTCGGCGACCCGCCGAAGCTGTCGGTCGCGCCGCCGCGCCCGTCGCTCGTGAACCAGCCGTCGTAGGCGGCGTCCGAGGAGTCCTTGCTACTACTGCCGGTCTCGACGGGCTCGTGGTCCCGCACGACGAACGTGCCGTGCATCGTGCGGTGGCCGACGCCGCAGAACTCGTTGCAGACGACGTGGTAGGTGCCCGTCTCGTCGAAGGACATCTCCACGACCCACTCGTAGCCCGGGAGAATCTGGAGCGAGATCTGCTTGCTGAGGTTGCCCTCCGGGCGCACACCGAAGCCGTGCTGGACGTCGTAGGCGCCGAGGTGGAACTTGTACGTCTCGCCGGGCCGCAACACTACGGGGAGGCCGTCCCACGCCCACTGGAGCGCGCCGACGTAGACGTCGTTGCCGTCCGGCACGAGCAGCTCCTCGCCGTCGACTTCCAGCGTGCCCGCAGACTCCTTGAACGACTGGACTTTCTGCCGGAAGCGCTCGGTGCTCACCTCGTAGGTCTGTCCGGTCTGGTTCTGCTCGCCGACCTGCGTCCAGCCGAGCATCCAGCCGAACATCGACACCGCCCACGCGCCCGAGATGCCCAGCCAGATGGACTCCCGGCGGTTGACCTTCTGGTTCCACCAGTTCCCCTCGGGGGACTCCAGCGGCGAGTGTTCGTCGTCGCTCATCGAATCACCCCATGGGAACCGTGAAGATGTCGATTACACCCCACAACACGTACGAAATCACGAAGTAGAGGATTGCCGCGCCCGCCAGCAGCCACTCGCTGTCCAGTAGCTGCTGGGGCCACGGTGCGGTCCCGTCGTTCGTTTCGGCCGACATAGTGGGCCGTCGTGACGCTCCCCCGGTGGGTGTTGTCCCGAACTCGTTCGCCTCGGTTATCAGTGACTGGGGACGCGACCGCTCCGCCCGGCGGCGGGAGCGACAGTCAGGTCTGTGCCGCCAGCCAGTCCAGTTGCGCGTTCAGCTCCGTGCGGCGCTGGCGCTCGATGACCGTCGCGTCCAGCACGTCGCCGACCACGGGCACGTCGAGCGCGAACTCGGTGCGCGCCGTGACCTCGCACTCGTCGCCGCCGGCCAGCGGTTCGACCACGTACTCGGTCCACATCGACTCGAAGATGCCCTCGCGTTGCTCGTAGGCGAGCGCCGCGCCCTCCCGCTCGACGACGGCCAGCTCCAGCTCGATTTCCGCGGGGCCGACCTGATTGGCCACGCGAACCGCCTCGCCGTCTACCTCCACGTCGTCGAAGCCCGCCGAGCGCACGAACCCCTCGACGTCTGCCATCGCGTCCCGGACGGCGTCGGGCGGAGCGGCGACGCGGCGCGTCTCCGTGACCTCGTTCATGGAACCGCCTTCGCTGGGCTGTCAAAAGCAGCTTTCCCACGCTCCCAGCCCGCGGGAACGTCAGTCGTCGGCGGGTGCGTCCGCGTCCGCGAGCGTGCCGGCGGCGGCCTCGTCGGCGACCGGCCGCACGCGCACCGCGCACTGCTTGAAGTTCGGCTCGTCCGAGCGCGGGTCCGTCTCCGGGAGCGTCAGCGCGTTCGTCTCCGGGTGGTGAATCGGCAGCCACACCAGTCCTTCGGGCACCGCTTCGTCCACTTCCACGCGCACGGGAACGGTCGCGCGCCGTGACTCTACGACCGCCTCGTCGGCGTCCGCCGAGACGTCGGCCTCCTCGATGGTCTCGGGGTTGACGCGCGCGAGCGGGTTCGCGGGCGCATCCTCGCCCCGCGAGCGCACGCCCGTGTTGTAGCCGTCCGCCTCGCGCGCCGTCGTCAGCGTGAGCGGGTACGTCTCGTTCGTCGGCTCCGGGAGGCCCTCGTGGCGTCCGGTGGAGAAGCGCGCCTTCCCCGAGGGCGTCGGGAACGACCAGTCGCCGTCGTCGTAGTAGCGGTAGCCGCCCTGCGAGACGGCGTCCGGCGCCGGCCAGCGCACGGCTTGCTGTTCGTCGAGGCGCGCGTAGCTGATGCCCGAGAGGTCCGCCAGCGTCCCCGCCGTCAGCGCCGCGAGCTCGTCGAAGACGTCCCGGGGGTCGGGGTCGCCGAGGAGCCCGGGGACCAGCAGCTCTCCAATCGTGGTGATGATGTCGAGGTCCGTCCGCACGTCCGGTACGAGGTCCGATGCCGGCCGGATCCGGGAGACGCGGCGCTCCATGTTCACCGCCGTCCCCGAGGACTCGCCCCACGTCGCCGCCGGCAACACGACGTCCGCCAGCTCCGTCGTCTCGGTGTGGAAGGCGTCCTGCGCGACGAGGAATGCGTCTTCGAGGTGCTCGCGCGCCGCGGAGGCGTCCGGCAGGCCCGCCGCGGGGTTCGTCGCGACCGTCCAGACCGCCTCGACTGGTCCGTCCCCGATTGCGTTCACGAGCCCCACGGGTCCCGGCCCGGGGTCGTCGGGGAGGCGTTCGACGGGAACATCCCACGCGTCCGCGACGACCCGCCGCTCGTCCGGGTCCGAGAACGACCGCATCCCCGGCCACGACCCCTTCGAGGAGCACACGCGCGTCCCCATCGAGTTCGCCTGCCCGGTCAGCGAGAACGGCCCCGTGCCCGGCCCGAGGTTCCCGGTCGCGAGACAGAGGTCCACGAGCGCGCCCGCCGTCTCCGTTCCCTGCGTGCTCTGATTCACGCCCATCCCCCAGTAGACGAGCGTCTGCTCGCCGAACGCGTCCGCGAGCTTCTCGACAGTCTCCATATCGACGCCGGCGGTCGCGGCGGCTTCCTCCGGGTCCGGGAGGTCGCCGCGTAGCTCCTCGAAGCCCGTGGTCGCCTCCGCGACGAACTCCTCGTCGACGTCGCCGCGCTCGACGACGCGAGCCAGCACCGCCC
The DNA here is from genome assembly GCF_040435975.1 of Halobacterium sp. NMX12-1. Taxonomy (NCBI): domain Archaea; kingdom Methanobacteriati; phylum Methanobacteriota; class Halobacteria; order Halobacteriales; family Halobacteriaceae; genus Halobacterium; species Halobacterium sp. NMX12-1. The sequence continues at coordinate 1,666,521 of NZ_CP159204.1, read as the reverse complement.
GCGCGAGCGCGAGGTCCGTCCCCGGTTCGAGCGCGACGTGCTCGTCGGCGCCCTGCGCGGTCTTGGTGCCGACCGGGTCCACGACCACGAGTTCGCTGTCGTCGGCGGTCGCGCTCTCGGAAATCCAGCGGAACATCACCGGGTGGGCGACCGCCGGGTTCGCGCCCCAGACGACGTGCGTCTGCGCGTCCTCGATGTCGTCGTACGTGCACGGCGGCGCGTCGCTGCCGAACGCGTCGTAGTACGCAGTCACGGCGCTCGCCATGCAGAGTGTGGTGTTGGCGTCGTAGTAGCGAGTCCCGAACCCGCCGCGGGCGAGCTTCCCGAGCGCGTACGCCGCCTCGTTGGTCTGCTGGCCGCTCCCCAGCACCGCGACGCTGTCGTGGTCGCGTTCGAGCGCGGCGCCGAACTCGTTGGCGATGCGCGAGAGCGCCACGTCCCACGTCGTCGGCTGGAGGTCGCCGTCCATCCGCACGAGCGGACGTGTCAGCCACGTCCCGTCGGGGTCTTTCGTCTCCTTGACGCCCCGGGAGCACGCCAGCCCGCGGTTGACGGGGTGGGTGACGTCGCCGCGCACGGTCCCGATGCCGTAGCCGGCGTCCACGCGGTCGGTCAGGTGGCCGCAGCCGACCGCACACCGCATGCACGTGGTCTGAACCGGCTCGCTCACGCGTCGTCCACCTCGGCCGAGCGGTCGGCGTTCGCCGGGAGCAGTTCGGGCGCGACGTCCATCGGCGCCGTCGAGGCCGCCGCGTCGTCAGTCATCGCTCTCGGTGGCCAGCGGCGTGCCGTCGGCGGCGGTCGGCGCCGGACTGTCCCCCTCCGCGAACGGGTACCACGACTGCTTGGCGTCGTAGAGGCAGGGGTCGGTGTACCCCTCGACCTCCTCGGGCTCCGCGAGGTCGACGATGGTCTCGTGGCCGGTCGCCTCCACCCACTCGCGGAACGTCTGCCCGTCCTCGCGGAGCGCCGCGAACGCCCGCACGAGGTTCGCAATCATCCCCGGAAGCTCGTCGGCGGGGACGCGCTGGCGCACCCAGTCGATGAACGTCGGCTCCTCGCCGACGCCGCCGCCGACGCCGACGTCCACGGCCTCGACCATCTCGCCGTCCTTCCGCGCGCGCATCCCCTGGAGGCCGATGTCCGCGGTCATCGCCTGCCCGCAGTCCGCGGTGCAGCCCGAGAAGTGCATCTTGATGCGGTCCACGTCGTCAGGCACCTCCACGTTGTCGCCGAGCCAGCGCAGCAGGCGCGCCATCCGCGCCTTCGTCTCCGTGAGCGCCAGCGAGCAGAACTCCGTGCCCGTACAGGCCATCGCGCCCTGCTCGAAGGGGTTGGGCTCGGGCTTGTGCTTGCCGAGCAGCGGCTCCGCGAGCAGGTCGTCGAGGTCCTCGTCCGCTACGTCCGTGATGATGGGGTTCTGCCGGCGCGTCAGCCGGACCTCGCCGCTGCCGTACTCGTCGGCGAGGTCCGCGAGTTCGATGGCTTCGTCGGCGCGCAACCGACCGAGTGCGACGTTCAGGCCGACGTAGTTCTGCCCGTCCTTCTGGTCGTAGACGCCGACGTGGTCGTGGGCGCCGCGCTCCGTGGGCTTGCCGGCGTTGTACGTGTACTCGCCGCGGAAGTCGGTGCCCGCGCGCTCCAGTTCGAAGTCCAGCCGGTCGTCGAGGGCGTCCCGAATCTCGTCGGTGCCCCACTCGTCGACGAAGAAGCGCCCGCGGTTCTTCGAGCGGTTCTCGCGGTTGCCTTCCTCGTGGTACAGTTCGACGAACGCGCGCACGGTGTCGTAGGCCTGCTCGCGCGTGACGAAGATGTCCAGCGGACGGGCCCTGCGGGGCTCGCGGCCGCCGAGGCCGCCGCCGACGCGGACGTTGAAGCCGCGGACTTCTTCGCCGTCGACGAGCTTGTGCGCGGGTTCGAGGCCGACGTCGTTGAGCGCGTCCTGCGCGCAGCCCTGCCGGCAGCCCGTCACCGAGATGTTGAACTTCCGGGGCATATTCGCGAGGTCGTCGTCGCCGCGGATGCCCTCCTGAATCTCGTCCAGCAGTTCGCGGCTCTCGACGTACTCGTCGGCCTTCCCGGCCACCGGACAGCCGGAGATGTTGCGCATCGTGTCCCCGCCCGCCGAGCGCGAGGAGACGCCGACGGCTTCGAGTTTCTCCCAGATCTCGGGGATGTCCTCGAGTTTGAGCCAGTGCAGTTGGATGGACTGGCGGGTCGTGAGGTCGATCCAACCGTTCCCGAACTCGGGGTTCTCGGCGGGGCCCTGCGCGTAGTCGCGGGCGACCTCGCCGATGGCCCGCAGCTGGTCCGGTTCGAGGACGCCGCCGCAGTTGGTCAGCCGCATCATGAAGTAGCTCTCCTGGCCGCCGCGCTGGTGGAACACCCCCCAGAACTTGAACCGGGAGAACCACTTGTCGTGTTCGTCCTCGGGAATCGCCTCCCAGCCGCGCTCGGCGAACTCCTCGAGCTGTGCTCTGACTTCGTCCCCGTACTGCTCGGCCTTCCACTCCTCTTTCTTGTGTGCCATCGTGTGTTGTGTGCGTTTGGGCTCGTTTTTCGAATATATCCGAACGGTCGTCTCGTCTCGTACGGCTAATCAACTCTCTCGTCTAGATAATAAAGGTCAGCGTTGAAAACATCGAATTATGAAACTCTTATGCAGACGAACGTCAGAAGCTAAAGGACCTTATACAGATATATTTGCCAGCTACCTCGCAAGTGTGCCACGAACGCGCAGTAAATCGTCCTTCGTGTTGACGTTCGTGAACGTCGCCTCGTCGGCGACGTCGACCACCGTCGGGTCGAGGCGCGCGAGCGCGTCGGCCAGCCGCCGGGACCCGTTCGCGAGCGTCCGGTCGCACGCGAACCGCGCCGCGTGGCGGCCGTAGACCGCGTGCAGCGGCTGCAAGTGACCGTTCGCGCGCGGCACCGCGGCCGTGTCCGCGCGCTCGAACAGCCGCTCGAACAGCGCCGGATCCGCGTGGGGCATGTCGCAGGCGACCGCGGCGACCGCGTCGCCGCGCGCCACCCGGAGGCCGGTCCGCAACCCCGCGACCGGCCCCTCGTCGGGAACCGGGTCCACCGCCAGCCGGTAGTCGAGGCCGTCGAGGGCCTCCGTAATCGCGACTCGCTGGTCGTTCCGGCAGTTCACCACGAGTTCGTTGGTGACGCCAGTGACCCGGTCGGCGACCCGGCGAATCAGCGGCGCGCCGTCCACGCGCGCGACGGCTTTGTCCGCGTCCCCGAACCGCGTCGAGTGGCCGCCCGCGAGCACGAGCCCCGTCCGCATCAGTCGTCACCCGGCGCTTCGACGGCCGACGGGGTCGAACTGCCGAAGCCCGCCTCGTGGGCGACGCTGGCGATTCTCGGCTGGAACACCCACGCGGTCAACGCGAGGATGGGCACCATCGACGCCGCGACCACCGCGTAGCCGACGTGGAGGTTCGGCAGGAACTGCGCGGAGTACACCAGCGGGTAGACGATGCCGCCGATGGTGCCGACGCCGCCGACGACGCCCGCGACCGCCCCCGAACTGTTCGGGAACATCGCCGGCACCTGCGCGAAGATGGCGCCCTCCGCGAACGCACAACCCATCCCCACGAGGAAGCCCGCGGCGACCGCGAGCAACACCTCGCCGGACAGCCCCGCGAGGGTCATCCCGAACATCGCGACGACGACGAACGACATCGCGGTGAACGTCCACTGCTCGCGGTAGTGGCCCGTGAAGAACGGGAGGATGTTGCGCTCGGCGCGCGCCAGCCGGTCGCTGACGTAGCCGCCGATGGGGCGCAGCAGACCGGCCGCCACCGAGAACGTCGCCGCGAACGTGCTCGCGAGCACGAGGTTGTTCGTCCCGAACCCCTCGCGGTAGTAGGTCGCCAGCCAGCCGTTCATCGACAGCTCCAGTCCGAACGTCATCACGTACGCGAGCGCGAGCACGAGCGTTCCGTACCGCGTCGCGGTGTGCACCCAGCCGCCGAAGCTCGCGCTGTCCTTGGTCGCCTGCCGCTTCTCCTCGGTCTTGGCGGCCTCCCCGAGCGTGAAGTACGCCACGCCGAGCAGAATCGAGACGACGCCCGTGTAGAAGAACGCCGCCCGCCAGTTTGTCGAGAACAGCGGGCCGTTCCAGTTCGTCCCGAACACGCGCGGGAGAATCAACGCTCCGCCCGCGGCGCCGGCGTTCCCGATGCCCGCGTAGATGCCCTCCGCGAGCCCGAGGTTCTCCTCCTCGAACCACTCCGCGACGTGCTGGATGCCGACGACGAACGTGATGCCCGCGGTCGCGACGATGAGCCGTTCGACGAAGAACACGCCGTAGGACTGCGCGAACGCCGACGCGATGGAGAACACGCCGACGTACCCCAACACGATGGCGAACACCGAGGGCGCGCCGAACTTGTCCGAGAGCCAGCCGGTCAGCGCGCGTCCGAACGGCGCCAGCCAGATGTTCGCGCTCGCGAGCAGCCCGATTTCCGCCAGCGACAGCCCGAACTCGCTGGCCATCGGCTCCGTGAACGGCGCGAACGAGAACCAGATGAGAAACGAGAAGTTGAACCCGACGGTCGCGAGCAACAGCGTCCGGTACTTCGTCATCCGTATCAGCGCCATGCGTCCACCCCACTATCATCCGAACGTCCAACGAATTCGACTTCACTAAACTTCTCGTCCACCGATTCGATTCTATTCTGGATGTGAGGCCACATATCTACGCGAAAATCAATCACTACCAACTACATTAAGCTAGGCGTTGACGTTTAGTCGATAATACCGTGTGTGGGCTAGTGTTCGACCAGTATTAGGATGGGTACTACCACATTAAGGAGTTTGAACGGGCAGTTGTCGGTCGGGAAACCGGACGAATGCCGAATACGTTCGGGAACCGTGGTCCGCGAACGGCCGCACACTGGCGAACCGCTGCGTGGTCGCCGCGCGGGCGTCGAAGCCCGATTCAAGCGTCCGCAGTGGCGCACGTCCGGGCTCGATTCGATGGAAAGGACGGAACGGCTTGCAGGAATATTCGTTATAGCAGAATAGAATTTATCTGTTCGGTGGCTGGGAGTCGAACGACGTGAACGCCGAGTTTTGCGGTACCCCGTGATACACAATCTGATTACTTCGCCCGGAGAGAGCGACCGTGGCTCTCGTGAGTCGAACCGGGATGCCACGACCGGGGCAGCTCGTTCGTGCCACCGACACTCGCTACGCGGGAGCGCCACGACGAGACCAGTTTGAATAGCCGAGAATTGCCACTATTCCACCTATTGTAGATATCGCACCTCTTCCATCGCTCCATTCTCGGCGTTCGGAGTTGACGCGTCGGGAAGACGAGAACTGGCGCGGTATCGGAGCTAACGGATTGCAACTCGAAGTTGTCGAGTCCCGAGCGACCGAGGCATCGAGCCTCGGCGTGTCGATTACTCACACTGCGGTTCCGAGGCGAAACCGGAATCTCGTCGCGTGGACCGGACTGGCGCTCCCGAAGGAGCTGTACGTCTCTGTTCGAGTCGTCGAGAGTCGTGGTACTGGCGCCAGCCCGGCCCTCGAAGCCGATACTTCCCAAAGTGGGAGAGTCCGCGCTCAGGCCTCTCTGACGGACGCTGCGCCTCCCGCGAGGTGCATCCCCGGCTCCCAGCGAACCGATTCACCGAGAGAAAAACCCCCGCGGTGTGGGGCTAGGCGTCGGCTCGACGCAGCGAGAGCGCCGTGGCGCGATTCGTCGTGGACGGCTGAAGTGATCCGCTCTGCGCCCGGGATTCGACGCCGGGCTCCTCGTTCGAATCATTCCCGTAGCGTCCGAAGTCCACGTCGGCAATTCGAATCGAGGGAGTCCGGGACCGGCCTGGTCGAGCCGCGAGCGCTACGAACTGAACGACGGCGAACCGACACACGATTCAGCTCGTTGTCGCGATTCCCAGTCAGGCACCAGTGCTGACGACCGACGTGAACCGGGATTGTGAGGAGGTACGTCAATCACTGCGGGCTGTATCGAAGGATAGCTCGTTCGACCCTCGGAAGGGACCGAGAAAGATTCGACTCGATTGCTCGCGAGCGCCGCGAGAACCGAGCCGACGCTAAATCTATATCATTAAAAGTGGTACTACCTTCGGAAATTGATTATCTGTCTAGAGAGTCCCTAAATACACGAATGGTTCCAAGTAGTACTTTATTTTCTCCGTTGAGGGAGCTAGTTTAGACGATAAGGCACCTTATCTGCTCGTGGGGAACACTGAAGTTCCCGGCCGAAGATGCGGGGAGTATGGCTGGTGACGACCGCGCGGTCGTGAAGACGTACGTGCCGACCGAGCAGAAGTCCCGGTGGAGCGAGCACGCTGACGAACTCGACATGTCCCAGAGCGAGTACCTGCGGACGATGGTGCAGGCCGGGCGACGGGGGTTCCTGGATGACCACGAGGAAGGCGGTTCTGGGGACGCTACCCCTGGGGGGAGCGGCCTCGAAGACCGGGTCCTCGAATCGGTCTCGGAGGGGGCGGTCGTGTCGTGGGACGAACTCGTCGCGGAGCTCTCAGGCGACTTCGAGGACCGCCTCGACGACGCGGTGCAGTCGTTGGTCGAGGGCGGGGAGATTCGCCACGACCCGCGACAGGGCGGCTACGTCCGCCGGGAGGACCGATGAGCGAGCGCGCCGCCGACGCGGGCCGTGGCCACGACGCCGAGGACCCCATCGAGTACTTCCTCGAGGACATGGCCTACCACGGGAAGTCCGAGCGCACGCGCGAGGCGTACGGCCGCGTCCTCCGGGAGTTCGAGGCGTTCCTCGCCGAGACTGGCACCGAGCCCGCTGCGGCCGACCGCCGGGACTGCCTTGCGTGGGTGCACGAGCTCCGCGGCGACCACGCCGACAGCACGGTCGCGACGTACGCCTCCTACCTGAATCGGTTCTACGGCTACATGACCCAGGTCGGGGAGTTCGACGGCAATCCGATGACACTGGTCACCCAAGAGATGGACGAAGCCATCGACACGGACCCGACTCGGCGCGAAGTGTCGATAGCCCAGATGCGGTCGTTCGTGGCAGCAATTACGCACCCGCTGGAGCGAGCGGTCGTGTTGGCGCTGCTGAAGACCGGACTGCGCGTCGGCGAGCTATGTAATCTCGACGTCCGCGACCTCGCGCTGGACGCGCCCGCCGTCGAGGCCGCCTACGACCTTGGGACGCGTGCACAACTGGACGGCCGGCCGGACACGCTGTTCGTCGATCCGGACGTGAGCCGCGGCGAGGTGGCGAACGGCGAGGAGCGGACCGCGTCGAACAAGCGCAAGCGCGCGACGCTCGTTCCCGTAGACGCGGAATTGAAGGCCGCGCTCGTGCGCTGGCTGGCGATTCGGCCGGACACGCCGTCGCCGGCGGAGCCGCTGTTCGCGAGCACGCGGGACGCGTGGGGGAAGCGACTCACGCCGGAGATGGTGCGGTCGTTCGTCCGCGAGCACGCCGAACGCGCGGGCTGGTACCGAAGCGGTGCGGACGCCGCCGAGAACGTCACGCCCCACTACTTCAGGCACTTCTTCACGACGCACCTCCGGGACCGCACCGGCGACCGCGGCGTCGTGAAGTACCTCCGCGGGGACGTCGCCGACGACATCATCGACACGTACACGCACAACTGGGGGGACAGGGTGTGCGAGGTCTACCTCGCGAACGTGTACTCGTTGACGTGACGTTCGAACGGCAGCGTATAAATTATATACTGCTATACTGAATCGGTCGCTTCGGCGCGGCTTCGAGTTTGCCCGCAATCGGCCGAAATCGGTTACTCGCGCTTTCTACGACAGTTTACGTCGGCTCGGGAGCCCGCCGGTCCGCCGCTACCTCGCTGAATGAACGTTCAATCAAAGCGTATATGCGTGGTGCCTCCGTTCGAGCAGCCGTGAACGCAATCGACGCGCGACACGTGCAACTGACCTACGCGGACGGAACGGAGGCCGTCACCGACGTCTCGCTGGAGATTCCCGAGGGCGAGTTCTTCGGGTTCCTCGGCGCGAACGGCGCGGGGAAGACCACGACCATCAAGGTACTCGTGACGCTCCTCGAACCAACCAGCGGGAGCGTCACGGTCAACGGCCACGACGTCGAGACCGAGCCGCGGGCCGTCCGGGAGTCCATCGGCTACATGGCACAGGAGACGAGCATCGACGGCGAACTCACCGCTCGGGAGAACGTCCGGTTCGCCTGCGAGGCGTACGGCGTCTCCGCGGACGGCCGCAGCGAACGCATCGAGGAGCTGCTGGACCTCGTGGACCTCGCGGACGTCGCGGACAAGCAGGCCAAGGACTTCTCCGGCGGGATGAAAAAGCGCCTCGACGTCGCGACCGCGCTCGTCCACGAGCCGCCCATCGTCTTCCTCGACGAGCCGACGACGGGGCTGGACCCGAAGGCGCGCAACCGCCTCTGGGAGTACTTCGAGCGCATCAACGAGCGCGGCACCACGGTCTTCCTGACGACCCAGTACCTCGAGGAGGCCGACCAGCTCTGCGACCGGCTCAGCGTCATCCGCGGCGGCGAAATCGTCGCCTCCGGCTCGCCGGACGAGCTGAAGCGCCGGGTCGGCGGCGCCGTCCTCGACGTCGAGTTCGCGGACGCCGACGACGACACGCTCGAACGCGCCCGCGAAGTCGCCGCCGACGCGGGCGTTTTCGACGACGCGGACGTCGAAGTGACCGACGACGGGCTCAGCGTCCGGTCGGCGTCGGCCCGCCGCCACGGGACGGACCTGCTTGTCGCGTTGAACGACGCCGGCTTCTCCGTCACCGGGTTCAACGTCCGCGACCCGACGCTCGACGACGTCTTCCTCGCGATTACGGGCGAAGGACTCGACGAAGACGAGGGCGACGCCGCGGAGGCGGAGGTGGCCGAATGAGCGCCGAGAGCCAGCAGCGGGCGTCCGGCAACGGCTTCGCGCGGGACACGTGGATCAACCTCAAGCGGTGGGTGTTGAAGACGACGCGGAACCCGTTCGTGATGACCGCCTCCCTGCTGAACCCCATCATCTTCCTCGTGCTGTTCACGGAGGTGTTCGGTCAGATTACCGGCGGCGCCATCAGTCAGAGCCTCGGCACGGACGCCAGCTACGTCACGTACCTCGTGCCCGCCATCGTGGTGCAGACGTCGCTCATCGCCGCCACCACCTCCGGCATCGGCCTCGTCGAGGACATCGAGAGCGGGATGTTCGAGAAGGTGCTGGTGTCGCCGATGCACCGGGGCGCGGTGTTCCTCGGGAAGTCCCTCTCGGAGGTGTTGCGCATCGTCGTCCAGACCACCATCATCCTCGTGCTCGGCTACGTCCTGCTGTACGTCGACTCGGGGGCGCCGTTCCGCGAGTACGTCGCCACCGGCTGGCTGGGACTGGCCGGCATCGTCGCCGTCGGCATCGTGTTCTCGGTGTGGTTCACGGCGTTCTCGAACGTGATGGCGCTTTTCACCCGCGACCAGAAATCCACGATTCTCGCGGTGAATCTCCTGCAGTTCCCGCTGCTCTTTCTCTCCAGCGCGTTCCTCCCGCTGGACATCCTCCCGGGGTGGGTGCAGACGGTCGCCGCCCTGAACCCCATCACGTACGGCGTCGACGCGGCGCGCGCGCTGATGTTCGGCCAGGACGTGATGACCGTCATCGAGGTCACCGGCTTCGGCGGGATGTGGAACACGCTCGTCCCGGCGCTGGCCGTGCTGGCGGTGCTCGACCTCGTGCTGGGCGCTGTCGCGGTCCGCTTCCTGAACCGGGCGTCCAGTTCGAGCGTCCAGTAGACCCAAGCCGCCCGGGGCCGAACGCTCGCTCGAATGCCGCCCGCCGACCGGTCGCGCCGCGACGTGCTGAAGGCCGCCGTCGCCGCCGGGTCCGCGGCCGCGCTGGCCGCCTGCGTGGACCTCGCACCCGACGACGCCCCGCCGCGCGGCTCCCCCGCCTCCAACCCCGCGCGCCAGCACGCGTGGAACGACCACGTCCGCACCGACGAGTACGGGAACGTCGAACTGCCGCGCCACCAGACCTTACTCTACCTCTCGCTGGACCGCGACGGCCCGCCCACGGCATCGGCCCGCGAGACCGTCGAACGCGCGCTCGCCACCCTCGACGAGGCCTACGAGTGGTCCAGCGACGGCCTGCTGTTCTCCGTCGGGTACTCGCCGGCGTACTTCCGGCGCTTCGACGCCGCCCTCCCCGAGTCCGTGGACCTCCCCGACCCGGAGCCGCTGTCGCCGTTCGAGGACCCGGTCTTCGACACGCAGGACGCGCTCGTCCACCTCGCCAGCGACCGCGCGGACGTCGTCCTCGAAGCCGAGCACGCGCTCACGGGACGAACCGAGACGGCGAACGGTGTGAGCGTCGAGGCGGCGCTGACCGACGTGCTGACCGTCGATTCGCGCCGGACCGGCTTCGTCGGCGCGGGGATGCCCGCCGAGCGACAGGACGCCGACGGCGTCCCCGACTCGGAGCCGGTGCCCGAGGACGCGCCGCTGTTCATGGGGTTCACGGCGGGGTTCCGCGAGAACCAGGCCAGCGAGGACCGCGTCACCATCCAGTCGGGGCCGTTCGCTGGCGGCACCACGAAGGTCGTCGCGAACCTCCGCCAGCGCCTCGACGACTGGTACGGCGAGCAGGATTACGACGAGCGCGTGATGGAGCTGTTCAGCCCCGGGCACGCCGCCGACGACCTCGTGGCGGGCGTCGGGGACAACCTCGGCGCGAACAGCCGCGTGGACGACTACGTGGACGACATCGAAACGCACGCCCGGGAGTACGGCCGCGTCGGGCACGCGCAGAAGGCGGCTCGTGCGAACCGGGACGGCGACGGCAGCGTGCGCGTGCTGCGCCGGCACTTCGAGTCCACGGACGACGTCGGCTCCGACCGCGCGGTCGCGAGCCTCCACTTCCCGTCGCTCCAGCGCGAGATTTCGACGTTCGAGGCGGTGCGCCGCGCGATGAACGGCACGGACGTGACCGAGGCGACGCCGGCTGTCCGCCAGCGCGTCAACAACGGCATTCTGGAGTATATCTTCGTGCGGCGGCGCGGCTACTTCCTCGTGCCGCCCCGCGAGTCCCGGGCGCTCCCGGAGCCGGACCCGTGACTACAGTTCGACGTCGGTGGCGTCGCTGACCTCGAACTGCCGGACCTCGGGCTCGCCAGCCAGTAGCTCGGGGAGCGCTTCCTCGAATCGCTGGAAGTGGTCGCTCTCCTCGTGGGCTTCGACGGCGGCCGCGTCCTCGTACTGCTCGAAGAACCGAATCCGGTTCTCGTCCTGCACGTCGACGGCCGCGCGGTAGTCGATGACGCCGTCCTCGCGGTTGGACTCCTCGACGAGGTGCTCCGCGAGGTCGAGGGCGTCCTCGCGGCGCTCGGGGTCGATGGGGAACGTGGCGTGGAGTACAATCATGCGTCCCGGAGTAGCGGCCACCCACCGAAGAACCTCCGGGTAGCGACACTACCGGCGGCCGAGCAGGACGGCCGCGAGCGCGAGCGCCGTGAGCGCGTGGACGACGCCGTAGCCGGGGACGCTCGTGGCGGATTCGCTCGTCCCGGACTCGCTGGTCGTCGCCTCGCTGGTCTCAGTGGGCGTGACCACGTCGCCGCCGTCGCCGGGCGTCTGCACGACCGGGCCGTCGGTCGTCGCGGACACCTCGTCGACCTGCCAGACGAGGAAGTACGTGCTCACGGGGCTGTCGCCGGCGCGCACGAGGCGGTCGCCCGCGTCGAACTCGCCGTCGCCGTCGTCGCCGTAGAGTTGCGCGTACAGCCCGACTGTCGATTGGTTCTCGGTGAAGACGTCGGGGCTGACGTCGAGGCTGACGTTCTCGTGGGTGCCGGCGTCGAGCGCTTTCGAGCCGACGACGCGTCCCTCGGTGCCCGACTCGGTGCGGAGCACGAGGAAGCCGTCCTCGGGGAGCGTGGCGGCGTCGACGGTCGCGGTGGCGGTCGCCGTCTGCTGGGCTTGCGCGCGCTCGGCGACGACGTTCGCCGGCCGGTCAGTCTTGGCGAGCGTCACCGACTGGCCGGTCGTCGCGCCGAACGCCGACGCGCGCTCGTCGGTGCCGGGGTCGAACTCGCCGTCGCCGTCGCTGTCGGCGTGGAAGACCACCCACAGCGAGCCGTTCGCGGGCCAGTCCGCCCACGCGTCGTCGTCCATCTCGACCGGGAAGTTCTGCTGGAAGCCGTCGTCGAAGCCGACTGCTCTGTGCCCCACGGGGTCGCCGATGTCGCCGTCGTCGGTCGCGCGGTGGAGGACGACGAAGCCGTCCGTGAGCGGGCGGACGGCCTCCACGACGACGGTGCCGTCCGCGGAGTGCTGGCTGTCGACCTCGACGTGGTTGCCGTGCGCGGCGACCGGGGCGGCCGACGCCACGAGCGCGAGCGCGAGGAGGGCGGCGAGAGCGGCGCGTCGCATACCGGCGCCTACCCGGGACGCGAGGTTAACGCTTCTGGACACCGGGAAGCCTATTGTCCAGCCGAACGCGGGCTGCGGTATGCGCCGCCGACGGTTCCTCGCGCTCGGGTCGCTCGCCTCCTCCGCCCTCCTCGCCGGCTGCGTGAGCGACACCACCGACGACGCCACGACAGAACCGCCCGCGACGACCGCCCCAGCGACCACCCCGGCGACGACCGCCGAGAAGCCCGACGGGGTCTACGTCCAGTCCTTCGAGGAGCAGATGGCGATGCAGGGGACGACGACCGTCGGCGACTACACGGTCGCCCTGCTGTTCACGGTGCCGCACACGTTCTGGACGCTGGTCAACCGTGACGTCTCGAAGACCGAGAAGACCGCCGAGGACGACATCCACCTGATGGCGGTCGTCTGGGACGACGAGACCGACACCGTGGTGCCGGCCGCGGCCGTCTCCGTGGAGCTGGAGCGCGGCGAGTTCCTCCAGCAGGAAGTGCTGTACCCGATGCTCTCTCAGCCGATGGGCTCGCACTACGGCGACAACTTCGCTCTCGATGGCGACGGCACGTACGACGCGACCGTCTCCATCGGCGCCGTCGCTGCGCGGAAGACCGGCGCCTTCGAGGGGCGCTTCGAGGACGTCGAGAGCGCCGAGATGACCGTGGAGTTCACGGAGGAGACGCGCGCCCGAGTGGGCGCCACGCCAATCGAGGAAGCCGGCGAGCCGGGCGCGCTCGCGCCCCGGGACACCAGCTACCCGAAGTCGATTGTGCCCGCGCCCGACGACCTCCCGGGGACGGTCCGCGGCACCGCGGCCATCGACGACGCCTACTACGTCGTGACCGACCTCGCGTCCGCCGAGCGCGTCGGCGAGCCCGACCAGGCGTACCTCGCGGTGTCCGCGCGCACCCGGTACAACGGCTACGAGCTCTCCTCGATGGCGCTGGACGCGACACTGGTTCGGGACGGCGAGACGCTGTACGACGACACGCTGTCGCGCACGCTCAGCCCGGACCTCGGCCTCCACCTCAGCGCCGCCGTGCCGAGCGTCGAATCGGGGGACGAGCTCACGCTGTCGGTGCGCCAGCCGCCGCAAGTGGGCCGCCACGAGGGCTACGAGACCGCGTTCCTCGACACCGAGTCGGTGACGCTGACGCTCTAGGCGTACGCGGCGAACTCGCGGCCGAACGCGAGGTAGTAGCCCGTGCCGAGCAGGCCGACGACGGTCGCGAGCGTGAACGACAGCGTCGGCGAGAACGCGTAGATTGCGCCGCCGACGGCCGTGCTCGGGATGCCGACGGCGTTCCGCACGAGGTAGTACGTCCCGGTGACGCGGCCGCCCGCCTCTTTCTCCGCCGGCCCGACAATCATCGCCTTGTGCGCGGGGAGACCCGCGAACCGCAGCCCGGAGAACGCGAACAGCGCGACGAGCGCCCACTGGTCGGCGGGCGCGTTGACGAGCAGGACGGGGAACGCCGCGTAGACGGCGAACCCGACCGCGATGACGGGCTTGAGGCCGACGCGCTCGGCCAGCCGGGAGACCGGCAGCATCGACAGCAGGGCGACCAGCATCTCGACGGCGAGCAGCACGCCGAAGAACGCGTCCGGGCTCAGGGAGACGCCGAAGCCCGTGAAGCCGACGCCGAGGAACTCCGTGACGACGATGACGAAGAACACGTACGCCATCCCGTTGGCGAACCGCACGAGCACGTCCGCGACGAGCAGCGGCCGGAGTTCCGCGGGGAGCCCGCGGAGGTCGTCGAGGACCTGCCGGACGCCCTCGAACTCGTCGCCGATGCTGTCGCCCGCGGGGTCGTAGTAGACGTGCTGGACGGCGGTGCCGGCGACGGCGAACGCGACAGCCGCGGCCAGCACCCACTGGAAGCCGAGCGTGAAGTCGCCGGCGGACGCGATGAGCACCGACGCGAGCAGCGGGCCGACGAGGAAGCCGACGCGGCGGAACGTCTCCGTGCTGGCGAAGCCGGCGGCGAGCTCGTCGCTCGGGACGCTCTGCTTGACGACCGCGAACGTCGCGCCGAGGCCGAAGGACTTCCACGCCTGCGTGAGGAACAGGCCGACGAAAATCCACGCCCACGGCGGCACCGCGAGCGGGCCGACGCGGAGGACGTCGAGCCGCGGCGCGAGCAGCCAGAAGAGGAACCCGAGCGCGGAGACGAGGCCGAACGCCGTGAGCGCCCGCCGCGAGCCGAGGCGGTCGGAGACCGCGCCGCCCGGGTACGGGTAGACGGCGCTGACGAGGTTGCCGAGGCTGCCGTAGAGCCCGATGATGCCCGCGCCCGCGCCGAGCACGCTCATGTAGCGCGGCACGTACCGGCTGGTCATCTGGAAGCCGAGGCTGAACGCGAACATCGCCGCGGAGAGCACGAGCACGTCCCGCTCCATCGACAGCAGCTGCCGGAAGGGCGCGCGCGGGTCCACGGAGCGGTCGCCGGGCATTCGTGTGCGGCGTTCGACGGTGACCGGCAAAATACTGTGGACGAGTCCCCGCGCCGTCGGCACTCCGTCTCGGGCTATATCGGGCTCCTCCACTCCCGACGAGGACCGACAGGGCGGCTCTCGGGCGCCCGTGGGCGGCGTCGCGGCCTCGGGTGTCGGTACGCGTCCCGCACTGTCGGGTCCGTCCCCCGTAGATTCCGGACTCGACCGGTTCGGCCCGCGGCCGCGTTCGACTCGTCCCGCCGCGGGTAGTTCAGGTCACCCATCGAACCAGCGGCTCACGGGCTGCCTTACACTACATAATCGTTTCCCCGCCCGCAGAGATAGTGTCAGTGGTACTAACTTTATTGAAGGTGCAGTGCGCGCGAGGACCCATGAACCGACAGACTGGCAGCGGCCTCGCCGAGGCCGCCGTCGAGACCCTACAGGAGCGCTACGAGTTTCTCGACGCCGTCCGCGAGCGCCCGCGGGACAAGCGCGCGCTGGTCGCCGCGACCGACGTCTCCCGCTCGACGGTCGACCGCGCGCTCCGCGACTTAGAGAGCCACGGGCTCGTCGAGCGCGCCGGCGGCGAGTACCGCGCGACGACGTACGGCGACCTGCTCGCCGGCGAGTTCGCGTCCCTGCTGGACACCGCGGCCGCGGCGTGGGAGATTCGAGACGTCCTCGAGAAGATTCCCACCGACGAACTCGGCTTCGAGCTGTCGCGGCTCGCGGACGCCGACGTCACCACGCCGACGAGCGCGGACCCGACCGCGCCGATGCAGCGCGTGGTCGAACTGAAGCGCGGCGCCACGCGCGTGCGGTCGCTGGCGTCCGGCCGCAGCCCGGGCGCGCTCGACGCCCACGAGGAAGCCGCCGGACGCGGCGACCACCTCTTCGCGTCGGTGTGCTCGACGGACCTCCTCGCGTGGCTCGCCAGCGACCCGGAGCGCCGCGAGCAGGTCGCCGGGCTCCTCGACGCCGACAGCGTCGAAGTCTACGCCTACGACGGCGACATCCCGTTCCCCGTCGGCATCACCGAGGACGTCGTCTTCTTCGGCGTCGAATCCGAGGAGGGCGCGCCGGTCGCGCTCGTGGAGACGACCGACGAGCGCGTCCGCGAGTGGGCAATCGAGGCCTTCGAGACGCGCCGCGAGGCGGCGACCGAACTCGAACGCGGCGATCTCGCGGACTACGCGGCCGACAGCGAGAACTGAGCAGTCGCGGTTACTGCGGGGGAATCGCGGTCTCGTCGGCGTCCGCGGCGAGTGCGCGCTTGACCGCCTGCACGTCCTCGCCGCCGGCCTCGGACTGGTTCTCCATCAGCACCGTCTCGCTGGGGAACAGCCGCTCGCCGACTTCGAGGCCGTGCTCGCGGGCCGTCGAGCCCGTGACCGTGAGGTAGACGCCGACGCCGACGTCCGCGATGGCGGCCTCCTCCTCGCGGCCCGCGTCGGGGTAGACGAACTCCACGCCCTCCGTGGCGTCCGTGCCGAGGACGGCGCGGACGAGGCGTTCGTAGCGCGGGCTGATGCAGACGTCGCCCTCGTAGGCCGCGAGGAACGCGCGGTCCAGCTCCTCCGCGCCGACGGACTGCATGGCCGCGGGCGTCGCCAGCAGCGTGTGGTAGACGGTGTCGCCGAGCCCCGAGACGACGCGGACGTCCGTGTCGTGGGGGTCGATGCGGTCGTTGAGGTCCGCGATGGTCGAGAGCGGCTCGGGCTCCAGCTGGACGACCTCTTCGAGGACGAGGTCGGCGCTGTCGAACCCGAGCGCGAACTCGTGGGTGCGGAGCGCGCGGAACGGCTCCTCGCGGCCCACCAGCTGGACGGGCGTCCCCTCGACGTCGAGGGTCAGCGAGTCGAAGACGACGCGCCGGGGCTTGCCCGCGCGAGCGTCCCGCAGCAGCGTGAAGTCCGGCTCGCGGGGCTCGGCGGGCTCGCTGTACGCCGCGAGGCGCTCGTAGACGCCGCGGTCGGCCGTCTGCTCGTCTTTCGTGACGGCCTTCTCGTAGCGCAGCGTCGAGACGACATCGTCGGCGACCGAAGTCGCGTCGGCGCGTGCGGCGAATCTGTCGAGTACGGCTTCCAGGGGCCGTCCCTTCCGCGGAACGGCGACGCGCACCGGCGCAGTCATTACGAGAAGAGAGCCGGCGAGCGCCGAAAACGGTTGTGATTCCCCGGACCGGGGCGGCTGGTGGCGTTACGTGCCGAAGACGTCCGAGAGCTGGTCGCGCCACTCCTCGATTTCCTCGACGTGCGCCTCGACGTCGTCGAGGTCCTCCGCGACGTCCTCGAGGTCGTCCTCCAGCTCCTCGACGTCCATGACGGCGTCCTCGGTGTCCTCGAGGCGCTCGTCGATGGCATCGACGTCCCCGCGGAGGCGCTGAACGTCCTCGTGGAGGTCGTCGACGGCCTCGACCTCCGCTTCGACGTCCGCGACGCGCTCGCGGAGCTGCTCGCGGTCGCCCGCGGCGTCCTCGACGCTCGCTTCGACCTCACCGAGTTCGTCGTCGAGGTCGTCCAGCGCCGCGGACAGCGAGGACACCTCGTCCTCGACGTCGCTGACGAGCTGCTGGGCGGTGCCCTCCTCGTCGAGGAACTCCTCTAGGGCGTCCGTGTACGCCTCAAGCTCGGAGACGCGGCTCTGGAGGTGCTCGATTTCGACCTGCGTGCTGTTGGGGACGCCGCCGAAGGCGTCCTGCAGGGTCGCGAGGTCGTCGTCGCTGACCTCGTCGTTGCGGATGGCCTCCGCGAGCGTGCCGACGAGGTCGCCGGCGTCGAAGCCGACCGACTCGGGCGCGGGCTCGGCTTCCGGCTCTGCCTCGTCCTCGGTTTCCTCCTCGCCGAAGCCTTCGGCCTCGGGCTCCTCGACTTCCTCGTCACCGGCGGGCGGCTCGGGCTGGTCGGCGCCGTACCCCTCGGCCTCCGGCTCGGTCGGCGGCTCCGCCTCGAACGACTCGTCGGCCTCGACGGACTCCTCCTCGTCGGGCTCGGCGTCGAGGTCTTCGTCCTCGTCGCCGCCGAGGTCGACGTCGCCTTCGAGGATTTCGGCGTCCTCCTCTTCGAGGGACTCGATGCTGCCCTCGATGTCGGCTTCCAGCCCGGCTTCCTCGGCGTCGTCGTCTTCGAGCCCGGGGACCGTCTCGCGCTCGCCGCCCGCGAGCTCGCGGACGACCGACGTGGATTCGGGCGGGACGACCTCGTCGATGTCCTCGCCGTCCAGTTCGATGGTCGGCGCGGAGAGGAACGGCGTTTCGTCCTGCCCCTCCTCCATTCGCACGCCGTACACCGTGGTGAACGACTCGCCGGGCTCGATTTCGCGCTCGAAGCGGACGACGCCGTCGCCGCTGGCCGTCCAGTGCTCGCTGCCGTACTCGGGGTGGAACCCGATCTGGTCGATGCCGAACTCGTCGGGAATCTCGTCGACGATGCGGAGCGTGACCGCGTCGTCGCGGGAGGAGTCGACGTCGAAGGCGACCGCGGGGACGGGGAAGTCCTCGGCGTTGAAGAACTTGCTGACGGTGACGCCGTCGGTCTCGACGAGCGTCTCGTCACTCATCGGAACCACCGGCGGGTTGGTCGTGCATACCACCACGTACGCGGACGAGGACTTAAATTACCCGCCGACTCTCGGCGCCAGTTACTCGCCTGTCACGTCCACGCGGTCGCCGATTTCCACGACCTCCAGCCGGCGCGGGTGCGTGAAGCTCTTGGCGTGGTGGTGGAGGACTTTCGGGTCCGCCGTCAGGCCCTTCCACATGTCCCAGTGGGAGGGCAGCAGGCGGTCGACCTGCAGGTCGCTGGCGGCCTCCACAATCTGGTTCTCGTCGTTGTACCAGCGCGTGCGCTTCGGCTCCCGGGTCTCCTTGTCCGGGACGTTGCCGACCGTGCCGAACGCCATGATACCGAGGTCGATGTCGTATTCGCTGCCGACGCGCGCGAACTCGTCGCTGGGCTTGGTGTCGCCGCCGTGGAAAATCGTGCCAGCGTCGTGCTCGACGACGTACGAGACGGGATGGGTGGCGTCGGGGTCGTGGGCGGGTTCGACGTGGACCGTGAACTCGCCGACCTCGAAGCTGTCCCCTTCCTCGATTTCGTTGTACTGGTCGGTGTCCACGGCGTAGTTGTCGTCCCACGCCTCCTCGCCGCGCGCGACCGCCACGGAGTCGTCGGGCGCGTAGAACTGCGCGCCCGTCTCCGCGAGAATCGGCGCCTGACTCGGGCCGTGGACGTGGTCGACGTGCTCGTGGGTGGCGAGCACGGCGTCGGCCTCGGTGACGTCCCGCGGGTCGAACGGCACCGGAATCATCCGAATCGTGCGCGGCGGGTCACCCGTCCCGAGGTAGGGGTCGATGAACAGCGTCGTCCCGTCCTCGCCCTTCAGCACGAAGCCGTTGCAACCCAGATACCAGACCGCGACGCCGTCGGGGTTCGCCGCCTCGATTGCCGTCGGCAGCCAGTCGCCCCAATCGGAGTGGACCATACTGGCGAGTCACTCGCGTCGCCCCCTAAGCGTTCGGGGTTCGGTCGCAGAAACAGTCAGTCCTGACAGCACGCGCCGGACTCGCCGACGAAGTCGACGTCCAGCGGCTCCGAGATGAGGTCGTTGAGGAACTCGAACTTGGCTTCCAGTTCGTCCTGCGCGTCGAGGTGCTCGGCCATCACGGGGTGGTCGTGGAGGCGCTTCTGGGCGTCCTCGACCTTCTTGGCGTCCTCCTGGGTGGCGTCGCCGGTCTGACGCGCGAGCATGAACTCCTGGCGGAGGTCCTCGAACTCGCTGATGCGCTCCTGTACTTCCTCGCTGTCCTCGACGGCGGCCTTCGTCTCCTCGTAGCGCTGGTACTCGGGGGACTGCTCGATGGCTTCGCCGAGCTGGCGCGCGATGTCGTCGGCGTTCGCGGTGCCGGTCGTGGCCGCGGAGTCGGAGTCGACGCTCATGTCTCGGGGTTCGGGTTCGGGCGGTTTGAAGCTGCCGGAAGCGGGGGCGGCTACAGCTGTTCGGCCAGCCACTCGAGGTTCATCACGGCCGCCGAGAGCAACACGCCGACGATGGACGCGAGCACGAGGAACGCGGAGACGACGCTGACCATCGGCGTGAGCGAGGACTGCAGCGACGTCCACGCGAGCACGGGGACGGTCTGGACCTCGAAGGACTTCAGGAACAGCGCCATGATGAACTCCTGAAGGCTGACGATGAACGCCACGACCGTCGAGATGACGACGCCGCTGCGGACGTTCGGCAGGGTGACGTGGTAGAAGACGCGGCCGGGTCGCGCGCCGAGGTCCATGCCGGCGTCCCGGAGATTCCAGTCGAAGCGCGCGAACACCGACTGCATAATGAAGAACACGAGCGGCGTCGCCCAGAGGGCGTGCGCGACGACGATGTTGACGTAGCTGTTCGTGAGCCCGATGCGGTTGAAGTAGATGAGGAGGGTGAGCCCGAGTACGACCGGCGGGATGAGCAGCGGCAGCAGGACGATCGGCGGGAGGACGCGGGACGCCCACGAGTCCGACCGCTGGACGGCCAGCGACCCGGTGACGCCGAGGACGGTGGCGAGCAGGGACGAACCGACGCCGATGAGGACGCTGTCCCGAACCGCGCTCAGCCACTCCTCACTTCCGAGGAACGTCGCGTACCACTCGAGCGTGAAGCCGCTCGGCGGGAACGTCAGGTACGACGACTGCTGGAACGACGTCACGAAGACGACGACGATGGGGAGCATGAGCACGGCGAGCACGAGCCAGTAGCCCGCGCGGAACAGGACGTCCTCGACGCGCTCGCGGGAGACAGCCTCAGACATCCTGGACACCCCCGATAGAGCCGGTGAGCAGGCGAATCACCGCGAGCGACGCCGCGAGCATCGCGGCCAGCATCAGGAGGGCGAACGCCGCGCCGACCGGCCAGTTGAAGTTCGTGAGCATGAGGTTCCCGATTTCCATGGCGAACGTCGTCTGCGAGCCCGTCCCGAGCTGGGAGGGCGCCGCGTACGCGCCGACGCTCCACGCGAACGAGACGACCGTCGCGACCGCGACCCCGGGGAGCACCTCGGGGAGGACGACCTCGGCGAACGACCGCGGCCGGGACGCGCCGAGGTCCCGTGCGGCTTCGACGACGTCCCAGTCCAGCGTCGACAACACGCTGTAGATTGCGAGGACGGCGTACGGGAAGACGATGTACACTTGGCCGACGACGGTGCCGAACAGCGACGGCGCGAACTGGATTCGGCTCCCGATGAGTCCCGCCGAGAGCAGCAAGTCGTTGAGGACGCCGTTCGGCGCGAGCAGCGGCCGCCACGCGTACGTCTTCACGACCAGCGTCGTCAGCAGCGGGAGGATAATCGAGAACAGCAGAATCGACTTCGTCAAGCCGTCCGCGCGGTAGGCGGCGTACGCGTAGAACAACGCGAGCGCCACCGCGACGACCGTCGCGATGACGCCGAGCTTGAACGAGAACAGTATCATCTGCTGGTAGAGGTCCGACGCGAGGATGTCGCCGTACGCGGCGAGCGTCCACCCGGTCTCGTAGAACCCCGTCTCCGGCTGGGCGTTGAAGCTCATCCGCACGAGGATGAGGAAGGGCACGACGAAGAACACCAGCTCGAATGCCGCGAGCGGCGCGAGCAGGAACACCGACGTGGAGTCCCTGCGCTTGATGCGTTCGCCGAACCACGCGAACATCGACTCGTCGGCCAGCGCCCCCATCACGTCCCACCTCGCCCGACGCGTTCACCCGCCGAGAAGACGAGCAAGTCCGCGGGGTCCCACGAGACGACGACCGGTTCGCCGACCTCGAAGTCCGACTGGTCCCCGACGCTCTGCTCGAAGAAGACGCTCGTCTCCCCGATTTCGACGTAGAACCGGACCGACGAACCGCGGTAGAGGACGTCCGTGATGGTGCCCTCGAGGGAGGTCGTCACGTCCTCGGACGCGACCGCGGCGGACTGCCCGCCGTCGGCGGCGGCCCGGGAGACGTCGAGTTCCTCCGGTCGGAACGAGATGGTCAGCGGGTCGCCGGCTGCGACGTCGCCGCCCGCCGTCGGCACCTCGATGGACTCGTCGAATTCGGTGGCCGCGACGACGCCGCCGTCGATTTCGGACTCGACGCGGGCGTCCACGAGGTTCGTGTCGCCGAGGAACTCCTCGACGAACAGGCTCACGGGGTCGTCGTAGACCTCCCGCGGCTCGCCGACCTGTTCGACGTCGCCGTCGTTCATGATGGCGATGCTGTCCGCGAGCGTGAACGCCTCGTTCTGGTCGTGGGTGACGTGGACGAACGTCGTCTCGACCTCGTCGTGGATGTTGCGGAGCTCGAGCTGCATCTGCTCGCGCAGCCGCTTGTCGAGGTTCGACAGCGGCTCGTCGAGCAGGAGGACGTCCGGTTCGATGGCCAGCGACCGCGCGAGCGCGACGCGCTGCTTCTGACCGCCGGAGAGGTCTTCGGGGTCGGCGTCCGCGAACTCCCCCATCTCGACGACGTCGAGGACGTCGCGGGCGCGCTCGCGGCGTGCGTCCTCGCCGACGCCGTCCATCTTCAAGCCGAACGCGACGTTCTCGATGACGCTCTTGTGCGGGAACAGCGCCCACGACTGGAACACCATCGAGGTGTCCCGCTCGTACGGCGGCTCGTCGGTGACGCGGTCGTCGCCGATGTAGACGTCGCCGTCGGTCGGCGTCTCGAGGCCGCCGAGCATCCGCAGGGTCGTGGACTTCCCGCAGCCCGACGGCCCGAGCAGGCACAGTAGCTCGCCGTCGTCTACGTCGAGGTCGAGGCCGTCCACGGCAGTCAGGTCGCCGTACTCCTTGGTCAGGTCGGCGAGTGTGACGGAAGCCATCGGCTTACTGGTTTTTCATCTGCTTGAACTTGTTCGAGAACTGCTCGGAGTAGGGCGCGACCTCCTCCCACTGCGGAATCGACCACTGCTCGGCCTCCTCGGCGGTGGTCGGGAGGTACTGCGCGAGGTCGTCGGGGTAGGACATCCCCGACGTGGTGAAGAACAGCGGGTGGTCTTCGGCCCACTTGCTCTGAACTTCGGGGTCGAGGAGCATGTTGATGAACTCCTCGCCGAGCTGGCGTTTGTCCGTGCCGCGGACGACCGCCCAGTTGTTCATCCAGCCGGCGTTCTGCTCGGGCATCGCGAACTCGACGTTCGGGTGGTCCTCCATGTCGTAGTAGACCTGGTCGAAGTACCACTGGGCGGCGTCGACGATGCCGTTCTGGAACTGCTGCCAGACGTCCGTCCCGGAGGACGCCCACCCCTCGATGGGCCACGCTTCGATGGTGTCCATGAGCGCGTCGTGGTGCTGTTCTTCGTAGAGTTCCTGTGCGCCGGGCGCGGCGTCCGTGCCGACGCCGGCGGCCAGCAGCGGATAGATCCAGAACCCGGAGTCGACGCCGACGCCGTTGGACTGCTGGACGACGGAGCTGGTGAAGTCGCTCCACGTCTCCACGGGCTCCTCGAGGTCCGTGTTGTAGAGGATGCTCAGCGGCGCGCCGTCGACGGGGGCGCCGTGGGAGTGCGGACGGATGTCCTTGTAGTGCTGGATGACGTTGTCGATGTTCGGGATGTGGTCCTCGTATCGGAGCTCCTCGAAGAGGCCCTGCGACCGGCCGTTGTAGTAGATGGGTTCGCACGCGACCGTCACGTCGAACGGCGGGTCGTCGGCGGGCGCTGACTTGATCTTCGCGAGCAGCGAGTTCCACCCGGAGACCAACTCGAGCTCGGCGTCGAACCGGGACTCGAAGATGGGACGGATGGCCTCCTCGAAGCGCTCGACGTAGTTGCCGCTCCAGACTGTAACGCGGAGCGTCTGCGGTCCGCCGCTATCGCCGAGCATCCCCGTGCAGCCCGCGAGCGCGCTCGCACCGGCGGTCCCGGCCGCACCAAGGAACGCTCGGCGGCTCGCAGAGCTGTGTCTAGTGTCTCGATTCTCGCCCGTGTTGTCCAGGCCGTTGCCTGACATACCCGGGCTCAAACGAAGTGCGACATAAAACAGTGATGGCATCAACACTCCTCCATGAGAGTCCACAACAAGGATTTTCGGGCGTCTCGCTCCGTCTGGTGTCGTGGCGGTAGCGGGGGGAAACGCCGACGTTAAACGGCGTGACTCCGTACGCCGCTGTAATGAGTCACGAAGAGACGCGTTCGGCGGGAGACCTCCGGAACACCGGACTCTCCCTGAAACACGACCGGACGTGGGACTACGAACTCGACCGCATCGTGGAGGCGGTCGAGGAGCGCGACGCGGAGAAGGTCGGCCTGCAGTTCCCCGAGGGACTGAAGCGCAGCGCGCCCGGGGTCGCCGACGACCTCCGGAAGCTCCTCCCCGACGACACGCGCGTGCTGATTTCGGGGCAGCCGTGTTACGGCGCCTGCGACCTCGACACGTACATGATGCGGCGGACGGACGTCTTCGTCCACTTCGGGCACTCCCCGATGAAGGAGTCCGAGAAGATCATCTACGTGCCGCTGTTCTCGAACGTCGACGTCGAGCCCATCATGGAGCAGTCCCTCGAGAAGCTGGAGGTCGGGGACGTCGGGCTCGTCACGACCGCCCAGCACATGAACCTCTTCCCGGAGATGAAGGAGTGGCTGACCGAGCGCGGCTTCGAGGTCCACACGCGGAAGGGCGACGACCGCCTCACTCACGAGGGGCAGGTGCTCGGTTGTAACTACGCGAGCGCGGACATCGACGCCGACCAGGTGCTGTACGTCGGCGGCGGGAAGTTCCACCCGCTCGGGCTCGCGATGGAGCACCCCGAGAAGAAGGTCGTCATCGCCGACCCCGTGAACAACTCCGTCTCAGTCGCGGACACGGAGAAGTTCCTCAAGCAGCGCTACGCCACCGTCCACAAGGCGATGGACGCCGAGAAGTGGGGCGTCATCTTCTGCACGAAGATCGGGCAGGGTCGCTGGGACCAGGCCAACGAGATCGTGGAGAACAACGACAACGCCTACCTCATCACGATGGACGAGGTGACGCCGGACCGCCTCCGGAACTTCGACATGGACGCGTTCGTGAACACGGGCTGTCCGCGCATCACGACCGACGACGGCCCGCAGTTCCACAAGCCGATGCTGACCCCCGGCGAGTACGAGATTGCGGTGGGCAACAAGCCCCTCGAAGACCTCTCCTTCGACACGTTCCACGGCACCTGGTAAGCTACTCCGCTATTTCGACGCCCGTAATCTCGAATCGCGTGCCGCCCGCCTCGCCGTCGGTCACTTCGACGCTCCAGCCGTGGGCGTCGACGAGTTCCGCGACGATGCTGAGGCCGAGCCCGGTGCCGTCGTCGGTCGTCGAGTAGGCGTACTCGAAGACGCGCTCGCGGTCGCCGTCGGGGATGCCGCGGCCGTCGTCCTCGACGTAGAACCCCGACCCGTCCGCGAGGTCGCCGACGCGGACCGTCACGCAGTCCTCCGGCGGGTTCTCGGCGGCGTGTTCGACCGAGTTCCGGAAGAGGTTCTCCAGTAGCTGGGCGAGGCGGCCTTCGTCGGCGCGCACCGTCAGCTCGGAGTCTGCGACGAGCGTCGCCGTCTCCGTCTCCACGGTCGCCCACGCGCGCTCGGCGGCGGCGTCCAGCCGCACGTCGTCGAGGTCGGTCGCGGTCCGGCCGTGCCGCGCGAGCGCGAGGACGTCGTCGATGAGCGTGCGCATCCGGTCGTGGGCGTCCGCGACCGTCTGGAGGCGGTCGCTATCGCGGCGCTCGCGGACGAGTTCGAGGTTGCCCTCGGCGACGTTCAGGGGGTTGCGGAGATCGTGGCTGAGGATGTCCGCGAACTCCTCTAAGCGGTCGCGCTCGCGGCGGAGCGCGCGCTCGCGCTCCTTGAACTCCGTGACGTCCCGGGTGACGCCGACGAGGTGCGTGACCTCGCCGTCGACGACGACCGGCGAGACGGTGCCGGAGACGACGATGTCGCCGGCGGGGAACTCGAAGACCTCCTCGAACTGGACGGGCTCGCGGCGCTCGTAGCACTCGCGGTGGTACGACGTGGTCTGCTCGCCGAGCGCCGAGTGGAACGCCTCGTGCTCGGTCTTCCCGACGATGTCGTCGGCCGACAGCCCGCTCATCTCCTCGTGAGCGCGGTTGAGTTGCCGGTAGACGAACTCGACGTCGTCGCCGTTCTCGACGACCTCCAGCAGGAACAGGCCGTCCTGCGCGTTCTCGAAGACGGTCTCGTACTGGCGTTTCAGCCGGCGGAGCTCGGCCTCGCGGGCCTCGCGCTCGCTGACGTCGCGGCTGATGGCGAGGAACTGGTGCTCGCCGGCGACCGCCAGTTTCGCGAGGTGGACTTCGACCGGGAACGTCGAGCCGTCCGCGCGCTCGAACTCGGCCTCGAAGCGGCGGACGTCGCCGCGCTCCATCGCGGACTCCATCTGGAGTACCGAGTCGCGGTCGGTCGTCGCGTCCACGTCCCAGACGGTCTTCCCGACGAGTTCGTCGTGCGCGTAGCCGAGTTCCTCGCAGATGCGCTCGTTGGCGTCGACGATGACGCCGTCGGCGTCGTGGATGTTCACCATGTCCGGGGAGTTCTCGAAGAGGGCTTCGAGGCGCTCGGTGTTGCGTTCGAGGCGGTGCTGGCGCTCGCGCTGCTGGGTGATGTCCGTGATGAACCCCTCGATGCCGCGCAGGTCGCCGTCGGCGTCGTAGATGCCGCGGCCGCGCTCCCAGACGTGCTTGCGGTTGCCACACCGCGTCCGGATGCGGTACGTGACCTCGAAGTGCTCGCCCGCGTCGAGGGCGTCCTGCACCGCGTCCCACGTCGCCTCGCGGTCGTCGGGGTGGATGATTTCCTCGCCCCAGACCACGTCGCCGGCTTCGAGCGTGGCCGCCGCGTAGCCCGTGAGCTGCTCGCACTCGCCGCCGACGTACTCCATCGGCCAGTCGGGCTCGTTCCGACAGCGGTACACCATCCCGGGGAGGTTGCTGACGAGGGTTTCGAGGCGGCGGTTGCGCTCGGCGAGCGCGCGCTCCGAGCGGCGCTTCTCGACGGCGTTCTCCACGCGGTTCGCGAGCACGGCGTACTGCTCGGTGCCGGTCTCCTTCTGGAGGTAGTCGGTGACGCCCGCGGAGATGGCGTCGCTGGCGACCTCTTCGGAGCCCTTCCCGGTGAAGAGGACGAACGGGAGGTCGGGATTGTCTTCGCGGACGGCTTCGAGGAACTCGATGCCGTTCTGCTCGGGCATGTCGTAGTCGGAGACCACGCAGTCGTAGTCCCGCGCGGCGAGGCGGTCGAGCGCGTCCGTCGTGCTGGTCACCGTCGTGACGTCGAGGCGCGCGTTGACGCGTTCGAGGTACGTGCTGGCGAGGTCGCCGAACGCGTCGTCGTCGTCCACGTGGAGGACGCGTATCGACCCGCCCGTCGCGGTCGTCCCGGCGGCCATGGGCCCACATCGGGCCGTCTCAGCAAATAACGACGGGGTCGACCCCAGCCGAGAAATTACTACTAGACATTAGCAAAGCTTTTTGTATTTCCCCCATGTATGTGTGAGCAAGATGAGCACGTCACGCCGAACCAGCCCCATCGAGGGCTGTCGCCCCACCGACTCCACTCCCGTCACCGTCGACGCGGACACCATCGCAGACGCGTCCCGCGAGGACCTCCGCGCGCTCGCCGACGACCTCGCCGACGAGGGCTACGTCCCCGCCGAGGTCGCCGCCGACGCCGCCTTCGACGAGGACTGCTCGCTTGCCACCCAGCGCGAGGCCGACCGCCTCCGCGAGCTCGTCGAGAACGCCGCGTTCCTCGGCGCGAACCGCCTCACCGTCGACGTCCGTGAGGCCGCCGCGCCCGAGAAAGTCCGCCCCGCGCTCTCCGCGGTCGCCGAGCGCGCCCGCCGCGACGGCCTCGTCGTCGACGTCGACGGCCTCTCCCTGAACTGACGTTCTCTCTTTCGTGACGGAGCTTTCTTCGCCCCCGGAGCCCTCGGCCCGGGCATGAAGCGCGCGCTCGAACGGCGCCTCTCGGCGGTCGAAGGGTTCCGCGACCCGAGCGCCGCGCTCGAACAGTACCCGACGCCCGCGGCCCTCGCCGCCCACCTCCTCCACCTCGCAGACCTCCACGGTGACATCGCCGGCCGGACCGTCGCGGACCTCGGTACGGGCACGGGGATGCTCGCGCTCGGCGCCGCCACCCGCGAGCCCGAGCGCGTCCTCGCGGTCGAGCGCGACCCGGCCGCGCTCGCCGTCGCCCGCGAGAACGAACCGCGCGTCGAACCACCGGTCGGGGTCGATTGGCTGCTCGGGGACGCGACGCGGCCGCCGCTGGCGGAGGTAGATACGGTCGTGATGAATCCGCCGTTCGGCGCGCAGCGCGGCAGCGAGCACGCCGACCGCGCGTTCCTCGCCGCGACCGCCGAAGTCGCGGGCGTCTCCTACTCCGTGCACAACGCCGACAGCAAGTCGTTCGTGGAGTCGTTCGCCGCCGACGAGGGCGGCGAGGTCACGCACGCGTTCGCCGCCGAGTTCGACGTCGAACGGCAGTTCGAGTTCCACACCAGCGAGCGCGAAGCCTTAGACGTCGAAGTCTTCCGCATCGAGTGGGCGGGCTACTCATAGGTCTCCGGGCTGGCGATGCTGACGGTGGTGTTCCCGTACTCGGCGAACACCCGGCTGCCGTTCCGCACGAACGTCAGGCCGCCCGCGTCCGCGGTCTCGTTCTGCCCGGGAATCCGTGTCGAGTCGACGACCGTCTCGTTGCGCAACACGTCGAGGTCGAAGCCGCCGCTCGACGACGTCACGCGCACCTGTCGCCCGGCGACGACGGGCGCGGCCGTGGCGTTCTCGGAGCTGTAGACGTGGCGCGTCTCGCCCTCGGGCGGCGTGACGTAGACGTTGTAGACGGCGCTGGCGCCCGCGGGCACCCAGCCGCGGCGGTGGACGCCGACGGACTCCTTCCAGCCGACGCCGCCGACCGTGACTGACTGGTCGCCGTAGAAGCCGAGTCTGCTCGCGCTCACCTCCTCGGTCCAGACCTCGCGCTCGGGGCTGGCGACGATGACGCCGCTGGCGGTGACGTTCGTCGCCTGCGAGAAGTACGGGAGGTCCACGCCCGCGACGCGCTCGTTGGTGACGTCCTCGGCGTAAGTCACCTCGTAGCCGCGGACCTCCACGGGGTCGCCGGGGAGGTCGGCGTCCGCGACGGTGGTGAGGTTCACCGGCACGGCGACCATCGACATCGTCACGACGGGCAACAGCAACACGAGGAACGCGACCTTCCGCGTGGACACGTCGCGGACCAGCGTGGTCGCGTCGGCGCGCACGGCCGCGGTGAGGACGATGGCGAGCGCGGCGACCAGCAGCACGCCGAGCGCGCGGAACAGCACGTACTCGTCGGCGGCGCCGTACCACCACACCGCCCACAGGGACATCGACGCCGCGAGCACGACCGCGCCGAACCAGATGCGGGCCGCGGACGGCCGGTTCTCGCGGCGGACGACGAGCGCGGCGGCGAGCACGGCGCCGACGAGGAACCCGAACATGTGGCCCTGCACGGAGACGCCCGCCCACCACGGCGTCGAGAACGACGACGACGCGGAGGCGTACGTGATGGGGTCGTGGACGACGGTCCACAGCAGCGACAGCACCTCGCGGACCGACACCGCGAGCACGGTCGCCAGCGGGAAGCGCACGAGCGCGAACCCCGCGAACGCGTAGACGACACCGGAGAAGCCGATGGTCGCGCCCCACGAGAACACGCCGGTCAGCAGACCGACCGCGAGGACGACCCCCGGGAAGACGACGAGCGCGCGGACGTAGGGGTTCGTGCGAAGCGACCCGAACGAGGACTGGCCGCGTTCGGTCGGGTAGTGGGAGAACGCGTACTCCGCCAGCGGCGCGAGCGCGACGGTCGCGACGAGGTTCCCCGTGACGTGGCCGAGGCTGGCGTGCGCGAACGCCGACGTGACGATGCCCAGCGGGTAGAAGTACGACCACGAGACGAACGGCACGACCAGCGGCGAGCCCGCGGCGCCGAACTGCACGACCAGGTAGAACGCGGCGACGCCGGCGACGACCAGCAGCGTCCCCCACGGAATCCCGAACAGGAGCCGGCCGCGAACGCGGCGGACGGCGGCGCGGCCTTCGCCGACGGACAGCACGGCGATGCCGGTCGCGACGAAGGTGACGACGGCCGCGTACGCGGCGGCCGTCCAGGCGTCGAGCGTTCCCAGCGCCGCCGCGGCGGCGATACCGACGAGCACGGCGACGGGTGCGGCGCGCGCGAGCGACGAGAACCGACGGAACCGCGGCACCGCGGCGGTCACCGCGAGGAGGGCCAGCGTGGTCGCAGCGACGACGACCACCGGCGAGACGTTCATACCTCTACGTGGCTGGCCCCGGCGGCATAAACAGTCCGCCCGCGAGCCGTCGCTTCGAAACGTTGAAACGCGCCACGAGCGAACCTACGCGCATGGACCTGCGGGTTATCGAGAAGGGAGACGCGGAACTCACTATCGAGATTGCCGGGGAGGACCACACGTTCATGAACGGGCTGAAGGGCTCGCTCCTCGAGACCGAGGGCGTCGCCGCGGCCTCGTACGACATGAACCCCGAGCAGTCCGGCGGGCAGACCGAGCCGGTGCTCACCATCAAGACCGAGGACGGCACCGACCCCCTCGACGCGCTGCAGTCGGCGGCCGAGCGGATGGGCGACGAGCTCCGCGACTTCGCGGACGCGTTCGAGGCGGCGGCTTAACCGAGGACGACCGACAGCTCGAAGCGCCGCCCGCCGAACTCGAAGGCCGGGTCCGGGCTGCGCGCGGCGAGCGCTTCGACGTGTTCTTCGAGGGCGACGCGGCGCCCGGACTGCGTGCGGACGCGGACGCTCTCGGTGTCCGCGCCGAAGTACGCGACCGCGTTCTGTATCTCCGGCATCGACAGCACGTCCGTCAGCGACAGCTGCGTGGCGTCGGCGTCGCTGTCGGTCAACACGAGGTACGTCGGCTGTACTCCCCGACCGGAGTGCGCGAGGTTCACGAACCGCGCGGAGTCGCATTCGACGGCTTCCACCGCCGAACGCCCCGGGTCAAGCGGTCCGTCGGCCGAGCACTGGTCCGTCCCCGGGTCCCCCGACCCGGGCGCGCCAGAGTGAGACATGTCCTCAATGTGTTGTACTTCGGTGATAAATCATTCGCAGCATCAACGAGCGGCGAACGCAAGCGTTGCCGAGAAACCGTAGATGGGCGCGTTACGCCGTCAGCGGCGGACCGGGACGCCGTGGTCGTCGAGGTACTGCTTGGTCTCCTCGATGCTGTACTCCCCGTAGTGAAAAATCGAGGCCGCGAGCGCGGCGTCCGCGCCCGCGTCGAAGGCGTCCACCATGTCCTGTGGCGACCCGCAGCCCGAGGAGGCGATGACCGGCGTCGAGACGGCGTCGCAGACCGCCCCCGTCAGCGGCAGGTCGTAGCCGTCCTTCGTGCCGTCGGCGTCGATGGAGTTCACGAACAGCTCGCCGGCGCCGCGCTCCTCGGCCTCGCGCGCCCACTCGACGACGTCGCGGCCGGTCCCCTCGCGGCCGCCCTTCACGGTCGCCTCGAACCAGCAGGACTCGCCATCGACCTGCTCGTAGTGCTCGCCCTGTTCGTCGTAGCGCCGGCGGGCGTCCACGCTGATGACGATGCACTGGTTGCCGAACGCCTTCGCGCCCTCCGTGATGAGCTCGGGGCGTTCGAGCGCGCCCGTGTTGATGGAGACCTTGTCGGCGCCCGCGCGCAGCGTCTCCTTGATGTCGGCCTTCTCGCGGATGCCGCCGCCGACGGTCAGCGGGATGAACACCTCGTCGGCGACGCGCTCGACGGTCTCCAGCATCGTCGCGCGGCCCTCCGCGCTCGCGGTGATGTCGAGGAAGACGAACTCGTCGGCGCCCGCTTCGTTGTACCGTTTCGCCATCTCCACGGGGTCGCCCGTGTACTCGAGGTCCTCGAAGTTCACGCCCGTGTAGACGGCGGCGTTCCCGTCGTCGTCTAAGTCGACGTCGACGCACGGGATGACGCGCTTGGTCAGCATAGTTCGCAGTTCGCGGGAGCCTCCGATAGTGGTTTCGTCTCCGGCATCCAACGACCGGCCGTGAGGGATACGTCATGACGTACGTCGTCGCGTTCGACGACTCGCCGCTCTCGCGGGCCGCGCTCGGCCGCGCGGTCGCGTTCTCGGGAGCGACCGACGAGTCTGTCGTCGCGGTCACCGCGATTCCCCGGGACGCCGAGACGGCCCGCGAGCGCGGCTGGCTGGGGGGCAGCGAGTCGTTCAGCGTCGAGCGAGTCGCACAGAATCTCACCGAGCGCGTGGCCGACGCCGACCCGGACGCCGAGTTCGCGTATCGGGTGGTGGACAAGTACGCGCCCCGCGGCCGCGTGAGCCGCGAGGTCCGCGAACTCGCCGTCGAACGCGACGCGACCGTCGTGTTCATCGGCAGCGACAACGCCGGCCGGATGGTCGGCGGCATCACGTCGGTCGGACAGAACGTCTCCGCGGACGACCGCTACGACGTCCACATCGTCCGCCACGTGGACTGACGCGGGTTCGGTACTGCCAAGTAGGCCCCCGTCCAATCGCCGCGCATGACAGACGACCACGCTCACGACGACTCGGGCCGCGTCACCGCACCGATGCAGGAGTTCTCCACGGGACAGGTCGGCACCGGCTTCCTCGTCCTGCTGGTCGGCCTCGCGGTGGCGTACCTCGTGCCGGCGTTCCTCTAGTCCAGTTCGCGTTCGAGGACGCGGCGCGCGTCCACGATTTCCTCGAAGCCGTAGTCCACGACCTCGCCAGCCACAGCGACGGACAGCGCGCCGTCGCCGGTCGCCCCGCCGAGGTCGACGACCGGCGCGTCCACCGCGTCGCGGAGCGCGGTGGCGTCCGTGGTCTCCACGACCGCGCGCCCCGGCGCCTCCGAGAACAGCGCGCCGACGCTCGGCACGTCTACCGCGACGCCCGCGTCCTCGCCGACCATCTCGGCGAGCGTGACCGCGAGCCCGCCGTCGCTGACGTCGTGGACGGCGAGCGTCACGTCGTGGGTCGCCGCCGCGCGGACCGCCGCGACGCCGTCGTCGGCCACGTCGGGGAACGGCGCGCTCCCGTCGAACTGCGCGAGGTACTCGCTCCCGCCGAGCGTCTCGTCGTGGCCGCCGACGAGCACGAGGTCGCCGTCGCCCACGGCGGCCATCCCGGGCGCGTCGTAGCCCCGCCGGACGCCGAGCATCGCGAGCGTCGGCGTCGGCGGCACCGGCCCCGCGGCGGAGTCGTTGTAGAGACTGACGTTCCCGCCGACGACCGGCGCGTCCACCGCGCGACAGCCGTCCGCGAGGCCGTCCACCGCCGCCGCGAACCCGCCGTAGACGTCGGACTTCTCGGGATTGCCGCCGTTCAGGCAGTTCACCGCCGCGAGCGGCTCCGCGCCGACGGCCGCGAGGTTCGTCGCGTTCTCCACGGCGGTCGCGTACGCCCCGCGGTACGGCGAGGCGTCGGTCCAGTTCGGGTTCGCGCCGGCGGAGAACGCCAGCGCCACCTCGCCGTCGGCGTCCGGGAGCGTCAGCGCGGCGGCGTCCTCGCCGGGCCGCCGGAGCGTGCGGTTGCCGACCTCGTGGTCGTACTGGCGGTACACCCAGCGCTTGCTCGCCGTGTTCGGACTCGACAGCACCGCGTCGAACGCCTCCTCGACGGAGACGTCCGGCAGGTCCGTCTCCGGCTCGCTGGGCTCCTCGCGTTCGAGGTCATTCATCGGCGCGCCGTCCGCGAGGAACTCCGCGGGGGCATCGACGACGGTTTCCCCTTCAAATTCACAGACGTAGTTCCCGTCCGTCACTTCGCCGATGACCGAGCAGCCGAGGTCGAAGCGCTCCGCGATTTCCCGCACGCGCTCGACGTCCTCGGGGCGAACTTCGTAGCACATCCGCTCCTGGGACTCCGCGAGCAGGATTTCCAGCGCGTTCATGTTCGGCTCGCGCTGGTGGACCGCCCCCAAGTCGATGCGCGCGCCGAGGCCCCCCTGCGCGACCATCTCCGAGGACGCGCCGCCCAGCCCCGCCGCGCCGAGGTCGCGGGCTGCCATCACGAGGCCCTCGTCGACGAGCGCCTCGTTGGCCTCCACGAGCAGCTTCTCCGTGTACGGGTCGCCGACCTGCACCGCGGGCCGGTCCTCCGTCTCGGCGTCCTCCGCGAGGTCCTCGCTGGCGAAGCTCGCGCCGCCGAGCCCGTCGCGGCCGGTCGCGTTCCCGACGAGCACGAGCTTGTTCCCCGGCTCTTTGGCGGCCGCCGTCACGAGTCGGTCCTCGGTGACGAGGCCGACGCACGCGACGTTCACGAGCGGGTTCCCTTCGTAGCCGTCGTGGAACTGCGTGCTCCCCGTGACGGTGGGGACGCCGATGGCGTTCCCGTAGTCGCTGATGCCCTCCACGACGCCGTCGAGGAGGTACCGAGAGTGGTCCCGGTCGAAGCCGCCGAAGTACAGCGCGTCCGCGAGCGCGACGGGGTACGCGCCCATCGAGAGCGTGTCGCGGACGATGCCGCCGACGCCCGTCGCGGCGCCATCGTAGGGGTCCACGTAGGAGGGGTGGTTGTGGCTCTCGACGCCGAACGTCACGAGCTGGTCCGTGCCGGGGACCGACACCACGGCGGCGTCGTCGCCCGGCCCGACGACCACGTCGTCGCTGTCGGTGGTGAACGCGGACAAAAGCGGCCGGGAGGAGCGGTACGCGCAGTGCTCGCTCCAGAGGTTCTCGAACAGCGCGGCCTCCGCCCGCGTCGGGTTCCGTCCCAGTTCTGCTTCGACGAGGCGTCGGTCCGAGTCGGCGAGTGGCATTCACCTTCGTGGTCCTTCTGCGAGCGTTTAGTCGTTTCTATGTGCACGGACGTGAACAGTATCGGTCGGAGCGCCAGCCCGACGTTTCCGGACCGGGGCGCTTTTGCCCACCCCCGCGTAATCTGGAGGCGTGCTTTCCGTCGAACTCCACGCGCACTCCGAGCTCTCCTACGACGGTCGCGACCCCGTCGAGATGCTCTTAGAGCAGGCGCGGGCGGTGGGGCTCGACGCGCTCGCTGTCACCGACCACGACGAAATCGACGCGAGCCTGCGGGCCGCCGACCTCGCCGAGGAGTACGGGCTCGTCGGCATCCCGGGGATGGAGGTGACCAGCGCCGACGGCCACGTCCTCGCCATCGGCGTCGAGGAGGCGGTGCCGTCGGGCGAGCCGTTCGTGGACACGCTCGACGCGATTCGCGACCGCGGCGGCATCGCCATCGTCCCCCACCCGTTCCAGTCCTCGCGCAGCGGCGTCGCGCCGAACGTCTCCACGGCGACGCTC
Organism: Halobacterium sp. NMX12-1; assembly: GCF_040435975.1. Taxonomy (NCBI): domain Archaea; kingdom Methanobacteriati; phylum Methanobacteriota; class Halobacteria; order Halobacteriales; family Halobacteriaceae; genus Halobacterium; species Halobacterium sp. NMX12-1. The sequence continues at coordinate 1,631,385 of NZ_CP159204.1, read as the reverse complement.
GCCTCCGCGGACGCCATCGAGGTGTACAACTCGCGGCTGCTCACGGGCCGCGCGAACCGCAAAGCCGAGCGGTTCGCGCGCAGCCACAACCGCCCGATGACCGCGGGCAGCGACGCCCACATCGCGGAGATGGTGGGACAGGCGGTGACGCGCGTCGGCGCCGACGAGCGCTCGCTGGAGGCCATCCTCGACGCCATCCGGGACGGCCGGACGAGCGTCGAGGGCAAGCGCACGCCGTGGCACATCAGCTTCCGGCAGGCCGCCGGCGGCGCGAAGCGCCGCGTGAAGAACCGCCTCGCGGAGTTCTTCTGAGGGATGGACGACGCGCTCGCCGCGACCGTCCGCCGCGCACTCGACGAGAGCGACCCGCTCCCGGGCACGTACGGCTTCGCGGGCGAACTGCCGGACGGCCGGATCGTCCGCGACGTGCTCGGGCGCGGCCGCTGTTACTACGACGGCGACGCGTGGAGCCGCGACCCCGGCGACCTCGCGGACCCGACGCTGCTGCCCGCGGGCCACGTCCGCGAGGACGGCGAGACGCGGCGCGCGTGGCGACTCCCGGACCCGCCCGCGAGCCACGACGACCCGGTGAGGAGCGTCCGGGACGCGCTCGACGAGGCGCTCGACGTGCCGAGCGACGACCTCGCGGTGGCGTTCTCCGGCGGCGTGGACTCCGCGCTCGTCGCCGCGGAACTGGACGCGCCGCTGTACGTCGTCGGCTACGAGGGCTGCGCGGACATCGAAGCGGCCCGGGAGTCCGCGGCCGCGATGGGGCGCAGCGACGACCTCCGCGTTCACGAGGTGACGCTGGACGACATCGAGGCCGCGATTCCGGAGGCGGCGCGCGCCATCGGCCGCACGAACGCGATGGACGTCCAGATTGCGCTCCCCCTCTACCTCGTCGCTGAGCGAGTCGCCAGCGACGGCTTCTCGCGGCTCGCGCTCGGGCAGGGCGCGGACGAGCTGTTCGGCGGCTACGCGAAGGTCGCGGCCGCGCCCGACGACCCGCGGACGGACGCGGACACGATTCGGGGCGCGCGCCGCGAAGTCCTGGAGACGCTGCCCGAACAGCTAGAGCGGGACACGCGAGCGATTCGCGCGGCGGGCGTCGAGCCCGTGACGCCGCTGCTCCACGACGACGTGGTGGCTGCGGCGCTGGAACTCCCCGAGGAGTGGCTGGTCGCCGGGGAGACGCGGAAGCGCGCGCTCCGGGAGGCGGCCCGCGAGCGACTCCCGGACGCGGTCTGCGACCGCGAGAAGAAGGCCGTCCAGTACGGCAGTCTCGTCGCGCGCGAGGTCGACCGGCTCGCCCGGCAGGCCGGATTCAAGCGCCGGATGGACGACCACGTCACGAAGTACGTCCAGAGTCGTGTGGACGACCGAAGGGAGTCCACAGACAGCGCGAGCGGGGAGCGGAGCGACCCGTGAGCCGGCTGGACTAACTACGCCTCGCTGGCGGCCTCGATGGCCTCCAGCGCGATTTGGACGGTGTCGGCGTCGAGGTCGCTGTCGCGGAGGTCGTCGGGGTCGTACCACGCCCACGCCTCCGGGCCGGCTTCGCCGTCCGCTGGGTCGATGTCTCGGGAGGGCACGGTCGCGAAGTAGACGTGGTCGATGTGCTGGTGGCCGACCGTGCCGTCCTCGTGGACGTTGATGTCGTAACAGAGCTGGTAGCGCGGCGACGGCAGCGCGAAGCCGTCGGGCGCGGGAACCTCGGGTGCCTCGCCGAGCAGCGTCGGCTCCAAGCCGGTCTCCTCCTCGACTTCGCGCGCGCCCGCTTCGTGCGGGAGTTCGTCGCGGTCCACGTGGCCGCCCGGCGGAATCGTGAGGCCGAGGCGGTCGTGCTCGTGGAGCGCGGTGGCGCCGTCGTTGACGACGTAGACGGTCGCCGTGAAGTGGCGGGTCGTCTCCATGGGGGCGAGGAGGTGCGACGCGCTCAAATCGGTTCGGGTCTCGGTCGCGGGAGGCCGCCGACACTAGTCGGTAACTACTCCGACAGAACGCGTATTCGGGCCGTCGCCGACTGTCCGCGTGTGTCCAATCACTCAGACCGACTGGCGACGGGCGGACGCGGGGTGACGGCCCGTGTCGAATAGCCGCGCGGAGTTCACGGTGTCGAAGGACGCCGACGGCGAGACCATCGAGGACGCACTCCACGAGCGGGAGGGCGTCCAGTTGGCGGCGTTCGACCCGGAGACCGGGCTCGTGGAAGTCCGGCACGGCGAGGCGCTGATATCGACGGAGGAAATCGAGTCGACGGTCCGCGAACTGGGCTACGACGTGGAGTAGCGGCCCCGGGAGGCGTCGGTCACGCCTCGACGTTCGTCTCGCCGCCGGCTTCCAGAATCTCGTGGTAGCGGTTGCGGATGGTGACCTCGCTGACGTTCGCGACGTCGCTGACCTGGCTCTGCGTGATGCGCTCGTCCACGAGGAGGCTGGCGGCGTACACCGCGGCGGCCGCGAGCCCGACCGGCGACTTCCCGGAGTAGAGGCCGGCGTCCTCGGCGCTCTCCAGGAGGTCGCGGGCGCGGCGCTCGACCTCGTCGGAGAGCCCGAGGTCCGAGCAGAACCGCGGGACGTAGCTGGCCGGGTCGGTCGGCGCGACTTCGAGGCCGAGCTCGCGGGCGACGTACCGGTAGGTGCGCGCGATTTCGTCGCGCTCGACGCGGCTGACGTTCGCCACCTCGTCGAGACTCCGCGGGGTGCCGGCCTGCCGGGCGGCCGCGTACAGCGCGCTGGTGGCGACGCCCTCGATGGAGCGGCCGGGCAGCAGGTCCTCGTCGAGCGCGCGGCGGTAAATCACGGACGCAGTCTCCCGGACGTTCTTCGGGAGGCCGAGCGCGGAGGCCATCCGCTCGATTTCGCCGAGCGCCTGCTTCAGATTGCGCTCCTTCGAGGTTCGCGTGCGGAAGCGCTCGTTCCACTTGCGGAGGCGCTGCATCTTCTGTCGCTGCCGGCCGGAGAGGGTGTTGCCGTAGGCGTCCTTGTCCTGCCAGCCGATGTTCGTCGACAGCCCCTTGTCGTGCATCAGATTCGTGGTGGGGGCACCGACGCGGCTCTTCTGGTCGTTCTCCTCGCTGCCGAACGCGCGCCACTCGGGGCCGCGGTCGATGCTGTCCTCCTCGACCACGAGGCCGCAGTCCTCGCAGACGGTCTCCCCGCGCTCCTCGTCGACGGTGAGGCGACCGCCGCACTCCGGGCACTGGAGCTCGGCGTCCGCGTCTTCGCGCTCGTCTTCGCTCTCGCTCTCGGCGTCTTCGCGCGTTTCGCGGGTTCGCGTGTTGTCACTCATGGGGGCTGTGGGCGGGTTCTGTGGTCCTGAGAACGTCGGATACGTGTGGAGGGAGGGGCCGACCGCACTAAAGGACTGTGGCAGAAACTCGCATACGGGTGTGAGTCGCGGGGCATCGAAACGCTTACCGACGCCACGCGCGACTCCGGAGACATGAGCGATTCTGTGGACGCCGACGAGGTCGAGCACGTCGCGGACCTCGCTCGCGTGGACCTCGACGACGAGGAGCGCGCGCAGTTCGCCGACCAGTTCGGCGACATCCTCGAACACTTCGAAGCGCTCGAAGAGGTGCCCGAAGTCGAGGCCGAACCCGACCTCGTGAACGTGATGCGCAGCGACGAGGTTGAGGAGAGCCTCAGTCAGGGGGAAGCCCTGCGGAACGCCGACGACAGCGAGGACGGGCGCTTCAAGGGCCCGAAGGTGTCGTGATGAGCCTGAACGCGTACATCACCGACGAGGAAATCGAGGGCAGCGACGACGGCCCGCTGGCGGGGAAGACCGTCGCCGTCAAGGACAACATCTCCACCGAGGGCGTGCGCACGACCTGCGGGTCGAAGATGCTCGAAGAGTACGTCCCGCCCTACGACGCCACGGTCGTCGAGCGCCTCAAGGACGCGGGTGCGACCATCCCCGGGAAGACGAACATGGACGAGTTCGGGATGGGGACGACCACGGAGACGTCGTACTTCGGCGCGACGAAGAATCCGGTGGACGAGGACCGCGTGCCGGGTGGCTCCTCCGGCGGGAGCGCGGCGGTCGTCGCGGCGGGCGACGCGGACCTCGCGCTCGGCACGGATACTGGTGGTTCGATTCGGTGTCCCGCCGCGTTCTGCGGCGTCGTCGGCATCAAGCCGACGTACGGCCTCGTCTCCCGGTACGGGCTGGTCGCGTACGCGAACAGCCTCGAACAGATCGGCCCGATCGCGCCGACCGTCGAGGACGCCGCGGCGCTGCTGGACGTCGTCGCGGGCCCCGACGAGAACGACGGCACCACTCGCGAGGAGGGCGCGGACACGGACTTCGCGAGCGCCGCCGACGGCGACGTCGAGGACCTGACGATTGGCGTCCCCACGGAACTCGTGGAGGGCGCCGAGGACGCGGTCGTGGAGACGTTCGACGCGGCAATCGAGGACCTCCGCGAGCAGGGCGCAACCGTCGAGGAAGTCAGCCTCCCCTCCGTCGAGTACGCGGTCGCGGCGTACTACGTCATCGCGATGTCGGAGGCCTCGTCGAACCTCGCGCGCTTCGACGGCGTGCGGTACGGCAACTCCGGGGGCTACGACGGCAACTGGAACGAGTCCTTCTCGGAAGCGCGCTCGGAGGGGTTCGGCGACGAGGTCAAGCGCCGCATCCTCCTCGGGACGTACGCGCTCTCCGCGGGCTACCACGACAAGTACTACAAGCAGGCGCAGGAGGCCCGCGCGTGGGTGAAACAGGACTTCGACGAGGCGTTCGAGGACGTGGACGTGCTGGCGTCCCCGACGATGCCGATTCTCCCGCCCGAGCTGGGTGAGAGCCTCGACGACCCCCTGAAGATGTACCTCGCGGACGCCAACACGACGCCCGTGAACCTCGCGAACCTCCCCGCCATCTCGGTGCCCGCGGGCGACGCCGACGGCCTCCCGGTCGGCCTCCAGCTCGTCGGCCCGGCGTTCGGCGAGGAGACGATTATCAACGCCGCCGCTGCGGTCGAGGACTGAGATAGCCGGACAAGAGAGTCTGCGAGCGCGCAATGCGCGCGAGCAGTTCACTCCACGAAGTGAGCGGAGCGAACGAGTGGAGGCCGACGAGCAACCGTAGGGAGCGAGGAGTGCTTTTTCCGCAAGTTTTTGCCGAGCGGGGTGCGCCTTCGGCGCACCCCTGCAGTGCAAAAAGTGCGTTTAGAAGTCCGGTAGGTCGTCGGGCGCGTCGTACTCGGCCTCCCAGTCGACGTACTCGTCTTTGAGCAGCCGCGAGGCCTCCGCGCCGAGTTCCGCCAGCGACGCGTTGATGGCGGAGACGGTCTCCCAGGAGTTCAGCTCGGGGTGGATGTCGCGCTCGCGCCACGTCTCCGGGAGGCCGGGGGCGTGGTAGCCCACGCGGTCCGCGAAGTCGTCCCAGAAGAAGTCGAAGCGGTCGAACATGCCGAGGTCCACGGCGATGTCGAACGCCTCCCGGGAGAGGTCTGTTTCGGTCGCCCACGTCTCGAAGGCTGCCTCCCACGCGCCGTCCTCGAGGAACTCCTGGAGGTCGTCGCGGTGGTAGTCGGTTCCCTGGACGGTGACGTCGTCGTACTCGTCGGGGTCGCCGTCCAGCTCGGGCGGGTCGGGTGCGGGCGCGTCGAGAGCCATAGCCGGCGGTAGGGGGTCGCCGGGGAAAAGCCTGCGCGTCGCCGCCGGTCAGGCGCCCAGCCAGTCGTTCGTCGATATCTCGTGGCCGCTCGTCCGGCAGATTTGGGCGCCGTGGTTGCGGACTTCGCGCGCGGAGGGGTACGTCTCCCGTTGGCGAATCTGGTCCTGAATCCACTCCGCGAGGTCGCGGGCCTGCGGCTTCCCGGCGATGCGCTCGACCTCGTTCAGGCCCTTCTCGTAGGCGCTGCGCTGGGAGCCGGCCCGCTCTTTGGCGCGCTCGCGGTCCGCGAGGTCGAGGACGGTCACGGCCGTCTCGTCGATGTTCCGCAGCAGCTTCTTGGCGTGCTCGGTCATTGTCCGCCTCGCTCTTGTTCGTATACTGTCATCGTCACGCGTGAACGGACGCCGACTACGCGGATAAGCCTGTGGGGCAGGTGTATTTTCTCACTTGATAAGTGATAAAATGAACATAATACTAACCCGGTGTAGGTGAGTGGTCTGCGACGTCAGACCGGCGGCGCGCGCCGTCGGACTGACGGCTACAATGGTACGGAAACAAGATCGCCGGGCGGTTCGCCCCGGCGACTCGACGCGGTTCCCCGCACAGCTCGCTCGCCTCCTCGCGGGCGCGAAACAACTCTGGACGGTCCTGCTGTACAGTTCGGCGTACCTCTCGGTTGTCACGGTCGTCGAGGTCGGCATCGCGATGGTCGTGCTGTCGCTGCCGCCGAGCCCCGCGCCCGCGGTGGTCGGCCTGCTCACGTTCGCCGTCTACGCCAACGACCGCATCGCCGACGCCGACGACGACGCACGCGACAAACCCGGGCAGGTCGCGTTCGTGCGCCGCCACGAGAACGCGCTGTACGTCGCCGCGGCGGTCGCGTACGGCCTCGCGGTCTCGCTGGCGATGCTCGGCGGGCCGCTGGCGCTGGCGCTGGCGCTGCTCCCGGGCGCGTTCTGGGTGCTGTACGCGAGCGACTGGCTGCCGCGGCTCGGCGCGGGCCTGCGCCGGCTGAAAGACGTCCTCGTCGTCAACACCGCCGTCGTCGCGCTGGCCTGGGCGGTGTCGCTGACGTTCCTGCCGCTGGCGTTCGCCGACCGCGGCGTGACCCCCACCGTCGTGGTCGTGTTCGCGTACTTCTTCCTGCGCTCGTTCGTCGACGCCGAGCTCCCGAACGTCAGCGACCGCGCGGGCGACGCGGACGCGGGCGTCCGCACGCTCCCCGTCGTGGTCGGCCTCCGAGGAACGCGGTACGTCCTCTACGCGGTCGACGCGGCCACCGCCGCGGTGCTCGCGTACGCCGTCGCCGCCGGCTACCTCTCGGTAGCGGTCGCGCTCGCGCTCGGCGCGGGGCTCGCGTACTCGCTGGTCGTCACGAGCGTGCTGGCGCGGTACGCCGACCGCGCGTGGCTGACTGTCGCGCCCGAACTCGAGTACGTCGTCGCCGGGGCGGCGCTCTCCGTGGTCGCGCTCGCGTAGCCCGCTCGCGGTCCCGCACGGCAACCTTCGCTGACCGGCACTCCTTTTACAAGTGCGGGACCAGTCCGAACAAACCGTGGTCACCCTCGTCGACGGCCTGACGGCCGTGCTACTGGTCAGCATCGCGGCCAGTTTCGCGGCCGCGCTGTTGGCGTGGCGGGAGCGCCCGGAGCCCGGCGCGTCCGCGATCGTCCTCATGCTCGCCGGGGTCGTCTGGTGGGCGGCGTTCCTCGTGTTCGAACTGCAGGCCTCGACGGTGGCGCGGAAGATACTCTGGTCGGACGTCCAGTGGGTCGGCGTCGTCGTCATCCCCGTCGCGTGGCTGCTGTTCGCGCTCGCGTACACGGGCCGCGACGAGTACGTCCGCCCGCAGGTGGTCGCCGTCCTCGCGGTCGTCCCCGCGGTGACGGTGGTGTTGGCGGCGACCAGCAACGCCCACGACCTGCTGTATCGCTCGACGACAGTGGTCTCCTACGGCGACCTCGTGTTGCTCGAACGCACGGGCGGCCCGTGGTACTGGGTGGTCGCGGCGTACACGTACGTCCTCGGCGCGCTCGGGTTCGTCCCGCTGCTGGGGCTGATTCGGAGCAACGCGGTGCTGTTCCGCGGGCAGAGCGCCGCCCTCCTGTTCGGGTCGCTGACGCCGTGGGTGACGAACATCCTCTCGGTCGCGGGCGTGCTCCCGCTGCCGGAGTTCGACCCGACGCCGATAGCGTTCGCCGTCACGGGCGTCTCGTTCCTCGGCGCTGTCACGCGGTTCCAGCTGTTCGACGCCAGCCCCGCGCCGAACTGGCGGGCGCGCCGGCTCGTCTTCGACCGGATGGACGACGCCGCAATCGTCGTCGACAGCCACGGCTACGTCGTGGACGCCAACGAGAGCGCGGAGACGCTGCTGGGTCGCGCCCGCCGCGACGCGATCGGCGAGCCGGTGGCGTCGATGCTGCCGTCGCTGGGGCCGCTGGACGCCGACTGCCGCCCCGAACACGTCGCCATCGACGTGGACGGCGACGAGACGCCGTTCGACGTGTCGATAACGCCGGTTCGGGACGTCCGCGAGCGGCTCATCGGGCGCGTCGTCACGTTCCACGACGTCAGCCGGTACCTCCGACAGAAGCAGCGCCTCGAAGTGCTGAACCGCGCGTTCCGGCACAACGTCCGCACCGACACCCAGATGATTCTCGGGTACGCGGGCCAGCTGTCCCCGGACACCGACGAGGAGCGCGAGGCCGTGGGCATCGTCGAGCAGCGCGCGACCAGAATCGCGGCGCTCGGGGAGAAAGCCCGCGTCATCGTCGACCTGCTCGAACGCGAGGAGGGGCCGCGGGTGCCCGTGAGCCTCCACGAACTGCTCGACGGTCGCGTCCAGCGACTCCGCACCGCGTACCCGGCGGTGACCGTCGGCGTCTCGGAATATCCCGCGAACTGCACCGTGCCGGCGACGCTCGGCCCCGTCGTCTGGAACGTCCTGGAGAACGCCGCCGAACACAACACCAGCGACGACCCGCACGTCGAGGTCGAGGTCGAAGCCAGCGAGGACCGCGTGGAGATTCGCGTCGCGGACGACGGCCCCGGCGTCCGCGACAGCGAGTACGCCGCCCTCGAGAGCGGGACGGAGACGCCGCTCCATCACGCCAGCGGGCTGGGCCTGTGGCTGATTCACTGGGGGACGGACATCGCGGGCGGCCGCGTGACGTTCGCGGACAACGAGCCGACCGGCACCGTCGTCACGCTCGACGTGCCGCGCCTCGACTGACTACTGCTGTTCGGCGTGGGCTTCGAGGGCGTCCTGCCGGAGCGCTTCCTCCGTCTCCGTGTCGCAGGCCAGCCGCGGCACCTCGGTGGGCTTCCCGTCGTCGTCGAGCGCGACGAACGTGAAGAACGACGTCGTGGTCTTGCGCTCCGTGCCCTCCACGGGGTCCTCGGCGCGAACCTCGACTTTCACCTCGATGCTGGACTCGCCGACGTCGAAGACGAACGCCTCCACGACCGCGACCTCGCCCATCTCGATGGGCGCGATGAAGTCGACGTGGTCCATGGAAGCGGTCACGCACTGCCGGCCGGAGAACCGCATCGACGCGATGGCCGCGCAGATGTCCATCCAGTGGAGGACCGCGCCACCGAGCGCGCGGCCGAGGTTGTTCGTGTCGTTGGGCAACAGCAGTTCCGTCATCTCCGTGTAGGAGTCCATCAGGCGCGCCGTCTCGGTCATGCCTCGTGGTTCTGGGCCGGGCGGCTTGAATGCTTCCGAGTACGGACGAACACCGGACAGCGGCCAGTACGTCGCCCATCCGACAAGCGTAAGGCCGCCACAACTAACGTGGACGTAATGAGCGAGGAATCCGCGGCGACCCGCGAGGGCTCCGTTCGGGTCGTCGGGACCGCCCACGTCTCCGCGGACAGCGTCGAGGAGGTCGAGCGGGTCGTCGAGGAGGAGAACCCGGACACGGTCGCCGTCGAACTCGACGAGGGCCGCTACCGGCAGATGCAGGGCGACGCGCCCGAGGACCTCGACGCCAGCGACCTCCTGAAGGGGAGCATGGCGTTCCAGTTCCTGGCGTACTGGCTGCTGTCGTACGTCCAGCAGCGCCTCGGCGACAAGTTCGGCATCGAGCCGGGCGCGGACATGAAGGCGGGCATCGACGCCGCCGAGCGCATCGGCGCGGACGTCGCGCTCGTCGACCGCGACATCCAGGTGACGATTCAGCGCTTCTGGGCGCGCATGACCGCCGTCGAGAAGCTCCGGCTGGTCGGCGAACTCGCGTTGGGGGTGACGGACAGCCGCACGCTCGGGATGGGCGTCGGCGCGTTCGTCGGCTTCCTCCTCGGCGTCGTCGCGGAGTTCGTCGCCGGGCCGTTCCTGCTGCCGCCGCCGCCCGCGACGATTGGCGTCGTGGAGACGGCACTGGTCGTGCTCTCGGGGCTGGCGGAGGCCGTGCTGTTCGCGGGCGCCGGCGCGCTCGTGTTCGGCGCGGTGTTCGTCGTGCTGTTCGCGCGAGCCGCCCCCGAGGAGGACGTCGAGGAGTTCACGATGGACGATTTGACGGACGCGGACGTGGTGTCGGCGATGATGGAGGAGTTCCGGCGGTTCAGCCCTGCGGGCGCGGAAGCGCTCATCGACGAGCGCGACGCCTACATCGCGCACAACCTCGTCGCGCTGCGCGCGCAGGGCAAGCACGTCGTCGCGGTGCTGGGCGCGGGCCACCGCGAGGGCGTCGAACACTACCTCGACCACCCCGAGGAGCTGCCGCCGATGGAGTCGCTGACCGGCACCCGCAAGAAGCGGTTCTCGGTCGCGCGCGTTTTCGGCCTGCTGATTACGGTCGGCTTCCTCGCGTTCTTCGGCCTGCTGGTGATGGCGGGGGTGGGAAACACCGTCCTCCTGCAGGTGTTCGGCGCGTGGTTTCTGTTCAACGGGATAATCTCGCTGGGCGCCGCGAAGCTCGCGGGCGCGCACTGGACGAGCGCGGGCGTCGGCGGCGCAGTCGCGTGGCTCACGAGCATCAACCCGCTGCTCGCGCCCGGCTGGTTCGCGGGCTACGTCGAACTGCGCTACCTCTCGGTGCGCGTCGCCGACATCGGCACGCTGAACGAGCTCATGGACGACCAAGAGACGCCGATTCGTGACCTCCTCCAGCAGATGATAGACGTGCCGCTGTTCCGGCTCATCGCGGTCGTCGCGATGACGAACATCGGGAGCATCGTCGCGAGCGTCCTCTTCCCGTTCGTCGTGTTGCCGCTCATCGGCGGTCCCTTCGACAGCCTCGGCGCGGTCAGCGACGCGATGGTGCGGGGCGCACAGAATAGCGCGGACGCGGTCTGGAGGCTGGTACAGTGAACTTCAGCGGCCGCGAACTCCGGGACCTCCTCGTGGCGTGGCTGGCGCTCGGGCTGGCGTTCAGCCTGCTGTACGTCCCCGTCTCCGCGACGAACCTCACCGAGGTGCTGGCGAGCGCGGCGTTCCTCGAGGAGTTCGCACTGAGCCTCGCGACCGTGGGCGTCGCGTTCCTCCTGCACGAACTCGCGCACAAGGTCGTCGCCGTTCGGTTCGGCCAGCACGCGGAGTTCCGCGCGGACTTCGGGATGCTGGCGCTCGCCGTCGCGGGCGGCCTCGCGGGGTTCCTGTTCGCGGCGCCCGGCGCGGTCCACCACCGCGGCCGCATCACGCCCCGCGAGCACGGGCTCATCGCGCTGGCCGGCCCGCTAACGAACGTCGCGCTCGCGGTCGTCTCGCTGGGCGTGATGCTGACGGTCGCGCCGAACGTCGGCTGGCGCGGCCTGTTCATCAACGTGCTGCTGGCGGGGTTCAACATGATTCCATTCGGACCGCTGGACGGCGCGACGGTCCTGGAGTGGAGCAAGCCCGCGTACGCGGCCGCAGCAGTGATCACCATCGGCCCGGCGCTGCTGTTCCTCTTCGTAATATAGTCGTCCGCGCATAGACCGGCACGCTTTTCGCCCCGACATACGCACGCTCGTGTATGAGCGACGGGAGCGACGACGAACTCACGTACGCCGAGGCGGGCGTGGACATCGAGGACAGCGAGGCGGCGACCGCGGCGCTGGTCGGCGCCGTCTCCGAGGTCGGGGACACCACCGAGTACGCGGGCCTGGTGGACCTCGGCGACCAGTACCTCGCGCTCGCGACCGACGGCGTCGGCACGAAACTGCTCGTGGCGGTCGCGGTGGAGGACTACTCCACAGTCGGCATCGACTGCATCGCGATGAACGTCAACGACCTCGTGGCGGCAGGGGTCGAGCCCGCGGCGTTCGTGGACTACCTCGCGGTGGACGTGCCCGACGAGGCCCGCACCGCCGAACTCGGTGAGGGACTGGCGGCGGGCGCCGAGGAAGCGGGCGTCGCGCTCGTCGGCGGCGAGACGGCGGTGATGCCGGAGGTCGTGAACGACTTCGACCTGGCGGGCACTGTGGCCGGCATCGCGACCGACGACGACTTGCTCGCTGGGGAGGCACAGGCTGGGGACGTGCTCGTCGGCTTCCCGTCGTCGGGCATCCACTCGAACGGCCTCACGCTCGCGCGGGAGGCGGCAGACCGCGCCGGCGGCTTCGACGAGCCGTTCCCCGGCGACGGCTACGACACCGTGGGCGAGGCGCTACTGGAGCCCACCCGCATCTACACGTACCTGCTCGATGCGCTACACGAATACGACGTGCACGCCGCGGCCCACGTCACCGGAGGCGGCTGGACGAACCTCGAACGCATGGGCGCGTTCCGCTACGAGGTCACGGACCCCCTCCCGGCGCAGGACGTCTTCGCGTTCGTGCAGGACGCGGGCAACGTCAGCGACGAGGAAATGCACCGCACGTTCAACATGGGCACCGGGTTCGTCGCCGCAGTCGACCCGGCGGACGCCGACGCGCTCGTCGAAGCGACTGACGGCGAGAGAATCGGCGAAGTCGCGGAGAGCGAGGAGTCGAGCGTCGCGATTCGCGGGCTCGAACTCTAGCTGAGACGCGCCGCCACGTCGGCCTGCGTGATGATGCCGACCGTCTCGCCGTCGTGGGTGACCATCACGGCCTTGTAGTGGTCCAGCAGGCTCGAAATCTCTTCGAGCGTCGCGTCCTCGGAGACGGTCGGGAAGCTCTCGCTCATCACGTCCCGGACGGGGTGGTCGCCGACGTCCTCGCCGGCGTGGACGACGTCGCTGTCGCTGATTGAACCCACGGGAACGCCGTTCGTGATGACCGGGAGCTGGGAGTAGCCGGCGTCCTGCATCTTCTGGACGGCGTCGCTGACGGCGTCGTCGGGCGCGACGCTGATGACGTCCTCGTGCATTAGGGTCTTCGCGCGGACGACGTCGCCCTCGGCCTCGTCGAGCGCCTCGACGATGCGGCGCAGCGTCGAGAGCCGGGGGTCGACGTCGCCGCCCTCGATGCGGGCGATGAGCGGCTGTGAGACGCCCGCGCGCTCGGCGAGTTCGCTCTGCGTGAGCTCCAGGGAGGTGCGCCGTTCGCGCAGGTCCTTCGGCGTCGGCAAACGCATGCCTCCGAATAACCGACAGTTATTGATAAAGGTTCGGGAGGTTACTCGTCGTCGCGCTCGGCCTCGCCCTCCTCGCCGCCCTCCTCGACGACCTCGATGACTTCGAGGGGGACGTCGCGGAGCGCGCCGCCGACCTCGCTCTTGGCGATGCGTTCGGCGTGCTCGACGCTGTCCGCGTTGAAGACGGTGAGTTCGAGGACGAGCCCAACGAGCGCGGTGTTCGCCGCGAGGAACGCGGCGTCCAGCGGCTCCCCACACGCGGGACAGGTGGTGACGCCGGCCTCGACTTCGACGTAGTCGAGGTCTTGGTCGTTCAGTCGTTTGCCGGCTTCGCTCACGGCGACGCCGATGGCGTCGTCGGAGTTCTCGACGTCACGGACCAGCCACGCGGCTTCCATCGCAACGACGTAGTTGCTCATACTCGTTCAACGGGGCGCGGAATGTCGTGCTTTGTGGTTTGGCCTCCGCGAGCGGACGTGACGGGAAACGTCGGCATAACTTATCGAGTGGTGTCGCACCAGCAACGGCGCGGTTACGATTCGCGGTGACTGCGGCGGGGCTGTGTCCCGGTCGAACGCTCCGATCCGATAATCGCAAGACAGCGGCGGGTCACTGCCGTCTGCCCGTCCGGAAAGTATTTATACGGATACGCCTTGGCGGCTACCATCCCGATGCTCGACCGCGCCACCCGACTCGCGCTGTTCACGCTGTACCAGTCCGTCCTCGCCGTTGGCATCGCGTTGCTGCCCGTCGCCGTGCTCGCTCGCCGCGCCGGCGTCACGCTCCCGGTGCGCCGCCTCGTCGAGCGCACCGAGCAGGCGTACAAGGCCCGCGCCGCGAACTGAACATCCGGCGGAGACGGCCGCTACCACCTGATTCTCCCGCGTCGCGAATCCCCGGAAGAGATGGTTTTATCCGTCCCGGACTGGTAACGTCTGGTAATGTTCAACAGCAACGAGGGCTCGGAGTTCGCCCGGAACCAGGCGCGGTTCGGCGGCACCCAGAACCCCTACGAGCCGGAAGTCGGCTCCCTTCCCGACAACGGCAACTCGGGCGCTGACGACGAGTACGTCAACAAGACCGGTACCACCATCGTCGGCCTCACCACCGAGGACGGCGTCGTGATGGCCTCCGACATGCGCGCGAGCCTCGGCGGCCGCGTCGTCTCCAACAAGGACGTCCAGAAGGTCGAGGAGATTCAGCCCAACGCGGCGCTCTCGATGTCCGGCTCCGTCGGCGGCGCCCAGAGCTTCATCCGGTCGCTGCGCGCGGAAGCGAACCTCTACGAGGCCCGCCGCGGCGAGTACATGTCCATCAACGCGCTCGCGACGATGGCGTCGAACCTCCTCCGCGGCGGCCCGTTCTTCCGCGTCGTCCCGATTCTGGGCGGCGTCGACGACGAGGGCGGCCACGTCTTCAGCCTCGACCCGTCGGGCAGCTCGCTCTCGGACACCTACACCGCGCAGGGCTCGGGTATGCCGTACGCGCTCGGTGTCCTCGAACAGGAGTTCACCGACGACCTCACCACCGACGAGGCCGTCCAGGTGGCCGCACAGGCCATCGACTCCGCCAGCGAGCGCGACACCGCCTCCGGAAACGGCATCCACGTCACGAAGATCACGCGCGAGAACGTCGAGATTATCGGCCACAAGGACGTCGACGACGTCCTGTAACGGCCGCCGCTTCGTCTCCCTCTCCTCCGTTTTTCTCACGCTCGCCAGCGGCGCGTCCGCGGTCAGTCGAGGTTGTCGCCCCGGCCGAGCCAGTCCGCGAAGCTCCCGTCCAAAAGCGTCTCGCGTTGCTTCTCGAAGTACTCGCACTGCATCGCGTACACTGCGTTCTCGAAGGAGTTGCCCTCGTAGAGCGCGCTGCGCACGCGCTCGCGCTTCCACGACGCGGGCGTGGTCTCGTGGCGGGCGCGCTGGCGCAGCGGCCACAGGTACTTCGCGGCCTGCTCGTTCGAGAGGCCGCGCCGCCGCAGGCCGGCCTCGGCCTGCTCGAAGAGGTCCGCGTAGAGTTCCTCGGTGTCCTCGGTACGGTCGCCGTCGCTGGTAATCCACGCGAGGTCCGCACCGAGGCCGTTGCGCGCGGCGTCGTAGAAGCTCTCGCGGGCCGTCTCCCAGTCGAGGTCGTAGAGGGGGTGTTCGGTCCGCGGGAGGTTCTCCAGCAGGCCCGCGAACGCCGCCTGCACCGCGATGGTGTCCCGGACGGTCGGCTGGCCGGCGATGGGGCGGAACTCGATGCGGGCGTTGGCGTTCTCCTTCGAGGAGCCGCCGAACACCGGGCGCACCCACCGCCAGAACGTGCCGTGCTTGCGCCGCCAGTGCGCGAACTCGTCGTCGAAGCGCCCGCCCTCCGAGACGGGCATCGGGACGATGGTGTTGTCCGCGGCGACGCGGTCGACGGCGTCCTCGACGCTCTCGAAGTCGTCGGGGAACCGGACCTTCTGCTGCTCGCCGGGGACGTTCAGCACGGTCTCGAACACGTCGATGCGGGACTCCTGCCAGCCGTCCACGAGAATCTCCTCGGGCGTGGCGTCGTCGTCGTAGAGGTCCGGCGGGAACAGCGGCGAGTTCACGCACAGCGCCAAAAGCGGCGCCGCGAACCGCAGCGCGTACCGGAAGTAGGTGGGGAGGTCCACCGCCTGCGGGACCTGGTAGTGGGGCTGGATGGACGTGATGAGCGCCTCCGGCATCACCGTGTCCGCCTCCAGGGAGACGTGCGGGGCGTCCAGTCGCATCCCCGCGGGCTGGTCGGTGTTGGCCATCGCGTGGTAGCGCGCGGACGCCGACATGTTCGTCGCGATTTCGACGCCGTCCCGGGAGACGCTGTCCGTGAGGTAGTCGCGGGCGGTCTCGCCCTCCGGCGGTATCGTCCACATGCCGTCGCTGACGAGGTGCAGGCCCTCCGCGTCCATCGGCCCCTCGGCGGCGTCGAGGTTCGCCCGCACTTCCATCTCCTGGGCACGCAGCCCGTGCTCGTTCAGCGGCTGGGGGCTGGTCGTCATCTCCGCGTTGTGGAGGCCCAGTTCCTTCTCGAAGCCGACGAACTCCAAGACGCGACGGGGGACGCGCGCCAGCGAGCCCTCGTCGTTGACCGCGTAGAACTCGTACTCGAGGCCGACGATTGCCTGCGGGTTGTCGAACGTGCCGGCGGCGATTTCGGCTTTCACGACCTCGGCGTCCTCGCGGACCTGCTGTTGGAACGCCTCGGCGTCCACGTTCAGGGTGTCGCGCACTCGCTCCACGAGGTCCGGGCCTGTCATGGCGTGGGGTTTGTCGCCCCGCGCCTAATAAGCGCGGTGGGTGGGTGAGCGCGGTTCGCGCGTTTTAACTGCGGGAACTGGCTACCGGACGGTAATGGAATTCGGTTCGTTCGCCGCGCACGCCGCCGACATCGAGGCGACGGACGCGGACCTCGACGTCGTCGCGAAGGTCGCGGCCCTGTTCGGCGAGGCCGGCGACGACCTCGCGGTGGTCGCGCGGTTCGTCCAGGGGCGGGTGTTCCCGGCGCACTCGGAGACGAAACTCGACATTGGGCCGCGGCTCTGCTACGAGGCGCTGGCGCGCGCGGCGTCCACGAACGTCACCGTCGAGGACGTCGAGGACCGGCTCGCCGAGACGGGTGACATCGGCGAGGTCGCTGCGAACCTCGACCTCGGCGGACAGGCGGGACTGGGCGCGTTCGCGGCGGACAGCGGCGACGACGACCTGACCGTCGCCGAGGTGTACGAGGACTTGACCGCGCTCGCAGCCGCCGAGGGCGACGGCAGCCAGGACGAGAAAGTCACCCTCCTCTTCGGGCTGTTCAACGACTGCTCGGGCGAGGAAGCACGATACCTCGCGCGGCTCGTGCTCGGGGAGATGCGCATCGGCGTCGGCGAGGGCGCGGTCCGGGACGCAATCGCTGAGGCGTTCGACGTGCCCGTGGAGGGCGTCCAGCGCGCGCTCCAGGTGTCGAACGACTACGGGCTCGTGGCGGTGACGGCCCGCGACGAGGGCGTCGAGGGCCTCGACGAGCTACACCTGGAAGTCGGGCGGCCCGTGCAGGCGATGCTCGCGCAGGCCGGCACGGTCACCGACGCCCTCGACGAGTGGGAGGAGGCCGCCGTGGAGACGAAGTTCGACGGCGCGCGCGTCCAGGTCCACTGGGACGGCGACGAGGTGTCGCTGTACTCGCGGAACATGGAGGACGTGACGGACGCGCTCCCGGAGCTCGTGGAGTTCGTCGAGGATCACGTCGAGGCGCCCGTCATCTTGGACGGGGAGGCGGTTGCGGTCGACGACGACGGGAGCCCGCTGCCGTTCCAGGAGATTCTCAAGCGCTTCCGCCGCAAGCACGACGTCGAGCAGATGCGCGACGAGATTCGCGTCGAACTGAACGCCTTCGACTGCCTGCACGCGGGCGGGGAGGACCTGCTCGACGAGCCGTTCCGCGAGCGCCACCGGCGCCTCCGCGAGGTGGTGGACGACGACTCGGCGGTCTCCGAGATTCTGGTCACGGACGACGCCGACGAGATTGCGGCCTTCGAGGAGCGCGCGCTCGAAGCCGGCCACGAGGGCATCATGCTGAAAGACCCCGAGGCGGCGTACACGCCCGGCGACCGCGGGAAGCACTGGCTCAAACGCAAGCCCGACGTGGAGACGCTGGACCTGGTCGTGACTGGCGCGGAGTGGGGCGAGGGCCGGCGCGCGTCGTTCCTCGGGACGTTCGTGCTGTCCGCGCGCGACGAGGAAACCGGCGAGTACGCGACTATCGGGAAGGTCGCCACCGGCATCACCGACGAGGAACTCGCGGACCTCACGGACCTCCTGGAGCCGCACATCCGCTCGGAGGACGGCCAGGAAGTGGACCTCGAACCCGCCGTCGTCTTCGAGGTCGGCTACGAGGAGATTCAGACGTCGCCGACCTACGAGTCGGGGTACGCGCTCCGGTTCCCGCGGTTCGTCACCGTCCGCGAGGACAAGCCGCCGGAGAACTCCGACACCATCGAGCGCGTCGAACGCCTCGCCGAGCAGCAGGGCTGACGGCGGTGCGTTGAACACGCCAGCCGCGCAAGGAGTGGTATGAACGTTCGTGGCGCCGTCGTGGACCTCGACGGCACCGTCCTCCGCGGCGAGACGCTGCTGCCGGGCGCGGCCGACGCAGTCACGGCGCTCCGGGAGCGCCTCGACCGCGTGCTCTTCCTGACGAACAACCCCACCGTTGCGCCTCGCGAGTACGCCGCGCGGCTGCGCGAGCTGGGCATCGACGCGGCCGCCGAGGACGTGCTCACGTCCACGGACGCGACGGTCGCGTACCTCCGCGAGAACCACGCCGGCGAACCCGCGTTCCCGATTGCGGAAGCCTCCATCGTGGACCAACTGCGGGACGCTGGCGTGGCGCTGACCGACGACCCCGAAACGGCAGAAGTGGTCGTCGCGGGCTACCACCGCGAGTTCCACTACCGCGACCTGCAGGCCGCCATCGACGCGCTCGACGACGAGACGGCGCTCGTCGGCACGGACCGCGACGCCACGATTCCCACAGAAGACGGTCGCTCGCCGGGGTCGGGAGCCATCATCCGCGCGGTCGCGGGCGTCACTGAACGCGAGCCCGACGCGGTGCTGGGGAAGCCGTCGGCGACGACCGCGCGCCTCGCCGCCGACCGCCTCGGCGTCCCGACCGACGAGTGCGTGCTCGTCGGCGACCGCCTCGACACGGACGTCTCGATGGGCGAACGCACGGGGATGACCACGGTCCTAGTTCGCACGGGCGTCAGCACCGACGCGGACCTCGCGGACAGCGACGTCGAGCCGGACTACGTGCTGGACTCGCTCTCGGACGTCCCGGGCCTGCTGGCCGGAGAATAGAACCGACTAGATGACGCCCATCTCGTCGAGGCGCTCGGGCAGGTAGGTGTCGGTGACGAAGTCGAGGCCGCGGGAGGCAAGCGCCTGCTGTTCGGCCTTCTTGTCGATGTCCAACTGGAGTTCGATCTGTTCGGTCCAGAAGTCGCTCTGGAAGCGCGGGTCCTCCAGTTCGGACTCGAGGGCGTTCACGTCGGAGTCGCTGAGCGGGTCCGTCGGCAGGTCGTAGTCGACGATGTCCTGCGGGCGGATACCGACGAACTGCGCTTCCGGGGTGGCGAGGTACTCCGAGAGGTGCGCGGACTTGATGGAGCCGTAGGAGACGGAGCCGAAGATGCGGTACGACCACGGGTCGCCGTCAGTGAACACGGTGATGGGGAGGCCGAGTTCGTCGTGGAGGCGCTTGGTCAGGCGGCGGGTCGCCCGCGCGGGCTGACCGCCGAGGTGGACGACCAGACAGTCGTACTCGTCGTCGAAGCCGTTCTCGACGAGGCGGTCGCGCATCCCGCCGGTCTCCACGCACATCACGAACTCCGCGTCGCAGTCCAGGAACTCGATGGTGTCGGGGTTGTTCGGAATCTGGTAGCCGCCCTGCCCGACGTCGTCCTGGCAGTGAATCTCGCGGTCGCCGCGGTTGGTCTGCTCGCGGATGCGCAGCGGCCCCATCACCTTCGCGCCGGACTCCTCGGGACGCATGTGGAAGTCCTCGCGCTTCACGCCGGAGACGATTTCGAGGTCCTCGACGAGCTTGTCGGACTCGCTCTGGTCGTTGAACTGGGCTTCCTCCTCGTCCCAGGACTCCGAGAGGTAGTACAGTTCACGCAGCGTCGAAGAGCGGTCCTCGTCGAGCTGCTGGGCGAGGAAGTCGATGGTGTAGATGGACTTCAACAGCTTGCGCGCGCCCCGCACGGAGTTCGCCGAGCGCGTGCTCGTGCGGTCGCCGTACACCCACACGTCGGAGTCGTCGTCGTACTCGATGTTGGACTTCGAGCGCGTGGGCAGGGTCATCTTCGGGACCGACCCGTCCGCGAACTGGTCGTAGAACTGTTCGGCCAGCTCGACGAGCTGGTCGCGGGCGTCGTCGCCCTTCGGCGTGTCTGGGGTGTTTGCGTCGCTCATTGGTTGATGGTGAGGCGGGCGTCCTCGACGCCCTGCACGGAGAGGTCGAACTCCGCGTCGTCGTCCACGCTGTACGTCAGCTCCGCGGTGTCGCCGCCGGAGACCGACGGCGACCACTTCACGAACCACTCGCCGTCCATCTCCACGACGTTCCCGTCGGTGGGGTCGGCGGGTTCGGCGGTGACGATGTCGGTGACGTCGACGTCCGCGGCGGTGTCGCCGTGGTTCTCGACGCGCAGCGTCACCTCGTCGCCGTCGAGGTCGCGCTCGACGAGGACGTTGTTCATGATGCGCGCCAGCGAGTCCTCGACGTCGAGGGGCTCGTTGTCGGTCATGTCCGAGACCTTCTCGGCCATCGTGGGGAGGATGTCCATGATGACGTTCTGCTTCTGCTGGCGCTTGCGCATCGACTGGCGCTTGTTCAGGAACGACTTGAGGTCGCGGGCGGCCTCCCGGACCGCCAGCTCGATCTCGTCCTCGATTTCCTCGACGGACGCCACGGCGTCCTTGGATTCGCTGGTGAACGGCACGTTCGTCGAGGCGACGTGGACCATGATGACGGCGGGACCCTGCGGGAGGCCGCTGCCGCCGGGCTGGTCGAGGTTGTAGTTCCGCCAGCCGATGTCCTTGACGACGTTCGTCGTCGCACAGGCGCCGCGCTGGTAGACCAGCGGCACGCGGTTCGCGAACCGCAGCAGATCGACGCCGCCCTGGTCTTCGAGTTCGCCGCCGTACGCGATGCCGGCCTCCACGATGAACGGGTCGCCGCCGTGGACCTCGGCGTCCCGGGTGGCCGCCGAGTAGAACTCGGCGTCGAACTCCTTGCGGAGCCCCGCTTCAACGAGGTCGGCCTTGATGGGCGACAGGCAGGAGGTCGGCGGCGCCATCACGTCCACGCTCGCCATCGCGTCCAGCAGTTCGCTGGCGGTGTCGCGGTCGGCCGCCACGTCCTTGGTCTTCGGCAGGTCGTCGGGCACCGTCGCCATGTCCGACCAGAGTTCCTCGACGACGTTCTCGCGCGCGGTGTCGCCGACGGTCGCGTCCTCGACTTCCTCGGTCATCTCCGCGGCGCGGTGGACGAACTCGGCGAGTTCGGCGCGGGTCACGCGGTCGCGGGGCGTGTCGCTGCCGAACTTGTCGG
Organism: Halobacterium sp. NMX12-1; assembly: GCF_040435975.1. Taxonomy (NCBI): domain Archaea; kingdom Methanobacteriati; phylum Methanobacteriota; class Halobacteria; order Halobacteriales; family Halobacteriaceae; genus Halobacterium; species Halobacterium sp. NMX12-1. The sequence continues at coordinate 1,610,173 of NZ_CP159204.1, read as the reverse complement.
CGATGCGCTCGGCGAGCCCGCGCACCGTCGCGTCGTCTTTCTGCGTGGTGGTCGCGGCGTCCACCGCGACGAACACGTCGGCCGCGCGGTCCTCAGTGAGCGCGTCCCACACCGCGTCGACGACGTGCTCCTGCACAGTGTCGCCGAACGTCGTCCCGGAGGACTCCTCGGACGCTTCGGCGGCGTCGGCGACGAGCGCTTCGAGTTCCGAGTACGCGACGCGCTCCGCGTCTTCGACGGCGTCGGCGACCCGCTCGGCGAACGCCGCGGTGTCGTCGGCGCCCTTGTTCGAGACGGCGTCCACCACGGCGGCTTCGAGGTCGGTCTCGGCGTCGATGCCCGGTGGTCGCCACCGCAGCTCGCGGCCGTAGTGGCGGTCGCGGAACGCGTCCACGATGCCGTCGGCGGTCTTCTTCCCGACGCGCGTGAACTCCGACTGGAGGAACCCCGAGACGGAGTGCGAATCCGTGTCGCCGAGCATCTTGATGAGCGTCCCGAGTTCGACCCCGTGGGGGTGGGGGCGAATCTCCTCGGTTTCCTCGGGGAGGCCGGCGCCCTCGGCGCGCTCGGCCTTGATTTCGCCCTTCGGCTCCTGCAGTTCGATGCGCGCGTGGGGGTTGACGACCGCGGTGTGCTTGACGTAGTCGTGGAGCTGGCCGCGGGCGCGCATGTTCGCTTCGAGGTCCATCTCGATGCGCGTGCCGTGCGTGCCGCGGAGGTCGCTCTCCGCCGCGGAGAGTTCCTTCTCCACACTGATTTCGGGCTCGTTGGTGTCCGTGTCGATGATGAGCTCGTAGTAGTTCGACACGCCGGAGTCCTGCGTGCGGCTCTCGATGCGCACCGGCTTCCCCGAGGTCAATTGGGAGTAGAGGACGGCCGCGGAGATGCCGATGCCCTGCTGCCCGCGGCTCTGCTCGCGGGCGTGGAACCGGGAGCCGTACAGCAGCTTCCCGAAGATTTTCGGAATCTGTTCTTTCGTGATGCCCGGCCCGTTGTCCTCGACGACGAGGGTGTAGTAGTCGCGGCCCTCCTCGATTTCGACGTAGATGTCCGGGAGGATGCCGGCCTCCTCGGTGGCGTCGAGGGCGTTGTCCACGGCCTCCTTGACGGCCGTGACCAGCCCTCGGGCTCCGCTGTCGAAGCCGAGCATGTGCTTGTTCTTCTCGAAGAACTCGGCGATGGAGATCTCGCGCTGGCTCGCGGCGAGCTCCTCCGCGATGCCCTCCTCCTCGCCGAGCGTCGACTGGAAGGACGTCATTCGATACCCGTAGTTCCCGTTCGGCGGGTAAAACCCCAGCGGTGTGCGGGGTGAAAGTGAAACTGAACGCGCGACGGCAGACGAACGCAAGACAATCGCGGGGTTTTCGCGCGCACGCGTGCGAGTCTTTTTTACCGACGGGGAGCCTAGGGAGATGCAACGTTCATGTCTGACCAAAGCGAGTACAGCGCTGGCCAAATCCAGGTTCTGGAGGGGCTGGAAGCCGTCCAGAAGCGGCCGGCGATGTACATCGGGTCCACTGACGCTCGTGGCCTCCATCATCTCGTCTACGAGGTCGTGGACAACTCAATCGACGAAGCACTGGCCGGATACTGCGACCACATCGAGGTGACGCTCCACGAGGACGGCTCGGTCAGCGTGGAGGACGACGGTCGCGGCATCCCCATAGACACCCACGAGGAGTACGACCGCCCCGCGGTCGAGGTCATCCTCACCGTCCTGCACGCCGGCGGGAAGTTCGACGCGAAGTCCTACCAGGTCTCCGGCGGGCTCCACGGCGTCGGCGTCTCCGTCGTGAACGCGCTCTCCGAGCGCCTCGCGGTCGAGGTCTCCCGCGAGGGCGGGAAGTACCGCGAGAAGTTCGAGCACGGTGAACCCGTCACGGACCTCGAACGAATCGACGACGTCGGCGACGACGAGACCGGGACGCTGATTCGGTTCCGCCCGGACGCCGACATCTTCGAGACGCTGGAGTTCGACTACTCCACGCTCGAGAACCGCCTGCGCGAGCTGGCCTTCCTGAACTCCGGCGTCGAAATCACGCTCACCGACGAGCGCGGCGACGAGTCGCAGTCCTCGACGTTCGAGTACGAGGGCGGCATCCGCGAGTTCGTCGAGTACCTCAACGAGAGCCGGCAGGCGCTCCACGAGGACGTCATCTACTTCGAGAGCGAGGAGGACGGCATTCAGGTCGAAATCGCGATGCAGGCGACCGACGACCTCCAGTCCTCGACGCACGCGTTCGCGAACAACATCAACACCCGCGAGGGCGGCACCCACCTCACGGGGTTCAAGACCGCGCTCACGCGCACGGTCAACGACTACGCCAACGAGCACAACCTGCTCGGGGAGCTCGACGGCGAGAACCTCACGGGCGAGGACATCCGCGAGGGGCTCACCGCGGTCGTCTCCGTGAAACACCCCGACCCGCAGTTCGAGGGGCAGACGAAGACCAAGCTCGGCAACAGCGAGGTCCGGGGCATCGTCGAGGGCACGGTCCACGAGGGACTGGGCACGTACTTCGAGGAGAACCCCGACACCGCCGAGGCCGTCGTCCGGAAGGCCGTCGAGGCCGCGAAGGCCCGGAAGGCCGCGAAGAAGGCCGAGGAGCTGACGCGGCGCAAGTCCGCTCTCTCCTCGACGAGCCTCCCCGGGAAGCTCGCTGACTGCCAGACGAAAGACCCCGACGACGCCGAACTGTTCATCGTGGAGGGCGACTCCGCGGGCGGCTCCGCCAAGCAGGGCCGCAACCCCGAGTTCCAGGCGATTCTCCCGCTCGGCGGGAAGATTCTGAACGTCGAGAAGCACCGCCTCGACCGGATTCTCGAACACGACGAGATTCGACACATCATCACCGCGCTCGGCACCGGCATCGGCGACGAGTTCGACATCGACGACATCCGGTACAAGAAGATCGTGATGATGACCGACGCCGACGTCGACGGCGCGCACATCCGCACGCTCCTGCTCACGTTCTTCTACCGGCACATGAAGCCGCTGCTGGAGGCCGGCTACGTGTACGCCGCCCAGCCGCCGCTGTACCGCATCCGGTACCGCGGGAACACCTACGACGCGATGACCGAGGAGGAGCGCGAACGCATCATCGAGGAGAAGTGCGACGGCAACCCGACGCAGGTCCAGCGGTTCAAGGGCCTCGGGGAGATGAACCCCCAGCAGCTCTGGGACACCACGATGGACCCCGAGAACCGCATCCTCAAGCGCATCACCGTCGAGGACGCCGCCGCCGCGGACAAGATGTTCTCCGTGCTGATGGGGGACGCCGTCGAGCCGCGCAAGCAGTTCATCCAGGACCACGCCACGGACGCAGAGTGGGTGGACATCTAACATGAGTTCGGACGCACCAGACCCAGACGCACCCGACGAGGTCGCAGACCGCGTGAAGAACGTCCGCGTGGACGAGGAGATGGAACAGTCGTACATCGACTACGCGATGAGCGTCATCGCGGGCCGGGCGCTCCCGGACGTCCGGGACGGCCTCAAGCCCGTCCACCGCCGCATCCTCTACGCGATGCACGAGGCGGGCGTCTCCAGCGGTTCCAGCCACCGGAAGTCCTCGAACATCGTCGGGGACACGATGGGCGACTACCACCCGCACGGCGACTCCGCCATCTACGACGCGCTCGTGCGGATGGCACAGGACTTCTCGATGCGGTACCCGCTCGTGGACGGCCAGGGGAACTTCGGCAGCGTGGACGGCGACCCCGCGGCCGCGATGCGGTACACGGAGGCCCGCATGGCGTCTATCGCGGAGGAGCTGCTGACGGACATCGAGAAGGACACCGTCGATTTCCAGTCGAACTACGACGACCGCCTGACCGAGCCCGAGGTGCTGCCGTCGGCGTTCCCGAACCTGCTCGTGAACGGCTCGTCGGGCATCGCGGTCGGGATGTCGACGAACGTCCCGCCGCACAACCTCGGCGAGGTCATCGACGCGACCGTCCACCTCATCGACAACCCCGACTGCACGGTCGTGGACCTGATGGACCACGTGAAGGGGCCGGACTTCCCGACCGCGGGCAACATCGTCGGGCGCTCGGACGTCAAGCAGGCCTACCAGACGGGACGGGGCCGCGTCCGGGTGCGCGCCGAGTACCACGTCGAGGAGGGCGACTCCAGCGACAGCATCGTCATCACGGAACTGCCCTACCAGCAGAACAAGTCGAAGCTCGTCGAGCGAATCGCCGACGACGTCCGCGACGGCGACCTCGACGGCGTGCGCGACCTCCGCGACGAGTCCGACCGCAACGGCATCCGCATCGTCGTCGAACTCAAGCGGAACGCGAACACGGACGTCGTGGAGAACCACCTGCTGGAGTCCCACCTGGAGCGCACGTTCGGCGTCATCAACCTCGCGCTCGTGGACGGCCAGCCGAAGGTCCTCACGCTCAAGGAGATGCTCGAGGAATACGTCGCCCACCGCAAGGAAGTGGTGCGGCGGCGCAGCGAGCACGACCTCGCGGAGGCAGAGGACCGAGCGCACATCCTCGAAGGCCGCCTCAAAGCCCTAGAGCAGGCCGACGACGTGGTCGAGACCATCCAGAACGCCGAAGACCGCGACGACGCCAAGGAGGCGCTCAAGGACGACTTCGGGTTCACGCAGGCCCAAGCCGACCACATCGTCCGGATGCAGCTCGGCAGCCTCACGTCGATGGAGGCCGCGGAAATCGAATCCGAGTACGAGGAGGTCACCGACCGCATCGAGCGCTTGGAGGAGATTCTGGGTAGCGAGGAGGAACTCCTCTCAGTCATCAAGGACGAACTGCGGGACATCAAAGACGAGTACGCCGACGAGCGCCGCACGTCGTTCATCGAGGACACGGGCACGGTCACCGACGAGGACCTCATTCCCGAGGAGGACGTCGTGGTCGTGCTCTCCGAGAGCGACTACATCAAGCGCGTGCCCGCGGACACCTTCGACGCCCAGCACCGCGGCGGGAAGGGCATCATCGGCACCGACCTCAAAGACGAGGACCGCGTCTCAGCGGTGTTCACCGCGAGCACGCACGACTACCTCCTCTGCTTCACGAACCAGGGGCAGGTCTACCGCCTGAAGGTCCACCAGGTGCCGGAGATGTCCCGCACGGCGCGGGGCACCTCCGCCGTGAACATCCTCGACCTCGACGACGACGAGGAGATTTCCGCGGTCGTCACCGCCGACGACCTCGACTTCGAGAGCGACGACGAGTACCTCACGATGGCGACCCGCCACGGCTACGTGAAGCGCACCACCGTCGGCGAGTTCGAGAACATCCGCTCGACGGGCATCATCGCCATCAGCCTCGAGGACGGCGACGAGCTCGCCGACGTCGAGGTCACGGACGGTAGCCACGACGTCGTGCTCGGCAGCGAGCACGGGATGGCGATTCGGTTCGACGAGACGGACGTCCGCGCGATGGGCCGCAACGCCCGCGGCGTCCGCGGGATGGACCTCGAAGGCGACGACAAGGTCGCGGGCCTCGCGCCGGTCGAACCCGACGACGAGCGCACCCTCCTGACCGTCACGGAGTACGGCTACGGGAAGCGCACGCCGCTGTCGGAGTACCGCAAGCAGTCCCGGAACGGCAAGGGACTGGTGGACATCAAGACCGGCGAGCGCAACGGCAACGTCGTCTCCCTGGACACGGTCAGCGACGACGACAACCTCGTCGCGATGAGCGAGGCCGGCCAGATTATCCGGCTCCCCGTCGACGAGATTTCGACGGTCGGCCGGAACACGAAGGGCGTGAAAGTGATGGACGTCGAGGCCGGCGACGAGGTCGCCGCCGTCTCCGTCTACCGGCCCAGCGAGAGCGACGAGGACGAGGCGAGCGAGGAGTAGCTTCCACGTAACTTTTTCCGCGGATTCCCACCGAGTGGGAGCGGTTGCGACTGCGTAGGAACCACCCCGGGGGATTGTCCCCCTGCCCGTCGTATCCCCAAGTAGGTGAACGACGATGGCTGTCGCCGAACGCGAACGGGAGGTCTTCGGACAGGAACTGAAACCACTCGACCGAATACTCGCCGGCGCCGCGGTCGTGTTCGGCGCGCTCGGGCACGCCGCGCTCGCGGCGGCGGGCGCGGGGCTCGTGTACGCCGTCGCGACCACCGCGCTCTGAGTCAGAGAATTCGCTTGCCGAGCGCGCTCGCGGCCAGCTCCGCGGCGATGTCCGCGGTCCGGTTCGACTCGTCCAGAATCGGGTTCACTTCCACGACTTCCAGCGAGCGGAGGAACTCTTCTTCCGCGTCCCGCTGCGCAATCGCTTCCAGCGCCGCGTGCGCCTCCCGGTAGGTCGCGCCGCCGCGCACGGGCGTCCCGACGCCCGGGGCTTCGTCGGGGTCGAGCCAGTCGACGTCCAGCGAGACGTGGACGCCGTCGGTGCCCGCAGTCACGATGTCCAGGGCCTCGTCGACGACGCTGGTGACGCCGCGCTCGTCGATGTCGCTCATCGTGAACGCGGTCATCTCGCTCTCCCGGATGGCTTCGCGCTCGGAGGGGTCGAGGTTCCGCAGGCCGACGAGCGCGACGTTCTCCTCGCGGAGGCCGGTGGCGTTCGCCCACTCGGTGTCCGCGAACTCGCCGCGGCCCAGCGCCGCCGCCAGCGGCATCCCGTGGACGTTCCCGCTCGGGGAGGTCGCGGGCGTGTTGAAGTCGCCGTGGGCGTCCAGCCAGAGCGCGCCGATTTCGGCGTCCCGCGCGCTCCCCGCCAGCGACCCGATGGCGACCGCGTGGTCGCCGCCGAGCACGAGCGGGAACGCGCCCTCGGCGAGCGTGTCCGCGACCTCGGCGGCGAGCCGGAGGGAGACGTCCTCGATTTCGTCGAGGAACTTCGCGTTGGCGCCGTCGGGGTCGCGCTCCTCCGCGCGCGGCACGAGCAGGTCGCCGGTGTCGACGGCGTCGACGCCCGCGGCGTCCAGCTGTGCGGCGAGGTCGGCGTAGCGAATCGCCGACGGCCCCATATCGACGCCGCGTCGGTCCGAGCCGTAGTCCATCGGTGCGCCGATGACGTGGACGGTCTTGGCCATACAGGTGGTACGCGCATCGGCCTTTAGTGGGTCCCGTTCTGCGCCGGCGAGGCGTTTATGTCAGAATCGCTCGACGTAGCGGGCGTGCCCGCCAAGCGACGCCAACTCCGATACCTCGCGTTCCGGCTGGTGGGCTGGCTGGCGTGGCTGCCGCTGACCGGGAATCCGTGGCACGACCGCACGTACGGCGACTTGAAGCGACTCCGGCCCGCGGAAGCGGTGGCGTCGCTCGCGCCGCTGGCGTGCTACGCCCTCGTTGCGGCGTGGGTGTACGCGTACTTCCCGCGGAACGTCGTGCCGTTCGCGGCGTCGGCGCTGGCAGTCGGGCTCTTCCTCGGCGGGACGCTCGTGGCGTCCTCGCTGGTCGCGACGAAGCTCGTCGAGCGAACCCTCGTCAGCCGGTAGTTCAGTCGCGGTACGGGGCGACGACGCGCTCGACGCCCTCCTCGAAGGAAATCTGGGGCTCCCAGCCGGTCGCCTCCGTTATCTTGGAGATGTCCGCGCACGTGTCGTGGACGTAGTTCTCCAGCGGAATCGGCTCGTACTCCGGTTCGACGTCCGTGCCGAGCGCGTCGTTGATGAGCTCGACCATCTCGTTGAACGAGTACGCCTCGCCGGTGCCGAGGTTGTAGACGCCCGTGAGTTCGTGCTTGGCGGTCGTCACAAGTCCGCGCACGATGTCGTCGACGTGCGTGAAGTCCCGCGTCTGGGAGCCGTCGCCCCACAGCACGGGCGACTCGCCGTTCGCAATCTTCTCGGTGAACTGCGAGACGGTGTTGGCGTACTCGCCCTTGTGGGCCTCGTTGCCGCCGTAACCCTGGTACACCGAGAAGAACCGCATCCCCGCACACGAGAGGTCGTCGTAGAAATTGTTGTAGTACTCCGCGTAGCGCTCGCGGCCGAGCATCGACGCGTCGTAGCCCGTCGCGGCCTCCAAGTCCATGTCCTCGGGGCTGGGCTCGGTGCGGCTGCCGTACGCCGAGGACGTCGATGCGTAGACGATGGTGTCGCAGCCGTCGGCGTGGGCCTGCTCGACGACGTTGACGAACCCCTCGATGTTGACGCGAGCGCCCTCGCGGGGGTTCTCTTCGAGCATCTGACGGCTGGACAGCGCGGCGAGGTGGTAGACGACGTCGACGTCCGTGGGCAGGTCGTCGTCGAGCACGTCCGCTTCGACGTACTCGACGTCCTCGGAGAGGTTCTCGGGCGTGCCGAGGTAGCCGTTGTCCAGCGCGACGACGTCGTTGTCCGCGGCGAGGTGGTTCGCGAGGTTCGACCCGATGAACCCCGCGCCACCGGTGACGAGAACGCGGTTTCCGTCCATGGACGTGGATTGACGGTCGGGCCGTAAAACCTACCGTTTCGCCGGTCCCCGTCGGGCTCCCCATCGGGGGATTTATGGAAAACACCGGCCAAACCAGTCGTATGTCATCGATTGAACTGACCTCCAGTCAGAAGACGATACTGCGAGCGCTCGTAGACCTCTACACGGAGCGCGAGCAGGCCGTCAAGGGCGAGGACATCGCCGAGGAGGTCGACCGCAACCCGGGCACGATTCGGAACCAGATGCAGAGCCTGAAAGCGCTCCAGCTCGTCGAGGGCGTCCCCGGTCCGAAGGGTGGGTACAAGCCGACCGTCAACGCCTACGAGGCGCTGGAAATCCAGAAGCTGGACACGACCGCCGAGGTCCCCGTCCGCCACGAGGGCGAGGTCGTCGAGGACGCGAACGTCGAGGAGGTCGGGCTGACGAGCGTCCACCACCCCGAGCTGTGCCGCGCGGAGATTCACCTCCGCGGCTCCATCCGGGAGTTCCACGAGGGCGACAGCGTCACCGTCGGACCGACGCCACTGTCGAAGCTCGTCATCGAGGGGACGCTGGACGGCAAAGACGACACCGCGAACATCCTCATCCTGAAGATCGACTCGATGGAAGCCCCCGCCGAGGAACCCGAGCACTGACGCGCGGCGTTTCAAAGCCTTTGTATCACCGGGTCACGCAGAGTTCCGTATGACAACCAAGGTCGTCGTTCTGGGTGCCGGGTACGCTGGCGCCGGCGCCGTGTCGAAGCTCGAAGACGAACTCGGTCCCGACGCGGAACTCGTCTGGGTTTCCGACACCGACTACCACCTCGTCCTCCACGAGGCCCACCGCGTCATCCGCGACCCGGGCGTCGAGGACAAGATCACGATTCCCGTCGAGGACGTCAAGTCCCGCGGGACGCGGTTCGTCCACGACGAAGTCGTCGACGTCCACGTCGACGACCGCACCGTCGAACTCGCGGACGGCGACGACCTCTCCTACGACTACCTCCTCGTCGGCATCGGGTCGGAGACGGCGACCTACGGCATCGAGGGGATGGGCGAACACCCCCACACGCTGAAGGGCCTCGACGACGCCCTCGCGATCCACGAGGACGTCAGGGCCGCCGCGAAGGAAGCCACCCGCGACGACCCCGCGCAGGTCGTCGTCGGGGGCGCGGGCCTCTCGGGCATCCAGAGCGCGGGCGAGCTCGCGGAGTTCCGCGACCGCCACAACGCGCCAATCGACGTGACGCTCGTGGAGGCGCTCCCCGAGATCTTCCCGCCGGGCGACAGCGAGATTCAGGGCGCGCTCCGCCACCGCCTCGAGGAGCGCGACATCGAGATTCTCACCGACGACCCGATTACGGCGGCCGCCGAGGACCACATCGAGTTCGACGAGCGCGACGACCTCGACTACGACGTGTTCCTGTGGACCGGCGGCGTCACCGGCCCCGGCGAACTCGCCGACGTCGACCTCGACGCCGAACACAACCGCCTGCAGGCGGGCTCGAACCTCCAGACGGAGGACGACCGCGTGTTCGCGGTCGGGGACTGCTCGCTGGTCGACCAGCCCGACGACGAGGTCGCGCCGCCGACCGCGCAGGCCGCGTGGCAGGCCGCCGACGTCGCCGCCGAGAACATCTCGCGGGCCATCGACGGCCGCCCGCTGCGCACGTGGACGTACGACGACCAGGGGACGCTGGTGTCCATCGGCGAGACCGCCATCGCCCACGACGTCCAGATGAACGGGTTCGGCGCGCCCGTCCGCACGTTCAACGGCACGCCCGCGAAGATGCTGAAGAAGGCCGCGGCCGCGCGCTGGATCGCGAAGATCACGTCGTGGTCGCGCGCGATGAAGGCCTGGGACGCGCTGTAACCGCGATAACTCCGCTGTTTTTCCGAACGACGACTACCAACGGGGCCTTCTGGAAGTCTCGCCGAACGTTGAAGGCGGACGCCGGCCTCAGTCCAGACATGGCTGCCCAACTGGTCTACTACGGGTTCGTCCTCCTCGCCGCCGTCACGGTCGTCGCCATCGGGTCGTACATCGGGACGATGCGCGCGCTCGACCGCTTCCACGCCGGCGAGGAGAGCATCTTCCTCTCGGGGGACGCGAGAGGCGGCGAGTGACAGTCGGATGGTCGGACTCTCCCGGAACGAGGTCGCACTCGAAGCCCACGACTCGTCGTGGCGCGAGACCTACCGCGAGGAAGCACAGCGACTTCGCAACCTCGTCGGCGACCGCGTCGAGGCAATCGAGCACGTCGGCAGCACCGCCGTCCCGGGGATTCCCGCGAAGCCAATCATCGACGTGCTGGTCGTCGTCGGTGACGGGCAGACGGACGCAGTGGCCGCCGAATTGGGAGCGAACGGCTACGACCGCCGGCCGAACGACGACGTGCCCGACCGCGTCTTCCTCGCGCGCGGGCCGCCGGACTGCCGGACGCACTACCTCTCGCTGGTCGAATCAGACAGCGACTGCCACCGCGAACAGGTCGCGTTCCGCGACTACCTCCGCGACCACTCGGCCGTGGCAACCGCGTACGCCGCGCTGAAGCGCGAGTTGGCCGCAGAGTATCCGGAGAATCGAGAAGCGTACACAGCCGAGAAGAGTGCGTTCGTCGAGGACGTACTCGACCGCGCGCTCCCCGAGTACGCGCCGTAGCTGCGCGCTCGCAGAGTTATTCCAGACTCATGCCGGCGTGCCACTGGTCGACGCCCTCCTCGGCTTTCTTCTCGTCCATCTTCGCGAGGAGGTGGACCGCGAGGCTCGCGGTCTCGGCGGCGTTGGACTCGCCCTCGGTGAGGAACTCGCCGGTCTCGCGGTTCGCGAACACCGAGCAGACGGCCCCCGCGCGCAGGCCGTAGACGTTCGCGAGCGTGAGGATGGCCGACGCCTCCATCTCGACGTTCGCGACGTTGGCGTCCTTGAGCTCCTGAATGAGGTCGTCGCTGCCGACGGCCTCGAAGCCATCGAAGCCGGGCCGGCCCTGCCCCGCGTAGAAGGAGTCCGAGCTCATCGTGAGGCCGACGTGGTAGTCGTGGCCGAGGCGCTCGGCGGCGGCGACGAGCGCGGAGACGACCTCGTTGTCCGCGACCGCGGGGTAGTCCTCGCGGACGTACTCGTCGCTGGTGCCCTCCTGCCGGACGGCGCCCCGGGTGATGACGAGGTCGCCGGGCTCCATCTCGGCTTGGAGCGCGCCGCAGGAACCCACCCGGATGAACGTGTCCACGCCGATGCGCGCGAGCTCCTCGACCGCGATGGCGGCCGAGGGCGACCCGATGCCCGTGGAGGTCACGGAGATGGGCGTGCCGTCGTAGCTGCCGGTAGCGGTGCGGTACTCGCGGTGGTGGGCGACCTCCTCGTGGTCGTCCCACAGCGGCGTGATTTTGTCGAGGCGCTCGGGGTTGCCGGGGAGCAACACGGCGTCCGCGACGTCCCCAGTGGAGAGTTCGACGTGATACTGGACCTCGTCGTTCGGGTCCTCGCTGTCGCCGGGCATGGCACCGAGTTGGCCGGCGACGTGCAAAGTGTCTTCGTGTTCCGGGAGGCGAAGGCACTTCGCCGACGAACGCCTTCGTCCGCCGTGAACCGGAGTCGAGTCGCGGCGCTGTTCGGCGTGGTCGCACTCGCGTGGGGCGGGTCGTACGTCGCCATCGACGTCGGCCTGCGGGAGTTGCCAGCGTTGCTGTTCGCTGCGTACCGGCTGGAGACGGCCGCCGTCGTCGCGCTCCCGGCGGCGTACGTCGTCTGCGACCGCTTCGTCCCCCGGACTCGCCGGGAGGTCGCGGCCGCCGCGGTCAGCGGCGCGACGGTCGCGGCGCTGACGAACGCGTTCCTGTTCGCCGGCCAGCAGCACGCCACGGGCGGGGTCGCATCCGTGTTGTTCTCCACGAACCCCGTCATCGCCGCGGGGCTGGCGGCCGCGCTCGCGCCGTCCGAGCGCCTCGACCGCGTCGAAGTCGTCGGCCTCGTGGTCGGGCTCACCGGCGTCGCCGTCGTCGTGCGGCCGTCCCCGGGCGACCTCGCGGCCGGGACGACCGGGAAACTGCTGTTGCTGGCGGGCGCGACGAGCCTCGCGCTCGGGAGCGTGGTCGTCAGCCGATTGGACAGCGACCTCGACTCGCTGGCGGAGACCGCGTGGGGGCTGGCGTTCGGCGCCGTCCTCGTCCACGCCGCCAGCCTCCTGCTGGGCGAGCCGCAGTCGCTGCCGGCGTCGCCGTCGCTGCTCGGTGCTATCGCGTACGTGGGCGTGGCCTCGACGGCGCTGGCCTACCCGGCGTACTTCGAACTCGTCGGCGCGGTCGGGCCGGTGCGCGCGAACCTCGTCTCCTACGCCGTCCCGGTCGTCACCGCGGTCTCCAGTTGGGTGTTGCTCGGGCGGGCAATCGGCCCCGTGACCGCCGCGGGGTTCGTCGTCATCGCGGCGGGGTTCGTCCTGTTGAACCGGCGCGCGTTGCGCTCGCTTTTCAGTGCCCGAGCATCTCGGGCGTGATGGTGTCCGGGATGAGTTCGCCGATGGTGTAGCGCTTGTAGCCGTCGCCGGTGTCACAGAGCACGGGGACGTCGTCGTCGCAGAACTCCGCGAGCGTCTGCCGGCACATCCCGCACGGAGTGACGGCGTCCCGGGCTTCGGAGGTGACGACGACCTTCGCGAACTCGCGGTGGCCGTCGCGGACCGCGGAGCCGATTGCGACCTCCTCGGCGTGGAGGCTGTTCGAGAAGTTCGCGTTCTCGACGTTCGTCCCGACGTACACCTCGCCGTCGGCGGTCTCGATTGCGGCGCCGACCGGGTACTCCGAGTACGGCACGTAGGCTTCCTGTAGGGCGTCGCGAGCGGCGGCGAGAAGTTCGTCGTCGTCCATACGCGTCCTTCGAGCAGCCGCGACAAAAAGACCGCGCGTTCGGCTTACTCGTCCTCGCCGGACTCGTAGTGCTCGCCGCCCGCGGACGGGATGCGCGTGCGGCCGAACACCGCGAGCACGACGATGACGGTGATGTACGGGATGGTGCGCACCAGCTCCGTGGGCACCTGGAAGACGTCCCGCGCCTGCAGCGTGAGCTGCGTGGCGTCGAGGCCGGCGAACAGCATCGTGGAGCCGAGCGCCCCGACGGGGTGGTAGTTCCCGAAGAGGTACGCGACGATGGCGATGAACCCCTTCCCGTTGACCATCGTCGGGCCGTTGCCCGTGAACTGGCCGACGCCGAGCGCGAGCGCGGCGCCGCCGACGCCCGCGAGCACGCCCGACAGCAGCACGGCGCCGTACCGGACGCGGTGGACGTTCACGCCCGCCGTGTCCAGCGCCTTCGGGTTCTCGCCGCTGGCTTCGACCCAGCGGCCGAACGCGGTGCGGTGGAGCGTGTACCACGACAGCGCGACCGCCAGCAGCATCAGGTAGACGGGCGGGCTGGCGTCGAACAGCGCGCCGAAGAACGGCAGCCCGACGAGCGACGACTGGAGGTCGATGACGTTCGGCACGAGGTCGACCGCGCCGACGACCGGGAGGTCGACGACGCCGACGTCGGGGAGCTCAACGACGAATCCGAGTTCCCACGTGACGAAGTCGGAGACGAACGGGATGCCCATGCCCGTCAGCGTCGGGAACGTATCGACGCTGACGGTGTTCTTCGACCCGTAGATGACCGACGAGAGGAACGGCGCGAGGCCGAGCGCGATGAGCCAGACCGCGAGGCCGGCGATAATCTGGTCGGCGCGGAACTCGATGCAGACGATGGCGAACAGCAGCGCCAGCAGCGTGCTCGCGAGGACGCCGCCGAGCAGGCCGTACCAGACGTTGCCGGTCACGTCGGTCGCCCAGATGCCGACGAACGCGGCAATGATGAGCAGGCCTTCGAGGCCGATGTTGATGACGCCGGACTTCTCGGCGAAGATGCCGCCGAGCGCGGCGAACGCGATGGGCACCGAGAGCCGCAGCGTCGCGGCGAGCGTGGAGTCGGCGGTGAGCACGGCGAACAGCCGGCCGGCGTCGGACTGCGGCGCGAACACGCCGGCGGCGGTGAGGCCGAGCGCAGCGAGCAGGACGACGCCGACGACCGCCTGCTGGAGGCGGCTCCGGCCGACGAACAGCCGGTCGTAGGCGCCGACGACCGCGCTTCGAGCGGTGCCGGCGACCCGGGAGCCGTCACTCATCGCTCCCACCTCCGGTGGCGCCGTCGGCGGCCACTGGCTCGCCGGGCTGGTCGAACGAGCCGAACTTCCGTCCGATCATCCGGAAGAACTCCGGCATCGCGACGAACAGGATGATGAGCCCGCGGAGCACGCCGACCAGCGTCGGCGGCACGTCAGAGCCGACCTGCACGACGACGGAGCCGCTCTTGAGCACGCCGAACAGCAGCGCGGCGAACCCGACGCCGAGCGGGTTGTTGCCGGCGAGGATGGAGACGGTGATGCCGTCGAAGCCGTAGTCCGGGACGCCGGTCTGGAAGTTCCCCAGCATCATCAGCACGTAGACGGCGCCGCCGATGCCGGCGAGCGCGCCCGACAGCGTGATGCTGGAGACGATGGTGCGGTCGGCGTCGACGCCGCCGTACTCGGCGGCGTCCGGCTGGAGGCCGCTCGTCCGGAGGTCGTAGCCGAACGACGTGTGCTGGAGGAGGTACCAGATGCCGACGAGCACCGCGATGGCGAACGCGAGCGCGAGCAGGGAGACGTCGTCCCGCGGCCGGAACAGGAAGTCGGGGAACATCGCGACGTCGGGCAGCGGGACGGTCTGGTTCGCGAAGCTCTCGGGGTCCTTGAAGTACTTCTCGCGGGAGACGAGGAACAGCGCGACGGAGGTCGCGACGAAGTTCAGCATGATGGTGGTGATGACCTCGTTGGCGTCCGCGTACGCCTTCAGCGCGCCCGGCACCGCGGCGTACGCGCCGCCCGCGACGCCGCCGAGCAGGAGGCCCAGCGGGAGCAAGACGACGGTCGCGAGCACGCCGAGGTCGGCCAGCGGCGGCGCGACGTACGCGAGCACGACGCCCGTGGTGAGCGCGCCGACGACGAGCTGGCCCTGCACGCCGATGTTGAAGATGTCCGCGCGGAGCGCCACCGCGACCGCGACGCCCGTGAACATCAGAATCGTGGTCTCGGCGAGCGTCGTGGCGAACTGGCCGTTCAGCGGATTCGAGAGGACGTCCCCGAGCGCGCCGAGGAACAGCAGGTCGTACACCGCGAACGGGTCGTAACAGAACCCCATCGCGAACATCGAGCTGCCGCCGACGAACTGCGTGACGAACTTCCCGGGGACGGCGATGGTGTAGGCGGCGCTGGAGCAGTCGGTCATCCGGCCGGCGCCGAGGATGATGAGCGCGCCGATGAACACCGACAGCAGGAGCGCGGAGATGCTGATGAGGAAGCGCTCGAACGCCGACGCGCGGACGAGGCGCCCGAGCAGGGCGCGGGCGCGGTCGGCGGCGCTCACTGCGCCACCCCCTTGGCGTCGCGCTCGCTACGCGGCTCGTACCCCTCGGGGTGCTCGCCGGCCATCAGCAGTCCGAGTTCCTCCTCGGTGACGTCGTCGGGGTCGACGACCGCCATCACGTCGCCGTCGTGCATCACTGCGAGGCGGTCCGAGAGCCCCTGCACCTCGTCGAGTTTCGAGGAGACCAGCAGGACGCCGCGGCCCTCGTCGCGGAGTTCGAGCAGGCGGTCGTGGATGAACTCCTGGGAGCCGATGTCGACGCCGCGCGTCGGGTGCGTGGCGACGACGAGCCGCGGGTCGCGCTCGAACTCGCGGCCGACGATGAACTTCTGCTGGTTGCCGCCGGACAGCGAGACGGCGTCGTTGTCCGCGTTCGGCGGCCGCACGTCGTACTCCTCGACGATGGCCTCGGCGTGCTCGCGGGAGGCGTCCCAGTCGATGGTGCCGCTCCCCGCGAACGGCTCGCCGTGCTGGCTGCCGAGGATGCCGTTCTCCACGAGGTCGAAGTCCATCACGAGCCCGCGCTCCTGGCGGTCCTCGGGGATGTACGCCATCCCGCCGTCGATGCGCTCGCGGCGGGGCGCGTCGGTGAAGTCCCGGCCGTCGAACTCGACGGTGCCGGCCTCCGGTTCGCGCAGGCCCGTAATCGCTTCCACGAGTTCCGCCTGCCCGTTGCCGTCCACGCCCGCGACGCCGAACACTTCGCCCTCGCGGACGGCGAAGGAGACGTCCGTGACGGCGGGTACGTCGCGGTCGTCGAGCACGGAAAGCGAGTCCACGTCGAGGACGGTCTCACCGACGTCCGGGGGCGTCGATTCGACGTCGAGGACGACCTCGCGGCCGACCATCAGCTCCGCGAGTTCCTCGCGGGTGGTCTCGTCGGCGTCGACGGTGCCGACGTTCTCGCCGTCCCGGAGGACGGTGACGTCGTCGGTGGCGTGCATCGCTTCGCCGAGCTTGTGCGTGATGAAGATGACCGTCTTCCCCTGGTCGGTGAGCTCGTCGAGGACGCCGAAGAGGTCCTCGACCTCCTGTGGCGTGAGCACGGCGGTCGGCTCGTCGAGGATGAGCACGTCCGCCCCGCGGTACAGCGCCTTCAGAATCTCGACGCGCTGCTGGACGCCGACGCTGACGTCGGCGATGGTCTGGTCGGGGTCGACGTCGAACCCGTAGCGCTCGCTGAGTTCGACGACTTCGCGGCGCGCGGCCTCGCGGTCGACGGCGAGCCCGCCCCACTTGCGGGGCTCGTTGCCGAGCGCGATGTTCTCGGCGACCGTCATGGTGTCCACGAGCATGAAGTGCTGGTGAATCATCCCGATGCCGGCGTCGATGGCGTCCCGCGGGGAGTCGAACTCCCGGGGCTCGCCGTCGACGACGACGCGCCCGGAGTTCGGCTGGTAGAGCCCGTAGAGGACGTTCATCAGGGTCGTCTTCCCCGCACCGTTCTCGCCGAGCAGGGCGTGGACTGACCCGCGCTCGACGTGCAGGTCGACGTTGTCGTTCGCGACGACGCCCGGGAAGCGTTTCGTGATGTCTTCGAGTCGGACAGCCGTATCCGTTTGTGTCATTCGTGCAGAATATATTTGGGGGTGGCGCCGCGGTCAGGCGTCGGAGGGGTTCTGCGGGACGGAGGTGTCGCCGTCGATAATCGACTGGCGGGCGTCGCTGACGGCGGTCCTGACGTCCTCGGGAATCTCGGATTCGAGCTGGTCGCCGTAGACGCAGGCGACGCCGTCGTCCTGCAGGCCGAGCGTCGTCGTCGTGCCGGTCTCGAAGTTGCCGTTGACCTTCGCTTCCGCGGCGTTGTAGACGGCGGTGTCCACGCGCTTGACCATGCTCGCGAGGATGACGTCCGCGTAGCTGCTCTTCGTGACGGACTGGTCGCGGTCGACGCCGATTGCGAAGCGGCCCTTGTCCTGTGCGGCCTGGAAGACGCCGGTGCCGGTGTTGCCGGCGGCGTGGAAGACGATGTCGCTGCCGGAGTTGTACATCGAGAGCGCGGCTTCCTGCCCGGCCGTCGTGTCGTTGAAGCTGCCGATGTACGACGTCTGCACGTCGATGTCGTCGTTGGTCGCCTTGACGCCCGCGGTGAACCCGGCCTCGAACTTCTGGATGAGCGCGCTCTCGCGGCCGCCGACGAAGCCGACGTTCGTGGAGTCGGGCTTCGTGGAGCCGGCGCCAGCGCTGAAGCTCATCGACGTGAGGTGGGCGGCGAGCACGCCGACGAGGTACGAGCCCTCGTGCTCGCGGAACACGTAGCTGCCGACGTTGTCCGCGTCGACGGTTTCGTCGACGATCTGGAAGTCCTGCTCGGGGTAGTTCGCGGCGGTCTCCGACAGCGAGTCGGCGTGGAGGTAGCCGATGCAGGAGACGAGGTCGTAGTCGGGATTCGAGGAGCCCGCGTACTGCTGCTGGTAGTTCCCGAACTCGGAGACAGCGCCCGGCTGGGACTCGCTGAACTCGAGGTCGAAGTCCTCCCGGGCCTGCTGGATGCCGGACTGCGCCTGATCGTTGAACGACCCGTCGCCGAGGCCGCCGGTCGCGTACACCATCCCGACGTGCGTCGTGTCCGACCCCGTGGTCGTCCCCTCGGAGTCCTCGGTCGTGCCGCTGGACCCTTCGGTGGTCGTCTCCGTCTCGTCGCCGCCGGAGGGACCGCCCGTACAGCCCGCCAGTCCCGCGAGACCGATTGCGCCAGCGCCCGCCGTCGCCTTGATGAACTCCCGCCTGTCGAAGTTGGACATACTTGCGTCAAAGGAGACATTCGTACGGTGATAAAGCCGTCGTTTGTGGGGGATAGCGGCAAAACGTGGGCGCGTTGTCAGGCCTCAGCGACGGCGTCTTCGACGACGCCCGCGACCGACTCCACGAGGTCGTCGACGACGTCGGCCTCGGCGTACACGCGGACGTAGGGCTCGGTGCCGCTGGGTCGCACGAGCGTCCACGACGCGTCGGGGAACTCCAGCCGGACGCCGTACTCGGTGTCCACGTCGGCGTCCGGGAACTCGGCGGGTAAGTCCTCGGCGAGTCGCGCCATCACCGCCTCCTTGGCGGCGTCTGGGCACTCGACACTGACCTTCCGGTACGGGCGCTCGGTCACGGGCTCGCGCAGCGCCGCGAGGCCGCCGGCGTCCGCGACCAGCCGCGAGAGCACCGCCGCCGACGCCACGCCGTCGATCCAGCCGCCGAACGCGGCGTGGACGTGCTTCCACGGCTCCGCGGCGAACACGACGTCGCCGCCGTCCTCGCGGGCCGCCGCGATGCCCTCGTGGAGCGCGCCGAGGCGAACCCGTTCGACCCGCCCGCCCGCCTCGCTCACGCGCTCGTCGATGCGCGCGGAGGCGTTCGGCGTCGTCACGACCACCGGGTCGGCGGCGTCGCTGTCCCGGGTGTAGTGCTCCGCGAGAATCGCCAGCACCGTGTCCTCGTGGACGACCTCGCCGTCGCCGTCCACGACGACGATGCGGTCGGCGTCGCCGTCGTGCGCGATGCCGAACGCGGCGTCGCCGTCCGCCACGAACTCCATCAGGTCGCCGATGGTCTCCGGCGTCGGCTTGCTCGGGCGACCGGGGAAGTGGCCGTCCACGTTCGCGTTCAGCGTGACGACGTGCGCGCCGAGTTCCCGCAGCACCTGCGGCGTCGCCAGCCCCGCGACGCCGTTCCCGCAGTCCACGGCGACGGTGAGGCCGTCGAGGGGCGCGCCGTGCCCGCGGGCGTACTCGGCGACCGCCTCCCGGTAGTCCGGGAGCACCTCGATGGATTCGGTCTCGCCCCAGTCCGCCCACGTCGCGTACTCGGGGTCGCTGTCCACGCGGTCCTCGATGGCGAGCTCGCGCTCGCGGTCGTACTCGGAGCCGTCCACGAACAGCTTGATGCCGTTGTCCTCCGGGGGGTTGTGGCTCGCGGTCAATTGGACGCCGCGGCGGCCCTGCGAGGCGTACGCCAGCGCCGGCGTCGGCAACACGCCCGCGTCCAGCACGCGCATCCCGCCGGCCTGGAGGCCCGCGCTCATCGCCGCCGCGAGCGCCGGCCCCGTCTCGCGGCCGTCTCGCGCGACCACGAACGCCTCGTCGTCGCCGCGGGCGTCCGCGCCGGCCGCGGCGCCGACCGCGACCGCCAGCTCCGGGGTCACGTCGGCGACCGCGCTCCCTCGAATCCCTGCCGTACCGAAGAGGTCCATACGCGGGGGGAGCGCCCGCGTTCACTTAGGTGCCGCTGTTCCCGGGCGAGCGCAGAATCAGAGTTCGATGCCGCTCGGGATGAGGCTGTGGCTGCGGAGGAGGTCGCCGTCCTCGCTGTAGACGAGGAACGTCGACTTCTCGTAGACGACCAGTTGCTCGCCGTCGACGCGAATCTCCACGCGGTACTGGCCGTCGTCGCCGGTCGCCTCGCCGTACCGGCGCGCCGCCCGCACGAACTGCAGGACGTCGTCGGCGTCCTGGTTCAGTTCGAGGACGAACTCCCCGGTGATGCGGTTCGTGACGGCGACGACGCCGCCGGCGTCCGGGTCGTCGACGTCGTCGGTCAGTCGGAACGTGGCGTCGGTCTCCTCGGCGTCGAGGCGGTCGCCGTCCCGGTCCGTGAGTCGGTCTTCGAGCTCCGCGGCCGCGCCCGTGAACTCGATGGTGACGTTCGGCTTCTCGGGGTCACCGTCCTCGTCGACCCAGTCGACGTGCTCGACGTCCAGTTCGAAGTAATCCCGGCGCATTCCCTACGGGTGGATAGGGCGGACGGGGAAATGAACGTAACGCCCCATCTGGGTGTCGGTCACTGGCCGTACGCGAGCCGCTGGACGGCGGCGTTCAGGCGCGCGGTCGCCGTCTGCAGCCACGCGACCGGGGAGACGCGCCGCACGGCGGACTCCTCGACCTCGATGCGGTCGTCGCCGAACGGGTCCCGGAGCCCGTCGTCGCTGTTCGCATCGACCGCGTCCACCACGGTCGTCATCGAACAGCGGCCGCAGGCCTCCGTCGATTGCTTCTCTGCCATGCGTACGACTCGCACGCGGACGAACATAGTTCTGCCGCCGCGAGCCCCGAACGTTCATGTTGCCCGCGGGCCGTGCCCGAAACGTACCATGGCGGTATCGACGCTCGACTGGCTCGCGCTGGTCGTCCCGTTCGTCGTCTACCTCCTCGCGCTGGCGGTCTACTACGTCTGGGAGGGGCGCCGCGAGCGGCGGCTGCGCGAGGAACACGACCGGGAGGTGAACCGTGGCTGAAGCCATCGCGGGCGGCGCGGGCACGTGGGTGCTCGGGACGTTCGCCGCCTACCTCGTCGTGCTCGTGGGCATCGGCGTGTGGGCGAGCAAGTTCATGGACACGGTCGGCGACTACGTGGTCGGCGGCCGCGAAATCGGCCCCGTCGTCACGGGGTTCAGCGAGCGCGCCTCCGAGATGAGCGGCTGGCTGACGCTGGGCGTGCCCGCGGACGCCTACTCCTCGGGGGTCATGGCGTTCTACAACGGCCTCGGGATGATTCCCGCGGACCTGCTGGCGTGGGCGGGCATCGCCAAGCGCCTCCGCAAGTACTCGGAAATCGTGCGCGCGGTGACGCTGCCGACGTTCTTCGCGACGCGGCTCCGCGACGACACCGGGCTCGTGAAGGCCGTCTCCTCGCTCGTGCTCATCGTCTTCGAGGGCGGCTACGTCGGCGCGCAAATCGTCGCCGCGGGCACGCTGCTGCGCGTGCTCACGGGCATCGAGATGTGGGTCGGCATCGTCGCCGGCGGCGTCATCGTCGTCGGCTACACGATGCTCGGCGGCTACTTCGCGGTGGCGTGGTCGGACTACTTCCAGGGCGCCATCATCCTCGCGGCGTTCGCCGTCCTCCCGATTATCGCGTACACGACGTGGGGACTGCCGTTCGGCGAGCTCGCGGCGATGGACAACGGCGCCTCGCTCACGAGCGTCACCGGCGGCGCGACCGGCTGGGCCGCGCTGTTCGGCATCATCTCGTACGCCGCCATCGGGCTCGGCGTCCCCGGCAACCCCCACATCATGGTGCGGTTCATGGGCATCGACCGCGTGGAGAACGTCCGCACGGCGGCGGTCGTCGCCCAGCTGTTCATGTTCGTCGCGTACGTCGGCGCCGCGCTCGTCGGCCTCTACGCGCTCGTGCAGTTCGGCGACCTCGCGAACACGGACAACGCGATGCCGATGGTGACGCTGGAGCTGCTGCCGGGCGCGCTCGCCGGCGTCGTGCTCGCGGCCGCGCTCGCGGCGATGATGTCCAGCGCGGACTCCCAGCTTTTGGTCGCGACCAGCGCCGTCGTCGAGGACGTCTACCACGGCTTCCTCAACGAGCAGGCCACGGAGGAGCAGCTCGTGCGGTACTCGCGGTACGTCACCCTCGCAATCGGGTTCGCGTCCATCGGGTTCGCGTACGTCGCCCGCGAGACGCCAATCTACACGCTCGTCCTCGACTACGCGTGGGGTGGCCTCGGCGCGAGCCTCGGCCCCCTGCTCATCGCGGCGCTGTGGTGGAAGCGCGTCACCGTGGCGGGCGCGGTCGCGAGCATGGTGACGGGCACGACGACGATGATTCTGTGGACGCAGTGGACGACCATCCTCGGCGAAGCCACCATCGAGGGCCTCCACCCCGCGCTGTCGGGACTGCTCACGGTGTACGGGCTGCTCCCGGCGTTCGTGCTGTCCGCGCTCGTGCTCGTGGTGGTGTCGCTGGCGACGACGCCGCCGGACCGCGAGGCCCTCGCGGAGGACTTCGACGTGATGCGCCAGCCGCTGTCCGCGGTCGTCGAGGACGACTACGCGACCGACGGCGGGACGCCCGAGCCGAAGGCGGTCACGGAGCTGGACAACGTCCGCGGGCACGTCGCGGACAGCGACTACTGGGACGAACAGTGAGATGACCGGCGACGACCGCGTCCGCGAGCGCGCGACCCTCGACGTGGTCGAGCCCGCAATCGAGCGCGAGTCCGTCGAGTCGGCGGGCCGCGTGGGCGCGGTCGCGTACCCGTACCTCGTCTACCGGGCGACCGCGACGATTCCGCGGCGGTTCCTCGACGACCGCGAGACCGAGTACGTCGTCAGCCTCGACCGGTCGCGGCGGCTCGCGCTGCGCGCCGACGAACACCCCGAGACGGAACAGCGGACCGTCGAGGACGTGCTCGTGCTCCCCGCGGAGGTCTCCCGAGAGCAGGCCCGCGAGATGGCCCGCGACGCGGTCTTCGAGTGGACGCTGCGGTCGCGGTCGCTGGGCGGCGCGCCCGACATCGACCTCGCGGAATCGGTCGCCGCGCACAAGCTGTTCTGGATTGCGGACCGCGAGGACGGCGACGTCCTCGTGGACAGCGTCACCGGCGACGAGCGCCCGCTGGAGGGGTGACCGCGGCGACGCGACGGGCTTTTAACCCGCGTGTGGTATCTACAGGCATGGGCTACCGAATCGTCGACCCCGACGACGTCGAAGTGCCGGACGGGCGGCCGTGCGAGTACCGCTCGCTGACCGAGGCCGGCGACCTCGACGAGATGGCGATGAACCTGTTCCGCGCGGAGCCGGGCGAGCAGGTGCCGCTGGCGTACCACTACCACGAACAGCAGGAGGAGGCCTTCTTCGTGCTCTCGGGGACGCTGTTCGTGGAGACGCCCGAGCAGACGTACGAGGTGCCGGAGGGCCACCTCTTCACCGTGGACCCGGAGAGCCCCCAGCGCGCGCACAACCCCGAGGATGCCGACGAGAGCGTCGAACTGCTGGCGGTCGGCGCGCCGCCGGCGCCCGACGACGCGGTCGCGTACGACCCCGGCGAAGATGACTGAAGCCGACGGCCGGGAGCCCGCCGACCTCCCCGCCGAAATCCGGGAGGCGGTGCCGACGTGGGACGACGAGTACTTCGACCGCGTCAGCGACCGGCTGATGTACAGCTACGACCTCGAACGCGACTACGGCGTCCGCGGCGAGGCCTTCGACCTGTACGGGGAGTTCCGCGTGCTCAACCAGAAGCAGTTCTTCCACCCCGCGTTGAGCTACGCCGACCACGAGACCGAAGAGCACGTCTTCGCGCGCCGAACCGGCCGGCCGACGGTCGCGGACCTCGAATCGCTGGTCGAACTCGGCCACGACCTCGCCGACGACTGGATCGAGGCCGACGAGGAGCACTACGAGACGAAGTTCACGTTCGTCCTCGTCGCCGACGAACTCCCCGACGCGGTGGCGTCGTTCGTGGACGGCTTCCGCGACCGCACGCTGTTGAAGTACGGCTACTACGGCCACTACGAGGTGAACCTCGCCGTCGTCGCGCCCGACGACGAGGCGGCGGTCGCCAGCGAGAAGGCGGACGTCGCGGACGCGTTCGCGCTCTGGGGCGACGTCGAGCGCGAGTCCGAGGGGTTCCTCTCGCGGTTCGCGAAGCGCTTCTGGACGTAGCCGGCGGCCGCGGCGCTACGGCTACGCGGTTTCGAGGGAGGAACAGGTAGAGGGGACCGTGGAGCGGTCAGTCGTCGCTCGGTTCGGCGGCGGGTTCGCGGCCGCCGCGGACGTCACTGATGTTGCCGTAGCCGATGCGCACCAGCGACAGCGCGAGGTAGACGAGCACGACGGCGAGCACGATGCGGACGGCCATCGAAATCTGTCCGCCGATGCCGCCGGCGGTGCCCTGAATCAGGCCGACGTACAGCCACTGGTAGCCGGCGAGGAACCCCAGCGCGAGCACCGTGATGACGACCATGACGGCCATCGGGACGCCCGTGGAGACGAGCTGCTTGGTCTCGTCCCAGTTGGCGAGCCAGACGGTGCCGGTCAGCAGCGCGAGCGCGGCGAGCAGCTGGTTGGCGCTGCCGAACAGCGCCCACAGCGTCGACCACTCGCCGGAGATGATGAGCACGTACGCGACGAGACACTGGACGGCGGGGTTCGTGTACCGCCCGCGGGCGAACGAACCGAGGCCGCCCGAGAAGCCGGTGTCGGTGCCGCTGCCCTGCGTGCCGACGATTTCCTCCATCATGTAGCGGCCGAGACGCGCGGCCGTGTCGGTGGACGTGAGCAGGAAGCTCACGAGCACGAGCGCCATGAACGGGCCGCCGTAGCTGGCGGGGATGCCGAGGCTCGTGAGGATGACGCCGCCGCCCGCCGCGAAGTTCGGGAGCGCGCCGCCGATGCCGCCGCCCTGCTCGATGACCGTCGAGCCGAGGCCGGCGATGGCGAGCGTGGACAGCGCGACCGCGGCGAGCAGACCCTCGCCGAGCATCCCGCCGTAGCCGATGAGGCGGGCGTCGCTCTCCTTGTTGAGCTGTTTGGCGGTCGTCCCGGAGGACACCAGCGAGTGGAAGCCGCTGATGGTCCCGCACGCGATTGTCACGAACAGCATCGGGAACAGCGGGTACGGCGCCCGTCCCTCGACGCCGAGGAAGCCGGTGAACGGCTGGATGCTGTCGGCGATGACCAGCGGCTCGCTGGACGTGCCGAGGAACGTCCCGACGACGATGGCGACCAGCGCGCCGCCGACGCCCGCGTACAGCAGGAACGACGAGAGATAGTCGCGCGGCTGGAGCAGCACCCACACCGGGAGGGCGCTTGCGGCCGCGGCGTACACCAGAATCACGGGCACCCACGCGGCGGTGTTACCGCCGAGCGCGCCGGCGCCGGGCACCCACGAGCCCGTGCCGTCGAAGAGGATGAACGTGCCCGCGGGGTGTGCGGCCTCGCCGGCGAGTTCGAAGAACGCGAACGGGTACTGGATGCCGAGCCAGACGCCCGCGAACACGCCGGCGACGAACACGATGGTGCCGGGGATGAACGGGCCGTCGAGCTGGTAGAGGTAGACGCCGAACACCACGGCGAGCGCGATGTACACGAAGCTCGCGGTGGCCGCCGACGGGTACGCGTTCAACACGATGCCCACGACGAGCGCGAACACCGCGACCACGAGGATGATGGTGAGGAACGCGAACCACAGCAGCATGTTCTTCCCGCGTTCACCGACGTACTCGCCGATGATGTAGCCGATTGACTTCCCCTCGTGTCGCATCGAGCCGGACAGCGAGATGAAGTCGTGGACGGCGCCCATCAGCGGGTTGCCGATGGCGACCCACGCGAGCGCCGGCGCCCACCCCCAGATGGCGCCGGCCGTGATGGGGCCGACGATGGGCGCGCCGCCCGCGATGCTGGAGAAGTGGTGGCCGAGCAGCACTGGTTTCTTCGCCGGGACGTACTCCTGTCCGTCTTCGTACTTGTGAGCGGGCGTGTCACGCGAGTCGTCGATGTCGACGAACCGGGAGAGGTACTTCGAGTACCCCACGTACCCCAGTGAGAACGTGACGAGGACCGCCGCCACAATCCATATTACCTGTGTCATTTGTAACGTACCTTCGTGACACTGATTACCGAACTCCCACTTAAACGTTCGCCTCTTAATGAGTGTCCCCGGCGTCGAAATAATCGCTCGACGGCGCGACCCCCGCCTCAGACGAACGCCGGTTCCTCGGCGGCGACCTCGACGTCGAGTTCGCCGGCGACCTCCGCCAGCAGGTCACCTTTCACCTCGCGGGTGCGGGACTCGATTTCGGCGACCAGCGGCGCGTCCAGTGACTCCCGGACGGTCGCGAGCCGCTCGTTCTCGGTTTCCACGCGGTCCCGGAGGTAGCGCGCGCCGCGGCCGTTCTCGTCGTCGTCCGGGGACGGCGTGAGCTTGTTCGCGACGAGCCCGCGGACTTCGAGGTCCTCGTCGTCCATGTCCGCGATGGCGCGCTCGGTCTCGTTGACGGAGAGCTGGTCGGGGTTCAACACGAGGAAGAACGCAGCGTCCTCGCGGAGCGCGCCGCCCGCGAACTCGAAGAACTCCTTGCGCTCCTGCAGTCGCGCGAGCACGGGGTCGCCGTCCATCACGCGCCGGGGTTCGTTGTTCCCGACCGCGGCCTTCTCGAAGAGGTCGATGCTCTGCCGGCGCTTGTGCATCAGGCGCTCGACCCACGATTCGAGGAACTCCGGGAGGCCGAGCAGTCGTAGCGTCGAGCCGGTGGGCGCGGTGTCGAAGACGACGCGGTCGTAGGGGTCGCTGTTGCGCATCACCTCGACGAATCGGTCGAACAGCGCGGACTCGTAGGCGCCCGGCGTCTGGTGGGCCATCTCCAGTTGCTTGTTGATCTCGTTGACCATCGACGCCGACACCTGGTCGGAGAGCCGGTTGCGGATGTCGTCGAGGTGCGCGGTGACCTCCTCGTCGGGGTCGATTTCGAGCGCCGACAGCCCCTCGATACCCTCGACTGATTCGGGGGCGTCCCCGAACTGCTGGTCGAAGACGTCCGAGACGGAGTGGGCGGGGTCCGTGGAGACGACGAGCGTCTCGACGCCGGCGTCGGCGCACTTCCGCGCGTACGCACACGAGACGGTCGTCTTGCCGACGCCGCCCTTCCCGCCGAAGAACACGAACGGCTTCACTGGCGCGCCTCCGCGGTCGGGCTGTCGGTCGGTCGCGATGCGAGCGGTCGGCGTGGTGGTGTCGCGGTCATCAGAAGTGGTACTGTTGGCCCTTGCGTTCGAGCATCGTCTCGCGGTCCCAGAGGCGTCGCTCCCACGCCTCGAACTCGTCCTCGATGTACGGCAGAATCTCGGCGGTGTAGTACGAGACCGGCGAGGGGATGCCGAAGGCGTCCGGGAAGCAGGCGAGCAGGAACGCGTCCTCGAGGTCCTCGGCCTCCTTCTCGATTTTCTCGTAGGCCGGGTGGCTTATCATGCCGTGATAGAGGCCGCGCAGCCACTCCTCGACGGCCTCCCGGTAGGCCGCGATTCGCTCGGCGACGTTCATCGTGTCGGTGGTACGGCTTCTCGCGGTAAAAGCTGTCGCGGTCGCGTGCCCGCCAGCGTCCCCGAGAAGCACGAGGTTCAAGGCGACTGCCACGTACTCACACGCATGGGCGAACGGATTCCGGTGACGGTACTGTCGGGGAGTCTCGGCGCCGGGAAGACGACGCTGCTGAATCACCTGCTCGCGAACTCGGGCGACCGCGACGTCGCCGTCCTCGTGAACGACATGGGCGACGTGAATATCGACGCCGACCTCGTGGCGGAGGGGTCGGAGCTGGACGTCGCCGAGGGCGTCGCGGAGCTGTCGAACGGCTGTATCTGCTGTGAGCTCCAGGACGACCTCGAAACCGCGGTGGTGCGGCTCGCGCAGGACCGCGACTTCGACCACCTCGTCGTGGAGTCCTCGGGAATCTCGGAGCCCGCTCCCGTCGCGCGGCTGTTCACCACCGAGTCCCGCGTGGCCGCGAAGTACCGCGTGAACGGCCTCGTGACGGTCGTGGACAGCCGGCTACTCGTGGACACGTTCGGCGGCGACGGCACGCCCGAGCGCGTCGGCACTGACGAGGACGGCCGGCCGCTGTCGGACCTGCTCGTGGAGCAAATCGAGGTGTCGAACGCGGTCGTACTGAACAAGGCCGACCTCTGCACGGACGCCGAACTCGACGAGGCCGAGGAGCTCGTGGCGGCGCTCCAGCCCGAGGCGGACACCGTCCGCACGTCGTTCTCCGAGGTGGACCCGTCGTGGCTGCTGGACGTCGAGCGCTTCGACGAGAGCGAGGTCGGCGACCTCCCCGGCTGGAAGCGCGCGCTCGAATCGGACGACGAGGGTCACGACCACGGCGAGGACGACCACGACCACCGCCACCCCGACGAGGTGTACGGCGTCTCGTCGTTCACGTACCGGGCGCGGCGGCCGTTCCACCCCGATCGAATTGCGGAAGTGCTGCGGACGCTCCCCGAGGGCGTGGTACGCTCGAAGGGGACGCTGTGGGTCGCTGGGAACGACCTCCGGCAGACCGTCGGGCAGGCGGGGCCGTCGGTGCGCGTGACCGCGCGCGGCCCGTGGATTGCGTCGCTCCCGGAGGTCGAGCAGGACCTCTATCGGTCGAACCGTCCGAACCTGGAGTGGGACGACGAGCACGGCGACCGCCGCACGGAGTTCGTCGTCATCGGTACGGACGTCGATGAAGCGGCGCTCCGAGAGCGGCTAGACGACGCGCTCGTCACTGACGAGGAGTGGGAGAACGTGGCGGCGCTCCCGAACGGGCCGTTCGCCACGGAGAACGAGGCGGAAGTCGTGTTGCGCGAGCCCGAGCCCGCGACCCGGTAGTCAGCAGGCGCAGCCGTCCTCGTAGGAGCGCTCGAAGCGCATCGGGTCGCCGCAGTCCGGGCACAGCGGCGTGCCCGCCTCGTCGCGGTCCAGTCCCTCCTCGTCAACAGTCACGTCTCGCACGCACACGCTGCAGTCGTCGCACCAGTACGCGCCCCGCGAGGCGTCGACGTCCACGTCGTCCATCTCCGCGCTCCCCGACAGCGCGGCCGAAACCCTGTTGACGATGCCCATGCGTGTGGATAGCATTCGACTGCCTTAGTTCCCGGGTCTCGTCGGCCAAGAGCTAAGTGCGGGACTCCCGGGCTTCGACGTATGAGCGAAGACGAACGCAGCGCGGGCGACGAGGCGGGATTCACCGAGGCGGCAGAGGGCACTGAGGGGAGCCCGTGGGTCGCGCAGGGAATCAACGCGGTGCTGTCGACGCTGTTCGCGCTCGTCGTCGTCGGCGGCCTGGAGTTCATCGGCGCGGCGGCGTTCACGCTCGTGAACGTGGCGACCGCGGCCGTCCTCATCTTCACCGTCTCCTACGTCGTGACGCGGTGAGCCGCCGGCACCGACACACTGTAGAGGGCGGCCCGGCAACCCCCGCGTATGGTAACGCGCATCGGGATTCACGCGTCCGTGGAGACGCTGTTCCCGCCGACGGTGCTGGTCGACGAGCTCGCCGACGTCGGCCCCGAGGTGACCGTGGTCACGTCCGACGACCTCGACGGCGTGGACGCGCTCGTGACGTTCGCGTACGACGACGCCTTTCTCGACAGCGGTCTGGAGTGGATTCACTCCGTGCAGTCCGGCGTGGACCGGTTCCCGTTCGAGGACCTCGAAGCCGCTGGCGTCCGCCTGACGAACAGCACGGGCACGCACGGCGACAGCGTCGGCGAGACGGTCGCCGGCTACATGCTCTCGTTCGCGCGCCGGCTCCACGAGTACCGCAGCAAGCAGGAGCGCAAGGAGTGGGCGTGGCCGGCGTGGCAGGACCCGTTCACGCTCGACGGCTCCTCGCTGTGCGTCGTCGGCCTCGGGACGCTCGGGCAGGGCATCGCGGCGCGAGCCGACGCCCTCGGGATGGACGTCGTCGGCGTCAAGCGCACGCCGACGCCCGTTGACCACGTCGATACCGTCTACCCGCGCGCCGACCTCCACGAGGCCATCGTGGACGCGAAGTTCGTCGCGCTCGCGGTGCCGCTGACCGACGACACGGAGGGCATGATTGGCGACGCCGAACTGGACGCGATGCGCGACGACGCGGTGCTGGTGAACGTCGCGCGTGGCCCCGTCGTCGAGCAGGACGCGCTCGTGGACGCGCTGGAGGGCGACGACCTCGCGGGCGCGGCGCTGGATGTCTTCGAGACGGAGCCGCTGCCCGAGGACTCGCCGCTGTGGGAGCTGGACGAAGTGGTGGTGACGCCGCACGCTGCCGCGGCGACCCGCGACTACGCCGAGCGGATGGCCGCGCTCGTCCGGGAGAACGTCCGCCGCGTCGCGGCCGGCGAGCGCCTCGCGAACGCCGTCGTGGAACCCGGCGACGACTCGGCAGCCAGCCTTTAAGGTGACGCGGGCGAAGGTGGAGGTAGTAATCGATGCCCGCCGACTTCCTCGCGGACTTCGAACGACAGTTCGAGACTCTCCGAGAGCGCGCCGAGCGCGTCGTCGACGTCGTCCGCGGCTCCACGGTCGAACTCGTCGAGTACGACCCCGCCGCCCACGGGCCGCTCGTGGAGTTCGACGGCCTCGACGGCTACGAGGAGGTCGACCGCTACTGGGTGCACGCGCCGTACGCGTTCGTCTACGTCGGCCACGACGCCGACAACGACGAGTACCGCTACCACGTCGTCGAACCCGGGCTCGACGACTTCGAGCAGGACCTGCTGGAGACGCTGTACGACGACATCCGGGACGCGCTCATCTACGACGCCGAGTACGAGCCCGACGACCCCGAGGCCGTGCTGAAGCGGCAGATGAAGCGGCTCATCGAGGAGTACGGCATCGACGTGGACCCGAACGCCTTCTACCGGCTGTTCTACTACCTCCACCGCACCTTCGAGGGGTTCGAGAAGCTCGACCCGGTGATGCGGGACCCTCACATCGAGGACATCTCCTGTGACGGCTACGGCGTCCCGCTGTTCGTCTACCACGACCAGTACACGGACGTCGAGACGAACGTCTCCTACGAGCAGGAGGAACTGGACGGCTTCGTGGTGCGGCTCGCCCAGCAGTCCGGCCGCCACATCTCCATCGGCGACCCCGTGACGGAGACGACGCTCCCGGACGGCTCCCGCGCGGAGCTCGCGCTCGGCGAGGAGGTCACGCCGCGCGGGTCGGCGTTCACGATTCGGAAGTACAGCGAGGACCCGTTCACGCCCGCGACGCCCGTGGACTACAACACGTTCGACTTGGACCAGATGGCGTACCTCTGGCTCGCCATCGAGTCCAACAAGAGCCTGCTGTTCGCGGGCGGCACCGCCTCCGGGAAGACGACATCGATGAACGCCATCTCGATGTTCGTGCCGCCGCGCTCGAAGGTGCTCACCATCGAGGACACCCGCGAGCTGACGCTGTTCCACGAGAACTGGCTGTCCTCGGTCACCCGGGAGTCAATCGGTGAAGGCGAGGACATCACGATGTACGACCTGCTCCGGTCGGCGCTGCGCCACCGCCCCGAGTACATCATCGTCGGCGAAGTGCGCGGCGACGAGGCGATGACGCTGTTCCAGGCGATGAACACCGGCCACACGACGTACTCGACGATGCACGCCGACAGCGTGCAGACGGTCATCAATCGGCTGGAGAACGAGCCCATCAACGTCCCGCGGGCGATGATTCAGAGCCTCGACGTGCTCTGCGTGCAGACGCTCACGCACGTCGGCGGCGAGCGCGTCCGCCGGAACCGCGTCATCGCGGAAATCGAGGGCATCGACCAGCGCACCGGCGACCTCGACTACTCGACGGCGTTCGAGTGGAACCCCGGCAACGACGACTTCGAGCAGCGGGACTCGGTCGTCCTCGACGAGATTCGCGACGAGCGCGGCTGGTCGCGGGGCGAGCTGTTGCGCGAGCTGCGGAACCGCAAGCGCGTCCTCCAGTACCTCACGCAGAAGGACGTCACCGACTACCGCCAGTTCACGGCCGTCGTCAACGAGTACTACGCGAACCCCGAACGGGTCGTCGAGCGCGTCCGCTCGGAGCTCGAGGAGGACGTCGTCGTGAACGCGCCGGGTGTCGGCGAGTAGCATGGCGTCGCCGCTGGTCTTCGCGCCGCTGGTCGCGGTGTTCGTGGTCTTGTTCGCGCTCGCGGCGGCGCCGGTGTTCGCCCCGATAGACCGGCTCGTCTCCCGGCTGTCGCTGGCGGCGTTCGGCGGGTTCGCGCGGCGGCGCCGAGACGCCAACCCCGGACAGGTCGCCGCGCTACAGGGCGCCCACGTCCCGCAGACGTACCGCGTGTACGCCTCGCGGACGTTCCTCTACGCGACCGTCGGCGCGCTCGCGGGCAGCATCCTCGGCGTCTACCTCGTCGCGAGCGTGCTCGTGTTCCTCGGGAGTGCGTCCGAGAGCCTCCAGTCGCAGTTCCCCGCGGCCGTACAGGGGCTGTTCGTGGAGAGTGTCAGCGGCTTCTCCGGCGGCGAACTGTTCGCGCTCTTCCTCGCGTCGGGCGCGACGCTGGGCGTGCTCGCGGCGTACGCCGCCTACCAGTTCCGGTGGACGATGCCGAGCTACCGGGCGGGCGAGCGCGAGCGCCGCATCGACGCGTCGATGGAGCGCACGGTCGCGTTCCTGTACGCGCTCTCCCGGAGCGGGATGGCGCTCCCCGAGGTGCTGCGGATTCTCGCGCGCAACCGCGAAGTCTACGGGGAGAGCGCCGAGGAGATGGCGGTCGCCGTCAAGGACGTGGACATGTACGGCGCGGACATCCTGCGCGCGCTCGGCCGGCTCGGCCAGCGCACGCCCAGCGAGGAGCTCGCGGAGTTCTCGGAGAACCTCACGAGCGTCCTCCAGAGCGGCCGCGACCTCCCGGGGTTCCTGAAGCGCCAGTACGACTACTACGCGGAGGAAGCCGAAGCCCAGCAGGAGCAGTTCCTCGAACTGCTCGCGACGCTCGCGGAGGCGTACGTCACGCTGCTGGTCGCCGGGCCGCTGTTCCTCATCACCATCCTCGTCGTCGTCGGGCTCACGCTCGCGGACACGCTGACGTTCCTGCAGTTCACCGCGTACCTGCTGATTCCGATGGCGACCGTCGGGTTCGTCGTCTACCTCGACAGCATCACGGGGACCGCGACCGGCGGCGAGGTCACCGGCGACGAGGGCTCGGAGGCGGCGACGCGCTTCCAGTCCATCCCCCGGCGGACGGCGCGCGCGGACGGCGGCCAGACGGCCGGTGCGGCCACCGAACAGAACCGCGAGCGCCTCGCCACCTACGAGGCGCTGCGGCCGATACTCTACCGGCTGCGCAACCCCGTGTCGGTCGTGCGCGAGTCCCCGACGGTGCTGCTGTACGCGACCGTGCCGCTCGCCGCGCTCTACCTGCTCGTCCAGTGGTGGCCGCTCGCGTCGGCGGGCGTCACCGACCTCACCGCGTACGACGACCCGCTCGTGCACGCGACGCTGTTCGTGCTCGGGACGTTCACGTTCGCGTACGAACTCCACCGGCGCCGCGTGAAAGCCATCGAGGCGGGCGTGCCGGACTTCCTCGACCGGTTCGCGTCCACGAACGAGGCGGGGATGCCGGTCGTCCAGAGCTTCGGGCGCGTCGTCGGCAGCGACCTCGGCGCGCTCACCACGGAACTGGAACGCACGTGGGCGGACGTCCAGTGGGGCGCGCGCATCGAGCACGCGCTCGGCCGGTTCCGCGACCGCACCGCCACGCCCGCCATCTCCCGGGTCGTGACGCTGACGACGAACGCGATGCGGGCCAGCGGCGACCTCGGTCCCGTGTTGCGCATCGCTGCCAACGAGGCGAAGGCGACGCGGCGCCTCGAACGCGACCGCCGCAGCGAGCTGCTGACGTACCTCGTCGTCATCTACATCGCCTTCTTCGTGTTCCTCGCCATCATCGTCGCGCTCGACGTCATCTTCATCCCGAACATCCCCGTCGTGGAGACGACGGCGCCGGCCGGCCAGCTCCCCGCCGGCGGGAGCTCGGGCGCGTTCTCGCGGACCGCCAACCTCACGCAGGCGACGAAGGACGCGTACAGTCTGGTGTTCTTCCACACGGGCCTCGTGCAGGCGGTCTGCTCGGGGCTGGTCGCCGGACAGATGGGACAGGGGAGCGTGAAAGCCGGCGCGAAACACGCCACGCTGATGCTCGCAATCGCGTACGGCACGTTCCTCGTCCTCGGGTGACTCTCGTGACTGACGTCCACCACACGTACGACCGCATCGCCGAGCACTTCTCGAAGACCCGCGAGTACCCGTGGCCGGAAATCGAGGAGTTCCTCGCCGACCGCACCGGCACCGTCGCCGTCGACGTCGGCTGCGGGAACGGCCGCCACACCGAACTGCTCGCCGCGAACGCCGACCGCGCAGTCGGCGTGGACGCCAGCCGCGGCCTCCTCCGTGAAGCCCGCGACCGCGCCACCGACCGCGGCTTCGACGCGGCCCTCGTCGCCGGCGACGCCGAGCGCCTCCCGCTCGCCGCGAATGTCGCGGACCTCGCGGTGTACGTCGCGACCATCCACCACCTCCCAGACCGGGACGCCCGTGTCGCCAGCCTCGACGAACTCGCGCGCGTGCTCACCGCGGACGGGGACGCCCTCGTAAGCGCGTGGAGCACAACCCACGACAACTTCGACCGGACCGAGGGCTTCGACACGACCGTGGACTGGACGCTCCCCGGCGGCGAGACGGTCCCCCGGTTCTACCACGTCTACGACCCCGACGAGTTCCGCGCGGACCTCCGAGCGAGCGCGCTCGCCGTCGGAGAGACGTTCACCGCCAGCGGGAACTGCTACGCCGTCGTCCACGGCGAAGAGTAACGCCCTTAAGCGACCGGGGGAAACTGGCACGTGAGCACCGATGGTGAGCAAAACCGGAGGTTTTGCGAGCCACGGTGCGCAAGCGAAGCGCAGCGCACCGATGTTGAGGCGAACGAAGTTCGCCGATGCGCGGTGTGAACGGAGTGAGCACCGATGGTCTAGTGGCTAGGACCTGAGCCTTCCAAGCTCATGGCCCGGGTTCAAATCCCGGTCGGTGCATTTCTGTCGAGCAAAGCGAGACGAAATACACAGGGATTCTGAACCCTGTGAGTCGCAGCCCGCGCAGCAAAGCGAGCAGGAACGTCTCACAACGGTTCAAATCCCGAAAGACGCAAGAGCGTCTTTCGGCGTTCGCAGTCCTCCGGACTGCTCACTCCCGGTCGGTGCACTCCCTACGGTCGTTTCCGACCGATGTCTCGCTCGCTGTGCTCGCGAGACTCCCCGGTCGGTGCATTTCTGTCGAAAACGTAACCGACAGCGACGCTACCGCGTGGCGGTCGCGCCGCGTTCGACGCCGGAAAACTCGAAGCGCGCGCCGCCGCTCTCGCTGTCGGTGGCTTCGACGGTCCAGCCGTGGGCGGACGCGATTTTGCGGACGATGTAGAGCCCGAAGCCGGTGCCGTCGTCCTCGGTGGTGACGCCGCGCTCGAAGAGGTCGCTGTGGTCGCCCGACGGGAGGCCGGGGCCGTCGTCCTCGACCGCGAAGCCGTCCTCAGTCGGGACGACGCGGACGGTGACGTGGGGGCCGACGTGTTCCACAGCATCCTGCCGAGCCTGCGAGGCAGGGTCCGTGGAACCGTGTTCCACAGCATTCCGGAAGAGGTTCTCCAGGAGCTGGCAGAGGCGGTCGTCGTCGGCGACGACGTCCCCGAGGTCGTCCGCGACCGCGAGACTGGCGGCGGTGTCGTCGCCGGCGACCGCCGCCCACGAGCGAGCGACCGCGTCGCCGAGGGCGACCGGTTCGGCGTCCCCGATTTCCTCGCCTTCGCGGGCGAGGTAGAGGACGTCGCTGACGATGCGCTCCATGCGGTCGAGGGCGTCGCTGGCGCGGTCGAAGTGCTCGGGGTCGCCGTCCTCGCGGGCGAGGTCGAGGAAGCCGCGCGCGACGTTCAGCGGGCTGCGGAGGTCGTGGCTGACCATCGACGCGAACTCCTCCAGTCGGTCGTTCTGCCGGCGGAGGCGCTCGGTCGCGCGGCGCTGTTCGATCTCGTAGCTCGCCCACCGCGCCATCAGTTCGACGAACGTGCGCTCGGTCTCCGAGAACGGCTCCTCGCGGGCGTCGGTGTCCGCGAAGCAGAACGTGCCGTAGGTCTCGCCGTCGACGACGACCTGGGCGCCGGCGTAACAGCCGAGGCCGAAGCGCTCGAAGGCGGGGTCGTCGCTCCACCCCTCCGCGACCGCGTTCTGGACGGTGACCAGTTCGTCCTCGGTGATAGTCTTCCGGCAGTAGGCGTCCGAGAGCGGGCAAGTGTCGCCGGGCTGGAGCAGCGGGTGGTCGCCGCGCGCTTCGACGACGCGCTGTGTGCCGTCCTCGATTTCGGTGAGGAAGCCGTGGGGGACGTCGAGGATGTCGCACCCGAGGTCGAGGAGGTCGCGGAGCTTCGTCTCGAAGTCGGCCTCGCGGTCCGCGGTGATGCGGTACATCTCGCGGAGCGCCGCCTGCTCGGACTGGAGCGCTTCCTGGAGGCGGGTGCGCTCGGTGACGTCCCGGAGCACGGAGAGGTGTTCGCCGGGCACGACGTTCGCGGTGGCGGCGTACTCGACGAGGCGGCGCTCGCCGTCGGGGCGGACGAGCGGAAACGACCCGGAGTCGGTGGCGTTCGTCTCGAAGTCCGCCCACGCGTCGTCGAAGTCGTAGTCGTCGGGCGCGAACTCGGCGACGCGGCGGCCGAGCAGTTCGGCCCGCGAGAGTCCGAACAGCTCGCAGGCGCTCTCGTTGGCGTCGATGTAGCGGCCGTCGTCGTCCGCGACGACCATCGCGTCCATCGCGCCCTCGAACGTCGCCCGGTACCGGGCTTGCGTGTGCTCACGGGTGTCGTCACCGACGGCGTCGCGGACGATGGCGACGACGCCCGTGCGGTCCCCCCACGGAATGACGCGCGTGGTGACCGTGGCGGAGAACGCCTCCCCGGTGAGCGTGTGGAGAGTCCGCCACGCGGAGTCGAGGTCGCTGGCGGCGTCGAACGCGGACGTCGTGGCGTCGTCGAGTTCCTCGACTGCCGCGACGGCAGTGCCGACCAGCGAGTCGGCGTCGGCGGCGTCGAGGCGGTCGGCGGCTGCGGCGTTCGCGTACGTGAACGCGCCGTCGGCGGCGACCAGAATCGGGTCGGGCGCGCCGTCGAGGGCGCAGCGGACGCGTTCGCGGTCAGCGCGCTCGTCGCGGGTGGCGTCGGCGCGCTCGACGGCGATGCGGACGCGGCGCGCGAGGTCCGCGAACCGGTCGGCGTCGCGGTCGTCGGTGACGTACTCGGTGACGCCGGCGGCGACCGCGTCGCTGGCGACGCTCTCGTCGGCGTCGGCGGCGAACAGGACGAACGGGAGGTCGGGGTGGCTGGCGCGGACGGCTTCGAGGAACTCGACGCCGTCGACGCCCGCCATCGCCCACCGGCTCACGACGCAGTCGACGCCGGCGTCGACGACCGCGAGCGCGTCGTCGCCCGCGGTCGCGGTGCGCGTGGCTATTCGCGAGTCGGCGGCTTCGAGGCGTGCGGCAGCGTCGGCGGCGCGGGCGGCGTCGTCGTCGACGAAGAGCACGGCGAGTGTGTCGTCGGAGTCCATCTGCAGCGTTACCGCCTAGACGGTCGCGCGCGCCTTGAGGGTGCCGCTACGTGTCGGCCCGCGGAAACTACTGGAACATCCGCATCGGGCGCGCCTGCGTGGACTCGTTCTCTTCGGCTTCCTGCATGCGCTGGGCGAGGCGCTTCTTCTGCTCGCGAATCTCCTCGGCCTCCTCGACGAGCTTCTCCGTGGGGACGTCGACGCCGGCCAGCGGCTCGATGGCGTCGTCGATGAGCTGCTTCGCGGCCGCGGGGTCGGGGAACTGCGGGTCGGACTCGACGACGAGGCCGACGGCGTCGGTGCCGCTCTCGGCCGCCCGGTTGATGAGCGCGCCCGTCGGGCCGCTGACGAGGCCGCGCTCGGGCGGCGTGTCGATGTCGTGGGCGTCGAGGCGGGCCGCGGCGTCGCCGCTGGCGATGCCGAACACCTCGGGGGCGGTCGAGCGGTCGAGGTTCTGCATCGGGAGGGCGCTGAGGTACAGCGGCGTGGCGTCGTTGTCCGTGACCCACTCGGTGACGCAGTCCGCGAACTCGCTGCCGGTGTCGCGGGCCAGCGGCACGTCCGACTGGAGCGCGAGCAGGTCTCGCTGCTCGTCGGCGTACAGCCGGACGGGCGGGAGGACGTCGCGGGCGTCCGCCTCGTAGACGGAGACGCGGGGGATGTTCTGACAGTCCACGCTCGCGACGTACTCCATGTCGAAGGCGTCGACGAGGTGGTCGGTGGCGATTTTGCCGACGAGGCCGACGCCCGGCAGTCCCTCGACGAGCGTCGGACTGTCGAGGTCGAGCTCGGTTTTGGTGCGAATGCTCGCCATGGCTGGCCCGTCTCCCGGAGACGGCTTAAACTCGGGGGCGGCCTGGGTCGGAGCAGCAGCGAACGTAACCCACAAGCGCCCCTCCGCCGTACGACGGGGTAATGGACGCGCTCTCGCGATACGAGCCGATAATCGACGACTTCGACGCGTTCCTCGACGCCTGCGAACGCCACCTCCCCACGACGGTCCGGGTCAACTCTATCAAGGCGACCCGGGACCGCGCGGTCGAGGCCCTCGAAGCCGAGGGCATCGACGTCTACGGCCGCGACTGGAACAGCGACGTGCTGGGCGTCGCCACCGGCAAGCCGGGGAACACGTGGCCCTACGTCCACGGCTGGATTCACGGCCAGGAGGAAGTGTCGGCCGTGCCGCCCGCGATTCTGGACCCGCAACCGGGGGAGGTCGTCTGGGACTCGTGTGCCGCGCCCGGCGGGAAGACCACCCAGCTCGCGGCGGAGATGGACGACGAGGGGCTGGTCGTCGCGAACGACGACAACCTCGGCCGCCTCTCCGCGCTGCGCGGGAACTGCGACCGCCTCGGCGTCACGAGCGCCGCGGTCACGAACGAGGACGCGCGCCGCGCGACACTCGACCCGTTCCCGGACGTGGACGCTTTCGACCGCGCGCTCGTCGACGCGCCCTGCACCTGCGAGGGCACCATCCGCAAGAACGCCGACGCCCTCGACGGCGCAGGAGCGAGCGCGAGCCGGAACCTCGCGGCGCTCCAGTCGGACATCCTCGAACGCGCCATCGAACTCACTCGCGAGGGCGGGACCGTGGTGTACTCCACGTGCACGTTCGCCCCCGAGGAGAACGAGGCCGTCGTCGACAGCGCCCTCTCCGACGGCGACTGTCGGCTCGTGGAGTTCGACACCGGCCTCGAATCCTCGCCCGGAATCACGGCGTGGAACGACGAGACGTACGACGACTCGCTGACGAAGACGCGCCGCTACTACCCCCACCAGAACGACACGGGCGGGTTCTTCGCCGCGAAACTGGAGGTGACGGCGTGACTGACGACGACCACGGTTCCGACGAGAGCGACGGCGGCATCGACCACTTCCGCCGGAACAGGAGCGGCCAGTTCGACCGCCTCCCCCAGACGGACGCCGACCGGACGGTCAAAGGTCGGCCGACTCGCGGGGCCGTCGTGGACTGGTGGGTGGACCGGTTCGCCGTCCCCGAGGACACCTTCGACGAGTACACGTTCTGGGAGAAGGGCAAGGGGAAGGTCTGGGCGCTCCCCTACGACCCCGGGGAGCCGGTGCCCGTCGAGGCGCTCGGCCTGAAAATCCTGCGCACGCGACAGGAGCACTGGAAGCCCACCACGGACGCCGTCCAGCGGTTCGGCCGCGACGCCGAGCAGAACGTCATCGTGCTCGACGAGCCGGAGGCCAAGCGCTTCCTCGCCGGCGAGGAGCAGGAAATCGAGTGGGACGGCGACTGGGGCTACCTCGTCGTCGCCCACGACCTCGCGGGCGGCGTCGAACCCATCGGCGTCGGCCTCTACACGTACGGCGACCTCAAGTCGATGGTGCCGAAGGGCCGCCGCCGGGACGTTTAGTCTTTCTCGCGTAGCGTTCCGCCGCTCAGTCCCTCCCACTCGACGCGGTAGCCGAGCCGGGAGAACAGCGCGCTCGCGTCGTCGATGCCGTAGCTCTCGGCGACCGCTTCGGCGTCGTCTTTCGACATCCCTGCCTCCAGTTCTGCGGCTACGTCGTCCAGCACGTCGGGGCGGACGAGCGTGCGTCCCACGAGTTCGTGTTCGGGGAAGGCCACGTCCTCGATGGCGTCCTCGCTGACGCCGCGTGACGCCGCGAGGTCCGCGAGCGTGACTGCGTCCGCGTCGGGCGCGAGTTCGTCCGGGAGGTCGGCGGCGGACTCGGCGACGAGGTCGGCTTCGAGGTCGCGGAGCGCGTCCACCACGTCTTTGACGCGCACGGAGCCCGTGTACTCCACGACGCGGTGGTCGCGGGACTGGACGTCCTCGCCGACGCCGAGGCTCGCGTCCACGGCCACGAGGAGCGTCTCGTCGATGGCGTCCAGTTGGGAGAGCTTCTTCTCGACGTACTCGGGCGTCCAGAACCCCATAATCTCGAAGTAGACGCGCTCGTCGCCGAACGCGTAGTCGAACGCGAAGTCCGGCACCATCAGGCGGTCGCCCGCCGCGAGCACGTCCGGCTCGCGGACGAGCTCCCAGTCCAAATCGAGTGACTGGAAGCGCGCGGCGAACTCGCGCTCGACGCCGCTGTCGTACTCCACCTCCGTCACGGGGTCGGCGTCCGGGACGTCGAAGTCGCCCGCGGAGAGTTCCAGCAGGCGCTCGCGCCCGCGGTCGTCGATGGTGGCCTCGACTTCCCAGTCGTCGCCCTTCGCGACCGTGCGGAGGACGCGCGCGAACCGCGTGCCGTACCGCCGCGAGCGCTGGAACAGCGCGTCCGGGCCGGTGAGCACGACCTCGCGGCCCTCGCCGTCCTCGATGGGAATCACCTCGTACAGCAGGCCGAGGCGCTTCACCGCGGAGACGAGCCCGCGGGGGTCCGAGGAGCGCACGCGCATCTCGGTCGCGTCGAACAGCGCGGTCTGCGCTAAGGAGAGATTGTACTGGGCGACCAGCGACGCGGGCGTCCAGCGCGAGGCGACCTCGGTGAGGACCTCGCGGGTCTCGCGGTCGGCGTACAGCGAGGCCGCGAGGTCGTCGGGCGTCACGTCGCCGGGGAACCCCTCGGCGGCCGCCGCGAGCGCCTCCTCCCGCTCGTCCGCGTGGACGACGCCCACGTCCTCGGCGGCCGCGAACGCCGCGCGGCGCGCGGAGCGGGGGTCGACTGCGGACTGCACCTCGAACGTCGCGTCGCGCTCGACGAGGTGAGCGAGCCCGCGCACGAGCTTGAAGTCCTCGGCCTCCCGCTCTAACTCCGTCAGCGACTCGCGGAGGTCCGCGCGCTCTTCGCCGACGTGCCCCTGAAACGTGCCGAGCACGCGCGCCGCGAGCGCCTCGTCGCCCTCGGCCGCGAACTGCGGCTGGTAGCCGCCGCCCGCTCGGGACACGCGCAGGAGGTCCTTCGTCAGCACGCTCCGAGATTGGCGGCGCGCGCACAAAAGGATACAGAAGATTCTTGCCGGTACGCCCGGACCGAGACGTATGAACCGGCGGACGCTGCTCCGACGGACGGCCGCCGCGAGCGTCGCCCTCCCGCTCGCGGGCTGCCTGCGAAGCGGCAACGACGAGGCCGGCCTGACGGTCGCCGAGTCCACGTACGAGGAAGGCGAGAACGGCAACGCCGTGGTCGTCGCCACCGTCAGCAATCCCTCCGGGCGCGAGGCGTCGGGGACGCTGTACGTCAACACCGAGTTCGACGACGAGTCCTACACGCGCGTCCGGGAGATCACGCTCGGCCCGAACGAGACGACCGTCGTCCGCGTGGAGTACGACGTCGCCTACGACGACGTCACGAACGCCAGCTGGAACACCGACATCGTCGAGGACTAGCGGCGGCGGTCGGCGACGCGCTCTTCCGCGGTGTCGGCGCTCACGAGCTCGTACAGCAGCGCCCGCCCGCCGTCTTCTTTCGGCCGGAGCACGCGCCCGAGCCGCTGCGTGAACTCGCGCTCGCTGCCGCTGCCCGCGAACACCACCGCGACGTTCGCGTCCGGCACGTCCACGCCCTCGTCCAAGACGTTCGCCGTGACGACCCGCGAGTAGTCGCCGCTCCGGAACTTCTCCAGAATCGTGCGGCGCTCGCTGGCGCCCGTCTCGTGCGTGATGGCGGGCAGGAGGAATTTCTCGGAGAGCCGGTAGACGAGGTCTGTGGACGCCGCGAACACGATGACGCGGTCGCGGCGATGCCGGTCCAGAATGCCTTCGATGCGTTGGACTTTCGCGTCGCTCTCGCGGACGATGCGGCGCGCGCGCTGTTTCGCGAGCAGCGCCTCCCGCGCCTGCGGGTCGTTGCCCGAGCGCTTCACGAGCTCCTGGTAGTCGCTGCCCGAGCGCAGTTGGACGTTCGACTGCTGGAGGTAGTCCGTGAACGTCCCCTGCGCGGCCTCGTAGCGCTCGCGCTCGTCGGCGGTGAGCGGGACTTCGAGGCGCTTGACGTCGTACTCGGCGAGGTGGTCGCCCGCGAGGTCGTCCGCGGAGAGCCGGTAGACCACGTCCCCCACCAGTTCCGCGACGACCTCGTGGGCGTTGTCCGGGCGCTCGAACGTCGCGGTGAGGCCGAGCCGGGCGGGCGCGGCGAGCAAGCGCGCGATGTTCTGGAACTCCTCGCCGCCGAGGTGATGGGCCTCGTCGAAGACGACGAGCCCGAACCGGTCGCCGAGGTCGTCCGCGCGGAGGTACGCCGAGTCGTAGGTCGCGACCGTAATCGACTCGACTTCTTGCTCGCCGCCCCCCAACTGACCGATGTCGCAGTCGAACTCGGTGCCGAGTTCGCGCTTCCACTGCGTCAGCAGGTCGATGGTCGGCACGACGACGAGCGCCGACTGACCGACCGCCTCGATGGCCTTCAGGCCGATGACCGTCTTCCCGGAGCCGGTGGGGAGTTCGAGTACTCCGCGGCGGTCGTTGCCGGTCCACGCGTCGAGGGCGTCCTGCTGGTAGTCCCGGAGTTCGTACGCGGACTCGACGGCGAGCGATTCGGCGTGGAGCGCGTCGTCCTCGTAGGGGATTTCGCGCGCGTCGAGGTACGCGACGAGGTCGGCGTACGCCATCGCGGGGGCTCGGCCCGTCTCCGTGCGCTCGTCGTACTCGACGCCGGGCAGGCTGGCGACGCCGTTCGTGGGCGGGCCGTCGCCGTCGTGCTCGACGCGGAGCGTGCCGTCCTCGAACCCCAGCCGGACTGTCACGCGCGGACGTAGGGAGCGGACGCTAATTAGTCGTCGGACTCGCCGGAGGCGCTTCCAGCAGTTGCTAGCGCGGTCTCTCTATCCAGAACGATGCCTGAACGTGCAACGGCTGAATCGGTGAGCGGGCGTGCGTACGTAGCTCGCCACGGACTTGCTGCTCCGACACTGGAATCTATCTCTGTGAGTGCGGGATAGACAGTAGCAGTTAGACCGCGTTTAGTTCCTTTCGAGGGCAAGGCTGTCGCTTACACGGTTGCTGGCTGTCCACTACGACGGAATGTCCCTTTCCGAGACCGTCTCGAACATCGACGGCCTGAACGACGAGCAACGAGAGTGCATCGAGAACTGTAACGAAGCCGCCGAAATCTGCGAGTGGTGCGCCGACGAGTGCCTCGGTGACCCCGAGATGGAGGAGTGCGCGCGCCTCTGTCGGGACGTCGCCGACCTCACGTCGCTGCACGCCCGCTTCATGGCGCGCGACTCGCAGTACAGCGGCGACCTCGCGGCGGTCTGCGCGGACGCCTGCGAGGCGTGCGCCGAGGAGTGCGAGCAACACGACGCCGACCACTGCCAGGAGTGCGCCGACGTTCTCGAGAAGTGCGCCGAATCCTGCCGGAGCATGGCCAACAGCTAAGCGACGACCCAGCGCCCTCACCGATTGCCGGAGGGACGTCGATGGAGAGAGCGAGCAGCTCGTCGAACGCTCTGTATGTCGTAGCCAGCGCCGGCGTCCCGAAATCCGTAAACCCGAGTATCCGTTTCCCACGCACATGAGCAACGACGCCGAGCAGGCCGCCGACGCCGACGCGGACGCCGAGGACGCCAGCGGGGAGTCGCTGGCCGAGCGCGTCCGCGAGCACGACGAGGACCTCGGCGACGAGGTCGCGGACCTCGAAGCCCGCGTCGCGGAACTGGAGGACGACCTCTCGGAGGCGGAGGACGAAGTCGAGGACCTGACGGAGCGACTGCAGGCCAAGCAGGCGGACTTCCAGAACTACAAGCAGCGCGCGAAGCAGCGCCAGGAGGACATCAGGGAGCGCGCCACGGAAGACCTCGTGGAGCGCCTGCTGGACGTGCGGGACAACCTCGGCCGCGCGCTCGACGAGGAGTCCGGGGACGTGGACAGCCTCCGCGAGGGCGTGAAGCTCACGCGCAAGGAGTTCGACCGCGTGCTCGACGCGGAGGGCGTCTCCGAGATTGCGCCGTCCGCCGGCGAGGAGGTCGACGCGCAGCGCCACGAAGTGATGATGCGCGTGGACAGCGACCAGCCCGAGGGCACGGTCGCGGACGTCTACCGCTCGGGCTACGAGATGGGCGGGAAGGTGCTCCGGCCGGCGCAGGTCACGGTCAGCGACGGTTACAGCGACGAGTAACGTTCTGCGACCCTCGGGAGTTTTCGACGGACGGCGCACCGATAGTCCATCGGTTCGTGATAAATCCGCCGGCCCGTTTTTCCGGTAGTCGGGAAAACCGCAAGACGGCAGCGACCCGCTCGTTCGTGGTACTCGGTGCCACTAGCAAGGCTTAAAGGGAAAACGCGGCTTACACACGGGTAACATGGCAAGTGAGAAGATTTTGGGCATCGACCTCGGCACCACGAACAGCGCGTTCGCGGTGATGGAAGGTGGTGACCCCGAAATCATCGTCAACAGCGAAGGCGACCGCACCACGCCGTCGGTGG
The DNA here is from genome assembly GCF_040435975.1 of Halobacterium sp. NMX12-1. Classification (NCBI taxonomy): domain Archaea; kingdom Methanobacteriati; phylum Methanobacteriota; class Halobacteria; order Halobacteriales; family Halobacteriaceae; genus Halobacterium; species Halobacterium sp. NMX12-1. The sequence goes on along the minus strand of NZ_CP159204.1, from coordinate 1,565,239 downwards.
TCGCGTTCGACGACGGCGAGCGCCTCATCGGGAAACCCGCGAAGAACCAAGCCGTCCAGAACTCCGACCAGACGGTGGCGTCCATCAAGCGCCACATGGGCGAGGACTACACGGTCGAACTCGACGGCGAGGAGTACACGCCGGAGCAGATTTCGGCGATGATTCTCCAGAAAATCAAGCACGACGCCGAGGAGTACCTCGGCCACGACGTCGAGAAGGCCGTCATCACGGTCCCCGCGTACTTCAACGACAAGCAGCGCCAGGCCACGAAGGACGCCGGCGAAATCGCGGGCTTCGAGGTCGAGCGCATCGTCAACGAGCCGACCGCCGCGTCGATGGCGTACGGCCTCGACGAGGACCAGGACCAGACCGTCCTCGTCTACGACCTCGGCGGCGGCACCTTCGACGTCTCCATCCTCGACCTCGGTGGTGGCGTCTACGAGGTCGTCGCGACCAACGGGGACAACGACCTCGGTGGCGACGACTGGGACCAGGCCATCATCGACTACCTCGCCGACGAGTTCGAGGACGAGCACGGCATCGACCTGCGCGACGACGAGCAGGCCCTCCAGCGGCTCAAGGACGCCGCCGAGGAAGCCAAAATCGAACTCTCCTCGCGGAAGGAGACGACCGTCAACCTCCCGTTCGTGACGGCGACCGACTCCGGCCCCGTCCACCTCGAACAGGACATCACCCGTGCGAAGTTCGAGAGCCTCACCGAGGACCTCATCGAGCGCACGGTCGGCCCGACGGAGCAGGCCCTCGACGACGCCGGCCTCTCGAAGAACGACATCGACGAAGTCATCCTGGTCGGTGGCTCCACGCGGATGCCCCAGGTCCAGGAGAAAGTCGAAGACCTCGTCGGCCAGGAGCCCAAGAAGAACGTCAACCCCGACGAGGCCGTCGCGCTCGGCGCGGCCGTCCAGGGCGGCGTGCTCTCCGGCGAAGTCGACGACATCGTGCTCGTGGACGTCACCCCCCTCTCGCTCGGCATCGAGGTGAAGGGCGGGCTGTTCGAGCGGCTCATCGAGAAGAACACCGCCATCCCGACGGAGGCGTCGAAGGTGTTCACGACCGCCGCGGACAACCAGACGAGCGTCCAGATTCGCGTCTTCCAGGGCGAGCGCGAAATCGCCGAGGAGAACGAACTGCTCGGTGACTTCCACCTCACGGGCATCCCGCCGGCGCCCGCCGGCACCCCCGAAATCGAGGTCACGTTCGAGATCGACGCCGACGGCATCGTGAACGTCGAAGCCGAGGACAAGGGCTCGGGCAACGCCGAGTCCATCACCATCGAGGGCGGCGTCGGCCTCAGCGACGAGGAAATCGAGGAGATGCAGGAGGAGGCCGAACAGCACGCCGAGGAGGACGAGCAGCGCCGCGAGCGCATCGAAGCGCGCAACGAGGCCGAGACCGCGATTCAGCGCGCGAACAGCCTCCTCGAGGAGAACGAGGAGCTCGTCGACGAGGACCTCGAAGCCGACGTGAACGACGAAATCGAGAACGTGCAGGACCTCCTCGACGAGGACGACGTGGACCCCGACGAACTCGAAGAGGCCACGGAGTCCCTCAGCAAGACCCTGCAGGAAATCGGCAAGCAGGCCTACCAGCAGGAGGCGCAGGCCGGCGCGGGCGGCGCTGGCGCGGCCGGTGCCGGCATGGGCGGCATGGGTGGCGCCGGCCCCGGCGCGGGCGCCGACGTCGACGACGAGGAGTTCGTGGACGCCGACTTCGAAGACGTGGAAGAGGACGACGCAGACGAGTAACGCGAGTCGAGGCGTGCTCTTCCGCTCGGGAGGCAAACGGAGTGAGCCTCCCGGTGTTTCGAAAACCGAGCGCAGCGAGGTTTTCGAAGCGGACGACTGACCGAAACTGACGCCGCGACCCGCCGGACGAAACTTTTCGCTGCCGTTCTTCCACGTTCGAGAGCCGTGCTGAGGCCCCGAGGACAGAAGGCTTATGCGCGGCGTGGTCCGCCACTTGGATATGTCAGACGTCGCCGTCGTCCTCCGCTGGCTGCTGCTGTACGGCGCGTTCCTCGTCGCCGCGCTCCCGATAGCGCGGCTGTTGTTCCCCTCGGCGCCCGACGACGGCGCGGGGTTCGCGATTCCAATCGCGACCGTGGTGGTGACGATGGTCGCGTTCTACGTCGGGCAGTTCAGCTTCGGGCCGTGGACGGCACTGGTGGCGGTCGCGGCGCTGGTCGCGCTCGGCGCGGTGGGCCACCGGCTCGCGCAGCGCCGCGGGCTCGCGGACTACGACTGGAAGCGGGTCGCGGGCGCGTTCGCGGTGTTCGCGGTCGGGTTCGGGTTCGTGCTCGCGCTGCGGTCGATGAACCCCGTGATGAGCGGCTGGGGCGGCGAGAAGTTCCTGCACACCGGGCTGTTGAACGCCGTGCTGCGCGCGGAGGCGCTGCCGCCCGAGGACATGTGGTACGCGGGGAAGCCGGTGCGCTACTACTACGGGCTCCCGGTGTTCAACGCGGTCGCGGCGTTCCTCACGGACACGAGCGTCGAGTACGTCCACAACGTCGCGCTCGCGGGCTACTTCGGGACGCTCGTCGTGGGCGCGTACTCGCTGTGTGGGTGGATTACCCGGGACCGCGGCTACTCGCGGCGGCTCGGCGGCGCGCTGGGCGTGTTCTTCGTCGCGTTCGCGGGGAACGCCGTCACCGCCGTGCGGTTCGCACTCGGCCAGCTCCCCCGCGACCTCGCCGTGGAGTGGGGGCGGGCGGCGTTCAACCTGAACCGCTCAGACTACCCCCAGATTCTGTTCGAGCAGTCGTCGCTGTCCTCGTGGGGCTGGTGGGACACCCGCTACGTCGTCGAAGGCACGCTGCAGGAGTTTCCGCTGTACTCGTTTGTGAAAGCCGACATGCACGGACACACCGTGACGACCGGCTTCCTCGTGCTGTCCGCGGCGCTGGCGTACGCGTACGTGCAGGCGCCGGCGACAGCGCGGAAGCGCCGCGCCGGCCTGCTGTTCGGCGGGCTCGGCGCAGTCGCGGGCTACTTCGGCGTGACGAACACGTGGTCGCTACCGAGCGCCGTTGGGATGGCGTGGCTGGCGGTCGTCTACGCCGGCCCGCATCCCGCGACGCTCGTCCCGGGCAGCGTCGGGGAACGGCTCAAGGCTGTCGCGCCCGATCGCGACGAGTCGCGCCGCTCGCTGGTGCTCGCGGAGGCGTGGCGGACCGTGCTCGCGGCAGTCGTCGCCGCGGGCGTCGGCGGCGTCGGGTACGCGCTCGCGTCGCCGTTCCTGCTCGCGAGCGTCCCGCCGAACGACGGCATCGGGCTGTTCCCGCCGCGCACGACGGCCGCCGGCGTGCTGCTCATCTACGGCGCGCTGCTCGCGCTGTTCGCGACGTACCTGTTCACGCGGTTCAGGGCCGTCAAGGACGGCGAGGCGACGGACGTGCTGGAAGCGCTCGTGGTCACTGCGCTCGTGGTCGCGGCCGGCGCGCTCGTCGGGGACCTCGGCGCCATCGTCGTGCTCCTGCCGGTCGTCGCGGGCGCGTGGCTCGCGATGCGGTTCCGGGAGTCGGCGGGCTTCGAGGCGATGCTGGTCGTGGGCGGCGTCGGCCTCGTGCTCGCGATGGAACTCGTCCACGCCAAGGTCCACCCCTTCGAGCTCGCGCGCTGGAACACGACGCTGAAAGTCGCCATCCAGGGGTGGGTGTTCTGCGGGCTCGCCGCCGGCCCCGTCGCCGCGATTCTCGTGGGTGACGTTCGGGCCGCCGCACCCTCCTTGGCCGAGGTTCGACAGTCCAGCGCGGCGACCGCCACGACCGCCGTCTCGGTCGTGCTCGCGGTCGTGCTCGTCTCGTCGGCGCTGTTCGCGCCGCTGGTCGTCGCGACGGACGTCGTTGGCCCGTATCAAGACGGCGAGGAGCCGTCGCTGAACGGCTACGCCGACCACCGCGACGCACACCCGCAGGAGGTCGCCGCGATGGAGTGGTTCGAGGACGAGGTGAGCGCCACGCAGTCGGTGCTGTGGATGGAACGCGAGACCGGGACGCCGACGTTCGTCGAGAAGCCCGGGTTGAGTCGCGGCTGGCAGAACCCCGTCTCCACGCTCACCGGCCTCCCGACGGTGGCGGGCTGGTTCCACGAGACCGGCTACCGCGGCGACGACCCCTACTACCAGCGCGTCGACGACGTCGGCATCCTCTACGAGACGACGGACGCGCGCTCGCGGGCCGTCCTCCTCGACAAGTACGACGTCCAGTACGTCTGGGTCGGGCCGCTCGAACGCGAGGAGTACGACCTCGCCTCGCTGGGCGACGACCCCGGCATCGAGGCGGTCTACCGGAACGACGCGGTCACCGTCTACGAGGTCCACCACGACGAACTCACCGACCGGACCGAATAGCACGAGGGCGCGGGAACGAGCGGATTCGGCGGCGTCGCAGCGCCCAACGCCGACAAGCGCGCGTTTGAAGTGTCCCAACGCGATACGTACGCACAACTGATGAGCGAGGACTTCTACGAAGCTCTCGGCGTCTCCCGGGACGCCTCCGAGGAGGAAATCAAGCGGGCGTACCGCGAGAAGGTCTCGGAGTACCACCCGGACGTCAACGACGACCCCGACGCCGAAGAGAAATTCAACAAGATACAGACGGCCAAAGACGTCCTCACCGACGAGGAGAAGCGCCAGCGCTACGACCAGCTCGGCCACGAGCGCTTCGTGGAAGCCGAGAAGCGCGGCGGCGCCGGTGGCGGCGCGGGCGGCGCGGGCGGCATGGGCGGCGGTCCGTTCGGCGGCGCCGGCGGCGGTGGCGCGGGCGGCATGGGCGACATCTTCGACCAGTTCTTCGGCGGGGGCGGCCGCGGCCAGCAGGGCGGCCCCCAGCCCGGCCGCGACCTCCGCACCCGGCTCACCATCACCCTCGAAGAGGCCTACGAGGGCGTCCAGAAGCAGGTCACCGTGCGACGGCCCGAGGCCTGCCCGGACTGCGACGGCGCGGGCTACCCTGACGACGCCGACGTGCGGACGTGCCCGCAGTGCGACGGCCAAGGGCAAGTCACGCAGGTCCGGCAGACGCCGCTCGGTCGCGTCCAGCAGACCCAGGAGTGTTCGCGCTGCGGCGGCGACGGCGAACTCGCCTCCGAGACGTGTTCGACCTGCAGCGGGCAGGGCCAAGTCCGCGAACGGGCGACGCTCACCGTTGACGTGCCCGCCGGCATCCGCTCCGGGCAGACGCTCCGCATGGACGGCGAGGGCGCGCCCGGCGACCGCGGCGCCCGCAACGGCGACCTCCTCGTCGAAGTCGAAGTCGAGGACCACCCCGACTTCGAGCGCGACGGCAACGACCTCCACCACCGCCACGCCGTCTCCTTCCCGCAGGCCGTCTTCGGCGACGAAATCGAAGTCCCCACGCTCGACGGCGGCGCCACCTTCGACCTCGACGCCGGCACCCAGAGCGGCGAAACCTTCCGCCTCCAAGGCAAGGGGATGCCCCGGCTTCGCGGCCGCGGCAGCGGCGACCTCTACGTCACTGTCCAAGTCGTCACGCCGGAATCGCTCAACGACGAACAGCGCGAAGCCTTAGAGCAGTTCGCGGAAGCCGGCGGCGAAGAGATCGACGTCGAACAGGGCTTCTTCGAGAAACTGAAGAGTAGCTTCTAAGGCACGTTTTGCGCTGCGGGCGCGCGAAGCGCGCCCTCGGCAAAACCTGCACTAAAAGCACTCCTCCTTCACTTCGCGCTCTTCGAGCGCTCCGTTCAGTCGTCGGCCTCCACTCGCTCACTTCGTTCGCTCGTGGAGGGAATCGCGCTCGCTCCGCTCGCGCGAATGCTGGCTGCTACCGCCTGCGTAGGTTCAAGTACGAGGCCAGGACCAACCCGGCGCGTGACCTGACAGCCAGCCGGTGTGCTCGGATGTGGAACGGCGGCAGCGCACACCGGAACGGTTCGTCGTCTGCAAGCCCCTCGTAGACGATTCGGGTCCGCTTACGCCTCCTCGTCGTACTCGTAGAACCCCTTGCCGGTCTTCTTGCCGAGGTCGCCGGCGTCGACCTTGCGCTTGAGGAGGTACGCGGGCTTGTAGCGGTCGCCGAGCTCCTCGTGGAGCGTCTCGCTGGCGTCGTAACAGATGTCCAGGCCGATGTGGTCGGCGAGTTCGAGGGGGCCCATCGGGACGTTCGTGCCGAGTTTCATCCCCTTGTCGATGTCCTCCTTCGTGGCGACGCCCTCGTCGAACGCGCGGATGCCCTCGTTTATCCACGGCATCAGGATGCGGTTCGTCACGAACCCGGGCTTGTCGTCGGACTCCCACGTCTCCTTGCCGAGCGCTTCCGCGAAGTCGTGGGCGAGGTCGACGACCGCCTCGCTGGTCTTCTCGCCGACGACGACCTCCACGCCCTTCATCACGGGCACGGGGTTCATGAAGTGGAGGCCGACGATGCGCTCCTCGCGGTCGGTCGCGGCGGCGATGGTGGTAATCGAGAGCGTGGAGGTGTTCGTCGCCAGCGGCACGTCGTCGGGGACCTCGTCGTCCAGCTCCGCGAAGATGTCGCGCTTGATGTCCATGTTCTCGACTGCCGCCTCCACGACGAGGTCCGAGTCCGAGAAGTCTCCGAGGTCGGTCGTCCCCGTGATGCGGTCGAGGACGTCGTCGCGCTCGTCTGCATCGACCTCGCCCTTCTCTGCGAGGCGGTCGAGGGAGTCCTCGATGCGGTCGAAGCCCTGCTCGACGAACTCCGTCTCGATGTCCCGCATCACGACGTCGTAGCCGGCGGTCGCGGCGACCTGCGCGATGCCGGCGCCCATCGTACCGGCGCCGACGACGCCGACCGTCTCGATGTCTTGGAGGTCTCGCATAGTCGCGACTCCGACTGGCGTTCACCTAAGCGTGCCGGAACGTGGAAACACTCAAGCACCTTCGGGGGCTTCGTCCCAGCAACTGTGGCAGACGAGGACACGCGGGACGCGTTGCTGTCGTTGAGCTGCGTCGGGCCAGCGACCGCGGACGTCCTCATCGACGCCGGCGTGGACGCCCGCGACCTCGAATCGAAGGCGGTCTCGCACGCGGAACTCGTCGAGGTCGGCGTCAACCCCGGGGTCGCCGCGCGCATCCGCCGCGAGCACTCCCTCCAGTGGTCGTTCGAGGGCGGACAGGACCTCGACCAGCGCGCCGAGCAAGTGCGTGGCCTCCACGACGAGGAGCGCGAGTGGGTCGCCGCGAGCTACGGCGACGACGAGGCGTCCGCCGACGGCAGCGGGGACGCGACCGCCGAGGAGTCGGCGTGGCGAGAGCAACCCGTTACTCCGAGCGACGGCACGGAGACCGGCATCGACGAAACCGAGGACGAGGCTGCGTGGCGCGATCGGTCGTGGCCGAACGGCGACGACGGCGAGGCGTCGCCCGAGCGCGACGAGCGAGAGTGGCGCGAGCAGTCGGAGCCAACGCCCGTCACCGCAGTCGAGGGCGTGGACGAGGCGGACGCGAGGCTGTTGGCTCGCGCGGGTGTGACCTCCGTTCGGAGCCTCGCGACCGCCCACGTCGAGCACGTCGCGGACTCGCTGGGCGTCTCCGAGGAGGCGGTCGCGGCGTGGAAGCGGGCCGCCGTCGACCACGAGCAGTAGTTACTCGGAGCGCAGTAAAAATACGGAATTTCGGCGGCTCGGACCGGCTCGCGGACAGTTAGACACTTATACGTCCTCGCCGCACGTTCACGTGATGCGTCCCTTCGAGGACTCTCCGATCTCGCGCGACGGGAAGGTACTGATTCTCGCGTACGACCACGGGCTCGAACACGGCCCGGTGGACTTCGAGGAAGTGCCCGAGACGATGGACCCCGGCACCGTCTGGGACATCGCCACCCACGACGCGGTGTCGGCGATGGCCGTCCAGAAGGGCATCGCGGAGGCGTACTACCCCTCCTACGAGGACGACGTGAACCTGCTCGCGAAGCTCAACGGCACGTCGAACCTCTGGATGGGCGAGCCGGACTCGGCGGTGAACTGGTCGGTCGACTACGCGGCGGAGCTCGGCGCGGAAGCCATCGGCTTCACGCTGTACGGCGGTTCGAACCACGAGATAGAGATGGCAGAGGAGTTCCGGCGGGCACAGGAGGCCGCACGGGACTACGACCTCCCGGTCGTGATGTGGTCGTATCCGCGCGGGCAGGGCCTCAAGGACGACACGTCGCCGGAGACCATCGCGTACGCGGCGCGGCAGGCGCTGGAACTCGGCGCGGACGTCGCGAAGGTGAAGTACCCCGGTAGCACGGAGGCGATGTCGTTCGCCGTGGACATGGCGGGGCCGACGGACGTCGTGATGTCCGGCGGGTCGAAGACCAGCGACCGCGACTTCCTCGAGAGCGTGAAGGGCGCCGTGGACGCCGGCGCGAAGGGGCTGGCGGTCGGGCGGAACGTCTGGCAGCGCGAGGAGCCCGAGCCGTTCCTCGACGCTCTCGAAGCGGTCATCTACGAGGAGACGAGCGTCGACGAGGCGCTGGACCGCATCTGATGGTGGTCGAGGCAGTCTTCGACGTCGTCGCCGACGCCGCGCCCGAGATTCGGGACGGGCTCCCGGAGCGCCGCGCGAAGGCGGCCACGGAGAACGTCTCCGGGGACATCCAGTTGGAGGCGGACGTGTGGGCCGACGACCTGCTGTTCGAGCGGTTCGCGGACCTCGACGGCGTGAACTGGTACGCCAGCGAGGAGCGCGACGACCTCGAAGTCGTCGGGGACGCCGACGACGGCTACGCGGTCGCCGTGGACCCGCTGGACGGCTCCTCGAACGTCAAGTCGAACAACCCCTGCGGCACGGTAGTCGGCGTCTACGACGAGCGACTGCCCGCCTCCGGGCGGAGCCTCGTCGCCGCGGGGTTCGTGCTGTACGGCCCGACGACGACGATGGTCGTCGCCCGCGACGACGACGTGACCGAATACCTCGTGGACGAAGACGGACGCACGGACCTCGGTCCCGTCGAACTCCCCGGAGACCCGGTCGTCTACGGGTTCGGCGGGCGCGTGCCGGACTGGACCGCGGACTTCGAGGCGTTCGTCCGCGACGTGGAGGACGACCTGAAGCTCCGGTACGGCGGCGCGATGATTGCGGACGTGAACCAGGTGCTGACGTACGGCGGCGTCTTCGGGTATCCGGGCCTGCAGTCCCGGCCGGCGGGGAAGCTGCGCGCGCACTTCGAGTCGATGCCCATCGCGTTCGTCGTCGAGCAGGCCGGCGGCGCGTCCAGCGACGGCTCGCAATCGCTGCTCGACGTCGAACCGGACAGCCTCCACGAGCGCGTGCCGACGTTCGTCGGGAACCAGTCGGTCGTCGACGACCTCGAAGCCGCGCTACCGGACTGACTTTCACCGTCCAGTCCTTCTTCGCGGGTATGTGTGGCCGGTACGCGCTGTTCAGCGACCCCGACGAGCTCGCCGCGGAGTTCGACTTGGACGACGCCAGCTACGAGGCGACGTACAACGCCGCGCCATCCGAGGAGTTGCCCGTGATTCTGGACGAGAATTCGACCGAGTTCTCGACGGCGCGCTGGGGGCTGGTGCCGTCGTGGTCGGAGGGCCCGAAGGACGGCCCCGACCCAATCAACGCTCGCGCCGAGTCGCTGACCGAGAACCGGCTGTTCGCGGAGGCGTACGAGCAGCGGCGGTGTCTCGTCCCCGCAGACGGCTTCTACGAGTGGACCGAGACCGACGACGGTAAGCAGCCGTACTTCGTCTCGCGCGCCGACGGCCGACCGCTGTTGCTAGCGGGGCTGTGGGAGACGTGGACGCCCGAGCAGAAGCAGACCGGGCTCGGCGAGTTCGGGAGTGGCGGGCCGAGCCGCGAGGCCGAGCCGGTGCAGTCGTTCACCATCGTCACGACCGAGCCCAACGACTTCCTCGCGGACTACCACCACCGGATGGCGGTCGTCCTCGATCCCGAGGCGGGCGAGCGGTGGCTGTCCGCCGAGGACCCCGGCGACCTCCTCGAACCGAGCACTATCGACTTCGAGGCGTGGCCGGTGTCGGAAGCGGTGAACAATCCGGCGAACGACCGCCCTGAGCTCGTCGAGCCGGTCGCGTAGCTGGGCGACGAAGGTTTCTACCGCAGGACAGTCGCTGAGCGGTGTGGTGTCGGCGCTCCGATAGCCGCCGGCGAGGGGCCGACGGCGTGGAGCATGTCAGAGGCACAGCCGGTGTTCGTACACCAGCACTAGACTGTCGATAGGCGGTCCCCTTCACCTTACCGTTTGCACACGTCACCGCCAGCCGGGAATTACGTGTTAACTCTGACGGCCATTTATGTACCTACGACCGGTAGTAGGAACTAGTTCGGTGCTACGATGACGCCGGCCGACGACTCGGTGGCGGTGCTCGCGCGGCGCGCGGAGCTACTGCGCTCGCTTCGAGACGGCGCGCAGTCCAAGCCCGACCTCGTGGCGGCGCTGTCGGCGTCCCGCTCGACCGTCGACCGCGCGGTCCGCACGCTGGAGGGCGACGGATTCGTCGAGCGCGACGGGGGCGTCTCCCTGACGCTGCGCGGCCGGCTCGCGCTCGACGCGTACGAGGAGTTCGCGGCGACGCTGGACGCCCTCGACGCCGCGAGCGAACTGCTGGACGTGCTGCCGGCGGACGCGCGGTTGGACGGCGCGCTGTTGCGCGGCGCGGACGTCGTGCTGTCGGACCCGGTCGCGCCCCAGCGACCCTACGTCGCGTACCAGTCGGTCCTCGAAGACGCGACCGCGGTTCGGGGGTTCGCGCCCGCGGTCCTCGACGGGAACGTCGTGCGGTTCCGCGACCGCATTGTCGAAGCGGAGACGCCCGTGGACCTCACGGTCGCCCCGGCGGCGCTGGCGGAACTCGTCTCCTCGCACGCCGACGCGGTCGAGGAGGCGCTGGCGACCGGGCGGCTGACGCTCCGGGAGGCGTCCACGGTGCTCGACTACGGGCTCGTGCTCGCCGAACAGCCCGCCCGGACGGTCGTCTGCGCGCTCGTGTTCGACGACCACGGCATCGCCGGCGTCGTCCGGAACGACGAGCCACGGGCCGTCGAGTGGGCCGAGGGAGTCTACGAGGAGATTCGCGCGGACGCCGATCTGCTGCGCGGATAGGTCGGCGTTCGGAGTGGTCCCCGGCGATTTCCGGCGGGCGAACGCCTTTGAGCCACGCGGCCGACGGTTCCCGCATGGAGTACACGACGCTCGGGGACACCGGGATGGAGGTCTCCCGAATCTGTCTGGGCTGCATGAGCTTCGGCTCCTCGGAGTGGCGGCCGTGGGTGTTAGACGAAGAAGACGCGCGGCCCGTCATCGAGCGCGCCATCGAGCTGGGCGTGAACTTCTTCGACACCGCGAACATGTACTCCGAGGGCGAGAGCGAGCGCGTGCTCGGGAACGTGCTCGCCGAGTACGACCGCGACGAGCACGTCGTCGCGACGAAGGGGTACTTCCAGATGGACGAGGACAACCCGAACTCGGGCGGGCTCTCCCGGAAGGCAATCGAACAGGAGTTGGCGAACTCGCTGGACAGGCTGGGGATGGAGACGGTGGACCTCTACCAGATTCACCGCTGGGACTACGACACGCCAATCGACGAGACGCTGGCGGCGCTCACGGACGCCGTGCGCCGCGGGCAGACGCGGTACGTCGGCGCGTCCTCGATGTGGGCTCACCAGTTCGCCGAGGCGCTGCACACCAGCGACCGCGAGGGCTACGAGCGGTTCGCGACGATGCAGAACCACTACAATCTCGTCTACCGCGAGGAGGAGCGCGAGATGCTGCCGCTCTGCGAGAGGGAGGGCGTCGGCGTGATGCCGTGGTCGCCGATGGCGCGGGGCTACCTCACGCGCCCCCACGAGGACGTGAAGGCGACCGAGCGCGGCGCCAGCGAGAAGCGCCTCTACGAGCACCCCTACCAGGAGGGCGGCGGCCCGGCGGTCAACGAGCGCGTGCAGGAGCTCGCCGACGAGAAGGGCGTGAAGATGGCGCAAATCGCGCTCGCGTGGCTGTTCCACAAGGACCGCGTGGACGCTCCCATCGTCGGCACGACGAGCGTCGAACACCTCGAAGACGCCGTCGAAGCCCTCGACATCGACCTCTCGGATTCGGACATCGACTACCTCGAAGCGCCCTACGAGCCGGTGCCGGTCTCCGGCCACGAGTGAGATGGAGCCGGGCACGTACACGCTGCTCGTCGAACTGCCCGAGCCGGCGACCGTCGAGTTCGGCGCGAAGGGCGCTTACGACCTCGACGAAGGCTGGTACGCGTACACGGGATCGGCGTTCGGCGCTGGCGGCCTGAAGCGCGTCGAGCGCCACCGGCGGCTCGCGCGCGGGGAGTCCGACGCCCGCCACTGGCACGTCGACTACCTGCTGGGCCAGCCCGACAGTCGAGTCGTCGCTGTATACGTCACCGAGAACGACGACGTCGAGTGCGAGACGGCGCAGGCGCTGAACGACGCCGGAACGCCGCTAGCGGGGCTGGGCGCGTCGGACTGCGACTGTCCCGCACACCTCGCGTACAGTCCGGAGAGAGAAGCACTAGGCAGTCAGATAGCTCAAGTTCACGAAGGCAAATTACGAGAAAACCGCGGGTAAAAAGCAGCAGTTCGCGGAGGCTGGTAACTCGTATTTCTGGAACGTCGTGGAGTGCAGTTAGATTTATCAGACACCAAGCGCAAGACTCTATTGTCGATAACACCGCGAGGTGGGCGATGCCCCTGCATCGGAGTTAAAAGCTCCTCGCACTCGCTGGCCATCCACTCTAAGAGGGCAGCCGGCGAGTGCAAGTGGGTGAAAGGCCACTCGCGGGCCGACGTTCTACTTGCGATATTCCGAGAGCCACTTCTCGACGGTGGCCAGTGCGTACTCCGACTCGTCGCTCCAATCACGGAGTGCTGATTGCCACCCTCCGTTCAAAGCGTGTTCTCGAACCGCTCCAGCTGCGCAGTCTGCTGTTTGTACTCCCTTCGACTGACTCGAAATAACTGGGGTAGCATCGAACGAACTGCCTACTTCGTTCAGAACGTCAACGACAGCCGCAGAGATATCGTCGGACCAGACTTTATCGAACTCGAACGTACGTACCGACTCCTCGAACGAAAGCAGGAGTGCAGCATACATCGCACCGGTCACGAAGCTCGTCGGTCGAACGTGCATCCGAGTCTCATCGTACAGCGCATAGCTGTGCCGCATCCGGTCGAAATCGCTCCGTTCAGCGACGGCATAGGCGACCTGTACGCTACGATCAGACACAGATTCGAGAAACCGTCGTTTCTCCACGTCGACCAGGTCGTTCCACTTCGCTTCTTTCATCGAGTCGCTAAGCCGTATCGTACGACCGGCACAGGCACCACACGCAGTTCGTTCGCCGGCGGCGACAGCTAGCACGAAGTATGGTTCGTTCCCCGAGAGGAGGTTTCGGAAATTCCCCGATTCGTCGCCGAAAGCGGGCATCTATTCGCAGAGGTGCTCGGCGAATATTTAATTCGTTCGACTGCAACGGCGACGAAAGAACTGTTGCTCACTCGACGACCGTCCACTCGGTCGGCCCGTCGGAGACGCCGCGCACGCGCACTTCGCGGTCGCCGGCGTCGGTCAGCCGGACGTCCACGACGCCGTCGAACAGCTGGCTGATGGTGTTGATGGTCTGCTCGTCGTGGCTCTCCGGGTCCACGGAGAACACGCCCAGCCAGCCCTGCGACTGTATCTGACTGGTGAACACGTGGAGGAACCGGAAGAGCCGCTGGAGGTCCACGTACATCAACAGCGGGGAGAGCGAGTCGAAGCCGACGCGGAGCCGGTCGACGCCGGCGTCGCCGGCGGCGCGCGCGACCTCCGAGAACTCGATGCCCATCCCCGTGAGGTCGCCGGGCGAGGAGACGTAGTGGGTGTTGTCGCCGTTCGTAGCGCTGCCGCTCTGCGCGCTGACGCAGTCGATGATGCGGAGGAACCGCGGCTCCGCGGCGACCGCGTCGGCGTACTCCGCGGCCACCTCCTCGGCCGGGTCGCGGGCGGTCACGATGACGGCGCCGTCGCCGTCGGCCTCACCGCGCGCCAGCAGCGACAGGAGGAGGTCGCGTTTGCCGGACATCGCCGGGCCGCTCAACAGGAGGTTCGTGCCGTCGTCGAACCCCGAGACCAGCCCGGTGGGGAGCACCCCGTCGACGTTGTACGTCATTTGTACGGGCGAAACCGACGTCACCTCGGCCTGTTCCGCTTGCTGATAGTTGGACGGAGGCACATAAGTATGTGCGGGATAGGGGCTCTTGTGCCGCTGTCAGCGGTCGAGAATCGCGACACGGCGCTCGGCCCGTGGCGGCGGCCCGCGCGACTCGCGGTGACGTATCAGTTCTCGCACCGTTTTCGGGCGCGGCTACGGCGGCGTCGCGTGGACGCCCGCCAGCTCGTTGAACTGCGCGACGTCGGCGTCCGCGCCGACCACGACCAGCGCATCCCCGTCGCGGATGCGGAAGCTCGCGTCCGGCTGGGAGACGACCTCCCCGCCGCGCTGGACGGCGACCACCGTGCAGCCGGTGCGGGCGCGGACGTCGGCTTCGGCGAGCGTCTGCCCGACGAGCGCGGGCGCTTCGGTTCGCACGACGTCGATTTGCTTGTCGAGGGCCATCACGTCCTCGTCGAGGATGGTCTGGGCGAGCATCCGGCCGGCGACGGTCGCCAGCGACAGCACGTAGTCGGCGCCCGCCGCGTACAGTTTGCGGGCGCTCTCGGTGTCGTTCGCGCGGCAGAGAATCTCCACGCGCTCGCTGGCCTCCCGGGAGACGAGCGTGGCGAACACCGTCGAGGTGTCGTCGCCGAGCGCGAGCACGAGCGCGGTCGCGTCCTCGATGCCCGCGCTCCGGAGCGTCCCGCCCTCGGTGGCGTCCCCGACGACGTCCACGCCGGGGCGGTCCTCGCGGCCCGCGACCAGCAACACGCTGTTGCGCGTGAGCTCGCGGTCGGGGTCCGGGGAGCCGACGAACTCGCCGGCGAACCACGCGCCGACCGCGTTCACGCCGCCGGGTTCGAGGAGGTCGGTGTCGCCCAGCGTCGCGCCGTCGAGGTCGCTGCCGTACTGGACTGGCATCTCCACGATTTCGAAGTCGTCGCCGATTTCGACGGCGTCCCCGAGCCGGGACGTGACCGTCGTCGTGACGTTGCGCGCGAGACTCCGACCGAGAATCTCCCGCGGCCCGAGCACGCGGTCCGCGCCCGCGTACCGGAGGTACTCCGCCAGTGACGGGTCCTCCACGAAACACACCGTCTGGACGTCGGGCGCGAGGTCGCCGACGGTCAACGCGATGGTGGCGTTGCGCTCGTCGCTCTCGTCGAGGACGACCGTGCGGGCGTCCGCGACGTTCACGCGTTCGAGGCCGCGCTCGGTCTCGGGGTCGCCGTGGACCGCCTGCCAGCCGTCCTCGTACAGCGACAGCGCGGTCTCGCGGTCGTCGGTGAGGACGACGTACTCGACGCCCTGCGCGTCCAGCTCCGCGGCGAGCGTCTCGTCGCGCGCGCCGAACCCGCAGATGACGACGTGGCCTTCGAGGTCCACGCTGCGGGGCGGCTCGACTTCCAACCGTTCTTCTATCCACGGCACGACGAACAGCGGCAGCGTCAGGAAGATGAGGAAGACGCCGCTGAGCTGCATCACGACCACCGTAATCAGCATCACGTTCGACGTCCACGGGGCGTACTCGCCGTACCCCGTGGTGGTGAACGTCTGCCCGACGAACTGGAGGGACTCGACGTAGGTCAGCTCGTCGCCCTCGAAGAACGCCATCCCATGCTTGAACGCGACGGTGTACGTCGCCGCGACGGCCGCGAGGAGGCCGGCGTACGCGAGCACGCGGCGCCCCTGTCTCGACATTGCACGGTCGTACCCGCGCCCGAGACTTAAATCCCGAACGTTGAGATGGGTGGCCGCCGAGGGCTGGGACATGAGCGTCGTCTCCCTGTTCGTGCACGCCGCGCTCGGGATGTGGCTCGGCAGCATCGTCTTCTTCTCGTTCGTCGCCGCGCCCGCGCTGTTCGACGAACTCGGCGAGGAGCGCGCCGGTGACGCGGTCAACGTCGTCTTCCCGCGGTACTACTCGTTCGGCATCTGGATGGGCGCAATCGTGCTCGTCGTGTGGGCGCTCGGGCCGCTCGTGGCGGACGTCGGCGAACCGCCGCTGATTGCGGACGTCGGCGTCGTGGCGGCGTTCCTCGCGAACCTCTACGCGCGCTACCAGCTGATTCCGAAGATGGAGGCCGCCGGCTCAGACGCGTTCGCGCGCTACCACAAGCAGTCCGTCGGCCTGAACCTCGTCGCGCTCGCCGGGCTCGCAGCCGCGTTCACGATACTGCACTTCTGAACGCGCGCGTTCTCGCGGCGTGCAGTCCGAGCGAACCGTTATCTTCGATTAGAGCGACCGCCGACGCATGAACGCGTACGTCTACCTGGCGTTGGCCATCGCCGCCGAAATCGCGGGGACGACCGCGCTGAAGTTCTCCGACGGCTTCTCGAATCCCGCCGCGACCGGCGCGGTGGTCGTCGGCTACCTGTGTTCGTTCTACTTCCTCGGGCGCACGCTGGAGACGCTGCCCGTCGGGCTGGTGTACGCGACCTGGTCGGCGGTGGGCATCGTCGGCGCCGTCGGCGCTGGCGCCGTGTTCTTCGACGAGCGCGTGGACGCCGCCGCGCTCCTCGGCGTCGCGTTGCTGTTGACCGGCGTGTTCGTGTTGAACGTCGTCTCCGAGAGCTACGCGCCCGCCCACTGACCGGCGGCTTCGGAATCGAAAGTTCGGGGCCGCGTTTGTCGAACGTTCGAAGGGGCAACTCGCTTGAACCGTTAGAACGTACTAGCACGTAATGACAGAGCGCCGAATCCACGTCGACGTCTCGGGGATGACGTGCGCGAACTGCGCGTCCACCGTCGCGGACGCGGTTACCGCCCTCGACGGCGTCCGCGACGCCGACGTGAACTTCGCCACGGACGGCGGGACCGTCGAGTACGACCCGGAAGTGGTGTCGCTCGGGGAAATCTACGCGGCCATCGAGGACGCCGGCTACGACCCGGTGGACGACGACCGCACGATGACGGTGACGGACATGTCGTGTGCGAACTGCGCGACCACCATCGAGGACGCGGTCGGCGACGTCCCGGGGGTCGTCTCGGTGGACGCGAACTACGCCACCGACGAGGTGAGCGTCCGCTACAACCCCGCCGAGGTGGACTTCGAGGCGGTCTACGACGCCATCGAAGAAGCGGGATACACGCCCGTCCGCGAGGACGGCGGCGAGGACGGTGAGGACGCGGAGGACAGTCGGAGCGCCGCGGACGCGGCGCGCGAGGCCGAGACCCGCCACCAGCGGAACCTCACGCTGTTCGGCGCGTTGCTGTCCGCGCCGCTGCTGTTCTTCGTCGTGGAGACCCACCTCCTCGGGGGCGGCGTCCTCCCGGAGACCGTCTTCGGCGCGCGCTTCGGCTGGGTGGAGTTCCTGCTCGCGACGCCCGTCTACGCCGTGCTCGGCCGCGAGTTCCTGGAGAACTCCTACAAGGCGGTCGTGAAGAACCGGACCGCGAACATGGACGTGCTCATCGCGCTCGGCTCGACGACCGCGTACGTCTACTCGGTCGTCGCGCTGCTCGGTATCCTCCCGGAAGCGGGGCTGTACTTCGACACGGCCGCGCTCATCCTGGTGTTCATCACGCTCGGGAACTACCTCGAAGCGCGCTCGAAGAGCCAGGCCAGCGACGCGCTCCGGAAGCTCCTGGAGATGGAGGCCGACACCGCGACCGTCGTCCGCGAGGACGGCACCGAGGAGGAAATCCCGCTCTCCGAGGTCGAGGTCGGCGACCGGATGAAGGTGCGGCCCGGCGAGAAGGTCCCCACGGACGGCGTGGTCGTCGAGGGCGAGTCCGCGGTCGACGAGTCGATGGTCACGGGGGAGTCGGTGCCGGTCTCGAAGGAGCCCGGCGACGAGGTGGTCGGCTCCACGGTCAACGAGAACGGCGTGCTCGTCGTGGAGGCGACGAAGGTCGGCGAGGACACGGCCATCCAGCAGATCGTCCAGACGGTCAAGGAGGCCCAGTCCCGCCAGCCCGAGATTCAGAACGTCGCGGACCGCATCTCCGCGTACTTCGTGCCCGCGGTCATCCTCAACGCCGTCTTCTGGGCAGTCGTCTGGTACGCGTTCCCCGAGGCGCTGGCGAACTTCATCGGCGCGCTGCCGCTGTGGGGCGTCGTGGTCGGCGGCCCCGCGGCGGTCGGCGTCTTCGAGTTCAGCGTCGTCGTGTTCGCGTCCGCGGTGCTCATCGCGTGTCCCTGCGCGCTCGGGCTGGCGACGCCCGCGGCGACGATGGTGGGCACGAGCATCGGCGCGCAGAACGGCGTCCTGTTCAAGGGCGGCGACGTCTTGGAGCGCGTCCGCGACGTGGACACGGTCGTCTTCGACAAGACGGGCACGCTCACGACCGGCGAGATGGAGCTGACCGACGTGGTCGTGGTGGACGACGAGCGCGCGGCCCCAGATGGCGGCGCGCTCGCGGCCCCCGAGGTCGACGAGTCGTTCGTTCTGCGAATGGCGGCAGCCGCGGAATCGGGCAGCGAGCATCCGCTCGGCCGGGCAATCGTCGATGGTGCACGCGAGCGCGGCGTCGACGTCGGCGACGCCGAGGAGTTCGAGAACGTCCCCGGACAGGGCGTGAAAGCGACCGTGGACGGCCGCGAGGTGCTGGTCGGTAACCGCAAGCTCCTCGAAGACGCGGGCGTGGACGTCGCGCCCGCCGAGAGCGAGATGGAGCGCCTCGAACGCGAGGGGAAGACCGCGATGCTGGTCGCCGTGGACGGCCGCGTCGCGGGCGTCGTCGCGGACGCCGACACCGTCAAGGAGAGTTCCGCGCGCGCAGTCAGCGACCTCCGCGAGCGCGGCGTGGACGTCCACGTCATCACGGGCGACAACGAGCGCACCGCGCGCGCCGTCGCCGAGCAGGTCGGCGTGGACCCCGAGAACGTCCGCGCGGGCGTGCTCCCAGACGAGAAGGCCGACGCCGTCGAGGACATCCAGGCGGACGGCACGCAGGCGATGATGGTCGGGGACGGCGTCAACGACGCGCCCGCGCTCGCGACGGCGTACGTCGGCGTCGCCATCGGCTCCGGCACCGACGTCGCCATCGAGGCGGCGGACGTGACGCTGATGCGCGACGACCCCTACGACGTCGTGAAGGCCATCCGCGTCAGCGAGGGGACGCTCTCGAAGATCAAGCAGAACCTCTTCTGGGCGCTGGGGTACAACACCGCGATGATTCCGCTGGCCTCCCTCGGGTTGCTCCAGCCCGTGCTGGCGGCCGCCGCGATGGCCGTCTCCAGCGTCAGCGTGCTCACGAACAGCCTGCTGTTCCGCAGGTACTCCCCCGACGAGGACTACCGGCTGTTCGGCCGGTAACGGAATCCGCCACGATTCTCCCGGCGGCCTCGCCGGAAGCCGAAAAGCCCTAGCCGGCGGGCCGCGTACGTAGCGACGACATGACGACGACACTCACCGTCGAAGGCATGGGCTGTGAGGGCTGCGAGGACATCGTCGAGAACGCGCTGGAAGGCGTCGATGGCGTCGAGGACGCCGACGCCGACGAGGCCGACGGCGTCGCGACCGTGCAGGGCGACGCGGACACCGAAGCACTCCTCGAATCCGTGGAGTTCGCGGGCTACGAAGCGGAGATTGCGGACTGACCGCCGTTAAGTTAGCGGCGAAATAGTTATAATTTTAGGAGGAGTTGGGTCGCGCATGGGACAGCGAGACGAGACGACGGGATTCCAGCGGGACGTCCTCTGCGTGCTCTGCGGGCTCGAGGACCCGAAGGGCATGGAGATTCAGTCGGAACTGGAGGAGTACTACGGCTCGGAGGTGTTGCACGCCCGCGTCTACCAGAACCTCGACTCGCTGGCCGAGCGCGGTCTCGTCGAGAAGGGCGAACGGGACTCCCGGACGAACTACTACCGCATCACGGACGCGGGCCGCGACGCCATCGAGGACGTCCTCGCGTGGAAGCGCACGTACACGGAAGACGTCGAACCGGACACCGTCTAGGCGGCTCCACGCCTCGGATTTTCGCGGCCCTTCGCCGTCGCCGGCGGCGCGTTTCGAGGGGGCGGTTACCTCGCGGTAACTGGCTCACACCTCCGTTACCGAGCGCTAAAGGGGGTGGCGGTCCACAGTACGAGTAGATGACGACGACCGACGAACTCGTTCAGGACCTGCCCCCGAGTGCGAAGCTCGTGCTGAAAGTACTGGAGTACAACGGCGGCCTCACGCAGAAGCAGATCGTCGAGAACTCCCGGCTGTCCCAGCGCACGGTGCGGGACGCCCTCGACCGACTGCAGGAGGCCGACGTCGTCGAGAAGGACATCTACATCCCGGACGCCCGTCAGAACCTCTACCGGCTCTCCCTCGACGAGAGCGAGGAGGACGCCGAGGAGGCGGCCGAACCGGAAGCCGAAGCCGTCCTCGACTAGCGGTCCCGCCGGTCGTCGCGCCCGGTACGCGCACAACCACGTAATTCTCCGCGGTCGCTGACTCAGACGACCGAAGCCGCTTCTTCCTCGACCGGTTCGAGGTGTTCGTTCCCCCAGTCTTCGAGCGCGGTCACGACCGGCTCCAGCGACTCGCCGAGCTCGGTGAGCGCGTACTCGACGCGGACCGGCTTCTCGCTGACGATGGTCCGGGAGACGACCTGCTTCTCTTCGAGGTCGTCGAGGCTCTCGGAGAGCACCTTGCTGGAGATGCCGTCGACTTCCTCCTGGAGGGCGTTGAAGCCGAGCGGGCCACGCGTGAGCAGCCGGTGGATGATGACCGGGTGCCACTTCTTCCCGACGAGAGACGCCGTCGCGGTAATCGAACACCAGCCGTCGCCGGGACACCACGCGGGCAACTGCTCGCTTTCGCTCATGTCCCTCGGTAGGGCCGACCGCCAGTTAAGGCTACCTAACGATAGCCCCTTACGTAATCGTAATCCGCTCGGCGGGCCGCGACGACCGCTCACTCCTCGCCGCGGCCGAACGCCGACAGCCCCCGCCAGCCCGTGAGCGTGCCGACGTCGTCGACCACGTCCGCGAGCGCGCCGCGGGTGCGCTCCTCGCCGACCACCCACTCGCCGTCGCGCTCGACGGCCTCGAAGGCCCGCTCGTTCGCCTCGTCGAAGTAGACGGGAGTGCCCGTCGCATCGACGCCGACGAGTCGCGCGCCCTCGACGCGTTCGGGAACGTCGGTGAGCGGGTCCGTCGGCGCGCTCGGGTTGATGCCTGCCATAGTGGCCGTGAGCGCCGCCCCGCCTATGAACGCGGTGGCCGGGTGACGGCTCAGAGGTCGCCGGACGCCGCGCGCGAGCGGACCGCGTCGGCGCGCTCGCGAATCGCCGCGAGGTCGCCGCCGTCGCGCTTGTCGTCGAGGTGACTGTAGACGAGGCCCATCCGGTGGTTCGCGCGGAGGTCGTCCTCGCGGGCGGCGAGGAAGTCCCAGTAGAGGCTGTTGAACGGACAGGCGTCCGCGCCGGTCGTGGCGTCGGGGTCGTAGCGACAGCCC
This sequence comes from Halobacterium sp. NMX12-1, assembly GCF_040435975.1. Classification (NCBI taxonomy): domain Archaea; kingdom Methanobacteriati; phylum Methanobacteriota; class Halobacteria; order Halobacteriales; family Halobacteriaceae; genus Halobacterium; species Halobacterium sp. NMX12-1. The sequence continues at coordinate 1,543,730 of NZ_CP159204.1, read as the reverse complement.
GCGCAGAAGTCGCTCATGCGGTCCACGTAGTTCGCGGACGCGGCGTACGGCTTCGTCGTGAACGCCGCGGTGCCGAACGACCCCATGCCGACGACGTTCGGCGTGACGACCCAGTGGGAGGCGTCCACGAACCCGCCGTAGAACCACTCGTTGAGCGCCTGCGGGCTGGCGCCGTACAGCAGGGCGAAGTTCGACAGCACCATCAGGCGCTCGATGTGGTGGGTGTAACCGCGGTCGTGGACGCGCCCGACGGCAGCCCCCACGCAGGCCATCTCGGTCGCCTCGGGGTCCCAGTACAGCGGCAGCAGTTCCCGGGTCTGGTCGAGCTGGTTCGCGTCCGCGAGTTCGGGCATCTCGCGGCGGTAGACGTGGCGCATAAACTCCCGCCAGCCGACGACCTGGCGGACGAACCCCTCGACGGAGTGCAGCGGGACGTCGTCGCTCTCGCGGTACTCGGCAATAGCGGCCTCCACGACTTCTCGCGGGCCGAGCAGGCCGACGTTCAGCGCCGCCGACAGCAGGCTGTGGTCGAGGTGCCAGTCGTCGGCGAGCATCGCGTCCTCGTAGGGGCCGAACTCCGCGAGCCGGTTGTCGAGGAAGTCGTCGAGCGCGCGCTCGGCGTGCTGGCGAGTGACCGGCCAGCCGAACCCGTCGGGGTTGCCCCACGTGTCGAACTCCGCGGCGACCCACTCCCGGACCTCGGGAACGCGCTCGCCGTACTCGAACTCCGGGAGCGGCGGGCTCTCGTAGTTGTCGGGCGGCGTCTCGCGGTTCTGCTCGTCGTAGTTCCACTCGCCGCCCTCGGGGTCGCCGTCGACCAGCAGGTAGCCCGTCTCGCGGCGCATCCAGCGGTAGAACGCCTCGTGGCTGTAGGCGTCGCCGTCGCGGTCCTCGGCCCACTCGTCGAAGTCGTCGGGCGAGCAGAGGAACTGATCGTTCTCCACGACGCGCAGGCTCCCGCCCCGTTCGGTCACGAGTTCGCGGAGCCGGTCGGCGGCGCCGTGAGTCGCGGGCCGCTGAATCACTAACTCGTCGCCGGGGTGGGCGTCGAAGTACGCGTCCAGCCCCGCCGCGAAGGAGTCCGCGCGCTCGTAGACGACGTCCACGCCGTCGGCGCGCAGGTCGTCGGCGAGGTTGCGCATCGCGGCGAACACGAGCGTGAGCTTCTGGGGGTGGTAGCGGCGCCGCCGCGCGAACTCGCTGGCCTCCACGAACAGCACCCGGTCGGGGTCGTCCGCGAGCGGGCCGCGCTCCCGGGAGAGCTGGTCGCCGAGCACCCAGACGGCAGTCATGGCGGGAGCGTCGGCCGCGGCCGCCAAATGTCTGTGGGCGGGCCAGCCAGCGCCCGGCAACGACGGCCAGTCTCGGGGCGCTTAAGTCCGGGTGTCGCCTACGGCGCGGCGTGCAGAACGTCACGGACCGCACGAGCAACCCGTTCGGCATGCAGCCGCCCTGCGAGTCGTTCGTCCCGGGGTACGGCGACGCGAACGCGGACTTCCACGTCGTCGGCGACCACCCGGGCGTCCACGGCGGCGCCGACACCGTCGTGCCGTTCACGGGAACGCCCGGCGCCGAGCGCTTCCGCCGCGCGCTGACGGCCGCGGGGCTGCTCGACGACGACGGCGAGCCGGTCGAACTCTTCCTCTCGTACCTCCACGCCTGCGTCCCCGACGGCGAACCCACGGAACGCGACTACACGGAGATGGAGCCGTTCTTCGACGCGGAGCTGCGCGCCATCACCGCGCACGTCCTGCTCCCCGTGGGGGAGCGCGCGACCCGCCACGTCCTCGAAACGTACACCGCCATCGTCGCCGACGAGGTCGACCTCGCGGAGGTCCACGGCGAGGAACTCCACGGGAGCGGCTGGCTGGTCGTGCCGGCACTCGACCCTGACGAGTGGACCGACGACGAGGAAGCGGCGTACGTGGACGCGCTCCGCGACCTCCGGGAGACGGACTACGAGCGCGAGGCCGACCTCGGGCGGTTCCTCGTCGGCCCCGAGCCGTACCGCGTCAGGTAGCTCTTTGTCCGGCAGTCGCGTAGCCGGGAGCGTGCACCACATCCAGTTGTCGAACGCCGCCTTCGAGGGGCGCAACAGCGTCTACCTCCTCGGGGACGGCGACGCGGCCGCGCCGACGACGCTCGTGGACACGGGCGTCGCAACGCCCGACGTGGAAGCCGAACTGCGGGCCGCCCTCGACGCCCGCGGCGTCGCGTTCGCGGACGTGGACCGCGTACTGCTCACGCACTGGCACCACGACCACGCCGGCCTCGCGGGCGCCGTCCAGAACGAGAGCGACGCTGCTGTCTTCGTCCACGAGGCCGACGCGGACCTCGTCGCCCAGCGCGGGAGCGCCCGCGAGGACCTCCGGGACGCGCAGGAAGCCGCGCTCCACGACTGGGGCCTCCCGGACGACGAGCGCGAGGGGCTGTTGGCGTTCAACGACGAGCACAGCGACCTCGCCGGCGAGCCCGCGGACGTGACGGAACTCACGGACGGCGACACCGTCGCGCTCGGCCCGTTCGAGGCCGAAGTCGTCCACCTCCCCGGGCACGCCGCCGGCCTCGTCGCGTACGCCGTCGAGCGCGAGGGCCGCCGCGAGGCGTTCGTCGGGGACGCGATTCTCCCGAAGTACACGCCGAACGTCGGCGGCGCGGACGTCCGCGTCGAGCGCCCGCTCGCCCGGTACCTCGACAGCCTGGAGCGCGTGCAGTCCCTGAATCTGGACCGCGCGTGGCCCGGCCACCGCGGCCCGATTTTCGCGCCGAGCGAGCGCGCCCGCGACATCGCCGCCCACCACGAGGAGCGCACCGCGCGCGTCGAGCGGGCCGTCACGGACCTCGCGCCTGCGACGGCGTGGGAGGTCAGCGCGGAGCTGTTCGGCTCGCTGTCGGGCATCCACGTCCTCCACGGCCCCGGCGAGGCGTACGCCCACCTCGACCACCTCGCCCGCGAGGGCGCCGTCGAGAGAACGCCGGACGGCTACGTGCCCGCGTGAGGGTGCCGCAACCCCGGCTACTTTGCCGTTCGCGGCCGTGCTCTCGGGTATGGTCGAGATGGAATCCGAGACGGAACTGGACGCCGGCGACCCCGCGCCCGACTTCCAGTTGAAGGGAACGGACGGCGAGACGTACGGCCTCGACGACTTCGCCGACTACGAGGCGGTGCTGTTGGTGTTCACGTGCAACCACTGTCCGTACGCGAAGGCGAAGTTCGACGTGCTCAACGACGTCGCGGCGGACTACGACGACGCCGCGGTCGTCGGGGTCAACCCCAACGACGCCGAGGAGTACCCCGACGACTCCTTCGAGCGCATGCAGGAACTCGTCGAGGACGGAACCATCCAGTACGACGCCTACCTCCGCGACGAATCGCAGGAGGTCGCTCGCGCGTACGGCGCGGTCTGCACGCCGGACCCGTTCCTCCTGCGGAACACCGGCGACGGCTTCGAGGTCGTCTACAACGGCCGCCTCGACGACGCGCTGAACCCCGACGACGAGCCGACGCGTCCCGGCGGCGACGTCCGCGACGCCATCGACAGCATCCTCGCGGGCGACCCCGTCGAGAAGGAGTGGCGGCCCTCGCGGGGCTGCTCGATCAAGTGGACCGACGAGTAGTGGACGGTAGTTCTTTGAGCGGGCGGGCCGTCCGTCCGGCGTGACTCGACGCGCGACAGCTCTCGTTCTCGCGGCGCTGGCGTGTGGCGTGCTGTCGGCGGCGACGCCCGAACTCGTCGGCGCGGCGACGGTCGGCGGCTACCCCCTCGCGGTCGTCGTCGCTCGCGCGTTCGCCGTGTTCGGCACCGCGTTCGCCGTCGGCGCCGGCTACCACGTCGCGGTGTCGCTGGCGCTGTCCGCGACGATGGACAAGCGCCGCCGCCACCGCGCGCAGTCCGTGCTCCGGCTGGCGTTCCTCGTCGTCGCCGCCATCGCGGTGCTGGGCGTCGCCACGGACCGCTGGGTGCCCGCGCTCGTCTCCCTCGGGGTCGCGGGTGTCGCCGTCTCGCTGGCGCTCCAGCAGCCCCTGTTGAGCCTGCTCGGCTGGGTGTACGTGATGACCAAGCAGCCGTATCAGGTGGGGGACCGCGTGCGCATCGACGACTCGAAGGGCGACGTCATCGACGTCGACTACCTCGTGACGACGCTGTGGGAGGTCAACGGCGAACTCGTCACCACCAATCAGCCCTCCGGGCGCCACATCACGGTCCCCAACAGCGTCGTGCTGACCAGCCACGTCGTGAACTTCAGCCGCGAGGAGTTCCCGTACGTCTGGAACGAGCTCCCCGTGCAGGTCGCCTACGAGACGGACTTGGAGTTCGCGCAGACCCTGCTCCAGGAGACCACCGAAGAGTACCTCGGCGAGACGATGGCCCGCGAGGTCGAGCGCTTCCGCCGCCAGCTCGCGGAGACGCCCGTCGAACTGGAGGTGCAGGACCGCCCGAGCGTGAACGTCAAGCAGGGCGAGTCGTGGGTGGAACTCCGCGTGCGCTACCTCGTCAGCCCGAAGCGCGCCCAGCGCGTCCGCAACGACCTCTACGAGCGCGTCCTCGAAGCGTTCAACGAGCACCCCGAGCGCGTGAAGTTCCCCGTCAGCCGGAACCGCTGACTCCGGTACGGCTATGGGCGCCGCCCCCGACGGCGCACCCATGAACCGCGTGTTGAGCGACACCATCGACGCCCTCCTCGACGCCTCGAACCCCGAACCGCCCGAACTGCTCGAAGAGATGACCGAATACGGCCGCGAGCAGGAGTTCCCCATCGTCGGGCCGGACGTCGGCCAGTTCTTCCGCGTGGCGGCGACGCTCGCGGACGCCGAGCGCGTCTTCGAGTTCGGCTCGGGCTTCGGCTACTCGGCGGCGTGGTTCCGCACCGCGCTCCCCGCGGACGGCGAGATCGTGCTCACGGACTACGACGAGTCGAACCTCGCGACCGCCCGCGAGTTCCTCAACCGGCAGGACGGCGCCACCCCCCACTACGAGGCCGGCGACGCGATGGCGACGTTCGAGAACTACGACGGCCCCTTCGACGTGGTACTGTTGGACCACGACAAGCCGCTGTACGTCGAGGCGTTCGAGGACGCCCGCGAGAAGCTCGCCGACGGCGGCGTGGTCGTCGCGGACAACGTGATGGCGGGGCCGGTCGAACCGGAGAACGTCACGGCCGCGCTCGACGGCGCGGAGCCCGTGGACGACCACACCGAGGCTATCGCCGAGTACGTCGCACACGTCCGCGACGACCCCGGCTTCGAGACGGCGTTCGTGCCGCTCGGCGAGGGCGTCTCGGTCAGCGTGAAAACGTAGAGTGGGTTAGTCGCGGGACGCCAGCAGCGCGGCCCCAGCAATCGCGACGGCGGCGACGGCGGGCCCGAAGCCGGGCGAGGTCCCGCCCGTGCTACCGTCGTCGGTCGTGCCGGCCGTCGTTCCGTCGGTCGTCGCGTCGTCAGTCGTAGACTCGGACGTCTGCTCGTCGCCCTCGGTGGTCGGCGTGTCGTCGCTGGTGCTGGCGGACTCGATGGTCAGCGTCGCGGTCGTCTCGCCGCCGCTGGACTGCGGATTGACGTCCAGTGGCGTCTCCCAGCTCCCCTGCACCATCGGGTGGTAGGCGTCCTCGTAGACGACGACCACTTCGTCGCCGGCGTCGAGGTCGTAGCTGCCGCCGAGGCCGAGCGTCAACAGGTGGCCCTCGTTGGACGCACTGACGCTGTCGAGGTCGTCGGAGACGTTCACGTCTACCGCGTCGCCGGCGGCGTCGTCGCCGCGGTCGATGCCAATCGTCACGACGTCGTCCTGACTGACGTTGCTGGCGTCGACCCCGGAGTTCGAGTAGTCGACGGCGAAGCCGTTCCACGAACCGGCGGTGTCGTTGCCGGCGGTCGCGGTGACGGTGTGTGTCGACGTGCCGCTGGGGAACGCCGGGTCGGCGGAAATCGACCCGTCGGACGCCGCAGCGGCGACGCCGACGGTCGCGCTAGCGACGACTGCGAGCGCGACGAGAAGGGCAGTAAAGCGGGTTGTAGTAGTCATCGTGCGTTCGGAAGCGAACTGCGCGCGGCCGAAGTGCTTTGTGGCAGTCGCCCGCCGCGCACCGACAGGAACTCGGGGGTGGCGCCCGTCGGAGGGACCGTGCCACTGCTCCAGTTCGACGCCGACTTCCCGGTCTCGGAGGCGGAGGCCGACGCGTTCGCCGACGCCGTCACCGACCTGTACGTCGAGACGATGGACGCCGACCGGTCGTACGTCGCGGTCGTCGTGCGCGACGACTGCCACCTCTCACTGGGCCGCGCGATCGACGGCCCGAAGGTGTTCTGCTCGGCGGACGTGCGCGCGGGCCGCGACGAGGCGACGAAACGCGAGTTCGCGACCGCGGTGATGGCCGAGGCCGCCGAGCGCTTCGACGTCCCCGAACAGAACCTCAAGGTCGTGTTCACCGAGCACGCCGGCGCGCAGATGCAGGGCGTCGAGCGCGTCGGCGGCGACTGGGGTTAGTCGATGACTTCGAGCACTTCCGCGGCGTGCTCGTCGGGGTCCACGCCCTCGAACGCCGCGACGACGTCGCCGTCCGGCCCGACGACGTACGTGTTCCGGAAGACGCCCTCGACCTCGTTGCCGAAGACGTTCTTCTCGCCGTAGGAGTCGTAGGCCGTCGAGACGGAGCCGTCCTCGTCGCTGAGCAGGTCGAACGGGAGGTCGTACTTCTCCGCGAAGTCCTTGAGGTCCTCGACGGGGTCGTCGCTGACCCCGAACACGGGGACGCCGCGGTCGCTGTACTCGTCCCAGTTGTCCCGGAAGCTACACGCCTCGGTGGTGCAGCCCGGGGTGTCGGCGCGCGGGTAGAAGTAGACGACGACGTACTGGCCGCCGTAGTCCGACAGCGACACGGTGTCGCCGTCCTGGTTCGGCAACTCGAAGTCGGGCGCGGGTTCGCCTTCCGAGAGCATACCCGGAGTTCGGCTTCCCCCGGGGAACCAGTTGCGGTCGCGGCGAGCTACAGCGAGTAGTCCGACTCCCGAATCTGGGCGTACTTGCGCTTCCGGTAGCGGAACTTCGCGCGCTTGTACTTCGTGTACAGGCGGAGGCCGCCCGCCGCCGAGCGCGCGTTCGACTTCGAGATAATCGTCCCGCTGTCGCTGGATTCGAGCATCTGCCGGGTGATGCGGATGGTCTTGTCCCAGTCGGCCGGACCGAACTCCGCGACGACGTCCGCCATCGCGACGTTCCGCCGAATCTCGTCGCCGATGGCGTCGTGCCACGCCGCGTTGTACTCCCCGAGGTTTCCTTCGGCGGCGAGCTTGCCGGCGAGCTTCCCAGTGCGGTGGGCGACGTGGTCGCCGCCCTCGTGGAACGACGACGTCGCGCCCATCGCGCCGCCGACGACCGCGATGCCGGCCTCGGTCGGGGACTCGATGGGGCGCGTCGAGGAGATGGCGTACGTCTCCGTACTGTTGGACTTCCCGTGGCCGTCCACGAGCGGGAAGTCCGCCTCGACGTCGTACTCGTCGCCGTACAGCTCCTCGAGGAGCCGCCGGAGGTACTCGTCGCCGGAGGGGATGCGGTCGTCGTCCTCGCGGAGCAGGCGCCACTCGCTGGCGTCGAAGTCGTCGATGTCCAGGCCGATGGGCATCGTGAGGCCGACGCGCGCGACGCCGTCCCGGTTCGGGAACACCCACGGGTAGGCGGTCTCGCCGGGCATCCAGCCCCACCAGAACTTCAGCGTGTCCTCGTCGAACAGCTCCTCGGGGAACCGGCGGTACTCCTGGTAGGCGATGTGGTTCGCCGACGGCGGGCTGAGCACCTCGCTGGCGCGCTTGCCGTCGGGGAGCAGCGGGTCGAGCACGCGCATCGTGACCTGTCGCTGCGGGCCGTCGGCGAGCACGAGGTACTCTGCGGTGACTTCCTCGCCGTCGCCGAGCGTCAGCGTGTGCTCGTGGCCCCCGGAGAGGTCCGTGTCCACGGCCTTGACGCTCGTGCCGGCGACGTAGTCGGCGCCCGCGTCCTCGGCGCGCTCGCGCAGCCAGTCGTCGAACTTCGCGCGGTGGAACGTGAACCCGAACTCGTCGTAGTCGGCGTCGATGCCCGTGCGGTCCACGACGACCTCCTCGTCGGGGCCGATGAACTCGGCGTCCGCGAGCTCCTGCTCGACGACGTCCTCGGGGATGTCCGCGAAGTCGAGGTCCGCGACCTCCAGCCAGTAGTCCAGGAAGCCGGCGGCATCCGTCGAGTCCGGGCCGATTCGGTCGCGGTCGTCCCGCGGCACGCCCTTCTCGTAGACGACGGCGTTCGCGCCCCGCTCGGCGGCCGCCCGCGCGGCAGCCGAGCCCGCCGGCCCGCCGCCCACGATGGCCACGTCTACGTCGGTCATACTACGCTCGTCACCGCGCTGGCGTTAAAGTGCTTCGAGTTTTCGCGCCGTCGCCGCGACGCCGCCCGGTTTCACGGCGCGCGTTCCCCGGCAAACAGCCGCGCGAATCCCGGGAGGACCCGGCAGAAGCAGTCGTCCGCTCGCGCCCGGCGGTCGTAGAACGACCCGGCGTCGCTGGCACTCACGACTCCGGGTTGGCCTGCCCGCGGCTAAAGCGTGACCCGCATCCGAAACCCTAAGTTTCCCAACAGTAGTTGACGGGTATGGACCGCGTGAGCGTCGCCTACGACCTCGTGCGAGCGTACGTGTACGCGCTGGTGTTCGCGGGCATCGGCACCGTCGTCTGGCTGTTCACGCCCGAGCTGGTGGACACGCCGCAGGTCGCGGGGCTGTGGTTCGCCGTCGGCGGGTTCGGCGCGCTCGTGCTCGTCGCGTTCCTGCTCGCGCAGTTTACGCGCCGCGGCTGAGCCCTCACGGGAACAGCCCGCGGTACTCGTGGGCGTCGGCGGTGCGTTCGAGCGCGATGGTGTACGCGGCGGTCCGCAGGTCCGGAATCGACTTCTGCTCGTAGGCGGCGAGCATCTCGTCGAAGGCGGTCGTCAGCCGGGCTTCGAGGTCACGGTTGACCTCCTCGAGCTCCCACGAGTACTGCTGGCTGTTCTGCACCCACTCCAGGTAGGAAACGATGACGCCGCCCGCGTTGGCGAGGATGTCCGGCACGACGGGGACGTCGCGTTCTGTGAGGACGTTTGCGGCGTCGAACGTCGTCGGCCCGTTCGCGGCCTCCACGACGACGTCCGCTTCGAGGCGCTCGGCGACGTCGACCGTGATGACGTCCTCGATGGCCGCCGGAATCAGCGCGTCCACGTCCAGCGTCAGGAGGTCGTCGTTGGAGATGCGGTCGGCCTCCGGGTAGCCTTCGAGGCGGCCGTCGTTGCTCGCGACGTACGCGCCCACGTCGTCGATGGCGAGGCCGTCGGGGTCGTAGAGCGCGCCCGTCACGTCGGAGACGGCGACGACGTTCGCGCCGCGCTCGTCGAGCAGGCGCGCCGTGACGCTGCCGACGTTCCCGAACCCCTGGATGGCGACGTCGGCGTCTTCGACGTCCGTGCCGAGGTACTCGAAGGTCTCCTCGGTGACGATGGTGACGCCGCGGCCGGTCGCCTCCACGCGGCCCGCGGTCCCGCCGACCTCGGGGGGCTTCCCCGTGACGACCTCGGGGACGGCGTACCCCTGGTAGACGGAGTACGTGTCCATGATCCACGCCATCGTGCGCGGGTTCGTGTTCACGTCCGGCGCCGGGATGTCCGTGTCCGGGCCGATGATGCGGCGGATGCCCTCCGTGTAGCGGCGGGTGAGCTGCTCGATTTCGGACTGGGAGAGGTCCTTGGGCTCGCAGATGATGCCGCCCTTCGCGCCGCCGAACGGCAGGTCCACGAGCGCGGTCTTCCACGTCATCCAGCCCGCCAGCGCGGAGACCTCCTCCTCGGAGACGGTCGGGTGGTAGCGGATGCCGCCCTTGAACGGCCCGCGCGCGCCGTCGAACTGGCAGCGGTAGGCCTCGAACACCTCCACGGAGCCGTCGTCCATCTCCACGGGGAGACTCACCGACAGCGTCCGCTCGGGGTACTTCAGCCGCTCGAAGATGCCGTCGTCGATGTCCACGTACTCCCGCGCCTGCTCCATCTGCGCGAGCATGTTGTCGAGTGGGCCGCTCTCTGTCATGTCTCGGCAGTATTTGCGCATTGCATAAGGAGGTGCCGCATTGCGGCCACCGTGGAACTGGTTCGCCCGCAGCGGCGAAAACTGGCCCAGAAAGCGTCGCTGCCGTCCGGTCGCTACTCCTCGCTCACGTCGGCGTCCGGGAGCTTCAGGACGTTCTCGCGGCCGATGCGGAACGACTCGAGGTCGTCGTTCTCGCGCATCTCCTTGACGACTTGGCTGGTCTTGGCCTCCGTCCAGCCCATCGCCTCCACGACGTCCTGCTGTTTCGCGCGCCCGCCCTGCTCGCGGAGGAACCGCTCGACGCGCTCCTCGTTGCTCAACAGCTCCTCTGGGGGCTCGGTCTCCGACGCCGCGCCCGCGGTCGCGGCCGCCTCCCCGGCGGACTCCTCGACGCCGGTCGCTTCGTCACCGGCGCCGCCGCCACCGCCGCCGGCGTCGGTTGGCTCCGCGGCTCCACCCGCGCCGTCGTCCTCGCGGCGCAGGTAGAGCCAGCCCGCCGCGCCGACGACGAGCACTGCCACGACCGCGCCTACGAGCGCCGGCAGCACGACACCGCTCTCGCCGCTCGACGCCGCCGCGGTCGTCGTCTCTGTCGGCTCGCTCGGCTCGGTCGTCGTCGGCGCCGGTTCGAGGACGAGGCGCGGCTGGCCGGTGCCGAAGTCCGCCGGCCCGGTCCACCGCACGGACGTCGCCGTCTCCTCGTCGGCGACCGGGTCGACGTCCGTCGCCGCGTAGCCGTCCGGCCACGAGAACTGCATCGAGGTCTCGTTGTTCAGGTAGAACCCCTCCAGCGCGTCCCCGGCGACGACGCGCTCGCCGTCGGTCGCGGCGAAGCCATCCCACTCGAAGGTGTACTCGACGAAGCCGTAGGAGTCGGCGAACTCCGCGCTCCTCTGCTGGAACGCCCGCACGGAGACGTTCGCGACGCTCATATTCCGGCCGGTGGCGTTCTCCGCGGACGTCACCGTCGATGCGATGCGCGTGCGGAACCGGTCGACGTACGCCGAGCGGTTCGCGTCGATGTCGTCCCGTAGCTCCTTGAAGGCGGCCGTCTCGTTGTCCGTGGTCAGCTCCATCCGGTACTTGAACGACCACGCGGCGCTCCCGTCCTCGTCGATCGCCGCCGACAGCGTCACGTCGTCCGGGTCGAACTCCTCCTGTGCGACGCCGAACGGGCCGGTCGGCGCACCGGCTCCCGCCGCTGGCGCGGCGACCGACGCCACGACGAGCAACCCGACAACCCAAGGCGCCAGACCGCGGTCCATACGCTCACCTCCGACCGGTGCGCTTGAAAACGTTGTTATCGCCGCTCCGCGCTCGTGTCACTCTGGTTCGAGGTCGACGCGGCGACGCCGCAGTCCACGCCGAGCGACGCGAAAAACGAGAGAAGGTCGCGGCTGGCCGTCAGGCCGACGGCGCGCTGACGGGCTCACCGCAGGTCGGGCACGCCGACCCCGAGGGCGTCTCGTCGAGGTCAGTCGCATGCCCGGTCCAGCCGCAAATCGGACACTGAACAGGCTCGCTGTCGGTCATCGACGTCTAGGGGTGCGGTCGCCGGCCCGAAAAGCGTGGTGCCCCGTCAGCCGTCCGCGGATTGCTCGGGCGCCGCCAGCGCCGTGAACTCCACGTCGTGGTCGAGCATGTACTCGCGGAACTCCCCGACCATCGCCGGCAGGGCGCCGAGAATCCCGCGCTCGAAGGAGACGACGACCACCTCGTCCTCGATGAACCCCGTGAACAGCACCATGTCGTCGGCGACCTTCACGAGCTGGGTGACGTTTTCGGCACCCATCTGCGCCTCGTAGGCGGTCTTCGCGACGAGTTCCTGGAGTTCGTCGTCGGCGGCGTCGGCGTCCGCCTCGGTCCACTCCAAGTCCTCGCGCTCGTGGAGGACGTCCTGCTCGCGGGTGTCGGGGTCGATGCGGACGAAAAAGCGCACCTTCTGTCCGGCGTGCGAGACGACGATGTCGCACATCTCCTCGGCGTAGCCCATACCCAGTGTGCGGGTGGCTACCAAATAGAACTGTGGGCGGTAGCTTTTGTGGGACGCGGCCGACGCCTCGCGCATGGTCGTCTCCACCACGTCGCTCTGGGACGAGTTCCCCGACGACTCGCTGCGCGAGTACGACGACGCGGTCGTCTACGGCGACCGGGACGGCGACGTCGTGCTCCACGAGGGTCCCGCGCGAGTCCTGCCGAACGGCTGGGTCGAACTCCCCTCCGGGCGGCTCGTCTCCCCGGACGCCGCCCACCACATCGACCCCAAGCCCGGCGAGTAGTCAGTACGCCTCGGCGAACTCGCGGGCGCGCTCCCGGATGCCCGCGTCGTCCATGCGGACGTGCTCGCCGTCCCGGTACAGAATCTCGCCGTCGACCACCGTGAGCGTCACGTCGTCGCCGTGCGCCGCGAACGCGAGGTGGGAGTAGGGGTCGTGAATCGGCGTCGAGCGCGCGTTGTCAGTCGTGAGCCCGACGACGTCTGCCTTCCATCCCTCGCGGAGCTTCCCCACGTCGTCGAAGCCCGCGGCCGCCGCGCCGTTCCGCGTGGCCATCTCGAAGACAGTGCGCGCGGGAATCGCGGTCGGGTCCAGCTCCTCGACCTTCCCGAGGAGGCTGGCCTGCCGCATCTCCGTGAACGCATCCAGCGTGTTGTTGCACGGCGGGCCGTCGTTGCCGAGCGCGACGTTGATGCCGCGGTCGAGGTAGTCCCGGACGGGCGCGACGCCGGACGCGAGTTTCATGTTCGAGGACGGGCAGTGCGTGACGTGCGTCCCGGTCTCGGCGAGCACCTCGCGCTCGGTCTCGTCGGTCCACACGCAGTGGGCCAGCACCACGTCCTCGCCCGTCAGCCCGACCTCGTCGAGCCAGTGGACGTTGCGCATCCCGGTCTCGTCCTCGACGGTCTCGATTTCGCCGCGGTTCTCGCTGGCGTGCGTGTGGATGCGCACGCCGTACTCGTCGGCGAGACTGCGACAGCCGCGCAGACACGCTTCGGTGCAGGAGACGGCGAATCTGGGCGTGACGGCGTACCGGATGCGGCCGTCGTCGGTGCCGTCGTAGCGCCGGATGAGGTCCTCTGTCTCCGCGAGCGCGGCGTCCGTGTCTTCGAGCAGGCCGTCCGGGGAGTCCTTGTCCATCAGGACCTTCCCCATCAGCGCGCGGACGCCGGCGTCCGCCGCGGCGTCGAACGCCTCCTCCGCGTGCGCGACCGAGAGGTGGTCGATGGCCGTCGTCGTCCCCGACTCGACGAGTTCGAGGTACGCGAGGTCTGCGGCCGCGCGCATCTCGTCGGCGCCCATCGACGCCTCCATCGGGAGGACGTGGTCGAACAGCCAGTCCAGTAGCTCCTCGTCGTCGGCGATGCCGCGGCCGAGACTCTGCACGGAGTGGACGTGCGCGCCGACGAGCCCGGGCGCGAGCACGTCGCACTCGACGCGCTCGTGGTCCGGGTACGCGTCCGCGAGGTCCCCGCGGTCGCCGACGGCTTCGATGCGGTCGCCGGCGACGACGACCGCGCCGTCCTCGATGACCCGCTCGGCGTCGCAGACGACCGCGTCGGCGGACAGTAGCGTCATACCGTCACCACGTACGACGCCTCCGCCCCTAACGCGTTGCGGTCTCACCGCTCGCCGCGCGACTCGCCGCTACGTTGAAGCCGCCGGCGCGAAACTGGACGGTATGAACGCGCTCGCGCGGTTCCGGTCGTGGCTCGGCAGCGTCGAGTTCGCGGTGACGGCCGCGTCGGTCGCCGTCGCGCTCGCCGCCGTCTCGCTTTTGTTCTCGCACGTGCCGGGCGAGCGGGACGCGTTCGCGCTCGTGATTCTCACCGGCGTCGCGGTCCCGAACGTCTACGCGGACTCGTGGACCGAGCGCCTCGACAGCCGGCTCGCGGGCGTCGCGTGGGCGCTGGCGGCCTGCGGCGCGGTCGGCGCGTGCTACCTGCTCGTTTCGACCGGCGTGCGCGCGGTCGCCGGCGAGCCGGCGGGGACGGTCGTCGGGCTCGTGGGCACGTGGCTGGGCGGACTGATGGCGTCGCGCGCGGCGACGGCGTGACTACGGGCGGCGGTCCGCCGCGTAGCCGCCGACGAGCCCGCCGGCGGCGAACGCGACGGCGACGGCGAGCGCGACGCTCGCAGCGAGGACCCGGGGTGCGGCGACGAGCGGGTCGACGAGCGCGGTCGTCGTCGCGAGCGCGTAGTGCAGGTGGTGGAAGACGCCGGTGGTGTCGCCGTAGAACAACAGCCACCAGAACGACGCGCCGACGCCGGCGCCGGCGAGGCTGCCGGTCGCGGTGGCCGTGCGGAACGGCGCGCGCCCGGCGACGGTCGCGGCGACGAAGCCGCCGACGCCGCCGACCGTGACCACGCGGAACGCGAGGGTCGCGGTGCTCGGGTGGTGGTGCGGCATCCCGGAGACGACAGCGAGGAGCGCGGCCTGCGCGAGGACGCCGGCGGCGACGGCGAGGGCGATGCGACGCACGCCGCGACCTAGGGGGCGCACGAACTGAAGCCTTCCGCCGAACGGGCGGCGACGAGACAGCGACCAGAGAGGTCGTGCTCGCCACCCGTACTTGAATCCATTACTGGGAAGGGATGAGGTTCAGGGCCGTCGCAGTCCCACGATTCGACGTTCGTAGTCACGCGGGCTGGCCGTGGCCCGTTTCTGCAACGTCCGTCCACTCTGCCGCGCTAATTATCTCGAATAATAACAGCCGTTTGATATATCCGTGAGCGGGTTCTCGGTGAGGACGTGGGGGTCATCGCCGAATTCACGTTCCGTCACCCGGGACTGCCGCTGATGTCGTCGCTGGAGGAGAGCGACGTCCGTCTCGACGTCGAACAGGCCGTCGCCGCCGACCCCGACGAGCCCGTGTTGTTCGTGTGGGCATCGGACGGCGACCTCGACGAGTTCGAGGCCGCCCTCGGTCGCGACGAGACGGTCGCGGAGTACACGCTCGTCGAGGACGCCGGCGACCACCGGCTCTACCGCGTCGCGGTCAGCGAGCAGACGCCCGTCTCGCTGTACCCGGTGGACGACCGCATGGAGGCCTCGCGCCTCGACGTCACCTCCTCGGCGGACGGCGTGGACGCGCGACTCCGCTTCCCCGACCGGGAGAGCCTCTCGGAGTTCCGGCCGCGCGTGGAGGCCCGCGGCGTCGACGCCACGCTGCGCGGCGTCTACAGCGACACCGAGAGCGCGCTCGGCGACGAGTACGGCCTCTCCGCGAAACAGCGCGAAGCCCTCGTGACCGCGGCCGAACTGGGCTACTACGACGTCCCCCGGCAGGCGTCGCTGTCCGACGTCGCCGACGACCTCGACGTCTCCCCGCAGGCGGCCAGCGAGCGCCTCCGACGCGGCGTCAAGACGTTCGTGCGGGAAGCCCTCGACTGATAGGCGCGACCGCGGGACCGCGACGCCTTTGTACCGCAGGCGTCCACCGAGTAGTATGCGCGTCGAGAACTCGTTCATCCCCGCGCCCGGCGTCGGTGAGACGACGGAGCGGCGGCTCTGGGAGCACGGCGTCACGCACTGGGACGACTTCGACGCCAGCGCCCCCGGCGTCGGCGAGGCGACCGCCGAGAACGTCCACGCGTTTATCGACGACGCCCGCGCGGCGCTGGACGCCGGCGACACCCACTTTTTCGCGGAGGCGTTCCCGAACAACGCGCTCTGGCGGCTCTACGAGAACGTCGCCGACGACGTGGCGTACTTCGACATCGAGACCACCGGTCTCGACAAGCGCTCCAGTGACGTGACGACGGTGAGCGTCCACCGCGGCAACAGCACGGAGACGCTCGTGCGCGGCGACGACCTCACCAGCGAGAACCTCGCGGAACTGCTTGACGCCTCGCTCGTGGTGTCGTTCAACGGGAAGCGCTTCGACCAGCCGTTCGTCGAGCACAACTACGACGTGGAACTCGATGCCCCGCACCTCGACTTGATGTACCTCTGTCGCCGCCTCGACCTGACGGGCGGGCTCAAGCAGGTCGAGCAGGACCTCGGCATCGACCGCGGCGGGATGGACGTCGACGGCCGCGAGGCCGTGCGGCTCTGGCACCGCTACGAGGACGGCGACGAGGCCGCCCTCGACCGGCTCGTGGAGTACAACCGCTACGACACCCAGAACCTCCAGACGCTGCTCGATACGGTCGCCGACCGGCTCCACGAGGAAGTGTTCGAACCGCACGCCTGAGGACCCGCTTTCTCCCGCGCTCGCGCGTCTCGGCCCGGGCCACCACCACGTTTTATTACCTAGTTTTACAACCTAGTTATTCATGCCGACGCAGCTCGAACACGCCCGCGACGGGACGGTCACGCCCGCCATGGAACGAGTCGCCGAGCGCGAGAACCGCGACCCAGAGTTCGTCCGCCAGCAGGTCGCCGACGGGCAGGCCGTCGTCCCGAACAACCACGCCCACGACGCCCTCGACCCGATGATAATCGGCCGGGAGTTCGCGACGAAGGTCAACGCCAACATCGGGAACAGCGAGACCACCAGCAGCCGCGAGGAGGAACTGCAGAAGCTCCACACGGCGGTCCACTACGGCGCGGACACCGTGATGGACCTCTCGACGGGCGCGAACCTCGACGAAATCCGGGAGATGCAGATCGAGCACTCCCCGGTCCCGGTGGGGACGGTCCCCATCTACGAGGCCGTCACGCGCGTCGACGACGTGGCCGACATCACGCCCGACCTCCTGCTCGACGTCATCGAGAAGCAGGCCGAGCAGGGCGTCGACTACATGACCGTCCACGCGGGCGTGCTCGCCGAGCACCTCCCGCTGACGGACGGCCGCACCACCGGCATCGTCTCCCGCGGCGGGTCGATTCTCGCGCAGTGGATGGAGGAGAACGGCGCACAGAACCCCCTGTTCACGCACTTCGAGGAAATTTGCGAGATATTCCGCGAGCACGACGTGACGTTCTCGCTGGGCGACGGCCTCCGGCCGGGGTCGCTGGCGGACGCCGGCGACGACGCCCAGTTCGCGGAGCTGGACACCCTCGGGGAACTCACGAGGACGGCGTGGGACCACGGCGTCCAGGTGATGGTCGAGGGTCCGGGCCACGTCCCGATGGACGAGATTCGGGAGAACGTCGAGCGCCAGCAGGAGGTCTGCGACGGCGCGCCGTTCTACGTCCTCGGGCCGCTCGTGACCGACGTGGCGCCCGGCTACGACCACATCACCAGCGCCATCGGCGCCACAGAGGCGGCTCGTTCGGGCGCCGCGATGCTGTGTTACGTCACACCGAAAGAACACCTCGGCCTCCCGGACGCCGAGGACGTGCGCGACGGGATGGCCGCCTACCGCATCGCCGCGCACGCCGGCGACGTCGCGGCGGGCCTCCCGGGCGCCCGGGACTGGGACGACGCGCTCTCGGAGGCGCGCTACGACTTCGACTGGAACCGGCAGTTCGACCTCGCGCTCGACCCCGAGCGCGCCCGCGACTACCACGACCAGACGCTGCCCGGGGACAATTACGAGGACGCGCGCTTCTGCTCGATGTGCGGCGCGGAGTTCTGCTCGATGCGCATCGACCAGGACGCCCGCGACGCCGACGGTGAGATGGAGGACATCGACGCCGACACGGACCTCTCGGCGTCGCCGGCCGCGGACGTGAACCTCCCGCCGGTCGGCGTCCACGACACCAGCGACGTCCCCGAGAGCGCGGAGTTCGAGGACGACCGCGCCGACGACCTCGCGGCCGACGACTAGTCGCTGGCGTCCACGACCGTCTCGAACAGCGGTTCGACGACCGCCGCGAGGTCGTCGTCGGCGTCGGCGGCGAGGTGGACGTGACAGCGGCCGTCCGCGTCCGCGACGCGGTGCGTGACGGCGTGGAGGAACTGGAGGAGCTGTCGGCGGCCGGACTCGTCGGTCGGGCGCGGCAGGCCGTCCACGCAGACGACGAGCCGGCCGGCCGCCGCGTCGAGGTTCGCAATCGTGTCCGACACCACGACGCCCGCCTCCGAGAGCGCGAGGCCCTCGTAGACGCCCGTGTCGTACAGGTCCGCGACGTCCGCACAGCAGCGCCCGCCGGCGGCGTCGGTGGTCGCGCGGATGCGGTACGCGGAGTCGGGGCTGTCTCCGGCGAGCCGGCGACAGGCGGCGTCGTGGTTCGCGTCGCCGAGAACGAGCGTCGTCCCCTCGCGGCGGCCACCCGTGGCGGGCGCGCCGCCGGAGCGCCTCGCGTCACTGCTCATCAGCAATTCTATCGGGACACTCGCCGTTAATCGTTGTGGCTCCCGCCAGAGAGCGTCGCGGCCTCCGTGGCGTACTCCGCGATGGCGGCGCGGTCGCCGGTCAGCCCGGTGCCGACGTAGAAGGACGCGCACGCGTTCGCCAACCGGAGCGACGGCCCCCAGTCCCACTCGCAGGCTCGCGCGAACCCAAGCGCCGCCGAGAAGCGGTCGCCGGCGCCCGTGAACCGGGAGACGTCCGCCGTCTCGAAGTTCGGCGCGGCGACGACGTCCTCGCGCGTGGCGGCGACCGCGCGCTCGTCGCCGTGCATCACGACCCCCGTGACGCCCGCGAGTTCGCGGAGTCTCTCGGCCTGCTCGGTGACGCCGCCCTCGATGCCGACCGCCGACGCCAGCGAATCGAGTTCCTCGTCGTTCGCGCTGACGACGACGCTGTAGCGGCCGGCGAGCGCGCCCAGCGCGTCCACGAACCGCTCGCGCTCCGCGGGCGTTCGCACCGCGACGCCGCCCGGGTCGAGGACGAGCACGCCGCCCTCTCCCGGCCGGTCGGCCGCGCGACGGAGCGCGTCCGTGGAGTTCGCCAGCGACGACCAGTTCGTCCACACCACTGCGTCGGCGTCCAGCGCCGCCTCGCCGTCCGCCGCGACGAGGTCGTCGTACGTCCACGTGCGGATGTCCGTGGATTCGGTGGTGAGCATCATCGCTGCGTCCTCGAACTCGTAGACGTTCACGGACGCGGGCGCACCCATCGAGTGCGCGTCCGCGTCGAGCACGCCGAACACCTCGTGGTCGAGGTGGCCGTAGAGGGCGACGTCCGCGCCGAGTTCGTGGCCCTGTATCGCGGCGTTGACGGCCTGCCCGCCGGGTTCGACGCCGCGGTGCTCGGTGACGAACGAGCGCTGGCCGCCCGACAGCTGCCGGACGAACGCCTCGCGGCTCTCCGGCGCGTGGCCCCGGTTCAGCACGCCGAACCGCCGGTCGACGCTCCCGTCGGGCAGCATCGTCATCGTCGGCGAGGGGGCGTCCGCGAGCCGCGCGGCCAAGTCCATGTCCGGGCGTTCGTCCGGCGCCACTAAACGGTTCCCCGATTCGCTACTCGCCGCGGACGCGGCGCGCGGCTTCGAGGAAGCCGTCGGCGTACGACTCGTCGAGCACCACGTCGGCGGCGCCGCGGGCGGCGTCGTCGGCGTTCGCCACGGCGTACGACTCGCCGGCAACGCCGAACAGCTCCACGTCGTTCGCGGAGTCCCCGACCGCCGCGAAGTCCGCGGGCTCGTAGCCGAGTTCCGCCGCGACGACCTCCAGCGCCGCGCCCTTGCTCGGCTCGGTGGCCTTCACGTGGTACGCGAACCCCGTGTCCACGACGCTCAGGCCGTGCTCGTCGGCGAGGTCCGTCAGCACGTCCAGCGGGCGCTCGCGGCTCACCGCGAGTTCGGTCTCCCGCCAGCGGTTCACCAGATCCGACTCGCCCCAGCCGAGGTCGAAGCCCGCGTCCGCGAACCCCTCGCGGACGGCTGCGGCGGCGTCCCTGTCGCCGAAGTAGAACAGCTCGTCGTTCACGTGCGCGACGCCGCCGTTCTCCGCGATGACGCGCTCCTCGACGCCGACGAACTGGCAGAGCGCGACCGGGTACGGCAGCGCCTTCCCGGTGGCGACGACGACCGGCGCGTCCCACTCCCGGAGCACGTCCAGCACGCGGCTGTCGATGGAGCGGTCCGGGCGACTGAGCGTGCCGTCGATGTCGACGGCGAGCGGCGCGACCATACCCGGAGAAGGTGGCGGTGGCGTAAATGCCGTACTCTTCGCGCCCCCCGCGGGCGGTCCCGACCGGCGAGCCCGGCGGGTATCAAAGGGGTTATTTCGTCGTTGCCTGTACGTCGAAGTGGCGACGCGCGCCGTGGTAGCTCAGTGGCCAGAGCAGTCGATTTGTAATCGACCGGTCGGGGGTTCGACTCCCCCCCACGGCTCTTCTCAGGCGGGCGCGCCGAGGTCGGTGGCGTCCGCGCCGAACACCGATTCCAGCAGCGCCGGCACCTCGTCGGCGTCGACGCCGGAGTACCACTCGTTGCGCGGCTGGACCGCGAGCGCGGCGCCGTCGCTGCTGCAGAGGCCGAGGCAGGACGTCTCGACGACGTAGACGTGCGTCCAGAAGGCGTCCCGCTCGCGGAGCCACTCGCGGACGGCCGCCGCGACCTCGTCGCCGCCGACGCCGCCACAGCAGGCGTAGTCGGCGTCGCGGTCGTTCGTGCAGACGACCACGAGGTCGGTGAACCCCTCCGCGAGCACCTCCGAGGTGCGCTCGTTCATCGCGCGCCGAGCGGCTGTGCGTCGGGCGCTTCCTCGCGGTCGGCGTGCGAGGCGTCGTCGGCGCGGCGCCCGAGCCAGACGTGCGCGCTCGCCGTGACGACCCAGAGGCCGAGCTGGCCGACGGCGGTGACGGCGCGGAACGCGCCGGCGAACGCGTCGGGAACCGGACTCGTGACCGTGTTCGCGGGCGCGAGCAGCGCCACGGCGGGGACGAGCGCGAGCGGCGCGAGCGCGAGAACTGCGGCGGCGGGCGTCGGGAGCGCGCGGCTCGCGCGGCGGTACGCGTAGACGGCGGCGGCCGACGCGACGGCGCCGGTGACCATCATGGCGCCGTACCACAGCAGTCGCGCGTCCGTGGGCAGCGACTGGGAGACGCCCGGCGGCTGCGGCGGGAACAGGACCCACGGCGCGCCCGAGACGGTGAGGAAGCCGGCGGCGGCGAGGACGTAGCGCTTCGTGTCGGCGGCGCCGGGGATGGCGGGTTCGAGGAAGTAGTACGCGACCCCGAACGCGACCGCGCCGAGCAGGACGCCGAAGGCGACGCCGGCGGCGACGCTGACGGCTTGCGTCGCGGCCGCGGGAACGGCGGGCGCGTGAGAGTGGCCGCCCTCGAAGGTCTCGGCGAACCCGACGAGGCCGTTCCCGACGAACGCCACGAACAGCCCGTACGCGAGGCCGCCGACGGCGCCGGCTTTCGTCCCGCGCTTCAGGTAGTCGTACAGCATCGCTAGTGGCAGGTGACGCCGGCCGCGTGGCGGAAGTTGTGCATCGCGTCGTGGACCATCGGGTCCTGCGCGAACAGGAGCGTGAAGCCCGCGAGCGCGACGAACGCCAGCCCGGCGGCCATCTGGGCGGGCGTGAGGCTCTCGGTCGCGAAGTCGACGCGGTCGTGGACGGTCTCTGTCGCTGTCATCAGACTAAGTTGAGTTAGAACAATCTAGTTTGTATTTCTTTCGCTGGGCGCCGGCCGCCCGGTCGAGCGCACCCAGAAGTCCGCCCGGTCAGTCGTCGGCGGCCGCCTCGGGCCGGTAGCCGCGGCTGATGGCCTTCCACTTCCCGGTCGCGAAGCGGTAGTAGTTGATGACCGCGGGCGCGACCGTCTCCGCGAAGAACGCGAGGTAGACCCCGAAGATGCCCAGCGACGTGGTGGCGCCGAGGTAGACGAGCGGAATCGCCAGCCCGAACATCCCGAAGACGCGGCTGTAGAACGGCCAGCGCGTGTCCCCCGTGGCGTCGAGCGCGCCCGCGACGGCCGCCGTGACGCCCTGCGGGATGATGGCGAGCGCGGCCGCGTACACCATCCCGACCGCGATGGGGACACTCGCGGAGGTAGGGTCCTCGACGAACAACACGACGATGTCCCGCGCGAAGACCGCGACGAGCGCGGCGAACAGCGCGTACGTGGCGACCGAGAACACGACGATTTCGCGGCCGTACGCCTCCGCGGTAGACTCGTCGCCCTTCCCGAGTTCCTGCCCGACGAGGCTGGACGCCGCGAGGCCGAACCCCCAGCCGGGCGCGTTCATGATGCCCCAGATGCGGCGCGTGACGACGTACGCCGCGACCGCCTCGGAGCTAATCAGGCCGACGAACGCCAGCAGGGGGAAGCGCGCGCCCGTCCAGACGGAGTTGCGGCCGACCACGGGGAGGCCGATGGTGACGACATCGCGGCACGTCTCGCGGTCCCAGTAGCCGCCGAACGGCGAGACGGTGACGGGGAACGCGCCGACCAGCGGCAGGCGGCCGCGCGTGATGCCGACGACGAACGCCGCGACGATGACGACGTTGCTGACGACGGTCCCCAGCGCCGCGCCCTCGACGCCCCAGCCGAGCGCGAAGATGAACACGGCGTTCAGGCCGACGTTGACGACCGCGCCGCCCGCGCGCAACACCATCGCGGTCCACGCGTCGTCGGCGCCGATGAGCGCGCGGCTGCCGACGAGGTTGAGCCCCGCGAACGGCACGCCGAACGCGAGCACGCGGAGGTAGTCGGCGCCGTACGCGACCGCCGCGGGGTCGTCGGTCAGCAGGTCGATGAGCTCGACGGGGAAGAGGTAGAACAGCGCGGCGACCGGGAGCGTCGTCGCGAACACCAGCAGCGTGCTCGACCGAATCGCCTGCCCGAGTTCGTCGTAGGCTTCGGCGCTGAACCGCTGGGAGACCAGCGCGATGGTCCCGGCCGCGAGCCCGCCGCCGAGGCTGAACGCGGCGCCCCAGAACGGGCCGGCGTACCCGACGCCCGCGATGGCCGTCCCCCCGAGGACGACGCCGACCATCGCGACGTCCGCGGCGCTCTTGGACATGCGCGCGACGCCGGTGACGATGCGGGGCCACGCCAGCTCCGACGTCCGGCGCGCGCGCTCCTCGGAGATGAGGCCGAGCCGCGCCAGCGCCAGCCCGATTTCGCGGAGGAGCCGACTGAACGGGTTCGGGACCACGACTACCTCGTGGTCGGCGTGGCCCGGACAAAAGCGCAACTATTTCGGAACGAAATACGGGCTCGCGGCCCCGGCGCTACGCGCGCCAGCCCCGAGACGTGTCGTTGAGCCGCTGACAGCCGTCCGCGGTGACGACCACGAGGTCCTCGATTCGCACGCCGAACTCGCCGCCGAGGTAGACGCCGGGCTCTATCGAGAACACCATCCCCGGTTCCAGCGCGCGGTCGTTGCCTTCGACGATGTACGGCTCCTCGTGGACGTCGAGGCCGACGCCGTGGCCCGTGCGGTGGACGAACGCCTCGCCGTAGCCGGCGTCCGCGATGACCTCGCGCGCGGCGGCGTCCACGGCCTCCGCGGGCACGCCCGGCTCGACCGCTTCGACCGCGGCCTGCTGGGCCTCGCGGACGACATCGTGGACGCGCTCGAACTCTGTGGGCGGGTCGCCGTCGAAGACGACCGTGCGCGTCTGGTCGCTGGGGTAGCCGTCCACGCGCGTCCCGAAGTCCAACACCACGGGGTCGCCGCGCTCGACCTCGCGCTCGGAGCGGTGGTGGTGGGGTTTCGCGCCGTTCGGCCCGCTCCCGACGATGGTCTCGAAGGCGGTGCCGTCACCGCCGTGCGCGGCGAGGCGGTCCTCGACGAAGCCCGCGAGTTCGCGCTCGGTCATTCCAATCGCGTCCGCGCCGAGGTCGCGGACGTCCGCCATCGCGGCGTCAGCGGCGTCCGCCGCGCTCCCGAGCGCGTCCAGTTCGGCGTCGTCCTTCCGCACGCGCAGCGGCCCGAGCACCTCGTCGGCGAGCCCCCACGTCGCGTCCGGGAGCGTCGCGCGGAGGTCCTGCGTGAACCGCGCCCACATCGTCGAGTCCACGAGCAGTTCTCCGTCGGTCATCCCGAGGTCGTTCGCCGCTTCGGCGACCAGTTCGGTGGGGTCCTCGGCGTCCCCCCACAACCGGACGTCCTCGACCCACGTCGCCTCGCGGAGCTGGTCGCCGTACAGCTCGGGCGCGACGAACGCCGGGTCGCCCTCCGCGGGCACGAACAGGAAGAGGTGGCGCTCGCCGGGCTCCTCGCGGAAGCCGCCGAGGTAGTAGAGGTTCGGGCTCGGGAACAGGACGACGCCGGCGGCGCCGCGCTCCCGGAGCCGCTGCTGGCACTCGCGGGTGCGCGCCTCGAACGCTGACATGCCGGTAGCTCGCTGTCGGACGCCCTTAACAGTGGTCGAGTGGCGCCGCTCACGGCGACGCCGGCGACGAACGTCCACCGGGGGTCGTGGTAACTCAACTCTCGGAAGGGTTATCCCGCGAGCGGCCCTACAGTTGTTTGTAATGGCAGAAGGCAAGGTTGACTTCTTCAACGACACTGGCGGCTACGGTTTCATTTCGACTGACAGCGACGACGTGGACGACGACGAGGACGTGTTCTTCCACATGGAGGACGTCGGCGGTCCGGACCTCGAAGAGGGTCAGGAAGTCGAGTTCGACATCGAGTCCTCCCCGAAGGGCCCGCGCGCGACGAACCTCGTCCGCAACTAAGTCCTATCCGCCGTCGCTCTCAGTGACGGCCGACGTTTACTTTCTTTGAGACGCGACGCGACGTAGCGCCCGCTATGCGTACCCGGTAGACTTCGAGCCGCGAGCCGCGCGACTGCGCACGGTTTTTCTACCGGCGGCGCCACCACTCACGCATGGGAATCACGGAGACGCTCGGGAACGCGCTCGCGGGACGAGCGTACCAGCTCATCGGCGTGGTGTTCGGCCTCGCCGCGATTGCACACTTCGGGCTGTGGGCGCAGGCGCCCGACCACGCGCTGGACGCGGCGGTCGCGACCGGTGACGTGAGCACGGCGCTCCCGGAAGTGGTGGCGTACGCGCAGGGCCACCCCGCGTACGTGCTGGCGTTCGTCGCCGGCGCGGTGTTGCTCGTGCGCCAGCCCTGACGCTCGGAACGCTCTACTTGCTCCGGCCCGAGGACCCACTGTGTACCGGAGTGGTCACTACGGCGTCGCGTTGCTCGCGTACGCTCCCGTCCTGTTCGTGCTGGGGTCGCTGGACCGCGTCGTCGCGGCCGGAGCGGGGCTGGCGGTCGTGCTCGCGCTGACGCCGCTGCCGGACGCGGACCACGACCTCCCGCTGATTTCGCACCGCGGCGTCACCCACACGCTGCTGTTCGCGGGCGTCGTCGGCGTCGCCGCCGGCGGCGCGACGTGGCTGCTCGCGAGCGCAGCCGGCCTCGCGGTTGCACCCGCGCAGGCAGTCGTGCTCGCGGTCGGGGCCGGCGGGGCCGCGGCGTTCGCGATTCTCGCGCACCTGCTGGCGGACGCGCTCACGCCGATGGGCGTCGCCGCGCTGTGGCCGGCGTCGAGCAAGCGCTACTCGCTGGGGGTGACGACCGCCGACAGCACCGTCTGGAACGTCGGGCTGTTCGCCCTCGGCGTGTTCGCGACGGCGGCCGCGGCGGCGCTGGCCGTCCAAGTCGCCTGAGTCGCGGCTTTGCCAGCGTTTATGCCGGGAGTCCGCGTACGTGTGGGCATGAGCGGCTCCGACACGCCCCTCGACGGCGCGCCCCTCGACCCGGACGGCAGTCTCGACGACAGCCTGCCGCCCGCCGAGGCGTTCGCGCTGCTCGGGAACGAGACCCGAATCACCATCCTCCAGGAGCTGTGGCTGGCGCCCGACCAGCCGGTCGCGTTCTCCGACCTGCGCAAGCGCGTCGGCATGAAGGACAGCGCGCAGTTCAACTACCACCTCTCGAAGCTCACCGACCACTTCGTGCGGCAGGTCGAGGGCGGCTACGAGTTCCAGTACGCCGGCGAGAAGGTCGTGCGCGCCATCCTCGCGGGGACGTTCACGGAGCGCGTCGAACTGGAGTTCCCGGTGACCGGCGAGTGCTTCGACTGCGGCGGCTCGCTGGAAGCCGCGTACGCCGACGAGCGCCTGACCGTCCGGTGTGCGGGCTGCGAGAGCGTCTACGGGCGGTACGCGTTCCCTCCGGGAGGGCTCCGCGACCGCTCGACCACCGAAATCGAGGCGGCGTTCGACCAGCGCGTGCGCCACCTCCACTGTCTGGCCGCCGACGGCGTCTGCCCGGAGTGCGGTGGCCGCGTGGACACGAACGTCGTCCCCGACGACGAGGACGCGCTGGGGCTGGACGTGCGCGTCGACCACACGTGCCGGCAGTGCCAGCACACCATCACCTCGCCGGTCGGCCTCTCCCTCCTTGATAACTCCGCGGTGGTGGCGTTCCACGCCGACCACGGCGTCGAACTCGACACGCGCAAGCACTGGACGCTCCCGTGGTGCGTGACCGACGCCTCGACCACCTACGACGCCGACCCGACCCGTGTGACGGTGACCATCGCGCTGGACGACGAAGCGATGGACGTGACGCTGGACGGCGACCTCCGCGTCGTCGACACCGAGCGCCGCCGCGCCGCCGACGGCGACGACGCCGGCCGCGTCTCCGCGGACTGACGCGGACGGACGCCCTTATCCCTTCTCGCGCGCAATCCCGGCGCATGGAGACTACGACGGAGAGCACGTTCCGCGTGCTCGGCGCCGCCCCCGAGCGCGCCGACGACCTCCTGTTGCTCGACCGGGCCGACCACGAGCCGGTCCGCGTCGCCGCCACCGGCTACGACGACCTCGCCGAGGACGTGGACGCGCTCCGCCCGGGCTACCTCGTGGACGCCACGCTCGCGTGGGACGACGGCGACGCGCGCTTCGCCGCCCTCGACGTCCGCAAGCGCACGCTGTTCACGTACGCCGACGCCGTCACGGGGCTGTTCGAGGCCGCCCTCGACACGATGGAGCAGGCCCGACAAGAGGGCGCCGGCGTGCAGGGTCGCCCGACGTTCAGCGCGGACGGCGAACCGAACGGCGCGGTGTACGCGTTCGCCGAACAGCCCGGCGAGCGCGACGTCTTCGAGGAGATACAGACCGGCGCGCTCCCGCTGGAGCCCCTCATCGACCGCCTCGACGAGGAGGACAACTGCGAGCACGAGGTGTTCGTCTTCCGGCCGCTCGAACACGACTTCGTCATCGTCTACCTCGTCCTCCACAAGAACTCGGTGCTGGCGGACACCGTCCGCGACACCTACGACTGCCCGCGTCCGAGCGAGGCCTGACGTCGGACGACCGTCGCACGCACAAGAGCCTGTCGCACGTTCTACGGGCGTTTTACCCAACCGAACTACTAATAGTCGAACTCCCGACAGTACGCACGCTGGTCCCCGCGAGCCCTGATTGGTACCGCGACACAGCGACAGCGCTGCCGGGACTGGCAGCTACACATGAACGCGCGAACTATCACCGCCGTCGCCGTCGCTGCCGTGCTCGTCGTCTCGGCAGCGGGCGCGACGGCGTTCGCCCAGCCGAACAGCCCCGCCGCCGACTCGACCGCGCCCGCAGCAGACACCGACGCGGACGCGGCCCAGCAGTCCGACGGCGCAACGAACTATACGCGGCTGTACGTCGACGAACAGTACCGCAGCCTCCGGCTCAAGCCCGGCGAGAGCGACACGGTCACGATAACCGTCGAGAACGGCGAGGACGAGGCCGTGACCATCTCCCCGCACCTGTTCGTGCCGCCGCGCGGGGAGCGCCCCGTCAAGGAGTCGTGGGTCTCCATCGGGAGCTCGGACCTCGAAATCGGCGCCGGCGAGGAGCGCCAGTTCGAGGTCACCGTCTCGGTCCCCGAGGGCGCCGAGCTCAACCGCTACGGCGGCACAATCGCGCTCACGAACGAGACGATTTCCTACCCCGGGCGGCCCGCCCAGCCGGTCAACGGCGTCTCCCTGAACGTCGAGGTCTGGCAGGAGCCCAACGTCCGCGTCGTCTCGGACACGTACGTCCACTCGCAGGTGCAGGCCGGCGACTCGTTCACCCGCGAGATCGTCGTGGAGAACACCGGCGACCAGGCGGTCCCGGTGAGCCCCGAACTCGTCACCGAGGACCAGTACCGGCCGTACAACGACCGGGACACGCTCGAACGCTCGTGGGTTGACATCAGCGCGCCCAACGAGATTGCGCCCGGCGAGACCGCGACCATCTCGGTCACGGTGACGCCGCCCAGCGACACCGACCGCGGCGACTACCGCGCCGAACTCGACCTCGGGTTGAAGGACCCGGCGCGCTCGGACCAGTCCACGCACTGGCAGCGCGTCAGCGTCCGATTCCAGGTGTGGACCCAGCCCGACGAGCCGTTCCAGACGTCGTTCGAGGTGAGCGACGACGCGGAGAACGTGACGCTGGACCTGTCCGCGAATCGGTACCGGAGCGCGGACAGCGAGCCCGCGAGCTTCGACGTGACGTTCGTCTCGCCGAACGGCACGGAGGTCGCCGCCGAGCGCGTCAGCGTCTCCAACCGCGGGAGCGTCGACCTCGGTAGCTCCCGCCAGCGCGCGGCGACCGACGGCACGTACGCCAACGGCGGCGAGAGCCAAACCTTCGAGTACCGGCTCCCCGACCCCGAGTCCGGCGACTGGTCGGTGAAAGTCATGCCGGAGAACGCGATGCAGTTCTCCTACGAAGTCGTCCGCAACGAGGAGTAGCCGCCCCGCAGTTCACTTTTCTTCGGCGAGCCGCACGAGGTCCGCGAGCGTCTCGTTGACCGGCGTCTCGACGCCGTGCGTGGCGCCGCGCCGGACGACCGCGCCGTGCAGCGCCTCGACTTCCGTGCGCCGGCCGCGCTCGACGTCTTGGCGCATCGACGAGGGGTTCGTCGCGGTGCGCTCGGCGACCGCCCGGGTGCGCTCGACGGCGTCGTTCGGGACCGCGACGCCCTCGGCGCGCGCGACTGCGGTGGCCTCCTCGACGGCGCGCCGCAGCACGCGCTCGCCGCTCTCGGACTCGACGAGCGCGCCGTTCGGCACGCGCGCGAGCGCCGTCGCCGCGTTGATGCCGACGTTCACGAGCACCTTCGTCCACACCGCCGACTCGGGGTCGTCGGTCACGCTCGTCTCGATGCCCGCCGCAGCCAGGCAGTCCGCGGCGGCCTCGACGCGGGCGTCGTTCTCGGCGAAGTAGCGGCCGACAGTGGTGTCGCCGCGGCCGGCGTGCCGGACGTGGCCGGGGGCTTCGCGGACCGCGCCGTGGGTCGTCGTCCCCGCGAGCACGCGCTCCCGGGGGACGTACTCGGCGATGGTCTCGGCGTTCCCGAGGCCGTTCTGGAGGGTGAGCACGTCGGCGTCGTCGAGGTGGTCGGCGACGCCGGCGAGCGCGTCGCCGGTGTCGTAGCTCTTCACGCAGACGACGAGCAGGTCGGCGTCCGCGGCGGCCGCCGGGTCGGTCGCCGCGTCCAGCGGAAGCTGTTGTTCGCGGCCGTCCGGGTGCGTGAACCGGAGGCCGTCGGCTCGGACGCGACGGACGTGCTCGCCCTCGCGCCCGAGCAGCGTCACGTCCGTCGCGTCCGAGCCGACGAGCGCGCCCGCGAGTAGCGACCCCAGCGACCCCGCGCCCAGCACGACGACTCGCATGGCCGGCGGTACGGCCGGTGTCGGTAAAGCCTCCCGGGGTTCGATGGGACTTAGGGAGCGGGCGTCTGCGGGGCGAGTATGGGACTCCGGGACGCCGCCGCGCCGCTGACCGCCGCCGGCCTCTGGGGCGGGATGTACGTCGTCAGCAAGTGGGGGTTCGCGGCCGTGCCGCCGGTGACGCTGGCGTTCCTCCGAATCGTGGTCGGCGCCGTCGCGCTGTACGCCGCCTTGCGCGCGCTCGGTCGGTCGCCGTCGTTCTCCGCGCGGGACCGCCGCGGCTTCCTCCGGCTGGGCGCGTGGGTGGCGC
This sequence comes from Halobacterium sp. NMX12-1, assembly GCF_040435975.1. Lineage (NCBI taxonomy): Archaea > Methanobacteriati > Methanobacteriota > Halobacteria > Halobacteriales > Halobacteriaceae > Halobacterium > Halobacterium sp. NMX12-1. Next base: position 1,513,923 of record NZ_CP159204.1, on the reverse strand, counting down.
TGACGCTGGCGACGCAGTTCGTCGGCACCGACCGCACCACCGCCAGTCAGGGGTCGCTGTTGACGATGCTGACGCCCGTGTTCACGCTGCTGCTCGGCGTCACGATGCTCGACGAGCGGCTGACGTGGCGCTCGACGGCCGGGATGGCGCTGGCGGGCGTCGGCACCGCGCTCGTGGTCGCGGGCCAGTACGGGCTCTCCATCGGCGGCGGGAACGCCGTCGGCGTCGCGGTGCTGTTCGTCGCGAGCGCGGCGTGGGCCGCCTACACCGTGGACGGCGCGCGCCTCGTCCGGACGCACGGCGCGCTCGTCGCGGCGACGTACAGCTCGCTGGCAGCGGTGCCGATGCTCGGCGCGCTCGCCGCCGTCGAACTCGCGGTGACCGGCGCGACGGTCCCCCTCACGCCGGGCGTCCTCGGCGCCGTCGCGTACCTCGGGGTCGCGAGCACGGCGGCCGCGTGGTTCCTCTGGTACCGCGGCGTCGAGCGCACCACGGCGACCGTGGTGGCGGCGTGCTTCTTCGCGCAGCCGCTGGTCGGCGGCGTCCTCGGCGCGCTCCTGCTCGGCGAGGCGCTCGGCCCCGAATTCGCCGTCGGCGGCGTCGTGATGGGCGTCGGCGTCGCGCTCGTCAGCACCGCGCGCACGGGGTAGCGCGACAATCCTTTTGTGCGCCGGCCGCTTCTCCCCGAGACATGAACCGGGACCGCGGCCAGCTGTTGCTCGTCGCGGGGCTCGGGCTGGCGCTGGCGTTCGTGGTGCTGGCGCTGGTGTTGAACGCGGTCGTGTTCACGGAGAACCTCGCGACCCGGAACCACGGCGAGACCGACGACGTGGTCGGCCACGAGCGCGCCGTCGAGGCCGGAGTCGGGGGGTTGCTCGTGGAGGCGAACACGTACGACGACGCGAACGCGACGACCGTGCGCGCGGCGCTGGAAGCCGGCGTCGGGCGGTGGGACGCGAACGCGTCGCTGTTGACCGCCAGCAGCGGCACCATCACGGCGGCTTCGGTCCAGAGCGTCGAGAACGGGACGCGCATCGCCCAGCCGACGGCGCGGAACTTCTCGAACGACAGCGGCGCCGACGATTGGACGGCGGCCGTGGACGTGAACGAGACGCGGCGCTTCGAGGCGGTCGTCACGCCCGCCGGCGGCGACCCGCTGGCTTTCGAGGTCTCCGACGGGAGCGCGTCGTGGCGCGTCGCGGTTATCGACGAAAGCTCGGCGACGAACGTCTCCGCGTTCCGGAACGGCTCGCTGGTGGCGACGCACACGCGGGCCGCCGAGACCGTCGCGCTCGACGTCACCGAGGGGACGGTGAATGGGACGCGGGTCGCGAACTGGACGTTCGCCGAGAACGTCAGCGCGCCCTACGACGTCAGCGTCGAGAACGGCGGGAACGCGAGCGGCCAGTACGGGTTCGTCGTGGACGTCCAAGATGCGGAGGCCGACGTACCGAGCGGGACGTACGCGAGCCGCGGGAGCGGGTCGCCGACGGCGGTGCCGGCGCTCTACGGCGCGACCGTGGACGTCACCGTGCGGGACGACCGCGTGACCTACCAGACGAACGTCTCCGTGGCGCCCGAGTCGTCCCCGTCGCCCGCGCCGTGGGCGAGCCCCGACTAATTCTTTACTCGCAATCGAGTGGCAATATGGCGTGGGTACCCGGGTTTTGAAAACCCCGGACGACCACCTGCGTGGTATGGATTTGCACAGCCGAAGCGTCCGCGAGGACGTCCGTGAACTCGGCGCCACGCTCGGCGACGCGATGCGCGCCCACGAGTCGCCGGCGGCCTACGACGCGGTGGAGGCCGCCCGCACCGCCGCCATCGACTACCGACGCGGCGACAGCGACGACCGCGACGCCCTCCGCGCGGTCGTCGCCGACGCCGACGTGGACGGCTACGAGGACCTCGCGCGAGCGTTCGCGGGCTACTTCGAGCTCGTGAACCTCGCGGAGGAGCGCGAGCGCGTCCGCGAACTCCGCCGCAGCGAGGCCGAAGGCACGCTCGCGGACAGCGTGCGCGGCGCGGTGGACGTGCTCGCGGACGCGGGCGCCAGCGCCGACGAGGTCGGCGAGATTCTCGACGACGTCCACGTCGTCCCGACGTTCACCGCGCACCCGACCGAAGCGCGGCGGAAGACCGTCAAGGCCCACCTCAAGCGCATCCGCGAACTCCTCGAAGAGCTCGACGAACACCGGCTCACGCCCCGCGAGCGCGAGCGGACGTGGCGTCGCGTCGAGGCGAACGTCGAGTCGCTGTGGACGACCCGGCGCGTGCGCGAGCGCCAGCCGACGCCGTTCGACGAGGCCCGGGACGTCCAGTTCTACCTCGCGAACGCGGTCTACGACGTGGTACCGGACGTGTACGCGGACCTCGACGACGCGCTCGCCGCGCGCTACGACGACCCGCCCGAGGTCCCGGAGGTGCTGGCGTTCCGGTCGTGGGCGGGCTCGGACCGCGACGGCAACCCCTACGTCACCACCGAGACGACCGAGCGCGTGCTGGACCGCCAGCGCCGCCTCGTCACCGAGCGCTACCTCGACGACCTCGACGACCTGCTCGGCGCGCTCTCGATGGACGGGACGCGCGTGGACAGCGGAGCGGCCGCGGACCTCCTCGACGACGCCAGCGACGAGGTTCCCCGGGTGGTCGAACAGGTCGCCGAGCGCTACCCCGACGAGCTGTTCCGGCAGGTCGTCGCCGTCGTCCGGGAGCGCGTGGACCGCGTGACCGACGTGCAGCCGGGCGGCTACGCGGACGCCGAGAGCCTGCTGGACGACGTGCGCGCGCTGGAGGACGGCCTGCGGGAGGCGGGGCTGGGGAAGGTCGCCGACGAGCACGTCGCGCCGTTCCTGCGGCGCGTGAAGACGTTCGGCTTCCACCTCGCGGCGCTGGACCTCCGCGACCACCGCGAGAAGCACACGCACGCGGTCGGCGAGGCGCTCGCCCGCGAGGGCATCGACTACGCGGGGATGAGCGAGGACGAGCGCGTGGAGTTCCTCACGGAAGCCGTCCTGCAGGACGACCCCGTGGTGGACCTCGAAGACACCGAGGGCGTGGACGACGAGACGGCGCGCGTGCTCGGGCGCTTCGACGCGCTCGCGGACTGGCACCGCGAGTACGGCCCGGACGCCATCGACGCGTACTGCATCAGCATGACCGAGGAGCCGAGTCACGTGCTGGAGGTCGTCTTCCTCGCGGACCAGGCGGGCGTGCTGTCGCTGCCCGACCACGCCGGCCTCGACGTCGTGCCGCTCCTCGAAACGCGGTCGGCGCTGTCGAACGCCCGCGAGATTCTGGGGACGCTGTTCGAGAACGAGGCGTACGGCGCGCTCGTCGAGGCCCGCGACAGCACCCAGGAGATTATGCTGGGGTACTCGGACTCCAACAAGGAGAACGGCTTCCTCGCGGCGAACTGGCAGTTGGACCGCGCGCAGCGCAACCTCGCCGCCATCTGCGAGGACCACGGCGTGGACGTGCGCTTCTTCCACGGCCGCGGCGGCTCCATCTCGCGGGGCGGCGGCCCGATGAACGAGGCGCTGCTCGCGCTCCCCAAGGAGACGGTCACCGGCGACGTGAAGTTCACCCAGCAGGGCGAGTCCATCGCGGAGACGTACGGCAACCCCCGCATCGCCGAGCGCGAGCTCGAACAGATGCTGAACGCCCAAGTGCGGGCGCGCCACGCCGCCATCGCCGAGGACGACCCGGACGTCCCCGACGAGTGGGTCGCGGCGATGGAAGAGATGGCCGAGACCGCCCGCGAGGCGTATCGCGACCTCCTCGACTCGGAGGGGTTCGTGGAGTACTTCGAGGCGGTGACGCCCATCGACGTCGTCGAGGACCTCAACCTCGGGTCGCGGCCCGCCTCCCGGACGGGCGAGCGCGCCGTCGAGGACCTGCGCGCGATTCCGTGGGTGTTCTCGTGGACGCAGACGCGGTGCGTGATTCCGGGCTGGTACGGCCTCGGCGCGGGCCTCGCGGCCTGCGAGGACGACGCCCTCCTCGAAGAGATGTACGAGGAGTGGCCGTTCTTCCGGACGACGCTGGACAACGCGGCGCTCGCGCTCGCGCGCAGCGAACCCGAAATCACCCACGAGTACGCCGCGCTCGCGCCCGACGACCTCCGCGAGCGCTTCCAGCCGCGCATCGACGCCGAGTACGAGCAGGCCCGCGACGAGGTGTTGGCGGTGACCGGCCGCGACGACCTCGTGGACCGCGCGTGGCTCCGCGAGAGCCTCGACCGCCGCAACCCCTACGTCGATCCCCTGAACTTCCTGCAAGTGGAACTCTTGGACCGTAAACACCGCAGCCCCAGCGCGGAGCGCGCGCTCCGGCTGTCCGTGATGGGCGTCGCCGCGGGGATGCAGAACACGGGCTGACGCAGAACCCGCCGCCGACTTCCGTGGCCTTAACCGCGTCACCGCCCTCCCGTATTTTAAATGCCGCCAGCGATACGCACCGACGACCTCGTCAAGGAGTACGGGGACGTCCGCGCGCTCGACGGGCTCTCCATCACGGTCCCGGAGGGCTCCTTCTTCGGGCTGCTCGGGCCGAACGGCGCGGGGAAGACGACGTTCATCAACACGCTCGTCGGGCTCGTCCGCAAGACCAGTGGCACCGCCGAAGTGTTCGGGTACGACGTCGAGGACGACTACCGGGAGGCCCGGGACGCCATCGGGCTCGCGCCCCAGGAGTACAACGTCGACCGCTTCTTCCCGATTCGCGAGGTGCTGATGCACAAGGCGGGCTACCACGGCGTCTCCGACGAGGAGGCCGCCGAGCGCGCCGCCGAAGCCCTCGAAACCGTCGGGCTCGACGGGAAGGCCGAGACGCGCTTCGACTGGCTCTCCGGCGGGATGAAGCGCCGGTTCATGCTCGCGCGAGCGATGGTCACCGACCCCGACCTCCTCATCCTCGACGAACCCACCGCCGGGGTGGACGTCGAGTTGCGCCACGACCTCTGGGAGGTCATCCGCGGGCTCAACGACGACGGCACCACCATCCTCCTCACCACCCACTACATCGAGGAGGCCGAACGCCTCTGCGACGAGGTCGCCATCATCGACTCCGGGCGGAAGGTGACGGTCGCGACGCCCGACCAGCTCACCGAGCGCGGCACCGACGAGGTGACGCTCACGCTCGACGCCGCACTCGACGCGGCCCCCGCAATCGACGACGACCGCGTGGACAGCGTGGCCGTGGACGGCCGGACCGTCACGCTGCGCGCGAGCAGCGGCAGCGAAGTCGTCCCGGTCGCGGTCCGACAACTGGAGGCCGCGGGCCACCGCGTCGTCGACGTCGACGTCGCGCGCACCAGCCTCGAAGACGTCTTCGTGGACATCACGCGCACCGGCGGTGACGCCACCGACGGCAGTAGTGGCACCCACGACGACGGCGAGCGGGATGGCGAGACACAGGAGGTGTCGCCGTGAGCCTCTCGACGGGCCTGAAGGCGCTGACGCGCCGCGAGATTCTGCGGTTCGTCCGGCGGCCGTACAACACGTTCCTGCCGCCACTCATCACGAACGTCCTCTACTTCAGCGTGTTCGGCGTCATCCTCGGCGCGCGCATCAGCGACATCGGCGGCGTCCCCTACATCCAGTTCATCCTCCCCGGGCTCGCCGTGCTGGGCGCGGTGTCGAACGCCTTCGAGAACGCTTCCTTCTCCATCTTCCACGGGCGCTGGAACGAGTACATCCACGAAGCGCTCACCAGCCCGATGGCGTACTGGGAGATGGTCGTCGCGTACGTCGTGTCCTCGGCGCTCCGGGGCGTGCTCATCGGCATCCTCATCGCCGTCATCGGCGCGCTGTTCACGCCCGTGCGGACGCTCGCCCACCCGTTCTACGCGGTGGCGTTCCTCGGTGTCATCACGACGCTGTTCGCGGCGTTCGGCGTCATCGGCGGGCTCGTCGCGGAGGACTTCGACCACCTCACGGTCCTGAACCAGTTCATCCTCCGGCCGCTGGTGTTCTTCGGCGGCGTCTTCTACAGTCTCGACGCCCTCGACGGGCTCGCGCGCACCGCCAGCTACCTGAACCCGATGGTCTACATGGTCAACGGCGTGCGCTACGGCATCATCGGCGTCTCCGACATCGAGCCCGACACCGCGCTCGTCGTGCTGTCCGCGCTCACCGTCGCCGTGCTCGCCGTCGACGTCTGGCTGTTCCGGCGCGGCTACGGCCTCACCGACTAGCTTTTTCCCGGCCGCTCCCCGATTCCCGGTATGCCGAGCAATCGCGCGTTCGCCGCCAGCGTCGCCGCCGTCGGCCTCGTCGCGCTCGGGCACGCCGCGCTGACGTGGCCGCCCGCGGCCGTCCTCGTGTTCTTCGCTGGCGGCGCCGCTATCGCGTTCGTCGCCGAAGCCGTCGTCGTCAATCTGGGGTGGCTGGAGCACCACGTCGGCCCGAACGTCGTCGGCGTCCCGGTCTACGTGCTGTTCGGGTGGACGGGCGCGGTCTACGTCGCGTTCCGCGCCGCCCTGCTCGTCACAGACGACTGGCCGGCGGTCGCGCTCGTGGCCGCGCTCGCGACCGGCTACGACGCGCTCGTGGATCACCGCGGCGTCGCAGACGGCCGCTGGACGTACACCGACGACGTACCGGGGCCGCGCGTCCGCGGGGTGCCGTGGTGGAACTTCGCCGGCTGGCTCGCCATCAGCGCCGCGACTGCCGGGCTCGCGACGCTCGTTCTGTAGAAAGGAGCCGCGGTTAGGCCGACAGCAAAACGGTGTCGCCGTCCTCCTCGACGGTCACGTCGTAGCCGAACTCCGAGAGGAGATCAATGCACGTCTCGACGTGCGAGGTGACCTCGGACGCGCGGACTTCGCCGCCCGCGAGCGCGACGAACGGCAGCAGCTGGTCGGCGAGGTACTCGTCGACGGCGGCGTCGCCGTCCTCGAAGGCCTCGAAGCGCTCGACGGCGTTCTCGCCGACCGTCTCGGGCTCGACCCCCATCTCGCCGAGCTCCGCGAAGCCCGCCGTCGAGTGCTCGTACTCGGCGGCGAGCACGAGCGCCGACCCCGAGCAGTCCGCCTCGACGTACTCGGTCTCGACGTCGGCCGCGTCGGGCGCGGGCTCGGCCTGCCGCTCCGCCACGTCGTCCTCGCCCTCCGATTCCTCCGCGACGGAGTACGCGGTCAGCGACTCGCGCTCGCCGCGCTCGGTGACGTCGAAGGCGTCCAGCGTGGACGGCTCGACGGTCAGCGTCGCCTTCCCGCCGCCGCGCGGGTAGAAGCCGCGGCGGTTCAGCGTGACGTCGGCGTCGAGGCCGTGTTCCTGCAGGACGGGGAGCTTGACGCGCCGGAAGTAGTCGAACGGCGGCGCCCACTTCGCGTCCGTGCCGCCCTCCAGTCGCGCGGTGAACGACTCGTCGAGCGCGACCGCGACCGGGAGCAAGGCGTCGAACACCAGCGGGACGCTGCCCGCGGTGCCGACTTCCACGGAGACGCTGCCGCCGAGAACCCCCTGGTCCGCCGGGTCGGCGTCCTCGTCGATGTCCTCGTTGGGCTCGAACGTGAACGACTCCGAGCCGACTTCGACGCCGCCCGTCTCGGCGTTGCAGACGGCCGCGACTGCTTCGATTGCCGCGCAGTGCTGGGCCTGCAAGCCCGGGTTCGCGCGAGCGCGCCGGACGTGTCGCATCCGGAACGGTTCGCCTGTGACCGCGGACAGCGCGAGGGCGGTGCGGACCAACTGGCCGCCGCCCTCGCCCCCGTCGAGAATGTTCATACCGGTACGAGGCGTTCGGAGGTGAAAAGGGATTCGTCACCTCGCGGAGTCGCCACAGTTACCACGCTCCCGGCCCCACGACCGGACATGACGGCCGACGAGCCGGCGTTCGACGAGGCGGCGTGGCGCGAGCGCGTCCGCGAGCACCGCGCCGAGAAAGACGAGTTCTTCGCGGAGCACCCCCAGTCCCCGATTCCGGTCGGCGACCGCGAGGACTTCGACGGGCTGGCGTACTTCGAGCCCGACCCCGACTTCCGGGTGGTCGCGCGCTTCGGCCGCGCGCAGAGCACCGAGCAGGTCTCGCTGGAGACGACACAGGGCCCGCCCGCGGAGTACCAGCGCGTCGGCGTGCTCGGGTTCACGCTCGACGGCGAGCACCGCACCCTCGAAGCGTACCGCGTCGAGGGCGAGGACTCGCTGTTCGTGCCGTTCGCCGACGAGACGAACGGCGCGGAGACGTACCACCGCGGCCGCTACCTCGACGTCGACGCCGCGGACGCCGAACAGGGCGACGACGTCGTCGTGGACTTCAACCTCGCGTACAACCCCTTCTGCGCGTACGCCGACCAGTTCGCGTGTGCGCTCCCGCCCGCGGACAACCGCCTCGACGCCGAAGTTCGAGCCGGCGAGCGAGCGTACGAGGGCTGAGCCGTCGGCTACGCGGCGTGAAAAGCGCGAAAAACGTCGTCGGGACCACCACCAGTGACCGCAGTCGGCCGCGTTACGCGGCGACTTCCGTGGCTTCCAGCAGCTCCTGGTAGCGGTTCCGGATGGTGACCTCGCTGACGTCCGTGACGTCGCTGACCTCGCTCTGGGTCACCTTGTGGTTGGTGAGCAGGCTGGAGGCGTAAATCGCGGCGGCCGCGAGGCCGACCGGCGACTTCCCGCTGGTGACGCCGTCCTCCTTGGCGTTGTCCAGCAGCTCGCGGGCGCGGCGCTCGACCTCGTCCGGGAGGTCCAGCTCGGAGGCGAACCGCGGGACGTAGCTGGCGGGGTCGGCGGGCGCGACTTCGAGGCCGAGCTCGCGGACGATGTAGCGGTACGTCCGCTTGAACTCCATCGCGTCGATGCGGCTGACGTTCGCCACCTCGTCGATGGAGCGCGGCGTCTGCATCTGCCGTGCGGCCGCGTACAGCGCGCTGGTGGCGACGCCTTCGATGGAGCGGCCGGGCAGCAGATCCTCGCTGAGCGCGCGGCGGTAGATGACCGACGCCGTCTCGCGGACCTCCTTCGGGAGGCCGAGCGCGGAGGCCATCCGCTCGATTTCGCCCAGCGCCTGCTTGAGGTTGCGCTCCTTGCTGTTGCGGGTGCGGAAGCGCTCGTTCCACTTGCGGAGGCGCTGCATCTTCTGTCGCTGATTGCTGGACAGGGAGTTACCGTAGGCGTCCTTGTCCTGCCAGCCGATGTTGGTCGACAGCCCCTTGTCGTGCATCATGTTCGTGGTGGGGGCGCCGACGCGGGACTTCTGGTCTTTCTCGTTGGAGTTGAACGCGCGCCACTCGGGGCCGCGGTCGATGCTGTCCTCCTCGATGACAAGGCCGCAGTCGGCACAGACGGACTCGCCGTGTTCCTCGTCGTTGACGACGCGGCCGCCACACTCGGGGCAGGTGACGGTCTCGTCGGCGGACTCTACCTCGGACTCGGATTCGTTCTCGTTCTGCTGTCGGTCACTGGAGTACGTGCGGATTGTGGTGTCACTCATGATGGTTGAAGCGCCGGGTGGAGGGCGCCGGTCGCCCCCCGACTTGTCGTACTCATTCGTAGGAGCGATAAGTACTTAAACCTTTCGTGGTTTTGCGCACCTTTGACACACCCGTAAGAGCGGGTAGAGCGCAGAAGAAGCGAGAATAGCCGACTTTTGGGCTGCCCTAATGATTCGGGCGCGGTAACCGGAGGGTAAGGAGAAGACACAAAACTGTTACGGTGGTAGTCGGTACCACGACCGGCGCCGTCGGGGCGTTTCCAGCGGGACCCGTAGCTTGAGAAACCTTTAACTCAGGTCACTCTCGATACAGGACAGACCGACACCCACGCATGACAGAGCAAGGGGCACGCGTACTCGTGGTCGACGACGACGAAGCGCTCACTGACGTGTACGCCGAGTGGCTCTCCGAGCGGTACGCCGTCGAGACCGCGACCACCGGCGAAGGCGCCCTCGGCCGGCTCGACGACGACGTGGACGTGGTCCTGCTCGACCGACGGATGCCCGGCCTCTCCGGCGAGGACGTCCTCGACCGCATCCGCCGCGCGGAGTACGACTGCCGCGTCGCGATGGTCACGGGCGTCCGCCCGGACGCGGACGTCGTCGAACTCGGCTTCGACGAGTACCTCCTCAAGCCCGTCGACCGCGAGGACCTCCACGACGTCGTCGAGACCTTGCTCGACCGCTCCGCGTACGACGACCGCCTCCAGGAGCTGTACGCGCTCGCGTCGAAGCGCGCGCTGCTGGAGTCCGAGGCCGAAGACGGCGACCTCGAACTCGACGACTCCTACCAGGAGGTCGTCGCCCGCATCCAGGAGCTCCGGGGCCGCATCGACGACACGGTGGACGGCTTCGGGTTCGACGACTTCCGCGTCGCGTTCCGCGACGTCCCCGACCAGAACGCGGGCAGCGACTGACCAGATGGCGCCGGACCGCCCCCTCGTCGGCGCGGTGACGCGAGCCGTCCAGCGAGCCGACGCGGTCCCCGACCTCCGAACCGGCGTCTGCGAGGCCGTCGTGGACGCGGGCTACGACTTCGCCTGCTTCTGTGACACCGAGCGCGAGCCGGCGACGGCGAGCAAGCCCGACATCGAATCGCCCGACCCGCAGACGGTCACGCCGACTCTCGGGAATGCGGCGAGCGGGCCGACGCCGTCCGGGTCCGACGACGCGCACGGCACGCCCGAGCCGCTCGCCGACGACGCGCCCGCGCCGGGCGTCGCAGAGCGCGCCGTGACGTGGGTCCCGTACGACGACACGTTCGCCGCCGCGGTCCCCGTCGTGGACGCCGACGACTACTACGGGACGCTCGCGTTCGGCCCGGACGAGCGCGAGGACGCCGACGCCGAACGAGAACGCCTCGCCGCCATCGGCCGCGTCGTCGGACAGGGCGTCACGCGGCTGCACGCTGTCCGCGAGCGCGACCGCCTGCGGGACTCGCTGCGCACCGAGCGCCGCCAGTTCGAGAAGCTCCACAGCATCGCCGCCGCGATGGTCGGCTGCGAGGACGCCACCAGCATCTACCACCTCGCCATCGACGCCGCCGAGAACATCCTCGAGTTCGACATCTGCGGCATCGACGTCGTCGAGGACGACTACCTCGTCCCGAAGGCCACCTCGACCGGGCTGGAGTCCGGGGACTCCCACCGGCTCCCCGCCGACAGCGGCATCGCCGGCCGCACCTACCAGGAGAACTCCTCTATCGTCGTCGACGACGTCGCCGCCCACGAGGACGCCGAGCCCGCCAACCCCGACTACACGTCCGTCCTGAGCGTGCCCATCGACGACATCGGCGTGTTTCAGGCCGGCTCCCGGGAGCACGCCGCGTTCTCCCAGTCGGACGTCGAACTCGTCGAGCTGTTGATGGCGCACGTCTCCGCGACGCTGCGCCGGCTGCGCTCGGCGGACGCGCTCCGGGAGAGCGAGCAGAAGTACCGGACGCTCGTCGAGCAGAGCCACGACGCCGTCGTCACGTACGCCGACGGCGGCTTCTCGTTCGTCAACGAGCGCGCGTCCGCGCTGTTCGGGCGCTCCCGCGAGGCGCTGCTCGCCGCCGACGCCCGCGAGCTGTTCCACCCCGAGGACCGCGTGAAAGTCGAACGCGTCGTCGGGGAGCTGACGGCGGAATCCGGCCGCCGGCAGACGTTCGAGAGCCGCATCCGCCGGCCCGACGGCGACGTGCGCTTCTGCGAGTTCAGCGCGACCAGCATCGACTACGAGGGCGACGTCGCGGTGCTGGCCTCGATTCGGGACATCACCGAGCGGAAGGCCCGCGAGCGCGACCTCGAACGGCAGAACGAGCGCCTCGACGAGTTCGCGAGCGTCGTCAGCCACGACCTCCGCAGTCCCATCAACGTCGCGCAGGGGAGCCTCGACCTCGCGGACGCCGACGACGAGCACCTCGCCCGCGCCAGCGACGCGCTCGACCGCATGGAGGCGCTCGTCGAGGACGTGCTGGAGCTCGCGCGACAGGGCCGGCTCGTGGACGAGACCGAGGCCGTCGCGCTCTCGGAGGTGGCGACCGACGCGTGGGACTGCGTGGACGCACCGGACGCGACGCTCGCAGTGGAGACGGACCTCGTCGTGGACGCGGACCCGTCGCGGCTCCAGGAGCTGTTCGAGAACCTCTTTCGCAACGCGGTGGAGCACGCCGACGACGACGGCGTCGCGGTGACGGTCACCGCGTGCGCGGACGGGTTCGCCGTCACCGACGACGGCCCGGGGCTCCCGGACGGCAGCCACGACGAGGTGTTCGAGCGCGGGTTCACGTCCGCCGAGGACGGCACGGGGTTCGGGCTCGCCATCGTCGAGAGCATCGCCGCCGCCCACGGCTGGACCATCGACGCCGTGCCGCGGGACGGCGACGCCGACCGCGGCGCCCGCTTCGAGATTACCGGCTGTCGTGGCGAGTAGGACAACACTTACAGCGTCTGGGGTTGCGTGTCAGGACGACTAGCTATGAGCCGGGGGCGTGACGACGCGACTGTGCTCGCCGTCGACGACTTGCAGGAGTACCTCGACGTCTACGAACACAGACTCGGCGACGAGTACGAGGTGCGGACTGCGCACGGCGGCGAGGCGGCGCTCGCCGCCATCGACGAGGCCGTCGACGTCGTGTTGCTCGACCGGGAGATGCCCGGCGTGTCGGGCGACGACGTGCTGGCGGCGATTCGCGAGGAGGGGTACGACTGCCGGGTGGCGATGGTGACGGCGAACGAGCCCGACGAGGACGTCGTCGGCATCGGGTACGACGCGTACCTCAGGAAGCCGGTCTCGGGGGACGACCTGACCGAGGTCGTCGAGCGCTTGCGCTCGCTGTCGGCGTACGTGGACGCGGTGACGGCGCTACACGAGGCCAGCGAGCGCCGCGCGGCGGGCGAACACGACCCCGAGCGCGTGCGCGAACTCCGCGACAGGGCCGACGCCATCGCGGACGGCTTCGACCCGAGGGACTACCGGGTCGTGTTCCGTGACCTGCGGTGACTACTCGTCCAGCGACTCCGCAATCGCGGAGAGGCTGGAGTCCGGCGGCTCGGTCGCGGCGTACGTGGCTGACTCGCCGGGGACGCGCACGCCGTACTTGAACCCGGGTTCGACGACGTCCACGTGGACGGAGCGCCCGGCCTCCAGCGGGCCGTCGTCGAGCCACGCCGCGAGGTGGTTGGTGGCGCTCTCGGGGTCGCGGGCGAGCGAGGGCGTGTCGTACGCGCCGCGAATCACGGGCGCGCCGTCGTCGCGGCGGCGGAGTTGCGCGTGGTACTCGTCGCCGTCGATGACGACGCGGACGACCTCGCCGGCGGGGAAGTCGTCGGCCGCGTCCGCGGGCAGGCGGAGTTCGTGGCGGCGCGTCCCCCCGGCGCGGGCGACCGTCCCGGTCACCGTCTCGACGGTCTCCTCGGAGACGTAGTCGGGCATACGCGGACGCACGGCGCTCGCGCCTAAAAGCCGGCCGGTTACTCGTAGTCGTGGCGGCGCCGCTGGACGGCGCTGAACAGCCTGATGACGGCGCCCAGCAGCGCGGTACAGGCGGCGAAGATGACGGTGAACCAGATGGCGATGGACAGCAGTATCTCGACGTTCGGGCCGCTGACGACGCGCCGCGCGAGCAGGCCGGCGGCGAGTGCGACGGCGTAGAACGCCGCGACTTTCAGCGGGAGGGCGTTCTGTTCGACGAACCGCCCGATACCCTCTGTCCCCGTGCCGGCCGTCGTCCCGTGGGCGCCGCGGTTGTCGGAGTCGTACCGAGACATCGCGTGTCGGGCGTCTGGGGCGTCGCTCGGAAGAAAACTGGGTCGAGTTGTGCGCGGGCGACCCGTTACAAGCTACAGTCGAACGGCCGGCGAGCGCGACCGGCGAGCGAACCGCCGCGTTGCGCCGGGCGAACGGCCGGCGTTGTCGGCGCTCACAGCGACCCGGCCGCGAGCGCGGCTACGGAGTGTGATAGGTCGGTTCGCGTAGCATCCGCGCTCGCGGTCGGCGGCCGCGCAAAGCGTGGGCTTTTGGTGGCCGCTCGCGAACCCTCGGGCATGGACGCGCCGATACCGACCGACGCCGACGACGCCGGCGGGAGCCGCCGGTACGCGCTCCTCGCCATCATCCCGTTCCTCCTGCTCGGCATCGCGGACGTCGTCCTGCTGCTCATCTGGGGGCTGAACCCGCTGTGGGGGTTCGTCATCCTCCCGCCCATCCTGTTCATCAGCGTGCTCGGCTGGATCGCGTTCAAGTCCGGGTTCGTGCAGGACCGCGGCACCGCCGAGCAGGCCTAGTCGGCGACCGCCCGCACGGGCGCGCCGTCCGCGTCCACGCGCAGCGGGAGGGCGCGAATCGTACACCGCTGCGGGAGCGCCGCGAGGTTCCGTAGATTCTCCACGATGAGTCGTTCGTCCCCGAGCAGCGCGTGGTGCGCTGGATACCCGGTGGGCTCGTCGTCGCGGGCGTTCTCGGACGGCGACGGGTCGACGCTCGGCGCGTCGAGGGCGACGTGACAGCCGCGGTCCGCACAGCGCGCCGCCGCCGCGGCCGTCAGGTAGGGGTGGTCGAAGTACCGCCGCTCGCCCCAGTGCTCGCTCCAGCCGGTGTGGAAGACGACGAGGTCGGCGTCGGTGTCGGGGACGCGGCCGGCGGGAATCGCCTCGCGCGCGCCGAACCCCGTGCAGTCCACGACGCGCGCGTCGAACGCGAACGTCTCGACGTCGTACGAGCCGAGGGTCGCGCCGTCCGCGAGCAGGTGGGCGGGCGCGTCGACGTGCGTCGCGGAGTGCGTCGAGCACGCGATTTCGGCGACCCGGTAGCCGTCCGCGTCGAGCGTCGCGTGCGGCGTCACCGCGGCCTGCGGGTCGCCGGGGTACGGCAGTCCGGAGCCGAGTTCGTGCGTGAGGTCCCACATGGGGACGGCTACCACCGCCTCCGGGTAAACGTTCGCGGTGCGGTCGCCCGACAGCAGTAAAGCATTAAGCCCGCACTCCGGAACTACCACGCATGGGACTGGTCGCCGGCGTGCTGTACGGCGCGCTCGGGGTCGCGCTCGTCGCCGCGGGCCTGGCGCTGCGCCGCCGCGAGTCGATGGACGGCGTGCCGCTGTACGACCCCGAGACCGCAAGCGACCCCGCCGCGCTCGCGCGCCTGCTGGGGCTGGCGCTGGCCGTGTTCGGCCTCGTCACGCTCGCATTCGGCGTCGCGGAGACGTTCGACCACGCCACCGAGGCCGTCGTCGGCGCGTACGCGCTCGTCGTCTTGCTGGTCGCGCTCGTGACCGCGGTGCGGTCGCGGCGCTACGAGTAGCTACACGTCCAGCCGCCGGCCGTCCACGTACGTCGCCTCGACGCGCCGCACCGCCGAGATGTCCGCCAGCGGGTCGTCTTCCAGCACCGCGAAGTCCGCGCGAGCGCCCTCCGTCAGCGTCCCGACGTCGTCCCGCGGGAGCGTGCGCGCGGCGACCCGCGTCCCCGCCTGCAGGGCCTCCATCTCCGAGAACCCGATTTCGTCCACGAGCAGCTCCATCTCGAGGGCGTTCTCGCCGTGGGGGACCAGCTCCGGCCCCATGAAGTCGGTGCCGGCGGCGATGGCGGCGTTGGCTTCGTGCGCGCGCTCGACGGCCTCGACGTGGGCGTCGTGGGCGTCGCGGGCTTTCTCCAGCGCCCACTCGGGGACGCCGTGGTCGCCGCCGCGCTCGGTGATGCGGTGCATGATAGAGAGCGTCGGGACGAACGTCCCGCCGCACTCCTTCAGGAGGCTGACGCAGTCGTCGTCCAGATAGAAGCCGTGTTCGATGGTGGTCGCGCCGTTCCGGAGCGCGGCCTCGATGCCCGCACTCCCCTGCGCGTGGGCGGCGACGGCGACGCCGGCGCGGTCGGCCTCGCGGGTCATCGCGGTGATTTCGTCGTCCGTGAACTGCCGGCGGTCGGGCGCGTCGCGCTCGCTCAACACGCCGCCCGTTGTCATGATTTTCAGGCAATCGACGCCGTCCCGGACGCGCTTGCGGGCTTCCCGGCGGCACTCGTCGGCGCCGTCCGCGAGCGTGGACAGCGGCGTGCCGTCCGCGACCCACTCGTGGGGGAGGCCGTGGATGTCGCCGTGGCCGCCGGTCTGTGAGATGGCGCGCCCGCTCGTGAACACGCGCGGCCCCGAAATCTCGTCGGCCGCGACCGCCTCGCGGAGACCGACGCCGACGGTGCTGCCGAGGTCGCGGACGCTCGTGAACCCTGCGCGGGCCAGCGAGCGAAGGTCCTCGGTGGCGCGCGCGGCCGCCAGCGAGTCCGGGGTGGTCGTCCAGTCGGCGACGTCCATCGAGCGCGCGCCCTGCAGGTGGACGTGCGCGTCCACGAACCCGGGGACGACGGTGCGGTCCGGGAACTCGACGTGGTCGGTATCGGGCGGTGCGTCCACGGACTCGCGCGGACCGACCGCGGCGACGGTGCCGTCGTCGTCGACGACGAGCCGGGCGTCCTCGACGGCGTCGTCGCTGCGTCCGTCGACGAGTCGTGCGACGTCGAACACTCGCATGAGCGGGGGTTCGCACGCCACTGGGAAAGCGTTACCCTCCGGTCAGGCCGACCGCTGGGCGGCGCCGAGCGCGTCCAGCGCGTCGTCCACGAGTTCGGTGTCGTACGTCCAGAAGCCGTAGAAGCCGTTCTCGCGCTCCTCGGCGAGCAGCGCGCACGCCTGCCGCGGGTCGTCGCCGCCGTCGAAGACCACGAACCACAGCGACGCGACGTCCGGAATCGCGCTGCCGTGGAAGGTCACGCCGTCGGGGACGCCGGTGGTGGCGTCCGGCAGTCCGTAGACGTGCACGTCGAGGCCCGTGCCGGCGAGGCGCTCGTAGGTCGGGCGTTCCGCCGCGAAGTTCGACAGCCGCTGGAAGCCCGCGTACAGCCGCCCCTCGCCGGTGCGCCACGCGCGATCCTCGATTTCGCGGGACGCCTGCAGCATCTGCCGGTGGTTGTACGACGTGAACGTGGTGCGGTCGAGATGCGAGAGCAGGCGGCCGTACGCCGCGCTCTCGCCGACGGACCGGAGGCTGCCGTCGGTCAGCGAGCGGAGCGCGTCGATGCCGACCGCGGTGAGGAACTCGCCGTCGTCGGACAGCACCGCGTGCTCGGGGTCGCTGCCGGCGTCGGCTTCCTCGATGGCGACGTTCTGGGACGCGAAGTACTCCCGGAGTTCGGGGACGACACGGGTCCCCGGCTCCGTGTACACCGTGAGCGTCTTCTCGCGCCCCCGGACCGTCTCCAGCACCTCGCGGAGGCTCATACATCGACGGTCCCTCCCCTCGTACAAATGCGTTCGGCTGCCACGTGCCAACCGCGGGCCCGCCCCCGGCATTTAAGATGAGTCGCCGACGGCGGTGGAACATGGACCGAGCAATCGCCGTCGTCGAAGCCTCCGACTCCGCGAAAGCCCTCGTCGAAGAAGCCGGCGAACTCGCCGCCGGGGTCGACGCGGAGCTGCTGTTGGTGCACGTGACCACCGACTCGGAGTACGCCGAGCGCCGGGAGTCGATGATGAGCGTCCCGAGCCTCGACGTGAACTACACCGTCGACGACGCGCTCGACGGCGCCGAGAAGTTCGCGAACGACGTCGGGCGGGACGTCCTCGAGGACGTGGACGTGGCGTACGAGCCGGTCGGCCGGCTCGGCGAGAAGGGCGACGAGGTGCTGGCGCTGGCCGAGGAGCGCGACGCCGACCACATCTTCCTCGCGGGCCGCAAGCGCTCGCCCGCCGGGAAGGCCATCTTCGGGGACGTCACCCAGCGCATCATCCTGGAGTTCGACGGCGCGGTCACCGTCGTCACGACGTGAGCGGAGTCCCGTTCGACGATAGTGTTATGTGGTAGCACGACCCACACTGAGGTATGCACGAGGCAGCGCCGGGCCGACCAGCGTGGAGCCGCCCAGCGGACGTCGCCATCCTGACGTTCCTCGCGGGCCACAGCGCCGAGTACCCCGCCATCGTCGCGAACCGCATCGGGATGCACGCCCCGCACGTCGAAGCCCGCTTCGAGGTGCTCGCCGAGCGCGACCTCGTCGAGCCGGTCACCGGGGAGGTCGTCTACCGCATCACCGAGCGCGGCCAGCGCGCGCTCGACGCCGGCGCCTTGCCAGAGTGAACGCTCATATACGTCCGCGCGACGAACGACACAGTATGAACCACGAGTCCTACCTCCGGGCCGTGGACCTCCCGGAGTACGCCGACCGCGCGACGAACGCCGCCGAGCGCGGCGCCGCGCTCGTCGCCCGCCCGCCGCACGCGACCGTCGACGCCGACACCGTCGAGGACTGCTACGTCTACCCCGTGCCCGAACTCGGGCCGGACGGTTCGTGTGGCGTCGGCCTCGCGGAGGAGCCGTACAACCTCGCGCCCATCTGCGGGCTGGAGTACGAGCCCGAGCGCCTCCGCGACCACCCCAACACCGCGCGGCTGGTCGCGCTCGACGAGACGGTGCGGCGGCTCGCCGAGGAGACCAACCCCGACTGGCTCGGCGTCTACCGCCGCGCCACCAACCCCGACGGCGAGGAGGTTCTCGTCAAGGAGGCGTACGTCGGCGAGCACTCCCGCGCGGAGTTCCCGCTCACCGAGTCGTTCGCCGAGCGCTCGAACAACTCCACGGTCGGGCTCACGGGCGACGCCGTGCTCGTCGAGGACGTCGCAGACTACGACGGCCCCTACTACGAGTGCGACGACAGCGTCCAGAGCGAGTTCTGCTGTCCCATCCTCGCGGGCGACGACGTGGTGGGCATCATCGACGCGGAAGCCCACGAGCCGGAGTTCTTCACGGAGGAACGCGTGCTCACCATCGTCGGCGCGTGCGCCGCGCTCGCGGACTCGGACCTCCTCACGCCGCCGCGCGTCGAGGCCTGAGTCGGCGACTCGTGCCGGTTTCTGACGGCCGCGTGGCCACCGAACTTAATACGATACCGGACCTCCCTGCAACCAGACCTATGGACGACCTCACCGGCTTCCAGCGCGACCTCCTCGTCGTGACGGCGGGCCTCGAGGAGCCCAACGGGCTCGACATCAAGGAGGAGCTCGAACAGTACTACGAGTCGGACATCAACCACGGGCGGCTCTACCCGAACCTCGACACGCTCGTCGAGAAGGGCCTCATCGAGAAGGGGCAACGAGACGAGCGAACCAACGAGTACGGGGTCACGCCGCGCGGCGACCGCGAGCTGCGCGCGCGCCGCAAGTGGGAGAACCGCTACGTCCGTGACGCGGTGGCGGAACTCGACGACGACCACCTCCTGTTGGCCAACTGAATGGAGCTCGAAGACGCCGTCGACGCCGAGGGAGTCGTCTGCGCGGTCGGTGCGGGCGGGAAGAAGTCGCTTTTGTACGCGCTCGCCGACCGAATCGAGCGCGCCGTCGTGACGGCGACGGTCCGCATCCCGATTTTCGACGAGCACGTCGCCCGGGTCGTCGTCACGGACGACCCGTCCGCGGCCGTCCGCGAGAACGCCGAGTGGCCGATGGGCGTGGTGCCCGAGCAGGAGCGCGAGGACCGCTACCGCGGCTACGAGCGCGAGCGAATCGCGGGCGTCGCCGACGCCGCCCCGAGCGCCGTCCTCGTGAAAGCCGACGGTGCGCGCACCCGCCGGCTGAAGGCGCCGGGCGAACACGAGCCACAGATTCCGGACTGCGCGGACGTCGTGGTGCCGATTGCGAGCGTGCGCGCGGTCGGCGAACCGCTCTCGGAGGCCGTCGCCCACCGGCCCGAGCGCGTCGCCGCCATCACGGACCTCTCGGTCGGCGACGAGATTCGTCCCGAGGACGTCGCACGCGTGCTCGCCCACCCCGAGGGCGGAATGCGAGACGTACCAGAGGGCGCGACCCCGATTCCGCTCGTGAACATGGCCGACGACGCCGCGCTCGTCCAGACCGCCACCGAAATCGCGGAGGGCGTCCACGAGCGCGCGGACGTCCCCCGCGTCGTCGTCACGTCGCTGAAGGCCGACGACCCCGTGAAGACCGTCGTCTAACGTCTTCGTTCGGCGAGCGGGTGAACCGACTGCTACGGACGGGTAGCCTAGGCTTCGATTATCGACTGGAACTCCACGTTCCCACAGGTACAGGTTCCGTCTTCGAGGCCGATGGGTCGGAGGCCGCCGTCACCGGTCACTTGCGCGGGGAAAATCGCACTACAGGCCGTACACTCCGCCACCGCTTGCGGTTCGCCGCCTTGACTCGGCTCGGTGCTACTCATTAGTGGGTGTAGTTGCCGAGACGCTGGAGACGAAGTCCCCCGTCGTGTATGTATCCGTACAACGCGAGCAAAGCCGCAGCTCCTCGGTTTCACCCGACGTGAACGTCACTCGCACGACCCTCGCGCCACCTCCGCCGCATTCTTGACATTCGACCATGGTTGGTTATCGAGAGCGACGAGTGCCCGACCACCCGTCTCCCCGTACGTATCCTTCTACGGCCAGTCCGGTGAGCGTTGATTTTGGCTATACAACGTGCTTTTTACCTAACTACTGGTTCGGCCGCTCGGGCTCCGAGAGCGTCTGTTCGAGCGTGTGCTTGATTCCGTGCCGGAGGCGGGAGGCGACGGCCTGCTGGGAGATGCCGAGTTCGTCGCCGATTTCTCCCATCGTCACCTCCCGGGGGGACTCGAAGTACCCGCGTTCGTAGGCGAGCGCCAGCGCTTCCTCCTGTTTGTCCGTGAGCGCGGCCGCCGCGTCCGCCTCCACGGGCGTCAGTTCGTGCAGGGCCGTCAGCGTAATCGGGATTCCCAGCTTTCGACAGCGAGCGTGGAAGGCGGCGATGTCGCTTCGCGTGTCCCCCCGGATGTCGAACGTCCACTGTCGGTTCGTGCCGGTCGCGTTGATGAGCGGGATGCCGGTCTCCGTCAGCACGCTCAGCAAGTCGTCGTACTCGAGCGACCACTCCACGCGCAGGAGGTACTCGTCCTCGACGGAGTCGACGAGTTGGATGCGGTTCACCCCCGGGTGTTCGGAGAACGCGGCCTCGACGTCCTCGATTTCCGTGCCGCGAACCCAGAAGTAGGGGATGACGACGTCCTGTGACGGAATCAATCGCTCCAGTTCGACCGTCACGTCCGGGAATTGCGCGAACACAGTGCCGAGGGGGAACTGGTCGGACGGAACGGTGACGGTAGCCTCCGTAGCCATCACTCCGACGACGGCGCGCTAGCTGTAAAAACTACTCATCGCGCAACATGTCGGGGGACCACGCTCCGCTCGCTCACCGATGCAGTCGGGACAGTTCTCGCAGCGCTACTGCGGCGCGAACCGCTCGGCCGCTTCCGCCACGGCCTCGCGCGTGTTGAGGTTCTCGAAGGATTCGAGGTCGCCCGCCGCCGCCACGTCTGCCTCGGGGACGGCGACCCAGTCCAGCGACTCCAGCGGCGCGAGAATCTTGCGGTCGCCGCGGTCGAGGGCGTCCGCGCAGGCCGCGGCCATCGCGTCCGCGCGGTAGACCGCTTGCGTCGTCTGGTACCAGCCGTCGTCCATCTCGGGGACGGCGGCGTCGCGGCCGGCGGCGCGGTCGAAGAGGAGGTCGACGACCGCTGGGTCCACGAACGGCATATCGCAGGCGACGACGAGCGCGTACTCGCCGCTGGCCTCTCGGAGGCCGGCGGCGATGCCCGCCATCGGCCCCTCGTCGGGCTCGGGGTCTTCGGCGACCCGGACGGGGTTCGGGTAGCCGTCGAGGGCGTCCCGGTGGGCGTCGCGCTGGTCGTCGCGGCAGTTCACGACTAGCTCGTCGGTGACATCGGCGAGGCGGTCGGCGACCCGGCGCAGCATCGGCGAGCCGGCGAGGTCGGCGAGCGCCTTGTCGCCGTCGCCGTACCGAGTCGAGCGGCCGCCCGCGAGCACGACTGCTGAGCGCACGCGGGAACGTCGGCGCGCCAACCGCTTGAACGCTCCGGAGCGACAACGCTTAACCCCGCGAAGCCGTTCCCTACGGGCATGGTCGGGGACCACGTGTTGCGCGTGCGGCTCGGCGAGGGGACCGTGTCGCGCGAGGAGATTCCGCCCGAGTGGCGACGCCGCTACGTCGGCGGGAAGGCGCTCGCCGCCCGGTACCTGCTCGCGGACACCGAGGCGGGCGTCGACCCGCTCGGCCCCGAGAATCTACTCGCGTTCGCGGTCGGCCCGCTGACCGGGCGCGCGCCCGGCGAACCACGGTTCGCGGTCGTGACGAAGTCCCCGCTCACGGACGCGTTCCTGGACTCGTACGCCGGCGGCGACTTCGCCGCGCGGCTCGCGGGCAGTCTCGACGACTGCCTGCTCGTCCTCGTCGAGGGCGAGCGCGACGAACCCGGCGTCCTCGTCGTCGAGGACGGCACTGCGCGCATCGAGGACGCCCCCGAACTCGCGGGCATGGACGCCGCCGAGACCGACGCCCAGTACCCCGAGGCGGCGGTCGCGTGCGTCGGCCCCGCTGGCGAGCACGGCGTCCAGTTCGCGACGGTCGCGACGGACGGCGGCGACCACCACGCCGGCCGCGGCGGCGCGGGCACCGTGATGGGCGCGAAAGGCCTGAAGGCCGTCGTCGCGCGCGGCGACGCGCCGGAGACGCCGCCGGAACTCGAAGCCGCCGACGAGGAGTTCGCGGACGCGGAGGTCGGGCGCTGGCAGGCCGCCAGCGAGACGCTCGAATCCGTGGACTTCGCGGACGAAGTGGGCGCGCTCCCCACGCGGGGCTGGCAGTCCGGGACGTTCGACGGCGCCGACGGCGTCGGCATCGAAGCCGTCCGCGAAGCCAGTGTCGGACGCGAGCGGCCGGGCGAGGCCGTTCCGGGCGGCTTCCGCGTGCCCGACGGCGACGGCGAGACGGTGCCGCGGGGCGCGGCGTCCATCACGCTGGGCGCCGGCCTCGGCATCAGCGACTTCGACGCGGTCGCCGAACTCGGCGGGCTCTGCGACCGCCTCGGCGTGGACGTCATCAGCGCCGGGAGCGCGGTCGCGTTCGCCGCGCGGGCGAGCGAGCGCGGCGCCCTCGACCGGGACATAGACTTCGGCGACCCCGAGGGCGCGCGGCGGCTCATCCGCGAGGTCGCCACCCGCGAGACCGACCTCGGGGACGCGCTCGCGGACGGCGTCGTCGCGGCCGCCGACCGCCTCGGCTTCGACCAGCTGATTCCCGCGGTGAAGGCGATGGAGCTGCCGACGTACGACCCGCGGGCGGCGCCCGCGATGGCGCTGGCGTACGCGACCAGCGACCGCGGGGCGTGCCACCGGCGCGCCCGCCCCATCGAGGAGGCCGCCGTCGCCGCGGAGTCGTGGAGCGACGCGGACCGCGTGCGCGCGGTCGTCAGCGAGCAGAACGCCCGCAGCGCGCGCTGGTGTCTGGTCGCCGACGACTTCGCGGGCGAAGCCGCACCCGAGCAGGGCGCGCGCTGGCTGCGTGCAGTCGGCGTCGAGGCCACCGCGGAGTCGCTGGCGGACCTCGGCGAGCGCGCGTGGAACCTCACGCGGCTGTTCAACGTCCGCGAGGGCCACGACCGCAACGACGACGCGCTCCCCGAGGCGATGACCGTCCCGCTGCCGGACGGCCCCGCGGAGGGCGCGGCCATCGACCGGGAGCGGTTCGACGCGATGCTTGAGGCGTACTACGACGCCCGCGGCTGGGACAGCGAGGGCGTGCCGACGGAATCGACGCTCGAACGACTGGAGTTGACGGAGGCTACACAGTGACAGAACGAATCGACCTAGACGACGTCGAGGTGGAGACCGAGGAAGACGAGGGCAACGACGGCGACTGGCTGTGGCGCGACGACGCCTCTGCCGACATCGACGGCGACGTCGGCGAGACGGCCGCCGGCGAGAGCGCCAGCAGCGGCGGGGCGGCCACGGAGTCCGAGGAGCCGTCCGGCGACTCGCAGGGCGACCGCATCCCCCACGTCCCCTACGAGTCCTCGAACAGTCCCGCGGGCATCCCGAAAGACCACGGTGGCGCGGGCGGCGGCGCCGGTCCCGCAGAGGACCGCGCGGAAGCGCCCGAGGCTAGCGGCCCGCACGGCGGCGGCGTGGACGATATGGCGACCGCGTACACGTACGAGGCCGTCCAGCAGCTCGCGGACCCGCGCATCGCGCTCGCGGAGACGAACGAGTGGTCCGACTGGATTGGGCTGGTCGGCGACGTGCCGGCGCACGCCATCAACTCCTTCCTGCGCGAGCACCAGCTCGACATCGACTTCTTCAACGGCTCCGGGGACGGCCCCGCCGAGCGGCTCGCGGCCATCGGCGAGCACTCGATGTTCTACTCCGAGCGGATGGTCGTCGTCGGCACCGAGGGCGAGGAGTGGATCGCCGAGGACGCCGGCTGGGAGTTCGTGGACCTCGCGGACGCCGCCGAGAGCGCCGGCTGGGAGCTCGACGACTGAACGGCAGCGCGACGTTCCGCGGGGGAATGATTTTTTACGCGAGAGCACTTCCACCGGGACATGAGTCTCAGAGACGCAATCGACCAGACCGGGTGGCTCCCCGTCGCGGTGCTGCTGGCCCTGCTGTGGACCGTCGTCACCGCGCTCAACGTCGTGAACCTCACGCAGGCGTACTCGGGCGTCACCGGCCCCTACGTCGGGCAGACGTTCGTCGGCGGCGCGCTCGGGCTGCTCGTGCTGCTCGGGTTCGGCGCGGCCGTCGTCTACGTCTACGGCGAGGCCGGCGAGAACGAGCCCACGCCGGAGTCGTTCCCGCCGCAATGATGTACGAGTGCGCGCAGTGCGAGAACATGACCCGCATGCCGGGCTGCGAGACGAACGCGACGACCCGCGAGTGCCCGGTCTGCGAGGAAGTGACGACGTGGCGGGTCGCCTTCGAGGGCGAGGGGTTGAGCTTCTGATGCAGTTCGAAGCCAGCGACCGCCTCGTCGCGGCCGCCGACGAGTGGGCCGAGCGACGCATGACCGACCGCGAGGACGCCCTCGAGACGAAAGTCGAGCAGGCGCTGCTGGAGGTCGAACACCTCGTCTCCGGCGAGCAGGACGTCGAGTTCGACGTCGACGAGCGGACGATTACGTACGAGCCGACCGAGGAACTCGCGGCGTTCCTCGACCAGCAGGCCGAACGAGCGGGCACCGAGCCCGCGGCCGTGCTGTCGATGCACACCGACCTGTTCGCGACGGTGTTCCTCGACAACTACGACCAGGAGGAGCGCCCGCCGAACGCGCCCCCCGTGGAGTAGGCGACCGCAACGTTTTCTACGCCCCCGCCGCTACGCTACTGTATGGCACACAAGGAGTCCGGCTGGAAACCGAAGGGTCGCGCGATGCAGTACAAGGGCGAGGACGTCACGGACCACGCCGTCGCCCCCGGCGAAATCAACGACGCCGAGAAAGAACCCAGCGACGACGAGTAATCTTTTACGCGACGAGGTCGCGTTCGAACTCGACGAATCCACGCAGGACGTGGACCGCGGCGAGGTAGAACGGCTCGTCCGTGTTCTCGACGACGTCGTCTAGGTACGCGTCCAGCCACGTCGAGAAGTGCTCGTCGAGGAACACGCGCTCGAAGCCGACGGCTTCCTCCTCGCCGGCCTGCTGGCGGCGCAGGAGGTTCCGGACGAACAGCAGTTCGACGCCGACGTAGTCGGCCTCCTCGCTGACGTCCTCTGGGACCTTCCAGCCCGCGGCGCCGTAGCTGGCGTCCACTTCCGCGAGTCCCGACGAGAGGAAGTCCGTGTCCTCGCGGTAGTACGTCTCGTGGGGCTGGACGGGCGGCCGCGGCCCGACGAACAGCCGCGTGAATTCCTTGGCGAGCTCGTCGGTCACCTCGGCGGGGTCGCGGCCCTCGTTGGCTTCGACGAACTCGTGGAGGTACTCGAAGCCCGCATCGAGGTCGTCGTTGATGGAGTCGGCGGGCGTGTCGAGACCGCCGTCGAGGAGCTGTTCGACGAACGCCTCCTCGGGCGTGTCGTAGAGTGCGTCGACGAGGTAGTCGACGAGTTCGAGTCGCGCGTCGTAGAGTGCCTGCTGGTCCAAGCTCATGGTTATCGGTCGTAGACGAGTTTCGCGCGGCAGTCGCTGCAGTACTCGAAGACGTCGCCGTCGGCGTCGGGCGCGATGCCCGCGACGACGTCCCCGACTTCGTCGCTGATCTTCTGTGCGGACGCCTCGCTCGTGAACGGCTTGCCGCAGCGGCGACACTCCCGCATCTCGCCGTCCGCGACGGTCGTCCACGCGTCGCCGTCGTTGTTCTCGGGGAGCAGGCCGAGTTCGAGGCCGCCGTCCACGCGGATGGCGTCCTCCATGCAGCCCTCCTCGCAGAGCCCGCAGTTCACGCAGCGCTCGTGGTCGAACTCTAGGCCGGCTTCCTCGCGGCGGAGCGCGTCCGTCGGGCAGAGGTTCGAACACGTCGGCGTGAACGTGCAGTCCTCGTTGACCTCGACGCGGCCGAACGACTCCAGCCCGCGGACGACGTCCCGCGGGTCGGTGTGGGGGACGATGGCGCGCACGCTCTCCAGCGCCCAGTCGTGGGTGTTGAACTCGGGGTTGGCGGTCGTCGGGTCCGCGACGCCGTCGGCCTCGTGGCCGGCGGGCACCGGCGACGGGTCGAGACCGAGTTCGACGAACCGGCTGACGTCCTCGACGAACGCCTCCGGCTCGCCGGGCTCGGGCGCGAAGAACGCGGTGCGCTTGCCGAGCCCGAGGTCCTCGGTCGCCTGATTCATGCGCGTGACGAGTTCGGCCTTCGGGTCCGGGCCGGAGTGCAGGCAGTCGCCGCCGCAGCCGACGATGGCGACGCCGTCCGCGCCCGCGGCGAGCGCGTGCAGGACGTGCGCCTCGCCGACGGTGTCCGCGCACGGCACCTCGACGGGGAGCAGCGGCGGATACTCGATGCCGTCCCGCTGGCGGGCGCGGCGGCCGAAGTCGTCGAGCGCGCGGGCGGCGCGCTCGTCGCAGACGAACGCCACGACGCCGGTCTCGATGCCCTCCTCGGACGAGGACAGCAGCCCGGAGTCGTCGGTCTCCACGAGCATCGACTCGACCTCGCGGGCGATGCGCTCGTTCGAGGGTTCGCGGGCGCGCACCGCGCCGGTCGGGCACGCGCTCGTGCACGCGCCACAACCCTCACACGCCACTTCGTCGAACTCCACGCTGTCGATGCTGGGGCGGGAGACGGCGCCGTGCGGGCAGGCGTCCGAACACGCGGTGCAGCCCTGCTGGCTGGACCCGCCCGCCGCGCAGACGTCCATCTCCACGTCGAGGAACTGCGGCTTCTCGATGCCGCCGATGAGGTCTTGGACGGCCGCGACCGTCGCGGCGTCCACCGGCCCCGTGTAGAATCCCATGCGGCCGCCGCGGGTCGCCCGGGACGCGTCCGGGTACACCACTTGGTCGGCCTCGATGGTGCGCTCCTCGGGGTGGATGGCGTCGGTCGGACAGCAGTCCACCCAGTCGCCGTCCGGCGCGCCCGGCAGCACGTCCACGGGCTTGCTCGTGACGTACTCGTCGGGCCCCTGCTTGACGCACTCCATGCAGTCGATGCAGTCCTCGGTGACGCCGGCCTGCACCTGAATCTCGAACTCGCCGTAGACGCCGTCGACGTCCGTGACGCGCCCGCGGGCGAGCGTGACGTCGCGGAGGTCGTAGTCGGCGTCCGCGAAGTCCCGGCCGTCCGCGAGCAGCGTGACGTCCGCGGAGTCCGACAGCGCTTCGGCGGCCTCGGGGTCGCCGACGACCACGACGTCGTCGCCGGCCTCCCGGGAGACGGACCGCGGCGGCGCCTCCTCGCGGAGGCCCGCGTGCGCGGCGTTTATCTTCCGCGCGACGAGGTCGGTTGCGTCGGTCTCGTCGTGGACCCACGCGCCGCGCTCGCGGTGATTGACGAACGAGATTGCCTCGGGATGGAGCCCGGCGTCGTCGAGCACGGTTCGGTATCGTTGCTTGCAGTTGTCGCTCTCGGCTGTGACTATCAGGTGGTCGAGGTCGTACTCCTCGACGACGTGTCGCACCTTCGGTAAGCCCTCCGTACAGAGGTTCGCACCGCTGGCGACGACGTCGACGTCGCGGACGCCCTCGCGGACGCCTTCGAGGTCGAGGTCGACGGAACCACCGCAGCCACAGACGAACGCCCCGACGTTCATTCACTCGTCGTTACGCGCGACCACCGAAAGGGGTTGCGGCTGCCCCCCGCAAAGAACCAGCAGAGACCGCTTCCTTCCGGTAATCAGGACGACAGAATGCCGGACTCAGGCAGGAACACTAAAGTGGCTGCTCCACCATTAATTGTGTTACACGGTGACAGGCTCTAAACCATGAGTACACAACCGGTCTCTCTGGACCTAGACCGTCGGTCATTCATGAAGGCGAGTGCCCTCGCAGGCGGCCTCGCCCTCGGCGGCGGGATAACCGGCCAGACGCTCGCTCAGGACGGCGAAAGCGGTGGCGCCGACGTCTCCGGCGACGACTCGACGCTCACCAAGACTATCTGTAACTTCTGCGCGGTCGGCTGCGGGTTCCGCGGAGAACGAGAAGGGGATGCTTTCGTCGGGCAGGAGCCCTGGGAGGAGAACCCGATTAACAACGGGTCGCTCTGCTCGAAGGGGGCTGCCATCTACGGCAGCGAACACTCCGAGCGACGTCTGAAACACCCGATGCGGAAAGAAGACGGCGAGTGGAAGAAGATCACGTGGGACGAAGCGTACTCCCACATTACCGAGGAGCTCGAGCGAATCTGGGACGAGTACGGCCGCGACTCCCTGATGTTCCTCGGGAGCGCCCACCACTGCAACGAGGAGGCGTACGCGTCGCGCAAGCTCGCCTCCTTCATGGGCACGAACAACATCGACCACCAGGCCCGTATCTGCCACTCCACGACCGTCACCGGTCTCGCGAACACGTGGGGGTACGGGGCGATGACGAACACGGTCAACGACTACCGGAACTTCGACCTCAACATCATCATCGGGCAGAACCCCGCGGAAGCCCACCCCATCGCGATGCAGCACATCCTCGAGGGGCAGGCCCGCGGCGGCACGGTCGTCTCCGTGGACCCCCGGTACACGAAGACGTCCGCTCACGCGGACGACTTCTACCGGCTGCGTCCCGGGACGGACGTCGCGCTGATGATGGGGCTGATGCGGTACCTCCGCGAGCAGGGCGAACTCGACGACGAGATGCTCGAGGAGCGCGTGCAGGGGTGGCCGGACGTCGAGGGCGAACTCGACGACTACGACCCCGAGACCGTCGAGGAGATCACGTGGATCAGCGCGGACCGCGTCCGCGAGCTCGGCGACCTCATCATCGAGAACAAGCCCAACGTCCAGATCGAGTGGGCGATGGGCGGCACCCAGCACAACAACGGCACGCAGAACATCCGCTCGTACGCGCTGACCAGCCTCGCCTCCGGGAGCGCCGCCCACTCGGGCGGCGGCCTGCAGGTGATGCGCGGCCACGCGAACGTGCAGGGTGCGACGGACCTCGGCGTCGCCAGCCACATCCTCCCCGGCTACTACGGCGTCTCCAGCCGCGGCTCGTGGGAGTACTGGGCGGACGTCTGGAACAAGACGCCGACCACCTCCGGCGACGTCAGCTTCGACGACCTCTACGAGAAGTTCGAGACGATGCCGCCCGAGCTGTACGAACAGCAGGGCGGCGACCCGGGCGCCTCCGCGGAGGACCGCTCGCTGATGTATCAGAACGGGCTCACCGTCGCCCGCTGGTTCGAAGCGGCGCTCCCGCAGGAGGACCGCCTCCTGGAGTCGCCCATCTACCAGGAGAACCCCGTGAAAGCGGCGTTCTTCTGGGGGCACTCCTCGAACTCCATCTCGGAGATGCCGCGGATGCGGCAGGCGATGGAGGCCCTCGACCTGCTCGTGGTCGTGGACCTGTTCCCGTCGCTCGCGTCCGTGCTGCCGGACCGCGACGACGGCGTCATCCTGCTGCCGGCGGCCAGCCAGTACGAGCACTACCGCTCGGTCACGAACTCCCACCGCGCAGTGCAGTGGAGCGAGCCCGTGCGGCCGCCGAGCCACGAGGCGAAGCCGGACATGCAGATCATGCAGGAGCTGGCCGACCGCCTCGGCTTCGGCGAGCACTTCGACTGGGGTTCGGGCCCCGAGATGTTCAACGGGAAGTCCACGTACGAGGAGGCGCTGCGCGAGATCAACCTCGGCGTGCGCACCATCGGCTACCAGCAGAGCCCCGAGCGGCTCCAGCAACACCGCGAGTACGACTACGCGTTCTCCGAGGAGGACACGAAGGCGCACGACACGAACCTCCCGGTAAGCGGCGAATACTGGAGTCTCCCGTGGCCGTGCTGGGGTGACGGCCACCCCGGCACGCCGATTCTGTGGACCGACGAAGTCGACCCCCGCGAGGGCGGCCAGGACTTCCGTTCCCGCTGGGGGACGGAGGCGCCGTCGCCCGAGGACTGGGCGTCGATGGACACGGACAAGGAGTACCCGCTCCAGGAGACCTACGACCAGGGCGGCGACGAAGCCCTGAACATGCTCCGGGCGTCGTTCTCCCCGGACTGGCACGACGGCGAAATCGAGGGCGTCCCCGAGTATCCGGGCTTCGCGACGGCGCTCCCGGAGGACCTCAACAACCCCTCGGCACCGTCGCTCCCGTTCGAGTACGCGCTCAGCGAGGACCACTCGCCGTACGACGCGGCGGTGGCGCTCAACGAGCGCGAGGAGTTCGACTTCGACCTCGACTTCTGGGAGCAGTTCGACAACGCACAGCCCGACCCGCCGACGGGGCGCGGTCGCGCTCGCGCTGTCGCGTGGGAGTTCCTCGACCCGACGCCGGTCCACCGCGAACCCATCGAGAGCCCCGAACCGGGGCTGACCGAGGAGTGGCCGGCGAACGGCCAGCAGCACAACGTCTACCGGCTGGACCAGAACAACTCGGAGGTCCAGTCGCGGGCGATGAGCCGCATCGCCGACTCCGACGGCGCCATCGACACCATCCTGACGTCCGGCCGGCAGGTCGAACACCAGGGCGGCGGCTCGGAGACGCGGTCGAACATCTTCACCGCGGACCTCCAGCCGCACATGTACGCCGAGATTCACCCGGACATGGCCGAGGAACTCGGCGTGGACGGCGGCGACCTCGTGGTCGTCGAGACGACGAACCGCGGCTCGGTGCTGGTGAAAGCCCGCGTGACGAATCGACCGAACGCCGAGGAGACGTTCCTCCCCTACCACTGGGGCGGCATCTTCCAGGGGGAGAACCTCCTCGAAGAGTACCCGGACGGGATGGCGCCGTTCGCCATCGGTGACAGCGTGAACTCCATCACGTCGCCGGGGTACGACGTCGAAACGCAGATGCAGGAGACGAAGGCCGCGATGGTTCGCGTCCGGAAAGCGACCCAGGACGTGGTCGACGAACTCAACATGGACGTCGACCTGTCGACGTTCTCGTTCCCCCAGGACGAGGCCAACATCGGTCGGCAGAAAGACTTCGACGTCCGGGAGAACAAGCCCGTTCAGTAACCAATGTCATCGAACCAACAATCACAACGTGAGGTCTTGAGCCAGGGGGTCATCAGCACCGGCGAAGGTGCCCGCATCTTCCCCGACGTCGAGGCCTGTATCGACTGCGGTGGCTGTGTCGTCGCGTGCAAGCGCACGTGGGACATCGGCCCGGAGGAACAGCGAATCAGCATCTCCACGATGTTCGAGGGCGAGCAGGCCGACGAAGGCTACAACGCCAACAGCTCGAAGGCCCTCGACGACGGCGCGTTCCCCGGCGAGACCGCCATCCCGATGCAGTGTTACCACTGCGAGAACGCGCCCTGCGTGTCGGTCTGTCCGACCGACGCGCTCCAGAAGAACGACGACGACTTCGTGCAGGTCAGTGAGGACCTCTGCGTCGGCTGCCAGTACTGCCTGTCGGCGTGTCCGTTCGGCGCCCCGCAGTTCCCCGACGAGGACGACGGCGGGAACGCGGTCGTCGGCACCGGCGGCATCATGGACAAGTGTACGATGTGCGAGGAGCGCCAGAACGTCGGGAAGGGCCCGGCGTGCGCCGAGGAGTGCGCGACCGACGCCATCCTCGTCGGCCAGCCCGGTCAGATCGCCGACGAGCTCGACAAGCGGGACCGCGACCCGTTCTTCAACGACGAGGCGATGGAGGTCATCTTCGGCGAGGACGCGGAGGTGTTCAACTGATGGCTCGCCGCGACGACGCACGCGGCATGTCGGAGGCGCTCGCCATCGCGGTCAGCGCCGTCGTCGGTATCGTCGTCGCAGTCGCCTCCGTCTGGTACGTCAACGGCTCCTTCGACGCGAGCTTCGAGACGCTGTACCGCGTCAACCCCACCGTCGAGGGCGGCGGCGTCGGCGCGGACTTCGTCGCCGGCAACACCGACCCGCTGCTTGACGCGCTCATCGTCGTCATCCACGCGGTCGACGTCCTGATGGGCGTGTTCATCCTCGCGCTCGTGTTCGTGCACTGGGGCGCGTTCCGGCGCCTCGGCGCGCGGATGCGCGACCACGACGAGCCCGCGGAGGTCGCCACGGACGGCGGCCGCGACGCCGACAGCGGAGGTGAGAGCGCGTGACGAACATGGACCACGGGAAGTTCACGCGCGTCACGACGTACTTCCACTCGCTGCTGGCGCTGGACGTCTTCCTGTTGTTCTTCACGGGCTACTCCGTGATGTTCAACGACGAACTCTGGTGGATGGTGGAGTTCATGGGCGGCAACGCCGGCGTGCTCGCGCTCCACCGCATCGCCGGCTTCGGCCTCATCGTGCTCACCGTCTTCTGGGTGACGCTGATGCTCATCGGGCCGGGACGGCGCAAGAACTTCAAGGCCGTCCTGCCGACGCCGACGGACGCGAAAGCGTTCATCCAGGACGTGCAGTTCGTCCTCGGGCGCGCCGACGAACGCCACCCGAACGCGCGCCAGTTCGCGGGCTACTCCTCTGACGAGGTCCCGCTGCTGTCGTACGTCGGGAAGGGCGTCGTCTGGATCTTCACCGTCGAGCTCGTCCTCCTGATGATTTCCGGGCTGCTCATCTGGAGCAAGGTCGGGCTCGCGCAGTTCTTCCAGACGAAGGCCGCCGCGACCGCGTTCGTCACCTTCCACGGCCTGCTCGGGGTCGTGATGGTGATGGGCATCATGTTCCACATCTTCGAGCACGGGTTCCACCCCGCGTTCTACCCCGTGGAGATGAAGGCGTTCGTGCCGAAGTCGATGATGCCCCACGAGGAACACGAGGACCACGAGGGCACCGGCATCGAGTTGCTCTCGCTGCGCCCCACGTGGAAGTGGGCCGTGAACGTCGCGGGCGCCGCCGTCGTCATCGGCATCGTGAGCGTGCTCGTCGGGAGCATCTTCGACTCCGGCTATCCGGTTCCCGCCGGCCTGACGGTCGGCGGCGGACCGACGAGCATCCTGCTCACCATCGGTATCAACGTCGGGATGTTCGTGTTGCTGCTGGGCGTCGTGCTCTCGACGTACGGCAACGTCCTGCGCGCTCGCTACGAGCAGCAGGTCGCCAGCGACGAACACGACTCCGAGCCCGAGGCGGCCGCGGACGGCGGCCAGCCTCGCGACGAGTAACCACACCGCGGCTCCGTTTTTTCGGCGTCAGCCGGTTCGCTTAAGTCGCTCGTCGTGTTAGCCGATATCATGGCTGGTGTACTCGACCTCGTGTACGTCGCGCTCGCACTGCTCGTCGCCGTCGGCGGCGTGTTCACCGTCTGGTGGATCGGCCGCGACCTCGACGACGGCATCGACCCGACCTCGGACCTGATGCGCGCGCTCGGGGTGTCGGTGTTCCTCGTGGCGCTGGCGTGGCCGCTGGTCGCCTGAATCGCGCGGAAAACGAGTTTCTTCTCGCGGTCGCTACGCCGTCAGTAGCTCCGCGGACTCCTCGGAGAGCTCCACGGTGACGTCCTGTCGCGTCTGCTGGCTGATCTGGTCGATGTTCCGCGTGAGCACGTCGAGGATGTCCTCGGGCTCGGGGTAGACGAGCATGTTGCCGTCGTCGTCCTCCATCACGAGCTGGGTGTCCGCGAGGTTCACCTGGTCGTGGTCGAGGTTCGCGACGATGGCGGGCAGTTCCTCGGCGCCGCCGGGGTCGCCCTCCTCGACCATCGTGACGTACAGCGCGTCCAGTCCGATGAGGTCCTTGTACTCGCGGACGCGGCGCGCGATGGTCACCATGTCCTTCGTGACCGCAGTCTTCTCGGGGTTGCCGTGTTCGCCCTCGTAGCAGTGTTTGCACACCCGCAGTTCGATACGCATACTCCAGCGAAGGTGCGACGGCCGTTTGAACCTTCGGCTGTGCGGGCGATTTTCCGTCTCTCGACCGACGGAAGATTAACCATCCGTGGCGCCGAACGGTAGGGTATGCCCGCCGAATCGCTCGCGAGCTATCTGCGCGAGCTCGACGCCGGTGACCTCCGGTCGGCCGTCCACTACGAAGGCGACGACTTCGACACCGTCTACCAGCGCGAGGCCCTCTCGGAGGAGTACACCGAAGCGGAGTTCGAGGAGATCGCGAAGAACTTCGTACTGAAGGGGTTCGACGACCCGCTCGAACAGCCGGAGTTCGCGCGCTTCGGCCACCTCGACGCGACCGTCCGGTGGTTCCACGAGGTCGTCGTCGTCCAGGTGCCCCTCGACGAGTGGTCCGGCGTCATCGTCTCCTTCGACCGCGACACCATTGAGGACACGGGCCGACTCGTCGACGCGCTCCTGGAGTACGTCGAGGAGAACTTCGCCGACCACGGCGACGTCGCCGAGGCGGCCGACGACTTCGCCAGCGAGTTCGACTAGTAGGACACCCACTCGGTCGGCGACCCGTCGAGCCCGACCACGCGCAGTTCGCGGCCGTCTTCCTCGCTGCGCGTCTGAATCATGCCGTCGTACAGCGGCGCGAGCGTGTCGAAGCTCTCGCGGTTGCTGGTGTCGAGGACGCCGAGCCCGAGCCAGTCCAGCCGCTCGACGTGGCCGGCGAAGACGTGGAGGAACCGGTAGACGCGGCGCACGTCGGCGTACATCAGCATCGTCGAGATGGTGGAGATGTCGAAGCGAACGCGGTCGCAGTCGCGTTCGAGCCGCTGGAAGAGGCCGCCGAGCCGGATGCCCATGTCCGTGATGTCGCCGGGCGAGGAGACGTACTTCACGAGGTCCTGGTCGCGGACCGACTCGCCGCGCTGGCGCGTCACGCAGTCGACGATGCCGGCGCGGCCGCTCTTCACCTGCTCCCAGACGTGTGGCGCGCGCTTCCGGATGGTCTTCGTGCTGTCGTGCGTGCCGACGACGATACCGCCCTCGCCGCACTCGCAGCCGTCGTCGACCAGCGAGAGCGCGAGCTCGCGTTTCCCCGTCAGCGGCGGTCCGCCGACGAGGAGGTTCGAACCCTCGGGGATTTCCTCGATTGGGAGGAACGCAGCGGCGTCGTAGCCCATTACGTCGTACTCTTTGCCGCTTCGCCATATGGTTTGTTCCCGAGAAGTAGTCCGGGTGACAGGAACGGAGTCAGGCGCGTTCCGCGCGCAGTTCCTCGACGAGCCCGCGGGCGGCCTCGCGGACGGCTTCGTCGCTGGACTGGCTGGGCTCCCAGCCGAGCGCCGAGAGCTTCTCGATGGAGAGGCGCATCTTCGGGACGTCGCCGGTCCAGCCGCGGTCGCCGCCGGTGTACTCGTAGTCGGGGTCGAGGCCCATCTCGTCGGCGACGATGTCCGCGATGCGGTTCACCGAGGTGGTGGTGCGCGTGCCGAGGTTGTAGACGTTGTAGTCGTCGTCGGCGTGCTCGACGACGTGGGTCATTGCGTCCACGCACTCCTCGACGTGCAGGTAGGACTTCTCTTGGCGGCCGTCGCCGAGGATTTCGAGGGTCTCGGGGTCGTCCAGTAGCTTCTCGATGAAGTCCGGGACGACGTTGCCGCGCTGGCGCGGCCCGACGATGTTCGCGAACCGGTACACCCACGACTGGACGCCGTAGGAGTTCGCGTACGTCGAAATCAGTCCCTCGTCGGCGAGCTTGCTCGCGCCGTACACCGAGATGGGTTCGAGGGGCGCGTAGTCCTCGGGCGTGGGCATCGGCGCCTCGCCGTACACCGTCGAGGACGAGGTGAACGCGAGCTTGTCGACGCCGACCTCCCGCATCCGTTCGAGGACGTTGTACGTCATCTCCGTGTTCTCCTCGAACAGCTGGCGGGGCTCGCCGTAGTTGGTGTCCGTGTACGCCGCGAAGTGGAAGACGACGTCCACGTCTTCGGTGATGACGGCGGCCACGTCGTCGGGGTCGCGGACGTCGCGCTCCGCGAACTCCACGCCGTCCGGGACGCGGTCCCGGGTGCCCTTCGAGAGGTTGTCCACCGCGAGCACGTCGTTGTCGGGCGCGAGCGCGGCGGCGAGGTGGGAGCCGACGAGCCCGGCCGCCCCCGTGACGACGACGCGCTTGCCTGTGAGGTCCATACTGGACGCCACCCGTCGGGCCGGCAAGGGTTTTCCGATGCGCGCGACGGACTCCGGCAACGAGCGCGCCCGCGGAGAGACTTTTCAACGTGTGGCCCGTCCACTCGCGTATGGATTCTCCCTTCGACGTGCTGGGAGTCGACGAGGACGCCAGCGAGGGAGAAATCGAGCGGGCGTACCGCGAGCGCGTCAAGGAAGCCCACCCCGACCAGGGCGGCTCTGCGGCGGAGTTCCAGTTGGTGCGCGCTGCCTACGAGAACGTCACCAGCGAGGACGCCGACGACGGCGGGGACATCGCCACGGAAGCCGGCTTCACGGAGGAGTCACCGAGAGACTACGGCGTCGACCCCGAACGCGACTTCCGGCCGTGGGAGGAGTCCCACGTCGAGTACCTGAACTACGCCGTGCTGGACGACTACGGCTGGTCGCTGGGGGACGACGACCTCTTCGAGCGCGCCGCCGCCGCCGGCCTCGACCCCGTGAACCACGGCGAGTTCGACGTCGCGCCCGGCGAGTCGCTGCTTGAGGCCGCCGAGGACCGCGGGTTCGCGTGGCCGTACGCCTGCCGGGGCGGCGCGTGCGCGAACTGCGCGGTCGTGGTCGTGGACGGCGACCTCTCCCAGCCCACCGACCACATCCTCTCCCCGGAGCTCGTCGACCGGGACATCCGGCTGTCCTGCAACGGCGTCCCCACCACCGAGGACCTCCAGGTCGTCTACAACGTCAAACACCTCCCGGAATTGGAGGACCTCCGGCTGCCGCCGTACCCCTTCGAGCTGGCGCACGCCGACGACTGACGCGGACCGCGCGAGTCGAAACGCGTACCCCGGCGGGCCGACTCTGCGGACGTATGCAGGGATACCCCGAGGTCGCGGTGCTCCGGTACGGCCACCGGCCGGGCCGGGACGACCGCATGACCACGCACGTCGGCCTGACGGCGCGCGCGCTCGGCGCCGACCGGGTGCTGTTCCCGGACAACGCCACGCAGTCCGCCGAGACGGTCCGGGACATCACGGGCCGGTTCGGCGGCCCGTTCGACGTCGAACTCACGGAGGAGCTGAATGCGACCATCGAGGGCTGGGAGGGCGTCGTCGTCCACCTCACGATGTACGGCGAGCGCGTGCAGGACGTCGAGGCGGACGTGCGCGACGCTCACGTGGACCAGCCGGTGCTCGTGGTCGTCGGCGGCGAGAAGGTCCCGGGAGACGTGTACGAACACGCCGACTGGAACCTCGCGGTGACGAACCAGCCACACAGCGAGGTGGCGGGCCTCGCCGTCTTCCTCGACCGGCTGTTCGACGGCCGCGAGCTCGAACAGGAGTACGAGGACGCAGAGCGTCGCGTGATTCCCGAAGAACTGGGGAAGCACGTCGTGGACGTTCGAGAATCGCGAAGCGATCCCCGTAGCCCGTCAGAAGCGCAGAGCGCTTCTGAGGACGTCGACGAGGAGTGACGGCGCGCGGACCGCAATACTGCCAGTAGGCGAAGCTTTCTTTCCCCGGACCGCCGCCGTGTGCGTATGAGTGTCAGTGACGGGATTTCGCGGGTGGCACGGGTCGCGAGCAAGTACTTCGTCGTCTGGGTGATTGCGGCGGCGGGCCTCGCGCTCGTCTATCCGAGCGCGTTCGTGCCCGTCCTCGACTACGTCAACCCCCTGCTGGGCATCATCATGCTCGGGATGGGGTTGACCCTCCAGCCCGCGGACTTCAAGCGCCTCGTCGAGCGCCCCGTGGACGTGGGCATCGGCGCGGTGACGCAGTGGCTCGTGATGCCGCTGGCGGCGTACGCGCTCTACTTCCTCTTCGACCTGCCGGACGCCATCGGCGTCGGCCTCATCCTCGTCGGCGCGGCGCCCGGCGGCACTGCCTCGAACGTGATGTCGTACCTCGGCCGCGGCGACGTCGCGCTGTCAGTCGCCATCACGACGGTGACGACGCTCGCGGCGCCAATCGTGATGCCCGCGTGGACGCTGTTCATCCTCGGGGAGTCTATCGACGTGACGTTCGCGGAGATGTTCACGAGCATCGTCCAAATCGTCATCATCCCGGTCGTGCTCGGCTTCGGGATTCGGTACATCCTCGACCGCTACTCGCCGAAAGCCGCCGAAGTCGGCGTCGATGTCTTCCCCGTGATTAGCGTCGCCGCCATCGTCGCCATCGTCGCGGGCGTCGTCGGCGCGAACGTCGACAACATCCTCACCGCGGGCGCGCTCGTGCTCGCAGCCGTCGTCATCCACAACGGCATCGGGCTGGGCGCGGGCTACGGCGTCGGCCGGCTGTTCGGCATGTCCGAGGACCGCGTGCGGACGACCGCCTTCGAGGTCGGCCTCCAGAACAGCGGGCTCGCGGTCGCGCTCGCGACGTCGCTGTTCGAGCCCGCGGCCGCGCTCATCCCAGCGCTGTTCAGCGTCTGGCACAACGTCAGCGGTCCCGCGCTCGCCAGCTACTTCACGTGGCGCGACGACCAGACAGCCGACGCCGCGGCCGCGAGCGCGGACTGACGCGTCGCGGCGTCAGACGGGGGAGTGACAAGACTTAATGCCGGCGCGGACCCCGTTTTGACGTAATGGCTTTTGAGGAGCTACTCGACGACCCCGTGGTTCAGAAGTACCTCCACGAGTTGGTCGGGCCGAAGGGGATGCCGGTGGCGGTGTCCCCGCCGGACGGCGAGGTGACCGACGAGGAGCTCGCCGAGCGGCTCGGGCTCGAACTGAACGACGTGCGCCGGGCGCTGTTCATCCTCTACGAGAACGACCTCGCGACGTACCGCCGCGTCCGCGACGAGGACTCGGGGTGGCTCACCTACCTCTGGACGTTCGAGTACGACAACGTCCCGGAGAACCTCCGCGAGGAGATGGACCGGCTGCTGGAGGCGCTCGTCGAGCGCCGCGAGTACGAGCTGAACAACGAGTTCTACCTCTGCGAGGTGTGTTCGATTCGCTTCGAGTTCGGGGAGGCGATGGACCTCGGCTTCGAGTGCCCCGAGTGCGGGTCGCCCGTGGAAGCGATGGAGAACACCGACCTCGTGGAGGCGATGGACGAGCGCATCGAGAACCTCCGCAGTGAACTCGGCGTGAGGGCCTGATGGTCGTCCTCGCAACCAAGCTCTACGTGGAGGGCGACGCCCGCGAGCGGGCGCTGGACAGCCTCCGGTCGCAGGTGGACAACGACGTCGGCGACCTCGACGTGGAGTACGACATCGGCGTGCGCCACGACGACTTCCCGACGGTGACCCTCGAAGGCCCCGACGAGGTCGCCGCGCGGAACGTCCTCGCGGAGACGTGGGGCGAAATCACGGAGGGCTTCGAGGACGGGGAGACGTACGTCGGCACGCTCGAATCCTGGGACGACGACGGCTTCGTGCTCGACGCAGGCGAGGACGTGCTCGTGCCCGCCGACGAACTCGGGCTCGGGCCGGGGTCGCCCGCTCAGATTCGCGAGCGCTTCGGGCTCGTCCAGCACGTGCCGCTGCGGTTCACGTACGGCGAGACGCCCGAACTCGCGGACGTCGAGCAGGACCGCCTCTACGACTGGACGCGCGGCACCGGCCGGCTGAACGTCAACAGCGCGACCCGCGGCGAGGTGCGCGCGACGGTCAACCGCGCCGGCCACGCCCAGGACATCGTCACGGTCGAACGCCTCGGCCTGCTCGAACAGAGCGTCGTCTGCCGCGAGGGCACGGACCCGCCCGGCCTGCTCGCGGCCGTCGGGGAGTACCTCCCCTCGGAGCTGCTGGCAGTCGTTCCATGAGCAGGCTCAAGGTGGCGCTGGGCGTGCTCGCGCTCGTCGCGCTCGCGGGCTGCACCGGCACCGGTCTCGGCGGCACGCCCGCGCCCAGCGACGAGCAGCTCGCCGAAAACGCGACCTACGACTGGAGCCACGACGCCGACGTCACGCTCAACGTCACCGGCGGCGAGTACAAGACCGTCGCGGACGTGAACGGCAGCGAGCGCGTGCGGCTGGCGTCCACGAGCGGGTTCGCCGCCCGGAACCCGGTCTCGATTTCGGCGGTGCAGTTCCGCTACGAGAACGGCACCGTCGTCGGCGCGGACGCGATAGACGTGTCCACGCGCGACCAGCGCACGGTGATCGACCTGCCGGCGGCCAACGGGACGTTCGCGTACACGGGGTCGGCGGGCACGCGGTCGGTGAACGCGCCCCTCGACTTCGAGGGGAGCCACGAGGTCGTGTTGCCGCCGGGAATGCGGGTGTCGTTCCCCGTCTTCGGTGACGTCTCGCCGGGCGGCTACGAGCAGTCCGTCGAGGACAACCGCGTCCACCTGCGGTGGTCGTCGCTGTCCAGCGCCACCGTCAGCGTCGACTACTACCTCGTCCGGGACCTCTACATCTTCGGCGGCCTCCTCGGCGCGCTGTCACTCGTGGCGGTCGGCGGCGTCGTCTACTACCGGCTGCGCATCCGGCGACTGGAGCGCGAGCGCGAGGAAGCCGGCCTCGACTACGAGCGATAGCCGCGGGGACGTTACTTTTCACCGTCCGCCGTCTACGGGCGGGCATGCAGGTTGCGGTGGTCACAGTCGGCGACGAACTCCTCGCCGGGGACACGGAGAACACGAACGCGTCGTGGCTGGGCACGCGGCTCACCGAGCGGGGCGCGACCGTGCGGCGCGTCCTCGTCGTGCCCGACGACAGGGACGCCATCGCCGGCGAAGTCGGGTCGCTGTCGGACCGCTACGACGCGGTCGTCGTCACGGGCGGCCTCGGCCCGACCCACGACGACGTGACGATGGACGGCGTCGCGGCGGCGTTCGACCGCGAGATGGCCGAACACCCGGAGGCGGTCTCGTACTTCCAGAACCACGACCGCTACCAGTTCGCGGAGCTCACGGACGGCACCGCCCACCTCCCCGAGGGCGCGCGGCTCTTGGAGAACGAGGTCGGGGTGGCGCCGGGCGCGGTCGTCGAGAACGCGTACGTGCTCCCGGGCGTCCCCGACGAGATGAAGGCGATGTTCGAGTCCGTCGCCGGCGAGTTCACGGGGACGACCAACCACGTCGAGTTCGTCTACGTGGACGCCCCCGAGAGCGCGCTGGTGGCGCCGCTGGCGGAGCTACAGGCGGAGTTCGGCGTCACCGTCGGCAGCTACCCGGGCGACGGCGTGCGCGTGAAGATTCAACACGAGGACGAGCAGACGGTCCGCGACGCCGCGGCGTGGCTGCGCGAACGCGTCTAGCGGTAGAGGTACGCGGTCCACGCAACCGCGAGCAGGAGGCCGACTATCGTGACGGTCCAGCCGACGGCGTTGATCGGGAGCGCGGAACCCTCGGTTGCAGCCAGCAGGTAGTTCATGGACGGTAGTTCCGGCCGCCCGGTCTTAATTGTTGGTTCACTCGGTCGCGTCCCGCACGACGTCGACGACGTCCCGACCGGTGGCGTCGCTGCCGGTGTCCAGAGAGACGAGGTACCCCGAGCGCTCGTCGGTGGGGACGTGAACGACGAGGCCGTCCTCGAAGAGCCGGGAGGTCGCCTGGAGGCTGCCGAGGTCGTACAGCGACTCCTGGCGGGGCGAGGAGAGCACGTCGAGGACGAGGTCGTCAGCGATGTCGTCGATGGAGGCGTCGCCGTACGCCTCGCGGACGTCCTCGCGCATGTACTCGACGTGCCACTCGGTGCCGTCGTGGAACCCGGCGACGCGGAGTGCGTCTCCGACAGCGTCGTGGAGGGGGGCGACGATGTCGGTGTCAGGAGTCGGCATCGTCGTACGCACGACGCCGGGCCACAATGAGACTTTTGGCGGGACCGACCGGTCGGCTTTTCGGCGGGACCACCCTAGTCGGAGTATGCGAACTGTCGGCGTCGTCGTGAACCCCATCGCCGGGATGGGGGGTCGCGTCGGTCTAAAGGGGACGGACGGGAACGTCGAGGCGGCCCGCGAGCGCGGCGCGGAGCCGCGCGCGCCGGAGCGCGCTCGCGACGCCCTCGCCGCTCTCCGCGAGCGCGCGCCCGACACCGAGGTTCTGGCGTACGGCGGCGAGATGGGCGCCGAGGAGGCGCGCGCGGCGGGCTTCGACCCCGAGGTCGTCGGCGAGCCCGAGAGCGAGGAGACGACGGCCGCGGACACGACGGACGCGGTGCGCGCGTTCGCCGACCGCGGCGTCGACCTGATTCTGTTCGTCGGCGGGGATGGCACCGCGACCGACGTCGCGACCGC
Organism: Halobacterium sp. NMX12-1; assembly: GCF_040435975.1. Classification (NCBI taxonomy): domain Archaea; kingdom Methanobacteriati; phylum Methanobacteriota; class Halobacteria; order Halobacteriales; family Halobacteriaceae; genus Halobacterium; species Halobacterium sp. NMX12-1. Next base: position 1,471,473 of record NZ_CP159204.1, on the reverse strand, counting down.
GCTCGACGAGGTGGACGTTCGGAAGACGACGAAGTCGTCTTCCGCAGCCCATCAGAACGCTTCGCGTTCTGAGGACGCGGAGACTCCCGTCCTCGGCGTGCCCGCGGGCGTGAAAGTGTACTCGTCGGTGTTCGCGGTGCGCCCGGAGGCGGCGGGCCGGGTCGCCGCGACGTTCGAGGACACCGAAGCCCGCGAGGTCAACGACATCGACGAGGAGGCGTACCGCGGCGGCGAGGTGCGCACGCGCCTCCGGGGCGTCGTCGAGGTGCCGGTCGCGGAGGACCTCCAGTCCGCCAAGCAGGTCCACGCGGGGAGCACGGACGCGCTCGCCGAAGCGGTCGCCGAGGAGGTCCAGTCGGGCGTGACGTACGTGCTCGGCCCCGGCGGGACGCTCGGCGACGTCGCGGACGCGCTGGGGGTGGACGGGTCGCCGCTGGGCGTGGACGTCTACCGGGACGGCGAACTCGTCGTGCGGGACGGCAGCGAGGCCGAGATTCTGGGCGCGCTCGGCGACGAGAACGTGATTTTCGTCTCCCCCATCGGCGGGCAGGGGTTCGTCTTCGGCCGGGGCAACCACCAGATTTCGCCGGCGGTCATCGAGCGCAGCGAGGTGCGGGTCGTCGCCTCGCCGCGGAAGCTCGACGAGACCGGCGTGCTGCGCGTGGATACCGGCGACGAGGCCGTCGACGAGTCGCTGCGCGGCTGGACGAAGGTCAGAACTGGTCGCTTCGAGGAGCGAATGATGAAAGTGGTGTAGCGGCGCCGGAGAGCAGAACAGACAGAGAGAGAGCCGTTAGTCGTCTTTCATCGACTGGAGCTGGTCGATGAGTTCGTCGCTGTCGGCGTCGGTGTCGAAGTTGACGCTGCCGTCGTGGTCGTTCTCGTGGACGTTGACCGCGCCGTCCTCGTCGATGTCCGTGTTCTGGTTCTCCTGCTCGGACTCGTCGTAGCTACCAAAACCCATGACTACTCCCAGGGGCGGGACGGGCAAAAGGCTCTCGGAATTCTGGGGGCCGTTTTGCCCGTCTGCTTGCACCTTAAGGCAAGTATAAGGTTAGAGGGACAAGATTAAGGTCATTCCAGCGCGTTCCGGACGTATGGAAACCCGGAAAGTCCAACGGCTGGGCCCGTCTACGCTGGCGATGACGCTCCCAGCGGAGTGGGCGCGCAAGCAGGACGTCGAGAAGGGCGACGAGGTCACGGTCCGCGAGAGCGGGAAGGGGTCGCTGACCGTGACGCCGGAGTCCGCGCACGGCGAGGAGACCGAGGCGACGATTCACGCCGAGAACTTCGACGCCGACGCCGTCGAGCGCGCCATCGTCGGCCAGTACGTCCTCGGGCGCCGCATCATCCACGTCGAGAGCGAGGACGCCCTCGACTCCGAGCACATCAACGCCGTCTACAAGGCCGAGACCCAGCTGATGGGCCTCGGCGTCGTCGAGGAGACGCCCGAACGCATCACCATCCGGTGCTCGGTCGACCCCGAGGACTTCGACCTCGACAACCTCTTGGAGCGCCTGGAGAGCACGGGCTCGACGATGCGCGAGGAGGCCGTGAAGGCGCTCGCGCACGGCAGCCCCGACATGGCCCAGCGCGCGCTCAACCGCGAGCGGCAGGCGAACAAGATCTTCGTCCTCCTGTTGCGGCTCATCTTCACCGCCTACCAGAACCCGAACCTCGCGCGCGCCGTCGGCCTCGACGACGGCTTCCCGCTCATCGGCTACCGGTCGGTCGCGAAGAACCTCGAACTCACCGCGGACAACGCCGAGGACATCGCTGAAATCGTCCTCGAAAGCGAGGACAACACCCTCGCCGTCGAGCAGTCCACGATGCGGCGCATCCGTGAGTTCACTGACCAAGTGGACGAAATCACGGCCGCCGCCGTCGAAGCCGTCGTCACGCGGGACTACGACGCGACCGTCGAGGTCCGCGATCTGTTCGCGGAACTGGGCGACCGCGAGGGCGACATCCTCGACGACCTCCCGGAGATGGACAACGAGGACATCCTCGAAGTCCGGGAGGTGCTGGTGAGCCTCCAGCACACCGCCGAGTACGCGATGCGGAACGCCGAAATCGCGGCGAACCTCGCGCTCAACGAGCAGTCCAGTCACACCACCATCAGCTAGTCCGTCTTCTCACCCCGCAGGGGGTTCCGCGAGGCCAGCGTGCACGGGAACGCCGGGTGCTCGGCGAAGTGCCGCACGAGCATGTGCCGCCGGGACCCCGTGAAGCCGGCCGCCGCGAGGTTCTGTGCGCCGAACGTCTCGGGGAGCCGCTCGAACAGCCGGCGGACCTCCTCGAAGCTGTCGAAGACGGCGGAGTTGCCCGTGGAGTCGGCGCCGCGCCGCTCGACGACGTAGCTGCCGTCCTCGCGGTGCACGGCGGCGGTGCGGAAGAACTCCTCGCGGCTCGTCAGCGCGTCGCCGACGGCGTCCCGCAGTTCGGCGGCGTGCTCGCGGGAGAGCTCGATGGTGTCGCCGTCGACGGTGACGCGAATCTCGGTGCCGTCGGGCTCGACGGCGATTGACTGTTCACCCTCGGAGAACGCGACCAGGAGCCTGGGTACTCCGGTTCATGTTCGCTGGAAGCGACGCGGCGCGTAAAAATCTATCCCCGGGGCTGGGCCGCGACCGCGCTTCAGGCCGCCAGCGAGCCGCGCGCGAGCAACCCGTCGTCGGTGGTCGTCCCGTCGTCGCTCGTGGTGCCGTCGTCCGCAGTCGTCCCGTCAGTCGTCGTGCTGTCGGTGGTCGTGCTGTCAGTGGTGGTCGTCGAACCGTCGCTGGTCGTGGTCGCGGTGGTCGTGCCGTCAGCGGTCGTCTCGTTGCCGCTCGCGTCGCCGCCCGAGCCGTCCTCGTTCCCGAACATGTCGGTCTCGATGGTCTGCGTGTACGTCAGTTCGTCCAGCGGCACGCGAACGGTCTCCGTCGAACCCGGCAGTTCGAGTTCGGCGTAGAACTCGATGCGGAGCTCCGTCGTCTGGTCGTTCTCGACGTGGGTCACCCACCACTCGTCGAGGTTCTCGTTGTCGATGACCGTCGGGGTCTCCACCACGCGGGCGCTCTTCCCCGGGATAGACTCGGTCTCCTCGAGTTCGCCGGACCCGACCGGCACGTCGTTCATCGAGATGTCGTAGCCGACGTTCGAGACGACCACGGGCGACGCCTTCGGGTTGTAGACCTCGAACTCGAGGTCGATGGGCGTCTCGGCGTCCGTGACCGTCCCCCACGAGGCGTTCGTGCGCTGGACGACCAGCACGGGGTCCTCTACGAGCGGCATGTCGGCGTTCACCGGGCGGTCCTCCGTGGAGTTGAACTGCCCGAGGAGGTCCGTCTCGATGGTCTCGGCGGCCGGCTGGAACGTCGCCGACTGCCCGACGAACCCGGGCTGGACGGTCGCGGAGACGGTGAGGTTCGTGTGCTCGCCGCCGCGGACGTGGCTCGCCCACCACGCGGGGATGCGCTCGTTGTGGAGGTGCGTCGTCAGGTTCACCGTCGAGTTCCCGGTGCCGACGCCGACGCCGCGCTTGTCCCCGCTCGCCATCCGGATGTCGTTCATCGCGACCGTGTAGTTCACGCTCGTCCCCCCGAGCCGGACGCCGACCGGGTTCGGGTTGTGAATCACGAGGTCCGTCTGGACCTCGGTGTGCGTGTCGTTGACCTCGCCGAACTGGTTGTCAATCTGCTCGACGCTCGGCACGCCGAGGAGACCGCCGACGAACGCGCCGCCGACGACCAGCCCGAGGCCCGCGACGAGCGTGACGGCGACCCGTATCGTGCTCCCGAACAGCAGCGCGCGGACGTCCATGCTCGATTCGGTGTGCTTCCACGGTGAAAGCCTGTCGGCCTCCGCGGTCGCACCGAGTAGAACCAGTTAAGGGATACCACACGCAACCCCCAGCCATGACGACTGGGTCCACGCAGGAAACGGACATGGGCGTCGGCGTCGGCCTCGCGTTCGGCCTGCTCGCCGTCGCCGCGGCCGCGTACACGTTCGTCGCGCCCGGACAGTTCCAGACCGCACTCGGCTTCGCCGGCGCCGTCACCCTGTCGGCGCTGTGCGTCGCCGCCCTCCACGTCTGGGGGTAACACAAGGGATAAACGGACAAAGTGCGTAGTTCCGTCGTAATGACCGACGAATACACCGACGAGGAACGCCGGATTCTGGAGTTCCTCCGCGAGAGCGTCGAGAAGGGCGAGCGGTACTTCCGCTCGAAGAACATCGCGAACCACCTCGGCCTCTCCTCGAAGCAGGTCGGTGTGCGGCTCCCCGAACTCGCGGAGAAGACCGAGGACGTCGACATCGAGAAGTGGAGTCGCTCGAAGTCGACGACGTGGCGCGTCGAACCGGCGTAACCGGCGGCTTTTTGCTCGCGGGCGGAAAACCCCGCGTATGACAGTTCGGGTCGAGCGCACGTTCGAGGTGTCGGTGTCGCCCGAAGACGTGTGGGCGTTCATCGCCGACCCCGAGAAGCGCGCGGGCGCCATCAGCGTCGTGGACAGCTACGAGCACGAGGGCGACACGACGACGTGGCACGTCCACCTCCCGATTCCCGTCGTTCGGAGCACGATACCCGTCGAGACGCGGGACGTCGACGTGGAGCCGCCGCGGTACGTGAAGTTCGTGGGGAACTCCCGCATCTTCGACGTCACCGGCGAGCACGAGGTCGAGTCCGCGAACGGCGGGTCGCGGGTGACCAACCGGTTCGTCGTCGACGGCAAGGTACCGGGCGTCGAGGGGTTCTTCAAGCGGAACCTCGACGACGAACTCGGCGGCCTGCAGGCCGCGCTGGAGGCGGACGCCTGAGATGCGCGTCGCGCTCGCCCAGATAGCCGTCGAGGGCGCCGCCGTGGACGCGAACGTCGAGCGGGCGGTGGCGGCCATCCGCGAGGCGGCCGACGAGGGCGCGGACCTCGTCTGCCTGCCGGAGCTGTTCAACGTCGGCTTCTTCGCGTTCGACGCCTACCAGCGCGCCGCCGAGCCGCTGGAAGGGCCGTCGCTGACGGCGGTCCGCGACGCCGCCGCCGAGGAGGGCGTCGCGCTGCTGGCAGGTAGCGTCGTCGAGGACCTCGCGGAGACCGAGGGCGGCCCCGACGAGGAGGGGCTGGCGAACACGAGCGTGCTCTTCGACGAGGACGGCCAGCGGCTGCTCGCGTACCGGAAGCACCACCTGTTCGGCTACGAGTCAGCGGAAGCCCAACTGCTGACGCCCGGCGAGCGCGTGCCGACCGCCGAACTCGGCGAGTTCACGGCCGCAGTCACGACCTGCTACGACCTCCGGTTCCCAGAATTGTACCGCGAACTGGTCGCTGACGGCGTGAACCTCCTGCTCGTGCCGTCGGCGTGGCCGTACCCGCGCGTCGAGCACTGGACGCTCCTGCCGCAGGCCCGCGCCGTCGAGAACCTCGCGTACGTCGCTGCGGTCAACGGCAGCGGCGACTTCGAGGACGCGGAGCTGGTCGGCCGCTCGACGGTGTACGACCCGTGGGGGAACGCCGTCGCGAGCACCGGCGACCAGCCGAGCATCGTCTACGCCGACCTCGACCCCGAGCGCGTCGCGACGGTCCGCGAGGAGTTCCCCGCGCTGGACGACCGCCGGCACTGACTCCCGGACCCGCGATACGTGAATTTAAGTGGCGTCGCGGCGTACCACCAGTTGCCGGTAGTCGACGCTTTTCTCGTCGAACCGGCAAGAACCTCGCGTCCACGTCCGCTCCGCGTCCGCCGACGCGGCCGTGTCCCGGCCCACGGCCGCAGTCCGCGGGAAGTCAACCGCCACCCTTTCGCCTTCCTCTCTCACGTACTCACGAGCAGCGGCTGTCAGCGTTACAGAAACAGAAGCGGCGAGAAGCCGCTCAGTCGTCCTCGGTCTTGATGTCCGCGGAGAGACCTTGGGCCATCTCGATGTCCTTGGAGTTGTTGAGCGTCCACGCGGTGCGCTCGGTGACGGCCTCGATGACCTCGCGGGCGCTCGGGTAGCCGTTGCCGGACTTCTTCACGCCGCCGAACGGGAGCTGGACCTCCGCGCCGATGCAGGGGAGGTTGCCGTACGCCAGTCCGACTTCGGCGTGGTCGCGGTAGTAGTTGATTTGGCGGTAGTCCTCGCTGATGACCGCGCCGGCGAGCCCGTACGGCGTGTCGTTGTGGATTTCGACCGCGCGCTCGATGTCGCCGGAGTACTCGATGAGCGCGACGTGCGGCCCGAACACCTCCTCCTTGATGGAGCGGAGGTCGGGGTCGTAGTCGACCTCGTAGACGAACGGGCCGACCCAGTGGCCGTCCTCGTGGCCGTCGGGAATCTCCTCGTCGCCGAGTTCGGTGCGGTCTACGAGCACGTTCGTCGCTTCCTCCCGGGCGAGGTCGTTGTACTCTCGAATCTTCTCGACGTGCTCGGCCTCGATGGCCGGCCCCATGAACGTGTCCTCGTCGAGCGGGTCGCCGACCGCGACCTTCTCGGCGACCTCGACGAACCGTTCTTTGAACTCGTCGTAGACGTCCTCGTGGACGACGAGCCGCTCGCTGGAGACGCAGCGCTGGCCGGTCGTCTTGAACGACGACATCACCGCGGAGTGGACCGCGACGTCGAGGTCCGCCTCCTCGGTGACGACGATGCCGTTCTTCCCGCCCATCTCGCAGGCCGCGAGCTTCCCGGGATCGCTGGCGACCTCGCTGGCGATTTCGTGGCCGACCTCCGCCGAGCCCGTGAACAGCACGGTGTCCACGCGGTCGTCGTCGACGACGGCGGCGCCCGCGTCGCCGTACCCCTGCACCATGTTGAAGACGCCGTCCGGGATGCCGGACTCCTCGAACATCTCCGCGATAATCTGGCCGCACCACGGCGTCTGCTCGGCGGGCTTCCAGACGACGGTGTTGCCCTCCACGAGCGAGACGGCCATGTGCCAGAACGGAATCGCGACCGGGAAGTTCCACGGCGTGATGCAGCCCACGACGCCCCGGGGCTTGCGGCGCATGTAGGCGTCCTTGCTCGGAATCTCGGAGGGCACCACGTCGCCCTTGGGATGGCGGGCGTCGCCGGCCGCCCACTCGACCATGTGCCACGCCTCGGTGACGTCGGCTTTCCCCTCGCTGATTTCCTTGCCGCACTCCTTGGTGACGACCTCGCCGAGCTCCTCGTGGCGCTCCTTGAGCTCGTGGTAGATGTCCCAGAGGTACTCCGCGCGGTCGATGTGGGAGAGCTCGCGCCACTCCTCGAAGGCCTCGTCTGCGGCCGCGGTGGCCTCGCGGACGTCGGCCTCGGTGCCGCGGTGGAACTCGCCGAGGGTCTCGCCGGTCGCGGGGTTCTCGCTCTCGAAGGTCTCGGTCCCGTGGCCGTCGACCCACTCGCCGTCGATGTAATGCTGGTACGTCATCGGCAAAAACTGCGACCGGCGTGGTGAAAAAGGTACACCTTGTGCGCCCGGCGGGTCACCGCGTCGCGTCGCCGCGGGAACTGGCAGCCTTCTCGATTTCGCCCGCCAGCGACGCCGCATCGAAGGCGTGGTCGGGCCGAATCTGGACGAAACTCAGGAAGTCCTGGGCGTCCAGCAGCGCCGCGGCGTTGTCCGCGCGCGTCCGCGAGCCGTCGCTCGTGTCGTAGGCCTCCAGCGCCACCTCGACGACGGTGCGAGCGCCGACGAGCGGTTCGAGCGCGGCCAGCGCGCACGCGAGGTCGTACGCGCGAGCCCCCTCCAGCCCGTCGCCGGCGACGTTCGTCGCGTCGATGAAGTAGAGGTCGTCCTCGTAGACGAGGACGTTCTCGCCGCGCAGGTCGCCGTGCGCGACGCCGTTCTCGTGCATCGTCGCGAGCGCGCCGAACAGCTCCGGGGCGTGGCGTTCGACGGCCTCGGCGGGGAGTTCGTCCAGCGGCCGGAAGTCGGGGAGGTACTCCAAGACGAGCACGCCGAGCCCCTCGACCTCGAACGCCTCGACGGGCTCGGGCGCGTTCACGCCGATGTCGCGGAGTTTCCGCGTGGCTTCGAGCTCGTGTTCGGCCATCTCCACGGGGCCGTCGAACGGCTCGAAGAAGCCCTCGCGGCCGCTGGAGAACGCGCCGAGGTTCCGCGCGCCGGTGAACAGCGCGTGCACGAGCGCGTTCTGCCCGGAGATTACCTTCACGAACCAGCGGTCGTTGACGACGCAGGGCGTCGACAGCCAGTTGTCCGTCTCCAGGAACGTCACCCGGACTTCCTCCTGGTCGTAGCGGTCGGCGACCTCGCGGGCGACGGCCTCCAAGGAGTCCCACGGGACGGTACCGCGGACGAACTGGCGGATGCTCACACCGACGAGAGGGGGCGCGCGAATAAAATTCCGGCGGGAGCGTGGGCGAGCGAAGCGAGGCCACGTTAGAGCGAACGCGGAGCGAAGCGATGCGTGAGCCGCGTGCTCGACCGCAGGGAGAGCACGTTCTTGCGAGCGGCGAGCGTAGCGAGCCGTGAGGAGCGTGGGTGACCAACGCGCAGTGAACCACACGACCGACCGCAGAGCGTTCGAGCACCGACGAGCGCGGGAATCGTTCACGGTCGTTCCGGTGTGTTTATGCTCGCGGTGGCAAAGCTTGCAGTATGGACTTCGACCTTCCCGACGAACACCGGATGATTCGGGACACCGTCAGGGAGTTCGCGGAGGCGGAAATCGAGCCCATCGCGTGGGACATCGAGGAGGAACACCGGTTCCCCGAGGAGGTGTTCGCGGAGCTCGCGGACCTCGACATGATGGGCGTGCCCGTCAGCGAGGACTACGGCGGGCTCGGCGGCGACCAACTGATGTACGCGCTCGTCGCGGAGGAGCTCGGCCGGGTCTCGGGCTCCATCGGGCTGTCGTACGCCGCCCACGTCTCGCTGGCGTCGAAGCCAATCGAGCTGTTCGGCACCGAGGAGCAAAAAGAGAAGTGGCTTCGCCCGCTCGCGGAGGGCGAGTACCTCGGGTCGTGGGCGCTCACCGAGCCCGACAGCGGCAGCGACGCCAGCGACATGGACACGACCGCCGAGAAGGACGGCGACGAGTACGTGCTCAACGGCACGAAGCAGTTCATCACGAACGCCTCCGTCGCGGGCAGTGTGCTCGTGAAGGCGGTCACGGACCCCGAGGCGGGCTACGGCGGCATCTCCACGTTCATCGTCGACCCCGAGGCGGACGACGGCTTCGAGGTCACGACCGAGTGGGAGAAGATGGGGCTGAACGCCTCCCCCACCTGCGAAATCACCTTCGACGACTGCCGCATCCCCGCCGAGCGCCTGCTCGGCGAGGAGGGCGACGGCTGGGAGCAGACGAAGAAGACCCTCGACGGAGGCCGCATCACAATCGCCGCGCTCTCCACGGGCCTCGCACAGGGCGCCTACGAGGCCGCCAAGGAGTACGCCGTCGAGCGCGAGCAGTTCGGCCAGCCCATCTCGGAGTTCGACGCCATCCGGAACAAGCTCGTCTCCATGCACCGGAAGACCGAGCGCGCGCGCCTCCTCACGCACAAGGCCGCCACGCGCTACGACAACGGCGAGTCCGTCACGCGGGAGTCCGCGCTCGCGAAGCTCGACGCCAGCGAGGCCGCCCGCGAGGTCGCCGAGGACGCCGTCCAGACGCTCGGCGGCTACGGCTACACAACGGACTTCGCCCCTCAGCGGTTCTTCCGCGACGCAAAGCTCATGGAAATCGGCGAGGGCACGAGCGAGATTCAGCACCTCGTCATCGGCCGCGAACTCGGGCTGTAGACGCACTCCGCCCTTCTGGGCTCGGGACGCGGCTGTCAGTAATCCAGCAGATGATGCCTGATTAGACGAACCGATAGGCCGACACCACGTAGGGAAACGCCAATGGACGACCCCGACGGACCGACCGCCTCCCCCGAGGCACCGGACGCAAACCACGCTGACGACGACGAGGACGACTCGAATGGGTACATCACTCGGCGGCGGCTCCTCCTCGCGGCCGCCGGCGGCGTCGGCCTCCTCGGGGGCGGCGGGTTCTACGTCGCGCAGTCGCTGAGCGGCGACTTCGGCGGGTACGAGGCGCCGGCGACGCAGCCGATGGTGACGACCCGGGGGCGACTCGACGCCGCGGACCCGACAGAGCGAGTTGGCTCGTGGGACTTCAACGAGGCCGACGAAGTGGTCCTATACGTCCACGGGCTCAACGCGGACGCCGAGTCGGCCCGCGACCAAGCCTACACCGCTCGGCTGGGGCTCGCGGCGGCGGGAGCGACTGCGGAAGCTGACGGCCCGCCGGTCGTCGGCTACTCGTGGGCGTCGAACGTAGACTGGGGACCGGCGAAGCAGAACGCGGACGCCAACGCCGCCCCGCTCGCCGACTGGGTGGCGGCGTGGGCGGACGACGACGGGCGGCCGCTCCACCTGTTCGCGCACTCGCTCGGCGCCCGGGTGACGGGGGCGGCCCTCCGCAGGCTCGCCGACCGCGGGCGGACGGACGCCCTCGCCTCGGTGTCGCTGTTCGGCGGGGCGATTCCGAACGACAGCGTCGGGACCGACGGCCGGTACGGGTCCGCCATCGCGGCGGTCGATGCGCCCGTCTACAACTTCCACAGCCGGAACGACCGCGTCCTCGGCTGGGTCTACCGCCTCTCGGACGGGACGCGCGCAGTCGGTCACGGCGGACTCGCAGGGTCGGCGAACGCGCCCGCCGGCTACGAGGACGTCGACGTCACGGACCTGGTGGCGGACCACTACTCGTACATCGAGCCCGAGGAGGGGTGTCTGCCGCGAGCAGTCGACCGAATCGGCATCGAGTGAGCCGCCCGACTAGCCGCGCTGCTCCAGAATCCGGTCGATGATGGTGCCCGTCGAGAGGAGTTCGTCGTCGTAGCGCTTTTCGCGGGCCGACGCCCGCTCCACGGAGCAGTCGACGCCGCGCTCGGCGAGTTCGGCTTCGATGGCGTCGTCGTCGTGGTGCTGGTCGAAGCCCAGCGCGATGACGTCGGGGTCGATGTCCTCGATGGGCGCGAAGATGTCGGACTCGTGGCCGACGCGGGCTTCGTCGACGGCGTCGAGGGCGGCGACGACGTCGCGGCGCTGGCGGTTCGGAAGCACGGGCGGTTCCTTGTGGGTGACGTTCTCGCGGCGCGCGACGATGACGTGCAGCTCGTCGCCCATCGCGGCGGCGTCCTCCAGGTAGTGAATGTGGCCGGGGTGAATCAAATCGAAGGTCCCCTGCGCGACGACTCGTCTCACAGTTCCTCGTCGATGTCTTCCTGCGTGAAGTCGAAAAACGATTCGGGTTCGGGGAGCGCGACGTCGTAGACGTCGAGGCTCCGGGGTTCGCCCTCGTTGTCGAACGCGCGCCACGAGTTCGGGTCGTAGGGCGCGCCGAGGATGATGTGGACGTCGCCCTTGCCGAACGTCGCGCGGTCGGCGTCGGAGGGCGCGAGCACGCCGTTGGGGTGGGAGTGGACGCTCCCGACGTTGCGCATGTCGTTGGGGACTTGACTGGAGTTGAACGTCGCGCTCACGGGGTTGGTCTCCGTGCCCGGCACCATCAGCACGTCCGTGACGACGTAGCCGTCGTCGGGGCCGGCGTCGAACTCCTTGGCGGGCGTCCCGCGCAGCAGGCCGAGGTACTCGTCGGGGTGGCTGTCCTCCGCCGCCTCCATCGCGAACTCTAGGGCTTCCCGCGCGATGCCGACGACGTCGGGACGCCCACCGAACAGCATACCCGATACTCCGCGGCGGTGACTGTTGAGGCTTCCGGAACACCGCCGGAGCTCGCCAGCCGGTTTTGCGCGTTCGCCCGCGAGACGCCCTTGAAAAGCGTTAAAAACGGCGGCGCCGAATCTAGGCACAAGATGACTGACGCTTCCTCCGGCGACGGGGCCGACCGCCCGGTCGTCGTCGACCTCCACTCCTCGTGTACCACGCAGGAGGTCGAATCCGGCGAGTACTACCACGCGACCGTCAACGGCGTCGTCGACTACGGCGTCTTCGTCGACCTCTCCGAGCACGTCTCCGGGCTCGTCCACGAGTCCACGTTCGACGGCGAGCAGGACCTCGCCGTCGACGACGACGTCGTCGTGAAGCTCACGGAAGTCCGGGAGAACGGCGACCTGAGCTTCGAACTCGCCGCCCTCGACGACTACGAGACCGTCGAGCGCGAGCACAGCTACGACCGCATCGACGCCGAGACCGTCGGCGACCACGTCGGCGAGACCGTCCACGTCGAGGGCGAGGTCGTCCAGATCAAGCAGACCGGCGGCCCGACCATCTTCCGCGTGCGCGACGAGACCAGCGCCGTCCCGTGTACGGCCTTCGAGGCCGCCGGCGTCCGCGCGCACCCGGTCGTGGAAGTCGGCGACCTCGTCCACGTGAAAGGCGACGTCGAGGAGCGCGAGGGCACCTACCAAATCGAGGTCACGGAAATCGACGTGCTCGAAGGCGAGACCGCCGCCGACGTCGCGGGCCGGCTGGACGCCGCGCTCGCCGAGCGCGCCGAACCCATCGACGTGGACCCGCTCGTCGACTGGCCGGCGCTGGAGGGGATGCTGCCGGAGCTTCGGTCGGTCGCGCGCACGCTCCGCCGCGCGGTACTGGAAGGCCGCCCGATTCGGATGCGCCACCACGCCGACGGCGACGGCATGGCCGCCAGCGTCCCCGTCCAGTACGCGCTCACGCAGTTCATCGAGGACGCCCACCAGGACGCCGACGCCGCCCGCCACCTCCTCAAGCGCCTCCCCAGCAAGGCCCCCTACTACGAGATGGAGGACGCCACCCGCGACCTCAACTTCGCGCTGGGGGACCGCGCGCGCCACGGGCAGAAGCTCCCGCTGCTCCTCATGCTTGACAACGGCAGCACCGAGGAGGACACGCCCGCGTACAAGGCCCTGAACAACTACGACATCCCCATCGTCGTCGTCGACCACCACCACCCCGACCCCGAGGCCGTGGACCCGCTCGTGGAGGAGCACGTCAACCCCTACCTGCACGGCGAGGACTACCGCATCACCACGGGCATGCTCTGCGTGGAGCTAGCGCGCATGATCTACCCCGGGCTCACCGAGGAACTCGAACACGTCCCAGCGGTCGCCGGCCTGTCGGACCGCTCGAAGGCCGACGAGATGACCGACTACCTCGAACTCGCCCGCGAGGCCGGCTACGACGACGAGTTCCTCCAGAACATCAGCGAGGCGCTAGACTACGAGGCGTACATGCTGCGCTACGACCCCGGCACGCAGCTCATCAACGACATCCTCAACGTCAACGGCGACGACGAGCGCCACCGCGAGCTCGTGCCGTTCCTCGCGAACCGCGCCGCCGAGGACGTCGCCGAGCAACTGGACGCGGCGACCCCGCACGTCGAACACGAGCGCGTCGCCAACGGCGCGAACCTCTACCGCATCGACGTCGAGAACCACGCCCACCGGTTCACGTACCCCGCGCCGGGGAAGACCACGGGCGAAATCCACGACCGCAAGGTCGAGGAGACAGGCGAACCGGTCATCACCATCGGCTACGGCCCGGACTTCGCGGTCCTCCGGTCGGACGGCGTGCGCCTCGACATCCCGACGATGGTCGAGGAGCTCAACGAGGAGCTGCCGGGCGCGGGTGTCTCCGGCGGCGGCCACCTCGTCGTCGGCTCCATCCGCTTCGTCCCCGGGATGCGCGAGGAAGTGCTGGACGCCCTCATCGAGAAGATGGCGGAAGCCGAACTCGACGAGGAGCTCCATACCGCGCCGAAGCGGTAGTCACTTTCTGTTCTCCTGCCAGAAGCCGTCGCGGCCGACGTCGCTCTCTCCGCCGAACTCGATGCGCCGAGCGCAAGCCGCAGCGGCGACCGCGGCGACGGCGACGACCGCGGCGAGCGCGACCGGGAGCCGCCACGCGCCGCCGCGCCAGTCCGCGCGGAACGCCCGCTGGAAGTAGTCCGCGACCGCGTCGTCCTCGACGACGACCACGACTTCGCGGTTCTCGGTGGCGGCGTGCTCGTTCCAGTTGAGGCTCCCGACGAGCGCGCGCTCGCCGTCCACGACGGCGCCCTTGACGTGGACTTTCTCGAAGCGCGACCGCGGCTCCACGAGCTTCGCGTCCAGATTCAGGCTCTCCTCGGCGGCGACGCGGTTCAGGCGCTCCGTCGTGTTGCGGTTGTCCGCGCGAGCGTACCACTTCCCGGAGAGCAGCACGCGCACGCGGACGCCCCGGCGTGCGGCGTCGATGGTCCAGTTCGTGAACGCGCCGTTCCGGTCGAGGCTCGCCTGCTCGACGACCAGCGACTCCTCGGCGGACGCGACGAGGTTGCGGACTCCCGAGCGCGCGTTGTCGGGCGCGACCAGCACGCGGACGCTGTCGGCCTCGGCGTCCACCTGCGGAAACCGCGTGGGGTAGGACTGCGTGGCGGGCTCGCCGTCCACGACGGTGAAGTTCTCTCGAACGGTCTCCCACGGTTTGGCGTCCGGCCAGTTCGTGTCCGCGCGGAACACGCCCGCGAGGTGGTCGGCAACTGCCGAGTCAGCGACCGTGACGCCCCAGCCGCGGTTGCCGTGGCCGCCGCTGCCCGAGGGCTTCCAGTTCTCCGAGAGGACGACCGCGCGGTCGTCGGCGACGGCGTACTTCGCGTGGTGGAAACTGTACCGGGCGCGTTCGCCGTCGAGGACGCGGACCTCGACGCCCGCGGCGCGGAGCGCGTCGAGGCGCCGGTCCTCCGGACTAGGGGCTCCGCCCGCAACGCCGCCCTCCACGAGCACGCGCACGTCCACGCCCCGCTCGGCGGCCGCGACGAGCGCGCGAGTGGCGCGTGCGGACGTGAACGTGTAGCCCGCGAGGAAGAGCCGCTGGTCGGCGGATTCGAGCGTCTGAATCGGCGGGCCGGCGGCGTCCGGGAGCGCGAACGCGGACACGGAGACGTTCGCGGTAGCGAACGGCGCGAACGAGGACGCGCCCAGCGGCGTCCACTCGCTCCCGTTCCACCGCTCGGCAGTCGGCGCGTTCGCGTACGCGAGTTCGTCCACGGTCGCGTTCCCGGCGCGGAGTTCGACCGTCTCGCCGCCGTTCGCGAGCGCGAGCGAGCCGTTCAGCCCGACGACCGGGAGGTCGGTGCGGTTGCGGGCGGCCGCTGGCTGCGTCGAGAGCGCGACCGTCCCGGAGAGCGTGCGGTTCGGGAGGTTGGCGGCGTCGTTGGAGTCGGCGAGCGTCCAGCCGGTCGTGTTCGTCGGCTCGTCGAACGTGACGGCGACGAACTCGCCGGCGTCGCCGTCGCTGGCAGGGTTGGGCGCGACGGCCGTGATGGTCGCCGACGCGAGCAGCGCGGCGACCGCGAGGCGCGCGAGCACGGGAGCGGTTGGTCCCGGCTTCGGCCTTAAAGTTCGGCGAGAACGAGGGAGTTACGCGGCGGCTTCGGCGGCGTCGGCGTCGAGCGCGTCGGCGGCCTTCTGCGCCTCCTGTTCGACGATGTACGCGCGGTCGTCGGCGTACTCGGCGGCGGCTTCGAGCGCGCGCTCGGTGCCGATCTGGACGAGCGCCCACGCCGCGGACGCCCGCACCGTGTCGCTGTCGTCGTCGGCGAGGACGTCCGTCAGCGGGTCGATGGCGCGCGTGTCACCGATGAGGCCAAGCGAGCGCGCCGCGCGGCTGCGCACGCTGTCGTTGTCCGCGACCAGCTGGTCGGCGACGTCCTGCGTGGACTCCTCGCTGCCGATTTCGCCCAGCGACTTCAGCGCGGTCGTGCGGAGCTCGGGGTTGCCCTCGGCGTCCACGAAGTCGACGACGTGCTCGATGCCGTCCTCGCTGCCGATGCGGCCGACGATTTCGACGGCGAGCGTGTCGCGGCGCGCGGCGCGCTGCCCGACCTCCTCGAGGGCTTCCTCGCTGGCGACGCGCTTGAGCGCCTCCAGGCAGTGGCGCTCCATGAACTCGGAGTCGCCCATGTGTTCGAGGCACAGCAGAATCATCTCGACGTTCTCGCGCTTCTCCCACTGCTTGAGCGCCGTCCACTCCGGCGGGAAGTCCTTGTGCTTCTGGTTGATGACCTCGTAGTAGCCCTCCGCGCGGAGCTTCTGCCGGACCGAGAGGTCGTCCCACTCCTGGGCGTCCTCGACGCCCGCGGTGAGCGCGTCGGTGGCCTCCGTGAGCGCTTCGATGGTCTCGGGGTCCTCGTCGGGGTCGAGGCCCGCGGCGTCGACGGCCTCCGCGACCTCGTCGAGTTCCTCCGCGAGCGCCTCCGGGTCGGCGACGTCGCCGCCGGCGAACGCTTCGCCGAGCGGGTCGGCGGCGGCGTCGAGGTACTCGCTGACCGCCGCCTGCAGTTCGTCCTCGCCCTGCTCGGTCCAGCGCGTCGACTCCAGCGTGGACTGGGCGTCCTCGATTGCCGCGACGACGTCCTCGGCGTACGGCCCGCGCTGGGCTTCGAGGTCGTCGCGGAGGTCGGACAGCCGGGACTCGATTTCGTCGGCGGGGTCCTCCTCGTCGTCCTCGTCGGGTTCCGGGAGGTCCGCCGCTTCGAGGTCCGACTCGACGCCGTCGAGGATGGCTTCGACGTCGTCGAGGTCGGCCTCCGTCTCGGCGCTCTCAAGGGCGTCGGCGGCGTCGTCGAGACGCTCCTGAAGCGTTTCTACGTCCACGTCCGGGGCCGGCGCGTCGGCCGGCTCCTCGGGTTCCTCGTCCCCGTCGCTCATACTACGTTCTTCCGCCAGCGCGCCTATGAGCGTTTCCCTTCGCCCCGCCAGTAGAATCGCGGTGCGAGGAGGAGGTACGCGGTCGCCCACGCCAGCAGGGCGCGCGGGAACAGCCGCGGGCCGAGCGTGGGCGCGAGCACGGCGGCGGCCTGCACGGCGCCCATCGCGAGGGCGTCCCGCGAGTAGAGGTCGGGGTACGTGATTCGGGACACCATCAGCAGGGTGAGGACGGCGAGGGCGGCGACGACGATGCGCGGGTGGCCGACGCCGGCGAGCACGCCCGCCGCCAGCAGGGTCGCAGCGAGCGTCGTCGGCACGCCCTCGGTGTGGTCGTTGCCCGTGTCGTAGGCCGTGTAGAGGCCGAGCCGGACGACGCCAGCGGCGACGAACAGCGCGCACGCCGCGAGCGCGACGACCCCCCACGCGCTCTCGAAGCCCCACGCGTTCCGCGCGACGACCGCGACGAGGAACGCGGGCGCGACGCTGAACGACGCCACGTCCGCCAGCGAGTCGAGGTGTTCGCCGGCCGGCGTCCCGCCGTACTTGCGCGCGAGCACGCCGTCGAGGCCGTCCGCGATGGCCGCGAGCAACACCAGCCGCGCGGCCAGCGCCACGTCGACGGTCGCCGCCACGACGGCCACGAAGCCGAGCGCCGCGTTCGCCGCTGTCACGGCGTCCGCGACGCCCAACCGGCCGACGAAGCGGGGTTGCATGTTCGACGCATCTCGGCAGGCGTCCTTACGTGTTTACATCCCAGCCGTCGTCGTGTCGCCGGGCTGTCACCGGTTCGGGGTCGCGTCGGCGCGACCGCGTCGTATAAATGGCCGACGGACCGACTGTCGAGTATGCAACGCCGGGCGTTCCTCGCCACAGCAGGGGCTGGCGTCGCAGCGGCGCTGGCCGGCTGTATCGGCCCGTCGCTGTCCAGCTCCGAGTACGACATCGGGATGCAGTCGAACGCGTTCGTCCCCGAGCCCGCCGTCGAGGGGAACGACGTGCCGACGTTCGAGGTGACGGTCGGCGACACCGTCGTCTGGGCGAACACCGGCTCCCGGAACCACACCGTCACCGCCTACGGGGACGGCATCCCCGACGGCGCGGCGTACTGGGCGTCCGGCGGCTTCGACAGCGAGCAGGCCGCCCGCGAGGCGTGGGAGAACAGCATCGGCGGCGGCGGCATCGTCCGCCCGAGCGAGACCTACGAGCACACCTTCGAGGTGGCCGGCGAGCACTACTACGTCTGCATCCCCCACGAGGGCGCGGGGATGCTCGGGAAGGTCGTCGTCACCGAGTGACGCGACTGCCGGCGGCGTCGCTGTCGAGGTGAGTGCGCGAAAAGTGTTGGACGCGTTCGGAAGCGGTTAGGCTTCGTCTTCGACGCCGACGGACGTCTCCTCTTCCTCGTGGACTTCCTCGGGCGGCGCTTCCAGCGTCGCCTTCTGGACTTCCACGCGGCGAAGCGGGTAGATGGTGTTCGCTTCGTCGTAGATGGCCGAGGAGAGCCGGCCCTCCGTGATGGAGTCGATGAGCGCCTCGAACGTGCGCTCCTCGCCGGCTTCCTCGACGAGGTCGATCATCGTGCGGCGGATTGCCTTCTGCTGGCTCTGGTCGGCCTGCTTCGTGGTGTACGCGACCGGCTGAATCTTCACGCGGTAGTCGTCCGTCGTGAGGACCGTGATGGTCACGCCAATCTTCGACGACCCGCGGCGCACGAGACTGCGCTTGTAGTCCCGCGTGAGCTCGTGCTTCACGAACTCAGTCGAGGCGGTGTCGCTACCGACGTCGTCCACCTGGAAGGTGAGCTTGACGTTGTTCTCGCCGCCGTCGACGAGCTCGTCGAGCGTCGTCTCGATGGTTCGGTCGTAGACCTGTTCTGGCTCTTCGGCGGGCGTCTCGCCGAGCTCCTGCCGGTCGAACTCCTCCGGCGCGAGCACGGTGTACCACCGTTTCTCTTGGTTCTGCTTGGATACGGAACGTTCGCTCATGATTCGTTTGTCGTGTGTCGGTTTGCGTGCTGTGCGACTTCGCGTGCCACCGTGACGTTCACGACGTAGTCGTCGACGGTCGACTGGAGGCCGCCGGTGTCCTCGCGCTCGATGCGCGTGACGACGGCGTCCTCGCTGACTCGCGTGTCCATCTCGGCGGTGTTGTCGGGGCGGACGGCGGCCGCGACCAGTCCCGGGTCCGGTACCGCGGTCGTAATCGTCGCGCGCCGCGTCACAGTTCACCCCGCACGGTCTCTACGAGATTCGGTTCGGCGTCTGCGACCGCCAGCGTCGCCGTCCCCACGCCGTTCGGGAGGACGTCGCGGGCGTCCGCGTCGGTCGTCGCGAGCGCGGCGGTGTCGTCGCCGACGACGAGCACCGCTCGCTCGCGCGCCCGGTAGTCCCGGACGAGTCGCGCGACGGTCGGCTGCGCGGCGTCGGCCTCGACGACTTCGACGGCGCTGTACCGCGACGGGTCAGCGCGTCGGACCGCCGCGTGCGCGTCGGTCGCGTGGTCGCGCCACGCGTCCAGCGCGGTCGGCTCGTCGACCGCTCCCTGCGCAAGTGCGACGCCCAAGCCGGGGGCGTCCCACGCCAGCGCGCCGAGCACGTCCGCGAACCCCTCGACGGTCTCGAAGGGGCCGGCGGGCGTCTCGTGCGGGCGGAGGACGTCCGCGACGCGGTCTGCGGCGCGCGCCGTCTCGCCGGTCGCGTCGAGCGCGACTGCCGAGGCGAGGCGGCGCTGTGCCGCCTCGTCCAGCTCCGGCGGGAGGCCGAGTTCGGCGAGCGTCGCGCCCGCCGCCTGCTCGTCCCCCGAGAACGACGCGTGAACGCGCGTCGAGTGCGCGAGACCAGCCGCGAGGTCCGCAGTCGGAATCCCGACGCCTGGACGCCGCGTCAGTCCGGCGGCCTCCCGGACGTCGCTGGACGGCTCCACGCCGTCAGCGAGCGCGCCCGCGAACGCCACCACTGGGTCGGGGTCCGCGCCGACCGCTCGGGCCGCGTCGAAGGCCGCGTTCGGCGCGTCCTCGACGAACGACGCGTCGGCGGCCGGCGACTCGACGCCGACGGCCACGAGGGACGTCTCTGCCGCGTCCGGCGCCGACGGCGCGGTGCGAGTCACGCGGACCTGATACGGTACGTCGTGCTCGCCGCACGCCCCGGCGAGCATCGCGGCGGCCGCGATGCTCCCGCCGGTCGGCGCCGCCGCCACGCGGACGAACTCCGCGTCGGCCAGCACCGACTCGGCGTCGGGCTCGGTCGCAGCTGTGGTGCGTCCCGTCGTCGCCATCTATTCGAGCAGTTCGACCGCGTTCTCGTAGGAGTACTTGAAGTCCTCGTCGAGCTCGTCGCCGCGGTAGTAGTCCGCGAGGCGACGAATCTTGGACTCTGTGTTCTGGAGCGCGCGCTTGTTCTGGTGGTCCTGCCCGTTCTCCTGAACGTGCTCGCGCAGGCGAACGGCCTGCTCCAGCAGGTTCCGGAAGTCCTCGGGGAGGTCCGGTTCGGCGTCGTTCTCCTCGAGAATCTCGGTGACCTTCTTCCCGGTCGCAAGCTTCACGTCCGGAATCGGCGTGCCCTGCACGCCCTCGTCGCGGAGCTTCAGGCCGATCTGCGAGGGGTCGTGCCCCTGCTCGGCGAGCTCCACCACGCGGTCCTCGATTGCGTCTTCGTCTACGTCGCTCCACTCCGGTGGTTCGTCTGCCGCCGGGCGGTCCGAGCCGGACGACCCGCGGCGGCGCGTGTGCATTCGTGCCATTGTTCGGATTGGAACTACACGAAACGCTGGCGGCACCGACTGGTGCCGGAACACTACCGCAGTCCCAAGCCGCGCCAGCGGACGCAAATCGCGTCCGAGCCAGCGCGGCGCTGTCGGATCTACGGCCGTGTGGTTCCCTACAGGCGAGAACGCCCTCGGGCACGTAAAGGGTTTCCATCTCCCCGCGGCGCCGCCGGACGAATTCGCGGGGTTTATCAACGACCGCGGAAAACGTTGGAATGCGTTCGAGGGCTCGTAGATCAGTGGTAGATCATCCCCCTGGCACGGGGAAGGCCTCGGGTTCAAATCCCGACGAGTCCACTTCCTTCGGTCGCTTCGCTCCCTCAGTCGTGGCCTCGTCGTACCTCGCGAAACCTTCGGTTTCGCTCAGTCCCGACGAGTCCACGTGTGTTTTTGTCACGGAGCTACGCGTGTGTTGATTCGGTAGAGTGTCGTCAGCACGATCGCGCCGATGCACCCACGCGGAGAACCTCACGTGGCCGTTCGGTTCTCCGTTAGGGGTGTGTCTAAGGCCACCAATCCAAAACCCACCACACAGCTCTCCGGAATCGTACTTGTAGCCGAAGCCGAGATGCTTCAATTAGGTTTCGCGTACTGAGGGATTATGGCAGTACTTTCGTCTCCACTTGCACCTCATCGCCGTCAAAACTCCGCGGTCCTGTTAGGTCATTCTCAAAGTTTTCGACATCATCAATTTCGGAGTTACCATCCCAGACGATACAATACATCCTCTGGCAGTTCTCATGGGTGTGGTAGCTCTCAATATCAATTTTCAACTCATCAGCAAGACTGTTTGCATGGCTGCTATCGCGAACATATTTTACTTCAATAACTGTGGAGATATCGGGGATTACAAAGTCAATTCTTTTAGAATCTGTCGCGTTCTTCGGCGTATATTCTTCCGGTCTTGCGTCCGGAAAGATTGGTTTCATAACTGCATATAGAAGGTCTTGAACGTCGGTTTCGCAATCAATTTCGAAGTCCGGTCGCTGACTCCGTCGGTCTTGTAGAATTGAAACCGAACTCTCTAGTCCTTCAAATATCTCTTCAAGCAGAAATCTTCGGTCGCCGGGCACTGTCTAGTTCTGGACCTCCTCGATCGGCGTTCTGCCATCAAGACCTTGATGCGGTCTGTGGCAGTTGTAGTAATGCATGAACTGTTCAAGCCACTCTCGGACGCTTGACCGACTGCCCACCCACGAGTTATGGAAGCGGTCGACCCGCATTTTGAGCGTGTGAAACCACTTTTCGATGAGGTTTCGGTCGGTATAGTTGACCCGACCGCTCAATCCTAATCGAGCAAGGGCAGTCCGATAACCGAATTGATCGACGAGAAACTCAGCCTCCGAGAGATCATATTTCTCTTGGAGTTTCTGCAGAAATGCAGCCGCTGGATCAGTGCCATGCCGCCCAAATAACGCGACATCCAGGATCAATTTTGTGTCGATGTCTATTGCAGCATACAACCAAGACCACTCACCGTTAATCTTGACAGCAGTCTCGTCAACGGCGACCCGCTTCGGCTGCGCCTCAGGCGGGTCGCAGTCGCTGTCAGCTAGCCGATGTACCCAGTTCCAAACCGCTCCATGCGAGCGTTCAACGCCTAATTCCGCTAAGATCGTTGTTGTCTCGCGGAGCGAACAACCGGTCTGGTGGAGGCGGACGGCGAACGCCCTAACGGGCGTCGCCGTCCGCTCATTCTCCCAAGATTCTTCTAAATCCGCCGCATAGCTCTCACTGAGCAGGTCTGCGAGCATCTCTGAACAAGTTACTCAACGACCTGCTCACTTCTCAAACTAACTCAACTAGACAGTGCCGGTCGCCGCTATATGTCTCCTGAATGAATTCATATCGGTCTTCCATAGTGCCACAGACTAATGATTCCAGATGGTCGAGATAGAATGCAGCAGGGCAGTATGGGTCTTGGGGATGTCCATTATCCTGAACCCACTGTGCGTAATCTTTGGCAGTTCGCTTTACTCGGTCATCTGAAACCATCTCAACTGCCTCATATTTGTCATATCCCTTACTAACATATTCGAGGAATTCGTCGTAACCCTTCAGTGAATCAACATACTTAACTATCTCACTTGGTTTAAACTGTATCCGGCAGAACGCGAACTTCTCTAAATCATCGTTCCAGAATTGCGCATACATACACCCCTCTTGTTCTAAATCACGTAGGTCCTTGTTGAGGCTCTGCGGCAGGTTATCGAAGGTCTTACCGAAGAATTCGGGCATATCTACCTTGTCTGTTGCATCGCGAAAACTGATAATTCTTGACCTGAACTTGGTTCTCCTCTTCGGTCCCCACAGGGTTGCGGGCCGAGAGGATCGCTTTCCCGGATTTGCAGACGAGACCGCGAAGCTCGTGTGCATATTTTGACACCCCCCGCTACCGCAGCCGGCCGCGACCGCGTTTCCCCTGATACGCGCTAAATTAGTCTGAAATCACCCGGTGAGTGACCCGAAGTACGTGGGTCAAGCGAGCTCGTGTAAACGAGTCCAGTACACAAATCCGTGACTAACAGTGACGACGTGTACTACCTGAATTCTCGAATATAACGAATGACGCGCGACTGCACTCACGTCGATTCGGGCATCCGGTACGTGAGCGCGATGACGACGGCCATCACGACCGCGAGGAAGACGTAGCCTTCGTCGAAGTAGCCGTGGTCGCCGACGACGCCGAAGACGACGGGGCCGGCGGCGGCCAGCGACGCGGTGAGCGTGCGGATGACGCCGAGGCCGGTGCCCTGCGTCGCCTCGGAGAACGCTTCCGCGAGGAACGACTGCGTGACGGCGCCGGTGCCGAGCATCGTGCTGACGAGCGCGGTGACGCCGACGAGCGCCCAGACGCCGGAGACGACGGGCAGCAGGAGGAAGCCCGCGGCGGCCGGGAGCAGAATCCCGATGAGCGAGCGGCGCATCCCGATGCGGTCGTAGGCGGCGCCGGCCACCGGCTTGACGAGCACGCCGACCGCGAAGAAGAACCCGAACAGCACGCTCGCCTGCTGGGTGGACAGTGATTTCACCGACGTGAGGTAGGTCGGGTAGAACGCGGTGAACGACTGCCAGATGAACATGTAGAGGAAGAGGATGACCGTCATGAACCCGATTTCGGGGGTGCGGAGTTCCGCGAGGACGTCGACGGCGTCCCGCAGGGACTGCGTGCTCTCGTCGTCGTCCGTGGCGGCGTCTCCGTCCTCGTCGGCGTCGTCGGGCGTGGTGGCGTAGACGAGAACGCCGGCGACGACGAGCAGCGGCGCGACGAAGCCGAGGCCGGCCTGCCACGCGACGGCGGCGGCGAGCGCGGCGGCGACCGGCGGGAGGACCGTCTGTCCGATGTCGCCGGTCGCCATCGTGACGCCGAGCGCGCTGCCGAGGCGCTGCGTGTAGAGCTTCGAGAGAATCGTGATTCGGGCGATGGGGTACAGCGAGTGGCCGAGCCCCCACGCGGCGGTCGCCGCGAACAGGACGAGCGGCGACGACGAGGTGACCACGAGGCCGAGCGCGGCGGCGACGACCACGGTGCTGGTGGCCATGAGCGCGCGCTCGTCGTACCGGTCGGCGAGCATCCCCCCGGGGAGCTGGCCGATTGCCGCGAAGAACCACAGCACGGTCACGAGCAGGCCCGACACCGTGAGGGAGAGCCCGTAGTCGGTCTGGAGGTAGGGGATGATGACGGGGTAGACCATCCGCCCGCCGTTCAGCAGGCCCCAGCCGGTGGCGACGGCGACGAGGGAGACACCCTTCCCGCCGCCCCACAGCGCCGTCACTTCCCGCCGAACCGCGGTACGTAAACCCATTAGGTACACTCGAAGGGGGCGGCCGTACGCCAATAATAGCTGTGTTTCGGCGGGTCCGACCGAACTCTCATCGCCGACACGGAGACCGGAGCCGGGACCCGACGGCGGCGAGTTCGAATACCGTTGGTTATATTTATTCGAGTGCGTATTACTCGCGTGAGTATCTAATGACGGCGAACGATCGGATTCTCACGACGCACATCGGTAGCCTCCCCCGACCGCCGGCACTGCTTGACCTCCTCGAACGGCGCCAGGACGGCGAGACAGTCGACCCCGACGAGTGGGACGCGACCGTCGCGGACGCCACGCGCGACGTCGTCGAGCGGCAGGCCGAGGTCGGCCTCGACGTCGCGAACAACGGCGAGCAGTCCCGCGTCTCGTTCAACTGGTACGTCGCGGACCGCCTCAGCGGCATCGACGGCGAGCGCGAGCAGGAACTCTGGGCGGACCTCCAGGAGTTCCCCGACTACGCCGCCGAGACGTTCGAGACGGACGTCATCGACCTCTCGATGCAGCCGGTCGTCACCGGCCCCGTCGAGTACACCGGCCACGAGGACGCGAAGGCCGAACTCGACGGCTTCCAAGCGGCCCTCGACGACGTCGATGCGGACTTCGAGGACACGTTCGTCACGTCGGCGTCGCCCAGCGTCGTCACCGCGACGCACGTCGACGACTACTACGGCGACTACGAGGAGTACCTGTTCGCCGTCGCGGACGCGATGGCCGAGGAGTACGAGCTCGTCGCCGACACCGGGACGACCCTCCAGATCGACGCGCCGGAACTGCTCACGGTCGGCCACACGGGCGAGTACGCGGACGCCTCCCTCGACGAAATCGAGGCGACCACCCGCCTCCACGTGGAGGCGCTCAACGAGGCGCTGTCGAACGTCCCCGCCGACCAGGTCCGGCTCCACACCTGCTGGGGGAGCTACGAGGGACCCCACCACCTCGACACGGGGCTGGCGGAGCTGCTGCCGGCAATCTACGAGGCCGACATCACGGGCCTCAGCGTCGAGCAGGCCAACCCCCGCCACCAGCACGAGTACCGCGCGTTCGCCGAACACCCCGTGCCGGACGGCTGGGAGCTGATTCCGGGCGTCGTGGACGTGAAGACGAACGTCGTCGACCACCCCGAGACCATCGCGGACCGCCTCGAACGCGTCGCGGACGCCGTCGACGACTCGACGCCGCTGGTCGCCGCGCCGGACTGCGGGTTCGGCACGCAGGCCGGCCTCGGCATGGTCCACCCCGAAATCGCGTGGAAGAAACTCGACGCGCTCGCGACGGGCGCGGAGATAGCGACCGAACGGCTCTACTGACGCTCGCGGCCCCGCCAACAGTTGTTCTAGCCCCATCACTTATCCGAGCGTCAGTTCAGCTACCATTCGTTGTGAGGGGGCTCGATAGATGTCACTGACGGACGCACAGCGACCCGCGAACAGGCGCGAACGCTACAGTTCGATGGTCGACGCCGCCAGCCGGCCGTTCGCGGCCGGCGCGGTCGTCGTCCCCTTGATTTTGCCCGTGCTCGGGTACCTCTCGGGGGACGCCCGAGTCATGTTCACCGTCCACCTCTTCCTCGGGGCGTTCTGGTTCGGAACGGCGGTGCTCGGCGCCGTCGTGCTGGGGCCGGTCATGGGGAGCCTCTCCGAGGAGGCGAACGCGGAGTTCGCGGCGGGGTTCGTCCCGCGGATGAACCTCCTCATGGAGCCGGTGTCCGTCGGCGTCGTCGGGTCCGGCATCGGGCTCGCGAGCATGATGGGGCTGTGGGCGTCGCCGACGCCGTCGCTGTGGGCGGCGCTCGCGCTCGCCGCCGCACTACTCGCGCTCGGCTTCGGCCCGCTCCACACGTTCACGGCCGGGATGTTCGACGAAATCGCCGCCGACGACACGGACCACGAGCGCCTCGCCGCGCTGAACAAGAAGTACGGAATGTTGAGCCTCGTCGAGCTCGCGCTCATGGTCGCCATCCTCGGGACGATGGCCGGCCTGCGCTGGGGGTTCTGACTAACGGAGCGCGGCCCGGAATCGCTCCGGGACGTATTTCCGAGCGACCCGAGTGGTCCCGCACGAACCGATGCACGCACCCGGAACGACCGACGGGGAGCGAGCCGGCTTCGACGTGCTGTTGGTGGCGTCGGGCATCTGGTTCCTCGCGAAGTTCCTGCGGTACGCGTTCCCGCCGCTGTTCCCGCAGCTGCGCGACCTCTACGGCGTCTCGAACGGCGTGCTGGGTGCGGCGTTCACGGCGATGATGCTGGTGTACGCGCTGTTGCAGTTCCCCGCGGGCGTGGTCGCGGACCGCGTGGGGGCAGCGCGCGTGGTCGCCGCGGGCGTGACAGTCGCGGGCGTCGCGGCGCTGCTCCTGTCGATACCGGGGCCGCTGGCGGTGCTGGTCGGGGGAATGGTGCTCGTCGGCGTCGGGACGGGCGTCCACAAGACCGTCGCGGTGGACCTGCTGGCGACGCTGTACCCGTCGCGGCGCGGGCGCGCGCTCGGCGTCCACGACACGTTCGGGGCGTTCGGCGGCGTGGTCGCGCCCGCGGTCGTCGTCGCCGTCGCGGCCGACCCCGGGTGGCGGGCACTCTTCCTCGGCGGCGGCGTCACCGGACTCGCGCTCGCGGCCGCGTTCTGGCTTCGCACCCCCGACGACGTCGCCGCGACAAACGAAACCGAGGCCGGGGATTCGACCGACGGCGCCGCGGCGCTCGCGGACTACCGCGCGCTGCTCGGCGACCGGCGCTTCGGCGCGTTCCTGCTGGTCACGGTCGGCTTCTCGTTCGCGTACAACGGCGTCGTCGCGTTCCTCCCGCTGTATCTCGCCGACGCCGCGGGCCTCGACGGCGCGACCGCGAGCCTGCTGTACAGCGCGCTGTTCGCGGTGAGCCTCGTCCAGCTGACGACCGGCGAACTCAGCGACCGGTTCAGCCCGCTCGCGGTCGTCGCCGCGACGCTCGCGCTCGCGACCGCGGGCCTGTTTGGCTTGCTCGTCGCGGGCTCGCCGCTCGCGCTCGGCGCGACGGTCGTGGCGTTCGGCCTCGGGAGCCACGGCTTCCGGCCGGTTCGCGGCGTCTACCTCGTGGACGTGGTGCCGGACTCGCTGGCGGGCGGCGGGCTCGGCGTCGCGCGGACGATACTGATGGGCGCGGGCGCGGTCGCCCCCGCCGTCGTCGGGTTCGCCTCCGAGCGCGCGGGCTTCCGCGCGGCGTTCGGCGTGCTGTTCGCGGCGCTCGCGGCCGCCGCCGTTCTCGCGGGCTGGCTGCTCGCCACCGAGTGAGCGTCAGTCCTCGACGCGCGTGCTGATGTCCTCGGCGACGCGCCCGCCGGGGTAGCGAAGCGTCCCGCTCTCGACCTCGTAGACGTAGCCGTGGACGGTCGCGTCCACGAGCGGGTGTTCGTCGAGGTACCGGACTTGCGCGGCGCAGGCCTCGTCGATGTCGTCGGTCATGCGCACCCAGTCGGCGACGGAGGCGTCGCCAATCGACAGTTCGGAGAGCGCGGGGTCGAGGTCCACGTCGTCGAGGTCGCCGCCGGCGGCTTCCTCCAGCCCCTCGACGACGGCGTCGTCGGGCGCGCTCATCATCCCGCAGTCGGTGTGGTTGACGACGATAATCTCCTCGGTGTCGAAGAACTGGGTGGTCAGCGCCGCGGAGCGAATCACGTCGTCCGTGACCTTCCCGCCGGCGTTCCGGAAAATCTGGGCGTCCCCGAGCTCGATGCCGAGCGCGTCCTCGACGGGGATGCGCTCGTCCATGCACGCGACGACCAGCAGCTGCTTGTCGGTGGGAATCCCCTTGCGGCGGCGCCGCGCCCAGTCGTCGTGGTCCTCGACGGTCGCATCGACGTGTTCGTGGTGGTGACCCGGCTCGTGGTCGTGACTGTGAGAATCTGCCATGCGAGTACGCGTTCGCGCGCCGGGGGCGTGGTAGTTGGTCACGCGGCGAGGCTCGCCGGGTCGCAGAACTGTCGGCGCGTCAGGCGGGGCTGGGCGTCTGCACGGTGGAGATGTACGAGGCGAGGTCGGTCGTGGTAATCATCCCGATGACGTTGTCGTCGTCGTCCACGACGGGCATGTGGTGGAAGGCGTGTTCGAGCATCGCGTCCGCGACGTCGCGGATGGACTCCTGTGCGGTCGTGGTGACGACGTCCGTGGTCATGTAGCGCTCGACGGTGGTCTGGGCCTTCGGCTTGCTCTTGGCGACGATGGTGACGAAGTCGGTGTTCGTCAGGATGCCTTCGAGGTGGCCGTTCTCGTCGACGACGACGACCGAGCCGATGCTGTTGTCGCGCATCACGTCGGCGGCGTCCTCGACGAGCGTGTCCGGGGTGACGGTGTGGATGCTGTCCGACATCAGTCGGCCGACGAAAATATCGTCCATACCGGAAGGTGGCGCCGCGTGGTGTTAAGCGTTGTCCGCCACCACGGTAGGCGAGCGCACGGCCCGGCTCGCGGAACCGAACGACCTACACTCGCCGCCGCCCAACCGTCGGGCGTGCTCCCCGTCGCCCACGCGCAGACCGCGGGACTGGACGTCCCGCTCGTTTTTGCGCTCGCCGCCGCCGGCGTGGCGTCAGCCCTGCTCACGGCCGCGGCGCTGGTGGCGTTCCTGCGGCGGCGCTCCCGGCCCTACCTGCTGGTCGCACTCGCGCTCGCCGCGCTGCTGGCGCGCTCGGTCGTCGCCGGCGCGAGCGTCGGCGGCCTGCTCGCGGGCGACGTCCACCACGTTCTCGAACACGGCCTCGACGTCCTGATGGCGGGGCTGGTCATCGCCGCGGTCTGGTACGCGCGCTCGGTCGCCGCGACGACCGCTGGAGGTGGCGGGCGGTGACCGACGCACGCGACCGCATCGCCACGCACGTCCACGAGGACCCCGGCGTCCACTTCAACGCGGTCGTGCGAGCGACGGACCTCGCGCCCGGCCAGGTCCAGCACCACGCCCACCGCCTCGTCAGCGCGGGCGACCTCGCAGTCGAACGCGTCTCCGGGCGCACGCACTACTTCCCGCCCGAGTACGACGACTGGGAGCGCGGCGTCGTCGCGCTCGCGCGCCGCGAGACCGCCCGGGACGCGCTCTCGTACCTCCTCGACGCGGGGCCCTCGCGGCCGGCCGCGGTCGCCGAGGGCGTCGGCGTCGCGCGCTCGACGCTCGAACACCACCTCGACGCGCTCACCGCCCGCGACGTCGTGGAGAAGCGCCGCGACGCGCACAACCGCGTCACGCTGGCCCTCGTGCGGCCCGAAGCGACCGTCCGGCTGCTCGCCGACGTGGACCCCTCGGTGGCCGACCGGTTCGTGGACCGCTTCGAGCGCCTGCTCGACGACTTCCTCGACTAGGCGACCGACCGGCCGCCGCCCGTCGCGCGAATAATACTCCCGAGCAACAGCACCACGCTCGCCGCGAAGAACACGCCGCCGACGGGCGAGGTCGGGTCGAGGAACGCCCAGTACGCGGGGGTGGCGGCGGCGCCGAACAGCACCGACAGCATGCCGTAGAACGCGGGCGCGCAGCAACAGCACGCGGTCGCGCCGGTCGTGGCGACCATCCCGAGCGCGGACGTGCCGCCGTCCGCGGCGCTGTCGGCGCGCGCCTGCTGGACGAGCACGCCGACGTTGACGGCGACGAGGCTCCCGAGCAGTCCCATCAGCACGACGGTCCCGACGGAGACGAACCCCGCCATCGGGACCGACGGGAAGACGAACTCGACGGCCGGCCACGCCACGAGCGGGTCGGCGACCGGGAGGAACACCACCAGTGACTCCGTGGGCGCGCCGATGCCGGCGTCGGGGTTGAGTGTGAGCGTCCCCGCGGAGAACGCGAAGAAGCCGACGAACAGCGCGCCCGCGGCGAGGCCCGCACCGAGCGGCCGGCGGTCGCGGCGCAGGCTCTGGACGACGCCCCACGCGTCGCTGTAGAGGACGTAGCCCACCGCGAACACGACGGTCGCGACGAGCGCGTAGCCGAGGGCGTGGTAGGTGCCGCCGTTCGGCATCACGACGGGGTAGACGACCCACGCCGCCAGCAGCACGCCGAGCGCGACGTAGCGCGGGCGCTCGGGCCACCGCAGGCGGCCGACGGCGAGGCTGCCGACCGCCATCGCGGCGCCGACGACGAGACTCAGCGTCGGGTAGATGGAGCGAATCTGGGGGCCGGTGTCGGCGACGACCTGCAGTTCGACGAGGCCGACGAGCCCGAACCCGCCGGCGAGCGCGGCGACGAGGCCCGCGGCGGCCCCCGTCGTGCCGGCGATGCGGCCGCGGCGGTACGCGGCCATCGCGACGACGGCGACCCCGATACCGAGGAACGCGAGCGCGAACAACAGCCAGTGCGGGGTGCCGGCGTGCGTGGTGCCGGAGTGGGCGGCGGCCGGGCTCGCGAGCGCGGCGACGGGGGCGAGGAGGGCGCCGGCGCGGCCCGTGGCGCGGAGCGGATGCATACGCTCCGATTCGCGCGCAGTGGCTTGCGGGTTCTGGTCCGCGCGTCGAATTCGACGCCCGCACCAGAACGGCTTTTCGCGTGAAGGCCTAGCCCTCGCGTATGCTCCCGGACTCCCGCGGCGTGAGCCGCCGCGCGTTCCTCAAGTCCGCGGTCGCCATCGGCGGCGCGAGCGCGCTCGCCGCCTGCGTGGACCGCGAGGACGCCGACATTCCGGCCGGCGTGGACGACCCCGCGTCGCTGCCCGAGCGCCAGCACGCGTGGAACGACGCCCTCTCGCGGGACGACGCGGGGAACGCGCTGCCGCCGCGCCACCACGCGCTCGTCCACCTCGACCTCGACGGCGAACCCACCGACGAGGCCCGCGAGACCGTCGAAACCGCGCTCCGCGCGCTCGAACGCGCCTACGAGCGGTCGAACGACGGCCTGCTGTTCACACTCGGCTACTCGCCGGCGTACTTTCGACGCTTCGACGCCGAACTCCCCGACGCCGTGGACCTCCCGGAGCCGCGGCCGCTCTCGGACCTCGAAGACCCCGCGCTGGACGACCCCGACGCGCTCCTCCACCTCGCCAGCGACCACGCCAGCGCCGTCCTCGAAGCCGAGGAAGCGATGCGCGGCAACCGCGAGACCGCCAACGGCGTCGAAGTCAAGGCCGCGCTCACCGAGGCGTTCACGGTCGCAGACCGGCGCTCCGGGTTCGTCGGCGAGGGGCTGCCGGCGGAGAATCAGGACACCGGCGGCGTCCCCGACTCCGAGCCCGTGCCCGAGGACGCGCCGCTGTACATGGGTTTCAAGTCGGACTTCGAGAAGAGTCAGGCGACCGAGGACCGCGTCACCATCCAGTCGGGGCCGTTCGCGGGCGGCACCACCCAGCACGTCTCCCACATCGACCTGAACCTCACGCAGTGGTACGAGCAGGACGACAGGGAGTCCCGCGTCGCGCAGATGTTCTGTCCCGCGCACGCCGACAGCGGCGCGGTCGAGGGAACGGGCGAGAACCTCGGCGACAGCCCCCAGCTCGGCGGCTGTGGCGACCCCGTGGAGACGGGTAGCGAGCGCGGCGTCGTCGGCCACGGCCAGAAGCTCCAGCGCGTCCGCGAGGACGGCCGCCCGGTCATCCTCCGGCGGGACTTCGACTCGACGGACGGCGGGCGCGCGGGCGTGCACTTCCTCGCGCTCCAGCGCGAAATCGCGGACTTCGAGCGCACCCGCGAGGCGATGAACGCCACCGACGTCAGCGGCGAGACGCCGGTCGGGCGCACGCAGAACAACGGCATCCGCCAGTACCTCTCGGTCACCCACCGCGGCAACTACCTGCTGCCGCCGCGGTCGAAGCGCGCGCTCCCCACCCCGGAGGGCGGCGATGCGTAAGCCGAGCCGGCGCGCGTTCCTCGCGGCCGCGGGCGCTACCGGGCTCGGCGCGACCGCGGGCTGTCTGGGCTTCCTCGAAACCGAGCGGGCGACCCGCGAGCCGCCGCTCCCCGAGAACCGCCCCGAGGCCGCCTACGTCCCCTCGCACGTCGAGGGGATGGAGATGGCGGGGATGCAGACCAGCGGCCGGTACGCGTGCGCGCTCACCTACACGTTCCCGCACCGCTTCTGGCTGGTGCGCACGACGGACACCGACCGCGTGAACGTCCGCGGCGAGGACGACGTGCACCTGATGGTCGCCGTCTGGGACACGGAAACCGGAACGGTGCTACCGGAAGCGAACGTCGAAATCGAGCACACCGGCCCGGAGGACGAGACGTCGTCGGTGACGCCGTGGCAGATGCTCTCCCAGCAGATGGGCGTCCACCACGGCGACAACGTCGCGCTCGGCCCGGAGGGAAACTACGACGTGACCGTGCGCGTCGTCCCGCCGACCACGCGCCGGTCGAGCGGCGAGTCGGTCGCCACGGACCCCGTGGAGTTCGACTTCTCGTTCACGTTCGACCGCAGCGCGCTCGACGACCTCCCGTTCGAGGACATCCCCGCCGACCGCGAGGGCACGGAAGGCGCCGTCGACCCGATGGACATGGAGAGCGCGACGCTCTCGCAGGTGCCTCCGGATGACTCGTTCCCGATTCAGGCCCTCGGGAGCGGCGAGACGGGCGGCGCGAAGCTGGTCGTCGGAACCACGAGCGAGTTCGGCGACCTCGCGGCCGGCGACGACGAGACGTACGTGGCGGCGTCGCTGCGCACGCCGCACAACCGGTTCGCGCTCCCGAGCGCGTCGCTGTCCGCGACCGCCGACGCGGGCGGCGAGCGCGTCTTCGACGGCGACCTCGTGCCGACGCTCGACGCAGACCTCGGCTACCACTACGGCGCGGTCGTCTCCGCGGGCGAGGAAATCGAGAACGCGACCGTGAGCGTGGAGACGCCCCCGCAGATTTCGCGCCACGAGGGCTACGAGACGGCGTTCTTCGACTTCTCGGACGTGTCGGTCTGAGCGGCGAATCGACAGCCCGGTAGCTACTGGCGGAGTTCGTCGACCAGTGACGCGACGGCGTCGTCGACGAGGCGTTGCGTCAGCCGTCCTTGCCAGAACGCGATGTCGTCGGAACTGAGCGATTGGACGCCCCACGGGACGATGCGGCTCTGTTCGGGCGTTCCACCACGTATCCAGTCGTCGTCCGGGATTTCGAGGAGCCCGTCCAGCCACGACTTCGTCGTCAGCGTGACTGCGATGTACTGTTCGCCGTGGAACGGTCGGTCCTCGTGATTCGAGAGGACGAGCCACGGGCGCGCCTGCTTGTCACCGTCGAACGGGTCGGCGCCGTAGACGACGTCGCCCGGTTCGAAAGTCGGCGTCGGTTCCTCGTCGCTCACTGTTCGTCGTCGACGCTCGGGTGCGCTCCCTCGGGCGACTGCTCGCGCCAAGCGTCCGCGTTCTCCTCGCCGAGTTGCTCGTTGAACAGCGAGGTCGCGCGCTCGTAGCCGTCGTACGCCGCGAGTCGCTGCTCGTCGTCGGTGACCGCCCAGTAGGTCGCCTTGTGTTCGACGAGGTCGCGGTCCTTGAGCCGCGTGAGGGCGGTACTGACCGCTCCGTCGTCGAGTTCGAGGCGAGCGGCAATCTCGCTCGCTTCAAACGCGTGGCCGTCGTGGCTCGCGAGGAAGCCGAGGACGCGCTCGGGAACGGACAGTCCCGCGAGTTCGTCCTCGCTCGCGTTCTCGAAGGTTTCGCGGTCGATGGACATCTCGGGTGGACGTAGGGTCTCCACCGCAAAGAGCGTTAGTGGTGAAATCAGCGTAATTGCTGAAAATACACGAACCCCGCATCCTTTTGGCTCGACGGGCGAACGCGGGGTATGGAGCGGTTACGCGAGTCCTTCCAGCGAGCACCCGTCATCGAGAAAGAGGGCGGCTACGAGTACGTCGTCCTCCCGATTAGCAACGGCGTGCCGATGCTCGACCCCGCGCTGTTGCGGGAAGTCGTCGTCGGCATCACGCGGGTGGCGGACCTCGAAGGCGTGGACAAAATCGTGACCCCGGAGGCGATGGGCATCCACATCTCCACGGCCGTGAGCCTGCAGACGGACCTCCCGGTGACCGTCGTGCGCAAGCGCGAGTACGGCCTCCCGGGCGAGGTCGAAATCCACCAGGAGACGGGCTACTCGGAGGGTGAGATGTACGTCAACGACGTCGAGGCGGGCGACCGCGTGCTCGTGCTCGACGACCTGCTGTCGACGGGCGGCACGCTGCGCGCGCTCACCGAGGCTCTCGACGACATCGGCGCGGAAATCGCGGACGTCGTGGTGGTCATCCGGAAGGTCGGCTCGGAGAGCGCGATGGCCGACTCACCCCACGACGTGACGGCGCTGGTGGACATCGAGGTGTCGGACGGCGAGGTCACCGTGGTGGACGAGTACCGGTAGCGGCCGCCGGTTCGTGTCAAGGAGCGTGGTAATTGGTCGCAAGGGTTTTTGACGCTGCCCGGCCAGTACCAGCCAATGGCAGGCGACGATGCCGAAGCCGGCGGGGCGACGACCGGCGGCGGCACCGACGGCACACCAGCGGAGGGCACACCGGGGGCGCGGAACCGCGACTACGACTGGAGCGACCTCGCGCCCGCGGTCCGCGAGTACGACGTCGGCGCGACGGTCGGCGACTACTCCTGGGTGGACTATCTGGAGGAGTACGGCGACGACGACGCCGCCGACCGCGTCCGACAGCGCCGCGAGCGCGCGAGACACGAGCTCGCGGCCGCCGACGCGGGCAGGAGGGAGACCGTCGAGCCGCCGTACCCCGAGTGGGACGAACTCGGCGCGGACCCGCCGGAGCCGAAGTGGGACGCCGTCGAGGCCGACCCGAGCGGCGACCTCGGGTTCGACCCCGACGAGAAGGGCGACGTGCTCGCGACGGCGGCGCGGCGCGCGAGCAACTTCCACGACTACTTCGACGAGTTCACCGACCCCGAGACGACGCCGGTCGCGAAAGACGAGTGGATGTGGGAGCACTTCAAGCGCGAGTACTACTACGTCGGCGACAACGACTGGACGAGACCGCGCGACGACGACGGCGAAATCGTCCGCTTCGACCCCGTGGAGCACCTCGGCTTCGCCCCGGAGAACGTCGAGAACTGGCTGTCCGTGAAAGACGACGCCGCCGACAAGATGCTCGACCTCGAAGACGAGCGCACGGTCGACATTCACGAGGACATCGACGAGGACGCGTTCTTCTCGACTATCGAGGGGAAGACGACCATCGCGAACCGCTACGACCTGGAGAAGGCGGTGCCGATGGAGAAGAAGCGGCACTTCCGGGAGGTCGAGCGCTACTGGGTGAACAAGCCGTACGCGTTCGTCGTCATCTTCCACTCCGACCGCGAGAACGAGAAGAAGTACTACCTCGTGGAGCCCTACCGGAACCCCATCGAGGAGGACCTCCAGGAGTTCCTCACGGAGAAGCTCCGGACCGCCATCAAGTACGCCAGCGACGACGTTGCGGCCGCCGGCGACGAGGCCGAGCGCCGCGGCGTCATCGAGCGCGAGACGCGGAAACTGCTGGAGCGCTACGACCTCTACGACGGCCCGGTGGGGCGCGAGCAGTCGCTCGTCGACAAACTGCTGGCGGCCGTCGGGCGCGGGGGGCCGCCGGTCGAACCCGACGACACCCACCTCGACGGCATCATGGCGCGCCCCGAGCCCGCGGTGCTCGCGGAGGACCCGGACGCGCTCACGCAGTACCAGGTGGAGACCCTGCTGTACGTCCTCCAGCGGAACTTCATCGGCTACGAGCGCATCGACGGCATCAAGCACGACATCAACGTCGAGGACATCTCCTGCGACGGCTACGACTCGCCGGTGTTCGTCTACCACACCGACTACGAGAACCTCATCACGAACGTCTACCACGGCCGCGAGAGCTTAGACGACTTCGTGGTGAAGCTCGCGCAGCGCTCCGGGAAGGGCATCTCGAAGCGCCAGCCGCAGGTGGACGCCACGCTCCGGGACGGCTCGCGCGCCCAGCTGACGCTCGGACAGGAGGTCAGCGACCACGGCACCAACTACACCATCCGCCAGTTCAAGGACGTGCCGTTCACGCCCGTGGACCTCATCAACTGGCAGACGTTCAGCCTCGACGAGATGGCGTTCCTCTGGCTGTGCATCGAGTCCCACAAGAGCCTCGTGTTCGCGGGCGGCACCGCGTCCGGGAAGACCACGAGCCTGAACGCCGTCTCGCTGTTCATCCCGAGCAACGCGAAAATCGTCTCCATCGAGGACACCCGCGAGGTCGAACTCCCCCAGCGCAACTGGATTGCGTCGGTCACGCGCCCGAGCTTCGGCGAGGACGAGACCGGCGACATCGACGAGTTCGACCTGCTGGAGGCCGCGCTCCGCCAGCGCCCCGACTACATCGTGATGGGCGAGGTGCGCGGCGAGGAGGGCCGCACGCTCTTCCAGGTGATGAGCACCGGCCACACCACGTACACGACGTTCCACGCGGACAACGTCGGCGAGGTCCTCAAGCGCTTCACCACCGAACCCATCAACGTCTCGAAGACGCTGTTCACCGCGCTGGACCTCGTGAGCGTGCAGTCCCAGACGCGGGTGCGCGGACAGAAGGTCCGCCGCAACCGCTCGATTACCGAGATCAACCGCTACGATCCGGAAAACGACGAAATCAACGTCAACGACGTCTTCCAGTGGGAGCCCGAGGACGACTCCTACCGACAGACCGCGGACTCCTCGACGCTGGAGGACATCAAGTTCGACCGCGGCTGGACGCAGATGGAACTGGACCGCCAACTGCAGGAGCGCCGCGTCCTGCTGGCGTACCTCATCGAGCAGGGGCTCAACGAGTACGCGCAGGTCGCCGCGACCGCGCAGGCGTACATCAACGACCCCGAGACAATCCTCACGCTCGTCGCCAACGGCCGACTGGAGGACGCCTTAGAGGACCTCCGCGGGATGGAGAGCGTGCTCATCGACGTCGACCCCGACAAGGAGGCGATGGTCCCGCGCCCGGACCCCTCCGAGAGCGTGCTCGAAGAGGCCGAGGACATCCTCGAAACCGCCCGCGAGGAGGGCGGCGTGCTCGCGGAGTTCGAGGGCGAGTCCGCGGACTCGCTGGCGACCGCGCTCACGCCCGACGCCGCCGACGAGGACGTGGTCGCGGACACCCGCGGACTGGACGCCGACGACCTCGAAGCCGCCATCGAGGAAGTGACCGACGCCGAGTTCGCGCCCGGCAGCGAGCGAAGCGACGCGGAACGTGAGAGGACGGACCCGTTCGCGGGTGACGACCTCGAACCCGCGATAGAGCCGGTCAGCGACGCCGACGGGTTCGGGGCGTTCGAGCCCGCCGCCGGCGACGGCGACCGCGCGGAACGTGAGGAGGACGCCGAATGAGCACGGGGTCGCAGTCGTTCGGCGAGGGCGCGGACGCCGTCGCGGACGCGTTCTTCCCCGTCTACCAGTGGGCGTTCAGCGACGGCAGCGACTTCGTCGCGGACGTGGAGACGAAGCTCGCGGAAGCCCGCATGGACGACCCCGTGGAG
Organism: Halobacterium sp. NMX12-1; assembly: GCF_040435975.1. Lineage (NCBI taxonomy): Archaea > Methanobacteriati > Methanobacteriota > Halobacteria > Halobacteriales > Halobacteriaceae > Halobacterium > Halobacterium sp. NMX12-1. The sequence goes on along the minus strand of NZ_CP159204.1, from coordinate 1,433,883 downwards.
CTGTTCGTCTCCCGCGCCATCGGCGTCGGCGTCGTCGCGGGCGTCCTCCTGTGGCTGCTCGGGCTCGGGCTCGGCTACGGCCTCTTCTACACCGGGCTCGTGGAGACGGAGACGCTCATCGGCGTCCCCGTTCCGAACGAGACGCTTTTGGCCATCGTACAGGCGCTGAAGATTCCCGCGCTGGTGGTCGGTACCGGACTCCTGTTCGGGTTCGTCGGCTTCACCGTCGGGTTCGGCGGGCTGCTCTCCGTGCCGTACATGCGCTCCAGCAGCCGGGAGCGCGAGATCAACATGCTGCTGCCGGACGCCGTATCCTTCATGTACGCGCTGTCCATCGGCGGCATGAACCAACTGGAGATTCTCGAGGCGATGGCGAAGGCCGACGACACGTACGGCGAGGTCGCCATGGAGTTCCGCAGCATCGTCCAGGAGACCGAGTACTTCGACACGGACTACCGGACGGCGGTGCGGAATCGCTCGATGGAGACGCCCAGCGACGAGCTCAGCCAGTTCCTCACGGACATGCTCTCCATCATCAACTCCGGCGGGGACATGACGGAGTTCCTCTCGGACAAGAAGGACAAGCACATGCGCACCGCCAAACAGCAACAGGAGCTCACGCTCGACACGCTGGAGTTGTTCGGCGAGATGTACATGACGCTGTCGCTGTTCCCGCTGCTGCTCATCATCATCCTCGTCATCATGAGCATGCTCGGGCAGGCCCAGATGCGCCTCCTCTACGCCACCGTCTACGTGCTGACGCCAATCGTCGGGCTGGGGTTCCTCGTGCTCGTCTCCACGGTCAAGCAGGACGAAATCGGGGACGGCTACCTCGAGTTCGAGGGCGAGGACGCCGGCCGCCGCGAACCCGGCCTGCTCAGCCTCGGTCTCGTGGAGCGCTTCGTCGGCGAGTACTCGATTTTCGACCGCGTGAAGCGCCGCGAGGGCACCTACGAGACGATGCAGGTGATGCGCCACCCCGCGCGCTTCTTCCGTGACAACCCGCTGTTCACGCTCGCGTTCACCGTGCCCGTGACGCTCGTGCTCGTCGCGAACGCGTTCCTCGCGGGCCTCGCGCCGACGACGCTTGACGGCATGGTCGACGCGCCAATCTGGGGGACGTTCCTCTACGTCTACCTCCCGCTGTACCTCGTCGGGTTCCCGCTGGCGGTGTTCCGCGAGTGGAACGTGCGCTCGCGGCGCCGCATCACGAACAAGCTCTCGGACAACCTCCGGAAGCTCTCCTCCGCGAACGACACCGGGATGACGATTCTGGAGTCCATCGGCGCGGTGTCGGAGACCACCAGCGGGAAGCTCGGCGAGGAGTTCGAGACGATGTACGCGAAGGTGAACTACGGCACGAGTCTGAAGCGCGCGCTCGTCGAGTTCAACAACAAGTACCACATCCCGCGGCTCGCCCGCACGGTCAAGCTCATCACGAAGGCACAGGAGGCGTCCAGTCAGATTACGGCGGTGCTCTCGACGGCCGCCCAGGCCAGCGAGAACCAAGACGACATCGAGCGCGAGCGCCGCTCGCGGGCCCGCATGCAGGTCGTCATCATCATCATGACGTACCTCACGCTGCTGGCGGTGATGCTCATCCTCCAGGTGAAGTTCCTCGGCACGATGAGCGGGCTGGAGACCTCGACCGGGGGCGCGGGCGGCGCCGGCGGCCAGTTGAGCTTCGGCGGGGACATCGACACCGAGCTGCTGGGGATGATGTTCTTCCACGCGGTGACGATGCAGGGAGTTATCTCCGGGTTCGTCGCGGGGTACATCCGCGACGCCAGCCTGCTGTCGGGCGTGAAGTTCGCGGTCGCGCTGCCGACCGTCGCGCTCGTCGCGTTCTCGTTCGCCTGACATGTCCCGAGCACAGACCACCATGGACTTCGCCGCGGGCGTCAGCATCTTCCTCGTGACCGTGGCGTTCGCGTTCGCGTTCGTCCCCGGCATCATCACGCCGTTCGCGGATCCGGACGTCGGCGACCCCGTCTCCGCGAACCGCGTCGCCGACGACCTCGCGACCGACCGCCTCGCGTCACCGAACCACCCCTACGACCTCGACGCGGAGCGGACGGCCGCGTTCTTCGAGGACGGCGACGCCGTCGGCGAGCTGGCGATGCGCGACTACAAGTCGGTGAACGTCACGCTGACGAACACGACCGGCGACGTGGCGACCATCGACGACGTACGCGCGGCGGCCGGCCAGTCGCTTCCCGGGGACGCCGACGCCACCGTCGCGTGGCGGAGCGTCACCGTCGGCGGCGACCGCTACGAACTCGTCGTGAGGGTGTGGTAGCATGCGGGGGCAAGCGCACACGCTGGAGGGCGTCGCCGCCGCGCTGCTGGTGGTCGCGACGGTCGCGTTCACGATTCAGGCGACCGCGGTGACGCCGCTGACCGCGAGCACGGCCAGCCAGCACATCGAGACCCAACACGAGCGCGCCGCCTCCGGCCTGCTGGAGACCGAGCGCGCGAACGGCAACCTCTCGCGGACGCTGCGTTACTGGAACGGCACCGGCGCATCGTTCGCGAACGCCAGCGCCAACGGCTACTACGTCGGCGAGCCGCCGAACGCGTCGTTCCTGCTGGCCGTCGAGGAGACGTTCGGCGACCGCGCGGTCGCGTACAACGTCAACGCCTACTACGTGGACGCGAACGGCGACCGCCGCACCCGCCGGGTCGTCCACCACGGCGACCCGAGCGCGGACGCGGTGGCGGCGACGCGGCTGGTGACGCTGTACGACAACCAGTCGATCACGGAGCGCAACGGCACGCGCTTCGAGCCGACGGCGAAGACGCTCGCGGACGTCGACGACGCGACCGGCGAGCGCTACTTCGCGCCGAACGCGCCCGGCCACGCGTACGCCGTCGTCGAAGTGGAGGTGGTACTGTGGCGGATGTGAGCCTGCGCCGCGACGACCGCGGCGTCTCCACGGCGCTGGGGTACGTGTTGAACATCGGCGTCGCCGCCATCCTCGTGACGATGCTGCTGTTCTCCGCGGGGTCGCTCGTGGAGACCCAGCGCGACCGCGCCGTCGAGACCGAACTCCGCGTCGTCGGCGACCGCGTGGCGGCGGACCTCGCGGCCGCGGACACGCTCGCGCGCGCCAGCGACGGCGGCAGCGTCCGGTACGCCGTCGAAGCGCCGCCGCGCGTCGCGGGCGTCGCGTACGACGTGCGCGTCAACGAGTCCGGGAACGACACCGTCGTCCTCGACGCCGACCGCTCGGACGTCACCGTCACCGTCGAGTTCCAGACGGAGACGCCCGTCGAGAACGCGACCGTCTCGGGCGGCGACTTCGCCGTGGGCTACGACGGCGACCAACTGGAGGTCGAGGATGCGTAGCGTGCGCGTCGGCGGCGCTTCGGGCGACCGCGGGGTCAGCGACGCGCTCGGGTTCGTCCTCATCTTCGCCATCATCGTCTCCACCGTCGCGGTCGTCTACGTCGGCGGGTACGACGCGCTCACCGGCGCGCGGGACGCCCAGCAGTTCGCGAACACCGAGCGCGCGTTCGACGTCCTCGACTCCAACGTGGACGACCTCGCGGTCCGCGGCGCGCCCAGCCGCACGACGGAGGTGTTGCTGTCCGACGGCGCGCTCGGGTTCGGCGAGGAAGTCACGTTCAACGTCACGACCGCCGACAGCGGCTACTACGAGGTCACCACCAGCCCGCTCGTCTACCGCGCGGACGACGGCGACCGCCTCGTCTACTCGAACGGCGCGCTGTTCCGGGAGTACGGCGACCGCGCGGTGCTGTTCGGCGAGCCGCGCGTCTCCGCGGGCGAGCGCACGCTCGTCCCGCTGGTCGTCACGCGCGCCGCGAGCCGCGAGATTTCGACGGACGGCACGCGGCGCCTGCTCGTCAGGACCGACGTCGCCTCGCGGGACGTCGAGCGCTTCACAACGGCGACGAACCTCACCGTCGAGTCGCCACGGGCCGCCGCGTGGGAGCGATACCTTGAGGGAGAGTTGGGCGCGAACTGCGACGGCCCGGCGGAGGGACAGACCGACCGGGTCGAGTGCGCGCTCGGCGACGACGTCTACGTGCAGGCGGTCTTCGTGGACGTCGAACTCTCGTAGTCAGTCCACGGTCACGTTCACCGCGTTCTCCGTGACGTGGAGGAACGTGACGACGCGGTCGCCGGAGGAGTCGTAGACGACTTCGCCGCTGGACTCGTCCAGCTGGACGCCCGCGGAGTTGCCGTTGCCCTGCTTCTCGACGCGGAGGTCGACCGTCGGCCCCATCTCGGCGAACGCGTAGTCGACGATGGCGCCGATGGAGTCGTTGGCTATCGGCGGGTCACTGCCCTCGTAGGGAAGCGACGTGTTCCCGGTGAAGTCGAGATGCAACACCGGCTCGTCGCCGTCGCAGTCGGCGACGAACGACGTCCCCGACTCGTTCACTGCGGAGTCGTTCTCCCACGTGTGCGTCGTCCCGCCGTCCTCGTAGGTGGCGTTCACGGGCAACGGCTCGCCCTCGCAGGGCTTCCCGCGCGGGATGTGGACGCGGAACTGCTGGTCGCCGCCGTTGTCGAGGACCATCGACCAGTCCATTGGCCTGAACCCCGAGGGGTTCTTCGGGCGGAGCGTGAACGACAGCGACTCGATGGGGTCGGTCTCGGCGACGCCGCGGAGCCGCCGCGGCGTGTCGCTGAGCGTGAACTGGCCGCCGCCGCCGCGCGCGACGAGCTCCAGCTCCACGCGGTTCTGGTCGGGGAGCACGGAGACGTTCCCGCTGGTCCGCGACCGGAAGAACGACGCCCAGCCGCGGTAGTAGTCGCTCTCCACGGCGACGGTGACGGTGCCGTTCTCCAGCGGGTTCGACCGCCCCGGCCCCGGGAACACCGAGCGGTTCGACGCCGCCTCGTTGCCCGTCACGCGAGCGGTCGGCGCGCCGCCCGCGGACTGCGCGCCGCCGGTCACGCGAATCACCGGCAGCGTCAGGGTCGCGCCCTGATAGTTGAACTCCGGCGGCGACACCATCTCCGCGCCCGCGCCCCGCGAGCGCCACACGCCGCCGCCCTGGTACGCGACCTCGCTGTCGCCGTTCTGGTAGACGACCGACCCAAGGGTCGTGTCCACGTACTCGGTCGTCGTGCCGTCCTGCTGCTCGCGGACGACCACCATGCGGCCGGTGTCCGGCCGCACCTCGTAGCGGCCGCGCTCGGCGTTCGCCAGCGTCAGCGACTGGCCGTCCGACCGCCCGAGCGCCACGAGCGCGGTACGCGCGTCGAAGAGACTCATCGACTGCTCGGCGCGCTGGACCGACGACTGGTCCTGCGCCGTGTCGAGTGCGCTGCCGCCCACCGCGACGACGGCCCCGACGCCGGCGACGGTGATGGCGAGCAGCAACACCACCCCGATGGTCTCGCTCTGTCCGCGCGCGTCCATGCCCCCTCGGTTGGCTGGTGACACGCAAGAAGGTGACGGGGAACTGTCGGCGAGCGACCACGAGCGCGGCCAGCGCCGCCGACTACCCCTGTCCGACCATCGACTCCTCGTCGGCCCACTCGCGCTCGCGGAGTTCGTACTTCTGGACCTTCCCGGTGGCCGTCGTCGGCAGCTCCGCGACGAACTCGACGCGCCGCACCGCCTTGTAGGAGGCGAGGCGCTCGCGGGTGAACTCCGCGAGCTCGTCGGCGGTGACGCCCGGACTCTCGGGGTCGCCGGACGCCGGCACGACGAACGCCTTCGGCGTCTCCCCCCACTCCTCGTGCGGGGATGGAATCACGGCGGCGTCGCCCACCTCGGGGTGGTCGAAGAGGGCGTCCTCCAGCTCGATGGAGGAGATGTTCTCCCCGCCGGAGATGATGATGTCCTTCGAGCGGTCCTGGATGGCGACGAAGCCGTGCTCGTCGACGACCGCGAGGTCGCCCGTGTGGTAGTACCCCTCGACGCGGTCGTTGAACGCCTCCTCGGTCGCCTCGGGCTTGTTCCAGTAGCCGTCCATCACCTGGTTGCCGCTGACGACGATTTCCCCGATGGTTGTGTCGTCCCACGGCACGTCCTCGCCGTCCTCGTCGACGACCCGGATTTCGGTGCCGAGGAACCCGATGCCCTGTCGCTTCTGGAGCGCGTACCGGTCCTCGCCGTCGAGCAGGCGCTCGGCGCTCGACGTGGTGACCAGCGGCCCCGTCTCAGTCGCGCCGTACACGTGGACGAGGTCCCAGCCGAACTCGTCCTCGACGGTGCGAATCGTCGCCTCGGGCGGCGAGCTACCCGCGGTCGCCACCCGCACGGGCGCGTCACCGGAGGGCTCGACGTCGTGGTCCGCGTAGTAGTCCTGGAGCATGTTCAGGACCGTCGGCGCCGCACAGAGGTACGAGACGTCCTCCTCGCGGACGGTCTCGAAGATGGACGCGGCATCGACGCCCCGGGTGCAGACGTGGGTGGCGCCGGCGCCCGTGACGGCGTAGATGTGGCCCCAGCCGTTGACGTGGAACATCGGGAGTGTCCAGAGGTAGGTGTCGGTGTCCCGGACGTCTTGGTGGTAGGAGACGAGGAACGCGTGCAGCGTCTCGTTGCGGTGCGTGCGGCAGACGCCCTTCGGGTCGCCGGTCGTCCCGGACGTGTAGTTGATGGTCACCACGTCGTCCTCGCTCATCTCGGGGCGGTCGTAGTCGCCGGCGGCCGCGAGCACGTCGTCGAAGCCCTCCCAGTCGCCGTCGACGGCGTCGGCGTCGTTCGTGATGAACGTCTCCACGGGCACCTCGTCGCGGACGGCTTCGACCTTCTCGGCGTACTCGTGGTCGGCGTAGATGGCGGTGACGCCCGCGTCGTTCAGGACGTACTCGAAGTCCTCGGGGGTCAGCCGGTAGTTCAGCGGCGTGTGAATCGCGCCCGCCTGCATCGTCCCGTAGGCGGCTTCGAGGTGGTAGTGCGTGTTCGGGTCGAGGACGGCCACGTGGTCGCCCGCTTCGACGCCGCGGGCCTGCAGCGCGGCGGCGAACCGGTCGGCGCGCTCGCCGAGTTCGTCGTACGTGTACCGCTGGCCCGTCGTCGCGACGACGGCGGTCTCGTCGCCGTAGTACTCGCGGGCGCGGTCGAGGAAGTCCGTGACGAGGAGTGGTCGCTCCATACCGGACAATCATGGACGTTGATGATATTAGTTCGGGTCCGAACAGTTACTTCCCGAGAACGGCCGAAGCCGTCCTTTCTCCTCGAACGGGCAGAAAGCGGGCGCAACAGAACTGAGGAAACGGGCGCGACGGAAGTGAGGGGGGCTCGAACCGGAGGGAGACGGTCGCCTCGGTACGCTCCTCCTTGCGCGGGCGTGGCGGGAGTGAGCAAACGCTTCGCGTTTGCGAGCTACGCCACGCCCGCGAACGAGCACCGCGAGTGAGCGGGCGTGGCGGGACTCGAACCCGCGATCTAGAGGTTAGGAACCTCTCGCCGTGTCCGCTTGGCCACACGCCCTCTACGTCGAGCGAGGACGGGGCACAGAAAAACCGTTACGTTAGTTGCCGGACGGGGTCTCGGAGTCCGCGTCGCCGGTCGTCGAGTCCGTGGTGGTCTCGGTCTCTGTGGTCGTGGATTCGCCGTCGGTTTCGGGACCGTCGCGCATCTCTTGGAGTTCCTGTTCGACTTCCTCGCGGCCTTTCTGGAACTCGCCGATGGCCTCGCCGCTGGAGCGGGCGAGCTTCGGAATCTTGTTCGCGCCGAACAGGAGGACGGCGATGAGCAGGATGACTGCCCACTCCATGCCGCCCGGCAGCCCGCCGATGAACAGGGGAGTACTGGTGAACATCGCTACTCGGTGGTAGCCGGTTCGCAATTATAGGCTTTATGCTGTTCTCAGGCTCGCAGTAACGCCCAGTTCGCCCCCGGAAAACGCCGCTACGCGTCCTCGCGGGCGTTTCCGCTCGTGGCGGGTCGGCGATGCGGCGTGTCGGCCCCGTCACACGGTTTTTCACGGCGGCCCGCGAACCGTCGGAGTATGAGCGACGCCACGCAGTCCGACGCCGACCGCGAGTACGACCCCGACGCCGAGCACGCGTTCCCCGACGAGCGGCTCAACGAGGTGCTGGAGTTCGTCACCGACGACCCCGAGATTACGACGTACCTCGACGCGCAGAACGTCAACCCCGTGAAGCGGAAGGGGTACAACGACCACGGCACCAAGCACATCGAGATCGTCCGGAACCGCGCGCTGCGGCTCTACGACCTCCTGAAGCGCGGGGGCGTAGAGTTCAACGGCGCGACCGACCAAGGGCTCGACGAGGCCGACGAGGCCGTCATCGTCGCGCTGGCGGCGACGCTGCACGACATCGGGCACGTCGTCCACCGCGACGACCACGCGTACTACTCGATTCCGCTCGCGTCGGACCTGCTGGACCGCATCCTCCCCGAATTCTACGCGACCCCGGAAGCGGTGCGCGTGAAGGCCGAGGTGCTGCACGCGATTCTCTGTCACCACACCGAGGAGGACCCACTCACGACCGAGGCCGGCGTCATCCGCGTCGCCGACGGCCTCGACATGGAGCGCGGGCGGTCGCGGCTCCCCTACGAGCGCGGCGGCCGCGGCATCAACACCATCTCCAGTCAGGCCATCGACTCGGTGACCCTCGAACAGGGCGAGGAGCGCCCCGTGCTCGTGGAAATCGAGATGCGCAACGCCGCGGGCGTCTACCAGGTGGACAACCTCCTCAAAGAGAAGCTCCACAAGTCCGGCATCGAGAACGACGTCCGCATCGTCGCGCTCAACACCGGCGGCGACAGCGACCAGCTCGTCGAGCGCATCGAACTGTAGTCGGCCGGGGGTAGACTCTTATTCGAATAGCGCGTACGTCAATCGTATTCGTGTCCCTGTCGTCCCGTACCGGCGGCACCGTCATCGCGGTGTTCGGGCTCGCCCTCGCGGCGTTCCACGTGGGGACGATTAGCGCGGCGAGAGGCGAGTCGGCGGCCCACCTGCTCGCCGACGGGTTCCTCCCGCTGGTGCTGTCGGCGGCCGTCGTCGCCGCGGGCGTGCAGTTAGCGCGCTCGGAGGGGGTCGCCGACCAGTTCGTCCCGCGGGCGCTCTCGTGGGTGGCCGTCGGCGTGGTCGTGTTGGTCGCCGCGACGACGTGGCTGTACGCGACCGGCGCAGACCGGGGCGGGCTCCCGCCAAACCTCTGGTCGACGCTCGCGAACGCCGCGACGTTCGGCGGCCTCATCGGCTACCTCGTCGGCGTCTACGACGTGGGCCGCCGCCAACAGCAGGTGCGCGCCGACCAGTTGAACCGCATCAACGACACGCTCCGCATCGCCACGCGGGAGGTCGTCGCCGCGGACACCCGCGACGACCTCGAACGGCGCGTCTGCGAGCGCATCCAGCAGTCCGGCTCCTACGAGTCGGCGTGGATCGGGCGCTACGAGCCCGGGGACGACGAACTCACGCCCGTCGCGTGGGCGGGATTGGAGGACGACTACTACGAGCCGCTGGCCATCCCGCTCGACGAGGACGTCCCTGAGGGGCGTGGCGCCGGCGGGCGCGCCGTCCGCACGGGCGAGATTCAGTGCTCGCAGGACGTGTTCGCCGACCCGTCGATGGAGCCGTGGCACGACCTGTTCGCCGAGCACGGCGTCGAGTCGGTCGCGGTCGTCCCGATTACCCACGACGGCACCGTCTACGGCGTCCTGAGCGTGTACGCGAACCGCGCGTACGTCTTCGACGAGCCCGAGCGGGAGGTGCTGGCGGAGCTCGGGGAAACCATCGGGCACGCGGTCACGTCCATCGAGGCGCGCACGCAGCTGCGCCGCCGGGAGCGCGAGCTCGCCAGTCAGAACGACCGCCTGGAGGAGTTCGCCAGCGTCGTCAGCCACGACCTCCGCAACCCCCTGAACGTCGCGGAGGGGTCCGTGGAGTTGGCGCGCGCGGAGGGGGACAGCGAGGCGCTCCAGCGGGCGTCCCGCGCGCTCACGCGGATGAACGAGCTCGTCGAGGACGTGCTGGCGCTGGCGCGCAGCGGCCAGGTCGTCAGCGAGTTCGACAGCGTGGACCTCGGCGGGGTCGCCGCCGAGGCGTGGCAGACCACCGAGACCCGGGACGCGACGCTGGACGTGGCGGCGTCGCTGGGGACCGTGGCGGGCGACGAGAGCCGCATCCGCGAGCTGTTCGAGAACCTCTTCCGGAACGCCGTCGAACACGGCGGCGACGACGTCGCGGTGGAAGTCGGCGAACTCGCTGACGGGTCGGGGTTCTACGTGGCGGACGACGGCCCCGGCGTCCCCGAGAGCGACCGCGAGAACGTCTTCGACGCCGGATTCACGACGTCCCCGGACGGCACGGGGTTCGGGCTGAACATCGTCGAGAGCATCGCCGACGCCCACGGCTGGACGGTGAGCGTGACCGACAGCGAGGCGGGGGGCGCGCGCTTCGAGTTCGCGAACGCCGGAGCCGAAGACCAGTCGGGCGACGGGCGAGCCGCGGAGCCGGCGGCCGACGCGTCAGCGCGGCGTGAGGCCGACGCCGTCGGCGAGTAGCTCGTGCGAGCGGAGCGCGTCCTCGTGGTCGGCGACGACGTGCTGAATCATCACTTCGTCGACGCCCACGCGGTCCGCCAGCTGTTCTAGGAGGGAGTTCAATGTCTCGGGACTGCCGGAGATGGCGCGCGGCCACTCGTCGTCGTCCAGCGTCTCGGGCGTCGGCTCGGGGACGCCGCCGAGTTCCGCGATGGCTTCCTCGACGGACGGCGCGGTGCCGGTGACGCCGCGCTGCATCCGCTGGAAGGAGGCTTCGGCGGTCGCGCGCAGTCGCGCGGCGTCCTCGTCGGTCTCCGCGCAGACGGCGTTGACCGCGACCATGCCCTCGGGTTCGTCCACACTACCGGGCAACTGCGAGGACTGGAACGCCTCGCGGTACTGCTGGAAGGCGTGCGTGGCGAACTGCGGGCGGATGAACGCCGCGAAGCAGTACCGAAGCCCGAGCTTGCCCGCGATTTCCGCGCTGGAGGGGCTGGAGCCGAGCACCCACGGGACCGGGGGTTCGTCGCCGGAGCGCGGAATCTCGATGTCGCCGTACGCGTGCGTGTCGGGGTAGTCGTCGTAGAGGTGGGAGACGACCGCCTCGATTTTCTCGCGGTGGTCCTCGTCGGGGTTCGGGACGTGGCGCTCGGTGCCGAGCGCTTGGTCGACCGCCGGCGAGCCGTTCGCGCGCCCGAGGCCGGCGTCAACGCGGCCCGGGGCGAGAGCGTCCAGCGAGCCGAACTGCTCGGCGACCTTCAGCGGGCTGTAGTGGTTGAGGAGGACGGCGCCGGAGCCGAGCCGAATCGACTCGGTTTCGGCGGCGAGGTGGCCGAGCAACACCTCGGGGGTGGTGCCGGCGAGCGTGTCGCCCATGCCGTGGTGTTCGGCGACCCAGAAGCGCTCGTAGCCGAGTCGTTCGGCCTGCTCGGCGGCCTCGACGGTGTTCGCGTAGGCGTCCGTCGCGGTGCCGCCCTCGGGGACCGGGGAGAGGTCGACGACAGAGAGGTCCATGTTCGCCTTCGTGGACTGCGAGAGAAAACGGTTCGGCTCCCAGCAGTCCACGGGCGGACAGGAGGAATTATGGCGCCCGCCGCCCGGGTCGTTCGTATGACGGAGTTCTCCCAGCGAGTCGAAGCCATCTCCATCAGCGGCATCCGGGAAGTGTTCGAGGCGGCCGGCGAGGACGCCATCAACCTCGGGCTCGGCCAGCCCGACTTCCCGACGCCCGAGCACGCCCGGCAGGCCGCCGTGGACGCCATCGAGGCGGGCGACGCGGACGCGTACACGTCGAACCGCGGGACGCCCGAACTCGTGGACGCCATCATCCGGAAGCACGACCGCGACAACGACCTCGACGTCGCGCCGGAGGGCGTCATCGCCACGTCCGGCGGCAGCGAGGCGCTGCACCTCGCGCTGGAAGCCCACGTGGACCCCGGCGAGGAGGTCCTGTTCCCGGACCCCGGGTTCGTCTCCTACGACGCGCTGACGAAGCTCGCGGGCGGCGAGCCCGTCGGCCTGCCGCTCCGCGAGGACCTCACGCTCGACCCCGCGACCGTCGAGGAGCACATCACGGAGGACACGGCGGCGTTCGTCGTGAACTCGCCGGCGAATCCGACGGGCGCGGTGCAGTCCCCGGAGGACATGCGTGAGTTCGCGCGCATCGCCGACGAGCACGACGTGCTCTGTATCTCGGACGAGGTGTACGAGCAAATCGTCTTCGACGGCGAGCACCGCTCGCCGATGGAGTTCGCGGAGACCGACAACGTCGTCGTGGTGGGCGCGTGCTCGAAGACGTACTCGATGACGGGGTGGCGGCTGGGCTGGGTCGCCGCCAGCGAGCGCCGCGCCGAGCGGATGCTGCGCGTCCACCAGTACTCGCAGGCCTGCGCCAGCGCGCCCGCCCAGTACGCCGCCGAAGCCGCGCTCACGGGACCGCAGGACGTCGTCGACGAGATGGTCGCGGCGTTCGAACAGCGCCGCGACCTCGTGCTCGACGAACTCGAAGACATGGGCCTGGACGTGCCCAAGCCCGAGGGCGCGTTCTACGCGATGCCGAAAGTCCCCGAGGGCTGGGTCGAGGAGGTCATCGACCGCGGCGTCGTCGTCGTGCCCGGCGATGCGTTCGGCGAGCACGGCGAGGGCTACGCCCGCATCTCCTACGCCGCCGACACCGAACAGCTCCGCGAGGCGCTGGACGTGATGCGCGCGGCGACGAACGCGCTCCGGTAGCGGCCCGGTCTCGTTCTCGTGGTTCGGTCCCTGACAGTTATGCCGCCCGCGAACTATGTTACGTGTATGCACATCACGCGGCACGGGAGCGGGGGCCGCGCGACCGCTTCGGCGCTGTTCTCGCAGGTCCACCCGGTGTTCATGCTGCCGCCGCTCGCGGCGGCGGGGTTCGGCGCCGTGCTCGCGGGCGAGTTCTCGCTGGCCGTCGCGGGCGTCCACCTCGCGGCGATGTTCTTCGCCGTCTACACCGCGCACGTCAAGGACGGCTACGTGGACTTCCACGTGCGCGGCGAGGACGACGACCACCCGCTCACAGCGGCGGGCTGTCGGCTCGCCATCCGCGCCGCGTCGCTGGCCTTCTTCGCGTGCGTCGCCGGTCTCTGGTGGCTCGCCGGTCCGGGTGCCGCCGCGCTCGCGGTGCCCGCGTGGCTCATCGCGTATCACCACGCGCCGCAACTGGACACGAACCCCGTCACGACGACGACCGGCTACCCGCTCGGCATCGCCGTCGCGCTCGTCGGCGGCTACTACGCGCAGGCTGGGACGCTCGCGGTCCGCCCGCTGGCGTTCGCGGGCGTCCTGCTCGTGTTGCTCTCGGGCGTGAAGGTCGTCGACGACGCGCAGGACTACGACTACGACCGCTCCATCGACAAGCGCAGCGTCGCCGTCGTGCTCGGGAAGCCGGGCGCGCGACGGCTCGCGTACGGTCTGATGGCCGCGGCGATGGCGGGCGTGGTCGCGCTCGCCGCGCTCGCCGTCTTCCCCCCGAGCGCCGTCGTCGCGGTCGCGGCGTTCGCCGTGGTCGCGTGGTTCGCGGCGCGCGCCGACCCGACGATTGCGACGATGCTGCTCGTGCGGGGCTGTTACGTCTTCCTCGCGGTGCTCGTGGCGGCGGTGTGGTTCCGGCCGCTCGCGTAGCGAGAGCGGTGTCCTGAAGGGCGCGCGCGGCGACTGTCGGGTATGGACGCCTGGCAGGACGACGACGCGCTCGCCGACCAGTACGCGGACGCGTCGAACCTCGCCGCCCGACAGGTCTTGCACGCGCGGTTCTCGACCGCGGAGCGGTCCACCCACGAGTGGCTGTTCGACCAGTTCGACCTCCCCGCGGACGCCGTCGTGCTCTCGCTCGGTTCGGGCCACGGCGCGCTCTGGACCGCCAACGCCGACCGGATTCCCGCCGGCTGGGACGTCACCGTGACGGACACCTCCGCGGGGATGGTGATGGACGCGATGGAGGCGCTGGAGGACGTCGACCGCGAGTTCGACTTCGACGCCGTGGACGCCCGCGACATCCCCTACCCCGACGACACCTTCGACGCCGTCACCGCGCACTTCGTCCTCTCGCACCTCACGGACGCGGACCGCGAGCAGGCACTCTCGGAGATTCGGCGCGTGCTCAAGCCCGACGGGACGCTGTACGCGGCGACGACCGGGACCGACGACCTCGGCGCCGTCTACGACGCGGCCGCGGAGTACGGCGACCGGCCCGCAGACGGCGGGTTCGCGCTGGAGAACGGCGAAGCGCAGCTGCGCGGGCGGTTCGCGAGCGTCGAACGCCGCGAGTTCGAGCACGCGCTGCGAATCACGAAGCCGGAGCCGGTGGTCGCGTACCTGCTCTCGCTGCCCGGCTTCGACGGCGACGCCGCGTTCGCGCTGGAGGACGCGTTCCGCGAGCGAATCGGCGACGACGCCTTCGAGGTCGAGCGGTCCGTCGGGCTGTTCGTCGCGTCCGAGTAGCTACTTCGCGGTGGAGACGATTTTCACGACGTCGCCCTCCTCGAGTTCGTACTCCTCGCCGACCTCGCGGTTGGTCTTGGCGTTCACGGCGTGGAGGTAGCCGTCGCCGATGTCCGAGTGGACGGCGTACGCCAAATCGACTGGCGTCGAGCCGTTCTCCAGGAGGAACGCGTCCGGGAGGACGTTGCCCTTCGCGTCGGTCCACTTCGACTGGTCCTGCACGGGGTAGGCGGTGACCATGTCCAGCAGGTCGTAGACCGCGTGGTTCAGCGCCGCCTGGACGCCCGTGCCACCGTACTCGCGCATCGTCTCGTGGAGGTCGCCGAGGGCGTCGCGCTGGCCGTCGCTGACCTCACCCGTGATTTGGAAGTCCTCGTCGCCCGGGTCGTAGTCGAGGAAGCCGGCGTCGACGCCGCGGCGGAGCGCGAGTTCGCCCTGCGCGGTCGCGGGAATCACGGGCTTGTCGAGGTCGAGCAGGCGCTGGACGTTCTCGGCGGGCGCGACGTCGATCTTGTTCGCGACGACGACGATGGGTTTCGTGCGCTCGCGGACGCCGCGTGCCAGCGCCTCGCGGTCCTCCGTGGACCACTGCACGGGGTCCTCGGAGTAGTCCATCCCGCGGAGCACGGCGGCGACGTCGTACTCGGTCGCGCCGAACCCCGTCATCAGGTCCGTCACGGCCTCCTCGATGTCGAAGCCGGGACTCCGGGACTGGCGCTCGACGGTCTCCCAGTTGCGGTCGACGATGCCCGCCAACCAGAGGTCCATCTCCTCCTCGATGAAGTCGATGTCCTCGATTGGGTCGTGGGCGCCGACTTCGACGGGCTCGCCCTCCTCGTTGGTCGCGCCCGCGGCGTCCACGACGTTCACGATGACGTCCGCGTTCGTGAGCTCGTCGAGGAACTGGTTGCCGAGGCCGCGCCCCTCGTGAGCGCCCGGGACGAGCCCCGCGACGTCCAGCAGTTCGACGGGGACGTAGCGCTTGCCGTCGTGGCAGTGCTCGTGGCCGCAGCGCTCCTCCCGAGTGAGGCACGGGCACTCCGTGCGGGCGTGCGTGATGCCGCGGTTCGCGTCGATGGTGGTGAACGGGTAGTTCGCGACGTCCACCTCCGAGCGCGTCGCCGCGGTGTAGAACGTCGACTTGCCGGCGTTCGGCTTCCCGGCAAGCGCGATAGAGAGCATACCACGGGGTAGCGCGAGCGCGGAAGAATGGCTTTCGGTCCCGCGACCCACCACAAGGGATATTCGGCGCCCGCCGGAACCACTCCGGCGATGAACACGCTGGAGGTCACGCTCCGTCTGGTCGCGGGACTCGGATTGATTCTCGCGAACGGCTTCTTCGTCGCCATCGAGTTCGCGCTCACTCGTGCCCGCCAGTTCACCGAGGAGGAGTTCGTGGACGGCAACCCCGCCCTCGAACGCGCGTGGGAGATGACCAACGACCTCGAACTCTACCTCACCACCTGCCAGGTCGGCATCACCGCGTCCTCGATTGCGGTCGGTATCGTCGCCGAGCCCGCGCTCGCCGCCATCTTCGAGCCGATATTCCACGACACGCTCCTCGCCTCCGTCGGCGGCGGCGCCGTGCTCGCGTTCCTCCTCATCAACCTCGTCCACCTCACGCACGGCGAGCAGACGCCGACGTACCTCGGCGTCGAGCGCTCCCGGTTCGTCTCCAAGTACGGCGCCGCGCCCCTCTACTGGTTCCACTTCGCCATCTCCCCCATCATCAAGCTCGGAGACGGCATCGCGAAGGGGACGCTGAAGCTGTTCGGCGTGGAGATGACCGGCGCGTGGCTGGAGACCGAGGAGGACGTCATCGAGACGCGCGCCGACCTCCGGAACCGCCTCGGGTCCGTGCTCGGCGAGTCCGACCTCACCCGGGAGCGCCGCGAGGAAGTGCTGGGCGCGCTCGACATCGACCAGATGCCCGTCGAGAGCGTGATGGTGGACGCCGACGACGTCGTCGCGCTTTCGGCGAGCGTCAGCCTCGAAGAGAACCTCGAACGGATGAGCGAGACGCCCCACGTCCGGTACCCGCTGGTCGGCGAGACCCTCGACGACTTCCGCGGCATCGTCTACCTGCCGGCGGTGT
Source organism: Halobacterium sp. NMX12-1 (assembly GCF_040435975.1). Taxonomy (NCBI): domain Archaea; kingdom Methanobacteriati; phylum Methanobacteriota; class Halobacteria; order Halobacteriales; family Halobacteriaceae; genus Halobacterium; species Halobacterium sp. NMX12-1. The sequence goes on along the minus strand of NZ_CP159204.1, from coordinate 1,417,371 downwards.
TCCGCGACCTCGACGACCTCCGGACGGGCGAGGACACCCTCGAAGACGTCGCCCAGCCGCCGATGACGATTCCGGCGTCGCTGTCCGTCAGTGAGGCAATCGACCGCTTCCAGTCGGAGCGCCAGGAGCTGGCGTTCGTCACCGACGAGGACGACCGCGTCGTCGGCCTCGTCACGGTCACGGACGCGCTGGAGGCCATCGCCGGCGAGGTCGAGGACCCGCTCGACGACGAGCACGAGCGTTAATCGGCGCGCAGGCGCGTCACGGCGCTCCCGACTGCGACGAAGACGAGAATCACGCCGGCGAACAGGAATGCAAGGTCGCCGACGAGGTTCACGTCGGTGTACTGGTAGTCGTAGAAGCCGCCGTCGAGGACGAACCAGTAGCCGTGGACGCCGGTGAGCAACGCGAGGAGGCCCAGCGCCGCGACGACTGCCTCGCGCCACAGCGTCACGCCGACGACGAGCGGCGACGGCGACGAGTCCGGTTCGCCGCGCTCGGGAACGTGGGGGTTGCCCGCGTCGGCGTCGTCGCTGGCGGGCGAATCAGACATAGATAGGACTGGTCGGGGAGCCGACTAAACTATTCGGGGTCGCGGTCGGCGCGGCTGCCGAGGTGCATCTCGCCGCGGGCGCGGATGACGCCGTCCACGTCGGCGTCCGGGTGGACGTGGACGTTCTGCCCGGAGACGTCGCCGAGCACGACCGCGCCCGGTTCGACGCGCACGTCGCCGTTGCGCGTGGTGACGTCGCCGTGAATCTTCGTGCCCGAGCCCACGCTCACGTCGTCTTGGGCGCGCAGGCTGCCGAAGATGTTGTTGTCCTCGCCGACGTCGATGCTGGTCGCGCGGATGTTCCCGTGCAGCCGGCAGTCGTCGCCGATGGTGGCGGGCGTGGAGACGCGCCACGCGTCGTCGGAGACGCTCCCGGAACGGGGAATCGTCAGCGGCTGGGCGTCGCCGTCGGCGGCGAACTGCTCGACGAGCTCCTCGGCTTCCTCCTCCTCGCCGATCTGGAGGAGGTGGGTGAGGTAGACGACGAAGAACGTGATGGTGGGCATCGGGTTCCGGATGACAATCCAGCCGGAGGCCTCGAACCCCTCCTCGATGTCGACGTCGTCGCCGATGTCGAGGTCGCCGCCGACCACGAGGCGGCCGGTGATGTGGACGCGCTCGCCGAGGTACGCGTCCTCGCTGGCGAGGACGTTGCCGTCCACGTCGCACCACATGTCCAGCCGGCAGTCGCCGTCGGCCTCGATGTCGCCGGCGACGGAGACGCGTTCGCCCGCGATGACGCTGTGGCCGCGAACCCCGAGTTCGACCGTGGACTGGCCGCCCACCAGCACGTCGCCGTCCACCACCACGTCGTGTTCCTGCACGGTGGTGCCGTCGGGCACGACGAGTTCGTCTATCGGGTTCGGGCCGAGCACACCCGTCCAATCACCCCGCACGCCAATAAACCCCGCGAGAACGCACGCCAACCGTCGGACGGCGGGCTTTTGTCCGCCCGCCGCCTACGCCGCGGTATGACTACGCTCTCGTTCGAGGACGACGGCGTCGACGTCGTCTACGAAGGCACCGAGTTCCGCATGGAGCGCGAGCTCATCGAGAACGCCACCGACAAGGACTACCACGAGATCACCGACCACGAGGTGCTCAAGCTCGTCGAGCGCGACCCCTCGCTGTCCGGGGAGCCCCGCCGCATCGGCGACATCGTCTAACGCGAACTTTTACGGGCGAGCGCGGCAACCGACGCGTATGACCGCGACGCTCTCGGACTTCGAGCACCCCTCGTGGGTGACCGCGCTCGCCACGTTCGCGAGCTACGGACTTGTCCTGCTCGCGACGACAGTTCTTCTGTTCGGCGTCCCGTACGCAGTCTTCACGGCGCTGTGAGGTAGCGGCGCTCTCCCCGTCGTCCGCGAAACAGGACAGCGTCGCGGCTGCGCACCGGGAAGCGGAGAGGAGAGAACGAGAGTGGGGGCGCCGGCTACGCGAAGGTGCGCGTGGGCTCGGCGCTGGCGTCGGTGTCCTGTTCGAGCTTCTCCAGCGCGTTCTGGAAGTCCTGCATCGTGATCTCCTCGCGGTCGTCGCGGATGGCGAACATCCCCGCCTCCGTGCAGATGGCGGCGACGTCCGCGCCGGACTTGTCGTCGGTCTCGGCGGCGAGGCGCGCGAAGTCGACGTCCTCCGAGAGGTTCATGCTCCGCGTGTGGATGCGGAAGATCTTCTCGCGGCCGGTCTCGTCGGGGTTCGGCACCTCGATGAGGCGGTCGAAGCGGCCGGGGCGGAGGATGGCGCGGTCGAGCATGTCGAAGCGGTTGGTCGCGGCGATGATGCGGATGTCGCCGCGCTCGTCGAAGCCGTCCATCTCGCTCAGGAGCTGCATCATCGTCCGCTGGACCTCCGCGTCGCCGGACGTCTTCGAGTCCGTGCGCTTGGAGGCGATGGCGTCGATCTCGTCGATGAAGACGACGGCGGGCTCGTGGTCGCGGGCGACCTGGAAGAGGTCGCGGACGAGCTTCGCGCCCTCCCCGATGAACTTGTGGACGAGCTCGCTGCCGGCCATCTTGATGAACGTCGCGTCCGTCTGGGCGGCGACGGCTTTCGCCATCAGCGTCTTCCCGGTGCCCGGCGGCCCGTGGAGGAGCACGCCGCTCGGCGGGTCAATGCCGACCGTGTCGAACATCCCGGGCTCTTTCATCGGGAGTTCGACGGTCTCGCGGACCTCGCGGAGCTGGTCGTCGAGGCCGCCGATGTCCTCGTAGCCGACGTCGGGGGACTCGTCGACCTCCATCACGCGAGCGCGGACGTCGGCCTCGTCGTCGAGGCGTTCGACGATAGAGAGGGAGTTGTTGACCGCGACGCGGGCGCCGGGTTCGAGGTCCTCGCGGAGGTCCTCGGTGACCTCGGTGAGCGCCTCCTGGTTGTTGCCGTGTTGCTTGATGATGGCGCCCTCGTCGTTGAGCTCCTGGACGGTGGCGACGAACAGCGGCGACTGCTTGAGCTTCTTGTTCTCGTGGGAGAGCCGCTCGAGCTTCTGCTGGTACTTGTTGTTCTCTGCGTTGGCGTCGAGCAGACGGTCCCGCATCTCCTCGTTCTCGTCCTCGAGGGCCGACAGCTGCTCCTCTAGGGCCTCGATCTTCTCCTGGAGCGAGGCGCCCTCGTCGTAGGGCAGCTCGGCGTCCTCTGCGGTCTCGGTCATCACCACTGGGTAGGGTGTTAGTTCATAAGAGGCTTCGGGTGACCTAACCCCTCGCCACGTCGGCGCAGCGTCCACCAGCGCGGCGTCCGAAAACACGAAGCCTATGTGTCGGAGGAATGGAACGTCCGGCATGGAGTCAACAGACGACGAGGTGGCCGCCCTCCTCGATGAACTCGACCGCGCGGAGTTAGTCCGACTCGTCCACGGCGCCCTCGACCCCGAGGGAACCGCGACCGGCTACCTCCCGGGCGTCGACCGGCTGGACGTCCCGCCGCTCCGGTTCGTCGACGGCCCGCTCGGCGTCCGGATTCCGGACCGGCGAGCGACCGCGTTCCCAGCGCCGCTGGCACTGGCCGCGACGTTCGACCCGTCGCTGGCGCGCTCGCAGGGCGCCGCGATGGGGCGCGAAGCGGCGGCCCACGGGCAGGACGTGTTGCTCGGCCCGGGGACGAACCTGATTCGAGTCCCCCACGGCGGTCGGAACTTCGAGTACTTCTCCGAGGACCCGGTGCATTCGGCGGCGTTCGCGGCCGCGGTCGTCGAGGGCGTCCAGGCCGAGGACGTGCTCGCGTGCGTGAAACACTACGTCGCGAACAACCAGGAGACCGACCGGGCGACCGTGGACGTGCGCGTCGACGAGCAGCCGCTGCGGGAGCTCTACCTGCCGGCGTTCCGGGCAGCCGTGGACGCCGGCGCGGGCGCGGTGATGTCCGGCTACAACAGCGTCAACGGGACGCCGATGAGCGAACACGGCCGCCTGCTCGGCGACGTGCTCAAAGACGAGTGGGGCTTCGAGGGGTTCGTCGTCTCGGACTGGTTCGGGACCACGGACTCCGTTCGGTCGGCGAACGGCGGCCTCGACGTGGAGATGCCCGGGGTCACCGGCGAGGAGCTCGCGTCGCTGATGGGGATGGACGAGGGCGGGCCGGACGTGGACTTCGACGAACTCGGCGGCGGGATGCCGGACATGCGGACGGCCGCGCGCTTCGAGACGGAGCTCGCGGCCGACGTCGAAGCCGGCGACGTGTCCGCGGACCGGCTCGCGGACATGGCGGGCCGCGTCCTCTCCCAGATGGCGTCTGTGGGTCGGCTCGGCGGCGAGCGACCCGACGGCGCACTGGACACCCCGGAGCACCGGGCGCTCGCGGAGCGCGTGGCGGTCCGCGGCACGGTGTTGTTGGCCAACGACGGCGTCCTCCCGCTGGACGACGAAGCGGACGTCGCGGTGGTCGGCCCGAACGTCGACGAGGCGCTGCTGGGCGGCGGCGGGTCCTCGGAGGTCACGCCGTTCGTCTCGTCGACGCCCGCCGAGGGCGTGACCGAGCGCGCGGGCGGCGAGGTGACCGTCGCGCACGGCGTCGAGCCCGTGTCGGACCTGTCGTTCTTCGGGGAGACGGAACCGCCCGCGGACGGCGACCGCTCGGTCGAGGACGCCGCCGCGGCGGCCGCGGACGCGGACGTCGCGGTCGTCTTCGTCCGGGACCAAGCGACCGAGGCGATGGACCGGCCGGACCTGCGGCTGCCCGGCCGGCAGGACGAACTGGTGTCGGCGGTGGCGGACGCGAACGACCGCACCGTGGTCGTCGTCAACTCCAGCGGACCCGTGGAGCTGCCGTGGCGGGAAAACGTGGCGGCGGTCGTGGAGAACTGGTATCCGGGGCAGGCTCACGGGGACGCGGCGGCGGCGGTGCTGTACGGGGACAGCGACCCCGGCGGCCGGCTGCCGGTGTCGTTCGCCGCGGAGTCGGCGTATCCGACTGCGGCATCCGAGCAGTTCCCGGGCGAGGACCGGGTCGTCGAGTACAGCGAGGGGCGCCGCGTGGGGTACCGCCACTTCGAGGCGAGCGACGACGAAGCGGTCTACCCGTTCGGGCACGGCGAGTCGTACGCGTCGTTCGCGTACCGCGGCGCCGAGCAGGTGGACGCATCGACGGTACGGGTGACGGTGGCGAACACGGCCGAGCGTCCGGGCCGCGAGGTCGTACAGGCGTACGTGCGGCCGGCCGACGACGCCAGCGGGGACGGGCCCGAGCGCGACTTGGGGGGGTTCGAGTCCGTCCACGTCGACGCCGGGGAAACGGTGACTGTCGAGGTGACGCTGGCCGACGACGCGTTCCGCCAGTACGAAGACGAGTGGCGGGAGCGCGAGGGGCCGTTCGTCGTGGAACTGGCGCGGTCCGCCACCGACGTCCGGGCGCCGGTGCCGTTCGAGCGTCCGTGAGCCTATAGATTACTATTGTGCATTTTAGATAGCGAAACCATTATCTAAGTGCATTCAGTATCGGTGGGTATGAGCGCCACCGCAATCGACGGCGACACGGTCGAAGCACTCGAAGACCTCCCGCCGAGCGCGAAGCTCGTCGCGAAAGTCCTCGAATACAACGACACCCTCACGCAGAGCGAGCTCGCGGAGGAGACGCTGCTGCCCGCCCGCACCGTGCGGTACGCACTCACCCGCCTCGAAGAGCAGGACGTCGTCGAGTCCCGGTTCTCGTTCTCGGACGCCCGCAAGCGCATCTACACGCTCGCGTAATCGCCGTCTCGCTGGCTGTCGCGCCGCCCGGTGGTCACCGCGTCGTCCGCTGAAGCGCCGAACCTTTATCCGGCGTAGCGCTACATCCCCACAGTAATGGCTCGCGTCATCCACACGGGGGACACCCACCTCGGCTACCGCCAGTACCACTCCCCCGAGCGCCGGCAGGACTTCCTCGACGCCTTCGAGTCCGTCGTTGAGGACGCCGTCGCGGCGGACGTGGACGCCGTCGTCCACGCCGGCGACCTCTACCACGACCGCCGCCCCGGCCTCCGCGACATCCTCGGCACCATCGACGCGCTGCGGCCGCTCCGTGACGCCGACATTCCGTTCCTCGCCATCGTCGGCAACCACGAGGGCACGCGGGACGCCCAGTGGCTGGACCTCTTCGAGACGCTGGGGCTCGCCGAGCGCCTCGACGAGACCGGCCGCCGCGTCGGCGACACCGCGTTCTACGGCCTCGACTACGTCCCCGAGTCCAAGCGCGACGCTCTCGACTACGAGTTCGCGGAGCCGGACGCCGAGCACACCGCGCTCGTCTCCCACGGCCTGTTCACGCCGTTCGCGCACGCCAACTGGGACCTCGACGCGGTGCTCGGCGAGTCGAACGTCGACTTCGACGCCGTCCTCCTCGGCGACAACCACGCCGCGGACACCGCGCAGGTCGGCGACACGTGGGTCACGTACTGCGGGTCGACGGAGCGCGCGAGCGCCAGCGAGCGCGACCCCCGCGGCTACAACCTCGTAGAGTTCGACGACGGCGACGTCGCCATCTCCCGGAAGGGCATCGAGACCCGCGAGTTCGTGTTCGTGGACGTCGACCTCGGGCCGGAGGACGGCACCGAGTACGTCCGCGAGCGACTCCGCGAGCGCGACGTGGAGGACGCGGTGGTCGTCGTCACCGTGGAGGGTGACGGCGACACCGTGACGCCCGCCGACGTCGAGCGCTTCGGCGACGAGCGCGGCGCGCTGCTCACGCGCGTCAACGACCGCCGCGAGGTCGAAGCCGAGGAAGACGTCGAGGTGTCGTTCGCGGACCCCGACGAGGCCGTCCGCGAGCGCGTCCGCGAGATGGGGCTGAGCGAAGCGGGCCTCGACGTCGACGACACGGTCCGGGACCTCGACGTCGCGGACTCGAACGTCCGCGAGCGCGTGAAACAGCGCGTCGAGGACGTGCTCGACGACGAGCCGAGCGCCGACGCCGACACAGACGACGAATCGGCCGAGCAAGCGCAGGCGACGACCATGGAGGACTTCTCGTGAGATTCACGCGCGTCTCCCTGCGGAACTTCAAGTGCTACGAGGACGCGGACGTGCGCCTCGACTCCGGAGTGACGGTCATCCACGGGCTGAACGGCAGCGGGAAGTCCAGCCTGCTGGAGGCCTGTTTCTTCGCGCTGTACGGCGCGAGCGCCCTCGACAAGACGCTGGACGAAATCGTCACCATCGGCGCGGAGGAGGCCGAAATCGACCTCTGGTTCACGCACGCGGGCAACGACTACCACGTCCACCGCCGCGTCCGGAACACGGGCGAGCGCGCGTCGACGCCGGACTGCACGCTCGAAACGCCGTCGGGGAGCATCGACGGCGTCACCGACGTCGAGGAGTTCGTCGGCGACCTGCTGCGGATGGACGCGGAGGCGTTCGTGAACTGCGCGTACGTCCGGCAGGGCGAGGTGAACAAGCTCATCAACGCCTCCCCGAGCACCCGGCAGGACATGCTCGACGACCTGCTCCAACTCGGCAAACTGGAGGAGTACCGCCAGCGCGCCGGGGACGCGCGGCTCGGCGTGGAGGACGTCAAGAGCAACGTCGCGGGGAAGCTCGACCAACTGGACGAGCAAATCGAGGCCAAGGAGGCCGACGACCCACACGACGAGCTGGCGAGCCTGAAATCCGAGCTCGCGGACGTCACCGAGGAAATCGAGAACTTCGAGGAGCAGCGCGAGACCGCCCGCGAGACGCTCGAAGACGCCGAAAGCGTCTTAGAGGCCTACGAGGAGAAGCGCGCGGAACTCGAAGACGTCGAGGAGACGATTACCGAGGTCCGGGAGGCCATCGCGGAGACCGAAAGCGAGCGCGAGGAACTCGGGGAGGAAGTCAGCGAGCACCGCGAGCGCGCCGACGACCTCGAAGCCGAGGCCGAGGAGCTGGTCGCGGAGACCGAACTGGACGAGGCCGACGCCGAAGCCGCCGAGAGCAAGCGCGAGGAACTCGCCGAAGAACGCGAGAACGTCACCGAGCGCGTCTCCGAGGTCGCGCCCGAGGTGTCGAAGCTCTCGACGGAGGCCGACAACGCCGCCGAGCGCGCCGACGACCTCGAAGAACGCGCTGCCGACCTCCGCTCGACGGCCGACGAACTCGAAAGAGAAGCGGACGAACTCGACGCGGAACGCGAGGAGGCCGTCGAGCGCATCGCGGAGTTGGACGACGAAATCGCCGAGGCGAAGGCGGCCTTCGAGGGCGCGCCCGTGGAGTTCGGGAACGCCGAGGCGCACCTCGACTCGCTGAACGCGGACCTCGACGACCTTCGCGAGCGCCGCGAAGGCGTGCGCGCGGACCTCCAGTCCGCGGAAGACCGCGTCGAAGAAGCCGAACAGCTACTGGACGCCGGGAAGTGCCCGGAGTGCGGCCAACCGATCGAGGGGTCGCCGCACGTCGAGAGCGTCGACGAGTACCGCGAGCGCGTCGCGGACCTCGAAGCCGAACTGGAGACAATCGAGGAAGACGTCGAGGACGTCACCGAGCACATCGACCGCGCCGAGAGCCTCGTGGAGCGCGAGCGCGAGGTCGCGGACCTCGAACGCAACCGCGAGTTGGCGGTCGAACGCCGCGACGACCGCGCGGAGGCCGTCGGCGAAGCGCGCGAGGAAGCCGAAGCCAAGCGCGAGGAAGCCGACGAACTCGAAGCCGAAGCCGGGAACGCCCGCGAGGAAGCCGAAGCCAAGCGCGAGCAGGCCGAGTCCAAGCGCGAGGAGCTCGCGGAGTTGAACGCCGAACAGTCCGCGCTCAAGGAGCGCGTCGAGCGGCTGGCTGACCTCGTGGACGTGCTCGAAGAAGCGGCCGACCACCGCGAGGCCGCCGACCAGCTCGCGGAGCAGCGCGCGAGCCTCGACGACCGCAACGACGAGCGCCGCGACCGCTTGAGCGACCTCCGCGAGCGCAAGCAGTCGCTGGAAGCCGACTTCGACGAGGACCGAATCGAGGCGGCGAAGGCGGACAAGGAGCGCGCCGAGGACTACCTCGAACAGGTCGAACCCAAGCTCGACAACCTCCGGGAGCGCCGCGACGAGCTACAGGGCCAGATTGGCGCGGCCGAGAACGCCATCGAGGAGCTGGAAGCGCTGCGCGACCAGCGCGAGACGGTCGCCGCGCGCCTCGACGAGCTACAGGAGATTCACGACGAGGTCGCCGAGCTGGAGGCGACGTACGGCGACCTGCGCGCGGAGCTGCGCCAGCAGAACGTCGCGAAGCTCGAACGCCTGCTGAACGAGACATTCGAGCTGGTCTACCAGAACGACTCGTACGCCCGCATCGAACTCTCCGGGGACTACGAGCTCACCGTCTATCAGAAGGACGGCGAGCCGCTGGAACCCGAGCAGCTCTCGGGTGGGGAGCGCGCGCTGTTCAACCTCAGCCTGCGCTGCGCCATCTACCGGCTGCTCGCGGAGGGCATCGACGGTGAGGCGCCGCTCCCGCCGCTCATCCTCGACGAACCCACCGTCTTCCTCGACTCGGGGCACGTCTCCCAGTTGGTTGAACTGGTCGAGCAGATGCGCCGCATGGGCGTCGAGCAGATTGTCGTAGTGAGCCACGACGACGAACTCGTGGACGCCGCCGACGACGTGGTGCGCGTGGAGAAAGACGCCACGTCGAACCGCTCGCGCGTGGTGCGGGACGCCGAGGACGTGCTCGCGGACTGACAGTAGTGATGCCAACATTCAAAAGAGATTTTAGTATTCGTATGACATAATCGTGGTAGATGGGGGCCGGCAACACTGAGCCAGCGTCGCTGACAGGGGGGAACGGGAACTACGAGGACGCCATCGCGGACCGAGCGGAGACGGTCCGCGAAGTTTCGGGGCCGCTGTACGACGCGCACCGAGACCACGTACGAGCGCTCACTGAGCAGTTCCACGGCCCCGAAGCAGTCGCGGGCGAGGAACTCCGAGACGGCGAGGACGCTGCCGCGCTTCGGGAGTACGTGCGCGACTACTGTGCGGACGACGTGTTCCCTGTGTTGAACGACGTCGGCGGGGGCGAGGACCTGTCGTGGAACCGGTTCCAGCGCGCGCTGCGGGCGCTCGTCGAGGCGCTGTACCTACGGGCGTTCCAGCGGTACAGCGCAGCGAGGGACCACTTCACGCGAGTGAACCGCCAGCGCCGTGAGGGCAAGGAAGCACTGAGCGACGCCGAAGCAGCCATCGACTTCGACGGGGACGGCGGGCTAGCCGGCGAGGAGTCGCCCGGGGAGGCCGTCGCGAACGCGGCGTCGATCGTCGAGGACGCCGAATCCGAGGTAGCGGCGGCCGAGGAGGCAGTCGCGGACGCGCACTTCTACTACGCGTTGGCGGCGGCGTACCAGACCGAACAGGGCATCGAGGACGCGGAACTGGAGGGGGTGTCGCTGGGCGACGACCCCGACTGGTACCTGCAGGACTTGCGCCACGAGCGAGACCGCCTCGCGACGCGCGTCGAGTGGCTGCGCACCGACTTCGAGCGGCTGGCTGACCGCCGGTAGGCGTCAGTCCCGGAGCGCGGCGATTCCTTCTCGTCCGGGCTCGGTGAGCCGGTAGCCGCGCTCGCCGTTGACGGTGGCTTCCTCGACGAGGCCGGCGGCGCGGAGTTCGGTGACGGCGCCGAGCAGGTCGCTCTCGCAGGTGTCGTACGCGCCGAGCATCTCGCGGGCCGCCAGCGGGCCGCGGTCCGCAAGGTCGACGAGCAGGCCGAGGTGCCAGTCGTCGTGGCAGGCGGTGGTGACGCGGCGCGCGGGCTCGGGGACGGCGGACGCGAGCGCGTCCAGCGGCGCCTCGCCGTCCGCGGGTTCGAGGTCGTCGTTGGGAACGTGGCGCTCGTCGCCGGTCTCGGGGTCGCGGACGAGGCTGCTGTCGCTGCTCTGCTTGAGGAGGAGGTAGCGGTGGCCGTCGTCGTCGCGGACCGTTCGCATGGCCGGAAGAAAGACGCGTGTGGCGTTAGGCCTTCCGGGCTCAGTCGTCGTCGGCGTCGCCGGCCACGCCTTCGTTCGTGTAGCGGCGGTAGCGGCGGTAGCCGGCGGCAAACAGCGCGAGCCCGAGGACGACTGCGAGGCCGCCGTCGCGCACGCGACCACGGAACACCACGAACAGGAGGCCGATGCTGACCGCGAACAGCGCGATGTTGAACGTGGCGACGAGCGTCCAGAACTTCCGGCGGAGCCCGGCGGGCGCGTCGGAGGCGTCCGGAACCTCGGGCGCGTCAACGGACGGGACATCGACCTCGGGGGCGAGGTCCTGCTCGGCGTCAGTGGGTTCCTCGTCGAGGAAGTCGTGGTCGCCGTCCGCCTCGTCTTCGTCGAACACGCTCACAGAAGGGCGGCGTCGGTGGAAAAGCGTTGCCTATCAGAGCACGTCGCCCAGCGACACGGCGTTCGTCGCCTTGAGCCACGCGAGCGGATTGTCGGCGTCGTAGAACACGACGCCATCCTCTGTGTCGTAGGACTCGACTGTGTCTCGGGCGTCGTCGCCCTCGGGCAGCTGTGGGACGTCGTTGTAGCGGTGCGTGTCGCCCGCTGCGTGGTCAGTCACGTCTGTCACCTCGGCCTGTGGTAAGAAGTAGCATACCATAAGCCTTCTCCCGGCGACCGATTTCGCCGGTCCGAAGGGCGAGTTTTTAGGCGACAGGACCGAACGATGAGGTATGGAAGACACGGACCTCTCCGAGTTCATGCACGAGGGGGGCGACGCCGGCGAGGACGCCCCGGAGGGCGTCCCCGACGACACGGTCCGCGCGGAAGCGGAAGTCGTCGCGGGGGACGGCGACCCCGTCGTGGACGAAATCGTCTCCGCGGAGGCCGAGGCACTCCCGGACGCCGACGGCGACGTCGAACTGATGGTCACGCAAGTCGATTACACCGTCGAGGGCGAGGGCGACCGGGAGCGCCCCGTCGTCCACGTGTTCGGCCGCACCGCCGACAACACCGCCGAGCACGTCCGCGTCCACGGGTTCCGGCCGTACTTCTACGCGCCCACGGACAGCATCGACGAGGACGACCTCGCGCAGGACGTCATCACGGGCTCCGAGGAGACCGACGAGAACGGCGACCCCTACGAGTCCATCCGCGGCGAGAAGCTCACGAAGATTTTCGGCCGGACCCCCCGGGACGTCGGGAACGTCCGGGACCGCTTCGACCACTACGAGGCGGACATCCTCTTCCCGAACCGCCTGCTCATCGACAAGGACATCACCAGCGGGCTGCGCGTGCCCGAGCGGCGCGCCGACGACGGCGCCGTCTACGTCCACCACGACGAAATCGAGACCTGCGACGTGGACGCCGACGTGCGCGTCAACACCTTCGACATCGAGGTCGACGACCGCTCGGGCTTCCCCGAGGACGGCGAGGAGCCCATCGTCTGCCTGACGAGCCACGACTCCTACCGGGACGAGTACGTCGCGTGGCTCTACGAGGCGCCCGAGGCGACCGCGCCCTCCCCGGAGGCGCTCGCCGACCACGACCTGATGGACGACGGCGCGGACCTCGAAGTCCGAGCGTTCGACAGCGAGGAGGCGATGCACGAGGCGTTCCTCGACTACATCGAGAAGACGGACCCGGACGTGCTCACGGGCTGGAACTTCGACGACTTCGACGCCCCCTACTACGTCGACCGGCTGGACGAACTCGGCTCGTACGGCGAGCACGACATCGACTCGGACAGGCTCTCGCGGGTCGGCGAAGTGTGGACGTCGGGCTGGGGTGGCCCGAACATCAAGGGCCGCGTGGTGTTCGACCTGCTGTACGGCTACCAGCGGATGCAGCGCTCGGAGCTGGACTCCTACCGACTGGACGCGGTCGGCGAGAAGGAGTTGGACGCCGGGAAGGAACGCTACACCGGCGACATCGGCGACCTCTGGGAGGACGACCCCGAGCGGCTGCTGGAGTACAACGTCAGGGACGTGGAGCTCTGCGTGGAAATCGACCGCAAGCAGAACATCGTCCCGTTCTGGAAGGAGGTCGCGGAGTTCGTCGGCTGCAAACTGGAGGACGCCACGACGCCCGGGGACGCGGTGGACTTGTACATCCTGCACAAGGCGTACGGCCGGTTCGTGCTTCCGTCGAAGGGCCAACAGGAGTCCGAGGACTACGAGGGCGGCGCCGTCTTCGACCCGATTACGGGCGTCCGCGAGAACGTCACCGTGCTCGACCTGAAGAGCCTCTACCCGATGTGCATGGTGACGACGAACGCGTCACCCGAGACGAAGGTCGACCCCGAGAGCTACGACGGGGAGACGTACCGTGCGCCCAACGGCACGCACTTTCGGAAGGAGCCGGACGGCATCATCCGCGAAATCATCGACGAGACGCTCGCGGAGCGCGAGCAGAAGAAGGCCGCGCGCAACGAACACGACCCCGACTCGGAGGCCTACGACCGCTACGACCGCCAGCAGGCCGCCGTGAAGGTCATCATGAACAGCCTCTACGGCGTGCTGGGCTGGGAGCGGTTCCGCCTCTACGACAAGGAGATGGGCGCGGCGGTCACCGCGACTGGCCGCGAGGTCATCTCGTTCACGGAGGAGGGCGCCAACGAGGTCGGCCACGAGGTCGCGTACGGCGACACCGACTCCGTGATGCTGGAACTCGGGCCGGACCTCTCGAAGGAGGAGGCCATCGAGGAGTCCTTCGACATCGAGGACCACATCAACGCGGCCTACGACGAGTTCGCCAGCGAACAGCTCAACGCCGACGAGCACCGCTTCCAGATAGAGTTCGAGAAGCTCTACCGGCGGTTCTTCCAAGCCGGGAAGAAGAAGCGCTACGCCGGCCACATCGTCTGGAAGGAGGGCAAGGACGTCGACGACATCGACATCACGGGCTTCGAGTACCAGCGCTCGGACATCGCTCCCATCACCAAGCGCGTGCAGAAGCGCGTCATCGAACTCATCGTCAAGGAGGGCGACGTCGACGCCGTCGAGGAGTACGTCCACGACGTCATCGAGGAGTACCAGGACGGGGACGTGAACCTCGACGACATCGGCATCCCGGGGGGCATCGGCAAGCGGTTGGACAACTACGACACCGACACCGCGCAGGTCCGGGGCGCGAAGTACGCGAACCTCCTGCTGGGCACGAACTTCCAGCGCGGCTCCAAGCCCAAGCGCGTCTACCTCCGGAAGGTCCACCCGGACTTCTTCCGCGAGCTGGAAGCTGAGAACCCCGACATCCGCGACGACCCCCTCTACGTGGAGTTCAAAACCGACCACGACGTCATCTGCTACGAGTACGCCGACCAGATCCCCGAGTCGTTCGAAATCGACTACGACGTGATGCTGGAGAAGACGCTGAAGGGCCCCATCGAGCGCATCCTCGAAGCGCTGGACGTCTCGTGGGACGAGGTCAAGAGCGGGCAGACCCAGACCGGGCTCGGAAACTTCATGTGAGCGCGGGCGGCCGGCGTCAGAAGTGGCTGAACTTGTCGCGGCGGTAGACGTCGATTTCGCTGGTCGTCGTCGGGGGTTCCTGCCGCGCGGCGAACGCGATGGCTTCCGCGACTTCGGCGGGCTCGGTGACTTCGCTGGGGTCGAACGCTTCCTCGAAGGCTTCGCCGTCCTCGCTGCCGAACTCCGTGCGGACCTCCGTGGGGTTGACGACGGTGACGGCGACGCCGTCGTCGCCGTAGGCGGCTTCGACGCTGTGCGCGAACCCGCGCAGCCACCACTTCGTCGCGGCGTAGACGGGGTTCGACGGCCGGGGGTACTGGCCGGCGAAGCTCCCGACGAAGATTAGGTTGCCGTCGGCCTCGCGGAGGTGCGGGAGCGCGGCGCGCGTCGCGAAGAACGCGCCGTCGCAGTTGACGTTCATCATCTGTCGATACTGGCTGGTGTCGAGGGTCTCGACGTCGCCGCTGCGCCCGAGGCCGGCGTTGTTCACGAGCACGTCGACGCCGCCGTACTCCTCGACGGTGGCGTCGACGAGCGACTCGACTTGGGTTTCGTCGGTGACGTCGGTCGGCACGACGTGAGCGTCGGCGTCGTACTCGGCCGCGAGGTCGTCGGCGATGGTTTCGAGGCGTTCGCGGCGCCGTGCGGCGAGGACGACGGTCGCGCCGTCGCGGGCGAGCACGCGGGCCGTGGCTTCGCCGATGCCGCTGCTGGCACCGGTGACGATGGCGGCGTCCCCGTCGAGTCCTGTCGAGACCATGTACGGCGCGTGTGGCGCGAGCGGCTTGATAGTTCGCCCAGCGAACAGTTATGTTCGGGGAGTACCAACAGAATACCGGGAGACAATGACAGGCAAGAACCTGCTGATGGTGGTTGGCGACTTCGGCGAAGACCTCGAAATCGTGGTCCCGTTCCAGGCGCTGCAGGCGGTCGGCCACGAGGTCGACGCCGTCTGCCCCGAGAAGGAAGCCGGCGAGAAGGTGAAGACCGCGATTCACGACTTCCGCGGCGACCAGACGTACCTCGAGGAGCGCGGGCACGACTTCGAACCCTCGTGGTGCCGGGCGGCCGCGCGCCGGAGTACCTCCGGACGTACGACGAGGTCATCGAGACGGTCCAGCACTTCTTCGAGGCGGACAAGCCCGTCGCGACGCTCTGCCACGGCCCGCAGATTCTCGCGGCGGCGGGCGTGCTGGACGGCTACGAGATGACGTCGTACCCGGCGGTGCGCGCGGAGTGCGAGCGCGCCGGCTGCACGTGGGTCGACGAGGTGACGACGGACGGGAACCTCGTGACCGCGCAGGCGTGGCCGGACCACCCCGAGTGGATTTCCCAGTTCCTCGACCTGCTCGGGACGGAAGTGCAACACGGCGAGGGGGTTCCCGCCGGCGACTGACCGCCAGGGGGCGCCGGCACGTCCGCGGAAACCCGCTTTAGGTTTTCCCAATCGAAAACAGTTTTTTCGCAAACGCGAACCGGAACCCGTGAAATCCGTAACCGTTATGCGTCCCACGCCCGTCCGTACAGACGACTGAGGCAATGGCTACGCTCGAACTCAAAAACGTACACGCGAAAGTCGCAGAAGAAGGCGGAGAGCAGATTCTCGAAGGCGTCGACCTCGAGATTCCCTCGGGCGAGATTCACGCCCTGATGGGCCCGAACGGGTCGGGGAAGTCGACCACTTCGAAGATCATCGCCGGCCACCCGGCCTACGACGTCACCGAGGGTGAAGTCCTCCTCCACCTCGAGGAGGGCGACTTCGACGACGTCGCCGAGCTGCCGGAGGACGCACGGACGTGGGACCTCCTCGAACTGGAGCCGAACGAGCGCGCCGCGCTCGGCATCTACCTCGGCTTCCAGTACCCCGCGGAAATCGAGGGCGTCACGCTCGTGAACTTCCTCCGCACCGCGCTCAACGCGAAGCTCGAAGAGCGCGACGAGCTCCTCTTCGGCGAGGACGAGGAAGCCGAGGAAGACGACGAGGACGCGGGCTACGAGACCTCCCCGATGGAGGGGCCCGCCGACGAGGGCGACGTCGGCGTCGCGGAGTTCCAGGAGATGCTCTCCGAGAAGATGGACCTCCTCGACATGGACGAGTCCTTCGCGAACCGCTACCTCAACGCCGGCTTCTCCGGCGGCGAGAAGAAACAGAACGAGGTCCTCCAGGCCGCCATCCTCGAACCGTCGATCGCCGTGCTCGACGAGATCGACTCCGGCCTCGACATCGACCGACTGCAGGACGTCGCGAAGGGCATCAACGCGCTGCGCGACGAACAGGACACGGGTATCCTCCAGATCACCCACTACCAGCGCATCCTCGACTACGTCGAACCCGACCGCGTCCACATCATGCTCGACGGCGAAGTCGTCATGGAAGGGGACGCCGAGCTCGCCGAGAAGCTCGAAGACAAGGGGTACGACTGGGTGCGCGAGCAGGTCTACGAGACCGCATAACACAACATCATGAGCTCAGACCAAGACCACCTCGAAGAAACCGACACCGAGGCCCGATTCGAATTCAAGAAGGAGGAGAAGTCCGCCTTCAAGTCCGAGAAGGGTCTCACTGAGGAGACCATTCGGCTCATCTCCGAAGACAAAGACGAGCCCGAGTGGATGCTCGACCGGCGCCTGCGCGCCCTCGAGCAGTACAAGAAGATGCCGATGCCGACGGACTGGCCGGGCCAGCCGGACCTCTCCGAGCTCGACGTCGAGGAGATCGTCCCCTACATCCGCCCCGACGTGGACAAGCGCTCGGGCGCGGACGAGTGGGAGGACCTCCCGGACGACATCCAGGACACGTTCGAACAGCTGGGCATCCCCGAGGCCGAGCGCGAGGCTCTCTCCGGCGTCGGCGCCCAGTACGAGTCCGAAGTCGTCTACCAGAACATGCAGGAGCGATGGGAGGAGAAGGGCGTCGTCTTCTGCAACATGGACGAGGCCGTCCAGGAGTACCCCGAACTGGTCAAAGAGCACTTCATGACGAAGTGCGTGCCGCCCAGCGACAACAAGTTCGCGGCGCTCCACGGCGCGGTCTGGTCCGGCGGGAGCTTCGTGCACATCCCCGAGGACGTGACCGTGAACATGCCCGTGCAGGCGTACTTCCGGATGAACTCCGAGGGCATGGGCCAGTTCGAGCACACGCTCATCATCGCCGAGGAAGGCTCCGAGGTCCACTACATCGAGGGTTGTTCGGCGCCGAAGTACGGCAGCCACAACCTCCACTCCGGCGGCGTCGAAGTCTTCGTCAAAGAGGACGCCCACGTGCAGTACTCGACCGTGCAGAACTGGTCGAAGAACACGTTCAACCTCAACACGAAGCGCGCCATCGTCGAGGAGAACGGCACCATGGAGTGGGTCTCCGGTTCCATGGGGTCGAAGGCGACGATGCTGTACCCGTCCTCGATTCTGAAGGGCCGCGGCGCGACCGACAACCACATCACCATCGCGTTCGCGGGCGAGGGCCAGGACATCGACACCGGCGCGAAGGTCTACCACAACGCGCCCGACACGAAGTCCACCATCGAGTCCAAGTCCATCGCGAAAGACGGCGGCCGCACGAACTACCGCGGCCTCGTCCACATCGCCGACGGCGCCGAGAACTCCTCGACGTCCGTCGAGTGCGACGCGCTGATGTTCGACAACGAGTCCACCAGCGACACCATGCCGTACATGGAGATCAACGAGTCGAAGGTGGACGTCGCCCACGAGGCGACCGTCGGCAAGATCGGCGACGAGGACGTCTTCTACCTCCAGTCTCGCGGCCTCGACGACGACGACGCCAAGCAGATGATTGTCGCTGGCTTCATCGAGCCCATCACGGAGGAACTGCCCATCGAGTACGCGGTCGAGCTCAACCGCCTCATCGAACTCGAGATGGAGGGGAGCCTCGGATAACATGAGCGCGCAACTGCACCAGGACATCAGCGAAGAGACCGTACGGCAGCTCGCCGACGAACGCGACGAGCCCGAGTGGCTGCTCCAGACGCGACTGGACGCCCTCGACGCGCTCGACGACCTCGACTACCCGAACGTCATCGAGACGCCGGGCCGCAAGTGGACGAACCTCGAGGACCTCGACTTCGAGGCGCTTGTCGACCCGCTCGGACAGACCGAGCAGAAAGACCAGGTCGGCCCCGAGGACGTCGAAGTCGCGTCGTTCCACGAGGCCCTGCAGGACGACGACCTCGCCGAACTCGTCGAGGAGCACTTCGGCAGCATCGTCGACCCCCAACAGAACCGCCTGACCGCACTCTCGACGGCGCTGTTCACGACCGGCACGGTCGTCTACGTGCCCGCGGGCGTCGACGCCGAGGACGTGACGATTCGGACGTCGATGACCTCCCGGTCGCTGTTCAACTACACGCTCGTCGTCACCGAGGACAACGCCTCCGTGACGATTCTCGAACGGCAGGACACCAGCGACGACGCCGCCGAGGTCGAGGACGGTCGCTACTACTCGGGCGTCGTCGAACTCGACGCGGGCGAGAACTCCTACGTCCAGTACGGGAGCCTGCAGGACTTCGACGAGGACACGTACAACTACACCGTCAAGCGCGCTGACGCGACCACCTACAGCACGGTCGACTGGATCGAGGGCAACCTCGGCAGCCGCCTGACGAAGACCAGCGTCTCCACGGAGCTCAACGGCGACTCCAGCGAGACGAAGATTGTCGGCGCGTTCTTCGGCCACGACGGCCAGCACTTCGACCTCGACTCGAAGGTCTGGCACCGCGCCGAACACACGACCGCCGACCTCGTGACGCGCGGCGTCATCGACGACGACGCGCGCTCGGTGTACGAGGGCGTCCAGGACGTCGGCAGCGACGCCTGGGACACCTCCAGCTACCAGCGCGAGAACACGCTGATGTTGAGCGACGAGAGCGAGGCCGACGCCTCCCCGAAGCTCATCATCAACAACCACGACACCGAGGCCAGCCACTCCGCGACCGTCGGCCAGGTCGACGAGGAGACGCTGTTCTACATGGAGAACCGCGGCGTCCCCGAGCAGCTCGCCACTGACATGCTCGTGGAGGGCTTCTTCGTGCCGGTGCTCGAAGAGGTCGAAGTCGAGGAGCTCCGCGAGGACCTCCAGACGCGCATCCACGAGCGCCTGCAGTAGGCGTTCGCTCTGAGGACGGCACCGACGCGCCGTCGTCGGAGGGAACGGTTTAAGTCCGCTTCTCTCTCAGTTACGAGTAGTATGACCGGAGTACCGCCGTCGAGGTGTGTGCCGTGAGTTCGGTCGCGGCCCGCGTCGACTCCGACGACCAGCTCGCGCGCCTCCTCCAGATTGGCATCGTGCTCGAGGAAGTCGTGGAGGCGCGCGCGCACCGCCACTACCAGTCGCTGCCCGCCGCGGAGCGCGACGAAGCCATCGAGGCGCTGCTCTCGGAAGCCAGCGAGGAGTCCGCGGAACACCGCCGCCGGCTCGAATCGCTCGTCGAGGCCCTGGACGCCGACAGCATCCCCTTCGAGGACGTCAAGGAGCTCGTCGCGGGGAGCTACGGGCAGACCGGCCCGGAGGACTTCGACGGCGTGCTCTACGACCAGTTGCACGGCGAGGAGACCGCGTACAAGTTCTACGACGACCTCATCGACGCCGTCGAAGCCAGCGAGGCGTCGTTCAGCGTCGACCGCGAGTCGGTCTTGGAGACGCTCCGGGAGATTCGCCACGCCGAAGCGGAGGGCGTCGAAGAAGTCGCGAAACTGATGGAGGCCCGCGCATGAGCACGAACGAACCCACTCAACGCCGGAGGTGTGTCGCGTGAACACTGCCGACCAGTACCTGAAGACCATCTTCCTCGTCGAACAGCTCGAGGACGGCCCCGCGGCGACCGGCGAACTCGCCGACCGCCTCGGCGTCAGCCCCGCGAGCGTCAACGAGATGGTCGGGAAGCTCGAGGACCGCGGACTCGTCACCCACGAGAAGTACAAGGGCGCGTCCGTCACCGACGACGGCGAAGCCCGCGCCCGCGAGGCGCTGCAGACGTACTGCATCCTCGAGCGCTTCCTCGCGAACGTCCTCGACGTCGACGACTTCCGCGCGGAAGCCCGTCAGCTGGAACCGGTCATCGACGAGACGGTCGCCGACCGCCTCGACATGATTATCGACCGCGAGCCGCAGTGTCCGGAGTGCTTCGACGCCGACGCCGACGCGTGCGGCCTGCTCGTCGAGGAAGGCATCGAAGCCGACGACTGAGGCGGCGCGGGGACTCCTCCACAGCCCGCGAAAAGCAATCTTATTGTGTTCCCGCCGGCTACCGTCGGTTGCAGTCCCGTGGTGTAGTGGCCAATCATATGGGCCTTTGGAGCCCATGACGGCGGTTCGAATCCGCCCGGGACTATTGTCAAATTTCCTACATTTTTGCGGGGCGAGCGGCGCGGACTTCGATTGAACCGACCGGCAAACCCGTTAATCTGTAGCCCGTACAGGGGACAATGAGCGATTCCGTCCGCGTCCTCCACGTCGACGACGAGCCGGGGTTCGCGGAGATGGCCGGCGAGTTCCTCGAACGCGAGGACGACCGCATCGAGGTCGTGACGGCCGCCGACGCCAGCGACGGATGCGCGATTCTCGCCGAGGACGACGTCGACTGCGTGGTGTCCGACTTCGACATGCCGGAGAAGAACGGCATCGAGTTCCTCGAAGCCGTCCGGGAAGAGTACCCGGACCTGCCGTTCATCCTGTTCACCGGGAAGGGCAGCGAAGAGGTCGCCAGCGACGCCATCTCCGCGGGCGCGACAGACTACCTCCAGAAGGAGGCGGGCACCGAGCAGTACACGATTCTCGCGAACCGCGTGCTGAACTACGTGGACACGGCGCGCGCGAACGCCCACCGGCAGCGCCAGCTAGACGCCATCGAAGCCGCCAAGGAAGGCATCAGCATCCTCGACGCGGACGGCGAGTTCATGTACGTCAACGAGGCGTACGCCGACCTCTACGGCTACGAGGCCGACGACCTCGTCGGCGAGCACTGGCGAATTCTGTACCCCGACGGCGCGGTCTCGCGCGTCGAAGACGAAATCCTCCCGCACGTCGGGGAGGTCGGCGCGTGGAGCGGGCAGACGACGGGGCTGCGGGCGGACGGTGAGACGTTCGTCGAGGACCACACGCTGGCGCAGACCGAGAACGACGAACTCGTCTGCACGGTGCGGGACGTCACGCAGGACCGCGAACGCGGGCAGGCGCTGGCGGCGCTGCACGACGCGGCGACGGACCTGGAAGCGGCGGACACCGAGGACGAGGTGTACGAGATTCTCGTGGACGCCGCCGAAGACATCCTCGACTTCGACCTCGTGGCGGTGGACATCCACGAGGGCGACGCGCTCGTGCAGGCGGCGTGGTCGCTGGACGCCGACACCGAGGGGTACTGGGAGGTGACGCCGCTGGACGAGGACACGTTCGCGACGCGGTCGTACCGACGACAGGAGACCATCGTCGCCGACGACCTCCGGGAGTACGAGATCACGCCCGCCGACCCCGACTACCGGTCGGCGTTGACGACGCCGATATCCGACATCGGGACGTTCCAGGCGGTCTCCCGGGAGCCGGAGGCGTTCGACGCGACCGACCGGGAGCTGGCGGAGTTGCTCGCGGGACACGCCCGGGAAGCGCTCACGCGCCTCGAATCTGAGCGTCGGCTGCGCGAGCGCACGGCAGAGCTCGAGCGCCAGAACCAGCGCTTAGAGGAGTTCGCGACCATCGTCAGCCACGACCTCCGCGCGCCGCTGAACGTCGCGAGCGGGCGCCTCGAACTCGCTCGCGAGGACGGCGACAGCGAGAGCCTCGCCGCGGTCGCGGACGCGCTGGACCGGATGGAGACGCTCATCGAGGACACGCTGACGCTCGCGCGCGAGGGGCGGGCGGTGACCGACCGCGAGCGCGTCGACGTCGCGCCGGTCGCCGAGCAGTGCTGGGAGCGCGTCGGCGGCGAGTCGGCGACGCTGGCGGTCGCCGACGAGTTCGCGGTTCGCGGGGACCGCGACCGCCTCCAGCAGGTGTTCGAGAACCTCCTCCGGAACGCCGTGGAACACGGTTCCACAGCCCCCGAGAACGCGCAGCGTTCTGCGGACGTCACGGTGCGGGTGGGCGCGCTCGCGGACGGGTCGGGGTTCTACGTGGAGGACGACGGCTCCGGCATCCCCACCGAGGAGCGCGACGACGTCTTCGAATACGGGTTCACGACCAGCGACGACGGCACCGGCTTCGGGCTCGCCATCGTGGAGGAGATTGCGGACGCGCACGGCTGGACGGTCGAGGTCACGGACAGCGAGGACGGGGGCGCGCGATTCGAGTTCACGGGCGTCGAACTGGCCGAGGGCGTCGACGCCGTGCAGTAGGCGCCAGCGACGCGGCGGGCGCCGAGCAGCGGCCCCGCGTGGTGGAGGGCAGGAGAGAAGGCGATGCGGCTGATTCTCGTTACGACCGGGTCGCGCGAGCCTCGCGAACGTCCGCGCCGTCCCGCACCATGTCCGGGCAGTCCGGACAGACGCGGGGCTGTTCGACGCCGGGCGGCGTGAACACGCGGACGTAGTCTTTGGTGACGAACGACTCGCAGTTCTGGCAGAGCGGCATCTCGATTGGAGCCCATGGAGTGTCAGTATATATGTTTTGTGTGCGTTCCAGCACGGTGAATAAATAGGCCTCGGGAGCCGACGGAGCGAACGGCCTAAGCGTCGCGGCCGCCTCCAGAGCGTATGAGCGATACGTTGGAATCGCTGCCGGATCGGCCGCTACGACAGCAGGAAGTCACCGCGCTCAACCACGCCGACGCGTTCTCGCTGGTGGTGCCCGTCGACCGCGAGGACGCCGTCGAGGCCGACACCCGCGAGCCCGTCGTCATCACCGAGCGCGTCATCCTCGGCACCGACGACTGGGTGACGGGGCTGGTGTACGACGACGGCTGGCTGGAAGTGGAGTCCGTCGCCATCGACGACCCCGACGAGGAGCGCTTCGACGCCATGCGGGACTGCGAGAGCGCCGTCGCGGACTACGACCTCGACTGACTCACCGGCTCTCGGGAGACCTGCAAAAGGCTAAAGAGAGAAACAAGCCTTCGTTGTAGTAATGACAGTACGTGTACGCCAGCTAACGGAGGTGAGACCGTGGGCGTCGAGATAAAGGAGTCGCCGGTCTCCGAGTCGCAGTTCGACGAGATGGCCGCGTTCGTCCGCGACTACCTCGAAGCCAGCGTCGAGAACGAGGACGACGGCGGACGGATGCGGTGGTACCCGTGGCACTCCGCGGAGTACCGGTTCACGCACATCCGGAACGTCGTCGACCTCGGCGAGCGCATCGCGCGCGAGGAGGGCGCGGACGTCGACGTCGTCCGCGTCGCGGCGCTGTTCCACGACATCGCGAAACTGGAAGCCGAACAGGAGGAGCACGCCGACGAGGGCGCGCGCATCGCGCGGAAGTACCTGGAGACCCACGGCGACTTCGCGCCGTCGTTCGTCGACCAGGTGTGTGCGGCCATCGCCGACCACTCCCACCAGGGCGACCTCTCGGAGCTCCCGCTGGAGACGCGGTGTCTCATCGAGGCGGACGTCCTCGACAAGGCGGGCGCGAACGGCGCGGCGCTGATGTTGCTGCGGATGGGTTACGAGGCCCGCACGCACGTCGACGCCGCGGAGATGATAGACCGCGTGCTCGAACGCGGGGAGACCGCCGCCGAGCGCGTGGAGAGCGACACCGCCGACTCCATCGCCCACCAGCGCGTCAAGCGCGTGCGGTGGTTCCGGGAGTGGCTAGAAGCCGAAGTGCCGGGAATGCGCGAGTAGCTCCAGCCCGGTCGCCCGTTTCAGGAAGAGCACGCCGAACAGCGCCAGCACTCCCGCGCTGACGTACGCGACGACCGTGCCGAACGCGTCGACGCGGTCGCCGGCCGCGCGCAGCGACGCGGGGAACCCCGCGACCCAGAGGAGGATGCCGGCGAAGAAACCGGCGATGGTGAGCGCGCCGTTCGCGGCCGACAACTGCAGCCCGAACGCCGAAATCTCGCTGGGGTCGAGGAGGCCGACGCCGGCGGTCAGCCACCACGTCACTTGGTAGGGGTTGGTGAGCGCGAGCACGAACGCCTTCCGGAAGCCGCGGCCCTCCGAGGGCTCGGCGTTGGAGAACGAGCCGGCGTCGCGGAACGCGCCGTACGCGTAGTAGAGCATCAACACGCCGCCGACGCCGACCATCACTCGCTCGACCGTCGGGGCGTCCTGAATGAAGGCGACGACGCCGACGAGCGCGAGCACGAAGAAGCACGCGTCGGCAGTCATCGCGCCCAGCCCCGCGGAGAAGCCCGCGCGCCAGCCACGCGTCACGGCTTCCTCGGCGATGACGGCGTTCATCGGGCCGGGCGGCGCGGCAAGCGACAGCCCGAGCGCGAGCCCGGCGACCACGGAGACGGCGGCGTCGAACACGGCAACAGGTAGTCGCGGCCGGAGAAAAAGACGCCGGTTACGGCGTCAGCGACACCGGGAGCAGGCGGGCGACCGTGCCGACGATGGCCTCCCAGACGGAGACGTCGAACAGGAGTTGGAGCGCGACGTCCCCGGCGAAGAAGAAGAACAGCGCGGCGGCCGCCACGTGCGCGCGGCGCGCGTCGAAGCTCCGGGAGAACCGCGCGAAGAACATCGCGTTCAGCAGGCTGACGGGGACGATGGCGGCCATCTCGCCGACCCAGATGGCGGGCGCGGCGCCGTACTGGGCGGCCAGCCCGATGGTGACCATCTGGGTCTTGTCGCCGAACTCGCCGGCGAACATCATCGCGAAGATGGGGACGAAGCCGCCGAAGTACGTGGGGACGGCGCGCCCGAAGATGGTGGCTTGCTCGAAGCGGCCACCGAGCGCGACGACGCCGCCGTCCCCCTGCATCGGCCCGGAACTGCCGTCGGCGGGCATCGAGCGCAACAGGAGGACGCCGAACACGAAGAACAGCGCGCCCGTGATGGCGTCGAGGTAGACGCCGGGGAGCGCGGTGCGGAGCGCGTTCCCGACGACGATTTCGATTGCGGTCCAGATAGCGAACGCGCTGGCGGCGGCGGCGACGACGACCTTCGGGTCGTACTGCGTGGACAGCCCGGCGATGATGAACTGGACTTTCTCGCCGGGGAGGGCGGCGAGCTGAGCGGCGAACGCGATGGCTGTCAGCTCCACGAAGCCGGTCACGCTTCAGTCACCTCGGCGTCGCCGTCGTCGACTGCGCGCACGCGAATCACGCCCGCGACGCGGTCCGGGAGGTGGACGTCCTCGCCGTCGACCTCGACGACGAACAGCCCGATGGGGGCGTGCTCGCGGACGGCGAGTTCGGTGCCGGGCTGGATGCCGGCGTCCTTGAGGTACCGCAGTTCGTCGACGTTGCGGTCGTCGACGCGCGCGACGACGACGCGGTCGCCGGCGTCGTGGTCGGCGAGCGTGGTGGTGTCGGGGTGTTCTGGGGGTTCGAGGTCGGCGCTGGGAATCGGGTCGCCGTGCGGATCGACGGTGGGGTCGTCGAGCTTCCGGGCGAGCCGTCGCTCGAACTCCTCGCTGATGTGGTGTTCGAGCGCGTCGGCCTCGTCGTGGACCTCGTCGTACTCGTAGTCGAGGTGGTCCGCGAGGAACGACTCCAGCAGGCGGTGGTGGCGCAGCACCTCCAGCGCGACGGTCTCGCCCTCGGGAGTGAGCTCGACGCCCTTGTACTTCTCGCGGGTGACGAGCCCGCGCTCTTCGAGCTTCCCGACCATGCTGGTGACCGTCGGGGGCGTGACGTCGAGGTAGTCGGCGATGGCGGAGGTCTTCACCGGCGGGCCGCGTTCGCGCTGGAGCACGTAGACGGCCTTGAGGTAGTCCTCCATGACGTCCGAGAGCATTCCTTGTCGAGGATTAGACGCGTCTAAATAAATAGTTGGCGGAGAGAAAACACGTGGTCGGCGGAACCGGAACCGGTTGGTCGCGGGCGTGGTCGACGACTGCGCGTTCGTGCGGCGAACGACGAGACTGGGCTGCACGTCCTCGGCTGAGAAAGAGTGGAGCGCGGCCGTCAGGCGGAGTGCTTCGCGTCCGCCCGCTGAGTCGCCTCGCTCTCGCGGCGGTTGCGCGCGAGCAGCGCGGCGAACAACACGAGGCCGACGCCGCGGAGCGCGAGGTCGACCGCCAGCGGCACGGTGCCGGTGGCGACGCCGAACAG
The DNA here is from genome assembly GCF_040435975.1 of Halobacterium sp. NMX12-1. Lineage (NCBI taxonomy): Archaea > Methanobacteriati > Methanobacteriota > Halobacteria > Halobacteriales > Halobacteriaceae > Halobacterium > Halobacterium sp. NMX12-1. Next base: position 1,390,843 of record NZ_CP159204.1, on the reverse strand, counting down.
CCCCAGGACGTCGAAGACGCCGGTGACGACCAGCGACGCCGCCATCGACAGCAGTGACCTGAACGCGGACGTGATACGCTCGACGCCCACAATCGGGTGACGCGACCAGACGTCGTCTAGTCCTGTAGTTGAAGTTTTTCGGGACGACGCAGTGTCAGTTGTCTGTCCAGACTCAGATACCCTTGCTCATCAGGTGCGAGCGCAGCACGTCGGCGTCCTTGTTGGCGGTTCCCGTGTTCAGGATGACGACCGTGTCGTCCTCGCCGAACGCGCCGTCCTCGGCGAGCGCCGACGCGCCAGAGGCGGCAGCCGCGCACGTCGCACCCATCTCCAGGCCCTCGTGGGCGGCGACCTGCGTGGCCGCGTCCAGAATCGCCTCGTCGCTGGTCGCGACCGCGCCGCCGTCGCTCTCCCGGAGCGCGTCCAACACGAGCGGGCTGGCGCCCGGGTCCGGAATCTCGATGCCGCCGCAGATGGTGTCCGGGGTGTCCCACGGCTCGTGGACGTCCCTTCCCTCCTGGAACGCGCGGACGATGGGCGCACAGCCCTCCGCCTGCGCGGCGTACATCGCCGGGAGGTCGTCGGTGAGCCCGAGGTCCCGGAGCTCTTTGGCCGCCTTGTGCATCCCGACGAGGCCGACGCCGCCGCCGGTCGGGTAGACGACGTGGTCGGGGGTCTCCCAGTCGAGCTGTTCGACGGTCTCGTACAGCATCGTCTTCTTGCCCTCGTGTCGGTACGGCGTCTCGAAGGTCTTCACCGAGTACCAGTCGTCGTGCTCGCTCATCGCGTCGTCGAAGGCCGCGCCCGCGTCCCCGATGCGGCCCTCCACGATTGTCATGTCCCCGCCGTGGACGTTCACCATCGCCTTGTTGGCGAACCCCGAGCGCGACGGCAGGAAGACGTGCGAGTCGATGCCCGCTCGGCGCGCGTACGCGGCCGCCGACTGGCCGGCGTTCCCGGCGGACGCGAGCGCCACGTCGCTGGCGCCGTGCTGGGCGGCCGCCGTCACCGCGACCGTCTGCCCGCGGTCCTTGAACGTCCCCGTCGGGTTGCGGCCCTCGTCCTTGAGGTAGACCGCGCCGACGCCCATCTCGTCGGCGAGCGTCGGGCACTCGACGAGCGCGGTCGCGCCCTCGTCCATCGACACCGCGGCGTCCCGCGAGAACGGCAGCAGTTCCTCGTAGCGCCACATCGAGTCGAAGCGCCGCGACTCGAAGGTCTCCCGGGTCACGTCGAGGCTGTCGTAGTCGTAGGTCGGGTCGAGGATGCCGCCGCAGTCCGGACAGCGGTGGGTCGCCTCGTCCGCGTCGAACGTCGCCTCGCAGTCTACGCACCGAAGCCCCTCGAAGGCCGGCGTCGTCTCCATGTGAGGGCCTTCACAGCGGGTGCGAAAAGCCCTGTCCCTTCTCGGGCGCGACCACGCCGAGAGCCCGCACGTTCTTGTCGCCCGCGGGCGAACGTCCGGGTATGTCTGACTCTCGGGTCGTGGTCGTCGGCGGCGGGCTCGCCGGGCTGACGGCGGCGCGCCACCTCACCGCGGACGGCTTCGACGTGACGCTGTTCGAGCGCAACGAGGACGTCGGCGGGCGCGTGCGCTCTCGGCGCGGCGACGGCTTCGTCTTCGACCGCGGCTTCCAGGTGTTGTTCACCGCGTACCCCGCGGCGAGGCGGGAACTGGACTTCGACGCGCTAGACCTGCGCGCGTTCTCGCCGGGCGCGACCATCTGCCGGGGCGACCAGCGCTCCGTGCTCGCGGACCCCCTGCGGGAGCCCGGTGCGCTCACGCAGACGCTGTTCAACGCCGAGATTTCGACGATGGACAAGCTCCGCACGCTCCGGCTGCGCGCGGACCTCAAGGCGAAGTCCGTGGAGGAGAGCTTCGCCGAGCCGGACGCCACCATCGAGCAGTACCTCTACGCGCGCGGCTTCTCCGAGCGGTACGTCGAGCGGTTCGTGCGGCCGTTCTACGGCGGTATCACGCTCGACCGCGACCTCGACACCTCGAAGCGCGTCTTCGAGTTCACGTTCAAGATGCTCTCGGAGGGGAAGACCGTGATTCCCGCCGGCGGGATGGGCGCCATCGCGCGCCAGCTCGCCGACCGCGCGGTCGAGCGGGACGCGCGCGTCGTGACGGAGACGCCCGTCGAGGACGTCGCCGCCGGAGACGCCGAAGTGGCCGTCCAGATTCCCGGCGAGACCGTCGCGGCGGACGCGGTCGTGGTCGCCGCGGACCCGAAGTCCAGCCGCGACCTCACCGGCGTCGACGCGATTCCGACCGACGGCCGCGGCTGCGTCACCCAGTACTTCGCGGTGCCGGCGGGCCACCCGCTCGCGGACAGCGACCGCATCCACCTGAACGCCGGTGGCGAGGTGCCGACGACAGTCGCGCCGCTGTCCGGCGTCGCGCCCGAGTACGCGCCCGACGGCCGCGCGCTCGTCGCCGCGACGACGGTCGGCCACGAGGACGCCGGCGACGACGTCCGCGCGGAGTCCGACGGCGACCTCGAAACACGGACCCGGGAGACGCTCTCGGCGTGGTATCCGGCGGCGTCGCTGGGCGACTTCGAGTTGCTGCGCACCGACCGCCTGCCGTTCGCGCAGTTCGCCCAGCCGCCGGGCGTCCACGAGGACCTTCCCGACGTTCGCGCGCCCGACGGCGCAGTCTACCTCGCGGGCGACTACACCCACGACTCCTCCATCAACGGCGCATTAGAGAGCGGCAAAGCGGCGGCGGACGCGGTCAGCGCGGACTTACAGTAGGCCGCGGAACTCGCAGAGCGCCGGGAACGCCAGCGTCTCCCCCTCGCTGACGACCACCGGACGGAAGCCGCTGGGGTCCGCGAGCATCGAGGACAGCGAGTCGTCGCGCCGCAGGCCGTTCACCAGCGTCCCCGGGGCGAGCCGCGTGAACGCCGGCAGCACGACGACGTCGCTGCCGTCGTGCTGGCGCGGCCCGTAGAGGAAACACGGGTGGCGCGCGCCCTCGATTTCGACCGCGGGATGCTCGTGGCCGACGACGTACCGCTCGGCGTCCACCGGCGGGTCGTCGTGGCCGTGCCAGACCGCCGTGCCGTCCGCGAGCACGACGGCGTCCTCGGCGTCGACGCCGACGGCGTCCAGCATCGCGTCGTGGTTCCCGCGCACGACGCGGAACCCCGCGCCCGCGTCGCTGACGGTCGCCTCGATGGCGTCGACTGTCTCGCGGACGCCCTCGGGGACGCTCCCGCGGACGTGCAGGAGGTCGCCCGCGACCACGACCGTCGCCGGCTCGAACTCCGCGAGCAGGGCGTCGAGGCGCTCCACGAGATCCGCGCGCTCCCCCAGCGGCAGCGCGACGTCGGAGGCCGCGTCCCGGCCGACGTGGACGTCCGCGAGCACGAGCGCGTCCGCCTCCGGGAGGTACGCGGCGCGCTCGCCGAACGCCAGCCACGACGGAGTGTCGCTCACACCGTCCAGTCGGCACTACGGTGGGTTAGGTCCAGCGGTCCGCGAGCAGACAGGAAAACGGGTCGCGTCAGCCGATGTACCGGAGGTCTTCCTCGCCGCCGGGGCTCGGGCTCTCCTCCATCTCGCGGAGGCGGCTGACGACCTCCTCCATCTCGTCGGCTCGGTCGTCGAGGGCTTCCTCGTCGAGGTCGAACCCGAGGAGGTCCTCCAGAACTGCGAGGACGGCCTTCGCCGCCTTCGGGTCCACGAGGTAGCCCGACGTCTCGCCCATCAGGCACGCGGCGTCGAAGCCGCGGCGACCACCGAGCCCGAGCAACAGGCCGCTGGAACCGACGATGCCGCCCGCGGGCTCCTCGCTGCGGAACTCCACGCCCGCGCCTTCGAGGCGCTCCTTGAGGTCCTCGTCGGAGACGGCGCCGATGACGTCGTGCTCCTCGACGAGCTCCCCCGTAGGGACGCCGCCGAGCGCGTACAGCTCGCTCGCGCCGAACTCCTCGGCGACGCCGAGGACCGCTTCGGTGACGCGGTAGTGGCCGACGTTGTCCTGGGCCTGGTGGTTGCCCGTCAGCACGAGGAGGTCCCGGCCCTCCGTGTCGACGGCGTGAATCTCGGCGTGCGCCAGTTCCGCGACGCTGTCGTCCCCGACCGTGACCTGCGGCGGGAAGTGCTCGCTGTGTACGCGCGCGACGAGGTCGCTGTCGGCCTCCTCGACGACGTGCTCGGCGACGAGCTTCCCGACGTGCCCGACGCCGGGCAGTCCTTCGACGAACACGGGGTCGTCCAGCTCCGGCTCTGACTCCCACGCGATGTCGATTTCGTCCATACCCTAGGGGCGGCTGCGTTCCTTAAGAGCGCGTCGGTACCGCCCGTGGGGGTCTTCGGGGTCGAACGGCGCCGGCGCGCTGTTGACGGCGTCGGCGCCGCAGTCGGGACACTCCGCAGAAAGCGTGTACACCGGGCGGTCGTGGCGCTCGCGCCACGCCGAACACACCCGGATGTCTGACTTCATTCCTCTTCGAGCTGGCGCTCGCGGTGGAAGTTCCCCTCGCCGCCCTGCGCGTCGATTTCCTCGACAGCGCGGGCGCCCGCGGCTTCCAGCTGGTCCTCGGCGGTCTTGTAGTTCGGCGCCTGCACCCGAATCCGGTACTCGGGCGCGCCGACGTACGTCACGTCGAGGTCGGCCTCGTCGGGGACCTCGCCGTTCCCCTCGGCGGCCTGCAGGGCTTCCTTCACGTCGTCGACGCCGTCGGCGTCGGGCGACGTCAGCGTCACGTAGCCCGTGACCGTGACGTACGGCACGGAGACGTTCTCGCGCGCGGTCTCGACGATGGCGTCCTGCTCGTCGTCGTCGAGGTCCGTCTTCTCGAGGGCCTCGTAGCCGTGAATCGCGGCCTGCTCGAACCCCTCGTAGAGGCTGCCGAACTCACCGAGCAGCTCGTTGGCGATGCGGCGGAACTGGTCGTCGTCCATGTCCTCGCCGAACGCCAGCGTCAGCCACTTGTCGGCCTTCTGCTCGTTCTTCCACTCCTGAATCTTGTCCGAGCGCTGGTGGTCGTTGACGTCCTTCAGCGAGAGGTCGATCTGCTGGGCGGACTCGTCGACGTCCAGCACCTTCGCGACGACCGTCTGGTCCTCGTTGACGTGGTCGCGTACGTTCTTGATCCAGCCGCTGGCCACTTCGCTGACGTGTACGAGGCCGCGCTTGTCCTCGTACTCTTCGAGGTCGACGAACACGCCGAAGTCCTCGATGTCGTCGACCTTGCCGACGACGAGTTCGCCCTCCTCGGGCCAGCCGACGTACTTCATCTGGCCTCGACGGTTTCGACGACCTCACCCGCGAACTCCGCCTCGCCGCCGGTCGGACGCGCGAGCGTCGTCCCGCAGACGGCGCAGGCGACCTCCGAGGAGGCCTTCCCGAAGACGATTTGCTCGTTCTCGCAGTCCGGACACTCGACTTTGAAGAATCCACCCGTCATCGTTAGTCCTGAAGGGTGAGACGGCCGGTGCGCCATCCCTCGCGGAGGTGGGCGTTCCCGCACTCGTTGCAGCGGTACTTGAGGTCCGTCTTCTTCGTCGGCTTGTTGCCGACCGGCACCTTCGAGAAGCGGCCGTGGTTCCCGATGGAGGCGTTCGCGCGCTTGGTGCGGCGAGCGTCCCACTTCATCCCCGAGGAGCGGCCGGTGCGGACCTTCTCGACCTCGATTTGGTTGTGTTCGTCACAGTGCGGGCAGTAGCTGTTGAATCGGCGTGGCATCTCCATAGGCTAAATCAGCTCTGTTGTCTCTCGGTTACACGCGGCCGCTTAAAATCCGTTTGGTTTCGCGGACGGAACCCCCCAGCGCACGCACAGGTTTTTGCTGGCGGCCCGCGAGGCCCCGAGTATGGTCCCGCGCCGCACGGTCGCCCTCCCCGCAGCCGCGCTCGTCGTCGCGCTCGCGCTCGCCGCCGGAGCCGCCGCCGCACCGCCGCCCGAGGACGTCTGCGGCGCGTGCGGCGAGTCCTTCGAGGCCGCCGCCGACGAAGCGGGCACGCCAGTCACCGTCGTCGAATCCTCGCTGGACGTCCACGTCCGCGCGAACGGGAGCGCGCGCGTGGTCGTGCAGAACGAGCTGGCGGGCGACGGCGCACCGCGAGTCGCGAACCACTCCGACGCGGTCCTCGCTGCGCTCGCCGAGGGCGACGACGCGCTCGCGCCCGTTCCAAAGAACGCCACCCTCAGCGTAGACGGGTCCCGCGTCAGAATCACGCACGTCGACCGCGACTTCGGGCACGCGTCGTTCGGCGGCGTCGTCCTCGCGGACGCGGTCCACGACGCGCGGACGGGCTGGGAGGTCGACACCGACGCCTTCCGGCTGCACGCCCCCGACGGGTACACGATTACTGCGGGCGCGAGCGGCGACGTCCTCTCGCGAGAATCCGGGGAGTACGTCGACGACGACTACGTAGCGTTCGCGCCCGACGGCGGCGCCGTCTCGACGGTCGCGACCGAACTCGCAATCGGCGTCGAGGTGCTCCCGGGCTTCCTCGCGGCCTCGGGGCTCGTGCTCGCCGTGCCGGTCGTCGCGCTCGCGGTGCTCCTCCGCGCGCTCGGCGCGTTCGTCGACCGCGCCGGCACGCCCGAGAACACCGAACGCGTCGGCAGAGCGCTCGCGGCGGCCGGCGCGCTCGTCGCGGTCGTCGCTGTCGCGTCGGGGCTGGCAGACACGTCCTTCAGCCTCGTCGGCGCGACCGCGCTGTTCGCCGCGCTCACGGCGACCGTCGTCGGCGGCCTCGCCGCCACCGACCGGCTCGACGGCGCTCGCGTGCTCACGGCCGCCGCGGTTGGGACGCCGCTGGCGCTCGGCGTCGTCGCGACCGGCGTCGGCGCGGCCCTCCACCCGGGTATCGCCACCATGACGGCGGCTCGCGCGCTCTCGGCGGGCCTGCTGGCCGCGCACGGCTGGGCGTTCGCGGTCGTCGGCGCCACCAGAACCGAGCGCGGCGGGTGGACCGACGTCGCGACCGCCGTCGTCCCCTTCGTCGCCGTAATCGCGCCGCTCGGAGGCATCGTGGCCTTGCTCGGCCCGACGTCGCTGCTGTGGTTCCTCGTGTTCGGGTGGGTTCCGCTGCTCGCCGCGTTCGGGCTGCCCGCGTACTGGCTGGGCGCCGCACTCGCCGCCGAGTGACGCCGCGCTTCGAAGCGTTTAATCCGTCACCCTCCGAAGCCGCAGCCATGAAGCGACTCATCATCCACGGCGACCCCGGCGTGCGCCGTGACGGCGTCATCGAGTACGACGGCGAGGAGAAGGTCCTCTTCCAGGTGACGCGCAACGGCGACTGGCACGGCCCCGACGAGGTCCAGCTGTGGTGCGTGATGGGTGACGAGGACGAACTCGAGGACTACGAGAAGCGCAACTTCGTCCCGCACTGGCTCGACGTCGAGACCGCCGACGCCGACGACATCACCGTGAAGAAGCGCGCCGGCGACCTCGCGGTCTGATTCTCGGCTCCGACCTCGCTTCGCTCACTGCTCGACGAGCTCCGAGTGCGTGACCTCGTAGACGGTGACGTTCTCGTTCGTGAACGCGACGCTGATGCCGGGCTCCTCGTCGGTGACGCGCACGTCGTAGCGCTCGCGCTCGACCGGCCCGACCCAGACGTACTGCACGTCGTGCTTCCGCAGGATGATGGCCCGCGAGACGGCTTCGCTGGTCTCGTAGACGACGCCCACGTCGCTGACGCGCGTCCGGTACGCCGAGTCGCTGTGGTAGTTGCCGGCGTGCGCCCAGCCCGCGACCGTCGGTATCCCGGTGAGACTGGACGCCGGGTTCTGCCACGTGTACGGCGTCGTCCCCGGCGCGGAGACGATGTGGGGCTGCCCCGGCTGCTCGTTCAGCCACTCGATTGCGGCGCCCTCGTCCGGGCGCTCGTCGTTGACGTGCTCGAAGGCGTCGAGGGTCGCGTCGTCCGCGCTGTCGACGTGGCTGGCGACCGCGAACCCGCCGTAGACCGAGGCCGACACGACCAGCAGGACGGCGAGCGCGGCGCCGCCGACCGACCGTAGCCGGGACGCGTCGGGCGTCCGCGCGGCGAGCGCGGCGAGCGCGACGCCGGCCGGCACCGACCACAGCGCCCACACCTGGGCGTACACCTTGAAAATCGTGTTGTAGCGCTCGTAGGACGCCGCGTCGGCGACGTAGACGTACTCGACGAGGACGACGAGGCCCGCGCCGGCGACGACGAGCACCCCCTCGAAGCCGACCGCGTCCCGCCGCCGCAGCAGCCACGCGCCAGCGAGTATCGGCCCGGCGAGCAGGACGCCGACGACGCCGACGCGCACGCCCGCGATTACGGGGTCGAACGACGCCGCGAGCAGCACCGCGGCGACCGCGGCGAGCGCGGCGGCCGCCCAGTCCGAGCCGCCGCGAGCGACGCGGGAGACGAGGTACGCGCCGAACGACACGAGGAACAGACCGTGCACGAGCAGGAACGCGCCGAGTTGCGTCGGCACGGGGAACGCCGCGGGGTGTTGGTTGCTCGCGCCCGCGAGCAGAACGTTCGAAACGAACGGCCACGCCACGACGAGCCCCAGCACCGCGACCGTGACCGCGACGCCGACGCCGAGGAGGACGCGCTGCACCTCGCGCGCTGCTTCGCTCGACCGCTCGAATCGCCGTGCGACGGACTCGGGCAGCAGCGTTCGCGGGCCGGCGTCCGCGAGCGCGACGCTCAGCATCGCCACGCCGGCGACGGCCGGGAAGCTCCACGTGTTCACCGTGAGAATCGTCGCCGCCGCGACCGGGAACGCGCCGAACAGCAGTACGAGCCGGCGGCGCTGCTCCGACTCGGGGGTTCGCGTGTACGCCAGCCCGATGCCGACCGCGAGGAACAGCACGGCGACGCTCATCATGTGCGCGTGCAGGTCGCCGTTCAGGTACGCGAACAGCGGAAACTCGTTGATGCCGGTCTCTACGACGCGGCTCGCGTGCCACATGTCGAACTCCGCGGGCGAAATCGTCGGCGCGCGGTTGGACTTGATGCCCGCGGCGACGACCGCCTCCCGGACCACGTCGTAGGTGCCCGCGAGCAGCCGCACCGGCGTCACGAGGTTGCTCGCGAACCCGTAGACGAACGCCGCCAGAATCCCCGCGCGGACCCGCGTCGACCCCGCGAGCACGGCGGCCGCGAACGCAGCCGGCACGGCGAGGTAGTACCACGGCACGCCCAGCGTCACGAGCAACACGACGAAGACGACCGCCGCGACGCCGAGCGCTATCGAACCCTCGACGGGCTCGCTGTCCTCGAAGCGGCCCGCGGTAATCGTACTCGCGAGCCCGTACGCGGCGGTCACGGCCATCGCGTAGAAGCCCGCCAGCGCCGGGTCGTAGGCGAACCGGCCGGTCGTCCCGGACAACAGCGCAAGCGTCGCCGCCATCAGGTGGCCGCCGTAGTAGTAGACGACGCGCTCGCCCGCGAACCAGAAGTCCTGGGGCGGTAGCCGGTCGGCGCGCAACAGGCTCTGCAGCAGCCCGAAGTCGAGGAACTTCTCGCCGCCGTAAGGGTGGACGCCGTCCGCAGCCGCCCGAATCGCGATTAGGAACAGGAACGCGACGGTGAACACCGCTACGACCTCCGCGAGCGGGCGCTTCGGGACGTCGACGCCGCCGCGCGCCAGCCACGCCGACGCCGCTACCAGCGCGGCTGCGACGCCGACAACCACCCACAGCCCGAACGCCAGTTGGCCGACCCACAGCGTCGGCACCGTCAGCAACACGACGGCCGTCGGCACGGCCAGCGACGCGCCCCGGTCCGGCGCGTCCGGCAGCAGTCGCGCCGCGAACGGCAGCCCGACGACCAGCAACACCTGGTAGAGCAGCCACCAGCGAACGACGACGCCGTACTCCATCGGTGGAACCGTACGCAGCCGCCGCTAAACGCTTTCGGGTTCGTTCTCTGCGCTCCCCTCTCGACGACCGAACGGCTTAATGCTCGCACCCGACACCCCCCGAGAGTAACCGATGAGCCGCGCGCACGACGACGAGGAGGTCCCGGAAGCCGAACACGACGCGCTGCTGACGATTGCGCACGCCGCGGTCGTGACCTCCAGCGGCGTCTCCGCGCAGCGCGCGCTGATTACCGCCTCGGAGTTCGTGCTCGCGCGCGGCCTCGGCCCCGTCGCGTACGGCGTGTACGCGCTCGCGTGGCGCATCGCGCAACTGCTCTCCCGGCTCGTCACGTTCGGCAGCGTGCCCACGCTCCAGCGCTACCTCCCGGCCTCCGAGGACGACCCTGCGAAACAGTCCAGGGTGACTGGGCTCGCGTACGCCACCACCATCGGTGTCGGCGCGCTCATCGCGGCGGGCGTGTGGGTGCTCGCGCCGTGGATTAACGCGACGACCGTCGACCACCCGGCGTTCCCGGCGACGATGCGGCTGTTCGGTGTCTTTGTCGTGCTCCTCGGCCTCGTGATGGTGTACGCCGCGACCTTCCGCGCGGGCGGGTCGGCGCGCGGCGAAGTCCTGTTCAACAAGCTCCTGCGGCCCGCCACGCGGCTCGTCGGCGCGCTCGCGGCGCTCGCGCTCGGCTACTCCGTCGTCGGCGTCGCGGGCGCGTTCGTCGCCTGCCTATTCGTCGTGGTCGTCGCTGGCTACCCGGTCACCGCGCGCGCCACCGGCATCCGTCCGTCGCTGAAGGGTGCTCGCAGCGAAGCCCGCAAGTTCTACGACCACGCGCTCCCGGTGGCGATGAGCAGCCTCGGAAAGGTGTTCCAGAACCGCGTCGACGTCCTCCTCGTCGGCGCGCTGCTGACCGCGGTCGCGGCCGGCGTCTACAACGTCGTGCTCGTGCTCGTCTCGATTGCGTGGATTCCGCTGCTGTCGTTCAACCAACTGCTGCCGCCGGTCGCCTCCCGGCTCTACGCCGAGGACGACACCGCGACCCTGAACGCCGTCTACTCGTCGGTCACGCGGCTCATCGTCACCACCGTCGTCCCGATTCTCGCCGTCCAACTCGTGTTCGGGCGGGAGCTCCTCGCGCTGTTCGGCGAAACGTACGTCCGCGGGTACGTCCCGCTTGCGGTCTACCTCGGCGGCGTCTTCGTCGGAAGTGCCGTCGGCGCGACCGGCTGGCTGCTGATGATGACTGACCACCAGTACGCCCGCATGGCCCTCGACTGGCTGCTCGCTGTGCTGAACGTCGCACTCACCTACTTGTTCGTCCGGGAGTTCGGGCTCGTCGGCGCTGCACTCGGCACCTCACTGGCCATCGCCGTCCAGAACGGTATTCAGGTCGTGCTCCTCCGGCGCTTCGAGGACCTGTGGCCGTTCGACGCCACATTCCTCCGCCCGCTCGCCGCGGGCGTCGTCATGGCCGCCGTGCTGGCCGGTGTTCGTACTGCTATCGACGGCATCGTCGTTGTCCCGCTCGGCGTGCTCGTCGGCCTCCCGATCTACGTCACGGCCCTCCACGTGCTCGGCGTCGACCCGCGCGACCGCTTCGTCGTCCGCGAACTCGCCGCCTGCTACCGCGACGCGCTCGGCGAGAAACTGGCGCGTTGAACCGCTGGGGGCGTAGAAACGGCGTCACAACTTCGCAAAAACACACGTGATGCGTCGCGCGGAGGCGACGCTGTGGAATGTGAGTTTTAGAGGCGTAGCGGGAAGTAGATTTGAACCGGAGCCAGACGGTCCTCGCGCCGCCAGAGCAAGCTCTGGCGTGCTCTCGCTCGCTTCGCTCACGAGAACTCCGCTCGGCTGCGTCTGGCAGGGTTCAAATCCGCCGCGACTACGTGTGGAAACAATCGCGGAGATGAAACTCCGCGATTGGTTTCGTGGAAGAAGTAGCGGGAAGTAGATTTGAACTACGTGAACCTCGCTGCGCTCGGTTCCCTCGTTCCAATCCACTTCGCTACACGCACGTTGTCGCGGCACGCCCGGCGATGAAACGCCGGGCTATGCGGCGCGACGTTGAGAGAAGTAGCGGGAAGTAGATTTGAACTACCGATCTCCGGGTTATGAGCCCGGCGGAATCTCCTGGCTATCCCATCCCGCTGCATTCCTTCGTAGCCCGGTCCCGCAGTTAAGGGTTCTGTTTCGGTCGCCGTGTGGGAGTTCTCCCCCAGCTATGCGTCGAGTTCGTCGAGGAGGGTCTGGGCGGCCGCGCTGGACGAGCCGGGGCCGCGCGCGGTGAGGAGGTCACCGTCGACGGTGACGCTGGTGTCGGCGTCGAGTTCGGCGTCCCAGTTCCCGCCGGCGGCTTTCACTTCGTCCTCGACCCAGTAGGGGAGCTTGCGGCCGTCGGGCATCCGGTCGTGGTCGTCGACGATGCCTTCCTCCCACTCGTTCGGGAAGCCGGTGACGTCGCGGCCGGCGACGAGGAAGTCGTTGTCGCTGGCTCGCTGGTCGCTACGCTCCCCGCTCGCTCGTTCCGAGGCGCTACGCGCCTCGCTATCTCTCGTGAACGCGAGAATCCCCGCGGCGTGGCAGACGACCAGCGCCTTCTCGCTGTCGCCCTCCACGGCGTTCCGGAGGAGGCGGCGGGCGTCGACATCCTGGTTGACGTCCCACTCCGTGCCGTGGCCGCCGGGGAAGACGACCGCGTCGTAGTCCGCGGCCTCGACTTCCGTGACCGAGACCGGATTGTTGAGGCGCTCGTCGTTCTCGTGGACGTCGCGCACCCACTCGGCGGTCTCCTCGCCGACGTTCTCGGGGTCCGCGGAGCGCTCGTCGAGCACCGGCGGCGACCCGCTCGGCGTCGCGACCGTAATCTCGAAGCCTTCGCTGTCGAGCGTCGTGAGCGGTTCGACGCACTCCTCTCCCCAGTAGCCTTCCTCGCTGACGACGAATAGTGCAGACGGCATACACGAACAGTGGAGCGGCAACGGGAAAAACTCCGTCGAGGCCGCGAGTTCCGCCGGCAGTCGGCTCAGTCGTCGCCTTCGGCGTCGACGATGACGACGTCGCCGTCCTGGACGTCGACGTTGATGAGCGTCTTCACGGCCGTGTCGGTGTCGTCGAGCTCGTTCGGGCCGGCCTTCTTGATGACCGCGAGGACGTCCGCGACGTCCGCGCCGATGTGTTCGAGGGCGTCCGTGATGGCGCGCAGGGTGCCGCCCGTCGAGAGCACGTCGTCGAGGACGAGCACGCGGTCGCCTTCTTCCACGTCGTTGATGTACATCTCGTTCTCCGAGTAGCCGGTCTGCTGGCTGAGCGCGACCTCGCCGGGCAGGCCGTACTCGCGTTTGCGGATGACGACGATGGGGATGTCGGTCATCAGCGACACCGCCGTGGAGATGTGGATGCCCATCGCGGCCGGCGTGACAATCTTGTCGACCTCGTCGAGTTCTGCCTTCCGGATGATGCGGATGACGATTTCCCGCAGCAGCTCGGGCTCCAGCATCGGGACGCCGTCGCTGATGGGGTGGACGAAGTAGTGGTAGCCGTCTTTCTCGATGATGGGCGCGTCGAGCAGGGACTGCTTGAGCCTATCCATGCAGGAAGTACTTGCGCCGCGAATAAAAGGTGACGGAACGAGCGCGACCGTGAGAGGGGGTCGCGGGGTTACAGCACGAGTACGAGCGCGACGGCGACCATCACGACGACCAGCAGGATGCTCGTGCTCATGTCCGCGCGCAGCGAGACGCGGTCCTCGCCAACGAGCCGCCCCGCGGCAGCGCCCGGTGCAGTGACGACCGCCGCAGTCGCGTCGGCAGTGCGGACGGCGGCGCGGTCGACGGCGGCGTACAGTTCGGTGACGCCGACGGCCAGATACCGGGTGGCGTAGAACGTCAGTGGGTTGTACGCGTTGTCGAGGTCCGGCACGCGCCCGAGCTTCGAGAGCGGCTTCTTCACGAGCACGAAGCCGACCAGCCCGGCCGCGGCGAGCGCGACGCCTTCGAGGATGTGGCTGGTGGTGTACGTGTGGTAGGCGTGAGAGACGACGTTGGGGTCGGTGACGTCGTAGGGCAGCACGGCGAACAGCGCGTCCGGCGCGAGCCCGTAGACGATACACAGCGCTGCCACAGTCACCATCGCGACCGACTGGCCGCGGTTGGCGTCCTTCACGGAGCCGTCGTAGCTGCCGTGGAAGAACGCGTAGTAGCCGAACTTGATGAACGACATGAACGTCCCGACGCCACCGATGAGCAGCAGAATCTCGAGGCTGGTGTAGCCGGCGACCGAGAACGGTCCCTTCACGAAGTCGTAGTGGCTCGCCGAGATGACGATGCCCTTGCTGACGAAGCCGTTGAATCCGGGGAAGCCCGCAATCGAGAGCGCCGCGACGGTGAACGCGGCGGCGGTCAGCGGCATCTCGCGGGCGAGCCCGCCGAGCTTCTTCAGGTTCTCCTCGCCGGTGCGGTAGACGACGACGCCGGCGGCCATGAACAGCAGGCCCTTGTAGAGGATGTGGTTGAAGACGTGCGCGAACGCGCCGGCCTGCGCGAGCGCCGAGCCGATGCCGACGCCGGCGACCATGTAGCCGACCTGCGACTGGATGTGGTAGGAGAGCAGCCGGCGCATGTCGTTCTGGAACAGCGCCATCGTCGCGCCGAAGACGGCCATGAAGCCGCCCATGTACGCGACGGCGACGCTGCCGTCGTCGGGGAACACGCGGTACATGCCGTAGACGCCGGTCTTCGTAGTGAACACGCAGAGGAAGACGCTGGCGGCGACGTGCGGGCGCGGGTAGGTGTCGGGAAGCCACGCGTGCAGCCCGATGAACCCGACGTTGACGCCGATGCCGATTGCGCCGAGCACGGGCGCGACTGGGCCCGCGAGCCCGCCGGCTTCGGGGCCGCCGGGGACCGACGCGAACAGGAACGTCCCGGTCTCGGCGAAGTGCCAGACGATGGCGCCGAGCAGGAGCGTGCCGCTGATGCCGTGCGCGAGCGCGTACCGGAAGCCCGCGCGGACGGCGCGGCCGCCGTAGTGCCACACCAGCAGCGTGCTCGTGACGGCCATCAGCTCCCAGAAGAAGATGAGCGTGAGCCAGTCGCCGCCGAAGACGGCACCGAGGCTCGTGCCCACGTAGCCGAGCGCGAACGCGCTCTGGAGGTTCTCGGCATCACTGGCGTACGAGTAGAGGATGGCGGCAGCACCGATGAACCCGAAGATGAGCCCCATCAGCGTCGAGAACGGGTCGACGTTGAACAGCACGGCGTCGAACCCGAACAGCGTCGTCCGGAAGTAGACGCCGTCGGAGACGAGCCAGACGTAGGGGACGACGGCGGCGCTGGCGAGCGCGCCGAGCGCGTGACCGACGCGCCGCCCGAGGAACGGCAACAGTATCGCCGCCAGCAGGACGGGGACGAACGGCGGCACGATGGCGTCCATCAGGCCACCACCCCCATGGTGACGGCGGCGTCGGCGACGTCACGGACGAGCTGGAGGAACACCGCGGTGTCCGGCACGACGCCGAGCACGACGGAGCCCGCGGCCGCGAACAGAATCGGGCCGAGTAGCAGCCACGTCGACTCCGCGCCGTTCGGCGCGCGGCGCTCGAACCCGCCGTGGCCGTGGTCGTGCCCGCCGTCAGCGCGGGTCTTGTCGCCGAAGCGACCGCCGAGCGGCCCGGAGACGAGTGGCTTCTCGTCGGAGCCCTCGGCGCTCTCGAAGAACGCTGTGTAGACGACCGGCCAGAAGTACGCGATGTTCAGGATGCCCGAGAGCAGGAGTGCGGCGGTAAACACGAGGTTGCCGCTGGAGACGGTCCCGATCAACAGGAAGTACTTGCTGACGAACCCCGCAATCAGCGGGATGCCCGCCATGCCGGCGGCGGCGACGGCGAACGCGCCCATCGTGAGCGGCATCCGCTTACCGATGCCGGCCATCTCCGAGATGTAGTCGACGTGGGTCTCGACGTGGACCGCGCCCGCGCAGAAGAACAGCGTGAGCTTCATGAACGCGTGCGCCGGGATGTGCAGCAGCCCGCCGATGAGCGCCCACTTCGCGGCCTCGCCGGGACCGACGGCACCGGCGACCGCGATGCCGAGCACGATGTACGAGAGCTGGCTAATCGTCGAGAACGCGAGCCGGCGCTTGAGGTGGTCCTGCCGGAGCGCGATGACGCTGGCGACGACGAGCGTGAACGCGGCGACCGCCGCGAGCACGCCGCCGACGCCGAGTTCCGCGACGAGGTCGATGCCGAAGACGTCCAGGAGGACGCGCGCGATGCCGAAGACGCCGGACTTGACGACCGCGACCGCGTGCAGCAGGCCGGAAACGGGCGTCGGCGCGACCATCGCGTCCGGGAGCCAGGAGTGCAGCGGCATCAGCGCGGCCTTCACGCCAAAGCCGGTGACCAGCAGCGCGAACGCCGCGCGAGCGAGCGTCGGGTCGGCGTTCGCGAGCGCGGCGATGCCGCCCGTGGTGAACGCCACCGTCCCCGTGAGCTGGTAGACGAGCACCGTGCCGGCGAGCACGGCGACGCCGCCGCCGAACGTGTACGCGAGGTACTTGCGACCGGCGGCGCGCGCCTCGTCGGTGCCGTCGTGGGCGACCAGCGGGTACGTCGCGACCGTCAGCAGCTCGTAGAACACGTAGAGCACGACGAGGTTCGACGCGAACGCGACGCCGACGGCGGCGGAGACGCTGCCGGCGAACGCGGCGAAGTACCGCGTCTGGTGGTCTTCGTCGAGCCCCCGCATGTAGCCCATGCTGTAGAAGCTCGTGACTATCCAGAGGGTGCTCGCCAACAGCGCGAACAGCAGGCCCAGCGAGTCCGCACGGAGCGTGAACTCGACGTACGGGACGAGCTGTCCGAGTTCGGTGACGTAGACGTCGCCGGCGAGCGCGGCCGGCACCATGCTAGCCACCAGCCCGAACTTCGCCAGCGCCGCCAGCATCGTCCACGCTTCGCGGACGTTCGGGCGGCCGTTGGACGCCAGAATCGGCGCGACCGCGACCGCCGACACGAGCACCGCAGCGAGTGGCCGGAGGGAGGTGATTTCAGTCATGAGAGGAGTGCCTCGATTGTCGGTTGGAGGGCGTCACTGTAGCCGAAGACCGCGAATCCGAGCGCGACCGCGAGGACGGCCGCGGCGACGACCGTCGCCTGCATGCCGAAGGAGACGCCGGTCGCGTCCTCGCCGCCGTCAGCACGCGCGTCGACGCGCTCGACGGCGGGTTCGAGGTCGACGCTGGGTTCGCGGAAGAACATGCGTTCGACGAGCCGCGCGAAGTACGCCAGCGTGAGCAGCGTGCTCCCGACGATGACCGCGAGCAGCGCCCACGAGCCGGCTTCGGCAGCGCCGACGGCGATGTACCACTTGCCCGCGAAGCCGATTGTCGGCGGGATGCCGACCATCGCGACCGCGAGCACGCCGAAGACGCCCGCGCCGACCGGCGAGCGCTGGACGAGGCCGTCGAACTCCTCGACGCGGCGCGCGCCGGTCTCCGTGGCGACCAGCCCGGCAGTGAGGAACAGCCCGCCCTTCATGATGGCGTGGCCGACGAGGTGGATGGCCGCACCCATGAGTGCGGTGACGTTCCCGATGGAGATGGCGGCGACCACGAGGCCGAACTGCGAGACCGACGAGTACGCCAGCATCCGCTTGACTTCCGACTGGGAAATCGCCAGCAGGCTGCCGGCGACGATGCTGACGACGGCCCCGCCGACGAGGATGGCGTGCGCCAGCGGGTTCGCGTCGACGAATCCAGCGCCGAACACCGTGTAGACGACGCGCAACAGCGCGTACGCCGCAATCGTGGAGACGAGCGCGGAGATGAGCGCGCTGACAGTGTCGGGAGCGCCCGCGTAGGCGTCGGGCTGCCACGTGTGCAGCGGGAACACCGCGACCTTGATGAACAAGCCGACGACGATGAACGCGAACGCCGCCTGCGTGAGCGTCGCCGTGTAGCCGTTCTCGGCGAGCTTCACGGCGAGGTCGGCCATGTTCAGCGTCCCGGTGTCGATGTACGCGTAGCCGACGCCGAGCAGGAACAGCGACGCGCCGACGGTGCCGACGAGCAGGTACTTCAGCGCCGCGACCGCCGACCGGCCGCGGTCGCCGCTGGCGACGAGCGCGTACGCCGCCAGCCCCGTGATTTCGAGGAAGACGTACATGTTGAACAGGTCGGCGGTGACGCTCATCCCGGTCAGACCGGTGACCAGCAGCATGTACACCGCGTAGAACGGATTCGACCGCGGTCCCGCGCGGCGGGCGTACGCGAGCACGCCCAGCGAGACGACCGCAATCAGGACGATCATCGTCGCGGTCAGGCCGTCGACGACGAGTTCGATGCCGTACGGCGCTTCGAAGCCGCCGACGACGTACTCGATTGTGCCCTCCGTGAACGCCGTCGCCGCGAGCTGTGCGGCGACGACGAGCTGGACGGCGCACGCGACGACCGCGACCGGCCAGCCGCTCTTCGAGCGCACGATGCCGGCGACGAGCGCCACGAGCGACCCGACGATGGGTGCGGCGACTGCGAGCGCGACGAGGTCACTCACTCTCACGCACCTCCTTGAGGGTGTCCTCGGTGAGCGTGCCGTACTCCGCGTAGATGCGGACAATCATCCCGAGCGCGACCGCCGTCAGCGCGACGCCGACGACGATAGCGGTGAGGATGAGCACGTGCGGCAGCGGGCTGACGTACGGTGCGCTGGCCGTCAGCACGGGCGGGCTGCCGCCGTCGAGGTACGCCGACGCGATGAAGAACAGGAAGATACCGGTCTGGAAGATGTTCATGCCGATGACTTTCTTCACGAAGTTCCCGGCGGCTATCATCACGTACGTCCCGATACCGAGCAGCAGGAACGACGCGACGTAGTAGTCCCGGGTGACGAGTAGGTCTATCATTCGTTGTCACCTCCGTCCTTGCCGGCGTCGATGGCGAAGAACAGGCCCGTGATGGTGCCCGCGACGATGACGCCGATGAACAGTTCCACCACTTCGATGCCGTACTTGCTGGCGTGGTGGATGCCGTACGCCGAGTAGTCGAGGAAGCCGCCGCCCGCGACGACCGTGCCGACGCCGATGGCGACGAACGCCGCGACGCCGCCCGCGACGACGAGCACGAGCGTGGCTTCGCCGACCCACTCGCGGAGCGGGTCGATGCCGAACGCGATGCCGAGCATCAACATCACGGTGGCGACGACGACGCCGCCCTGGAACCCGCCGCCGGAGGAGTCCGCGCCGTGGAACATCAGGTAGAGGCCGTACGTGAACACGAACGGCGCGACGACGCGAACCGTCGCCATGATGATGGGGCTCTCGACGTACGATTGCAGGTCGTCGGCCGTCTCGGCGGCCTCCGGGTCGGCTTCCGAGGTAGATTCGCTCATGCGAACACCTCCTTCTTGAGCACGACGAGCAGCCCGACGCCCGCGGAGTAGACGACGACCGCCTCGCCGAGGGTGTCGAACCCACGGTAGGCCGCGAGCACGGCCGTAACGGCGTTTTTCACGCCCGTCTCCTTGTACGCGTGTTCGAGGTAGTACTGCGTGACGTCCGACGTGATGACGGTCGTGTCGGCGGCCCCGATTTCGGGGAGCGCGCCGAGCGTGGTCGCCAGCACGGCGACGAACAGTACGGCGACGCCGAGCGCCGGCACATCGAGGCGTTCGAGCACGCGGTCGCCCGACGGCCGCACCGTCTTCGCAATAGTGAGGAGGAACAACACGGTGGTGACGCCAGCGCCGACCGCGGCCTCGGTGAGGCCGACGTCGGGTGCCTGCAACACAACCCAGACGACCGCGATGCCGAGACTGTACGTCGCGAACGCGATGATTGCGGCGAGCACGTCCCGGAGGACGGCCGTCGCCAGCGCGGACGCGAGCACGAACGCGATGAGCGGGAGTTCGAAGTTCATTCGCTATCACCCTCGTCGGTCGTCCACGGTTCGATACCCTGGTCTTCGGCGGCGCGAGCGATGGCGTGGGCTGCGGTCGGGTTCGTGACGAACATGAACAGGACGAGCAGCGCGGCCTTCACGCTGGAGAGGTCGAAGCCGAACGTGACGGCGACCGCCGCGAGCGCGAGGCCAGCGCCGAGCGTGTCGCTCTTCGACGCGCCGTGGGTGCGCGTGTAGACGTCGGGCAGCCGCAGCAGCCCGACCGCCGCGACGAACGCGAAGAACGCGCCACCCGCGACGAGCGCGAGCACCGCAATCTCGCGGGGCGTCACAGCACACCACCCCGTTCGACGGTGAACTTCGAGATGGCGATGCTCATCAGGAAGTTCAACAGCGCGTAGACGATGGCGATGTCGAGCGCCGAGGGGTTGCCGGTGGCCGCCGCGACGAGCGCGATGATGACGACGATGTTCGTCCCGATGGCGTTGACCGCGATGACGCGGTCCTGCATCGTCGGGCCGCGCACGACGCGGTAGAGGATGGACAGCGAGACGACGATGAACGCCGCCGCGCCCCCGAGGAGGATGTCGGTGAGCAGCGTCACGCGTTCTCACCCTCCGTTTCGTCGTCGGTGCGTGCGCCGCGTTCGGTGGGGCTGGCGATGCGGGCGGCGCGCCGGCCGTAGAACACGAACCGGACCGCGCGTTCGAGCGCGCCGTCCAGCAGGTCGTCGCGAGCACCGGCCGTGAGGCTGTGCACCGTGAAGTGGCGCTGCGTGACGTCGATGGTGAGCGTTCCGGGCGTAAGCGTGATGCTGTTCGCGAGCGTCGTCGCCGGGAGCGCCGACCACACCGCGGCGTCGAACTCCACGACGCGCGGGTCGATGGGGAGCCGCGGATGGAGGACGACGTACGCGATGTCGAGGTTCGCCTTCACGATTTCCCACAGCAGGAAGGGAACGTACAGCGCGAACCGTGCGAGCCGGCCGCCGAGCTTGCTCACCTCGACCTCGCCGCGCGTCGTGATGCGCCACAACAGCGCGGAGACGACGCCCGCGGTGATGGCACCGGTCGCGAGGTCGAACGTCGCCAGCGTGCCCGAGACGAGCAGGTAGAACCCGTACGTCGCGCAGAACAACACGACGAACTGGCCGAGGCCGGCGGTCCGCGTGAGCGGGCTGCGGCGGGTCGGCCGCTCGACGGGCGCGAGTTCGACGGTCAGGCCGGCGGATTCGAGTTCGCCCTCCAACGGCGGGAGCAGCGGGGCCATCCCGAGCGGGTTGTACTCGGGGTCGAGCACGACCGTCCCGACGCCGTGGCGGCGCGCGTAGTCGGCGAGCACGTCGGCGTAGTCGCCGGGGTTGAAGAGGTACTCCGTCCGCCCGACGACGGCAGTTGCGACGGCGACCGAGTCGGCGTCCTCGCCGAGGTCTTCCTCGACCCACACTTCGATGCGGTCGAGGAGGTCCGCGGCAGCCGTCGCTTCCGAGCCCTCCTCGCTGGTGTCGATGCGTTCCGACACTGGGTAGACGAAGTGCAGGGTCGGCCGGCCGTCGGCGTCGGCCGCCCGTTCGGCGACGTACGCCACCGTCTTCCGGAGCGTCACCGAGTCGTCGACTGGGACGAGCAGGTCGTCGCCAGCCATCAGGTCACCCCCCATGGTTCGGGCCGCAGCGCCGACTGCGGCCGCGTAGCTAGCGTCATTTGTCGTGTTCGGCGAGTGGGTGCGCCGTATAATGATGCCTTCGGTTTCCCCGCCAACTGCCGACGGTTCCGCGCGCTCCGGGTCAGTCCCGCGCGGCGAGTTCGTCAGCGACGCGGCGGCCGAGCGCGGTCTTGCTGCCGACGAACTCGGTGATGTCCTCGCGGGTCACGAACAGCACGCGGGTGTCCTCGTCACCCATCACGCTGGCGTCGTTGGCGACGACGAACGAAAGGTCCGCGCGTTCGAGCGTCTGCCGCGCGGCGGCGACCATCGCGTCGTCGTCGCCGGATGTCTCGGCCTTGAACCCGACGATGGTGAGGTCGGGGTGCGCCTCGCGGACTTCGTCGATGAGCTTCGGCGTCGGCTCCAAGTCGAGCGTGAGGTCCTGCCCGGAGCGAATCTTCTCCTCGCTGACGTCGACGGTGTAGTCGCTGACCGCGGCCGCGGAGACGAGCGCGTCGGCGTCCGCGCAGGCTTCGCGGGTCGCCGCCAGCATCTCCGCGGCGGTCTCGACCCGCACCGTGTCGGCGTGGGGGACGGCCTCGCCCTGGTGAACGAGCGTGACGTCGGCCCCGGCGACGTAGCAGCCCGCGGCGACAGCGCGGCCCGTCCGGCCGGACGCGCGGTTCGTGAGCACGCGCACGGGGTCGATTGGCTCGCTGGTCGCGCCGCTGGTGACGACGACGTGCTCGCCGGCCAGCGGGTCCCCGCTGGCGGCGCGCGCCGTCTCGACGGCGATGGCTTCCTCGGTGGCGATTTTGGCTTTTCCCTCCTCGACGCGCGGGTCCACGAAGTTGACGCCCCACGACTCCACGCGGTCGATGGCGTCCAGCACGCCCGGGTGGTCGTACATCGGCTCGTGCATCGCGGGCGCGATGACGACGGGGACGTCGGCTCCGAGCGCGGTCGTCGCGCACGTCGTCACGGGCGTGTCGTCGATTGCGCCCGCGATTTTCCCGACCGTGTTCGCGGTCGCCGGCGCAATCAGGAAGACGTCCGCCCAGCCGTCACGCCCGCAGAGGTCGACGTGCTCGACGCTCCCCGTAATCTCGGTGACGACGGGGTTGTCCGTGGCGAACTCGACGGCCCACGGGTTGACGATACCCTGTGCGCTCCCGGTTGTCACGGCCCGCACGCTCGCGCCGCGGCGGCGGAGTTCGTGGGCGAGTTCCACGACCTTCACCGCCGCGATGCTGCCCGTGACCCCGAGGGCGACGTTCACTCCGGAGAGCATTCACAGGGGGTTCGCGCTCCCGGCTATAAATAGGCTGGTCAGTCGTCGTCCTCGACGCTCGGGTGCATCGTCGGCGGCTCCACGGGCGAGAGCGCGGCGAGGGCGTCCAGGCTCGCCCGCTCGCGCTCGCGGCGTTCGGCCTCGTCGATTTCCTCGCAGCCAGGCGGCACGTCGCGGTCGCGGCCCGTGAAGTAGCCCTCGGGTGCCACCCAGTCGTGGTAGTGGGGGACGTCGCTGTCGTCGATGACGGTGAGGCCGACAGTCGCGCCGTGGCCCGCTGCGACGACGGCCTGGTGGTACTGGCGCGCGACGCGGCCCGCGGCGTAGATGCCGTCGAGGTCGGTGCGGCCGAATTCATCGACGTCGAGCATCGTCTTCGAGCCGCGGTCGATGCGGGACAGCTCGAAGCCGTCGAGGTAGGAGCTGTCGGGCCACGACGCCGCGACGACGAAGTCCGCGGCGTCAGTACCGGCGTCGTCCGTCTCGACGACGAAGCCGTTGTCGGTGTCAGTGACGCGTTCGACGTGCGCTTCGACGAATTCGACGCCGGCGTTCTCGGCCTGCTGGCGGGTGGCGTCGAGGAAGGTTCGCGCGTTCACGCCCGCGGGGAACCCGGGGACGTTTTCGAGGTGGGCGTTGCGCGCGAGAATCGGCTCGCCGGCGTCGTAGACGGTCGTGTCGAGGCCGGCGCGTGCGGTGTAGATGGCGGCGGTCAGGCCCGCGGGCCCGCCACCGACCACGGCGACGTGTGCTGTCATGGCTGCGCGTTGGCACCGGACGGATACAAGCACCGCGGTCGAGGCGGGCCCGCAGTAGACCTTTGTCGCCGCGCGGCGTAGGGAGTGTGTGAACACGGTCGAGGTGAGCACGGACGTCCGCGTCCCCATCGAGGAAGCGTACGCGTTCGTCGCCGACTTCCCGCGGTACGCCAAGTATTCGGAGTACCTGCAGTCGGTCACCCAGCACGGGAGCGGCGGCGTGGATACCGAGTACGAGCTGACGTTCGCCTGGTGGAAACTCACGCACGCGGTGCGCTCGCGGGTCACCGATACGGACGAGCCCGAGCAAATCGACTGGAAGCTCGTGGACGGCATCGACGCGCACGGCCGCTGGGAGGTCGCCGAGACCGCGGACGGGGCGCGGGTGACGCTCGTCGTCACGTACGACACGGGCAGCGCGCGCGGCGCGCTCGACTTGCCGCGGCTGGTGTCCCTCGATTGGGTGGTCGACAAGGTCGTGGGACTCGTCGTCGAGGAGGGCGAGCGCGTCGTCGAGCGCGTCGTCGCGGACCTCGAAGGCGAGCGCCGCCCGGTCGAGCTCGCGGTCGAGACGTACTGAGGGCACGACAACGCTTATCCGGTATCGAGTGAACGCTGCGGACGTGACAGTACGCGACACGAGCGCGGGGTTCGGCGCTCGACGGAGGGCAGCACAGTGACCGACGAACCGCTCTCGGTCGGCATGCTCGGCTACGGGTTCATGGGCGACGCGCACACGAACGCGCTCCGCACGCTCCCGCAGTTCTTCCCGGACGCACCCGCGGTGTCGCTGGACGTGCTCGTCGGGCGCAACGAGAGCGCCGCCCGCGAGGCCGCCGACCGCCTCGGCTTCGACCGCGTGGAGACCGACTGGCGGGACGCTATCGACGACGTTGACGTCTTCTACAACCTCGGCCCGAACGACGTCCACGCCGACCCCTCCATCGCGGCGCTGGAGAACGACGTCCACGTGCTCTGCGAGAAGCCGCTCGCGCCGACCGTCGACGACGCCGAGCGGATGGCGGAGGCGGCCACAGAGAGCGACGCGACCGCGGGCATCGGGTTCAACTATCGATTCGTGCCCGCCGTCCAGTACGCCAAACGGCTCATCGAGGACGGCGCGCTCGGCGAGATTCGGCACGCGCGCTTCCGCTACCTCCAGGACTGGCTGGTCGACGCGGACGCGCCGTGGTCGTGGCGGATGGACGCCGACACCGCGGGGTCGGGCGCGCTCGGCGACCTCGGCGCGCACAGCTTCGACCTCGCGCGCTACCTCGTTGGCGACGTCGACGCCGTTAGCGGGCACCGCGAGACGTTCGTCGAGGAGCGCGTCCCGGAGGGCGAGCGCGAGGTGCGACCCGTCACCGTCGACGACGCGTTCGCCGCGCACGCGGAGTTCGCGAACGGCGCGATGGGGACCTTCGAGGCGACGCGGTACGCGACCGGCCGGAAGAACGGCCACACGTTCGAAATCGACGGCTCCGAGGGCACGGTCCGATTCGACCTCGAACGGCTCAACGAGCTGGAGGTCCGCCGCGGGGACGGCCGCGGCTTCGAGACGGTACTGGTCACCGACGAGGACGACCCCTACGGCGAGCACTGGTGGCCCGCGGGCCACGTGCTCGGGTGGGAGCACACGTTCGTCCACGAGAACAGCGAGTTCCTCGGCGCGGCCGCCGGCGACGGTGAGTTCGCGCCGGACTTCGCGGACGGCTTAGCTGTTCAGCGGCTGCTGGACGCCGTCGAGCGCAGTGACGACCGCCGCGAGTGGGTGACGGTCTGAGAAGTTACTCCTCGAAGTCGCCTTCGTAGTCGCCGCCGTACCGCATGAAGAGGTAGGTCAGGCCGAGCACGGAGACCATCGACCCGGTCGCGGCGACGCCCAGCGTCTTCGCGCTGTCCGGGAGGATGGACTGGTAGCCGGTCTGTTCGGGCGGATTCTCCGTGACTTCGATGACGCCTTCCATCCCCGCGCCGGCGTGGGGCGTGCAGACGTACTCGTAGGTGCCTTCGACCTCGAACGTGTGCTCGTAGGTGAACCCGGAGTCTTCGAGCGGTTCGTGGCCCTCCCAGGAGGCCTCGCCGGGAATCGACGTCGGGGCGACGTTGTGGCCGCTGCTCCCCCACTCCCAGCGGACGGTGCCGCCGGGCTTGACGTACGCGGTTTCGGGGTCGAAGACGAGACTCCCGCCCGGCCCGACCGTGACGACTGTCGGGCCGCCCTCGCCTTCCTGTGCGGCGGCGGTCCCGGTGGCGGCGACCCCCGCAGCGGCGGCACCGGCACCCGCCCGGAGGAACCTGCGGCGTGTCACCCGCTCGTCTGCATCGGAGTTCATGTCCGGGGCTATGTGACACCGGGTACTGAATACTTTGGTTTGTGGCTCCTGCCGGCCGTCCCGCGAGTCGCCGACGGAGCCGCGACCGTCAGTCCTCGCGTCGCTCCGCGGGCGGCCGCTTAACGCGGGCTGCCAACGGGCCGTCGAGGGCCAGCTGCATCGTCACTTCCGCGCGGAGCCGCTCGGTGACGTCGAAGCCGAGGTTGTCGTAGACGTGGACGGCGCGCTCGTTGTCCTCGTCGACGGTCAACACGAGCGACTCGCAGCCGACCGCGTCGGCGTACGCGACCAGTTGTTTGAGGAGTTCGGTACCCACGCCGCAGCCCCGGTGGTCGGGGTGGACGAACACCACGAGTTCGGGGTCGCTGGCGTCGGCGGGTGCCGCGGCGACGTGCCCCCGGACGCCGTCGTCGGCGACCGCGAGCAGGTTCAGCCCACCGTCCGCGAGGCCGTCTAGCCACCGTTCGATGCGCTCGCGGGTGCGCGGCGGGAGGCCGAGCGTCGTCGTCTCCAAACTCATCGCGTCGTACATCTCGACGAGTGGCGCGCGGTCGTCGGCGGTGGACGGCCGTACGACGTAGGGCTGGCCGTCGTCGTCGAACGCGCGCGGGCACCGTGGCTGGCAGTACGCTGTCCCCCCGCAGCGCGAGTTGTCCCACGCGTCACACGCGGGCCGCTGGTCGCTTCCGTCCACGGGCATACTCGCTCGTAGGGCGCGAACTGCCTTCAAAACGGAGCCGAAACTGTGGGGGTGTTGATAACGGGATGCGGAGCGACACGGCACCCGCAGCGAGCGCGACGCGCGCAAAAACTCCGCGTGCCGAGTCGAGGGTTCCAGAACCCTTTTGCCGGGTCGCTGTCCACGTGCGAACATGGCAGACGTCGAAACCGAACTCCGCAAGGAACTTTTGGACGCGTTCTCGGGTGCCGACTACCCCGTGAAGAACCAGATGGGCCTCGTGCCCGCGCTCCCGAACGGCCCCTCGACGAAGTTTGAGGCTGGCGGCAAGTCCTTCACCGCGATGGAACTGGCGACGAAGCTCTCCAGCCGCGCCGAGTTCCCCTACGACGACGCCGAATCCCTCGTCGACGACGTCATCGAGGGGCTCAAGGAAGAAGGCGACATCTGAACGCGAACCGATAGCGCGACGACGCGCCGCAGTGCGATTTCTCCTTCCGAAACGACTTACGGCGTGGTCGGCGTCGGTACGGTCATGACCGACTGGATTGGCGACGTGTTCACCAGCGAGACCGGCTGGACGCACCTCGAAACGCTCGTCGACGTGCGCGACCGGATGGCGGGGTCGCCGGGCGAACGCGAAGCCGCCGAAGCGACGCGGGACGCGCTCGCGGCCGCCTGCGGGGACGCCTCCCTCGACGAGTTCGAGATTCAGGGCTGGACGCGCGGCGACAGCGCCGTCGAGACGCCCGCCGGCGAGGAGGACTGCATCGCCTTGCCACGCAGCCCGAACGGCGACGTTGCGGGCGAGTTCGTCGACCTCGGCTACGGCCTCCCGAACGACTTCGAGGAGACGGACCTCGCCGGGAAGGTCGTGATGGTGGCCTCGGACGTGCCCGGCTGGTACGACCGCTACCTCCACCGGCGCGAGAAGTACTACCACGCCGTCGAAGCGGGTGCCGCGGCGTTCGTCTACAAGAACCACGTGGAGGGCTGCCTGCCGCCGACTGGGAGCGTCGGCACCGAGGAGCAACCGCTCGGCGAGATTCCCGCGGTCGGCGTCTCCAAGGAGGTCGGCGCGCGCCTCGGTCGGAAGTACGACGGCGACACGGTCGGCGTCTCCGTGAGCGCCGAGGTCGGCGACGCGACGAGTCAGAACGCCCACGCGACGCTCGGCCCGGACACCGACGAGGAACTGCTCGTGACGAGCCACGTCGACGCCCACGACATCGCGGAGGGCGCGATGGACAACGGTGCCGGCACCGCGATGGTCGTCGAACTCGCGCACGTGCTTG
Organism: Halobacterium sp. NMX12-1; assembly: GCF_040435975.1. Taxonomy (NCBI): domain Archaea; kingdom Methanobacteriati; phylum Methanobacteriota; class Halobacteria; order Halobacteriales; family Halobacteriaceae; genus Halobacterium; species Halobacterium sp. NMX12-1. Next base: position 1,363,119 of record NZ_CP159204.1, on the reverse strand, counting down.
CCGACCGCGAGGCCGACCTCGACACGAAGGTTCGCTTCGTCTGCTTCGGCGCGGAAGAGGTCGGGCTCGTCGGCTCGGCCTACGACGCCGCGAACCGGGACCGCGAGCACGTCCGCGCCGTGTTGAACCTCGACGGCGTCGTCGCCGGCCGCACGCTGGAGTTCTACACGCACCACTTCGACGCGCTCGGCGACGCCGCCCGCGAGGTCGCCGACTGCTTCGACCACCCGATTTCGGTGACGCCCGAGATGGGCCCACACTCCGACCACTGGGAGTACGTGAAGCTCGGCGTCCCCGGCTACCACGTCACCAGCCAGACCGACGGCGACGGCCGCGGCTGGGGACACACGCACGCGGACACGCTCGACAAACTGGAAGTGCGGACGTTCCGCGAGCAAGCCATCCTGCTCACGGAGCTCGCGGTCGAACTCGCCAGCGAGGGGTTCGCCGTCGCGCACGCCAGCGAGGCCGACGTCGCCGCCGCGCTCGAGGACGAGGACCTCGCGGAGGGGATGAAGAGTACCGGCGACTGGCCGTACTGACGCCGGGAGCCCGTAGCCTTTTTGCGACTGCCGGCCCCGCGTTCCGACGATGAGCGAGACGAGGCTGCGTGGGGTGTCGCGGTGACGCGCGTCGGCATGCTCGGCGACGGAGCGACGGCTGCCGCCGATGTCGTGCGTGACGCCGGCGGGGAAGCCGTCGTGGGCGACGAGGTGCTCGACAGCGACGCGGACGCCGACGTGGTCGCGGCGCTCGGCGAGGACGCGCTCCTCGACGCGCTCGCCGCGGCGTCCGGCGCGCCCGTCCTCCCGGTAAGCGCGGGCAGCGAGTACGGCGGCGTCACTCGCGACGACCTGCCGGACGCGCTCGCCGCACTCGCCAGCGGCGACTACGAGGTCGACGACCGCCCGACGATGGCGGTCCGCGCCGGCGAGACGGCGGTTCGCGCGCTCGCGGACGTGATGCTCGTGACGGACGAGCCCGCGCGCATCTCCGAGTACGCGGTCACCACGCGCGGCCGCGACGTCGACGAGGTGCGCGCGGACGGCGTCGTCGTGGCGACGCCCGCCGGCAGCCACGGCTACGCCGCCGACGCGGGTGGACCGTTGCTGTCCGCGGACGCCGACGCGCTCGCCGTCGTCCCCGTCGCGCCGTTCCGCGTCGAACGCGTCGAGTGGGTGCTCGACGCGCCCGCCTCCGTCACCGTCGTCCGGGAGGAAGCCGACGTCGCGTTGTTCGTCGACGGCCGCGATTACGGGTTCGCGGCCCCGCACGCCCCCGTCGAATTCGACTGGGGGGAGCCGTTCCTCGTGGCGGTCGTCGCGGCGTCGCGGGGCGTCGGCTTCGAGTGAGCGTATTGGAAAAGACATAATACCGCGACAGACCGACGTTCGCGCATGGCAGTTCCATCGGTCACGCTCTTCGGGCCACTCGACACGGTGCTCGCGCCCTACGCGGAGTACGCCGTGTTGCTCATGGTCGTGTTGAACTTCGTCAGCCGGCGCGTCGCGCACGCCGCCCACGAGCGGCAGGCCGAGGACGGCGCGGACGCGCTCTCGTGGCACCCGTTCCACGCCTTCACGACGTGGGGCGTCGTGCTGTTGAGCTTCTACTACCTCACGCTGCACCACCACAGCGGAATCGTGTTGTCCGCGCTCGCCGTCGGCACGCTCCTCGCCGACTTCTTCGAGTTCGAGGCCCGCAAGGTCGAAGCCCGCGAAGGCCTCGAACTGGAAGCCCCGAAGGGTGCCATCGTCGCGGCGACAATTACGCTCATGTACGCGGCCTACATCAGCGTCTTCTTCCTCGTCAAGCCGTACTGGGTGCAGGTCGTCTGAGGCGGCCCCGGCTCGAACTTCTCGCTACTTCGAATAAACTGTCCAATAACACGGTCGTCCCACCAGTTCTCTCCAGCGACGCGACCCGTCGACGCTCGCCAGCGACGAGCACGCTCCGCTGCGGTTCGGGAACATCTCGGTAGCGACCACGAGTAGCGTAGTGGACGCCAGCAGCGACACGAGCGACGACGAGCGGAGGCGGCGCTACGCAACGGGAGAAACGACGGCGAGGAGGAGCGCGGTTACTCGCTGCTGACCTTCGCGTACAGCTCGCGGCCGAGCGGCACGCCCACCCAGAAGACGAGCGCGCCGAAGATGGCCAGCCAGAACATCGACTCCAGTAGTATCAGCGCGGCTTCGCCGAGCATCGAGAGGTCACTCGGCGGCGCGCCAGTGAGCTGGGGACCCGCGAAGCTCGGGGTCTTGTACCAGCCAGCCAGCACCATCCAGATGAGGCCCGCACCCGTCAACAGGCCGAGCCCTTTCGCGAACTCGTCAGCCATTATCCGAAGGTTCGTCGCCGCTGTCTTTATCCTTTGCCATTCCGCTGGCGCGGAACCGCGAGGAGAACGCGTACACGAGGCCGCCCGCCGCGATGAGACCGACGCCGAGCGCCGCGAACGCGACGTTCACGTCCTCGGGCGCTGCCCGTCCCGCGTTCGTCGCGGTGTCCAGCGCGACGAACCCGAGCACGACCGACACGACGGCGAACAGCGTGGAGAAGACTGTCACGGACTTGTAGAGCCGGTCGGGCACGACCACGTCGCGGCCGCGTTCGTCGTCACCCATTAGCTGGACGAACGGGCGGCCGATACTTCACTGTCGCGGTCGACGGGAAACAGGCGCACTGAGAACGAGGAAAGGAGAGTGTGAGGCGGGAGAGGTGAGGAACGTCGGCGCGGGTCGAAGCCGGTTACTTCGGCGGCCGGAGCTTGTAGTAGCGGCGGTTGAGGTCGTACATGTACCCCTCGCGCATCGTCTTCAGCAGGGCGTACGCGATGGCGCCCGCTATCGGCGGCACGAGGAACGTCAGGTCGAACAGCAGGTTCGAGTCGATGGGAATCAGGTTCTTCATCGACAGCGCGCTGATGGTCACCGCGAACACGACGCCCATCACGCCGACGGACGCCCAGAACGGCTGCTCGACGGGCCGGCGCGCGCTCCCCTTGTTGAGGAACGGGACGATGGCGATGAACCCGACGACGACGAGGTTCGCGACCACGCCGTACGTCCGGTCGGCCATAAGCTTCTCGCCGCCGAGGATGGCGAGGTCGGGGTTCAGCGGGCCGAGCTTCAGCAGGCCGAACGACCAGTAGAGGTACCAGTCCGGCAGGATGATGCTCGGCGTCTGGCTGGGGTTCGCGGGCGCGCCGAGGTGCGGCGGGAGCGTCGACGCCAGGAAGAAAATCATCCCGACGAAGAAGCTCGTGAGCGCGAGGTTCCGGATGAGCTCGTGGGGCCAGACCGGGAACGCGAGCACGTCGCGTTCGACGTAGTCGGACTCCTCGCGGAGGTCCTGGTCCTCCCGGCGGGAGCGCTCGAAGTACTCGTAGGTCAGCCGGGAGAGGCCGGTCGTGCGCTCCTTGCGTTCGCGCCACGTCGGCGTCTCGTCGTCCGGCGGAACGATGCCCGTACCGTCGGTGCGAGCCGCGTCGTCGGTGTGTTCGTCGTCTGCCATGGTTTTAGTGGGGTTCCGCGATGCCCTGCATCCAGACGAGTCCGAGGTGGATGGCGATGACCGTCGTCACCACGAACGGGAGCAGGAACACGTGGAGGATGTACATTCGCTGGAGTGTCGGCTGCCCCGGCGAGAAGCCGCCGAACACGAGCTGTGCGACCCATTCGCCGATGAGCGGAATCGAGAGGCTCATCTCGACGCCGATCTGCCCCGCCCAGAACGCCAGCTGGTCCCACGGGAGCAGGTAGCCCGTGTACCCGAAGACCATCGTGAGGCTGAGCAGGACGATGCCGATGATCCAGTTGACCTCGCGGGGTTCCTTGTACGCGCCCGTGAAGTAGACGCGCAGCATGTGCAGGAACACCGCGGCGGTCATCACCTGCGCGGCCCACCGGTGCAGCGACCGGAGGAAGAACCCGAAGTTCAGGTCCGTCATGATGGCGGCGACCGCGCTGTACGCGACGGTCGCGCCCTCGATGTTCGACGACGCGGCGGCGGCCGTCGACGGCGAGTAGTAGAACCCGAGCAGCGCGCCGGATATCGCCGCGACGACGTACGCCAGCGTCGAGAAGAACCCCAGCGAGTACAGCGGGTACCAGTACCAGAACTTGTTGTCGAGGTTGTACTGCTCGGTGTGGCTCTTCGGCATCTGGAGGTTGACGCGGTAGTACAGCGTCTCCAGCAGTTCGAGGTAGTCGACCAGCCGGAGCCGCTTGTCCAGCCAGACGAGCGTCGCGAGGAACGTGTGCTCGATCGGCGTGAGGTCTTTCTCCTCGAGCCAGGCGTCGTGGTCGTGGTCGTCCTTGCGCTCGACGCTCATCTATCCGTCCTCCGGGCGCGGGTACGCCGTGAAGCTGCGTTTGACGATGCTGTACGGGTCGTAGACTGACTGGTGGCACGCACAGTAAATCTTGTCCCCGGCGCCCTCGTAGTCCGAGGAGCGGTAGCCGGGCACACAGCAGTAGTGCGTGCACTTGTTGAGGAACGCCATGAAGCCGTCCTGCGTGGCGGCGTCGAGCCACTCGGCGACTTCGCCGCTGGCTTCCTCGACGGCGTCTTCGAGGAGCGTGCTTCGGATGACCTGCACCGGAATCGAGTTGTCGGTGTCCTGCGAGCGCCACGTGACGGACGCGGGCTTCCCGATGCCGGCTTCGCCGTAGTCGTTCGCCCACGTGTCGTAGTCGGTGAAGTCGTCGACGTGGACCTGCCCGGAGCCGGGCTGCCAGTCGTAGGAACTGGAGCCGCCCGAGTACCGGAAGTAGTTGTCGCCCTCGTAGCTCGGCTGGAGTCCCTGGTAGTCCTGAATGCCGCAGTACTGGAACCAGTCGACTTCGTACGTGATGCCGCCGAGGTCCTCGCGGGCGACCTGGACGGTCTGTCCTTGCTGTTCGACTTCCTGAACCTCGGGGTAGACGCCGCGGAGGTACCCCTCGTCGTCGATCTCGATGGGGACCATCGGCATCGCGCGCGGCGCGGGGCCGCCGGTGTTCTGGACGCCGAAGTACGTCGTCTGGCCGCCACCGGTCCCCGTCTGGTTGGTGACCGCGTCGAGGCTGGCGACGCCGGCGGTGCCGATGCCGGCCACGCCAGCGCTCCCGACGACGCCTTTCACGAAGCGGCGGCGTCCCGAACTCTCTGGGTACTTGTCAGACATTATTTCTCGTAGTAGGGGTAGATTGCCTTCTTGAACTGTTCGCTGACGTCACCGAACGCGGACTCGCCGTCGACCTGGTCCTCGCGGACGTAGAGGTCTTCCCACTTGCGCCGGCGCTTCTTCACGATCATCACGTCCGGCAGGAACTCCTTGCGGTAGAGGAGCAGGACGAACGAGAGGTCGATGAAGATGGCCGCGAGGAGGAACCCGAGGTACATGTTCCCGACGGGGTCGACGCCCCAGCCCGTGACGAGGCCGTACGCGAACACGGCCACGAACGCGATCTCGACCATCGTCAGCAACACGATGGCGATGGTCGCCGCCGTGCTCTCGCGGGCGGGCTCGTATCGGTGGATATCGCCGTAGTTGGAGCCTTTCGAGGACATTATTCCTTGTTAGGTGCGCTCGCGTGCTGTGACTCGCCGTACTTGAGGACGAAGAAGGCGTAGACGAGCGACACGATCATCATCAGGATGGTCGCGATGCCCACGAAGTGTGCCTGGAACGGCACGCCCATCTCTTCGGGGTCGAGCTCGGCTCCACCGCCTTCGCCGCCGGGTGGCTGTCCACTCTCGTTGACGACGACGGTGCCTTCCATGCCGACGCCGATGTGGGGCGTACAGACGTACTGGTACTCCCCGGTCGGCCCGTCGAACGTGTACTCGTACTCGAACCCGGAGTTTTCGAGGGGTTCGTGGCCTTCCCACGTCGCCTCCTCGGGGATGCTATCGGGAGCGACGTTGTGGCCGTCTGACCCCCACACCCACTCGACCGTCGCGCCGCGCTGGATGTAGACGGTCTCGGGGTCGAAGACGGTCTGGCCGTTGGGCCCGACCTGTACCGTCTTCGTCGTCCCCGCGCCCGGGAGCGCTTCGCCCTCGCCGGAGTCGCCACCGTCCGTCGTGGCGTTGCCGGACGTGCCGTTCCCGGAGGTCGTGTTGTTTCCTTCGCCCTCCTGGACGGCGGCGGACGTGGAGGACGACCGAGCGCCGGCTACGCCGATGGCTGCAGCGCCGCCGGCCGAACCGGTCGCAATCTTCAGAAAGTCCCGCCTCTTCATACAGTCGTGAGTCAGGATGGCTCCCGCATAAACCCACCGATGGCCGCGCGGGACGAGACACGCCCTACGCCGGTTCTGCCGCCGTTCAGGGGGCGTCGGAGTGGTCTCGCTGGCTGTCTGTTTCGGGGACGAACGACGGCCGGTCGCCGTCGCCCAGTCCCGCCGAGCGCAGCCGGTTGCGGAACTCCTCGGAGCGGAAGCGGTCCGACAGCCGGGCGTTGGCGACGACGAGCAACATCAGCGCGCCGAACAGCACGAAGCCGACGCCGGCGATGACGGCGATGATGGCGGAGTTCCCGAGCGGGTGGAGTTCGAGTGTGGTGCCGGCGACCGAACAGGCGCGCGCGGCCGACCCGGGGACCGACGGGCACGACCGCACGAGCGGGTCGTAGAAGAGCGGCGAGAGCACGAGGAGGACGCCGACGACGACCTGCGCGAGGCCGATGTACTGGAGCAGCGTCGTCCCGAAGCCGCCGCTCCCCTCGGGCACTTCCTGTGGTTCGGGGAGGCCGGCGTTCTCGGGCGCGTCGGGGACGTCGTAGTCGTCCATCGAGCACAGCGCCACGGTGGGTTTCACGTCCCGGAGGACGGTGCCGCTGCCCTGCACCGTGCCGTCGGCGTAGACGACCGCGTACCCCTCGTCGGAGTACGCGAGCACGACAGGTTCGCCGTCGATGGTGTCGCGTTCGACCACCGCGAACACGTCCCGCGTGGCGACGCGGTGCCGGAGGTCGTCCTCCACGCGGTCGAGCAGCCGCTCGCCCGTAATCCACGTCTCCGGGTCGAAGGCGGCCTCCCACTCCTCGGCGGACAGCTCGGCCATCTCCTTCGGGCCGAACTCCTCGAAGTCGACCTGCTCGCGGAGCTCTTCGGGGGTCTCGGCGTCGGGCTCCTCGTCCGGCGCAGGCTGGTCGCCCTCGCCGGCGTTGGAGTCAGTCATCACCTCGGAGTTGCGCGTGAAGCGGGTAAACGCTTCCGACCTACACGACGGCGTAGTCGACGCTCGTGTCGTTCCCGTGGACGGTCACGTCGAAGGACTCGTAGCCGAGAACCTCTCTGTCGAAGACCGTCTCGTCGCCGCGTTCGACGACGACGCGCACGTCGTGGCCGCGGTCGTGAATCTCGCGCGTGAGGTCCACTTCCCGGCCGGCGGGGAGGTCGTAGGTCTCGGTGTCGCCGTCGGGCGCCAGCGTCACGGTGACGTTCTCGACGCCCCCACTCGCACGCACGGTGAGGTGTTCCGGGGCGTGCGACGTGCCGACGCCCGTGTGGGGCTCGGTCGTGTCGCTGGTCGTCTCGGTCGGTGTCACCGTGGGCGCAGACGTGGGGGCCGTCGTCTCGCTGTCGGTCGGCGCGAGGCCCGCACAGCCCGCGACGGCGACGAGGAGGGCGACTGCGGCGATTCGCGTCGGGGACATGGCTGGGCGTGCGGCCGAGACCGGTAAACGTCTTGTGCCACTCGCTCCCGTGGTTTCCGCGCCGAGGGAACGAAGCGAACCCGTTTAGTCGCGCCGCGCGAACCACCCGCTATGGTCGCAGACGTGACGGTGGCGAGCGTCGCCGCGCTGCTGGTCACCGCGAGCTTCCCGTGCTACCTCTACGGCGCGTGGATCATCATCGACGCCGAGACCGTCACGTGGGGGACGTTGAGACACCACCTCGCGTACATCTTCGCGGGGCTCGCGCTCAACACCGTCCCCGTCGTCTTCTGGATGGTGCCGGCGCTGTTCGACCAGCTCGGCGGGTTCGCGGTGCTGCACGCGTTCTTCGGCGTGCAGGCGTACGCGCTGCTTGCGTTCGCGCTCACCGGCATCGTCCCCATCCTGCGCGCGAAACGCGAGTACAACCTCTACAACGACCCCGACCAGGACGTCGACCTCGACGAGATTCACGAGAACATGAGCGCGTGGCGGCTCCGACTGCGCGCGGGCGTCATCGGGTACGTGCTCTGCTGGCTGGTCGCGTGGGTGCTGGGCGTCGCGCAGTTCGTGACGAAGTACCAGACGCAGTTCTGAGCCGCGCTACCGCCGCCGATACCAGACGTAGGCGAGGACGACCGCGAGCACGAGCAGGCCGCCGGCGAAGAACAGCGCGCCCGGCGGGAGCGCCTGCGCGGCCGACTGCGACGCGGTGCTCGCGGCGGTCGTCGTCGCTTCCGCCGTCTCCGTGGCCGGCTCGCTCATGATGCCGACGTCGCCACCCTGCGTCGTCGCCGGCGCGGGCGCCGCGCCGCCCGCGTCCCCGCCCGTGGTCTGGTACTCCGGCGACGCCTGCCCGCCGAACAGCCGCTGGACGACGAGGCTCGCGACGCCGAGGAACCCGACCGCGCCGAGCACGCGCAACAGCCGGTCTTTCAGCGACGGCTTCGACGCCTCGTCAGCCGCGAACACGACCAGCGACTCCGACGCGGGCGCGTACACGTTCATCTCCCGGCCCTGCTCGGAGTACCACGTGTCCGCGACCTCCACGAGCTCGGCGTCCACGAGCTTCTCCAGGTGGTAGGTGGCGTTCTGCAGCGACGTCCCCACCTCGTCGGCGACGCTGGAGGCGGTGTCGGGCTCCTCGTACAAGGCGGCGAGAATCTCGCGGGCGGTCCGCGAGGACAGCGCTTCGAACACGTCGTCGGCGGCGTCCTCGCGGATGCCGACCACGCGGGAGCCGTCGCCGCGCTCGACGGTCGACCGCGAGGGGAGCAAGCGGTTCTCTGCCATCTGCGCGAGGCTACACGTCGCTCCTTCAAAGCATCTCCTAAAGCTAAAGCCCCGATTTGAGTCTCCGCGGGCGGGCCGAAGCGAGCGCTGACCGACCGGCTACCACTCGCTGCCGTCGGCGAGGTCGACGTCGTGCTGGAGCTTCGAGGACGGACAGACGTCTTCGAGGAGGCAGTCCGAACAGTCCGGGTTGCGCGCGGTGCACGTGTCCCGGCCGTGGCTGATGAGCCAGTGCGTGAAGTTCTGCCAGTGCTCGCGCGGGACGACGCCCATCAGGTCCTCCTCGATGGCCTCCGGGCGCTCCTCCTCGGTGATGCCGAGGCGCCGCGAGATGCGCTGGACGTGCGTGTCCACGACGATGCCCTCCGTGATGTCGTGGCCGTGCTGGAGGACGACGTTCGCGGTCTTCCGGCCGACGCCCGAGAGGTCGGTGAGTTCGCTCATCGTGTCCGGCACCTCGCCGTCGTGGTCCTCCAGGATGGCCTGCGCGGCGCTCTTGATGTAGCCGGCCTTGCTGTTGTAGTACGTGATGGAGTTCAGGTCTTCGGCGAGTTCGTCCTCGTCGGCGTTCGCGTAGTCCTCGACGGACTCGTACTTCTCGAAGAGGTCGGCGGTCTCCTTGTTCACGCGCTCGTCGGTGCACTGCGCGGAGAGGATGACGGCGACGAGCAGTTCGAGGCGGTTCGAGAAGTTCAGCGAGATCTCGGGCTCGGGGTACGCCTCTTCGAGGCGGTCGATGACCTCCTCGACCTGCGCCTCGCGCGTGTCCAGCGGTGTTCCCATACGCCGGCAGTCGGCCGTGCGCGCCTTCCCTGTAACGGAACCGTCCGGCGGACGGCCGCGTCCCGGGGCGGCGGGCTTCCGGGACGTTTATGCGCGCGACAGCCGCCCATCGGGGTATGAAAGCGACCGCGCGAGCCCACCCGATTCAGGGCATCGTGAAGTACCACGGGATGCGGGACGACGACCTCCGGCTCCCCTACCACGACTCCATCAGCGTCTGCACCGCGCCGAGCAACACGACGACGACGGTGGCGTTCGAGCCCGACCGCAGCGAGGACAGCTACGTCGTCGACGGCGAGGTCGTGGACGGCTCCGGCGCCGACCGCATCCGGAAGGTCGTCGACGAGGTCCGCGAGCGCGCGGGCGTCGACCACCGCGTGCAGGTCGAGAGCGTGAACAACTTCCAGTCGAACATCGGCCTCGGGTCGTCGGCGTCGGGGTTCGCGGCGCTCGCCCGCGCGGCCACCGAGGCCGCGGGGCTGGACCTCTCGCTGCCCGAGATTTCGACCATCGCGCGGCGCGGGTCGGCGTCCGCCGCACGAGCCGTCACGGGCGGGTTCTCCGACCTCCACACGGGCCTGAACGACGAGGACTGCCGGAGCGAGCGCCTCGACGTCCCCGAGGAGTTCGTCGACGACCTCCGCATCGTCATCGCGAAAGTTCCCTCCTACAAGGAGACGGGGCACGCGCACGCCGAGGCCGCCGAGAGCCACATGTTCGAGGCGCGCCTCTCGCACATCCACGCGCAGCTGGCGGAAGCGCGGGACGCGCTCCGCGAGGGCGACTTCGAGCGCGTGTTCGAGACCGCCGAGCACGACTCGCTGTCGCTGGCCGCGACGACGATGACCGGCCCGTCCGGCTGGGTCTACTGGAAACCGGACACCATCGAGGTGTTCGACGCGGTGCGCGACCTCCGCAGCGACGAGGGCGTCCCCGTCTACTTCTCGACGGACACGGGCGCGACCGTCTACGTGAACACGCGCGCCGAGTACGCCGACGAGGTCGAGGAAGCCATCGCGGACTGCGGCGTCGAAACGGACGTCTGGGAGGTCGGCGGCCCCGCGGAGATTCTAGACGAGAGCGACGCGCTGTTCTGACGGCGGGTACGGTTTTGGCGGTGGCGCGCGTACGGCCGGTATGCGCGTCGTCGTACTCGGCGGTGGCTACGCGGGCGTCATCCTGACCGACCGACTGGAAGACCGGCTGCCGGCGGACGTCGACCTCGTGGTGGTCGACGACACCGGCGAGCACCTCGTCCAGCACGAACTCCACCGCGTGATACGCCACCCGGAGTTCGCCGACGACGTCGTCGTGCCGCTCGACGAGGTCTTCGACCGGGCGCGCGTCGAGGTCGCGACCGTCGAGGACGTCGACCGCGACGCCCAAAAAGTCGCCCTCGCGGACGGCTCCAGCCTCGACTACGACGTGGCCGCGGTCTGTCTCGGCGCGGAGACCGCGTACTACGGCCTGCCGGGCGTGGAGGCGCACGCCAGCCCGCTGAAGCGACTGCCGGACGCCGCGCGCATCCGCCGCGAGTTCGAGAATCTCGTCGAGTCGGGCGGCGGCACAGTCGTCGTCGGCGGCGCCGGCCTCTCGGGCGTGCAGACGGCGGGCGAACTCGCGGCGTTCGCGCGCGAGGCGGACGCCGCCGTCGACGTGGTGTTGCTCGAACAGCGCGAGACGGTCGCGCCGTCGTTCCCCGAGCGGTTCCGGGACGCGGTCCGCGACGAGCTCGACCGCGAGGGCGTGGACGTGCGCACCGGCGTCACCGTCTCGCGGGCGACAGACGAGGTAATCGAGACCGACGACGGCGACGTGGCGTACGACGCGTTCGTGTGGACGGGCGGCATCCGCGGCCCGGACGCGCTCGGCGGCGAGCGCGTGGACGTCCGCGCGGACTTCGCCGCGGGCGACCACACGCTCGTCCTCGGGGACGCCGCGCGGGTCGTCGACGCCGAGGGGACGGCGGTGCCGGCGTCCGCGCAGGCGGCCGTCCGCGAGGCGAAGGTCGCGGCGCGGAACGTCGAGACGCTGGTCGCGGACCTGCGCGAGCGCGACGACGGCTTCCGGCCGCGGCTGGAGCGGTACACGTTCGACTCGCCGGGCTGGCTGGTGAGCGTCGGCGACGGCACGGTCGCGCAGGTCGGCCCGACGGTGCTGCGGGGCGCCGCGGCGAACGCCGTGAAGTCCGGCGTGGGCGCGAGCTACCTCGCGTCGGCGGCCGGCGTCCGGGACGCGGCGGGGCTGCTCCGCGAGGAGTTCGGCCTCGCGGAGTGACACGGCTCGTGTAACCGAACGGCCAATCCAGTTTTACGGGGGCCAGCCGACTAGACGAGTATGACGGCCGACAGTTCCGCGGCTTCGGGGCCGCCCGGTCAGACCGACGGGAGCGGGGCTGCGGAGGGCAGCGACGCGCTCGACGGCGACCGCACGGTCCTCGTCGTCGACGACGAGACGGAGTTCGCGGAGGCGGTCGGCGACTGGATAGACCAGCGCTGGAACGCCATCGTCGCGACCGACGGCGAGGAAGCCCTCGCGAAGTACGGTCCCCACGTCGACGCCGTGTTGCTCGACCGGCGGATGCCGAAGCGCTCCGGCGACGAGACCCTCCGGGAGATCCGCGAGCGCGACGGGAGCGCCCGCGTCGCGATGCTGACGGCGCTGGAGCCGGACCTCGACGTCGTCGAGTTGGACTACGACATGTACCTGGAGAAGCCGGTGGACCGCGAGGAGGTCGTCGACGCCACCCGGGAGCTGCTGGAGCGCGCGACCTACACGCGGGAACTGCGGGCGCTGTACGCGCTCAGCTCGAAGGTCGCGGAGCTGGAGGCGCACCACGACGAGTCGGAGCTGGCCGACGACGAGCGCTTCCAGCGGCTGCAGGCGGAGCTGGACCGGGTGCGCGAGCAGACGTCGGCGCAACTCGACGGCGCCGACGACGGGGGGATGGCCGAACTCCTGCAGGTCGTCGAGGACGCCGACCGGTAACGTCACGCCACGGGGAGCGTGATGCGGACGACGGTGCCCGTGGGCTCGTTGTCCCGGAGTTCGACGCCGCCGCCGTAGGACTCGACGGTTTTGCGCACGAGGAACAGCCCGAAGCCGCTGCCGGAGCTGTGCTCGCCGAGTTCGCCGCGCTCGAACACCGCGTCCTTGCGGTCGTCGGGGACGCCGGGGCCGTTGTCCGCGACGCGCACGGTCACCCAGTCGCCGTGGCGTTCGGCGTCGGCGTGGACGCGCGGCGTCTCCTTGTCGTTGTGTTCGACGGCGTTCGCGAGGACGTTCTCCAGCACCGGTTCGAGCAGTTCGTCGGCGCTCACGGCGACCTCCGGGACGTCCCCGAGCGAGACCTCGGCGTCCTCGTAGGCGTTGCGCGTGCCGTCGACGACGTCCGCGAGCGCGGGCCGGAGGTCGACGGGTTCGAGGACGTGTTCGCCGTCCTCGACGAGGGACTCGGTGTACGTGCGCATCGTCTGGACGAACTCCGCCATGCGGTCGAGGTGGTCGAGGAGGACGTCGCGGTGGTCCGCGAGGTCGTCGGCGCCGTCGAGCGTCTGGAGTCGCGCCCGCACGACCTGCACGTCGTTGAGGAGGTTGTGGCGGAGCGTGCGGTTGATGAAGTCCAGTTCCTCGCGCTCGGACGCGAGTTCGCGCTCGTAGTCGAGGCGCCCGAGCACGTCGTCGAGGTGCGTCGCGAGCACGTTGACCGCGTTCAGCTCGCGGGTCGCGAGGTGCGCAGCGAGTTCGATGCGACCGCGGTCGCCGACGTCGGCGACCGTGTTGAACGCGGTGTCGGCGTCGTCCGAGCCGACGACGACTTCGCCGTCGAGCACGACCCGGACCGCCGCGGGCGCGTACAGCTCCTCGATTGCTTCCCGGGCGAGCGCGGCGGCGCGGTCCCGGTTCTGGGCGTTCACGAGCTTCGACGCGTACTCGTGGAGGAGGCCGAGGCGCTCGTTGGCTTCCCGCTCGCGCGCGAGCTGTTTCTGTTCGGTGACGTCGGTCGCGACGACGTAGACGTACGTGCGCCCGCGGTCGGTGTCGTGGGGGACGAACTGGACGATGAACTCGCGGGCGTCGCGGTCGGCGGCAGCGAGTTCGTGGACGCCGTCCGCGTCGCTGTACGCGACCTCTCGGGTCGTCGTCTCGCCGCCGTGGTCGCCGTCAAGCAGCGACGACAGCGAGGTGTCCGCGAGGCGGGCGGCGTCCGCGATGGCGGCGTCGGGGTCGGCGAACGTCTCCCGGAAGCGCTCGTTCGCCGAGGAGACGACGGGCGAGCCGTCCGCGAGTTCGACGGTGGCGACCGCGTCGCTGGTGTTCTCGAAGAGGCCGGCGAGGCGGTTGCGCTCCACCTGGAGGTCGCGGCGGCGGCCGGCCGAGCGCGCGCGGTAGACCCCGATGCCGAACGACCCGAGCGCGCCGACGACGACCGCGTCGAGCGCGATGACGTACGGCTTGAGCTCGTGCATCGTCCACGACTGGACGGCGACGACCCACGCGAACAGCGCGGCCGTCGCGGCGGTGCCGGCGAACGTCGTGGTGGCGACGGTGGCGGCGTGGTCGCCGTCCGACTGCGAGCGCGCGAGCCAGACGCCGCCCGCGACGAGGAGCGCGGCGAGCGCGAACAGGGTGACGTTCTCGACGAGCGACGGGAACAGCGCCCAGCCGAGGGCGGTGGTGTCGTCCCAGACGTCGTACAGCGGCACGGCGAACAGCGCGACGCCGAGCGCGGCGACGGCGTACCCGGCGAGGCGCCGGCGGCTGTCCGACGTTGCGGCGGCGGGCATTTGTCGGGAGTGCCGGGAGCAAGCAGTTAAGCGTACTCGCCGAGCGCGGGCGTCACGCGGCGCCGGCGCGCGGCAGTTCGACGGCGAAGACGGCTCCGCGCGGCTCGTTGGCGGTGACGTCGACGCGGCCGTCGTAGTGGTCGACGAGCGTCCGCACGAGTTCGAGGCCGCCGTCGGCGTCCGCGAGGACCGACGGGTCGACGCCGGGGCCGTTGTCGCGGACTTCGAACCGGACCGTCTCGTCGGCGCGTTCGACCGCGACCGTCACCCGGGGGTCGTCGGCGTCGTTGTGCTCGGCGGCGTTCTCCACGAGGTTGTCGACGACCGACTGGACGGCGTCGTTCGCGCGCACGAGCGCCCGCTCGGGGAGGTCGGTGTCGACGGCGACGGCGTATGCGTCGGCGACGCGGTCGGCCGCGGTCTCGGCCGGCGGGACGAGGTCGACGGGTTCGAGCGCGGCGTCGTCGCTGAGCGTGTTCGCGATGGTGCTGGCGTTCTCGATGCGGTCGAGGGCTTCGTCGGTCTGCTCGTGAATCGTCTCCGCGCGGGACTGGACGGCGTCGTCGTCGCTGGTGGCGGCGAGCAGCTCGGCCTGCCCGCGGATGACGCCGAGGCTGTTGCGGATGTCGTGGCGCAGCACGTCGTTGACGAACGCGAACGCGTCGCCGGCGCGGGCGGCGCGGTCGGCGTCGCGGCGCGCGCGAACGTAGAAGGCGCCCGCGACGAAGCCGGCGACGGCGCCGACGCCCGCGTCCACGAGCATCGGGAACGCGGGTTCGACGACGCGGCGGCCCTCGAACTCGCGAATCGCGATAGTGAGCACGGTGACGGTGGTGAAGAGCGCGCTGCCGGCCATCGACCACGCCGCGACGAGCCAGCGGGCGTCGGCGCCCACGTCGGCCGCGTGCAGCCAGTAGCCCGCGAAGAGGAGTATCCCGGCGGGGACGGCGTCGACGACGAACGCGGACAGCGGCCCGCCGGTGTGGTTGATGTGCTCGATTTCGGTGGCGTGGTGGGCCGCCGAGACGGCGAGCAGGCCGACCGCGAACCCCGCGACGACGGCGACCGGCAGGTGTCGTCGCAGACTGCCCATGCGGGAATCGACCACGGACGGCAACTTAGTTGTTTGTAGTGACAGAACGAGTGAACGCCGCGGAGAACTGCCGGTCAGTGCTCCGGGTGCCGGAGCGTGAACGGGCTGTCGTCGCCGGGCGCGGCGCGGAGGACGCGCTGGACGCGGTTGTGCCACTGGTCGTAGAACCGCCGGCGCTCGGCGTCGCTGGCCTCGCCGGCGACCAGTTTCGGAATCAGGTCCGTGACGCTGCCGCCGTCCTCGCCGGGCGGCGACATCCCGACCGCCCCGGGCGCGAACGAGACGCGGACGCTGTCGTCGGTGTCGAGGCGGTGGAACGCGAACGTGCGGCCGGGGCCGTCGAGGTCGGTGAACGAGAGGAGGTTCTCGCGGCCGCCGTAGCCGCCGAACCCAGTGAATCCGGTCTCGCGGTCGGCGCCGGTGACGTGGCTGACGACGTTCGCCATCGGACCGAGGCCGTGGTCGTCGGGTTCGCCGCCGACTTCGACGGCGATATCGCTGCGGACGGGGAGGTCGTCGGGATAGAGGTCGTTGAGCGCGAGCTGGGTCGCGCGATACGCGCCGGCGACGGCGGGGCAGGCGTGGCCCGCGGCGAGCACGACCTCGGGGAAGCCGACGACCAGCGGGTCGCCCTCGGGGACGACGCCGAGCAGTTCCGCGAGCGGGTCGCGGACCGCGATGGGGTCGGCGTCCGCGAGGTGCTGGAAGTTCGTTCGGTCGGTGCCGCGTCTCGGTGCCGGGTCGGTCTCGGGGTCGACGAGGTCACTCATGGATTTCGAGGTAGGTGGCGTACTGCTTGCGGAGGACGCGCCGCCGGCTCTCCACGACGGCGAGCAGTTCGTGGGGGGTCTCGGCGGCGAGCTTCGGGTACTCGGTCTTCGCGCGGCGGTCGGTGCTCTGAATCTCCAGCACCGACCCCGGCGGGAGGTCTTCGAGCGCGCGCTGCACGCGCACGATGCCGTTCGCGCAGCCGCGGCCGCGGTTGTCGACGGTGCGGTCGGGGTCGACGTCGGGTTCGGTGTCGGGGACGTCGAGGTCGGCCATCAGTCGCCCACCTCCCCGTCCATCTCCGCGAGGTCGCAGACGCCGTCGATGGGCGAGCACGCGCGCCACATCGGGCACGCGAGGAAGATGACGAACAGGACGGCGACGAACCCGAGTTTCGCGAGCACCGCGAGCCCGACGGCCGTGCCGACGTACGTGCCGAGGCTGGTGCCGAGCGCGTCGACGGCCTGATAGAGGCCGGTGAGCACGATGGTCGGAATGACGAACCGGACCGTCCACCGGAACCGTTCGAGCTGCTCGCCGGCCGCGCGCACGACGGGCGGGGTCGGCTGGAGCTGGCCGGTGGGGACGGCGACGAAGATGTTCCAGACGGCGCCGCCGACCCACGCCGCGAACGCGAGCAGGTGGACCGCTCGAACGGCCGCGGGGACGGCGCTGCCGCCCGCGAGCGCGACGTCGGCGGCGGCGGACAGCGCGACGGCGAGCACCGCGACGGCGAGCGCGAGAACGCCCACGGTCGTGCGGAAGCGCTCGGGGACGGGCGCGTCGTCGAGCGTGTCGACGGCACCCGCGACGACGGTGAGCGCGAGCGCGCCGGCGAGGCCGCCGCGGAGCGCGAGCGGCGCGTCGGCGTAGGCGACGGCGAGCAGCGCGACGCCGGTGACGGCGACGACGGCGAGCGCGGCGACCGCGATGCGGTCGAAGCGCCGGTACATCTCCGCGCAGTAGTCGGCGGCGGCGTCGACGTCGCCGGGGCGGACGAAGCCGTGCTTCCAGAGCAACCCACCGAGCAGGACGCCGAGCGCGACGAAGTACCCCCACTTGGCAAGCGCCAGCAGCGCCGACCACTGCCCCGTGAGGTCGAGAGTCAGCGCGGTGCCGACCAGCGACGCCGCGAGGATGACGGACAGCGCGGCTTTCGGGAGGAGGTACTTGTCGAAGAGTTCGTCGGCGACTGTGCCGGCCGGCTCGTGGGTCACGTCTGCCATCGCGACTGGAACACCTCACCGGGAGTTAGGTACGCCTAAACTAAGGGCTGTGCGCGGACATGTTCGGCCCGCCGTCAGCGCGTCTCCAGCGCGGCGACGACCGCGAGGAGGACGAACGCGAGGGCGAGCGCGCCCGCCGCGGCGAGCGCGCGACCCGCGCTCGTGAGCGCGGAGACGCCGAACGCGAGACCGCTCGCCTCGACGACCGCACCGGCGAGGAGCGCGGCGAGCGCGGCCCGCGTCGTCGTCTCGCTGGCTCCGGGGGCGTCGGCGACGCTCGGCGGGTAGAACTGGACGAGGAACCCCGCGACGGTGACGGTCAGAAAGCCACCGAGCACGAGCGCCGCGTGCCCGGCGATGCGAGCCGGCGGGAGCCAGCCGACGGCGACGCCGGCGGCGACGAGGACGGCGACCGCGCCCGCGGCGAGGCCGGCGAGGATGCCGGAGAGGCCGACGCGCCGGCGGTCCGAGCGGGCGAACAGCGCGACCGCGTGCGCGAAGAACGCGGCGACGGCCGCGCCCTCGACGGCCGCGGCGGCGCGGAACAGCCGGCCGCCCCACAGCGAGCCGGCGAGCAACCCGGGGCCGACGCTACCCGCGACGAGGACGAACACGGAGGGGCCGACGAGCGGGTCGACGCCGAGGAACCGCGGGAGCAGGCGCACGCCCAAGACGAACACGAGGAGCGCGGCGACGCCCGCGGCGAAGAGGTGCGAGACGCCGGCGGGCGACGCAGCGAGCAGTCGCGGCGCGGCGGTCTGCCCGGCGAGCAGGTCGTACGACCCGACGACGAGGTACGCGAACGGCACCGGAACGGCGAGCACCGCGGCGCGCTCGGCGCGGTTCGAGGCGTCTGCGAACGGGTCGCGGGCGGCGCCGCGCAGCGACCGCGCCAGCGACCCGGCGAACACGGCGACGCCGGCCGCCCACAGCAGCGCGCCAGCGAGTCGCGTGCCGTCCGGCGTCGCGGGGAGGTAGCTCGCCGCGAGCAGCAGCGTCCCGGACGCCGCGAGCGCGAGGTGGACGCCGGGGAGCGGACTGGACCGGTGGACGCGCCCGAAGTACGCGGGCACGAGCAGGTAGGCGTGCCCGAAGACGACGTGGAGGACGAACCCGAGCACGGCGAGTTCGACGGCGCTCCGAGCGGGAACGCCGGCGAGCAGTCCGACCCGCCAGAGCAGGAGGAAGGCGACGCCGGCGAGCGTGAACAGCCGCGTCCACCGACCGACGCCGGAGCCTGTCACTGCCACGAGCGGGACGACGGTCCGCAACACGGAGACACCTCCGTCGAACACATTCGACGCGTGGGGCGTGCGGGCGTGCCACACCGAACATCTCCGGACGCAGGCATTTGCGGGCTCGCGGCCTACGTCGCGGTGATGGCTCCCTCCACGCGCGACTCCGACGGCGTCGAGTGGACGCGCGCGACCACCGACGGCCGCCGCGCGCCGGTCCGGCGGAACGTCCGGTACCTCGAAGCCGTCCTCGAACACCGCGGACTGGAGGCGACGCGGTTCGGCGGCGGGTTCTTCCCCGACGCCGTCCCCTACACGTGCGGGGAGGAAGCCCGCGTCTTCTACTGGCGGTCCGTTCTGGACGCCACCGCGCCCCCCGCCGGCGAGTGGCGCCACGTCTGCGCGACGCCGTACCGCGTCCAGCCGGCCGGCGCCGGGGAGCCGCTCGCACCCGTGCTGACGGCCGACGACGGCCGTACGGTCGTCGTGGAGGGAACGGTCGGCGGGGACTCGACGGAAGCCGAACTCGCGGCGGGCGCGGCTCCCGACGTGACTATCGAAAGGGTGGCCGACGGCGAGGCGGTCGTCGCCGCCGCCGGCGACCGGTACCGCGTCGAGTGCGGAGGGCGCCGCGACCTCTCGCTCGGCGAGCAGCGGGTCGAACTCCCGGACGGGGAGACGGCGACCGCGGACCGCGTGCTGTCCGTCCGGTACCCCGGCGAGCGGACGTTCTACCACCCCGCCGTCGACGCCTCGTACCGGCTGTTCCCGTCGTTCGGCCTCGACCTCGAAGACGCGCCGCGCGCGCTGGACGTCGAGCCGGGCCCGAACGTCTCCGAGGACGCGGTCGCCGACGAACTCGGCGTCGACCTCGACGCGCGGCCGTACGCCGAGCGCGTGCTCTGGCAGGCGTTCGTCCACACCGCGTTCGGGGACGACGCCGCGCCGACGCTCGCGCAGTTCCCCGACGGCCCGTTGGCCGTGTGGCCTGACGGCTGACGCCCGCTACTCGCCGGCCGGTCCGAGGTAGTCCCACGCCTGCAGGCGGTCGCCGTCCCCCGCCACCCAGCGGTCGCCGATGTCGTCGCGGTAGTAGAGGTTCGGGATGAGCACGTCCTCGACGCGCTCGTAGGCCTGTGCCTGGGCTTCCTGCATCGTCTCGCCCTTCCCGGTCACGACGAGGGGCATCCCGGACTCGCCGGCGACCCGCCACTGGCCGTCCACGCGCTTGGCGTCCTCGATGTGGACGCCCGCCGGCGGCGTCGTCGTGCCGCCGTCCTCGTCGGAGTCGAAGACGATGGCGGCGTTCCGCGAGTTCTCGTCGTAGGTCGCCTCGTCGTCGAACGGGAACGGCGGCAGCACCACGCGCACGCCGATCTGGTAGCCGCCGTGGACCTCGAACTCGGGGTCGCGGCCGTTCGCCAGCGCCGCGAAGAACTCCCCCGTAGAGGACTCGATGGCTTCCTCCTGGAGCGTGATGGTGGGGTAGCCGAACCGCGGCGTGAACTCCAGCGGGTAGATGCCGGTGTCGTTGACGATGCAGTTGAGGTCGATGCTGCCGACGTAGCCCTCGTCGGCGAGCCACCCCTCCACGCGGCCGAGCGTGCGCTCGAAGAGGTCGTTGCGCCGCGACCAGAACATGCTCGTCCCCATCTCGCCCGTGGAGGGGCCGATGTTCCCGGGGAACAGACGCTTGTGCTCGAAGTTGAAGTTCACCGGCTCCACGAACTCCTCGCCGTTGAAGAACCCGCAGACCGCGACCTCGACGCCCTCGACCTTGCGCTGGAGCTGGAACCCCTTCATGCGGTGGCCCCACGCCTTCTCGTACGCGCGCAGGACGTCGATTACGTCGCTGCCGTCGTCGTCGTTGCCGACGTACAGCAGGCGCTTGACGTTCTGGACCTCGCCCAGCGGCTTGACGACGTACGGGCCGGGATTCTCCTTGACGTGCTGGATGCCGGCCTCGAAGTCCGTGAACTCCTCGTGCTCGATGGTGTTGACGCCGTTCTCCTCTAAGACTTCCATCGCGTAGCCGCGGTCCTCCTCCAGCCGGTCGGTGTTGGGCGTGCCGCCGACGACGGCGTGGCCCTCGGCGCGGAGTTCCGCCGCGAGCGCGCCGGTGCCGACGTCCGAGCCGACCCAGATGTCGTCGAAGACGACGACGTCCGCCCAGTCGAGTTCGGACTCCCAGTCGTCGGTCTTCGGGACGAAGCCGTCCGCGATTTCCCGGTCGCTGTCCGCCTCGATGTAGTACTTCACGTCGTGGCCTTCCTCGTGGACCTGCCACGCCACGTCCCCGATGAGCGCGGCGTCCGCGGAGACGAACAGAAACTTCGTCGGTTCCATACGCTGCCCACTCCGGGAGCGACCAAAAGAATGCTGACCACTCGGACGCGGAACAACGCGGCTCCGGCGTTCGCCACGCGGCGCGTTGCGCGCCTCAGCCCCGCGTAATTCCGCCGAGCGCGCGGTGAAAGGTGTCATGTCCGGAATCCATTTATACCAGTTGCGTGCTAATGCGTGGTATGCCATCAAGAGTCAATCGACGGGACGTGATTCGCGGCCTCGGCGCCGCAGGTATCGCCGGCCTCGCCGGCTGTACCGGAGGCGGGGGCGGCGGGAGCGGGAGAACCATCAAGCAGGGCGTCCTCCTGCCGACGACCGGCGACCTCGCGGGCCTCGGCGCGCCGATCCGCGACGGGGCCGTCCTCCCGCAGACGCTGCTGGAGGGCGAGACCGACTTCGAACTGGACTTCTCCGTGCAGGACACCCAGACCGACCCCAACGCCGGCCAGTCCGCGGCGCAGACGCTGCGCAACGGCGGCTATCCGGCGGTCACGGGCGCGGCGTCCTCGGAGGTCACCATCGCCGTCGCGGAGAACGTCTTCATCCCCTCGGGGATGGTCGGCTGCTCGCCCGCGAGCACGTCACCGGCCATCACCGACCTCGAAGACAACGGCCTCATCTACCGCACGCCGCCGACGGACGCCCTGCAGGGACAGGTGCTCGCGCAGGTCGCCGTCGAACAGCACCAGGCGTCGACCGCGGCGACGATGTACGTGAACAACTCCTACGGCCAGCTGCTCGCCGACAGCTTCAGCTCGGCGTTCCAGGAGCGCGACGGACAGGTCGCCCAAGAGGTCTCCTTCCAGAAGGGCCAGTCGTCGTACAGCTCGCGCATCTCGCAGGCGCTCAACGACAACCCCGACGTGGTGGTCGTCATCGGCTATCCGGAGAGCGGCATCCAGCTGTTCCGTGACTTCTACTCGGACTTCGACACGGACGTCCCGATTCTCGTCACGGACGGGATGCGGTCGGCGAGCCTCCCCGCGGACGTCGGCAACCCGCTGGACAACGTCACCGGCACCGCCCCGCAGGCGGCCGGCCCGGGCCGGGACTACTTCGACGAGCAGTACCAGTCCGAGTACGGCGAGGAACCGGGCGTGTTCACGTCGCAGGCGTTCGACGCCACCGCGGTCTGCCTGCTCGCGAACGCCGCGGCCGGCGAGAACACCGGCACCGCCATCGCGGAGGAGATGCAGAACGTCGCGAACCCCGGCGGCGAGGAGGTCACGCCGAGCACTCTCGCGGACGGCCTCTCGATGGCCGCCGACGGCACGGAAGTCCAGTATTCGGGCGCGTCCAGCGCCGTCGACTTCGACGACAACGGCGACCTGAAGGCCGCGACCTACGAATACTTCGGCTTCCAGGAGGGCGGCGGCATCGAGACGCTCGACGAGATTCAGTTCTCGGCGTAACGCGGCGACCACTCGTTTTTTCGACGCGACGGATTCTCTCAGCCTGCAAACGCCACCGGCGTGTTTTGTCAGTGCCTGCGGAACGTCCCCGCGGAGAGTTATGCAAGCTACACGAATGCGAGTGGCGGCAGCGACCGCCCTCGTCGTCGTCTCCCTGACTGCGGGCTGCATCGGCGGGCTGTCCGCTGACGGCTCCGTCGACGCCGCCGCAGTCGGAGACGCGGTCGAACAGCGATACGCCGCCCTGGACGGCTACGACGCGACGGTCACCCGCACGGTCGAAGTCGGCGACTCGACCACGGAAGCCCGCGCAGACGTCAGCGTCCGCGGCGAACAACGAGAAGTCACGTACAGCACCGGTCCGCGCGCCGGTGAGACCGTCACCGAGTCCGCCGACGGCGGCCCGGTGTTCGACGCCGGTGCGGGCGCCGGCAGTCCCGCGACGCCCGCCGGCTACGGCGCACTCGCGGAGACGCTCGTGCGAACGAGCAACGTCACCGTCGAGCGCGTGACCACCTACGACGGTCACCAGACTGCGGTCGTCGAACTCGAACCCCACGAGAACGCGACCGGCGACGCGACGAACGTCTCCCGGACCGTCTGGGTCGATCTCGACCGCGAGGTCCCCCTGAAGTTCGTCACGTCGTGGACGACCGACGGCGGCCAGCCCGCCTCGGTGACGGTCACGTACGACGACGTGACGCTCGTCGAGAACGCGTCCGCGAGCGCGGAGGTGGCGGCGTGACTGGAACCGACGCCGCCCGCGGTAGCGTGCGCGGGGTGACCCTCGTGCTCGTCGTCGTCGGCGTGGTCGTCGGCGTCGCGTTCGCGCCCCAGGCGTGGGGGTACGCGACCGAGCCCGACGGCACGGTCGCGGTCGTGGAACTGCACGGCTCCATCACGGGCGACTCCGCGAGCGCGGTCGTCGACGACCTCCGGGAAGCCCGGCAGAACGACTCCGTTCAGGCGGTCGTCCTCGACGTGGACAGCCCCGGCGGCACCGCGTCCGCGAGCGAACAACTCTACCTCGCGGTGAAGCGCACCGCCGGCGAGATGCCCGTCGTCGCGAGCGTCACCGGCACCGCGGCCTCCGGGTCGTACTACGCCGCCGCGCCCGCCGACGACATCTACGTCACGCCCGCCTCGGTCGTCGGGAGTATCGGCGTGCGCGCCACCCTCCCGTCCGGCGGCCTGCCCGCCGGCGAGGTCGTGACCGGCCCCGACAAGGGCAGCGGCTCGACGCCCGACGAGGTCCGCCAGCGCGTCGAGACGCTGCGCCGCGCGTTCGTCGGCTCCGTGTTCGCCGAGCGCGGCGACCGCATCGAGCTGACCCGCGAGGAGGTCTCGCACGCGAAGGTGTACGCCGGCGCCAACGGCGTGCAGAACGGCCTCGCCGACGAAATCGGCGGCATCGACACGGCCATCTCGGCCGCCGCCGACGACGCCGGCCTCAGCGACTACGACGTGGTGCGGATGGAAGCACCGCAGCCGTCGGTGCTCTCCCAGCTCGGGCTCGCGACCGACGGCGAGTCCGCGGACGCGACCACCGAGCAGGTGTTCGAGTACCGCGGCGTCGACACCGTCCAGTACCTGATGCTGCACGGGACAATCGAGACGGACGCGGCCGCCAACGAGACGGGGGTGACCGCGAATGCGAGCGCGTGAGGTCGCACGCTCGGTCGCGGTCGTCGCCGTCGTCGCGGCGGTCGTCGTCGCGGCGGCGTTCGCGGGCGGGTTCCTGCTGGACTCGCCCACGCAGTCCGAAGCGCCGTCCGCGCCCGCCTACGACGCGAACGAACTCGTCGCCGAGCCAATCGACGACGGCGGGAGCGTCACCGCGCCCGCCGGCGACGAGTCCAAGACCGTGGTCATCGACGTGAGCCACGGCAACGGCGTCAGCGAGAACTCCCTCCAGCCGTTCGTGGACGCGCTCGTCGCCGCCGGCCACGAGGTCCAGTTGTTCGGCGGCGGGTCGTCGAGCACCATCGGCGCCGAGCCCGGCGCCGCGTTCAACGAGACGCTGCGCGGCGCCGACGCGCTCGTCGTCGCCAGCCCCGCGACGTCGTACTCGTCGAACGAGGTCGCGGGCGTGGAAGCGTTCGCCGACGCGGGCGGTCGCGTCCTGCTCGCGGCGGAGCCGCCGACGACCACGAGCACGACCTCGACCGTCTCGATACCCGGACTGACGTCGAGCAGCTCCGTGTCCGCGTCCGGGCAGCCGGCGAACCTCGCGGCGTCGTTCGGCGTGTCGTTCGGCGACGGCTACCTCTACGACATGGCCGAGAACGCGAACAACTTCCAGTCCGTGTACGCGGGCGGTGACAGCGGCGTCGCCGACGGCGTCGGGGACGCAATCCTCACCGACGCCACGCCCGTGACCACCGGCGGGGACGCCTCGCCCGTGCTGACGGCCAGCAGCGTGTCGCTGTCCTCGACCCGCGACGAGGGGTCGTACGCCGTCGCCGCGCGCAACGGGAACGTGCTCGCCGTCGGGGACACCGACTTCCTGACGTCGGGCGCCGCGACGGAGGGCGACAACGACGTGCTCGCGAGCAACGTCGCCGCGTTCCTCGTCACCGGCGACAAAGAAGCGGGCGCGCCCGCGGCACCCGCGGGCTCGTCCGGCGGACAGACCGGAACCGGTTCGACGGTCGTGACGGCCTGACTCAGCCGCCGAGGAACTCTCGGCGGACCTCCTCGTCGTCGAGGAGGGCGTCGCCGTCGTCCATGTAACTGTTCTCGCCGTTGACGAGGACGTAGCCGCGGTCGCAGCGGCGCAGCGCCTCCTTGGCGTTCTGCTCGACCATCAGCACGGAGGTGCCGTCGTCGTTGATGCGGTCGATGCGGTCGAACATCTCGTCGACGAGGTCCGGCGCCAGCCCCGCCGAGGGCTCGTCCAGCATCAACAGGTCGGGGTCGAGCATCAGCGCGCGCCCCATCGCCAGCATCTGCTGTTGGCCGCCCGACAGCGACCCCGCCTTCTGGGTGGCGCGCTCCTCGAGAATCGGGAAGCGCTCGTAGACGGAGCGAATCCGCTGCTCGGGCACGTCGTCGAGGATGTACGCGCCCATCTCGAGGTTCTCGCGCACGGACAGCCCCGCGAAGACGTTCTCGTTCTGGGGAACGTAGCCGATGCCCTCGTGGATAATCTCCTCGGGCGGGAGCTCGTGAATTGGCGCGTCCTGGAACGTAATCGAGCCGCCCATGTACGTCGTCAGCCCGAAGACGGACTTCATCACGGTGGACTTCCCGGCGCCGTTCGGCCCGACGATGGTGACGTACTCGCCGTCGCGGACGTCCAGCGCCACGTCAGACAGCACCTGGAGGTCGCCGTAGCCGGCGTCGAGGTCGCGGACCGCGAGGATGCCGGTCTCGTCGTCCGGGAGCGCCGACTCGCGGGAGGCGTGCTCGCTCATACGTTCCCCCCGAGGTAGGCCTCGATGACTTCCTCGTTGTCCTGTATCTGTGCGGGCGGCCCCTCGTCGAGGACCCGCCCCTGGTGCATGACGACGACGTGCTCGCAGTTCTCCATGATGAGGTCCATGTCGTGTTCGACGAGCAGGAACGTCAGCCCCTGCTCGCGGAGGTCGTGGATGCGGTCGAGGAGCTTCTCTTCTAGCGTGGGGTTGACGCCCGCGAACGGCTCGTCCAGCAACATCACGTCGGGGTCGGTCATCAGCGCGCGCGCCAGTTCGAGGAGCTTGCGCTGGCCGCCCGAGAGGTTGCCGGCGTACTCGGCCGCGAGGTGGTCGAGTTCGAAGAACTCCAGCGTCTCCCAGGCCTCCTCGCGGAGGTCGCGTTCCTGGTCGACGACGCCGCCGCGCAGCCCCGGGACGACCGAGCGCGCGATGGACTCGCCCTTCTGCCCGCCCGGCGCGAGCATCACGTTCTCGAGGACGGTCATCTCGTCGAGTTCGCGCGCAATCTGGAACGTCCGCACGAGCCCGCGTTGGGCGACCTCGTGGGGCTGGAGGCCCGTGATTTCCTCGCCGCGGAAGTAGACGTCGCCGGCGGTCGGCTCGTGGACGCCCGTGATGCAGTTGAACGTCGTGGACTTCCCCGCGCCGTTCGGCCCGATGAGCCCCGTCAGCGACCCCTCCTCGACCTCGAAGGACGCGCCATCGACGGCGGTGATGCCGCCGAACTCCTTGCGCAGCCCCTCGACGCGCAGCGGGAGGCCGCGGGGAACCTCCTTCGCGCCCTCCTCGATTTCGGAGTCGGCGCTCTCGGGTTCGAGGTCCTCGGGAACGTCTACGTCCTCCGGGACTTCGGCGTCGGCGATGTCGTCGCCGGCGTCACTCATCGTCGTCACCCCCGTTCGCGGCGGACTGACCGCCCGGGCGCGTGTCCGCGGCCAGCGAGACGCCGGCGGCGGTCTCCTTGCGCGCGCCGAGCAGGCCGTCGGGACGGCGCTGGACGAGCACCACGAGCAACAGCCCCATGCCCATGAACCGGAGCGTGTCGATGTTGTTCAACAGGAACCCCGCCAGCGGCGCGAGGTTGCCGCTGACGATGGGCGCCAGCGCCTCCACGAGGTTCGCGGGGTCCGCGGAGACGTCGAAGGCGTCCGTGATGATGTTGCGGACGACCGGCGGCGCCTCGAACAGCAGGCTGGCGAACAGCGCGCCGCCGAGCACGCTCCCCGTGTTCGAGCCGGCGCCGCCGATGATGAGCGCGATGAAGATGTAGAACGTGATGTTCGGGCGGAACGCCGTCGGCGTAATCGACGCGCGCGGCCCCATCGCGAACCAGAGGATGCCCGCCAGCCCCATCAGCCCGCAGCCGAGCGCGAACGCGCGCACCTTGAAGTTCTGGGTGTCCTTGCCCAGCGACTGCGCGGCCGTCTCGTCCTCGCGGATGGCCTTCAGCACGCGGCCGTACGGGGACTTCCCGGTGCGCTCCAGAATCAGGTAGACGACGAGCAGCGCCACCAGCACGCCGACGGTGTAGACGGTGTTGATGGCGGTGAACCGCTGGATGCCGAACTGCTCGAAGAGGGAGAACACCACCGACCCGACCGCGGTCGGTTCCGAGATGGTACTCGTCGGGTCGCGCAACAGCAGCGTGTTGACGGGACTCGTCGGGAGGTTGTCGAACCCGCTCGCGCCGCCCGTGATGTCCGCGAACGCGGGCGTGTTGTAGACGATGCGGATGATTTCCGAGAGCGCGACCGTGACGATGGCGAGGTAGTCGGCTTTCAGGCGGAGCGCGGGCAGCGCCGCGACCAGCCCGACGACGGTCGCCGCGAGCATCCCGCCGAGGATGCCGACGGGCAGCGGCAGCCCCAGCCCGGGCGGCATCCCGGACGGCGCACTGGAGAGCATCGCGGCGGTGTACGCGCCGACCGCCATGAACCCCGCGACGCCGATGTTGAACAGGCCCGCGTACCCCCACTGGATGTTCAGCGCGAGCACGACGATGCCGTACACCGCCGACAGGAACGTCACGCGGCGCACGAGCGCGAGCAGGCCGTTGTTCCCGTAGCCGAGCGCGAGGCCGAACGCGTAGAACAGCGCCCAGATGCCGAGGAACATCGCGGTGACTTTCGCGGCGTCGCGCGCGAACAGCTTCCGGAGCGGCTCCAGACTGTCCCGCGTGGCGGACTCGCTCATGCGGTCTTCACCCCGCCGAAGATGCCCGACGGCCGGAAGAGGAGGATGAGAATCATGAGCGCGAACGCGGTCGGCCGGGCGAACGACGAGAGGTCGCCCTGCAGCCAGACCAGCGACACGCGGCTCGCGAGCCCGATGACGAGCCCGCCCGCGATGGCGCCGTAGATGGAGCCGATGCCGCCCATGATGACCGCCGCGAAGATGAGCAGCAACAGCAGCCAGCCGGTCTGGAAGCCGAGCCCGCCCTGCGAGAGCACGAGCAGGTAGCCGGCGGCGCCCGTCAGCCCGGCGCCGATGAGCCACGTGGACTTGATGACGCGCTCGGTCGGGATGCCAGTGACTTGCGCGAGCGCGCGGTTGTCCGCCATCGCGCGCATCGCCTTCCCGAGTTTCGTCTGCTGGAGGAGGACGTGGAGGCCGACCATCAGCAGCGCCGCGACGACGACGAGCGTGACCTCGTGGAGGTCGACGATGATGGAGCCGCGGGCCGGGCCGAGGAACGGCAGCGCGTCCGTCACCGCCTCCGCGACGTTCAGCGACGGGAGCTGGTCGGTGGAGGTGACGATGCGGCGGTTGTTCCCGAAGACGAACGCCACGAGGTAGCGGAGCAGGAACGCCACGCCGATGGACGCGATGAGCAGGGAGATGCCGTCGGCGTCGCGCATCGGCCGGTAGACGAACCGGTCGAGCGCGAGCGCGACGGCGACGGTCATCGCGACGGCGACGACGAGCCCGACGACGATGGCCAGCGGCGACAGCCAGATGTTCGCGCCGGCGTCAAGCGGCGGCGTCCGCAGCAACACCAGCGAGACGAGGTCGGCGTCACCGAGATGGGACTGCCCGAGGCCGGTGACGGCGTTGAGCGCCGTCTCGCCGAGCGCGAGCAGGCCGCCGACGCCCGCGATGACGTACGTGACCGCCCACCCGGAGAACGCGCCCGCGGTGAGGTAGTCGCCGTGCGCGAAGTTCGCGAAGTTGAGGATGCTGTACGTCAGCGACAGGCCGATGCTCGCGAGGCCGATGACGGCGCCGATGACGATGCCGCTCCACGCCAGCCCCGCGGCCTCGCTGATGGCGACGTCCCCGCCGAACCAGAGGGCGAACCACGGCGTCTCGAAGGGGCCGAGGGAGACGCCCGCGAGCTTCGCGAGCAGGTCCAAGAAGAGGACGGCCGCGACCGTCCAGACGACGGCCGCGCCGGGACTGCCCCGCGCGGCCCGGAGTCCGCGTTCTACTGTTGCGTTCGCGTCCATGTGTGAGTCTCTCGTGGTACGCTCAGACACGGAGGGATAAATAACGCTCGTTCGACGTGGTAGTATTTGCCAGTCGCCGCCGCTTCGGGCGGGTTGCGCGAGAAAATCGGTGGCGGTGCGCGCGTCAGACCGCGTCGACGCCCGTCTCGCCGGTACGAATCTGGTAGGCCTCCGAGACCGGGACGATGAATATCTTGCCGTCGCCCGGTTCACCCGTGTGGGCGGCGTCGCTGAGCGCCTCCGCGACGTCCTCGGCGTCGATGTCCGCGACGACGATCTCGATTTTCACCTTCTGGTGGAGGTCCACCGTGTACTCCTCGCCGCGCCACTGCTCGGTCATCGCGGGCTGGCTGCCGCGCCCGCTCACGTCCGAGACGGTGAGACTGGGCGCGCCGACCTCCGCCAGCGCCTGCTTCGCTTCCGAGAGCTTGTCCGGCCGGATAACCGCAATCACGAGTTCGATGTCGCTTTCAGTCATCTTCGTTCACCCCACTGCCGTCGGTAGCCATAGCACTGTCCCCGCTGGTGACCGTGACGCCGCCGTCGCCGGCGGTGTCCACGAACTCGGGGTACGCCGTGTACCCGTGTTCGCTGCGGTCGAGCCCGATGTCCTCGTCGTCCTCGTCGGGGCGCAGCCCGACAGCGATATCAGCGATTTTGAACACGATCGCCGTCGTGACGACGGTCCAGACGACGATGACGGTGATGCCGGCCGCCTGCATCGCGAGCTGCGACGCCGAGAAGCCGTCGACAGCGAACACCGGAATCAGCAGCGTGCCGATCGCGCCCGCGCTCCCGTGGACGGGGAAGACGGCCGCGACGTCATCGATCTTGAGCTTGTCCGTGACCCAGCGGTAGACGATGGGCGCCTGCGCGCCGCCGATGATGCCGAGGATGAGGCCGCCGTACCACGTGACGTGGGGAACGGCGCCCGTGACCGCGACGAGGCCGGCGAGCAGGCCGCTGGCTGTGAACAGCGGGTCGGGTTTGCCGTCCGACCAGCCGGTCACGAGCGCGGCGGCGACCGCGCCGCCGCCCATGCCGAGCGTGGTGTTGAGCGCGACGCGGCCGAGCGCGTCACCGTTGAACGCGAGCGCGCCGTCCGTGACGCTGAGAATCGCGGCCTGCGTGCCGACGTTGAAGCCGTACCAGCCGAACGCGAGGATGAACGTCCCGAGCACGGCCAGCGTGATGGAGTGACCGGGAATCGGCTGGCTGTTGCCTTCGGAGTCGTAGCGGCCGCGGCGCGGGCCGACCATGTACGCGCCGACGAGGCCGGCGACGCCGCCGAGCATGTGGACGACCGTCGCGCCGGCGAAGTCCTGGAAGCCGACGCCGATTGCCTGTCCGAGGTAGCCGGCGCTGGACAGCAGGCCGGTGCCGCCCCACGCGAACCCAGCGATGACCGGGTAGATGAACGCCGTGAGGCCGATGGAGTAGAAGATGTACGCCTTGAACTTGATGCGCTCGGCGACCGCCCCGCTGACGATGGTCGCGGCGGTCATCGCGAACACGGCGCTGAACAGGTACGAGCCGATCCACGCGCTCGGGTCGTTGATGTACGAGAACGCCCCGGAGACGCTCACTGCGAGGTCCGGCGTGGTGACCGCACCAGCGAGCCCGTAGACGCCGAGCCCGAGCACGAAGAACACGAGCACGCCCATCCCCCAGTCCATGAGGTTCTTCATCAGGACGTTGGCGACGTTCTTCGCCCGCACCTGCCCCGCCTCCAGCAGCGCGAAGCCGGGCTGCATGAAGAAGATGAGGAAGCAGACCACGAGCGTCCAGACCGTGTTGACGCCGCTGACGACGGACGCCGGGTCCGCCTGCGCGAGGAGCGCTCCCTCAAGCATCGGCGACCCCCTCCGGGCGCCCGCGCGCCGAGACTCCGTTCACCGGACTGTGCAATTCTTGCAGAATACGACCACTAATCGCTGAGATTACTCCACGTTCGGGCATTGAATCCGTCACATCGCTGGACACCACGCTCCCATACAAAAGGCTAACGTATAAACGCCTAATCGAATGGCCTCGTGATAGTAGTATAGTGAGTGTATAAGGACGAACCAACAATATTCTAAACTAATCGGGATTCTTTCCTTCTATTCGTCCAATTCTTCTCGATGAACAGCGCGTACACGCGTCCCACGCGCGAAACGAATATAATTTCGCCGGAGTCGCTGGCAAAAACCGCGTCTACCCAGCGAACGGGCGCGTCGTCTCGGGGGCCGCTAGAAGAGCGTGAGACCGACGCTGTACGCCCAGCCGGTCGTGGCGGACGCCGCGAGGGCGAGCGCGCCGCCGGCGAGGGCGGCGTTCTTCAGGAAGCCGGTCATCTCGTCCTGCTGTTGGTCCTCGGGGACCGCCCAGAAGTCGTGCATCGTGAGCGCGGAGACCACGAGGAACGCCGCGAGCGCGACGGCGCCGACGACGGGGAGGACGCCCGCCGCGACCGAGAGGCCGCCGAGCACGAGCACCGCACCGGAGGCCAGCACCGAGAGCTTCGGCGCCGGCAGGCCCTTGTGTTCGGCGTAGCCGGTCATCCCTTCGAGTTGGTTGAAGTGGTTGAGCCCCATGAACGCGAGGACGCCGCCGAACAGCACGCGCGCGACCAGCAGGAGGACGTCGGCGGCCGCCATCAGGCCGACACCTCCGCTCCGAGGCGGGTGTGGTCGTCGAGCGATGCAGCCGCGTCGGCTGTCGTCTGGACAGTAGCTTTCATCACGTTACTTGGTTCGTCCCGGAACCCACTTGTACGTTTGGCGACAGTCGGGCCACCGGGTGACACGCGTGTCGCTGACTGGTTGGACGGCTGCGAAGACGCGCGCAGAATCGGTTCTCAGCCCGTCTCGCCGACGATACCGTCGAGCCACGACCCGACGACCGCGAACTCGTCGTCGGTGACCTCGTGGCCGACGCCCGCGTAGACGCGCTCGGTGACAGTTCCGCCGAGCGCCTCGAAGACCTCGCGGGTCTCGCGGACGCGCTCGACGGGCACGCTCGGGTCGCTGTCGCCGACGCCGAGGAAGACCCGCGCGCCGTCCAGCGAGCCGTCGTAGGCACCGGGGTCGACGTCCTCGCCGAGCAGACCGCCGCTCAACGCCGCGACGCCGCCGTATCGGCGGGGGTTGCGCGCGGCGTACTCGCTGGCGATGCACGCGCCCTGTGAGAACCCGAACAGCACCACGTCCTCGACGGATACGCCCCACTCGCGCACGTCGCCGAGGGCGCGGTCGACGGCCGCGAGCGCCGAGGAGACGTGCGGTTCGTTGCGCTCGACCGGCGCGAACGACGAGTACGGGTACCACCGGCTGCGCGCGGCGTCGGGGGCGACGAACGTCACGCCGTGGCGGTACAGCGGTTCCGCGAGGTTCACCACGCCCTGCGCGGTCGCGCCGCGCCCGTGCAGCAGGACGACCACGGCGTCCGCCACGGACGCAGGTGCGCCCGCGGTGACCACCGGCTGGTCGGCGTGCGGGTCGCCGTCAGTCATCCAGGTACGGGACCGACAGCGGCGGAAGTTGGCGCTCGATGAGGTCGCGGTCCTCGACGAACTGGTCGGGCAATACGAGCGACTCCCCGAGTTCGGCGGCGTCCTCGTCGACGGCGAGCCCGGGCTTCTCCGTGGCGAGTTCGAAGAGGATGCCGCCGGGTTCGCGGACGTACAGCGAGTGGAAGAAGTACCGGTCGTGCACGCGCGAGACGTCGTAGTCGCGCTCCCGGAGGAACTCGTGCCACTCGTACAGTTCGTCGACGCTGTCGGCGCGCACGGCGACGTGCTGAATCGAGCCCGTGCCCTCGCGTCCGAACTCCGTCGTCGGACGGTCCAGCAGGTCAATGACGGTCGCATATTCGCCGTCTGCCTCGTAGCGAATGCGCGTCTCGTCGCGCGTGCGCTCCTCGCCCGCGAGTTCGAAGCCCAGCGTCTCCAGCAGCGCACCGGTCGTGTACGGGTTCGTCGGGAGCGCGGTGACGCTGTGGACGCCCCGAATCGCGTACGCCTCGGGGACTGGGCCGCCGGTCCACGGTTCCACGGGCGCGTCGCCCTCCACGAGTTCGACGTTCGTGCCGTCCGGATCCGTGAACCGCAGCACGCGGTCGCCGAACCGGCTGTCGGCTCCGACTGCGTCCACCCCGTGGTTGGCGAGCCGGCCGCGCCAGTACGGCAGCGACCCCTCGGGGACGGCGAACGCCACCGCCGCAATCTGGGGTTTGCCGACGCGGCCCGGCGCCTCGTTCGGGTACGGGAAGCACGTCAACACCGTCCCGGGGTCGCCGGTCTCGTTCCCGTAGAAGAGGTGGTAGCGCAGCATGTCGTTCTGGTTGACCGTGCGCTTGACGAGCCGCAGCCCGAGCGTGCCGACGTAGAAGTCGACGTTGCGCTGGGCGGACTCGACGAGGCCGGTGACGTGGTGGATGCCGGGCGTGTCAGTGAGCACGAGTTGGGAGAATCGAAACGGGGGCGTTCAGTAGCCGACGCCGGTGGAGGCGTCGGGCAGGTCCGCGGGCTCGGCGTCGAGGCCGAGCTCTTCGAGCGCCTGCTTCATGTGGCGGTCCTCCGCGAAGTCCGCGCCGTCCTCCTCGCGGAGGCGCTGGGCGGTCGCCAGCACTTCGCCGCGGCGGTCGTCCGGGATGTCGTACTTGTCCGCCGAGAGTTCGATGATGAGGCCGTTGTTGTCCTGCGTGTACAGCGAGAAGAAGATGCCGCGGTCGAAGACGTTGTAGCCGTGGCCAGCCTCTTCCAGGGCTTCCATGACGTCCTCGAAGTCCTCCGCCGCGATGGAGAAGGATAGGTGGTGGACGCTCCCGGTCTGCGTGGGGATGCGGCCGCGGTTCGACGCGCGGTCGTCGCTGACGAAGACGGTGAGGATGCGGCCGTCGCCGGTGTCGAAGAACAGGTGCGTCTGCGAGGGGTCGTCGAGGTTCGGCTGCCGCAGCACGAGGGGCATCCCGAGCAGGTCGCGGTAGAACGCGATGGTGTCGTCGGGGTTGCTCCCCCAGATGGTGATGTGGTCGGTGCCCGTGGTCTGGAACGGGCTGTCGGGCGCTTCCGCGGAGACCGGAATGGATTCGTCTGCCATACGCCCAGTAGGCGCGCCGCCCGGATAAGCGCTCGCGGGTGTCGACGCCACCGGGTGACACGCACGTCATCGGCGGGCGAACGCCACCGCTTTATCCGGGAGCGGCGTACCCCCGAGCGTGCAGATTGTGGGGTACGAGACGACGCCCGGCGAGGGGTCGGCCGCGCTGCGCGTCGCCAGCGAGGGGCGCGTCGAGCGCGTGCCGCTGCTGGCGGGCGAGTCGCTGGCGTACACGCTCGGCGAGCGCCACTGCGCGGGCGCCACCGACGAGGGTGTCCACGAGGCCTGCGGGAACGCGGACGCGCCGTACTGCGACGAGCACACGTCGACGTGGCCGTGCGCGCGCTGCGTCGGTAACTGCGCGATGCCCCTCGACTCGTGCCACGAGGAGCACGCAATCTATCTGGCGGCGTTCGCGCCGGACACGTTCAAGGTGGGGGTGACGCGCTCGTGGCGTCTGGACACGCGGCTGCGCGAGCAGGGCGCGGACCGCGCGGCCCACATCCGGACCGTCGAGGACGGCAAGCGCGCGCGGCAAATCGAGTACGGCATCGCCGAGGAGATTCCCGACCGCGTGCGCGTCCCCACCAAGATTCGGGGGTTCGCGGAGGCCGTCGACGAGGCGGCGTGGGAGTCGCTCGTCGCGGCGTACGACCCCATCGAGCGCTTCGACTTCGACTACGGGCTGGCCTTCGACAGCCGGCCCGTCGCGGAGACGATGCTCACGGGGACGGTACTCGGGACGAAGGGGCGCGTGCTCGCGCTGGAGCGCGGCGGGACGACGTACGCCGTGGACATGCGCGACCTCGTCGGGTACGACGTCACGGAGGGCGCGAGCAGCCGAGACCGCCAGTCGAGCCTCGGCGCGTTCTAACGCCGGCGAGGCGCGCGGTGGAAAGCGGCTTTTTTCAGTGCGGGCGATGAACGCGTTGGTATGGCAGACGACGAATCCCAGAACGACGGAGCCGAGAACGGCGACGACGGGGAGGAGAAGTCCTTCCGAGAGCGCGTCGAGGAGATCCGCCAAGAGCGCGCGCAGGAGCGCGACGAGGGCGAGGACGGCGAGGGCGGCCCCCGCGAGCGCATGGAAGAAGCGATGGGCGGCGGCGGTGGCGGCCCGCCGGGCATGGGCGGCGGCGGTGGCGGCGGCAACCCGTTCGCGCAGATGATGGGCGGCATGATGGGCGGCGGTGGCGGCCCGCCGGGCATGGGCGGCGGCCGCGGCGAGGACTCCGAGGGCGGCACCAGCGAGAAGGTCGAGCGCGAGCTCGAACAGCTCCGCAAGGAACTGGAGCGCACGAACAACAAGCTCGACCGCATCGCGAACGCGCTCGAAGACTAGAGGTCGCGGTACAGCTCTTCTAACTCGTCGATTGCGCGCTCGACGCTAATCTGCTCGCGCCGCGACAGGCAGTTCTGGGCGAGGCGCTCGCGCTCGTCGAGCGTGCGCTCGATGGCCGCGCGGAAGCCGTCGACGTCGCCGCGCTCGTAGTGGTAGCCGGTCTCGCCGTCGTCGATGGTCTCCGCGAGCGCGCCGGCGTTCACGCCCGCGACCGGCGTCCCGCAGGCGTTCGCTTCGAGCGCGACCAGGCCCTCGGTCTCGACGGGGCTGGGGAACGCGAACGCGTCCAGCGCGGCGTAGAACGCCGGGAGCTCCTCGCGGTCGAGGAACCCGAGGAAGCGCGCGTCGACGTCGCGCTCGCGGGCCTCGGCTTCGAGGTCGCCGCGGGCGGGGCCGTCCCCGCCGAAGACGACCGTCGCGTCCAGTCCCTCCGCGGCCGCGAGCAGGTCCGAGAGACACTTCTCGTAGCCGTGGCGGCCCGTGTAGCCGACCAGTAGTTCGTCCTCGGGGAGGTCGTGGCGCGCGCGGAAGTCGGCGGTGTCGACCGGTCGGAACGTCTGCACGTCGACGCCGTTCGGGAGCGGTTCCACCGGCGCGTCGACGCCGAGGTCCCAGACGTGGTCGCGGGTGCGCTCGCTCGGCGTCAACACGAGGTCGGCGTGGTCGAGGAACCACCGCTCCCAGCCCTCGCTGGCGCGCCGAACCACGCCGGTCGCCGCGTCGGGGACGACGTAGTTGGCGTACTCCGCAGTGGGCGTGTGGTAGGACGCGACGAACGGCAGGTCGTGCTTGCGCGCGAACCGCAGGCCGGCGAGCCCGAGGCCGAACGGCGTGTGCGCGTGCACGACGTCCACGTCGAGGTCTGCGACGGCGCTCGGCGTGCGCGGGAGCGCCATCCGGTAGCCCTCGTAGAACGGGAACGGGAGGCTCGGCACCGCGTGTTCCGCCGGCCCGGCGTCGTAGTCCGCGCGCGGGTAGACGACCGGCATCTCGCCGCCCCGCGACCGCCAGCGCTCGTGCCACGTCGAGACCGTGTACGTGACGCCGTTGACCGTCGGCAGGTAGGAGTCGGTGAACGCCGCGACGGTCGGCAACTCGCCGGTCACGCTACCCCTCCGCGTCGCCGGCGACCGCTTCCGGGGGGACGCCGGCCGCGAGGTCGCGGTACGCGGCTTCGAGCTCGTCGCCGACCCGCGCGAGGCTGTGGGACTCGGCGGTCTCCCGGGCGTTCGCGCCGAGGCGCGCCCGGAGGTCGGGGTCGCCGGCGAGGCGTTCGAGCGCCTCGCGGAACTCCTCGAACGTCGAGCACATGAGACAGTCCTCGCCGTCCGTGAAGAACTCCCGGAACACGTCGATGTCCCGGAGGACCACGGGCTTCCCGCAGGCCATCGCCTCCAGCACCGCGATGCCCTGATTCTCGACTTTCGCGGGGAAGAGGTAGACGTCGCCCGCGCCGAACGCGGCGCGCTTGTCTTCCATGTAGCCCGTGAACGTCACGTTCTCGGGCGGATTGTTCACCCACTTCTTCGTGGCTTTGCCGGCCTGCGGCCCCTCGTCGTAGGGGCCGAACCACGCGAAGTCGTAGTCGGTGGCCTTCGCGAGTTCGCAGAACGTCGTGAGGCCCTTGCGCTCGAACACCTCGCCGACGGCGTACACGACCATGCCGTCGAGGTCGAAGCGCTCGCGGGTGTCCTCGCGGAACTGGTCGTACCCTTCGAGGCTCTCGACGTCCACGCCGTTCGAGAGCTGCTTGATGGGGGCGTCCACGGGGTAGGATTCGAGGACGCCTCTCGTGTAGTCGCTGGGGCAGACCACGAGGTCGGCCTGCGAGTAGAACCACCGCAGGTACGGTTCCAGCGCGGGAGCGACCGTCGACGACCCGCGGAAGGACTCCGCGAAGTCCTCCTTCGTGACGTGGGCGTGCAGGACCAGCGGGATGTCGTTCCGTCGGGCGTGCCGCGCGACCGCGACGCTGCCCGGCCCGACGAGGTTGCAGTGCGCGACGTCGTAGTCCTCGAAGTAGCCGTCGCCGGCGAACAGCGCGCCCAGCGACCGCACCGGGTCGCCGGCGCGCCACGGCGACTCCACCACCTCGACGTCCGTCGTCGCGAGGGCTTTGCGCTGCTGGCGCGTCGCCGTCACGATGCCCCCGCGGAGGCGGTCCTCGAACTCGAGGTAGTTCAGCGCCCGCATTACCCGACGCAAACCGACCGCCGCCGATAACCCTACCGGAACTGTCTTCGGGCGGCCACGCCTGCCCGTAGACATGTCCATCGCGGCGGAGCGAATCGAGCGACTGCACGACCTCGCGCGGCGAGCGGCCCGCGAGGGCGACGACGACCGCGCCCGCGAGTACGTCCGGCTGGCGCGCCGGCTCGCGGAACGCAACCGGCTCCAGTTCCCCCGCGAGTTCCGGCGGTTCACCTGCGACGCCTGCGACGCCTACCTGATTCCCGGGCGGAACGCCCGCGTCCGCACGCAGGACGGCCACGTCGTCGTCACCTGCGACTGCGGCCACCAGTCTCGGTACCCCTACGAGTAGCGGCCGCGATGCAACAAGTTTCAAAGCCTCGCGCCCTGAACTGTCTGTAGACCATGAGCGAGGACTTAGCGAAGCAAGCCCACGAGGCCGACGTCACGGTCTGGGTGGGGAAGGCGGGCGTGGACGCGGTCGCGGACGAACTCTCGGACCAGCTCGACGACCGCGACGTCGTGAAGGTGAAGTTCCTGCGGTCGGCGCGCGGCGACGGCTCCACGGAGGAGTTGGCCGACGAACTCGCGGACCTCTCGGGCGGCGACGTCGTGGAGACGCGCGGCAACACGGCGGTGTACCAGTAATGGTGGACCCGCTGCCGTTCGTCGAGGACCTCGTGCCGCAGTACGCGGGCGCGGTCACGCAGTTCCTCTACTTCGTCGCGGCGTTCGTCGCCATCTACCTCGTCGGGAAGGTGGTGGTGCGGCCGCTGTTCGACCGCGTGCTCCGCCGCCGCGACCTCGACGCGCACGCCCGCAGACCCCTCCAGAAGCTCGTGAACTTCGCGGTGCTGTTCGTCGCGGTCTCCGTGGCGTTCGGGTTCGCGGGCTACGGGAACTTCCTGACGAGCCTCGCGACCATCGCCGCCGCGGCGACGCTCGCCATCGGCTTCGCGATGCAGGACGTCATCAAGAACTTCGTCGCGGGCGTGTTCATCTACACCGACGAGCCGTTCCGCATCGACGACTGGATCGAGTGGGACGACAACGCCGGCGTCGTCGAGGACATCAGCCTCCGCGTCACTCGCGTGCGCACGTTCGACAACGAACTGCTGACGGTGCCGAACTCGAATCTCACGGACGACGTCATCAAGAACCCGGTGGCGA
Organism: Halobacterium sp. NMX12-1; assembly: GCF_040435975.1. NCBI lineage: Archaea > Methanobacteriati > Methanobacteriota > Halobacteria > Halobacteriales > Halobacteriaceae > Halobacterium > Halobacterium sp. NMX12-1. The sequence continues at coordinate 1,323,880 of NZ_CP159204.1, read as the reverse complement.
AGGAGAAGCTCCGCCAGCAGTTCCTGTTCGGCATCGGCTACGACGACGACATCGACGAGGCCACCGAAATCATCGTCGAAGAGGCCGAGGCCCACGACGGCATCCTCGACGACCCCGGCGTGACGGTGCGACTGACCGAGCTCGGGGACTCCTACGTCGGCCTGAAGTCCCGGTTCTGGATCGACAACCCCTCGCGGTCGGACTTCGTGAAGACCCGCAGCGAGTACGTCCAGTCGGTCAAGGAGCGCTTCGACGAGGCGGGCATCGACATCCCGTACCCGATTCGCACCCTGAACGGCGAGGTCGAGGTATCGGGGTCGCCCGCGACCGACCACCTCGAATAGCCGCCCGCGCTGTCTGCCGCTCTTCTGTGCGACTCCCGTCCCCGAGAACAGTACGGCTGTTGACGTGATAGAGGGGTGACGGCTTCGAAGGGTCGAGCGGCGCCGGCAAGCACGAAATTTTACGGGGCCGGATAGTGTACGGAGCGTATGATTCTCTGCGTGGACCCCGAGACGCCAGCCCGCGAGCGCACGGCGGCCGCGCTCGCGGACGCCGGCTTCGACGTCGTCGAGGCCGGGTCGCTGGCCGGGGCGGACGACGCGCTCGGCGAGCACGTCGTCGAGTGCGTGGTCACCGAGTACGGGCTCCCCGACGGCACCGGCCTCGAACTCGCGGAGACGGTGCGCGAGCGCTACCCCGACGCGGCGTGCGTGCTGTTCACGGCGACGCCGCTGGACGGCGTCGACACCGGCGCGTTCGGCTCCGTCGTCGCCGAGTACGTGCAGAAGGACGGCAACCACGGCGAACTCGTCTCGGTGGTCGAGCACGCGCTCGCGTTCCGCAGTCAGACCGCGTACCCGCTCCCCGAGGACGAGGGCGCGCGGGTCGCCGCGCTCGAACAGTACGCCGCCGACCCCGCGGAACTGGGGTCGTCGCTGGACCGGCTGACCGAACTCGCGACCGCGCTGTTCGGCGTGGACGCGGCCGCAGTCGGCATCATCGACGCGCACAGCGAGGAGTTCCTGTCGTGTCACGGCGTCAGCTTCGACCCGATGGACCGCGAGGACACCGTCTGCACGTACGCGATCCTGGACGACGGCGTGACCGTCGTCGAGGACGTGCAGGACGACCCGCGCTTCGCGGACAACGAGGGGCTGGCGGCCGCGAACATCCGGTTCTACGCGAGCGCGCCGCTCGTGACGCCCGAGGGACGAGCAATCGGCACGTTCTGTATCTACGACGACGAGCCGCGGGGCTTCGACGACCGCGACCGCGAGCTCCTGTCGCTGCTCGGCGACGAGGCGATGGAGCAGCTGTCGCTGCGCCGCCGCATCCGCGACGCGGGGGGTGAGGCGGATGACTGAGAACTACGAGTTCACGGGGTTGCCGCTGGCGTCGCTCCGGCCGGGGACGACCGTGCTCGTCGCCGGGCCGTCCCACGCCGGCACGCGCTACCTCGCGTTCCGGATGCTCTCCGGGCCGCCCGAGGAGGGCGCGATTCTCGTCAGCACGAACCAGCGCGCCGGCCGCATCGCCGACGACTGGGCGCGCAGCGGGTTCGAACTCGACGAGGACCGCGCCGCCATCCTCGACTGCGTGGGCGACGACGACCAGAACGTCCCCGCGCAGGTGCTGTCGGTGTCGGGGCCGTCGGATTTAACGGGTATCGGGATGCGCTACTCGGACGTCTACCGGACGTTCCGGGAGTCCGGCGTCGAGCGCGTGCGCACCGGCCTGTTCTCGGTGTCCACGCTGCTGTCGTTCGGCGACCTCAAGACCGTCTCGCGGTTCGTGCACACGCTCGTCGGTCGCATCGACGCCGTCGACGGCGTCGGCGTGTTCTGCATCGACCCCGGAATGCACGACGAGCAAACCGTGAGCACGATTACGCAGTTCTGCTCGGCGCGCATCGACGTCCGCGAGACCGAGAGCGGCCAACAGCTGCGCGCCCGCGGCGTCCCCGACCAGCCCCGCGAGTGGGTGGACTTCGACGTGACGGAGTAAGAGACGAGAGCCGCGCGGTGTTTTAGCGTAGATTTTGCAGTCGCGAGCCGTCGGCTCGCGGCTGTAAAAGGTGCGTATGAATGACGGACGGGCCGAGGTGGCCCGGCGTTCCTGTCCGGGTAGTCCCGGTCGCCTTCTCCACCCCGCGACCCTCCGAGCGACGAGCGTTCGGTGCTCCGCTGCTCACTTCCGTGCCTGACGGAGTGGCACCGTCGAACCGCGACGACGACACCCCTGCAGGTGCGCGCCGCGGACCGCCGTCCCCGAAGGACGAGGCTTCCACGTTGGCTTCCGGGGCCCGAACGGGTCTACCGGACGCCCCCGGATTTCGGCCCCCGCTGATGGCTGTCTCGCGGGAAGGGGCGGGGCCAAACCGCCCGGCCTAGTCCATTTTCACGTAGATGACTCCCTCTTAAGGGCCTTTCGGGACGCGTCGTTTGTCGCACGGTACCGCGTAGCGCGTTAACACTTTAGAGCGGGCGGCGGAATCGCCGGACGTGTCCGCCCTACGTGACCACTACGAGGCCGTGCGCGAGGAGTTCGACTACGACCGCCCGGACGTCGGCGTCGGGTCGCTGTCGGCGTCGCTGGCGGACCGCGCGTTCGTCGCGACGACCGACGCGGACGCGCTCCGGCAGGCGGGTGACCGAGACACGCTGTTCGTCGCGAGCGCGGGCCTCACCGGGCCGCCGCACGTCGGCACGCTCGCGCAGATGTACGCCGTCGAGCGCTTCCACGAGGCGGGCTTCGACGCGCAGTTCCTACTGGCGGACTACGAGAAGTACGCCAGCGACGGCCGCGACCTCGACGCGGTCCGCGAACTCGCAGACGACTACCGGACGTTCCTCGACCGAATCGGGTACGGCGGCGAGGTGCGCACGCAGTACGACGACCGCGACGTGCTGCAGACGGCGTTCCGGCTGGCGCCGCACGTCGAGTTCGAGGACGGCCCGACGTTCGACGTGGAGCCGACCGAGTGGGTGCGGCGGGTGCGCGCGGCCTACGACGACGACCAGCAGCCGCCCGCGGACGCGACCGGCAGCACCGACTTCGGGAGCCGGGCGGCGGAACTGCTCTGTCTCGCCGACTTCCCCCATCCGACGGTCGCCGGGGGCTACGACCAGACGGTGTTCGTGCTCGGCGTCGACGAGCACGCGCTCGCGAACGACTACTACGCGGCGAAGACGCCGTTCGAGCCCGCCTTCGAGGGGCTGTTCACGCGCATGGTTCCGGGGCTGGACGGCTACCCGAAGATGGCGAAGACGATTCCGGGGTCGGGCATCACGATGGAGATGGCCCCGGAGCGGGTGCGGCGGCTCGTCCGCGAGGCCGACGACGGCGCGACGCCCGCCGAGTCCACCGCCTACCAGATGCTGTGCCTGGTCTCCGAACACGACGGCAAGCGCCTCGACGAGCTGGCGGACGCCTGCCGCGCGGGCGGCGAGGAGTGGGACGCGGCCGTCGGCGCGTACGCGGACTTCCTCGCAGACCTCGCGGCGGCGTGGCCGGCGTAGCGGGCGGCCGCCGGCGCTGCGACCGAGGGAAACGGTCATCCCGGACGAACGCCTACTCGCGTCCATGGGATTCGGTTCGACCGCGAAGAAGCTCCAGAAAGTCACGGAGATGGCGGACAAGCTCTACGAGCGCTTCGAGCGGCTCCGCGAGCAGGTCAACGACCTCACGGGGACCGTCGAGGAGACCAACGACCGCGTCGCAGCCCTCGAAACAGAGCTCGCCGAGCAGCGCGCGCTCGTGGAAGCGCTCGCCGAGAAGGAGGGCGTGGACGTCGAGGCCGTCGTCGGTGAGGCCGACGCCGAGGCCGCGACCGCCGGTGTGACAGACGGCGGCAGCGACGGTGCGGATGGCAACGACTAAAGAACGCCGGCAAGAATTTCCGGCGAGATGACCACCCACCGGAGGCCGCTGGACTCGGTGCTGGAGACGATTGGCGAGACGCCGCTCGTGCGCGTCGCCGCGTCGCCGGACGACGTCCCGGTGTACGCGAAACTGGAGTCGTTCAACCCCGGAGCGAGCGTGAAAGACCGCATCGGGAAGTACATGCTCGAACAGATGCTCGAGTCGGGCGAACTCCCCGAGAGCGGCACCATCGTGGAGCCGACCGCCGGCAACACCGGCATCGGGTTCGCGGTCGCCGCCGGCCAGCTCGGCGTCGACGCGGTGTTCGTCGTGCCCGAGCGCTTCAGCGTCGAGAAACAGCAGCTGATGCGCGCGCTCGGCGCGGACGTCATCAACACGCCCACCGAGGACGGGATGGGCGGCGCCATCGACCGCGCCCACGAACTCGCCGACGAGCTCGACGACGCCGTCGTCCCCCAGCAGTTCTCGAACCCCCTGAACCCACAAGCCCACTACGAGACCACCGGCCCCGAAATCGGCGACGCGCTCGACGGCGAGGTCGGCGCGTTCGTCGCGGGCTGTGGCACCGCGGGCACGCTGATGGGCACGGGCCGGTACCTCCGCGAGCAGGTGCCGGCGTTGCACGTCACGGCCGTCGAACCGAAGGGGTCGCTGTACGCGACCACGAAGGGCCGGGACGTCGAACAGGGCGAGTACAAGACCGAGGGCATCGGCACCCACGACCCCGCGACGAACGAGCTGTTCGACCCCGAGTTCGTGGACGACGTCGTCCAGATTCCCGACGAGGACACCCACGCCGAGATGCAGCGCCTCGCCCGCGAGGAGGGCCAGCTGGTCGCGTCCAGTTCCGCCGCGAACTGCCTGGCAGCGCTGGACGTCGCCGAGCGCGCGGCGGCCGGCGACCTCGACCTCCCCCACGACTGCGTGGTCACCGTCTTCCCGGACTCCAGCGAGCGCTACCTCTCGAAGGGCGTCTACGGAAGCTACGAGGAGTGGGAGGGCTGACGGCGCGGCCGCGTTCGCAGCGCGCGCGACCCGGCGAAACCCACAACGGCACCCGCCGAGAACCGACGCGGTAGAATGGACATCTCGACTCTTCCGCAGGCCGCCGACGCCGACGCCGACGGCTTCCGCAAGGAGAACAACCGCCTCCTCGGCATCCCCGTGGACGGCAGCGTGATGATTCGCGCCGGCTCGATGGTCAGCTACACCGGCGAGTTGACGTTCACCGGAAAGGCGAGCGCCGAGGGCGGGCTCACCGGCTTCGTCAAGGAGGCGGTGACCAGCGAGGGGACGCCGGTGATGGTCGCGGAAGGCACCGGCTACCTCTACGTCGCCGACCGCAGCAAGAAAGTCCAGATTCTGGACCTCGACGACGGCGAGTCCGTCTCGGTCAACGGCAACGACGTGCTCGCGTTCGACTCCGGCGTCGACTACGAGATCAGCACTATCGGCAGCCTCTCCGGCGTTGCCGCGGGCGGTCTGACGAACGTCTACCTCACCGGCCCCGGCGAGGTCGCCGTCACGACCCACGGCGACCCGCTGGTCGTCGAACCGCCCGTGAAGACCGACCCCGACGCGACCGTGGCGTGGAGCGACGGGCTCTCGCCGTCGTTCTCCGTGAACAAGGCGTTCGAAATCGGGCAGACCTCGGGGGAGTCCGTCCAGATGGAGTTCACCGGCGACGACGGGTTCGTCGTCATCCAGCCCCACGAGGAAGGCGGCCAGATGCAGTAATCAGGCCTTCAAGCGGCCGTGCTCGACCTTGATGCACTTGTCTTGGACGACGCGTAGTCCCGCGTCTTCGGCGCGCCGGGCGGCGTCGTCGTCCTCGATGCCGAGTTGCGTCCACACGACCTGCACGTCGTCGCGCGCGACGCCCTCGTCGACGATGCCCGCGACCTCCTCGCTGGGCCGGAACACGTCCACCACGTCCACCTGCTCGTCGACGTCGGCCAGCGAGTCGTAGGCCTCGCGGCCGAAGATTTCGTCGGCGTACGGGTTCACGGGAATCACGTCGTAGCCGTGGTCCAGCAGGTACTGCGGCACGTCGTGGGCGGCCTTCCCCGCCGTCGAGGAACACCCGACGACGGCGACGTGGTCGTACTCCAGAATCTCGGCGAGTTCCGCGTCGGATTCGACGGGCATACGCTCACTTCGCGCGCCGCGGCGAAAAAGCTACAGGTCGCGCCAGTCGGTGCCGTCCTCGATGCCGACGAGCCGCGCCTCGAAGCCGCCGTCCTCGCGCTCGCGGAGCGTGATAATGCCGTCGAACAGCTGCTTGAGCGTGCTCACCGTCTGCTCGTCGTGGGCGCTGGAGTCGACGACGAACACGCCGAGGGCGTCCGCGCTCTGCACGCGCCCCGTGAACACGTGCAGGAACCGGAACACCGTCTGGAGGTCCGAGTACATCAACAGCGTCGACAGCGAGTGCAGGAGGATGCGGTTGCGGGTGACGCCGCGCTGCTGGTAGAGCGCGCGCAGCAGCTCGGAGAGCTCGATACCGATGCCGGTGAGGTCCACCGGCGAGGACGCGTAGCGCACGAGTTCGGACTCGGTCGCGGTCCCCATCCCCTGCTGTTTGGTGACGCAGTCGACGACGCCCAGCAGCGGCTCGGTGTCGCCGACGTGCTCGGCGAAGTCCTCGATGACGCGCTCGGCGCTGTCCTTCGTCGACACGACGATAGACCCCTCGCCGTCGCGGGCACCGGTCGCGAGAACCTCGAACCCGAGGTCGCGCTTGCCGCTCATCGGTGGCCCCTCCACGAGGACGTTCGTTCCCGACTCGACGTCCACGTCCGAGAAGGCCGCGCCAAGCTCGTACATTATGCTCCCCCTCGCGTCCCTACTGCGACCGGGGAGTTGCACGGCGACGAGTGGTACTCCCCCGTTCTCATCTGCCCGAAAGATATGCTGATTCGCTTAAATTCCTTTTGATTGGCCGGCTCACGGGGCGGCCAGCCGACCCGCGACGAACGCCACAGCGGCGACGAACGTCCCGGCCTTCAGGAGTTGCTGGCCCGCCTCCGGGTCGTCGAAGCTCCGGTACGCCGCCGCCAGCATCACCGCGTCCGCCGGCACCACGACGACCAGATACCAGACGCCGAACGTCCCCGCGAGGTACGGCACCGGACTCGCCAGCACCGCCACGACCAGCAGGACTGTCCCGAGGACGAGCGCGCGCCGCTCCCCGACGACGATGGGGAGCGTCTGCAGTCCCTCCTCGCGGTCCCCGGCCACGTCCTCGACGTCTTTGATGACCTCGCGCGTGAACGTCGACAGCGCCGCCAGCACCGCGAGCACGCCGCCCGCCAGCGGGTCGCCCACCGCCGCCGCGCCGAACAGGAACGTGCTCCCCACGAGGTACGCCACCAGCGCGTTCCCCGCGCCCGGCAGCCCCTTGAAATACTCCGTGTACGTCACCAGCCCGAGAAGGTTCACCGCCGCGATGCCCAGCGCCAGCGGCGGCAACAACAGCGCGAGCGCCACCGCACCGGCGAACAGCGCGAGGCTGAACGCCAGCGCGCCGCGCGCCGACACCGCCCCCCGCGGAATCGCGCGCTCCGGGTTGTTGATGCGGTCGATTTCCCGGTCGAAGTAGTCGTTTATCGCCATCCCCGCCGCCGTCGCGAACCACGTCGCCCCCACCGCGGCCGCCGTCGCCACCGGCTCCGCGAACGCCCCGCCGGCGACGAACGCCCCGATGAACGTCAACGCGCCCGCCGCGACCGTGTTCACCGGCCGCGTGAGCTCCACCAGCCCTCGAACTGTCCCCGCCACGCTCATGCCCACGCCTACGCGGACCACCCCGAATAAAGGAGGCGATACGACCGAACCCGGCCCACCCCGAATCACGGGGTTTAAAACCGACCTCCGTCTACGTTGGCGTGCCGGGCGCTTAGCTCAGCTTGGACAGAGCACTTGGCTTCGGACCAAGACGCCGCGGGTTCAAATCCTGCAGCGCCCATGTTTCTGACGACGAGCAGAGCGAGGAGTCGAAACTGGGGCGAATGATTTGAACCACGAGAGACGCAGTACCGAGTGGAGCGAGGTGACCGTCTCTCGGAGGTTCACAATCCGGCTTACCACCCCTCCAATTCATAACGACACTTGTCATATCAGACGTAGCTGTCCCCGTAACTCAAAGAATCGCGAAAAGCGGAGAAGCGTGTTCTTCTATACTATGGGCTATCTTCAAGCGCCACTTCTTCTTGGGTGACCACGGTCTTGGAGCCACCGCTGCTGATAGCAGTGACGGTAACTTGGACGGTCCGGGTGGTCTCAGACCCAGAAGTGCCTAGAGTGAGTGTATTACCAGAGGTCGAATTGTAGGTCTCTCCTTGGGAGGAGTCAAGTTCTATCGTCGCAGTTCCACCCACTTCATTCAGCGTGACTGCATCACTACCTGCTGCGGTGACGTTGAGTTCTTCAGCGTTCCCCTCACTAATCCAAGTGACCCCCGCCGTGCCGTCGTCGTTCTCACTAATATCCGCGCCTGCCTGTACGTTTTCGCTGACGGAGTCGCCGAAGCCGAGGACGAAGCTGGCGATGACGGCGGCCAGAATGACTGTAATCGCGACCATCAGGATGACGCCGATGACCGGCGACACACCGCGTTCGTCGAAATCCGGGATTTCGAAGCTGACTTTCATAGTTTTCGTTACACGCGTGACACAGTTGGTCAGCGCTTACGGTCGGATTACTTCCGATTGCAATAAAACCACTGCGGTGACGGGCGCTGAATCCGACAGACGGCAGCCAGTTGTCTGACGAACTGGTGGGAGCGAGCGAGCCGCCGTGGCGGACCAGCGACGAGCCACGGGTCCGCGCTCGGGGCGGGGCGCGAGTCGCGCGGCTTTTCCGGCCGTGCGGCCCGTGGCTAGTATGGCGACACTCGGCACGAAGCTCGTGCAGATGGACGCGGTGCCCGCGGTGATACACTACGCGGACGGCGGGCAGGACGGCCCGCTGGAGATTCAACACGTGCAGGTCGACGGCGACACCGTGAACGCGGTGATTCACGTGCAGGCGGGCGGCACGCAGTCGCTGGCGCGAATCACGGGCGGGCTCGACGACGACGAGCTCGAACTCCAGATTCCGACCGAGCCCGCGGAGTTCGACTCCGTGGAGGAGTTCCTCGCGGCCGACGACATCTTCGAGACGGCGAAGACCATCGTCGACGTCCAGACGGACCTGTAGCTCGGGCCCGGCGAGTGAAACGCTACTCGCCGACCTGTCCGGGGTCGCGGCTCGGCACGAGCCCCTGCGCCATGAGTCGGCGCGCGAGGACGACGAGGCCGTTCCCGACGCCGGTGCCGAAGATGGCTTGCTCGGTATGCGCGTCCGGCATGATGGAACTCACGAGGAACGCCGACCGGTCCACGAGGAGCAGTCGGCCGATGGCGACGTCGTGTTCGTCGTCGGTCTCGCTGCGGAGCCACTCCAGCCCGGAGATGAACGTGGTCGCGTCCGGGACGGCGTCCTGAATCTCGGCCTGCGCGGACGCCGAGACGGCGCCGATGGCGAGGTCTGCGCCCTCCGGGAGGCCGTTCAACCGGGCGACGAGCTCGTCGGTCAGCAGGGAGTCGTCGCCGACCACGAGCACCACTTCGCGGTCGGCGTCGGCGACGAGCTGGTTCGCGCGGTTCGCAATCGCGGTCTGTCCGGTCAGCGTCCACACCTCCTGGACCGAGGACTCCGACTCGGCGTCGACGCTGTCGACGGCGTCCAGCGCGTCGCGGAGCTGTTCGACGCGGGACTCGTACTGGTCGCGGAGCGTCTCGGTCGCCTCGTCCAGCGGGACGGCGCGGAACTGCTGGGGGCTGGAGTGCTGGATTTCGACCAGTCCCTGTGCTTCCAGCACCCGAATCGCGTCGTAAATCCGGGTTCGCGGCACCTCCGTGACCTCGCTGAGTTTTTTCGCCGTGCCCGTCGGAATCCGCGTCAGCCCGACGAAGCACTTCGCTTCGTACTCTTTCAAGCCGAGTTCTTGGAGGGCTTCGACGGCCTCGTCGGCGTTCTCGTTCGTAGTCATGTGTCCCAACCCGCAGCCCGGAGAACCTGGGGTCAACGCGGTGATAACACTGCACGACGGATATGCGTTGTTACTACTGGAATTACGGATTGGCGGCCGGGGTTCGGAGCGCGCGCCAGCAGCCCGTAGCGGCGCGCCCGCTCGCAACGCCCGTTCTGTTTGTGAGTTTCACGATGAACGTAGAACGACCTCGTGGAGACGCCCCCGCAAATATCTCTCTCGTAGCTCTCTCGTTCACCCGATTAATCACAAAACCGTTATACCGGCGGACGCGCTCCCTACGACTGGCACGCGACAACTGTGTGTCCCAACCGCAACCCCGCGTGCCGACCCCGCGTTTCGGCGGGGTTCTCGGAGTGGACCCACACCGTCATGAGTTCTGATACACCCGACGACGCGCGCGCCGTCGCCATCGAACAGCTCGAACAGTTCGGTCTGAGTACGTACGCCGCGCGGACGTTCGTCGCGCTCGTCGGGCTCGGCACCGGGACCGCCAAGGACGTCAGCCGGGTCGCGGACGTGCCCCGGACGCGGGTCTACGACGCCGTCGACGAACTCCGGGACCACGGGCTCGTCGACGTCCAGCAGTCCACGCCCAAGGAGTTCTGGGCCATCTCCGCGGAGACGACCGGAGGAAAGGTCGAACGCGAGTGGCAACACCGCACGGCCGTTCTCACGGAAGCGCTGGACGAAATCGAACCGATAGAGCGCCGCGACGAGCAGCGCGGCGTCTGGACGGTCTCGGGCCGGGAGACGGTGACTGACCGCGTGCTGGAGTTCGTCGAGAACGCCGAGGACCGCATCGTCTACATGACCGTCGGGGAGCTGCTCACCGAGGACGTCGTCGACGCCCTCGAAGCCGCCGCGGACCGCGGCGTGGCCATCGAGCTGGCGGGCGTGTCGCCGGACGTCCAAGAGCGCATCCAGCGAGAGGTGCCCGACGCCGAGCTGTTCGAGTCGCTGTGGATGTGGTCGGACACGCCCGCCGGCCGGCTCATGATGGTCGACGGCGAGACGACACTCGTGAGCGTGCTCGTCGACGGCGATAACGGCCGACCGTCGACCCCGGAGTCGGAGACTGCAATCTGGGGGAGCGGCGAGTCGAACAGCCTCGTCGTCGTGCTGCGGGCGATTTTCACGTGGCGCCTCGGCGGCGCCGAGTAGCTACCGCGTCGCGAGCGCGAGGACGATTCCTGTCAAGCCGCCCCACGCGACAGCGCCGCCGGCGGCGAACGTGAGCAGCGCGCCGTCACCGAGGAAGCCGGCGACCGCCCAGACGAGGACGCCAGCAGCGGCGAGCGCGTGAATCGCCGTCCCGCTGACCGGCGGGTCGCGGCCGCCGATGGAGAGCCACGTCCCGTAGGCCCCGAGCGCGAGCGCGAGCGCGTAGCACAGCGCCCCCAGCCCGCCCCACAGCGAGAGCACGCTCGCCAGCAGCGAGTCGTCGCCCTCGCTTGGCTCGGGCGCGGTGGTCGTCGTGGCTGTCGTCGTCGCCGCGGTCGTCGGCTGGGTCGTCTGCGCGGCTGACTGGACGGTGACGTTCACGGTCGCGTCGTTGAGGCTGGCGACGCCGAGTTCGTCCTCGACGACCAGCGAGGCCTCGTACGTCCCCGGCTCCGCGAACGAGGTCGCGTACGTCGCCGCCGAACCGGACGACGCCTCGCCCTCGACGGTGAACTCGTACGTCGCGATTGTGCCGTCGTCGGTGGACTGCCGCCCCGAGAACTCGACTGGTTCGCCCGGCGCGACGGTGGTCTCGTTGGCGGTGAGGACCGCGGTCGGGCGCTCGTAGCGCGGCCCGAACGGCTCGCTCGCGAACGGCACCGGGTCGGCCTTCCCGCCGTCGGTGACGACCGCGTCGCCCGCGCCGCCCGGATTGAGCGTCTCGTGGTACGGCCCGGAGGCGGCGCCCCAGTAGTTGTGTTCGGCCACGACGAGCGCGCCGCCGTCGAGGCCGCTCCGCAGGCCGACGATGTGCCCGTAGACGTCGTTGTGGCGGAGTTCGACGTTCGGCGCGTTCTCGACGACCACGCCGGTCGCGGCGGCGGCGTCGCGGCCGCCGTCGGCGCGCTCCCTGTCGGCCGTGTTCAACACCACGGAGTTGTTCGCGAGCCGCGCCGGCGTCGGGCCGGCGACGCGCACGCCGTTCGCGTTCGCCGCGACCGTGTTGTTGTGAATCGCGGCGGTCGCGCCGGCTCGCTCGCCGGCGACCGCGACGCCGAACTCGCCGTTGTCGAGCGCGTCGTTGAACCCCACGCGCACCCCGCCGAGCAGGTCGCTCGCGCGCACGGAGAGGCCGTCGCCGGCGTTGTCGACGAGGCGGTTCCGGCGGACGGTCGTCCCGCGTACGCGAACCGCGGAGACGGAGATACCCGAACCGCCGTTCTCGCGCACGGCGTTGTCCGCGAACACCGTGTTGTCCACCTGCTGGGTGCCGAACGCCGCGCCGCCGTCGCCGTTCTCGGCGAGCGTGTTGTTCCGCACGTCGAAGCGGTCTACGAAGACGTACTCCGCGGTTGCGTCGAGGCCGTACCGGTCGTTCCGGGAGAACTCGTTTCGCTCGACGGCGAGCGAGACGTGCTGGATGCCGCCGGCCGTCCGGCGGAGCGCGACCCGGAGGCCGTTCCGGGCGTCGACGACGGTGTTGCGCGCGAACCGCACGTCGTCGGCGTCGGTCGCCCCGTCCACGTGGAACCCGCTCCCGGACGCCCCCCGAACCTCGCTGTCCAGCACGGTCACGTCGTCTAACGCGCCGCCGCGGAACGCGACGCCGTCGCCGCCGACGTTCTCGACTGCGAGCCGGCGCAGCCGCACGTCCTCGACGGCGTGGTCGTTGGTGGTCTTCGGGCGCGCGTCCGTCGATTCGGTCTCGAACGCGACGCCGGCGCCCGAGACGCCGGCGACGGTCACGTCGGTCAGTTGGACGTTCGAAATCTGTCGAGCGCGCACGCGAACGCCGTTCGCGCCCGTGTTTGCGAACGTCGTCCCCTCGACGCGGAGGTCCCGCGCCGCGTCGGCGTAGGGGTCGGTCTCGGGGACCGCGACAGTGACGCCGGCGCGCCCGACGTCGGCGAACCGACTGTCCGCAATCCGGAGCGACGGCGAGCCGCCGCGGGCGGTGGCAGTCAGTCCGTCGCGGACGTGCTCGCGAACCGTCGCGTTGGCGACGCGAATCGCCCCCTCGTCGGACGTGGCCGTAATCGCGGTCGTGCCGTGTTCGACGACCGCGTGCGCCAGTCGGAGCGTCGAGTCGCCGTCGCCGGCGTACTCGATGGTCTGCCACGTGCCCGCGCTGGAGGCGGGGTCGGCGGTCGTGAACTGAATCGGGTCGAGGGCGGTCCCGGCGGCGACGAGGCTCCCCTCGACGGTAATCGTGACTTCCTCGCCGACGTTGACGCGCGTGCCGGGTTCGACGGTGAGCGTCGCGTTCCCGGCGACCGTGAGGTCGCGACCGACGTAGTACGGGCCGTTCTCGGCCGTCCACGTCGTGTTCTCGGTCACGTTGCTTTCGACGTACGTCGGCGCCGCTGCGGGCGTCGCGGCCTCCATTGCGTCTGCGGGCGCCGCCGGCCCGACGGCGCTCGCGGCGACGCCGGTGGTGACTGCGCCGAGCACCACGAGCGCGGCGAGGAGGAGTGTTCGCGGCGTCATGTGAGCGCGCGCTGGAGGTGAGCCAGCGGGTAGTACACCGACCAGTCGAAGGCACCGGCCTCGTCGGCGGCGTTCGCCGCGTCGTTCGGGACCGTGGGGTCCGTGCCGCGCAGCACTTCCTCGCCGTCGGGAATCCCGTCGGCGTCCGAGTCGACCGCGGTCGGGTTCGAGCCGTACCGCCGCAGTTCGATGCCGTCGTCGAGGCCGTCGCCGTCCGTGTCCGCGTCGAGCGGGTCCGTACCCGTGTCGCGGTACTCGGTCAGGTCAGTGAGGCCGTCGCTGTCCGTGTCGCGGTCGTTCGGGTCGGTGCCGAGTTGGACTTCCAGCGCGTCCGGCAGGCCGTCGAGGTCCGCGTCGGCCTCGATGGCGGACGTGTTGCCCGCGAGCTCCGAGCGGTCGTCGAGGCTGTCGGCGTCCGTGTCCGCGTCCCCGTAGTCGGTGCCCGCGCGAACCTCCTCGTCGTCGCGGACGCCGTCGTCGTCCGTGTCGGGGTCGGTCGGGTCGGTGCCGAACTGGTGGACCTCGGAGCCGTCTTCGAGGTCGTCGCCGTCCGTGTCGTCGTCGCGGAAGTCGGTGCCCAGGGAGAGCTCGTTCGCGTTCGAGAGGCCGTCGGCGTCGAGGTCGCCGCCCTTGTTGATGACGTGGACCGTGACTGCTCGGTCGTCGCGCCGGGAGTTCCCGCTGGCCTGCGCGCTGTACATCGTCGCGTACAGCGTGTGGCGGCCAGGTTCGAGTTCCGCCTCGCGCGGTTCGAGCGTGAGGTCGGCGTCGGTCGTCGCCAGTTCGCCGAGCGTCACCGTCGTCACGGCCAGCGAGCTGTCGACCTCCTCGCTGTAGCTGGCCTCGCGGCTCTCGGTCAGCCGGACGTCGTAGTCGGCGTAGTACGTGGCGGAGTCGCCGAGGTAGTCGCCGACGGTCACCTCGACGGTCGCGGGTTCGTCGGCCCACACGTAGTAGACGCCGCCGCGTTCGGTCGCGGCGCCCGGCCCGGTCACGTCGACCGAGAGGACGCCCGATTCGACCGTGGCGGCGTCGGCGGTGCCGGCCGCGAGCGCGGTCGCCGGACTCGCCGCCGCGAGCGCGACGACGGCGGCGACCACGACGGAACGCGGGACTGAGCACCGAGACACGTCTCTCTGTCTTGCTGTAACGCACTTGAATATAGTGGTGCTCGCGTCGAGCTCGTCCGTCTTCGACCGCGGACCCGCAACGTCGACGGCGTTAGCGAATCCGGTCGCCGACGGCCAGCCCGCTCTCGACGGCGGCGTGGACGCGCGCCTCCCCGGCAACCCAGTCGCCGGCGACGTGGAGGCCGGCGTCCCGGACTGCGGCGACGGGCTCGGCGTCCACCGCGTCGTCGGGGAGGGCGTACCGCCAGCCCTGCGTGTCCGTCCACGCCGGGTCCAGCAGGCGGTCGTCGCCGAGCAAGGCGGCGGCGTGCTCGGCGGCGCGGTCGGTCTGCCAGTCCGGGTCGCGGTCGCAGTGCGCCCGCGACCAGTCCGGGGCCATCTGGACGACCAGCAGTTCGCCGTCCGGGACGTGGCCGGGCTTGCAGGACTCGCGGGCGAGCCACCCCACCTCGTGGGCGCCGTCGGTGTTCACGAGCGCGTACCACTCCCGATCCACGTCGAAGTCGTAGCGCAGCACCGCGGTCACGATGCTCCGGTACGGCACCGCCGCGACGGCCTCGCGGGCCGCCGCGAGCCGGTCGTCGTCCCAGTCGGTCGCCGCGAGCAGGTCGGCTGTCTGTGGCGCCGGCGGCGTCAACAGCACGTCCGCGAACGGGCCGTGAGTGGTGCCATCGGCGTCAGTGAGGGTCCACGCGTCGCCCGCCCGCGAGAGCGATTCGATGCGCGTCTCCCGGTGGACGGCGGCGTCGGTGCGCGCGAACAGCCGCTTCGCCAACTGGGTGATGCCGGCCTCCCACGTCCACTTCGGCTCGTCGCTGTCCCGGCCGGGTTCGACGCTGCCGTCGCCGTCGAACGTCCACACCGGTTGGGCGACGTCGTGCAGGCCGTCTTCGCCGAGGTCGCGCACGAGGTCGCCGACCGGGCCGTCGCCCGGTTTCACGTAGTTCGCACCGTAGTCGTACCGGCAGCCGTCGCGGCGGCGCGTCGCCGCGCGCCCGCAGACGCCGCGCGACTTCTCGAAGACGGTGACGTCCGGTGCGGCGTCCCGGAGGCGGTACGCGGCCGCCGCGCCGGCCGCGCCGGCGCCGACGATTGCCAGCGAGTCAGTCACACCGGCCGTTTGGCCCGCCAGCCCCTTAGCACTCCACCAAGCGGCAACGGCTCGCGGGCCGGCCGCCGCAAAGAGAAAACGGTTTGCGTTCCCGCAAGACACGAAAGACCATGAAGGTACGAATCGGCGCCGGCGCGACCGAGGAAGAGGCGCAGGCGGTCGCCGCCGCGCTCGCCGAGCACGTCGCCGACGAGGTCGAAGTGTACCTCGGCGAAGCCGACGAGCCCGCCGTCACCCACGCTGCCCCCGAGCCCGCCGCCGAGGAGCCCGAGCCGGAGCGCGACCTCGGCTCGACCGAGCGCGAGGAGGAGCTCCGCGAGGAAATCGCAGACATCCTCGACGGCGGCCCCGAGAAGTACCGCGAGCGCCTGCCCGAGCAGGACAAGCTGTTCGTCCGCGACCGCCTCGACCTCTGGTTCGGGGAGGAAGGCGGGGACGGCAACGGTGACCTGCTGTTCGAGGACGGGAAGTTCGCGAACTTCGACTCGTGGCACCCGAACAGCCCCGACGTCGACGAAGCGGACCCCGACACGCGCCTCCCCGCGGACGGCCTCATCACGGGCGCCGCTGACTTCGAGGGCCGGGACGTCCACTTCATGGCCAACGACTTCACCGTGAAGGCGGGGTCGATGGCCGAGCGCGGCGTCGAGAAGTTCCTCCGGATGCAGCAGCGCGCGCTCAAGACCGGCAAGCCAGTCCTCTATCTGATGGACTCCTCGGGCGGGCGCATCGACCAGCAGTCCGGGTTCTTCGCGAACCGCGAGGGCATCGGGAAGTACTACTTCAACCACTCGCGGCTCTCCGGCCGCGTTCCCCAGATTTGCGTGCTGTACGGTCCCTGTATCGCCGGCGCCGCCTACACGCCCGTGTTCGCGGACTTCACCGTGATGGTCGAGGGGATGTCCGCGATGGCCATCGCCAGCCCGCGGATGGTGAAGATGGTGACCGGCGAGGAAATCGAGATGCAGGAACTAGGTGGCCCGGAGGTCCACGCCCGCCAGTCCGGGAGCGCGGACCTCGTCGCCCGCGACGAGGAGCACGCCCGCGAACTCGTCTCGAACCTGATTCAGTACCTCCCGAACAACAGCGACGAGAAACCGCCGAGCCAGCCCGCGAAACCGCCCGCGAAACCCACCGAGGGCATCGACGGCCTGATTCCCGAGTCGCCGAACCGCGCGTACGACATGCACGACCTCATCGAGCGCGTCGTGGACGCCGATTCGTTCTTCGAACTCAAGCCCGAGTACGGCAAGGAGATTCTCACGGGGTACTCGCGCATCGACGGCCGTACAGTGGGTATCGTCGCAAACCAACCCGCCGAGCGCGCGGGCGCCATCTTCCCGGACGCCGCCGAGAAGGCCGCGGAGTTCGTCTGGAAGTCCGACGCGTACAACATTCCACTACTCTACCTCTGCGACACGCCCGGCTTCATGGCCGGCTCCTCGGTGGAGAAAGACGCCATCCTGGAGAAGGGCAAGAAGATGATTTACGCCACCAGCGAGGCCACCGTCCCCAAGCAGTCCGTCGTCGTGCGGAAGGCCTACGGCGCGGGTATCTACGCCATGAGCGGGCCGGCCTACGATCCC
The DNA here is from genome assembly GCF_040435975.1 of Halobacterium sp. NMX12-1. NCBI lineage: Archaea > Methanobacteriati > Methanobacteriota > Halobacteria > Halobacteriales > Halobacteriaceae > Halobacterium > Halobacterium sp. NMX12-1. Next base: position 1,306,483 of record NZ_CP159204.1, on the reverse strand, counting down.
GAGTCGACTATCGCGCTTCCCTCGGGCGAAATCGGTATCATGGGGCCGGAAGCCGCCATCAACGCCGTCTACGCGAACAAGCTGAACGACATCGACGACCCCGAGGAGCGCGCCCAGCGCGAGCAGGAGCTCCGCGAGGAGTACCGCGAGGACATCGACGTCCACCGGATGGCCAGCGAGACGGTCATCGACGAAATCGTCCCGCCCTCCGAGCTTCGCGCGGAGCTGGCGGCGCGCTTCGACTTCTACGAGGACGTCGAGAAAGACCGGCCCTCGAAGAAACACGGCACGATTCTCTGAGGCGCCGGCGGCCTACGAGAGGTGCGCGGTGACGTCCGTCGAGGAGATCATCCCGACGTAGTCGTCGTCCACGACCGGGAGGTGCTTGATGCCGTACGTCGTCATCATCGCGGCGACCTCCTCCATGTAGAGGTCGGGCGCGGCGGTCTCGACGTCGGTCGTCATCACGTCCGCGACCGTCAGCTCGGCGACGTCCTCGCCTTCGGCGACGGCGTCGAGGACGTCCGTGCTGCTGACGATGGCGCGCGGCGTCGTCGTCACGACGAGCGCGCTGATGTCTTTCGCGCGCATCCGCTCGGCGGCCTCCCTGACGGTCGCGTCCGGGCTAATCGTCTCCAGCGGCGTGGACATCACGTCCTCGACTGTGGGCTTCTCGGAAGAAGACATACGACACCCGACGCACCCCCTTACTAAGGCAGTTTCCCCATCGGGGCACGGTCGCCGCTCACTCCCGGCGCAGCGCGTCCACGAGCACCGCGAGCGCGAGGCCGATGAGGCCGACGTCGCGCGCAATCACGTCCCCGAACTGCTCGGTCACCGCCCAGACGACCGCGAGGTAGGCGACGGTCGCTGCCAGCGAGACGGACGCGACCAGCGCCGCGAACGCAGTGTAGCGGTCCGCGAACAGCAGCGCGGCGAACCCGACTTCGAGCACGCCGTTCGCGAGCATGAACGTCACCGGTGAGACGACGAGCCACGGCGCCAGCCAGTCGGTGACGTACACCGCCCACGCGGCGGGGTCGAGGAGCTTGTGGACGCCCGCCGCGAGCAGCATCGCGCCGAGCCCCCAGCGCGCGAGCGTCGCCGGGTCGGGCGCGCGGGCCGCGAGTCGTCGCGCGCGGTCGCTGACGGCCACGGTCAGTCCGCGGCGTGCTCGCGCTTGTGGTGGAGCGCGGTGCGGTCGAACTCACAGACCAGTTCGTCGTCGCGGTTCACGGCGAACGCCTCGACGCGGTACGTGACGACGCCGCGCTCGCCGTCGCTGGTTTCGCGCTTGTCCGTCACGGTGGACTGCGCGCGGATGGTGTCGCCGTGGAACACCGGCGCCGGGTGTTCGACGTCGTCGTAGGAGAGGTTCGCGACGATGGTGCCGTCGGTGGTGTCCGGAATGGTGAGCCCGACCGCGAGGCTCAGCGTGTAGAGGCCGTTGACGACGCGCTCGCCGAACTGCGTGTCGGCGGCGAACTCCGCGTCGAGGTGCAGCGGCTGCTGGTTCATCGTCATGTCGCAGAACTGCTGGTTGTCCGCCTCGGAGACGGTGCGGCGCTTCTCGTGCTCGATGGTCTCGCCGACCTCGAAGCCCTCGTAGTAGCGTCCCGCCATGGTCGAACCCGCTCGGCCCCAATCCTTAAAACCGCCGAAAACGCGGCCGTCAGGCTTTTACGAGCCGTTTCGGCCACCACCCTTTTTCAGTCGGCGGCAGTCCGTCGAGGTATGCCACGTGACTATGTGCGTGCGGGGGTGTTGGTGGTAGTCGTCGTCGCGGCGGCCACGTTCGCGGGAGTGACAGCGGCAGCATCGGACGGCTCGATTGAAGCTTCACCGAACGATCCAGGCGTCACGTCAACGCATACGGTGACGGCAACGGTTGGTGCCCAAGCGACGGGGTCGTGGAACGGACTCGAAGTCGACTACTCGAACTCCGACAATGCGGACATTGGAGACGTGGGCCAAGTTGACGTGACAACAATCGGTATCGACCGCGGCGACGACGCCGATGGAACCAAGATCGACGACGACGTCTCCAGCGACCTCAGTAGCGCTGACGGGTCGAACAATGCACAGACCATCACGTTCGGACTCGGCGGAAGCTACCAGCTCAACGAGGGCGACGAAGTCGTCATCGTTTACGAGGACGTCCAGAACCCGGACAGCGCCGGCGACTGGACGACTCCCATCGACATCAACCCGCAGAGCAGCGGCGGCGAGACGTCCGCGACGCTCTCGATTACGTCGGAGACGACGACCGCAACACCGGAGCCAACGACGACTAGCACGCAGACGGCCACGCAGACCGCGACTGCGACTGCAACGCAAACGGCGACCGCGACGCAAACGGCAACTGCAACGCAGACGGCGACCGCGACCCAGACGCAAACGCAGACTGCTACGCCGACCCAGACCGCGACCGCGACGCCCACGCAGACCGCGACGACGAGCGGCGGTGACGGCGACATCGGCGCTCCGGATCCGAACCCGGCGGGCGCGGTGAGCGAGACCGAGCCGTCCGTTAGCTCGGTACCGAACGAGGCGGGCGCGACGGCGGCCCACACAGTGGGCACGCTCGTCGGGAACGAGATCGGTGACTCGTCGTGGACCGGGCTGGAAATCGACTACAGCGGGACCGGAACCGACGTGAGCAACGTCGGGCAGGGCGACGTCGTGAAAATCGGCGTCGACCGCGGGAACAACGACTCGAACGCCACCATCGACCGGTCGCTGGCGGCCTCGCTGGACGAGGTCAGCGGGAGCAACGACGGCGAGACGCTGACGTTCGGGGTGGACGGCGACTACGAGCTGCAGGAGGGCGACCAGATAATCGTCGTCTACGAGGACGTCCAGAACCCCGACGCGGGCGACTACTCGGTCGGCATCGACGTCAACCCGCAGAGTAGCGGCGAGGCGGTAAACGCGACGCTCGACGTCGACGCGGCGAACACGGCGACGGCCACCGCGACCGAGACGGCCGAGCCGACGGCGACCGCGGAGCCGACGGAGACCGCGACCGCGGAACCGCCGGCGACCACCGAGGAGTCGACGCCGTCGGCGTCGCCCGGATTCGGGACCGTCGCGGCGGTCGTCGCGCTCGCCGCCGCGGCCGCGCTGCTCGCGCGCCGATAGACATACAAGCAGCCGGGGCGACCCCCCCGGCATGGCTCGACGCAGCGTTCTGTTTTCGCCGGGCGACCAGCCGGAGTTACTTCGGAAGGCGCCCGAGACTGGCGCCGACACCGTCGTCTTCGACCTCGAAGACGCGGTCGTCCCCGCGCGGAAGACGGAGGCGCGGACCGCCGTGCAGTCCGTGCTCGCCGACCCCGACTTCGACCCGGACTGCGAGGTCTGCGTGCGCGTGAACCCCATCGGGGCGGGCGCTCGCGACGACGTGGAGACGGTGCTCGCGGGGGAGAATCCGCGCCTCGACGCCGTCGTCCTCCCGAAGGCGCGGTCGGCCGACGAGGTGACGACGCTCGGCCGGCTGCTCGACGAGCGCGCGTTCGACGTGCCCGTGCTGGCGCTCGTGGAGTCCGCGCGCGGCGTCCTGCACGCCGAGGAAATCGCGGACGCCGGGCCGACGGACGCGCTCGTGTTCGGCGCCGAGGACCTCGCGGCGGACGTCGGTGCGACGCGGACCGACGACGGCATCGAAGTCCTGCACGCGCGCGAGCAGGTCGTGCTCGCTGCGGCCGCCGCCGGCGTGGACGCCATCGACACCGTCTACACGGACATCGAGGACACGGAGGGGCTCGCCGAGGAGACCGCGTTCGCCGCGCAGCTGGGGTTCGACGGGAAGCTCGCGATTCACCCCGGGCAGGTCGCCCCCATCAACGACGCGTTCACGCCCGCCGAGGCGGACGTCGAGTGGGCCGAGCGCGTCCTCGACGCCAAAGAAGAGGCCGACGAGGCAGGCCGCGGCGTCTACCGCGTGGACGGCGAGATGGTGGACGCACCACTAGTGGCGCAGGCCGAGCGCATCCTCGAACGGGCGCGGGCCGCCGGCAGCGGCGACGCGTAGCGACCGGTTCGGCGGGGGTTCCGCCACGCTTTTGCTGAGCGCCGGAGTCGGTCGGAGTATGGCGGACGCTAATCCCTTCGAGAGTCTCCAGGAGCAACTCGACGACGCGGGCGAGCACCTCGACGTCCGAGACGACGTCCTCGAACGCCTCAAACAGCCCGAGCGCGTGCTCGAACTGACGCTCTCGGTGGAGATGGACGACGGCACCATCGAGACGTTCGACGCGTACCGCTCGCAGTTCAACGGCGACCGCGGCCCCTACAAGGGCGGCATTCGCTACCACCCGGGCGTCACCCGCGACGAGGTGAAGGCGCTCTCCGGGTGGATGGCGTACAAGACGGCCGTCGTCGACATCCCCTACGGCGGCGGGAAGGGCGGCATCGCGCTCGACCCCAGCGAGTACTCCGAGAGCGAGCTCGAACGCATCACGCGGTCGTTCGCCAAGGAGATTCGGCCGTTCATCGGCGAGGACAAGGACGTGCCCGCGCCGGACGTCAACACCGGCCAGCGGGAGATGAACTGGATCAAAGACACCTACGAGAAACTGGAGGACACGACCGCGCCCGGCGTCATCACGGGGAAGGCCCTCGAAAACGGCGGCAGCAAGGGCCGCGTGGAAGCCACGGGCCGCTCGACGATGTTCGCCGCGCGCGAGGTCTTCGACTACCTCGACAAGGAGACGGCGGAAGCGACGGTCGCCGTGCAGGGGTACGGGAATGCCGGCTCCATCGCCGCGCGACTCCTCGAAGACCTCGGCGCGCACGTCGTCGCGGTGTCGGACTCCTCGGGCGCCATCTACAACCCCGAGGGGTTCGACACGCGCCACGTCAAGGAGTTCAAGCGCGACACCGGCAGCGTCGCCGGCTACGACGGCGCCACCGAGGAGTTCGGCAACGACGACCTGCTCACGCTGGACGTGGACCTGCTCGTGCCCGCGGCGCTGGAGAACGCCATCGACGGCGACCTCGCGCGCGACGTCGAGGCCGACGTGGTGGTGGAGGCAGCGAACGGCCCGCTCACGCCGGACGCCGACGACGTGCTCACGGAGCGCGGCATCCACGTCGTCCCGGACATCCTCGCGAACGCGGGCGGCGTCACCGTCTCGTACTTCGAGTGGGTGCAGAACCGCCAGCGCTTCCAGTGGACGGAGGAGCGCGTCAACGAGGAACTGGAGGCCGTGATTACGAACGCCTTCGACGCGATGATCGACGCCTACGAGGCCAACGACCTCCCGAACCTCCGCACGGCCGCGTACGTCGTCGCCGTCCAGCGCGTCGTCGACGCCTACGAGGGCAGCGGTAGCTGGCCGTAGTCCGCGAGAAGAGCCGCTCGCCGCGCTACAGGTAGCCTTCGTCCGCGAGGCGCTCGACTGCTTCTTCGAGCCGTTCGGTGCTCGCCGCGTACGAGATGCGCGCGTAGCCCGGGGTGCCGAACGCGCTCCCGGGGACGGTCGCGACGTGGGCGTCCTTGAGGGCATCCTGACACCACTGCTGGTCGTCCTCGTCCACCGGGACCATCACGTAGAACGCGCCGTCGGGCTCGGGGACGTCCGTGCCGTGCTCGGCGAACAGTTCCAGCAGGCGGTCCTTCCGGGACTCGAACGCCTCGACCATCTCCTCGACGGCCTCGTCGGTGTTCTCGATGGCTTCGACGCCGCCGTGCTGGACGAAGTTCGTCGCCGACGAGACGGAGTGCGAGTGGACCTTCCCCGCTTGGTCGATTAGCTCCTCGGGCCCCGCGAGGTAGCCCAGCCGCCAGCCCGTCATCGCGTAGGCTTTCGAGAAGCCGTTGATGGTGACGGTGCGCTCGAACATCCCGTCGAGGGCGGCGAGGCTGACGTGCTCGCGGCCGTAGTTGATGTGCTGGTAGATTTCGTCCGAGATGACCGTGACGTCGTGCTCGACGGCGAGGTCGCGGACGCCCTCCATCGCCTCCCGGGAGTAGACCGAGCCCGTGGGGTTGCTCGGGGAGTTCACGACCAGCAGCTCGGTGTCGTCCGACACCGCGGAAGCGAGTTCGTCCAGCGCCGGCTCCAGCTGGAAGTCGTGCGGCGAGAGGTCCACGCGAGTCAGGTCCGCGCCCGCGATTTTCGCCATCGCCTCGTAGGACACCCACGCGGGGTCCAGGAGCGCGACCTCGTCGCCGTCGTCGACGAGCGCCTGGAACGTCTCGAACAGCGCCTGCTTGGCGCCCGGCGTGACGATGACGTTGCCCGCCTCGTAGTCGATGCCGTCGCCGCGGAGCTTCGCCGCGATGGCTTCCCGGAGCGCCGGGATGCCGTTCGAGGACGTGTACCCCGTCTCGCCGGCTTCGAGGGCGTCCTCGGCGGCGTCCTTGACGTTCTGCGGCGTGTCGAAGTCCGGTTCGCCGACCGAGAGGTCGATGACGTCTTTCCCTTCGGCTTCGAGTTCGTTCGCGAGGTTGCTGACCGCAAGCGTCGCGCTCGGTTCTACTCGTCGTACCCTGTCAGTGAAGTCCATCTTAGAGTTCCTCCGCGAGGTGAATCGCGCTGTCTACGGCTTCCGCTCCCTTCTGCACTCGTTCGCGGGCTTCCGCGCCCGACATCCCCGGCCCGGCGACGCCGAACGCCACCGGCGTGTCGCGGTCGAGGCTGACGTCGGTGAGCTTCTGGGCGGTCGCGTGTGCGATGACGGCGTCGTGGTCGGTGTCGCCCGTGACGATAGCGCCGACGACCGCGACGGCATCGACGTCGTCGCGGCGCGCGAGCCGGTCGGCGGCCAGCGGCGCGTCGTACGCGCCCGGCACGCGGACCAACTCCACGACGTTGGCGTCCGCGTCGTCGGCCGTCTCCACGGCCGCCGACTCCATCTGTTCGGTGACGCTGCGGTTGAACTCCGCAACGACGAGCCCGAGCTCTACCATGTCCGAACGGTCTCTCGGGGTGGATAAAGGCCTACCGTTACGGACAGTTCCCGCGAACCCACAAGTTTGTATGCACCCCGTTCCGTTTGGCGAACGAAATGCCCTCCTTCGGACGCCGCCGCGCCACGGCGCTCGCGGTTGCCTTCGCGGTGCTGGCCGCGCTCGCCCTCCGGTTCGTCGCGCTCGGCGACCGCATCTTCCACTGGGACGAGGCCCGCGTCGGCTACTGGGTGCTCCAGTACGCCGCGACCGGCGAGTGGGCCTACCGCGCCATCGTCCACGGCCCGTTCCTCTTCCACGTGAACGAGTGGCTGTTCGGCGTCTTCGGCACCAGTGACGCCGTCGCGCGAGCGCCTGTCGCGGTCGTCGGCGCGCTCCTCCCGGCGACGGCGTGGCTGTTCCGCGCGCACCTCGACGACGTGGAGGTGGCGGCGCTGGCCGCGCTGTTCGCGCTCAACCCCGTGCTCGTCTACTACTCGCGGTTCATGCGCAGCGACGTGCTCGTCGCGGCGTTCAGCGTCGCCGCGCTCGGGCTCGCGGTGCGCGCGCTCGACACCCGCCGCGGCGGCTACCTCGTCGCCGCCGGCGCGATGCTCGGGCTCGCGTTCACGACCAAGGAGAACGCGCTCGTCTACGTCGCGATGTTCGTCGGCGCGAGCGCGCTCCTGCTGGACGAACAGCTGTTCACGGCCCGCAAACGCGACGAATCCTGGGAGCGCGTGCTCCACGAGAACCTCCAGCGCGCCGGAAGTGGCCTGCTCGCGTGGCGGCGCGCCATCGCGGGCGGCGCGCTCGCGTTCCTCGTCGTAGTCGTCGTTTTCTACGCGCCGCGGCCCGAGTTCTACGCGGCGCTCACGAACCCGACGCAGCTTCCGGGCGTCGTCGCTGCGGGGACAGCCGGCGCGTGGACGGAGTTCTGGAGCACGTGGGGCGTCAGCGGCAGCGCCTCCCGCCAGCACAGCTACGTCGCGTTCCTCGCGGACGCGCTGCGGACGCTCGGCGCGGCGTCGCTGATGCTCGTCGCTGCCGCCGTCGTCGGCTTCCTCGCGGAGCGCTACGTCGCCGACGAACCCCGCGACCTCGTGCTGTTCGCGGGCTACTGGGCGGTCGCGTCGGTCGTCGTCTACCCCGCGATTACGGACATCTCCGGGCACTGGTCGGTCGTGCACGCGGTGGTTCCGCTGGCGGTTCCCGCGGCCGTCGGCGTGCGCGTGGTCGTGGACCGCGGCCGGTCGGCCTCCCGGAGCGACGACCGCGTCGGCGTCGCGCTCGCCGCACTCGTGTTGCTCGCGGCGGCCGGGCAGATGGGAGCCGTCACCGCGGAGACGTCGTACCTGATGCAACAGGACGAGGACAACGCGCTCGTCCAGTACGGCCAGCCCGGCAGCGACATGCGCGCGACCATCGAGCGCATCGACCGCATCGCCCCCGGGAACGACGGCACGGACGTGCTCTACTACGGCAGTCACTTCCACGTCACCGGCGAGTACGACGCCTCGGACCCGGACAGTGTTGAGGGGACAAACTGGTTCAATCGGCTGCCGCTCCCGTGGTACACGGAGCGCGCGGACGCGGTGACCGACTCCACGACGCGACTGACCGAGCCGGCGGTCGCCGGGAACGAGACGGTCAGCGTCGAGACGACGGACGCGCCGGTCGTCGTGACCGAGGCGAAGCACTATCAGGAGGTCCGCGAGCGTCTCGGCTCCGAGTACGAGGGGTGGACGTACGAACTCACGGCGAGGAACACGATAATCGTCGTCTTCGTGGACACCGGGGCACCGGGCTTCGCTGACTCCGAGTGAGCACGGGCGTGTACACTCTGTCGGTTCCTTCGGCAATTCTTATGCAGGAGTAGGCGGAAGTCGCGGGTGATGACGGTACCCGTTCCCGGAGCGACAGTCGGGGTCGTTGGCGGCGGCCAATTGGGCCGGATGCTCGCGGAAGCAGCGAGCCCGCTGGGCGTCGACGTGGTCGTCCTCGACCCGACGCCGGACTGCCCGGCGTGTCCGCCCGCTGCCGACCAGATTACGGCGGCGTTCGACGACCGCGACGCCATCCGCGAGCTCGCCGAGCGCGCGGACGTACTCACGTACGAAATCGAGCTCGCGGACCCCGCGGTGCTCGCGGACGTGAGCGACGAGTACGACGTGCCCGTCCACCCGTCCCCGGGGACGCTGGAGACGATTCAGGACAAGCTCGTGCAGAATCGGGCGTTCGAGGACGCGGGCGTCCCGGTCCCGCCGTTCCGCGCGGTCGACGACGCCGACGACCTCGAAGCCGCGTTCGAGGCGTTCGGGCGGCCGCTGATGCTGAAGGCGCGCACCGGCGGCTACGACGGCCGCGGGAACGCGCCCGTGGAGTCGGTCGCCGAGGCCCGCGAGACGTTCGACGGCCTCGACAGCATGGTCGCCGAGAAGCTCGTCGACTTCGAGCGCGAACTCTCGGTCATCGCGGCCAGCGGCGACGGTGAGACGGCGACGTTCCCGGTCGCGGAGAACGTCCACGAGGCCGAGATTCTCCGCGAATCCGTCGTTCCGGCGCGCACCAGCGAGCGCGTCCGCGAAGAGGCGACTGAAGTCGCCCGCGACGTGCTCGACGCGCTCGACGGCCGCGGCGTTTTCGGCGTCGAGTTATTTGAAGTGGATGGCCGAATCCTCGTCAACGAGATCGCGCCCCGCCCGCACAACTCCGGGCACTACACCATCGAGGGCTGTCACACCTCGCAGTTCGCGCAGTTCGCGCGCGCGCTCTGCGGGCTGCCGCTCGGGGACACGACGCTCCGCCAGCCGGCCGTGATGGCGAACGTGCTCGGCGACCCGGAGGGCGCGGAGCGCCCCGCCGAACTGGCCGGCGTGTCGAGCGCGCTGCGGGACGACCGCATCGCCCTCCACTGGTACGGCAAACGCGACGTCCGCCCGCTCCGGAAGATGGGGCACGTCACGGTCGTCGGCGACGACCGCGGCGAACTCCTGATGCGCGCTCGCGCCGCCCGCGACGCGCTCTCGTTCACACCCTCAAACTCATGACCACAGTAGCAGACCTCGTCGAGTTGTTCGAATCGGAAGCCGCACGGGACCGCCCCAGCGAGCAGACGCCCGACGTCGGCGTCATCATGGGCAGCGACAGCGACCTCGACGTGATGGCGGGCGCGCACGACGCGCTCACCGACCTCGGCTTCGCGGAAGTCACGGACTACGGCGACCCGCCTGCGGGGTACACCTTCGAGTCGTGGGTCGTCTCAGCGCACCGGACGCCGGACCTGATGTACGCGTACGCGGAGACGGCAGCCGACCGTGGCCTCGACGCCATCATCGCAGGGGCGGGCGGGAAGTCCGCGGACCTCCCGAACATGACCGCGTCGCTTTCGTACCCGATTCCGGTCGTCGGCGTCCCCGTGCAGGAGAAGTCCGTCGACTCGGTCATCGGGATGCCGACGGGCGCGCCCATCACGGCCGTCGACGCCGGGAAGTCCTACAACGCCGGGCTGTCGGCCGCACAGTTCCTCGCGACCAGCGACGACGAACTCGCCCAGCGGCTCCGCGACCTCCACGCCGAACGCCGGGACGGCGTCGCGGACGTGTCCCGCGAACTTCACGAACGCGGGACGCCGGGCTTCCGGTCGGCGCGGGACTGACCAGTCACGTCACCGACGCCCGAACGCCGCAGTCGCCCTGAAACCCCCGAATTCTCCCGTCTCCGGCCGTGCGAGCATAAATCAACGTTTATGGGCGTGGGGTCCAAACTCCCGCTCGTCACGGAGACACTCCTATGAATCCATGGATCGCCATCGGTATGTTGGCGCTCGTGGGCATCCTCATCCCCGCATCGATGATGATGGTGTCCTCGCTACTGCGCCCGACCGTACCTGAACAAGGGAAGCGAGCCACCTACGAGAGTGGCGAGGTTCCGACGGGGAACGCGCGCGTCCAGTTCAACATCCAGTACTACATGGTCGCGCTGCTGTTCCTCGTGTTCGACATCGAGACCGTTCTCATCTTCCCGTGGACCGTCATCTACCAGGACGCCGTCCAGTCTGCCGGCCTGACGCGTGCACTGCTGCCGATGCTCGTCTTCATCGGCGTGCTCGTCGTCGGCCTCGCGTGGGCGTGGCGCAAGGGCGTCGTCCGGTGGGTGCGGACACCGCGGCACGGAGGAAAACCACATGAGCAGTGACCAACCACGCGACAGTATTACGGGAACCAGCGAACCGCTGACTGACACCCGCGAAGCCCGAATGGGGGAGGGCGTCGACAGCCGGTTCAACTCGAAGCTCCGCGAGGCGTTCGGCTCGACGCCGTTCATCCTCACGAAGTTCGACAAATTCATGAACTGGGTTCGCGGGTCGAGTATGTTCATGCTGCAGTTCGGCATCGCTTGCTGCAGCATCGAGATGATGCACACGTACTCGGTCAAACACGACCTGGACCGCTTCCACGCCGGCGTCCCGCGCGCGTCGCCGCGGCAGGCCGACGTGATGATTGTGCCGGGGACCATCGTCTCGAAGTTCGCCCCGCGCATGAAGCGCGTCTACGACCAGATGCCGGAGCCGAAGTTCGTCGTCAACATGGGGAACTGTTCGACCTCCGGCGGCCCCTTCCAGGAGGGGTACAACGTCGTGAAGGGCGCCGAGGAAGTCATCCCGGTCGACATCCATATCCCGGGCTGCCCGCCCCGCCCGGAGGCGCTCGTCTACGGCGTCGCGAAGCTCCAGGAACGCATCGCCAACGGCGAGTCGTCGCCGGTCACGGTCAAGCCCTACGAGCTCGAACAGTTCGGGGACCTCGACCGCGACGAGATGGTCCAGAAGCTCGCCGACGACATCGACGAGGAGACCCTCGTCATGCGCTACAACTGGGCTGATTCGCCATGAGTACGTACGAAGAGCGCAACGTCGAACCCCCGACGACTGAGTCGGGCGACGTCGACGGTGACGCCATCGAAGCGCTGCTCGGCGACCACGTCCTCGACCGCGAGGAACACCTCAACGCCGACGCCTACGTCGTCCGCGCGGACGCCGTCCAGGACGTCCTCCAGACGCTGAAGGACGACGCCGGCTTCGACCACCTCTCGTGTGTCACCGCCGAGGAGCACGAGGACCGCTTCGAGAGCATCTACCACCTCAAGCAGTACGACGACCCGACCAACGAGGTCAGCATCGTCGTGCCGACGTCCCGCGAGGAGCCGGTCAGCGAGAGCGCGGCCCCCGTCTTCCGCACCGCCGACTGGCACGAGCGGGAGGCCTACGACCTCGTCGGCGTCCAGTACGACGACCACCCGAACCTCGAACGCATCCTCCTCCCCGACACGTGGCAGGGCCACCCCCTGGGTCTGGACTACAACCAGGACAAGCCCCAGATCGTCACGTTCGAGGAGAACAAGAACCCGCTGGAGGACCACGCTCGCGGCGGCGAGGACTCGGACACGATGTTCCTCAACATCGGTCCCCACCACCCCGCCACGCACGGCGTCCTCCACGTCGAGACGGTGCTGGACGGCGAACAGGTCGCGGACGTCAACCCCGACATCGGCTACCTCCACCGCTGCGAGGAGCAGATGGCCCAGAAGGGGACCTACCGCTACCAGATTATGCCGTACCCCGACCGCTGGGACTACGGCCCGGGCGGCATCGTCAACGAGTGGGCGTACGCCCGCGCCGCCGAGGACCTCGCGGACATCGAGGTCCCCGAGTACGCGCAGGTCATCCGGACGATGGGCTCGGAGATGTGCCGCATCGCCTGCCACCTGCTCGCCACCGCGACGTTCGCGCTGGACCTCTACGGCGACTTCACCGCCATCTTCATGTACGGCATGCGGGACCGGGAAATCGTCCAGAACCTCCTGGAGGACCTCACCGGCCAGCGCATGATGTTCAACTACCTCCGGCTCGGCGGGGTCGTCTGGGACATCCCCGAACCCCGCGACGAGTACTTCGAGAACGTCCGGGACTTCCTCGACGACCTCCCGGCGAAGCTCGACGAGTACCACGACCTCATCACGGAGAACGAGATCTTCCAGTCCCGGTGTGTCGACACCGGCTACCTCGACCCCGAGGTCGCCAAGAACTACGGCGTCACGGGCCCGGTCGCCCGCGGCTCCGGCATCGACTACGACCTCCGCCGCGACGACTCCTACGGCTACTACGACGAGCTCGAATGGGACGTCGTCACGGAGGACGGCGGCGACAACTTCGCGCGCCTCCTCGTGCGGATGCGCGAAATCGAACAGTCCGCCCGCATCATCGAGCAGTGCGTCGACCTGCTGGAGGACTGGCCGGAGGACGAGCGCGAGATTCAGGCCAACGTCCCGCGCACCCTCAAGCCCGAAGCCGGCAAGGAGACGTACCGCGCCGTCGAGGGCGCGAAGGGCGAACTCGGCATCTACATCCGCGCGGACGGCACTGAGAAGCCCGGGCGGTTCAAGATTCGCAGCCCGGCGTTCTCGAACCTCTCCGCGCTCAAGGAGATGTCCACCGGGGAGTACATCCCGGACCTCGTCGCCACGCTCGGCAGCCTCGACGTGATTCTCGGGGAGGTGGACCGATAGATGGCGACGGCGACGCCACTCCCCGACACCATCCAGGACCTCCTCGGCATCGGCGGGTTCGCCGGGGAACTGCTCTCGATGCTGCTGGGCGCGGCGCTCGTCGGCACCATCATGCTGACGATGACCGCGTTCGCGGGCCCGTGGGCGAAACGGAAGATTACCGCGGCGTTCACGGACCGCATCTCCGTCAACCGCATCGGCCCGATGGGGCTGGGGACCATCATCGTCGACGCAGTCCGACTGCTGTCGAAGGAGCTCATCATCCCCGAAGGTGCCGACCGGCCCGCGTACGACGTCGCGCCGGTCGTGCTCGCGGGCTCGGCGCTGCTCGCGTTCGCCGTTATTCCGATGGGCAACGGCATCCACCTCGCCGACCCCGAGACGGGGCTCGTGTTCGTGTTCGCAATCGCGTCGATTGCGAGCCTCGGCCTCCTGATGGGCGGGTACGCGTCGAACAACAAGTACAGCCTCCTCGGCGGCCTGCGCGCCGTCGCACAGAACATCGCCTACGAGATTCCGCTCGTCGTTACCGCGGCCTCCGTCGTGCTGTTCACGGGGTCGCTCCAGATGAGCGAAATCGTCGCCGCCCAGACCGTGGAACTGGTGACCATCGCCGGCATCCGGATTCCGGCGTGGTTCGCGTTCGTGAACCCGTTCGCGTTCGTGTTGTTCCTGATAGCGAACCTCGCGGAGGTAGGCCGCAACCCCTTCGACACGCCCGAAGCGCCGACCGAAATCGTCGGCGGCTACCAGACCGAGTACTCCTCGGTGTACTTCGTGCTGTTCTACCTCGGCGAGTTCGTGCACATCTTCCTCGGCGGTGCCATCATCGCGACGCTGTTCCTCGGCGGCCCGGCGGGACCGTTCCTGCCCGGGTTCGTCTGGTTCACCATCAAAATCTGGGCGGTGTTCCTGTTCACGCAGTGGTGCCGGTCGGCGGTCCCGCGCGTGCGCATCGACCAGATTATCGAGATTGGCTGGAAGGGCCTGCTGGTCCTCTCCTTTGCTAACCTCCTGCTCACCGCAGTTATCCTCGGGGTGCTCGGACTATGATTGGACTACTCAAAGGGATGGCAACGACGATGAAACACGCCCTCGACGGTGAGACGTTCACCGTCGAGTACCCGGAGGAAGCGCCCGAAGTCAGCCCGCGCTTCCGCGGGGTGCACAAGTTCAGCCAGGAGCGCTGCATCTGGTGTCGCCAATGCGAGAACGTCTGCCCGAACGACACCATCCAGATTGTCACGGACAAGCAGCGCAACGGCGAGCAGTACAACCTCCACGTCGGACAGTGCATCTACTGTCGGCTCTGCGAGGAGGTCTGCCCGGTGGACGCGATTCTCCTCACGGAGAACTTCGAGTTCACCGGGGACACGAAACACGACCTCGTGTTCAACAAAGAACAGTTGAAGAACGTGCCGTGGTACAACGACCTCGACCCGCTGGCGTCCCGCGAACCCGACCGGGGTTCCTGGGTCGGCGAAGGCGAAGGCGAGGTCGACTACCAGTAGTTGCGCGCCCGTCTCGAAACCTACAAAGGGCGTATTTGCGAACCACAAGGTGACTGAAATGACGACCGAAACAATCGCGTTCGGGCTGTTCGCGCTGCTCACTGTAGCGTGCAGTCTCGGCGCTGTCCTGGTGCGGGACGTGTGGCACTCCGCGCTGCTGCTCGGCGGCTCGCTGATGAGCTTCGCCGTGCACTACGTGATGTTACAGGCGGAGTTCGTCGCCGCGATGCAGATTCTCGTCTACGTCGGCGGCGTCCTCATCCTCATCACGTTCGCAGTGATGCTCACGCGTCAAACTGGAGGTACAGGAGAGGTGACTAACGCATGACGACGCGACCACGACTGCGCGACCCGTCGACGTTCGCGACGGGCGTCGTCGCGGTCGCGTTGTTCGCGGTACTCGCGGCCGTGTTCCTCGGCGCTGGCTTCGAGGGCGCGGCCGGGTTCGCCGGCGACGCGAACCTCACGGCGACCATCGGCTACGCGCTGCTCGGCCTGATGGACGTCGCGGGCGAGAACACGGTCGCCAGCGAGGGCTTCCTCGCGGCGTTCATCATCGTCGCGTTGCTGCTGGACGCCGCGCTGGAGGGCTCGGTGCTCCTCGCGAGCCGCGACAACGAAGGGGGTGACGGCGAGTAATGGCGGTCGCCGTCGAGTACTACCTCCTGTTGTCCGCGGCCGTGTTCTGCACGGGCGTGTTCGGCGTGCTCACGCGCGAGAACGCGCTCATGTTCCTCATCAGTGTCGAGCTGATGCTGAACTCGGCGAACATCAACCTCGTGGCGTTCTCGCAGTTCTACGGGAACGCGACGGGCCAGGTGTTCAGCCTGTTCGTGATGGCGCTGGCCGCGGCGGAGGTCGCCGTCGGCCTCGGCATCATTCTCGTGTTGTACCGGAACTTCGACGACGTCGACGTGCGCAACGCGACGACCATGAGGTGGTAAGATGGTAGGTGCATTCGACTTCACTCCGGCCATTCCGCTGCTGCCGTTCGCCGCGTTCCTCGTGGCGCTGCTCGTCGGCCACTTCGCGCCGCGGCTGCTGCCGAAAGGCGGCGCGATTCCCGGCATCCTCGCGACCGCCGGGTCGCTGCTGTTGTCCCTCTGGACGTTCCTGGCAGTGAGCGGCGGCAGCTACCACGCACAGGACATCTACACGTGGGTCGTCGGCCAGAACACGTTCAGTCTCCACTTCGGCATCCTCGTCGACCCGCTGTCGGCGATGATGCTGGTCATCGTGTCGCTGGTCGCCGTCCTCGTGCACGTGTTCAGCCTCGGCTACATGAACGACGAGGGCGAGACCGGCCTCCCGCGGTACTACGCCGGCCTCGGCCTGTTCACGTTCTCGATGCTGGCGTTCGTCGTCGCGGACAACCTCCTGATGGCGTTCATGTTCTTCGAGCTGGTCGGGCTCTGCTCGTACCTGCTCATCGGGTTCCACTTCCGGGAGCCCGGTCCGCCGAGCGCCGCGAAGAAGGCGTTCCTCGTCACGCGCTTCGGGGACTACTTCTTCCTCGTCGGCGTCGTCGGCATCCTCGCGACGTTCGGCACCGCGCGGTTCGTCGCCGTCGGTGACGGTGTCCACAGCTTCCCGCACCTCGCCGAGCAAGCGCTCGCGGCTGCGGGCGGCGAGGGCACGATGCCCGAACACGTCGCGCACTTCCTCGACGTCGTCGGCATGAGTCCCGAGACGTGGTTCGCGATTCTCGGCCTGCTCGTGCTCGGCGGCGTCGTCGGCAAGTCCGCGCAGTTCCCGCTGCACACGTGGCTGCCGGACGCGATGGAGGGCCCGACGCCCGTCTCCGCGCTCATCCACGCCGCGACGATGGTGGCGGCCGGCGTCTACCTCGTCGCGCGCATGTACGGCTTCTACGCGCTGCTCCCGACCGTCCTCGCGATTATCGCGCTGGTCGGCGGGTTCACCGCGCTGTTCGCCGCGTCGATGGGCGTCGTCAAGGACGAGCTCAAGCAGGTGCTGGCGTACTCGACAATCAGCCAGTACGGCTACATGATGCTCGGGCTCGGTACCGGCGGCTACATCGCCGCAACCTTCCACCTGATGACCCACGCGTTCTTCAAGGCGCTACTCTTCCTCGGCGCCGGGTCGGTCATCATCGCGATGCACCACAACGAGGACATGTGGGACATGGGCGGCCTCCGCGAGAAGATGCCCGTGACCTACTACACGTTCCTCTCCGGCAGCCTCGCGCTCGCCGGCATCGTGCCGTTCTCGGGCTTCTGGTCGAAGGACGAAATCCTCTACGAGGCGCTCATCTACGGCGCCGGCGACAGCCCGATTCTGCTCGCCGCGTACGCGATGGGGCTGCTCGCGGTGTTCTTCACGGGCTTCTACACGTTCCGGATGGTGTTCCTCACCTTCCACGGCGAACCCCGCAGTGACACCGCCCGCGACCCCCACAGCGTCCGCTGGAACGTCAAGCTCCCGCTGGTCGTCCTCGGGATTCTCGCGGCCACCGTCGGCCTCGTGAACATGACGCCCGTCGCGGAGCTCACGGGCCTCCACATCGAATACCTCCAGCAGTGGCTGGTGATTCCGGAGGCCAGCGACTTCGCCGCGCTCGGCTACGACAACTACCACCACCTGCTCGAAGAGTTCGCCGGCTACAAGGCCGCAGACATCGGCCCGCTCGCGCCGGGTGCCGTCTCGCTGGCGCTCGCGCTCGGCGGTGCCGGCCTCGCGTGGGTGCTGTACAACGTCGACTCGCCGACCGAGCACACCGAGAAGCTCGGCGACGTCAAGACCGTACTGTACAACAACTACTACCAGGACGAGTACCAGGTGTGGCTCGCGCGAGGCGTCACGCTCCCGCTCGCCCGCGCCGCCGACACGTTCGACCAGGGCATCGTCGACGGCGTCGTCAACGGCGTCAGCAGCGTGAGCCTGTTCGCCGGCAGCCGCGTCAAGCGGATTCAGGACGGCCTCATCACGCACTACGCCGCCCTGTTGACGCTGAGTCTGGTCGTCCTCCTGGTGGCCTTCGGCCTCCTCGGGGGGTGGTTCTGAATGTTGATCGAAGCACTCATCGCCGTCACGTTGGTTTCGGCGTTCGTCGTCATGCTCGCGCCCGACAAGGTCGCGGGCAAGCTGGCGTTCGCCCTGAGTCTGCTCCCCGTCGCGGGGAGCCTCTGGATGTTCGGACAGTTCGACGCGAGCGGGAACGCGCTCTTCGAGAGCGGGTCGCTCGCGTTCGAGACGACCGCGCGCTGGATTAGCGTCGGCCCGTACGCGCTCAACTGGCACGTCGGCCTCGACGGCATCAGCATGCCGCTGGTCGTGCTGTCGACGCTGCTGACGTCGCTGGCCATCGTGAGCGCGTGGACGCCGATTCAGGAGCGCCAGAGCCAGTTCTACTCGCTGATGCTGTTCATGCTGGCGAGCCTCCTGGGCGTGTTCACGGCGCTGGACTTCTTCGTCTGGTTCGTCTTCTGGGAGTTCGTGCTCGTGCCGATGTACTTCCTCATCGGCATCTGGGGCGGCCCGCGCCGGAAGTACGCCGCCATCAAATTCTTCGTCTACACGAACGTCGCCAGCCTGGTGATGTTCATCGGGTTCGTGGCGCTCGTGTTCGCGCTCCCGGTCCAGACGATGGACCTGCCGGCCATCGCGGCCGCGCTCGACGCTGGCAACTTCCAGACGACGTACGGCCTCGGTGCCGAGACCCTGAAAGTCGTCGCGTTCTTCGCGATGTTCCTCGGGTTTGCGGTGAAGGTGCCGTTGGTCCCGCTGCACACGTGGCTGCCGGACGCCCACGTGCAGGCCCCCACGCCGGCCTCCGTGATGCTGGCGGGGGTGCTCCTGAAGATGGGGACGTACGCGCTGCTCCGGTTCAACTTCACGCTGCTGCCGGGCGTCGCGCGCGACTACGCGGTGCTCATCGCCATCTTCGCCGTCGTGTCGGTCATCTACGGCGCGATGCTCGCGCTCGCCCAGCAGGACCTCAAGCGCATCGTCGCGTACTCCTCGGTGTCGTCGATGGGGTACGTGATTCTCGGGCTCGTGGCGTACAACGTCTACGGGCTCGGCGGCGCGACCTTCCAGATGGTCGCCCACGGCCTCATCTCGGGGCTGATGTTCATGTGCGTCGGCGTCATCTACAACGTCGCCCACACGCGCATGGTCGGCGACCTCTCCGGCATCGCGGACAAGATGCCGGTGACCGCTGCGGTGTTCGTCGCTGCGGCGTTCGGCTACATGGGCCTGCCGCTGATGGCGGGCTTCGCGGGCGAGCTGTTCATCTTCCTCGGCGGCTTCAGCGCCACCTTCCCGTACGCCCAGCTGTTCACGGCGCTGGCGATGTTCGGCATCGTCGTCGTCGCGGGCTACTTGCTGTTCGCGATGCAGCGCGTCCTCTTCGGGCCGTTCAGCGCGGACACGGACTACGACATCGTGCCCGCAGCGCCCCACGACGCGGTCGCCATCGTCGTGCTGGTGGTGCTGGTCGTCGTGCTCGGGACGGTCCCCGAGGTGTTCTACGACATGATTCAGGACGCGGTCAACCCGATGGTGGACTCGCTGCCGGAGGTAACCGCCTTCCTCACCGGGGGTGAGCTCTGATGGTGGAACTGCCACCGCTGACGCCCCAGCTGCTGCTCGGGCTGACGGCCATCGTGCTGTTCGGCATCGACATCGTCGCGCCCGACGCGCGGAAGAACGGGCTGCTGGCGTCGGTGAGCGCCATCGGCACCGTCGCCGCCGCCGCGACCGCGGTGTGGTTCCTCGCGGCCGGCTCGGGCGACTACCGGTTCGTGCAGTTCGACGGCGCGCTCGTCGTGGACGCGTTGAGCCTGTTCTTCGCGTTCGTCGTCGCGAGCGTCGCCACGCTCGTCGTGATTGCGAGCTACGACTACATCGAGGGCGAGGAGCACGTCTCCGAGTACTACTCGCTGGTGCTGCTGGCGGCGACCGGCATGTCGCTGATGGCGGCCGCCAACAGCCTCGTGACGGTGTTCATCGCGCTGGAACTGGCGAGCCTGCCGTCGTACGCGCTCGTTTCGTTCCTGAAGACCGACCGCGGCAGCGTCGAAGCCGGCCTGAAGTACTTCCTCATCGGCGCGCTGTCCTCCGCCGTGATGGCGTACGGCATCAGCCTCGTGTACGCCGCGACGGGCACGCTCCTGCTGGACGACATCGCGGCCGAAGTCGCCGGCAACCAGTTCGGCGGCGTGCTCGGTCTCGGCATCCTGCTGCTCGCCGGCGGGTTCGCGTTCAAGACGGCCTCGGTGCCGTTCCACTTCTGGGCACCGGAGGCCTACGAGGGCGCGCCCGCGCCGATTAGCGCGTTCCTCTCGTCGGCGTCGAAGGCCGCCGGCTTCGCGGTCGCGTTCCGCGTGTTCACGACCGCGTTCCCGCTCGACGCGGTGGCCGCCGTCGCCATCGACTGGTCGCTGCTGTTCGCCGTGCTCGCGGTGGTCACGATGACCCTCGGGAACTTCGCGGCGGCCACGCAGAACGAGGTCAAGCGGATGCTCGCGTACTCCTCCATCGGACAAGCGGGCTACGTGCTGATGGGGCTTGCCGCGCTCCAGAGCGGCGCTGCGGAGGCGAACGCCTTCGTGCTCGGTGCGTCGATGACCCACCTGCTCGTCTACGGCTTCATGAACACGGGCGCGTTCCTGTTCGTCGCGCTCGCGGAGTACTGGGACGTGGGCCGCACGTTCGAGGACTACAACGGGCTCGCGACCCGCGCCCCCGTGGCGTGTGTCGCGATGACCGTGTTCATGTTCAGCCTCGCCGGCCTCCCGGTCGGCGGCGGCTTCCTCTCGAAGTACCTGCTGTTCGCGGGGACCGTCCAGGCTGGCTTCGCGTGGCTCGCGGCCATCGCGGCCATCAACAGTGCGCTGTCGCTGTACTACTACTCGCGAGTCGTCAAGGCAATCTGGATCGAGGACCCCAGCGACGACCTCTCGCTGGCCGGGACGCCGACCGGCCTCTACACCGCCGTCGTCGCGGCGGCGGTGGCGACGGTCGTCCTGCTGGTGGCGTTCGACCCGGTCGCGCAGACCGCCGTCCACGCCGCCGACGTCCTGTTCGCGCTGTAAGCGAACGGGGCACAACGGTACCTTTTAGCGGATTCGGCAGCTATCACGGGTCAACGAATGGTTTCTCGGCTCGTGCTCGGCTGCGGCACGACCGGTCACGCCCTCGTCGAACACCTCTCACAGCGCCGCGGCGAGCTGTTCGTGCTCGACGGCGACGCGAGCCGCGTGGAGTCGCTACGCAACGAGAAGGTCGCCGCCGAGGTCCGGGACGTCACCGACCCCGCCGAGATTAGCGGGTTGGAGCGCGACGTCGACGTGGTGCTGGTGGCGACCGACGGGGCCGCCGCCAACCGGCTAGCCGCGGAGGCCGCTCGCGAGGTCTACCCGGACGCCGAACTCGTGGCGTACCTGGGGTTCGAGGCGACCAGCGACGACCGCGAGGCGCTGGACGCGGTCGCCGACCGCGTCGTCGACCCCGGGGCGGCGATACTCGACCACGTCGAGGAGGTCGCGACCGCCGAGGGTTCCGGGAAACTGCAGGCGCTGCGCACGACGCTCGAAGCCATCGACGGGACGCTGGGCGTGTTCATGCACGACAACCCCGACCCGGACGCTATCGCGACGGCCGTCGGGCTGTCGCGCATCGCCGCGGAGTTCGGGGTCGAGACGGAGGCGTATTACTTCGGGGAGATTTCCCACCAGGAGAACCGCGCGTTCGTCAACCTCCTCGACCTCGACCTCCGGAACGTCGAGGCCGGCGAGGAACTGGACTTCGACGCCATCGCGCTCGTGGACCACTCCGCGCCCGGCGTCAACGACCAACTCGACCCCGAGACGGAGGTGGACATCGTCGTCGACCACCACCCGCCAAACGACGACGTCGACGCCGACTTCGTGGACATCCGCCCCGGGCTGGGTGCGGCCAGCACCATCCTCGTGGAGTACATCCGCGGGTTCGGCCTCGACGTCGAGACCGAGGTCGCGACGGCGCTTCTGTACGGCATCCGCGTGGACACCGACGACTTCGCCCGCGAGATTACGACCGACGACTTCGAGGCGGGCGCGTGGCTGCTGGACCGCGCGGACACCGACATCCTGGAGCGCATCGAGAGCCCGTCGGTGAGCGCGGACACCCTCGACACCATCGCGCGCGCCATCCGCAACCGCGAACTCGACGGCTCCGTGCTGGCCTCCTGTGTGGGCGCCATCTCCGACCGCGACACGCTCGCGCAGGCCGCCGACCGCCTGCTCGCGATGCGGGGCGTGACGGTGACGTTCGTCTACGGCTACACCGAGGGTACCATCTACGTCTCCGCGCGGTCGCGGGGCAGCGACGAGGACCTCGGCGCAGTGTTGCGGTCGGCGTTCGACGAGATGGGGAGCGCGGGCGGCCACGCGGACATGGCGGGCGCACAACTCCCACTCGGGCTGTTCGACGACGTCGGCGAGGAGGCCGAGCAGACGCTCACGGAGATGGTCGAGGACGTGGTGGCAACGCGGTTCTTCGAGGCGGTTCGCGGGGGGTGAGTTTTTCCCGGTCGACGCGTAACGGGCACGTGATGGATTCGGCCCTCGACCACAACGGCGCGAAACCCACGGTCGACGACTACATGACCCGTGACGTCGCGACCGTCTCCCCCGACGACACCGTGCGCGACGTCGCGACCCGCATCTCCGAGAGCGAACACAACGGCTTCCCGGTGACCGAGGGGCGGCGCGTCGAAGGGTTCGTCTCCGCGCGGGACCTCCTCCTCTCCGACCCCGACGAACTCGTGTTCAAGGTGATGAGCGACGAGCTCATCGTCGCCCACCCCGAGATGAAGGTGACCGACGCCGCCCGGGTCATCCTGCGGTCGGGCATCCAGAAGCTCCCGGTCGTCGACGACGCGGGCAACCTCGTCGGCATCATCTCGAACTCCGACGTCATCCGCTCGCAAATCGAGCGCGCCACGCCCGAGAAGGTCGGGAAGCTCAAGCGCACCCTGGAGACGATTCACGGCATCGAGGCCAGGGAGGAGCGCCGCACCGTCGAACTGGCCGAGCTGGTGCCGACCCAGGGGAAGGTGTACGCCGACGAACTGGAGGGCCGCCAGTACGAACTCGAACACGGGCTCGCGGAGCCGCTGGTCGTCATCGACAACGGCGGCGTCGAACTCCTGCTGGCGGACGGCCACCACCGCGTGATGGCCGCCGAGCGCGCGGGCATCGGGGAGATGGACGCCTACGTCATCGTCCTGGAGCGCCGCGTCGACCTGGGGATGGCCCGCACCGCCGACAAGGAGGGCCTGGAGTCGATTTCGGACATCCACGTCGTGGACTACGCCCACCACCCGCTCGTGGAGACTATCGAGCGCCTGCAGTAGGCGCGCCTACACCTCGTCGACGGCCAGCGTGTCGTCGACCCGTAGCGTCACGTCGTCGTCCCCGACAGCGACTGTGAGTTCGACAGCCGAGCCGTCGGCCGTGAGGTCGGCGCTGTCCGGGTCCCACACGAACGACAGGCTCGCGGGGAGTTCGCGCTGCGCGTCGACGCCGTGGTCGTAGTACAGCGAGACGACCGCGGGGTGGCCCATGACGGCGGCCGCGGCCCGCGTGGTCAGCGACAGCCAGCAGTTCTCGCAGGCGAACGTGGCGTTGACGTGGCCGTCCTCGGTCTCCTCGAACTCCGCGACGGCCACCGGCGCGGAGCAGACGAAACAGACGCCGTCCGCGAGCGAGCGCAGGTCGCGGTGGACGTCGCCGACAGCGAACGCGAGCACGTCCTCGATGGTCGCGTCCGCGACGGCCGTCGGCGGGACCGAGCGCTGGAGAAACAGCCCGTGGTCGTCGCACTCGACGGAGACGTAGTGGTTCTCGTAGCGCGCAGTCAGCGCTGCGCCGCAGTGCGGGCAGTCGTGGTCGACCAGACCCGACCGCGGTTCGGGGTCGTGGCTGTACGTCCCCGACTCGATGGAGCCGATGGCGCGGAGGCCGACGGCCGTGGGCGCGTAGCCGCCGTCGCGCTTGCGCACGAACTGGTCACGGAGCTTGTCGAGGTGGTAGTTGAACCGCCCGGCGTCGTCGACGCCGACTGCCCGACGGAGTTCCGCGAACGGCACGCTCGTCTCGCCAGCGGGGTGTTCGCGGTCGCTGAGTTCGCGGAGGATGGCGACGCGGACGGGGTCCGAGAGCACGCCGAACGCGTCGGCGACGCGCGCGGCGTCGGCGGGGTGGTCGCTCATACGCCCGCATCCACAGCCAGCGTCAAAAACCTAGCACGGGACCGCCCTCGTATCAGATACGAAACAGAACAGTCGTTCTGGAAACCATTAACCGAGTCGCTGGCGGACTCGTGGCCATGCAGCGCACCCACCCTGAACGGCGGGCCGACGAGCCCGCCGACTCCGCCGGCGACGAGGTGCTCGTCGTCGACGACCTCCAGAAGACGTACGGCGACGGCGAGGACGCCGTGCGCGCCGTCGACGGCGTCTCTTTTTCCGTCAAGCGCGGCGACGTCGTCGGCGTGCTCGGGCCGAACGGCGCCGGCAAGACGACCACAATCAAGTCGATTCTCGGGCTCGTCGTCCCGACCGGCGGCACCGTCGAAATCGCTGGCGTGGACGCCCACGACAACCCGCGAGCGGTCTATCGGCACGTCGGCGCGATGCTGGAGGGCGCGCGCAACGTCTACTGGCGGCTCACGGTCCGCGAGAATCTCGATTTCTTCGCGGCGCTCGGCGGACAGAACCCCGCCGCTGCTCGCGGGCGCCACGACAGCCTGCTGGCACAGTTCGGCCTCACCGAGAAGGCCGACGAGACGGTCAACGACCTCTCGCGGGGGCAGAAGCAGAAGGTGTCGCTGGCGTGCACGCTCGCCCGCGGCACCGACGTCGTCTTCCTCGACGAGCCGACGCTCGGCCTCGACGTCGAAGCGTCGCTGGAGCTGCGCCGCGAGCTCCGCCGGCTCGCCGACGAGGAGGCGATTACGGTCGTGCTCTCCAGCCACGACATGGACGTCGTCGAGGACGTCTGCGACCGCGTCGTCATCCTCTCGGAGGGCGAGGTCATCGCCGACGACCCAATCGAGGACCTCGTGCGCGTCTTCGAGACGCAAGCCTACCGCGTCACCGTCGACGGCGACGTTCCCGAGCGCGTCCGCGAACGCCTCGCTAACTCCTTCGACGTCGCGGAGTGGGAGACGGTGGGCGGCCGCACGCGCTTCGACGTGACGCTCACCGAGGGCGACGCGCTCTACGACGTCCTCGACGT
Source organism: Halobacterium sp. NMX12-1 (assembly GCF_040435975.1). Lineage (NCBI taxonomy): Archaea > Methanobacteriati > Methanobacteriota > Halobacteria > Halobacteriales > Halobacteriaceae > Halobacterium > Halobacterium sp. NMX12-1. Next base: position 1,281,263 of record NZ_CP159204.1, on the reverse strand, counting down.
GCTCCGGGACGCGGACCTCGCGCTCGCGGACGTCGACGGCCTCGACCCGGACCTCGAAGACGTCTTCCTCGAAGTCACGGGGCGCACGCTCGGCGAGCACGCGGAGGGGTCGCAGTGAGCGCGCCGACTGACGACACTGGCGTCGGTAGTGACGCCGCGGCAGTCGACACGGGCGTGCGAGGCTACGGCCAGTTCTTCCGCGCGGCGTTCCGGAAGAAACTGCTGTTGCTCGTGCGCTACCCCGTGAACACCATCTCGCAGTTCGGGACGTTCCTGCTGGTCTTTTTCGTCGTGTTCTACGGCGGTCGCGCGGTCGCGCCCGCCGCAATTTCGGAGAGCATCGAGGGCATCATCGTCGGCTACCTGCTGTGGAGCATGTCCATCACGGCGTACTCGGGGCTGTCGTGGGGCGTCACCCGGGAGGCCCAGTGGGGAACCCTCGAGCAGCTGTTCATGTCGCCGTTCGGCTTCGGCCCCGTGATGGTCGTCAAGACCGTCGTGAACGTCCTCGAATCGTTCCTCTGGGGCGCGGCGACGCTGCTCGTGATGATGACCGTGACGGGGCGCTGGCTCACCCTCGACCCGCTGACGGTGCTGCCGCTGGGCGTGCTCGCGCTCGCACCCGCGGTCGGCGTCGGCTTCGTCTTCGGCGGGCTCGCCATCCGCTTCAAGCGCATCGAGAACGCCTTCCAGCTCGTGCAGTTCGTGTTCATCGGGCTCATCGCCGCCCCCGTCGCCCAGTACCCGCTGCTGAAGTGGCTGCCGCTCGCGCAGGGCAGCAACCTCCTGCGGACCGCGATGCAGGACGGCGTCGCGCTCTGGAACCTCCCGCCCGCCGAAATTGCCATCCTCGTCGTGACCGGTGTGGGCTACCTCGTCGCCGGCTACGCCGCCTTCCACTACTGCCAGCGGTGGGCGCGCCGCGAAGGCGTGATGGGGCACTACTGAGCGACGTTCTCGCTGCGCGTTCGCTCGTTCGGCGGTCGCTCTGCGACCGCTGCTCGCGGGTCGCTTTGCTCCCCGTTCGCCAGTTCCGTCGACTCGCTGCGCTCGTCGACGTACCCGACCGGTTCCTTCATTATTCTCCCGGCAAGATTTGAGGGCATGTACGACGACGAGGAGCTCGCCGACATCCGCGAGGCCCGGGAGGACTGGGAGGACGACACCCTCGACCCCGTGCTCGACGCCTACGGCGAGCGCAAGGAGCGCTTCGCGACCGTCTCCAACGTGGAAGTCGACCGGCTCTACACCCCGGAAGACGTCGCGGACCGCGACTACACCGAGGACCTCGGGTTCCCCGGGGAGTTCCCGTACACGCGCGGCGTCTACCCGACCGGCTACCGCGGCCGCACGTGGACGATGCGGCAGTTCGCGGGCTTCGGCACCGCCGAGGAGACCAACGAGCGCTTCCACTACCTCATCGAGAACGGCCAGACCGGGCTCTCGACGGCCTTCGACATGCCCTCGCTGATGGGCCTGGACAGCGACGACCCGATGAGCCTCGGGGAGGTCGGCAAGGAGGGCGTCGCCGTCGACACCCTCCGCGACATGGAGATTCTGTTCGACGGCATCGACCTCTCGGAGGTATCGACCTCGTTCACCATCAATCCGAGCGCGCCGGTGATTTACGCGATGTACCTCGCGGTCGCCGACCAGCAGGGCCTCGACCGCGAGGAGATTCGGGGCACCCTCCAGAACGACATGCTCAAGGAGTTCATCGCGCAGAAGGAGTGGGTCGTCCCGCCGGGGCCCTCGCTGGACCTCGTGACGGACGTCGTGGAGTACTGCGCCGCGGAGACGCCGAAGTTCCACCCCATCTCGGTGTCCGGCTACCACATCCGCGAGGCGGGGTCGACCGCGGTCCAGGAGTTGGCGTTCACGCTCGCGGACGGGTTCGCGTACGTCGAGGACGCCCTCGACCGAGGACTTGACGTCGACGAGTTCGCGCCTCAGCTCTCCTTCTTCTTCAACTCGCACAACTCCATTTTCGAGGAGGTCGCGAAGTTCCGCGCGGCGCGGCGCATCTACGCCCGCGTGATGGACGAGCGCTACGACGCCGAGAAGGGGGCCTCCAAGCAACTGAAGTTCCACACGCAGACCGCGGGACAGAGCCTCACCGCCCAGCAGCCGCTGAACAACGTCGCCCGCGTCACGCTACAGGCGCTGGCGGCGGTGCTGGGCGGCTCGCAGAGCGTCCACACGAACTCCTACGACGAGGCGCTCGCGCTCCCCAGCGAGGACGCCGTGCGGGTCGCGCTCCGCACCCAGCAGATTATCGCCGAGGAGTCCGGCGCGGCGGACATCGTCGACCCGCTCGGCGGGAGCTTCGCCATCGAAGCGCTCACCGACGAGGTCGAGGCGGAGGCGATGGCGTACATCGACGAAATCGAGGCGAAAGGCGACGGCTCGATTCGGGACGGCGTGCTCGCGGGCATCGAAGAGGGATACTTCCACCGCGAGATTCAGGAGGCCGCCTACGAGTACCAGTCCCGCGTCGACGACGGCGAGGAGACGGTCGTCGGCGTCAACGCCTACGAGGTCGAGGAGGACACCAGCCCCGACACCCTCCACGTTGACGAGGACGCCACCCGCGAGCGCCAACTCGGCCGGCTGGAGGACGTGAAGGCCGAGCGCGACGACGACGCGGTCGCGGACGCGCTGGACGCGCTCCGCGAGGCCATCGACGGCGACGAGAACACCGTCCCCTACATCGTCGAGGCGGTGAAGGCGTACGCGACGATGGGCGAAATCATGCAGGTGTTCGAGGACGAGTTCGGCGGCTACCAGGAGACCGCGGCGGTCGCCTGATTAGAGGTACGCCGAGTCCCACCGCGTCGCCTTCCGCTTGTTCCCGCACTCGCTGCACTCCACGCGCCCCATCGCGTCCATCGCGGTGTCCAGCGACCCGCAGTTCGCGCAGTAGAAGCCGTAGCGCTCCTCGCGGTCGGTCGTGTTGTACGCCGCGTAGAACGGCGCCTCCGAGCCGCGCTCGCGCTCGTCGTACGCGACGAAGACGGTGCCGCCGTCGACCTCGTGTTCCTCCGTGAGTTCGGCGGCCTCGTCCGCGGGGAGGTTCACGTAGAGGTGTTCGGTGTACGTCTCCCCGGCGATGTCGAGCGTGCGCTTGCCGGTGCGCGCGTAGCCACTCGCCTGGTAGAACTCGTTGCCCGCGCGGTTCGCCGCGAGCACGCGTCCCTCCACACGGTTCGCGCTCCGCTCTAGGAGTTCGGTCTCGGTGTGTTCGAGCAGCCGGCCGCCGAGCCCGCGGTCCCGGTGGTCGGGGTGGACGTGCAGCCACTGGATGGCCGCGACGCCGGCCGCGGACGCCGAGGACTGGCCGCCGTCGGGCTGGCGGACGTCGAGTTCGCTCTCCGAGAACGCGACCACGCTGTCGTCGTCCACGACGACGAGGTAGACGACGTCGTCGGCGTCGAGGCGGTCGGCGAGCCGGTCCGTGCCGTACCACTCGTCGGCCGCGGCCGCGACGATGTCCTCGCCGAGCTGGCCGGCGTACGTCGCTTCGAGAGACGCCTCCGCCACGCGCCGGATGCCGTCCGCGTCGTCGTGAGTGGCTTCTCGAACCTTCATGTCCGTTTGCATGTCCTTCCACCCACTAATACCTACCCGCAGTCCACGAACGGTCAGGCGTCGGCGCGCTCGGAGACGAAAACGATAGCCAGGAGGCCGATGCCGAGCAGGACGCCCACGGAGACGACGCCGAACAGCGCGAGGTTCAGCGGGTTCAACTGGAACGTAATCGGGCCGACGGCCCCGTAGGCCGCGCCCGACCCTTCCACGAGCGGGCCCGAAGGGCCGCCGCCGTCCCCGTAGACGATGATGCCGAGCACGTAGCCGAACAGCCCAGCGACGGCGACCGCGGAGGCGTACATCCACAGCACCACTCGTCGACCGCGCGTGTCGGGTTCGCTCACGCGCAGTCGTAGGCAGCGGAGTGGGTAGCCTTTTGCGGTGTCGCCGCCAACAGGCCGGGTATGGAAGACAAGGAGCTCATGTTCGTGGTGCTGGCGGGTATCGCACTCCTGATGTTCCTGACCGGCTTCGTGCTCGTTCTCGCGTAGAAAAACTCGTGCGTCTCAGTCCGCGGACTGGGTGTCGTCGGATTCGCCGCCGTCCGTCGCCGGGACGGGCGACTCGCGCTGCTGTTCGTACCACTCCCAGTCGTTGGTGAGCTGGCCCGTCTCGTCGAGGTCCCACGGGTCGCCGCTGTCGACCTTGGGGCCCTCCTTCCAGGAGACGACCATGTTCCACACCCACAGCAGGGTGCTGATGCCGATGAGGAACGCGCCCGCGGTCGCGATCTGGTGGGCGGTGACGAACTGCGGGAGGTACGTCGCGTACCGCCGCGGCATGCCGCCGTAGCCGAGCCACAGCATCGCGAGGAAGGTCATGTTCGACCCGACGAGGCCGAGCCAGAAGTGCGCGTGCGCGAACCGCTTCTGGTACATCCGACCGGTGATCATCGGGAACCAGTAGTAGGTGCCCGCGAACAGCGCGAAGCCGATGGCACCGTAGACGATGAAGTGGAAGTGCCCGACGACGTAGTAGGTGTCGTGGAGGATGAGGTCGACGGGGATGGCGGCGAGGAAGATGCCGGTGACGCCGCCGATGATGAAGTTCTGGACGAAGCCGATGCAGAACAGCATCGGCGCGGTGAGCCGGAGCTTGCCGTTCCACATCGTCGTAATCCAGTTGAACACCTTCACGGCGGATGGTATCGCAATCGCGAGCGACACCGCCATGAAGCTCGCGCGGAGCCGGGGGTCGATACCCGTGGTGAACATGTGGTGGGCCCACACGCCGAACGAGAGGACGCCGATAGCCAGCGTGGAGTAGACGACGAACTTGAACCCGAACAGTTTCCGCCCCGAGAACTTCGGCAGCACGAGGCTGACGATACCCATCGGCGGCAACACGAGAATGTACACTTCGGGGTGGCCGAAGAACCAGAACAGGTGTTGCCAGAGAATCGGGTCACCGCCGGCGACCGTGAAGAACGTCGTGCCGAAGTTGCGGTCGAGCAGCAACATGATGAGCGCGCTGCCCAGCAGCGGGAACGCGAACAGAATCAGCCCGGACTGCGTGAGCATCGTCCACGAGAAGATGTCGAGGCTCGGCCAGCCGACGTCGTCGCCGCGCTCGGTGAAGATGGTCGCGATGAAGTTGACCGCACCCATCGTCGCCGAGACCCCCGTGAGGTGGAGGCCGAGCAGCATCATGTCGATGGCGGGGCTGGACATCTGGATGGACAGCGGCGTGTACATCGTCCAGCTGGTCTGGGCGGTCGCGACGCCCGGCAGCAGGAAGCCGCTCCAGACGAGCAGCGCGCCCGGCGGGAGCAGCCAGAACGCGATGGCGTTGATGCGGGGGAACGCCATGTCGTCGGCACCGATGAGCAGCGGGATGAAGTAGTTCCCGAACGCCGCAATCATCGGCGTCCCGAACAGGAACAGCATCGTGATGCCGTGACTGGTCAGGAGGCCGTTGTACAGCGCGGGGTCGATGATGTTCGTCGCGGGTGCGGCGAGCTCGATGCGCATCAGGAGCACGGCGAGGCCGCCCCAGACGAACGCGATGACACCGTACGTGCCGTAGAGAATCCCGATGTCTTTGTGGTCGACCGTCGTGAGCCACCGGACGACGCCGCCCGGCTTCTCTTCGTGTCCGTGTTCGGTGCGCTCCCCGAGCGCACCGCCGACGTCGCTGAGAGGCGTGTACGACCGCCAGTCCTCGAGACGCGCGAGGGAAGCAGCCACCGCGACGAGAAGCACGCCCATCAGCACGGTTAGCACCAGTGATGACGAGGCCATGGAGCACAGTCAGTACCGGACCGTAAAGAAAGCTTAGGATTGGGCGCGCCAGCGCGCGCACCGAGAATCACGGGACGCCGCGCAGATTTCGCGCGGGAGACGGCGGCGCGGTCGAGAGCCGGTTCAGCAGTTTCGAGGTGGAGTCTCCGGCCTCAAGGAGTGACCGAAGCGTAGCGAAGGGAGCGAGTAGGCCGGAGAGGAAACCGACATGGGACGATATAACCGACATACTGCGACCACCCGACTCCCAAGTATTTAAGAATCGATGGCATTATATCTGAAATATGGAGGTCCGGCGTACCGCTCCTGTCAAACTCGTCGTTCCTGACGAGCGCCGCGACGACCTCCACGAAACCGCGCGGCAATTTCGTTATTGTGCCAACCGCGCAAGCGAGTTCTGTTGGTCCGATACCTCCTATACCGAGTGCGTTACGGCCAACACCACCGCACGGGACGGACTTTACGACGACCTCCGCGAGGAAACTGGCCTTACCGCGAACCTCGTCCAAGAAGCCATTCGACGCGGCGTCCAAGCCGTCAAAGGATGCGTCGAACGCTGGAGACAGGGTAAGCGCGTGAGCCGACCGGAGTTCACGTCCTGGAGTCTGCTCTACGACAAGCGGAGTGCGACCTTCTACCGGAACAAAGTCTCGCTCTCAACCGTTAACGGGCGTGTCGAGTGTGACTTTGAACTCCCCTCGGACAGCCCCACACCATACGAGGAGTACGTGCTGTCCGAGGAGTTCGAGTTCCGTGCGAGCACGCTCCAGTACGACGCAGTCGACGACGAGTTCTACTTCCATATCACCACGCGGAAGTACGACTGCGACGGAGACGATGGCGGGTCAGCTGAGGTTTCAGCAGATACCGAGCACCAAACAGTTCTTGGTATCGACCTCGGCGTCAACAGTCTCGCCGTCTCCTCAACCGGCACGTTCTGGCAAGCAGACGACTACGACCACTGGACTCAGGAGTTCGAAAAGCGACGCGGAGAAATGCAACAGCGCGGCACGCAAGCCGCGCACAACGCCGTGCGTCGCCTCGGCAAGCGCGAACAAGCGTGGCGCAAACAGTACATCCACACAGTCGCTAACGAAGTCGTCACGGAGGCCCTCTCTTACGACTGCGACGTAATCGTATTCGAGGACTTGACCGATATTCGAGAACGACTTCCCGAAGCGAAGTGGCACCACGTCTGGGCGTTCCGACGCCTGTTCGAGTACGTCTCCTACAAGGCCCCCGAACAGGGAGTCTCCATGGAACAAGTCGAGCCGAACCACACGTCCCAACGCTGTTCGCGGACGGACTGTGGGTTCACACACGACGACAACCGCCACGGAGAACACTTCGAGTGTCAGAAGTGTGGGTACGAAACCAGCGCGGACTACAACGCCGCAAAGAACATCGGACTGCGGTACGCTCGGAAGCGACAACACAGCCTCCGTTCCTCGCCCAAGTCGGGGAGCGGAGACGCAGAAGTAGACCTGCGTATAAATGGTGGGACGTTGAACGGCGACGGGTACCAGCGTATTGCTGGCGACTGATTGCCGGGAGTCCACATCAAAGCCACCGAAAGGCATCGCCTTTCGAGGCCTCGACGGAGCAACGTTCCGTCGGTGGCCCCACCCTCAACGAACTGAGGCGCGGAGCGCTGAGGGAGTAGGGTGGGGTAGTTTACTGCGGGCCGACTTCCTCCTCGCCGGTCTCGATGCGCTTGGCCGCGGCGTACGTGAGGATGGAGAGCGCGACCAGCATCCAGCCCACGAGGATGAACTGGATGACGCGTTCGAGCGTGAAGCCCGACCCCCACGGGTTCACGGCCACGAAGGCCACGAAGAAGAACGCGAGGATGGCCAGCGGGACGATGTTGACCGTGAGGTCGAGGAGGGTGTCCGTGTCGAAGATGGTGGAACTCATTAGCGGGAGTTCGGAGCGGCGGACAAATATAGCTTGAGGATTCAGCGCCAGCCCCGGGCTACAGGCGACCGGTTTCGAGGAGGAACAGCGCGACCGACGCGGCGGCGACGACGATGCCGGTGCCGCCGAGCGCGAGGCCACGCGCGGTCGCGGACGTGGCGACGTAGAGCAGGCCGCCGAGCGCCCCGAACACCGCGCCGACCGCAAGCGCGGGCCGGTGCAGCGTGGATGCGAACCCGGATTCGCGGAGGATGCCGACGATGCTGCCCGCGAGCAGCACGAGCCCGCCGACGGCGACGGGAAGCAGCCCGTCGAAGAGGATGCCGATCTCGGAGATGACGAGGCCCAACACGAGCGGAATCGGCCACGGGCTGGCGCGCGGGTACTGGTCGCTCAGTCCCTGCTCCGTTTGCTCGACCATACCACGACGTTCGGCGCGGTGGGTTAGAAAGCCATCGCTTCCGCTCAGACGGCGACCACGGCGTACGTCATCAGGAACCCGAAGTACAGCGCGACGAGCACGGCGAGCGCGCGCAGTCGGAACGACCGAAGGTCCTCGCTCTCGTCGTGGTAGGCGTCCTCGAAGGCGTCGCGCTCGTCGTCGTCGAGGTGCTCGTAGTGTTCGAGCCCGCGGTGGAGCGCGCGCAGGCGCTCGGTCGGGAACGCCTCGCCGCAGTACGAGCACCGGAGCGCGTCGTCGGGGGCGGTGGTGTCGGTCATAGGAACGGTGGTTCGGCGGCCGGCTGGCCGATTATCCAGAGGCTGGTCATCGTGTAGAACACCATCACGAGCGTGAGCGTGTACTGGCTGCGAATCGCCTGCAGGCGACCAGGGAGTTCGTCGTAGGCGGTGGCGTGGGCGACCCAGATGGCGAGCAGGTGGCCGAGGAGGACCGCAGCGACGCCGACGCCGGAGAGCCACGAGGGGAGCACGAGCGTGCGCGCGACCGGCGGGTCCAGGGGCGCGAGCAGCGCGCCGAACAGCGACGGGGACAGCGACAGCGCGTACACGAGGTAGTGCGCGAGGTGGTAGCCCGCAGCGATGGCGAGCAGCGACGGCGCGAACCGGCGCGCGAGCACGGCGGCCTCAGTGTACGTCGGCGCGACGTCGCGGGCCTTCCGCGCGGCCCACCAGTAGAGTCGGTGGAAGCCGAGGAAGCCGACGAGGAGTGCGCCCGGGTAGAGGACGGGCGCGGGGACGCCGGCGTCGACGACCGTGCGCGCGAACGACGCCCACGCGGGCGTGCCGACGAACCCGTCGTAGGTCGTCCCCCAGACGAGCGCGACGACGAACGCGACGCCGCCGTTCGTGGTGACGACGTCGTCGGTCAGCCGCATCGCGGGCAGCCGCAGTTCGAGGCCGTCGTCGGTGCGCTGAACCGGCGCGACCGACCCGTACATCGCGAACAGCCGGGAGAGCGGGTCGACCTCGTCGAACCACCGGTCGTGGCCGACCGCGACGACGCCCGCCGCCGCGAGCGCGAGGTAGCCGACGGCAGCCGCGGCGAGCAGTCGCGGTTCGTCGGCGAGCGGGCTGACGACCTCGAACCAGACGAGCGTGAGCAGGAACGCCGTGGACGCCCACGCCGCGCGACCCGCCGAGAGTTCGACGTCGCGGCCGCCGAGGACCCACGAGAGCGGGCGCGTCAGCGTTCGGAACGGGTTTATCGCGGGCCACGAGTTCCCGACGAGGTACGTCGACATCGCGAACGCCGCCCACCAGCCCACCCAGACGACCACGATGGCGGCGTTCCGGAGCGGGTCGATGTCCGGCCGCGCGAACCCGGCGAGGAGGACGAGCGCGAACCCAGCGAGGCCGACGACGTGGCCGCAGCCCGCGAGGACGCGGCGCGGCGCGGGAACGCGGCGGTGCCACTCGTGGACGGCGGCGACGAACGCGCGGTCCGTGACGAAACTCGCCAGCAGGAACGACGCGCCGACGACCGCGCCGCCCGTCGAGAGGAACAGCCACGTCGGCACCGCCAGCTCCTGCCCGGTGGCGTCGCGGAGGCTGCCGCCGTGCGCGACGGCGACGCCACAGACCGCGACGAGGCCGACGACGGCACCGAGGACGCGCGCGCCGCGACGAGACATTGCCGGGAGTTCTCGGCGGTCCCCCGTGAGGATTGCGGTACGGCGCCGTCGCGGACGGAGTTGGATGGGTTTTTAGTATTCGCCCCGCAACTCGCTGGTATGACCGTCACGGACGACTCGACCGAAGACCACGGCCACCACCTGCCGGCCGTGGAGGACTGGCCGAAGGGCTTCGGTGAGGCCAGCTGGTGGCCGTTCATCACCGCCCTCGGGGCCGCCGGGTTCTACATCGGAGCCGCACTGTACGTGCTCGGGCAGAACGAGACGTTCGGGTTCGTCACGCCGATGGTTGGTCCGGCCGTCTTCGTGGGGAGCGTGTTCGTCTTCCTCGCGGGCCTGTACGGCTGGGTCTACCACGCCTTCGTGAAGCACTTCTGGAGCCGGGAGACCACCGGCGGCAAGGCGCTGCGCTGGGGGATGATACTGTTCCTCGGCACCGAAATCGCGACGTTCGGCGCCGGGTTCGCGTACTACTTCTTCATCCGCGCGGGCTCGCAGTGGTCGCAAGCGGTCACCCACGTCCCCGACGGGTTCCTCGGCGCGCTCGTGCTCGCGAACACCGCCATCCTCGTGCTGTCCAGCATCACGCTGCACTTCGCGCACGTCGCGCTCCGGAAGGGCAACCGGTCGCGGTTCCTCTCGCTGCTCGTCGCGACGCTCGTGCTCGGCGTGGTGTTCATCGGCGGGCAGGTGTACGAGTACTACGAGTTCATCGTCCACGAGGGGCTGTCGCCGACCGGCGGCGTCTTCGAGAGCGCGTTCTTCGGGCTGACCGGCCTCCACGGCCTCCACGTCACCCTCGGCGCGGTGCTGCTGGCCATCGTCACCGTTCGCGCGTTCCGGGGTCAGTACTCCCACGAGCGCGACGTCTCCGTGGCCACCGTCTCGATGTACTGGCACTTCGTCGACGCCGTCTGGATCTTCCTCGTCGTCGTGCTGTACGCCGGCGCCGAGGTCAGCTTCTAGGCGACCGCCGTCTTTTTTCGCGCCTGCCGCGAACGCGCAGGCATGACAGTCGACGCCGACCGGCTGCGCTCGCTCGTCGACGCGCCGGTCGTCCACCGCGAGTCCGTCCCGAGTACGAACGACCTCGCGCGCGCCGAGGGCCGCGACGGCGCCGCCCACGGCACGTTCGTCGTCGCGGACGAGCAGAGCGCGGGCCGCGGCCGCACGGGGAACGCGTGGGCGTCCCCGCCGGGCGGCGTCTGGTCGAGCACGCTCGTCTACCCCGACTTCGACGCGAGCCACGTCGGCCGCCTGACGTTCGCTGGCGGGCTCGCGGCCGCCGAGACCGTCGAAGCGTTCGGCGCCGACGCCGCGCTGAAGTGGCCCAACGACGTGGTCGTCGGCGACGACGCGCGGAAGCTCTGCGGCGTGCTCACCGAAGCCGTCGTCGACGAAGTGCCCGTGGCCGGCAAGCCCGTGGACGAAGTGCTGCCGGGGACTGACCCGGCCGACGCCGAACTGTCGTTCGCGGTGCTGGGCATCGGCGTGAACGCCGCCCTCGACCCGAGCGACCTCGACGTAGATAGGGACGTGACGACGCTTCGTGCTGAATTCGGAGACGAAGACCCGACAGAAGTCGCGGCGGAACTCCACGAGCGACTGCTCGCGTGGGTCGAGCGCGTCGGGACCGACGACGGGTTCGCGGCGGCGCTGGACGCGTGGCGCGACCGCAGCGCGACGCTCGGCGAGCGCGTGCGCGTGGAGACCCGTGGCGGCGAGACAGTCGTCGGAACGGCAAGCGGCGTCACGTCCCGCGGCGCGCTCGTCGTCGAGACGGCGGACGGCGACGTGACGGTCAGGGAGGGCGAGTGCAGTCGGCTCCGCCGCGCGTAGCTACGGAGCGAAAGAGAACGGAGAAGACGGAGAGAAGCGGTCGGTCGTTACGCGTCGATGGTCGTGTTCTCGGGGTCCTCGACCCACTCCTGATACTTGTCCTCCTCGACGACCGCGATGGTGCCGAGCATCTCGGAGTGGCCCTGCCCGCAGAACTCCGCGCAGTAGAGCTGGTAGGAGCCCTTCTCGCTGACCTCGGTGATGAGGTAGTTCGTCTGTCCGGGGACGGCGTCGGCCTTCAGGCCGATTTCGGGCGCGTGGAACGCGTGAATCACGTCGTCGGACTCAGTGCGTATCACGAGCTTCGTGTCCTCCGGGACCACCATCGGTTGGTTCCCGACGTCGACGTCACCGGTCGCGGCGCCGGAGCTCACCGTGAGGTTCTCCTCGGGGTAGTCGTAGTCCCAGTACCACTGGACGCCGACCGCGTCGACGACGACGGTGTCGTCCTCGGCCATCGCTTCCTGCGCGTCGGCCTGCGTGGCGGTGACCGACGGCTGGGCCATCACGCCGTAGGCGGCGACGCCGACGAACAGGAGGACGACGGCGGTGGCGACGGTCCACGTGATTTCGAGCCGGCGGTTCTCCTTGGTCGGTTTCGCCTCGTCGCTGTTCCGGAACTTCCACACCGTGTAGACGAGGATGCCCTCGACGAGCAGGGTGATGGGGAGCGCGGCCGCGAGCATCGTCGTGTTCAGGTTGCGGATGAGCTCCTCGGTCACCGACTGGTACTGCTGGGCAGCGACCGGGTCCACGAACGCGGCGAGGAAGCCGACGGCGGCGACGAGAACGGGTACGAGCCGCTTGCCTCTCATACTACCGTGGTCGTTCGGAGCGGTTCCATAAATAGGTGCTGAATCGGTGCGTCGGCGAGTCGGACAGGCTAAGTGGGAGCCGTCGTAACCCCCCGAAGAGAGACGTTCGTGACTCGAAACATCCCCGACCGGTTCACGGCGGTGCTCGCGGCGGCAGCGATGGGCGTCTACGCCCTGCTGGTCGTCGGTGCGACGTCCGCGCTGACGAACGCCGCCGCGGCGTGTCGCTCGTGGCCGGCCTGTGACGGACGCTGGTACGCGCTCGACTCGCTGTCGCTGGCGGTCGTCTGGGGCCACCGGACCGCGGCCGTCGTCACCGGCGTGCTCGTACTCGTCGCCGCGGTGATGGCGTGGCGCCGCGACACCGCCGGGCGCGTCCGCGCCGCGGTCACGGTGGCGCTGGCCGCCTACCCGGTGCAGGTCGCGGTCGGCGCGCTCACCGCGATGTCGCCGGGGTCGGCCGCGCTCGGCGGCGCGCACCTCGCGCTCGGCGTGCTCATCTTCGCCGGGCTCGTCGCTGCGCTCGCGTGGACGCTGGAAGCCCAGACCGGCCACCTCCCGTCCAGCGAGTGGGAGGGCGAGCCGAAGGGCGAAGACGACGGCGCGTCCGCGCCCACCTCGGGGCCGCTGGCGACCGCGTACGCGTACTTCCGGTTGACGAAGCCGCGGCTGATGTGGTTGCTCTGTCTGGTCGCCGCCGCGGGCATGGCGCTGGCCGCCGGCCCGAGCCTCCGCGCGGAGACGGTCGTCGCGACGCTCGGCGGGGGCGTGCTCGCCATCGGCGCGTCGGGGACGTTCAACCACGTGCTCGAACGCGAGAAAGACCAGAAGATGTCCCGCACGGACGACCGGCCGCTCGCGAACGACCGCATTCCGAAGCGCAACGCGGTCGCGTTCGGCGTGACGCTCGCGGCGGCGTCGCTGGCCGCGTTCTACAGCGTGAACCCGCTGACGGCGGCGCTGGGGTTCACGGCCATCGTGTTCTACTCGGTGGTCTACACGCTCGTGTTGAAGCCCAACACCCGCCAGAGCACGGTCATCGGCGGCGCGGCGGGCGCGCTCCCAGCGCTCATCGGGTGGGCCGCAGTGACGGGCGACGTGGGCGTCGCGGGCCTCGCGCTCGCAACGGTCATCTTCCTGTGGACGCCCGCGCACTTCTACAACCTCGCGCTCGCGTACAAGGACGACTACGAGCGCGGCGGCTTCCCGCTGATGCCCGTCGTCAGCGGCGAAGCCACGACCCGCAAGCACATCGTCTACTACCTCGGCGCGACCCTCGTCGCCGCGGTGGCGCTGTCCGCGCTCGCCGGCCTCGGCGTGCTGTACGCGGCGACCACGGTCGTCTTCGGCGGCGTGTTCCTGTACGCCGCGATGCGGCTCCACCGCGAGCGTGACCGCGCCGCCGCGATGCGGGCGTTCCACGCGTCGAACGCCTACCTCGGCTGCCTGCTGGTGGCCGTGGTCGTGGACGCGATGGTGGTCTGAGTGAGCGCGTCAGTGTCGCTGTCCCCGGGCCGGTTCGTGCCCACGCGGAAGGCGCTGCTGTACGCCGCGCTCCTGTTGAACGGCGAACTGGCGCTGGTGCTGTTCTACTTCGCGGTGTCGTCGTCGGTCCCCACCGACCCCGTGGTGCTGGCGTACCCGTTCGTCTGGATCAACGCCTCCATCTGGGCCGTCTCCCGCGTTGACCTCCCGGACGCGTCCGGGCGACAGCGCCTGCTCGCGCTCGGCGTCGGGCTCGCGTACTTCCTCCTGTTGGGCGGGGTCGGCGGCCTCTTCATGTTCCACGGCGCGGACCTCGGCGCGCGCATCTCGTGGCTCTCCCCGGGCTGGGGGCCGGCGTTCGTCTACAGCGGCGCGGACCTCACCGTCAGCCTGCTCCCGTTCAAGGTAATCGGGTACGCGACGCTGGCGTACCTCGTCGCCGCGACCGTCCTCGACGCCGCGAAGACCGGCGTCGCGGGCCTGCTCGGGCTGCTCGCGTGCGTGAGCTGCACGTGGCCGATAGCCGCGACGGTGCTGACGGGCGCGTTCGGCAGCGCGTCCGCGCTGGCTGCGGCCGCGCAGAACGAGCCGTACGCGCTCTCGACGGTCGTGTTCGTCTCCTCGGTGTTGTTGCTCGCGTGGCGGCCGACCCAGTAGCCGGCGCCGTTCCGCAGTGCTTTACCTTCGCGCACGCCGACCGTCCGGTATGACTCCCGCAGTCGTAGCCGAGGACGTTCGGAAGGCCTACGGCGAAACCGCTGCCGTCGACGGCGTTTCGGTGTCCGTCAGCGAGGGCGAAGTGTTCGCGCTCGTCGGCCCGAACGGCGCGGGCAAGACGACGCTCGTGCGCTGTCTGACCGGCACGACGACGCCCGACAGCGGCCGCGTCGAACTGCTCGGCGAGGCGCCCGACGAGACCAACGACCAGCGCGTCGGCCTGCTCCCGCAGGACTTCGCGCCGCCGGACCGCCTCACGGCGGGCGAACTCGTCGGCTACTACGCGGGCCTCTACGACGACGCCCGCGAGCCCGGCGCGGTGCTGGCGGAGGTCGGCCTCGACGCCGACAACGAGACGTGGTACGGCGACCTCTCGGGCGGCGAGCGGCGCCGCGCGAGCGTCGCCGCCGCGCTCGTGAACTCGCCGGACGTCCTCTTCCTCGACGAGCCGACGACCGCCGTCGACCCGGCGGGGCGGCGCGCGCTCTGGCGCGTGTTCGAGGACCTCGCGGACTCGGGGACGACCATCTTCCTCACCACCCACGACATGGCCGAGGCCGAGCGACTCGCGGACCGCGTCGCCCTGCTCGCGGACGGGACGGTCGCGGCGACCGGGACGCCCCGAGAGCTGGTCGCCGCGCACGGCGGAGAACCGCGACTGGTCGTCGAGCTCCCGGAGGAGCAGGCGGACGCTCCCGACGTGCCGGGCTTCGCCCCCGAGGTGACGAGGGAGGGGCTCGTCTTCTCGGGCGTCGCCCCCGAGGGCATCGGCGAGGTGGTCGCGGCGCTGGACGACGCGGGCGTCGGCTTCGAGGCGCTGTCGTGGCGCGAGCCGACGCTGGAGGACGCGTACCTCGCGCTCGCCGGCGACGTCGAGGGCGTGGAGGTGCATCGATGAGCCGGCTCGCCCGGATTCGCGCGGAGGCGTCCGCGACCTACCGGACGTTCCTGCGGCGGCGCACGGCGGTGTTCTTCACGTTCTTCTTCCCGGTGTTGCTCATCGTCATCTTCGCGGGGCTCGTGCGCACGACGTCGGGCACCGGCGGGCTGTTCACGGAGCCGACCGCGTACTACGTTCCCGCGTATCTGGCGACGGTCGTGCTGTTCACGCCGCTCTCGCGGGTCGGGAGCACGGTCGCGCGCCACCGCGAGGGCAACCGCTTCGAGAAGCTGTCGACGACGCCGCTGACGCGCGCGGAGTGGCTGGCCGCGCACACGCTCGTCAACGTCGCGCTCATCGCGGCGGCCTGCGCGGTGCTGTTGGTCGCGCTGCTCGCCACGGGCGCTTCGTTCGCGCTCTCGCCGTGGCTCGCAGTGCTCGTGCCTGCCACCTCGGTGGTGTTCTGCGGCGTCGGCGCGGTCATCGGGAGCTACGCGGACGGTCAGGACGGCGCCATCGCCGCGAGCAACGGCATCGCGCTCCCGGTCCTCTTCCTCTCGGAGACGTTCGTCCAGCCCGAGCTGTTCCCGGCGTGGTTCCGGCCGGTCGTGGACCTCTCGCCGCTGGCGTACTTCGCGCGGGGCGTCCGCGCGGCGACGTACTCGGGCGGCGACGTGACGACGAACGCCGCGGTCGTCGTGGTGCTGGCAGTCGTCGCGTTCGCTGTCGGCACGCTCGCGATTCCGTGGACCGAGTGAGGCTCAGTCGAGGACCACGGAATCAGCGACGGCAGCCCCGGCCGCGACCAGACAGAAGACGGCGGCAACCGCGGCGACGCCGACGAACGCAGTGAACGCGAGCGCGGCGAGCACGCCCGGCAGCAGCCACTGTGCGCCGCCCAACACGACTGCGGTCAGTCCCGTCACGACGGCGGTCCGGGACGCAATCGACTTCGCTTGCGCGACCCGGAGCGCGGCGGCGTCGGTCCCCGAGTCGGCCGACCCGAGGACGCGCTCCGCGCCGTCGCCCGCGACGAACGTCGTGTTCCAGCAGCGCTCGCAGGGCGGCTCGGGGTCGGGCTGGCGCGTCCCGCAGGCCTTGCAGCGCCACACCTGTTCGTCGTCGGCGTCCATGCTGGCGTCTCCTCGCAATTGTGCGAGCAAGTAGCTGTCGATGCGGGCGGCCCCGAGACCCAAAACGATAACCACGCGCCCACCCAACCGCCGGTAATGGCGACGTGTGACCGGTGTGGCGAGCAGGAGTCGATGCCGTACCAGTGTCGGCTCTGCGGCGGCACGTTCTGCTCGAAGCACAGGCTCCCGGAGAACCACGACTGTCCGGGCCTCGACGAGTGGAACGACCCCGGCGGCGTCTTCGACAGCGGGTTCGACGACAGCGTGAACCAGTCCCGGGACGGCGACGGCGGGCTCGCCGCGAAAGTCCCGTTCGACACCGGGCCGGGCGGCGTGTTCGGCTACTTCCGCGGGAACGTCTCGTTCGCGCTGCTGGCGGTGATGTGGCTGATGTTCGTCGTGCAGTACGCGGTCGCGCCCGCGTTAGGCATCGCGCCGAACACTCCGCAGTGGTTCAACCTCTTCACCATCAACACGACCCAGCCGCTTGCCGTCTGGACGTGGGTGACCTCGGTGTTCGCGCACGGCGGCTTCGGCCACATCGTGTTGAACAGCATCGTGCTGTACTTCTTCGGCCCGGTGGTCGAGAAGCGCATCGGCTCCGCGAAGTTCGTGGGGCTGTTCGTGGTCGCGGGCGCGCTCGCCGGCCTCGCGCAGGTCGGCGCCGCGCTCGTGATGAACCCCGCGTGGTACGGCCAGCAGCTCACCCAGTTCACGGGCTCGGCGGTGCTCGGCGCGAGCGGCGCCATCGCGGCGCTGATGGGCGTGCTGACGGTGCTGAACCCGAACCTCCGCATCTACCTCTACTTCATCATCCCGATGCCGCTGTGGATTGCGACGCTGCTGTTCGCCGGCTACTCCATCTTCGTCTCGACGGCCGGCGGCGGCATCGGCGCGGGCGGCGTCGCGCAGTTCGCGCACCTCGCCGGCCTCGGCATCGGCGTGCTGTACGGCGTGAAGCTCAAGCGCGAGGGCGAGCGCGCGCCGAACCAGCTCCAGTTCGGCGGCGGTCCCGGCGGGCCGGGCGGCCCCGGTCGGCGGCGTCCCTGACATGGAGGTCGTCCGGCCCGAGTTCCTCCCGGACCCGGACCGCTCCCGCGAGGAGATGGAAGGGCTCCAGCGCGAGATAGCCGCAGCGGCCGCCTTCGAGGACGACTTCGCCTTCGACGTCGCGGCCATCGAACTCGGGGAGTCGCCGACGGACGCGCCGACCGCCGCCGAGAGCGTCGGCGAACAGGTCACGCTCACAGATAGTGATGCGCCCGTGGTCGTCGGCGTCGACCAGGCGTTCGTCGGGGACGACTACTCCGTGAGCGCCGCGGTCGCGATTCGGGACGGCCGCGTCGTCGAGCGCGCCGCGGGCCGCGCGGAACTGGAACTCCCCTACATTCCCGGGCTGTTGGCGTTCCGCGAGGGCGACGCCATCGTGGACGCGCTCGAATCGCTGTCCGTGGAGCCGGACGTACTCGTGCTCGACGGGAGCGGGCGCATCCACTTCCGGCAGGCGGGCATCGCGACGCACGTCGGCGTGCTCTTCGACGTGCCCGCCGTCGGCGTCGCGAAGAACCTCCTGTGCGGGACGCCCCGCGAGCCGCTGGACGACTCGCTCCCGGAGGGCGCGCGCGTCGCCATCGAAGCCGACGACTCGATGGACGCGCCCGACGGCACCGTCGTCGGGTACGCCTACCAGTCCCGCCAGTACCCCGACCCCGAGACGCGCCACGTCAACCCCCTCATCGTGAGTCCCGGCCACCGCGTCGACGCCGAAACGACCGTGGACGTCGTGGAGGCGACCTGCACGGGGTACAAGCTCCCCGCGCCGACGCGGCTCGCCGACCAGTACGCCGACGACCTGAAGGACTGACCGCCGCTCGTTCTCGCCGACTGCGACGCCGCGACAGTGATTTGCGTGCCCCGCGACAGGAGCGAGTATGCAGCGACGTCCCTCCCGCCGCTCAGTGCTCGCCAGCGCAGGGACGGTCGCGCTCGCGGGCCTCGCGGGCTGCACGAGCGGCGACTCCGACGCCGACGCGACCGGCGAACCGACCGAGACTGCGACGACCGAACCGACCACGACGGCCGAGCAGTCCGTGGACTGGAGCGAGGTCGCCGACTTCCGGACGTGGCTCATCGACAGCGCCGACGAGTCGAGCAACGGCCGCTTCGACTATCAGGGGATTGGCCTCGACCAGATTGTCGGGGTCGGGCGGACGTCCGTCTTCGACGTCGCCCCCGAGGACGCCGACGGCGCGCTCGTGCAGTCGGGCAACACCATCCTGCTCGGTGACTTCGACGCCGACGCGCGCGTCGCGGACCTCGAAGCCGACGACGGCCACGAGGTCACCGGCGAACGCGAGGGGTACACGACCGCGGAAGCCACCGAGACGGGTACCGAGTTGGCGGTCGGCGGGGACGCCCTGCTGGCGGGCTCGGACCTCGCCGTCTGGATAGACGCCCACGCCGGGGAGCGCGAGCGGCTGGAGGAGGTCCACCCGACGTTCACGCGCATCTTCGAGGGACTGCCCGACCGGGGGCTGGTCTCCGGCCAGTACGGGCCGCCGCTGGGGGGCGAAATCGACGCCGAAGCCATCGAGGCGTGGGGGCACTCGACGGCGGAGCTGGGCGCCGAGGGGACGTGGGTGTACGCCCTCGAACCCGACAGCGGCGAGGCCGCAATCGACGAACTCGAATCGGAGCTCGGCGCGAGCGCGTTCACGACCGAGGTCACTGGCCGGAGCGTCGACGGGCGGTTCGTCACGTTCACCGCGGCGATGCGGTCGTTCGACTGACCGCGACTACTCGACCCTTTAACTGCCGGGGCCACGACGCATCCGGCATGGAGAAGGTCGCTCTCATCACCGGGTGTTCGTCGGGCATCGGCGCGGCGACCGCCCGGTCGCTGCTCGCCGAGGAGTGGACGGTCGTCGCCACTGCACGGGACACCGACGACCTCGCGGCGCTCGCCGACGAGGGCTGTGAGACCGCCGAGCTCGACGTCACGAAGCCCGCGCAGTGCCGGAACGTCGTCGACGACGTGGTCGAGGAGCACGGCCGGCTGGACTGTCTCGTGAACAACGCGGGCTACGCCCAACTCGGGCCGTTGGAGGACGTGCCGACGCGCGAACTCCACCGGCAGTTCGACGTGAACGTCTACGGCCCGCACCGCCTGATTCGCGCCGCGCTCCCGCACATGCGCGAGCGCGAGGACGGCACCATCGTCAACGTCTCCAGCGTCTCCGGGCGCGTGGCGACGCCGGGGATGGGCGCGTACAACGGCTCGAAGTTCGCGCTCGAAGGGATGAGCGACGCGCTCCGCGCGGAGGTCGCGCCCTACGACGTCGACGTCGCCGTCGTCGAACCCGGTCCCGTCGAGACGAAGTTCTCGGAGCGCGCCGAGGCAGAAATCGAGGGACTGGACCGTAGTGGCGCCTACGAGAAGCTCTACTCCTTCTTCGAGGACGCCAGCGCGGTCAACGGCGTCGGCGCGGTCCCACCCGAGAAAGTCGCGCAAGTCATCACGGAGGCCGCGGTCAGCCCCGACCCGAAGTCCCGGTACCCCGTCGGGACGCCGGGCCGGGTCGGCGTGCTCGCGCGCTTCCTCCCGGACCGCTGGCTGGACGCCGGCTACCGGCTGCTCCAGCGGTTCTCGTAGCTACTCGTCGAGGCAGGCGGCGACGACCCGGAGCGGGCGCTCGCCCCGCACTTCGTCGGCGAGCAGCGGAACGCGCGCCACGTCGTAGTTTCTGAACAGCTCTTGGGCGTCCGCGAGCGCGGCCTGCTGGACGTCCCAG
The DNA here is from genome assembly GCF_040435975.1 of Halobacterium sp. NMX12-1. Taxonomy (NCBI): domain Archaea; kingdom Methanobacteriati; phylum Methanobacteriota; class Halobacteria; order Halobacteriales; family Halobacteriaceae; genus Halobacterium; species Halobacterium sp. NMX12-1. Next base: position 1,260,765 of record NZ_CP159204.1, on the reverse strand, counting down.
CGGCGCGCGCAGAACTCGCAGTCCTCGTGGTTCGGCGCGACGAACGCGTCCCCGGGGACGTCGGCGGCGTCTGCCAGCGGCTCCATCACGCGGTTGACGACGACCGTCCCCACCGGAACGCCGAACTCGTCGAGGCGGTCGGTGAGCCGCTGGGCTTCCAGCACGCTCATCTCCTCGGGCACGAGCACGACGCGGAACTCCGTGCGCGCCGGGTCCGTAAGCACGTCTCGGAGCCGCTCGACGCGCTCCTCGACGGCGTCGAGGTTGCCGAGGCCCGCCTGCTCGTCCTCGTCGTCGCCGCCGAACATTCCGGTGAGGCCGTCCATCATCCCGCCGAAGCGGTCGCGCAGCTGCATCATGCGGCCGACCATCGAGTCCAGCACCTCGGGGAGTTCCAGCAGTCGGAGCGTGTGGCCCGTCGGCGCGGTGTCGACGACGACGCGGTCGAAGCGCTCGTCGTCCATGTATTCGAGGAGGAGCTGAACCGCGGCGGCCTCGTCGGCGCCCGGCATCATCGCGCCGTCGCCGCCGGCGCCGCCCGCGCCACCGAGTAGTTGGTCGAGGCCGCCCGCGAATCCGCCGTCCTGCCCGAACATCCCGGCCTGCTGGAGCGCGTCGTCGGGGTCGATTTCGACCGCCCACAGCGGGCTGTCCTCGCGCATCTTCGCGGGCCGGCTCGGCACGTCGAACTCCAGGGTGTCCGACAGCGAGTGCGCGGGGTCCGTCGAGACCACGAGCGTCGCGGTGCCGTCGTTGGCGCTCGCGAGCGCGGTCGCCGCCGCCATCGTCGTCTTCCCGACGCCGCCCTTCCCGCCGTACAGCACGTACTCGGCGGTGTCGCTGACTACCCCGGGGTCGAGGGAGTCGACCGCCTCGACCTCGATTTCGTCCATACGCACAGTCGGCGACCCAGCGGGGTCAATCCGTCGGTCGCGGTCCTCGCGGGCGGCGCACCGAACGTCTTGGCCGGAGCAGTTTTCCGCGCTGGGCGTGTCACTATCACGCATGGAGGGCGTGCTGAACGAGCGCACGGCAACCGTACACAAGAAGGGGGTGGAGAACCCCTACAGCCGGACGAAGTGTGGCGCGACCAACGACGTGGGCCACGACGACATCCGGACGGTCGCCGTCGAGCGCGCCGTTGACGACTTCGACGCCTGCCGCTGCGGGCGGTGTTTCTCGGACGCGGGCGGGTACTAGCGGTCCGCGAAGTAGGCCGCGAGCCGGTCGGCCGCCTCCTCGACGCGCGGCGTGACGAGCGCGAACCGCAGCCACTCCTCGCGCGCGCTCCCGAACCCCGAACCGGGCATCCCCGCGACGCCCGCCTCGTCGATGAGCTCGAACGTGTTCTCCAGCGTGCCGGGGAAGTCGGGGAAGCGCGCGAGCACGTAGAACGCGCCGTCGGGCTCGGTGTATTCCGCGCCCGCGTCGTCCAGCGCCGACGTGAACGTGTCCACGCGCTCCCGGAGGGTGTCCCGGGTCCGCTCGTAGTAGTCGGGGTCGGTCTCGCGGAGCGCGTGCAGGACGGCGGCCTGCGCGGGCCGCGAGGTCGCCACGTTCGTCAGCATGTGCCGGGACTTCATCGCGTCGACGTGACGCTCGGGCGCGATGCAGTACCCCACCCGGAACCCCGTGATGGCGAGCGACTTCGAGAACGCGTTCACGACGACGCGGTGCTCGGAGTCGAACTCCAGGGCGGACGTGAATCGCCCGGAGTAGTCGAAGTGGTCGTACACCTCGTCGCTGACCAGAATCGCGTCGTACTCTTCGGCGACGGCGACGAGTTCGCGCATCGTCTCCTCACCGTACACCGCGCCCGTGGGGTTGTTCGGCGTCGTCGCCACGATACAGGCGGTGTCCTCGCTGGCGGCGGCGCGCACGTCCGCGGGGTCGAGGCTGCCGTCTGCGGCCGTCTCGACGAACACCTGCTCGCCGCCGAGCATGTCCGTCTTCCCCGGGTAGTAGGGGTAGACCGGGTCGGTCATCACGACCTCGTCGCCGGCGCCGCGTTCGAGCGCGCGCCCCATCGCGAGGTAGTTCGCCTCGCCCGCGCCGTTCGTGACGACGACCTGCTCGACGGGGACCTGCCGGCGCGCCGCGATTTCCTCGCGGAGCTCGCGGAGCCCCTCGCTGGGCGGGTACTGGAACTGCCGGCCGCCCGTGTCGGCGTACTCGTGGAGGCCCTCGGCGACCGCGGGCGGCGACCCCCAGTCGGGGTTCCCCGAGACCATGTCGATGACGTCGCGGTCGGCGTGCGCCGCGTACTCCATCACCCGGAAGAACAGCGGCTCCTCGTACTCCATACGCCAGCGTCTCCGTCGCGCCACGTGGCTCTTTCGCCCGCGGAAACCCGGCATCTGTTGCCGGGACTGTGCGGTTGATTCGACGGCCGCCCGACAGTTCGGCCGTGACCGACTACGCCGAGCGCGTCCGCGCGTACTACGACGCCGTGGACGCCGACCGCATCGACGACCTGCTCGACCTGTTCGCCGACGACGTCGTCTACGACCGACCCGGCCAGCCGCCAATCGAGGGCAAGGCCGAGCTCGAAGCGTTCTACCGCGAGGGCCGCCCGCTCGAAGACGGTAGCCACACCGTCCACGACGTACTCGTAGACGGGTCGCGCGCGGCCGTCCGCGGGACGTTCTCGGGCGTCCAAGACGGAGAAGACGTCGAGTTCGGGTTCGCGGACGTTCACGTCTTCGAGGACGGCCGCATCGCCGAGCGGTACACGTACACCGACCGCGACACCGTCTGACGCCACCACCTTCTTGCTCGGTCGTTCGGTACCCGGAGGTATGCGCGAGTACGCCGCCGACCCGCCGATAGAGGAGGAACTCAACGACGTGCTCCCCGAGGCCGGCCACACCGTCGCGACCGCCGAATCCTGCACGGGGGGTCTCATCGGGTCGCTGTTGACGGACGTCTCCGGCTCCAGCGACTACTTCGACCGGTCGCTGGTGACGTACACGTACGACGCCAAACTCGACACTGGCGTCTCCCGGGAGGCGCTGGACGAACACGGCGCGGTCAGCGAGCCCGTCGCCCGGCAGATGGCGCAGGCCACTCGGGACGCGGCCGACACGACGTGGGGCGTCTCCACGACCGGCATCGCCGGCCCGACCGGCGGCAGCGAGGCCAAGCCCGTCGGCACCGTCTACATCGGCGTCGCGTACGCTGGCGAGTGGGGCACGCAGTCCAGCTACGCGACCGTCGAGCGCCGGGAGTTCGACGGCTCCCGCACCGAAATCAAAGAGCAGATTGCGCGGCGCGCGCTCCGCAAGCTCCGCGAGGAAGTCCGAGCGGTGCAGGAGTAGCGGCCGCGTGCCGAAACGGTGACGTGCCCGCGTGCTCTCGCCCCGAGTAATGAACAAGGGCGACCACATCCTCAACGGCATCCTGCTCGCCATCGGGCTGGGCTACGTGCTCTACCCCTCGGGCGGCGTCGAGACGATACGCACCATCGCCGCCGTCCTCATCCCCGTGGTGCTGGGTGCGCTGTTCCCGGACGTCGACACCGACTTCGGGAAGCACCGCAAGACCCTCCACAACATCCCCGTGCTGGCGCTGCTGTACGTCTTCCCGATGTACTTCGGGAACCTCCAGTACGTCTGGATCGGCGTCGCCACCCACTACGTCCTCGACGTCGTCGGGAGCAAGCGCGGCATCGCGCTGTTCTACCCGCTGTCGGACCAAGAGTACGGGCTGCCGGTCGGCGTGACCACGGTCTCGAAGTACGCCACCACCGTCACCGTCCTCATCACGCTCATCGAGCTCGCGGCCATCGCGGTCGTCGTCCACGTCGCCCCGCAGTACGTCCCAACGGACGCCGTCAGCAGCCTGTTCTAGTAGACGGCGACGTCGTCGAACTCGCCGCCGTACGCGATGTGGCGCGGGTGCGTGGGCTCCATACCCGAGAGGAGGAGGCGGTCGACTTTCTCCCACGTGTTCTCGTACGCGAGATGGGCCTTCTCCGCGAGTTCGCGCGCCCGGAACCGGGGGTTGCGCTGGTGGTAGGTGCAGCGCGGGACGCCGGACTTGAGGGCGTCCACGAGGTCCGCCTCCGACTGGATGTCGGCGTCGAACTCCGTCCACACGCCGCCGACGGTCTCGGGGCGGTGCGCGTACGAGGACGCGAACCCGGGGATGTCGTAAGCGTCGGCGAGCGCGCTCGCGCGGTCGTCGTCCCACGGGAAGTGCTTGGGGTTGTACGTCTCCACGGCGTCCACGTCCTCGCGGAACCGCTCGACGTCGGCGGCCGTCAGGCTCACCGTGAGGAACTCCGGGTGCGGCGCGAGGACGGCGGCGCCCTGCTCGCGGAACGCCGCGAACGCGCCGTCCAGCGTCACGAAGTCCGGTACCGGGTCGTCGAGGCCGACCGCGAGCACGTGCTTGCGGTCGCGCCACGACCCCGTGAACACCTCGCGACCGGGCACCACCAACAGCTCGTTGTCGGAGAACTCCGCGGCGCGCTCGCGGGCGTCGGGCAGCCGCGTGAAGTGCGGGGCGTACACCAGCACGTCGACGCCGGCGGCCTTCGCTCGGCGCACCACGTCGTCGTCGAGTACCTTCGCGTGGAGGTCGACCCGTGTCGTCGGCACGTCCCCGAGTTCGCGAGCCGAGGTTTAGCGGCTTACGGTTCCGGCGGATAAACTCCGCGCGGACTGTCGAACGTTCGCGGCCGTTTATGCCCGTGGCGCTCCAACGGCCGGTATGAGTCTGAACCTGCTCTCCGAGGACGTGGTTCCCGAGCACGCGGTCGACGTCAAGCACGAGGCCCGCGAGTTCGCCGAGGAGCACATCGCGCCGAACGCCGAGGAGTTCTACCGAACCGGCGAGTACCCGTGGGAGATTCTGGAGGCCGGGATGGACGCCGGGCTCGTCGCCCAGGACATCGGCGAGGAGTACGGCGGCCGCGGCCTCGACCTCGAACAGATGCTGGCCATCGCCGAGGAGTTCTACCGCGCGGACGCCGGCATCGCGCTGACGCTCCAGCTCGCGAGCTTCGGCGCGGAGATGCTCGAAGAGTACGGCAACGACGACCAGAAAGAGCGGTACCTCCGCCCGGTCGCGGCCAACGACCAGATTACGGGGCTGGCTGTCTCCGAGCCCGACGTCGGGTCGGACCTCGCCGGGATGCACACGACCGCCGACAAGGACGGCGACGAGTACGTGCTCAACGGCGAGAAGTACTGGATCGGCAACGGCGTCGAAGCCGACTGGGTGACGGTGTACGCCAAGACCGGCGACACCGGCGACCGCTACATGGACTACTCGCTTTTCATCGTGCCGACGGACGCCGACGGCTACGTCGCCGAGCACATCCCCGAGAAGATGGGGATGCGCGCGTCCAAGCAGGCCCACATCGTCTTCGACGACTGCCGGATTCCCGAGGAGAACCTCATCGGCAGCGAGGGAGCCGGGTTCATGATGCTCGCGGACTTCTTCAACCACGGCCGCGTCGTCGTCGGCGGGCACGGCCTCGGCCTCGCCGCCGCGGCGCTCGAAGAGGCGTGGGACTTCGTGCACGAGCGCGAGGAGTTCGGCCGCCACGTCGCGGACTTCCAGGCCGTCCAGCACGGCCTCGCGGACATGCGACTGGAGTTCGAGGCCGCGCGCGCGCTGAACTACCGCGCCGCCCGCAAGGTCGAGGAGTACGACAACCCCGGCCTGTGGGCGGCGATGGCGAAGACGAAGTCCACGGAGGTCGCCGTCGACAACGCCGAGCAGGGGATGCAGTTCCACGGCGGGCGCTCGATTCTCACCGACCGCCGCATCGCCCGCGTCTACCGCGACGCCCGCATCCCGGTCATCTACGAGGGCGCCAACGAGATTCAGCGGAATCTGATTTACCGGCAGTCTGGCGAGCAGTAGCGAGACAGACGCCGGAAATCGGAGATTTCCGGAAGTCCGGCGAACAGCAGTGAGCCACCCACGGAACGTCGTCGGCACTTCGCTGCCGAACACCGAACGGCCGCGATAGCGCTCGAAGAGCCCGTATCAGGCCCCGGTTGTCAAGTGGTATCAACTGCCTGAACCGCGTCTCGCGTCCGAGAATTTGTCTGACAGAGCAGTGACGAACGGCTGACTCGTCGGGTTCAGTGGTCGAAAAGGCGACACAAGGTTTATCTGCGCGCTCAGGTTACAGAGGCGTATGTCTGCGTGGGAGTGCGCGATTGTCGGATGTGGGTCGACGTTCGGGAGCGTCGAGGCGCTGTTGGCCCATCAGGTCGCGGACCACGACGCCCACGAGTGCGAAATCTGCGGGGAGACGGTCCCCGAGGGCTTCTTCGCCATCAAGCACGGGCTCCGCGAGCACACGCGCGCCGAGTACGTCCGGTTCTACGACGGCGACGCCGAGGCCATCCGCGAGCGCGAGCGCGTGCTCGACGACGTCGCCGACGCGCTCGACCCCGCGGTGCTCGAAGACCTCCTGAGCGACGAACCCATCGACGTCGCCGAGGCCACCGACGCCGCGCACGCCACCACGAGCTAGCTTCTCGCCGCGTTCGTAAGCGATTTGCCGCGCCTCCGTGACGTCCAGCCATGCGACTCGCACGACTCCGGACCGACGACGGCCTCGTCGAGGGCGAGTACCGCGACGGCGTCGTCGCCACCGAGGACGCCGAGTACGTCGTCGGCGAGGACGGCACGCTCGCGCCGCCCTGCGACCCGTCGGCGCTGTACTGCGTCGGCCGCAACTACGCGGAGACGCTCGACCAGATGGACTACGAGCGGCCCGAGCAGCCCGACTTCTTCATCAAACCGCCGGTCTCCGTGGTCGGCCACGGCGACGACGTGCCGTACCCGACGTTCACCGACGAACTGACGTACGCGGGCGAACTCGCGGCCGTCGTCGGCGAGCGCTGTCACCGCGTAGACGAGGCCGACGTGCCGGACGTGCTGCGGGGGTTCACCATCATGAACGACCTCGACGCGCTCGACCAGCCGGGCCGCACCGCCCGGAAAGCTTTCGACGGCTCCGGGCCGCTCGGCCCGTGGATAGAGACCGACCTCGACCCCACGAGCATCGACATGCACACCGACGTCGCGGGCGAGCGCCGGCAGGAAGCCAACACCGAACTGATGCTGTTCGACCCCTACGAGGTCGTCTCGTTCCTCTCCGAGCGGTTCACCTTCCAATCCGGTGACGTCGTCGCGTTCGGCAGCCCCGCGAACCCCGGGCTCGTCGAACCCGGCGACACCGTCGAAATCACCTACGAGGGCGTCGGCACACTCGAAAACACGATTGTCGAACCGGACGGCGAGAACTGAGTCGGAGCGCGCGTTCTTCCGAATACGCTCGCGGCTACGCCGTTCGAACTTCCGAGAAGCGGTTTAGCGCTCTTCGGAGTCGAGCACGCGAATCTGGTCGCCCCGCACCGTCACGGGAATCGGGACGGTCGCCTCGTACAGCTCGACGGTGACCTGGTCTTTGCTCTCGTCGATGCGCTGGACCTGCGCCTTCTCGCCCTTGAACGGACCGGCGATGAGTTCGACGATGTCGCCCTCCGCGATGCCCTCGACGTCGGGCTTCGGGGAGAGGAAGTGTTCGACCTCGCTGATGCCGGACTCGCCGGGGACGAGGCTGCGCGCGTGCGGAATCTCCTCCATCACGCGCTCGATGATGTTGTGGTCGTCTGCTTCGACCATCACGTAGCTGGTGAGCGCGTCCGGCGCCAGCACCGCGTGAATCTCGTCGGCCTCGCGGTTGGCGATCATGCTGGCGACGGTCTGCTCCTGGCTCGCGGTGGTCTTGACGGCGTACACGCCCATCTTATATCACCGACGTGACGCCTTCCATCACCAGGAAGATGACGAAGCCCAGCAGTCCGACCAGCAGGATGCCGGCGCCAGCGATTTTCGAAATCTGGGAGAACTCCTCCCACGACGGCGTGCTCGCCAGCCGGAGCACGCGCGTATACGCGGAAAGCTCTAGGGGAACGTCCATACACGTGTTGAGTCGGCGAGCGCTCTTTTATCTATTGATGCCGAGCGAGGCCGGCGGCCCGCTCGTTTATCCGTTCGGCCGGCGTACTGTCGGCTCGTATGCCCGAAGAAGTCCTGTTCGAGTCCGAGAGTGACCGCAGCCGCGAGGAAATCGCCACCTACCTCCGCACTATCGCCGACAACCTCGAATCCGGCAAGGGAATCACGCTGAAAGCGGGCGGCGACGAGGTCACGCTCGACCCGCCGAGCCGCCCGACGTTCGAGGTCAAAGCCGAACGCGAGGGGGCGACCGACGGCCCGAAGGAACTGAGCGTCGAGTTCGAACTCGAGTGGCCCGAGGACGGCGACGCAGCCAGCGAGAGCGGCGAACTCGAAATCGAGTAGAGAGCAGTCGCGGCAGGACGTCGGCATCAGCGCGCGTAGCGCGCTGTTCACCGCCGGAGCGGGGCGGAGCCCCGCGACGGCGGGTCTTTTTAGCGTAGCTTTTTGCGCCAAGTGGTGCCCGCAGCGACCAGCGGGAGCGAGGACACCCGAGGCGGAAAAAGGTACTATTCGACGTAGTCGATGTCGTCGATTTCGCTGTCGCCGCCGTCCGGCTCCGGTTCGGGTTCGGGGGCGTCGTTGCGGCCGTAAATCTGCGGGGAGTCGACACCGGTGACGACGACCATGGTGCGCATCTCGCCTTCGATGTCCTCGTCGACGCTGGTCCCCCAGATGATGCGGGCGTCGGGGTCGATGCGGTCGTAGAGCTGTTCGACGACGCCCTCGGCCTCCTCGATGCTCATGTCGGGGCCGCCGGTCACGTTGACGAGCGCGGAGTTCGCGGAGGAGATGTCGACGTCGAGCAGCGGGGAGCGCAGCGCGGACTTGACGGAGTCGGCGGCCTTGGCGTCGGAGTCGGCTTCGCCGAGGCCGATCATGGCGACGCCGCCCTTCTCCATGACAGTCCGAACGTCGGCGAAGTCGAGGTTGACGAGGCCGGGCTTGGTGATGAGTTCCGTGATGCCCTTCACGGAGCGCATGAGGACTTCGTCCGAGACCTTGAACGCCTCGCGGACGGGGAGCTTGCCGACCGAGTCGAGGAGGCGGTCGTTGGGGACGACGATGACGGTGTCGGCGACGTCGCGGAGTCGTTCGAGGCCGGCTTCGGCGTTCGTGCGCCGGACTTCGCCTTCGGCGGTGAACGGCGTGGTGACGATGGCGATGGTGAGCGCGCCGGCTTCGCGGGCGGCCTTCGCGACGACGGGCGCGGATCCGGTGCCGGTGCCGCCGCCGAGGCCGGCGGTGACGAACACCATGTCAGAGCCCTCGATGGAGTCCCGAATCTCGTCCTGGGATTCGAGCGCCGCTTCCTCGCCGACCTGCGGGAGCGAGCCGGCGCCCCGGCCCTGGGTCTTCTGCTGGCCCATGAGAATTTTGGTGTCGGCTTCGATTTCGACGAGGTGCTGGACGTCGGTGTTCGCGGCGACCAGCGACGCGCCGTGGATGCCCTCCTCGAACATGCGGTCGATGGTGTTCGAGCCGGCGCCGCCACAGCCCACGACGGTGATGCTCGTCTGGAGTTCCTGGAGGACGTCCTCGAGTTCGTCGTCGGTCATCTCCCCGGTTGGAACGCTGGCGGACGCGCCCTCGGCTGGGGTACCGCCGCCCTCCGAAGCCGAGTCCTCCTCGGCTTCGTCGATGGCGTCCTGCACAATCGAGTCCATTGTTGCGTAACGGGTAGCGTGTGAGGCTTAATTACCTTTCCCCTCGGCGTCGGACGGGCGTCGCACGCGCTCACGCGTCCGCTCGCGGAAGCCGACCGAAACGGTGGTGGTCTCGGTGCGGGTGACGTCGGCCGGCCGGATTTCCGCGCCGTCGATGTCCACCGGTTCACCTCCCGCGAGCTTCCCGAACTTCGGACCTTCGGGAACGCCGAGTTCGCTGGCGGCGGCGGGGTCGAACGCCTCCCGCGTCGCGGTCAGCGTGGCGTCCTCGCGGGTCACGTCGTAGTCGCGCTCCAGAATGTCTGCGACCCGAGCGAGGAACGCGTCGTAGGCGTCGTCGTCCGCGAACGCGGCGGGGCCGGCGAGCCGGTTGCCGTTCTCGTCGGTGGCGTAGGCGAGCGCGGTCTCGGCGGCCGCGCCGACGGCCGCCTCGGGGTCGGTCGCGTGGACGGCGTCGAGCAGGTCGGCGGGCAGGTCCACGACCGCGTAGCCGCCCTCGTAGCCCGTCGCTGGCTCGCCGAACCGAAGGCCGTCGTCGACCGTGCCAACGCGTTCTTCGACGCTGTCCACGAGGTCGAGGGGAACCCCGTCGGTCTCGCGGACCCACGTCTCGCTGACGACGCGGTACCCCAGTTCCGAGACGACGCGCTCGACGCCGGGCTTGTCGCCGTCCACGACGGCGTGCTCAGCGCCGCTCGCCTCGAACATTCGCTCGACGACGTCGCGGTGGGCCTCGGGGTCGCCGAGGTCGTCGAGACACCAGTCGGCGGCGACGTGGCCGACGCCCCAGTCGGTCTCCCTGACGATGCGCGTGGGGCGGGGCGCGTAGTGGCCGCCGCCGAACGCGACGAGCGCGCGCTCGGAGCGCGCGTCGACGCCGCGGAGGTCGAGGACGGCTTCCGCGACTGCTCTCGCGCCCTCGGGGTCGTCCCACTGCGACTCGTCGCTGCCGAGCTCCACGAACATCGACGGCACGCTGGTCTCGGTGGGACCGTGGTGCGTGCACTCCATCCCGACCTCGTAGCCGTCCGGCGCGTGCTCGCGGAGCGCGTCCACGACCTCGCGGTGGGCGTTCGGGCAGGCGGCCGCGAGCGCGCGGTCCTCGCCGCCGTACTCCGCGTCGCCGAAGTTCCCGGTGTGGTGGGCGGTCAGCAGCGCGCCGGTGTCGCCGGCGTGTCGCGAGACGACCACCACGTAGTCGGGGTCGTCGAACGCCGTCGCCGGGTCGTCGAGGTCGATGTGGAGGTCGTCGAACTCCCGCAGTTCGAAGCCGTCCGCGCGGTAGACGCCCGCGCCGGTCTGCTCGAAGTCGCCGGCCTCCAGCAGCTGCTCGCCGATGTGTTCGGACGCGCTGTCGGCCCGGCTCACGACGATTCCAATCACGGCACGCCGTAGGAGGCGGCCCGTAAAACGACTGCCGTTCCCCGAGGAACTGGCCGGCGGCCGCTACGAGAACGCCGAGCGAGCGCCGTCCGCGGTGACCCGCAGGAGCCGCGCGACGGACTCGCGGCGCTTCACGAGCAGGACGGCGGCGAGCGCGAGGTAGACGGCGGTGTACGCGTAGAGGACGAGGATGCTGAGCTCGGTCGCCCGGGGCTCGGCGACCAGCCGGATGATGCCGAACTCCACGAACACCTGCGTGAGGAACAACACCAGCAGCGTGACGCCCTCCCAGACGGCGATGTTGAGGTTCGCGAGGATGGCGATGGCGAAGAGGCTCTGGGCGGCGGTAATCCAGATTTCGGCGGCCTGCTTCTCGTCGAAGGGGAGCGTGGCGACGCCGCCGTACGCGATGCTGTAGACGACCGCGAGCGTCCCGATGAGCAGCGTCCACTGGTTGAGCTTCGAGGAGATGAGCGCGTTGAACCCGGCCGTCGAGCGCGCCTTGTTCACGAGGTAGACGACGACGATGAGCTCGGGCGCCTCGGAGGCCAGCGGCGCGACCCACTGAATCATGAAGAACGGCGGGATGCCGGCGTTCTCCCCGAGCACTTCGAGGCCGTGCGCGAACGGGTGGACGGCGGTGTAGATGACCGCGCCGGAGAACGCGAACAGCGCGAGGACGGTGGCGACGCGGGCGGGCCGCCGGAACTGCTGGAGGTACGCGGGGACGCCGACGTGTTCGGTGTCGTGGGAGACGTCGCCGCGGATGATGATGGCGATGTACGTCGCGAACAGGCCCACGAGCACGACCGTGTCCACGATGTCGATGCCGCCGCGGAGCGGCACGAGGAAGGCGTAGGCGGTCGCGGCGAGCAGGAACGTGATTTCGGTTGCGATGGCGGGGTCGAGGTTGACGACGCTGCGGAGGCCGCCGCGCTGCTCGACCGCGGCGTCCTTCGAGGAGCGGGCCTTGTAGACGGTGAACAGCGCGACGCCCGACCACCCGAGCCCGATGAGGATGCGGTTCGCGCCGGTCATGTTCGCGACCGCGAGGTTCGCGGCTTCGATGCCGCGCGCGGTCCCGGCGTTCGCGCCGGCGGTCCACGCGTACAGCGCGTCGACGGCGTACTCGGGGGCGACCGCCAGCACCGCCAGCACCGCGATGGCGAACGCGGGCGGGACGTCCTTCTCGGCGGTCTCGGCGCCCCACGCCAACAGGAACGCCGCCCCGAGGACGGCGACACCGCTGACCGCGACGGTCGTCGGTTCGCCGAACCCGTACGCGTCGGGGCCGCCGGTGAGGAAGACGCCGACCCACGGCGCGGTCAGCAGCGTCGCGAGCGCCAGCGCGGTCAGTGGGTGTTGCAGGCGCTCTCGTAGCATACCAGTACTGTCCGCGAAGCGCTCCCTAACGCTTGTGGTTGGGCTACGGCAGCAGGAAGTAGACGAAGCCGACGTAGCCGGCCAGCAGGCCCGCGCCCTCGACGCGCGTGATGCGGTCGCCGAACGCCATGACGGCGAGCGCGACGACGGTGAACGCCAACATCACGGGGAACTCGTAGCCGATGGTGGACCCGGACACCGTGATGGGGACGAGGACGGCGACGACGCCGATGACCGCGAGCACGTTGTAGATGTTCGACCCGACGACGTTCCCGATGGAGAACCCGGATTCTCCGCGAATCGCGCTCACGAGCGACGTCGCCAGCTCGGGGACGGAGGTGCCGAACGCGATGATGGTGAGGCCGATGAAGAGGTCGCCGAAGCCCCACGCCTCGAGGACGCCCTTGCCGCCGACGATGAGCGCGCGGGAGCCGGCCAGCAGCAGGACGATGGCGCCGGCGAGCGTGACGTACTCGCGGACGCCCGCGGTCGTGGTCTCCTCGTCCATCTCGACCTCCTCCGGGAGCGCGACGTCCTCTGCCTGCTGGGACTTGTAGTAGAGGTAGCCGGTGAAGCCGGCCAGCAGCGCGAGGAGGACGACGCCGTCGAACGCGGCGATGCTGCCGTCGAGCCCGAGGACGACGAGCGCGACGGCGGCCGTGAACATGAACGGGCCGTGCTGGTAGAGCGTCTTGTCGTCGACTTCCATCGGGCGGACGAGCGCGGACGCGCCGAGGACGAGGCCGATGTTGGCGATGTTCGACCCGACGATGTTGCCGAGCGCGATGCTGTCGGAGGCGGTCAGCGCGCCCGTCGCGGAGACGAACAGCTCGGGCGCCGTGGTGGCGAACGCGACGATGGTGACGCCCACCGTCGCCGCCTTCACGCCGTGGGAGAGCGCGAGCGCGGACGCCGCGGCGACGAGGAACTCGGCGCCGACGTAGAGCAGCAGGATGCCGACGAGCAGTATCGCGCCGTCGACGAGGAGTGTGCCGGCCATACGCCGGGAAACTGGCTCGCGGGCAAAAACGGTTCGGAGTGAGCATCAGTTATAAACGACGCGTGAGTGCGTGGAGGCGTGCAAGTATTCGGACTCGTCGGGAATCCGGTCGAGCACTCGCTGTCGCCGCCGATGCACGAGGCCGCCTACGACGAACTCGGCATCGACGCCCGGTACGTCACCTTCGAGCCGGCGCGCGAGGACATCGCGGCCGCCGTCGAGGGCGCGGACGCGCTCGGCGTCGCTGGCCTGAACGTCACCATCCCGTTCAAGCAGGCAGTCCTCGACGCCGTTGAGCCGGACGACCTCGCGGCCCGCATCGGCGCGGTCAACACCATCGACTTCTCCGGGGACACAGTCACCGGCCACAACACGGACGCGGAGGGCGTGCGCCGCTCGTTCGCCCACCACGGCGTCGAACTGGACGGCCGCGACGCGGTCGTCGTGGGTGCGGGCGGCGCGGGCCGCGCGGCGGCGTTCGCGCTCGCCGACGCGGGAGCCTCCGTCAGCATCGCCAACCGAACCGTCGAGACGGCGGAACTGCTGGCCGAGGACGTCGGGGCGGCCGCGTCAGCGCACGGTCTCGACGCGCTCCCCAAACTGCTCGCGGACGCCGACGTACTCGTGAACGCGACGAGCGTCGGGATGGAGGAGGACGAGTCGCCCGTTCCGGCGGACGCGCTCCACGCCGACCTCGCAGTGCTGGACGCGGTGTACGCGCCGCTGGAGACGCGGCTGCTCCGGGACGCCGACGCCGCGGGAGCGACCACGATAGACGGCGCGTGGATGCTCCTCTTCCAGGGCGTCGCGGCGTTCGAACTGTGGACGGGTCGAGACGCGCCGATAGCCGCGATGAACGACGCACTGCGCGCGCAACTCTGACTGACGGGCACGGCTTTAAGTGCAGTCGGGGGATATAGCCAGCCAATGGGACTGCTCTCGACACTCAAATCGCTGCTCGGGATGGAGGAGGAGAGCCGCTCCGCCGGGAGCGGCGTCGACGTCACCGTCGAACACGAGCCGGAGGCGGAGTCCGAGCGGGCGGTCAAGGAATCCGACGCAGTACGCGAAACCGACACTGAGGCCGAACCCGAGGCCGACGCGGACGGCGTCGACGAGCCGGTCGCGACGGAGACGGACGCCGCCGCCTCCACAGAGTCGCTGGTGGACGAGGAACACACCGACGACCCGACGCGGGCCGCCGAACCCGCGGAAGCCGCCAGCGCGGGCGACGAGGAAGCGCCCGAGACGGTCGAGGGCGAGCCGGTCACCGTCCTGAAGGGCATCGGCCCGGCGTACGCCGACCGCCTCGAAGACGCGGGCATCGAGACCGTCGCGGACCTCGCGGCGGCCGACCCGGAGGACCTCGCCGAGCGCGTGGACCTCTCCGCGAAGCGCGTCGGCCGCTGGGTGGACGCCGCCCAGGACCACGACTGATGGCCGCAGCCGCCCCGGCCGGCGCCGACACGTGTACTCGCACGTAGACGGCGAGCTCGTGGCTGCCGAGGACGCCACCGTGAGCGTCCGCGACCGCGGGTTCCAGTACGGCGACGCCGCTGTCGAGACGCTGCGCGCGTACGGCGGCCAGGTGTTCGCGTGGGCCGCCCACGCCAAGCGCCTGCAGGCGACCTGCGACGCGCTCGGCATCGACCACGGGCTCTCCGAGCGCGACCTCCGCGGCCGCGTCCACGCCACGCTCGCCGCCAACGACCTCACGGACGCGCGCGTCCGCCTCACTGTCTCCCGCGGCACCCACTCCGGGTCGTTGACGCCCGACGGCGACGCGGACCCGACGGTCGTCGTCGTCACCGACCCCCTGCCGCGGGGCGGCGTGGACGGCGAACGCGTCTGGAGCGAGCCCGCGACCGCCGCGACCGCCGCCGTCGAGCGCGTCGCCGACGACGCGCTCCCCTCGGTCGCGAAGACCCACAACTACCTCAACGGGATTCTCGCGCGCATCGACGCCGGCGACGCCGACGAAGCCGTCCTCCTCGACGCCGACGGCCGCGTCACCGGCGGCGCCGCGAGCAACGTCTTCTTCGTCGACGACGGCACCCTCCACACGCCCAGCCTCGACCTCCCGGTCAACCCCGGCATCACGCGCTGGGCGGTCCTCGAACTCGCCGACGACCTCGGCGTCCCGGTGGAGGAAGGCCACTACCGGCCCCGAGACCTGCGGAGCGCCGACGAGGTGTTCCTCACGAACACCACGTGGGAGGTCCGACCCGTCGCCGCCTACGACGACACCACCTACACCACGTGCAAGGTCGGCGCGCGCCTCGCTCGCGCGCTCGCCGAAGAAGTCGAAGCGCGGCACTACTAACGCACTTTTTGCGCTGCGGGCGCGCTCCGCGCGCCCTCGGCAAAACCTGCACTAAAAGCACTCCTCCTTCGGTTCGTTCGCTACGCTCACTCCCCTCAGTCCTCGCGCCCGAGCGCTCACTGCTCACGGCTCGCTTCGCTCGCTGCTCGCACGTTCCGAGGCGCTTCGCGCCTCGCGTCGTTCGCGCTCGGTGAACCGCGAGCGCCGTATGGCGCTCGCGGATGCTCGTGAGTGAACAGCCGCAGATTCCGGTACGCTCAAAGCCGCCGAACCGATAGCCGGGGCCAATGGGAGACGAGCGAATCGCCGCGGTCGAGGAGGTGCCGGCCGACGGGACGCTACTGTACACGGTCGCCGACGGCGGCGACGAGCGCGAGGCCATCCTGTTGAAGGTCTCGGACGGCTCGGTCACGTCGTTCCTGAACTACTGCATGCACTGGACGGACGTGAAACTCGACACGGGCGACGGCGCGCCCGTGCGGAACGGCGACGTGGTCTGCCGGAAGCACGCCGCGACCTTCGAGAAGGACTCGGGGGTCTGCACGCACGGTCCCTGCGAGGGCGCGCAACTGGACCCCGTCTCGGTCGAGACCCGTGACGGCGACGTCTACCTCGCGGACGACGACTACGAGTTCGTGCGGACGGGCGTCGACGACGGCGACCCCGCGGACCTCTCGACGGACCCCGGCGCGCGCCTCGGCTTCTAGACGGCCTCGACGACGAACGCGGGCTCCTCGACGTTCTCGTGTTTGCACTCGGGGCACCGCGACGGCACGTTCACGGGGTCGTCGAAGCCGTCGAACCCGCACTCGCGGCACTCCGGGGGCTTCACGAGCAGTTCCTCGTCGGTCCCCTCTAGGGACTTCGAGAGGTGGCGGACGTGCGTCAGCACCGTGCCGCGGGAGACGCCGAACTCCTCTGCGAGGGCGCTGGGCGTGTCGGGGCGCTCGCGGAGCGTGTCGAGGATGCGTTCGCGGGTGGTCTGGTCGTCCATGCCCGCAAGTGGACACCTGGATGAAAAAGGACTTATCGGACGCACGGCACCGTCGGGGTATGAAAGCCGTCGTCCTCGCCGGCGGGTACGCGACCCGGTTGTGGCCCATCACGAAACACCGACCGAAGATGTTCCTCCCCGTCGGGGACTCGACAGTCATCGACGAAATCTTCGCCGACCTCGAAGCCGACGACCGCATCGAGGAGGTGTTCGTCTCCACGAACGAGCGCTTCGCGGAGGACTTCCGCGAGTACCTCGCCGACAGCGACTTCGAGAAGCCGACGCTGACCGTCGAAGACACCTCCGAGGAGGACGAGAAGTTCGGCGTCGTCGGCGCGCTCGCCCAGCTGGTCGACCGCGAGAACGTCGACGACGACCTCGTGGTGGTCGCCGGGGATAACCTCATCAGCTTCGACATCGCCGAGTTCGTTGACTTCTTCGAGGCGAAGGCGACGCCCGCGCTGGCCGCCTACGACGTCGGCAGCCTCGAACGAGCGAAGTCCTACGGGCTCGTGGACCTCGACGGCGACGAAGTCGTGGACTTCCAGGAGAAGCCCGAACACCCCAAGAGCACGCTCGTCTCCATCGCGTGCTACGCGTTCCCGCGGGAGACACTGCCCGACCTCGACCGGTACCTCGACGAGGGCGAGAACCCCGACGAGCCCGGCTGGTTCCTCCAGTGGCTGCAGGCCCGCCAGTCCGTCCACGCGTTCACCTTCGAGGGCGCGTGGTTCGACATCGGCACGCCGGAGTCGTATCTGGACGCCGTGCGCTGGAAGCTCGACGGCGAGAACCTCGTCAGCGACGACGCCGTCGTCGAGAACACCACCATCGGCGAGAACGTCCACGTGATGGGCGACGCCGAACTCCGCAACTCCAGCGTGGACAACTCCGTCATCTTCCCGGACGCGACCCTGCACGACTGCGACGTCCGCGACTCCATCATCGACGAGCAGACCCACCTCGAAGACATCGACTTCGCGGGCGCGCTCATCGGCGCGCACACCACGATTTCGAACGGCGAGTGAGTCGCCGTGCGGTTCCCACCAACGATTCACCGTCGGAGTGGGGCGGAGCCCCACGGAGACGGGTCTTTTGTTAGCAGACGGACTTGGCGTTCACACCCATCGATTCCAGCGCCTCGACGTACTCCTCGTAGGCGACGTTCACGACCTCGATAGCGGCGGTTCGCGCGCGCTCGACGTCCGATTCGTCCGCTGCTGCGTCCGCGAGCAGGGAGATTGCAGTCTCGGTGTCCGCGTCGGTGTCGGCACGCAGCTCCCGAAACAGGTCCGCGCGCGCCTCGTCGGCGCTGTTCACGAAGTAACTCACGAACTGCGCGAGCGTGCGCTCCGCGACGAGGCCGCGGCCGACGACGCCGCCCGCACGCTCGACGGTGTCGTCGAGGTCGCAGAGGTAGTCGTGGACGTCGCCGGATTCGGCAGCCACGTCGTCGCCGAGTTCCGCGGCGACGCGCTCGTAGTGGTCGCGCTCGCGCTCCGCGAACGCGGCGAACGTCTCGGCGGCGGAGCCGGTCGCGTCCGCCGCCCACTCGGCGAACACGTCGGCCGCGGCGGCCTCGCTAGCGGCGGCCGCGCGCAACACCGTCTCGTCGTCGAGGGTCGCGTCCGTGAGCGCGACGAGGCGCTTCGAGGAGCCGAGGCGGTCCAGTTCCGTCTCCGCCGCGGCCGCGACGTCGTCGCGGAAGTCGTCGGTCATGCCTCCGAGTTCGCGCGCCGTCCACGTGAGCTTTTGGCACGCGAGGGCGTACGTCCGCTCGTGACTTCGCCAGCCATCACGCCGCGCGACCTCTACGACCGCATCCGGAGCGGGGACGTCTCCGTGCTGGACGTCCGCAACCGCGACGAGTTCGACGCGTGGCACGTCGACGGGCCGGGTGTGACCGCCGCTCACGTCCCCTACATGCAGTTCGTCTCCGCGCAGGTCTCCGGCGACCCCGCCGCCCTCGTCCCCGACGAACTGGACGAACCCATCGTCGCCGTCTGCGGGGTCGGCGAGGCCAGCGACGAGGTCGCGGCGATGCTCCGCGAGGCGGGCGTGGACGCCGTGAACCTCGCCGGCGGGATGGACGCGTGGGGCGACCTCGTGGTCGCGCACGACCTCGGCGGCGTCGTCCAGTACGAGCGCCCGTCGTCGGGCTGTCTCTCCTACCTGCTCGCGGACGGCGACGAGGCGGCGGTCGTGGACCCGCTGGCGGCCGCGAGCGAGCGGTACGCCGAAGACGCCGCCGACCGCGGTCTCAACCTCCGCTGGGCCGTGGACACGCACGTCCACGCCGACCACTTCTCCGGCGTCCGTGCGCTCGCCGCGGAGACGGACGCCGAGCCCGTGCTGCCGGCGGGCGCGACCGAGCGCGGCCTCGACTACGACGCGACCCTGCTCGCGGACGGCGACGCGCTCTCGATTGGGGGGCGTGACCTCGTGGCGCGGCACGCGCCCGGCCACACCACCGAACTCGTCGTCTTCGAGTGGGGCGACGCGGTGCTCACCGCCGACTGCCTGTTCCTCGACGGCGTGGGCCGCCCGGACCTCGAAGACGCCGACCGCGCCCGCGAACTCGCGGGCCGGCAGTACGACACGCTCCACGACCTGATTTTCGCGTATCCGGAGGACACGCACGTGCTTCCCGGGCACGTCGAGGCGACGACGCCGCTCGCGGACGACGGGTTCGCTCGCGACCTCGGCGCGGTTCGGGAGTCGCTCGCCGTCGCGGACCTGTCGCGCGAGGCGTTCGTGGACGCGCTCACGACGGACCTGCCGCCGCGGCCGGCGAACTACGAGGCAATCGTCGCGACGAACCTCGGACGGCGGGAGATAGACGAGGGGACGCTAGAACTGGAGCGCGGGCCGAACAACTGCGCGGTGTCCTCGACGTGAGTCAGTCGTCGTCGGCCGCGGGAGCCGCCGCCGCGGCGTCGTCTTCGATGCTCGGCGGGTACTTCCCGCGGTCGAGCTTGAGGTCGGACTGCGGGCGCGCCATGCACGTCAGCGCGTAGTTCTCGGCTTCCTCCTCGGTGAGCCCGCGGGCGGCGGGCTGGGTGACGTCGCCGGCCTCGATTTTCGCGGAGCAGGCCAGACACATCCCGACGCGGCAGGAGTACTCCTGGGCGATGCCTTCCTCGAGGCACGCCGACAGAATCGTCTCC
Organism: Halobacterium sp. NMX12-1; assembly: GCF_040435975.1. Lineage (NCBI taxonomy): Archaea > Methanobacteriati > Methanobacteriota > Halobacteria > Halobacteriales > Halobacteriaceae > Halobacterium > Halobacterium sp. NMX12-1. Next base: position 1,240,859 of record NZ_CP159204.1, on the reverse strand, counting down.
TTGTCGGAGACCTGAATCTCCTCGCCGGTCCCGACGAACTCGACGGTGTACTCGGTCATGGCTGGCGCTACCACGAGAGCGGGTAAAACTCTTTATTCGTCCGTGTCCGCGCGGCGAGAACAGATTGTACGTAAAGAGTTTTCCTCGCGGGCGCGAATCCGAACAGTATGACCACCCACGAGTACGACGTCGCCGTCGTCGGCGCCGGCACCGCGGGCTGTTACACGGCCGCGACCGTCGCCAACGCCGGCTACGACGTCGCCGTCGTCGAGCGAAAGTCCGAGGAGGAAGCCGGACACATCGCCTGCGGCGACGCCCTGAAGGGCGCGGACGCGTTCCCCGAGGCCATCCCGAAGGAGCGACTGGAGCCGGCGTTCACGAACACGGGCGTCGACCACGGCCGCTTCGAGATTCCCCAGGAGGACACGGTCCTCGAAATCCCCGTCCCCGGCGAGCTGGCGGTCATCGACCGCTGGGAGTACGGCCGGCAGATCATCGCGGCGACCGAGGACGCGGGCGCGGACTTCTACTACGACGTCGTCGTCCAGGACGTGCTGCAAGACGACGACGGCACTGTCACCGGCGTGAAGGGCACGCGGAAGGGCACCAGCCACGAGTTCGACGCGGACGTCGTCATCGACGCGGCGGGCGCGCTCTCCATCCTGCAGGACAAGACGGACTTCTCGAACGCGACCTTCGACACGAACGTCTCGTACTCGCAGTTCTGCTCGGCGTACCGCGAAATCATCGAGGTGCCCGAGGAGGTCGAGTGGGACGACGCGCTCGTGTTCAAGCCCACCGAGCGCGCCGCCGGCTACCTCTGGTACTTCCCGCGGACGAGCACCGAAATCAACGCGGGGCTGGGCTTCCAGATGACCGAGGAGCCGATGGAGCTGGTCGACGACCTCAAGCGGGACCTCCGCCAGCGCGAGGAGTTCGAGGGCGGCGAGGTCGAGGACAAGCTCGGCGCGGCGCTGCCGACGCGGCGGCCCTACGACTCCGCGACCGCGCCCGGCTACATGGCGGTCGGCGACGCCGCCGCGCACGTCAACCCGACCACGGGCGGCGGCATCGCTGGCGCGGCGTACGCCGGCAAGTACGCCGCCGAGGCCGCCATCGACGCCATCGAAGCCGGCGACGTCTCCGAGGAGATGCTGTGGTCGTACAACGAGCGCGTGATGGACCACTACGGCGCGCGCTACGCCGCCCTCGACGTCTACAACATCCTCTCGACGGCGGTGGACGTCGACGACCTGATGGGACTGCTCGCGTCGCTGCCCGGCGAGAAGCTCGCGGAAGCGCTGTACGGCGGCAGCACGGAGTTCAGCCTCCGGCTGAAGGTCGTCACCGCGCTGAAGTCGTTCGGCTACTGGTCGAACATCTGGGAGTTCTACAAGACCAAACAGCAGGCCGACCGCCTCCTGGAGCACTACGAGGACTACCCCTCCAGCCCGGACGCGCTCGCCGACTGGCAGGCTCGGCGGGACGACATCATGGACGACGTCTACGAAGTCACCGGCGCCGAGCCGAAGTACTGACTACGGCTGTTCTTCGCCGACCCGCAGAATCGCGTTCGTGAGGCCCTCGACGCCGATGCCAATCGAACGTTCGTCCACGTCGAACGTGGACGTGTGGTGGCCGCCGGGGTGGTCGGTTCCGACGCAGACGTAACACGCCAGCCCGCCCTGTTCTTGCACGCGGTTCATGAGGAACGTGGCGTCCTCGCTGCCGCCGAGGTCGTCGCGCTCGGTGACGGTCTCCACGCCCGCGACGTCGGCGGCTTCCGCGCTGAATACCTCCCGGAGTTCGTCGTCGCTTTCGGCGCTGGGGGCTTCGCCCTCCGTGGAGAGTTCGACCTCGCAGTCGTGCATCTCCGCGGCCGAGCGCAGCACGCGGTCGGCTTTCTCCTTCATGTACCGCATCAGTTCGGTGGTCTCGCCGCGAACCTCGCCCTCGACGAACGCGTCCTCGGGGATGATGTTCGTCGCGGTGCCGCCGCCCGCGCGCCCGGCGTTCACTCGGGTGGCGCCGCCGTCGTGGCGCGGAATCGCGTAGAGGTTCTGGATGGCGGTGGCCATCGCTTGCACGGCGTTGCGGCCCTGCTCGGGGTGGGCGCCGGCGTGCGCGGGCTCGCCCTCGAACTCCGCGAGCAGGTGGCTCACCGCGAGGAATCCGTCGATGCCCGCGACCACCTCCCCAGTAGGGTGGTCGAGGCCGAGGTGGACCGCGTAGAGGTAGTCCACGTCGTCGAGGTGGCCGCTCTCCGCGAGTGCTTTCCCGCCGCCGACGCGCTCCTCGGCGGGCTGGAAGACGACCTTGAACGTCCCCGCGAAGTCGCTGTTCGCGACTGCTTCGAGGACGCCGACGCCGATGGCGGCGTGGCCGTCGTGGCCGCAGGCGTGCATCTGCCCCTCGTGCTCGGAGCGGAACCCCTCGCCGGCGGGGTGGTGGTCGCCGTCCTCGGACTCGGTGATGCGGAGCGCGTCGATGTCCACGCGTAGCGCGACGGTCGGCCCTTCGCCGCGTTCGAGGACGGCAACCGCGCCCGTGTGCCCGCCCTCCAGCTGTTCGAGGATGTCGGGGTCGGCGCCGTCCTCGCGCGCTCGCTCGAACCACTCCGCGAGCTCGTCCCCGTCGGGCACCGCCATCCGCGCGTCCGGGTCGATTGCGTCGGGGCCGACGTGGAGTTCATCTACCCCGATTCGGCGGCACTCCTCGACGATGCGCGCGGTCGTGTAGAACTCACACCACGCCGGCTCCGGGTGGCGGTGGAGGTCGCGTCGCAGCGCCACCAGCCGCTCGGTCGCGTCAGCGCTCATGTCTCGGGGGAGGCGCGGCCGTCACATAAACCGTCACGTATCGGCGGGCTCACGGTGTAGGTTTTTAATACGTGCGGCGAAGTGAGGGAAACACGTATGGCAACCGACGACAGCGAAGCGGCGGACGAACTACACGAGCCCGGCGAGGGCGGCGGCCACGACATCGAGTTCTACGGTGGCCGCATCGCGAGCGCGATACCGCTCGCGCTCTTCGTCGTGTGGGCCATCTTCCAGAGCGGCGTCCTGCAAGTCAGTGACACGACTGGACTGGTCATCGGCATGCTCGCGGCGCTCGTCGTGGGCATGTTCTTCACGAAGGGGTCGTGGGCGACGTACGCCAACACCATCTTCGAGGGAATGACACAGCGCGTCGCCGCCACCGCCATCGTCGCGTGGCTGTGGGCGGGGATGTTCGCGCAACTGCTCCAGGACGGGGGGTTCGTGCAGGGGCTCGTCTGGGCCGCCGACGTGGCGAGCGTCTCCGGCCCGCTGTTCCCCGCGGTCACGTTCCTGCTGGCCGCGCTGTTCACCACCGGTATCGGCACCGGCTACGGCGGGGCCATCGCGTTCACCTCTCTGTTCTACCCCGCGGGCGTGCTGCTCGGCGCCAACCCCGTGTTGCTGTTCGGCGCCATCCTCTCCGGGGCCGTCTTCGGGGACAACCTCGCGCCCGTCAGCGACACCACCATCGTCTCCGCGGTCACCCAGGACGCCGACATCGGCGGCGTCGTCGCGTCCCGGTTCAAGTACGCCATCCTCGCCGCGGTGCTGGCGTTCGCCGGCTACGTCGTCGCCGGTCAGATGATGCCCGGGTCGGACGTCGCCGCGACCGCCAGCGCCTCTCTCGACGGCCAGCCGCTCGGGCTCGTCCACGTGCTCTCGATGCTACTGGTCATCGGCCTCGCGGTCGCGGGCCGCCACATCGTCGAAGCGATTTCGTGGGGCATCATCCTCGCGCTCGTGTTCAACGTCGGCTCGACGGTCCTCGCGTCGCGGGGCGTCATCGAGAGCGGGCTCCAGAGCGCGCCCGCGCTGCTGTTCCGCGCGCCCGCCAGCTCCGGGCTGGCACAGTCGCTGGAGTGGCTGCCGTTCGTCCTCGTCGTCGAGGACGGCACCGGCGTCACGGGCAGCCTCTACAGCGGCGCGTCCGGGTTCTTCCCGCTCATCGTGCTCACGCTGCTCATCGTCGCCGGCGCCCGCATCATGATTCAGGGCGGCGGCTTCGAGGCGATTCAGTCGTTCCTGCTGAACCGCGTCGCGACGAACGTCCGCCGCGCCGAGACCACGATGGTGCTCGGCACCGCGTTCGTCAACTCCATGATCACCATCAACACCGCCGCCGAAATCGCCATCGCGCCGTACATCGCGCGCATCGGCGAGCGGTTCAACATCAACGGCTACCGGCGCGCGAACATCCTCGACGCCAACACCAGCGCGCTCGGCTACATCTTCCCGTGGGGCGGCGGCGTGCTCGCCGGCTACGGGGCGATGCGCTCGCTCGGCGACACCATCCCCGTCGTCAACCCCATCGACGTCTGGCCGTTCGTCTTCCACGGCTGGCTGCTGTTCTTCGTCTTCCTGGCGGCCGCCGTCACGGGGTACGGGCTGGAGTACGTTAGCGACCGCGAGTCCGAGGAGGTGAGTCGCGCATGACGCTCGGCTCGTTCCTCGCGGGCGTCGGCTTCCGCACGAACACGCCGAGCTTCGAGGCCGGCGCGGAGCTTACGGCGTTCGTCACCGGCGTCGAGGACGGGTCGGCCGTCGCGCGCATCGGCGACTCGAAGCTCCGCATCTCGAACGCGCCCGACGACGCCGTCGACACGCTCGTCCGGCTGCGCGTCGAGGGGTTCAACGACGACACCCACGTCGGGCAGGCGGAGTACCTCGAAACCGTCGGCGAGAGCTCGTTCTAAGCTCGGCGGCGGCGCTGTCGCTTTTCGAGTGGGTGTCAGGAGAGTCGCAGAGAGAGAATCCCAGCTACGAGGAGCCCAGCGGCTTCACTTGCTCCAGTTCGGCTTCGACGTGGACGCTGTCCGGGAAGTCCCGCTCCATGATGTCGCGGGCGAGGTCGTCGTGGCCGTACAGTTCGATGCGGCGGCGGTAGACCGTGTACGTCCACACGCCCTGTTTGCCGTCGTCGCGGCCGTTCAGCGAGTCGTACAGCGGGACGGACTGCTCGGCGGGCGTATCGGAGTGGGGGCCTTTCATTTCCGCGCCCTTCCGGCGGCACGTCGTCTTGATGTCGGAGACGACGCCGTCGAGGGCGGCTCGGTCGCCGCTCTTCAGAGAGAGTTTCGTGACGAAGGTCATGGCTGGGGGTGCTGTGCGAATCCACGCGCTCCACCGTGAAAAAGCGTGTGCTTGGGCGGCTGGGCGTGTCAGGTACCCACCCACTCCGACATTCTCTTAACTGGTCGCCTACTACTCCGTGTTAATGACGGTCGAAGCGACCAGCGCCGGAGCCATCTTGTTCCGCGACACGCGGGACCGGCGCGAATACCTCCTCCTGAAGAGCCGGCCCGGGGACTGGGAGTTCCCGAAGGGCGGCGTGGAGGGGGACGAAGAGCTCCAGCAGACGGCTATCAGAGAGGTACAGGAGGAAGCCGGCATCGAGGACTTCCGGCTCTTGGACGGCTTCCGAGACGACTACGACTACGTGTTCGAAGCGAACGGCACTCGCATCCACAAGACGGTCCACCTGTTCGTCGCGAAGTCCTTCGAGGCCAGCGCCGAACTGTCGAACGAGCACTCGGACCTGCAGTGGCGCGACTACGAGCAGGCCATCAACACGATCACGCAGGACGGCCCGCGGGACATCCTCCGGGACGCCCACGAGTTCATCGACGAGCAGCTCGAAGAAGCCTGACCGGCCTCCCACCGGTCGCTATTTTACGCCGTGTAGCGACGCCGTTACTCTAGGGAGACGACGACCTTCCCCTGATGGTCGCCGGCTTCGACGTAGCGGTAGGCCTCCCGTACCTCGTCGAAGTCGAACACGCGGTCGATTTCGGGCTGGAGTTCGTCGCCGGCCATCGCGGCGAGCATCCGGTCGAACATCGCGCGGCTGCCGACGCCCATCGACCCCTCGACGCGCAGCGCCTTCCCGAGAATCGGGCCGGGGTGAACGACCGCCTCCTGGTCGGCGAGCACGCCGATGACGTGGACGTGCCCGCCGAAGCCAGCGGCCTCAAGCGACTGTTCGAGCGTGCCCGCGCCGCCGACCTCGATGACGTGCTCGACGCCGCCGGTCTGCTCGGCGACCACTTCGCCCCACTCGGGGGTCTCCTCGTAGTTGATGGTGACGTCCGCGCCGAGTTCGCGGGCGCGGTCGAGCTTCTCGTCGCTGGAGGAAGTGACGACGACGTCCGCGCCGCGGGCGGACGCGAACTGCGTCGCGAACGTGGAGACGCCGCCCGTGCCGAGCGCCAGCACCGTCTCGTCGGCGGCGAGGTCGCCGTTCTCGACGAGTTCGCGCCACGCCGTCAGGCCCGCGCAGGACAGCGCCGCGCCCTGCTCGTAGGAGAGGTAGTCGGGGAGGACGGGGAGGCTGTCCGCGGGGAACGTGGCGTACTCGGCGAGCGCGCCGTCCACGTTGCCGCCGGTGGTGCGCTGGACCTTCTCGGGTTCGACGGGGCCGTCCACCCAGTCGGGCGCGAACGGCGTCGCCACGCGGTCGCCCTCCGAGAGCCGCTCGACGTCCTCGCCGACCGCGACCACGTCGCCAGCGCCGTCCGACAGCGGCACCACGGGCAGGCTCGCGCCGGGGTAGGTCAGTTCGCTGTTCGCGATGGCGAGGTCGCGGTAGTTCAGCGACGCCGCCCGCACGCGGACGAGCGCCTCGTCGGCGGCGGGTTCGGGGCGCTCGCGCTCGACTTCCACGACGCCCTCGTAGTTCGGGTCTCCCTCCTGGACTTCGTAAGCTCGCATACTAGCCCGTACTCTCGTGTGGTACTTCCGAGCGCTGCTCGTCGCGGGTTCCGCCGGTTCTCCGGAGCGCCAGCGAAAGACGTAGGTGGGTCGCCGGCCCCACGTTCGGCGTGGCCGACTCCGAGTTCGCGTTCGAACTGCGCGTCTGCGCGTGGGCGGAGCGACACTGGCACCCCGACGGCGAGCGCCCCTGCATCGTCGCGCGCCAACTGGGCACGAAGCGGCGGCGCTGGGACACCGTCGTCGTGGAAGTGGATCCCGAAGCGCTCGAAGCGCGCGCGAACTTCGGCCCCGAGCGGCTGAACTCGGACCTCCTGCACGTCGTCCGGAACGCGCCCGAAGACTGGGCGTTCTACCGCGACGCGCTCCCGCACCCGGGCTACCCGTGGCGCTACGTTCGCGAGGCAATTCACGAGGCCGCCGACCGCGGCGTCGTGGAGACGCGGCGGAACGGGAACAAGATAGAGCTCAAGCGGAAGTGGCCGTACCCCGACTGGGTCCAGCGAATCGTCGCCATCGAGAACAAGCCGGACCTCGACGCGTCGGCGGCGGACGCGCTCGCCGACCAACTCCAGCGGGACGTCGCGCTCGGGCTCGCCGACGAGGTGTGGCTGGCGACCGAGTCCAGCGACGAGCGCGGCGCCGAGCGCGCGCTGTTCGCGGAGATGCCCGTCGAAGCCGGCGTCCTCACGTTCGCGGACGGCGAGGCGTCCGTGGCGTGGCACCCGCGGTCGCTGGCCCCCGCGTCCGTCGGCACCAGAATCACCGAGCGGCCGTCGGACAGCGAGTTCGACAACTCACCCGCGAGCTTCGAGTACGTCGACGCCGACTGGAAGGCACAGAAGCGCCTCGAAATCGCCGAGCGCGCGTACGAGCGCGGCTGGCGGTCGTATCTGGACACGATGCGGCCGGACTGCCGGCACTTCGCGGTCCAGCGCGGCGAACACGGCTACGTGCCGTACTGCGCGGCGAAGGGCCGCGAGCAGACGGCCGCGGAGTGCTCGGGGTCGTGTCCCGACTACGAGCCCGAGCCGCCGACGTGGCGGCAGGGCGAGTGGCCAATCGAGGGCGGGCCGGGCGCGGCGATTCGGCGCGTCATGGACGACCGCCGGCGGCGCCAGCGAGAATAGCTACGCTTCCGAGGCGGACTGCTCGCCGTCGCGCTCCGCGACGTTCACGTCCTCGCGTGCGACCGCGAGCTTGTACGTCGGGACCGTGCGGTGTTCGACGGTGACGATGCCCTTGCGCTTGAGCGTCTGGAGCGCGCGCCGGACGTCCGCGGATTCGAGGTCGGGGACGTCGAACTCGTCGCGGACCGCGTGCAGCACCGAGACGACGCTCTCGGCGCGCTCGTCCGGGCCGGCGATGACCGCGAACACGCGGCGCTCGTTCTCGGACATGTGGACGGCGGGCGCCTCGCCGCTCTCGGGCGCCTCCCCGACGAGTTCGGCCGCCTCCGCGGTGGCGCGAATCAGGCTGTTCTCGTCGCGGTAGTAGTAGTCCCGCAGCTCCGACTCGAGGTACTGGTGGACGTCGCTGCCGCTTTCCATGTCCCAGCGGTCCTGGAGCACGCCGTTTTTCGTCGGCTGGAGTTCCACGATGTCCGCCAGCCGCTCGCGGTCCTCCTCGGAGAGGGTCATGCCAGTCGGTACTCAGCGCCGGTATTTCGGGCTTGCGAAGACCCCGGGCATTATTTGCGCCGTCCACGTCCACGCGCACATGGCAGACACAGTCCGCTCCGAGTTCGACGACGGCGTCGTGACCGTCACCGTCGACCGCCCCGAGAGCCTGAACGCGCTCAACGTCGAGACGCTGCACGCGCTCCACGACGCCGTCGACGAGGCCGAACGGCGGGGCGCCCGCGTGCTCGTGCTCACGGGCGCCGGCGACGACGCGTTCGTCGCGGGCGCGGACATCTCCCACATGGCGGAGATGGCCACCCAAGAGGCCCACGAGTACGCCGAACTCGGCCACGACCTCGCGGACGCAATCGAGTCGTTCCCCGCGCCCGTCATCGCGGCCATCAACGGCTACGCGTTCGGCGGCGGGATGGAGCTGGCACTGGCCTGCGACCTCCGCGTCGCCAGCGAGACCGCCGTGATGGGGCAGACCGAAATCGACCTCGGCATCGTCCCGGGGTGGGGAGCGACCCAGCGGCTCCCCCAACTGGTGGGCGACGAGACCGCGCGCCGCCTGATTTACTTCGGCGACCGCCTCGACGCCACCGACGCCTACGAGGAGGGCCTCGTCGGCGAGGTCGTCGCGCACGACGAACTCGACGACCACGTCGCCGACCTCGCCGCCGACCTCGCGAGCAAGTCACAGACCGCGCTCGGCGCCGCCAAGGACGCCATCAATCAGAGCCACGAGACGCCGCTCGACGCCGGACTGGAGTACGAGCGCCGGACGTGGGCGAGCCTGTTCGGGAGCCACGACCAGCGCGAGGGAATGCAGGCGTTCCTCGAAGACCGCGAGCCCGACTTCGAGTAGGCCGCTCCGAGGGTAACAGTTAGGACCGTAGGCCTGGTAGCACACATCATGGGACGAGAAGTCAAACTCAACGAACTCCACGCGGAACTCGACTCGCTCACCTACCCCGCCACCCGCGAGGACGTCCTCGCGGAGTACGACGAGGTCGTCCTCCGGTACGCCGACGGCGAGGAGTCGCTGCGGGACGTCGTCGGGCGCGTCACCGAGGACGTGTTCGTCGACCCCGACGACCTCGAAGCGGCCATCTACAACAACCTCCCCACCGAGGCCGTCGGCGAGCCCGGCCAGTCGGAGGGCGACGGCTGAAACAGGGGGCTTAACTTACAGGACGGCGTTCACGTGGTATGGAGTTCTGCGACGAGTGCGGCTCGATGATGAAAGCGGAGGACGACCTCTGGGTCTGCGGTAGCTGCGGGAACAAACAGCCGAAAGACCCCGACGCCTCGTTCGTCGTCACCGAAGGGCAGGAGGAGACCGAAATCGTCGACGTCAGCGACGCCCAAGACCGCGGGCTGCCGACGACGGAAGTCGTCTGCCCGAACTGCGAGAACGACCGAGCCCACTGGTACATGCAACAGATCCGGTCCGCCGACGAATCCGAGACGCGTTTCTTCATCTGCACGGAGTGCGAACACCGCTGGCGCGAAGACGACAACTAGAACGGACCTTCTTACTGCGGGGGGTGCGCCGTAGGCGCACCCCCGTCTGCTCACGGCGCTTTGCGCCGTTCGCACGGCCAGCGGGACCTCCGGTCCCGCTCGGCTCGCAAAAAGCTACGCTAAAAACTCCCTGCGCTCACTCGCGACGCTCGTTCGCGCAGTGAACCGCTCGCTTCGCTCGCGGATGCTTGGGGACGCCATCACCTGACCGGCCGCTACGCGGACGGACATTCAAATACGAGAACGCGACCAGCCCCGGCTATGCAGTAATCGAGTGCGGGACGGTGGATGCGGCGAGGCGGCGAGCCGTCCCCGAAACCGAGCCGCCGGACAGCTACGGGTTCCGCGCGAACGTCAGGTAGCCGGTGTGGCCGACGCCCGCCGTCGACGGCCGCGAGCCGCGCTCGTCGAGGTCCATCTCCCGCTGAATCGTCTCGACAGTCTCCACGTTCGCCAGGCCCGCGTCCTCCGCGGCGAGGTTGACCTCGCGGGCGTCCTCCACGAACGGCGAGTAGACGGCGGCGTAGCCGCCCGAGACCAGCAGGTCGTCCGCGCGCTCGACGACCACCGGCGCGTTCTCCGTGTCCAGCGTCAGCAGGTCGAACTCCGCGAGGTCGTCGAGGTGGTCGGTCACGTCGCCCGTGCGAACGTCCACCGCGTCCGCGACTTCCGCGAGTTCCATGTTCTCGCGGGCGACCTCCGCGAACTCGGAGTCGCGCTCGTAGGTCACGACGTCCGCGCCCAGTCGGCCGAGGTAGGCGGCGAGTACGCCGGTCCCGGTGCCGGCGTCGAGCACGCGGTCGCCCCGCGACGCCCCCGTGTGGCCGACGACCAGCCCGATGTCCTTGGGCATCATCGGCGCGCCCGTCCGGTCGAGGTGGTTGAACAGGTCCGGACCGCGAAGCTCCCGGACCGTGAACGGCTCGCCGAGGTGCGTCTCCACCGTATCGCCGGCTTCGACGCTCTCCGGGACGTCGATGACGCCGAGGTCGGTGTGGACTTCGTCGCCGGGCGCGGCGAGGAACTCCCGGTCCTCCCGAACGAGCAGAATCACTCCAGCCGGGAGATGGCCGCGGCGAGGTCGCCGTCGGTCGCCTCCAGCGCCGCTCGCGCGTCGGCCTCGGTGGCGCCGGTGCGCTGGACGACCAGCTCGACGTCGTCCTGCGGGATGCCCGCCTCGTCGGACTCCGCGGACTCCGCGGACTCCGCGGACTCCGCCTCGGCCTCGATTTCGCCGGCGCTCTCGACGGTCTCGGGCTCGCCGATAATCTGGTAGGTCTCCTGGCCGCGGGCGTCCATCTTCGTGACGTCCGGGTCGTCGAAGACGAGCTGGTCGCCGTCGGCCTGCTTGATGACGACCTCGGTGGCATCGATCTCGTCGACGTCGATGCCCATCTGTTTCATCATCTGCTGCATCTTCTGGGGGTTCATGCCGCCTCCGCCAAACATGCCCGAAGCGTCGCGTCGCGGCGTGAAAAGGGTGACGAACGACCCCTTGTGGCACTCGGTCGCTTCGCTCGCTCGGTGACTACTTCTGGACGCTATCCCGCACCATCACTGCCATCCCGGTGTCGAAGTCGAGCATCGAGCCGGCGTCCAGTTCCGCGCGGCCGACCGCCAGCAGGTCGCCGCGCTCGTGGACGACCGCGACTTCGTCGTCGGCGCGGACGTCCGGGTCGACGGTCTGGACGAACTTCGCGAAGACGTTCTTCCCGTCGCGGACGAACGGCTCGCTGTCGTCGCCGACGACCACTCGGGCCGCGGGATGTGCGAGGTTATCGACGAGCCGGCGGCCGCCGGCTGCGCCGAGCGTGAAGCGGCCGTCCATCCCGACGGAGACGAGCCGGGCGCCGTCGTCGCGGGCGACCTGCTGGGGGCGGCCGGTGGTCGAGCGCTGCACCTCGAAGCGTTCCTCCGGCGGGAACAGCGCCGCGCCCGCGCCGGCTCCGAACTGGTAGTCGGCGACGGTCCGCAGCGAGTGCACGTCCGCGTCCTGCATGCCTCGACGGTCGGCTGGCGGGCGTAAAGCCACTTCGTTCGCGTCCGCGAAGTGGATGCGTTTATGTGGTGTGGGACGCAACCCGGAGCCATGAACACGACCGCGAAAATCGGGATTGCGGCGGTGCTGCTCACTGTCGGTACCGCGATGTTGGTGTGGGCGAGCCTCGACCCCTCGGGGACGACGACGCTGCTCGCCGTGGCGGGCGTCGCGACGACGCTGCTGGCGGCCGGGTCGCTGCTGATGGGTTCGACCGGCACCGACGGCCGGATGGTCTAGAGTAGGAACGTCTCTTCTCGCTCGCTGAGGTCGACGAACGCGTCCGCGACCTCGATGAGTTCCTCGGCCGTGGACTCCCCGAAGGCCATCACTTCCACGCGCACGCCCTCGTGGCGGAGGTGGTTGCAGAGCCGCGAGAAGTCGCCGTCGCCAGTGCAGAGCACGACGGTGTCGACGTGGTCGGCGAGCGTCACCGCGTCGAGGCTCATGCCGACGTCCCAGTCGGCCTTCTTGGAGCCGTCGCCGAACGTCTTGATGTCCTTGATCTTCGTCTCGAAGCCGATGTCCCGGAGCGCGTCGAAGAAGCTGTCCTCGTCTTCGGCCTGCGCGCGGATGACGTACGCGATGGCGCGCGTGAGTTCCCGTCCCTGCACGGCCTTCTCGAGGAGCGAGGAGTAGTCGATGTTCCGAGAGTAGACGCTCTGCGCGGAGTGATAGAGGTTCTGCGAGTCGGCCAGCACGGCGACCCGCTGCCCCGGTTGGATTGGAGCCATACGCGCCGTACGCGCCGCCGCCGTAAAGAAGGTACGCGACCGGCCGGTCAGGCGGGCGGCGTGTCGTGGCGCGTCAGCGACAGCGAGTCGGGGTCCAGTTCGTAGTACGACTCCCACGCGGGGGCGAGCGAGACCACGCGCGTCGGGCCGAACTCGCTCTCGGCGTGCTCGTGGTGGTGGCCGACCAGACAGAGCTCCGGTTCGAGCGCGTCGAGGATATCGTCGATGTGCTCGCAGCCGACCTCGTAGTCCTCGGTGACCGGGAGGCCGTGGGGGGCTTCGTGGGCGAGGAAGACGTCCACGTCGTCGAGCCGCTTGGCCCGTTCGACGTCCTCGCGGACGAAGTGGCGGCGGCGGTCGTCGTAGAGCTGCTCGCGGGACTTCTCGAACTGCGTGGGCGCGTAGTTCCCGGAGAGGCCGGCGACGCGCAGGCCGGCGACGGTCTCGGCGGTGCTGTGGAGGAGGTAGGCGTTCGAGACGTCGTCGCTCTCGATGCGGCCGTGACGCAGCGCCTCGACGACGTCGAAGTCCTCGTTGTTGCCGCCGATGAAGTAGGTGGGAATCGGGAGGTCGTAGTACATGATGTCCCCGGCCTGGAGCGCGACATCGGCGTCGGCCGCGCGGTACGCGGCGAACAGCGACTGCCGCCGGTCGGGCGTGCTCGCGTGTGCGTCCCCGAGGACTAGCATCTACACGGACCTGCGGTCAGACGCGGCAAAAAGCTCTCGATGCGTCGCTCGGCAGTCCTTGCGTGCGGCGACAACTCTTTGTTCCCCGATACCCACACTTGTGCGTATGAGTGGCGCTCTCGGGACGCGGTTCGACGCCGACGAGAGTGCCGGCTCCTTCTCGGGTAAACGCAAACGCAGCACAGCCGACACGCACGGCTCGCTGCGGGCGTAGCACTCCCGTGCCGGGCCGCCGACGGACGCACGGCCCGCACACCGACTCCGACGCAACACCCCCACCCAGATGGACCACACAACATTCGTGAACGGCGTCTTCCCGGCGATGACGACGCCGTTCACGGCCGACGGCAGCATCGACTTCGACCGACTGCGAGCACACGCGCGACGGCTCGTCGACCGCGGCGTCGACGGCCTCGTGCCCGTGGGTTCGACCGGCGAGAGCGCGACGCTCACCCACGACGAGCACGTCGAGGTCGTGGAGGCAGTCGTCGCCGAGGCCGGCGACGAGGTGCCGATTATCGCGGGCGCGGGCTCGAACTCCACGCACGAGGCGCTGGGGCTCTCCCAGCGCTCCGTGGACGCGGGCGCCGATGCCCTCCTGTTGATTTCGCCGTACTACAACAAGCCCGAGCCCGAGGGCATGGAAGCCCACTACCGGGAGATAGCGGACCGCGTGGACGCCCCCCAAATCATCTACAACGTACCCTCACGCACCGGCCGCAACATCGCGGTGGAGACCGCTGAGGCGCTGGCGAGCCACGAGAACGTCGTCGGCTACAAGGCCGCCAGCGGCGACCTCTCGCGGGTCAGCGAGGTCGTCGAGCGCACCCGCGGGGAGGACTTCGGCGTGCTCTCCGGCGACGACGGCCTGACGCTGCCCGTGCTCTCCGTGGGCGGCACCGGGACCATCAGCGTCACCGCGAACGTCGAGCCCGAGCGCGTCAGCGACCTCGTCTGGTCGGCCCGCGACGGCGACTACGAGACCGCGCGCCGGCGCCACCAGGAGCTGGAGCCGCTGAACCGCGCGCTGTTCGCGGAGACGAACCCGATTCCCGTGAAGGCCGCCCAGGAGATTCTGGGCCACGGTCCCGCGAACTACCGCTCGCCGCTGACCGACGCCACCGAGGAGACGCGCGAGCGGCTCCGTGAGGCGCTGGACGCGCTCGACGAGCAGGAGGTGTCCGCATGAGAATCGGGGTCACCGGCGCGACCGGGCGGATGGGCCGCGAGGTCCGCGAGGAGGCCGCCGAGCGCGGCGTCGAGGTGGCGTTCGCGACGACCCGCGACCCCGGCAGCGACCTCGACCCGGCCAGCGAGTTCGCGTCGCTCGTCGAGGCCGAGAATCCTGACGCGGTCGTGGACTTTACCGTGCCGGAGGCGAGCGTGGAGTACGTGACCGCCTGCGCGGCCGCCGGCGTCCCCATCGTCGTCGGCACTACGGGCTTCGACGACGACCAACTGGACGTGCTCCGGGACGCGGGCAGCGACGCGCCCGTCCTGCTCGGCGCGAACTTCTCGCGGGGCATCCAGGCCCTCTTGGCCGTGGTCGAGCAGGCAGTCGGGTCGCTCCCCGAGTACGACGTTGAGGTCACCGAAACCCATCACAACGGGAAGCGCGACGCGCCCAGCGGCACGGCGAACGTCCTGCTGGACCGGATTGAGCGCGCGGCCGAGCGCAGTGAGGCCGCGGAACGAGCGAGCGGCGAAGCCGCGAGCAGTACGGGCAAGCGCGTCCACGGCCGCGTGGGCGACCAGCCCCGCGAAGAGGGCGAAATCGGCGTGCACGCGCGCCGCGCCGGCGACGTCACCGGCGAGCACGAGGCGCTGCTCGCCGGGAACGGCGAAGTGCTGGAGTTGACCCACCGCGCGGGCGACCGGTCGGTGTTCGCGGCGGGCGCGCTCGACGCCGCCGCGTGGCTCGCCGACCAGCCCGCGGACTTCTACCGATTCGAGGAGGTTGCTTCCGAACTATGAGTCTGGAATCTGACGTACGAGACCTGTGGCACCGACACGAAGACGGCGACCTGACGGCCGAAACCGCGAGCGCGGACGACGCGGACACGCTCGAAGCGTTCCTCGACGCGCTGGAAGCCGGGGACGTGCGCGCCGCCGAGAAGTCCGGCGGCGAGTGGGAGGCCGTCGAGTGGGTCAAGCGCGGCGTCCTCCTGAACTTCGCGCTCCGCGAGACCGAGCCCCGCGAGTACGGCGACGTCACCTACCACGACGTGCTCCCGCTGCGCGACACCGACGACCTCTACGACCGCGGCACGCGGAACACGCCCGACGGCACCGTGCTCCGGCGCGGCGCGCACCTCGGCTCGGACTGCATCGTGATGTCCCCGGCGTTCGTGAACATCGGCGCGCACGTCGGCGACGGCACGCTCGTGGACTCCTGTGACACCGTCGGCTCCTGCGCGCAAATCGGCGAGGACGTGAAGCTCGGTGCGAACACCCTGATTGGCGGCGTGCTCGAACCCGTCGAGAGCGCGCCCGTCGTCGTCGAGGACGGCGTCTCGCTGGGCGCGGGCTGCCGAGTCACCTCCGGGTTCGTCGTCGGGGAGGACTCCGTGGTCGGCGAGAACACGCTGCTGACGCCGCGCATCCCCGTCTACGACCTCGTCGAGGAGGAGATTCTGTACGGCGAGCTGCCGCCCGAGCGCCGCGCGTTCACGCGCTACGTGGAGTCCAGCGTCGGCGACCACGACCTCTTCGACGGCGGCGCGTTCAAGCCCGCGGTGGTCGCGATGGACCTCGAAGCGGAGACGCTCGACGCCACCCAGCGCGAGGAGGTTCTGCGGTCGTGACGCGCGTCGAGGCCCCCGCCGTGCGGCGGCTCGCGGACTGGTCGGCGAGCGACCTCCGCGGCCTCGCCGCCGAGTACGGGACGCCGCTGTACGTGCAGGACCTCGACCGCGTGCGCGAGAACTACGACCAACTCGCGGCCGCGTTCCCGGACGCCGATATCCACTACGCCGTGAAGGCCAACGCCGGCCGCGCGGTCCTCGAAGCGCTCCGCGAGGCCGGTGCGGGCGCGGAGTGCGCGTCCGCCGGCGAGGTGTACCGCGCGCTCGACGCCGGCTACGAGCCCGCCGAGATTCACTACACGGCCGTCAATCCGCCCGCCCGCGACCTCGACTACGTGCTCGACGAGGCGCCCGACGCGACGTTCGTCGTGGGCGCCCGCGACACCATCGACCGCCTCGACGAGCGCGGCTTCGACGGCCGGCTCGCGGTCCGCGTCCACCCCGGCGTCGGCGCCGGCCACAGCGACGAGGTGGCGACCGGCGCCGACGCCAAGTTCGGCATACCCCACGACCGCGCGGCGGACGCGCTCCGGAAGGCTGACGCCCGCGGCTTCGACGTGGTCGGGATTCACGCCCACGTCGGCAGCGGGATGCTCTCCGACTCGGACGTGGACGCCCACCGCGAGGTCGTCGAACGGCTCGCCGCGGTCGCCCGTGAGGCGCCCGTCGATTTGGAGTTCGTGGACGTCGGCGGCGGCTTCGGCGTCCCGTACCGCCCCGAGGAGGAGCCGCTGAACCTCGACGCAGTCGCGGACGCGACCCGGGACGCGCTCGCGGACGTGGACGCCGCCCTCGTCGTCGAACCCGGGCGCTTCCTCGTCGCGGACGCCGGTGTCCTCCTCACCGAAGTGAACACCGTCAAGCGCACCGACGGCCCGACGCTCGCCGGCGTCGACGCCGGTATGACGACCCTACTGCGGCCCGCGCTCTACGACGCCCACCACGAGGTGCGCGCGCTCACCCGCGACGGCCACGACCGCCCGGACCGTACAGTTACGGTGGTCGGGCCCATCTGTGAGAGCACAGACGTACTCGCGGAGCGCCGACAGCTCCCGCGACCGGAGCGCGGCGACCTGCTCGCGGTCGGGAACGCGGGCGCCTACGGCGTCGAGATGGCGTCCCAGTACAACTCCCGGCCGCGGCCCGCCGTCGCCGCCGTCGAGGGCGGCGACCACCGGCTCGCCCGCGAACGCGACTCGCTGGCCGACCTCACCACCCCAGAACGATGATTCCCGTACCTCTACACCGATGATTCCCTACGAACGATACCACGGCACCGGCAACGACTTCGCAATCGTCGACGCGTCGAACTACGTCCCCGACCGCGGGGCGTTCGCCGAGCGGCTCTGCTCCGACCTCGGCATCGACGGCGTCCTCTTCCTCGCGCTGGAGGACCGCTACACGCCGCCGCGCGCGGTGATGACGCTGCGCCAGCCCGACGGCTCCACCGCCGACATGTGCGGGAACGGCGCGCGCTGTGCGGCCCGCTGGGTCGCCGAGCAGACCGGCGCGGACGCCGTGATGCTGGACACGCAGGCGGGGACGCGGCGCGCGGACCTCGACGGCGCCGAAGTGACCGTGGAGATGGGCGAGCCGTCGTTCGCGCCCCGCGACGTGCCGGCGTTCCGCGACGAGCCGATGGAGCGCGAGGAACTGGCGGGCTACGAGGTCACCGCCGTGAACACGGGCGTCCCCCACGCGGTCGCGTTCGTGGACGACGTCGACGACGTGGACATCGAGGCGGACGCGCCCGAGATTCGCCACCACGAGGCGTTCCCCGAGGGCGCGAACGTCACGTTCGCGTCCCCGGACGGCGAGGACGCGTTCCGCCAGCGCACGTTCGAGCGCGGCGTCGAGGGCGAGACCGACTCCTGCGGGACGGGCGCAGTCGCGGTCGCCGCCGTCGCGCGCCGCGAGGGTCGCTGCGGGGACCGAGTCGCGGTGCGGCCGCCGGGCGGCGAACTCCGCGTCGACCTCTCGGGCACCACCGCGACGCTGCGCGGCCCGACCGAGCACGAACTCGACGGGGAAGCCGAGGTCGTCTCCGCGCGCCAGCTCGATGCCTGACTCGTTCTCCGTTCTGGAGTTCCACGAGCGCGCCGTCCGCACGCCCTCCCACGAGGACGTCACGGAGATGCGCGAACTGCTCGCCGAGACGCTGCGCGAGCACGGCTACGAGCCCGACGTGGACGACGCCGGGAACGTCCTCGCCTCGAAGGGGACTGGACGACCCCACTACGTCCTGAACACGCACATCGACACCGTGCCGCCGCACGTCGAGTTCGCGCGAGACGGCGACACGGTGGAGGGCCGGGGCGCCTGCGACGCGAAGGGGCCGCTGGCCGCGCTGCTTGCGGCGTTCTTCGCGGTGGACGCCGACCACGGGACGGTGACGCTGGCGGTGACGCCCGACGAGGAGACGAACTCGACGGGCGCGGCCGCCCTCGACCTCGACGTGGACGGCTTCATCGTCGGCGAGCCGACGGACCTCGACGCGTGTACGAGCGCCCGCGGTCGGTTTCAGGGAACGGTCGAACTCGCGGGCGAGGGCGCGCACGCCGCCGAACCCGAGACGGGCGCGAACGCGGTCGCCGCGGCCGAGCACGCGCTCGAAGCAGTCCGGACGTACGACGCGTCCCGGGGCGCCGCCGAGCACCCGGAACTCGGGCCGCCGACGCTCACGCCCACGCGCATCGCAGGCGGAGACGCCGCGAACCGCGTGCCCGACGAGTGCGCAATCACGTTCGACCGCCGGACGGTGCCGCCGGAGACGCAGACCGACTTCTTCGACGGCTTCGCGGCGCACGTCCGGGACGCGGTCCCCGAGCACGTCGGCGTCGCGGTCGAACCGGCCGAGCGGGAGACGCCGTTCCTCGAAGCGTTCGACACGCCCGACGACAGCGCCGTCGTCGAAGCGCTCGTCGATGCGGGCGCCGGCAGTCCGCGGCCGTTCGGCGCCGCTACGGAAGCCTCTTACTTCGCGGCCGACGCGCCGACAGTCGTCTTCGGGCCGGGCGTGCTCGCCGACGACGACGGACCGGTCGCGCACGCCCAGCGCGAGTACGTGCGGCGCTCGGACGTCGAGCGCGCCGCCGAAATCGTCACGGGCGCGCTGGACGCGCTGGTCTAACCGAAGAAGACGTCCGCGAGGTCGGTGCCGCGGGAGGCGACGTCCGCGTACAGTTCGGTGTACCCGCAGGACGTGCAGGTCACCGTCTGGAAGTTGTTCGTCTGGATGTCGAACAGCTTGGAGAGCCCGGAGCCGGTCGCCGAGATGGAGCCGACGTCGACTTCGTCGTGTCCGCACTTCGGGCAGCCGTCGTGGTCGTCTGGAGTCGGGGACATGCGTGGCGCTGGGGAGCGCCGCGGCATAAGCTTTCAGGAATCCGGAACGGCTCAGGCGTCTCGTGCGACGTCGCCGGCGACGCCGGTGTACGACGCGGGGGTGAGCGCGAGCAGTTCCTCGCGGACCGACTCCTCGACGTCCAGCTCCGCGAACAGGTCGTGGAAGTCCTCGATGGTGACGCGCTCGCCGCGCGTGAGGTCCTTCACGCGCTCGTAGGCGTCGCCGTGGCCCTCGCGGCGGAGAATCGTCTGGACGGCCTCCCCGATGACCTCGGGGTTGGCTTCGAGGTCCTCGCGCATCACCGTCTCGTTGGGCGCGACCTTGTCGAGGCCGTTCTGGAGCTTCGAGTACGCGAGCAGGCAGTACGCCAGCGACGCGCCGACGTTGCGCTTCACGGTCGAATCGGAGAGGTCGCGCTGGAGGCGGCTGGTCGCGAGGTACTCCGAGAGGAAGTCGAGGTCGCTGTTTGCCTTCGAGAGGTTGCCCTCGGCGTTCTCGAAGTCGATGGGGTTGACCTTGTGCGGCATCGTCGAGGAGCCGGTCTCGGACTTCGCTGCTTGCTGGCCAAGGTAGCGCTGGGAGACGTACAGCCAGACGTCACGCGAGAGATCCAGCAAGACGCCGTTCACACCCGTGAGCGCGTCGAATAGCGCGCCGAGGTCGTCGCTCGGGTTCACCTGCGTGGTGGGTTCGACGTACGCCAGTCCCAGTCCCTCCACGAACTCCCGGGAGAACGCGCGCCAGTCGACCTCGGGGAACGCGGCGTGGTGGGCGGCCCACGTGCCGGACGCGCCCGCGAGCTTCCCCGCGAGGTCGTCGCTGGCGTCCTCGACGCGCGCGATTTCGCGGCCGAGGCGGGCGGCGTAGACGGCCATCTCCTTGCCGAACGTCGTCGGCGTCGCGGGCTGGCCGTGGGTGCGCGCGAGCATCGGGAGGTCGGCGTAGTCGTGGGCGAACTCCACGAGCGCGTCCCGGACCGCGCGGAGTTCCGGCACGAGTACGTCCTCGACGGCGGGCTTGACGAGCAGGCGGTGCGCGAGGTTGTTGACGTCCTCGCTGGTGAGCGCGAAGTGAATCCAGGGGTGCGCGCGCTCCGGGGCGTGCTCGCGGACGAAGTACTCGACGGCCTTCACGTCGTGGTTGGTGGCGTCGTAGCCCCGCGCGCCCTCCGTCTCGATTGCCTTCACGAGCGCCGCGTCCTCGTCGCCGAACTCCTCGTAGGCCGCGCGCAGGGTTTCGCGCTCCTCGTCGGTGAAATCGAGGTCCACTACGTCGAGGTCCGCGAGCGCGAGCAGGTACTCGACTTCGACGCGGACGCGAGCGCCCATTAGCGCCGCCTCGCTGGCGTACTCGCGGAGCGGTTCGGTGCGGCCCGCGTACCGGCCGTCCAGCGGCGTCACGGCGTGGAGGGCGTGGGTGTCGGTCATGCCTCGGAGTGGCCGCGCTCGCGGCAAAAGCCTGCCGGTCGAGCGAACCACGAGCGTGCATACACTCGCGGCAATACCGGCAGTAGTCGCACATTTCTATGCCAGTTCGTGCATACTTTCCGGGCGCGAACCGCAACCACTTTGCCCGCGGGCGCCGGTCGATGGGACATGACGAACGTAGCCGGTCTGGCCAGCAACCGCGGCCGAAACCTCCTGCACATCGACGACCTGCGGCCCGGCGGCGCCGACCTCGCCGTCGTGCTCGCGGACGACCCGGACGCGCCCGTCCTCGACGCGGCCGACGCCCGGGACATCCCCACAGAGGTCGTCGAGCACCGCGATGACGAGTCCCGGCGCGACCACGAACAGCGCGTCGTGGACGCGCTCGCCGACTACGACGTGGACCTCGTCTGCCTCGACGGCTACATGCGCGTGCTCTCGGAGGTGTTCCTCGACGCGACGCCGCTCACGCTGAACGTCCACCCGAGCCTCCTGCCGTCGTTCCCCGGCGCTGACGCCCACGAGCAAGTCCTCGACGCGGACGTCTCCGTGACGGGCTGTACGGTCCACGTCGTCACGAACGCCGTCGCCGACGACGGCAGCGTCCGCACCGAGGACGTGGACGCCGGCCCCGTCGTCACGCAGGAGCCGGTGCCCGTCTACGAGGGCGACGACGAGAGCGACCTCAAGGAGCGCGTGCTCTACGACGCGGAGTTCGAAGCGTACCCGCGCGCCGTCCGCTGGGCGGCGAACGGCGACCTCGACGTTTCCGAGGATGGCGTCACCGTCGAAGCGGACGCGGGCGGCGACTTCCCGGTGCGGCGGTTCGTGAGCAACGACCGCGACAGCGACCTGCGGTACGGCGAGAACCCTCACCAGGACGCCGCGCTCTACCGCGACGACACCTGCGAGGAGGCCAGCGTCGTCCACGCGGACCAGCTCAACGAGGGCGCGAAGGCGCTCTCGTACAACAACTACAACGACGCCGACGCCGCGCTCAACCTCATCAAGGAGTTCGACGAGCCCGCCGCCGCCGTCATCAAGCACACCAACCCCGCGGGCGCCGCGGTCGCTGACACGCTCGCCGACGCCTACGCAGACGCGCTCGCCACCGACGCCAAGAGCGCGTTCGGCGGCATCGTCGCGCTCAACCGCGAGTGCGACGCCGAGACCGCCGAACTCGTCGCGGACTCGTTCAAGGAGGTCGTCGTCGCGCCCGGCTACACGGACGACGCCCTCGACGTACTCACCGCGAAGGACAACCTCCGCGTGCTCGAAACGGGCCCGCTCGGCGAAATCTCGGAGACGCTCACCGAGAAGCCGCTGGTCGGCGGCCGCCTCGTGCAGGAGCGGGACCTCTGGGCGCCCGAGCGCGAGGACCTCGAAGTCGTCACGGAGCGCGAGCCCACCGACGAGGAAATCGAGACGATGCTGTTCGCGTGGCGCGTCCTCAAGCACGTCAAGTCCAACGGCATCCTGTTCGCGGACGGCACGGAGACCGTCGGCCTCGGCGTCGGACAGGTCTCCCGCGTGGACGCCGTCGAACTCGCGGCGAAGAAGGCCGAGCGCGACGCCGACGGCAAGAGCGCCGACGGCGCCGTGATGGCGTCGGACGCGTTCTTCCCGTTCCCGGACGGCGTCGAGGCCGCCGCGGAGGCGGGCGTCGAAGCCGTCATCCAGCCCGGCGGCTCGGTGAACGACGACGACGTCGTCGAGAAAGCCGACGAGCACGGGATGGCGATGGTGTTCACCGGCCACCGCACGTTCCGCCACGACTGACCCGGCTCGCGGTCGGCGACCGGGTTACTCGGGCCGCCAGTCGAGTTCGAGTTTGATGGTCTCGCGGTCGCCGCGGAACACCGCCTGCTTCTCGACGACGTCCACCTCGAACGTGATACTGTCCGTGGGCCGGAGCGTGATGTCCTTGTTCTCGACGCGGACGGTGAACTCGTCCTCGGAGCGCAGCGACGCCGCGATGCCTTCGAGCCGAGCGGCTACGGCGTCTCTGTCGAGCGTCTCGGCGCTCGTGGTTCGCTGAACCATACCGACGCGTCGCTCCCGCCGCGCTTCGTTATGCGCGTCTTACGCGCTCGCCGGAGGGGGAGAAGGGGCAGTGGAGCGCCAGCGGGCTGACACAGGTGAGGGGGCAGTGATGGGGTGTGGGGTCGGGGACCGGTGGCGCTCCACGAGGACGTGACGGCGGGACGTATCAAGTCGATTGGGGAAACACAAACTGCCGTTTGAGTTACCGCCCTACTCGTAGGCGACGGTCGCGGCGGCGTCGGCGTGGCCGTAGTCGATTGCCACGTCGAACGTCTCGCCGTCGGCGGGGGGCGCGGTGACGTCGAAGGTCAGCGTCTCGGTCGCGCCGGCGGCGACGTCGCGGGCGAACCGAGAGGGCGCGCCGGCGGTGCCCTCGACGACGCCGCGGAACGTCACCGCGTCGCCGTCGTTGACGACTTCGAGTTCGGCCGTGAAGCTCGCGCCCGGCGCGACCGAGTCGGGCGCGGTCAGCCCCGTCACCTCGTAGTCGACGCTCTGCGTGATGGCCTCGATGTCGCGGGCGTCCAGCTCCCACGTCGCCGTCGTCTCCTCCGCGTCGAGTTCGACGGTCGCGCCGTACGGCGTGACGTCCGACGGGACGGCGAACGCCGCGTCGAACCGCGAGGGGCCGCCGCCGATGGGGAACAGCGGGTCGCCGAACTCGTGGTCGCCGTTGAGCGTGAGCGTGACGTGCTCCGAGACGAACGAGCGGTAGTCGTCGATGCCGTCGGGCGCGAACTTCACGGTGACGTAGCGGCCGTCGGCCTCCGAGTGGACCTGGTCGTCGCCCTCGCCGCGCGTCGCGACGAACGCGGCCGCGCCGACGTCGGCGACCGACAGCGACCCGCCGTCCGCGAGGTCGGCGGCGTCGCCGACCGAAAGCGTGCCCGCGTCGGTCGTCGTGTCTGTCGCCGCGGCGTCGTCGCTCGTACTGGGCGCGCCGAGACAGCCGGCGAGTCCCAGCGGGGCGCCGGCCGCGATACCTGCGATGAACTGTCGTCGCTGCATGTCCGCGTTTTCCCCCGCACGGGAAAGTGGGTTGCGTTAGGACAAAGCCGCGTTTCACGAAACCCGGTGCCGTCCCCCAAATTCTGTGCGACTGACAGGGGTCGCGGCGGCGCGCGTGCGCGTCCGACAGCCTAAAGCGGGGCGCAGCGCTCGGAACTGGTATGCGATACGACGAGGCGGCGAACTTCCTGCTGGACCTCCGCCGCTACCGGCCCAAGCCCGGGACGGACTCGACGGCGGACCTGCTGGCCGCGCTCGGCGACCCCCACGAGGGCCCGCGGTACGTGCAGGTCGCGGGGTCGAACGGGAAGGGTTCGACCGCGCGCCTGCTCGAATCCGTGCTCCGGGAGGCCGGACTCACCGTCGGCCTGTACACGTCCCCGCACCTCGACGACGTGCGCGAGCGCGTCACCGTGGACGGCCGCCGGCTGTCGGAGGCGGCGCTGGCGGAGTTCGTCGAGGCGGTTCGGCCGCACGTCAACGAGCGCGCCGCCGACGGGGACGCGCCGACGTTCTTCGAGGTGGTGACGGCGATGGCGCTGTGGCAGTTCGGCCGCGAGGACGTCGACGTCGCGGTGCTGGAAGTCGGCATCGGCGGGCGCTACGACGCCACGAGCGTCGTGGACCCGGCCGCGAGCGCGGTGACCTCGGTGAGCCTCGAACACACGAGCGTCCTCGGGGACACCGTCGAGGAAATCGCTCGCGACAAGGCCCACGTCGCGCCCGAATCGAACCCACTGGTGACGGCGACCGCGGGCGACGCGCTCGAAGCGGTGCGGGACCACGCGGGCGACGTGGTGACCGTCGGCGACAACGGAGACGTGCGCGCGACCTACGAGGGGCGCACGAACCACACCGAGAGCGCCGTCTCGCTGGCCGGCTCGGACTGGGCCGTGGACGCCCAGATTCCGTTGCTCGGGTCGTTCCAGGCGGAGAACGCGGGCGTCGCGGCGACGCTCGCACGACAGGTGGTGGACGTGGACGAGGCCACGCTCGAACGCGGCCTGCGGAAGGCGTACTGGCCGGGGCGCTTCGAGGTGATGAGCGCGGACCCGGTGACGGTGCTGGACGGCGCGCACAATCCGGCGGCCTGCGAGGCGCTGGCGGGGACGCTGGCGGAGTTCGACTACGAGAACCTCCACTGCGTGTTCGGCGCGATGCACGACAAGGACCACCGCGGGATGGCCGCCGCGCTCCCGACGCCCGACCGCGTGTGGGCGTGCGAACCGGACTCCGAGCGCGCCGAGGACGCGGACGTGCTCGCGACCGTCTTCGACGAGGCTGGCGCCGATGCGACGGTCACGCGCTCGGTCGAAGCCGCGCTCGACGACGCGCTCGACGCCGCCGGCGAGGACGACCTCGTGCTCGTCACGGGGTCGCTGTTCGCCGTCGCGGAAGCGCGCAAGCGCTGGACGCGCACGAACGTCCAGACGGACGTGGACAGTCTGGACGACTCCCGGGACGCGCTGGAGGGCGCGCACGTCACGCCGCCGGGCGTCTGGCGGATGCGCGCGAAGGGCGTCCACCGCGTCGTCCGAACGCGCGTCCAGAAGCGGCAGGCCCAGTACCTCAAAGAGGAAATGTTGAGCCTCGGCGGCGAGTGCTCTCTGTCCGGATTGAACGCCCAGCCGCGGGGGTACCTTGACGCCGTGCTGATGGGGACGCTCGCGCAGTTCAAGCGCCTCGCCGAGAAGCTCGATGGCCAGCCCTACGGGCTCTCCGTGTACGCCGACGAACTCCGGGAGACGCTGGGCATCCAGACCGAGCCCGTCGAGCACGGCTACCCGTGGGAGGACGGCACCGCCGTCATGGGCATCCTGAACGTCACGCCGGACAGCTTCCACGACGGCGGCGAGTACGACACCGTGGCGGCCGCCGTCGCGCGCGCCGAGGAGATGGTCGAAGCGGGCGCGGACATCATCGACGTGGGCGGCGAGTCCACGCGACCCGGAGCCGAGGCCGTCCCGCTCGAAGAGGAACTGGACCGCGTCGTCCCCGTCGTCGAGCGCATCAGCGACCTCGACGCCATGATTTCCGTGGACACGCGCAAGGCCGAGGTCGGCCGGCAGGCCCTCGAAGCGGGCGCGGACGTCCTCAACGACGTGACCGGCTTGGAGGATCCCGAGATGCGATTCGTCGCCGCCGAGTACGGCGCGCCGCTCGTGGTGATGCACTCCATCAACGCGCCCGTCGAACCCGGCGAGGACGTCCACTACGACGACGTCGTGGACGACGTCATCGACGAGCTCACCGAGCGCGTACTGCTCGCGGAGAAGGCCGGCCTCCCGCGGGAGAAAATCGTCGTCGACCCGGGGCTGGGCTTCGGGAAGTCCGCCGCGGAGAGCTTCGAAGTGCTGGACCGCACCGACGAGTTCCACGCGCTCGGCTGCCCCGTGCTCATCGGGCACAGCCACAAGTCGATGTTCGGCGCCGCCGACTCGTACCCCGACGAGGGCGGTTACGCGACGGTCGCGGGCACGGCGCTGGCGGCCGAACGCGGCGCGGACATCGTGCGCGTCCACGACGTCGAGGAGAACGTCGCCGCCGTGAAGGTCGCCGAACGGACGCGCCGCGGCACGGACGACGAGTAGCGCTCAGAGGAAGTCGACGTCGAGTTCGTCTCGGATGCCGTCGACGTCGAAGTCCCGGTCGGCGACGGCGAGTCGCTCGTCGAGCGCACGCGCGGCGCCGGCGACGAACGCGTCTCTGGCAGCGAGCGGCGACCCGTCGGCTGCGACGGCGTCCTGTAGTTCCGCGGCAGCACGGGCGAACTCGCGCGTCTCGTCGACGACGACCAGCCATTCGAGTGCGGCGTCGACGGCGTCGAAGTCCGTCGGCCCGGTTTTGAACACCTCGCCCTGGTAGACCTCGTAGAGTACGAGCGGCGGCGCGAGCGCGCGGTCGCCGTGGTGGTCGCGGACGTACTCGACGGCGTCCTTCCGTCCGTCGAGGTAGTCGATGAGAACGCTGCTGTCGTACAGCGTCATCGCGTGCCGACGTCCTCTTTCATCTCCTCACGTGCCGCACGCGCGCTATCGGCGGCGTCTGTGCCCGACCACAGGCCAGCGCCGGCGTCGATGGTCTCTCGGCGCTCGCGGAGCAGCCGCGAGAGGAGGTCGTCGAAGGACTCGTCGTCGCCCTTCAGTGCCGCGAGCGCCGCGTGCGTCTCCTCGTCGACGCGGATGCTCTTGCTCATACGCCACCGTATACGTCGCCGTATACATAGTCGTTTCCCGAGCTTCGGCGCTCGAAGGCGTAGAATCGACGGCCCGACCGGTTCGCCGCTCAGAGCAAGCCCGCCTGTTCCTGCGCTCGCCGGTAGGCGTCGAGGTACGCGTCGAGGAAGTGGTCGTGGTCGTACTTCGCGAACGTCTCGTCGACGTCCTTGCGTTCGAGGTCGCCAGCGCGCACCAGACACTCCGTAATCTCCTCGTCGTTGGTCGCGCGGAACCCCCGGTCGTAGGTCTCTACGAGCTCGTGGGCGCTGGACTCGGCGTGGTACTCGACGATGCCGACGCAGCCGCAGGCGAGCGCGCGAAGCAAATCGAGGCCGAAGGAGGTGCGTTCGGCCGTGTGGACGTAGACGTGGGCGTCCTTGAACAGCCGCACGCGCTCCTCGACGCTCTTCTCGCCGACGAACTCCACGCGGTCGTCGATGCGGAGGTCCCGCGCCTGCCGCTCGTAGCCCGCGCAAGCCGGGCCGTCCCCGACGACGGTGCAGTTCCAGCCGTACTCGCGGAACTCCGCCAGCGCCAGGAAGAGAGATTCGAGGTTGGCGTCCTCGTCGAGGCGGCGGCTGAACACGATGTCGCCGGCGTCGGCGGGCTCGACGCTCCGAATCCCGTGCATGTCGATGCCGGTCGGGACGACTTCGACGTCGTCGCCGCTCGCGCCGCACTCGCGGGCGCTCGTCTTCACGGTCCGGGACGGCGTGACGACCGTGCTCGGTTTCCGCGCGGCGTAGCGGTACGCGCGGCCGCGCAGGCCGTCGGTGGCGTCGTGTGGGTCGTACCAGTCCACGAGTAGCGGCGCGCCCGCCAGCAGCGCGCCCCAGCGCGCGCCGTAGACGTGGCCGGGCGTCCGACTCGTGGCGTGGACGACGTCCGGGTCGAGGTCGCGGAGGGTGGCGGCCGCCTTCGGCGAGAACCAGCGCCGGCCGCGCTCGGCAGTGACGGCGTGGTACGTCAGGTCCTCGTGCTCGAACGTGTCCGGGTGTCCCTCCCACCACTGCGCACAGCAGACGTGGACGTCGTGGCCGCGCGCCGCGAGCAGGTCCGCGAGCAGGCGCAGGCGGTCGACGTCGTCCGCATCGACGTGGTGGGCGGTCGTCTCCGAGACGAACGCCACGCGCATACTCGCCGGGACGCGGTACGCCGGTAAAAACGGTTCTGTTCCCTACTGGCGCGCGCTCCCGAGCGCGTCGTCGAGGGCGGCCGTCGCCGCTTCGACGTCGCCGACGTCCCCGCGGTCGCAGCGGACGTCGACGCGCCACCACGCCGCCGACCGCAGGACGAGCGCGTCGGCGGTCGCGTCGTACCCCGAGAACGCCGACCACGGTCGGAACCGCCGCTGGTGTGGGCGTTCGACGACGAGGCCGGCGTCGGTCGCGCGGAGCGTCCGCGGCGCGGTCGTCAGGGAGGCCAGCGGCACGGCGAACAGCGCGAGGAGGTAGGCGGTGCCGGCGTCCGCGACGCCGAACAGGGCTTCCGCGCCGACGCCGCCCGCGCCGGCGACGAAGGAGACGAGGACGACCGCAATCGCGGCCTGCCGCCACCGCTTCGGCCAGCGCGCCTCCCACGCCGCGAGTTCGACGGCGTCCCGAGTGGTCCAGTCCGCGTACCGGGTGTGGCTCATCGCGACGACCGCAAATCCGAGCAGGCCGCCGCCGGCCGTCGCGAGCATCGCGAACACCACCGCGACGGACGGCACTTCGACGCCGACTGCCGCCGCGCCCGCGACGCCCGCGGCCCACGCGAACGGCGCGATGGCGAACAACCAGACCGCCGTCCGGCCGCCGAGGCGGACGCCGAGCCCGGGCGCCCGAGCGGCCGCCCAGCCGACCGCGGTCGCGAGCCCCGTCACGGCGACGAGCAGCGCGACGTAGAGCGCGCCGGCGCCCCGCAGCCACGGAGAGACCGCGAGCACGGCGGCCGGTCCGCCGACCACGCCGGCGTAGAGGCCGACGACGAGCGCGTACGTCGTGTCAGGGTGTTCGGACTCACCGGTCGGTTCGGTCACGGGCGGACGTGTAGCGTCGATGAGCATAAAACGGGCGGCGGGTTCGCCCGCGCTGCGTCCCGGTTCCGCGACCAGAAGCGCTATCGCCGGCCCGAGCGGAGTTCGTGGCATGGCCTACGACATCGAGCGCTACCTCAACGTGCGGAGCGCGGGCGGCCCGACGTTCGGGCCGGCCGGGGAGTTGGCGTTCACGCTGGACGTCACGGGGTCGAATCAGGTGTGGCGCGTGGACGCGCCGGAGGCGTGGCCCGACCAGTTGACGTTCCACGACGAGCGCGTGGCGCACGCGTCGTTCTCGCCGACACGGGACGAGCTCGTCTACGCGAAAGACGCGGGCGGCGACGAGTTCTGGCAGCTCCACCGGCTCGCCGCGGACGGCAGCGAGGACGTCGCGCTCACCGACGACCCGGACGCGAAACACCACTTCGGCGGCTGGAGCCACGACGGCGACCGCGTCGCGTACGCCGCGAACCGCCGCGAGCAGGGGGTCTTCGACGTCTACGTGCAGGGCCGCGAGGAGACCGGCGCGGACGCCGAGTTGCTCGTGGAGGGTAACGACTACGACATGCTCGCAGTGGCGGGCTGGAGCCCCAGCGACGACCGGCTGTTGCTCCACGAGAGCCACTCGAACTTCGACGCCGACCTCCACGTCGTCGACGTCGCTTCCGGCGAGGTCACGCACGCGACGCCGTTCGAGGAGGACGTGCAGTTCTCCTCGGTGGCGTGGACGGCGGACGGCGACGGCGTCTACGTCTGCACGAACCGCGGTGCGGACACCCACTACCTCGGCCTGCTCGACCCCGAGACCGGCGACATCGAGGAAGTCGAGCGCGGCGGCGACTGGCCGCTTGAGTCCGTCATGGTCCACCACGACTCCGGGCGGCTCGCGTACGTGCGGAACGTGGACGGCTACAGCGAACTCACGCTCGCAGACAGCGACGGCGCGACCCTCGACGAACACCCCGAGCCCGATCTCATCGACGGCGTGGTGTTCGGGCTGAGCTTCGACAGCGACGGCGAGCGCGTCGCGGTGTCGGCGTCCTCGCCGACAGAGAACGGGAACGTCTACGTCGTGGACGTCGAAACCGGCGACAGCCGGCGCTGGACCGACGCCGCGACCGCGGGCATCCCGAAGGAGACGTTCCGCGAGCCCGAGCTAATCCACTACGAGAGCTTCGACGGGCTCGAAATTCCGGCGTTCCTCACGCTCCCCGACGGCGACGGCCCCCACCCCGTCGTCGTGGACTTCCACGGCGGCCCCGAGGCCCAGCGCCGCCCGTGGTTCATGGCCCTGCGCCAGTACTTCGCGGACAACGGCTACGCCGTCTTCGAGCCGAACGTCCGCGGCTCCTCCGGGTACGGCACCGAGTACATGAACCTCGACAACGTCCGCAACCGGATGGACTCCGTGAAGGACGGGAAGGCGGGCGTCGAGTGGCTGGCCGCCCGCGACGACGTCGACGAGGACCGCGTGGTCGCGTACGGCGGCTCCTACGGCGGCTTTATGGTGCTGGCGTCGCTCACCGAGTACCCCGACCTGTGGGCGGCCGGCGTGGACGTCGTCGGCATCGCGAACTTCGTGACGTTCCTCGAAAACACGGGCGACTGGCGCCGCGAGCACCGCGA
The DNA here is from genome assembly GCF_040435975.1 of Halobacterium sp. NMX12-1. NCBI lineage: Archaea > Methanobacteriati > Methanobacteriota > Halobacteria > Halobacteriales > Halobacteriaceae > Halobacterium > Halobacterium sp. NMX12-1. Next base: position 1,210,011 of record NZ_CP159204.1, on the reverse strand, counting down.
GGCCGAGTACGGGTCGCTGGCCGAGGACCGCGAGTTCCTCGAAGCCATCAGCCCCGTGAACAACGCCGACCGCATCCGCGCGCCCCTGATGGTGCTGCACGGCGCCAACGACCCCCGCGTCCCCGTCGAAGAAGCCGAGCAAATCGTCGAGCAGGCCGGCGAACACGTCCCCACCGAGAAACTCGTCTTCGAGGACGAGGGCCACGGCTTCACGAAACTGGAGAACAAGCTCACCGCGTACCGCGCGGTCGTGGACTTCCTCGACGAACACGTCTAACTACTTACGGCGCGGGCGCTACCGTCCGCCATGGAAGTCGACCTGACGAACCCGTGGCTGTTCGGCGCGCTCGTCGTCGCGCTGTGGGTCGCGGTGTTCGTGGCGGCCGAACTGCTCGTCCTCGACGGCGACGTCGCCGGCGCGGCCGTCCGCGGGCTCGCCGGCGGCCTCGCGTTCGCCGTCGTGTACGCGTACGTGCAGCGCCAGCGGGCGTGACCCGCGACAACTGTTAGTAGGAGCCCGAGCTACCGCCACGTGATGCACGCTGCCGTGGTCCTCGCCCTCCCCGTCCTCGCGTACGCGGCGAGCCGACTGGCCGGCGCCGCCGCCGTCCGCGCGGCCGACCGCGTGACCGCGGCGTCGCGACTGCGGCGCGCGAACCGCCTCCTGCAGGCCGCCGCCGCGCTCGTCGGCCTGTTCGTGTTCACCGACTCCGAGTTCGCGGACGCGCTCGCCGCCGCGCTGCCCGCGCCCGACGCCGCCAGCGCGTTCGGCGTGCTCGCCGCGACCGTGCTGGTCGGCGGCGTTCTGCCCGCGCTCGCGGTCCACCTCGGCACGCGGCCCGCGTGGGCGGCCGTCACCGGCAACGCGACCGACTACGCCGCGACCGTCCGGCGGTTCCTCGCGTTCGCCGCGGTCCTCGTCGCGCCCGCGCTGTTCGTCGTCGGCGCGTGGCTGGCCGCCCCCAGCGGGACCGCGAGCCTCCTCGCCGTCGTCGGCGCCGCCGCGGTCGTCGCCGTCGCGCTTCCGTCGCTGGCCGCGCGCTTCGGTCCCGTCAGGGAGCCGACCGCCGCCGAAGCCGCCGTCGTGCCCGCGTGCGCCGACGGCCTGCGCGTGCGCGTCGTCGAGACCGGCAACCATCCGGTCGCGAACGCCGTCGCCGCGGGCGTGCTGCCCGGCGCCCGGTACGTGTTCGTGACGGACGCGCTGTTCCGCACGCTCGACGCCGACGCCACCACCGCCGTCCTCGCCCACGAGGTCGCCCACCACCGCCGCGGTCACGTCCTCGCGCGCTTCCTCGCGACCGGGGTCGCGCTCGCGCCGATCTTCCTCGCCGCGAACGGCGTCGTCGAGGCGTTCGTCCCCGCAATCGCGCTCTCGGCCGCGTTGCTGCTGGCGGTCGGCCCGCTCGTGCGGTGGACGGAGTTCGACGCGGACGCCTACGCCGCCGCCCGCGTCGGGGACGCCGCGATGGAGCGCGCGCTCGCCACGCTCGCCGACCGCGGCCTCGTCCCCACGGAGCGCTCGCGGCTCGCCCGCCTGTTCTCGTTCCACCCCGCGGTCGGCCGGCGCCGCGGCCGGCTCCGGTGACCCAACCGTTTTTCCTGACTCGCTGCGAGGTGCCACCGTGGACTTCGACCGCCGCCGCGTCGCGTTCCGGGTCGTCGTCGCCGTCGCCATCGCCGCCCTGCTGGTCACCGGCGTCGGCTGGGACCGCGTCCTCCGCAACCTCCGAGACGCCAACCTCGCCGTCTACGCGTTCGCGCCGATAGGCGCCGCGCTCGCGCTGCTCGCCGGCGGCGAGGGGACGCGGGTCGCGCTCGGCTTCCCGGTGTGGAGCGTCCGCGGCGCGCTCGCACGGCGGGCGTTCTACGGCGCCGCCATCGTCCGGAACTTCCTCCCCGCCGGCAACGTCGGCGGCGGCGGGTTCGTCGCGTACACGGTGAGCCGCCACGGCGACGTCACCGTCAGCGAGGCCATCGCGGGCGTCACCGGCTGGGAGTTCGTGATGATGGTCGCGTCCGCGGTCGTCGGCGGCGTCGGCGTGCTCGCGGTCGCCGCCGTCGGCCAAGACCCGTCGGGGACGGTCGGGCTGTTCGTGGCGTTCGCCGCGGTGCTGGCGGCCATCGCCGCCGCGGGCGTCCTCCTCGACGCCTACCGGGCGGGCGTCGCCGCCGCCCTCACTCGAATCGCCGGCGCGCTAGAGCCGGTGCTAGAGCGGGTGGTCCCCGGCTACGACGCGCTCCTCGACGCCGAGCGCGTGCGCCGCGGCCTCGACGAGTTCTTCGCGACGCTGCGCCGGCTCGCCGCCGACCGCTCGCGGTTCGCGACGATGGTCGCGGCCGCCCACGCGGCGTGGCTGTGCTGGATGGTGCCGCTGTTCGTCAGCCTGCTAGCGGTCGGCGTGGTGGTGTCGCCGGCGGTCGTGATGGTCGCCGTGACCGTCTCCGGGTTCGCGCGCGCCGTCCCCCTGCCCGCCGGCGTCGGCCCCGTGGACGTCGCGCTCGGCGGCGTGCTCGTCGCGTTCACGCCGCACTCGCTGGGCGAACTGGCGTCCGCGCTCGTGCTCTACCGGTCGAGCATGCTGCTCGTGCAGGTGATGGCGGGCGGGCTCTCCCTGTGGACGCTGGACGTCGCGGCGACCGGCGGGTTCGCCGACTAGATGACGCCGGTCTTCGTCGCGGCCTCGACGGCGGCGTCCTCGCTGATGCCGGAGCCCAGAATCGTGTAGCGGTCCCGAATCTCGTGGGCGGACGTGAGCGCCTCCAGCACTTCCTCGTCGGTGACGCCGAGGCCGTCCGCGGTCGTCGGCGCGTCCAGAGACGCCAGCGCGTCCCGCACCGACCGCCACTCGCCCTGCTCGCCGGAGTGGAGGTACTCCGCGAGAATCGAGCCGACGCCGACCTGGTGGCCGTGCAGCGCCTTCCCGGGCGCGATGCGGTCCAGTTGGTGGCTGAACAGGTGCTCGCTCCCCGACGCCGGCCGCGACGAGCCGGCGATGGACATCGCGACCCCCGAGGAGACCAGCGCCTTCATCACCATCCACGCGGACTCCTCCAGCTCGGGCTTGATGGAGTCGGCGCTGTCCACGAGCATCTCCGCGGTCATCTGACTGAGCGCGCCCGCGTACTCGCTGTACGGGACGTTCTGGAGGCGGTTCGCGAGCCGCCAGTCCTTCACTGCGGTGTAGTTGGAGATGATGTCCGCGCAGCCCGCGGTCGTCAGCTCCCACGGCGCGTCCGCGATGACGCCCGTGTCCGCGACCACCGCGACCGGCGGCGCCGCCGCGACCGAGTGGCGGGTGTCGCCCTCCGGCACCGACCCGCGCCCGGAGACGATGCCGTCGTGGCTCGCCGCCGTCGGCACGCTCACGAACCCGACGTTGAGGTGGTCGCTGGCCATCTTCGCGATGTCGATGGGTTTGCCGCCGCCGACGCCGACGAGGTAGCCGACCTCCATCCCGCGGGCAACCTCCAGCACGTCCTCGACCGCGTCGAACGTCGCCTCCTCCACGACGACGAGTTCGGGGTCGTCGCCCGCGGCCTCGAACTGCGCGACGATGCGGTCGGCGGCCACCTCGCGGGGCGTCTCGCTGGTGACGACCAGCGGCCGCCCGGTCAAGTGGGTCTCGACGACGACCTCCCGCGTCCGCTCGAGGACGTCGTGGCCGAGCACGACGCTGCGCGGGAGGCGTATCCACTTCGACTTCTCGAACATGTCCAAGTCTCGCCCGGGGACGAGTAAAAGTCTACTCGTCGCCGAGCCGGCCGCGATAGCTCACGTACGTCCGCTCGTAGCGGTCGTCGTACAGCGCGAGCGCGGCGCCGTTTTCGACGTGCGCGGAGACGCCGACGTGCTCGCAGCCCCACTCGGCCGCCCACGCCTCGAAGCGGTCGAGCAGGCGGTCGGCGAGCCCGTCGCGGCGGAGCGCGGGCTTCACGTAGAGGCCGTCGACGTTCGCGTACGGCCCGCGAGCGTAGATGGTCGGGCTGTCGTGGCGGCCGCCGGAGACGTAGCCCGCGAGACTGTCGTCGGCTTCGGCGACAAACAGCACGCGGTCGTCGTCGCCGAGCCAGCGGTCGATGCCGGCGTCGGCGACCCCCTCCTCGTCGAGTTCGCTGTACTCGGGCGCGACCGCGGCCGTCTCGCGGAATCCCGGCACGAGCAGTTCGTCTTTGACGGTCTGTGCGTCGTCGGCTGTGGCTTCTCGTATTCGCATAGGTGTGTCCGTGGCGGCGGTCAGAACGCGGTCCGAGCTGCGACAACCCCCACAAACGGGGAGCCGTCACGTGACGAGAAGCCGGGTCATCGCTCTACGCCGTCGTTCGCCGCGCCGCGAAATAAGTGCTCGGTGGGTGTGGGTGTGAGTGGCGCGCTACAGCGTGTCCAGCACGTCGAGGAGGCGCTGCTCGTCCTCGCGGTCCGGCCCTTCCTCCTCGCCGGTGCGCCCGTTCTCGCGGTGGGCCTCGACGGTTCGCTCCATCGCCTCCGCCACGGGCGTGGACTCGTAGCCGAGTGCTTCGACCTTCGACGTGTCCAGCAGGTGGGGGTAGTCGCGGTACAGCGGGAAGTCCTCGGGGTCGAGACCGGCGACTTCGAGTTCCCGCGGGCTCGTGTACGCGCGCTCGACGTCCGTCCCGAGCGCGTCCGCAATCAGGTCGAGCATCCGGTCGAGCGTGACCGCGTTCCGGTCGCCGACGTTGTACGCCTCACCCGGTTCACCCTCCTCCGCGACGAGGCGCATCCCGCGCGCGACGTCCTCGACGTAGACGCGCTGCCAGAGGTTCGTGCCGTCCCCGGGGACGACGACCTCGTCGTACTCCGCGACGCGGTGGACCCAGTACGCCAGCCGCTCGGTGTAGTCGTGGGGGCCGTAGACCACGGGGGGTCGCACGCTCATCGCGTTCACGCCGCGCTCGGCGGCCTCGAAGACGATGCGGTCGCCGGCGGCCTTCCGCGGGCCGTAGGTCTCCGGCGAGTCGTCGGTCGCCTGCTCGGCCGTACAGCTCTCCAGCGTCGTCTCGTCCTCGCGCTTCGGGACGTCCTCGTCGGCGTACGCGGCACCGCTGGAGACGTAGACGTAGGCGTCCACGCCGCCGAAGATGTCGATGGCGTGCTCGACTTCGCGGGGCTCGTACGCCACGCAGTCGAAGACGACGTCGGGCTCGACCTCCCGCTTCGCCGTCAGCAGGGCCTTCCGGTCGGTGCGGTCGCCCTGCACGTGGTGGACGCGGTCGTCACCCTCGAAGGGGTCGTCGTGTTTCCCGCGGTTGAACGTCGTGACGCGGTAGTCGTGGGCGAGCAGTTCCTCCACGAGGTGGCGGCCGATGAACCGCGTGCCGCCGACCACGAGCGCGGAATCCATACGCGGGGATTGGGTGGCCGCGACAAAAGCGGTGGCTATCCGGAAGTCGAACCGAGAGAAGAACCGAACGAGGCGCTCAGTCGGCGCTACCGGCGACCGAGCCGTCGCTCGCGCTGGCGGGGAGCGAGCGGCGCGCGTCCGCCTCCGGCCGCTCGTCGATGGCCTCCTGGTAGGCGTCCGGCATCACGACCGCGAACTCCGAGACGGCCTCCTCCCAGTTGCCGAGCAGTTCGGCCGCGCGGTCGCTGTCGGTGCGCGCGGCGTGGTTCTCCACGAGCCGGCGAATCGCGGACTCGTCGCGCTCCGAGAGGTCGCGGGAGACCGCGACCATCCCGGTGTTGCAGCGCTGTTCGAAGTCGCCCTCGGGGTCGTGGACGTACGCGACGCCGCCGGACATCCCCGCGGCGAAGTTCCGGCCGACGTCCCCGAGCACGACGACGATGCCGCCGGTCATGTACTCGCAGCCGTGGTCGCCGACGCCCTCCACGACGGCGTGCGCGCCGGAGTTCCGCACCGCGAAGCGCTCCCCGGCGACGCCGTTGACGTAGCACTCGCCGTCGGTCGCGCCGTACAGCGCGACGTTCCCGACGAGCGTGTTCTGTGCGGGCTCGAAGCCCGCTTCCGGCGGCGTCTCGACGGCGAGCGTGCCGCCCGAGAGCCCCTTCCCGACGTAGTCGTTGGCGGCGCCGGTCAGCGACATCGTGACGCCCGAGGCGAGGAACGCGCCGAACGACTGGCCGGCGTTCCCTTCGAGGGTTACGTCGAGCGTGTCGTCGGCCAGCCCCTCGACGCCGTGCTCGCTGCTGACGGCGTGGGAGACGCGCGCGCCGACGGTGCGGTCGCGGGTCGTAATCTCGCGGGTCAGCGAGACGGACTCCTCGCCCGCGATGGCCGCCTGCGCGTCCGCGATGATGCCCTCGTCGAGTGCCATGTCGGGCTGGTCCTGCTCGACGGTGTGCGTGCGGCCGTCGCCGTCGGGCTCGGCGAGCACGCGCGAGAGGTCGATGTGCTTGCCCTTCGGGTGGTCGCTCTCCGGCTGGGAGAGGTGTTCGACGCGACCCACGGCGTCCTCGACGCTCGTGTAGCCCAGTTCCGCGAGCAGCTCGCGGAGTTCGCGCGCGACGAACGTGAGGTAGTTCGCGACCTTCTCCGGGGTGCCGCGGAAGCGGTCCCGCAGTTCGGGGTCCTGCGTCGCGACGCCGGTCGGGCAGTTGTTCGTGTGGCAGATGCGGGCCATCACGCAGCCCGCCGACACCAGCGACGCGGTGCCGAACGCGAACTCCTCGGCGCCCAGCAGCGCGCCGACCGCGACGTCGCGGCCGGTCTTCAGGCCGCCGTCCACGCGCAGCGTCACCCGCGAGCGCAGGCCCGTCTCCACGAGCATCTGGTTCGCCTCCGCGAGCCCGAGCTCCCACGGGAGGCCCGCGTGCTTGATGCTCGTCTTCGGGGACGCGCCCGTCCCGCCGTCGTGGCCGGAGATGTGGATGCAGTCCGCGCCCGCCTTCGCGCAGCCCGCCGCGACCGTGCCGATGCCCGCCTCGGAGACGAGCTTCACGTGGACGCGGGCGTCCGGGTTGCCAGCGCGCAGGTCGTGGATGAGCTGCTTGAGGTCCTCGATGCTGTAGATGTCGTGCTGGGGCGGCGGGCTGATGAGGCCGACGCCCGGCGTCGAACACCGCACGTCCGCGATCATCTCGTTGACCTTCTTCCCCGGGAGGTGGCCGCCCTCGCCGGGCTTCGAGCCCTGCGCCATCTTGATCTGGAGGTCGTCGGCCGCCGAGAGGTACGTGCTCGTCACGCCGAAGCGGCCCGACGCCACCTGCTTGATGGCGCACTCCTTCTCGGTGTCGAAGCGCTCGGGCGGCTCCCCGCCCTCGCCGGTGTTGGCCTTCGCGCCGATTGCGTTGGCGGCCTCCGCGTTCGTCTCGTGGGCCTCGGGGCTGAGGCTCCCGAGGCTCATCGCCGCAGTCGAGAACCGCTCGACGATGTCCGACGCCGGCTCCACGTCCTCGACGGGGACGCTCTCGCGGTCCTCCGTGTCGACGTTCAGGAGGCCGCGCAGCGTCTGGAGCTGCTCGGCCTGGTCGTTGACCTGCTCGGCGTAGTCCTCGAACGCCTCGTAGTCGCCGTTGTCCACGCCCTCCTGGAGGCTGTGGACCGTCTGGGGGTTCCACTGGTGGAACCGCCCGGACGTGCGGTTCTCGAACTCGCCGACGCGCTCGACGTCGGGCTCGTCGTCGAAGCCCGCGGCGTGGCGCGCGCGGACGTCGGCTTCGAGCTCGTCGAGGCCGACGCCCTCGGTGCGGTTCGGCGTCCCGGCGAAGAACCGGTCGACGACCGACGAGTCGAGGCCGACGACCTCGAAGATTTGGGCGCCCTGGTAGGACTCCACCGTCGAGATGCCCATCTTCGCCATCACCTTCAGCAGGCCGTCTTCGAGCGCCTGCAGGTACGACGACACCGCTTCCTCGGGCTCGGGGCCGTCCGGCCCGGCGACGATGTCGCGGGCGGACTCGATGGCGAGGTAGGGGTTGACCGCGCCCGCGCCGTAGCCGACGGTCGCCGCGAGCTGGTGGACGGTGCGCACGTCGCCGGCTTCGACGACGAGGCCGGTCCGCGCCCGCAGTCCCTCGCGGGTGAGGTGGTGGTGGACCGCGCCGGTCGCCAGCAGGCTCGGCACCGGCACCGCGTCCTCGCCGGCCTCGCGCTGGGAGAGCACGAGCAGTTCGACGCCGTCCTCGACGGCCTCGGCGGCCTCGCGCTGGAGGCGCTCGACGGCGTCCGCCAGCGACTCCTCGAAGCCGAACGAGAGGTCAAGCGTCGCCGTCGGCAGGCCCGCGTTCACGACCGTGTCGAGGTCGCTATCGGCGAGCACGGGGCTGTCGAGGACGACCTGCTCGGCGTGCTCGGGTGACTCCCCGAGGAGGTTGTTCTGACGGCCGAGCCGCGTCTCCATGCTCGTCACGAGGTCCTCGCGGATGTAGTCGATCGGCGGGTTCGTGACCTGCGCGAACAGCTGGCGGAAGTACGACGCCAGCGGGTGGTTGAACTCCGAGATGCCCGGCAGCGGCGCGTCGTCGCCCATCGAGCCGACCGGGTCTTTGCCGTCCTGGACCATCGGCGCGACCAGTTCGTCGAGTTCGTCGCGCGTGTACCCGAACATCGCCTGCTCGGAGCGCAGGTCCTCGGTCGGGTCGCTGGGCAGCACGTCCTCGCCGGTCTCTGGGCGGAGCTGGTTCCCTTCGACCCACTCGCCGTACCGGTCGTCGGTGAGGTCCGCGAAGACGTCCTCGTCGTCGACGATGCCCTCGCCGGGCTCCGCGAGGAACAGCTGGCCGGGCCGGAGGCGGCCGCGCTCCTCGACCTCGCTGACGTCGCCCTCCAGCGCGCCCTGCTCGGACGCCATCACGAGCGTGCCGTCCGAGCGCTTCTCGTAGCGGCACGGGCGCAGGCCGTTCCGGTCGAGGACGCCGCCGATGCGGTCGCCGTCGGTGCCGATGACCAGCGCGGGGCCGTCCCACGGCTCCACGAGGCTGGCGTGGTAGTCGTAGAACTCGCGGCGCGCGTCGCTCATCTCGTCGTCGCCCTGCCACGCCTCGGGGACGAGCATCCGGAGCGCGTGCGGCAACGAGCGCCCCGTCTGCATCAGCAGTTCGAGGGCGTTGTCCACGCTGGCGGTGTCGGACTGCTCGGGGTCGTCGATAACCGGGAGGACTTCCTCGAGTTCGTCGTCGGTGAACCCCTCAGCTTCGAGGTCGGCCTCGCGGGCGCGCATCCAGTTGACGTTCCCGCGGATGGTGTTGAACTCGCCGTTGTGGATGATGTTCCGGTAGGGGTGCGCGAGGTGCCACGCGCCCAGCGTGTTCGTGGAGAAGCGGGCGTGGACGAGCGCGAACCCGGTCTCGACGCGCTCGTCGGTGAGGTCGGGGTAGTAGTCCGCTACTTGGTCGCCCTTCAGGAGGCCCTTGTAGACGACGGTGTCCGCGTCGAGCGAGCAGACGTAGAAGCGCTCGTGGTCGACGGCGGCTTCGACGGCCTGTCGGCCGACGTACAGCGCCTTCTCGAAGTTATCTGCGTCCTCCGGACGTACTACTGCCTGCGCGACGTGGGGCTCGGAGTCGAGGGCGGTCTGCCCGAGGTCGCTGTTGTCCGTGGGGACGTCGCGCCACGCGTCCACGGCGAGGCCGTGGTCGGCGAGCGCGGCTTCGATGGTTTCGACCACGTCGGCGCGTTCGTCGGCGTCCTGCGGCAGAAAGAACGAGCCGACCGCGTAGGTGTCGGGGACGCCGCCGAAGACGTCGGCGAAGAACTCGTCGGGCGTCTGGATGAGCGCGCCGGCGCCGTCGCCGGTGTTCTCCTCGGCACCGGTGGTGCCGCGGTGCTGGAGGTTCTCCAGTACGTCGAGCGCGTCAGAGAGAACGCGATGGGACTGGCCACCGTCGAGGTCCACGACGACCCCGACCCCGCAGTTCGACCGCTCGTCGGTCGGGTCTGCGAGGAGGTTGTTCGCACTGTCGGACTGGTGCATGTGACACCCACTGGCACGACCGAGTAAAACCCTACTCCTGAATGACTAAGGGTAATATAGATGCGTATAAGGTAAATTTAGGTGTTCGAGCGCGTCGCCCGAGCCGGCCGCGAGCCGTGTCGTCGGCGCCCGTCGGCGCCGTCTGGGGGTCGTTCCAGTGGCTGTGGTTGTCACTGCCTTCGACCGCATCCCCCATTAAATAATCGACCGTGACAAATAGTCGCCGGCTCAGTACGACTTCGCGAAGAACGCCGTCTCCTCGGCGGGCTCACCGCAGACCGCGCAGTCCTCGCCCTCGTGGTCGGGCGTCGGGAGGTGCTCGTCGTCGAACTCCGAGGCGGCGCGCGCCGCGCTGTCCTCCGCCAGCGGCACCAGCACGATTTCGGCGTGAATCTGGTCTTTGATCTCGTCCTCGCAGGCCTCGTCGCCGCACCACGGCGCCTTCACGTAGCCGCCGTGCTGGCCGATGGTGCCCAGAATCTCCTCGCGGCTCTCGGCCTCCCGCACGTTCTCGTCTAAGCGCTCGGCCGCAGCGTCGTAGAGCTTCTCGTAGACCTCGTCGAAGTGCTCGAAGACGGCGGAGGTGACGTCCGCGCGGTCCTCGACTGTGTCCTCGCCGTCGGGCCGGTGGACGACCGTGACCTCCTCGTCCTCGACCTCGTTCGGCCCGATCTCGAAGCGCACGGGGACGCCCTTCAGCTCCCACTCGTTGAACTTGAAGCCGGGGTTGCGCTCGTCGCGGTCGTCGAGGTGGACGCGCACGCCCTGCGCCTCCAGCTCCGCGGCGATCTCCGAGGAATACTGGAGCACGTCCTCCTTGGTGTCCTCCTGCCAGATGGGCACGATGACGACCTGCTTGGGCGCCACCGTCGGCGGGAGCACGAGCCCCTGGTCGTCGCTGTGGCTCATCACGAGCGCGCCGATGGCGCGCCACGACAGCCCCCACGACGTCGTGTACGCGGTGCGCTCGTCCTCGTTCTCGTCGCTGAACGTGATGTCGAACGCCTCAGCGAACGACTGCCCGAGGTGGTGGCTGGTGCCGCCCTGCACGGACTTCCCGTCGGGCATCAGCGCCTCCACCGTCGTCGTGGTGTCCGCGCCCGGGAACTTGTCGTGGTCGGGCTTCCGGCCGCGCAGCACGGGCATCCCGAGGACGTCCTCGTAGAGCCGCTGGTACTGGTCCAGCCGGAGCGTCGTCTCCGCCCACGCCTCCTCGTCGCTCTCGTGGGCCGTGTGGCCCTCCTGCCAGAGGAACTCCTTCGTGCGGAAGAACGGCTTCGTCTCCGTGGCCTCCCAGCGCACGACGGAGTTCCACTGGTTCAGGCGCAGCGGGAGGTCGCGGTGCGAGCGCACCCACTGGGCCATGTACGGCGCGACGATGGACTCGGAGGTCGGGCGCACGGCGAGGCGCTCTTCGAGTTCCTCGTGGCCGCCCTGCGTGACCCACGCGACCTCGGGGTCGAACCCCTCAACGATGTCCTTCTCGCGTTCGAGGTACGACTCGGGGATGAACATCGGGAAGTAGGCGTTGTCCACGCCCGTCTGCTTGAACCACGAGTCGAGGTTGTCCTGAATCGCCTCCCAGAGGGCGTACCCCCGGGGTCGGGTGACGATGAACCCGCCCATCGGCGCGTAGTCGGCCAGCTCCGCCTTCTGGACGACTTCCGCGTACCAGTCGCCGGGACTGTGCTCTTTGGACTCGGTGATGCCGAGCTCCTGTTCGTCGCTCATTACCCCAACTGTGGCCTGACTCGCTCTTAAAACCCGTGAAGGTGTGCGACCGACCGACGAGCGCAGAGCGCGGTTGCCCATAGCTAATCCGGTAGTCGCGTTCGAGGTGACTGGCCTCGGGACGAGCGGAGGCGCCGAGAGAAGGGTAGTTCGCGCACCGGACGCGTTTAGCAGTAACTAATAGCCACGGGGCCGTACCGGTGTGCGTGCGCGAGTTCGAGTTCACCGTGACGTACGAACCGGGCAGCGACGCCCTCATGGACTGCTTCATCGAGCACGACAGTCTCACGGCGTGGACCTCGGTCTGTTTCACGACCCGCGAGCGGATGTGGCGCATCGACCACGCCACCGGCACGGAGGAAGCGCTGGCCGCCTTCGACGACGTCTTCCTCGACGAGTCGCGGTGCAACGAGTGCCTGGACCTCCCGGACTGCGACACCTACCGCGAGTACCACGTCCTCGACGAGTCCGCGAACTCCCGGACCGTCTACACCTTCCGCGAGGAGGTCCACGGCTGCCACTCGGTCCCCCACTACGTCCACGAGCACGTCGGCGACGGCGTCGTCTTCGAGGCGCGCCGCAGCGGCGACGAGTACCGGTGGCGCGTGCTCCACCCCGAGGAGCAGCCGGTCGGCGAGCTCTACGACGCCATCGAGGCCCAACTACGAGACGGGCTCTCACTGTCGCTGTCCCGGCTCTCCAGCGCCGGGAACTGGAACGCGGAGTCGCGGGTCGCTGCCGAGCTGACCCCCGAGCAGCGCGCGGTCCTCGAAGCAGCCGTCGAGGCCGGCTACTACTCGCGGCCCCGGGAGGTGACGGTCAGCGACCTCAGCGACGACCTCGGCATCCCGCGGTCGACGGTCCAGTACCGGCTGCGCAGCGCCGAGGACCTCGTCGTCTCCCAGTTCGTCGACGACGCGCTGTCGTGACTGGCGGAGTCGCGCTCGCCGAGAGAACTAAGTGGTATGAGAACGTCCCCCACGGTATGGGCGATACGAAACGCGGCCGCGAACGGCAGGGTCAGAAGAAGCGCGAACAGCTCCGCGAGCAGGAAGTCGAGCGCACGCTGACAGCCTCCGACGACCCGCCGGACCCGCAGGAAGACGAGATCGAGTTCGGGGAGTAGCCGCGAGCGGCCGTCGAACCTTCTTTGGCGACCGAACTGCGTAGCCGCGGCTATCGCCGCGCGGGGTCGAACGGGCTCTCGGCGTCCGTCCACTCCCACCCCGGGAGCCGCGTCTGGACGCCCGCCGCCAGCGCCGCGTCCAAGTCGTCCAGCCCGGCGGCGCTGTCGGCGTCGCCGCTCGCGTGGACGTCCGCGTAGTGGAACGTCGACTCCGCGAGCAGCCGGAGCGGCTGTTCGCCCGCGAGCATCGCGGCGAGTTCGCGGCCGAGCAGCTCGTCCACGACGAACCCCGGGTAGTCGTCGGTCACGTCGAGGTCGCGCAGCAGCGCCACGAGCGCCGCGACGTTCACCGCGCGGTCGCCGTCCGCGAACACGTCCTCGACGGCGCCGCGGTACTGTGCGTCGCTGACGGGAGCGACCTCGGTGTCGAAGGCGTCGCCGAGCGCGTCCCGGACGCCGTTTATCAGCGGGACGACGACGTCGGCCCGTTCGAGCACCCACTCGCGTTCCCGCGCGACCGCCGCTGCTGTCAGTTCCATGCCCACAGTCGTGCGTCAAGGGCTACCAAGTTTGCGAAGGCTTTTATAACCGGAACTGCATATTGCCGAGTAAGCGGGTTCTCCTGTAGCAATCCCCGCGGCCCGGCCGCCTTCGGCCGGAACACCGGTCTCCATACTGGAATGACGACAGCGTGTGTCTACTCACCACGTTCTACGGCCCACTCCTCGCCCCGCCTACGGCGGACTGTGAGTGGTCGTGACGGAGACGCGGACGCAGGAGGCCTCATTCACTGACTATGAGCACTGTAGACCAGCAACTCGAGGAGTTACAGGACCAGATTACGAACGAGATTCCGCCGGACATCTCGGTGACGGACGTGAAGTACGAGGGCCCCGAGCTCGTCGTCTACACCCGAGACCCCAAGCAGTTCGCCCAGGACGGCGACCTCGTTCGGCAGCTCGCGAGCAAGCTCCGCAAGCGCATCACGGTCCGCCCCGACCCCGCGGTGCTCTCCCGGCCGGAGACCGCCCGCGAGAAGATTCTGAACGTCATCCCCGACGACGCCGGCGTCACCGACCTCGACTTCCACGAGGACACCGGCGAGGTCGTCATCGAGGCCGAGAAGCCCGGGATGGTCATCGGCCGCCACGGCTCCACGCTCCGCGAAATCACGGAAGCCGCCGGCTGGACGCCCGAGGTCGTTCGCACGCCGCCAATCGAGTCCTCCACCGTCTCGAACGTCCGGAACTTCCTGAAGTCCGAGCGCGACGAGCGCCGCGACATCCTCGAGAAGGTCGGCCGTCAGATTCACCGCGAGGAGATGAGCGACGACGAGTACGTCCGCATCACCACCCTGGGCTGCTGTCGCGAGGTCGGCCGCGCGAGCTTCATCCTCTCGACGCCCGAGACGCGCATCCTCATCGACTGCGGCGACAAGCCCGGCAGCGAGGACGAAGTCCCCTACCTCCAGGTCCAGGAGGCGCTGGGCGCGGGCGCGAACTCCATCGACGCGGTCGTGCTCACGCACGCCCACCTCGACCACTCCGCGTTCATCCCGCTCCTGTTCAAGTACGGCTACGACGGCCCCATCTACACGACCGAGCCGACCCGCGACCTGATGGGCCTGCTGACGCTGGACTACCTCGACGTCGCCGCCAAGGAGGGCCGCACGCCTCCCTACGACTCCGAGATGGTGCGCGAAGCCATCAAGCACACCATCCCGCTGGAGTACGGCGACGTCACGGACATCGCGCCGGACGTGAAGCTCACGTTCCACAACGCCGGCCACATCCTCGGGAGCGCGGTTTCGCACTTCCACATCGGCGACGGCCTCTACAACGTCGCGTTCTCCGGCGACATCCACTACGAGGACACGCGGCTGTTCAACGGCGCGGTCAACGACTTCCCGCGCGTGGAGACGCTCGTCCTCGAGTCCACGTACGGCGGCCGCAACGACTACCAGACCGACCAGGAGGACTCCGAGGAGAAGCTCAAGCGCGTCATCAACGAGACGTACGACCGCGGCGGGAAGGTCCTGATTCCGGCGTTCGCGGTCGGCCGCTCCCAGGAGATGATGCTCGTCCTCGAGGAGGCGATGCGGGAGGGCGACATCCCCGAGATGCCCATCCACCTCGACGGCATGATCTGGGAGGCGACCGCCATCCACACCACCTACCCCGAGTACCTCCGGGACGACCTCCGGGACCGCATCTTCCACGAGGACGAGAACCCGTTCCTCGCGCCGCAGTTCAACCACATCGACGGCGGCGAGGAGGAGCGCCAGGAGGTCGCCGACGGCGACCAGTGTATCATCCTCTCCACCTCCGGGATGGTCACCGGCGGCCCCATCATGTCCTGGATTCAGCACATCGGCCCGGACCCGGACTCCACGATGACGTTCGTCGGCTACCAGGCGCAGGGGACGCTGGGCCGCCGCATCCAGTCCGGCTGGGACGAGATTCCGATGCCCGACTCCCGCGGCAGCGGCCGCACGGAGCGCCTCCAGCTCGAGATGGACACCGAAACCGTCGATGGCTTCTCCGGCCACGCCGACCGGCAGGGCCTCGAGGACTTCGTGCGCACGATGAACCCGCGCCCGGAGAAGGTACTGTGCGTGCACGGCGACGAGTCCTCCACGCAGGACCTCTCCAGCGCGCTCTACCACGACTACAACATGCGGACGTTCGCGCCGAAGAACCTCGAGACGTTCCGCTTCGTCTAGGCGCCTCCGGCCGACTCTGGATTTTTCGCCGCATCGTTACGGAAGCCGACAGCACTATACTCCGCGTTCGGATACTGTTGCGTGTGAGGCACACACGAGCGGTGAGCGCACTCGTCGCGGCGCTGGTGGTGTCGGCGGCGTTCGTCGGCCCCGCCGTCGCCGCGCAGGCCGTCGCGGCCACGCAGGCCGAACAGCCGGTCGAGGGCGACGGCGGCCACCGGTTCGACGTCGGCGGCAGTGAGACCAACATCACGTTCTGGCTCCACCTCGACCTGTTCACGAACCTCGGCGCGGCCGGGGACTTCGGGTTCAGCGCTGTCGGGCACGCGATGGACACGCGAGTCGTCGCGGTGGACGTGCAGTTGCGCTTCGACGGCGTCGGCGACGTCAGCAATTTCCTGTCGAACCCGTTCTCGCGGTTCTCCGTCGTCGGGGAGTGGGAGCTGAACCTCCCGTTCCTCTCGGCGGGGCCGTCGGCGGGCGACGACTTCAGCTACGAGGGCAACGAGACGATAAACGGGAGCAACGCGTAGCAGCGGGCCGAACTTTCAAACCCGCGCGGTCGTTACGTCAACGTATGACAGGGGGCGACGAGCTCGTCGCGGAGCTCCAGCAGCAGGCCGGAGACGCACTGCGGGTCGTCGCCGAGTACGACCGCGAGGGCTACGAGATACGTTACGTCCGCGAGAGCGTGGGCGCCCGGCTGGACGACCGCGCCGAGGCCATCCACCGGAACCTCGTGCTCGAAGGCATCAGCCGCGAGCACCTCGAAGACCTCTTCGACGCGGGCGAGCTGCACTGCTCGATGCACCGCTTCGACGAGGTGACCGCGTTCCACTTCGCCGAGCGGGAGTACGAAGGACTGTTCGTCAGCGTCGACTCCGACGTGGACATCCCGCTGGCGTCGTTCACCGACACCTGCTGGCAGAGCCTCTAGTCGGCGGCCTCGGCGGGGTCGACGACTTCCTCCGCGAGTTCGTCCACGCCGACCCTGTCGCAGAGGTCGTACAGCGGGCACGCCTCCGGGCCGTCGAGACACGCGGGCTCGCGCGCTGAGCAGTACTCGCGGCCGAACTGAATCATCGCCGTGTGCCCGAAGCCGCACTTCTCGCCCGGAACGTCGGCTTCGAGAGCTTCGCGGACGCCCTCGTGGTCGGCGTCCGGGGCCGCGAGTCCGAGCCGCCGCGCGATGCGGTGGACGTGCGTGTCCACGGGGAAGACGCCGTTGCGGCCGCCCGCGAACAGCAGCACGCAGTCGGCGGTCTTCGGGCCGACTCCCTTCATGTCCAGCAGCGCCGCCCGCACCTCGTCGGGGTCGCCGGTGCGTACGAACGCGTCGAACTCGTCCTCACCGCCGTACTCCTCGCAGACGCGGCCCGCGATGCGGATTATCGTCTCGGACTTCTGGTTGTAGAGGCCCGCCGACGAGATGGTCTCTGCGAGTTCGTCCTGGTGGGCGGCCGCGAGCGCTGCCGCGAGGTCGCCGTCACCCCGGGAGCCCGCGCCGTCCCGGTCGTCGTCGGAGGCGGGGCGGTCGGCGGGGTCGCCGGGGTCGTACCTGTCCATCAGCGCGTCGTGCGCCGGCTGGCTGGCCTTGTCGCTGGTGTTCTGACTGAGAATCGTGCGGACGAGGCACTCGAAGGCGTCCCGTCCGCCGTAGGCCTTCTGCCAGTACATGTCGCCGAGGCGGTCGACGACGGCTTCCGCGCGGCTCGTGCCGTCGCCGGGCTCGAACTCCGTGAACCGGCCGGCGGCGGCGTCGCCGCCGGAGATGTTCTCCGCGGGTTCGTCGTCCATACGCGGAGGTGTGTCGGCGAGCGCAAAAAGGACCGCGGCGACCCGGCGGAGAACGACAGGCACTAACCAGTGGCTGGTCAACCGCAGCCCAAGGGTTCTCCTCCAGTATGCCCTCGGCTGTCGGAATCGTAGCGGTTGCGCTCGTCACGTCGCTGTTCATGGCTTTCACGGTCGGCGCGAACAGTAACTCCGCGCCAATCGCCCCCGCGGTTGGGGCCAACGCCCTGTCTACGCTCAAGGGCGCGTTCCTCGTCGGCATCGTCGCCGCTGCTGGTGCCGTCGCGCAGGGCGGCAGCATCTCCGAGACAATCGGTCACGGTCTCGTCACTGGCGTCACAATCACGCCGTTAGCCGCCGCTGCGACGCTATTGACGGCCGCGACGCTCATCACCATCGGCAACTCCTACGGGTATCCGATTCCGTCCGCGTTCACCGTTAGCGGGGCGGCCGTAGGCGCAGGGCTCGCGCTCGGGGGCGGGCTCGCAGTCGGAACGTACGCGCAGATTCTCGGGTTCTGGTTCGCAATTCCGTTCGTCGAAGGGGTGCTCGCGTACGCGCTCGCTCGCGTCCTGCTCGGGGATCGTGCTCCAGACACGGTCGTCATCCCGCTACTCGTCGCGGGCGTCGGCTACGCGCTGGCGAACGTGCAACTCTCGTTCGTCCCGACGCCACGCGGCGAGCAGGGGTCGGTCGCGGGCTACGTTTCGCACCATCTCGGGGGCGTCGCTGGCTTCCTCGGTGCGGACGAGTTCGGCCTCGTCGTGGTCAGCCTCGCCGTCGCGCTCGCCGTGCTCGCGGTGACGTACTGGCAACTCGTCGAGAACGTGACCACGGGCATCAATCGCATTCTCGTCGCGCTCGCGCTCGTCGTCGTGTTCACGAGCGGCGGGACACAGGTCGGACTCGCCACCGGGCCGTTGGAACCGGTGTTCTCGTCCGCGCTCGGGCTGCCCGGCGCCGTCTTGCTGGCGTTCGGCGGTTTCGGTATCTTGCTCGGCGGTTGGGTTCGGTCGCCGCGGTTGATTCAGGCAGTCGCCCGCGAGTACGCTTCGTTGGGCCCGAAGCGTTCGATTGCCGCGTTCATCCCGGCGTTTCTCGTCGCGCAGACGGCAATCGTCCTCGGGTTCCCCATCTCGTTCAACAAAGTGATGATATCCAGCATCGTCGGCAGCGGGCTGGTCGGCAGGTCGTCGCGTTCGGGCGGCATCTCGGCGAGGAAGACCGGCTACACGGTAGTCGCGTGGGTGCTGTCGATGGTCGGCGGCGCGGCGATTAGTTACGCGCTGTACAACGTACTCGCTGCCGTTCTCGGGGCGGGATAGTTACGCTTGCGTGAGCGTGACGAGGTCAGTGGTCGCCGCACTCGTTTTCATGGCCGCCCACGACTCGAACTCCGTCGTGGCAGCGACGAAGTCGTCGCGCTCGTCGGGGGAGAGCCGCTTGACGCCCCCAATCGAGTCTCGCTTGCACGGACACGCGCGACAGAACTCGTCAAGAGAGTGGAACTCCGTGTGGTCTCGGACGAACTGTTGCGAGAAGAACGCGTCAACATCGCCGGGGGTACGCGTCTCCGGTTCGGTGGCGCGCTCGAACGCCGTACGAAGGCGAGCACCGACTGGTTCGTGCGTCTTGACCGCGAGGCCAAGCACCATATCGGGGCTCGCTGTCGGAGTCACATAAATCCGGTGCAGGCGCGAGCAACACAAACCCCAGGACGGGTGGCGGGCTACTCGACGCGCAGCGTCGCGGTGAGGTCGGCGCCGTCCGCGAGCGCGGCGACGAGGTCGCGGTCGAGGTCGGCGGCGGCCTTGTCGGCGTCCACGAAGATGGTGCGGTCATCCACGTACGTGCTCGTGCGGCCGACCATGCTGCGGTCGTTGGTGTATTCGAGGTCGGGGTGGCCGGACCCGGTGACTTCCGCGCGGTGGCCGTCGGCTTCGAGGACGAGCGTGATCGTGGCGTCCGCGTCCCGGCAGGCGGCGACGAACTCGCGGTCGAAGTCCGCGGCGGCCTTGTCGGCCTCGATGCCGACGATGCAGTCGCCCGCGGGCGTGAGGTAGTCGTCGGTCGTCAGTTCCAGCGTGGACGCGTGTTCGGCCGCGACGTGCTCGTGGCCGGTCGCCCGCACGACTTCTTCCATGCGCCGGGGTTGCCGGTAGCCGCACTTGTGTGCGGCGTTCTGCGCCCGGAGTTTAAGTGATTCCCCCGGGCGTCGTGTGAGCCGTTATCACCCGATGAACGGGGTCTGACAACTGCTTGCACGCGACGCGCCGTCGGAAATTTTAAGTGGCGTGGCGGAGTAGTACCTGTTACCAGAACGCTGCGTGCGTTCGTGCACAGCCCGAGAGAATGACAGGACGTTCTCCTTCCGACCGGGAAGTAACACGCTCCGAGCGACGGCTGTCGCGAACGCCCAGCGGGTATGGCATCGAGGTTTGAACAATGGCTGAGGAAGAACAAACTATCGAAGTATCGAGCGCAGACGAACTCATTACTGACGAGGAACTTCAGGAGAAGTCCAAGGGTCAGCTCATCAAGAACGCCGGCCAGTTCCGCGACCGCCGGAACGAGCTGAACCAGCTCGCCAGTTCCCGCGCCTCCGACCGCGACGAACTCAACGCGAAGACCCGCGAGAAGGTCGACGAGGCCCAGGAACACCGCGAGAAGCGCGACGAGCTCAACGAGCGCGTCCAGGAACACAAGGAAGTCCGCAACGAGCTCAACGCCGAGGCGAACGAGCTCTTCGACGAGGTCGAGCAGCGCAAGCAGGACCTCGAACTCGACGAGGGCAAGGACCTCGAGGAGCTCAAGGAGGAAATCGAGCAGCTCGAGTTCAAGCAGCAGACCGAGGTCCTCTCCACCGAGGACGAGCGCGAGCTCATCGAGAAAATCGAGCAGAAGCGCGAGGAGTACCAGGACCGAAAGGAGAAACTCGACGCGTCCGGTGACCTCGAAGAGCTCGTCGACGAGGCCGAGGAAGTCCGCGCGGAAGCCTCCGAGCACCACGAGAAGGTGACGGAGCTCGCGGACAAGGCTCAGGAGCACCACAACGAGATGATCGAGGCCTACCGCGAGGCCGACGACATCCGCGACGAGGCCGACGAGATGCACGAGAAGTTCGTGGAAGCGCAGGAAGCCGCCGACGCCCACCACGAAGCCTTCGTGCAGGTCCAGAAGCGCCTCCGCGAGCTGGACAAGCAGGAAGAGGAGGAGCGCGAGGACGAGCGCGCCGCCGAGCAGGCCGAAGCGCGCGAGGAAGCCGAGGAAATCTACGAGCGGTTCAAGGAGGGCGAGACCCTCGACACCGAGGACCTCCGCAAGCTCCAGAAGTCCGGCCACCTCTAAGCCGTCTACTGCTGATTTCTCCGTATTTTCCGGCGCGTAGCCGCGGCACTCTCCCGGGAGTCGAAGCCGAATCGGCCGCGTGAATTACGGGGCCGGCCGCCGACACCGTAGCCATGGACACGCTCCCCAAGCGAGTCGGCCGGCTGACCGTGCTGGCGCTCGGCGTGGTCGTCGGCGTCGTCGTCGGCTGGGTGTTGTTCGTGCGGGTGCCGGCCGGCGGCCCCACGATTCTCGGCGTGCTGTTGACGCTCCTGACCGGCGCGGTGTCCCTCCGGCTGTCGGGCAACGCCGCCGGAGCCGCGTTCGGCGCGTACGACACCGCCGAAGTCAGCGTCGAGGGGCCGATAGCCCGGGACGGCGGCGAGTCGCTGCCGACCGACCCGCGACAGGTCCCCGCGGACGCCGTGGTCGAGCAAATCGAGCGCGCGGACGAGGACAGCAACACGGAGGCGCTCGCCGTTTGCCTGAACACGCCCGGCGGCGAGGTCGTGCCCAGCGACGACATCCGGCGCGCGGTCCGGGAGTTCGACGGGCCGACGGTCGCGTACGTCACCGACGTCTGCGCGAGCGGCGGCTACTGGATCGCCAGCGCCTGCGACCACGTGGTCGCCCGCGAGAACAGCCTCGTCGGCAGCATCGGCGTGCGCGGGTCGACGCTGAACGCCTCGGCGCTCGCGGACGACCTCGGCGTCGACTACGAGCGCTTCGTCGCCGGCGAGTACAAGGACGCCGGCAACCCCCTGCGGGAGATTCGCGAGGACGACCGCCGCTACCTCCAGGGGCTCGTCGACGACTTCTACGAGTCGTTCGTCGAGCGCGTCGCCGAGGGGCGGGACCTCTCCCGCGAGCAGATTCGGGACACGGAAGCCCGCGTCTACGTCGGCCGGGACGCCCACGAGCGCGACCTCGTGGACGACCTCGGGACGCGGGACGCCGCCGAAGCCTACCTCGAAGCCGAACTCGGCCACGAGGTCGCGGTCCGGGAGTTCGAGCCGCCGCGCGGGATGTTCGTGCGGATGCGGCGGACGGCCGTCGGCGCGGCGTACGCGCTCGGCGCGGGGCTGGCCGACGCAGTCGGCGACGGCGACGGGACGAACGTCGAACTCCGGTGACCCGAGCGCGGGGTTTTTATCACGGCAGCGTGACGCTGTGGACGACAGATGCGCACGCTGGTCGTCTGCGTGGACCGGACCGGGGACATCCCCCGACAGACCGGGCTGCAGACGCCGGTCGCCGGCTGGGAGGCCGTGCAGTCGCTGGTCGTGGAGATGGGCATCGCCGACCCCGAGGACTCCGCGGTGAACACCCTGCTAGAGGCGCTGCGGGTCACCCGCGACCTCCGCGACGGCGAGGACGACGCGGTCGTCGCCGCCGTCTCCGGGAGCGGCGACGGCGTCTCCGCGGACCGCTCGGTCGCCGAGCAGCTGGACGACCTCATCGAGCGCTACGAGCCGGACTCGGCGGTCGTCGTCATCGACAGCGCCGAGGACGAGCGCGTCGTCCCCATCGTGGAGAGCCGCCTCCAGGTGGACGCCGTCGACCGCGTGGTCGTCCGGCAGGCCCGCGACCTCGAGTCCACGTACTACCTCCTCAAGCAGTTCCTCGCCGACGAGGAGCTCCGACAGACCGTGCTGGTGCCGCTGGGCATCGTCCTGCTGGTGTTCCCGGCGCTGTTGATGGTGACGGGCAGCCTCGCGGTCGCGGTCGCGGCCATCACCGCCGTCATCGGCCTGTTCGTCCTCTACAAGGGACTGAGCATCGAGAACTACCTCGCGGAGGTCCCCGCGCAGGCGCGGGACGCGCTGTACTCCGGCCGCGTCTCCATCGTCACGTACGTCGTCGCGGGCGGACTCGCGCTCGTCGGCGTGTTCGCGGGCGCGCTCGGCGTCTCGGACCTCCCCTCGGAGACGCCGCTGTTGTTGACCGCGATGGCGTTCACCTACTACAGCGTGCCGTGGATAACGCTTGGCGGGCTGGCGGCCAGCGCCGGCCGGCTGTTCGACGAGTTCATCCGGCGCGAGGAGGTCCGCACGTCGTTCCTCAACCTCCCGTTCGGCGTGCTCGCGGTCGGGCTCGTCGTCCGCGGGTTCTCGGCGTACTTCATGGAGCTGGCGGGCGAACTCGACTCCGTCGTCGTGCCGGCGACGGAGTTCGGCGCCGTCGCCATCGAGGGGTTCGTGCTCTCGCCGGAGGAGCGCCTCGCGGCATTCGTGGTCGCGGGCGTGCTCGTCAGCGTCGTCGGCCTCCGCGTGGCGACGCGGTTGAGCGGCGTCGAGGTCGACGTCGAGGACGGCGAGGAGCCGGTCGAGCCGTAGAGTGGAGTATTTCAACGCCGCGGTGCAAGCACGCGTATGACTGACGGCCAGTGGGTGAGCCTGTTCTCCGGCGGCAAGGACTCCTCGTGGGCGCTCTACCGCGCGCTCGAAGAGGGCCTGGACGTCGCGCGGCTCGTCACCGTCCACCCCGAGGGCGACTCGTACATGTACCACGTGCCCGCGACCCGCCTCGCGAGCCTCGCCGCCGAGAGCATCGGCGTCCCGCTCGTGGACATCGAGCCGGCGGACTTCGAGGCGGCGGCCGCGAGCGAGTCCGGCGAGCAGGGCGACACCGAACTCGAACCGCTGGAGGCCGCGCTCGCCGACATCGCGGACGACCTCGACGGCGGGCTCGCGGGCGTCACCGCGGGCGCCGTCGAGAGCGAGTACCAGACCTCCCGCATCGAGGCGATGGCCGAGCGGCTCGGCTGCGAGGTGTTCGCGCCGCTGTGGCAACGGGACCCCCGCGACCTCGCCGACGAAATGCTCGCCGCCGGCTTCGAAATCACCATCGTCCAAGTGGCGGCGTACGGCCTCGACGAGTCGTGGCTCGGCCGCACGCTCGACCGCGAGGCGCTGGACGAACTCGAAGCCCTCAACGAGGAGTACGGCGTCCACGTGCTCGGCGAGGGCGGGGAGTTCGAGACGTTCGTCACCGACGGCCCGCACATGTCCCGTCCAATCGAGTTGGAGTACGACACCGTCTGGAACGGCGACCGCGGGCACCTCGAAATTACGTCGGCGAGTCTCGGCGACTAACGAGAACCACGGGAGTGGCCGATAGCTTATTCCGGGTTCGTGTCGGGAATCCGGTATGGGAACGGCCGACGAGAGCGGGACGAACGCGATGGGCGAGACGCCGGAGGCGGTGGCGCCGCCGACCGCGGCGGACGGCGAGACGACCGTCACCGAGGAGGGCACGGAACTGGAGCGCTCCATCGGCCTGAAGGGCGGCGTCGCCATCGGCGTCGGGACGATGATCGGCGCGGGCATCTTCGTGTTCCCGGGGCTGGCCGCGGGCAACGCCGGCCCCGCGGCCGCGGGGTCGTTCGCCATCGGCGCGGTCATCGCGTTGCTCGTCGCGCTGCCGGCCTCCGAGCTGGCGACCGCGATGCCGAAATCCGGCGGCGGCTACTACTTCATCTCGCGGGCGCTGGGCGCGCTCCCCGGCGCGGTCGTCGGCATCAGCATCTGGCTCGGGCTGGTGTTCGCGACCGCGTTCTACCTCGTCGGCTTCGGGAACTACGCCGCCGCGCTGCTGCTGGAGGCCGGCGTCCCCGTCGGGAACATCCCCGTGGTCGTGCCGCTGGCGCTGGTGTTCGGCGTGGCGCTCACGGCGCTGAACCTCTTCGGGACGGAGAACGCCGCGAAGCTCCAGAACTACGTCGTCGGCCTGCTGTTGACGATTCTCGTGCTCTTCCTCGGGTACGGCGGCCTCGACGCCCTCGGCGTGTTCGGGACCGCGAGCACGCCCGAGACGTTCATGCCGTTCGGCCCGATGCCGATGTTCACGACCGCGGCGCTCGTGTTCACCTCCTACCTGGGGTTCGCGCAGGTCGCGACCGTCGCCGGCGACATCAAGAACCCCGGCCGGAACCTCCCGCTGGCGATGGTCGGCTCCGTGGTCATCGTCGGCGTCCTCTACGTCTCGACGATTTTCGTGGCGACGAGCGCGTTCGGTAGCGGGCCGCTGTCGCGGTTCGGCGAGACCGCCATCGTCGAGGTCGCGCGGGCGTACTTCGGCGACGCGGGCGCGCTCGCCATCCTCGTCGCCGGCCTCCTGGCGACGGTCTCCAGCGCGAACGCGTCGATTCTCTCCACCTCGCGGGCGGTGTTCGCAATCAGCAAGGACGCGCTCGTCCCGCAGTACGCGAGCCGTCTCAACCTCAAGTACGGGACGCCGCACGTCGCGCTCGCGATGGCCGGCGGCCCCGTGCTTGTGCTCGTGGCGCTCGGCGAGGTCGAGGTACTCGCGGAGGTGGCGTCGTTCCTCCACCTCGTGATGTACGGGCTGATGTGCGTCGCGCTGATTTCGATGCGGCGGGACGAACCCGAGTGGTACGATCCGGACTTCCGCGTGCCCGCCTACTGGCTGGTCGCGGGCGTCGGCGCGGTCGCGAGCTTCGGCCTCATCGGGTTCATGCAGCGCGCCTCCCAGGTAATCGGGCTCGCCATCATGGCCGCGGCCGCCGGGTGGTACAAGTACTACGCCAGCGACGTGCGACTCAAGGGGGTCCTCTGATGACGGACGACGAACCCACGCTCACGACCGACGACGAATCGCTGCACGTCCGCGAGCCGCCGCGCGTGCTCGTGCCCGTGGAAGTGCTTGAGGGCGAGTCCATCTCGGAGTCGCTGGCGGCGTTCCTCGCGCCCGCGAACGTCGTCGTGCTGGGCTATCACGTCCTCCCCGAGCAGACGCCGACCGAGCAGGCGAGCATGCAGTTCGAGGACCGCGCGCAGGAGGCCGTCGAGGACCTCGCGGAGACGTTCCGCGCCGCTGGCCGCGACGTCCAGACCCGGGTCGCGTTCACGCACGACCGCGACCAGACCGTCGAGCGCGTCGCCGAAGACGTCGGCGCGACCGCCGTCCTCCTCCCGAACCCCGTCGGCGAGATCCACGACGTCGTCGTCCCGATTCGGGGCACCGTCGACGCCGACCGGCTCGCGGACCTCGTCGCCACCCTGCTCGTCGGCACCGAAGGCACCGTCACGCTCTGGGGCATCGCGGAGCCGAGCGGCGACTTCGACGCCGACGAGGCCGTCGCGTACGTCCGGGAGACGCTCGCCGACCGCGGGCTCCCCGCCGACCAGGTGACCACCGAAGTCACCGCCTCGGAGTACCCCATCCGCAGCATCGTCGAGCGCTCCGGCGAGTTCGACGTCATCGTCATGGGCGCGGGCGGCGAGTCGCTGTTCGCGGCGCTGTTCGGCGACGAGACCGAGCGCGTCGCGGAGGGCGCGGTCGCGCCCGTGCTCGTCGTGCGCGACCGAACCGTCGAGGAGTGACTACGAGGCGGGACTCGCCGGGACGACCGAACCCTGTGGAGTAGTCGCACGCGTCCGCAACTTACGTGTCACGCGCGGACACAACGAGAGGTGTGTACGACTACCACGTCCACTCGAACTACTCGGACGGGGACTTCCTCCGACGGATGATAGACGCCGCCGAAGCCGCCGGTCTGGACGGCGTCGGCATCGCGGACCACTGCAACGTCTTCCCCGCAGACGACGCCCGCCGCCACCGCCGCGCGCTCGGGTTCAACCTCGACATCACGTACGAGCGCCGCCGCGAAGCCATCGCCGACGCCCGCGAGGACGCGGCCGTGGAGGTGTTCGACGCCGTCGAGATGGACTACCACCCCGACCACGAGGCCGAGGTCGCGGCGTTCCTCGACGACGCCGACTTCGACTACGCCGTCGGGAGCGTCCACGACCTCGACGGCGTGAACGTCCACTTCGAGTCGCACTTCGCCGACCTCTCGGCGGCGACCCGCCGCGAGCTGGTCGACCGCTACTTCGAGAAGCTCGTCGCGCTCGCCGACGCCGAGCTGTTCGAAATCGCCGCCCACCCCGACCTCGTCGAGCGCAACCGCCACCTCCGCGGGCTCGCCACCGACGACCACTACGAGCGCGTCGCCGACGCGTTCGCGGGCTCGCGCACCGTCCCCGAAATCAACGCCGGCCGCCTGCTCGGAGACTACGGCGAGTTCCATCCCGCGCCCGCGTTCCTCGACACGCTCGCCGACCGCGGCGTCGAGGTCACCGTCGGCACCGACAGCCACGACCCCGACGCAATCGCTCCGCGAATCGACGGCATCGAAGCGGAGCTGGCCGAACGCGGTCTCGAACCGGTGACGATTTCGGAGTGACGCGATAGAACGAGAGCCGGCGGTACGCGGGTTCGAACGCCGCCGAGCAAAGCTCGGCGTGCTCGACGACGCTACGCTTCGTCGAACAGCGTCTCGCCGTCGACCATGTGCTCCTCGACGGCGTCCATGTCGAGGGTGAGGCCGAGGCCGGGCTTCTCGGGGACGGTGATGGAGCCGTCCTCGATGACGTCCTCCTCGACGAGGTCGCTCCACCAGTCGAGTTCGTAGGAGTGGTACTCGACGGCGAGGCTGTTCGGGATGGCGGCGCCGACGTGCGCGCTCGCCATCGTCGCGACGGGGGAGGAGACGTTGTGCATCGCGACCGGGACGTAGTACTGGTTCGCGACGTCCGCAATCTTCTGGGTCTCGCGCATCCCGCCGACCTTCGGGAGGTCGGGCGCGACGATGTCCACGGCCTGATTCTCGATGAGGCGGCGTTCCTCGGTGACGCGGTAGCGGTTCTCGCCGACCGCGATGGGCGTCGTCGTGGACTTCGTGACCTCCTCCTGGACTTCGAGGTTCTCCGGAGGCACGGGGTCTTCGAGCCACCAGACGTCGTACTCTTCGAGTTCGCTGGCGAGGCGCTTTGCGGAACCGCCGGAGAACGTCCAGTGGCAGTCGAAGGCGACGTCCGCGCGGTCTTTCACGCGCTCGGTGACCCGCTCGACGATTTCGGCCTTGTGGCGAATCTCGCCCGGGCGGAGGTGGCGGTTCGCGCGGTCCTTCTCGTGGCCGGAGGGGACGTCGAGGTCGAACTTCAGGGCGTCGTAGCCCAGTTCCTCGACGACGCGCTCGGCCTCGTCGGCGCACGCCTCGGGGTCGGCCTCGGCCTCGGTGTGGCAGTCACAGTAGACGCGCACGTCGTCGCGGTACTTCCCGCCGAGCAGCTGGTAGGCGGGGACGTCGAGCACTTTCCCGGCGAGGTCGTGGAGCGCGATTTCGATGCCCGAAATCGCGGTGACGGTGACGCCCTCGACGGAGCCCTCGCCGCTCATCTTCTGGACGAGGTGCTCGAAGAGCCGGTCGATGTCCAGCGGGTTCTCGCCGATGACGAACGGCTTCATCCGCTCGATGAGCTCGGGGACGCCGGCGCCCCAGTAGGCTTCGCCGGTGCCGACGACGCCCGCGTCCGTGTAGACGCGGACGAGCGTCCACGGGAAGTTCCCGTCGACCATCGTCGTCTGGACGTCCGTGATTTCGAGGTCTCGGGGCGCGGGCCGCTCGCGGTCGGCGCCCATCGTCTCCGCGGAGAGCTCGCGCATCGTGTACTCCGCGTTCGGGTCGTGGAGGTCGCTGTAATCTATTCCCATGGGTGAACGTTCACTCGTTTCGGTGTAAATCTATGGTTTCGAGGAGCCCGAGTTCCTCCAGCCGGGCTTCGAGGGCCTCGCGCTGGTCGTCGTCCATCGTGCGCAGCGGCGAGCGCAGCGGGCCGGCGTCGAACCCCCGAAGCTGGAGCGCGGTCTTCACGCCGGCCATGTACGGCCCCTGCTTGAGCGCCGTGCGAACGTCGTAGACGGTGCTCTGGAGGTTGCGCGCGTGCTCGACGTCACCCTCGTCGTAGGCCTCGTAGAGGTCCACGACGAGCTCCGGGAACGCGTTCGCGACCGCCGACACCATCCCCGTGCAGCCCAAGTCGAGGCCGGGCACGAGCAGGGAGTCCGACCCCGCGAGGAACGTCAGCTCGGGGTGGGCGTCGATGGCCTGCCCGAGCCACGGCACGTCCTTCGAGGAGTCCTTGATGCCCGCGAGGTTGTCGATGGCCGAGAGGTCCTCCAGCACGTCCAGCGAGAGGGAGTTCCCGGTCTTCGAGGGGATGTGGTAGACGTACACCGGGACGTCGACGGCCGCGCAGACGCGCTCGTAGTGCGCGACGGTGGCCTCGTCGTCGAGCGGGTAGTAGTACGGCGTGACGACGACGACGCCGTCCACGCCCGCCTCCTCGGCGTGTTCGGCGTGGGCGACGGTCTGTCTGGTGCTGGGCGCGCCGACGCCGGCGATGACCGGGACGTCGCCGCCGACCTCGTCGACGACGGCTTCGACGACGCGCTGTCGCTCGCCGCCGGTCAGCAGGGGGAACTCGCCGTTCGTCCCGAGCGGGAAGACGCCGTCGACGCCGCGGTCGACGACGAACCGGGCGTGCTCGGCGGTGCGCTCGAAGTCGACCGTCTCGTCGTCGTGGAACGCTGTCACCGTCGGCGGCACGACCCCGTGGAGGTCGAGGGGGTCGTCCGCGCCGGGGACTGGTGCGTGGTCTGGCACGTGCGGCGGGTCGCCCGCCGCCAGCATAAGCGACGCGGTTCGCGCGACGACTTTTCCACAGGTGAGTAAACTTTTTGCCGGCGGGGTCGGTACCCGTTAGCATGGACGTCGAGGTGAAGCTCACCGGCACGCTCGCCGCTCGCACGGGCACCCACAGCGCGCGCGTCGGCGTCGCCCGCGACGCCACCGTCGCTGACGTGGTGGACGCGCTCGCGGACGAACTCGGGCCGCAGGTCCGCGCGGGCGTCCTCGAAGGGTCGCGACTCCGCACCGACACGGTCGTCGTCCGGGACTCCGCCGACGGCGAGCCGCTCACCGCCGGCAGTCGCCTCCGTGAGGGCGACACCGTCCGCTTCACGCTCGCCAACTAGCTACTGTTCTGCCAGCCGATTCAGCGCCCACGCGGTTCTGAGGACCTCGTCGGCGGCGCCCTCGTCGAAGACGAGGTCGTCGGTCTCCCAGACGTGCTCCAGGACGCGCTTGGAGGCGTGGTCGGGCGCCGCCGCGATGCCGGCGTCCTCCTCGGCGACCCACTCCATCACGCGCAGGTCGCTCTTGGAGTCGCCCATCACGAGCGCGAACGGGTCGTCGACGCCGAGCACGTCGAAGGCGCCCTGCACGCCCACGACCTTGTTCAGCTCGCGGGACGCGATTTCGGCGGCGTCGGCCTCGTAGTACGCCACGTCGATGCGCTCCAGCACCGCGCGCACGTCCTCGGGGACGGTGACGTCGTCGGGTCGCTGGCCGGCGTCGGCGAGCACGTCCGCGATTTCGGGGTCCTGCTCGGCGTAGAACGCGCGCACGTGGTCGGCGGTCGCGTCCGCCACGCAGTCCGCCAGCAGTTCGAGTTCGTACCGGAGCGCGTCGTCGATGAGGCCGCGGGCGCGCTCGCTGCCCGTCTCGAAGTTCGGCTTCAGCGTCACGTTGAACTCGTTGCCCTGGAGGTGACAGCCCTGCCGGATGCCCTCCGGAGCCTCCGACAGCACGCGAGCGCGCACGTCGTCGAACACCGTCCGCACGTCCTCGTCCAGCCCCTCGTAGAGCAGTTGCTTCGTGTCGGGGCCGTGCCCGGGCGTGAACACGCCCGTCCCGGCCTCGTAGACGATGGAGACGTTCCCCGAGTGGACGAGTTCGTTGCCGAGTCCCTGAATCAGGAACCCCTTGACGTTCTCTAAAGTCTGTCCCGTACAGATGACGATGGGGACGCCGGCCTCGTGGAACTCCGTCAGGAGGTGCAGGGTCTCGCGGGGAATCTCGTTGTCCGTGTGGCCCGCCGAGCGCAGCGTCTCGTCGACGTCGAGGACGAGCACGTTGACGCCGCGGTCGTACTTCGCGTGGAGGTCCAGCGCCGCGAACGCCTGCTCGCGGGACGCGCGCGCCACGAGGTCAGCGTACGTGTCGCCGTCCTCGAAGGCCGCGCGCACCTCGTCCTTGCGCGCGGCGAGCTCGTCGCTGGCGGACTCCCAGTACTCCAGCGCGACCCGGGAGTCCACGGGCGGGAACAGGTCCACGAGGTCCTGGTACGCGCGCAGCGTCTCCGCGTCGAACTCGTCGTAGAGTGCGTACAGTCGGTCGTACCGTTCCATACCGGGTCGAGGGACGGCACCACTTTAGCTGTGGGTGGGAGTCGAGAACCCCACGACTTACTCAGTGTATAATAAATATTTAGTCGGTGTGGGTGTGAGCGGTGTGCATGGACGCAATCGCCGTCACCCGCGACGACCCGACGCCGCGCGTCGTCGACCTGCCGCGGCCCGAGCCCGAACCGGGCGAGGCGCTCGTGCGCACGCTCCGCGTCGGCGTCGACGGCACCGACCACGAAGTCATCGCGGGCGGCCACGGCGGCTTCCCCGACGGCGACGACCACCTCGTGCTCGGCCACGAGGCCGTCGGCGTCGTCGAAGACCCCAACGGCACCGACCTCGACGCCGGCGACGTCGTCGTGCCGACGGTCCGCCGCCGGCCGAACGGCGGCAACGAGTTCTTCGAGCGCGGCGAACCCGACATGGCGCCCGGCGGCAAGTACCACGAGCGCGGCATCGAGGGCGCCCACGGCTTCATGGCCGAGTACTTCACCAGCCCCGCGGAGTTCCTCGTGGAGATTCCCGCGGACCTCGCCGAGCGTGGGTTCCTCGTCGAACCCGTCAGCATCTCCGAGAAGGGCTTCGAACACGCGTTCGCCTCGCGGTCGGCGTTCGACTGGCGGCCCGAGAGCGCGCTCGTCCTCGGGAACGGCTCGCTGGGCCTGCTCACGCTCGCGATGCTGGAGGCCGACGACCGCTTCGAGCGCACGTACTGTCTGGGCCGCCGCGACCGCCCCGACCCCACCATCGACCTCATCGAGGACCTCGGCGCGACGTACGTCGACTCCCGGGAGACGCCCGTGCCCGACGTCCCCGCCGCACACGAGCCGATGGACTTCGTCTACGAGGCCACGGGCTACCCGAAACACGCCTTCGAGACCATCGACGCGCTGGCGCCCAACGGCGTCGGCGCGCTCCTCGGCGTCCCCGAGGACTGGGACTTCGAGGTCGGCGGCGGCCGCCTCCACCGCGAGTTCGTCCTCCACAACAAGGCGCTGGTCGGGAGCGTCAACTCCGGCGTCCAGCACTTCGAGGACGCCGTCGACACCCTCCGGTCGCTCCCGGAGTGGCTGTTCGACGACCTCGTCACCGGCGTCTACGGCCTCGACGAGTTCGAGCGAGCATTCGTCGACGACGAAACGACCATCAAGACGGCGGTTCAATTCGACAGTAGATGAAGAACGTCGACGACCTCATCGACAGCGCCTCGGAGCTGGCGGCCCGCGGGCTGTCGCGCGGCGAAATCGCTGACGAACTGAACGTCTCCCGGGAGACCGCGAGCTGGCTGGTCGAGCGCGCGGGCGGCACCGCCGCCCCCGTCGAGGACGAGCCCTCCGGCGGCCCCCAGGACGTCCACGTGGACTGGAGCAACATCGGCGAAGCCGGCGCGCGCCTCAACGCCATCGGCGTGGCGCTGGCGGACGCGCTCCGTGAGCACAGCCACGACGTCGACCTCATCGTCGGCGTTGAGAAGGCCGGCGTGCCGCTGGCGACCGCCGTCTCCAACGAACTGAAGACCGACCTCGCGACGTACACGCCGCGCAAACACCAGTGGGAGGAAGGCGACATCGAGAACCTCGGCGGGAGCTTCAGCCGGAACTTCGCCAGCGTCGAGGACCGCGAGTGCTTCGTCGTCGACGACACCATCACCTCCGGCACCACCATCTCCGAGACCGTCGACGCCATCCGCGAAGCCGACGGCACCCCCGTCGCCTGCGGCGTCCTCGTGGACAAACAGGGCATCGCCGACGTCGGCGACGTCCCCCTCGAATCCCTGTTCCAAGTCATCCGCGTCGGCAACGACGACTGACTCGCTCGTTCCATTCGGTGACGCGGCTCGCGGCTCCCGCTGGTCGCCGCTCGCTCTAACGTGCTCTCCCGTTCGGTCGAGCACGCTGCTCACGCATCGCTGCGCTCCGCGTTCGCTCGTTTCGTGGCGCGCCGGCGGCGCGCCACGCGTCCCAAGGCCTTTCTCTGTCCTCGCCGTAAGACGAGTATGGCTTTCGACCCGATGGACTCCGCGATGGAGCAGGAGGCGGTCGACGAAATCGTCGCCGAGGCAATCGAGAACAACGACGTGGTGCTGTTCATGAAGGGGGACGCGCGGATGCCCCAGTGCGGGTTCTCGAAGCGCGCAATCAACCTGATTTCGCAGTACCGACCGGACGTGCACACGGTGGACGCGCTCCAGAGCCTCGACGAGTTCCGCGTCGCGCTCGAAGAGCGCAGCGGCTGGGAGACTATCCCGCAGACGTTCGTGGACGGGGAGTTCGTGGGCGGCAGCGACATTCTCGCCGAACTCGAGGAGCGCGGCGAGCTCGCGGACGAACTGAACGCCGACGAGGCCGACGTGGAGGAGGACGCCGCGGCGACGAGCCCCGACGACGGCGTCGAATCCCCGTTCTGAGCCGCACCTAGGCAGTTTTCTTCGACGCTCGCCGCGCAGCGGCGGCTCCGTCACTCGATGGGGACGCCGCGGGTCGCGGTGGCCTTGAAGGAGACGACGACGTCGCGACCCGGTTCGAGGGCGAGCCGCTGGCGGCTGTCCTCGGTGACGAGCGCGAGTACCGGGTCGTCCGCGCCGACGTCAACGGCGACGCGCGCGACGCGCTCCCCGGTCTCGACGCTCGTGACGGCCCCGGAGAAGCGGTTCCGCGCGCTCGTGTGCTCGGGCGTCGGCGCGTCCGCGGGGTCGGTGAGGGTAACGGCGTCCGCGCGCAGCGTGAGGGAGACGTCGCCGTCGCCCTCCGGGACGAGCGCGCGCACGCGCCCCGCGTCCGTCTCGACGGTCGCGAGTTCGCCGTCGCGCTCGACGACCGTCCCCGAGAGCACGGTCTCCGCGACCTCCGTGACGCCCTCGAAGCTCGTCTGCACGCGCTCGAACGTCGCGAGCAGTTCGGTGGCGGCCTCCGTGAGTTCGCTGCCGCCGCCGTCGGTGCCGCCGCGCTGGCGCTCCACCAGCGAGCCGAACGCGTCTTCGAGTTCGACGACGCGGCGCTGGGCGTGCGCGTACGAGCGCCCCAGCGACTCGGCGGCGCTGCTCAGCGAGCCCTCGTCGTCGATGGCGCGCAGCAGCGCGACGTCCCGCGTGTCGAGGGTCACCCCGTCGCTGCCGACGTACGCGTCGAACTCGGGGCGGGCGTCCATGCGCCGCTGTAGCCCGAGCACGCGCAAAAGGATTGGGTCGCGTCAGTAGATGAGCTCGTCGTCCTTCTCGACCATGTAGACGGTGCGCGCGGCGACGTTGACCGCATGGTCGCCGACGCGCTCCAGGTCCCGCACCGTCAGCAGCATCCGCGAGACGTCGTTCATCAGCGCTTCGACGTCCGACTCGCTGGACTCGGTGTCGATTTCGGTCTCGATGAGGTCCCGCATCACCGTCTCGGAGGCCTGCCGGCAGCGCTCGTCGAGGTCGTCGTCGCGCTCGGCGATGTCGTAGCAGGCCTCGACGTCCGCCTCGGCGTACGCGTCCATCGCGTCCTCGACCATCTCGATGGTGGTGGCGCCGATGGCCTGGATGTCGACCTCGGGGAACATGTCGCGGTCGGCGTCGAGGGTGTACTCCGCGAGGTTCGTCGCGAGGTCGCCGACGCGTTCGAGGTCGGTCGTGATCTTGAACGACGACGCGATGAGCCGGAGGTCGCCGGCGACGGGCTGCTGGAGCGCGAGCAGGTCGATGCACTCCTCCTCGAGGTCGAGGTAGAGCTCGTTGACCTCGTCGTCGCCCTCGATGACCTCCCAGGCGGTCTCCTCGTCTTTCTGCTCCATCGCTTCCAGCGCCAGCCGCAGGCGGTCGACGACCACTTCGCTCATGTAGAGGACGTCGTTGCGGAGCGCGTCCAGTTTCTCTTGGTAGCTCTCGCGTGGCATGGTTGTTACCCGAACTTGCCCGTAATGTAATCTTCGACCCGCTTGTGCTCGGGGTTCTCGAAGATTTGGTCGGTGTCACCGAACTCGACGAGCTCCCCACCCGTGAGGAACACCGCCGTCTTGTCCGAGATGCGGGCGGCCTGCTGCATGTTGTGCGTGACGATGACGACCGTGTAGTCTTCGGCGAGCTCCTCGATTAAGTCCTCGACCTGGCTGGTCGCGACCGGGTCCAGCGCCGACGCCGGCTCGTCCATCAGCAGGACCTCGGGGTCGGGCGCGATGGCGCGCGCGATGCAGAGCCGCTGTTGCTGGCCGCCCGAGAGCGCGAGCCCGGAGCTGTCGAGCTGGTGGCTGACCTCGTCCCACAGCGCCGCTCGCTTCAGCGACTGCTCGACGATCTCGTCGTAGTCGCCCTCGACGTCCTGGATTTCGAGGCCGTAGGCGACGTTGTCGTAGATGCTCTTCGGGAACGGGTTGGGCTCCTGGAACACCATCCCGACCTTCCGCCGGAGCGCCACCGGGTCCACGTCGGGGTCGTAGACGTTCTTCCCGCGCAGCGTGAGGTCGCCGTCCACGCGGCAGACGTCGATGCGGTCGTTCATCCGGTTGATGCAGCGCAGGAACGTCGACTTCCCGCAGCCCGACGGCCCGATGATGGCGGTGACGCGGTTCTCCGGGATGTCGATGTCGATGCTGTCCAGCGCCTGTTCCTCGCCGTAGAAGACGTCGAGGTCCCGCGAGCGGATGATGGGGTCGGGGGTCGCGCCCGCCGTCGAGTCGGACGTCGCGCTCGCGACGTTCGTCTCCACGAGCATGTCGTCGTTCGTCGGGTCGGCGGTCTCCCCGCGGGCCGATTCGTCGGTCTGTGGTGTGTTGTCACTCATGGTTACTCCGTGGACTGGTACTTGTTCCGCAGGACGATGGCGATGGAGTTCATCGCCAGCAGGATGGCGACGAGCACCACGACGCCAGCCGGGACCGCCTTCTGGTAGAAGTCGTCGCCGGCGTAGAGGCTCGACCACGCGTACACCTGCAGCGGCATCGCGCTGGCGGCCTCCGAGAGCCCGGCGGGCAGCGAGTACTTGACGTTCGGCGCGCCGATCATGATGAGCGGCGCGGTCTCGCCGATGGCGCGGCCGAGCGCGAGAATCGTCCCGGTGAGGATGCCGGAGAACGACCGCGGCAGCACGACGTTCTTGACGGTCTGCCACTTCGTCGCGCCCATCCCGTACGACGCCGCCCGGGTCTCCTCGGGCACCGCGCGGATGGCCTCCCGCGCGGAGATGATGACGATGGGGAGGATGAGCAGGCCGAGGGTCGCGCCGCCGAGCAGCACCGTGCCCGGGGGCTGGTTCAGGTACGTGACGAACAGCCCGAGCCCGAGCAGGCCGTAGACGACCGACGGGACGCCCGCGAGGTTCGAGATGTTCACGTCGATGACGCGCGTGAACCGGTTGTCCGGCGCGTACTCTTCGAGGTAGACGGCGGCGCCGATGCCGACGGGGAACGCGAGCACGGCGACGGTCAGCATTAGCAGAATCGACCCCCCGATGGCGGGGTAGAAGCCGGCGTCCGCGGCGGTGCTGCTGTGCGCGCCCGTGAGGAACGCCCAGTCGACCCACGACTGCGGGCCGGCGAACCCGGCGGCGTCGGCGGCCGCGGCGCCGACGAGCGAGCCGACCACGACGGTCGAAGGGACGAGCAGGCCGACGCGTTCGGTGGGGCGGTTCGCGGCGGTGCCGACCGCGTAGACCAGCGGCGGCACGAGGCCGACCGCCGCGACGACGACGCCCGGAACGGGGTCGACGCCGAGGAACGGCGCGAGCGCGCCGCCGGCGAGCACGACCGCGAATACGGCCGCACCGACCAGCACGTGCGCGCGTCGGTCGCGGTCGGCGGCGACGTACCGGCTCCCGACGTACGCGACGGGCGGGCCGAGCGTCACGGCCATCATCAGCCACGGCGCCGGTGCGAACGGCAGCCCCGAGACGAACCCGAACAGGCCCGGCACGACCGTCGAGGCGCCCGCCAGCGAGCCCAGCGGGCCGGGCACGCCGAACAGCGAGAGGTAGAACGCGGCGACCGTGACGACGAACTGCGCGACGAACGAGATGCGGTGGTCGTAGCTGACGACCGCCATCGTGACCGCGGTCGGGACCGCCAGCGCGAGCAGGAACGCCAGCCACGTCAACGGCTCGACGATGTCCACGAATATCATCGCCGCGCCGCCGCTGAACATCAGCGCGACGACGACGAAGCCGATGGTGAACACGCCCGTGCGCAGCGCTTCGACGCCGCGCCGGTAGGCGTACGCGCCGGCCGCCAGCGTCGGTAACACGAGCGTGAGGAGGAACGTCAGGTGCCAGCCGGGGTCGGCGGTCAGCGGCTGGATGGCGTCGTTGGCGACGTACACCAGCAGTATCGTGACGAAGACGAGGCCGAACAGCGTCGCCGCCAACAGCAGGTAGCGGAACAGCGTGCCCGCCGTCCGGCTGACGCGCCCGAACCCCTCGAGTTCGTTGTTCGTGGCCATCTCAGTACTCCTCCCGGTAGCGCTGTGCGACGTAGTCGCTGATGACGTTCATGGCGAGCGTGATGACGAACAGGGTGATGCCGATGGCGAACACGCTCCGGTACGCGATGCCGCCGCCCGTGACGTCGCCCCCGATGAGCTTGATCATCGCGGCGGTCATCGGGAGCGCGCGCTCGGTGTACGTGGCGGGGTTCAGGGGGTTGAGGAACTGCGCGGTCGAACCGGCCGCGATGGTGACCGCCATCGTCTCGCCGATGGCCCGCGAGAGCGCGAGGATGAACGACGAGAAGATGCCCGACAGCGCCGACGGCACGACGATGCCCGTCGAGACCTCGAACTTCGTCGCGCCCATCCCGTAGCCGGCCTGTCGCAGCTCCTCGGGGACGGCGGACATCGCGTCCTCGCTGATGGACGCGACCATCGGGATGATCATGATGCCGACGACGATGCACGCCGACAGCATGTTGAACGTCCCGAGCCCGGGGACGAACGGCTGGAGCATCGGCGTGATGTAGATGATGGCGAAGAAGCCGTAGACGACCGTCGGGATGCCCGCGAGAATCTCCAGTCCGGGCTTGAGTATCGAACGCACGCGCGGGGTGGCGTACTCGCTGAGGTAGATGGCGGTGCCGACGCCCAGCGGCAACGCGATGAGCGAGGAGCCGATCATCACCATCAGCGTCGCCGTCACGAGCGCGAGCACGCCGAACTGTCCGCTGGTCGGTTGCCACTCTGTGCCAGTGAGGAACTCGACGACAGTCGCGGTCTCGCCCTCCACGCCGACCAGCGGCGCGGAGAACGTGAAGAACTTCGCGGCCTCCGTCGTCAACAGGACGATGAGGCCGATGGTCGTGGCTATCGAGAGCGCGGCACACACGAAGAAGAACGTCCGCGAGAGTAACTCCGGTGGCGCGTTCTGGGTCCGACGAGTGAGGTCGTCCGCCAGGCTGTCGCCGCTCATTAATTTGTTCCGGTCATCGTGAACCTATAAGCTCTTTGTTCGGCCGTGTGGGCGGTTAACTCTGCGCTTCCTCGATTGCGGTCTCGAGGACGTCGAGCTGTTCCTGCTGGGTCTCCTCGTCGAGCGGGACGTAGCCGACCTCCTCGGCGACGAGCTGCTCGCTGGTGGAGTTCTCCAGCCAGAAGCGCGCGAACTCCGCGACGTGCTCCTCGGCCAGCGAGGACTTCGCGGGGTACGTGAACAGCGGCCGCGACAGCGGCTGGTACTCGCCGGTGCGCGCGGTTTCGAGGCTCGGTTCGACGGGTTCGCCGTCGCCGTCGTCGATAGCGAGCGCCTTCACGCGGTCCTTGTTCGTGGAGTAGTACGCGTACCCCATGTAGCCCATCGCGTACTGGGAGCCCTCGACGCCCTGAATGATGGTGCGGTCCTGCTCGGTGCCCGAGTAGTCCTGGCGGTGGCTACGTTCCTCGTCGCCGCTGTGGAGGACGGACTCGATGAAGTAGTCGTAGGTGCCCGAAGCGTCCGACGGGCCGTACAGTTCGAGGGGTTCGTCGGGCCAGTCGGAGTTGACGTCGCTCCACAGTTCGGGCTGCTCGTCGGCGGACCAGATGGTCGCCAGCTCCTCGACGGTGATGCTGTCGATGTCGAGGTCGTTGTTGATGATGACGGTGAGCGCGTCCGTCGCGACGGTCAGCTCGACGGGTTCGACGTCGTTGTCGGCGCACTGCTGGCGTTCCTGCTCCCGGATGGGCCGGGAGGCGTTGTTGAAGTCCGTGCTGCCCGGACAGAAGTGGTTCGCGAACCCGCCGCCGGAGCCCGTCGACTGCATGTTGAAGTCGACGTTGGAGTGGGGTTCGCCGAAGTCGTCGCCGCGGAACGCCTCGGACATCGTCGTCGCGAGCGGGAAGACCGTCGAACTCCCCGCGATGTCGATAGAGCCCGAGAGCCCGTCGCCGGAACCGCCGTCGCCGGTGCTCTGACAGCCGGCGAGGGCTGCGGCTCCGACGACACCGACACCGGTCAGGAATTGACGACGCGTACGAACAGCCGACTCATTGTGAGCCATCAACTGATGGTGAGGGAGAAGTAGATAAATACCCTACTATGTTATCTATATAGATATACCTATGTAGACGTTGCCACGGGTACTTCGCGGTGGTCATTCGAGACCGAATACTGGGTAGGAAGCGAGTATACGTCGCTATATCGGCACTTCCGGACGCCTCACGACACGGTATAAGAAATATATATGGGTGGAAGAATTTATATTGGTACACTCTCAACCGCGAAGTATGGAACGCAGGAAGGTCCAAGTCACGGGCGGATCGACGTTCACCGTCTCGATTCCGAAAGACTGGGCGCGAGACCACGACGTCGAGGCCGGCGACGAAGTCGGCTTCCACCCCGACAGCGGGTCGCTTTTGTTGACGCCGGTCTCCCCCACGGAGACCGAGGAGGGGACGCTTGACATCTCCGGGATGGAGGGCGACGAACTCATGCGCGCGGTGATGACGATGTACGTCAGCGGCTTCGACGTGCTCGCGCTGGAAGCCGACCGCATCACCGCCGACCAGCGCCGCGTCATCCGCAACGCCACGCAGGGACTGGTCGGCCTCGAAGTACTCGAAGAGACCGGCAACCGCGTCGTCATTCAGGACCTGCTAGACTCCTCGGAACTCTCTATTCACAACGCCGTCCGTCGGATGCACCTCATCTCCACGTCGATGCTCGGCGACGCCGTCGACGCGCTCGGCGACCGCGACCTCGACATCGCCACCGACGTCATCGAGCGCGACGACGACGTCGACCGCCTCTGGTACGTCGTCTCCCGCATCTTCCGCGGCGCGCTGCGCTCCCCGAAGGTCGCCCAGGAGATCGGGCTCGGCCGCGAGACCGCCTTCGACTACCACTCCAGCGCCCGCCAGCTCGAACGCGTCGCCGACCACGCCGCGAAAATCGCCAACGTCACCCGCGACCTCGACGACGACGTCCCCGGGGAAGTCGCGGACGCGCTCGGCGACCTCGAAGCCGACGCCACCGACATCGTCGGCACCGCGATGGAGGCACTGTTTACCGACGACCCGGAGGAAGCGACCCGGCTCGCCAACGAGGCACGCGCGGACGTCCGCGGCATCGACGAGCACACGCGCGCCATCGACGACCTCCTCCACGACCTCGACCCCCAGCACGCTCAGCACCTCGGCCTCGTCGTCGACTCCCTGTCGCGGAGCGCCGACTACGGCGGCAACATCGCCGAGACCGCGCTCCAGAAGTCCGCGCCCACGCCCGGTCCGTAAGTTCTGCCGCGGTTCACGAGCACTGACACCGCCAATCGGGAACCACAAGCATATACGTTACAACGTCGATTCCGAGCGTATGAGCGAGGAATTCCCCGACTACCTCGACGTCGACTACACCGACGGCGAAGGCGAGTCCCCCGAGGACTACCCGACGCTCGAAGACAAAATCGAGAAGGCCATCGAAGTCACCCGCGAGGGCCTCGAAGCGTACGAGAACCCCGCCATCATGTGGACCGGCGGCAAGGACTCCACGCTCACCCTCTACTTCGTCAAGGAGGTCGCTGACCGATTTGACCTTGAGGTGCCGCCAACCATCTTCATCGACCACTTCCAGCACTTCGACGAACTCCACGACTTCGTCGATACATGGGCCGAGGAGTGGGACCTCGACGTCATCTACGCCCGCAACGAGGACGTCGGCGACTACGTCGACGAAAACGGCCTCGACCCCGGCGACGACATCCCCATCGACGCCCTCAACGAACAGAACCAGCACCACGTCCGCGACCTCCTCGAGTACGAGGAGGACACCTTCCCGTTCCTGCTGGACACCTACGTCGGCAACCACCTCCTGAAGACCGTCGCGCTCAACAACGCCCTCGAAGAACACGACGTCGACGGCATTCTTAGCGGCATTCGCTGGGACGAGCAGGAAGCCCGCGCCGACGAGACGTTCTTCAGCCCCCGCCACGACCCCGACGTCTACCCGCCCCACGACCGCATCCAGCCGATTCTCCAGTTCGACGAGGCCGCCGTCTGGGACGCCTTCTGGTTCTACGTCGTCCCCGAAACCGTCAAGGAGTTCCCCGACGACGGCTACGTCCCCCAGGACTACGACGACCTCCCCAACGGCCTCACCCACGAGGACATCCCCGTCTCCCCCAAGTACTTCAAGGGCTTCCGCTCGCTCGGCAGCGAAATCTCCACGGACAAGGCCTCCGAGGAGCCCGCGTGGCTCCAGGACTTGGCGAACACGACCGAGCGCGCCGGCCGCGCCCAGGACAAAGAAGACCTCATGGAGCGCCTCCGCGACCTCGGGTACATGTAGTACCTTTTTGCTGCGCTCGCTCGGGCGCTGACGCGCCCTCGCTCGCTGGCAAAAAGCTACGCTAAAAAGCGCCGTCGGACCCCGCTCCGGGGGTCCTCGGCGCCCGCGCTCGCTGCTCACGGCTCGCTCCGCTCGCCGATGCTCGCTGCTACGACTTCTCGCGGTATCGGCGAAAGAAGAATCCGATAGCGGAGCGGCTACGTCGTCAGTTCCACGGGGCGAAGCCGGGGTCGACTTCGCGCTC
Source organism: Halobacterium sp. NMX12-1 (assembly GCF_040435975.1). Lineage (NCBI taxonomy): Archaea > Methanobacteriati > Methanobacteriota > Halobacteria > Halobacteriales > Halobacteriaceae > Halobacterium > Halobacterium sp. NMX12-1. Next base: position 1,168,411 of record NZ_CP159204.1, on the reverse strand, counting down.
GCGGGCGTCGATGCCGTCGATTTTCTCGACGTCTTCGTCGTCAAGGTCGACGTCGAGGCTCTCGAAGTTGTCCGCGATGTGGGCCTCGCTGGTGGCCTTCGGGATGGCGGTGACGCCCTTCTCGCGAACCCACGCGAGGCTGACCTGCGCCTCGCTGACGCCGTGCTTGTCGGCGACGGCCTGAATCTCGGGCTGGTCGAAGACCTCGCCGCGCGCGAGCGGCGAGTACGCGACGAGTTCGAGGTCCCGACCCTCGGCGTACTCCCGGAGCTCCTCCTGGGGGAGCAGGGGGTGGAGTTCGACCTGGTTCGCGAACGGGTCCTCGCCGAGGATGTCGCGGGCCTCGTCGAGGTGCCGCGGCTCGAAGTTGCTCACGCCGATGCGGTCGGTGAGGCCGTCGTCTTTGAGCTGCTGGAGCGCCGACAGCGTCTCCTCGGCGTCGTACTCGCCGGCCGGCCAGTGGACGTACAGGAGGTCCACGGCGTCCACGCCGAGCTTCTCCAGGCTCTCCTCGGTCGTCGAAATCACGTCGTCGTGCGCGAGGTTCTCGATCCACACCTTCGTCGCGAGGAAGACGTCCTCGCGGTCGACGTCGGCCTCGGCGATGCCGCGACCGACGGCCTCCTCGTTGCCGTACGCCTGCGCGGTGTCGATGTGGCGGTAGCCCGCTTCGAGCGCGGTGCGGACGCTCTCGACGCACTGCTCGGGGTCGTCGTTCTGCCACGTGCCGAGCCCGAGCATCGGCATCTCGTTCGCCAGCGGTGCGCGTCGCTGCTCGTTCTGAGACATGTCCGAATGCAGGGCCGCCGCGGGGTTAGTGCTTGGGGAGGCGGCGGCGCCCGCGGGCTATCGTTCCGCGAGGCGCTGCTTCGCGAACCGCGCGAGCAGCGGGAGGTCGTCGAAGTGAACGAGCTTCGAGATCCCGCGCAGTCCGCCCTCGTTGGCCTCGCTGAGCGTCTCCACGTCCATCGCGTTGAGGTCGTCCATGAGGCGGTCGTAGCGGTCGTTCGGCGCGAGATAGAGGAGCTGGGTCATCGCGAGCCGGCGGCGCATGTCGGGGGCGACCCGGCTCTTCCAGAGGTCGTCGTAAATCGACATCGCGTCGGCGGACGTGTCAGTCTCCGTCCCCATCAGGCAGCGGTCCGCGGTGATGGCGGCGGCGCGCGCAGACTCCATTCCCTTGTGGATGCCCTCCCCCCACAGCGGGTCGATGGTGGGGACGGTGTCGCCGATGGCCATGAAGTTGTCCGTGCTGAAGCTGTCGGGCATCTGGATGTGCGCGGAGCCGCGGTGCTGTTGCTTGTCAGCGATGCGTTCGGCGTTCTCGAAGCGCGGGTCCTCGTCAAGCCACGCTTCGAGGTGTTCGTCGATGCTCCGCGACGTGTCGCCGTACTGCTGGTAGCGCTCGTGCTGGATGTAGCAGAGCCCGACCTTCGCCGTGTCCTCGCCCGTGTGGAAGATCCACGAGTAGCCGCCGGGGACGACGTCGTGGTCGAGGCGCAGCATCATCGCGTTCGAGAGGTCCGCGAAGTCCGGGTGATCGACGTCGACACCCTCCATCTCCCACTCGATGCCGACCGCCTGGTGTTGGCGCTGGAGGTCGCAGACGCCGAGCTTCTTCGCGAGCGGCGCCGCCGGCCCCGTCGCGTCCACGACGATGTCCGCGTACACTTCCTCGTCGCCGTCGTACTGCACGCCGACGATGTCGCCGTCCTCCATGATGGGGTTGTTCACGCGCGCGTCGAAGCGGTACTTGGCCCCGTGCTCGCGGCCCTCCGCGACGAGCCACTGCTTGAACTCCGCGAACTCCAGAACGGCGCCGGGTTGGGTCTGCACGAAGTGCTCGTTCGGGGATTCGAGGACGACCTCATCGGTGTACTGCATCACGACGTCGTCGGGAATCCCGAACGCGCCGGTCATCGACGCGAACGTGCCCGCGGTGGACTTGTTCGACTGGCGCGGGAACCCGTCCTCGGGTTCGGCTTCGAGGACGAGGACGTCGTAGTTCCGCTGGGCGAGGTCTCGTGCGCACTGTGCTCCTGCCGGGCCGGCGCCGGCGACGACGACGTCGTAGTGCTCAGACATGGCGTAGAGGGTCGGTGTGTGGGTGCGGCCGTCCGGCCGCCGTGGTTTCGCGGACGCGCGCGGGGCGTCGGTGCTCGAACTGGCGCCCGTCTCCGCAGGGAGCTGCGTCGGCGTCCGCGGTCACTGTTACTCGACGTAAGTCGCGTCGCAGGTAAAAAACACGCGGGAACGTTCCTGACGCCCGCGAGAGGGCGGAATTGGGGTCACTCGGCTTCCTCGCCGTCGCCCATCCACCGCAGGCCGAGCAGCCGGTAGCCGTCGAACTCCCCGGTCTCGATTTCGCGCTCGATTTCGGCGTGCGTGTCGGCGTCGATGCGCGCGAGGTGACAGAGCGGGTGGCCGGGCGCCGCCACGGGGTTCTCCAGTATCCCGACGAGAATTCCCGTGAACGGCGCCTCGACGACGTGCTCCTCGGTGCTGAAGTGGTCGCTGATGGTGCAGATGGTCTCGCCCTCGTGGACCAGCGGCGTCGGCCCCCATTCCATCTGCACGAGGCCGCCCGTATCGGCTCGAAGCCACCGCTTCTCCTGGTTGCCGCCGAGCACCTCCTGCCACCGCGGCTGTGCGACCTCGCCGTCCGGGAGCGCGTCGTACGCCGCGAGCACGCTCTCCACGCCTTCCAGCGCCTTCTCGACGAGCGGGCGCTGGAAGCGGTGAGCCTTCCCCATCTCCACGGTGATGGTGGGGATTCCGTCCCGAGTAGCGGTCCCACGAAGCGACCCGTCGTCGCCCGCGCCCGCGAGAATCACGTTCGCGCCGAACGCCGCCGCGAGGCGCTCGACGTCCGGATTCGAGGTGTCAGCCCGCACGTGGTACATCGTCGTCCGGTTCCGCGTCGAGGTGTGGAAGTCCACGACGAGGTCGCACTGACTGACGAACCGCCGGTAGACCTCGTGGGCCATCCGCTCGGCGGTGTTCGCGCGCTCCCGCCCGGGAAACGAGCGATTGAGGTCCTGGTCGTAGATGGGGATGTCGCGCTGCTGGGCGAGGTACCCCGGGACGTTGACGACGTGCAGGCAGACCAGCGTTCCGTGGAGGTCGCTGGGGCCGTACTCGGCGGCGACCTCCTGGAGCACTTTCACGCCGTTCAGTTCGTCCCCGTGGATGCCAGCGACCAGCCCCACGGTCGGTCCGCCGGCCTCGCCGTTGAGTATCGTCACCGGCATCTCCACGGGGTCGCCGAGGTACGTCTCCCCGATTTCGTAGCGCACGTGGCGCTTCTCCCCGGGTGGCACCTCGCCCTCGTACCGGAACGACTCCGGCTCGCTGTCTGTCATACTCGCTTCACGTAGCCGGCAACGATAAACACGGCGGCGGTGCTGTACAGGAGCCGACAGAGCGGGAGAGAGAAGCATCGGCGCGCGTAGCGCGCCGTTCACCGCGCGAGCCGTGAGCAGCGAGCGCGGGCGCCGAGGACCCCCGGAGCGGGGTCCGACGGCGCTTTTTCCGCAAGTTTTTGCCGAGGGCCGCCTCCGGCGGCCCGCAGCGCAAAAAGTGCGTTAGTAGAACTCCCGAACGAGGTCGGTGGCGCCGTCGGGGGCGCCGTCGGGAATCTCGGCCATGTTCTCGGTGACGCCGTGGGCTTCGTGGTACGGCGTGGAGTTCTCGTCCTGATAGAGGACGCCCATGTACTCCTTGTCGGCGTCGAGGATGGCGTCCTTGGCCTGGTCGTAGTCGTGGCGGTCGTAGTCGTCTTCCTCGGAGAGGTCAACGAGGCTGTCGCGGAAGTAGTCGTAGGTGTCGACGTCGTTGAACGTGACACACGGGCTGAACGTGTTGACGAGGCTGAACCCGTCGTGTTCGATGGCTTCCTTGACGATTTCCGTGTGGCGCATCGCGTCAGAGGAGAAGCTCTGGGCGATGAACGAGCCGCCGGCGGACATCGCGAGCGCGAGCGGGTTGACCGGCTGCTGCTTGGAGCCCTCCGGCGTGGTGGAGGTCTCGAAGTCCGGCCGGCTGGTCGGGGAGGCCTGCCCCTTGGTGAGGCCGTAGATGCGGTTGTCCATGACGACGTACGTGATGTCGACGTTCCGGCGGACGGCGTGGATGAAGTGGCCGACGCCGATGGAGTAGCCGTCGCCGTCGCCGCCCGCGACCATCACTTCGAGGTCGGGGTTGGCGAGCTTCGCGCCGGTGCCGACCGGGAGCGCGCGCCCGTGGACGCCGTGGAGCGCGTACGAGCGCATGTACGTCCCGATTTTGCCGGAGCAGCCGATGCCGGCGACGACGAAGGTGTCGTCGGGGCTGTTGCCGGTCTCCGCAAGCGCTTTCATCATGCCGTTCATGGTGCCGAAGTCGCCGCATCCCGGACACCACGTCGGCTGTTTGTCGGACTTGAAGTCGGTGAATCGGACGTTCTCTGAGCTCATTGGGTTAGGCCTCCAGTGTCTGCTTGATTTCGTCGGCGAGTTCGTCCGCCTTGAAGTCGACGCCGTCGTACTTGTTGATGCGGTCGACGCGTTCGAGGGTGTCGTGTTCGACGACGTCCGCGAACTGGCCGGTGGCGTTGGCCTCGACGACGACCACGTCGTCGGCGGCCTGCACGTCGTCGGTGAGGTCGGGTCGCGGGAAGATGTACGGCACGGAGAGCACGCGCACGTCGAGGTCGTCGAGGTAGTCGAGCGCTTCGACGATGGTGCCCTCGTTGGAGCCCCACGAGATGACGAGGCTGTCGGCGTCGCTGTCGCCGAACTCGCGGTAGTCGAAGTCCTCGCGTTCCTCGGCGGTCTCGACTTTCTGGTTGCGCTTGTCGACCTGTTCGACGCGCACCTCGGTGTCCTCGGTCCGGCGCCCGAGTTCGTCGTGTTCGAGGCCGGTGGACATGTGGACGCCGCCCTCGGTCCCGGGGACCGCGCGCGGGCTGATGCCGTCGGCGGTGACGGCGTGGGGCTTGAACTGGTCTTTCTCGTTCTGCCACGCCGAAATCTCGTCCTCGTCGACGAGCTTCCCGCGGTCGATTTCGACCTCGTCCATGTCGAACTCGTCGGGCTCGTAGGTGCGCTCGGTGACCGCCATCGAGAGGTCGGCGGTGAGGTAGACGGGCAGCTGGTACTTCTCGGCGAGGTTGAACGCCTCGACGGTCTTGTGGAAGCACTCCGCGACCGACGTGGGCGCGAGGACGAACCGCGGAATCTCGCCGTGGCCGCCGTACAGCATCATGTTGAGGTCGCCCTGCTCCTGCTTCGTGGGCATCCCCGTGGACGGGCCCGAGCGCATGACGTTCGCGATGACCAGTGGGGTCTCGCTGGTGGCGACGAGGCCGAACGTCTCCGCCATCAGGTCGATGCCGGGGCCGGAGGTCGCGGTCATCGCGCGAGCGCCGGCGCGGGCGGCGCCCAGCGCCATGTTGATGGCCGAGAGCTCGTCTTCGGCCTGGACGACGTGGCCGCCGAACTGGTCGATGCGGCCGGTGAGGTACTCCATGACGTCCGTCGCGGGCGTGATGGGGTAGCCGGCGTAGAACCGGCAGCCGGCGGCGATGGCGCCCATGCCGATGGCTTCGTCGCCGTTCAGCAGGACGTAGTCGTTGTCCGTGGTCTCAAGCTCGTAGGTGGCCTGGACGTCGGCGTACTCCTCGTTGACGTACTCGTGGCCGAGCCGGGCGGCCTCCTTGTTGTTCTCGACGATGCTCTCGCCCTTGTTCCCGAAGCGCTTCTCCAGGGACTCGTCGAGGTTCTCGATGGGGAAGTCGGTGACCGCGCAGACAGCGCCCAGCGCGACGATGTTGCGCATGATGGCGCCGCCGGCGTCCTCGGCCAGCGACTTCAGGGGGACGTCGAGGCCGACCGTGTCGTCGGGGGCTTCGAAGTCCGAGAACTCCGTGCGGTCGCCGTCGAAGATGATGACGGAGTCGTCGTGGAGTTCGTCGAGGTTCTCGTCGACGGTGCGCTCGGTGAGCGCGATGAGGACGTCGAGTCGGTCGACGACGCTCTGCACCTCGTCGACGGACGTGCGAACCTTGTACGCGGTGTAGCCGCCGCGGATTCGGGACGCGAAGTCCTTCGAGGTGAAGACGTGGCGACCCGCGCGGGACAGCGCCTGCGCGAAAATTTTCCCGGTGGACGCGATTCCATCGCCGGCTTCGCCGCCGATGGCCCAGTTCAGGTCGTCGTGCATGTGAGTGGGGGTAGCCGTGCCCCCTGCAAAAAGGCTTCTGAAGCCGTACGACCCTCCGAAACAGCCGATTCTCGGCGAGAGAGCGATATAATTGGTCATTCGTCCATGATAGATTCGGGGGCCGTGATGGACGGCCGCTGCACGCGCGCGTTACGCCCGCGTGTCTACCGGGAACTTCCGATTCTCGGGTTGTCGTTCTGTCACGACGGGGGCGCACGCGGGGTCGGTCGGCCGGGAAGCGAATCCATTTGGGTCGTCGGCGCGAACTCGGCGCATGGACGAGACAGCAGTTTCGGTTCGGGCGGTCCGCGACGCGGGCGCGCACACCGTCGCCGTGGTGTTCGAGAGTCCCGACGGGTTCGCGGCCGAACCCGGCCAGTTCGTACAGGTGTTCGGCGAGTTCGAGGGCGAGCGCGAGGGGCGCTTCTACACGCTCTCCTCGCCGGACGTCGAGGAGACCTTCGAGATCACGGTCGAAGTCGACCCCGAGGGGACGCTGGGCCCGTGGCTGGCCTCGCGCGACCCCGGCGACGAGGTCGTCGTCTCCGGGCCGTTCGGCGACGACTACTACGAGGGCGAGGACAGCGTCGTCGTGCTCGCGGGCGGCCCCGGCGTCGGGCCGGCGGTCGCGGTGGGCGAGCGCGCGCTCGCGGACGGCGCCGACGTCACCGTCGTCTATCAGGACGACGAACCCGTCCACGAGGACCGGCTCGCGGCGCTCGCGAACGCCGGGGCGCGCGTCGTCTTCGTCGCGGACGGCGTCGACGCCGCGGTCAAGTCGCTGACCGGGCCCGCGGACGCCGTGCCGTTCGTCTACGGGTTCGCGGGGTTCTGCGAGGCCGCGGTGGACGCGCTCGACGCCGCCGGCTTCGACACCGACGCCGCGAAAGTCGAGAGCTTCGGGCCGGCGCCGTAGCCCGACGAGTAATCGCCCGCAGACGGAATCGTAAGCGTCTCTCGGAGCCGAACGAACTAAACCGGAGGATTCCTTTGGTGCTCCCGTGTCGTCTAGCGGCTGGAACCGGGTTCGTCGACGGCTCGCCGGCCTCGAACGAGACTACGGGGCGTTCGACGTCGTCGAGGAGGAGACGGTCGTGCCGCGCGCCGTCTACACCGACTGCCTGCAGGCCGCCGAAGCGGGGTCGCTGGGTGGCGCGCGCGTCGTCCTCCGCCACGACGACGAGGTGTTGCTCGTGCGCTACGGCGACCACCCCGATGCGTGGGACTTCCCGGGCGGCTCGACCGAGCGCGGCGAGTCCCACGAGGACACGGCGAAGTTCCGCGTGCACGACGACGTCGGCGCGACGTGTTCGCTGACCGGCGTCGCGCGCGTCATCGAGCAGTCGTTCGCGCTCGTGGAGGACGGCGACGGCGTCACCGGCCTGTGGGTGTTCTTCGAGGGCGAGACCGCCGAGCGCGACCTCGCGCTGTCCGAGGAGATTCTGGAAGCGCGGTGGTTCGACGCCGCGGACCCGCCGGACGCCGTCGGCCCGCACGTCGCCGCGATTCTCGACGGCTAGTGCTGGACGAACTCCACGAGCGCGCCGCCCGTGTCCCGCGGGTGGAGGAACGCGATTTCGTGTCCCCACGCGCCTTCCCGTGGCTGTTCGTCGATGAGAGCGACGCCCGCCTCGCGGGCCGTCGCGAGCGCGGCTTCGATGTCCTCGGTCGCGAGCGCGACGTGGTGGATGCCCGCCCCCTCGCGGTCGAGGTACGCGCCGACGTCGGTGTCGGCTTCGACCGGTTCGAGTAGCTCGAAGTAGCTGTTCTCGCCGAGTTCGAGGAAGACGACCCGGAGGCCGTCCAGCAGTTCTTCGTGGACGGCGGGCGCGTCGAACAGCGTCCCGTACAGTTCCGCGAGGGCGTCCGCGTCGTCGGTGACGACGCCGATGTGATCGACGTGCATGCGGGAACGTGGCCGGCCGCGGACAATCAAGGCTCCGACGCGCGCCCGGTCGCGTCAGTCGTCGGCCGGTGCGGGCAGGTCGAAGGAGACGCTGGTGAGATCCTCGGAGACCGACCAGAGGCGGCGCGCGGTCGCCTCGTCGCGGGAGCGCTCGTTGGACTGCTGTTCCTCGGGGTGGCCGCGCGCGTTCAGCAGGCCGCCGGGACCGACGTACTCGCCGCCGTCGATAGACGAGTGGGCTGCGGCGTACAGCAGCGGCCACGCGCCGGCTTCGGCGCTCTGCGCGAGCACGGCGTTGGCGGCCTTCATCGCGAGCAGGCGCAGCCGCGACCCCTCGGCCTCGGGGCCGCGAAGCTGGAGGTTCGTCGCGGCGAACCCGGGGTGGCAGGCGACGCTGGTGACGCTGGCGTTCGCGGCGCGCAGCCGGCGGTCGAGTTCGTACGCGAACAGGAGGTTCGCGAGCTTCGACTGGCCGTAGGCCTCCCACTTGTCGTACGCCTGCTCGTGCTGGAGGTCCTCGAAGTCGATGTCGCCGTTCTCGTGGGCCATGCTGGACTGCGTGACGACGCGCGTCTCGCCGCTGGTCCGCCGCAGGACGTCGAGGAGGCGGCCGGTGAGCGCGAAGTGCCCGAGGTGGTTGACGCCGAACTGCGTCTCGAAGCCGTCGGCGGTCTCCGAGCGCGGAATCGCCATCACGCCGGCGTTGTTCGCGAGCACGTTCAGCGAGTCGTACTCCGTCTCGTACCAGTCGGCGAACGCCGCCACGGAGTCGAGGTCCGCGAGGTCGAGTTCGCGGACGGTCAGCGACGCGCCCGGGTACTCGGCCTCGATTTCCCGCTTGGCGTCCTCGCCGCGCTCGACGCTCCGGCACGCCATGACGACGTGCGCGCCGCGCGCCGCGAACGCCTTCGTCGCCTCGTAGCCGATGCCGCTGTTCGCGCCCGTGACGACGACGGTGCGCCCGGACTCGTCGGGCAGGTCGTCGGCGGTCCAGCCGCTGTCGTTGAACATGTATTCAATCCCGCGCGCGAGCCACATAATACGGGGTGTCGCGGCGACGCCGGCCGGGTCTACAGCGCGGCGCCGGGCTGGTGCTCGCCGAACACGTCCCGGAGCGCGTTACAGATTTCGCCGACGCTGGCGTACGCCTTCACCGCGTCCACGATGTACGGCATCACGTTCTCGTCGCCCTCGGCGGCGTCCTTCAGGGCCGCGAGCGCGGCCTCGACGGCTTCCTCGTCGCGCTCGGCTTTCACGGACTCGACCTGCTCGACTTTCCGGCGCTCGTCCTCCTCGGTGACCTCCTCGATGTCCACCTCGGGCTCGTCGTCCTCGACCTCGAACTCGTTGACGCCGACGATGACGCGCTCTCCCTCCTCGATTTCCTGCTGGCGCTCGAACGCCACGTCCTGAATCTGCCGTTGCACCCACTGGTCCTCGACGGCCTGCCGCATCCCGCCGCGGGACTCCACGTCGTCGAGAATCTCGCGGGCCTCTGCCTCCACCTCGTCGGTGAGGTTCTCGACGTAGTAGCTCCCCGCCAGCGGGTCGATGGTGTCCGCGGCGCCGGACTCGTGGGCGAGAATCTGCTGAGTCCGGAGCGCAGTCCGCACGGACTCCTCGGTCGGAATCGACAGCGCCTCGTCCTTCCCGTTCGTGTGGAGGCTCTGCGTGCCGCCGAGCACCGCGGCGAGCGCCTGGTAGCCGACGCGCACGATGTTGTTGTCGATCTGCTGGGCGGTCAGCGTCGAGCCCGCGGTCTGCGTGTGGAACTTCAGCTGCTTGCTCTTGGGGTTCTGCGCGTCGAAGCGCTCCTCCATAATCTTCGCCCACATCCGGCGGGCGGCGCGGAACTTCGCCACCTCCTCGAAGATGTTGTTGTGGGCGTTGAAGAAGAACGAGAGCTGGGGCGCGAACTCGTCCACGTCGAGGCCGGCGTCGAGCGCGGTCTCCACGTACTCGATGCCGTCCCCGAGCGTGAACGCGATTTCCTGGGCGGCGGTCGCGCCCGCCTCCCGGATGTGGTAGCCCGAGATGGAGATTGTGTTGAACTTCGGGGTCTCCTCGGCGCAGAACTCGAAGATGTCCGTGATGATGCGCATCGACGGCTCCGGCGGGAAGATGTAGGTGTTGCGCGCGATGTACTCCTTGAGGATGTCGTTCTGGATGGTCCCTCGAAGCTCCTCGCGGTCGACGCCCTGCTGGTCGCCGACCGCGATGTACATCGCCAGCAGGACGCTGGCGGGCGCGTTGATGGTCATCGACGTGGACACCTCGTCCAGCGGGATGCCGTCGAAGACCTTCTCGAAGTCCCGGAGCGTGTCGATGGCGACCCCGGACTTCCCGACCTCACCCTGGGCCATCGTGGCGTCGGAGTCGTAGCCCATCTGCGTCGGGAGGTCGAACGCCATCGAGAGGCCGGTCTGGCCCTCGTCGATGAGGTAGTGGAAGCGCTCGTTGGTCTCCTCGGGCGTGCCGAAGCCGGCGTACTGGCGCATCGTCCACAGCCGCCCCCGGTACATCGTCGGGTAGACGCCCCGCGTGTACGGGTCTTCGCCCGGGAACCCGAGGTCTTCTTCGTAGTCGAGGTCCGCGACGTCCTTCGGGGTGTAGAGGGCGTCGACGGACTGCCCGCCGGTGTCCGTGCGGAACTCGTCTTTGCGCTCTCCGAACCGGTCGAGCGTGGGAGACAGCGACTCCGCCTCCCACTCCTCGCGGGAGTCGCGAATCTCCGCGAGGTCCTCGTCGTCGAACATGATTGGAGCGACGGCGGACGGCGCCTTAGTTCGTGCGTTATCGGGGACCGGCCGCCCCCGTCGTTCGGAGCGCGCCGCCCAGCGACAGCGCCAGCCCGGTGACGACCACGAGGAAGCTCCCGCCGTCGAAGAGGCCGACGAGGGTCACTTGGAGACCGAGCAGGGCGAAGGCGATGCCGGACAGCGCGGTTCGCACGCCGTCGAGCGCGGAGGACTCGCTCATGACCGTCGGGTCGCGGCCGCCGGAGAAGTAACTGTCGGTGTGTTGTTACGTTCCGCCGGTGTCGTACTTGTACGTCGCCGAGTCCGGGTCGATGCCGAAGTCCTCGGCGGACTCCGGCGGCTCGGTCTCGTCGTCGCTATCCGCCTCGCGCTCGGCGAACCGCTCGCGGAGCCGCTGGGGAATCTCGAAGTCCGCGAACGCCAGCCGCACCGGCACCGCGTCGGGCTGGTACTCGCGGGTGGCGTCGAGGCGGTCCGGGAGCGGCTCCGGGAGGTCCTCGGCGGGCACGCGCTCGAACCCGAACTGCGCGAGGTACGCCGGCTCGTCGGTGAGCGCGTACGCCGCCTCGAAGCCCTGGTCGCTGGCGTCCTCCACGAGGTGTTCGAGGAGGTTCGCGCCGACGCCGCGGCCGCGCCACTCCTCGCGGACGCCGATGTTCGTGAACTCGCAGACCGACCCGTCGTCGGTCGTGTGGACGCGAAGCCGCGCGAACCCGGCGCGCTCGTTGGTCTCCCCGTCGATAGCGAGCACGTAGTCCCGCGAGCGGAACGCCGGGTCCTCGAACCCGAACTCGTCGAGGCGGTCGAGCAGCCACACCTCCTCGTGTTTCTTCGCGTCGCGGGCGTACATACTCCTACCCTCGGACGCCCCCCGGAAAAGCGTTTGCGGGGCCGCCGGTCACCGGCGGAACAGCGCGCCGGCGGCGACCGCGACCGCGACCACCGCCGCCCCGACACCGAACCCGGGGCTGTTGGTCTCCGTCGTGTTCGTCGTGGTCGCGCTCGTCGCCGTCGAGTCGTCGGTCGCCGTCTGCGTGCGCGCCGTGGTCGCGTTCTCGGGCGACGCGCCGAACGCTCGCGCCAGCCGGGTGGCGTTCGACTCCGTAGCGGTGGTGAGCAACAGCCGCGGGTCGTCGGCGAACCCGCCGCGCTCGACGTTCTCCGCCAGCGTCGGCGCTAGTCCCGCCGCGTAGACGACGTCGCCGTCGACGACGGTGAGCAGGCAGTAGCCCTCGTCGTTGCGCTCGGCGCCGTCGGCGGGACAGTTCCCGGTCCCGTTCTCGGACGTGAACCCGGCGTCGACGAGGGTTTCGGTGAACGACTGCGCGCCCCCGTCGGTGAGCGTGACGGCGACGCCCACGCCGCCGTTCGCGGTCCGCGTCTGTTCTGCGGTGGCGACGTCGTCGGCAGTCACGACCGGCGTCTCGGTCATCGACCCGTTCTCCGCGGGGTAGCGCGCGACCACGCTGGCGTCGGGCGCGGCGGCCGCACCACCACCGGCGGCGACGATACTGGCGACCAACAGGGCTGTGAGGAGGGCTCGGGTCACGCGCGGCCGTTCGCAGCCCCGGGACTAAAATATCACGCCGCCGACGCGTCGCAGCCGACCGAGCGCGCGACCTCCACGAGCACCGACGCGGGAACCCCCTGTCCGCGCACCGTGTACCGGTACTCGCCGCAGTTCCACGACACCGACGCCGTCGGGCCGTACGTCACCGCGGCCTCACGGTCCCCGACTTCGACCGTGCGGTGGCCGTCCACGGGGAACGTTCGGTTGTACTTCGCGACCGTGATGCGGGACGTCTCGTTGACGTACCGGAGGCCGACGCCGTGGACCTCGCCGGTCGTCTCGGAGGCGTACGTCGGCCGGAACGACGCCGGGACGTCGGGCGACGGCACGGAGACGTTCGTCGCGTCGCGGAGCGCCGCCGCGCTCTGGTAGGTCGTCGTCTCCGGGGTGTCCACGCGCTCGACGGTCGCGTCCGCAGGCGGGTCGAACGTGAACGCGTCCTCGCCGAGGCCGGGGTCGAAGGTGACGTTCGTGTACGTCGTGCGCACGGCGACGCGCGTCCCGTCGTCTACCCACTCGGTGTGCTGTTCGAGCACGAAGAAACGCTGGGTGTCCACCAGCAGCGTCTGCTCGTAGGCGGCGGCGTCGGACTGCGGCGCGAGCCGGAGGACGTACGCCGTGCGGTCGCCGACGCTCGTCGTGCCGTCGTACTCGACGCCGAGCGCCGCGTCCGCGGACGCGTTCGGCCCGCTCGCGGCGCTCGGGACGACGGGCAGCGGCGCGACCCCGGACGCCGACGCGCTCGCCGACGCCGAGCGCTGCGTGACGTTCAGCGCGGCGAACAGCCCCTCGATGCGGTCGCCCCGTCCGACGCCGTCCTCGGACATCTCGGAGAGCGGCACGCGCTTCGCGCGGTCGCCGGCGTCGTCGTACAGCCACAGCACGGAGCCGTTCGACACCGTCACCTCGTAGCGCTCGCTGCCGTCGACGACCGTTCTGCGGCGCTCGTCGGTCCCGGGCCGGAACGCCACCTCGGCGACGGTCCGGCTCGTCCGGTTCCCGCGCTCGACGACCGTCGTCTCCGTGGCGGTGACGCCGTCGATGCTGGCGTACTGCTCGCTGGCGTCCGCGCCGACTGGCTGGCTGGCGGCTTCCGGGGCGGCGACCAGCCACAGCGCGCCGGCGACGACGACGGCCGCGACGGACGCAACTACCACTATCGTGGCGACGCTCCCGCGGTCGGTCGTGCGGCCGTCAGCGCTCATTTATTAGCCGAACGAACGGTGGATATTTTAATAACGTTTGTGATGCGTACGTGGCCACAGGTCGCGTTCCCGGCGTCAGCCCCGGAAGCTGCGAAACACCTTTCACGGGAAGGCAAGAGTTGCCACACATGGACACCCTCGACGAAGTGGACGAAATCGTCCACCGACCCGCCGAGGAGTTCGTCGAGTCCACGAACGTCTGGCAGTTCATGCAGGCGTACGACATCGCGGACTACGACGAGCTCGTCGACCGAACCACCTCCGACCTCGACTGGTTCTGGGGCGAACTCCCTGGCTATCTCGGGCTGGAGTTCTACGAGGAGTTCGACGAAGTGCGAGACGAGAGCGGGGCGCGACGCGCCCCGGAAGGAGCGAGCGGCGCAGCCGCGAGCCGCGAGGGGCCGCAGTTCACGGAGTGGTATCCGGGCGCGAAGCTCAACGTCGCGCACAACACCGTGGACCGCCACGCCCGCGTGGACTCGGGCACGCGCAACCACGTCGCCTGCATCTGGGAGGGCGAGGACGGCGAGGTCCGCCAGCAGACCTACCACGACCTCCACCGGCAGGCGAATCAGGTCGCGAACGCGCTCGTCGAGCGCGGCGTCGGCGAGGGCGACACGGTCGGCCTCTATATGCCGATGGTCCCCGAGGTGCAGAGCATCCTCTACGGCGTCTTCAAGGTCGGCGCCATCGCCGTCCCCATCTTCTCCGGGTTCGGCGTTGACGCCACCGCCACGCGCATCGAAGACGCGGAGTGCTCGGTGCTGTTCACCGGGGACGGCTTCTACCGCCGCGGCGACCCGATTACGCTCAAGCAGACCGCCGACGAGGCAATCGAGCAGGCAGGCCACGTCGAGCACACCATCGTCTACGACCGATTAGGCGCAGACATCCCGTGGGACGAGAGCCGCGACGAGTGGTGGGACGAAGCCGTCGAGACGCAGGACGACGACTTCGAGACGCGCTCGATGGACGCCAGCGACCCCTGCATGCTGCTGTACTCGTCGGGGACGACGGGGAAGCCGAAGGGCATCGTCCACACGCACGCCGGCACGCTCGTCCAGCCGGCGAAGGAGATTCACTTCGGGTTCGACCAGAAACCGGGGGACCGCTTCTTCTGGGTCTCGGACATCGGCTGGATGATGGGGCCGTGGACGCTCGTCGGCAACCACGCGTTCGGCGGCACCATCGTGATGTACGAGGGCGCGCCCGACCACCCCGAGCCCGACCGCTTCTGGGAGCTGATAGACCGCCACGGCGTCACCCAGTTAGGCATCTCGCCGACCGCGATTCGCGCGCTCCGGAAATATGGGGACGAGTGGCTGGAGGGCCACGACCTCTCCAGCCTGCGCCTGCTGGGTTCGACGGGCGAGCCGTGGGACCCCGAGAGCTGGGCGTGGTTCTACGAGAAGGTCGGCGGCGGGGACACGCCCATCATCAACATCTCCGGCGGCACCGAGGTGTTCGGCTGCTTCCTGATGCCGATGCCGATCCAGTCGCTGAAGCCCTGCACGCTCGGCGGTCCCGGCCTCGGCATGGACATCGACGTGGTGGACGAGGACGGCAACTCCATCAGGGACGCCCACGAGCGCGGCTACCTCGTCGCGCGCTCCTCGAACCCCGCGATGACCAAGAGCCTCTGGAGCGGCGACCAGCGTTATCTGGAGGAGTACTGGTCGCGCTTCGAGGACGTCTGGAACCACGGCGACTGGGCGCAGGTCGACGAGGACGGCTTCTGGTTCCTGCACGGGCGCGCGGACGACGCCATCAACGTCGCCGGCCGGAAGGTCGGCCCCGCCGAGGTGGAGGGCGCGCTCATCGACCACGACGCCGTCAATCAGGCCGCCGCGGTCGGCGTCCCCGACGACACCACCGGGGAGGCCGTCGTCGCGTACGTCATTCTCGAAGACGGCGTCGAGGCGAGGGACGACCTCCGTGCGGCCCTCCGCGAGCAGGTCGGCGCCGAACTCGGGAAGCCGTTCCGCCCCCGCGAGGTGCTGTTCGTCGAGGAGTTCCCGAAGACCCAGTCTGGGAAGATCATCCGCCGCGCCATCGAGGGCGCGTACACCGGCGAGGACGTCGGCGACCTCTCCAGCATCGAGAACCCCGACGCCGTCGAGGCCATCGAGAACGCGCGGTAGTCAGAGGTCGTCGAGCAGGCCCTCGGGGCGCAGCACTTCGCCGTACTTCTCGAAGTCCTCGACGTGGAGCCACGCCAGCCGCGTCGTCTCCTCCGTGTCGGGGTCGTAGACGGTGACGCCGGTCTCGTCGTACAGCCAGCTGTCGTCGACGCTCGCCTCGAAGACGCGCACGCCGTCGTAGTCACCGAGTACAGTCACCCACGAGAGGTCCACGCCGAGCGTCTCGCGGAACGCCTCGCGGACGGCCTCCTCCGGGGACTCGTCCGCGCGGACGTCGCGGCCGAGCGGCCGGTAGACGCGGCCCTCGTCGGGGTCGGCGACCTCCTCGACGAGCAGCTCGTCGAGGTCGCGAATCAGGCAGCGCGCGGTCGTCGCGGTCACGGCCCACACCGACCGAGCACGCGCAAAAAAGGGTTACTGTTCGGCCCACTCGCGGCGCAGCAGGTCGTAGCGCACCTCGTCGTAGTAGTCGCCGTCGATGTACCGGGACTCGCGGCGGCGCGCGACCTGCGTGAACCCCATCGCCTCCAGCAGCCCGCGGGAGGCGTCGTTGAACTCGTAGGCGCCCGCGGTGATGCCGTGGACGTCGTAGTTCTCGAAGACGTAGTCGATGCCCGTCTCGGCCATGTCGCGGCCGTACCCCTCGCCGTGGTACTCGGGGAGCAGCCAGTAGGACAGCCACACGCGGTCGCCGTCCACGTGGCGCGCGTTGAAGCTCCCGATGGGCGTCGTCTCGTCGTCGTCGGGGTGGCCGCGGGGCGCGTCCGCGGCGTCGTCGCACGCGACGAACGTCGCGGTGCCCTCGCTCTCTATCCAGTTCTCGATGCCTTCCTCCTGCTGGGCGCGCGAGCGGTGGTGAATCGACCCCAGCGAGTACCGGATGCGGGGGTCGGTGCAGGAGCGCTGGAGGAACGCCGCGTCGTCGCGCTCGACGGTGCGGAACGTGACGCGCTCGCCCTCGGTGACGACCGGCCCCGGCATCATCGACCCTCCCACTCCTCGCGGAGCAAGCCGTACTCGACGGCGTCCTGGTACGCGCCCTCCGCGAACCACACCTCGCGGCCGCGGCCCTCGTCGGTGAAGCCGACCGTCTCGAACGCCTCGCGGGTGTAGTCGTCGCCTTCCAGCACTTCCGCGCCGACCGTGTGGGCGTCGTACGTGCGGAACAGCCCCTTCAGCGCGAGGTCGATTGCGGCGGCGCCGTAGCCCTCGCCGCGGTGTTCCTCGGGCACCCACAGCACGAGCCCCGGGCGGTCGCGGTCGACGTGACTCGCGAACACGAACGCCACGGGTGTCGTCTCGTCGTCGTCCGGGTGGTCGTAGGGCGCGTCCTCGCCGTCCACGCACGCGAGGTAGGCGGCGTTGTCGTCGTCCTCGACCTCCTCCTCGACGAACTCCTCGACCTCGGCCTCGCTCTTGTGGCCGCCGGCGTGGACGCCGAGGCGCGCGTACAGGTCCGTGAACAGCCGCTGGAGGAACGCCGCGTCCTCCCGTTCGACGGTCCGCAACACGAGGTCGTCGCCGACTTCGAGTATCGGCCCGGGAATCACTCGCTCACCGCGTCGCCGCTCGATTCGCTGCCGCTCGCTGCCGCGATTCGATGTGTGTCGCGTCGGGTGTCGCCGTCGCGCTCGTCGCCCTCGGGGGCGCCGTCGGCGCGCTCCGACTCGGCCGCGCCCGTGGAGGCTCGGCCGCCCCAGTAGATGACTGCGTCTGGCACGTCTCCCCCATTTCACCCCCGGATAATAGCGGTTCCGCGAGAGTGGTACCCACTCACACGTCGGGCGACGGCGCGGCGTCGGCGGGCGCGACCACGCGGTCCTCGGGCGCGTCATCCGTCGCGACCGCGACCGTCCCCGCGCCGCCGGCGGGCGGCAGCACTATCGACGCGCCCGCGAGCAGCGGCGCGAGCACGCCGGCGACGACCGTCCCGCGCTCCGCGAGCGGCGCGCGCACCGCGACGCGGTCCTCGGCGTCGTACTCCTCGGCGACGCGCCGGGCCGCCTCGACGGCCGCGCCGTGCGTGACGCCGGCGAGCAACTCGGTCTCCGCCGTGACCGACGGCTCCGGGAACGTCGGGTTCTCGCTCCAGACATCGCGCTCGAAGTACGTCCACGACGGGTCCGCGGGCGGCTCCCCCCAGCCGACGCGCTGGCCGCCCGGCGGCAGGTCGTACTCGCCGAGTTCCACGGTCGGCCCCGCGAGCACGCGCGCCTCGACCACGCGGTCGGGGCCGAACGCCACGGTCGCGCCCAGCAGCGCCGACCCGAGGAACGTCTGGAGCGCCTCGGGCGCGGGCACGTCCAGAATCGCGACGCCGGCTTCCTCGCGGACGCCGCAGTGGCGGAGCGCGTTCCCGGTCTTGTACGTCTGCGACCGGAACTCGCGGGCGTCGTGGACGCGGTCGGCGCGCACGACCGGCTGGTCCGGGTCGTCGAGACTCGCGACGACGTCGGCGACAGTCTCCATAAGAAGTGGTGGCGGCGGCAGCGACTAACGCGTTCCGGGTTCAGGCCAGCGACTGGGTGGCGATGCGCTCGCGCAGGCGATCCAGCGCCGCGCGGTCGAAGTCGCCCGTGACCCGCGCCAGCACCGCGTGGACTTCCGCCCGCGAGACCTTCACGTCGCCGTCCTCGACGACGTCACCGGGTCGGTCCCGGAGCTCGCGCATCGTCCCGACCGCCAGCAGGTACGGCACCGTCCACGCCGCCAGCGTGTTCCCGCTGGTCGTCGGCATCGCCTCCAGCCACCGCTGCGCGCCGTCGGCGTACCCCCGAGCGCGGTCGACGACGCGCTCGACGACGTTGCCCACGCCGGCCGCGTTCGACGGGTCCGCAACCGCCTCGGGCTCGACGCCCGCCTCGTCCAGCCACGACGCCGGCAGGTAGACGTTGTTCTCCTCGTGGTAGTCCGGCCGGACGTCCTTCGCGACGTTCACGAGCTGCAGGAGGAGGGCGAACGACCGCGCGTGCTCGCGCATCGTCGCCGCGTCCTCGCGGGCGGCGTCCGCCGCCAGCAGCTCCGTGACGAGCTCCCCCACGGTCCCGGCCACGTACCAGCAGTACTCCTCTAGCTCCTCGACGGACTGGATGCGGAGGCCGCCGTCGTCGGCGTACCGCTCCACGAACGACGCCATCCCCGTCGTCATCTCGCGGACGGTCGGCCGAATCGCGGCCTGCGCGTCCGCGTCGAGGCTCTCGAACGCCCGCAGGACGCGGGGCGCCTCCGCGACGACCGTCCAGTCGGCGTCCAGTTCGGCCGGCAGGTGCGGCTCCACGTCCTCGCGGAACGCCGCGACCCCGGTCTCGTCGGCGGGGTCGAGCACGCTGTCGTACGTCCGCAGGAGTTCGGCCTGCTCGGCGGGCGGTATCGACGTGGCGTCCTCGACGGTGTCGGCAACCCGGCACAGCAGGTAGCCGACGCAGATGCGGGTCGCCATCGGCTCTTCGAGCGCGTCGATAGTCAACGCGAACGTGCGGGAGACGTCCTGCACGGCGTCGTGGCACCACGCGCGCTCGTCGGCCGCGGGCTGTGGGGACTGTTGGCCTCCGACCATCGCTATACCCCCGTTACGGGGACCACGCGCAAAAAGGGACGGGGGTCAGCCCGACGAACCGACACGTCCCCCGCGCTGCTCGCGACTCTCGGCGCTCGCCGCACAGGAGACCACGGTTCGCTCCGGTCGAACACGACGCTCACGCATCGCTTCGCTCCGCGTTCGCGGAAACGCGGCCTCGCCGCGCTCGGCCACGCCGCTCGCGGGTCGCTGCGCTCCCCGCTCGCCGTAACGTGGCCTCCCTGTGGTCGGCCACGCTTATGAGAAAGCTAAAGGAACGACCCGGCAAGTTTCGCGTATGGACTTCAGCCTCAGCGACGAGCAGCGCCAAATCAAGGAGATGGTCTCGGACTTCGTCGACGAGGAAGTGATTCCCCGGGCGGAGGACATCGACCACGACGACGAGTTCCCGCAGGACCTCGTCGACCAGATGAGCGAGCTCGGCCTGATGGGGATGCCGTTCCCCGAGGAGTACGACGGCGCGGGCCTGGACTACCACTCGTACGCGCTCGCCCTCGAAGAAATCGCGCGCGGGAGCGGCGGCCTCGGCACGGTCGTCGCGGCGCACACGAGCCTCGCGGGGAACGTCCTCTACCAGTACGGCGACGAGGACCAGAAGCAGGAGTACCTCGCGGCGATGAACCGCGGCGACGACGTCGGCGCGTTCGCGCTCTCGGAGGCGGGCGCGGGCTCGGACGTCCCCGCGATGGAGACCACCGCCGAGCGGGACGGCGACGAGTACGTCATCAACGGCGAGAAGCTCTGGATTTCGAACGGGAGCGTCGCGGACACGGTGACGCTGTTCGCGAAGACCGACCCGGACGCCGGCCACGAGGGCATCTCGTCGTTCGTCGTGCGCCCCGAGGAGGACGACGGCTTCTACGTCGAGGGCACCGAGGACAAGCTCGGCGACAAGGGCTGTCCGACCGCGGAACTGCGCTTCGACGACCTGCGCGTGCCCGCCGACCGGCTGGTCGGCGAGGAGGGCGACGGCTTCCGGCAGGCCCTGGAGACGCTGAACGGCGGCCGCATCACCATCGCCGCGCGCTCCATCGGGCTGGCGCGCGCCGCACTCGACGACAGCCTCGACTACGCGCAGGCCCGCGAGCAGTTCGACCAGCCCATCAGCGACTTCCAGGCCATCCAGCACAAGCTCGCGGACATGGACACGAAGATTCAGTCCGCGAAACTGCTGATGCACCGCGCCGCGGACAAGAAGATGCGCGGCGAGGACTTCATCAAGGACGCCGCGCAGGCGAAGCTCTACGCCTCGGAAATCAGCCGGGAGGTCACCAACGAGGGCATCCAGATTCACGGCGGCTACGGCTACACGAAGGACTTCGCCGTCGAGCGCTACTACCGGGACGCGAAGCTCAACGAAATCTACGAGGGCACCAGCGAAGTGCTCCGGAACACGATTGCCCAGCGGCTCCTGAAGTAAGCCGTCGGTCGTCGCGTCACGGAGAGAACGAGCGTGATTCTACGCCGCTTTCGGGCGGCGAGCGGCGTACACGACGCCCACGAGCCCGCCGACGGGAACCGCGAGCCACCACGTGAGCACGAGCGCGGCAGCGACGGCGACCGCCGCCAGTTCGAACGGGTTCGCGACCCCGCCGGCCGCGACGGCGCCCGCCGCGAGCGGGACGAACGCCACGAGGTACGCCGCCACGGCGCCGACCGCGCCCACGACCGCCCCGCGGAACGCGCTCCGGGCCGGGGCGATTCGCCACCCGGCGACGCCGACGAGGAACGCCGCTGGCACGGCGAACAGCAACCCGGTCGTCGCGGCGTAGACGGCCCAGTTGTACTCGATTGTCGCGAAGTACGGCGTCCAGCCGAGGTCGACGACCTCGGCGTCGATTGCCCAGACGGACGCGGCGTACAGCGCCGCCACGAGGACGGCGCCGGTCGCCGCCGCGTAGCCCGCGGCGAGGTCGTCGCGGTCCGTTCCGGGGCCGTACCGACGATACGCGGTCTGGAGGGTCTGCAGGTCCGGGGACTGCATAGACGGCCGTTGCACCGCCACCCAAATGTGTATTCTGGATGAAACTACGCCGGTGGTTCGCGGCGCGGAGGGGCGACGCGCACTACGCCGAGCGGTCGTCCTCGCGCCCGGCGCTGAGCGGCTGGCGCTCGCCGTACGTGAGCGTGCGCCAGAGCCACTCCATCGGCCCGTAGCGATAGCGCCGCAGCCACAGCACGGTCAGCGCCACTTGGAAGGCCCAGATGGCGACGACGACGCCCAGCGCCTCGAACCGCGTCACGCGCCCGAACAGCCCGAGGCCGTGCCCGTAGAAGACGGCCGTGGCGAGCACGCTCTGGAGGAGGTAGTTGCTGAACGCGGTGCGGCCGACGCCGGCCAGCGTCCGCGTCAGCACGCCGTCGGGCCGCCGTCGCGCGTACAGCATGACGACCGCGACGTACGCGCCGGCGAGCGGGAGGCTCCCCCAGTAGTTGAACTGCCGCCAGAGCAAGCCAGCGGCCGGCGTCCAGCCGCTCGCTTCGACGTACCAGACGCCGGCGAGCGCGACTGCGAGCCCGGTGGTGCCGCCGACGGCCGCGAGCCGCCGGTAGAACCGCTCCGAGCGGTCGTTCGTCAGGACGCCCCACTCGAACAGCGCCATCCCGAGCAGCATCGACCCGCTCACGCGCCAGCCAGTCGACGCGAGGTAGCCGCTGGTCTGTCGCTCGAACGCGGTCGGCACGCGGTGGGCCAGCTGCGCGAGCCAGCCGCTGTGGTACGTCTCGATTTCGGCGCGGAGCGCCGCCTCGGCCGGCCGCCACGTCTGCGCGAACGCCGAGAGGTCCGCGAACAGCGCGGACGCGACTTCCGTCGCGGACGGCACGAGGAGCAGGCCGAGCCCGAGTACCGCCTGCCGCCGCGCGGGCTCGTGGCGCGCGCCGACGACCCAGAGCGCGGTGACGCCGTACGCGACGAGCACGTCGCCGTACCACAGCAGGTAGGCGTGCAGCAGGCCGAACGCGACGAGCAAGCCGGACCGCCGGAGGTGGAGGGCGAGCGCGGGCTCGCCGCGGCGCTCGCGGTTGCGGACGAACAGCGCGATGCCGCCGCCGAACAGCAGCGTGAACAGTGTGATGAACTTCTGCTCGACGAGCACGTGGCCCGCGAACCACGCCCAGTAGTTCGCGCCCGCGAAGTCGCCGTACGCCGTCGGATTCAACAGTACGACCTCGGGCATCGAGAACAGCCGGACGTTGACGACCAGAATCCCAAGCAGCGCGAACCCGCGGAGTGCGTCGAGGCCGACCACGCGCTTGGACGGCGGCGTCGGCCCGCCCGCGCCGCTCATCGGTCGCGCTCCGACTCTCGGGCCGCGGTTCCGGTCGTCGCGTCGATGTCAGTCACTCCCGCGTTCGTTAGTGAGCCGACACAAAAGGTGTGGCGCAGGACGGCCCGCGCTACAGCGCGTTCCGGACCGCGAGCACGACGGCGACGCCGACCGCCAGCGACACGAGCAGGTTCCCGGTCTTGCGCGCGACGGCGACGGTCGCGGCCGCGGCGATCCACTCGGGGACCCCGCCGTCAGCGAGCGCGGGCGCGACGAACGCGACGACGACCGCGCCCGGGAGCACGTCGATGCCGGCTTCCGCGCGCTCGGAGAGGTCCACGCGCCCGAGCAGCCAGAAGCCGCCCGCCTTCGTCGCGTACGTCACGACCGCCATCGCGAGAATCACGGCGACGACGGTCGGGTCGAGGTCAACCATCGTAGGTCACCACCTCGGTCGCGGCGCCGGCGAGCGCGCCCGCGAGGATGTACCACTCGCCGGGGACGACGGCGTGGACGGCGAGCGCGGCGGCCGCCGCGACGACCCACGGCCGCAGCGACTCTTTGCCCTCCCAGAAGCCGGCGGCGAGCGTGAGGAACAGCGCGGTTGCGACGAAGTCCAGCCCGTACGTCGCGGGGTCGCCGACGAGGTCGCCGACGGTCGCGCCGACGACAGTGGAGGCTATCCACAGCAGCCACAGCACGAGGCCGCTCCCGAGCAGGAACGCGCCGTTGTGGCTGCCCGAGCGCAGGACGCCGATGGACTGCGCCCAGTTCTCGTCCGCGAAGAAGAACACGCTCGTGTACGCCTGCGGCGCGGTGAGTTGCTGGAGCCACGGCCGCAGCGCCGCGCCCATCAGCACGTACCGGAGGTTCACGAGCAGCGTCGTGGAGACGACCGCGACAACCGGAATCGGGTCCGCCCACAGTTCCACGGCGACCAGCTGCGCGGCGCCCGCGACCACGGTCGCGCTCATCACCGCGGCCTCCGCGACGCTCAGCCCCGCGCGGCGCGCCACCACGCCGAAGACGACGCCGTAGCCCGCGACGCCGACCGCCACCGGGAAGCCGGCGACGAACCCCTCGCGGACGCCCGCGACGCTGAACTCCACGGACTGCACGCCGTCCTCGTCGGCCTGCTCGGTCGTCGGTTCGGCTTCAGCCACCGCTATCCCTCCGCGTAGCGACTCCCATCAGTTCGAGCCACGACCGCCGCGCCGTTAACGATTTGGAGAACGAATGTTCTCCCGACCGCGCGTTCCCTCCGTCGCGTCGAGCGCGCCCGCGACGAGCGCACGACCGCGCGCCGACAGCGAGTAGCCAGCCGACGAGTGGTCGACGAGGTCGTCGAGGCGCCGGAGGTGGTAGTTCAGTCGTCCGTTGTCCGGGACGTCCGCGGCGGACGCGAGCGCGGAGTACGACAGCGGACCGCTCGCGTCGAACAGCGCGCCGAGAATCGCCGCGCGCGTCGGGTCCGAGAGCGCGTCGAACGCCGCCGTCGCGTCCCGAAGCGCCGCGGCGGTCGCCGGGTCGTCGTCGGGCCACGTCCAGCGTGGAATCGCCATCAGTCGGTCGTGGTCGCGCCGCCGGCATAAGTCCCGCCGTCGTACAGACCCACCGTGTTTTTCCGCCGGCCGGCCGAACTGCCGACGATGACCGAGGAGACCGCCGAGGCCGACGGCGTCACCGCCCGCTACTACGAGACCGACACCGAGCGCGTGCTGGAGTTCGAGCGCGACGGGCGGACGGCCGCCGTCGCGCAGAACGTCGAGGGGTACGCGATGCTGAAGGTGCGGCCGACCGCGGACGGCGACGAGCTGGAGCGCTACTACGGCTTCGACATGGCGCTGGACCACGCCGCGGAACTGCTCGGCGCGGACCCCAACGCCCTCCCAGTGCCGGAGGCCGCCGCCGACATGGGGATGTGAGCGGGGGTCCGCACGCCTTTTGACCCCGGTCGAACAATGATACGGTATGACGAAGGTTCGCGTGGCCGGCGCCGGCATGACGGAGTTCGGTAGCTTCCCCGAGCGCACGAGCCGCGACCTGTTCGCGGAGGCGGGCCGCGCCGCCGTCGAGGACGCGGGCGTCGCCCGCGAGGACGTCGAGGGCGTCTACTACGGCAACTTCATGGGCGAGCTGAGCGAGCACCAGGGCCACCAGGGCCCGCTCGCGGCGGAGGCGCTGGGCGTGCAGGCGCCCGCGACGCGCTACGAGAGCGCCTGTGCGTCCAGCGGCGTCGCGCTCCGGCAGGCCGTCCGCGACGTGCGCAACGGCGAGGCGGACGTGCTGGTAGCGGGCGGCACCGAGCGCATGACGAACCTCTCGACGGCGGAGTCCACGGAGGCGCTGGCCATCGCCGCGGACGAGCTCTACGAGGTGCGCGCGGGCGTCACGTTCCCCGGGGCGTACGCGATGATGGCGACGGCGTACTTCGAGCAGTTCGGCGGCACGCGCGAGGACCTCGCGCACGTCGCGGTGAAGAACCACGCGAACGCGGTGGGCAACGACCGCGCGCAGTACCAGCGCGAGATCACGGTCGCGGAGGCGCTGGACTCGCCGGCGGTCGCGGACCCGCTGCACCTCTACGACGCCTGTCCGGTCACAGACGGCGCGAGCGCGGTCGTCCTCGTCAGTGAGGACTACGCCGAGCGCCACGACCTCGACGCGGGCGTCGCGATTACCGGGACCGGGCAGGGCGGCGACCGGATGGCCTTGCAGGACCGCGAGAACGTCGCCACGTCGCCCGCCGCCACCGAGGCCGCGGAGGAGGCGTACGCGGACGCCGGCGTCACGCCCGACGACGTGGACGTCGCGGAGGTCCACGACTGCTTCACCATCGCGGAAGTGCTCGCGCTGGAGTCGCTGGGGTTCTTCGAGCAGGGAGAGGGCGTCACGGCCGCCCGCGACGGGAAAACGACGCGGGACGGCGACCTCCCCGTGAACCTCTCCGGGGGGCTGAAGGCGAAAGGCCACCCCGTGGGCGCGACGGGGACGAGTCAGGTCGCCGAACTCACGAAACTGCTGCGCGGCGACCACGTCAACAGCGAGCACGTCCCCGACGCCCGGGTCGGCGTCGCGCACAACGCCGGTGGAACGGTGGCGAGTGCCGTCGTTCACGTTCTGGAGGTGGCAGAATGACGGGAGACGGCGAGGAGTCGGTCGGCGACGCGGGCTTCGACGAGTTCCTCGACGCGCTCGCCGACGGCGAGGGCTACTACGTGGAGTGCGCGAACGGCCACGGGAGCCTGCCGCCGCGGCGCGTCTGCCCGGAGTGCGGGAGCGCCGACCTCCGCGAGACGCCGCTCCCCGAGTCCGGCGAGGTGGCGACGTACACGAAGGTCCACGTACCCGCGCCGTCGTTCGCCGACGACGCGCCCTACGTCACGGCCGTCGTGGACTTCGGTCCCGTGCGGCTCACGGGGCACGTGCTGGCGGCCGTCGAGGACGTCGAAATCGGGCGAGAAGTCGAGCCGGCGGTCGGCGAGACGGAGACGCGGGGCGACCAGCTAGTGGTCTTCGAGCCGCGGTAGGTCCTCGCGGACCGCGTCGAGGAACACCTCGGGCTGTTCTGCGTGCGGGAGCAGGCGCGTCTCGTCGACGACGACCAGCCGCGTGTCCGCGTCCTCGGCGACGTCCCGGCCGGCTGCGAGCGTCGAGATGGTGGCCTCCCGGCCCCAGACGAGCGTCGCCGGGCAGTCGCGCTCGCGGAGTTCGGCGCCGAGGTCGACGTCCGCGTCGAGGTAGCCGCCGACGAACGACGCAGGCGCGAACCGCGCGCCCTCCTGGTGGGCGGTCTGCCACTGGTAGTCCACGAGCCCCTCGGGGACGCGCTCGGGGTAGTAGAAGGCGTCGCGCTCGTCGAAGTACTGGAGGGAGGGCTTCGCGGTCAGCGCGTCGAACGCCGCTGCGCCGAGGACGGGCGAGCGGAGGAGCGCGCGCAGCCACGGCCGCCGCGGGCCGGTGTCGGCGGTCGGGCAGACGAGCAGCAGGCCCGAGACGTCGGCCTCCTTCGCAGCAATCGCCGCCCACGCGCCCGAGAGCGAACTCCCGACGACGACCGGGTCGTCCGCGACGTCGGAGACGAAGTCCGCGACGAACTCCTCGTACAGCGAGGACGTGTACGCGACCGGCGGGCGGTCGGTCCGCCCGAACCCCGGGAGGTCGGGCGCGATGACGTGGTAGTCCTCCGCGAGCGCGTCGAAGACGCCCGCGAACTCGCGACTGGAGGCGGCGGCGTGGACCCCGTGCAGGCAGACCACGTCCGGGCGGTCGGAGTCGCCGGCCTCGGTGTAGGCCACGTCGAACCCGCGCCACCGGTAGGTGTCCTGTGCGCCCGCGAGCGCCGGCGGCAGCTCGCCGGCTTTCGCGCGGAGGCCGCGGTCGAGAAGGTCCGCGGCCGCGACGGTGCCGGCGGCGCCAGCGAGGAGTCTGCGAAGTCGCATACCGGATAGTTCAGCCGCCAGTCGCTTAGCCGTTGTGACGGCTCACTCGCGCTGCCTGTCGAGGCAGTCCGCGAGCGGTTCGATTACGTCGTCGGCGACCTCGTAGGGCGTCGTCTCGCCGGCGTCGATGCGCTCGACGAGTTCCTCGACGCCGCCGCGCGCCGCCAGCTCCTCCTCGACGAGTTCGCTGGCGTCCTCCCGCAGGAGGTTCCGGAGTTCCTCGGCGTGGCGCTGGTGGCGCTTGGCCTCGCGGCGGCCCGACGCGTCGAGCCAGTCGGCGTGCGCGTCGAGCACGTCGAGGAACTCGGCGACGCCCTCGCCGCTGTTCGCGACCGTCTCGACGACCTCGGGGTCCCAGTCACCCTCTTCGCCCTCGCGCATGTCGAGCATGTTCTTCAGTTCGGTGACGGTCTTGTCCGAGCCCGCGAGGTCGGCCTTGTTCACGACGAAGACGTCCCCGATTTCGAGGATGCCCGCCTTCAGCATCTGCACGTCGTCGCCCGACGACGGCGGCACCAGCACGGCGACCGTGTCCGCGGTCTTCACCACGTCCACCTCGTTCTGCCCGGCGCCCACCGTCTCGATGATTATCTTGTCCTTCCCGAACGCGTCGAGGGCTTTCACGGCGTCCGCAGTCGCCGTCGAGAGGCCGCCGAGGCTGCCCCGAGCGGACATCGACCGGAAGAACACGTCCATGTCGGTCGCGGTGGACGCCATCCGGATGCGGTCCCCGAGCACCGCGCCGCCCGTGAACGGGCTGGAGGGATCCACGGCGATGACGCCGACGGTGAGCCCGCGGTCGCGGTACGCCTTCGCCATCTTGTCTACGAGCGTCGACTTCCCGGAGCCCGGGCTGCCCGTGATGCCGATGACGTCCGCGCTCCCCGTGTGGGGGTACAGCGCCGACACGAGGTCGCGGTAGCCCGGCGACCGGTTCTCGATGCGCGTGATGGTGCGCGCGAGCGCCCGGTGCTTCCCGGCGAGCAACTCCTCGACGAGGTCGGGGGCGTCCTGGGCGGCCATCTCAGTCACGCCGCGTCACGTTCTCCCGGATGAACTCGATGGTCTCCTCCATCGGCGTCCCCGGCCCGAAGATGGCGTCCACGCCCGCCTCCTTCAGCCCCTCGCGGTCCTCGTCGGGGACGATGCCGCCGACGATGATGAGCGTGTCCTCGAAGGCGTCGTACTCCTGCAGGCCCTCGACGATTTTCGGGACGAGCGTGTTGTGCGCGCCGGAGAGAATGGAGATGCCGAGCACGTCGACGTCCTCCTGCACCGTCGCCTGCACGATTTCCTCGGGGGCCTTGTGGAGCCCGGAGTAGATGACCTCGAAGCCGGCGTCCCGGAACGCCCGCGTGATGACGTGGGCGCCCCGGTCGTGGCCGTCGAGTCCGACTTTGGCCACCAGACACCGGATGTTCCGCTGGGATTCGTGGCTCATGCCCGGGATTTTGCCACATGCGTGTTTCACTTTAACGGACTTCTATTACAGTCCTGCTTGCGCTACCCAAACTCCGGTTGTTCCCGCGAGAAGCGAAAGCGGGTTTGCGGATGGGGTCGAACGTCCGCCCATGACCTCCGTCTCCGAGTACGCGCGAGCGAACCCGCGCCGCGTCACCGTCGTCCTCTCGGTCGTCGGCTACGCGCTCGTCGCCGCCGCCTTCTCCGGCGTCGTCCCGCTGTTCCCGCCGCTCTCAGACGACACCGTCCTCCTGTTCTCGGACGCCATCGCCGTCGTGAACACGCTCGCGCTCACCAGCCTGCTGGCGGGCGCGGCATTCATCAAGCGCGGTGACGTCCAGAAACACCGCGCCGCGATGCTGACCGCGTTCGCGCTCATCTGCGTGTTCCTCGTGCTCTACCTCTGGAAAGTCGGCGGCGGCTTCGAGAAGTCCATCGTCATCGAGGAAGGCCAGTTCCTCGCCCAGTACGCCGGCGTCGTCGAACCGCTGTACCTGCTGATGCTCGCCATCCACATCTTCCTCTCCGTCGTCGCCGTCCCCGTCGTCCTCTACGCCATCACGCTCGGACTCACCCACACACCGGCGGAACTCCGCGAGACCAGCCACGCCAAGTACGGCCGCATCGCGGTCGCCGCGTGGTCGCTGTCGCTGTTCCTCGGCGTCGTCACGTACTGGATGCTCAACCACGTCTACTCGTGGGTCCCGCGCTAGGTTCGCTTCTCGGCGCTGTCGAACGCTCTGTCGTCTGCGCTTCCTCGAAAGCCCCGGCGCGCTGAACCCGGCCCCGGCGAAGCAAGCACCGACTGGAGCGCAGCGAGCCGCGGACGGTTCAGCGCGCCGCCCCTTTCAGTCCCGCCCAAGCCTGTTGGTCAGCCGGTAGCGGGTGGAGATGAAAGGGGCGGAGCTCGCGTGGCGGCTTCGCCGCCACGGTATGAGGCGGTCGGCAGAGCCGACCGCCCAGTAGACGAAGGCAGGCGACGTAAGCACCGCAGCGAGCGTAGCGAGCGAGGAGCGCAACGAGCCTCCCGAGTCTCCAGCTCCGGGGCTTTCTACACCGGGATGTAAGCAAATCCAGAGCCGAATAGTTCGAGTCGACGTAGCCGGGGGGCTTTTGCGGGAGCCGGCGGTACAACGAGTATGCGCGAGTTCGAGCGGAAGCAGCTCCTCGAGCGCGTCGACCGGGAGGCGGCGACGGTGGGGGCGTCGATTCCCGACACGCTCGACGTACAGGGCGAGGAGTTCGAGTTGCGGGAGTTCGTCTTCGAGGTGAAGAAGCTCGACGCGGTGCCGGCCGAGCGCCGCGAGGACGTCGAGGACGCGAAGAAGTCGCTGCGCCGGGAGCGCCTGCAGCGCCGCGAGCGACTGGAGGAGGCGGACATCAGCCGCGAGGAGGGGGAGGAACTCGTGGAGGCCATCATCGGCATCGAGCGGGCGTTGAACGCGCTGGAGTCGCTGGGGACGACGAACATCGAAGCGGAAATCGAGGCCAGCGAGCGCGCGGACCGCAAGCGGTGGTTCTCGTTCCTGAAGGAGGCGCTCGGCCACGACGACAACGAGGGCATCAAGCGATGAGCCGGAACAACGAGGTCGCGAGCGTGCTCGAAGCGTACGCCGACCTGCTGGAGGCCCAGGACGTCAGTTACAAGCCGAACACGTACCGCCGCGCGGCGTCGAACATCCGGGACCACTCGGCGGCCGTCGAGGACCTCGCGGCGGAGGGCGCGGATGAAGTCCAGCGCATCGAGGGCGTCGGCGACGCCATCGCGTCGAAGGTCGTGGAGTACGTCGAGACCGGCGAAATCGAGGAGCTGGAGGCGGAACGCGAGAAGCTCCCGGTGGACATCGAACAGTTGACCTCGGTGGAGGGGGTCGGGCCGAAGACCGTCAAGAAGCTCTACGACGCGCTCGGCGTACAGACGCTGGACGACCTCGAAGAAGCGGCGCGAGCGGGCGAGATTCAGGAGGTCGAGGGGTTCGGGCCGAAGACCGAGCAGAACATCCTCGACCACATCGGGTTCGCGCGGCAGGCCCAGGAGCGGGAACTGCTCGGGAACGGCCGTCCCATCGCGGAGGACGTGCGCTCGTTCCTCGCGGACCTCGACGCCGTCGAGCGCGTGGAGGTCGCGGGGTCGACGCGGCGGTGGCGCGAGACCATCGGTGACGTGGACGTGCTCGTCGCCAGCGACGCCGGCGAGACGGTCGGGGAGGCGCTGACCGAGTGGGACCGCGTGGACGAGACGCTGGACTTGGGGCCGACGAAGACGAGCGTGCGGTCGAACCGGGTCCGCATCGACCTCCGCGTGGTGGTCGACGAGGAGTTCGGCGCGGCGCTGCAGTACTTCACGGGCAGCAAGGACCACAACGTCAGGGTGCGCAACCACGCCATCGACCAGGGCAAGAAGGTCAACGAGTACGGCGTCTTCGACGTTTCAGAGGTCGATGACCCGGACGCAGGCCAACGCGTGGGCGAGCGGCTCGCCAGCGAGACCGAGGAAGCCGTCTACGACGCACTCGGCCTGCCGTTGATTCCGCCGGAGCTACGCGAGGACCGCGGCGAGGTCGAGGCCGCGGCCAGCGGCGACCTCCCCGAGCTAATCGAGGAGGGCGACGTGCGCGGCGACCTGCACGCGCACACGGAGTGGTCGGACGGCGACCTCACGGTCCGTGAGATGGTCGAAGGGGCCGCAGAGTTCGGCCACGACTACGTCGCCATCACCGACCACGCCGAGGGCCCGGGCGTGTTCGGGGACAGCGGGCTCTCGGACGCCGACCTCCGCGAGCAGGCCGACGAAATCGAAGCCGCCCGCGAAGACGCGGATATCACCGTCTTCCACGGCGTCGAAGCGAACGTCGACGCCGACGGGAACGTCGTCGAGGTCAGCGACGACGTGCTCGCGGACCTCGACGTCGTGGTCGCGAGCCCGCACAGCGGCCTCGGCGAGGACGGCGGCGACCAGACCGAGCGCCTGATTTTGGCCGTCGAACACCCCCACGTCGATATTCTCGGCCACCCCTCGGGCCGGCTCATCAACGACCGCCCCGCGATGGAGTTCGACCCCGAGGCGCTCGCGGAAGCCGCGGCCGACGCAGGCACCGCGCTCGAAATCAACAGCAACCCCCATCGCCTCGACCTCTGGGGGAGCGTCGTCCAGACGGCCGTCGAGGCGGGCGCGACTATCGCGGTGAACACGGACGCCCACTCCACCGCCGAGTACGCGAACGTCGAGTACGGCGTCCACACCGCGCGCCGCGGCTGGGCGGAACCTAATGACGTGCTGAACGCCCGCGACCCCGAGGGCGTCCGCGAGTTCCTCGACTCGTGACGTTCCTGCTGGACGCGATGCTCGGGAGCCTCGCGCGCATTCTGCGAATGTGTGGCCACGACGCCGCGTACTGCCTCGACAGAGGTATCGAAGCCGACGACGCGATTCTCGACCTCGCCGCCCGCGAGGACCGCGTCGTCATCACGCGCGACCGCGAGCTGGCCCAGCGAGCGCCCGAGAGCATCCTCGTCGAATCGAAGGACGTCGACCACCAACTGCGCGAACTCGCCGCCGCGGGCGTGGACCTGACGCCGACGCCGGGCGAGCGCTGTGGCGCGTGCAACGGCGAACTCCGCGAAGTCGACGAAGAGACAGAACGCCCGGAGTACGTCCCCGACGACGCTTCGCCCGTCTGGTGGTGCGAGGACTGCGGGCAGTACTTCTGGGAGGGCAGCCACTGGACGGACGTCGAGAAGCGGCTCGAAGCGCTGTGACTACTGGTCGTTTCGCTCCCACCACTCGCAGGCTTCCATGTCGTCCATCTCCTCCTCGTAGAGCCCGCAGTACGGCTGCATGCCGTCGTCGCCGACGTACTCGAAGTGCGCGCAGTTCCCGCAGTACTTGTCCGGCGTCGGGCCGCCCGCCGACGGCGCGGCGTCGTTCAGCGGCGAGGAGATGTCGTCGGTGGTCGCGCCGCCGTCCGAGACGGACGGGGACGCGCCCGCCGTCCCCGCCGTCTGCGTGGCCGGGGACGACGGCTTCGGCTCGGACGCGTTCGCGCGAGTGCGCTCGTCGGGGTCCTCGACGCCGCCGAAGACGCCGACGCCGCCGAAGCTCCCCGAGGCGAGCTTCTCGCGGGCGCTCTCGACGTCGTCGGCTGGTACCTCGACGGTGTGGGTCTCGCCGTCCTTCGTCACCGTGAGCGTCACCGTGCCGCCGGGGTCGTTGCGCGTCTTGAACGTCGCGACCGCGGTGAACAGACACCACATCGTCGTGATGATGCCGGCGGCGTAGACGAGGATGAACGCCAGCGTCGCCGTCGACGGGACGCCGCCCGACCCCGGAACGTAGATGACCGGGTAGGTCGCGCGGAACAGCATCACGCCGAGGACGGTGAGACCCGCGCCGACCGCGGCGGCCGCGCGCTGGAGCCGGTTCGCCGGGAGCACCGTGAAGATGCCGACGAGCACGGACGGAACGCCCAGTCCCGCGAGCAGCACCGCGATTTCGCGGCTCTCGTACTGCCCGAAGCCGTTGTTGATGAGGAGCCCCGTCCCGCCGGCGAGAATTCCGCCGACGACGAGCAGCGCGCCCGCGGCGAACAGGCCGGTGCCGAGGTAGACGCGCCGCTGGCTGGCCTCGCCCGCGCGCCGGTCGTAGGTCTCCCCCAGACTGGTCATGCGTCCCTGTTAGACGCGCAGGGTAAAAACAGTACGTCAGACGTTCGATGGCGCGCGCGAGCGGCGGTCGAGCGCGCTGCTCGCGGCTCCCTTCGGTCGCCGTTCGCCGTTCCGTGCTCTCCCTGCGGTCGAGCACGCTTCTCACGCATC
Organism: Halobacterium sp. NMX12-1; assembly: GCF_040435975.1. Lineage (NCBI taxonomy): Archaea > Methanobacteriati > Methanobacteriota > Halobacteria > Halobacteriales > Halobacteriaceae > Halobacterium > Halobacterium sp. NMX12-1. The sequence goes on along the minus strand of NZ_CP159204.1, from coordinate 1,135,065 downwards.
GCTTCGCTCCCCGCTCGCCACAACGTGGCCTCGCTGCGCTCGGCCACGCTCCGAAAGGTTGAATCCGCGCCCCGGCGAATCGCCGGGTATGGCTGACGAGACCGACGAAGAGGAGGAAGAACCCGCCGTCGAACTCGGTGAGGGTGAACCCGTGGAGGGCGCACCGCTGGCGCGCGTGGCGTCCCGACTGACGTGGGCCCAGCAGAAGAGCGAGGTCGTCCGCAAGGAGGGCGATTCGGTCGTCCGGACGCCCGACGGCCCGCAGACGCTGGAATCCCTGCTCGAGGACGTCGACATCACGTACTTCGAGACGCGCCGCGAGTTCGAGGACTCGGTCCGCGAGGTCGTCGGCACCGGCCCCGTGCCGACCGAGTAGTACAGGGTTCTGGGAAACGCCGCCGGTCCCTTTTACGTGGTCGCGCGAACCGGCGTGCATGAGCCTCCGTTCGTCGTACGAGTCGCTTCTCTGGCGGTCGATAGCGCTGGCCGGCGCCGACGGGTCGGTCGAGCGGAAGATGCTGGCCGCGGTCGGCCTCCAGTTCCTCGGCGCGGTCGCGATGGCGGCGTTCGCGCTGTTCACCGCGGGCGCCCTGCAAATCGTCGGCGTCGGCGCGACGCTGGCGCTGTCGGTGGTCGCGTTCTTCAACACGTACCTCGTCGCCGAGCGTGACTTCGTCGAGCCGCTGGTCGAACTGGAGACGGCGGCCGACGACATCGCCGCCGGCGAGTTCCAGCGCGCGGACATCCCCGCGACCGACCGCGACGACGAGATTGCGGGGCTGGTGGCGTCGTTCCAGTGGATGCAGGCGAACCTCGCGACGGCGTCCCGGCAGGCCGACGCGCTCGCCCGACAGGACTTCGAGGACACGGCGCTGGACGCCGACGTCCCCGGCCGGTTCGGGGAGAGCATGGCGACGATGGCCGACAGCCTCCAGTCACACACCGAACAGCTGGAAGCCAAGCAGGCCGAACTGGAGCGCCAGTCCGAGCAGCTCGAACGGCTCGTGGACGCGCTGTCGGCGGCGACCGACGCGGCGCGCAACGGCGACCTCACGGCGCTCCTCGACCCCGACGACCTCGACGTGGCCGCCGAACACCGCGCGGTCGTCGAGGACTTCAACGACCTGTTGCGGACGCTGGGAGACACCATCGCGGACATCCAGTCGTTCTCCGAGGACGTCCTCGAAGTGTCCGCAGAGACGGAGTCGCGGGTCGAGGAGGTCGCCGAGCACAGCGCGGAGGTGAGCGCGAGCGTCGACGAAATTGCGGCGGGCGCGAACCAGCAGACCAATCGGCTGAACGACATCGCGGCGGAGATGGACACGGTGTCCGCGACCGTCGAGGAAATCGCGGCGAGCGCCGACGACGTCGCGGCGACCGCGCAGGCGGCCGCCGACCGCGGGGAGGACGGCCGGGCGGAGGTCGAGGACACCATCGAGGCGCTTCGGGGGCTCCGCGAGCAGAGTCAGGCCGTCGCGGACACCGTCGAGGAGCTCGCGGCGGAGGTCGACCGCATCGACGGCATCACGGAGCTCATCGACGACATCGCCGAGGAGACGAACATGCTCGCGCTGAACGCGTCCATCGAGGCCGCGCGCACCGGCGAGGACGGCGACGGGTTCGCGGTGGTCGCCGACGAGGTGAAGGGCCTCGCAGAGGAGACCCGCGAGCAGGCCGCGGACATCTCCGAGCTCGTCGAGACCGTCACGCAGCGCGCCGAGGACGCCTCCACCGCCATCGCGGAGGTGGACGCGGAGGTCGAGCGCAAGATAGACCGGGCGGAGGGCGTGCTCCGGGACTTCGACGCCATCGTGGACGAGGTCGCGAACGTCAACCACTCCGTCCAGGAGATTTCGGAGGCGACCGACGAGGGCGCCCAGTCGGTGACCGACGCCGTCGGGATGGTCGACGAAATCGCGAGCGTCAGCGAGGAGACCGCCGCCGAGGCGGACACGGTCGCGGCCAGCGCCAGCGAGCAGACCGAGGCGACTGACGAGGTCGCGGACCGCATGGACGACCTCGCGGGCCGCACGGAGGAACTCGCCGCGCTGCTGGACGAGTTCGACGTGCCGGAGAGCGCGGGCGGCGACCGCGCTGACGAAGCGGAGGTCGGCGCCGAGGACCGCGGCCGAGCGGGCGCGACGGCGACGGACGGCGGCCAGAACACGGCCTTCGACTGGGCGGACGAGTAGTCCGCTCGACGCGCGCTACAGGAGCGCGGCGAGCACGGCGAGGAGGCCGCTGGCGTTCTCGGTGCTGGTGGGGGCAGCCGCCTGAATGCCGAACAGCGTCGCGTTGTAGAGGCCGTGGCAGAGCGCGGGGACGGCGATGTTCCGGGTGCGCTCGTAGACGAACCCGAAGACGAGACTCGGCACCGAGAGGACGCTGATGGTGAGCGCGGCCGCCTGCAGGCTCCCGGACAGCGAGAGGATGTGGGCGGGCGCGAACATCGCGGTGGCGAGAACGATGGCGCCGGCCGCGGAGAAGTGGCGGCGCAGCGACCCCTGGATGATACCGCGGAACAGCAGCTCCTCGCCCGGGCCGATGAGCAGAATCGAGAGGGGAATCATCCAGACGAGCAGGCCGCTGTCGGCGGCGGCCTGCGCGCCCTCGTTGGTCGCGGGCTCGGTCGTGAACAGGGTCGTGACGAGGGCGAGCGCGGCGAGCACGAGGACGAACGCGGAGAGGTAGCCGCCGACCACGTAGCCGGCGTCCCGAAGCGACGGCACGGAGACGGGGACGAAGTCGAACGAGAGCCCCGAGAAGTGGACGTAGGCGTACGCGACCAGTCCGAAGCCGATGCCCTGCAGGCCGACGAGCCCGAGCACGAGGACCGCGGACGTCGTAGGTTCGAAGCCGAGCGCGACCCAGACGCCCATCAGGACCAGTGAGACGGCGAGGCCGACGACGAAGCCGAGGATTGCGACGCCGAACGCGACGAGGACGGCGCGAGGTTTCGAGCCGGACGAAGTCGCGTCGCCGTCGCCGGCGGACGGCGAGGAGGCGTCCGCGTCAGTGGAGAGCGAGTCCATGCACGGGCGTTCGTCGCGGGCGTCGAAAAACCCCGGGGTGTGGGTAGTTCGCGGCGCCCGTCGCCGGCTACTCGTCGTCGCGCTCCCGGAGTTCCTCGCGGAGCACCTCGACTTGGCCTTCGAGGTTGGCGACGCGGTCTTCGAGGTCACGCCGCGAGGAGCCGCCGACGGCGCGAACGACGCTGAGGACGACGTAGCCGACGGCGACGAGGATGACGACGTTCAGGAAGATGACTGCGAACTCCATGCCACCGGGGAGGCCGCCGAGGAATGCGGGGAGCATAGCGGCTCGTTCGTCCGCCAACCGCATAAACGAACTCCCGAACCGCGGGCTACGAGAACTCCGAGAGGTCGCTCTGAACGCCCGCGACCATGCTGGACTTGCGACGCAGCGCGGCCAGCGAGACGGGGAGGTGGTCGACGACCTCCCGGACGGCGCCGTGGAACGACTCGCTCTCGCCGGGCTCGCTGTCGAAGGCGTTGCGGACGCTCTCCCGCACCTGCCAGACGCCGACGGGCGCCCAGTAGTCATCGCTGACCTCGCGGAGCACTAGGGCCTTCGCCTGCCGGCCGATGCTGTCAAGGTGTTCGAGCACGCCGAGCCGCGAGGCGTAGTACGCGCCCGCCGTCTCGTCGACGTAGCCCGTGCGGCCCTCGTAGCCCTCGCTCGCCGACGCCATCCAGATGTCGCCCGCCGGGTCGGGGTTCCAGATGCTACCGGGGGCCTTCATCTCCACGAGCTCGTACTCCCACGAGCCGGGCGCCAGCACCACCCAGTAGCGGTTGCCCATGTACTCGTTGACGTGGACCGTCACGCGATTCACGCTGGGGTTGTCCCGAATCCGCCCGCGGAGGAACTGCCCGATGGTGTCGTCGACGGCCGTGATCGACCACCGCGTCGGGACGAGCCGGCGGTGGTCGGCCTGCCCGAGCGCGCCCACGGAGAGCACGCGGTTGATGTCGTAGACGTCGAAGCCGCGGCGGTAGAGGTACGTCATCGCGCCCTCCGCCGCCCAGTCGTCGTCCTCCAGGGTCTTCTCGACGTACCGCGGCACGTGGGGGTTTTCGGTGAGCGCCGCGGACTCGGCGCTGGCGTTCGGGCCCGACGGCGCGTTCGCCGCGGGGTTCGTGTACTCGGTGGCGTCGAAGTCCGGCGTGTCCGAGAGCCCGATTTCGACGTCGACGGGCCGGCCGGCCATCGCGACCTCGCGCTGCGTGCCGACGAAGCCGTCCCAGACGTCGTGGACGTTCACGTTCGCGGAGCGCCGCGAGTTCAGCAGGCCCGTCCGGTACTGGAGGACGTTGTCGATGTCCAGGCCCTGCTGGTACCACTCGCCGCTGGTCGCGTACTCCTCGGGGTCGGCGCCGCCGGCGACCGGCGAGAGGATGCCCGCGGAGACGTTCGGGTACGACGACCGCCCGACGAACACGGAGGGCGCGGTCGCGCCGACGAGCGTGTCCCCTTGCACGGCGGACTCGAACCCGGATTCGACGTCGTCGAGGTACTCCAGCACCTCGTAGGACTTCTCCTCGGCGAGCTGGCGCCGCTGGACGTCCTCGTCGGGCTGGAGTCCCTCGATGTAGTCGTCGAGACGCACGCCCGTTACTTGCGCGGGCGTCCACTTACCCGCTTCGCCGCGCGCACGCCACGTCCCGCGACCGAACAGAGTCGCAGTAATCAGATGTTTCGATAATAGACTAAATAGTACCTGTACAACCAACTAGGTAGAGGTAAATATCTGTATATCCACTTCTGTGTCTCGATTGCCGTCGTTCGCCAAAATCTATTTACGTATGCGGTGTGTGGTAACTTGTATCATGAGCGTCGTGGAGGAGCTTCGACAGCGCGTGGAGGACTCGCCAACCGAATTCGAGTGCGGGATCTGCGCGGCGCGCTACGAGCGCCAGCGGCTGAACTGTCCCGCCTGCGGGAGCGGCGAGTTCAGAGAAACCTGATTCAGTCTGCCTGCGCCTGCCACTCGCGGACGTTCTCCGCGCTCACGCCCGACACCGACTCCGCGAGTTCGTCGGCGTCCGCGCTCGCGAGGTCGCCGACGTCCTCGATGCCCGCGTCTTCGAGTTTCTCCGCCGTCGCGGGGCCGATGCCGTCCAGCGCCTCCACGCCCTGCTTGCGCTGGCGCTGCTGGTACTCCTCGTAGTTGCAGATGGGACACCCCAGTTCCCACGGCTCGTCGTCGTCGCCGTCGTGGACGACGAGCTCGGGGAGGTCGTGTTCGTCGCAGTAGGTGTCCGTGACTTCGATGTCGCCGCGGCGCGGGAGCGGCAGCGAGTAGTCGCAGTCCGGGTAGCGCGTGCAGCCGACGAGCCGGCTGCCGGTCTGGAGCTGCTTGATGGCGAGTTCGCCGCCCTCCTCGTCGCCGCACTCGGGACACGCGCCGATGACGCGGTCCTCGCTCTCCTCGGCTTCCTCGGCCGCACAGAGCGGACAGCCGTGGACGAACGTGTCCCGGCCGGCGAGCATCTTCACCTCGTGGAGCCCGTGCTCGTCGCAGGTCTCCTCTAAGACGAGCGGCTCGCCCGTCGAGGGCAGCGGGAGCGTGAACCGGCACTCGGGGTAGCCGTCACAGCCCACGAAGTACGAGCCCGTCCGCGAGCGCCGAACGAGTAGCGTGTCGCCGCACTCGGGGCACTCCCCGAGCGTCTTGTCCGCCTTCAGGGAGTCGCGGAGGTGGTCGCCGATTTCCTCGCGGGACTCGGTGAGCTCGTCGAACACGCGGTCCAGAATCTCGCGGGACTCGCGCGTGACCTCGTCGAGTGACTTCTCGCCCTCGGCGATGGCGGTCATGTCGCCCTCCAGCTCGCTGGTCATCTGCTCGCTGACCACGAGGTCGGCGTACTCCTCGGCGGCCTCCACGACCGCCTTCGCGAGCGTCGTCGGCCGCGGCGGGTCGCCCTCTATGTAGCCGCGGTCGTAGAGCTTTTCGATGGTGTTGTGGCGCGTGGACTTCGTCCCGATGCCCATGTCCTCCATCGTCTCGATGAGCCGGCTCTGCCCGTACCGCCGCGGCGGCTGCGTCTGCTTGGCCTCCATCCGCGGGTCGGTGAGGTCGAGGTGGTCGCCCTCGTCGACGTCCGGCACGTAGTTCTCGCTCGTGTTGAAGTACGGGTAGACCGCGTGGTAGCCCTCCTCGAGGAGGCGCTTGCCGTTTGCCTTCAGCGACTCGCCGTCGGCGTCCGCGACGACGCGCAGGTGTTCCCAGACGGCGGGCTCGGCGAGCGTCGCGAAAAAGCGCCGCACGACCAGCTCGTACACCTCCCACTCGTCCTCGGAGAGCTGGTTCCGGTCGGGGAAGTCCGGCGTCGGGTGAATCGGCGGGTGGTCGGTCGTCTCCTCGTCGCCCTCCGTCGGCGAGAGGTCGTCGGCTTCGAGCAGCATCTCGGCGTCGTCGCCGAAGACGGTCTGCTCGAACTCCCCGAGCAGTTCGCGCTCGTCCAAGTCCTCGGGGTAGACGGTGTTGTCCGTCCGCGGGTACGTGATGTAGCCCGCCGTGTAGAGGTCCTCGGCGATGCTCATCGCGCGGCCCGCGGAGTAGCCAAGGGAGCCCGCGGCGCGGATGAACTGCGTGGTGTTGAACGGCGCCGGCGGGTCGTCGCTGCGGGTGCGCCGCGAGACGGACTGCACGACCGCCTCGCCGGCCTCCCGGAGCACCGAGAACGCGCGCTCGGCGGCGTCCTCGTCCCAGACGCGCTCCTGTTCGGTGCCGTCCTCGCCCTCGTAGAAGTACTGGGCCTCGAACTCCGTCCCGTCTTTCGCGAGGTCGGCGAACAGCTCCCAGTAGTCGTTGGGCTCGAACGCCTCTATCTCGCGCTCCTTGTCCACGATGAGCTTCAGCGTCGGGGACTGCACGCGGCCCACGGAGATGAAGTCCTCGCCCATCTGCCGGGCGGACAGTGAGAGGAACCGCGTGAGCGCGGCGCCCCACACGAGGTCGATGATTTGGCGGGCCTCGCCCGCCGCCGCGAGGTCGAAGTCCACGTCGTCGGGGTCCGCGAACGCGGACTTGACCTCGTTGTCCGTAATCGAGGAGAAGCGCACCCGCTGGATTGGCGCCTCCTCGTTAACGTCGCGCACGAGCTCGTAGGCCTCCTTCCCGATGAGTTCGCCCTCGCGGTCGTAGTCGGTCGCGATGACGACGCTGTCGGCCTCGCGGGCGAGCCGCTGGAGCGCGTTCACGATGTCCTCCTGCGTGGGCTCCTTGACGACGTCGGCGTGCACGAGTTCGGCGGGCTCGACGTCCCGCCAGTCGCTGTACTCGGGCGGGAAGTCCATGCCGACGACGTGGCCGGAGAGCCCGATGCAGCGGCGGCCGCCCCACTCGTAGACGTTCACGCCAGCGGTCGTGTCGGTGGTTGCCCCTCCCTCCGAGAGGATGTCGGCGATGCGTCGCGCGGCGTTGTTCTTCTCTGTGACGATGAGTTCCACGGTGTACCTCCACCCGCCGGGGTGGTCTTGGAGACGGATACGCCGCAACCGCGGGTAAAGATTTCGGGACCGAGAACCGCAAGCAAGCGGCGGGACAAGGCGCGCTCGTGCCTGCCCGCGAGTGCGGGTGCTCGCGCGGCGTGCGAGCACGCGCAACGACTAACCGCGACGCCACACGAGTGGGGGTATGGTCCAACGCCGCGTGAACCGCTGGGTCGGTGTGTTCCTGCTTGTCGTCGGCGTCGGCGGCCTCGCTCTGACGTTCCTGCCGTCCCTGCTGCTCGGCGTCCAGATGACGTTGCTCGCCGTCGCCGGCGCGCTGTTCGTCGCCGCCGGCGTCACCGACCGCGTGCGCTGGTCGCTGCTCGCTGGCGTCGGGAACGTCGCGCTCGGCCTCTCGCTGGTCGTCTCCGGGACGGAGACGCTCGGCGACCAGTCGGGAACCGGCGACCTCGCGTACGCCGCGCTCGTCGCGGTGGGCGGCCTCACGCTCGCGGTAATCGGTGTCGGCTACGTCGTCGAGCACGACGCCTTCGACACCGAGCCGTAGCTACGTGCGGTAGAACATCCCCTTCGACGCGGGTCGCGTCTCCTCGAAGCCCCACTGCTCGTAGAAGCCGTCCACGTCCGCCATCAGGTTCACGTACGCGCTCTCCGGGGCATTCTCCTCGACGTAGCGCATTATCGCGTCCATCAGCCGGGAGCCCAGTCCCTGCCGCTGGTGGTCGGGGTGGACGGCCATGTCGCAGATGTGGTAGACGGAACCGCCGTCCCCGACGATGCGGGCCATGCCGACGGTCTCGCCGGAGGACTGCTCGACTATCGTCACGCCGTACACGGAGTTCGGGAGACCGCGCTCGACGCCCTCGCGGGAGCGCTCGGCCATCCCGGCGGCCGCGCGGAGTTCCCGGAAGCGCTCGGGCGTCGGGAGTTCCTCGCGGAGTTCGTAGCTCATACCGGGAGTGACGGAAGCGAGAGGAAAGCCGTGTCGGTGCCGACAGCGCGCGTCGCTACTCCAACTGCTCGCGCAGCAGTTCGTTCACCTGCCCGGGGTCGGCGCTCCCGCCGGTCTTCCCCATCACCTGCCCGACGAGGAAGTTCAGCGCGCCGCCCTCGCCGGCGTGGTAGTCTTCGACGGCGTCGGGGTTCTCCTCGATGGCCTCCGCGACCGCGGCCTCGACCTCGCCGCCCGTGGTCTTCCCGAGGTCCTCGGCCTCGACGATTTCGTCGGGCTCGCGGCCCTCGTCGAGCATCTCCCGGAGCACGACCTCCTCGGCGTTCTTCGCCGTGATCTCGTCCTCGGCGACGAGCTCCACGAGGCGCGCGAACTCGTCGATGCGGTCGGTGATGTCCCCGACCTCCAGCCCGCGGTAGTTGAGTTCGCCGAGCACGTTGTCCGCCACCCACGTCGCCGCCAAGCCGGGGTCGTACTCCTCCGCGAGCTCCTCGAAGAGGTCCGCGACGGCCTTCCGGGACGTGAGCTTGGAGGCGGTCTCGGCGCCGAGGTCGTACTCCTCGCGGAACCGCTCGCGGCGCGCGTCCGGCAGTTCCGGAATCGGAATCTCCTCCTTCCAGTCCGAGACCTCCAGCGGCGGGATGTCCGCCTCCCGGAAGTAGCGGTAGTCCTTCTCCTCCTCCTTCGAGCGCATCGACACCGTGATGCCCCGGGACTCGTCCCAGTGGCGGGTCTCCTGTTCGACCTCGCGGCCGCGCTGAATCTGGTTGCGCTGGCGCGTAATCTCGTAGGAGAGCGCCTTCTCGGCGGCGCGGTGGCTGGAGATGTTCTTCACCTCGGTGCGGTTCGCGGCTTCGAGTGCCTCGTCGCTGATGCCGCCCTCCAGTTCGGCGGCCTCGACCATCGAGATGTTGGCGTCCACGCGCAGGCTGCCGTCCCGCTCCGCGTCGAAGATGCCCAGATACTCGAGGACGTCGGTGAGCTTCGCGAGGAACGCGCGCGTCTCGTCGGCGCTCCGGAAGTCCGGCTCCGTGACGATTTCCATCAGCGGCGTGCCCGCGCGGTTGTAGTCCACGAGCGTGTAGTCGGCGGTGTCGATGCTGCCGCCGACGTGCTGGAGGCTCCCCGGGTCCTCCTCGAGGTGCGCGCGCTCGATGCCGATTTCGCGGCGCTCGTCCTCGACGGCCACCGCGAGCTCGCCGTCCTGGCAGATGGGGGCGTCGTACTGCGTAATCTGGAACCCCTTCGGCAGGTCGGGGTAGAAGTAGTTCTTCCGGTGGAAGCGGGTGCGCTCGGGGATGTCCGCGTCGATGGCCTTCCCGAGTTTCACGGCGGCCTCGACGGCGCCCTCGTTCAGCACGGGGAGCGCGCCCGGCAGCCCGAGACACACCGGACACGTGTGCGTGTTCGGCTCCGCGTCGCCGGTGTCGGTCGAACACCCACAGAAGATCTTGGTGTCCGTTTCCAGTTGCACGTGGACCTCCAGCCCGATGACCGCGGCGAGGTCCTCCGTGGCGGCCTGCGTACTCATTGCGCCACGATTCGAGGGGCGGCCGCTTAGGACTAACGAAGGGGCCACGGGGGCGGGCCCGCGGTACTGACTCGAAGATGTCTGACGCGCGTCCGACCTATACTTATCCGTCTCGCGCTCCGTCCAGAACGTATGACTGACGACACCGACATCGAGGAACTCGAACAGCGCGTCGAAGAACTGGAGGCGACGGTCCGCGGTCTCACCGAGGAACTCGTGGACGCCAGCGAGCGCATCCGCACGCTGGAAGCCGAACTCGACCGCACGCCGAGCACGGAGGAGCTCCGCGAATCCCGCGAGGGCGGCGTCATCGAGCCCGGCGACGACGACGCCGACACCGAGGCAGACGAAGCGACTAAACCTGTGGACGGCGAGGCAGAGGACAACGAGGAGTCGGGCCTCGACGACATCATCGTCGCGTAGGCCGCTCCCCTCCCCAGCATGTACATCGACGAAATCGTCCTCCAGAACTTCAAGAGCTTCGCCGGGACGACGCGCATCCCGTTCTACGAGGACTTCACGACGATCAGCGGGCCGAACGGCTCCGGGAAGTCGAACATCATCGACGCGGTGCTGTTCGCGCTCGGGCTCGCGCGCACCTCGGGGATGCGTGCGGAGAAGCTCACGGACCTCATCTACAACCCCAGCCACGAGGGCGACGACGAGGCCGCCGGCCCGAAGGAGGCCAGCGTCGAGGTCGTGTTGAACAACGAGGACGGCACGCTCTCGCGCTCGCAGGTGGAGGCCGCCGCGGGCTCGGAGAAGGTCGGCGACGTGGACACCATCACCGTCAAGCGCCGCGTGAAGCGCACGGACGACAACTACTACTCGTACTACTACCTGAACGAGCGCTCGGTGAACCTCTCGGACATCCGCGACCTGCTCGCGCAGGCGGGCGTCGCGCCCGAGGGGTACAACGTCGTGATGCAGGGCGACGTCACCGGCATCATCAACATGACGCCGGGCGAGCGCCGCGAAATCGTGGACGAAATCGCGGGCGTCGCGGAGTTCGACGCGAAGAAGGGGGACGCCTACGCGGAGCTGGAGGTCGTCGAGGAGCGCATCAACGAGGCGGACCTGCGCATCGACGAGAAGCGCGAGCGCCTCGAACAGCTCGAGGACGAGCGCGAGACCGCCCTCGAATACCAGGGCCTCCGCGACGAGAAACAGGAGTACGAGAGCTACGCGAAGGCCGCCGAACTGGAGGAGAAGCGCGACGACCTCGACGCCACGCGCGCGGACATCAGCGAACGCGAGGCCGAACTCGAGGAACTCCAGGAGGAACTGGACGAGCGCCGCGGCGCCGTCCTCCGCCTCGAAGAGGATCTCGAAGACCTGAACGCCGAAATCGAGCGGAAGGGCGAGGACGAGCAACTGGAGATCAAGCGCGAGATGGAGGAGGTGAAAGGCGACATCTCGCGGCTCGAAGACAAGGTGGAGGCCGCGGAGGAGCGCATCGAGGACGCGGAGAACGAGCGCCGGCAGGCGTTCGTGGAGATCGACCGCAAGCAGGAGCAGATAGACGACCTGGAGGGCGACATCAAGGACCTGAAAGTCGAGAAGGCCTCCGTGAAGGCGGACATCCAGAGCCGGGAGGCCGACCTCGCGGACGTCGAAGCGGAAATCGAGTCCGTGGACACGGAGTTCGACGAGCTGAAGGCCGAACTCGCGGAAAAGAAAGAACAGCTGGAGGACGCCAAGAGCGAGCGCAACGACCTCCAGCGCGAGCAGGACCGCCTGCTTGACGAGGCCAAGCGCCGCTCGGAGGCCGTCGACGAGGCGAAGTCCGACCTCGAGGACGCCCGCGAGCGCCTCCCGGAACTGGACGCGGTGCTGGACGACCTCGAAGACGAGCTCGCGAAGGCAAAGCGCAACCGCGAGCAAATCGTGGAGGTCGTCGAGGACCTCAAGCAGGAGAAGCGCGAGCGCCAGGACGACCTCGAGGACGTCGAGGACGACCTCTCCGCCGCGCAGGAGGAGTACGCGCGACTGGAAGCGCAGGCCGACCAGTCCGGGGACTCCTCGTACGGGAAGGCCGTCACGACGATTCTGAACAGCGACGTGGAGGGCGTCCACGGGACGGTCGGCCAGCTCGGCGGCGTCAGCGAGCAGTACGCGACCGCGTGCGAGACGGCTGCTGGGGGCCGGCTGGCGAACGTCGTGGTGGACGACGACGGCGTCGGCCAGCGCTGCATCGAGTACCTCAAGCAGCGCAACGCCGGCCGCGCGACGATGCTCCCCATCACGAAGATGCGCCACCGCTCGCTCCCGAGCACGCCCGACATGCCGGGCGTGGTGGACTTCGCGTACAACCTCGTTGACTTCGACGAGCAGTACGCGCCCATCTTCTCGTACGTGCTCGGGGACACGCTCGTCGTGGAGAACATGGAGACCGCCCGCGACCTGATGGGCGACTACCGGCTCGTCACGCTCTCCGGGGAGCTCGTGGAGAAGTCCGGCGCGATGACCGGCGGGTCGCGGTCGGGTTCGCGGTACTCGTTCTCGAAGTCCGGCAAAGGCCAGCTGGAACGGGTCGCCGAGCGCATCCAGCGCCTCGAAGACGAGCGCGCCGAAATCCGGGAGGACGTCCGCGAGATCGACGACCGGCTGGAGGACGCCCGCGACCGCCGGCAGGACGCCAGCGAGCAGGTGCAGTCCCTCCAGAACGACGTCGCGGACGCCGAGAGCGAGCGCGAGGACGTCGAGGACGAGATCGACGACCTCGAAGCGAGAATCGAGGAGCTGCAGGGCGAGCGCGAGGACGTCGACGAGGAGATGCAGGACATCAAGTCCCAGATTTCCGCCAAGCAGGACGAAATCGCGGCCCTCAAAGACGACATCGACGAACTCGAAGCGGAGCTCGCGGACTCGAAGATTCCCGAGCTCACCGCAGAGAAGGAGGATATCGAGGCCGACATCGCGGACCTCGAAGCGCGCGTGGACGACCTCGACGGCGAGCTGAACAGCCTCCAGTTGGAGAAGGAGTACGCGGAGGACGCCGTCGAGGACCTCCACGACGACATCGAGGCGGCGCAGAACGAGAAGGCCGAACAGGAGGAACGCATCGGCGACCTCCGCGAGCAAATCGAGGCCAAAGAGGAGACACTCGCCGAGAAGGAGGAGGCCGTCGCCGAACTGGAGGAGGAGCTCGCGGACCTCAAGAGCGAGCGCGAGGACCTCAAAGAGGACCTCAAGGAGGCGAAGGCGGCCCGCGACGAGCAGGCGAGCGAAGTCGAGAGAGTCCAGAACCGCCTGGAGAGCCTGCGGAAAGCCGAGTCGCGGCTCGCCGAGGAAATCGAAGCCCTCGAAGACGCCGTCGGCGACTACGACCCCGACGAGATTCCGGACCTCGACGAGGTCGAGGAGAACGTCGCGCGCCTCGAACGGCAGATGGAGGCCCTGGAGCCGGTGAACATGAAGGCCATCGAGGAGTACGACGACGTCGAAGCCGACCTCGATGACTTGGAGGACAAGCGGGAGACGCTCGTCGAGGAACGGGACGGCATCCAGGAGCGCATCGACCAGTACGACGAGCAGAAGAAGTCGACGTTCATGGACGCCTTCGACGCCATCAACGACCAGTTCCAGCGCATCTTCTCCCGGCTCTCGGCGGGCACGGGCGAACTGGAACTGGAGAACCCCGAGGACCCCTTCGAGGGCGGGCTGACGATGAAGGCCCAGCCCGCGGACAAGCCCGTCCAGCGGCTGGACGCGATGAGCGGCGGGGAGAAGTCGCTGACCGCGCTGGCGTTCATCTTCGGCATCCAGCGGCACAACCCCGCGCCGTTCTACGCGCTCGACGAGGTGGACGCGTTCCTCGACGCCGTCAACGCCGACCGCGTCGGCGAACTCGTCGACGAGCTCGCCGGGGACGCGCAGTTCGTCGTCGTCAGCCACCGCTCGGCGATGCTCGACCGCTCCGAGCGCGCCATCGGCGTCACGATGCAGGAGGACAACCGCAGCATCGTCACGGGCATCGACCTCTCCGCGCCGGGGGCGACCGCGGATGACTGACGAATCCGACGACGTCCCGCTTGACATCACGGGCCACGAGGACCGGAAAGCGGAACGCGAGGGCGAGAGCGCGCCCGACGGCGGGCTGACGACCGCGGACGCGCCCGGAGACGACACCGACGGCACGCCCGACAGCGCCGCGGAGCTCATCGCGGAGTCGCCGGCCGACCCCGAGGCGAACCCCGACGACGAGGTCGAGCCCGTCGAGTTGCTCGTGCAGCTCGCGAAGGACGGCGAAATCGAGCCGTGGGACATCGACATCGTCGCGGTGACGGACAAGTTCCTGGAAGCGCTCGACGAGGCGGACCTGCGGACGTCGGGGCGAGCGCTGTTCTACGCGAGCGTCCTCCTGCGGATGAAAAGCGACGCGATGCTGGACGACGGCGACGACGAGCCCGAAGAGGAGGAGGAAGTCGAGCGCCCGCCGTGGGAGGCGCCGCCGGCCGACGCTAACGAAGACGGCCGCCCGGCCTACGATCCCGTGGACGCGCTCGAATCCGAGATGGACCGCCGGCTGGAGCGCAAGCACGCCCGCGGCAACCCGGAGACGCTGGACGAACTCGTCCGCGACCTCCGGGAGGCCGAGCGCGGGTCGTGGTGGAAGGAGTCCAGAGAGTACGACACCAGCGACTCCCCGAAGGGGTTCCGGCGCGGCGTCCAAGAGCTGGACTACCACTCCGGGGACGAGTTCCGGATGGACGACGAGCCGACCGCCGAGGAGGCGCTCGGGAACGCCCACGAGGAGGACATCGAGGCGACCATCGAGGACGTCCGCGCGGTGCTGGACGAGCAGTACGGCGGCGGCCGCACGGAAGTCCTCTACGAGGAGGTCGCGGACGCCGGCGAGTCCCGGGTGCAGACATTCCTCGCGCTACTCTTCTTGGCGCACCGCGGCGCCGTCACGCTCGAACAGGACGACCTGTTCGGCGACCTCTGGGTCTGCGAGAACGCGGCGACGGACGCGGCCTAGAACGCGAACCAGTCGGTGACGTGCCCGGAATCGTGGAGTCGCCAGCGCTGCCGGACGGTGCCGTCGTCGCCGGTCTCCACCGAGAGCGTCGCGTCGAACAGCGGTTCGACCGTCGCGAGGAACGCGTCGTCGGCGCTCGCGGCGACGTGGAAGTGGCCCATGCCGTCGGCGTCGCGGACGGAGCTCGTGAGCAGGTGGAGGAAGCGGAACAGCCGCTCCTCGGTGACGTCGCCGGCGCGCACGGCGTCGAAGAAGGGATCGAGGCCGTCGACGCAGAGCCGGAGTTCGCTGGGGTTGTCGGCGGGCGCGGCGACGCGGTCGAGGGCGTCGGTGACGGCCGCGGTGAGCGCCGCGAAGTCGGTGGGGTCGTCGACGCGGTCGTACCACTCGCCCAGCGGCGTCGGCAAGTCGTCGGACGCGGACGCTGCGGCGGCCGCGGAGCGCGCGCGCGCGGCGGGCGTGGCGTCCACGACGGCGAGCGTCGAGGCGTCGGTGCGGCGCGGGCTGTGGCGGTCTAGCACTTCGGAGACCCCGGACGCGGTTTCGAGGAAGACGTGGCGGCGGTCGAGTTCGGGGGCGCCGAGCAGCCGCTGGCAGGCGGCGTCGCGGCCGGCCGCGTCGCTGACGACGAGGACGTTGCAGCCGTCCCGCTTCAGCGCGGCGAGCTCGGTCGAGAACGCTTCCGCGTCGGCGTGCCCCCCCATAGTACGACCTAACGAACGGGAGAATAGTATTTACATTTTGGGTCCGCGGTCGCGAATCTTACCGCGTTACCCCGTCGTCCGCCGGCTTCAGAGGTAGTCGCCGACGAGCGCGTCGACGCGGTCGCGGGTCTCCTCGGGGATGGCTTCGGTGGGCGTGTTCACGGTGCCTTCGAGGGCGTGCCCGCAGTCGCAGTCGCGCTCCTCGGGCAGCGTCTCGATGGCGTGCTCGACGGTACGCTTGATGGCCTCCTCGTTGGCCGCGGCGTTCTCCAGCACCTCTTCGAGCGTGACCTCGCTGTCGGCCTTCCAGACGTCGTAGTCGGTGACGCCCGCGACCGTGGCGTAACACATCTCGGCTTCCCGCGCGAGCTTCGCCTCCGGGATGGCGGTCATGCCGACGAGGTCCCAGCCCTGGGACTTGTAGAACTCCGACTCCGCGCGCGTCGAGTACTGCGGGCCCTCGATGCAGACGTACGTGCCGCCCTCCTGGGTCTCCGCGTCGGTGGCTTCCTCGGCGGACTCGTGGAGGTGTTCGACCATGTGCGGGCAGTACGGGTCCGCGAACGGCTCGTGGACGACGATGCCGTCCCCGAAGAACGTCGAGTCGCGGTGCTTCGTGCGGTCGAAAGTCTGGTCGGGGACGACCAGCGTCTGCGGCGGCAGCTCCTCCTTGAGACTGCCGACGGCGTTCGACGCGAGGATGCGCTCGACGCCGAGCTGCTTGAGCGCGTAGATGTTCGCCTTGTACGGGAGGTTCGTCGGCGAGCGCTGGTGGTCGGGGCCGTGGCGCGGCAGGAACGCGACCTCCGTGCCCGTGTCGCCGAACTCGCCGACGGTGACGGGCGCGCTCGGGTCGCCGTACGGGGACGTCACGTCCTCCTCGCGGACGTCGTTCAGGGGGAGCGCTTCGTAGATGCCGGAGCCGCCGATGAAGCCGATCATGTCCCGGAGGTGTGCCGGCAGCGCCGTAAAGGACTCGGGTCGGAGTTGCTCCCAACTCCGTCAGGTGGACGGTTCAGCCGACTCGACGACCGATAGCCCTGGCGGTCGCCGAGAGAGCGAAGCTCGCTCAAGACCTCGGAAATCTCCGATTTACGGCGGACTGAAAGGGCGAGGGCCGCTCGCGCTTGCCTGGTCGTCTCGCTGGCCACTATCCGCGACCACCGGGAGCGGATATGCCAGCGAGCGACCGCGAGCGGGCCGAGGGCTTTCGGGTGGAATCGTCGCGCCTCGAATAGAGCGCAGCAAGCCAGCGAGAACAGGCTAGGCGTCGACGCGGAGCTTCCACTCCTCGGGACTGGCCTTCACGAGCACGTCCCGGCGCACCATCTCCTCCAGCACTTCGTCGAGGCGGTCGGGCTGGGCGATTTCCATCTCGATGCGCTCGACGTCGTGGTACGCCGAGAGGAGGTTCTGGATGCCCTCGCGCGTGTAGGGGCCGTCGCCGTCCTTCTCCATGACGCCGGAGATGAGGTCTATCATGTCCTCGATGAAGTTCCACGGGTAGACGACCCACGCCCACTCGTCGAGGTACTCGCCGACGTAGTCGGGGTCGTACTCGCTGGTGCCCAGCAGTTGGAGGGTCGCGGTGCGAATCTCGTTGGCGTCCCGGTCTGCGACGTACTCGTGGGCGCGCTCGATGGAGCCGCCGGTGTCGGCGATGTCGTCGATGATGAGGACGTCCTTGTCCTCGACGGAGCCCTCCGGCATCGGGTACCGGACCTCGGGCTCGTCGGCCTTCTCGGCGGTGCCGACGTAGTGTTCCATCTTGAGGCTAGTGAGGTCGTCGAGGCCGAGGAAGTCACAGAGACACCGGCCCGCGAACCAGCCGCCGCGGGCGAGCGCGACCACGACGTCGGGCTCGAACTCGGAGGTTTTGACGTCGTCGCTGACGTCGCGGCAGAGACCGTAGATGTACTCCCAGTTGGTGATAGTGCACTTGAACTCGTCCGGGAGGTCGCTCATTACGTGTGGGCTCTCGGGCACCTCGCTACTTAACGGTTTACAGGTGCGCTCGGCCGGCTGAACGTGTCAGCAGTGCGGTCACACGCCGCGCGGGAAACTTTCAAGCTGCGCGTGGCTGAACGGGTGAACGTGACAACGCCCTCCAACGACGCGCCGTCGAACCCGCGCCGCCGTCGAGTCCTACAGTCCGCGGCCGCCGTCGCGCTCGCGGGCCTCGCCGGCTGTTCGGGCGGCGACGACGGTACGACGACCGCGCCGACGCAGACGACGGCCGAATCGACCACGACCGCGCAGACGACCGTCAGCGAGGCCAGCCAGCGCGAGACAGCGACCGAACTCGTGCAGCGGCTGGCCGCCGGCAAGTACGAGGCGGCGTTCGGGATGCTCTCCGAGACCGTCCGCAGTCAGTATTCGGCCGCTCGACTGGAACGCGACTGGACGCAGACGACGGCCGACTACGGCCGCTTCGAGGGTGTCTCGGGGACGACCCGGGAGCCGACGGGCGGCTACGAGGTGGTCGTGGTTCAGGCGCAGTTCGAGGCGGGCGTACTCGGCGTGCAGGTGGCCTTCGAGGGCGCGTCCATTGAGGGACTGCAGTTCGTGCCGCTCGGGGACGCGTACTCGCCGCCCGCGTACGCCGACGAGTCCGCCTTCGAGGAGCGCGAACTGTCGCTGTCCTCGCCGGCCTGCGACCTCGGCGCGACGCTGACCGTGCCGTCGGACGGCGCCGACACCGGCGTCGTGCTCGTCCACGGCTCCGGGCCGAACGACCGCGACGAGACCATCGGCCCGAACAAGCCCTTCAAGGACCTCGCGTGGGGGCTGGCGACCGAGGGCGTCGCCGTCCTCCGGTACGACAAGCGCACGTACGCCTGCGACGTGTCCGCGGGCGACCTCGGGTTCGACGCGCTCGTCGCCGACGACGCGCTGACCGCGCTCGACCGCCTGCGCGTCGAGACCGACGTGACCAGCGCGGCGGTCGTCGGGCACAGCCTCGGCGGGTACGCCGCGCCCGAAATCGCCGAGCGGGACGGCGACGCGGCGGCGTCCCTGCTGGCCGCGCCGTCGCGCCCGCTGTACGAGCTCGTCCCCGACCAACTGCAGTACCTCTCGGAACTCGACGGCACCGTGACCGAGGCCGAGCGGGCGCGCATCGAGGACGCGGAAGCGACCGCCGAGCGGCTCGCGAACGGGAACTACGAGGGCGGCGGCTTCGCGTGGAGCGCGGCGTTCTGGCGCGCGGTCGCGGAGTACGACCCGGTGGCGACCGCGACGGAACTGGACCGCGAGGTGTACGCGCTGCAGGGCGGCCGCGACTACCAAGTGAGCGCGACCGAGGACTTCCCCGCGTGGCGGGACGCGCTCGGCGAGGAACACGCTCGGCTGTACGACGACCTGAACCACCTGTTCGTGGCGGGCGAGGGCGACCCGAACCCGAGCGAATACTTCCAGCCGGGGAACGTCGCCGAGGCGGTCGTGACGGACCTCGCGGGCTGGCTCGGGTAGGGAAGGAAAACACGCAACACGCGGGAGCGAGAAGCCGCGCCCATGACAGCGACGCGAGCGCTCCTCGTGGACGCGTTCACCGACGAGCCGTGCGCGGGGAACGCGGCCGGCGTGGTGCCGAACGCCGACGACCTGACGGACGGACAGATGCAGGCCATCGCCGCCGAGCTCGGCGCGAGCGAGACGGCGTTCGTCCGCGAGAGCGGCGACGCAGACCGCCGGATTCGGTACTTCACGCCGACGACGGAAGTGGACCTCTGCGGGCACGCGACCATCGCGAGCCACGCGCACCTGTTCGCGGACGGCGCCATCGAGGCGGGCGCGCACACGCTGGAGACGAACGTCGGCGTACTCGATATCGAAGTCGAGGACGACGGCACGGTGTGGATGACCCAGAACCGCCCCGAGATTCGGGAGGTAGACGTGAGCTACGAGCGCGTCGGGGCTGCGACGGGACTGGACGAGGAGGCGCTCCGAGGGGCGAGCGACGACCTGCCGCTGGCGGTGGCCTCCACGGGGCTGCCGTTCCTCGTCGCGCCCGTGACCTACCTCTCGGACTTGGGCGACGCGAACCCGGACTTCGACGCGGTCGAGGCGCTGGCCGACGAGGTGGACGCCGCCGGCGTGTACGCGTTCTCGTTCGACGCGCTGGACAGGGACTCGACGCTCCACGGCCGAGCGTGGGTTCCGGGCGCGGGCGTCAACGAGGACCCCGTGACGGGGACGGCCAGCGGCGCGACGGGCGCGTACCTCGAACACTACGCGGCGTTCGGCGGCGACGTCGCCGAGGAGATGACCTTCGAGCAGGGGCACTTCGTGGACCGCCCGGGCCGCGTCCGGGTACGCGTGCAGGACGGCGGCGCGCCGAAAGTCGGCGGCACGGCCGTCGAGACGCTGGACGGCACGCTCGAAGTCCCACCCGTCGAGGAGGACGAGATTCTGGAAGCGTAGTCGCCGACGCGGCCGCACGACAGCGACGCCGCCTACTGGGGCGGGTCGGCGTCGGCGCCGAAGCCGCTCCCGTACGCGTCCAGCACTTCCGTCACGGTGACTTCGTAGGCGTCGTACCACTCCGTCCACCGCCGCTTCGCGCGCTCGTGGTCGGGGTGCGCGCCGAACTCGTCGAGCGCGTCGAGCGACTCCCAGTAGTACACCACGAGCACGTCCTCGCTGTCGGGGCCGTGCCACGTGCGCTTGCCGAGGTACCCGTCGATGGCTTCGGCGGCGGCCTGAATCGCGTCGTTCAGTTCGTGGAACTCCGCGTCGTACTCGCCGGGGTCGAGGCGGAAGGTGACGAGGTACATCGGGGCTACGGCTCGCGGTTCGGCGGTTCGGCGTCGTCGGACTGCGAGAAGTCGAAGGCGTCGTCGTCTTTGAGCTTGCGGAGCTCGCGGTTCACGGACTGGAGATCGTTCTGCATGTCCGCGAGGCGGTCGTCGAGCACGCTCACGATGTCGCTTTTGACGTGCTGGGTGTCGAAGGTGTCCGAGAGCGCGTCCTCGTTGGCGGCGGTCAACGTCTTGTACAGCGACCACGCCTTCCCGAAGCGGTAGACGAGCAGGCCAGCGACGGCGAGCGCGATGCCGGGTGCGGCCGCCGACAGCGCCTGCCCGGTCGCCGAGGAGTCCGCCGAGAGGATGTCCCACGCTTCGAGTCCGCCGAGCGCGACGCCGCCGCCGACGAGGGCGAGGCCGACGACCGCGAACGCGGACGTGAACAGGAAGTACTTGCCCGCGTGAACGGCTGCGCGTTTCGCGTCCATGCCCGGGTGGAGACGAGCCGCCGGCTAAAATCCTCCGTTGGCGCGAGCGACCAGCGCGGCCGCCCGCCACCCGAGCAATCACAACTCGGAACCGAGTACGCAATTCTTGCGTCTGAGACGTTCGCAACCTTCTTATGAGCAGTTGCGGTGTATCTACCTGTCAATGGCTGTTCGATGGCTGGAAGACGTACGCGCCGACGACATCGACAGTGTCGGCGGCAAGGGCGCGTCGCTCGGCGAACTCACGGACGCCGGGCTCCCCGTCCCCCCGGGGTTCGTCGTGACCGCGGGGACGTACCGCTCGTTCATCGAGGACGCGAACATCGACGACGAGCTGTTCGACGCGGTCGAAGTCGACCCCGAGGACTCCGGCGCGCTCGCCGACGCCGAAGCGGCCGCGAAAGACATCATCCTCAACACCGAACTCCCCGAGCACATCCGAGAGAACATCCTCTCGTCGTACGACGACTTAGACGACGGGCAGGCGTCGGTCGCGGTGCGGTCGTCGGCGACCGCCGAGGACCTCCCGGACGCGAGCTTCGCCGGCCAGCAGGAGACGTTCCTCAACATCACCCGCGAGGACCTCGTGGACCGCGTGAAGCGCTGCTGGGCGTCGCTTTTCACGCAGCGCGCCATCTACTACCGCGAGGAACAGGGCTTTGAGCACCGCGACGTCGACATCGCGGTGGTCGTCCAGAAGATGGTCGACGCCGAGAAGTCCGGCGTGATGTTCACCAGCCACCCCTCGACGGGCGCCCACGAGGCCATCATCGAGGCCGCGTGGGGGCTCGGCGAGGCCGTCGTCTCCGGCTCGGTCTCCCCGGACAACTACCACGTCGACCGCGACACCGGCACCGTCGAGGAGGTCTCGGTCGCGGACAAGAAGGTGATGTGCGTCCGCGACCCCGAGACCGGCGAGACCGTCGAGCGCGAGGTCCCCGAGGAGAAGCGCGAACAGCGCGTGCTCTCCGACGAGGAGATTCTGGACCTCGTCGCCATCGGCGAGCGCGTCGAGGACCACTACGGCGAACCGCAGGACGTCGAGTGGGCGATGACTGACGGCGACATCTACATGCTGCAGTCCCGCCCCATCACGACCATCGACGAGGACACAGAGATGACCGAGAACGGCGACACCGGCGACGAACTCGTGCACGGACTCGGCGCCAGCCCCGGCATCGCGTCCGGCCCGGCTCGCGTCGTCACCAAGCTCGACCAGCTCGACAAAGTCGGCGAGGGCGACATCATTGTCACCGAGATGACTACGCCGGACATGGTGCCCGCGATGAAGCGCGGCGCCGGCATCATCACCGACGAGGGCGGCATGACCAGCCACGCCGCCATCGTCTCCCGCGAACTGGGCTGTCCCGCTGTCGTCGGCGCGACGAACGCCACGGACGTGCTCCAGGACGACCAGATTATCACGCTCGACGGCGACCGCGGCACCGTCACCGAGGGCCGCACGCAGGAGGAGTCCGAACGCAACCCCATCGAGGAGGCGCGCCCGACGACGCCCGTGAAGCCGATGACCGCGACCGAGGTCAAGGTCAACGTCTCGATTCCGGAGGCCGCCGAGCGCGCCGCCGCGACCGGGGCCGACGGCGTCGGTCTGCTCCGCACGGAGCACATGATTCTCTCGACGAACAAGACCCCCGAGCGCTACATCGCCGACCACGGCGAGGACGCCTACGTGGACGAACTCGTCTCCGGCGTGCGCGAGGTCGCCGAGGAGTTCTACCCGCGGCCCGTCCGCGTGCGCACGCTCGACGCGCCGACCGACGAGTTCCGGCAACTGGAGGGCGGCAGCGACGAGCCCCACGAGCACAACCCGATGCTGGGCTACCGCGGCATCCGCCGCAGCCTCGACCGCCCCGAGGTGTTCAAGCACGAGCTGGAGGCGTTCAAGGAGCTGTACGAGATGGGCTACGACAACGTCGAAATCATGTTCCCGCTCGTGAACGACGCCGACGACGTGCGGCAGGCCCGCGAGCTCATGACCGAGGTCGGCCTCGACACCGAGAAGCGCACGTGGGGCGCCATGATCGAGACGCCCGCGGCCGCGCTCTCCGTCGGGGAACTCGCCGCCGAGGGCATCGACTTCGCGTCGTTCGGCACGAACGACCTCACGCAGTACACGCTCGCCGTCGACCGGAACAACGGCAACGTCGCCGACCGCTTCGACGAACTCCACCCCGCCGTCCTGGACCTCATCGAGACCGCCATCGAGACGTGCCGCGAGCACGACGTCGCCACCAGCATCTGCGGGCAGGCCGGCTCGAAGCCCGAGATGGTGAACTTCCTCGTGGAGACCGGCATCTCCTCTATCTCCGCGAACATCGACGCGGTGCGGGACGTCCAACACGAGGTCAAGCGCGTCGAACAGCGGCTCATCCTCGACTCCGTGCGGGACTGACCGCTCACTTCGCCCCACCCCCGTCCCCTCCTCCGGTCCGCTCGCCGACACGACAGACGTTTTCACGGCCGAGTTCCTCTCCCGGAGTATGCTCGCGTACCACGCCGCCTTCCTGCTGCTGGTCGCCGGGTCGACCGGCTTCTTCGTCGCGCTCGCCGCGCTGAACGTCCGGCACGCCGACCGCACCGTCCGCGAGCGCACGGAGTGGCTGGCCGACACCGTCGGCCTCGACGACCCCGAGCGCCTGCTGGACTACCACCGGCTGACGACCGCCGCCAGCCAACTGCAGAGCGTCGTCGTGCTCGCCGTCGTCCTGCTCGTGCTCTACACCGGCCTGTTCGGCGACGCCGTCGCCGCGGCCTACGACGCCATCGGGAGTGACCTGCTCGCGGGCGTCGCAGTGTTCGTCGGCGCCGCGCTCGCGTTCCAACTCCTCCGGGTGCCGTTCGACGCCTTCGAGACGTTCGCCGTCGAGGACGCCTTCGACTTCAACGAGCAGTCCCCGACGCTGTTCGTCCGCGACAAGCTCGTCAGCACCGCGTTCACCGTCGTGCTCGTCGCCGCTCTCGGCGCCGCCGTGCTGTTCGTCGTGGAGACGTTCCCCGAGTGGTGGTGGCTCGCCGCCACCGGCGTCGTCGGCGTCTTCCTGCTCGCCACCCAAATCATCGTGCCGCGCGTGTTCCTCCCGCTGTTCTACGACTTCGAGCCGGTCGAAGATTCGAGTCTGCGCGAGGCCGTCGACGACGTCTTCGAGCGCGCCGGCTTCACCTGCGACGACGTCTACGTGATGAACGCGAGTTCGCGCTCGGGGCACTCGAACGCGTTCTTCACGGGGTTCGGCGCGACCAAGCGCGTCGTCCTCTTCGACACGCTCGTCGACCAGCTCGACGAGACCGAGCTTCAGAGCGTGCTCGCGCACGAACTCGCGCACTGGAAGAAGGGGCACATCTGGCAGGGGATGGCCGCCAGCGTCGTGCAGGCCGGCGTCCTGCTGTTCGTCGCGCAGTTCCTCGTGGAGTCGTCGTGGCTGTACGCGATGTTCCGCGCGCCCGAAGTCCCGGCTGCGGGCTTGCTGTTGGCGGCGCTGTGGGTCGAACCCGTGAGCCAGTTCGCCAGCCCGCTCTCGAACAGGCTCTGGCTCGCCAACGAGCGCGAGGCCGACGCGTTCGCCGTGGACGTGATGGACGGCGGCCGGCCGCTCGCGGGCGCGCTCGCCGCGCTCACCAGCGAGAACCTCGGCAACCCCTTCCCGCACCCGCTGTACGAGACGTTCCACTACCAGCACCCGCCGGTCCCCGAGCGCATCCGCTACCTCACGGAGGACTGACCCGAGAGCGGAACCGCTAAATCGCTGCTTCGACTGGCAGACAGTATGCCACGCGCGGAGCCGACGCCCGCCCCGCAGGACTTCGACCGCGTGCTCTCCTCGATGTGCACGGAACCCCACCCGGCCGCCCGCGAGGCCGCCGTGGCGTTCCTCGCGGACAACCCCGGCGACCCCGCGACCTACCCCGCAGTCGCCGACCTCGAAACCGAAGCCATCGACGCGCTCGGCGAGGTCGTCGGGCTCGACGACCCGCACGGCTACGTCGGCTCCGGCGGCACCGAAGCGAACATTCAGGCCGTCAGGGCCGCGCGCAACCTCGCCGACGGCGACGTGAACGTCGTCGCGCCCGAGAGCGCGCACTTCAGCTTCCAGAAGGCCGCCGACGTGCTCGGCGTCGAACTCCGGCTCGCGCCCACGGACGACGACCACCGCGCGGACGTGAACGCGGTCGCCGACCTCGCGGACGACGACACGGCGCTCGTCGCCGGCGTCGCCGGCACCACCGAGTACGGGCGGGTAGACCCGATTCCCGCGCTCGCCGACGTCGCCGCGGACGTGGACGCGCGCCTCCACGTGGACGCCGCGTGGGGCGGGTTCGTCCTCCCGTTCACCGACCACGACTGGAGCTTCGCGGACGCCCCCGTGGACACGATGACCATCGACCCCCACAAGATGGGGCAGGCGCCGATTCCCGCCGGCGGCTTCCTCGCGCGGGACGCCGAGACGCTGGACGCGCTCGCCATCGACACGCCGTACCTCGAATCCGACACGCAGCCGACGCTCGGCGGCACGCGCTCCGGAGCCGGTGTCGCCGGCACGCACGCCGCCCTCGACGCGCTCTGGCCCGAGGGCTACCGCGACCAGTACGAGCGCTCGCAGGCCAACGCCGACTACCTCGCCGCGGAACTCCGCGAGCACGGGGTCGACGACGTCGTCGACCCCGTGCTCCCGCTCGTCGCCGCCGACCTCCCGGACGCCGAGTTCGAGGCGCTCCGCGAGGACGGCTGGCGAATCTCCCGCACGGCCACCGGCGAACTCCGCGTCGTCTGCATGCCCCACGTCACCCGCGAGATGCTCGACGACTTCCTCGCGGCGCTGTCCGGTGTCGGTAACGTTTAATCCCGCGCCAGTCCACCACACAGATAGTGCTCTCGTCCGCCCTGCTCGCGCTCTCCGTCGACCTCAGCGCCGTCGAAGGAGCGGTCCGTGCGGCGACCGGCTGGCCGGGACTCGGCATCATCTTCGTCTACTCGTTTCTCATCGCGTTCGTCCTCCCGCTGCCCAGCGAGGTGGTGTTGTGTCCCGCCGGCTACGTCTGCGGGAGCGCGGTCACGCTCGGCCTCGGCGTCTCCGAGCCCGTCATCGTCGCGCTCGTCGTCGTGGTGAGCGCGGGCGGGAAGGCCCTCGGGAGCGTCATCGCGCTGTCCATCGGCCACGGCGCCAGCCACTCCGGCGCCGTCGTGCGCGCGCTCCGGCGGCTCGGCTTCGAGCCCGTCAAGTGGTCGAAGAACCGCATGGTCGAGCTCGTCCAGACGTACGGTTACTACGGCATGGCGGTCGCGCTCAGCGTGCCGTTCTTCCCGGACACCATCTCGCTGTACGCGTTCTCCGTCGTCGAGAAGGACCACCGGCGGTTCGCGGTCGCGACGTTCGCGGGCGGCGTCGGCCGGCTTCTCGTCACCATCGCGCTCTTCGAGGGCGTGCTGTTCCTCGCTTGAGCGCGGAAACACTTTTGCCGGCCCGCAGCGAACGACGATTCGTGACTCCGAGGCGCTGCCCGCGAGTCCGCGCGATGCGCATGCAGCGGTAGCGCCGTCCACGGGTGGACCGTCCGCCCCCGGGCCTTCATGCGGCCGCCGGGCGGACGCGAACTCCGGTTCTCCGCGAGCACCACGCCAGCAACAGCCACGGAACCGGAACGTCGCGACACAACCAGCGGGCTTTAGGCCCGCGCCAGAACAACGAGCAACCATGACCTACGAGGACTTCCCGACCGACGAACAGGCGGTGGTCACGGCGGGGTTGCCGTACGCCAACGGCGACCTCCACATCGGCCACCTGCGCAGCTACGTGAACGCCGACGCGTTCACCCGCGCGCTCCGAAAGCTCGGCCAAGACGCCATCTACGTCTCCGGCAGCGACATGCACGGCACCCCCATCGCCGTCAACGCCGCCGAGGAGGGCGTCAGCCCCGAGGAGTTCGCGCTCCGCCACCACGAACAGTACGAACAGACGTTCCCGAAGTTCAACGTCGACTTCGACCAGTACGGCCACACCCACGACGAGACCAACACCGAACTCACGAAGGAGTTCGTCCGCGCGTGGGAGGACAACGACCACGTCTACGAGAAGGAAATCAACGTCGCCTACGACCCCGAGGCCGACCAGTGGCTCCCCGACCGCTACGTCGAGGGCACGTGCCCGTACTGCGGCGAGCACGCCCGCGGCGACGAGTGCGACGAGGGCTGCCAGCGCCACCTCGAACCCGGCGAAATCGAGGACCCCGTCTCCGCGCTCACCGGCAACCCCGCGGAGTACCGCGTGCGCGACCACAAGTTCCTCCGGCTCTCGGACGTCCAAGAGCACCTCCAGGGGTTCATCAACCGCCTCGAAGGCACGAGCAACGCCCAGAACCAGCCCCGCGAGTGGATCGAGGGCGAACTGGAGGACTTCTGCATCACCCGCGACATGGACTGGGGCATCGACTATCCGGGTGAGGGCTCCGAGGACCTCGTGCTGTACGTCTGGGTGGACGCCCCCATCGAGTACGTCTCCACCACCAAGCAGTACAGCGAGCGCACCGGCGACTTCGACTGGGAGTCCGTCTGGAAGGACGGCGACGGAGAGATCGTCCACGTCATCGGCCGCGACATCATCCAGCACCACACCGTCTACTGGCCGGCGATGCTGGAAGCCGCCGACTACGCCGAGCCGCGCGCGGTCTGCGCGACCGGGTTCGTGAACATCGACGGCAAGGGCCTCTCGACGTCGAAGAACCGCGCCATCTGGGCCGAGGAGTACCTCGACGAGGGGTTCCACCCGGACCTGCTGCGGTACTACATGGCGACCGCCAGCGGGTTCGAGCGCGACGTGAACTTCTCGTGGGACCGCTTCGCCGAGCGCGTGAACAGCGAACTCGCGGACGTCGTCGGGAACTTCGTCTACCGCGCGCTGCTGTTCGCGACCCGGAACTTCGACGGGACACCCGACGCCGCGGTCTCCGACGACGTCGAGACCGAGATTGCGGCGGCGATGGACGACTACGAGGACGCGCTCAACTACTACGACCTCAAGTCCGCCGGCGAGCGCGCGGTCGCGCTCGCCCGCTACGGCAACGAGTACATCCAGCGCAACGAGCCCTGGAAGCTCGACGACGAGGAGGCCGCACCGGTCATCCGCGACTGCGTGCAGCTCGTGAAGGCGGTTGCGGTGCTGCTGCAGCCGTTCATTCCGGAGAAGGCCGACGACATCTGGGCGCAAATCGAGGAGGACGGCTCCGTGGCGGACGCCACCATCGGCGACTGCCTGCAGGCGCCGCCCGCCGAGTTCGGCGAGCCCGACGAACTGTTCACGAAGGTCGAGGACGAGCGCGTCGAGGAGCTCGACGCGAAGCTCCAGGAGAAAATCGAAGCCGCTAGTAGCGACGAGGGAGACGGCGAGGACGTGACCGACGACTCAGAGATAGAACTCGAACCGCTCGCCGACGAGCGCGTCAGCTTCGAGGACTTCCAGGCGCTGGACCTGCGCGTCGGCGAAGTCGAGGCCGCGGAGGGCATCGAGGGCGCGGACGACCTCGCGCGCCTCGAAGTCGACATCGGCCACGAGACCCGCCAGATTGTCGCGGGCATCAAGCAGCTCCACGACCTCGACGAGCTCCCGGGCAAGCGCGTCGTCATCGTCGCGAACCTCGAGAAGGCCGAGCTGTTCGGCGTCGAGTCCAACGGCATGATTCTCGCCGCCGGCGAGGACGCCGACCTCCTCACCACCCACGGGGACAGCGAACCGGGCACGAAGATCAAGTAGGGCTTGCAGGCGGCGAACCGACTCCGGTGCGCGCTGCCGCCGTTCCGATTCCTGGCGCACCAGCCTACAGTCAGATCACCCGCCGGGTTGGTCCCGGCTCCCTACTTGAATCTACGCAGGGAGTAGTATCCTTGCCAGCCGAGAAACCGGCAGATAAGCATCCGCGAGCGAGCGGTCCGGAGGACCCGAGCGACGCGGTTCACTCCGCGACCGAAGGGAGCGAAGGCGCGAGGACGACCGCAGGGAGGACGACGCGCTTTTGGCCGAGCTTTTGCCGAGGGTCGCCTCCGGCGACCCGCAGCGCAAAAGGTCGTCTTAGAGGTCCTGCACGACGTCGCCGAGTTTCTCGACGTCCATCGCTTCCATGGTCTGCATGTCGATGCCGTATCGTTCGGCGGCGATAGAAGCTTGGAGGGCGGCTTCGCGGTCGGGCGCGTCGAAGACGAGCAGGACGTCGCGTTCGCCGAGGAGGACGTAGGCGTCCTGGAGGTCGCAGTCCTGGGCTTCGAGGTCGGCGCGGACGTCGCCCCAGATGGCGGCGAGCTCTTGGGCGTTCTGGAACTGACCGGTCTCGATGGTGGCGATGGCAGCGTACGTCGGCATAGACCGGTGTTGTGTCGGCTCCGGCAAAGTCGCTGTGGCGGTTCGGTTACTCGTCGCCGAGTTAATCACGTACGTTTTTGCGTGCCGGCGTCGTAGCCGCGGCGTATGAGAAACGCGAAAATCGTCTGTACGCTGGGGCCGGCGACAGACGACGAGTCCTCGATACGGTCGCTGGTGGACGCGGGGATGTCGGTCGCGCGCATCAACGCGAGCCACGGCAACCTCGACGACCGCCGCGACCTAATCGGGACGGCGCGGCGGGTCGACGAACTGACAGAGAAGCCGGTCGCCGTGATGTTGGACACGAAGGGGCCGGAGGTCCGGACGGCCGAGACCGACGAGCCCGTCCACGTCGAAGCCGGGACGCTCGTGGAGTTCGTGCCGGACGGCGAGACGACGGGCGAGACCATCGGGCTCTCGACGAGCGTCGCGGCGGCCGAGCCCGGCGACCGCGTGCTGCTGGACGACGGGCGCATCGAGACGGTCGTCGAGTCGGTAGACGGCGACGTCGTCACCGCGCGCGTGGAGTCCGGCGGCGAGCTCGGCAGCCGGAAGGGCGTCAACGTCCCGGGCGTTGACCTCGACCTCGACGTCGTCACCGAGAAGGACCGCCGCGACCTCGAACTCGCTGCGGAGGAGGGCGTCGACTACGTCGCCGCGAGCTTCGTGCGGGACGCCGAAGACGTACTGGAAGTCGAGCGCGTGCTCGAATCGGTCGGCGCGGACATCCCCGTGGTCGCGAAAATCGAGCGCGCGGGCGCCGTCGAGAACCTCGACAGCATCGTGGAGGCCGCCGACGGCGTGATGGTCGCGCGCGGCGACCTCGGCGTGGAGTGCCCGATGGAGGACGTGCCGATGATTCAGAAGCGCATCATCCGGCAGTGCCGGGACGCCGGCGTCCCTGTCATCACGGCCACAGAGATGCTGGATTCGATGGTACACGCGCGCCGGCCGACGCGCGCGGAGGCCAGCGACGTCGCGAACGCCGTCCTCGACGGCACGGACGCCGTGATGCTCTCGGCGGAGACCGCGGTCGGCGACAACCCCACGCGGGTCGTGGAGACGATGGACCGCATCGTGCGCGAAGTCGAGTCCAGCGGCGAGTACGCCGAGCTACAGGAGCAACGCGTCCCGACCGCGGACGGCACGGCGAAGACTGACGCGCTCGCGCGCTCCGCGCGCTACCTCGCCCGCGACATCGACGCCAGCGCGGTCGTCGTCGCCTCCGAGTCCGGCTACACCGCGCGGAAGGCCGCGAAGTTCCGGCCGCGCGTCCCAGTGGTCTGTGCGACGCCCTCCCACCGCGTGCGCCGCGAACTCGCGCTCAACTGGGGCGTCCACGCCGAGTACGCCGCGGTCGCGGAGGGCGACGCGACGACGGTCGTCGAGCACGCGGTGCAGGCGGCCGTCGAGTCCGGCCTCGTCGAGAGCGGCGACACCGTGGTCGTGCTCGTCGGCATGATGACCGACCTCGAAGGCGCGAGCACGACGAACACGCTGAAAGTCCACGTCGCCGCGGAGACGCTGACGGTCGGGCAGTCCGTCGTGAAGGGGCGCGTCACCGCACCCGTCGCCGTCCTCGACGACGGCGACCTCTCCGGGATTCCCGAGCGCGCGGTGGTCGTGCTCGGCCCGGACTTCGACGACGAGTTCCACGGCGACCTCTCGAAGATCGCGGGCATCGTCAGCGCCCAGTCCGGGATGACCGGCTACCCCGCGATGGTCGCGCGCGAACTCGACGTGCCGATGGTCGGGGACGCCGACCTCGACGACATCGTAGACGGCGACACCGTCACGGTGGACGGCGAGCGCGGCGTCGTCTACGCCAGCGAGTCCTGAACCCCGAACCCGCGCGTTTTTCCGCCTCGACGGGGTAGACGTTGACATGGCCGAGAACGACGAGCGCGCGTGGCGCTACGAGGTCGACGAGGTCGGCCCGGACGCCGAACCCGACGTGCGAGCCATCGAACCCGGGTCGCCGGACCCGGAGAACGTCGCGTTCTTCCTGCTCGGCGTCGCCGCCATGGTCGGCGTGCTCGCGCTCCTGCTGTTCTGAGAGGCCGACCGCTTTCGGATTGGCCACGCGGCTCGCGGCTTACTCCGCTCACGGCTCACTCCGTTCGCCGCTCGCCGTTCCGTGCTCTCGCGTCGGTCGAGCACGCGGGTAAACGGTTTTCCCACCGCCGCCCTAACTCCCGGGCATGGCCGAACTGTTCGGACAGTCGCTGTCGTTCCTGCTCGTCGTCGCCGGGACGGCGCTGTGCGTCATGGAGGCGCTCGCGCCGGGCGCGCACCTCATCGTCCTCGGCGTCGCGCTCCTCGCCGCCGGCCTCATCGGGCTGTTCGTGCCGGCGGCCGCGACCCCGTTCGTGCTCGCGGGCCTCGTCTTGGGCGTCGGGCTGGTCTCCCTGTACCTGTACCGCAACTACGAGCTCTACCAGGGGACCGGCCGCGGGCAGACCCGCGACTCCGACGACCTCCGCGGCTCGCGGGGGTACGTCGTCGAGGAGGTCACGCCCCGAGAGGGGCGCGTGAAACTCGAGTCCGGCGGGTTCGACTCGTCGTACGCCGCCCGGAGCATCTCCGGGACTATCTCCGAGGGGACGAACGTCGTGGTCGTGGACCCGGGCGGGGGGAACGTCGTCACCGTGGAGGCCGTCGACGGCGCCGACGACATCGACCGCGAACTGGACCGGGACGCCGACGGCGCCTGAGTCCGGGCCGCGAGCGGTCGCCGCGGCCGCGAACCGTACCAACACTTATTGTCCGTTCGCCGAACGTTCACGCATGGAGTTGACCCCGCTACAGACGGGCGGCGCAGTGATACCGGCAGTCGGGCTGCTGTTGTTGCTGCTGTTGGCCGTCGTCGTCTACGAGGCCGTCGAAATCGTGGACGCCTACGAGAAGAAAGCCCTCACGGTGTTCGGGGAGTACCGCGGCCTCCTCGAACCCGGTATCAACATCGTGCCGCCGTTCGTCGCGCGCACGTACCCCTTCGACATGCGCACGCAGACCATCGACGTGCCCCGGCAGGAAGCCATCACCCGCGACAACTCGCCGGTGACCGCCGACGCCGTCGTGTACATCCGCGTGCGGGACGCCAAGCGGGCGTTCCTCGAGGTCGACCACTACAAGACCGCCGTCTCGAACCTCGCGCAGACGACGCTGCGCGCGGTGCTGGGCGACATGGAGCTGGACGACACGCTGAACAAGCGCCAGGAAATCAACGCCCGCATCCGCACGGAACTGGACGAGCCCACCGACGAGTGGGGTATCCGCGTGGAGAGCGTTGAGGTCCGCGAGGTCAACCCCTCCCAGGAAGTCCAGAAGGCGATGGAGCAACAGACCAGCGCCGAGCGCCGCCGCCGCGCGATGATTCTGGAGGCGCAGGGTGAGCGGCAGTCCGCCATCGAGAACGCGCAGGGTGACAAGCAGTCGAACATCATCCGCGCGCAGGGTGAGAAGCAGTCCCAGATTCTCGAAGCGCAGGGTGACGCCATCTCCACCGTCCTCCGCGCGAAGTCCGCCGAGTCGATGGGCGAGCGCGCCATCATCGAGAAGGGCATGGAGACGCTGGAGGGCATCGGCGACGGCGAGTCCAACACGTTCGTCCTCCCGCAGGAGCTAACCAGCCTCGTCGGCCGCTACGGCAAACACCTCGCGGGAAGCGACGTCTCCGACGGCGGCACGGAACTCGACAGCCTCGAGTTCGACGCTGAGACCCGCGAGCTCATCGGTCTCGACGACATCGACGAGATTCTCAACCAGATCAGCCAGGAGGCCGACATCGACCCCGAGAAGCTCGAAGAGCAGGCCGAGGCCGTCCAGCGCGGCGAGGACGCCGGGCTGGCGTCGACGGACGAGGTCATCGAGGAGATGGACCAGGAACTCGACACCGGCGACGCCCCAGTTGACGGCAGTGGTGGCGGCGACGCCAGTGACGCCGGCGACGACGACAACCAGAGCGCGTAACGGGGCGCCGCGCTGGCGTGCTATCCGGTACCGAACGTTTTTCTCGGGTGACCGCGTAGGAGCGCGTGAATGGGCATCGACGAGGACAAGCGCTCGACGCTCCGCCGCTTCGCCGCCGTCGGCGCAGCCAGCCCGCTAACCCGGCTCGCCGGCGGTGACGGCGACGGCGAGGGCGGCGACAGCGACGTCCGCGACGCCATCACGGGCTACGTGACGGCGACGCCGGGCGCGCACTTCTCGAAGCTCCGTGACGACCTCCAGCTGGGCACCGGGGAGACCCAACACCACCTCCGGCGGCTGCTCGACGAGTCCGCCGTCGAAAGCGAGCGCGACGGCGACTACAAGCGCTTCTATCCGGCCGAGCGGTTCTCGCCGTTCGAGAAGCGCGCGCTCGGCTACCTCCGCCGGGAGACCCCGCGCGGGATGGTCGTCGAACTGCTACGGAACCCGGACGCGACCGCCGGCGACCTCGCGGAGTCGCTGGACGTCTCGCCGGCGACCGTCAGCAAGTACGCCGCGCAACTGGAGGAGGCGGGCGTGCTCTCGCGGGCGGACGGCTACGCCGTCGAGCGCCCGGAGACCCTCATCACGCTGCTCGTGCGGTACGCCGACTCCTTCGACGCGAACGCCGCGGAGTTCGCCGGCGAGGCCGCCGACTTGCTCTCCTACGAACCCTGAACGGCCGTGGCGCCGTCGCTACGTGAAGCGAACGAGTGCAGTCCCAGCGGGACTGCGGCAGACACTGGATTCCCGGCAGAGCCAGGGAGAACGCAAGTCCGCGCGGGTGGATGACGAGGCCGCACGGGCCGAACCGGAGTCAGGCCTCGACCTTCCACGTCGTCGAGGAGGAGTACCCCCAGCGCTCGACGTCGACGTCGAACTCGCCGGCCTCGATGGCGGGCATGTTGGCGCCGACCTCCTTCGCGGAGAGGTCGAGTTCGTCGCCGATGAGCCGCGACTTGAAGTACGTGCGGTCGTCGGCGTGGTCGCGGAGGTAGTCGAGGATGCGACGCTGCTTCGGGGTGAGTGCCTGACTCGCCGCGGCTGTCGCGCTCATACCAGTACAGTGGCGCGGCCACCCCAAGAGGGGTTTGGTACGCGCGGTAAATCGGCCGCCGCCCTGCGGTTTTACGGCGCTGGGCGTGCCGGGTAGTCACCGGGAGCGCGCGTTTTGGTAGGCGCGGTTAACGGCCCCGGCGGCCGCATCGAGACAGAAAGTTCTTACCCGGTCACGGCCGAAATTCCGGACAATGACAGAGCCGGGCGTCGAGGTGAGCGTCGTCCTCCCCGCGTACAACGAGGCCGACACCATCGAGGAGACGGTCCGGACGACGCTGGAGACGCTCGACGCCTTCCTCCCCGCGGGCAGCTACGAGGTCATCGTCGCGGAGGACGGCTGCGAGGACGAGACGCCGGAAATCGCCGCGCGGCTCGCCGCAGAAGACGACCGCGTCCGCCACTTCCACAGCGACGAGCGCCTGGGCCGCGGCGGCGCGCTGAACGCCGCGTTCCGCGCGGCCGAGGGGGAGACGCTGGCGTACTTCGACACGGACCTCGCGACGGACATGCGCCACCTCGAACAGCTCGTCGAGAGCGTGCGCTCCGGGGACGCCGACCTCGCGACGGGCTCGCGGTGGATTCCCGGCGAGCGCGCCGACCGCCCCGCCAAGCGCGGCATCCCCTCGCGGGGGTTCAACCTCGCGGTGCGGGGGCTATTGGGCTCGGAGCTGCGCGACCACCAGTGCGGCTTCAAGGCGTTCAGCCGCGAGGCGTTCGAGAGCCTCGTCGAGGAGGTCGAGGACGAGCACTGGTTCTGGGACACGGAGATGCTGGTGCGCGCCCAGCGCCGCGGGTTCACCGTCGAGGAGTTCCCCGTGGAGTGGACGCCGAAGGGCGACTCGAAGGTCGACTTGGTGCGGGACGTCTTCGGGATGGGCAGCCAGATTCTGCGCTGCTTCTGGGAGTTCAACGTGAGCCCGTACGCGAACCGCCGCACCGGCACCGTGGTCGGCGTCCTGCTGTCGGTTGTGGCGTTCGCGCTGATGTTCGTCTACATCGACGTGGGCGCGTTCGTGGACGCGGTGGGGGACGCCGACCCCGCGCTGGTCGCGGCGGGCGCGGTCGTCTACCTGACGTCGTGGCCGCTGCGCGGCCTGCGCTACCGCGACATCCTCGCGGAGCTGGGGTACCGCGAGAGCACGTGGTTCCTCACGGGCGCGGTGTTCATCAGTCAGACCGGGAACCTCGTGATTCCCGCGCGCGCCGGCGACGCCATCCGCGCGTACGTCGTGAAAGCCCGCCGCGGCATCCCCTACACGACGGGGTTCGCGTCGCTGACCGTCGAGCGCGTCTACGACCTGCTCACCATCACGGTGCTGGCGGGCGGCGTCCTCGTGGCGCTCACCGCGTTCGCGCCCGACACGGTCGCGGAACTCGCCGCAACAGCAGCGGGCGAGGGGCTGGCCGGTCAGGAGTCGCAGGCCGTCCAGCAGGCCGTCGTCGTCGCCTCCGCCGTGGGCGTGATCGCGGTCGCCGCGGTCGTCGCCATCGTCTGGTCGGCGCGCTCGGACACCAACTACGTCCGGGGGGTCGTCGAGTGGGCCAGCGACGACTCCTACACGGAGCTGGTGGCGAGCGTCTTCGAGCAGTTCGTCGGCGACATCCAGCGGGTCGCCGCGGACGGCCGGGCGTTCGCGCGCATCGGCGCGACGAGCATCGTCATCTGGACTATCGACGTCGCGACCGCCCTGCTCGTCTTCCTCGCGTTCGGCCTCGACGTGGCGCTCGTGAGCCTGCTCGCGGTCGGGTTCTTCGCCGTCAGCGTCGGCAACCTCGCGAAAGTCATCCCGGGGCCGCCGGGCGGCATCGGCATCTACGAAGCGGCGTTCGCGGCCATCGTCTCCACGCTGCTGCCCGTCTCGTTCGGCCTCGCGCTCGGCGTCGCCATCGTCGACCACATCGTGAAGAACGTCGTGACGGTCGCGGGCGGCGCGGCGTCGATGACGTGGCTGAACGTCTCGCTGACGGAAGCCGTCGAGGGCGAGGAGGCGGACCTCTCCGCGGACGCGGCCCCCGTCGAGGAGTGAGTCAGTAGTAGTCGGTGACGAACGGCCCGAGCGCGCCCGCGACCGCCGTTCGCAGCGCTTCCGTTCGGTTCGTGATGCCACCGGTCAGTACACCCGCCGCGCCCTGATTCTCCGCGACGCCCGAGGTGTCCAGCAAGTCGTCCATCACGGGACCGAGCTCCGCGCCATCGTGCAGCCGCGCGGCCACGTCGTCCGGGAGGCGCAGTCGCGGGCCGGCACCGATTTCGACGCGCTCGCCGTCGCTCGCGGCCGCCCACATGATGAGGAACAAATCGCCATCCCGCTCTGCTACACCACCCTCTAGTCCGACGCCGAGGTCGTAGTCCGCGGATTCGAGCGCGCGTTCGGCTCGATTCTGTGCGCCCTCGACTGTCTCGTCGTCGCCCCACGGCTGTTCGGGGACGCCGCTGGCGACGCTGACCGATTCGACTGTCGCGTCCGGGAGCGCGGCCGCGACCGCGTCGCGCTTCACCGGGTTCCCGGAGCCGACTGCGACTCGCATACCGGGACGCGGACGGCCCGCGCCTTAGTCGCCGCGGATTCTCTCGGCGAGCGTTTCGAGGCCGTCGAGCAGTCGGGGGCTCGGTTGGTTGAGGAGGCTGTCGTCGACGACGTGGACGTCGGCGTCCAGTTCCCAGCCCCGACCCGCGAAGTCCGGGTCGACGCTGTCGCCCTTCCCGCAGACGTGAACGACGGCGTGCTCGGGGTCGGCGGCTTCGACGGCGCTCGCTTCGACCTCACGGGAGCGCTCGCCGGCGTCCACGAACGGGTAGCGGCCGCCCGCGGCTTCGACCACGTCGGGCACCCAGTTCCCGGCCGCCATCGGTGGGTCCGACCACTCCTCGCAGTAGACGACCGGACCGTCCTCGGGTGCGGCTTCGCGGACGTCTCGGACGCGCTCGCGGCTCTGTGCTTCCAGTTCGGCGCCCGCGTCGGGGAGACCGACAGCCTCGCCGATTTCCGCGAAGGAGGCGAGGACGTCGTCGAGCGTCGCCGGTTCGACGTGGCGGACGTCGAACCCGCGGTCGCGGAGGTCGTCCCGGACCTCGCGCTGGAGGGCGTCGCTCGTGAGAACGACGTCCGAGTCGAGGTCGGCGACCCGGTCGAAGTCGGGGTTCAGCCAGCCGCCGACAGCCGGGGCGTCGACGTCCGGGCAGTGCGTGGTGACGCCGACGAGGCGGTCGCTACCGCCGAGGGCGGCGACGGTGGCGGTGGCGCTCGGTGCGAGCGAGACGACGCGCATACCCGTGGGTTCGGTCCCCGTGGTAAAAACCGACGCGATCGGCGACTCCCCCCGTCTGAATAGCGCAACGGTTAAGTACGTTTTGCACCAACCGATTGGCTACGACTCACCCGGGTTTTCCGGTGATTTCACGCTAATGACAGATGCACGCATGCGCTCCCGAGAGCAGGAGCGCACGGACGAAGAAGAGACGACCGACGGCTGCCCGGAGTGTGGCGGTCTCGTCGTCCAGGACGAAGAGCACGGCGAGTCGGTCTGCGCCGACTGCGGCCTCGTGGTCGAGGAGGACGGCATCGACCGCGGGCCCGAGTGGCGCGCGTTCGACTCCAAAGAGAAAGACGAGAAATCCCGCGTCGGCGCCCCCACCACGAACACGATGCACGACAAAGGGCTCTCGACGAACATCGACTGGCGCGACAAGGACGCCTACGGCAACTCCCTGTCCAGCAATCAGCGCCAGAAGATGCAGCGCCTGCGCAAGTGGAACGAGCGCTTCCGCACGCGCGACGCCAAAGAGCGCAACCTCAAGCAGGCGCTCGGCGAAATCGACCGGATGGCCTCCGCGCTCGGCCTCCCGGACAACGTCCGCGAGACCGCGTCGGTCATCTACCGCCGCGCGCTCGAAGACGACCTGCTTCCGGGTCGGTCTATCGAGGGCGTCGCGACCTCCTGCGTGTACGCCGCCGCCCGACAGGCCGGCGTCCCGCGCAGCCTCGACGAAATCGCGGACGTCTCCCGCGTCGAGAAGTCCGAGATCGCGCGCACGTACCGCTACGTCGTCCGCGAACTCGGTCTGGAAGTCGCGCCCGCCGACCCCGAGAGCTACGTCCCGCGGTTCGCGTCCTCGCTGGAACTCTCGGACGAGTCCGCCCACCGCGCCCGCGAACTCCTCAAGACCGCGAAGGACAAGGGCGTCCACTCCGGCAAGAGCCCCGTGGGACTGGCGGCCGCCGCGGTGTACGCCGCCGCCCTCCTCACGAACGAGAAGACGACGCAGGCGAAGGTCTCGGAGGTCGCCGACATCTCCGAGGTCACGATTCGCAACCGCTACCACGAGCTGCTCGAAGCCGAAGACACGATTCCGGTCTGAGCGCTCGACGCGCGACGCGCGACAGCCCGTTTTCCGCGTTTTCCGAGCCGACAGCCGCAGCGCTCGGCAGTGGCTCGTCGCACGCTGCCTATCGTTGCGGACTCCGAAACCGTATTGCAGGCGGCCCACGCAGGACACTCCATGGACTTCGAGGAGTTCGTGCTGGCGGCGCCCGTCTCCGACCTCGACGACGAGGTGGCCGCCCGCGAGCACGCCGACGCCGTCGAGTTCCGGATGGACCTCGCAGAGGACCCGCTGTCGGGACTGGACGACTACGACGGCGAGCTCCCGGTCATCGCGACGAACCGCGCGGAGTGGGAGGGCGGCGAGGCCGACGAGGACGGCCGCATCGACGCGCTCGCGGAGGCCGCGCGTACCGACTTCGTGGCCGCCATCGACGTCGAGCTCGCGGCGCTCACGGAGGCGGACGGCGAGGGCGCGGAGGCGCTGGCGGCCGCGCGCGCCGAGGACACCGCGACCATCGTCTCCGTCCACGACTTCGAGGGGACGCCGGAGATGGGCGTGCTCGCGGAGTTGCTGGGCGAGGCGTGCTCGCTGGGGGATGTCGGGAAGCTCGCGGTCACCGCCGAGGACGGCGGGGACGCGCTGGACCTGCTGCGCGTCACCCACGAGTTCAACGCCGTGGACGCGCCCGTCGCGACGATGGCGATGGGGGAGGCCGGCCGGCACACGCGCGCGGTCGCGCCGCTGTACGGCTCCCGCATCGGGTACGCGCCCGCCGACCCCGAGAACGCGACCGCGCCCGGCCAGTACGACGCCGCGACGCTGCGCACGCTCGTGGACAACCTCCGGTAGCCGGCTTCGGTGGCTTTAGGAGCGCGCGGCCCCGAGTCCCGGTAACTGTGGTCAATCGACGCGGCGTCATCGCGGCGGTGCTCGGCTTCGTCTACCCCGGCCTCGGACACGTCTACCTGCGGCGCTGGGTGCGCGCCATCTCGTGGTTCCTGCTCGCGCTCGTGACGGCTGCGCTGGTCGTGCCCGAGTCGGCGTACCAGGCGTTCCAGACCGACGGCCTCGCGGGCCTGATGGAGGCCAGCGAGAACCTCGGGCCGGAAGTGACGCTCAGCCTGCTGGTGATTCGCGTGCTGAACGTCGTCGACGCGTACCTCGTCGCGGTCCGGGACACGGCGAGCGCCGTCGCCGAGCGCATCCCGACGCCGGGGAGCGACGGCGCGGCCGCCGGCGCGGACGCTGCCGGCGAACCAGCGGAGTGTCCGGAGTGCGGCAAAGAACTCGACAGCGACCTCGACTTCTGTCCGTGGTGTACGACGCGGTTCGACGCCCCCGACGACGCCGACTCCGCGTGACTACTGTTCGATGATGCGCTCGTCGATGGCTTCGCCGAAGTGGCGGCCGCCCTCTTCGAGGTAGGCCAGGATCTCGTCGCCCTCGTCGAGGTCCGTGACGGCGGTGCGGCCCTCCCGCGTGGAGACCTTGATGGTCTCGGCGTTCTGGAGCAGCGTCTCGATGCGGTCGCCGGACTCGGTTTCGGCCTCGACGCGGAACATCGGCCGCTTCTCGATTTTCGCG
The DNA here is from genome assembly GCF_040435975.1 of Halobacterium sp. NMX12-1. Taxonomy (NCBI): domain Archaea; kingdom Methanobacteriati; phylum Methanobacteriota; class Halobacteria; order Halobacteriales; family Halobacteriaceae; genus Halobacterium; species Halobacterium sp. NMX12-1. The sequence goes on along the minus strand of NZ_CP159204.1, from coordinate 1,094,874 downwards.
CGCCCGACCACCGCGGTCCGCGTGTGGCCCTCGCGGTCGACGACCTGCACCTCGTCGCCGCTGGAGAGCTCCGCGAGGTACTTCGTGCCGCCGTCGGGCGTCCGCACGTAGGCGTGGACGGCCCCGGCGTTCACGCGAAACGGCCGCGAGGCGACGTACGGCGACTCGGCGGTCTCGGCGTGCACGAAGAACAGCCCGCGGCTCATGGAGCCGACGAGCATCCCCTCGTCGTCGTCCATCAGGCTGCCCGTATCGACGCAGACGCGGTCCGCGCTCCCGGCCTCTTCGACTTCTGTGACGGTGACCCACGCGAGGTCCAGGCGCTCGCGCTCGGCGGCGTCCCGCGCCTGCACGGTGCGGCGAATCTCGTCGGGGTCGTCGCTGTCCAGCAGTACGGCGTCGGCGCCGATGTCCAGCGTCTCGAAGGCGGTCTCGGCCTCGGCGGCGGACTCGACGCCCGCGACGAGCGTGGTCTCGTCGCCGATGCGCGCGATGAGGTTCTCCAGCGGGATGATGGTCCAGTCCTCGCCGACGACGATGGTGTGCTCGGCGTCCTGTGCGGCCTCCTCGGCGAACGCCTCGTAGCGCTCGTCGAGGATGCGGACGTAGGCGGCGTCGGCGTTCCCGCGGCGGACCGCCGAGAGGTCCGCGCTCCCGGAGAAGTCCTCCGGCAGGTCGACCGTGCCGTCGCCCTCGCCGTCCTTCCCGACGACGTACGCGTCCGGCTCGGCGGCCGCCTCGCTGTCGGCCTCCTCGATGACGTCGCCGTCGTCCGTGCGGAACGCCGCGACGTTCACCGACCCGAGTTCGCGCACGCGCTCGACGTCCGCAGCGTCGACGAGCACCCAGTCGACGCCGGCTTCGAGGCCGGCCGTGATGCGTCGCTTGCGCGTCTCCCAGTCTCCGACCGCGTCGTCGGCTTTCAGCCAGACGGACCGTGTCATTGCCGGATGGAGACGTGGTGCGGCCTAAAGCGTACCGGAGCGCCCCGTACTTGCTGGCGGCGCGTGTGCCGATATGACACGATTTATACTGCTGAACTACGGAGGTCGTGGTATGGCAACGAGTGGACAGGGCCGCTTCATGAGCGAGCGCGTCCCGTTCCCGCTGGACGCCGCGGAATCGCTCAGCTGGGACCTCGGGAGCGAACTCGTCGACCGGAAGCCCGAGTGCGCGCACCTGGAACGCGCGGGCGGCGGCTCGCTGACCGCCTTCGAGGCGACCGACCACACGGTCGTCGTGCGCGTGCGGACGGCGGTCGGCCGCGAGAAGTTCTACGGGCTCGCCACCGCGGAATTCCGGAGCGCCCTCGACGCCCTCCCGGCGGCGTGGCAGGTCGCGTACGCCGACGTCTGAACGCGAGGAAAACGAGAGCGGCGAGCTATCAGGCTTCGATGGGGAGGCCGGCCTCGCGGAGCGCCTCGTCGGGCGTGGCGTCCTCGTGGACCACGGCGGCGATGGCGGCGGTCATCGCGCCGGGGTCGTCGTGCTGGAAGACAGTGCGACCAGTGGAGACGCCGGCGGCGCCGGCGTCTATCGCGTCGCGGACGTCCTGGAGGGTCTCGCGGTCGCCGTCGGGGCTGCCGCCGGCGATGATGACCGGTTTGCTCGTGGACTCGACGACGCGCTCGAAGCTCTCGCGGCTCCCCGAGTAGGCGGTCTTCACGAGGTCCGCGCCGAGTTCCTCCGCGAGCCGGACGGCGTGCCCGAGGCTCTCGGCGTCGTGCTCGTCGACGCCCGGGCCGCGGGCGTACGCCATCGCGAGCACGGGCATCCCGAGGTCGTGGGCGTCGTCGACGACTTCCGCGAGCTGCGTAATCTGGTCGGGTTCGTGGTCGCTGCCGACGTTGATGTGGAAGGAGACGGCGTCGGCGCCCGCCCGCACCGCTTCCTCGACGGTGCCGGTCATGCGCTTGTCGTTGGAGTCGGGGCCGATAGACGTGGAGGCGTTGAGGTGGACGATGTAGCCGGCGTCGTTGTTGTTCTCGTGGACGCGGGGCGCGATGCCCTTCTGGGTGAGGACGGCGTCGGCGCCGCTGCTCGTGACGTCGTCGATGGTGGATTCGATGTCGACGAGGCCGTCTACCGCGCCGAGTGTGATTCCGTGGTCCATCGGGATGGTGACGAATCGGCCATCCCGGCCGATGCGGTCGAGTCGCGCTGTCTTCCCTGGTGTCATTGGTAGTGAGTAGCAAACGGTCGGCTATTTGCGTTCCGGTTCGGGCAGGCCCTTCCGCGCCCCCGCCTTCAGCTCTGCGGCGAGCGCTTCGAGGCGCTCGGCGACCTCCGCCGTGGAGAGGTCGTCCTCCACGCCCTCGGCGATGATGTCCACGTACGCGCTCCCGACGATGACGCCGTCGGCGCCGCTGGCGACGACCTCGCGGGCCTGCTCGCCCGACGAGATGCCGAACCCGACGGCCTTCGGGACGTCGGCGTCCTGCAGGCGTTCGAGCGCCTCCGGCGTGTCCGCGCTCACCTCGTCGCGGGCGCCCGTCGTGCCGAGGCGCCCCTGCACGTAGACGAACCCGGTGGTGCGGTCGAGCATCGATTCGAGGCGCTCGGGCGTCGTCGTCGGCGCCACGATGAAAATCAGGTCGAGACCGTGCTCGCGGCACGCCTCGTACATCGCCTCGGACTCGTTCACCGGGAGGTCGGGGACGACGAACCCGGAGATACCCGCGTCCGCGGCCGCTTCGACGAACTCCTCGGGGCCGGGCTCGCTACCGTACTGGTAGATGAGGTTGTAGTACGTCATGCAGACGACCGGCACCTCGACGTCTAGCTCGCGCACGAGGTCGAGGTAGGCGTCCGGCGTCATCCCGGCGTCGAGCGCGCGCTTGATGGCGTTCTGAATCGTGGTGCCCTCCGCGACCGGCTCCGAGAACGGCAGCCCGAGTTCGACGACGTCCGTGCCGCCCTCGACGAGCGCCTGCACGTACTCCTTCGTGGCTTCCGCGCTCGGGTCGCCGGCGGCGACGTAGGAGACGAGCGCGGGTTCGTCGGCGAACGCGTCGCGAATCTCGCTGCGGGTCACTCCTCGAACACCTCCATCGTGGGCGCGCCGTCGACGTCGCGCGCGGTGGACTCCTCGATGACCGTGTCGAGGTCCTTGTCGCCGCGCCCGGAGACGTTCACGACGACGGGGCCGTCACCTTCGTACTCCTCTAAGTAGGCGACGGCGTGACTCGATTCGAGCGCGGGGATGATGCCCTCCTCGCGGGAGAGCCGGTGGAACGCTTCGAGCGCGGCGTCGTCGTCGACGTTCACGGGCTCGATGCGGCCCTCGTCCACGAGGTGCGCCAGCTCCGGGCCGACGCCCGCGTAGTCCAGCCCCGCGCTCACGGAGTGGGACTCCACGATTTGGCCCTCCTCCGTCTGGAGGAGCTTCGTGCGCGCGCCGTGGAGCACGCCCTCCGTCCCCGTCGAGAGGCTCGCGGAGTTCGGCGCGTACCCCTCCGCCCTGTCCACGCCGAGGCTGGAGCCGCCGGCCTCGACGGCGAGCAGGTCCACGTCCGGCGCGGGCTCGTGCGTCCCCTCGGGCGCACCCGGGAGTTCCGCGCTGCCGACGAACGCGGAGAACGCGCCCATCGTGTTCGACCCGCCGCCCGCGCACGCGATGACCGCCTCCGGGAGGCCGCCGAGTTTCTCGCGGGACTGCTCGCGCATCTCCTCGCTGATGACCGACTGGAAATCCCGGACCATCGCCGGGAACGGGTGGGGCCCCACCACGGAGCCGATGACGTAGTGGGTGTCCTCGACGTTCGTCGCCCAGTCCCGCATCGTCTCGTTGATTGCCTCCTTGAGCGTGCCCGACCCGACGTCAACGGGGTTGACCTCGGCGTCGTGGATGCGCATCCGGAAGACGTTCGGCCGCTGGCGGTTGACGTCCGTGCGGCCCATGTAAATCTCGCAGGGCATGTCGAGGTACGCGCACGCCATCGCGGTCGCGGTGCCGTGCTGGCCCGCACCGGTCTCGGCGACGATGCGCTCCTTGCCCATGTACTTCGCGAGCAACACCTGTCCGAGCGCGTTGTTGAGCTTGTGTGCGCCGCCGTGCAGCAGGTCCTCGCGCTTGAGGTAGACGTCGAAGCCGTAGCGCTCCGAGAGGTTCTCGGCGTGCGAGAGGGGGGTGGGTCGCCCGCCGAACTCCCGGATGCGCTGGCGGAAGTCGTCCACGAAGCCGTCCTCGTTGTCGAGGACGTACCGCTGGTAGGCGTCCGCCAGCTCCTCGACCGCCGGCATCAACACTTCGGGGACGTACTGGCCGCCGTAGTCGCCGAACTTCCCGGCCCGCGTCCCCGACTGTGCGCCCGTCGTCGACTCCTGATTTCCACTCATGCGTTCACCAGTGTGCGTGTGTTCTCGGTTACGTCGCCGTCCATGATGGCGCTTCCGACGAGCAGGCCGTCCGCGCCCGCCTCTCGCATCCGCCGGACGTCCGCGGGCGTGCTCACGCCGCTCTCCGCAATCAGCGTCACGTCCTCGGGGACGTGGGGCGCCACGTCCTCGAACGTCGAGAGGTCCACCTCCAGTTTGGCGAGGTCGCGGTTGTTCACGCCGATGACGTCCGCGCCCGCTTCGACCGCGCGGTCGAGTTCCGCGCGGTCGTGGACCTCCACGAGCGCCTGAAAGCCGCGCTCGCGGGCCGCCGCCAGCATCGGTTCGAGGTCGTCGCCGAGGAAGCGCGCGATGAGCAGGACCACGTCGGCCTCCACGGCGTCCAACTGGGCTTCCCGCAGCAGGAAGTCCTTGCGGAGCACGGGCACGTCCACGGCGTCCCGAATCTCGCGGAGGTTCGCGGGGCTGCCGCCGAAGTGCTCGGGCTCGGTGAGCACGGAGAGCGCGGCCGCGCCGCCCGCGACCATCTGCTCGGCGAGCGCGACCGGGTCGTCCTCGCGCTCGCCCTCCGTGGTGGGGCTGGTCGGTTTCACTTCCGCAATCGTGGGCGCGCGCCCGTCCGCCTCGGCGGCCGCGAGCGCGTCCGGCAGCGACCGCGGCGACACCGACACCCGGCCGCCGGCCGGTTCTCGCTCGCGGGCCGCGTCGAGGATGGACTGCACCGCCGGCGCGAGCCCGTCACTTTCGTCCATTATTGTGCATTAATGCACTAGTTTGCACATAAGCCTTGCGTCGGTGGGGCCGTCGGGCCGCCCGGAGACCGCCCGACTCACCGGTGGCCGAACGTACAAGGCCGTGTCGCCCCTGCGTGGACACATGGCTGCGGCCGGCATCTACGCGCGCGAGTCGTCGTATCTCGACAGAGCCGTCCAGCTCGGCGTCGCGGGCGACCGCGTCATCAGCGTCTCCTTCCCCGAGAGCGCGCCCGCTGACGCCGACCCCGACCACCCGCTGCTCGACCGCGTGGACGCGTACTTCGACGGCGCCGAGGACGACTTCGACGACGTCGAGGTCGGTCTGACGGTGCCAACCAAGCAGCGCGAGGTCCTCGAAGCCGTCCGCAACATTCCGTACGGCGAGCGCGTCACGGTCAAGCGCGTCCTCTCGATGGTGCCCGACACGGACCCCGAGGACAGCGACGCCCGCGAGACCGCGCGCGAAGCGCTCGCGAGCAACCCCGTCCCGCTGTTCGTCCCCGACCACCGCGTCCGCGACGGCCCCAGCGGCGCACCCCCGGAAGTCGTGGACCGCCTGCGCGCGCTGGAGTCCTGACTACCGGGCGTGCGCCGCGAACTCCGCGGCGTTCACGACGTAGTGCGCGACGAACACCACCAGCAGGCTCCCCGTGAGGACGTACGCCGCGGCGAGCGCGAACCCCAAAAGCGTCGTGACGACGACGCCGGTCGCGCCCTGCGCGGTGTGCGCCGCCCCGAACACGACGCTCGACGCGGCCGCCAGCACCCACGGCGACACGCCGAAGCCAGCGGAGAGCGCGCCGACGAGAATCCCGCGGAACAACAGCTCCTCGAAGCCCGCGACGACGGGCAGCGCGACGCAGCACAGAATCAGCCAGCCGCGGGTCTCCTCGGGCGTCAGCGTCTCCCGGAGCGCCTCGTCGTAGCCCAGTCCCGCCGAGTCGAGCACGCGCATCGCGGCCTCGTTCCCGAGCGCGAGCACGAGCCCCACGGCGACCCCTGCGGCGGCGAGTTCGACCGAAGCCGCGACGCCCAGCGAGGCGACGGGAATCCCCGCGAGCCACACCGCGACCACGAGCAGCGCGCCGACGACAGCCTGCGAGAGCGTCGTCTGCAACAACAGTTCGCCCGCCGCGAGGTCGTCGGTCCCCTCGCCGACGACGCCCGCCGACGCCCGCGTGAGCGCGACGAGACCGGCCGTCACAAGCAGCGCGAACGCCGCGAACGCGACCCAGTACGCCATCACGTCGGCGCACGCGGGACGCGCGTAGAAAAGTGGCGGTCAGCAGCGAGAACACCCACCGCGAGCGAACGGAGTGAGCGAGCGGGGCGAGCGGCGACTACCGCGCACCGAAGGTGCGCGACTGGAGCCGCGAGGCTTTTTAGCGTAGCTTTTTGCCAGCCGAGCGGGACCGAAGGTCCCGCTGGCCGTGCGAACGGGCGCTACGCGCCCGTGAGCAGACGAGTGAGGGCGCGTTAGCGCCCGAACGAGTGCAGCAAAAAGGTCCTATTGCGGACTGGGCGAGCCGCCGGTCGTACCGGACTCCGTCTGGCCTTCGAGGGCCTTGCCGGTGATGGACTTGAGGCGGGCGACCAGCGAGTCCTTCTCGGGTTCGCCGACGAGCGCGACGTCGAGGACTTCGCTGATGTGCGAGACCGGGATGATCTCGATCTGCTCCCGGTACTCGTCCTCGATCATCACGTCCTGCTCGTTGGCCTTCGGGATGATGACGCGCTTGCAGCCGGCCTTCGCGGCGGCCTCGATCTTGTGCGTGACGCCGCCGACCGGCAGCACGTCCCCGCGGACCGAGAGGCTCCCGGTCATCGCGAGGTCCTGCGCGACGGGGATGTCTTCGAGCGCGCTGATGACCGCCGTCGCGACCGTGATGGAGGCGGAGTCGCCGTCGACGCCGCCCTCGCCGGTCTGGACGAACTGGATGTGCACGTCCTTCTCGGACATGTTCTCGTCGCTGAACTTCTTGATGATGGCGGAGACGTTCTCGACGGCTTCCTCGGCCATCTCCTTGAGCTGGCCGGTCGCGTAGATGCGGCCCTCCTCCTGGCTCTGGGCGGGCGTAATCTCGGCCATCACGGGCAGCATGATGCCGGAGTCGCCGCCCATGACCGCGAGGCCGTTCACGCGGCCGACGGCCTCCTGCTCGGAGGTTCCCAGCTCGTAGTCCTTGCGGCGCTCGATGTAGTTGTCCACGAACTGCTGTTCGATGGACCGCGAGCGCTTCTTCGCCTGCAGGACGTCGTCGCGGGTCGTGAGCTCGTTGCCCTTCGAGCGCGCGATGTCGCCGGCGACCCGCACGAGCCCACCGAGGTCACGCAGTTCGAGCGTGAGGTGGTCCTTGCGGCCGGCGCGGCGCTTCGCCTCGAGGATGAGCTCCCGGACCGCGTCGTCGTCGAAGTGCGGGAGCTGGCCGTCCTTCTCGACCTCCTGGGCGACGAAGCGCGCGTACTTCCGGCGCATCTCCGGGGTGTCCTCGATGGTGTCGTCCATGTACACCTCGTAGCCGTACCCCCGAATCCGGGAGCGCAGCGCGGGGTGCATGTTCTCCATCGCGTCCATGTTCCCGGCCGCGACCATGATGAAGTCACACGGCACGGGCTCGGTCTGCACCATCGCGCCCGAACTGCGTTCGGACTGACCGGTGATGGAGAACTCGCCCTCCTGAATCGCCGTCATGAGCTTCTGCTGGCTGCGGACGTCGAGCGTGTTGATCTCGTCGACGAACAGCACGCCCTTGTGGGACTTCTGGATGGCGCCGGCCTCGACGCGCTCGTGGCTCGGCGTCCCCATGCCGCCGGACTGGAACGGGTCGTGGCGGACGTCGCCGAGCAGCGCGCCGGCGTGGGCGCCGGTGGCGTCCTCGAAGGGCGCGGTCTGGCTGTCGGCGTTGTTGATGAGGAGCTTCGGCACCATCGCGTCGCCGCCGCGGTCGGTGTAGCGGAACGCCAGATAGATGACGCCGGCCGCGAGCACGCCCAGCAGGACGTTGTGGGCCATGAACAGCGCGTAGCCCACGACGAGCAGGATGATGATCCACATGAGGAACGACCGCATCTGGTTGCGCTTGCGGGCTTCCTCCTGGTGGGCTTCGACGATCTGTTCGCCCTTCCCGGCGGGGACGGTCCGGACTTTCGGCTCGTTGGAGTCGTCCGGGTTGTTGTAGACGAGAACGTCCTGGAGGTTCTCCTTCGGGAGGAGGTGGCTCATCGCCTTCGCGAGCATCGACTTCCCCGTCCCCGGGGAGCCGATCATCATCACGTGGCGGTGCTGTTTGGCCGCCCGCATGATGATGTCGCGGGCCTCGGACTGACCGATGACCTGGTCGACCAGCCGGTCGGGCACCTCGATGGCGGAGGTGTCCGGGATTTCGAGGCCGCCAAGCAGGTCGTCCTCGGCGTCGTCCTCGTTGATCGAGACGTCGCCTTCCACGCCGACCTCGCTGCCGAGGTCGTCGAGCTCGTCGAGGGGCTCGGCAGGCTCGGGCGCCGACTCCTCGCCCTCCTCGGGGGCGTCGGCGTCCGGGTCGTCGTGGTGGGGCTCGTCGTCAGTCGATTCGTTGCTCATAGAAGTGGTTTCGACACGTGAAAACACGGACGGGCGACTGATATACTTTCTCCCTCGATGGAACGCTTAACCGGCCGTATTACCCGGTTTCGAGGCCTCAATCACGGGAACAGGGTTTCGGCGAGCGGCGCCAGCGCGGCCGTCCCGCCGGCGGCGCCGAACTCGCCATTCTTATGGGCGCTGACGGGGTGTTTCGAGGTGAGGCAATGACCCGCGGGTTCTACATCGGTCGCTTCCAGCCGTACCACAACGGCCACCACCGCGTCGTCGAGCAGATTGCCACCGAGGTCGACGAGCTCGTCGTCGGCATCGGGAGCGCCGGCGACTCCCACAGCACCCGGAACCCGTTCACCGCGGGCGAGCGCATCATGATGATAACGAAGTCCCTGGTGGACTTCGACCTCGTGACGTACGCCGTCCCCATCGAGGACTTGGACCGGAACGCGGTCTGGGTGAGCCACGTCCAGTCGATGAGCCCGAACTTCGACGTGGCGTACTCGAACAACCCCCTCGTCATCCGGCTGTTCGACGAGGCCGGCATCGAGGTCCGCCAGTCCCCGATGTTCGAGCGCGACGTCCTCGAAGGCACCGAGATTCGGCGCCGGATGGCGGAGGGCGGCGACTGGCGCGAGCTCGTCCCGAAGCCGGTCGCGGACGTCATCGACGAGATAGACGGCGTCGACCGCATCCAGAAGGTCAGCGACACGGACGCGGGCGACACCCCCGCCGAGTAGTTTTCAACGACGGCGCCGCAAGCCCGAGACATGATAACGCTGAGTTCCGACTTCGGGACGCCGTACCCGGCGGCGATGAAGGGTGTGGTCCTCCAGTCGACGGACGCGCGCCTCGTGGACGTCGCGCACGACTTCCCGCGGCAGGACGTGCGCGCGACGGCGTTCTGGCTGCGCGAGGTGCTGCCGTACTTCCCGCCGGCGGTCCACCTCGTCGTCGTCGATCCGGGCGTCGGCACCGACCGGAAGGCGGTGGTCGTGCGCGCCGGCCGTCACGCAATCGTCGTGCCGGACAACGGCGTCGCGATTCCCGCGGCGCGGCGGCTCGCCGAGGACGTGGAGGTGTTCGAAATCGAAGTCGAGGACCCCGCGAGTTCGACGTTCCACGGCCGGGACGTGTTCGCGCCCGCCGCCGCGGACGTCCACGAGCGCGGCGTCGAGGTGTTCGACGACTACCCGGGCTACGAGCCGCTCGAGGACTACGCGACTGTCGAGTTCCCCGACCCGGACCTCACGGGCGACGTGCTGCGCGGCGAGGTGCTGGTCGTGGACGGCTTCGGGAACGCCATCACGAACCTCCCGGGGCGCGTCGTCGAGGACCGCTTCGGTGACTCCGTGCGCGTGAACCGGGACCGCGTGCGAGTCGAGCCCTCGTACGCGCACGTGGACCCCGGCGAGCGCGTCGTGACGGTCGGCAGCCACGGGAACGTCGAACTCGCCGTGAACCGCGGGCGCGGCGACGACGCGTTCGGCGTGGACCCCGGCAGCCCCATCGAACTCTCCCTGTAGGGCACCGTCACACCGAAATACCCGGCCGGCGACCTACGCGTATGCTCGAACTGGAGCACGGGTTCCGGATTGTGGACCTGCACGCGCGGCTCCACGCCGGCCCGGGGCGCCCAGTCCGGGGCCGCACCATCGACGGCGAGGACCTCGAACGCGAGATGCACCAGGCCGGCGTCGTCCGCTCGGTGGTCTTCCCCGGGCCGCGGAAGGGCGAACAGGGCTACCTCCGCGCGAACAACGCGGTCGCCCGGCAGGCCGTCCAGCGCCCGTTCATCGCGTTCGCGCGCATCGACGGCCCCCGCGACCCGGGGGACGGCGCGGCCTCGCGGCTGAAGAACCTCCGGTCGAACCGCTCGGACTGGCAGACCTCCCCGGAGGACGTCGAACAGTACGCCTACGACGACCGCTTCCACGGCTTCAAGCTCGACCCGACCCGCGACGGCCTCCCCGAGCCAGACGTCCTCGACGTGCTCGACGACGTCGGCCTCCCGGTGCTCGTCCACGGCGGCGAGGGCTTCCCGCCGAGCACGCTGGAGGACACGCTGCTCGACCGCGAGTTCCCCGTGGTGCTGGCGCACTTCGGCGGCCACCCGCTCGACCGCGAGCTGATGCACGAGGCCGTCTCGCTGCTCGACTCCTACGAGGACCTCTATCTGGACACCGCGGCGGTCCGGTACCGCGAACTCCTCGAACACGCCATCGTCGAACACCCCGACCGCGTCGTCTTCGGGAGCGGCGCGCCCGCCACCCACCCGAACGTCGCGGTCATGGAGATTCTGACGCTGGACGTCACCGAGGACGCGATGCGGAAGGTGTTCGGGAAGAACGCCGTGCGGGTCGTCCCCGGCCTCGACCGGGAGTGAGAACCGACAGAAGACCTATTCCGCCGGCGGGAGTGTCAGCAGTCGTGAACGGACAGTTAGAGTGGCTGGTGATACTCGCCGTCTCCGTCGGGCTGCTGCTGTACGGCGCGTACACCGTCGTCAACCTCGGGTCGTTCCTCGCAGAACTGGTCCACCGGTAGCGCGCACAGCGGCGCGGTCAGCAGTCGTGGCGGACCATCGTGCGGTCCATGCGGGCGGAGACGCCGTTCGGGTTGCGTCGAGAAGTTCGGTCCGCCATCCGCGCGGACATCCCGTCCTGACTGCCGGTCCAGACGTTCGGCACGACGGCGCTGCCGGCGGCCGCCCACTCCGAGAGCTTCGCGTCGCCGCGGAGTACGTCCCCACCCACGGAGAACGCGTCCCCGACCGCGTACTTCACGATGCGAGCGGCGATGCGCGCGCCGAACCCGTAGTTCTTCACGAGCCGGTACGCCAGCGAGCGGTACTTCAGCCCCCACGCGGACTCCTCGGCGTCCTCCGGGAGCCGGTGGCGGATGTCGTCTTTCGCCTCGCGCAGCACGACCGCGTCCGCGCCCCAGACGACCTCGCGGTCCATGCCCGCGAGCCGGTGGGCGGCGTCCCGCGCGGCGCCCGTCTGGAGGTACTCGTCGAAGCCGTCGAGCGCGTCGAGCGCGTCGCGGACGAACGCGACGTTGCCGCCGTCGAAGAACGTGACGTGGCGGCCCGCGACCGACGCGGTCTCGACGGACTCGGTGGTGACCCCGCCCTCGACGCGGCGGTGGACGGGACCGGTCACCGCGTCGGCGCCGTCGTCGAGCGCCGCCTCGACGGCGGCCACCCAGCCCTCCCGAATCTGGGAGTCCTGCCCGACGAACGCGACGACGTCGCCGTCCGCGGCGGCGATGCCGGCGTTCCGGGAGGCGTTGAGGTTCCGCTCGGAGACTTCCAGAAGGAGGTCGACTGCGTCGTGGTCGCGCACCATCCCGGAGGTTCCGTCCACGGACGGGCCGTTGACCACGATTACCTCGGCGTCGGGTGCGTGGGCCGCGAGCGCGTCCAGCGACGCGGCGAGCACGTCGCGGCCGTTGAGCGTGGGCACCACTACCGAGAGGTCCATAGCCTACACGAGTCTGCGCGGTGGTAAAAACGTCCCGGGTCGAAATCCGGCGAAATCGTCCGCGAACTCACACGAGCCGCGGGTTTCCGTCAGACGGTCGTCTGCCAGTAGGAGACCGACGATAGCGGCTTGCCGGCGGGCGTCGCGCCGAGAGCGGTGTCGACGCTCCGCACGGGACCGGCAATCCAGTCCGGGACCTTCCGGTAGAACCCGTAGGGGACGAGGAAGTCGTGTTCGTCGTTCACGAGGTCCAGCCCCGCCTCGTCGACGAGCCGGCGGACCTCGCTGTCGCCGTACAGCCGCGACCCCATCGGGAGCAGCCAGTTGTACAGCGAGCGCGTGCTGAACCGGTTGAACGTGTCGAAGAACACGGTGTCCTTGGAGACGCGGGCCATCTCCGTGAGGAACTTCGTCGGCGTGTCCGCGAGGTGGAAGAACCGCATCGCGAACACGGTGTCGAAGTGGTCGTCCGGGAACGGGAGCCGGCCGGCGTCGCCGCGCATGAACTCGATGGTGTCCTCGACGCCGGCGCGCTGGGCCTTCTCGCGGCCCTCCTGGAGCATCGGCCCGGAGATGTCCAGCCCCGTGATGTCGGCGCCGCGCTCGGCGAGCATCACGGTGAACCGGCCGGTACCGCACGCGATTTCGAGGACCCGCTGGTCTTCGACCGGCCCCACCGCGTCGAGGACGGCCTCCTTCTCCCGTCGGTCGATGAGCCGGCCGCCACGGGAGAACCGCTTCTCGTCGTACTCCTCGGCGACCTCCGTGGCCTGGTACCACTCCTGTCCCTTCACGCTTCTCGATTGCACTTCGGAGGCGGGTGGTTAAAACCGTACTGGAAACCACGCGACGAACGCCGCTGCCGCGGCCCGACGTGCGCCCGCGATGATTCGGGGCGACGAGGCGCTGGCGGGCGGCAGATTCGCCCACGCCGCCATTATACGATATAAGGTGTATAGTCCCACGGGTAGACAACCTTTACCCCCCTCAGTATGTGAGGGAGTTCCATGAGCACGTCCGCCACGGAGCACCAGTCACTCATTCAGGACGACGAAGAGTTCCGCGAGCGCCTCCGCGAACTCCCGCCGAGCGCGAAGCTCGTCGCGAAGGTCCTCGAAATCGACGCGCCGCTCTCGCAGGGCCAGCTCGCCGAGGAGTCGCTGCTGCCGGACCGCACCGTCCGGTACGCGCTCAACCGCCTCGACGACGCGGACCTCGTCGGCTCCCGGTACAGCTTCCAGGACGCCCGCAAGCAGGTGTACTTCCTCGACGACTAGACCGCCGACTTTTCCTCGCGGCGCTCCTCTCTGGACCCGTGATAGCGCGCTACGCCGTTCCAGTGGAGCTGCCGGTGCCCGGCGGCGCGACGAACGCCGCCGTCCTCGGTGACGACCAGCGCTTGCTCGTCGACCCCGCCGCCCGCACGCCCGCCCTCGACGACGCCGCGGCCGGAATCGACCACGTCGCCGTCACGCACACGCACCCCGACCACGTCGGCGCAGTCGCCGACTACGCGGACGAAGCCGACGCGACCGTCTGGGCGCACGCGTCGTTCGCCGAGCGCTTCGCGGACGCGACCGGCGTCGAACCCGACCGGCTGTTCCGGCCCGGCGACACCATCGCCGACACCGACATCTCCGTGCTGGCGACGCCCGGCCACGCTCCCGACCACGTCGCGTTCGTCGCGGACGGCGAAGCCGTGACCGGCGACCTCGTGTTCGCCGAGGGGAGCGTCGTCGTCGGCACGCCCGACGGCGACGTGCGCACGTACCTCGCGTCCCTGCGCCGCCTGCTCGCGCGCGACTTCGACGCCATCTACCCCGGCCACGGCGCTCCAATCGAGAACCCCAGCGAGCGCATCCGCGAGACGTACTTCCACCGCCGCGACCGCGAGCGCAGCGTCCGCGCGGCCGTCGAAGCCGGCGCCGAAACCGTCGAGGAGATTCTCGACGCCGCCTACGAGAAGGCGCTCGGCGACGCTCGCAGCCTCGCCGCGAAGGTCGTCCGCGCGCACCTCCAGAAGCTCGCCGTCGAAGGCCACGTCCAGTGGGACGGCGACCGCGCCCGCCCGCCAGCCGGCGAGCAGTAGCCGGCGAACCAGCCGGTAGGGAGGACGAAAGGGGCCGACCGGAGGAGGCTTTCGAGGTGTCGTAGCCGGAGCCCGACGGAGGGATAGACCGACCGATACCTAGCCCGCGAATCTTTTCCGCACCCACTGCCAATCCACGAGCATGGAGGAGCTCGAAGTCGAACTCGAACGCGCTCGGGGCCTCGACGTGGCCGACCTCGCGGACGCCATCGAGGCCATCGGCTTCGAGTGCACGCGGTGTGGGGCCTGTTGCAAGAGCGAGGACGACGACCCGCACACGGCGACCGTGTTCCCCGGCGAAGTCCGGGAGTTGGAGGACGCCACCGACCGGGACTGGCGCGAGGTCGCGCGCCCGATGCCGTACGGGCTCGACGAGGACGGCACGGGCGAGACGTTCGAGTGGGCGCTCCAGACCGCTGCCTGCGGGGACTGCACGTTCTACGAGGAGGACGAGGACGGGACCGGCGCGTGTACGGTCCACGACAGCCGCCCGCTCATCTGCGAGACGTACCCGTTCAGCGTCGCGCTCGGCGGGACGAGCCAGCCGATGGGCGAAGCAGTAGACGAGTCGGGGATGGTGCGCGCCCACGAGTGCGAGGGCTTGGGCCGGGACATCTCCCGCGAGGACGCCGAGTCGCTGGCGGAAGCGCTGAAGGAGCGCGCCGTCCGCGACATCGAGGAGGCCATTGCCGTCCGGGATAACTACGAGCCCGCCGACCCCAGTCCCGGCGAGACGGTCGTCCACGACTCCGAGGGCGCGAAGCGCCCGGACGGGACGGCCTACGAGGGCTGAACGGGGTCGTCGCGCGACGGGGCCGCGACCGTGGCAACGATTAAGTCACGGGGCCGACACGCACGAATGGAGGCCTGTCATGGAAATCTCTGACCAACTCCTCTGTCTGTTCAGTGCGGAAGTGACTGTCAAAGACGACGAGTACGTCGTCGAAATCCCGCGGAGCGAGGTCGAAGCCGGCTCCGTCGACCCCGGCGACGTCTACCGCGTCGCGCTCATCTCGCAGGCCGACGCCGAGACCGGGACCGAGACCGAGGCGACCAGCGAACCCGCCGAATCCGAACCCCAGCCCCCCGTGGAGGAGGGCGAGATTCGGTACGTGGAAATCGAGGACATCGGCAAGCAGGGCGACGGCATCGCGCGCGTCGAACGCGGCTACGTCATCATCGTGCCGGACGCCGAAATCGGCGAGCGCGTGAAAATCGAAGTGACCGAAGTCAAGTCGAACTTCGCGGTCGGCGAAATCATCGAAGACGAGTACTGAACGCGCTACAGCCGTCTTTTACCGCGTGAACTTCGCGAGGTCCGCGTCCTCGACGCTCGGCGCGGAGTCGTGGGGGCGGTCGACGAGCAGGTCGCCGGCGGTGCTCTTGCCGATGCCGGGAATCGCGGTGAGTTCGTCCATCGACGCCTCGTTGACGTTCAGCGGGTGCGGGACGCCCGTGACCGAGCGGTAGCCGTGGTCGGTGACCGCGACGTCGATGGTCCGCCCGAGTTCGTGCTCGCCGGGAATCCCCACGAGCAGCGAGTACGTCCCGAGCTGGCGGCCGAACGTCTTCCCGTCCTGGTGGTACTCCAGGTGGACGTCCTTCAGGAGCGTGCCCGGCGGCACCACGCGGTTCAGCATCGCGTTGTCGATGTTCTCCCGGACGTCCTGCTTGTAGCGCTTGAACTGCTGTTTGTGGTCCTCGGCGAGCTGGGCGCCAGTCTCGGCCATGTCGGTGCCCTCGAACGCCATCACCTGCCGGATGTTGATGCGGCGCAGCATCAGGCCCTCGTCCAAAACGCTCTGGAGGAAGCGCTTGTTGTGCGCGAACGTCTCCTCGCGCTCGCCGGTCAGGCCGTGCACGAGGTTGATGCCGGGTAGAATCTTCGGCAGGCGGTTGGTGGCCTCGTCACCGTACGTGGGCGCGACCTCGGGTGACTCGCCGGGACGCCAGCCGCCGACCTCGTTGACGACCCGAACTGCCTCCAGACACTCCTCGGCGGACACGAGGAGGTTGTTCTCCTCCTGCACCACGGGGTCCGCGGATTCGAGGCCGAACGCCGCGGTGTCGCCGGCGGTGTTGTGCTCGGCGATGATGCGGATGGCCTCCCGGGACTTCTCGGGGTAGTCCACGATGGTCACCGGGTTCATGTTGTCGAGGTGCAGCGTCTCCAACTCGGGCGCGACCTCCCGGATGCCGCCGTAGAGCCGCCGGAGCGCGTCCGGGTTCGGGGCTTCGCCGTCCCCGCCGAACGCGAGGATGTCCGCCTGCCGGCCGAGCCGGAAGTGCCGGGCGCCGTGGTCGTAGAGGTTCCCGACCTCCCGCACGACGCTCTCGGCGCTCCGGAATCCGGGGTCGCCGTACATCGGCTCCGTGCAGAACGAACACCGGTACGCGCAGCCCCGCGAGGTCTCCATCTCGCAGATGAGGTAGTCGGGGTAGTTCGGGTGCTGTTCGACGACGAACGCGCCCTTCGCCCCCCAGCGGTCGATTTCCTCGTTGTCGCGGTAGCGGTCCTCGAACCCCTCCAGTCCGTTGTTCACGAGGTCGTAGACCGCGGCCTCGACGTCCGCCATCGCGAGGAAGTCGAAGTCGAGGTCCTGGCGCTCCATCTCCTGGGCGCCCGCGTTCTCCTCGCCGACGCCGAAGCGCACGGGCCCGCCCATGATGCTCGTGCCGTCCGCGAGCCACGCCATCTCCCGGACCTCGTCGGGCTCGGCGGGCGTCCCGCCGACGTACTTCCCGGGGACGGTCATCCCGCCGACGTAGACGAAGAGGTCGGCGTCCGCGACGTCGTTGAACTTCGACTTCTCCTCGCGGAGCTCGTCGATGGTGTGGTACGTAATCTGGTCCTCGGGGACGCCGGCGTCCACGAGCGCGCCGGCCGCGTACCGCGGATACGTGGAGATGTACGGCGGCACACCGAAGTGCGCCGGCTCGTCGACGTAGCCGTCCACGAGCGTCACGTCCAACTCCGCGGGGTCAGTCATACACCGGCGTTGGGCTTCGACGCGTAAGAACGTAACTACACGTAGATGCGGCCCTCGACGCCGCTGTCGGCACCGTCCGTGGAGAACGCGTCTATATTTCGCCAAGTGGCGTACGCTGCAGCCACCGAATCGAGCGCGTCGTCGTTGTGCATCGCGACACACGCTGCCTCGTCGGGCAACGACACGCCTTCGCTCTGGAGCCCGCGAACGTTCTGTTTGCGGCGGGCTCGGCTCGCTTCTGGGACGTCTTTGTACCCATTCCGATGCAAGCCCAGTTCGTCGAACGACCCGGCAGGGTAGGTTTCGAGAAGCGAGACGCCGTCGTCGTCCGTGAAGAACGGCGCGACGCGAGCGTCGTGTTCGCCGACGAGCGGAGCGAGGACGCCCGAAATGCCGTAGTACGTCTGGGTCTTGATTCGCCAGCCAGTGGGCGGTTGCCCGTCGTGTTCCTCGTCAGTCGCTCGCACCACGTTGCCCTCGAATCCTTCGGCGTCGTTGACAGCGTGGAACATCTCGGACGGCGATTCCCACTCCCCGGGGAACTCCGTCACAAACGCGCGCCAGTCGCTCACCTCGAAATACTCGTCGGCGACGGCTTCCGGCAGGCTGAACGGGAAGTCGAGGCCGACGATAGCGTCGTCCTCGTCCGCGAAGAACTGAACGAGCGATTCGAGCGTCTCAGCTCTGCTGGAGGGATTGTCCTCGAAGAAGTCGAATGCACATCGGGACTGCCGAACCTCCAAGCTATCTTCCCTCGGGATAGCCTCCGTCACCCACGTCCGATACCCGGATTTGCTTCCGTGAGCACTGAAGTCCACGCCGTAGACGGTCTCGAATCCCATACCGCGAACTGACACCCGTCACGCAAAACCGTTCGCCCGCTCGGCGGCCGCCCGGTGCTGGTAGAGCAGGCAGCCCGCGAGCACGAGCCACGCGCCGACCGTCGGCGGGAGGACGAACGAGAACAGGCCGGTGGCGGCGTCGCGGAGAATACTCGCGGCACCCGCCGGGAGGACGGCTATCGCGGTGGTGACGGTCGGCCACATGATAGGGACCAACAGCAGGAGCGCGCCAGCGAGGAGGAGCCGGCGCGGCCAGCCGTCGCCGAGCGCGTACAACAGCGCGAGCAGCGGGAACAGGACGAGAATCACGTAGAACGGCTCCAGCGGGAGCAGCAACAGCGTGGCCTGCAGCGTGCCTTGGAGCGCGACGAGCCGGCTCCGGAAGTCACCGACCGCGCGGTTCACGCCGGCGAAGACGGGCGCGAGCACGAGCGCGCCGACCGGCAGCAGCCACGACGCGGGCAGCTCGGGCGCGAGCGCGGCCAACTGCCGTCGAATCGTGGCGTACGGCGCCGTCGGGTCGGTGCCGTCGGCGAACGACGCGACCGCGCTCTCGCCGGCGAGCGTCTCCGTGAAGTAGGTGACCGAGGCGTCCGGGCCGAAGGCGAGCAGGCCGACGGCGAGGCCCGCGAGTCCCGTCGCAGTCGCGGCCGCGACGGCGCGCCACGCGCGCTGGCGGAGCAGCCAGACGCCGACGAGCGCGGGGAACAGTTTCACGAGCGCGACCAAACCGAACGCCGCGCCGGCGGCGGTCCCGCGGTCGCATTCGAGGAGGACGGCGCCGCCCGCGAGACCGAGCGCGAGCAGCGGGTTCACCTGTCCCATCACGAGGTTGACGCCGACGGGGCCGACGAGGAACACAGTGGCCGAGAGAAGCACCCGGTCGAAGCGGGTTAGCGCGACACCCGCTCGCTCGACGGCGCGGACGACGAGCACGGCGAGCGCGGCGAGCGCGGCGAGGTTCAGGAGCCACTGGAGCGCGTACGCGAGCAGGGGGTCGCCGAGCGCGGCGTGCGGGACGAACGCGAGCACGACCGCTGGCGGGTAGACGAAGCCGGTCTGCCCGAGCGGGTTGACGGCGTAGACGTCCGCCCCGCGGAGCGCGGCGCGCGCCGAGTAGTAGTAGACGTCCGTGGCGAGCGCGACCTGCTCGGGGTTCCGGAGCGGGAACAGGGCGGTGTTCGCGACGCCCGCGAGCACGCCGGCGAGGAGGACGAGTCGCGGCGCGCGAACCGAGGCCATGGCTCACGCACCGACGCCGCAGTACTTTCGTCTTGGGGTGTGCCCGCAGTCGTTCTCACCGCGGCCCGCCCCTTTTTGCACTCGCCGCCCCAACCACCGGGTATGCCCGCCACCGAGGAACTGAAGTGCACCAGCGACGACTGCGAGCTCGACATGTTCGAGAACCACTACACGTACGACGTCAGCGAGGACCTCACTATCGAGGACCTCCAGTGCCCGCTGTGTGGTGGGACCGACTGCCTAGAGCGAATCGAGCTATGACGGTCCGCGAGTTCGCCGAGGACGTCGGGGACGCCGTCTTCGAGCGGCTGGGCCGGGCGGCCTCCCAGATGCAGGAGGAGTCGCCGCTCCCGGTGGACGTGCTGGAGAGCGACGACGAGTACCTCGTGGTGTTCGACGCGCCGGGCGCGACCGCCAGCGACGTGCAGGTGAACTACGTCGACGGCGCCGTGGAGGTCCGCGTGGACCGGTTCCGGGAGTTCCGCGAGGAGTTCGAGATGGTGTTCCCGGGCCGCGGCCTCAAGCTCGACGGGCGCGCGGAACTCCCCGCGGACGCCGTCGTGGACGCCGACGCGGCGCGCGCGGAACTGCGCGACAACGGCGCGCTGTACGTCTTCCTCCCGAAGGACGAATCCGCGGGCACCGACGTGGACGTGACGACGCCCGAGGACGACGAAGACGACGAGTAGTTACTCGACGGTCATCCCTTCGACGACTTCGAAGACCTCGTCGCCGTCGAAGCGCGTCGGGTCGAACGCGGGGACGCCCTCCCCGCCCAGGATTTCTGCTGCGATTGCTTCCCCGGTCGCTGGCGCGCGCATGAAGCCGTGGCCCTGCCAGCCGGCCGCGACGTAGAGGCCGTCGGCGAGTTCGCCGAGCAGCGGGTCGCGGTCCGGGGTGGCGGTGCAGAGGCCCGCCCACGCGCGGTGCACGTCGGGCTCGAAGCCGGGGAGGCGGTCGGCGAGCCGCTCGCGCATCGCGTCCACGAACCAGTCGTCGCCGTCGCGGTCGTACGCCTCGGGGTCGGCTTCGACCTCCTCGGTGCCGTCGCCGGCGAGCACGCCCTCCGGGTGTGGGCGCGCGTAGTAGCCCTCCGTGGCGTCGTACAGCGTCGGAATCTCCCCCGAGAAGCCGGCGGTGAGCGCCTGCACGCGGTACGGCTTCAGGGGAACCGAGACGCCGGCGTCCGCGAGCACGCGGGCGGTGTGCGCGCCGGCGGCGACGAGCACG
This sequence comes from Halobacterium sp. NMX12-1, assembly GCF_040435975.1. Classification (NCBI taxonomy): domain Archaea; kingdom Methanobacteriati; phylum Methanobacteriota; class Halobacteria; order Halobacteriales; family Halobacteriaceae; genus Halobacterium; species Halobacterium sp. NMX12-1. The sequence continues at coordinate 1,074,329 of NZ_CP159204.1, read as the reverse complement.
GCGTCGTAGGCGTCACCGTTCACGCGCGGCGGATCGAGCGCGACGCTCGCGGCCGTCCCTTCGCGCAGTTCGACGCCTTCGGCGACCGCCAACTCCGCGACGGCGTCGGCGTACGCCGCGGTGTCCGCGACGCCCGCGTTCCGGGAGACGGCGGCTTCCACCACGTCCTCGGTGCGGAGCGCGGGGTACTCGGCGGCGAGGTCGTCGGCGTCCACGCGCTCGACGCGGCGGTCGTTGCGCACCATTCCGTCGACTTGCTGGCGGATGGCGTCGGCCTTCCGGCCGGGCTCGGTGACGAACCAGACGTACGGCGTCTCCCGGAACTCGAAGCCGCCGGTGCCCGAGAGCGCGCGGAAGCGCTCGATGGCGCGGCCCGCGATGCGCGCGTCCACGTCCTCGGCGTACGCGTCGTAGAGAATCCCCGCGGCGCGGCCCGTGCTCTCGCCCGCAACGTCGCCGCGCTCGTAGACGGTGACGGCTGCGCCGCGCGCCGCGAGGTCGTGAGCCGCGGTCAGGCCGACTGCGCCGGCGCCGACGACCGCGATAGAGCGGCCCGCGCCGCGGTCGTCGTCGGCGTCGCTGAACTCGTCCATGCCGGCGGATGCACCGCGACCGGCATAACTGCCGCGGACCGCGGAGGCCGGCGCAGTCCGTCAGTTTCACTTTCACCGCGCACGGGTGGGGTTCAAGCGGGTAGCGGCCGACACTCCGGGTATGGCACTGCAGCACCGACGCCGCTCGCAGTCGACCGCGGATAGCCCCGAGCGCCGCATCGACGTCTCGGAGATGACCGCCGCCGGCGTCGCCGCCTACGCGGACACCCACGAGGAGGCGTTCATCGAGCGCCGCGGCGGGAAGACGTTCCTCGTCACCGTCGAGTAGGAGCGTCAGTCGTCCGGCTCGACCTCGACGACCTCGGGCTCGCGGTCCGGCGGCGTCCACCCGCACGCGAGGTCGAGGAACTGCACGAGGATGCGCGCGGTCGCCCCCCAGACCGTGTAGCCGTCGACGTGGAAGAAGTGGACGATGGCCTCGCCGTAGGAGGGGTGGATGCGCTTCTCGACCTCGTAGTTGGCGGGGTCCGTGAGGTCCGAAAGCGAGAGCACGACGACCTCGTCGACCTCGCGCTCGTCGGGGACGAACTCGCGGTCCGGGACGCGCGCGACGAACGGTGTCACGGAGTACCCGGTGATGGTGGCGATATCGTCGAGTTGCCCCTCGTAGGAGAGGTCCTCGGGCAGCAGGCTGATTTCCTCGTACGCCTCGCGGGCGGCCGTCTCTCGGAGGTCGTCATCGCTGGGCTCGCGGCCGCCGCCCGGGAAGCTCATCTGCCCGGGGTGTTCGCCGAGGTGGTCGGCGCGCTTCGTGAACACCAGCGCCGGGCCGTCCTCGCGCTCGACGACGGGGACGAGCACCGCGGCGTCGCGGTCCTCGTCGGTGACCCGCTCCGGCTCGTGGGCGGCCACCCGCGACAGGTCCATGCCCGGGGGAAGCACCGCGACACTCTTAACTCACGCGCAGTCCCGCTCACTCGGTCAGCGACTCGCGGACGTCCGCGAGGTCCACGGGCGCCCACGCCTCCGCGTCGTAGGTCACGTCCACGAGGTAGCGCGCGCGCTCGTCGTCGGCGTCGGCGGCGTCCGATTCGAGGCGCGCACGCACCGCCGCGGCGAGCGTCTCGCGGTCGAGGTCGCGGGGTTCGACGTCCAGAATGTGCGGGAGGTCCACCGCGTTCTCGGGGAGTTCCGGGAACGCGACCGGCCCGGGGACGAGCACGCGGTCGCCGCCCTCGCGGTCGACGGCCACGAGGTAGTAGTCGCGGAGCGCGTCCATGACGGTCTCGTCGGCCGCGTCGGCGTCGAAGTCGTCGCCGCGCTTGAACGCCAGTTCTTCGAGCGCGTCGTGGAGTTCGTCGCGGGTGAGCGCGCCGAAGAGGTCCACGACGCCAGCGAGTTCATCGCCGTTCACGGCTCCCCGTCGGTCGCGGAGTCGCTTGAACCTCCCGCCCGCGCGGCGGCCTCCTCGACGTCCGCGGCGGCCGCGGCGGCCACCTCGTCGGCGTCGAGGCTGGTGTCGGTCCACGCCGGCAACCGCGTGTCCGCGCCGGGTTCGGCGATGGCGTCGGCGTACGTCCGGGTCTGGTCGCGCTCCTGTTCGCCGTCGTAGTCGAGGTCGTTGAACGCGGCGTCCGCGCCGTACGCCCGCACGAACCGGTCGGCCGCGTCGAGATAACGCTCGGCGAGCGCGTCGTAATCTACGTCCACGCCCGCGTCCTCGACGGCGCGGAACAGCGCCGCGCCGACGCCCTCGCTCATCTCCGAGAGGCCCGTCGGCCCGGAGACAGCGCGGTGGTCGTGCTCGTAGCGCCCCAAATCGACCTGCGCGGCGCCGTCCGTGCCCGCGAGTCGGAACGCCTCGCCGAGCGTGCCGACCTCCAGCCCCCAGCGTCGCTGGACGCGCAGGCCGCGCGCCAGCTCCGCGGTCATCGCGCACTCGCCGGCGAGCGCGTACCGGAACGCCCCGAGGAAGTCCAGCACCTCGTGGTCGTGGCTGTCGGCGAGCGCGTCCACGAGCGGCTCGTAGAACAACCGAAAGAGCCGGCCGTACAGCCGGTCGTTCTCGACGCGCGCGTAGTAGGCCTTCGAGAACTCGAACCCGTCCGCGAGCGGGAACAGGAGCTTCCGCACGTCGCGGGCCTCGTACGTGGTCGTGTCGGCATCGTGGACGACAACGTAGTCGTGGCGCGCGGCCACGCCGAGCGCCAGCCAGACGTCCCGGCCCTTCCCGCGCTCGCCCGCCAGTCCCGCGTCGTCAAGCAGTGCCTCGACGCGCGGGCCGTCGCACCACAGCACCGTCAGCGGCACGTCAAAGTCGGCGAGCCAGTCGCGGAACTCGGGGACGCGTTCGGCGGGCGCGCGCAGCGGCACGACGACCTCCGCGGGGTCGACGCGCTCCAGCTCGGAGAACACGCGCTCCGGGGCGAGCCCGGCGTACTCGCGGTCGGTCATCGGGACGACGACGGCCGCCCGGCCCGTCGGCGCGGCCGGGTCGGCGCCGCCGTAGTCGTGGAGCGTCGCCACGCGCTCCTGCGTGTAGTCCATACCCCCGCTCGGGCCGGCGGCGGCAACTAACTTGCGCCAGCGGGCAGCCGCCCGCCGCGGTAGAGCGCGACCAGCGCGACGACCAGCACCGCGAGCGCGACCCCCGAGACGCGGAAGACGCCGTCGTAGCCGAACCCAGCGCCGACCAGCGTCCCGACGACGACGCTCCCCATCGCCTGCACGACCATCATCACGGAGCTGTAGCCGGCGTACGCGCTCGCGCGGTCGCTGTCCGGCAGGCTGTCCAGCAGGAACGTGTCGATGGCGGGGAAAAGGCTGTGGACGGCGTACCCGAGCACGACCGAGACGGCGGCGACGCCGACGACACTGTCGACGACCGTCATCGCGAGCAGGGACGCGACGAACCCGCCCAGCACCGCGAGCATCAGCGGCACGTGGCGGAACCGGTCGGCGAGCCGGCCGGTGTACCAGAACGCCGGCACGCCCGCCGCGAACACCACCGTGAGCAGGGTCTCGGCGGTACTGCTCGGGATGTTCTTCGTCTCGGTGAGGTACTTGATGTAGAAGTTGAAGAAGCCGTTCCAGACGAGGCCCGCGACGCCGACGATGACGACGCCGAGCACGACGACGCGGTACTGGCGGCGAATCGCCCCGAGCAGGTCGCGGTCCGCGGCGCCGGCCTCCGGGAGGTCGGTGCGGCCGGCGAGCACGTAGATGGCGGCGGTCGCGACGACCGCGGCCGCGGACAGCAGGTAGAACGGCGCGCGCCAGGTGTACGCTTCGAGGAGAATGCGGCCGACGAGCACGGGGGCGAGCGCGGCCGCCAACTGGGAGGCGGTGCCGTGGACGCCGACCACGCGGCCGACGCGCTCGGGGAACAGCTCGCTGATGAGGGGGTTCGCGGCGACGAAGTACGCGCCCGACGAGACCCCCACGAGGAACGCGCCCGCCATCACGAACTCGATGGACGGCGCGAGCGTCATCCCCGCCGAGGAGACGGCGAGGAGCGCGCCCGTGCCGAGGACGACGTGGTGGCGGTCGACGCGCGTCAGCAGCCAGCCGGTCGGCAACCGCGGGAGCGCGCTCCCCAGCCACGCCAGCGTCGCCACCAGCCCGACGGCGGCGTCGCTGGTCACGAAGTCGGCCTGCAGGGGCGCGACCAGCGGCGCGAACACGACGCGCCCGAAGTTCACGAGGAACACGAGCGCGCACAGCGAGCCGAACAGCCGGACGCGGCGCGCGTCACTGACGGACGTACCGGACACGGGCGGAGTTGACGGCTCGCGGGGTCAATTCTTACGGTTCTACTCGAAGACCGCGTCGAAGGCGTCCGCGCCCAGCGGCTCGAACGTCCCCGCGGCGACGTTCTCGCGGACGTGCTCGGGGCTGGTCGTCCCGGCGAGCGCGGACGTGACGCCGGGCGCGCTGCGCGCGAAGTTCAGGCCGCGCTGTGCGGGCGTGTCCCCGTCGAGCTTCTCGTCCACCTCGTCCGGGATGCCCTCCAGCACCTGTCCCTGCGCGAGGCTCGCGGACGTGAACACGTTCAGGCCGGCCTCGTGGGCGTACCACAGCACGCTCTGGTCGCCCTCCGGTCCCTCCTGCGACTGGACGGTGAACGCGTCCGCCATGAAGACGTTGAACGGCACCTGAATCGCGCGCAGGTGCGTCGCCGTGTTCCCGGCGGTCTTGGCGGCCGACCGCGCCCGCGAGATGATTTCCCCGAGGTCGAGGAAGTGGTCGTGGGTGCGCGGGACGCGGAACGCCTCCCACGTCGCCACGCCGTAGTGTTCGATGTCGCCCGCGGCCACGCGCTCCTCCAGCCGCTCGAAGGTCGCCTCCAGCTGATCGTAGACCGCGCCGGAGAGCCGCGCGTCAAGCTGCGTCTCGGGGTTGTGGACGTAGTAGAGGTCGATTTTGTCCACGCCGAGGTTCCGCAGCGATCGGTCCAGCTGGTCCTCGATGAAGCCGGGCGCGATGGCGTGGCTGCCGTGCGCGAGGTCGTCGGCGTCCACGATTCCGCTGTCGACGTACTCCTCGGCGACGAACTCCCCGGGGTCCTCCGGCCGGGACTCGTCGAACGGCACGAACCCGCCCTTCGTCGCGAGGAACACTTCCTCGCGGTCCACGTCGGCGTCGGCGAGCGCGCGGCCGACGACGCGCTCGCTGCGCTGGTGGCGGTAGTTGATGGCCGTGTCCACGACGTTGCAGCCGCCCTCGACGGCCGCGCGAATCGTCTCGTAGTAGGCGTCGTCGACGTCGTCGGTCGGCTCGCCGAGATAGGTGCCGAGCCCGACGCTGGAGACCGCGCGGTCGCGGACGCTCCGGAAGTACGTCCGCGCCTTGTCCTCGCTGAAGCGCTCCTTGTACTGGAACGTCCCGTCAGCAGTAGCCATACCGGGCCTTCGCCGCCGCGTTACTTGTACTCCCCGCGACGGAACGCCTCGACGGCCGCTCGGTACCCCTCGCGGAACGTCGGGTACGCGAACTCGTAGCCCAGCTCGTGGAGGCGGTCGTTCGAGCAACGCTTGCTCGTGCGCAGGCGGCGCTCGGCGGGCTCGGAGAGGTCGCCGGCTTCGAGGCGCTCCTCGACGGTCTGCTTCTCGGGGTGCTCGACGCCGGCCTCGTCGGCGAGCCAGTCCGCGAACTTCCACTTCGAGACTGGTTCGTCGTCTACCGCTAGCAGCACCTCGCTGTCGGCGGCCGCGTCGTCGGTGAGTGCGAACCGCACGACGCCCGCCGCGTCCTCGCGGTGGACCATGTTCAGGTAGCCCTCCGTGACGGGGCCGTCGAGGTAGCGCGTGAGGCGGTAGCGGTCCGGGCCGTAGAGCCCGGCGAACCGCACGACGGTCGGGTCCATCCCGAAGTCGGACGCACGCTCGCGGGTGACGCGCTCGGCCTCCACGAGCACCTCCGTCTTCTCCGTGGTCGGGTCCAGCGGCGTCTCCTCGTCCACCCAGTCGCCGTCGTGGTCGCCGTAGACGCCCGTGCTCGACGTGTACACGAACTGCTCCGGGGATTGCTCCCGGCCGCCGAAGTGCTCGATTGCCGTTTCCAGGCCCTCGACGTACACCTCGCGAGCGGCGTCCGCGCCGCGGCCGCCCGAACTCGCCGCGAACACCGCGGCGTCCACGTCCGGGACTGTGGACAGCGAATCGGCGTCGGTGACGTCCGCCTGCACCGCGTCGAAGCCCGCGTCGCGAATCGCCGCGAGGCCGTCCTCGGAGCGCCGGACGCCGACGGGACTGTGACCGGCGGCCGCGAGCTGGCGGCCGAGTTCGACGCCGACGTACCCGCAGCCCAGAATCGCGACGTCCATCAGTAGGGGTTCTCGCTGGCGACGTGGTGGTAGATGCGGGCGTACTCGCCGAGCGTCATCGGCTGACGGCCCTCGATTTTCTGCTGAATCTCCTTCGGGTCGAACTCGTCGTCGAGCCCGCTGGCCAGCGCCTCCACGTCGAGCACGGCCGAACTCATCTGGAGCATCAGGTTGTCCCGGACCTCCAGCAGGAGGCCCTCGGCGTCCGGCCAGTCGTCGCTGACCGCGAACACGCCCGCGGCCTCCTCGACGGTGAACTCGACGGGCTCGCCGTCGACGAGCGCCGCGAGTCGCTCTGCGTCGACGCCCGACGCCTCGGCGACGGCGTCGACGCCCTCCGCTTCGACGACGCGAGCCAGCGCCGCCTCGTACTCCGCGCGAACGTCCTCGGCGGTCACCGCTTCCGCGTCCTGAATTTCGTCGGCTAGCACGCGTTCCCGTACGTGCTCGCCGTTCAAGGAGGCTACGCTTGCCGCGACGGCTCACCACCCCGCGGACTGCTCGTCGGCGTTCCCGTCTACGTCGCCGACGCCGCGCGGCCCCGCCGGCACGACCACGCCAATCGTCGCCTCGACCTCGAAGGACACGCGCTCGTTGCGCCCGACGCGCTCCGCGTCGCCGTCCCCGTCCACGTCGAACGCGACGTTCGTGTCCTCCCGGACGTACGCGGTGCCGTCGCCGGGGCCGACCGGCGAGCCGCCGTCGGCGCGGACCGCGAACCGGGCGTACGACCCGCGCACCGAGACCGACCACGCGTTCGCCGTCGCGTACCAGAACCCCGGCACGGGCGCCAGCGGCAGGCCCGCCGGCACCGCGCCGACGTCCGCCGCGCCGAGGCGCTTCGCGGCCTTCTCGGCCGCCACCGACCCGGCCTCCGAGAGCGCGTTCTCCGCGATGGCGCTCCCGATGTCGCGGGCGAGACCAGCCGTATCCTGCACGACGCGACTCTCCACGCGAACGGCGTCGCTGTCCACGACCTCGGTGGAGGCCGCTCGGAGCCGCGTCGCCAACTGGTCGCGCTGCCGCGGCGTGGCGTCGGCGACGCGAGCGGCCTCCGCCGCGACCGCTGCCGCCGCCGAGCCGTTGCCGACCGCACTCCCGCGCTCGTGGACGGAGTCCCAGCGCTCGAACGCGCGCCGCGTCGCCGTTCGGCGTTCGCGCTCCGTGAACGAGCGCGGCGACGCCGCGAGCACGGCGCGGTACTCGCTCCCCGCCGCGGACACGCTGTCCGCGACCGCCGCCCGGAGCGCCGCGCGCCGGTCGCCGAGCGTGCGGTTCGGCGCGACCGAGAGCGTCCGGTTCGCCGCCGAGAGCACCTGCGCGGCGGTGTCGATGCGCACCGACTGCGGCGGGTCGGGCATCGCCGCGTCCACGACCGCCGACGCCGCGTCGCCGTGCGGAATCGTGAACCAGTTCACGTTCCGCGCCGCGATCGGGTGGTAGCGCGCCTCGCTCGCGCCGGCGGTCTGTGGCGACACTTCCGCGAGCGTCAGGTACGCTGGCGCGCCCTCCACGGCGGCGACGGGGCCGACCTCGCGCTCGCTCCCGTGGTCCGTCGGCGGTGCTTCGAGGCCGCGGTCCGCGAGCGCGTCGCCTATCGACCCGAGCGCGCCGTCCGCGCGCCGCTCGCCGAGCCGTCCGGCGACCCGTGCGAGGTACGTCTCGCGAACCGCGGCGACGGCGCGGTCGGTCGCCGAGTCGTAGCCGTCGCGGGCGTCGTGGAGCGCCACGACCCGGTTCCGGAGCGCGTCGACGGGGACGCGACCACTGGCGAGCCCGCGCGTCGAGACCTCTGCGGAGACGTTCCGACTCCGCGCGCGGAGCGCAGCGGCCGCCCGGTACGCGCGCTCGCGGACCGACTCGGGGAGATTGGGGTGGACGCGCTCCGTCCGTGTGAGGTCGTCGCCAGCGACAGCACGTCGAGCGAGCGCGTCGACGCCGCCCGCGTCTCTGACGAGCGACTGCTTCGCGGCGGCCGCGATGCGGTCGTGGACGGCCGGCGTGACTGTCGCCGCGTGCGCGTCGAGCACGCGCTCGGCATCTGCGGCGGGGAGTTCCCGCGTCGACGGCCGCACGTCGTAGCTCACGCCGACCGAGACGCGGTACGTGGTCTCGGTCGTCTCCGCGACGCGCTGAGTCCGGTTGCCGTTCGCGTAATAGCGCGTCTCGGTCTCGGTGACGACCACGCGCCGGCCGTACGTCTCGACGGTTCGCGGGTCGCCGCCGAGCGCGGCGTCCGGTTCGACCTCGCCTTCGACGTCGACGTCGCGGTCGGTCGTCGCGTCCACGAACGTCCAGTTCACGGGCGCACGCCCCGACTGTGAGTGGTCTCGGTCGACGACCGTTGCGTCCACTGTCCGGCGTGCGTCCGCGGCGAACGCGGCGCGCATCGTCCCGTCGAGCGAAGTGTCGCCGTCGCCGTCCACGAACCCGAGGAACGCGCGGTCGGCGGTCGCGTTGACGCCGACCGGAACGGACTGGCTGGACCGGTCAGCCGCGTCGAGCGCGGACGAACGACCGACTTTCATGGGCGTCTCGGAGGCCTCCGGCGCTCTGAGCACGGCGTCGGCGCGCTTCTTCGCGCCCGCTTTGACGACCGCGAGCACGTCGTCGAGGCCGACGCGAGCGAGCGCGCGGCCGTACGCCGCCCTGCCAGCGTCGTCCTCGCGGCCGAACGCGGTGCGCTGGACGGCCAGCAGCGCGCGGTTCGCCATCAGTTCGACGTGGCGGTTCGCGAGCACGTTCGAAATCGGGACGCCGGCGTACTGCAGCGGCCCGCGAAGCCAGACGACGCGGTGGAGGTAGTCCGTGAGCCGGCGGTCCAGCCCCGGGCCGGCGAACGCGCCGCGGTCCAGCAACCGCTCGAAGCGCTGGACGCGGTCGCGGAGCGCCAGCGCGGGGCTGTGGACGGTCGTAGAGATGTTCGTCGTCGACTGCGAGACGACCTCGCCGTCGCGCTCGACCTCGACGCGCACGCCCGAGAGGGTGACGCGAATCAGGTCGTCGCCGACGCGTTCGAGCGAGACGCGGTCGATGGCGCGCTCGGCGTCCGCGGTGGTTTCGACGCGCGGCAGCGACACCGACGCCGACACCGCGCCGGCAGCCGACTCGTGGTCGCGGAGCGCGCGCTCCGTGCGAGCGTACACGCGCAGCGCTAGCGCGTCGCGGAACGGGCTGTCGGCGTCGATTGCCGCGCCGAAACTGGTGTTCGCGGCTGCGACGACGGGGTTCCGGACGGCCTCCGCGGCCGCCGTGCGAGCGCCGCTGGCGAGTGCGGCGTCCGCGCCCGTCTGCGCTCGCTCGACCGCGCGGTCCGCGCGCGTCTCCGACGGGACCGGCGATTGGCCGGCGAGCGTGGCCGCTGCGGTCGCGCTCGCGACGAGCAACACCACGCCGACGAGCGCGAACGGCACGCGAGCGCGGTCGTCGTCGGCGAACCTCACGGCGACCACGTCCGAACGGTGATGTCCACGGAGTCGTTCTCGGCGACGGCCTCGTAGGAGACCGCGGCGACCGACGCGCCCGGCGGCGGCTGCTCGCCGACGCGAACCCGGCCATCTCCCGCAATCGCGACGACGGCTATGCGGCCGTCTGCGTCCCTGAGTACGTCCGCGACGGCGTCCTCGACAGCGCCGGCGAACCGGGAGTGAGTCGAACGGTCGTCGGCGACCGCGGCGTGCGCGAGCAGCGTGCCGACGCGCCCCGAGACCGCGCGCTCGCTGCCGTTCGCGGTCTGGTACTCGGCGGTCGTCGTGCTCGCGAGCACGGTGCGGGCGGCCGCGTCGGGGTCGGGCGGTCGCTGGTCGCCACCCGGAATCGTGACGAGCGCGACGGCGGCCGCGCTGACGAGGAGGACGGCCAGCGACGCGTCGAGCACGGTGCTGACGGCGCGGTTCACGACCACACCGCCACCGTGAGTCGCCCGGGTTCGGTTCGGCCGTCGGCGACGCGCACGGGAACACGCTGGCTCGCACTTGCCGCGTCAGGCGGTGGCTGCTCGCCAGCCGTCCACTCGCGGTCGTCCGCCGTCACGGTCACGTTGACCGCGTAGCCGTCGGGCGAAATGGCGGCGTCGAGTCGTGCTGGCGAGACGACCACGGAGCCAGTGGGTGACGCCGCGTCGACGGCGTCCGACAGCACCTCGTCCGTCGGCGCGTCGCTGGCTCCGACCGGGAGTACGTCCGCACGCACCGTCGCGAATGCGCCGACAGCGAGGCAGACGACGGCGACGGCGACGAGCGCGGGCAGCGGCTCGACTTGCGCCTCACGCGCCGACGAGCGTGACATCCACACCCCTCCACGTGACGCGGCGAACGGTCAACTGCTGGCGGTCCCGGCGCCACGTAACGTCGCGGTCGCTGGCGTCGGCGACTGCACGCTCGAGAGCGCGCTCGTCGTCGAACGCGTCGTCCGGCGGCGTTCCGTGGAGGACGCGCCAGAGCACCGTGTCGCGTCGGACGGGCACGACCGGGCCGTACGCGTACGGCTCTCGGGACGCGTCGGATCCCTCGCGGACTTCGATTGCGTGCCGGGTGAGGCGAATCGCGTCTGCGTGGATGGTGCGCGATTCGACGCCCGCGTGGTCGGCGCTGGCGACCGCATCGACCGTGCTCGCGAGCGGGGCGGCACGCGCCTGCGCGGTCGGTTTCACGGCGAGCGCGACGCCGAGCAGCGTCGTGCTGACCAGCGAGAGCGCGACGAGCAGCGGCGGCACGTCGGCGAGCGTGTCGAACATGGGGCGGGTTGGTCGCGGCCTCCGGTTTAAAGTTAGAGGACGCGGCCGGCGGCGAGCGCGGTGACGGGGTAGACGGTCGCGGCGGCCGCGAGCGCGAGGCCGGCGTGGTAGCCGACGAGTGCGCGGTCCAGTCCGCGGTCGAGACCGACCGCGAGCGCCGGCAACACCGCCGCCAGCCACAGCACGTACGCGCCGACGACGAGCGCGAGCGGGTCGGCGGGGAGCGCGCTCGCGCCGTCGAGGCCGCTCACGCGGCCCGCCAGCGAGACCGTGACGCCGGCGACGAGCGGCGCGTAGACGAGCGCGGTGTGCTGGAGCGTGCGCGTGGTCGAGGCGAACTCGCGGCGCACCTCGCGGTCAAGGTCCCGGAGGTCGTCGAAGAGGTCCGCGACGTCCACGAGCACGCGGCCGCCCGCCGGTCCCGCGTCGGCGGCGTGGACGACCAGCGAGACGGCAGCGCGGGCGCGCTGGCTCCGGGTTCTCGCGAGCGGGCCGCGCTCACCGAGGAACGCTTCTTCGACGCCCACGCGGAGCCGCCGCATCCGGCGCGCCGCCTCGTCGAAGACGGCACCAGTGGGGCCGTCGAGCGTGTCGCCGGCGTCGGTCACGGCGGCTTCGACCGCGCGGCCGTGGCGGAGCTGGTGGCCGAGCACGGAGAGCGCGTCCGCGAGCCCGGCCTCGACGTTCCGGGCGTCCTCGCGGACTTCACAGGCGGGCCGGTACCAGTAGACGAGCGCGCCGCCGACCGGCCAGCCGACGAGCAACACGGGGAGCGCCCACGACGGGAGCAGTCGGGACGCGGCGAGCGCGGCGACGACGCCACAACCCGCCGCGAGCGCGGCGTTCCGCGCGCGGTCGTCCAACTCCGGGTGGTCGGCGGGCACGGCCGCGGGCGGGAACGCGACGGGGCGGCGTGCGAGAATCCAGCAGACGACCGCGAGCACCGCGAGCGGGAGGACGACGCCGTACGCGAGCGCGACCGCGCCGAGCGTGAGTGGAAGGCCGGCGCTCGCCGCGGCGGGGACGACGCCGACGAGCGCGAGCGGCAGCACGACGCCGAACGCGTAGACGCCCATCGTCGGCCCGTGGACGGCGTCGCCGTACTCGCTGGCGCGCTCCCGTGCGCCCTCGACGACCACCGCGAGCGTGCGGTCGAGGAGCCGTTCTCGCTCGCCGGCGGGCGCGTCGACAGCGGCGTCGGCGAGCGCGGCGGCGCGCCGCAGCGACGGCAGGTGGTCGTCCCACGTCGCCGCGAACGACGCGAACCCGGCACCGGGCGTGCCACGGGACCCCCGGGCGTGTGCGGCGAGGCTGGCCGCGAGCCGGCCGTTCCCGTGTTCGGCGGCGAAGTCGGTGGCGCGTTCGAGCGCGGGGTCGAGGCGCAGCGAGAGGACGACCAGACACACGACGTCGGGCGCGGCTCCGAGCGCGCGCGACCGCTCGGCGACCGAGCGGACGTGCGGCCCGTACGCGAGCGCGGCGGCCGTCGTGACGCCGAGGCACGCGACGGCAGTACCGGCGTACGGGTTCCAGTAGGTGGCCGGAAGCGCGACCGCGGCTGTGGCGGCCAGTGTCGCGAGAGCCCGCCGCGGGTTCGCGGGCTCAATCATCGCTCACGCAGTCGGCGCGGTTCCGAATCGCCGCCCGGACGTCGGCGTACGTCTCGCCGGGCGCCGCGAGGTCGGCGACCACGCTGCTGTTCCCGCGGGCGACGCGGCCGGTCGGTTCGGCGCCGCACCCGTCGTCCTCGTAGAGCGCGGCTGCGCCGTCGCCCGTGACTTCCTCGACGCGCGTGACGCGGCGGCCGGCGTCCGTGTCCGCGAGCGTGACCACGAGGTCGGTCGCAGCGAACGACGACGCGGGGACGCCGAGGTCGGAGACGACGCGCTCGCGGACGCTCGCGGCGCCCTTCCCGTGTATCGTACCGAGGACGGCGGCGTCGCTGGCGCCGACGCGCATCGCCTCGTAGAGGACGCGAGCTTCCTCGCCGCGGACCTCGCCGACCGCGATGGCGCCGTCGCCGAGCCGGAGCGCGGTGCGGAGCGCGTCCGCCATCGAGACGTCCGCGCTCGCGCCGTCGCTGTTCGCGTACAGCGCCTGCACGTCGCGGCCGTCGCCGCGGAGCGCGCGAACGGGGAGTTCGGGCGTGTCCTCGATAGTGACGAGGCGCGTGCCGGCGGCGAGCCCCCACAGGGTCGCGCCGAGGAGCGTGGTCTTGCCCGCGCCGCGCGCGCCGGCGAAGAGGACGGACGCGCCGCGCCGGAGCGCTTCGACGAGGAAGCCGGCGATTTGGGGCGGGAGGGTGTCGTTCGCGACGAGGTCCGGGAGCCGGAACGGGTCGGCGTCGTGCGCGCGGAACGCGAACCCGGTGCCGTCGCTGACGGGGTCGGTGACGCCCGCGACGCGGACGCGTCCAGTCGCCCCGAGCCCGTCGATTGCGGCGTCGAGCGTGGGGTTCGCGCGGGAGAACGGACGCCCGCTCTCCGCGCGCAGCCGGGAGGCGAGCCGTTCGACGCCCGCGTCCGTGAACCGGACGTTCGCCCGGGCGTCCTCGCCGCCGACAGTCACGCGCAGGGGTCCGTCGGCGACCGGCGCGCTCGCGTACACGTCCGAGATGCGGGGGTCCGCGAAGAGGTCTTCGAGGACGCCGAACCCGCGCGTGTGCTTGCGGAGCGCGTCCGCGAGCGGTTCGCGGTGCTCGCCCGCGGCTTCGCGGACCGCGCGCCCGGGTGCGTCCTCGCCGTCGGGAATCGAGCCGTCCGCAAGCAGGCGCCGGGCGTCGGCGAGCACGCGGCAGTCGGCGGGCGCGAACTCGTACTCCGGGGGGACGACGTGGTAGACCGGAAGGTCGCCGGGAACCGCGTACTCGCGGACGGTCGCGCCCGTTTCGAGGGTCCGCGTGTCCCGGAGCCGGCTGTCGGGCGGCGGCGTCGGTTCGATGCGGGCGTCGGCGAGCGCGGGGCCGACGCGCGGGCGGAGCGCGTCGTAGTCCGGGAGGTCGCCGGCGGCGGCCGCGAACCCCGTTTCGGCGGCGATTTCGGCGACCGGGCCGGCGCGCCCGCTGGCTTCCGCGGCCGCCGCGAGCGGGTCGGCGCGGGCGCGAGCGGCGAGTCGCTGGTCGCGGTCGGCGACGCGCGCGGCGAACCGGCCGGCCGCGGTGAACAGCGCGACCGCGTGCGGGCCGTACTCGCGGCGGAACCCGGACGCGTCCACGACGACTCGGTCGGCGTCGGCCCGCTGGCACGCCGCGACGACCGCCGCGCGACACGCCTGCTGTTCGGTGAGGTCGCCGCTGCCCGGACAGCCGTCGGCGTCGACGCGGAGCGCGCTGCCGTCGTGAGTGGCGTCACAGCCGCAGTCGGGGTCGTCCGCCGCGAGGCGGTCGAGGAGCGCACGCATGGGCGGCGGTGGTCGCGTCCCCCCGGATAAACCCTCGCAGCGCGAGGACCACTGGTCCGTCCGCGCGCTCGACGTACGCCAGCGACGTCGGGCCATCGAGGGTCGCGTCGTCGCCGCACGTCTCGACGCGCACGGGGAGCGTGCGCTGGTGTTCGGGACCGTTCGGGAGTTTCGAGACGAGCCGCGGCGGATTCCCGCGGACGGCGAGCGCCGCGCCGTCCGGGAGGTCGAGGTGGACGGTGCGCCGCGGGGCAGTTGCGACCGTCGCCCCGGGGTCGTTCCGGCGGTAGAGGCTGTCCACGGCGTCAGCGACGCGGTCGGCGCTCGCACTGACGGCCGCGCTGTCGCGCGTGCTGGTCGCGTGGTCGACGGCGGGCTGGGCGGCCGTGAGGAGTGCGAGCGCGAACGCGACGGCGAGCACGACGCGGACGCTCACAGCGACTCTCGCACGCGGTCGAGCAGCGAGTCGTCCTCGGTCTCCGCCTCGAAGCGCTCGGCGTCGGCAGTCGTCTCGTCGCGGTGCGTGGCAGTGTCGGCGGTCGCGGCGGTGGCAGTCGCGTCGGCAGCGTCACCCGAAGCGGTGGCGTCGGCACGCTCCGCGTCCGGGGTGCGTTGCGGTGGGCGCCGCCGCTCGGCTTCGAGGCGTTCGACCGCCTCGCGGGCGGCGTCCGCGCGCCGCTGGACGCGCTCGTTGACGGCTTCGAGGTCGCCGACGTAGCCGTGCAGCGACTGCACGGTCGCGTCGAGGGCGTCCAGTCGCTCCGCGAGGTCGGCCAGCTCCGCTTCGACGTCGTCGAGGCGGTCGTGGACGGCCGCCGCCTCGGAGAGGTCGCTGACCGCGGCGTCGCCGTCGGTCATCGCGCGTTCCACCGCTCGCAGCCGTTCGTCGAGGTCGTCGCGGGACACGACAGTGGGTGGTCCCGTCCTCCGGTTTAAGTGTCGGGACGGCGCAACGTTGATGCTCTCCCCCCGTCATGAACGGCGTATGAAAGCCGCCCTCATCGGCGTCGGCCAGGCCGGCGGAAAGGTCACCGAAGCCCTCCTCGCAGAAGACCGCCGCGCCGGCTACGGCGCCGTCCGTGGCGCACTCGCAGTCAACACCGCGAAAGCCGACCTCGAACCCCTTGACATCGACACCATCCTCGTCGGCCAGGAGCGCGTGAAAGGCCACGGCGTCGGCGCCGACAACGAACTCGGCGCAGAAGTGATGCAGAGCGACGTCCGCGAGGTCGTCGGCGCGCTCGACGGCGTCATCGACGCCCAGACGGAGGCCATCTTCGTCGTCGCCGGCCTCGGCGGCGGCACCGGCTCCGGCGGCGCGCCCGTCCTCGTGAAGGAACTCCAGCGCGTCCACGAGATTCCCGTCTACGCGCTCGGCATCCTCCCCGGCCGGGACGAAGGCGGCATCTATCAGGCCAACGCCGGCCGGTCGCTGAAGACGCTCGTCCGGGAGGCCGACTCGACGCTGCTCGTGGACAACGACGCGTGGCGCGAGACCGGGCGGAGCGTCACCGAGGCGTTCGACGCCATCAACGAGCGCATCGCGCGCCGCGTCGGCATCCTGCTGGCCGCCGGCGAGAACGTCGAGGGCGTCGGGGAGAGCGTCGTCGACTCCAGCGAGGTCATCAACACGCTCAAGTCCGGGAACATGTCCGCGGTCGGGTTCGCGAGCGCGGACGCCGCCCCCGACGCCGGCGAGAACGTCAACGTCGTCACCTCGACCGCGCGGAAGTCCCTGCTCACGGGGATGAGCGTGCCCGAGACCACCGAAGCGGGCGCGGCGCTCGTAGTGGTCGCGGGCGAAGCCGACCGCGTCTCCCGGAAGGGCGTCGAGAAGGCGCGGTCGTGGGTCGAAGAGGAGACCCGCAGTATGCAGGTCCGCGGCGGTGACTTCCCGCTGGACTCGGACAAGATCGCGGTGCTGGTGTTGCTGTCGGGCATCTCGCGCTCCGAGCGCATCGAGCAGTTCATGGAGCGCGCGAAGGAGGCAAGCGAGACCGTCGAACAGGAGCAGGTCACCGAGGACTTCCAGAACGACGAGCTGGACGACCTGCTCTAGACGAGCGTCTCGCCGTCGAACTCGCGGGCGTCGAACTCCACGTCGAGGAGGTCCAAGAGCGTCGGCGTGACGTCGAAGAGGTCGGTGCCCTCGGGGACGGAGATGTCCTCGGCGTCCGAGAGCAGCGTGGCGTTCTCGAAGGAGTGCATGCCGTTTCGCGGGCCGACGCTGAACACGTCGTCAGCGCCCGAGAAGCCCGCCTTCAGGTCGAAGCCGTGGTTCGGGATGGCGACGAGGTCGGGCGCGATCTCGTCGTGGGCGCCGTCGAAGGCCTCCTCCTTGGGGACGACGCGGTCGACGACCGGCCGGCCGTCCGGCCCCTCCAGCGCGAGCAGTTCCTCCTTCAGTTCCGCGCGCACGTCCTCGTACTCGGACTCGGGGACGCTCCCGCGGGGCTCGCGGTCTTCGAGGTTGACGTAGAAGCGCCCCGGGATGAACGAGTACGCCGTCGTGTCGTCGCTGATATCCTCGAGGCTGTCGTGGTCCTCGTCCTCGAAGGACAGCCACCCCTCGTCTTCGAGCCACTGGTTCAGGTGGACCTCGTAGTCCTCGCTGGTGAACCCGTGGTCGGAGGCGACGACCAGCGTCACGTCGTCGTCCAGCTCCGCGCGGATTTCGCCGATGTACTCGTCGACCTTCTCGTAGAAGTCGAGGAACTCCTGCTTGTACTCGCCGTCCTGCTCGTAGTCCTTGAACAGGAAGTGGTTGACGCGGTCGGTCGTCATGAACACGCCGAAGAAGAGATCCCAGTCGTCCTCCCGGACGTAGTTCAGGAACGCCTCCTGTCGGGCGTCGATGGTCTCGTGGGCGTCCGCGATGAACTCGGACTTGTCGTCCTGGTGGCCGAGCTTGGCGTTCGTGTCGATGCGGTAGCCGATGGAGTCGAGGTAGTCGCCGACCGACTCGGGGTGCGAGCCCTTCTCGATGCCCGGGGAGAGGAACCCGGAGACCATCCGCTGGACGTTGCGCTGGGGCGGGAACGTGACGGGGACGTTGAGGACGGTGGCGTCCCGGCCGGCGTCGGTCACGCGGTCCCAGACGCGGTCGGCCTGCACGTCCCGGCCCATCGGGACGTACGTGTCGTAGCTGCCGACCTCGCGGTCCTGGAACCCGTAGACGCCGGTCTCGCCGGGGTTGACGCCCGTCGTCAGGGACGGCCAGCACGCGCTGGACTCCGGCGGAACGATGCTGTCGATGGCGCCGCCGCCGCCCGATTCGATGACGTCGTGGAGGTTCGGGAACGTCTCGGGCTCGTCCCGAATCAGGCTGTACGGGACGCCGTCGATGCCGATGAACGCGACCCGCGAGCCGTCGCCGCCGCGGAGTCGGTCGAACAGACCCATACAGTCCGCGTCGCCGCTGACGCACAAAAGGGTTCGTCTTACGGCGGCAACTGGCCGGTGTCCGCGACACCAGCCACGTTTGCCAGCTCAGGCCTGTTCGAACGCCGAGAACAGCGCCTTCCGCGTGCTCGCGTCGATGAGCTCGTCGAGCGTGGACTGCTGGTCGGAGCTGACGCGGCTGAACAGCCCCAGCGGGACGCGCGCGGTCGCGGTGTCGGCGTCGCCGCCGAGCGCGTCCGTCTGGTCGAACGCCGACGAGAGGACGTCCATCGCGCTCGTGCGCACGTCGTCGGCGCGACACGCGGTGACGACGGTGTCCTCGTGGACGCCGAACGCGGCCGCCGAGGAGACGCCGTCGAGCCGGAGGAGGGTGTCGGCGGCCTCTTCGAGCGCGCTCACGGACGGGACGGAGCCGACGTTCGTGACCGCGAAGCTCGCGCGGCGCTCCCGGTTCCTGATGGCGTGCCCGATGACGTCGAACGTCTCGCCGCTCATGCCGGGCGCGCGGAGCGCGTCGATGGTGCCCTGGTCGGCGAACTCCTGGAGGAACGTCGCGGCGCGGAAGTCCTCGCGGGAGCGCACGCGCCGGAACTCCCGGGTGCCCGCGCGGATGCCGTAGAGGAGCGCGGTGGCGACGTCCTGTTCGGGCGTGAGACCGGCTCGCTCGACGAACCGCGCGACGATAGTGGAGGTGGCGCCGGCGTCGTCGCCGTCGAGGACCAGCGAGTGGTCGACCGCCGCGGGCCGGTGGCGGACGACGGCGACGACGGGCGGCCGGTTGGCGAACGACGGGACGGTGCCGCCGCCGCCGACGGCGACCGCGCCGTCGAAGTCGTCGAGGGAGTTACCGGCGACGTCCAGGGAGACGTCGAAGAGGTTACAGAAGGCCTTGGCGTCGTCGCTGGTGACGTCGTCCTCGGCGAACACGCGCGCGGTGACGCCCCACTGGTTGCAGAGTTCGCGGAGCCCGATGGCGGCCGCGAGCGCGTCCACGCTGGGGTTCTCGGGGACGACGAGCGCGACGGATTCGAGGCTCGCGATGGTGTCGCGGAGCCGCGTGAAGTTCTCGTCGTCGGTGTCGGTTCGGCGGCGTCGGAGCACCGCGGTGAGGGCGTAGGCGCCGGCGCCGCCGACCGCGACAGCCCCGGCCGCGAGCGCGAGCACGGGCGTCGAGACCGTGCCGACCTCGGGGAGCATTACGCCGAGAGTCCACGTGAATCGTTAAGTATGTTGTCCCGGGCGGCCCGCGGTGTCGGCTCAGTGGGAGGGGTCGGTCGCGCTCGCGTCGGCTGTCCCGTCCTCGTCGTCGCTGTCCGCGGACTGGAAGTTCGTCGGGACGACGGTGACGTGGCGAACGCCGAACTGTGAGTGGCTGGCGGCCATTACGCTCGATTGTACGGCACACCACCGGAAATAATTACCCATGCGCATAACACATCGACCGGGCGGCGCCTGATACCCCGTGGTTATCGCCGCCGCTGGTCGGCGCGAAAAAGCGGAGAATCGGGGCGACGCCGTTACGCGAACTTCTCGTCGTAGAGGTCTTGGGCGTGCTCGATGGCGTCCTTCGCCGCCGCCGCGTCCTCGAAGCCCAGCGTCTCGACCTCCTTGCCCGCCTCGAGGTTCTTGTACGTCTCGAAGAACTCCTCGATCTCGTCGAGTTCCTGCTGGGGGATGTCTTCGAGGTCGTCGATGTGGTCGTAGCGGGGGTCCTCGTCGGGCACCGCGATGACCTTGTCGTCCTGCTCGCCGTCGTCGTCCATCTTCATCAGGGCGACCGGGCGCGCCTCGATGACGCAGCCGGGGAACGTCTGGTCCTCGACGAGCACCAGCACGTCGAAGGGGTCCTCGTCGTCGTAGTACGACTGCGGGATGAAGCCGTAGTCCGAGGGGTAGTGGACGTTGCTGTGGAGCACGCGGTCCAGCACCACGCCCGGGATGTCCTTGTCGTACTCGTACTTGTTGCGCTCGCCTTTCAGGCACTCGACGACCGCGTAAATCACGTCGGGTGCGTCCGGTCCGGTCTCGAGGTCTTCCCAGAGGTTCGCCATGACGCACAGGTGTTTGTCGGGCGGAAATAGGCTTTTCGCATCCCGAGCGGGGCAAACTCCACTCAATTGAGAAGTGTTTAAATGTATGCGCGCCTTCCAGTTAGCTATGTCAGAGGCACAACCTGCTGCACGTACGGACGTGCGCGACCTGACTGCGTTCCAGAAGAACATCCTCACCGTACTCGCCGAGGAAGCCCGCTACGGCCTCGCTATCAAGCGCGAACTCGAAGACTACTACGGCCAGGAAGTCAACCACGGTCGGCTCTACCCGAACCTCGACGACCTCGTCAACAAGGGCCTCGTCGAGAAGTCCGAGCTCGACAAGCGCACGAACCAGTACGAACTCACCGACGACGGCTTCGACGCCGTCCTCGACGACCTCGAGTGGACGCTCTCGAAGTTCCTCACCGACGAGGACCGCAAGGAGCAGGTCCGCGACATCGTCGCCGAGAACTAACGGTTCTTCCAGACACAACTTTTCACGCGCCGAGTTCCGTAGCGGCAGCGCCGCCTACTGCTCGGGCGCGGGGTCGGCGGTGGATTCCGAGTCGTCGCGCTCCTCGGCCGCGACCTCGGAAATCAGGTCCAGCGACGCCTCGACGCGCTCGCGCTGCTCGTCGGTGGGCCACGCGTTCCGCGGGAAGTACTCGTCGAGGAACTCCTCGCGCTCGCGGTCGTCGGCCGCGTCCATCGGGCGCGCGTAGTAGTTGTTCATGAACTCGGCGAACGCCGCGGCGTTGTCGCCGTGGACGTCGCCGTGGCGCTCGCGCATGCGCTCGACGAGTTCCTCGTTGCGCGCGGCGGCCGCCTCGTAGTCGCCCTGCTCGCCGGGGCCGGACAGCGACACCTCGGCCGCGCGGTCGGTGTCCTCGACGTCGTCTAGCTGGACGCGGCCGTCGTCGTCGAGCCAGTCGCCGGGGTAACAGACGAGCGTGTCGTCGCGCTCGCGGACGCGCGGCACGAACCCGTGGTCGGCGAGCAGTTCGTCGCGGCGCTCGCGATACGCTTCGGCCGCGGCGTCGTCCACGGCGTCGCGGGCGAGGCGAGTGAGGCGTTCGGCTTCGTCGACTACGTCGTCGGGGAGGTCAGTCATCGTCGAGGGCTTCGTTGGCTAGTTCGTCGGCGCGGTCGTTTACCTCTCTCGGAACGTGGGTCAGCGACCAGTCCTCGAAGCGGCCGAGCAGTTCTCGCACGCGGACGCGCTTCTCCCGGAGTTCGGGGTCGTTGGTGTCCCACGCGCCCTTGACCTGCTTCTCGACGAGCTGGGAGTCCCCGCGAATCTCGATCTCGTCGAAGCCGAA
This sequence comes from Halobacterium sp. NMX12-1, assembly GCF_040435975.1. Lineage (NCBI taxonomy): Archaea > Methanobacteriati > Methanobacteriota > Halobacteria > Halobacteriales > Halobacteriaceae > Halobacterium > Halobacterium sp. NMX12-1. The sequence goes on along the minus strand of NZ_CP159204.1, from coordinate 1,053,063 downwards.
CTCGGCGGCGGCCTCCAGCACGGCGAGCAGGGCCTCGTACTCGGCCTGATTGTTGGTCGCGCGGCCGATGCGTTCACTACCCTCCGCGACGATGCCGTCACCGGAGACCAACACCCAGCCGACAGCGGCGGGACCGGGGTTGCCGCGGCTCGCGCCGTCGAAGTACGCGTGCACGCGGCCGCCGCGGTCGGGTTCGACGACGGCAGTGATGTCCGTGGGGGTGCCGCCCTGCACGACGAGCTTGTCGTCGTAGGCGACGGCGTGGGCGTCCCCGAGGTCGGCGTGCCAGCGCTCGTACTCGGAGTTCCCCTCGCTGAACGACGCGCCCGCCGCGTCGAGTCGTTCGCGCGCGTCGTCGACGTCGCACTCTACGACCGGCATTGAGTCGAAGTCACCTCCCCTCCCGTATATGGGTTACTATCCGAGAACGCGCGTCCAGCGGCGCCTCGTGCTCTCTACCGGCGGTTTAGCGGCGTTCGAGCGGCTACTTGTGTCGTCTGTGAGAGGTTCCAAACCGCCAACGGATTTAAACGTTTGCGAAACGCTAATATAAAAATGCGATGACACGGTCCACTCGCCAGCGGGAGCGAGAAACGGCGACAGAGCAGGAGGAGTCCGAGGAGGGCGTACGGGAGTGCCCGGAGTGCGGCTCTGACAACCTCGTGAAGAGCTCGGACCGCGCGGAGCTGGTCTGCAACGACTGCGGCCTCGTCGTCGAGGAGGAGCAGATCGACCCCGGTCCGGAGTGGCGCGCGTTCAACCACCAGGAGCGACAGGAGAAGTCCCGCGTCGGTGCACCGACCACGCAGACGATGCACGACAAGGGGCTGACGACGACCATCGACTGGAAGGACAAGGACGCCTACGGGCGTTCCATCTCGTCGAAGAAGCGCTCGCAGATGCACCGCCTGCGGAAGTGGCAGGAGCGCATCCGCACGAAGGACGCCGGCGAGCGAAACCTCCAGTTCGCGCTCTCGGAGATCGACCGGATGGCGTCGGCGCTGGGCGTCCCGCGGTCGGTGCGGGAGGTCGCGTCGGTCATCTACCGGCGCGCGCTCAAGGAAGACCTCATTCGTGGCCGCTCCATCGAGGGCGTCGCGACGAGCGCGCTGTACGCGGCCTGCCGGAAGGAAGGCATCCCCCGGAGCCTCGAGGAGATTTCGGAGGTGTCCCGGGTCGAGCGCAAGGAGATCGGTCGCACGTATCGCTACATCTCTCAGGAGCTCGGACTGGAGATGAAGCCCGTCGACCCGAAGAAGTACGTGCCCCGGTTCTGCTCGGAACTCGAACTCTCCGAGGAAGTGCAGGCGAAAGCCAACGAGATCATCGAGACGACCGCCGAGAAGGGACTGCTCTCGGGCAAGTCCCCGACCGGCTACGCGGCCGCCGCAATCTACGCCGCGTCCCTGCTCTGCAACGAGAAGAAGACCCAGCGCGAGGTCGCGGACGTCGCGCAGGTGACGGAAGTCACCATCCGGAACCGCTACCAGGAGCAGATCGAGGCGATGGGCATCCACAGTTAGGCCGTCCCCGCCTCCGGTTCCGCTCTCAGCCTCCCCAGCGGCGCCGCTGGCGGCACTCCACCCGCATCGAAGGGGTTTTGCCCGGGCCATTTTAATGGGGGCACATGACTACCCCGTGGGACGACTGGGACCACGTGCTCAAGGTGGACCCGGACAAGTCGCTGACCGACGGCGACACGTTCGACGACGTCGCCAAGACGGGCACCGACGCCATCGAAATCGGCGGCACGATGGACGTGACCACCGAGAAGATGCGGCGGGTTATCGACGCCTGCCGGAAACACGACGTGCCGCTGTACCAGGAGCCATCCAATCCCGCGGTCGTCGTCGAGGACGACGCCCTCGACGGCTACCTCGTGCCGGTCGTGCTGAACGCCGGCGACCCGTTCTGGATCACGGGCGCGCACAAGGAGTGGGTCCGCATCGGCGACCTCGACTGGGAGCGCACCGCCACCGAGGCGTACGTCGTCCTCAACGACGAGGCCAGCGTCGCCGAGTACACGGACGCCGACTGCGACCTCGACGCCGACGAGGTAGCGGCGTACGCGGAGGTCGCCGAGAAGATGCTCGGCCAGGACATCGTCTACGTCGAGTACTCGGGGATGCTGGGCGACACCGAGGTCGTCGGCGCGGCCCAGGACGCGCTCGACGACGCGACGCTGTTCTACGGTGGCGGCATCCGCGACTACGACGCCGCCTACGAGATGGGCGAGCACGCGGACACCATCGTCGTCGGCGACCTGCTCCACGACGAGGGCGTCGAGGCCGTCACGGAGACGGTGCGCGGCGTCAACGACGCCCACGAGTGAGCCCTCGTCCCCGGGACGCGACCGGGTTCGGCCACGCCGGAAATGACGGCGTTTAAGGCCGGTCCTCGCGAATCGGGTGGTATGAAGGACCGCACGTTCACAGCGGACGCCGAGCCGGGCGACCACGCGACGGTCGCTGGCTGGGTCCACGAGGTGCGCGACCTCGGTGGCATCGCCTTCCTCATCCTCCGAGACAAGACCGGGAAGATTCAGATTAAATTCGAGAAGGACGAGATGGACGACGAGCTCGTGGAGACGGGCATCAACGTCCAGCGCGAGTCCGTCGTCCAGGTCACCGGCGACGTCGAGGAGGAGGAGCGCGCGCCCACCGGCGTCGAGGTCACGCCCGACTCCATCGAAGTGATGGCGGAAGCCGACCCCCAGCTCCCGCTGGACCCCTCCGGGAAGGTCGACGCCGACCTCTCGACGCGGCTGGACAACCGCACGCTGGACGCCCGCAAGCCCGAGACGAAGGCCATCTTCGAGATTCGCGCGGAAGTGCTGCGCGCGGTCCGCGAGTACTTCCGGAGCGTCGGCTCCACGGAGATCAACACGCCGAAAATCGTCGCCACCGGCACGGAGGGCGGCACGGAGCTGTTCCCCGTGACGTACTTCGGCGAGGAGGCGTTCATGAACCAGAGCCCGCAGCTGTTCAAGCAGCTGATGGTGGGCTCCGGGCTCGAACGCGTCTTCGAGGTCGGCCCCATCTTCCGCGCGGAGGAGCACAACACGCCGCGCCACCTCAACGAGGCGACGATGATCGACTTCGAGTCCGCGTTCATCGACCACGAGGAGGCGATGGACGTCTGCGAGGGCACGCTGAAGGCCGCCTACTCCGCCGTCGAGGAGAACTGCCAGGAGGAACTCGAACTCCTCGGCCTCGCCGACGAGTTCGAGGCGCCCTCGGGTGACTTCCCGCGACTCACCTACGAGGAGGCCATCGAGCGCATCAACGCCACCGGCGAACTCGACGAGCAGCTCGTCTGGGGCGACGACCTCCCCACTGAGGGCGAGAAGGCGCTCGGCGACGACGTCGGCGGGCACTACTTCGTCACCGACTGGCCCAGCGAGATCAAGCCGTTCTACATCCAGGACTACGACGACGACTCCGAGCTCTCGAAGGGCTTCGACCTGATGCACCCGCGCATGGAACTCGTGTCGGGCGGCCAGCGCGAGCACCGCTACGACGCGCTCGTCGAGGGCTTCGAGCAGCAGGGCCTGGACCCCGACCAGTTCGAGTACTACACGAAGATGTTCAAGTACGGCATGCCGCCCCACGCCGGGTGGGCGTACGGCGTCGAGCGCCTCGTCATGACGATGCTCGACCTCGACAACATCCGGGAAGCCGTGCTGTTCCCGCGCGACCGGCAGCGGCTGTCGCCATAGGTGAGACGCCGCGCGTCTCACAGGACCGACAGCGGTTGAGTCCCTAATCGCCGGCTGCGTCGTCGATTAACTCGAACGCTTTTTCGCGGAGTTCCCCGGTCATGTGCAAGCCGTGGCTGTCGATTTCTCGAACCAACGCTTTGGCGTTCTCCGGGTCCATTCCCTCGTGAACCGCGCGAACGACGACGCCGACAGTTCCGGTGACCGTCGCGCCGAGTCCCTCCGCGACCGCACGGACGCGGCGGTCGTCGGAGACGACGGCGACGGAACGGTCGTCGGCGTGGTGGGAGCGCACGCCAGCGACGAGTTCGACGTCACCGTGAACGCACTCGTCACCGAGCAGGCGCTGCGCGTCCGCGACGGCCTCCTCGGAAACACTGTCGGTGACTTGCTGGGAGTCGAGGAACGTCGAGACGTTCGTCCTCGCTGGCTCGGTCGTTACCTCGTCGACGACAGTCTCTGGAACCAGAACGTCGCCATCGAAGTTCGCCAAGAGGTCGACGCGGCCGACGCTCCCGAGCGCGATGAGCGTGGTCGCGTCGACGAGCACGACATCGCTCATACGTCGAGCGCGGCGTCGGCGTCCGATTCGAGGTCGTCGGGCGAGAGTTGAGTGGTGAGGTTGTGTTCGCGCGCGATTTCCATCCACTCGCCGAGGCTGACGTCCGCGATGCGGGCGGCCTCGTTGACGGAGACGTCGCCGGACTGGTAGCGTTCGACAGCGACGCGCACGCGGAGGTCGTGGAGTCCCTCCGAGAGCGCTTTCCGGATGGTGGCGCTCTTGTCCTCGCCGAGTAGGTCGGCGACCTCCGCGAGGGCTTCCTCCTCGTCGTCGGGGATGCGGGCGCTAATCGAGGGCACGTATACGTCGTACTTAGGCGTAAACACACTTGAACGTTCGCGTGCCGAGAGTGCAACACTTAATCCGCGCGACCCCCGACTCCGAGAGGATGAGCGACGGCGACGCGGCGACGGCGTTCGCGCCCGGCCACGTGACCGGGTTCTTCAGCGTGGAGCGCACCGAGACCCCCGAGCGCACGGGGTCGCGGGGCGCGGGTATCACGCTCTCGGCGGGCGTGACGACGCGCGTCGAACCCAGCGACGAGACACAGGTGCGCTTGAACGGCCGCGAGGTCGGCGTCGAGAGCGTGACGCGCGTGCTGGACGCGCTCGACGCGACGGCGGCGGTGTCCGCGGAGACGTCGCTGCCACTGGGCGCGGGGTTCGGCGTCTCCGGCGCGATGGCGCTCGGGACGGCGCTCGCCGCGAACAGCGCCTTCGACGCGGGGCTGTCCGTGAACGACCTCGTGAGCGTCGCGCACGCCGCGGAAGTCGAAGCCGGCACCGGACTCGGGGACGTGGTGGCGCAGGCCCGCGGCGGCGTTCCGATTCGCGTCGAACCCGGCGCGCCCGCGCACGGTCGCCTCGACGGCGTGCCGGACGCGGGCCGCGTCGAGTACGTCTCCTTCCGCGGCCTCTCGACGAGCGACGTCATCGGCGGCGACACGGCGACGCTGTCGGCGGCCGGCGAGGACGCGCTCGCGGCGCTCCGCGAGCACCCGACGCTCCCGCGGTTCATGGCGCTCTCGCGGGAGTTCTCCCGGGACGCGGGCCTCCTCGACGGGGAGGTCGAAGCGGCCGTGGAAGCGGTCACCGACGCGGGCGGCGAGGCGGCGATGGCGATGCTGGGGGAGACGGTGTTCGCGCTCGGGACCGGTCTCTCCGACGCCGGCTACGACCCCGAGGTGTGTCGCGTGCATCCGGCGGGCGCGACGCTGGACATCTGAGTGGGCGAGCGTCTTCGAGCAGCACCGACCCGCAAGCGGACGATTTTTGCGCGATGGGGCGCCAGAGACAGTATGGCCGAGATTCCCGCCGACCACCCGCGCCACGACTCGCTGGTGACCCGCCACCGCATCGAGGCGGGCGTGGAGAAGGGCATCACGTCGAAGCAGGGGCTGGTCGCGCAGGGCCGCGGGGAGGCGTTCGACTACTTGCTCGGCGAGGAAACGATTCCGTCCGCGAACGATGCCGAGCGCGTCGCGGCCGCGTACCTCCTGCTCGCCGAGCACCCGGTACTGTCGGTGAACGGGAACGTCGCGGCGCTCGTGCCCGGCGAGGTCGTCGCGCTCGCGGAAGTGGTGGGCGCAGACGTCGAGGTGAACCTCTTCAACCGCACCGCCGAGCGGATGGAAGCCATTGCCGAGCACCTCCGCGAGCACGGCGCACAGGACGTGAAGGGGCTGAAGGCGGACGCGCGGATTCCGGGCCTCGAACACGAGCGCGCGAAGGTGGACCGCGACGGCATCTACGACGCGGACGTGGTGCTCGTCCCGCTGGAAGACGGCGACCGCGCGGAGGCGCTCGCCGAGATGGGGAAGACCGAGCTCGTAATCGACCTGAACCCGATGTCGCGGTCCGCGCAGACCGCCGCAGTTCCCGTCGTAGACAACATCATTCGCGCGCTCCCGTCGATTACCGAGCACGCCCGCAACCTCCGGGACGCCTCCCGCGAGGAACTGGAGGAAATCGTCGCGGGGTTCGACCGGGAGGCGGCGCTGGAAGCAGCGGAGAAGCGGATTCGGGAAGGCGACCTCGACTGAGCGCTCGGCGGGCCCCGGTAGCTTTTTCTTTCTTTAGGCCAGCCTAAAACGTATGTGCGAGCGACTAGCTGCGGACGACGCGGGGAGGGGAACGTGATGGGCGACGACCTCCGCACGATGCGCGAGCGCCTCGACGGCCTCGCAAGCGACGACGGGCGCTTCTACGTCGCCTGCGCGCGGACCGGCGAGCGCCCGTTCCCGGTCGGCGGGCTATGGTTCGCGGACCGCGAGACCGCTCGCGAGGCCGCCGAGTTGGCCCGCGAGTACCGCCGGACGCTGGAGCGCTACGACCCGCGAGCGCCCCACTACGACCTCGTCGTCCACGAGCGCACCGAGCCCGTTCCGCCGTCGGACGCGCCCTCGCTGCCCGACGCCTGCCACGACGTCACGGGCGCGGTGTTCGAGGCGCTGAGCGCGGCCGGCCACGAGGACGCCGAGCGCGCGATTCTGGACGCGTACTTCGCCGCCGCGGAAGCCACCACCGACCCCGACGACCTCTGCGTCGTCCTGCTGCGGTGTACGGCGCGCACGCTCGACGAGGAGCTCTCGGCCCGCGAGCAGGCGGTCGTCCTCGCGGACGCCGCGCGCCGGGCGGACTTCGCGGCGGACGCGTCCACCGTCGGCGACGCGTTCGCGAGGGTCGCGGGCGCGAACCTCGTCGAGGCGCCCGCGGAGACCGTCGACGGCTGGCGGTTCGACCCCGCGGTCCGGGTCGCCGACGCCGCCGTCACGCTCCCCGCGGCAATCGCCGTGCTGGCGGTGCAGCCGGACGCCGACCCCGCCTTCGACCGCGCCGGCGACGGCGTCCGCGCGCGACTCGACGGCGGCCCCGTGGGGCTGGCGACCGCGCCCTCACAGTAGCTCGCGCGCCATCTCGGCGGCCGCGGGCGCGCTGTCCGCGAGCACGTAGACGATGGGCTCGACGCCGAAGCCGCCGGTCTGGTAGAGCACGTCCGCCTCCGGGTGGTCCCGGACGACGGGACGGAGCGCGTCCGCGGAAGCCTCCCCCTCCGGGTCGAACTCGACGGCCTCGTAGCCGAGCGACTCCAGTTCGGCGACGACGTCCGGGTCGTAGTGGACGTTCAGGCACGCGCGAGCGTCGCTACCGGCGTCCCGGGCGGCCAGCAACACCGACGCGACGTGGACGCTGACGCCGAACTCGGGGTCGGCGGGAATCTCCGTGCGCCCCATCACGTCCAGAATCCGGCCGGGGACGCCCGCCACGTCCTCGACGCCGTCGGCGTCGGGCGTGCACTCCACGAGGTTCGACCCGACCGCGGGGATGAGCGTCGCGAACCCGCTGGCGTGTTCGAGGATGCGGACGCCGCGGCGCACCGACGAGAGCACGCGCTCGCGGACGCGCACTTCGCTCTCGGGGTCGTGGACGCGGAAGTCGCCGTCGTACTCCGCGAGCGCGGGCATCGCCGCTTCGTGGAGGTCCGCGACGACGTCGCCGCGCGCGGACAGCCGCCGAATCAGCACCTCCGCCTCGACGAGCGCCTGCACCTGCGACATGTCCCCGCTGGCGAGTCCCTCGCCGACGCGCTCGACGGTCTCGCGGACGCGCTCGTCGCCGGCGACCGCGTCGTTGACCGTGACCTCGCCGTGGGCGTACTTCGAGACCGCGGACTGGCTGACGCCGAGCAGGTCCGCGACCTCGTGTTGAGTGAGCCCGCGCTCGCGGAGGTCCGCCGCGAGCAGCGAGCGGAAGGTGGGGAGGAACTCCTCGACGACGACCTCCTCGATGAACTTCATTGGTCGCCCCCGAACTCGCGGTCGCCGCGGATGCGGGACGCCTGCGGCCCGTCCTGGTCCTGGTACTTCGACCCGCGCTCCTCGCCGTACGGCCGGTCGGCGGGACTGGAGAGCTGCGTGAACACCAGCTGGCTGATGCGCATGTCCGGCGTGAGCGCGACCGGCACCTTCCCCAGATTCGAGAGTTCGAGCGTGACCTTCCCCTCGAAGCCGGGGTCGATGAAGCCGGCGGTGGCGTGGACGACGACGGCGAGCCGGCCCAAGGAAGAGCGGCCCTCGACCTGCGCGACGAGGTCCGGCGGCACCTCCACGCGCTCTTTCGTGGTGCCGAGCACGAAGTCGCCGGGGTGGAGGATGAACTCGTCGCCGTCGTCGACGACGGTCTCGGTGACGTAGTCCTCGACTTCCTCTTCTTTGTTCGGGTGGATGCAGGGGACGTTCGCGCGCTCGAACTCCAGGAAGCGCCGGCCGAGCCGGACGTCCACGCTCGCGGGCTGGACCTGAAGGTCCACGTCGTCCAGCGGTTCGACGACGAGGTCGCCCTCGGAGAGCCGCGCGAGGATGTCCCGGTCGGAGAGTATCATACCGGGTCGTGGTGGGCCGAGCGCCTAAAGGTTTCAGAACAGGCTGAGCAGCCAGCCGCCGTACGCGACGACGACGGCGACGAGGAGCGCGCTGCCCTCGTCGGCGTCGAACTCGACGTACAGCCCCTCCGTGTAGACGTACGTCTGCCAGCCCGCGACGACGAACGTGAACGCGCCGCGGAGGAGTCCGGTCGAGCCGATTGTCGAGCGGAACTGGCGGACGAACGCCTCGGGCGTGTCGAGGGGGGCCGACTGGAGCGCGAACGCGAGCACGGCGAACGCGAACACGGTGTTGAGAATCGACGGCACGGTCCCCCAGCCGGCGACCACGAGCGTCTCGCGGAACTCGCCGTCGTGGCCGATGACGAGCCGGCCGAGCGCGTGCATGACGGCGGCGACGACGACCCAACCGACGAAGAACGCGAACACGAGCCCGACGATTTCCGAGGAGAGCAGGCTCCACACCTCGTTGGCGGCGTCGCCGTGGCCGGCCTGCCGGAGCCGGCGCACGAACAGCGCGGCGAATCCGTAGAGGGCAGCGGCGAGCGCGACCGCGGCGACGCCGACGGCGGCGACGGCGGGCCACAGGTCGAAGCCGCGTTGCTGGAAGTACCGGCGCGGTCTGGAGAGCGGCGTGCGCGGGGCCATGTCGCGGTCTGCCGGCGGCACCGGCAAATGCTTGTCGGCGTGTCGCCGCGAGTAGCCAACGCTTTGCCCGCGCCGCCGCTACGCCCCAGCATGAAGCAGGTCATCGCCGCCCGAACGGACATCGGGATGGGGCAGGGGAAGCTCGCGGCGCAGGTCGCGCACGCCTCCCTGAAAGCCTACGAGCACACCGACGACCGCGCCCAGCGTCAGTGGAAACAGCAGGGGCAGAAGAAGGTCGTCGTGAAGGCCAGCGGCGAGCGCGAACTCTACCAGATTGCGGAGGAAGCGAAGGCCAAGGGGCTGCCGTCCGGACTCATCGAGGACGCCGGCCACACGCAGTTGGAGCCGGGGACGCCCACGGCCGTCGCGGTGGGGCCGGCGGCCGACGCCGACGTGGACGAGATTACCGGCGACCTCCCGCTGTTCTGATAATGCGCGAGGCCCACGAATTGGAGCGCGCGGTCGGGATGTGGTACTACGCCAGCGACAGCGACGGCACCGGCGGCCGGCTCCGGGAGTCGCCGTCGGACTTCCGCGTCACGGAAATCGAGGAGTTCGACACCCAGCCCGCGGACGCCGACCGCGGCGACTACCCGTGGCTCGTCCTGCGCGCGACGCTGACGTCGTGGGACACCAACGACTTCGCCCGCGAGCTCGCGAACCGGCTGGAGATGAGCCGCGAGCGCGTGACGTGGGCGGGGACGAAAGACCGCCACGCGGTTACCACCCAGCTGTTCGCCGTCCGCGACATCGAGCCCGAGGACCTCCCCGACATCTCGGACGCGGGCATCGACGTCGTCGGGCGCGCGGGCCGCGGACTGGAGTTCGGCGACCTCGCGGGCAACGAGTTCCGCGTCGTCGTCCGCGACCCCGACGACCCCGAGCAGGCGGAGGCCGTCACCGCGGACCTCGCGGCGTTCGGCGGCGGCGAGCCCGGCGTTCCGAACTTCTTCGGCCAGCAGCGCTTCGGCAGCAAGCGCCCGGTCACCCACGAGGTCGGGCTCGCCATCCTGCGCGGCGACTGGGAGGGCGCCGCGATGGCGTACCTCGGCGCGCCCAGCGAGCACGAACCGGAGGATAGCAGTCGCGCGCGGCGGTTCGTCGAGGACACCCGCGACTGGGAGGCCGCCCTAGAGAAGTTCCCGAACCGGCTGCGCTACGAGCGCACGATGCTGCACGAGCTGGCGGACGGCGGGAGCTTCCGGGACGCCGTCGAGACGTTCCCGTCGAACCTCCAGCGGCTGTTCGTCCACGCCGCCCAATCGTACGCGTTCAACCGGATGATCGCCGAGCGCATGGAGCGCGGGCTGCCGTTCCACGAGCCCGTCGAGGGGGACGTGGTGTGGTTCGCGGAGTCGGACGCGCCCGAAGGGGTCGCCCGGCCGGATTCGAGCCGCCAGCAGCGCGTCACCGCCGACCGCGTGGACGTGATGGCGCGCCACTGCGCCCGCGGCCGGGCGTTCGTCACCGCGCCGCTGGTCGGCACCGACACCGAGTTGGCGGAAGGAGAACCCGGGGAAATCGAGCGCGCGGTCCTCGGCGAACTCGACCTCGAACCCGGGGACTTCGACCTCCCGGGCGAGTTCGACTCCGCGGGGACGCGGCGCGCAATTTTGCTCCGCCCCGACCTCACGGTCGAACGCGACCCCCTGACCTTCGAGTTCGCGCTCCCCTCCGGGAGCTACGCGACGGTCGTCCTGCGCGAGTACCTGAAGACGAGCCCGCTGGACCTCTGAGCTACCCGGCGACCGGTGCGTCCACACCGCGCTCGGCCGCGAGTACAGCGGCGGCGACGACGAGGAAGCCCGCGACGGCGAAGACGTACGGCCAGAGCACGGCCTGCCAGAAGCCGAGCAGAAGCAGGACGCACGCGCCGCCGGCAGCCACGAACGGACGCCCGGAGACGACGCCGGACGCGCCCGCGATGGCGCTCGCGCCAAGCGCCGTGAACAGCACCAGCCGCATCGAACTGTACCCGGCCCGCCCGAGGTGCCAGCCCAGCACGCCGACGAACGCGGCGACCACGACGACGGTCAGCCCGTGCGTCGCGGCCGTTCTGGAGGGCGCCATCACGCCGACCGTACTGCCGCCGCGCTGAAAGAACTACTGGCGGCCCGACGAAACCCCGCCACCGCGCGAAACACCGGGCTTTTGCGCGCCCACGCCGTTCCCCGAGTATGGACTGTCGGCGGTGTGGCACCCCCCTGCGGAAGCCGGGCGACTACTGCCTGGTCTGCGACACCGCCAACTGCGACGCCGTCGTCGCCGCCTGCGACCGCGACCACGCGACCCTGACGTTCCTCGACGACGAAGAGGTCGTCGGTCAGACGGACATCGCCACCGTCCCCGAGGAGGGCGGCGAGACCGGCGTCGTCGAGCTCCGGAACTTCGCCGGCCGCATCGCCGACGAGATTCGGCGCAAGCGCCCCGAGGACGTCTTCGTCGCGGGCGACCACGACGTGATTCGCGCGGTGCGCGCGGACCTCCACTACGAGGTCTACCGCGTCCCCCGCGAGAACCCCGTGGAGTCGGTCGTCGAACGCCGCGGCGACCGCTCGCTGGACGTCGTGGACGAGCCCGCAAGCGAGAAAATCGGCGGCCGCCACTCCACGCTCATCGGCGACCGCGACGGCCAGCGCGCGATTCGCACCGTCGCCGACCACCCCAACGTGAAGAAGGTGATTCCCGGCCCCATCGACGCCGGCGGCTCCGGCTCGCGGACGGGCGTCCGCGCGAAGGTCACGCGCGCCGACGACAACGGCAACCTCCGGCTGCTGATACGCGACGGCTCCAGCGTGCAGGAGAACCGCGTCGTGACGACGGCGATGAACCGCGATACCGGCGAGCGCGTCCGCGCGGACCTCAACGACGCGCTCGACGAGGAAGAACTGCGGGACTGACGTGGGACTCACGGCTCACTCCGTTCGCCGTTCGCGTTAACGTGGTCTCGCTTCGCTCGACCACGCTGCTCACGCATCGCTGCGCTCCGCGTTCGCATTGACGTGGCCTCCCGACGGTCGGCCACGCAACGTAGCGTTTATGTGCGCCCCGACGGTAGAAGCGTTCACTATGGCTAAGAAGGGCTCCACGGGGAGCGCCGGCCGATTCGGCGCGCGCTACGGCCGCGTCTCTCGGCGTCGCGTCTCCGAAATCGAGGACGAGATGAACGAGAAACACGCCTGCCCGGACTGCGGTTCCGACGCCGTCTCCCGTCAGGGGACCGGCATCTGGCAGTGCTCGAAGTGCGACTACAAGTACGCCGGCGGCGCGTACAAGCCCAAGACGCCGGGCGGACGCACCGTCAGCCGCTCCATCCGCGCGGCGCTCGGCGAGGACGAAGGCGAAGCGAACGCCGAAGCCGACGTCGAAGCCGTCGAGGAATAATGGCGTACAAGTGCTCCCGCTGTAAGCGCGACGTCGAACTCGACGAGTACGGCGGGGTTCGGTGTCCGTACTGCGGGCACCGCGTCCTCCTGAAAGAGCGGAGCCGCGACGTCAAGGAAGTCGACGTTCGCTAGGCCGGTGGACCACGCCACGGAGCTGGTTTTCGAGTACGACTCTCCCGCGGTCGCTCGCGCCGTCGAGCGCAGCGTCGCGGTGGAAGCCGGCGACATCGAGGGCGACCGTAGCCGGGCGGCCGTCGAGCGCGAGGACGCGACCGTCACGGTGACCGTCGACGCCGCGGACCTGACCGCGCTGCGCGCGGGGAACAACACGTGGCTGACGCTCGTGGAGGTCGCCGAGCGCGCCGCTGCCGCCGGCCGCCAGCACCGCTGAGCCGTCCGAGGCCGGCGAGCGCGCGGCGCTGGCTGCGCGGAGCGTAATACGGGGGTTTTTCTGTCGGGCGCGCCTCCCCAGACGTATGCAGGGCAATCTGCCGCCGGAAGCACAGGAGAAGCTCGAGCAGCTACAGGACCTTCAGGAGAAAGCGCAGACGGTCGCGGCCCAGAAGCAGCAGGCCGAGACCCAGCTCTCGGACGCCGAGACCGCCCTCAACGCCCTCGACGACATCGACGAGGACGCGACGATGTACCGCGAGGTCGGCGAACTCCTCGTGGAGACCGACTACGACGACGCCGCCGACGACCTCGAGGAGAAAGTCGACGACCTCGAAGTCCGCGTCGAGACCCTCTCGAAGCAGGAGGAGCGCGTGCAGGAGCAGTTCGAGGACCTCCAGGAGGAGCTCCAGGAGATGCTCGGCGGTGCCGGCGGCGGCGGTCCGATGGGCGGCCCGAGCGCGTAACTGATGACTGACGAGGAACCGTCCGACGAGGAAGTCGTGGAGGCCGCCGCCGAGGCCGCCGAAGGCCTCGTGTTCTCGCGGCTCGCGACCGGTGACGTCGACGATCTCGACGTCACTGTCACGTTCGAGGACGGCGTACTCGACGTGGACGTCTACGTCCACGCGCCGGACGCCGACGCCGACGTTGAGCAGGTCGCGGATGACGCCGCGCTCGCGGCGCGCGGCGCCGTCGACGACCTGTTCGCGGACGAGTAGTTTTCTCACTCGTTCGCTTCACGAACGCGCAGCGGTAGCCGTCGCGACCGCAACCGCTACGTCAGGAAGAAGATGAGGACGCTGATGGCGACGGTGGCGAGCACGGCGAGGCCGGCGATGGCGCCGCCCATCGCGATGACGGCGTTGGCGTGGCTGGCGAGCGTCTCCGTGCGGTCGTTGCCGAACACGGTGACCTCCGCGCGCTCGCTGGCCATCCCGGCTTCGACGGGTTCGAGGTCGGCGACCGCCTCCTCCGTGAGGCCGACGACGAGGTCGACGAGTTCGTCCCAGTCGATGGCGCCGCCGACCTGATTCGTGGACTCGACGGTGTTGACGATGTGGGTGTCCGTGGTCATCACTTCCGCGTGGTCGACGCCGTCGAGCGCCTCCACGATGGTCTCGCGGAGCCCGGGCTCCATGTTGTTGCCGTCCACGAGCACGTACGCGGTGCGGTCGCCGCCGGTGTCGAGGACGGCGACGCGGACGCCGAGCGGGCCGATGCCGTCCTCGGGGCGCCACGCCGTGCGGTCCCACGCGACGCCGAGTTCGAGGACGTCCTCGTCGGCCTCGCGGAGGCGCTGGGCGGCCTCGCCGGCGGCCTGAATCATGTCGAACGAGCGCTTGCTCCCGGGGTAGACGTGCCCGAGGTCGTCGCCCTGCAGGCCGTTGTTGCAGTTGTGCGCGTCGGCCAGCAGGACGTCGTCCATGCCCTCGACGCGGGCCTCCGCGGTGGCGGAGAGCCCGACCGCGTACTCGACGTCGTCGGCGAACTCCGGGGAGAACGTGGAGACGAGCAGCGCGTCGTCGCCGAACGCCTGTCCGAGCAGTTTCGCCTCGCCCTCCTGGACGCGGACCGCGGGGGTCGCGCGGTCGGCGTAGTCGATGGACGCGTGGGCGCGCTCGGCGGCGTCGATGAGCGTGTCAACCTCGCGCTCCGTGACGAGGTTGAAGTCGTGGCCGGCGGTGGCGTGGGGCGGGAACGCCAGCCCCGTGGCGGACTCGGCGACCCGCTGCGGGAGGTTCCCGCCGCCGATTTCCCCCATCGGGCCGGGGTGAATCATCGGCAACACGAACCGGGCTTTCTCCTCGCCGTCGTCGAGATTGCGGAACGCCAGCACCGTCACGGGGACGACGGCTTCCTCGCCGATCTGCTCGAAGAAGTCCTCCAGTTCGCGGGTGCCCTCGGCGATGTGGCCGATGAAGCCGCTGACGAAGTCCAGCACGCTGACGCCGAGGCTGCGCTTCCACGGGCGGTCGATGGCGACGACGAGCCCGTAGGCGGCGACGCCGTACAGCGCGGTCAGCGAGACCAGCAGGACGAAGTCGCGGGGCGCGAACGCGTACTGGATTTCCGGCGGCGCCTCGGCGGGCCGGGAGAGGTAGGCGTTCACGAGGCGGCCGCCGGTCGTGAGGTAGTTCATCGTGCCGCTGTAGACGAACAGCAGGACGCCGGCGGTCACCGTCTGGATGCTCGCGGGAATCGCGGCGACCAGCGGGGAGTCCCGGGAGACCGCAAGCACCACGAGGAACCGTATCGCGAACACGAGCCCGAGCGCCGCGATGAGCGCGTCGAAGACGAAGTTCTGCCCGAACCGGCCGGTGACGGCGGCGACGACGCCCGCCGCGACGAGCACGACCACCACCACGACCTCGCAGGCGAACGCCAAAAGCGACGACCGGCTGTACGTGAGCTGGCCGCCAAAGTAGCGGTCTACGGGCGTGGTGCCGAGGCTCGCGACGACCGTCGGCACGCCGATGAAGAACACGCCCTGCCACGCGTCCTCGAGGACGTACTGGCTGTCGAAGGCCGCGACGCCCGCCAGCGCCGCGATGACCAGCGAGAGCGCAACCGTCGTGTACCACCGGGGCGCGCGGAAGATGTACTTCGAGAGGCTCGCCAGTTCGCCCTGCGCCTCCGTCATCGGCCTACTCGCAGACCCGCACGAAGTTCTCGAAGACCGCTTCGCCCTCCTCCGTGTGGGCGACCTCGGGGTGCCACTGGACGCCGTAGAGGTCGCGGTCGGTGTCCGCGATGGCCTCGACGTCGCAGATGTCGCTGCGGGCGGTGCGGGTGAACCCCTCGGGGACGTCGACGACCTCGTCGGCGTGGCTCGCCCAGACGCGGGTCTCGGGCGCCAGCGACCCCACGAGCGGGTCGTCGTCGTCGAGAATCTCGACGTCGACGTCCGCGTAGCCGCCGTAGTCGCCGGACTCGACGCGGCCGCCGAGCTCCGTCGCGATGAGCTGCATGCCCAGGCAGATGCCCAGAATCGGCACGTCGAGATCGAGGTACTCGGGGCAGTTCCCGACGTCGTCCATGTCGGGGCCGCCGGAGAGCACGAGGCCGTCGGCGTCGAGCTCCGCCGGTGGCGTCGTGTTGTCGACGGTCTCGGTCTCCACCCCGTCCATGTCCCGGAGCAGCCGGTGCTCCAGGTGGGTGAACTGACCGTGGTTGTCGACGACGAGGATGCGTGTCATTAGGCCGGGGTACACGACTGCCGACTAAAAACCCACTCGTTCACGGTTACAGCGCCGACGGGTCGAAGCGCCGGTTCTCGCCGTCCCACTCGGCGAGGTCGCGGTCGTCGCGCGCGTCCACGTACGCTTCGAGGCCGTTGCCGGCGGTGTCCGAGAAGTACAGCGCCTTGCTGATGCCGTGGTCGACGGGCGTCGAGGGGACGCCGCGCTCGCAGAGCTCGTCGTAGACGTCGCCCAGCCCGGGCTCGGTATCGACCTCAATGGCGGCGTGGTAGAGGCCGACGCCGCGGCCGGCGTCGGGAGCGTCCGCGCCGACCGCTTGCAGCGCGACGTCGTGGTGGTGCTCGCCCCACGAGAGGAACGCGAACCGCCCCTCCGTCTCCGTGAGTTCGAGGTCGAAGACGTCCTCGTAGAACGCGACCGCGCGGTCGAGGTCCCGGACCTTGAGGTGGACGTGGCCGAGGTGGAACGGCGTATCGTTCATACCACACCTTCGGGGCGGAGGCAGTTAGCAGTCGGGGGCGGCTCACTCGCCGTCGAAGCGCTCCGCGGCGGTGTCGAAGGAGAGTTCGGAGCGCTCCTCGCTGCGGCGGCCCTCCGCGGCCGCGATGGCTTCGGGGTCGGGGCTGGCGTCGTCGTCGATGCGCGCCCACGAGTCGTGGACCTTCGCGTGACACCACCGGCAGAGGAAGACGGTAATCTCGTGGCCGACGTCCTCGCTGTCGTCGTACGCGAGGTGGTGCTCCTCGAGGAGCGGGCGCTCGTCGTCGTGGGCCTGCCGGCGCTCTTCGAGCCCACAACGCGCGCACTCGCGGTCGCGCTGCCGGCACCGGTAGTGCGGGCAGTCCGCCCACTCCCAGTCGCCGTCCGCGACCGGGCACCGGAAGTCGTCGGCGCGGCGCTCGGCCGCGAACTCGGGGTCGTGCTGGCCGTGCTCGAAGGCGTACCGGCACTTCCCGTCGTCGGTCGCGTAGTCGCAGACGCCGGCGTGGTCGTAGGGGTCGTCGACCCCGACGGCGGTCCCGGTCGGCGTCTTCTTCACGCCCCGGCGTAGCGACCGGACGGGGTAACGCTTTTCGCTGCCCGCCGCCGACTCCGGGTGTGCACCTCCGCCACGAACGCGACGGCGACGCCCGGACGCTCGCGTCCGACGTCGACGTCGCCGACTCGCTGTTCGCGCAGACCCGCGGCCTGATGTTCCGGCTGTCGATTCCCGACGACTACGCGCTCGTCTTCGACTTCGACGGCGCCGCCAGCCGCGACGTCCACATGCTGTTCGTGCCGTTCGCCATCGACGCCGTCTGGATAGAAGACGAGGAAGTCCAGCGCGTCGAACGGCTCTCGGCGTGGACGGGCCGCGGCGAGGCGCGCTGCGACACGCTCGTCGAACTCCCGGCGGGCGCGGCCGACGACGTGCGCGTCGGCGACCGCGTGTGGGTGTCGGACTGACAGGCAACAACTGTCACACCCCACACCTTCAAACGTGTGCGGCTCGCCAACACACGTACACCATGTCGGACCACACCGGCACGGAGGATAGAGTAAGTCGCCTCACGGCGGCTGGCCGAGAAATTCTCCGGCACTAGTTTCCCTGCCGCTCTCGACGGCGGCGCACCCGACGTACAGTTCCTCGACACCACGCTGCGCGACGGCGAACAAGCCCCCGGCATCTCGCTGTCCGCCGACCAGAAGGCGACCATCGCGCGCAAGCTCGACGACACCGGTGTCTCCGTCGTCGAAGCCGGCAGCGCGTGCACGAGCGCCGGCGAGCGCGAGACGATGCGCCGCGTCACCGGCCTCGACCTGGACGCGACGGTCACGAGCTTCTGTCGCGGCATCCAGCGCGACGTGGACCTCGCGATGGAGTGCGACGTCGACGGCGTGAACCTCGTCGTCCCCGCCAGCGACCGCCACGTCGAGGGGAAAGTCGGCACCACCCGCGAGAGCGTCCTCGACACGACCCGCGAGCTCGTGGAGTACGCGACCGACCACGGCCTCTGGGTCGAAGTCATCGGCGAGGACGGCTCCCGCGCCGACGACGAGTTCCTCGCAGACCTCGCGGAAGCGAGCGCCGACGCGGGCGCGGATCGCTTCTGCGTCGCGGACACCGTCGGTCACGCCAGCCCCGAGCGCGTCTACGAGCTCGTGGACGCCGTCGCGGACTACGGCCCCGTGAGCGTCCACACCCACGACGACCTCGGGCTCGCCGTGACGAACGCGCTCGCGGGCGTCTCCGCGGGCGCGGACCTCGTCCACGCCACCGTCAACGGCGTCGGCGAGCGCGCCGGCAACGTCGCGCTCGAAGAGGTCGCGGTCGCGCTCTGGCACTGCTACGGCATCGAACCGCTGGACACCGAGCGCCTCTACGACCTCGCCTCGACCGTCGCCGAGGCCACGGGCGTCCCGCTCCCGCCGAACAAGGCAGTCTCCGGCGAGAACGCGTTCGCCCACGAGTCCGGCATCCACACCGACGGCACGCTCAAGGACGACCGCATGTACGAGCCGTACTCCCCGGAGGCGGTCGGACGCGAGCGCCGGCTCGTCCTCGGGAAGCACGCCGGCCGCGCGGGCGTCCGCGCTGCCCTCGCCGAACACGACGTCGAGGTCAGCGACGACGAACTCGCCGCGGTCGTCGAGCGCGTGAACGAACTCGGCGAGCGCGGCAAGCGCGTCACCGACGCCGACCTGCTCGCCGTCGCCGAGGACGTCAAGGGCGGCGACCGCGAGCGCCGCGTCGAAGTACTGGACCTCACGGCCGCCAGCGGCGGCGGCACCCCCACGGCGTCGGTCCGCCTGCGCGTGGACGACGAGGAGCACAGCGCGGCCGGCACCGGCAGCGGCCCCGTCGACGCCGCCATCGCCGCCGTCCGCGACGCCCTCGGCGACGTCACCTTCCGCCTCGACGAGTACCACGTCGACGCCATTACTGGTGGGACGGACGCCGTCGTCACCGTCCACGTCACCGTCTCCCGCGGCGACCGCACGGTCACCGTCGATGCCAGCGACAGCGACATCACCGCCGCCAGCGTCAGCGCCGTCGTCGACGCCCTCGATCGCCTCCTGCCCGAGCAAGAGGCGACGACGGCCGCCGACTGACCCGGGTTCGAAACCCTCCCCGGGCTTCGAACCACGCTACTGGATTCTCAGAGCCGGCCCGATTAGCTGAACCGCTCTAACACAGGGTGGGACTGAAAAGGGCGGCGCGGTCGGCAGTCGAGACGACGCAAGCACTGGACTGAACGAGCGTAGCGAGTGAAGGAAGCGCGCAGCGAGTCGCAGACGCCGAGCGCGCCGGGGCTTTCGAGGAAGCGTCGAACCCACCTGCAGCAGAACGGTCGCGTCGCTGCTCGGTGTAGCTCCGTGAAAACGCCGAGGAGGAGATTTGAACCGGAGCAAGACGGTCACTCACTGAGTTCGTGCTGCGTCTTGCAGGGTTCAAATCTCCCGATCGTTCGCGATTCCTGCGCGAGTCGCGGACCCGGAGGTCCGCGACGGTGTGCTCGGAGAAGCGCCGAGGAGGAGATTTGAACAACGAGTAGACGGTCCGGCTCGCTTCGCTCGCCGGCTGCGACTACTCTCGTTCGAAATCTCACGGCGTCCACGACGCGTCACGCCTCGCGACAGTACAGTCGCTCGGCGGTGACGTAAGTGAGAAGCGCCGAGGAGGAGATTTGAACTCCTGAGTCCGTGAGGACAGTTGCTCTCGAAGCAACCGCCTTGGCCAGGCTAGGCTACCTCGGCTCGTTCGGGAGAACGCCGTTGTCGGATTTAGGGATTACGGTTGGCGGGAGCGAGTTCGTGTCAACCGATACCACTAAACGCGGCGGGTGGCACGAACGCCCATGGACGTCACCGCTGCGAGCGAGGAGTGCGACGCCGTCCTGAGCGAAGTCGAGCGCGCGGTCGTGACCGACCGCGATTTCCTCGAAACGGTCCTCGTCGGGTTCTTGGCCGACGGCCACGTCCTCCTCGAAGACGTGCCGGGCACCGGGAAGACGCTGACCGCGCGCAGCGTCGCGACCGCGCTCGGCCTCGAGTTCAGCCGCGTGCAGTTCACGCCGGACCTGCTGCCGGCGGACGTGCTGGGGACGCACGTGTTCAACGAGAAGTCCCGGGAGTTCGAGTTCCAGCCCGGGCCGGTGTTCGCGAACGTGCTACTGGCGGACGAAATCAACCGCGCGCCGCCGAAGACGCAGGCCGCGCTCCTCGAAGCGATGGAGGAGGGGCAGGCGACCATCGACGGGGAGACGATGGAGCTGCCGGAGCCCTTTTTCGTCATCGCGACGCAGAACCCGGTCGAGCAGGAGGGAACGTTCCCGCTCCCGGAGGCCCAGATGGACCGGTTCGTCGCGAAGGCGGGCATCGGCTACCCGGACGAGGCCGGCGAACTGGAACTCCTCCGACGGCGCGCGGGGCGGTCCTCGCGGAGTCCGAGCGTGGAACCGGTCCTCGACGCCGAGCGCGTGCAGGCGGTGCGCGCGGTCGCCGAGGACGTGCGCATGGACGACGACCTCCTCCAGTACGTCGTCGCAGTGGCGCGAGAGACGCGCGAAGACCGCCGCGTCGAAGTGGGCGTGAGCCCGCGCGGCACCCAGCGGCTCTTCGAGACGGCGCGAGCGCGCGCCGTGCTCCGCGGCCGCGAGTACGTCGTCCCGGAGGACGTCAAGCGGCTGGCGCCGAACGTGCTCGCGCACCGGCTCGTGTTGACGCCGGACGCCGCGGTCGAGAACACGGACAAGCGCGAGGTCGTCGCCGACGTGCTCGACTCGGTGCCGGTGCCGACCGCGGAGGGTCAGTCGCCGAGCGCGTAGGCGAGGAAGACGGCCGCGAACAGCAATGCGACCAGCCCGGTCACGGGGAGGCTCGCGGGGCCGAACTGGTAGATGCCGAACCCGACGCCGGCGGCCAGCGACGCGACCGCGACGCTGCCCGCGGTGTGGACGGCGACGGACTGCGCGACCGGCGCGTCCGCGCCGACGTCGACCCCGAGCGACACGGCGTGCTCGCCGGTGTCGTAGGCGACGAGCGCGGCGACGCCCGCGATGAGCGCGAGCGCGGTCGGGAGGCCAGTGGCAGCGGCGACGGCGACGCCGACGAACGCGAGCGCGCCGCCGAGCGTGACGTACCGTCGGGCGGCGTCGCGGGCGCCGTAGACGACGGCCGCGGCGCCCGGCCCGGCGAACACCAGGCCGACAGTCGAGCCCGCCGCGACCGGGAGCACGACGAGCGCGGCGGCGACGGTCGCGGGGACGACCGCCAGCGACGGCGGGCGCGCGTCGAACTCGCTCACTGTGACCACCCCCGGGTGGCGGTGGCGACGGCGACCGGGAGCGACTCGTCGGCCGGCCAGTCGACGACGCGGACGCCCGCGCGCCGCAGCGACCGAATCCGGGTGGCGCGCTCGACGCGCGCGACCTGCTGGCCGAGCGTCTCCGAACCCGTCACGTCCGGCGACACCACCGTCACCGGGTTGCCGCCGGCTTCGAGGCGGCGGACGTACTCGGCGGCGTCGTCGTCCGCGAGCGGCGAGCAGAACACGACCTGCGCGTCCGCCGGGAGGTGCTTGCGGAGCCGGCGGAATACGAGCGCGCCGAGGAACCGGCGGTCGGGTTCGCGCGCGGCGAACCCCCGGCCGCGGGCGAGCGCGTCTCGGAGCCGGGCGCGGTGGTCGCGGCCGGAGCCGGGCGCGAGCCACTCCCAGTGCGGGCCGAACGCGGCGACGCCGACGCGATTCCCCGCGTCCAGCAACGCCGACGAGACCGCGCCCGCGGCTTCGACGCCGTACTCGACGGCGTTCTCGCCGTCCGCGTCGGCGACGTGTGCGGCGTCGCGGCCGTCCACGACGGCGACGACGGTGGCGGCGCGCTCCTCGCGGTACTGCACCGTCGAGAGGTCGCCGGTGCGCGCGAGCCGCTTCCAGTCCACGCGCGAGAGCGGGTCCCCGGACCGGTACTCGCGGCTCGCGTGGAACTCCACGCCGGACCCGCCCTGCGAGGTGGGGACGCGGCCGACGCGCTGGACGGTCTGCTCGCGCAGCGGGAACGACGACAGCTCGGGGAGCGGCGGGACCGACGCGACCGTCGACGCCGTGTGGACCGTGGCTTCGCTCTCGCGGGCGCCGCTGAGGTCGCGCGCCCTGACCTGCACCGCGTCGAAGTCGTGTTCGCCGCGGCGCATCTCGACGGTGTACCGCAACGTCGCCGTCTTCCCCGCGCGGAGCGCGGTCGCGAGCCGGGGCGAACCGTCGACCACTTCGACGCCCGCGGGCACGTCGTCGACGACGCGGAGGTCGGGGCGGAACGCGCCGTCGTTCGTCACGGAGAGCGTCACTTCGACCTCGTCGCCGGGCTCGGGGTCGTCGGCGTGCACCGTGCGCTCGACGGCAAGCGACGGCGACGGCGCCGCGAACAGCGCGCCGTAGGCGGCGTACGCGACGCCGAGCACCGCGATCAGGAGCGCGGTGGGCGACCCCGACGCGGTGCCGACCGCGGCCGCGAGCAGCGAGAGCGCGGTGACGCCGCGCCAGCGGTTCGTCTCCCGCGTCGTCACGTCCGCGAGCGCCGTGGCCACCTCCGTCTCGGAATCGCCGTCGGGCGCGCCGTCCGCGTCGGGCGAGGCGTCGGCGGTCTCCGCGGTGGTCGCGCCCACGTCAGTCACCTCCGACGCCGGCGCCCGAGCGGCGCTGTAGTTCGGCGAGCGCGTGCCTGACTTCGCGCTCGCGGGTGGACTCGATGCCCGCGAACGAGGCGACGAGGTGGCGCGCAGCCGGGTCGACGTCCTCGGAGAACAGCGCGGCGGCGGTGCGGTCGTCGGTCCACGTCCCGTCGTCGAGGCGGCGGTGGGCCTCGTCCTCGGACCACCCCTCGGCGTCGGAGAGCACGCGCACCGCCAGCAGGCGCAACCGCTCGCGGACGCGGGAGTCGGCGCTCGATGGTCCGTCCCGCGGGCCGAGCGCGAGTTCCGCGTCGATTTCGGCGCCGGGCCGCGGCGGCTCGTAGCGGTCTTCGAGGCCGGACGCGCGCACGGCCGCCTCGTCGGGGTCGCGGAAGTCCACCGCCTTCCGTGCGGCGTGAGTGGCGAGCGCGAACACGACCGCGAGCACGGCGACGACGAGCCGGGGCACGTCGGGCAGTCGCAACGTCGTCGCAATCGAGGGCGCGGCCGCGACCGCGACCCCGAGCGCGGTGAACGCGACCCCGAGCGCGAGCAGGACGCGGCGCAGCACTACTCGTCACCCCCGTAGGAGGCCTCGATGGCGCGTAGCGCCGCCAGCGCGCGCTGCTCGCGGTCCTCGGTCGCCTCGGCGCCGCCGTACCGGACCGACCGGAAGAGGCGGGTGAGCTCGTCGACGTGCTCGCGAGCCATCCCGGCGTCACTGGCGGCAGTCGCGAACTCCGCGGGCGTGCTTGTCTCGGGGTTGGCGACGTCGAGGTGATCGGTCATCTCCCGCCACGCGCGGTACACCTCGTTCTCGACGTCGGCGTCGGCGGCGATGCGGTCGGCGGCGTCGCCGGCGACGCTGCCGAGCGCACCGAGCGTCTCGTCGTCGGATTCGGACGCCGGCTCGGGGACGGGCTCGCGCTTGGGCGGTTCGTCGTCGCCGGTCGCGCGGAACGCGACGAAGCCGAGCAGCACGGCGACCGCGAGCAGGCCGAGCAGCACGGTCGGCGGCGAGAACAGCAGTTCGCTGCCGCCCCCGCTACCGGCTTGGCCGCCGGCGGACGGCCCGGACGGGAGTTCGGGGATGAGACCGCTGTCGGTGGGCGAGTCGGTCCCGAAGTCGCCACAGGCGCTGACCAGCAACCACGCCGGGAACAGCACCGTAGACGTGACGAACACGACGATGACCGCGGGCACGATGCCGTCGCGGCGGTACGCGACGAAGCCGAGCAACAGCGCCAACCCGAGGAGCGCGAAACCGACGCCCGGCGACGCGAGCGCGGGGACACAGGCTGGCTGGAGGGCGAGCGGCCCCGTACCGTCGGCCGGCGTCGGATTGTCGAGTCCGTCGCCGCCGTCCCCGGACTGCGTGGCGGTGCCGCTGGGGTCCGAGCCGCCGTCGCCGAACCCGGTGCCACCGGCGGGCTGTTGGGGGTTCGCGAGCGTCGCGGCCGCCAACGACACCGCGACCACGCAGAGGAGGGCGACGACGAGGGCGCGTCGATTACGGTCCACTGGCGGCGTTTACGAAGTCCGGAGTATAGGTCTTGCGAACAGTTCACTCGCCGCACCCGTATTTGGTGTGAATCGTGAAAGTTTAAATTTAGTAACGAACCAGTAGCTCGTAATATCCGCACGCGCCGACCACGCGGTGCCGTCGCCGGTGCCACCGGACGACACGGACGCGTGGTACGCACCCGAAGTCCGCAGCCAGTACGAAGTCCACCCCGGCGTCGTCGTCACCGTCGCCGAGCGGGACGTCGAGTTCACCTACGACGTCCGCACGCCGCCGCTCGGGACCGGCGACGAGACCGCGCTCGCCCGCGTCACCGACTACTTCGCGGACGCCCACCTCGCCCGGCCGCGCACCCGGGAGGGGACGCGAGAACGGGTCGCCGCCGGCCTCGGGGAGAAACACCGCCGCGTGGTCGCGCGCCTCACCGACTGCTCGCGGGCCGCCCGCCGCCGCGTCGAGTTCCACGTGCTCTGCGACCTCCGGGGGCTCGGCGACCTCACGCCGCTCGCGCTCGACGACGGCGTCGAAGTCGCGGACGCCGCGGCCGACTCCCTCGTGGTGCACACCAGCGAGTACGCGCCCGCCGTCACCGACCTGCCCACCGACCCGCCGCACCTCGACCGCTTCCTCTCCGAGCGCGTCGCCCGCTACACCGTCCCCTTCAGGGACTTCGACGTCCCGGTGGTCGTCTACCGCGAGCGCGTGCTCGGCCGGGACGCCTTCGACACCAAGTACGCGGTCCGCGAACCCGACCGCCTCCCCGGCGACGACGAACTCATCGACGAGTGCAAGTCCCGCATCTGGGAGGCCAACGTCGAAGGCCGGCTCGGCGACGCCGAGGGGCGCGCGGCCCGGACCGCCTCGGCCTCGGGGACGGTTCCCAGCGTCTCGCCCTCGAAGTACCGGCCGGACTTCGCGGCGACGCGCTCGACCGCCTCGGGGTCCTGGACCTTGTTGTAGAGCGTGCCCGCGACGCCCGTGCCGTACGACGTCGCGTACTCCTGGACCTTGAGCGCGTCCGAGATGGCGGGAATCGTCGGCTGGACGACCAGCACCGCGCGGTCCGCGAGGACGATGGGGAGGACGGCGCTGCGGCTCGCCAGCGTCGCCGGCGAATCCAAGAGGAGGACGTCCGTGTCGGCGGCGAGGACGGCGACGACGTCGCGGAGTCGGGCCGGGTCCGCCGCGCGGAAGTCGCCCAGGCCCGTGCCGCAGGGGACGACGCGCATCCCGTAGCGCTCGTAGACGGCGTCCGAGACCGCGGCGTCGGTGTCCGCGACGAGGAGGTCGTGGAGGGTCACGTCCACGTCCGCGAGTCCGGCGTGGAAGAGGAGATTCGCCATCCCGGTGTCGGCGTCCACGACCGTCACGTCGTAGTCCTCGGCGAGCGCCATCCCGAGCGCGAGCGTGTTCGTCGTCTTCCCGGTGCCTCCCTTCCCGGAGGCGACGGCGAACGCCTCAACCATCGTCGGCCTCCGTGCGGAGCGCAGCCGCGAACGCCTCGCGGTCGTCGGGCAGCGACGCGAACTGGTCGTCGGCGGACTGTCGGCGCTCGCGGACGTCCTCGTCGGGCCGGCCGAGTGCGCGCTCGCGACACGCCTCGTAGAGGTCCGACACCGAGCGCCGGTAGGCGGCGATGTGGCGGGCGCGCTCGACGGCGGCCGCGACGGCCGCTTCGTCGGTCGCCGCGCACGCGACGTCGGCGTCGAGGGTCGTCGCGCCGACGGCGACGACCGCGGCGTCGGTGGTCGAGCGGACGTCGTCCACGGCGGCGGCGGCGGGGTCGGCGAGTGTGGCTGCGTCCACGACGACGACGGCCGGGTCGTCGCTGGCGACGCTGTCGCGGACTGCCGCGGCGTCGACTGTCACCACGTCGTCCGGCAGCGCGTCGGCGAGTGGCCGCCGGAGGTCGCCCGCGACTACGTGTGTCACGTGCGGTGTTTCCGCGCTACCCGGCCAAATATTTTCGGGAGATTCGTCGAAAATTCCGCTCAGCTAACTCCGAATACAGGTAGTCGTCGGGGGCGGTCTCGGACGTTGCCGGCACGCAGGAAATCCCGAAGAATTTTTTATAGGTGTAGTAAAAATCCATTACACAACGATGGGACTCACAGACTCCATCGAGACCCTCGGAGGGGAATCCCGCTTCGTCTACGTCGTCGCCGCGATGGCGGCGCTCAACGGCCTGCTGTTCGGCTTCGACACGGGCATCATCTCCGGGGCCATCCTGTTCATCAACGACACGTTCAGCCTCTCGCCGCTCGTCGAGGGCATCGTCGTCAGCGGCGCCATGGCGGGCGCCGCCGCCGGCGCGATGCTCGGCGGACGGCTCGCAGACCGAATCGGCCGCCGAAAGCTCATCCTGCTGTCCGCGGTCGTCTTCTTCGCGGGGTCGTTCCTGATGGCGGTCGCGCCCAACGTCCCCGTGCTCGTCGCCGGCCGGCTCGTCGACGGCGTCGCCATCGGCTTCGCCTCCGTCGTCGGCCCGCTGTACATCTCCGAGATCGCGCCGCCGAAGATTCGCGGCGGCCTCACCTCGCTGCACCAGCTGATGGTCACCATCGGCATCCTCTCGTCGTACTTCGTGAACTACGCGTTCGCGGACGGCGGCGCGTGGCGGTGGATGCTCGGCGCCGGCATGGTGCCCGCCGTCGTGCTCGCGGTCGGCGTGCTCAAGATGCCCGAGAGCCCGCGCTGGCTGTTCAGCCACGGGCGCCCCGACGACGCCCGCCGCGTCCTCGAACGCACCCGCGAGGGGAGCGTCGACGACGAACTCGCGGAGATCGAGGAGACCGTCGAACGCGAGTCCGGCACCAGCCTCCGCGACCTCCTCGCGCCGTGGCTCCGACCCGCGCTCGTCGTCGGCGTCGGGCTCGCGGTCCTCCAGCAGATTACGGGCATCAACGCGGTGATGTACTACGCGCCGACGATTCTGGAGTCCACCGGCTTCGGCAGCACGGCGTCCATCCTCGCGACGGTCGGCATCGGCGCCGTCAACGTCGCCATCACGGTCGTCGCCATCAGCCTCGTGGACCGCGTCGGCCGCCGCCCGCTGCTGCTCGTCGGCACCGGCGGCATGACCGTCACGCTCGCCGGGCTCGGCGTGATCTTCTACCTCCCCGGGCTCTCCGGCGTGCTCGGCATCGCGGCGACGGTCTGCCTGATGCTGTACATCTCCTTCTTCGCGGTCGGGCTCGGCCCCGTCTTCTGGCTGCTCATCTCCGAAATCTACCCGCTGTCCGTCCGCGGCTCCGCGGAAGGACTGGCGACGGTCGCCAACTGGGCCGCCAACCTCGCGGTATCGCTGTCGTTCCCGATTCTCACCGCGAGCGTCGGTCCCTCCGCGACGTTCTGGCTGTTCGGCGTCTTCAGCGCCGTCGCGCTCGTGTTCACGTACTCGCTGGTCCCCGAGACGAAGGGCCGCACGCTGGAAGCCATCGAAGCCGACCTCCGCGAGAACGTCGCCGGCTCCACGGGCAGCACGCCCCACCAGCCGCCGGACGTCGGCGACGACTGAGCGCGGACCGCCAGCCCCGTCGCAGGGCGTGAGAACACGACGGCCTATTTATGTGTTCTCCATGATGTGACTGCGTGTATGCGTCACGAAGCGTGTGTCATCTGTGGCGGGTGGGTCGTCTTCCTCGCCACGTTCGCCCTGACCGCTCTCTTCCCGCCCGTTCGAGGCGTCGTCGTCCCCTCCCTGCTTGGCGTCACCTCCGCCTTCTTCGCGACGCCGGCCATCCACACCGGCCTGCGCGCACGCGGCGCCACGCCCAGCGCGGGCGGCTGACGCGGTCCCCGAGCTGTGGTGGGCTAGTGTAAACGAGAACTGAGGACCCGTCACCCGCGACCGCGCGACGACGCGTTCGAGTCTCGTGGAGTAGACGACGAGAGGAAGTCCGCCCTCCCCGATTTGAACGGGGGGCAAGTCGATCTACAGTCGACTGCTCTACCAGTCTGAGCTAAGGGCGGATGCACTCGTTCGTAGGCCGTGGTTCGGATTTAAGGGTTACCATTCGGGAACGGACGACGCGCGTCAGACGCATGAGGTGGGTTGAAGTCCCCGGCGGTGGTACGTACTACCGAACGGAGATGTCGAAGATTACCTTCCGCGCGGACGACGACCTCGTGGACGCCGTCGACGACCTCGACGAGTCCAAGAGCGAGGTCATGCGCGAGGCGCTGCGCGCGCACCTCGACGGGGCGTCCGACGCGGACGACAGCATCGACGACGTCGTCGCCGAGCGCGTCGACGAACTCGTCGAGCGGCGACTCGGCGTGCGGAGCCGCGAGCGCGACGTAAACGTGCGCATCACGGTTGATACCGCCGACGGGCTGCGCGCGGAGCCGCGCCGCGACGACCAGCGCGCGCCGGGTCGCGAGCCGGCGCACGGCGAAGGCGGTGGACGTGCGGGCGACCGCAGCCGCGAGCAGAGCTGCGCCCAGTGCGGAGAGTCGCTGTCCGACGACCACGTGTTCTGCCCGAACTGCGGCGAGAAGGCGACCCGCCGCGTGTTCTGCGAGTGCGGCGACGAGGTGCGCGCGGACTGGTCGTTCTGTCCGCACTGCGGCCGGCGGACCGCGTCGGCGGACGCGCTCGACCGGTAAGACACTTGTTTACATCCGCCGTTAATTATATACGTTGCCACGCTGTGGGTAGTGGTACGTAAGACGGTTGTCTTACACCGAATCGCACGACGGCGCGGGATTATGACCCGCCGAACGATTCTGTAAGACACACTCGCGGTCGAACGCCGTCTTACCACAACGGGGATACCAAATATGGAGCGTGTGACACTCCGCATTCCGAAACAGCAGATCGACGAGGTCGAACAGATGGTCGAACGGGGCAAGTTCCCGAATCGCAGCGAGGCGATCCGGTCTGCCGTCCGTGAGATGATAGACGAACAAACCGAGCAGACCAGCACGAACAGCTGGGCGAAGGTGTAACGATGCAGGACATCGTTCAGGACGCCCTCGACAACGCCGAAGCCGAGCAACGCGAGATGGACGCCAGCGGCGACGGCGACGAGTTCGGCGACCCGCGAATCGTCATCGTGGGCGCGGGCGGCGCGGGCAACAACACCGTCAACCGGCTGTACAACATCGGCGTCGAGGGCGCCGACACGGTCGCCATCAACACCGACAAGCAGCACCTCAAGATGATCGAGGCCGACACGAAGATTCTCGTCGGGAAGTCCCTGACGAACGGCCTCGGCGCGGGCGGCGACCCCTCGATGGGCGAGCGCGCTACCGAGATGGCACAGGGCACCATCAAGGAGGTGCTCGGCGACGCGGACCTCGTGTTCGTGACCGCCGGGATGGGCGGCGGCACCGGTACAGGCGCCGCGCCCGTCGTCTCCAAAATCGCGAAAGAACAGGGCGCAATCGTCGTCGGCATGGTGTCGACGCCGTTCAACGTCGAGCGCGCCCGCACGGTCAAGGCCGAGGAAGGACTGGAGAAGCTCCGCGACGAGGCGGACTCCATCATCGTCCTCGACAACAACCGGCTGCTCGACTACGTGCCCAACCTCCCCATCGGGAAGGCATTCTCCGTGATGGACCAGATCATCGCCGAGACCGTCAAGGGCATCAGCGAGACCATCACCCAGCCCAGCCTCATCAACCTCGACTACGCCGACATGACCGCCATCATGAACCAGGGCGGCGTCGCGGTGATGCTGGTGGGCGAGACCCAGGACAAGAACAAGACCAACGAAGTGGTCAAGGACGCGATGAACCACCCGCTGCTGGACGTCGACTACCGCGGCGCGAGCGGCGGCCTCGTCCACATCACGGGTGGCCCGGACCTCACGCTGAAGGAGGCCGAGGGTATCGCGGACAACATCACCGAGCGGCTGGACGCGAGCGCGAACGTCATCTGGGGCGCGCGCATCCAGGAGAACTACAAGGGCAAGGTCCGCGTCATGGCCATCATGACCGGCGTGCAGTCCGCGCAGGTGCTCGGCCCGAGCACGCAGAAGCAGGCCGACAAGTCCCGGCAGGAGCTCAAGGACGTCGACGCCGACGCGAAGCAGCGCGCCGTCGACGACAGCGGTGGCTCGACCGGCGAGTTCGGCGCGCACTCCGACGGCGGGAAAGAAGAGGTCGAGAAGAACAACGGCCTCGACGTCATCCGGTAACCGTCCCGGTTCTTTTGCAGTCAGCGTTCGCCCGCGGAGCCGCGGTGTCGCACGCTCTCAGACTGCGTTTACCGCTTCGACCAGCGCGCACTTCCGACACCGGTCTCGGGTCGTCGGCGCACCACACTCCTCGCACTCGCCGACGTCCGCGTCCTCGTCGCTGTACTGGTCGGCAGCGAGCCCGGCGAGCTCCTCGTAGCCGGCCATAATCGAGTGCCGCGTGCCCGGGTGGTTCTCCTCTAACTTCAGCAGGAGGTCCTGAATCTCGCCGCGGAACGCCTCGCTGGAGTGGGGGCACTCCTCCATGTGGACCGGGAGGTCCCGGAGCTGGGCGTACAGCGCGACCTCCTTCTCGGGGACGTCCCGGAGCGGCTTCGCGCGCGGAATCATCTCGTCTTTGGGCGTGCGCTCGTCGAACGGCCCGAGGCTGGCGTCGAAGTGCTTGGCGACCTGCTCGACGTTCCCCTCGAGGATGTTCATCAGCGCGGTCTCGGCCTCGTCGTCGAGGTTGTGGCCGGTGAGGAGCTTGTCCGCGTCGTAGGCCTCGGCGTACTTCGCGAGGAGGTCGCGGCGGAACACCCCGCAGTACGCGCAGGCGGCCATGTCCATCGGGTCGTCCTCGACGACGTCGTCCATCTCGACGTCGAACTCGTCGGCGTACGTGACGACCTCGTGGCGGACGTCGCGGTCCGCGGTGAGCTGTTCGCAGGCCGCGAGGCTTTCGTCGCGGTAGCCCTCGATGCCCTCGTGGATGGTGAGCGCGACCAACTCCACGCGGGGGTCTTCGGCGAACGTCTCCTCGATGATGTCCGTGAGGACGACGCTGTCCTTCCCGCCGGAGAGCCCGATGACCCACGTCTCGGGGTCTTCGGGCGTCGCGTCGTCGGGTAGCATGTCGTCCTCGCGGATGCGCCGCCGCACGCGGCGCTCGACGCTCTCGAAGAGGTGGCGCTCGCAGAGGTGCGCGCCGGAGTACGCCGCGTGCATCACGGCCTCGCGGTCGCACTTGGTGCAATCCATTACGTACGCGTTGGCAGCGCCGGCGTTTCACCGTTACGTCTCACCGAACCACCGCGGCGCGTAAATCCTATTTCGGGATAGCAAATCGGCTGCTGTGCGAGAATCTGGGACACGGAATCGGTCGCGGAGAAGCGCGAGCGGTGACTTAGCCTGATTCAGCGTCAGAAGCGCGTTCGACGGGAAACGCAGCGGGACGGCCGCGTTACGCCTGCTCGTACTGCTTGGCGTGGAACCAGTCGACGAGCGTGCCGGTGGCTTCCGTCTCGACGCCGTGGGGGACGTAGACGAACGGGATGGGGCGGTCGAACGCGCGCTCGCCGTAGAGGCCCCAGTCGCCGACCGAGCGGGTGGTGCCGCCGTACGCGATTGGGATGTCTTCGAGGTCCTGTGGCTCGTACTCGGGGACGTAGGACTGCTCGACCCAGACCTCGTGGTCGGGGACGCCGAGTTCGGCGGCGAGGTCGGCTTCGAGGCGGTCGGCGTGGGCGACCAGCCAGTCGCTGAACGCGTCCAAGTCCGCGTCCACGCGGTCGGCGTACGCGATGCGGTGCTTCCAGCAGGTCTCGGGGAAGCGGCGCGCCCGGAAGCGGTCGTAGAGCGCGGCGAGCGTGGAGTCGGGGTGCTCGCTGGCGGCGACGCGCAACCGCTCCATGAGCGTGTTGTCGTCGATTTCGTCGTCCAGTACGGCGTCGGCGGTGACTGGCGGTTCGTCGGCGAGCGCGGCGAGTTCGTCGAGGAGTTCGCTGAGGAGGACGTGGGCGTAGACGGACTTGTGGTGCTGGGTCACCCACATGTACACCGCGATGCGGCCTTCGAGGTAGTTGCCGATGGTCGAGAGCGCCTTGTCCGAGAGCGCGAGCCCTTCCTCGGGGTGGGCGGTGTAGGAGCCGACCATGCGGTCGGTGTCGAAACTGAGCACGTCCGCGCCCGTCATCTGGTTGTCCCGCGTGATGTAGTCGAGGCGATCGACGTCGATGGGCGAGTGCAGAATCTGGGCGGCGACGCCGTGCTGCCAGCGGCCGCCGCGCTCGTATTCGAGGCTGTATCCGAGGATGTGCGCGCAGACGTCGTGGGGGTCGACGCCCATCTCGCGGAGGCCGTCGGCGAACTCCTTCAGGACGATGAGACAACCGAGGAGTTCGTGCGCGGATGCCTCCCGAATCGGCGCGTCGCCGACGCCGGCGTCCGCGAACGCGTCGTGGAGCCCGCGGTCGGCGAGCCGCTGCTGGAGGTCGTCGGTGTCGATGAAGCGCTCGCCCAGGTGGCTGAACGGCGGGTGGCCGACGTCGTGGAGGAGCGCCGCGCACTCCAGCGTGCGCTGGATATCGTCGAGTTCCGCGGTGGTGGCGTCGCGGTAGAAGTACGACTGCTCGCGGAGGTTCTCGAAGACGGTGCGCGCGAGGTGATAGACGCCCAGCGAGTGCTCGAAGCGCGTGTGGTTCGCGCCCGGGTAGACGAGGTAGGTCGCCGAGAGCTGGCGGACGTGGCGGAGTCGCTGGAACGCGCGGTGGTCGAGGACGTTGTCGACGAGCGGCTGCTCGAGTTCGACGTAGCCGTGGACGGGGTCTTTGATTTGCGTAGCTGGCATGGTGTACCGTCGGTCCGAGCGGACCGACCCGAATTACCCGTCGTAGGGGCTCGGTGCGGGTCGGTCTTTCGATTCCCGACACGGGCGCGTGCGGAACCGTTTTCGGCGTTCGCGGGCTACGGACACGCGATGGACAGGACTGCCGCCGTCGACCGGGTGGAGGCGCTCGTGGAGACGGTCGCGAGCGAGGAGATGCCGGTCCCCGTGCGCGAAATCTGGGTGTACGGCGACGTCGCGCTCGGCCTCGACCCCGTCGAGCGACTGGACGTCTACCTCACGAAGGACATTCTGATGCGCGGGGACGACGCCGACCGCGCCGCGGAGTTCGAGCGCGAGTACGGCGTGAAAGGTGTCGGAAAGACCGTGCGCGCGTCGTGGGCCGACGACCACCCCGAGTTCCTGCGCGCGAACGAGAGCGGCCACGTCGCGCCCGAGCGCTGCCTCGGCGCGCACCTCGTGGACGACGACGAGCCGATTCACCTCGAAGTGTGTAACGCGGGCTTCGAGGATAACGTCACCCAGCGCCTCGAAGGCGCGCGAGCGACCGAAACCTACGAGAACGTCCTCGACCCCCGCGGCGTCTGCCTGTGGGCGGACGGCGAGCGAAGCGACGACGCCTTCCAGAAGCTCCGGGACGGCGAACTCGTCTTCCCGACGCTCGCGGGCGCGCTGGAGATGCTCGGCGCCGACGAGGAGGAAGCCGAAGTCGCCGCCGACGCCGTGGAAGCGCGCCGCGAGCGCGCAGAGGGCGCGACCGTCCGCGGCGACGTAGTTTGAAGTGCGAAGCCGGGACCACCCCGGCGCGTGACCTGACGACTCGCCGGCTGGGGGAGGCGGGAGTGCGGCAGTCCCAGCCGGATTCAGTGCCGCCTGTTAGCCCCGGACCCGAAGAGAAACTGCAGTAGGCGATTACTGGTCCACGAAACCGTCCTCACGGCTCACTTCGTTCGCCGTTCGGTTGGCCGTGGTTCTCACTCACTTCGTTCGTTCCGAACCACGCTATTCCTCGAACCCGTCCTCGAACTTGAACGTCCCGTTGCGCTGGACGATTTCGCCGTCAATTTCGATGTAGGAGTCCTCGCTCATGTCCACGATCATGTCGACGTGGGTGGCGGACTCGTTGAGCGGCTGGCCTTCGGGGACACACTCCTCGATGGCGCCGCCGACGGCCATGTGGACGGTGTCGCCCATCTTTTCGTCGAACAGCATGTTGTACGTGAACCGGTCGATGTCTCGGTTCATCCCGATTCCCAGCTCCCCGAGCCGGCGCGACCCCTCGTCGGTGTTCAGAATGCCTTCCAGCGCGTCCTCGTTCTGGTCGGCGGCGAAGTCCACGACCTCGCCGTCCTCGAACTCCAGCCACGCGCCCTGAATCTCCTTGCCAGCCCGGATGAGCGGCTTGTCGAACAGCACCTCGCCCTCCACGCTGTCCGGCACCGGGCACGTGAACACCTCGCCCGCGGGCATGTTCTTCGTGCCCCAGTCGTTGGCGGCGTCCATTCCGGCGACGCTCATCGTGACGTCCGTGGTGTCCCCGGAGACGACGCGAACCTCGTCGGCGGGGTCGAGGAGCTCCACGAGCTGGGACTGGAACTCGCGCTGTTCGTCCCAGTCCTTGTTGATTGCGTCGTAGACGAATTCCTCGTAGGCCGCCGTGCTCATCTCGGCCTTCTGGGCGGCCGCGGGCGTCGGGTGCTGAGTGATGACCCAGCGCTTCCCCAGTCGCTCTTCGAGAATCGGGCCGCGCGCGCGACTCGCGGCCTGTGACTTCTCCGGCGGCACGTCGCTGCTCTCGAAGGCGTTCCCGCTCCCGCCAATCAGGAAGACGACGTCCGTCTCCTCCATCGCGGCGAGCTCGTGGGCCTTCGTCTCGTAATCGTCGACGTCCATCGCGCGGTTGTACGCGCGAGCGGCGCGCGCCAGCCCCCACGTCAGGGTGGGGCGCGCGCCGACCTCGCCGAGCCGCTCGTAGAGCGCGACGACGAGGTCTTCGGCTTCCTTCGACGCGCGAATCTGGACCATGTCGCCGGGCTGGACGTCGGCGCAGTCGTCGACGAGAATCTCGGCGTGGCGGCGGACTCTGTCGTCCATACGGCGAAATCATCCCCGACGCGAATAAAGCTCGGAGAACCGGAAACCCACCGCAGTTACTCGGGGACGCGGCCGACGGTCACGTAGAACGGCACGGTCTCGACGCGCTCGTAGTCGTTCTCGCGCATCTGTGCGACGACCTCCCGCCCCATCTCGCGCCACTCCGCGCGCAGCGCGTCGTAGGCGTCCGAGGAGAGTCCACCCGCGGCGAGCGTCGGCTGCTGCTCGGCGAGCCGCTCGCCGGTCGCCTTGCGCGCGGCGGCCTCCAGCGCAGCCTCGCCGTACGGGGGCTGGACGGCCTGCACGTGCTCGTACTGCGTCGTGGAGACGTCCACCAGTCCCGCTTCCTCGAAGCAGTCCGCGGCGTCCGCGCCCAGCGAGACGTTCGTGTCCACGCCCTCGATATACGCGTCGCGGGCGCGCGCCGCCAGCGGCGGCTCGCTCGCGACCGTGGACTCGACGGTGACGGCGGCGTTGTTCGGTTCGACGGCCGCCACGAGGTCCGAGGAGACGCGCGCGAACTCCCGCACCGCGGCCACGGGGTCCGAGAGGTTGATGAGCAGCGCCTGACACGCGACGAGGTCGCAGACGCCCCCGCTGAGCGGCAGCCGCGTCGCGTCCCCGAGGAGGCGTTCGTCGGCGGCGACGTGCCCGATTAGGTCGGCGTCAGCGTCCAGCGCGAGCACCTCGGCGTCGGACTCCTCGCGGAACACGGCCGTGAGTTCGCCCGTCCCACAGCCCACGTCGAGAATCCGCTCGCGGCTGCCCAGCCGGAGCGCGTCCAGCGCGTCGCGCTCGGCCCACATCCCGCGGCGCGTCTCCTCGAGGTAGTCGGCGCTGAATCGGCGCACACCTCCACTGAAAACCGGGGTCGGCAAAAGCGGCGGGGTCCTCCTGCAAGCCGAACTCAGTTGTTCCGCAGCTCTCTGACCTTCTCGATGTTCCACGCGAACCCGCGGCCGTCCTCGTGGGGCGTCTCCAGCACGAGCGGCACGTCGGTGATGGCGTCGTGGTTGACGAATGCGTCCATCCCTTCCTCGCCGATGAGGCCTTCGCCGATGTGGGCGTGTTCGTCCTTGTTCGTGCCGCAGTCGTGTTTCGAGTCGTTGAGGTGGACGCAGTGGAGGTGCTCGAAGCCGACGACGTCGTCGAACTCCGCGAGCGTCTCCGCGACCGCCTCGGGCGTCGAGAGGTCGTAGCCTGCGGCGAACGCGTGCGCGGTGTCGACGCAGACGCCGAGGTCATGGGCGGACTCCTCCAGCACGTACGCGAGGTGCTCGAAGTCGCCGCCGAGCTTCGTGCCCGAGCCCGCGTCGCTCTCCACGAGCACGGTGACCCCGTCGGGAATATCGAGTTCGTCGAGCGCGCTGACGGCGTTGTCCAGGCCCTGCTGGACGCCCGCGCCAGTGTGCGCGCCGAGGTGGACGTTGACGTACTCGATGTCGAGCTTGGCGGCGGCGTCGACCTCCTTCTGCATGCTGTCCACGGACTTCTCGCGGAGGTCGTCCTTGGGCGTGCAGAGGTTCACGAGGTACGACGAGTGGATGACCCACGGGCTGTCGAGGTGTTCGTCAGTGCCCTCCCGGAACGCGGCGGCTTCGTCGTCGCCGACGTTCGGGTCCTGCCAGACCTGCGGCGAGTGCGTGAAGATTTGCCCGCAGTTCCCGCCGACGTCCAGTTCGTTCTCGACGGCGTTGTCGACGCCGCCCGCGATAGAGACGTGTGCGCCTACTCGCATACGCTGTCGTTCGCGCCGGGAGGCAAAGAGGCTTCGAAGCGTCGCAACACCTTTGCTGCGGGAGCGCTCCTGTCACCGTATGACTCGGGGGGACGCGCTCGGCGTCGGGGACGAGGTGCCCGACGTGGCGGCACCACTCGTTCAGCCGGACGACAGCGTCGAACAGACAGCGCTGTCGGAACTCTACGCCGACCGGCCCGTGCTAGTCGTCTTCTACACGAACGACTTCAGCCCGGACTGCGTGAACGAGTGGTGTTCGTTCCGCGACTACGGCTGGTTCACGTCCACGGAGGACGTGCGCGTGGTCGGCGCGAGCAAGTCCCGCGTGGCGACCCACCGGCGGTTCATCGACTACCTCGACATCGACTTCCCGCTGTACGCCGACACCGACCTCGCCGTCTCGGACGCGTTCGGCGTCACGTACCGCGCGCTGAAGCTGCTGCCGCGCTCGAAGCGCTCGGTGTTCCTCGTGGACACCGACGGCGTCGTCCGGTACCGCTGGATCGGCGAGCACCCGCTGGACCCGACCCGCGACCAGCCGCCGCTGGCCGAGATTCGGGAGGCCGTCGAGGAACACGTCGGCGGCGAGACAGAGACGTTCGGGTTCAGCTAAGCGGTCCGCTCGCGCGTCCACTCGTCGGTCGCGTACTTCTCGTCGGCGAGTTCGCGCGCCGCTTCGAGTTCGTCGTCGGTCCACTCGCCGACTGCCGCATCGCACCACTCGGCGAGCGCGTCCTCTAGCGCCGACACCGCTTCCTCGCGGCTGATGCCGGCTTCCTCGCGGATACTCGTCACGCGCTCGCGGAACCGGTCGGCGTCGATGTCCTCAGAATACTCCGTGTTCTGATGGGCTGGGGAAGACGACGCTGTCGTCTTCCCAACGCCCGGGTCGGCGAACACGCCGAGGTGGGCGTCGGGCGCGAGGTCGTAGGACAGCGACCCGTGCTGGATGACCGCGTCCCGGGTGCGGTACTGGGCGTTCCCGCTGATTTTCCGGCCGTCCACGGCGATGTCGTGGGCGGGGTGGAGCGCGCGCAGGTAGCACGCCGACTCGTGAATCGCGGGGTGTTCCTCGGGGACGAACGCGGCGTCGACGCCCATCGCGTGGAACGCCGACAGAATCGGCTCGCAGAGCACCTCGTAGCAGTCCATCAGGTCGCCGGGGAGTTCGTCCGCGGGCGCGACGATGCTGTAAGAGATGTCCGCGAACTCGTCGTGGTAGATGCCGCCGCCGCCGGTCTGCCGACGCGTCACGGTGATTCCCTCCCGATCGGCGAAGTCCCAATCGACGGAAGCGGCGTCCTGCCGGTACCCCATCGACAGCGTGGACGGCGACCACTGGTACGCGCGGACCGTGCGCGGCCCGCCGTCGGCGGCCGTCTCCGCGGCGACCTCCTCTAAGGCCATCTGCATCGGGCCGTCGCGGGCCTCCTCGGGAATCAGTCGCCACTCGCGGTCGGCCAGCGTCATACCACGCGGTTCGCGGCCGCCGGCAAAAAGCCGTGCGTCTGGGAGGTCGCCCGGTGTGTCCATCGAGCGCACCGAGCGACGCGGCAATCTGTGGCCGAACTCGTGGCGCGAACGGCCGCACCGGGAATCTTCTATATCGTGGTATATGATTTATCGTGCGTATGGCTGCATTTTCGCAGAACACAGAATACCATCCAGAGAAGGCCACAGAGTCGCCGAATCGCTTCTTTCCACCAAAATTCTCGCGGGACGCACCACGCTACTGGGACGACAACTCCGGTGAAGCGGCGTTCGCCGCACGGCGCGTAGCTTTTACCTGCCGGCCCGCTATCTCCGGTGAATGGTTCGGAACGTCGCCGCCGAGATGGCGGACCTCGACCCGGAGGACTTCCACCTGCTCTCCGGGGTCGAACACGGAATGCGGTTCTCCGAGTGGGTCAGCCGCGAGAAGCTCCCGGAGTTCTCCCGGCTGACACAGGAGGAGGTCGACTACCGGCTGGACCGCATGCTCGATCTGGAGTTCCTCGAACGGAAGACCATCCAGTACGAGGGCGTCCAGCTCACGTTCGCGGGCTACGACGCCCTCGCGTTGCACGCGTTCGCGGAGCGAGACACCGTCGAGGGGTTCGGGTCGCCGCTGGGCGTCGGCAAGGAGAGCGACGTCTACGAGGTGCAGTCGTTCCGCCCGATGGCGCTGAAGTTCCACCGCGAGGGCTACACGCAGTTCCGGGAAGTCCACCGCGGTCGCGACTACACCAGCGACAAGGAGCACACGTCCTGGCAGTACACCGCACGGAAGGCCGCCGAGCGCGAGTACGACGCCCTGGAGACGCTGTACCCGGACGTGAACGTCCCGCGGCCGGTCGACCAGAACCGCCACGCCATCGTGATGGAACGCATCGACGGCGTGGAGCTCTCGCGCGCGGAACTGGAGCCCGAGCAGGCCAGCGGCGTCCTCGACCTGGTGCTCCGGGAGATGGCGACCGCCTACGAGGCGGGCTACGTGCACGCGGACATCAGCGAGTACAACGTCTTCGTCAGCGAGGACGGCGTGACGCTGTTCGACTGGCCGCAGGCCACCCCGAGCGACCACGAGAACGCGCGCGAACTCCTCGACCGCGACGTCGGAAACATCGTCGGCTACTTCCAGCAGAAGTACCCCAGCGACGTCCCCGAAGTCGAGGAGTCAGCGGTCGCGGACGCGGTCGCGGACGGCTCGTTCGGCTCCGTCACCGAATTCTGACGCGTTCGCGTCGCTCGCGCACAGATTCCCCAGCGGCTGTACTTCCCCGCGTGACGCCAGTAAATCTTATTTGGCGATATAGAATCCTGTTCTAGCGCGGCGAAAGTTCCTCGCGGCGCACGAACGTGTCCGGTATCTAACTCTACATCCAACGGTATTTATACGACCGCGGGAAAGGGTTGAGCGAACTGCAATCGGCATGGACCGCACACGCCTCGCCCCCGTCGTCACCACCCTCGTTGTCCTCGCCACTGCACTCGCGGGAGCGACAGCAGTCTCGGCAACCACACACAGGAGTCGGCGTCCGTCGGGGATTACACGATAACAAGAGGGGAAACAGCCTCGATAGCGGTCGAGCATTCGTCGCCCGCGAACCCCACCATCTCCGGGGGTGGCTTCGAAGTCGATGTTGCCCTGAACGGCAGCGGGTCGAGTACGGTCGAGCTCGACACGCACCCACTAATCGACGGGCAGGCGAGTTTATCTCCGGTGGAGCGGCAAGAATGAACGACCCCCCGCTTGAGGAAGCCATCCAACCGGGGACGTACACGCTGGAGGTCTCCATCGAGGGCGATACGTGGGCGTACGGCGAACTCGTCGTCAGGGAGAACACCGAACTCGCAGCCGAGACCGGCGGGCTTCCCGGGGACTACTTCGGGGGCAACGATACCGATAACGCCCTCGGCGACGTCCAGACTCACGAGGAGATCGGGCGCGGGAACCAAGACATCGTCGTCGGCGACTACGCGGCACTCGTCCTCGAGACGAACGGGACCGGGTACGACGCCCCGTTCGAGAGCAACGTGACTGTCGACGGGCTGGCCGAGGAGGGGGTCGAGGTACGCGTCGGGGAACTCGATCCCGAGCCGAACACGGACGCGGAGACGTACACCGGGTCGGAACTGCGTGTCGCCGCACAGTTCGGAGAGGGGACCGGAAAATTCGCCCTGCTCTGGGACACCAGCAGGGTGGAGCTCGGCGTCGGGTCGAACCACACGTACGGGTTCGAGTTGCGCGTCGACGCAAGCGACAACGCGCTGTTCTCTGAGGACCGAACGTTAGCGGCCGAACAGGTGACAATCGTGGAGCCGTCGTTCACGCTCGACGCCGAGCCGGGGTACACGCTCGCGCCGTGGGACGGCGACGAGATTCAGATTTCGGGGCGAACGAACCTACTTCCGGGGACGACGTTGAACGTGCGCGCGCTCCAAGAGCCCCCGGAACCCCGGCTCTGGCAGAACAACGTCGAGGTCGCACAGAACGGAACCTTCGGGACGACGCTGAACTTCTCGGACGCCGACCGACCGACGGAGTTCCCGCTGTGGGTGCGCAACTACGAAGATCAGAGCAGCCACATAGTGCGATTGACCGCGGCGAACGCGTCACTGCTGTTCCCCTCGCAGACGGTGTCCAACGGCTCGGTGACGGTCGAGCACGTGACGCTCTCGCGGGGCGGGTTCCTGCGGCTGACCGCGAACGACACGACCGTCGGCACCGCGGGGCCGTTCCCGCAGACGACCAACGGGAGCGTGGACGTCGCGCTGAACGGGTCGCTGGACGGGCCGACGAACGTGACCGCGACCGCGATTGCGGACGCCAACGGCAACGGCGTGCTGGACGACACCGACCCCAACTACGGGAACGAGTCGTCGCCCGTCGCGGACACCGCGGTCATCTCGCCCGCCGTGACGGCGACCACGACAGAGCCGCCGGAGAACAACACGACGACCGTCGCGACGACGGCGGCAACGACACAGCCCGAGTTGCGCGTGAACGACGAGGAGCCGCTGGCGCCGGTCGCGAACAACAACGGGTCGTCGGGCGGCTTCGTGCCGCTGTCGCCGGCGACGACGCTGCTCGCGGTCGTCGCGGGATTGCTGTTGGCGGCGCGCCGCGGACCCGACCGTTTATGAGGGGGCGCCGTGGTGATTACGATACACCTGGGGACTGCATGACGAGACAGAGTACGCGTCCGACCGCGAGGGGTGCGTGATGTTCGAGGAGATGCCGGCGTCGGAGTTCCCGCGGTTCCTCGCGGCGTTCTGGGAGGAGAAGGGCTGGTCGACGTCCGTAACGGAGAACGACGACGGCACGTACCTCGTCGGCGGCGACAAGGACAACGGCAAGCGCGGGCTCATCGGCGTCCGGCCGAGCGAGGACACCGAGATCGGCGCCTCCGAAGTCGAGGACTTCGCGGCGTTCTGCGACAAGAAGGGCGTGGACGTGCGCGTGATGGCGACCCGCGGCCGGTTCACGACCGGCGCGCGGAGCGCCGCGGACGCGGGCGACGTCCACCTCCTCGACCCGAACGAGCTGGCGTCGTCGGTCCGCGACGAGGGCGCCGAGGGCCTCGTCGAGCAGTTCACGGACGGCGACGGCGGGTCCCTGCTGGACAACGTCCCGAGCCCGCCGATTCCGGGCGGCGTGCCCAGCGGCGTCCCGGTCGTCCCCATCGTGGTCGCGGTCGTCGTCGTGCTCGCGGCCGTGTTCGCGGGCCCCACGCTGTTGGGGTTCGTGCCGTTCGTCGGCGGCGGTGGCGGGGGCGACGCCGGGCCCGCGTTCACGGCGTTCTCGATGGCCGCCGACGAGAACACGACCGCGAGCGCGGAGTGGGACGTCAGCGTGCAGGACGAGATTCAGACGGACGCCAATACCTACGAGCCGCCGGAGGGCGAGACGTTCGTCGTCGTGCAGTTGAACGTGACCGCGGGCGACTCGCAGGTCGTCGTCAGGCAGCAGAACTTCGCGCTGGTGGTGAACGGGACGAACTACGGCTACCAGCGCTTCGAGAACGCGAGCCAGCAGTTCCAGCAGCAGCGCGCGGCGGTGACCGCAGCGCCCGGGGAGTCCGGCCGGCTAGTCGTGGTGTTCTCGGTGCCGGCGGAGTTCGACGGGGCGACGCTCGTCGAGCGCGCTGACGGCCCCGGGCTGCGCTTC
Organism: Halobacterium sp. NMX12-1; assembly: GCF_040435975.1. Classification (NCBI taxonomy): domain Archaea; kingdom Methanobacteriati; phylum Methanobacteriota; class Halobacteria; order Halobacteriales; family Halobacteriaceae; genus Halobacterium; species Halobacterium sp. NMX12-1. Next base: position 1,010,373 of record NZ_CP159204.1, on the reverse strand, counting down.
CAACGCGCGGACCTCGACTTCGACGTGGAGTAGGATTCGAAGTTCTTAACCCCCGCCGCGACGAACGTCGGGTAACTCGCTGGCGAGCGGGCTCCAGCGGGCTCCTGACGCGAGTCGGGACGGAATGTGATTCTCGGGCGACCGAGAGTTGAACCACCCAACGCCCGCGGACAACACATGACACGAAGCTTCTACTCCCACATCAAGGAAGCCTGGCGGGACCCCGACGACGGGAAGCTCGCCGAGCTCCAGTGGCAGCGCAAGCAGGACTGGCGCAAGCAGGGCGCCATCGTCCGCGTTGATCACCCGACCCGCCTCGACAAGGCCCGCGAACTCGGCTACAAGGCCAAGCAGGGCGTCGTCGTGGCGCGGGTCAGCGTCCGGAAGGGTACCGCCCGGAAGTCCCGGTTCAAGGCTGGGCGCCGCACGAAGCGGCAGGGCGTCAACCGCATCGGTCGCGCGAAGAACCTCCAGAGCATCGCCGAGGAGCGTGCCTCCAAGAAGTACGTCAACCTCCGCGTGCTGAACTCCTACTGGGTCGGCGAGGACGGCTCGCAGAAGTGGTTCGAAGTGATTCTGCTGGACCCCGAGCACGGCGCAATCGAGAACGACGACGACCTCAACTGGATCTGCGACGAGAGCCAGCAGGGTCGCGTCTTCCACGGGAAGACCAGCGCCGGGCAGCGCGCTCGCGGCCTGCAGACCCGCGGCAAGGGCGCGGAACACCTCCGCCCGAGCACGAACGCCGGCAAGCGCCGGAAGTCGTAACGTCGCAACTTTTCCGTTCTTTCTCGGTGCCCAGCGGCGGCGCCGTCACTCCTCCTCTAACAGTTCCTGCTCGATGTGGGGGCTGCCGCCGGTCGCGCCGGCGAGCCGCCGCGTAATCGCGTCGAAGAACGCGACCAGCGGCCACAGCGCGAGCGCGATGTACTTCAGCGGGCGGGCGGTGGTGAGCGCCCACGACTCGGCGTTGGCCAGCCCCCAGGACTTGGGGAGAATCTCCCCGCAGACGAGCACCAGCGACGTGGCGACCAGCGTCGTCCCGACGACCGCCAGCTCGGGCGGGAGGTAGGTCACGAGCAGCACGGTGAGGATGCTGGAGACGGCGATGTTGACGACGTTGTTCCCGACGAGAATCGTCACGAGCAGCCGGTGTGGGTCGTCGCGGAGCCGCTTCAGCTCGGGCCCGCGTTCGTCCTCGCCCGCGAGGGCGGCGATTCGTTCGTCGGTGAGCGAGAACAGCGCGATTTCCGTGCTGGAGAAGTACGCCGACACCGCCAGCAGGACGGCGACCGCGGCCAGCGACGGGAGTACGGAGAGGTCCAGTGCCATGAGACCGGCGAGGGCGACCAGCCACTAAGGCGTTGGTGCGGGAACGCTTATGCACCGGCGGGAGAACGGTCTACGCGATGACAGTCGAGACGGCGGCGCTCTGGACGCACGTCGCCGCGGGCGTCGCTGCGCTGGTCGCCGGCGGCGTCGCGCTCGCGACCGAGAAGGGCGGGCGCCGCCACCGGCAGGCGGGCCGCGTCTACGTCGCGGCGATGGCAGTGGTCGTCGCGACGGTGCTCCCGCTGTTCGCGCTCGACCCGACGTTCTTCCGCGCGTTCCTCCTGCTGGTCGCGGTGTTCAGCGGCTACTTCGCGTTCTCGGGGTACCGCGAGCTCGCTCGCAAACGGCCGAGCGACGACCCCGCGGCGGTGGACTGGGCGGCGGCAGTCGCGGTCGTCGCTGCGTGCGTCGCGCTCGGCGCGTGGGGCGTCACGCTCGTCGCTGCCGGGGACTCGCTGGGCGTCGTGATGGCCGTATTCGGCGGCATCGGCGGCGCGCTCGGCGCCAGCGACCTGCGGGCGTACTGGCGGGGCGCGGACCGCTCGTGGCTGGTCGGCCACCTCTCGCGGATGGTCGGCGGGTACATCGCGACGGTCACCGCGGTCTCGGTGGTCAACCTCGGGATGGTCCCCGACGTCGTCGCGTGGCTGTGGCCGACGGCGGTCGGCGTCCCGCTCATCTGGTACTGGCAGGCCGAGTACGCCGACGTGGGGCCGCTGGCCGGCAGAGTCTGACTACTCGGACCACTCGGCGTCCGCGAGCGTGCGCTGGACGGCCTCCTCGCCGACGGCGCGCGCGAGCGTCTCGTAGCCGGCGCGCTCGGCGCGGTCCCCGGCGTCCGCGACCAGCCGGGAGACGATGAACTCCGGCGTGGACTTCCCGACGGTGCCGAAGCGCGGCTGGTAGTCCACGAGCAGGTCGAGGTCCTGACTGAGGCCCTCCGCGAAGATGCCGTCGGTGCGCGCGACGTCCGGCAGGGGTTCGAGGTCCTCGGCGAGGTGGGTGACGAACACGCCCAGCGCCTGCTCGTCGACCGTGAGCGTGACGAGACCGTGGAGGAGGTCGGCGGCGCTCCCGGGCTCGGTGATGGCTTCGAACTCGTCGACGAGCATCAGCGTGCGGTCGCCCTCGGCCAGCGGCGGCACGACGGAGTTCAGCGTGGCTTCGAGGACGCCCGCGTTGAACGACGCGTGCCGCCGGTGGAAGACGATGGCGTCCACGGGCCCGAGTTCGGCGCGGTCGGCGGGGACGGGCAGCCCCATCGCGGCGAGCACGGCGACCTGACAGAGCGTCTCCAGCAGCGTCGTCTTCCCGCCGGAGTTCGCGCCCGTGAGCACGGCGACGCGGTCGCCGTTCGGCGGGTCCAGCGAGTGGTCGCCGACCGCGTACGTCACCGGCTGGACGTCGCCGGCCTCGGCGGCCAGCGAGAGGTTGCGCGCGTTCTCGACGGCGATGGCGTCCGCGTCCACGAACTCGGGGCGCGTGAGGTCGTGGGCCTCCGCGAACCGCGCCAGCGAGACGTCGACCGCGAGGTCGCTGACGGCTGTGACTGCGGCGTCCACTTCCTCGCGGGCGGTCGAGATAGCGCCGCGGAGGTCGGCGGCCACCTCGTCCTCGCGGTCCTGTTCGTCCTCGCGGACGTCGTCGGCGAGCGCGCGCAGCGTCGTGCTCACGAAGTCCGCGGCGTCGGCGGCGTCGGCGGCCATCGCCGACCGCACGCGGCGCGGTTCGACGCCGGCCTCGCTGGCGACGTACTGGACGAACGCCTCCCGGAACTCGTCGGTGCCCTCGACGCCCTGCGAGCGCACGTCTTCGAGCACGTCGAAGGTGTCGCGTTCGAGGCGTTCGAGGTCGCCGGCGCGCTCCCGGAGCCGGTCGAGTTTGGCGTCCGCGCCCGCCGCCACGCCGTCGCCGGTGAGGTAGCGCAGCGCCTCTGCGGCGTCTTCGAGCGCGTCGCGGTCGAGCGTCGTGACCGACGCGAACACGCCCGAGTCCTCGCTGACGGCGTCCTGCAGGGCGAGCGCCGTCTCGACGGCCGCGCGCTGGGTGTCCCCGGCGTCGTCGTGCGCGTCGAACGTGTCGAGAACGGCCTGCTGGGTCTCGCCGTCGAGGCGCGCCCACGTCTCCCGCGCGGCCTCCACGTCGTCGAGGCGCTCGCGCATCGCGTCCCGGTCGGTCAGCGGCGTCCGCACGCGGATCCGGTCCGCGGCGCCGGGCGTGACGGCGTAGTCGGCGGCGAGCGCGACCAGTTCCTTGTAGACGGCGCGGGCGTCGTCGGTCGCGAGCGCGTCCATCCCCTCGCCGCCGTTCGCCCGGCGCAGGATGCGCGTCGCCCGTCCCCGCGAGATGCCGGCGTCCACGAGCGCGCGGACGTTCGCGGATTCGATGGCGTCGATTGCGTCGGGGACGCCGAGCTCGGTCTCCAGCTTGTCGGCGGTCTTCGGGCCGACCCCCCAGAACTCCTCTAATCGCATACCTGCGAGTGGGCGACCGCGTGGGTAAAGCGTTACGTGGATTCCGACGCACACTCGACCAACGCACGGACCGCGGCGTCGTCGGGGAGCGCGGCCATCCCGCCGGTCTCGGTGGTCGTGAGCGCCGCGGTCGCGTTCGCGTACCGGAGCGCGTCGCCGAGCGCGTCGCCGCCCATTCCGGGCTCGTACGCCGCGAGCGCGCCGGCCGTGAACGCGTCGCCGGCGCCCGTCGTGTCCACGACGTCCACGTCGAACGCGGGAGCGGAGCGCGTCACTTGCTCGCCGTCCGCCGACTCGGCGACAGCCGTCGCGCCGTCGCCGCCGCGCGTGAGGAACACCGTCTCGGGGCCGTAGTCGAGCAGGTCGGCGGCGACGGCCGCTGGCTCGCTCCGAACGCGCTCAGCGAGGCCGAGCGGCCGGAGGTCGTCGGGGCTACAGAACAGGAGGTCTGCGAGGTCGAGCGCCTCGCGGACGGCGTCGCCGGCGGCGTCCGGCTCGTCCCAGAGGTCGGGGCGCGCGTTCGGGTCGAACGAGACCAGACAATCCGCGTCGCGGGCGCGCTCCAGCAAGTCGAGCGTGGCGGTGCAGCCCGCGTCGTTCGCGAGCGCGACGCCGCCGGCGTGGACGCAGCCGAAGTCGGCGAGTGCGCTGTCGGAGACAGTCCCGGCCTCGAACGCGAGCGTGGCGGTGTCGCTCTCGTAGAAGGTGAACGAGCGGTCGCCGTCGGGCGTCGGGCTGACGACCGCGAGCGCGGTGGCGGCGTCGCCTGCGACGACGAACTCGCCGTCGAGGCCGCGGTCGGCGAGCGCATCCCGGAGGTACGCGCCGAACGCGTCGTCACCGAGGCGCGTCCAGAGTTCGGGCGGGCTGTCGAGGCGCGCGAGCCCGGCCGCGACGTTCGCTGGTGCGCCGCCCGCGCGGTGGACGAAGCCCTCCACGGTCGCGAGGTCGCCGGCACCCGAGGGGAACAGGTCGACGAGCGTCTCGCCGGCGACGAGGATGCGGTCAGTGCGCACGCGTCCGCCGACGCGCTACTGGCACTTAGGCCCCGGCAGACTCGGTCGGGACGGTGCCGTCAGGAGACCGACGCGTTATTTCCGGTCGTGTGCGAACCCGTAGACGATGGACTTCGACATCGCCGCCGCCCGCGTCGTCCACGTCGTCTTCGGCGCGGCGTGGACCGGGAGCACGCTCGCCGTCGCACTGTTCGTCGTGCCCGCCGCGCGCCGCGGCGTGCTGGACGCCGCGCCCGTGGAGTGGATTGCCGACCGATTCACGAAGCTCAGCGTCGCCAGCGTCGCCGCGATGCTGTTGACCGGCGGCCACCTCGCCGGCAACCTCTACACGTTCGAGGCGCTCGCGAACTCCTCGCGGGGCCATCTCGTCGTGGGGATGACCGGGCTCTGGTTGGTGCTGGCAGGGCTGGCGCACGTCGCGACGAGTCGCCTCACCGCCGGCCACGACGTCCAGTCGGCAGCCGACGACGCGACGCCGTGGTTCGGTGCCGCGGCCGTCGTAAGCGTCGCACTGCTCGTGCTCGCCGGCCTGCTCTGACCGAAAGCGGAGCGCTGACCGACGAGCATAACAGCCGCCACCCCGTTGCCTTCGTGCATGGACGCGGCGCTCGGCCCACCCGAGAAGATGGCCGAAAGCGAGGGTGACCTGACGCCGATGATGAGCCAGTACTTCGAGCTCACGCGGCGCTACGAGGACGCGCTCGTGCTCTTCCAGGTCGGGGACTTCTACGAGCTGTTCTGCGAGGCCGCGGAGGCGGCCGCCCGCATCTGCGAGATTACGCTGACCGCCCGCGAGGACTCCACGGGCGAGTACCCGATGGCGGGCGTGCCAATCGACAACGCGGAGCCGTACATCGACGACCTGCTTGACGCGGGCTACCGGGTCGCGGTCGCCGACCAAGTCGAGGACCCAGACGAGGTCACCGGGGTCGTCGAGCGCGCTGTCACCCGGGTCGTCACGCCCGGGACGCTGACCGAGGACGAACTGCTCGGGGGCGACGACAACAACTTCGTCGCGGCGGTCGCGGCCGACGACGACGGCGGCTTCGGCCTCGCGCTGTTGGACGTCTCGACCGGCGACTTCTACGCGACGAGCCTCCCGAACGCGGCGCGCGTACGGGACGAACTGGGGCGGTTCGCGCCCGCAGAACTTGTCACCGGACCGGGCGTGGCGGCGGAGCGCTTCGAGGATGGCACGTTCGTCGCGGAGTACGAGGACGCGGCGTTCGACGGCGAGCGCGCCGCGGAGACCGTGGCGGCGTACTTCGGGAGCGTGGACGCGCTCGCCGGCGACGCCGAAGTCGCGGCGTGTGGCGCGCTCCTCGATTACGCCGAGTACACCCGAGGTGGGGAGGACGGCGACCGGTTGGACTACCTGAACCACCTGACGCGGTACGACCCCCGCGAGTACCTCCAGATGGACGCCGTGGCGCTGCGGAGTCTGGAGGTGTTCGAGCAGCGCAGCGTCCACGGCGCGGAAGGCACCGCGCTCGTGGACGTGCTCGACGAGACGGCGTGCGCGCTCGGCCGGCGGACGCTCACGGACTGGCTGCGCCGGCCGCTGACCGACGCCGAGGAAATCGAGGCGCGCCACGAGGCGGTCGGCGAACTGCTCGCGGACCCGCTGACGCGGGAGGAACTGCACGAGCACCTGCGGGACGTCTACGACGTCGAGCGCCTGATTTCGCGGGTGTCGCGGGGCCGCGCGAACGCCCGGGACCTACGCGCGCTGAAGGACACGCTCGACGTGGTGCCCGAAATTCGCGGCCTGCTGGCGGACGCGGACAGCAAGAAGCTCCGCGACCTGCGCGCGAGTCTCGACGACCTCCCCGAGATTCGGGACCTGCTCTCGCGGGCCATCGTCCCGGACCCGCCCCAGGAACTCACGGAGGGCGGGGTCATCCGCGACGGCTACGACGAGACGCTGGACGACCTCCGGGAGACCGAGCGCTCCGGGAAGCGGTGGATAGACGACTTGGAGGAACAGGAGCGCGAGCGCACGGGCATCGACTCGCTGAAGGTCGGGCACAACGCGGTCCACGGCTACTACATCGAGGTGACGAACCCGAACCTCGACTCGGTGCCGGCGAACTACCAGCGCCGGCAGACGCTGAAGAACTCCGAGCGGTTCGTCACGCCCGAGCTGAAGGAGCGCGAGGACGACATCGTGCGCGCCGAACAGCGCTCCCAGGACCTCGAGTACGAGCTGTTCCGCGAGGTCCGCAATCGGGTCGCCGAGGAGGCCGAGCGCGTGCAGGCGACCGCGGCAGCAGTCGCGGCCGTGGACGCGCTGGCGTCGTTCGCGACAGTCGCCGCGAGCCACGACTACGCGCGCCCCGAGGTGGGCGGCGACGGCATCCACGTCGAGGGCGGCCGCCATCCCGTCGTGGAGCGCACGGAGGCCGGGTTCGTGCCGAACGACACCGACCTCACGCCCGAACGCCGGGTCGCGGTCGTCACGGGCCCGAACATGAGCGGGAAGTCCACGTACATGCGCCAGGTCGCCCTGATCGTGTTGCTCGCGCAGGCGGGGAGCTTCGTCCCCGCCGAGCGCGCGCGCCTCCGCGTGGTCGACCGCATCTTCACGCGCGTCGGCGCCAGCGACGACATCGCGGGCGGGCGCTCGACGTTCATGGTGGAGATGACCGAACTCTCCTCGATTCTGCGCGCCGCGACCGAGGACTCGCTGGTGTTGCTGGACGAGGTCGGCAGAGGGACTTCCACGACGGACGGCCTGGCCATCGCGCGCGCCGTCACCGAGTACGTCCACGACGAACTCGGCGCGACAACGCTGTTCGCGACCCATCACCACGAACTCACGGCGGACGCAGAGCGCCTCGCGGACGCCGTGAACCTCCACTTCGGCGCAACCCGGAACGAGGAGGGCGTGACCTTCCAACACGAAGTGCGGGAGGGGCCGGCGACGGCCTCCTACGGCGTCGAGGTCGCCCAAACTGCGGGCGTCCCCGAGGCAGTCGTCGAGCGCGCCCGCGAACTCCTCGACGCGGCAGACGTGGACGCGGACGCGAGCGAGGAGCAGACGGAGCCGGCGCGGACGGCAGACAGCGGCGACCACGACGAGTCGGCCGTCGAAGAGACGCTGCGTGACGTGAACGTCGCGGAACTCACGCCCGTGGAGGCGCTGAACGTCCTGAACGACCTCAAGCGCGACCTCGACTGACTACTCGACGGGCGAGAAGGAGAGCCCGTTCTCCGCGAGCAGGCGGCGAGCCTTCTCCGTGATTTCGGGTGCGACGAGCACGCCGCGCACGTCGGCGTCGGCGTGGAGGTCGCGGCGGAGCGCGTTCACGTAGCGTTCCAGCTGTGAGGCCGCGGCAGGGCCGACGCGGCGGGCCTTGAGTTCGACGGCGACCACGGCGCCGTCGCGGCCGCGGCCGTAGACGTCCACGGGGCCGGCGGGCGTCTCGCGCTCCGTGCTGCGCGGCTGGAAGCCGGGTTCGACGAGGTCGGGGTCGGCGAGCACGCGCTCCTTGAGGTCGGACTCGGTGCCGGAAACCTCGGCGTCGGCATCCGCGGGGTCGAATGCGGCGGCGTGCTGAACCGAGTCGAACCGGACGGTGAGCGCGTCCGCGGCGTCGCCGTCGCCGCAGCGGAGTTCGAGACGACCGTCAGTTGCTTCGACGGCGACACTACCGCCGGTCGCCCACGCGTCGGGGTCGCGGCCGGTCGCGCCGTGGACGAGCACGGTGTCGTCGGGCTTCCAGAGGACGCTCCGAACGCCCGCAGGGAGGCTGCGCTCGGCGCGCCCCTCGAACTCGGTGGCGCACTCGCCGACGAGCGAGACCGCGAGGCCGTCGCCGCGGGCGTCCGCGGCGAAGGCGGCGGCGCGGTCGGCGTCGGGGGCTGAGAGCGCGCGGGTCACGGCAGCGAGTAGGCAACGGACGGGAAAAAGCGCGCGGATGCGACGCTACCGGACGCCGGGCGAGGGCGGGCGCTCGCGCTTGTGCGTGGAGGCCTCGTAGCGCTCGACGAATTCGGTGACCGTCTCGCGGTCCGCGCCGGTCGCCTCCACGGTCTCCTCGATTGTTCGGTCCTCGTCGACGTACGCGTGCAGAATCGGGTCGATGACCTCGTAAGGTGCGCCGAGTTCGTCGGGGTCGGTCTGCCCCTCCCAGAGTTCCGCCGTGGGCGTCTTCGCGACGACGTCATCGCTGACGCCGACCTCGCGGGCGAGGTCGTACGCCTCGGTCTTGTAGACGTCAGCGAGCGGCGCGACGTCGGCGGCGCCGTCGCCGTACTTCGTGAAGTAACCCAGCAGGAGTTCCGAGCGGTTGTTCGGGCCGACGACGAGCGCGTTCGCGTCGTTGGCGGCCTGATAGAGCAGGACCATCCGGACGCGCGCCTGCACGTTCCCCACAGCGGTCTTCGAGAGGTCGTCGCGCGCGGCGGTGACGTCGTCCACGACGGGCTGGATGTCGTGTTCGCGGTAGGCCACCCCGAGTCGCTCGCAGACCGCACGGGCGTCTTCGACGTTCTCGGGGTCGCTGGGGTCGGCAGGCAGCAGGAGGCCCGTGACGCGCTCGGGGCCGACGGCGTCCGCGAGCAGGTGCGCGGCGAGCACGGAGTCGAGCCCGCCGCTGACGCCGACGACGTAGCCGTCCGCGGGCGCGGCGTCGAGGTAGCTCGCGAGGAACGACCGAATCTCGTCGCCGGCCACCGCGAGGTCGAGGTCGAAGTCCGTCACGGGCGAACCCGCGACCGCCACCGGCAAAAAGCACGTGGCTGCCTGTCACCCGCGCTCGCCGGCGAGGACGAGCGTGTCACGCGGGCTGGCCGCGTCGGAGAAGCGCGCCGACCGGCACCACCGGCCGGCGCGCGAGAATCGAAGACTCGCCATCGGACGTTAGACCACTGCGGGCTGGCCGTCGCGGCGGACCCGCCACGAGGGGACACCAGCCGCGCACGTAGTCGGTGCTGGCGGTGAACGGAAGCCGTTTCGCCGAACATCTTCTCCGCGGGCGGCAGCGCGCTCTCGCTTTAAGTGCCTCTGGCGACAAGGGACAGATACGAAGCGCTTCTCAGCGCGCTACGCCTCGTAGCCGTGGCGCCGTCGTTCCCGCGAGCGGTCGGCGGCGCGGCGAGCGCGGACCTCGTTTAAGTGTCTCTGGCGACAAGGGATAGATACGAAGGACTTCTCGGCGACACCGACCGCGGAGCCGACGGCTCGTCAGTCGTCGCGGCCCCAGCGGGAACCCCCGCCAGCAGGGGTCTTTTCGGCGTGCGCGTCCTACCGGACGGCGATGAGCGACGCCGACGAAATCACGGTGTACTCCGACTACGTCTGCCCGTTCTGCTACCTCGGGCGGCAGTCGCTGTCGGAGTACCAGGCAGAGCGCGAGGAGGAACTCGACATCGACTGGCAGCCCTTCGACCTGCGCGCGCAGAAGCGCGGGCCGGACGGCGAAATCGACCACAGCGTCGACGACGGCAAGGACGACGAGTACTTCGAGAAGGCCCGCGAGAACGTCCAGCGCCTCAAGGAGGAGTACGGCGCCGACGAGATGCAGATGGACTTCTCGGGGGAGGTCGACTCGCTGGACGCGCAGGCCGCCTCCCTGTACGTCAGCGACGAGCACCCCGAGCAGTGGCTGGACTTCGACGTCGCCATCTTCGAGGCACTCTGGGAGGAGGGTCGCGACATCGGCGACGTGGACGTGCTCGCGGACCTCGCCGAGGACGTCGGCCTCGACCCCGACGAGATTCGGGAGGTCGTCGAAACCGAGCAGTACCACGACGAACTCCGCGCGAAGTTCCGCGAGGCCCAACAGCAGGGCATCAGCGGCGTGCCGACGTTCGCGTACGACGGCTACGGCGCGCGCGGCGCCGTCCCGCCGTCCCAGCTCCGCCGGCTCGTCGAAGGCACGTAAGCGCGAGCGGGCTGTCGGCAGTCAGCCGACGCGCGAACCTGATTTAAGTATCTCTGGCGACAAGGGATAGATACGAAGGACTTCTCCCGAGCACTTCGCCGACCAGTCGCGGCTGTCTGCGGAGTCCAACTCCGACTCGCGAGCGGCGAGCCGTGCAGATTCTCTTTAAGTGTCTCTGGCGACAAGGCGTAGATACGAACAGCTTCTCAGCGCGCTACGCCTCGTAGCCGCGGCGCCGTCGTGACTGCTCGACACTCCGCCGAGCGACCAGCGCGTCGTTCGTTTAAGTGCTTCTGGCGACAAGAGCTAGATACGAAGGACTTCTCGGGGAGTTACGTTCGACAGCGACGGCGCCGCCAGCCGAGAGTTTAAACCGCGGGAGGCCACAGGTACCGCTAATGAGTGCCGACGGCGGCGACCAGATTCGCTGGGAGACGCGCGAGGAGCGCCGCGTCGAACACCGGCCGGGCTCGGGCGCGCTCTCGCGGGCGGAAGCCCAGCGCGACACGACGGTCCGCAAGTGGGGCGTCGTCTCCCCGAGCGCGACCGTCATCGGGCGCGCGGAGTCCCCGGACGCGGACCTCTCGGAGAGCGTCCGGCGGCTCCACGAGGAGCGCCACACCGCGACCGAGGGCCACAGCCGCCGCACCCACTACCTCGACCGCCTGCGCACCACGCAGGCGCTGTGTAACGCCGTGGACGTGACGCCGTGGCAGCGCGACGTCGCGCTCGGCGTGATGGGGGAAATCGACCTCACGGAGTTCGGCAGCCAGCGCGCCATCGAGAAGGTCGCGCTCGTGGTCATCCGCCACGTCGTCGACGTCGACCGGCGCCGGTACTTCGGCATCGACGACCTCGACCCCGCGGACCTCTCCCAGGAGCGCATGAACGACCTCTACGAGCGGTACCGCAGCCACGACGTCACCGACGAGCCCGCGTTCGCGGCGCTCGCCGAGCGCCACGGCCTCGACAAGACGAGCCTGAATCGGCTGCGCCGCGTGCTGAAAGAACAGTTAGACGACGGGCTGCCGGCGTTCGGCCGGAACCCGAACCGCGACCCCCACCTCCCGGACGTCACCGAACGCGACGTCCCCGAGGAGGCAGCCAGCGACGACTAGTCGAGGTGCTCGTCGAGGAACGCCTCGATGTCGTCGCCACCCTTGAATCCCTCTGCGAGCCGCCCGACTTCTTCTCCGTCCTCGACGAGCACGAGTGTCGGCGCGCTCGTGATGTCCCACTCCTCCACGAGCGAGATGTCGTCGCCGGGGTTGACCATCGCGACCGTGATGCCCGTGGCTTTCGCGACGTTGCCCAGCACTGGCTCGATGGCTTGACAGAGCGAGCAGCCCTTCGTGTAGAAGTCCACGAGCACGCGGTCGTGGCTGTCGAGGACGTCGCGGAGTTGTTCGCCGTCCACGACGCGAATCGGCTTCTGTGCGTTCGGTCGTGACTGTGTGCTCATGCAGAAATGTAGGGTGCGAGCGCGGAAAAGGACTGCTGCGGGGGCGCCGTTCGCCGACGCCCGCCGGGCAGCTTATTCGAGGGCGTCGAGGTACTCGGCGGTCTCCTCGGTCTCGAGTTCGCGGAACAGCGCGGAGTCGGCGTCCACGGTGGCGACGCCGACGCCCTCCGCGGAGAGTTCGTCGTCGCGGCCCTCGCTGAGCGCGCGGAGCGCGAGGTCCACGCCCTCGTCGAGCGTGAGGTCCTCGGCGTACTCGTCTTCGAGGAACTCCTGAATCGCGGAGCGGTCCGAGCCGATGGCGACGGCCTTCCACTCGTTGGAGGTGCCGGAGGGGTCCGTCTCGAAGAGGCGGGGTTCGCCGTCGGAGACGCCCGCGACGAGGAGGGCGACGCCGAACGGGCGCGCGCCCCCGACCTGCGTGTACTGCTGGATGTGGTCGGTGACCTCCTTCGTCAGCGTGCGGACGCCGATGGGTTCGTCGTAGCGCACGCGCTCGACCTGGGACTGCTGGCGCGCGTGGTCGACGAGCTTCCGCGCGTCGGCGACGTGGCCGGCGCTGGCCGCGCCGACGTGGTCGTCGACCTTGTGGAGCTTCTCGACGCTGGAGCCCTCCAGGAGCGGCGAGCGGGTGCGCTTGTCCACGACGAGGACGACGCCGTCCTCGGTGCGGACGCCGATGCTGGCGGTGCCTCGCTTGACCGCTTCCCGCGCGTACTCCACCTGGTAGAGGCGGCCGTCCGGCGAGAAGATCGTGATACCGCGGTCGTAGGCCTGCTGTTGGTTCTGACCCTGCATTGTCTTCGTTGACCAAATGTAAGCCGCGCTCACGTAAAGGGCTTTGACTTTCGGCAGGGGGTGCCGAGCGGCACCAGAACCGCCGGGGTACTTGTGGCGGGGCGGCGAGCAACGAGTATGGACTCCGGGAAGGCGAGCCGGCGGTTCTTCGAGGAGCACGTCGCGGGGCGGACGGGCGCCGAGCGCGAGGACGTGCGGCTCGGCCCGACGTACGGCGCGGACTTCGGCGTCGTAGACGTCGGCGACCGCGTCGTCGCGATGGCGACCGACCCCGTGTTCGTGCTGCGCGACCTCGGCATCGAGCGGGCGGCGTGGTTCGCGTTCCACATCTGCGTCAGCGACGTCGCACTCTCCGGCCTGCCGCCCGCGCACCTCGCGGTGGACTTCAACCTCCCGCCGGACACGAGCACGGAGACGTTCGACGCCATCTGGGACGTCTTCGACCGGGAAGCCGAGAAGCTGGGCGCGAGCCTGACGACCGGCCACACGGGCACCTACGAGGGGTGTTCGTTCCCGACGGTCGGCGGCGCAACCGCGCTCTCTATCGGCGACCCCGACGACCTCGTGGTGCCGACGGGCGCACGACCCGGCGACCGCGTCGTCGTCACGAAGGGGCCGGCAATCGAATCGACGGGCGTGCTCGGCGTGCTGTTCGGCGACGACCTCCCAATCGACGCCGACGCCGCGGCGGCCGCCCGCGAGCGCTTCGAGGACGTCAGCCCCGTCCGGGACGCGCTCACCGCGGCGGCCGCCGGCGAGGTGACGGCGATGCACGACGCGACCGAGCGCGGGCTTGCGAACGCGTTCCACGAGCTCGCGGCCGCCAGCGGCGTCTCGCTGGCAGTCGAGCGCGAGCGCGTCCCCGTGCTCCCGGGCGTGCGCGAGGTCTGCGACTACTTCGGCATCGACCCGTGGACGACCTCCAGCGAGGGCACCGTCGTCGCGACCGTCGCGCCCGACAGCGTGGACGCGGTGCTGGCGGCGCTCGAAAGCGAGGGCATTCCGGCCGCGGAGGTCGGGGAAGTCGGGGCGGCGGACAACGAGCGCGTCACCGTGGACGGCGCCCCGCTCGCGGAACCCGAATCCGACCCGCTGTGGGGCGCCTACGAGACCGGCCGCGAGCGATTCTGGGGTGAGTAGGCGGGCGGCGTCCGGAGGGTTCTTTGCGGCGCGCGGCGAGGTTCCGACGATGCGAGCGAGGAACCAGCCATGGGCATAGTCGAGGAGTTCCTCGACCTCAAGGAGGAGACGGATGCCGACCTGCTGGCGATGCAGGTCGGGGACTTCTACGAGTTCTTCGCGGAGGACGCGCGCACGGTCGCGGACGTCCTCGACCTGCAGGTCTCCGAGAAGTCCGCGCACGGGTCGTCGTACCCGATGGCGGGCGTGCCTGTCGACGACCTGACGCCGTACGTCGCGACGCTCGTCGAGCGCGGCTACCGGGTCGCCGTCGCCGACCAAATCGAGGACGGCACCGACGACATCGAGCGCGAAATCACCCGGGTCGCGACCCCGGGAACGTTCGTTGACGTGACCGGTGCGGACGCCCGCTACCTCGCGGCGGTCGTGCGCGACGAGACGTGGGGGCTGGCGTTCGTGGACGTGACGACCGGCCAGTTCCACGTCGCGGACGCCGAGACGGAGACGGACGCGCTGACGGAACTGCACCGCTTCAGCCCCGAGGAAGTGCTTCCCGGTCCCGAGTTGCGCAGCGACGACGACTTCCTCGGGGCACTCCGGGAGCGCGCGGACGCGACGCTGACGCTCCACGAGGCGGCGTCGTTCGCGCCCGGGAAGGCCGCCCACAGCGTGCGCGAGCAGTTCGGCGACGGAGCGCTCGACAGCCTCGGCGTCGCGAGTGACAGTCCGGCAGCGCGAGCAGCGGGCGCGGCAATCGACTACGTCGCGGCGACGGACGCGGGCGTGCTGGCGTCGCTGACGCGGCTCCAGCCGTACCGCGCGGACGACCACGTGGAGTTGGACGCAACGACCCAGCGCAACCTCGAACTCACGGCGACGATGGGCGGAGATGGAGAGGGCTCGCTGTTCGCGACGCTCGACCACACAGTGTCCGCTGCTGGCGGTCGGCGGCTGCAGGCGTGGCTGACGCGTCCACTCCGGGACCGCGCGGAACTGGAACGTCGGCAAGCCGCCGTGGGCGCGCTCGCTGACGCGCCGCTCGCGCGGGACGCGCTCCGAGACGTGCTCGGTGACGTCTACGACCTCGAACGGCTCGCGAGCCGGGCGGCCGGCGGCCGCGCGGACGCGACTGACCTGCTCCGAATCCGGGAGACGCTGGCGGCGCTCCCGGAGGCCGCGGACGCGCTCGAATCCGACCCGGACCTCGCGGCCTCGCCCGTGAGCGAGGTACTGGACGGCGTGGACCGCGAGGCGGCCGAGGGGGTGCGCGCCGAGTTGGACGCCGCGCTCGCGGCGGACCCGCCGAAGACGCTCCGCGAGGGCGGCCTCCTGCGCGAGGGCTACGACGACGAACTGGACGAACTACTCCGAGAAGCCCGCGAGCACGAGGAGTGGCTGGACGGGCTGGCGTCCCGCGAGAAGGACCAACTCGGCATCACGCACCTGCAGGTCGACCGGAACAAGACCGACGGCTACTACGTACAGGTCGGGAAGTCAGAGACCGACGCGGTGCCCGACGAGTATCGGGAGGTGAAGTCGCTGAAGAACTCCACACGGTACACCACCGAGGAGTTAGAGGAGCGCGAGCGTCGGATTCTGCGCGTCGAGGAGGAGCGCGCCGACTTGGAGTACGAGCTGTTCGACGACCTCCGCGAGTGGGTGGGCGAGCGCGCGGAAGCCCTCCAGCGCGTCGGCCGCGCGCTCGCGGAACTGGACGCGCTCGCGAGCCTCGCCGAGCACGCCGCTGCGAACCGCTGGGTGCGCCCGGACCTCGTGGACGGCGACGACCTCGAAATCGAGGGCGGGCGCCACCCCGTGGTCGAGCAGACCACCGAGTTCGTGCCCAACGACGCCCGATTCGGCGACGGCCGGCGGTTCCTCGTCGTCACGGGGCCGAACATGAGCGGGAAGTCCACGTACATGCGACAGGTCGCGCTCATCGTCCTGCTCGCGCAGGTCGGGAGCTACGTGCCCGCAGACAGCGCCCGAATCGGGCTCGTAGACGGCATCTACACCCGCGTCGGCGCGCTGGACGAACTCGCGCAGGGCCGCTCGACGTTCATGGTGGAGATGCAGGAACTGAGCCGCATCCTCCACGCCGCGACCGAGCGCTCGCTGGTGATTCTGGACGAGGTCGGGCGCGGGACCGCGACCTACGACGGCATCTCGATTGCGTGGGCAGCCACAGAGTACCTGCACAACGAGGTGCGCGCGAAGACCCTGTTCGCGACCCACTACCACGAACTCACGGCGCTCGCGGACCACCTCGCCGACGTCGCGAACGTCCACGTAGCGGCGGAAGAACGGGATGGGGACGTGACGTTCCTGCGAACCGTCAGAGACGGCGCGACCGACCGCTCGTACGGCGTCCACGTCGCGGACCTCGCGGGCGTCCCCGACCCCGTGGTGGACCGCTCGCGGGAGGTGCTGGACCGCCTCCGAGACGAGAAAGCCGTCGAAGCCCGGGGTTCCGCAAGCGAGCCGGTGCAGGCGGTGTTCGACCTCGAATCGGGCGAAGTCAAGACGGGCGCGGAATCGCAGCCGGCGACCGGGACGGAGAGCGCGGCCGACGGCGGCGAGGCAGACGGCCTCGGTTCCGAGGCCCGCGAGGTGCTGGACGACCTCCGGGACGTGGACGTGAACGAGACGCCGCCGGTGGAACTGCTCTCGCGCGTGCAGGAGTGGCAGCGGCGGCTGGACGAGTAGCAGCGCGGGATTGATACGCGCGGGCCGCCTGCCGGCGAGTATGACCGACGGCGACCGCGTGCGGGAGCTGGACGACGCGACGGTGGCCCAGATTGCGGCGGGCGAGGTCGTCGAGCGGCCCGCGAGCGTGGTCAAGGAGCTCGTGGAGAACAGCCTCGACGCGGGCGCCGCGAGCATCGACGTCACCGTAGAGGGCGGCGGCCGCGACCGAATCGTGGTCGCCGACGACGGCCACGGGATGACCGGCGAGGACCTGCAGGCGGCGGTCCGCCAGCACACGACGAGCAAGCTCAGCGACGCCAGCGAGCTGGACGCGGTGGCGACGCTGGGCTTCCGGGGCGAAGCCCTCTACACCATCGGCTCCGTCTCGCGGATGACGGTGACGACGCGCGCCCGGGACGCGGGCGACTCCGGGGCGACGCTGACCGTCGAACACGGCGACGCCGGGGACGTGCGGCCGGCTGGCCGGCCGGCCGGAACCACGGTGGAGGTCGCGGACCTGTTCGCGGAGACGCCGGCGCGCCGGAAGTACCTCAAGCGCCCGGCGACGGAGTTCGCGCACGTCAACCGCGCGGTGACGCGGTACGCGCTGGCGAACCCCGAAGTCGCCGTCTCGCTGACCCACGACGGCCGCGAGGTGTTCGCGACGACCGGAACCGGGGACGTGCGGGACGCGGCGCTGTCGGTGTACGGCCGCGAGGTCGCGCAGTCGCTCGTCCCGGTGGACGCGACGCCCGACGGCCCGGTGGAGCGCGTCCACGGCTACGTCTCGGAGCCGGAGACGACGCGCTCGACCCGCGAGTACCTCGCGACGTACGTGAACGGCCGGTCGGTCCGCGACTCGGTGCTCCGCGAGGCCGTCCTCGACGCCTACGGCGGCCAGCTCGCGAGCGACCGCTACCCGTTCACGGTGCTGTTCGTGGAGACAGAGGGCGTGGACGCCAACGTCCACCCGCGGAAAATGGAGGTCCGCTTCGAGCAGGAGGACCGCGTGCAGGCGGCCGTCGAGGACGCCGTGCGAGACGCGCTGTTGGACGCCGGTATCGTGCGCTCGCAGGCGCCGCGGGGCGCGTCCAAGCCCGGGGACGCGACGATTTCGCCGGCGGGCGAGCGCGGCGAGAACGAGGCTTCCGCAGAAGGAGCGACGCGCGAGGCCGACACGTCCAGCGCGTCCGCGGACGTCGCCGTGGAGAGCGCGGAGCGTCAGAGCCGCGTGACGGACTCGCTGGCGGACACCGAATCCGAGTCGACCGAGCGGAAGCCGAGCGGCGCGGAGCGGGAGCCGAGCACGAGTGAGCCGGCCGCGGACACGACGACGAGCGACAGCGCCGGCGAGCGCGCGAGCACCAGTTCGTCGTTCGACGCGCCGACGGAGAACGCGCGGCTCGCGGCGCCGGCCGGCGACGGAGCCGACGAGGGCGATGGCTTCGACTCGCTGCCCGAGATGCGCGTGCTCGGCCAGTTGGCGGAGACGTACGTGGTCGCGGAGACCGACGACGGCCTCGTGCTCGTCGACCAGCACGCTGCGGACGAGCGCGTCCACTACGAGCGCCTGCAGGAGCAGGTCGGCGGCGCGTCGCAGGCGCTCGTCTCGCCGGTAGAACTGGAGTTGACGGCGGGCGAGGCGGCGGTGTTCGACGCGGCAATCGACGACTTGCGCGCGCTCGGGTTCGACGTGGAGTTGTCGGAGCGAACGGCGCGCGTGACGGCGGTTCCAGCGGTGCTGGCGGACGCCCTCGACCCCGAGTTGGCGCGGGACGTGCTCGCGGACTTCCTCGCGGACGCGGGCGACGACCCCGTGAGCGACGCCGCCGACGACCTGCTCGCGGACCTCGCGTGCCGGCCCGCGGTGACGGGGAACACGTCGCTGACCGAGGGGTCGGTGGTGGCGCTGCTGGACGCGCTGGACGGCTGCGAGAACCCGTACGCGTGCCCACACGGCCGGCCGACGCTGATTCGCGTGGACGCCGACGAGCTCGCCCAGCGCTTCGAGCGGGACTACCCCGGGCACGGCGGGCGGCGGCGGGAAGACAGCGGGAACTAAACCCCGGGCGTCGTACCGCGGGGTATGGACCTCGTGACGTTCGGCGAGACCCTGCTCCGGCTCTCGCCGCCCGGACAGGAGCGACTGGAGCGCGCGACCGAGTTAGAGTTCCGCGCGGCGGGCGCGGAGAGCAACGTCGCCGTGAACGCCGGCCGGCTCGGCGCCGACACCGCGTGGCTGTCGAAGCTCCCCGAGTCGCCGCTCGGGCGGAAGGTGACCGCGACGCTGCGCGCGCAGGGCACCGAACCCGACGTGGCGTGGAGCGAGACCGGGCGACAGGGAACGTACTACCTCGAACACGCGGGCGATCCCCGCGGGACGAACGTCGTCTACGACCGCGCGAACGCCGCGGTGACGACCGCGACGCCCGACGAGCTGGCGACCGGCCGAATCGACGCGGCCGACTACTTCTACACGAGCGGCATCACGCCCGCGCTCTCGGAGACGCTCGCGGGGACGACCGCCGAACTGCTGGAGCGCGCGAACAAGGCGGGGACGACGACGGCGCTGGACGTGAACTACCGCGCGAAGCTCTGGGGGCCCGAGGAAGCCCGCGACGTACTGGAGACGCTGTTCCCGGACGTGGACGTGCTCGTGACTGCGGAGCGCGACGCCAAACACGTGCTCGCCCGCGAGGGCGACGCCGCCGACATCGGGCGCGACCTCGCAGCGGAGTTCGGATTCGAGACGGTCGTCGTAACTCGGGGCGCGGACGGCGCGCTCGCGGTCCACAACGAGGAGGTCTACGAGCAGCCGGCGTTCGAGGCCGACACACACGACGCAATCGGGACCGGAGACGCGTTCGTCGGCGGGTTCCTCGCGCGCCGCGTCGAGGGCGGCGACGTGCCCGATGCCCTCGCGTGGGGCGCGGCGACCGCAGCGCTGAAGCGCACGATGCCGGGTGACACGGCGCTGGTCACCCGCGAGGAGGTCGAGGACGTGCTGGCGGGCGACGGCGCGGCGATAAACCGCTAATAGCCCTGCGCGTTGCCGTCCTTGCGCGGTTCCGTGGCGGCCGACAACGTGCCGCCGTCGTTTCTGGCGATTTGCGCGCCGCCGAACAGCTCGCTGGTGAGCAGTTCGACATCGTGTTCCTTCCAAGAGAGCTTCACGGCGACCGCGGAGTCGAAGTGCGGTTCGACCGCGAGCGCGCCGTCCGCGCGGTAGCGCTAGCGCGGCCGCAACGGCAACTTCGAGCTGTACACGTCGGGCCGGATTGCGGGCTACCCGGACGCGGACAAGTTCACCGCGCTGGTGGACCCGCGGAACACGATTACGCCGGACGGCGAAGCCTACATGAACTGGACGGAGGACAACGGCGACGCCGCCGGCCGCGCGAAAGACGCGTGGAGAACAACTTCGGGCCCTCGGAGAAGGCGGCCGACGTACGTGCGGACGCGTACGTCGACCTCGAACGCGCGAACTGGGAGGACGCCGTGCTCGTCCCGTGGCAGCACGGCATCGACCAGCGCTACAGCTACGAGTGGCTCGAAGAGGACCGGTTCGGCGCGATGGGGGCGAGCCGGAAGAAGAACAACGATCCCCGCATCGGCGACCGCGGCGAGTACGAGTAAGTCGGCGCGGGTCGCTCCGGGCCGAAGCTCTTTCTCGCGGGCGGCCGTCGGCTCCACCATGGCGCGACCACACGTAGTCGTCGTCGGGGCGTACGGGAGCGCGGGCGTCGCGGCCGCCGAGGAGCTGGCCGCGGCGGACGTGGAACTGACACTCGTCGACGACGGCGAGCCGGGCGGCGGGCTCTGCATCCTCCGGGGCTGCATGCCGTCGAAGGAGGTGCTGTCGGCGGCCGCACACCGCTATCAGGCCCGCCACGACGACCGGCTGGTCGGGGACCTCCCAGACGTGGATCTGAGCGCGGTCGTCGAGCGGAAAGACGACAACGTCCTCGGGTACGCCGAGCACCGCCGGGGTGCGGTCCACGACCTCGCGGAGCGCGAGCACGTCACGTTCCACCACGAGACCGCGGAGTTCGTCGGCGACCGCGTGCTGGACGTCGGCGGCGAGCGCATCGAGGCTGACTACGTCGTGCTGGCGACCGGGTCGCGGCTGAACGTCCCCGACCTCCCGGGCATCGACGACGTGGACTGGATGGGGAGCCGAGACGTCCTCGATGCAACGGAGTTCCCGGATTCCGGGGTGGTGATGGGCTTCGGCTACGTCGGCCTCGAACTCGTCCCGTATCTCACGGAGGCGGCGGGGATGGATATCACGGTCGTCGAGCACGACGACCGGCCGCTGGACGACTATCACCCGTCGTTCGGCGAGGAGCTCCTGAAGCTGTACCGCGAGGCGTTCGGCGTCGAGATCCGCACGGAGGTCCGCGAGGAGCGCGTTGAGGCGATGGAAGACGGCGTCAGCGTCCACCTCGACGACGGCTCCGTCGCGGAGGGCGACCAGCTGTTCCTGTTCACGGGCCGCGAGCCGTCGTTCCCCGACGGCATCGAGCGAACCGCACTCTCCCCGAAGACGGGCTGGGTCGGGGACACGATGCAGGCCGACGACGACGACCGCGTGTTCGTCGTCGGGGACGCCGTCGGCGACCGGATGCTGTTACACACGGCCAAAGAGGAGGGGTACCTCGCGGGCCGAAACGTCGGCCACCTGGAGGCCGGCGAGCCGCTGGAGGAGTACAACCCGCTCCCGCACAAGGTGATGTTCTCGGGCGCGGGCGTCTACCCGTTCGCGTCGCTCGGCCTGACGGCCGACGAAGCCCGCGCGGAAGGCCACGAGGTCGTGACTGCCCGGCGGGACGCCAGCGACGACGGCGTGTTCAGAGCGAAAGTCGCCTCCCGCGGGACCGCGCGGCTGGTGGTAGACGCCGACGACGGCACCGTCCTCGGCTACCACGGCCTCCACTACGACGCGGACGCGATGGCGAAGACGATGCAGGTGATTCTGGAGGCGGAGATGGACGTCCGGGAGTTGCCGGACCGAGCGTACCACCCGACGACGCCCGAGATTCTGGACGGGTTGTTCCAGGAGACCGCCGGCCAGTTGTAGTCAGTCGGGGCGCAGCCACGCGGTGTCGTACTCCGCGAGCACGCTGTCGACGGCGCTGGCGAGGTCCTCGAAGCGCTCGGTCGGCAGGCGGTCCGTGGTGACGAACGCGCCGTGGTAGCCGTGGATGACGCGCGTGAGGTAGCCGTCTTCGAAGGCGCGAATCGTGAACTGGTAGTCGCCGAGCTCGGTGTCCTCATAGACGCGCTTGGAGGTGAAGCCGTTGCGCTCGGCGTTCGCGAACCCGACGATGTTCGCGCCGGGCTCGAGGTCGTCGCGGAGGTACAGCTGTTCCTCGTGGGCGGTGTCGAAGTACGTGATGCTGCGGAGGCGGTCGCCGACCGCGGTCCGGCAGACGCTGACAAGCTCGTTGACGAACTCCTCGTCGAGGTCGCTGTCGTTGCCCATACGTGAGGTGTCGCCACGACCGGCAAAAAGCTACGGGCGGCGTTCCCACCTCCCGGGAGGACGGGCCTACAAGAGTTATAGGTGCTCCGTTGGAACGGTGACACATGTCCGAGTCAGAGAGCGATGGCGCCGAGTTCGACGAACAGCCCGCCGCCCTCGGGGTGAAAGTCGGCAGCACCCGCACGGTCGTCTCCGCGGGGGACGCCAACGACCCGAACGTCGTCCGCACGCTCACCTGTCTGGCGACCTACGAGGACGCGCTCACCGGCGAGGAACACGTCCTCTACGGCGAGGAAGCCGCCACGGAGTACCCCGACCGCGTGCGCTACATGCTCCGGTCGGGGCTCCCCGAGGACGAGGAGACCACCGACCTCGCGAAGACCTTCCTCGAGGAGTTCGCGCGCTCGAACGGCCTCCCCGAGGACTCCGTGGTCGTGTACGCCATCCCGACCATCGACAACGACGTCGGGCTGGAGCGGCTCTCGGAAATCATCGAGGACGGCCCCATCGGCGAGCGGCTGGTGCGGTCGTACCCCGAGTCGCTCTGTGGCGCGGTGCCCGCGCTCGGCGACGGCCTCGAAGCAATCGAGGAGACGTTCGTCGCGGTGAACATGGGTTCGACGAACCTCGAAGCGTGCGCGTACCGCCGCGGCGAACAGCTCGCGCCGTTCTCGACGGGCGCCATCACGGGCACCGAGGTGGACCGCCGCATCGCGAACTACGTCGAGGAGGAGACGCAGGGCCGCGTGAACATCGACCTCACGACCGCCCGCGAGTACAAGGAGACGCACGCCGACTTCCTGGACTACGAGCCGTTCAGCGACATCATCCAGCAGCCCGGCGGCGGCACCTACGAGTTCACCATCGAGGAGAGCGTGATAGACGCCGTCGACGAGTACGTCGACGACGCGGTCGACGAGGTGGCGAACGTCTTCATGCCCGAGCTCGCCAACGACTACATGAAGATCTACCAGCAGGCCCTCGACAACCCCGTGGTGCTCACGGGCGGGATGGCCTGCATCCCGGGCGTCGTCGACGAGTTCGAGCAGCGCCTCAGCGAGGAACTCGAACGCGACGTGACCGCGACGACCGCCGACGACCCGGCGACCGCGGCCGCCCGGGGCGCCCACCGCATCGCCGGCCGGCTCGTGGAGCTCAACGAGTACTGAGACAACGCTTTTCTCGGCGGGCGAGAACCACCCGAACGGGATGGTCCCCGATTTGCGCGAGGACGCACCGACCGACGAGGTACAGCTGCCCGACGGCCGCACGCTGGCGTACGCGACGTACGGCCACCCCGACGGCGCG
Source organism: Halobacterium sp. NMX12-1 (assembly GCF_040435975.1). Taxonomy (NCBI): domain Archaea; kingdom Methanobacteriati; phylum Methanobacteriota; class Halobacteria; order Halobacteriales; family Halobacteriaceae; genus Halobacterium; species Halobacterium sp. NMX12-1. Next base: position 986,785 of record NZ_CP159204.1, on the reverse strand, counting down.
CCGGTCGTCTTCTGCCACGGCACGCCGGGGTCCCGAATCTCCGGCCGGCTCGGGGCGGACGCGACCGCCGAGGCGGGCGTGCGAGTAATCGCGCCGGACCGCCCGGGGTTCGGCGCTTCGGACCGCCAGCGCGGCCAGACGTTCGCGGACTGGGCGGGCGACGTGGCGGCGCTGACCAGCGAACTCGGGGTCGAGGAGTACGGCGTCGTCGGCTTCTCCGGCGGCGGGCCGTACGCGCTGGCGTGCGCCGCGCACACGCCCGGGCGCGTGTCGCGGTGCGCGGTCGTCTCCGGGGTCGGCCCGCCGGGCAGCGAGCGCGGCGACCTCGGCTTCGAGCGCGCGCTGGCGTCCGCATCCAGAGTGTCCCCGCAGTTCGGCCGGCCACTCGTCTGGCTGATGGCGCGCGCCGTCGCGAGCGCCGACTCGTTCACGGACGTGGTCGGGGACGCCGATGCGGACCTCGCGGACCCGCGCCGCGGCGAGAGCGGGCGCGTCCTCTTGGCGGACTTCCGCGAGGGACTGCGTCAGGGGACGACGCCGCTGGCGACCGACTACGGCGTGCTCTACGGCGACTGGGACTTCGACCTCGCGGACGTCACCGTGCCGACGCGCGTGTTCCACGGCCGCGAGGACGCGAACGTCCCGCTGGCGGCCGGCGAGCGCGTCGCCAGCGCGGTGCCGGACGCCGACCTCGCGGTCTACGAAAACGCCGGCCACTTCCGGCCAATCGTCGAGGAGGCGCGCGACGTCTACGGCTGGGCGGCCGAGAACGAGGCGTGAGCGGCGATTGAGTTACGACGGGACGGTACAGCCCTCGACGTACTCGACGTCCGCGACGGAGTCGATGGCGGGGTCGTCGCCGCAGACGGGGCAGTCGGGGTTCTTCGCGACCGGCACCATCTCGAAGGACATGTCACCGGCGTCGTAGAACAGCAGGCGGCCGGTCAGGCGCTCGCCGTAGTCGAGCAAGCCCTTCACGCACTCGGTCGCCTGAATGCAGCCCATCGTGCCGGGGAGGATGCCGAGGACGCCCGCGGTCGCGCAATCGGGAATCGTCCCCTCCGGCGGGGCTTCCGGGAACAGACACCGGTAGCACGCGCTCCCGGGCTCGTACGTGATTGCCTGTCCCTCGAAGCGGTAGATGGCGGCGTGACTGAACGGAATCCCGCGGAGCACGCAGGCGTCGTTGACGAGGTACCGCGTCGCGAAGTTGTCCGAACAGTCCACCACGTAGTCGACGCCGTCGAGGAACTCCGCGACGTTGTCCTGGTCGAGTCGAGTAACGTGTGCGTCCACGTCCACGTCCGGGTTGAGGTCCTCGACGTACTCGCGGGCGCTCTCGGCCTTCGCGCGGCCGACGTCGGCGTCCGCGTGGATGATTTGCCGCTGGAGGTTCGAGCGCTCGACGTCGTCGTGGTCGACGATGCGGAGCCGGCCGACGCCCGCCGCCGCGAGATACTGGATGACCGGCGCGCCCAGACCGCCCGCACCCACCACGAGCACGTCGCCGTCGAGCAGGCGCTTTTGCCCCTCGGCGCCGACGTCGTCCATGATGATGTGCCGCGAGTAGCGGTCGAGCTGCACCGGATCGAGATTCAGGCCGGTCATACCGGAAGTGACGGCGCGCGCGCGGGTAAGCGTTTACTCGTCGGACGGCGCTGCCGCTGGCGGGCGCGGCGACGAAAGAACTACGGGTACCCCTACCCGGCAGTGGCTCATACCGACTCCCTCGGTAAATGTCTTGTCAGGTCGGAGCGCGGGCGGTAGGGACGGCCTAACTCCCGGGAGCGTTTCCCTATCCATCGTATTCGGCCGTTTCCGAGTTTGCGGAGAGCACGCGCCGGATTCGCCGGGCCGTGGTGACGACGTCGTCGCTGACGCGCCCGACTGCGCTCAACAGCGGGTGCGAGGAGGAAAGCGACTGGTAGAGGTACTCGTTGACCGGGGCGGCCGACCCCCCGGGGACGCGGACGGTCTCCGGTTCGAGGTCGTCGGCCTGCCGGCGGACCGCGAGGTCCTGGCACTCTGCTTCGAGGGCGTCCAGGTCCGCGAGCAGCCGGCGGAGTTCGCGCGGCGGACAGCCGTAGAACGGCCGCGACCGAATCGCCGCGAGGTCCTCGTGGACGGCGGACAGCGCGCGCTCGCCGTCGTCGAGCGCGTCGGCCTCGTCGGCGAGGTCCGCGAGCAGGTGCTTGCGGCTGCGCTTGGACTCGCGGGCCGCGGCCAGCAGTTGGTCGCGCAGCAGCGGCGTGACGCGCGCGGCCTGCCGGAGCGCCACCGCCAGCTCCGCGCCGAACTCCGACGCGACGCTCTCCCAGTAGCCGTCCCCGTACTCGCTGTCGTAGTGGGGCGTGTCCATGACCGTCTCGACGTACGCGTCCCGAATCGCGGCGCTGGCGGGGCTCTCCGCTCGCTCGGTGTGCCCGCGGTCGGCGAGCGTCCCGGCGGCGTTCCGGCCGGACACTGACTCGGCGGCCGCGGCGTCCGGGTCGATGGCGTCGAGGCGGCGGCAGAACGTCCCGAGCGCGTCCGCTTCCGTGCGGAGGATGCGCCGCTCGCGGCGGAGCGCGCGGCGCGCGTCGGGAATCCACTCCTCGAAGCCGGTGGTCGCGGCGGTCCCGTGCCCCCGAGAGACAGACTGTGGCATGAGCGCGGTTTCGACGCCGCTCGTATAGAAGCCTGCTAGGAGTGCTATATTGGTCTTCGTGGTGGTCGGGAGTCTCGCCGCGTCACCGCCCCGGGGCGAACGCGTCCCGCGACGGTTCGAACTCCGCGAGCCGCGCCTCGCAATCGAGGCACGTGACGGCGACGATGTCGGCCTCGCGGCAGCACGACTTGACGGTGTCCTCGGCGACCCGGGTCGTGCCGCCGCAGACGGGACAGCGCTCGGCGACCGCCCGGACTCTCGCGGCTAGGCTCGCCCGCTGCACGCGGTCGAGTTCGGTCCACGCCGTCGCCGCGAGCACGCGCTCGGTCGCGAGGTCCGCGACGAGCGCCGTCCGGGACGGCCACTCGCCGGCCCAGTCGCCGTCGACGGTGACGGCGACACCGCGCTCGCGGGACGACACCGCGACCGAGTCGGCGCTGGCCGCTAGCGTGTCGGCGACGGCGCGCCGCACCGCCGCGGGGGACGCCGAAAGCGACGCGGCGGTCGCCGCCCACCGCGAGCGGAACGACGGCGCGAGTGACGGCGGGTCGGCGTCGTCGAGGACGCCGAGTTCGACGAGCGACGCCGTCGGGTCGGTCGCGTCGAGGGCGGCGGCGCCCGCTGCGCTCTCGAAGCCGCGGTCGCGCGGGCGCTTCCCGAGCGCGGCCAGCACGCTGTCGGGGAGGTAACGCCGTGTGAGCCGCGGCGTCCCGGGGACGACGTAGCCCCGGAGCCAGACGGCGACGACGCCGACGGCAGCGACGAGGACGCCGGCGGCGACCGTTCGCAACGCGGCCAGTCCCGCCGCAGCGGCCACGAGAACGAGGTTGAGGGCGGTACAGGGGCGACAGCGGTTCCGTCCGGTGTACGCCGGTTCCCGGAGCGCGTCGACGGCGGCCGAAAGCGAGCGACCCATGCTGGCGTCGGGAACGGACGGCCCGCGGAAACCGTTCGCTATGAGCGCTTGGTGCGGCTACATAGGCGACCGTACCGCTACGATCCCTATCGAGCGGTCAGTTCCCCACGGCCCCGGTGTAGAGGCGAACGACCGCGGAAATATCAATATTATAATAGTACAAGTGGTGGTTCGGCCTCGCACTACGCGATGCCCGAGGACACCAACGGCAGTCGACGGATTTTCCTGAAAGGGTCTGCGACCGCGCTCGCGGCCGGACTGGCCGGCTGTACGGGAATCACGAACGACATCACCGGCGGCGGGGGCGGTGGCGGCAGTTCGGGGGAGGACCCGCTGCTGGCCGACGACAGCGCCTTCGACCCCGAGGCGCCGAACTGGAGCGAGAACAACTATCTGTCGGCGCCGCTCATCGAGTCGGGGTTCGAGCGCGGCACGCAGGCGGACCTCGAACGGATGGGGAACCGAGACGTCGAGGAGGTTCCGCACGGCGACCCCGTCCGGGAGCCCCCGGAGGACGACAGCGAGTACCTCGACCCCGACACGCTCGTGTTCACGGAGAGCCCCAGCGAGGACGTCGAGGGGCGCTACGAGGAGGACTTCCAAGCGGTGTTCGACCGCATCGAGGAGGAGACCGGCAAGCCCGTCGAGTACAACCGCGTGAACAGCTACGCGGCGTCCGTCGAGGCGATGCGCTCGGAGCGCGCGCACATCGCGAACTTCTCGACGGGGACGACGGCGTTCGCGGTCAACCTCGCCGGCGCCGTCCCGTTCACCGCCGGCATCGCGCCCGACGGCGCGTTCGGCTACCGGCTGTTCGCGACGACCCGCGCGGACGCCGGCGACGTCCAGAGCATCGAGGACTTCGCCGACGACGACGTGAGAATCGCGCACGCCGAACCCGCGTCGAACTCCGGCCACCAGGCGCCGTCGGCGCTGTTCGACCAGCAGTTCGACGTGACCGCCGGCGAGGACTACGAGGTGAACTTCTCCGGCGGCCACTCCCAGACGACCCGTGGCATCGCCGCCGGCGACTACGACGCCGGCCCCATCTGTTCGACCTGCTTCAAGGACACCGTCGAGGGCGACAGCAACCTCAGCTTCGAGGACTTCAAGGTCGTCTGGGCGTCGGACCCGTTCCCGAACGGCCCCGTCGCCTACCGGTACAACCTCCACCCCGACATCGTCGAGGGCATCGAGGCCGCGTGGCTGGACAGCGACTTCTCGGACACCGCGTACGCCGAGCGCACCGGCTACAGCGAGTACGTCCCCATCGAGTACCGCAAGCACTGGTACAACATCATGGTCATCCAGCGGTACAACGGGGTCGAGTACACGGAGACCGCACTCAGCGAATGACGCTGGACGTGACCGACCTGTCAAAGACGTACGCCTCCGGCGACGAGGCGCTGACCGGCGTCGACCTCTCCATCGAGGGCAGCGAGACCGTCGCCATGATCGGGCCCAGCGGCGCGGGCAAGAGCACGTTCGTCCGGTGTATCAATCGGCTCACGGAGCCGACCTCGGGGACCGTCGAGCTGGACGGCACGGAGCTGACGGCGCTCGGCGACGACGAGCTCCGGTCTGCCCGACGGGACATCGGGATGATATTCCAGGAGTACGACCTCGTCGAGCGGCTCACCGTGATGGAGAACGTCCTCACGGGACGGCTCGGCTACGTCTCGACGTGGCGCGCGTTCCGCCGGGACTTCCCGCCCAAGGACGTCGAGCGCGCCTACGAGATACTCGACCGCGTCGGGCTCGACGGGATGGAGGACAAGCGCGTCGACGAGCTCTCGGGCGGCCAGCGCCAGCGCGTCGGCATCGCGCGCGCGGTCATCCAGCAGCCGAAGATCCTGCTCGTCGACGAGCCGACGTCCAGCCTCGACCCCGAGACGTCGAACACCGTGATGGGGCTGCTCACGGACATCGCGGCCGAGCGCGACGTCCCCGTGCTCATCAACATCCACGAGGTGGACCTCGCGCTCGACTACGCGGACCGCGTCGTCGGCCTCCACGACGGCGACGTTGTCTTCGAGGGCGTCCCCGCGGACGTCGACGACCGCGTCCTCGACAGAATCTACCGGGGCGCCGGCGACGCGGACGGCGTCGAGACGCCCGAGCAGACCCGGGACGGCCGCGACGCCGGCGTGCTCGAAGAGCCCGACCGCTCGCTCCCCGGAGGGACGTGAGATGGCGGCCAGCGAGCGAACGTGGGAGCGGCCGACCGTGTTCGGTCGCCGCGAAGTCAAGTGGAGCGTCTACGTCGCCGTCGTCGCCTTCTTCGCGTGGTCCGCGTGGGGCGTCGGCCTGAACGTCCCGCGAGTCGTCGACGGCGTCGGCCGCGGCGCGACCCTACTCGGGGACTTCTTCCCGCCGGACGCCACGCCCCGTCAGACCCGGCGAATCGTCGACAAGATGTTCGAGAGCGTCGCGATGGCGATGGTCTCGACGGCGACCGGCATCGCGCTCAGCGTCCCCATCGCGTTCATGGCCGCCGAGAACCTCTCGCCGAAGCCGCTGTACTACCTCAACCGCGGGTTCATCTCCGTCTCGCGGGCGTTCAACGCCATCATCGTCGCCATCCTCGTGGTGAAGGCGGTCGGCCTCGGGCCGCTGGCCGGCATCATCACGATCACGTTCAAGACCGTCGGGTTCTTCTCGAAGCTGCTCGCCGAGGACTTAGAGGACATCGACATGGGCAGCGTCGACGCCGTCCGCGCGAGCGGCGCCGGTCCGGTCCAGACGCTGCTGTACGGCGTCGTCCCCCAGATTATCCCGCGGTTCGCCGGCCTGTCGGTGTACCGCTGGGACATCAACATCCGCACGTCGACCATCGTCGGCATCGTCGGCGCCGGCGGCATCGGCTCTGTCCTGCTGACGGCGTTCAACCGCTACGACTACCAGTACGTCGCAGCGATTCTGGTCGCGATAATCGCGGTCGTGCTCGTCGCGGAGGGGACGAGCGCGGTCGTCCGACGGAGGTACCAGTGATGTCCAGCGAGACCCGGGCGTGGCGGCGGTTCGACCGTCGCCGACGCCTCGGCCGGTTCGCCGGCTGGCTGCTCGCGCTGGTCGTGCTCGTCGGCTCGTGGCGGTTCCTCGACGTGGACCTCGTCGCCGCGGAGACGGTGCCGCGGGAGGTCAACGACCTGCTCTCGCGGATGTACCCGCCGGACGTCGCGTACGCGCCCGAGATCGTGGACCCGCTCGTCGAGACGCTGCACATCGCCGGGCTCGGCACCGCCGGCGCGCTCGTGCTCGCGGTGCCGGTCGCGCTGCTCGCCGCCGAGAACACCACGCCGAACCGGGCGACCTACTGGCTGGGGAAGATCGTCGTGACGACGAGCCGGTCGGTGAACACCATCGTCTGGGCGCTGATTTTCGTCGTCGTCTTCGGGAGCGGGCCGCTGGCCGGCGCCGTCGCCATCGCGTTCCGGTCGGTCGGCTTCCTCGGGAAGCTGCTCGGCGAGGAGATCGAGGAGATCGACCTCGGGCAGGTCGACGCCGTGCGGGCCAGCGGCGCCTCCGCCGCGCAGGTCCTGCTCTACGGCATCCTCCCGCAGGTCAAGCCCGCGCTCGTCGGGCTGTCGGTGTACCGCTGGGACATCAACGTCCGCGACTCCACCATCCTCGGGTTCGTCGGCGCGGGCGGCATCGGCGTCCAGCTCTTCCGCGCCGTCAACGCCTTCGCGTGGCAGTCCGTCTCCACGATACTGCTCGTCATCCTCGCGGTCGTGCTCGCCAGCGAGGGCATCTCCGCGTACGCCCGACGGCTGATACGGTGACCCAAACCGGGAGACGCCGCTCCCGGCGGGACCGCCGCCCCGCGGAGTTGGCACATTACAACCGAGCACTCATCCCGCCCGCGACCGGAGGCGACGTATGCGCGAGTTCGCGTTCACCGTCACCTACGAGGAGGGCGTCGACGACCTCGTCGACGTGTTCATCCGGAATCCGGGGCTGTCGTCGTACACGCGGTCGTGTCACGTGACCGGGAACACGATGTGGCGCGTGGACAACGTCTCGGGGCCGCAGGAGGCGCTGGCGGAGTACGACCGCGCGCTCGACCGGCTCTCGCGGTGTTCGAGCCTGCGGGGCATCGGCGGCTGCGAGATGGACTTCGAGTACGAGACGCTGGAGTCCCAGCCGAACGGCCGCGTCATCTACTCCCGGCAGTCCGAGGGCGAGGGGTGTCGCTCCATCCCCTACCTCGCCGCGGAGTACCTCGGCGACGGCCTCCTGTTGCACGCGAAACAGCGGGGGGACGCGTACCGCTGGCAGATTCTCGCCGCCGACGACGCCGCGATGAGCGAGGTCTACGAGGAGCTCGAACGCAACCTCCGCGACGGCCTCACGCTCGAACTCGACCGCGTCGAGCACGCCCCCGAGTGGCCCGACCGCGACCCGACCCCGACCGACCTGCCGGCCGAGCAGCGCGAAGCCGTGGAGCTCGCCGTCGAGTACGGCTACTACGAGCAGCCCCGGCAGGCGTCCCTCCAAGAGATTGCGAGCGCCGAGGACATCCCCACTTCGACCCTGCAGTACCGCATCACGCAGGCCGAGGCGTGGCTCGCGAAGGCGTACCTCCGGGACGGCACGCCGCCGTCGAACCCCGCGCCGCTGGTGACCAGCTCCGACTAATCCGGCGCGGGCGCGGGGACGCGTTCGGAATGTACCGAACGAGGCGCTTTGCGCGTCCGGCCGCTACGAGACACCGTAATGGCGAACGACGCAGACGGCACGGAAGTCTCGCGACGCAACTACCTCAAGCTCGGCGGCGCGACGCTCGCGGGCGTCTCGTTCGCGTCCGTCGGGAGCGCCGTGATGGACCGCGGCAGCGACGACGGCGACGAGGGCGCGCAGGCGAGCAACACGGTCCTCATTCAGGACGGCACGGTCGTCACCGTCGACCCCGAGCGCGGCGTCCTCGACGAGGCCGACATCCTCGTCCGGGACGGCGAAATCGACGCCATCGGAAGCGACATCGACGCGCCCGCGGCGGACGTCGTGGACGCCAGCGACTCCATCGTCGTCCCCGGGTTCGTCAACGCCCACCTCCACACGTGGGAGTCCGGCGTGCGCGGCGTCGCCGGCAACTGGACGTTCCTCGAGTACCTCGAGAAGATGCTCGGCGAAATCAGCAGCCACTACCGGCCCGAGGACGCCTACCTCGGCAACCTCTTCGGCGCCGTCCAGCAGCTCAACGCCGGGACGACGACCGTCCTGGACTGGTTCCACATCGCGAACACGCCCGACCACACCGACCGCGCCATCGACGGGCTCGCGGACGCCGGCATCCGCTCGCTGTTCGTCCACGGGCCGCCCGGCGACGACAGCGCGACGTGGTGGAGCAACAGCGACGAACCCCACCCCGACGACATCCGCCGGCTCCACGAGGAGCGCTTCCCCAGCGAGGACGGCCTGCTCACGCTCGGCATGGGGATTCGCGGCCCCGACTACTCGACGGACGAAGTCGTCACGCAGGACATCGAACTCGCGCGCGAAATCGGGATTCCCGCCTCCATGCACATCGGGTCCCTCGGCCCGGGCGGCGTCAGCAAGCTCGACGAACTCGGCCTGCTCGGCGACGACCTCAACTACGTCCACGCCAACCGCCTCACCGAAGAGGAGTTCCAGCTCATCGGCGAGTCCGGCGGCTCCGTCTCCACGACGCCCGAAGTCGAACTCCAGATGGGCATGGGGATGCCCGCGCTCGGCGACGCCATCGACGCCGGCGCGATTCCCTCCGTCGGCGTGGACATCGTCTCGAACGTCAGCGACGACATGTTCACGCAGAACCGGATGGCGCTGCAGGTCCAGCGCGGCCTCGACAACCAGCCCACCGTCGAGGCGAACGAACAGATTCAGGACGTCTCGCTGACCGCCCACCGCGCGCTCGAATTCGCGACCATCGAGGGCGCGCGAGCGCTCGGCCTCGACGACGAAATCGGGAGTCTCACGCCCGGCAAGCGCGCGGACATCACCGTCATCGACACGGACGACCTCAACACCGCCGCCTCCCACAACCCCGTCGAGACGGTCGTCTTCCAGTCCGGCATCGAGAACGTCGACACCGTCCTCGTGGACGGCAACGTCGTCAAGCGCAACGGGCTGATTCACAACCCCACCGCGCAGAACCACCTCGACCGCCTCGAAGCATCCGGCCGCCGCATCATGCGGGAGAGCGACCTCTAGAGCGGCTGGCGGATTCGCTGTCTCTCGCGACGTAGGGCCTGGCGGATTTGAACCGTGTGAGCGCTCGCTGACGCTCGCGCTCCCGGGTTCAAATCCGCTGCCCGCATTCACTTCCTGCCGACGCCTCGCGCAGACAGCGCTCGGCGGTCGGCGTTACAGAGAAGTGGGGCCTGGCGGATTTGAACCACCGCTCACCCGGTGTCCCACGACACCCGCCACGCGGACGGACGCCGATATGAGCCGGGGGCTTTGAACCAGACTAAGCTAAGGCCCCTCGCACACCGCTTCCCGTGGCCGAACCTTTAGCCTGTCGGGATTCCACGACAGCGAAGCCAAGACTACGAGAGTAAGTACAGTAGAAGGACGCCGCCACCAGGGCTCGAACCTGGGACAACCTGGGTAACAACCAGGTGCTCTACCAACTGAGCTATGGCGGCTCGCACCCGTTTCTACCCGGTGCGTTTTGAAATGGCTTTCGTTTCGCCAGCAGGCTCGGGCATCGACACGGCTTAGGCGCGGCCGCGCGAATTCGACCGCATGAGCGACTTCGAGGGGGTTCTCGACGCCGTCCGCGAGCGCGTTGACCCGACGCCCGACGAGCGGCGCGCGCTCGCCGAGGCCGCGGAACGGCTGGCCGACCGCGCGCGCGAGGCCATCGCGGAGTTGCCGGTCGAGGCGGACGTGCTGCAGGTCGGGAGCACGGCCCGGGGAACGTGGGTGGCGGGCGACCGCGACATCGACCTGTTCGTGCGGTTCCCCGCGGACCTGCCGCGCGAGCAACTGCAGGAGTACGGGCTCGAAGTCGGCAACGAGGTGCTGCCGGCGGGCCGCGAGGAGTACGCCGAACACCCCTACGTGAAGGGGTCCTTCGAGGGGTACGACGTTGACCTCGTGCCCTGTTACCGGCTGGAGGACGCCACCGACATCCAGTCGGCGGTCGACCGCACGCCGTTCCACAACGCGTACCTCGAACAGCGCCTGAGTGACGCGGACGCCGGCGACGTGCGGCTGTTCAAGCAGTTCCTGAAAGGTATCGGCGCGTACGGCAGCGACCTCCGCACACAGGGGTTCTCGGGGTACCTCACGGAGCTGCTCGTGCTGGAGTACGGCGGCTTCCGGGCGACGCTGGAAGCCATCCGGGACTGGGCGCCGCCGGTCGTGCTGGACCCCGAGGACCACGCCGAAGCGGAGTTCGACGACCCGCTCGTGGTCGTGGACCCGACGGACCCTGAGCGCAACGTCGCCGCGGTCGTCTCCGCGGAGAACGTCGCTCGCGTCCAGCACCACGCCCGCGAGTTCCTCGCCGACCCCGACGAGTCGGTGTTCGAGCCGACGACGCCCGACCCGCTCGACGCGGCCGCGGTCCGCGAGCACGTCGAAGCGCGAGGGACGACGCCGCTGGCGGTCGTCTTCGACGCGCCGGACCTCGTGGAAGACCAACTCTACCCCCAGTTGTACCGCTCCCGGGACGGGCTCGTGCGCGGCCTCGAAATCGAGGGGTTCGAGGTGCTGCGCGCGGCGACGTGGGCCGACGACCGCGCGGTCCTGTTCGCGGAGCTGTCGGTGAGCGAACTCCCGGCGGTCGAGCGCCACGAGGGGCCGCCGGTCCACGTCGGCGGGCACGCGCAGGGGTTCTACGAGAAGTACGCGGACGGCGACGCCGCCGGCCCGTTCCTCGACGGCGACCGGTACGTCGTCGAGCGCGAGCGCGAGGTCACGACCGCCGAGGAGTTCGTCCGGGACCAACTGGGGGAAGTCGCGCTCGGCGCGCACGTCGAGTCCATCGTGGAAGCCGGCGACTACGACGTGCTCGCCGGCGACGAGGTCGCGGCGCTCGCCGACGGCTTCGGGACGGAACTCGCAGAATACTTCGAACCGACCGTCTGAGGCCGGGGTTCGGCCGAGTCAGAACGCGGGGTGGGAGGCGCGGATGTCGTCGAGCAGGTCGCGGACGTCGTCGCTGACGTCGTCGTCGGGGCCGACGGGCTCGCGGCCGTCGAACGTCTCGTGGACCATGCCGATGCCGTCGGCGAGCGTGTCGAGGCTGTAGCCGCCTTCGAGAATAAATGCCAGCGCCGCGTCCGTCGCGTCCGCCAGCGTCCGGACGCGGTCGGCGAGCAGGCCGTAGCCTTCGGTGGTGACGTGCATCCGCGAAATCGGGTCGTGGCGGTGGGCGTCGAAGCCCGCGCTCACGAGGAATACGTCGGGGTCGAAGTCGGTGATGGCGGGTTCGAGCAGTTCGTCGAACGCCGCACAGAAGTCCGCGTCCCCGGAGCCAGCGGGGAACGGCGCGTTCAGCGTCGCGCCGTCGCCGTCGCCCTCGCCGTGCTCGTCTGCGTCGCCCGTGCCCGGGTAGAGGCCGTCCTCGTGAATCGAGGCGTAGAAGACGTCGCCGCGGTCGTAGAAGATGTCCTGCGTGCCGTTGCCGTGGTGGACGTCCCAGTCGAAGATGGCGACGCGCTCCGCGCCGAGGTCGTCGAGGGCGTACTGGGCGGCGACCGCGGCGTTGTTCAGGAAGCAGAAGCCCATCGCGTCGTCGTAGACCGCGTGGTGGCCCGGCGGCCGGCCGAGCGCGAACGGCGTGTTCCGGCCGGCCGCGCCGTTGACAGCCGCGCGCGTGGCGTCCTTCGCGAGGCCCGCGCTGGCGAGCGCCGCAGGCCACGTCTCCTCGGAGGCGGTCGTGTCGGGGTCCCAGTCGCCGCCGCCGGACTCGCAGAACTCCCGAATCTCGGCGACGTAGTCGGGGTCGTGGACCGCCGCGGCGTCGGCCTCGGTGGCGGGCGTCGCGCCCTCGTAGGAGACGCTGTGGCGCTTCGCGAGCCCGCGCTTGATGGCGCGCAGGCGGTCCGGGCTCTCGGGGTGGCGCGGCCCCGGGTCGTGCGCGAGACACGTCTCGCTGAACCCGAATCTCATTCCACGAGCTGGAAGTACGTCTGGACGTCCTCGGCCTGTACGGTGCGTCGGCCCGCGTGCTCGGCGAGCACGGCGGCGCCCTCGGCGGCGTCGGAGGCGTACGACTCCAGGAGGTCCGCGAGCGCGACGCGGGCGTCCTTGGAGACGCGGAACCGGTCGTCGAGGTCGAGGCGCGCGATGCGGTCGACGGGCGCGACCGGCAGCGTGAGGTCGTCGGCGTCGGGCACCGTCTCGACGCCGAAGTCCGCCGCCATCAGGGTCTTCCGGCCGTCGCCGGCGGCGTGTTCGGCGGCGTCCTGCGCGAGCGACGCGCCGCGGCGCTGGATGCGCCGCGCGAGTTCCTCGGCCGCGTCAGCGCTCACCCGCAAGTCACCCGCGTGTCGCCGGATGATGGTGTCGACCGGCGCGAACGGGAGTTCGACGCTCATGCGTCAATGCGTGGCTGTTGCACGCTTAACTGTTTCCGTTGGGACGGAATCCGCCACCACGCATTTGCGTACTCCGCCCGAACCGTGTGAGTGTATGGCAAAGAACCCGCATCAGGCGAACGCCGAAGAAGTCGCCGACCAGGAGGTCGACGCCAACGAGGAGGAAGCGGAGGAGGTCGTCGAGGAACGGCGGGCCGCCGACGGGGAGTACCGAGAGGAGCAGCTCGAAGAGGAAATCGACCACGAAGACGAGGAGCGCTACCAGGAAGCCCGCGAGGGGACGAACGCGGACAACCACCCGGACGACGCCGAGTGGGACTAGTGTAGCTCCTCGGCGCGGAGGCGGCCGTCCTGCAGCAGTCCGCGAACGGTCACTTCCTGCCCGAGCGTGACGTCCGCGTCCGTCTCGACGCTCACGGTCTCCTCGCCGTCGTCCAGAATCACGGGGTTCTGGGCCTGTACGACGACGCCCGTGAACTCGACTTCTTCGCCGTCGTCGGTGTCGCTGTTCTCGCTCGACGAGCTGTCGTCAGTGTCGTCGCTGCTCGGGTCGTTGCCGTCCTCGAACGCCGACAGCCCGGTCGGGCCGCTACCCGAATCGTCGCCGTCCTCGCCGGTGGTCGCACCGTCGGCGAGCGGGATGACCGAGGACTGCCAGCCCGCGGAGGCCTCGATGTCGTCCTGCCAGCCGTCCTGAATCTCGACGTCCACGAACGCCACCTCGTCGCCCGGGCCGATGTCGAGGTCAGCCTTGTCGCCCCACAGCGCGACGCGGATGTCGCCCGTGTCGTCCTGCACGCGCACGTTCCGGACTTGCCCCTCGCTGCCGTCGTCGCGGTCGAACGTGCGCTTGGGGTCCGCGGAGCGAATCACGCCCGCGATGTCCGCCACGTCGTCGAGTTCGAGGTCCTCGATGGCCGTGGTGTCCGGCACGAACGCGACGTCCGCGTCCACGGGTTCGACCGCGCCGCGGTCGCCGACGTGGAGTTCGAGGCTGCCGTCGCGCTCGCGCACGTAGCCGTCCACGACTTCGACGACCTCGCCCTGCGAAAGTTCGGTCGCGGTCTCGGCCTGCTCGTCCCAGAGCGTGACGCGCACGCGCCCGGTCTCGTCGCCGAGCACGACGTTCGACACCTTCCCCTCGCTGCCGTCGTCGCGGTCGAACGTCCGCACGTCCTCCGTGCCGAGGACTTCGCCCGTGAGGTTCACGTCCGAGATGCCCAGCGAGAGGTCCTCGACGCGGTACTCGTCCTGCACCTGCACGTCGACGTCCTCCTCGTTGTCCACCTCGACCTGGTCGGCGCTGACCTCGATGCCGTTGTAGCCGTCCTTCGGCCGGCCCTTCACGCGGAGGACGTCGCCGACTTCCAGTTCCTCTTTGGCGCCCTCGGCCTGCTCGTCCCACAGCGACAGCCGGACGCTGCCGGTCTCGTCGGCGACGTCGACGTTCACCACGCGGCCCTCCGGGTTCTCGTCGTCGTCCTCGCGCTCGAACGTCCGGACGTCGCCGATGCTGGTCACCTTCGCGATGAACTTCACCTCGTCCATCTCCGGTTCGACGTCGGCGACGCCGTTGACCTCGCCGTCCTCGAGCTCGTGGGCGATGAGCATGGCGGCCGTCTCCTCGTCGGCCAGTCCGCCCATCTGTTCGACCTTCGACTCGACGGCGTCCCGGAACTCCTCGAGGGACACGTCGGTGTCGAGGTCCCCGTAGACGTCCTCGATGTCGTCGCCCATAATCGTAGTTCACTCCAGACGCGAGCCGCGCATAAGCGTTGTCCTTGCCGAATTACGCCGTCTCCGTCTGTCGGTCATCGATGGCACGCGACGGGGTGGCGCCCGCTCCGGTTTGAATCTACGGCCTCCGCGCGCACCCCGAATCGTAACCGCTTTACGTAAGTCCGGGCTACGACAGAGTGAGTCCGGATAGGGTAGTGGACTATCCTCTTGGCTTGCGGAGCCAGGGACCGGCGTTCAAATCGCCGTCCGGACGCTCTCTCTTCACACTACGCCCGTGAGCGACGCCCGTGTCGCTCACGGCGTAACCGCGTGATAACGTCAAGGCGATTTGAGCAGGAGAGTCGCAGCCCGTACAGCCGTGCGACGCGAGGCGAACCGGAACGACTCTCCCGGTTCGAATCGCCGTCCGGACGTTCCGGGCACGAAGTTCTTAGCGGTGGACCGAGTACGGGGGTGGTATGAGCGAGGACCGGCCGGTGCTGGCAATCGACCCGCACGTCCACTCGGAGGGGTCGTACGACGCCAACGAGCCCGTGGAGCTCATCCTGGAGCACGCCAGCGACATCGAGCTGGACGGGGTCGTGATAACGGACCACGACGAGATCGAGGAGTCGCTGCGGGCGGCGGAGCTGGCGCCGGAGTACGGGCTGGTGGGGATTCCGGGCGTGGAGGTGTCGACGGCGGCGGGGCACGTGCTCGCCATCGGCGTCACGGAGCGCCCGGAGCGCGGGCAGTCGTTCGAGGCGACGGTGCGCGGCATCCGCGAGCAGGGCGGGGTGGCGGTCGTCCCGCATCCGTTCCAGCGGAGCCGCCACGGGGTGCGGCGGCGGAACCTCGGGGAGTGCGACGGCATCGAGGTGTACAACTCGATGGTGTTCACGGGCTACCGGAACCGGCGCGCGCGGAAGTTCGCACAGCGCCACGAGTACCCGCGGTTCGGCGCCAGCGACGCGCACTCGATTCGGAACGTCGGGCGGGCGTACACGGAGGTCGCGCTCCCCGAGATCGACCCGGGGACGCCGGCCAGCGAGATTCCGACCGAGACTGTGCTGGCGGCGCTGCGCGCTGGCGAGACGGACATCCGGGGGAAGCGCACGCCAATTCACCGGAGCACGCGCCAGTACGCGAAGGGCGCGGTGCGGAAGAGCGCGTACCTGTTGACGAAGCGCCTGCCGTACGTCAGCCCGTGGCCGGCGTCGATGGACAGCGCCTGACGAAACGCGTTTGCGTCCCGCGGCCGAACCCGTGGTATGGACGCGGCGCTGCGCGCGGGAATCGCAATTCACAACGCCGGCCGCTACCACGCCGCCCACGACGCGTGGGAGCGTGAGTGGCTGGCGCTCGACGACGGACGCGACGAGCGACTGCTCCACGGCCTCATCCAGTTCTCAGCGGCCATTCATCACGCCCGCGACCGGAACTGGACGGGCGCGGTCGGGCTCTGCGAGAGCGCGAGCGAGTACCTCGCGGACCTCCCCGCAGACTACCGGGGCGTGAACGTCGATACCGTTCGGGCGTACGTGAAGGCGCTCGGGAGCGACCCGGAGCGAATCGAGCGCGCGGCGCCGGCGACGCTGACCTACGAGGGGCGGGCGCTCGCGCTGGACGACTTGGACGCGCCGGCTGGCGTCGAGGCCGCGGTCGCGCTCGCCGAGGACCTCGGCTACGACGAGGCGTTCGTGGAGAAGAGCGCGGAGTACGCTCGGGACGGGCTCGCAGAGGGGGAGTTGAACGAGTTCGGCGTGTTGCTCTGTGACTTCGTCACCGAGACCGAGCAGCGCGCGCTCGTGGCGACGCGGCTGCGCCAGCACGTGCAGCGGCGGCAGCGACGCGAAGAAGACGTGGCGGGACTGTTCGATTAGGCGTACGTCTGGTAGGCGATGAGGCCGGCGACGCCGAGACAGGCGACGCCGAGCGCGCGCACCAGCCACGCCCACCAGTCGGGGATGGGTTCGTCAGTGCCGTAGTCGCCGCGGCGGCGGCGGTTCGGCCCCATGAAGATGGAGAGCCGGAGCGCCGCTCGCGGCGCGAGAATCATCGCGAGCCCGAGCGCGGCGCCAAGCACGACCGCGAGGAGTTCGCGAAACCCGGCCATCTACGAGCGGAGGCGCTCGATGCGCTTCTCCGTCGGCGGGTGCGTGGAGACGAGCTTCTGGAGGAGCCCGCGGTCCTCGCCGAAGATGCACAGCGCGTTCACGTTCTCGTCGATTTTCGAGTCCTGAGCGCGCTTGTTGCCCTCGGAAATCTTCTCGAGGGCGCGGGCGAGCGGGTCGCCGCCGTTGATGATGCGCTTGGCGTCGGCGTCGGCGACGTACTCTCGGTACCGCGAGATGGCGAGCACGAACAGCATCACGAAGAACTGCACGATGTTCCCGACCACAATCGCGAGGAAGAAGTCCGCGAGGTCGTTGTCACCCGTGAACAGAACAATATACTGCGCGACGATGCCGACGATCGACGCGATGCCCTGCCCCAACTGCATCGTGACGACGTCGCGGTTGTCGATGTGAGCCAACTCGTGGGCGATCACGCCTTCGAGTTCGTCGCGGTCCAGCAACTGAATGAGTTCGCGGGAGACGACGACCGTGCCGTTGCCGCGGCGGCCGACCGCGAACGCGTTCGGGACGCCCATGCTCGCAATCTTCAGGTTCGGCTTCTTCAGATTCCGGTCGCGGCAGACCTTCTCGACGAACTGGTGAATCTGCTGGTACTCCCGCTCGTCCATGTCTTCGGCCCCCACGCTCCGCAGGGCCGCCCACTTCCCGATCTTGTACTGGACGCCGACGAGCAGGACGCTGCCCACGATTGCGAGCGCGAGGATGCTCTGGCTCTGACCGAAGAAAAACCACGCGGCAGCCACTGCCACCGAGTAGAACGCGAAGAGGATGGCGCCGACAATCGCCATCCGGACTTTGAGGCCGATGTGTCGCATACGGGAGATTTGTTCACTCACACGTATAAATCCACCTCAACGTGTCACGCCGCGAAGCTACTGCTTTCCGGCGATTACGCGACAATCCCGCGACGCGCCGCGGCGGCGCGGTCAGACGACCTTCTCGTCTCCGTCCCACTCCGCGGAGTTGTCCTGCGGGTCGTAGCCCAAGACCTCGCGGGCGCGCTCCAGACTGTAGTACTTCCGGTCGTTGTCGGAGATTCCGAAGACGATTTCGTAGCCGTAGTCGGCGGAGAGACAGCAGTCGAAAAGGTGCGCGCAGTCGCGCTGGGAGAGCCACATCGCCTGCCCGCGCTCGTAGTCGATGGGCGGGTGGCCGACGGTGAGGTTGCCAATGCGGACGGCGACGAACGAGAGGTCGTGTTCGTCGTGGTAGTACCGGCCGAGCGTCTCGCCGGCGGCCTTCGAGACGCCGTAGAGGTTGCCGGGCCGCGGGAGTTCCGTGCCGTCGAGGTGGAAGTCGTCGTGCTCGCGGTAGAGGTCGGGCTTGCGCTCGGGCTCGTAGTGGCCGACGGCGTGATTCGAGGACGCGAACACGAACTTCTCGACATCCTCCTCGACGGCGACGTCGAGGATGGTCTGCGCGCCGTCGATGTTGTTCCGGAGCACGCTCTCCCACGGGGCTTCGGGACGGGGGTCGCCCGCGAGGTGGATGACGGCGCCGACGCCGGCGACGGCTTCGCGGACGGCGTTCTCGTCGGTGACGTCGCCGACGACGACCTCGTGGTCGGTGTCCCCGGTCGGCGGTTCCCGGTCGAACAGCCGCCAGTCGTAGTCGTCGCCGATGCCGTCGAGGATGGCCTGCCCGACGCGCCCCGCGGCACCCGTGAGGAGAACCGGCTCGTCCATTCGATTGAGAGTCTGGACGAGCGCCGCAATGAAAGGTGCGGTTCCGGCGGCGGCCGCGGCCGGCCGGGAGGCGACAACGATTAGCCGCGGCCGGCCGAGCGTCCGGTATGGCATCCGACGCCCAGCAGGCGTGTTTCGAGGCGGGCATCAAGTTCGGCGCGCTCTACCACCAGTTCGCGGGGACGCCCGTGGGCCCAGAAAGCGCGCCGAGTCTGGAGACCGCAATCGAGGAGTCCATCGAGAACCAGCCGTTCTGCGAGTGCGTGACCGTCGATATTCTCACGGAGAAACTGGACACCGACCACGGCTACACCGAACTCACGGGCGAGTACATGGAGGTCGAACTCGTCGTGGACTACGAGGGCCGCGAGGTCGTCGCGGAGATGGCGATGCAGGACGGCTACCCGCTGATGGAACTGGCGAGCGTGGAGTGAGGCGAGTGAGCCGCGTGCACGTCCACTGCGGGGCGGGCTTTTAAGCCGGACGCGGGCGAATCACGGGACATGAGCCAGTCATCCCTGGACGACGACGAGCTGTTCGGCGAGGCCGCCGAGGAGATGCGCGCGGACGTCGAGGAAGCGCTCGACGCCGCTCGCGCCGAGTTACCGGACGCCGACGACGTGTGGGACGTCGAGGCGGACAACACGCTCGGCGTGTTGAACGCGCTCCGTTCCGCGCTGGACGTCGAGGACGTCGAAGCCCACCTCCGGGACGCGAAGAAGGCTTTCGTCGTGGGCGAGCGCGCGGACGCCTTCGAGGACGCCGACGAGCTGGAGGCCGAAATCGACGCCGTCGAGGACGTGCTCGGGGACATCGAGACCGCGCGCGAGCAGGTCGGCGAACTCGCGTCCACGGTGCCGGCGCTGCGCTCCGCGCTCGAAGACGCCCACGAAGGAAGCGACGGCGACGGAGACGACGAGAGCGACGAGGAAGCCGAGGAGTAGCTACTTGTGCGGCGGCCGGCTCGGGTCGCGGTCCGCCACCGCGTCTAGTAGGTCACAGAGAGCGTCCGTGGCGAGCGACAACAGTTCCTCGCCGCGCTCGGCGTCGCCCTCAGTGGGGTCGCCGACCACGCCGTTCTCCGTGAACTCGGCGCTGTCCACCGCGAGATTCGCGTGCGACTGCCACTCCCCCCAGTGGTCGCTGGCGCCCTCGCGGGCGTCGTCCACCCGGTCCTCGCGAACGAGCTTCGGATGGGCGTGCCGGAGGAACGCGGTTTCGAGGGGGCCGGCGTGGCCCATGTCGTCGCTGTGGTCGCCGACGGCATCGAACCACGTGAACGGCACCGCGTACGCGTCGCCGTCCCGGGTGACGCGCTGGCAGACCTCGCCGAGCGCGGAGACGTTGCCGCCGTGGCCGTTCACGACGACGACGCGGTCCCAGCCGTGGCTCGCGAGGCTCTCGGTCACGTCGCGGACGGTCGCGCGGAACGTCTCCGGGGAGACCCACAGCGTCCCCGTGAACTGGCGGTGCTCCTCGGAGACGCCGACGGTCAGCGGTGGCGCGACCACGACCTCGCGGTCGTAGTTCGACGCCGCGGTCTCGGCGACGGTCTCGGCGGTGACGTGGTCGGTGCCGAGCGGCGCGTGCGGGCCGTGCTGTTCGGTGCTGCCGACGGGGAGCACGGCGAGGTCCGTGTCGAGTTCGTCGGCGTCCGTCCAGGTCGCGTCCGCGAGTCGCATACGCGACCAAACGCGCGCCCTCACTTGTAGGCTAGCCCTCCGGCGAGTGACCCCAGACTGCCACAACGCGCTTGACGGGGGCCGCCCACGGCAGAGGCATGGGAAAGACGGTCAGACTGGACGAACTGGAAGCCGAACTGCGGGACGAAACGTACCCGGTGGACCGGGAGCGCGTCGTCGAGGCGTACGGCGACTACGAACTCGACCTCGCGGGCGGCGAGGAGTCCGTCGAAGCCGCGCTCGGGCGCGTCGACGACGACCGCTTCGAGAGCCACGTAGACCTCGTCGAAACCATCGAGGACGGCGTCGGCGGCGAAGCCGTCGGTCGCCGCGACTACACGGACCGCGGCGCGTCCGCCGGCGAAGGGAACCAAGAGAGCTTCTGAAGAAAGTGGAGCGTCAGTCCTCGGACTCGTCGACGTCCACGTCGGCGGTGCGTTCGGCGGCGCGCTCGACGAACTCGTCGGGGAGCTCGTCGATTTCGCCGGCCTGCACGCCCCAGAGGTTCGCGTAGAGGCCGTCCTCGGCGAGGAGGTCCGCGTGGGTGCCGCGCTCGACGATTTCGCCGTCCTCGAGGACGACAATCTTGTCCGCGTCCTTGATGGTCGAGAGGCGGTGGGCGATGGAGAACGTGGTACGGTCCTCGGTGAGGCGGTCGAGACTGCGCTGAATCAGCATCTCCGTCTCCGTGTCCACGTCGCTGGTCGCCTCGTCGAGAATCAGAATCTCGGGGTCTTTGAGGATGGCGCGCGCGATGTCGATGCGCTGGCGCTGCCCACCAGAGAGCTTCACGCCGCGCTCGCCGACTTTCGTGTCGTAGCCCTCCGGGAGGTTCGTGATGAACTCGTGGGCTTCCGCGGCCTTCGCGGCCTCGACGACGTCCTCGCGGTCGGCGTCGAAGGTGCCGTACTCAATGTTCTCCATGACGGTGCCGTAGAACAGGAACGTGTCCTGACTGACGTAGCCGACGTGGCGTCGCAGGCTCGGCAGCGTCACCTTGGAGATGTCCTGGCCGTCCACCCGGATTTCGCCCTCGTCGCCGTCGTACATCCGCAACAGGAGCTTGAGGACCGTGGACTTGCCGGCGCCGGTCGGCCCGACGAGCGCGAGCGTGTTCCCGCCCTCGACCTCGAAGTCGATGTGCTGGACGATGGGGTCGTCGTCGTAGCCGAAGGTGACGTCGTCGTAGACGACCTCGCCGTCGTCAACGTCGAGTTCGGCGGCGTCGGGATTCTCTTCGATGCGCGAGGGCTCGTCCATCAGCCCGAAGATGCGCTCGCTGGACGCCTTCGCGCGCTGGTACATGTTGATGATTTGGCCGAACTGGGCCATCGGCCAGACGAACTGCTGGCTGAGCTGGATGAACACGACGAACTCCCCCGCTGAGAGGGAGCCCGACATCAGCGGCGGCGGGCCGACGAGCACCCAGTAACCGCCCGCAAGGAACGTCAGCACGAAGCCGGCGCCGGAGATGATGCGCAGCGCCGGGAAGAACTTGATGCGGATGGTGATGGCGCCCCAGTTCGCGTCGAAGTACTCCTGGGAGACGCCCTCGACGCGCTCGGACTCGTAGGATTCGGTGTTCGAGGTCTTAATGACCTGGATGCCGCCGAGGTTGTTCTCCAGCCGGGAGTTCAGGTGGCCGACGGAGGAGCGGACGTCGCTGTACTTCGGCTGAATCGCTTTGACGAAGCGGTAGGTGAACCACGCGATGATGGGCACCGGCAGCATCGTGATGACCGCGAGCTGCCAGTTGTACGTGAACAGGACGACGCCGATGGCGACGACCATCACGGAGAGCCGGAACACGGAGTTCATCCCGTCGTTGAGGAACCGCTCCAAGCGGTTGACGTCGTTCGACAGGATGGACATCATCTCGCCGGTCTGCTTCGTGGCGAAGAAGTCCATGTTCAGGCGCTGCATCTTGTCGTAGGTGTCCGTGCGGACCGCGTGCTGGATGTGCTGGGAGAAGGAGTTCCACCCCCAGTTGCGCAGCCAGTGGAACGCCGCGCCGACGAGGAACGCGCCCGCGATGACGGCCACGGCGACGTACAGGCCGCCAGTCTCGGTGCTGGGCCGCATCGACGCCGGGAGGAACGGCAGGAAGGCCGCGTCGCCGGTGAGCGCGTCGACGGCGTACCCCAGCATGATGGCGGGGATGAGGTCGAGCACGCGCGCGAAGATGCTGGCGACGACGCCGACCAGCGCCGCCACCCAGTTGTCCCGCCCGTACACGTCGAACAGGCGGTACATCGCGTTGTCGACCTCTTCGCGTTGCTCCTCGAAGGGGTCGTCGTCTTCTGTCGCTGTACTCATTCTCGTTGGGAGAAGTGTCGGCCCGTCAAAAGCACTTCCCTACGAATCGAAACATCCGCTTGCGGTCGCACGACCGCGGTCCGCTCAGTCCTCGATGCGGACGCGGTCGCCGACCTCGACGCCATGCTCGGTCGTCCAGTTGTACGGTACCTCGAGTACCCACTTCCCGACGCCGTCGTAGCCCGTGAGGTCCTCGTTGTCCTCTTCGACGGGCGCGTGGTGAATCGATGTGATGCGGCCGTTGGCCCCGATGTAAACGATGTCGATGGGGAACGACATCGAGCGCATCACGTACGTGTGGCTGCCCTCGCTATCGTAGACGAACAGCATCCCCTCGTTCGGGCCGAGGGACTCGTGCTCACTCAAGCCCGTGCGGCGGTCCGACCAGTTGTCTGCGACCTCGACAGTAACGTTTCCGAGTTCGGTGCCGCTCTCGTCGTCGACGAACACTTGTGTCCCGTTTCCCGTATCGGTAGTGGCGCCCGACGTCGACGTGCCACCGGTGGGAAACCCCGCGCAGCCGGCGATGACGAGTAGACAGACGACCGCGAGCGTACGCCCGTACATACCCGCGGCTACGACCGCCCGCGGTTTGGGCGTTCCGCCGAAAGGAAACCGTTTAGGCCGCGGCGCGACTCTCTCGAAACGCGGGTTCGTGGTCTAGTTGGTTATGACGCGGCCTTTACAAGGCCGAGGTCGGTGGTTCGAATCCGCCCGAACCCACTCATCTTCTGCGACGAGCGGATGCGAGGAGCGAAGTAAGTGTGAGGGCAGGTCGAACTTTGGAAGACGCAACACCGAGCGAAGCGAGACAACCGCCTTCCAACAGTGAGAATCCACCCGAGCCACGAACGGCTCGCGGTCACCGGCACAACGCATTTCCGACTGTCGCAGATACGATCCGGGCACGTTCATGCCGCTCTCGACGTCGAAGCTGCGGAGCGGAACGCTGCTCGCCGTGACCGTGCTCGTGGTGTTAGCTTCGGGCGGGGGGCAGCTCGCCGCCACTCGACCGGTCGTCGAGTACGGGCAACAACTGTTCAATACGGCCGACCATCCCCAGAAGGACGTTCCCATGGGCGCCGAGGGGCCGCCGCCGGAGACAGCGGGGTTCCGCGTGGACTTCGACCGGCCGGAGCCCGACAATCAGGTGTTCGAGTTCGAGAGCCACGACCCGATGCTGGCAGAGGCGAACGGGACACACTACCTCGTCGTCGGCACCGACACGGACCCGAACCTCTATCGCTCCGAGACGCCAACAAAGCCCGACAGCTGGCAGCTGGTCGACGACAACTACCTCGCGGACCGCTTCGAGTTCGACTCGCTGATCTCGGTCAACGGCCGGTACCTCGTCTACGGGAACAGCAACGTCTACACGGCGGACTCGCTGCCGGCCGACGACTGGACCGTGCGCAACGACAACACCGGGTTCCGCGACCTCGGCGCGTACTACGACGAGGAGACGGGGCTGGTCCACGTCTACTACGAGTACGGCAACGCTGCCGGCTACTCGGGGAAGAAAATCGGGCACGCCGTCAGCCCGAACGGCGTCACCAACTGGACGGTCTACCCGCCCGTGTGGACGGCGCCCGACGGCTACGGCGTCGGCGACTTCGACATCGTCGAGCACGACGACCGCCTGTACGTGCTCGGCGACTACGACCCGCACCACCCGCGCTACAACGTCTCCGTGTGGGTCAACGACGATACCTACTCGGATTTCGTGCAGCTCGACGAGCCCGCCGTCGCCCCACACTCCGCTACAGCGGGCGCCAGCGACGACTACGGCATCGGCGACCCCTCGCTCGTCCGACTGGAGGACGGCCGGTACCTGTTGCTCGCCAACGGGTACGCGAACGACAGCGGCCCCGCGAAACTCCACACGTACGTCGGAACCATCGAGAACGAATCGCGGCCCGCGGCGAGGGCGACCACCGGCCGCTGGAGCGCTCCTGTAGCGTCGTAGCGTACGGGCGCTCCGATAGGAGGACCTCGAACGACGACACGACAGCAGGTCCGGCTCGCCGCCGGCAGTGCTCGGGCTACGTTACTTCCGGCCGTTCGACCGGGGACGCTTCGACAACGTCCTCGGCGATGCGGACGGCGTCGTAGAGGTCGTAGTCGGCTTCGCGGTCGGGGGCGAACGCGACGCCGCTCGCCTGCGAGATGGGGAGCGCGACGCCGAGCATGTCGTCGTAGACGTGGACAGTCGCGTGCACGGACTGGTCCTGCCGGGCTTCCAGCGAGCCGTAGCCGAGCGCGCCGAGCTGGATGCCCCGGCCGATGTCGTCGACCTGCTCGGGGTCGTACTTCTCGTTCGCCCACTCGCTGCGGTAGACGTGGCCGACGCCGTCCTCGTCGTAGTAGCTGACGCCGACGAGGCCACCCGAGAGCTCGTCGTGGGCGCGTCGCGGACCTGCGCGGCCAGTTCCTCCATGCCCAGCGCATCTAACGTCCCCAAGTTTACACTTGTGGCCGGGCAGGGCGGCCGCCGCGTCAGTCGACGAGATGGCAGGCGGCGCCGGCGCCCTCGTCGGGGAGTGCGGGGTTGTCGCGCTCGCAGACCGTCTCGAACGTCTCGCGGAGGCGGTCGCGGGCGGCGGCCTCGTCGCCGTCGGCGAGCGAACCGAACGCGTCGGCGAGCGCGTCGGCGGCTGCGTCGGGCACGTCGTGGGGAACGTGGTCGTGCCAGTCGTTCGCGGCCGCGATGTCGGCGGCGTCGAGTTCGCCGCGGTCGAGGCGGTCGCGGGCGTCCATAATCGCGCGGAACGCGGCCTGTTCGACGTCGAGGTCGTCGGGCGGAATCACGGCCGGACACCGCGTGCGGAACCGACACCCGGACGGCGGGTCGCGGGGCGAGGGAACGTCCCCGGAGAGCGTCGCGATTTCGCGGTCGGCTTCCGCTGTCTCCGGGCGCGGCACGCTCTCCAGCAGCGCCCGCGTGTACGGGTGCTGAGGGCGCTCGAAGATGTCCTCGACGGCACCCGTCTCCACAATTTCCCCGAGATACATCACCGCCACGCGGTCGCAGATGTGGCGCACCACGGAGAGGTCGTGAGCGATAAACAGGTACGTCAGCCCGAACTCCTCCTGGAGGTCGTCCAGCAGGTTCAGAATCTGGGCTTGCACGCTCACGTCGAGCGCACTCACTGGTTCGTCGAGCACGAGGAAGTCCGGCTCCAGCGCCAGCGCCCGCGCGATGCCGACGCGCTGCTGCTGGCCGCCGGAGAACTCGTGGGGGTAGCGGTCGAACTGGTCGGCCGAGAGGCCGACACGCTCGAGGAGCTCAAGGACGCGGTCCTCGCGGTCCGTGGGCGTGCCGATGTCGTGGACGTCGAGCGGCTCGCGGACAATTTCGCCAACGGTCATCCGCGGGTCGAGACTCCCGTAGGGGTCCTGGAAGACGATGCCCGCGCGGCGCCGGAACTCCGTGAGCGCGTCCCCGGAGAGCGCGGCGACGTCGGCGCCGTCGAACTTGACGGTCCCCCCGGTAGGGTCCCGGAGGCGCAGGATGGTCTCACCGGTCGTGGACTTCCCGCAGCCGGACTCGCCGACGAGGCCGAGCGTCTCGCCCTCGTAAACGTCGAAGCTTACGCCGTCGACGGCCCGTACCGCGGTCGGCTCGCGGCGAAACAGGGTGTCCAGCAGCGAGTCGCGCTCGTAGTAGTACTTCTGGAGGTCCTCAACCGACAACAGTGGGTCACTCATCGGCGGCCACCTCCTCGAAGTGGTCCGCGGAGAGCGCCCGCGACTCGGCGTACTCGTGGTCGGCGAGGTAGCACTTCGCCGCGTGCTCGTCGCCGCCCACGTCGAACTCGGCGGGCTTCTCCAGACACTCCTCCATGGCTTTCGGGCAGCGGTCCGCGAAGTAGCACCGCTGGCCCATCTCCTCGTCAAGGAGGCTCGGAACGTTGCCCTCGATGGGGTCGAGGCGGGGATCCGGGTCGTCGATGTCCGGGACGCTCTCAACGAGCCCGCGCGTGTACGGATGGACGTGATCGTCGAAGACGTCCGCGAGCGTGCCGCGTTCGACGATTTCGCCGGCGTACATCACGCCGACGCGGTCGGCCATCCGGGCGATGACGCCGAGGTTGTGTGTGATGAGCACGATGCTCGTGTCGCGCTCGGCCTGGACATCCTCAAGCAGGTCCAGAATCTGGGCCTGAATCGTGACGTCCAGTGCGGTCGTCGGCTCGTCGGCGACCAGCAGATCCGGTTCGCCCGCGAGCGCCTGCGCAACCATCGCGCGCTGGAGCATCCCCCCGGAGAACTCGTGGGGGTACTCGTGGGCACGGTCGGCGGCGTCGGGGATGCCGACGTCCTCCAGCAGCGAGACCGCGCGATCCCAAGCCTCGTCGGAGACGTACCCGCGGGTCGGGACGAGCGTGTCCGCGAGCAGCGACCCGAGGCCGTACCCCTGCGTGCGCGAGCGCGTCGACCGCGGGTTCGCGCTCGCGCGGCGCTGAACCTCGACGGCTTCCGCAATCTGCTCGCCGACGGTCACCGACGGGTCCATGCTCGTCATCGGGTCCTGGAATATCATCGAGAACGACGGCCCGCGCAGCGAGCGCCGCCCCGACTCGGGGAGACGAACGACGTCGACGAAGTCGCCGTCGACGAACTCCCCGGAGTAGGTGTCCGCGACCTCGGGGTTCCGGTACCAAATTTCGCCGTCCGTGATGCGGCCCGGCGACTCCACGAGGTCCAGCAGGGAGAGCGCGGTGACGCTCTTCCCGGAGCCGGACTCGCCGACGATGCCGAACACTTCACCCTCACGGACGGTGAAGGAGACGTCCTCGACGGCGTTCACCTGGCCGTCCTCGGTGAAGAAGCGTGTCGAGAGGTTCCGGACGCGGAGCAGGTCGTCGCTCATACGCCGCCCTCCCCCTCGACGCCGGGGTCGAGGGCGTCGCGGAACCAGTCGCCGAGGAAGTTCACGCTCATCACCGCGAGCACGATGCCGATACCGGAGAACGTCGCAATCCACCACGCTTCCGCGAGGAAGCCCTGTCCGTTCTGGATGTTGAAGCCCCACGAGAGCGTGGTGCCGGAGAACCCGAGGTAGGACAGCGAGCTCTCCAGGAGGATGATAGCTGCGACCTGCGTCGTCGCGAGCACGAGAATCGGCGTGAGCGCGTTCGGGAACACGTGCTTGCGGAGGACGTGGGCGTCGCTGGCGCCGATGCTGCGCGCGGCCTTGACGTACTCCTCCTCGGAGACAGTTAGCGCTTCGCCGCGCGCGATGCGCGCGAGCCACACCCAGTTCACGAGCCCGACGACGATGACGACCGTCCCCGGTATCGTAAACGTCGCCGGCATGTTCGGCGCGATGCCGAGCGCCACCCACGGGTCGGGGACTTGGACGGTGACAGTGCCGAACAGCCCGACCAACGAGACCGCCAGCACCAGCGACGGGAACGCCAGCATGACGTCGGCGAGCCGCATCAGCGCGTCGTCGACCGAGCCGCCGTAGAAGCCCGCGACGAGGCCGACGGGCACGCCGATGATGGCGGCGACGAGCACACCGAGAATGCCGACGAGTAGCGACGTCCGCGCGCCGTAGATGACCCGCGAGAGGACGTCCTGCCCGAGCTCGTTCGTGCCGAGCGGGTATGTCGGCGTCGCGCTAACGTAGGTGGTGTTCTGGACGACCTCGACGGAGCCGTTGACCATCTGCGTGGACGACGTCGTGCGCATCGCGCTGAATCCCAGCGGTGGCAGGAACTTCTGGTCGAGGTGCTGGACGGTCGGGTTGTGTGGCGCGAGCAGCGGCGCGAACACCGCCACAACGACGATGACGCCGAACAGCCCGACACCGGCTTTCGCGAGCGCGCTCCGACGGAACTCTTTCTTGAGGTTCCGCCACGTGCGCGGGGAGATCATGGCGACCACCCCACGGCGCGGATGGCCGGCCGTACGCCGGCGGTCATTCCACGGCCACCTCCGGGCTGACGTACGCGTAGAGGGCGTCGACGACCGTGTTCACGACGACGAACCCCGCGCTGATGACGATGAGACAGCCCTGCAGAATCATCCACTGCTGCTGGTTGATAGCCTCGATAAGCAGGCTGCCGAGCCCAGGGAGGTCGAAGACGCGCTCGGTGATGACGGCGCCCCCGATGAGCGTCCCGAGCTGGAGGCCGAGCACCGTGATGATGGGGATGAGCGTGTTCTTCAGCACGTGCCGGTAGCGCACTAGCGACTCCGGGAGTCCCTTCGCGCGCAGCGCGGTTACGTAGCTCTCCCCGAGTTCTTCCAGCATGCCGGAGCGCGTAAGCCGTGTCACGAGCGCTGTGAAGTACGTGCCGAGCGTGACTGCAGGAAGGGTGATGTGGGCGAGCCACTCGACCATCCACGCGGTCTCGCCCTGCAGGAGGTGTCGGACGGCATCTGCGAACAACACGGTCTCGCCGTT
Source organism: Halobacterium sp. NMX12-1 (assembly GCF_040435975.1). Classification (NCBI taxonomy): domain Archaea; kingdom Methanobacteriati; phylum Methanobacteriota; class Halobacteria; order Halobacteriales; family Halobacteriaceae; genus Halobacterium; species Halobacterium sp. NMX12-1. Next base: position 957,731 of record NZ_CP159204.1, on the reverse strand, counting down.
CATTTCGCCGAGGCCGCTGGTCGGGAAGACGTTGAACTGCACGGCGAGCAACAGCACGAGCATCACGCCCAGCCAGAAGTTCGGCGTCGAGATGCCGACCAGCGACAGCGTCGTCGCGACGTAGTCGGAGGGCTGGTGATGGTTCACTGCGCTGACGACGCCCAGCGGGATGGAGATGACGATGGCGACGACCGTCGCTGCGAGCGCGAGCTCGAGGCTCACGGGGAGCGCGCCGACGACTTCGGCGCCGACGCTGGTACCGCGGGCGTACGACTGCCCCATGTCGAGGTGTGCGAGATCCCATAGGTAGTCGCCGTACTGGACGTACAGCGGCTCGTCGAGCCCGTACGACTCCGCGATGGACTCGCGGAGATCGGGGCCGGCATCCAGTGGCGCGATGAAGTCGACGGGGCTGCCGGGCGTGATGTAGCGGAGCGCGAACACCACCGTGACGACCGCCCAAACGACGAACACGCCCTGGACCGCGCGCTTCGCCAGGAAGCGGAGATACCCCATTGGTCGTCACTGCGCGGGACTGATGGCGTAGGCGTCGATTCGTTCGTCGTTGCGCGCGGTCCACTCGATGTGGTCCGAGACTCCGTAGACGCTGTACTGGCGGTTCAGGAAGATCCACGGCGCTTCGTCGTGACACAGCTGGTTGGCTTCCTGGAGGAACTGTTCGCGCTCGTCGGGGTCGGTCGTGCTGTCGGCGTCCGACATGATCTGGTCGAGGTCCTCGTTCTTCCAAGAGGTGAGCGAGCCGTCGCTGGTCAGCGTCGGGCTGATGGTCTGACTTGCGTCGAACGTTGCGTTCCCCCAGCCGATGAGGTAGAAATCCGGCCCGGTGGTGATGTCCGAGTCCGTGAGTTCGCCGGCGAGCGTGGAGAATGTCCGCTGATTGACTTCACAGGAGACGTTCGGCAGCTCGTCGATCATGCCCGCAACCGAGCGCGCAATCTGGAGGTCCTTGAGGTAGCGGCCGGCGGGCGTGTGGAGTTCGATGGAGACGCCGGCGTGCCCGCTCTCCTCGACGAGCCGCTCGGCCTCGTCGGGGTCGTAGGGGTAGGGGTCGATGCTGTCGTTGTAGCCGAAGAACGGTTCCAGCGTCGGCTGGCCGGTCTGGCCGCCGGCGCCCTGCAGGGCGTTCTGGATGATGGTCTCGAGGTCGATGGCGTAGTTCATCGCGCGCCGGAACTGCGGCGACGAGAAGGGTTCGACGGTCGCCTTCATGGCGTTGTAGAGCACGCGCGTACTCCCGACAGCTTCGACGGAGGCATCGGCGTCCTCGACGCGGGAGAACGACTGCGGCGGGACGTTGACGACGAGATCGGTTTCACCCGCGACGAGCTGGTTGACGCGGACGCCCGAGTCGGAGGCGCTGTCGATGGTGAGCCGGGTGACATCGGCGGGCTCCTGCCAGTAGTCGTCGTAACGCTCGAACTCGACGTACTGGTTCTGCTGGAAGTCGGTCATCTCGAACGGCCCGGTGCCGTTCATGTTCTGGGCGACGTAGGACTTCTCGTTGTCCTGCACCCACGCCTTCTCGACGATGTCGCAGTAGATGGCGAACTCGGAGAAGACGATGGGGTTGAAGCCGTCGGAGTAGACATCGACTGCGCGCTCGCCGTCGGCGACCTCCGCGCCGGTGACGCCGTCGAGCTGGCCGGCCTGCGGGCTGGTAAACCCGACTTCGTCGTCGACGATGCGGTTGATGGTGTACGCAACGTCCTCGGGGGTGAGGTCGTTGCCCGTCTTGTGGAACGTCGGGCCGTCCCGGATCTGGAAGCGGACGTGGCCGGGTTCGACGCGCTCCCAGTCGGTCGCGAGCATAGCCGTAATCTCGCCCTCGGGTGTCCGGCTCAACAGCCCCTCGTAGGCCTGTAGCATCGTGATGTCCGTGGGGATGTCCCGGTGGTCGTGGGGGTCCAGCGTGGTCGGCATCGTCCCCTGCGTGATGGACACCTCGAACTCCTCGGACTGGCTGTCGGCCTCGGTGGTCTCGGTTGCGCCGCTGTCAGTCTCGGTTGCCGCCTCGGTCGCCGTCTCGTCGCCGGTCTGGTCGGACGAGCAGCCGGCGAACGCCACGGAGACGGCGGTCGTTCCCGTGGCGGCGAGGAATTCGCGCCGCGACGAGTCAGTTTGATTGCGACTACCTGACATACCAAATAGGGTCACGGTTCCGAACGTTTATATCCAATGCCTGGGCGGGAATTGCCGCATCCGGACCCGTGACGCGCCGCACAACGACCCGACCGGCGCTCGCGATTCGAAATCCTTTTTCCCCTCGTCTACATCCAACAAGATGCGCGCCGCCTTAGCTCAGACTGGGAGAGCACTCGACTGAAGATCGAGCTGTCCCCCGTTCAAATCGGGGAGGCGGCATCCCGATTCTACGTGTCGTTCCGAGCCAAACAGGACGGACGCCGTGGTTCACGTTCGAGGGGGCACCGGCCGGAACACTATGTGGCTGGTAGCCGTCGCTGGACCCGTGACCAGTCTCCGAGACACGCTGACTCGGTTCGAGCGGCCGCTGCGGTACGCGATGGGGGCGGTGTACGTGGTCACGGGCGCGTTGCACTTCCTCGCGCCGGCGTCCTTCGAGCGAGTGGTGCCGTCGTCGCTGCCGCGGCCGCGGGCGCTCGTCTACGTCTCGGGCGTCGCGGAGGTCGTCCTCGGCGTTGGCGTGTTGTTCGAGCGGACGCGGCGGCTGTCGGCGTGGGGCATCGTGGCGCTGCTGGTGGCGGTGTTCCCCGCGAACGTCTACACGGTGACCGACGACGTGGCGGGCGAGCTGGCTCCCGACGGGATGGAGGGCGTGGCGCGCGCGATAGCGTGGGCGCGGCTCCCGTTCCAGGGCGTGCTCGTGCTGTGGGCGTGGTGGCACGCGCGGCCCGACGCCGAGCCGGAGACGTGAACCCCGCGCCGGCGAGGAGACGAGTGGTAGAACGCGGACAGTTGTCCGGGAACGGACGCGTACGCCGACGGTCAGCCGGACGAACGGGCAGTCTCGGCGCTGAAACGTTTATCAGTGCGTCGCCCCAAGAGGAGGTATGACCTACGACACCGTCGTGTTCGACAACGACGGCGTCCTCGTCGGCCGCACGCGGTACGACGTGCTGCAGGCGGCGACCGAGGACACGTTCGAGCAGTTCGGCGTCACCGACCCCGACCCCGACGACATCGAGGAGATGACCATCGGCGCGACGCCGAAGACCGTCAGCGACGTCTGTAGCCGCTACGGGCTCAAACCCGGCGAGTTCTGGCCGACGCGCGACCAGACCGCCGCGGAAGCCCAGTACGAGGAAGTCCGCGAGGGCCGCAAGACCCTCTACGACGACCTCGACACGCTCCACGACCTGGACGTCTCGATGGGCATCGTGAGTTCGAACCAGCAGGCGACCGTCGACTTCGTGTTAGAGCACTTCGGCGTCGACGACCTGTTCGGCGCGGCCTACGGGCGCGAGCCGACGATAGAGAGCCTGGAGCGCCGGAAGCCGAACTCCCACTACATCGACCGCGCGCTCGCCGACCTCGACGCGGACTCGGCGCTGTTCGTCGGCGACAACGAGTCCGACGTGCGCGCCGCGGAGAACGCGGGCATCGACTCGGCGTTCATCCGGCGCCCCCACCGCCGCGACTGGGAGCTGAACGTCTGGCCGACGTGGGAGATCGACGGCCTGAGCGACCTCCACGACATCATCGACTGACCGGCCGCGACCGAGACGGCTACGCCCGTCTCGACCAGCGATAGCGACGCATCGAGAGGGACTCTCCGCGGCTCTCGCGGGCGGACCGTCCGCCTCGGGAGGGGTCGTCGCGTGCCACAAAGGTTATCAACGAGCGGCGCTTCTCTGTGGTTGCAATGGCAACCGGTACGGTTGACTTCTTCAACGACACTGGCGGTTACGGATTCATCGAGACTGACGACGCGGACGAGGACGTGTTCTTCCACATGGAAGACATCGGCGGCCCGGACCTGGAGGAAGGTCAGGAAGTCGAGTTCGACATCGAGGAGGCCGACAAGGGCCCCCGCGCGACGAACCTCACTCGGCTGTAATTCGGTGATAGGCCAGCGTCGCTGACGCTGGACAGGACGAATCATTTTTCGACTATTCCAAAAACGACGTAGCGACTGCGTTCTGCCGCCCCAAGGCGTACCAGTGTGACGCCCGACTAGCGACGCGTGCGGACATCTACACTCGGATTGGCCGTCGGCGCGTTCCTGTTCGTCCTGCCGATTCCCGGCACGTTCGTGACCGGCGCACTCCTGGTAGTCGTCGCAGCGGTCGCGCGGTACCGCTGAGCGCCGACGGCTACTCTAGTCGCGCGCGGTCCTCGGCCGTGAGGTCGAGGTGGCTCGCGGCGACGTTCGTTTCGAGGTGGTCGATGCTCGACGTCCCGGGAATCGGGAGCGTCACGGGCGAGTGGTCGAGCAGCCACGCGAGCGCGACCTGCCGGACGGTGGCGTCGTGGTCCGCGGCGACGGCTTCGAGGTCGTCCTGTTGTTCGCCGAGGTCGCCGCCGCCCATCGGGAAGTACGGGATGAACCCGATGTCGTAGTCCTCGCAGGCTTCGAGGACGTCCTCGTACTCGCGGTCGACGACGTTGTACGCGTTCTGGACGGTGGCGATGTCGACGATGTCGCGGGCGGTCTCCAGCTGCTCGACGGAGACGTTGCTGAGGCCGACGTGGTCGACGAGGCCGTCGTCTTTGAGCTCCGCGAACGCGTGGACGGCGTCCTCGAAGTCCGTGTCGGGGTCGGGGCGGTGGTACTGGTAGAGGTCGATGGAGTCGACGCCGAGCCGGTCGAGCGAGGCCAGCGCCTGGTTCTTGATGTAGTCGGGGTCGCCGTGGGGAATCCAGTCGCCGGTCGCGTTCCGCAGGAGGCCCGCCTTGGTGGCGACGACGGCGTCCTCGGCGATGCCGGATTCGCGGATGAGGCGCTCGCTGACGCCGGGACCGTAGGAGTCCGCCGTGTCCACGAAGTCGACGCCGAGGTCCACGGCGTGCTGGAGGACCTCGCGGGCGTTTTCCTCGTCGTCGGGCGACCCGATGACGTCCGGGCCGGTGACGCGCATCGCGCCGAACCCGAGCCGGTGGACTGTCAGTTCGCCGCCGATGTCGAACGTGTCGCTGTCGTTCTCCGTTGCCATACGCGAGCCGTCAACAGCCGGTCGCAAAGATGTTGGTGAAACGGACTCGTCCGCCGGCAGTCAGGGCTCCCACTGGTCGCGCAGTTCCGTCCGCGGCTTCGAGGGGTCGTCGTGTTCGACGAGCGTGCGCATCCGGTCGGCGTTGAACGCGTACGTGCGGTCGTCGCGCGCGACGAGGTCGCGGGTGCGGAGTTCCCGCAGGAGTGTGTGGACGGGTTCGACGTCGATGCCCGCTGCGGCCGCGAGGTCGTGCGCGCTTGCGCCCGGATTCGTCGCGAGCTCGGAGACGACGCGCCACGCGGCGTCGTCGTTGCACTTCGAGTCGCGGCGCGCCGCGTTCACGCGCGTCACGACCGGCGGCGCCTGCAGGAGGTCGACGACCGTCTCGGCCGCCGGCCCCGCGGGGTCGTCCGGCGTCACGTCCGCGTCGTCGCTCGCGTCTTGGAGTTTGCTGCGCTCGCCGCGGCGCCGCAGCCGGTCCTGGACGGCGTCCACGAGCGCGTCCCGGGGCTCGTCGCCGCTCCCGACAGCGGGCTCCGTGTCGGCGTCGGCGTCGGAGCGCTCCTCGGGCGCGTCCCCGTCGTCCTCGCTCGCGGACTCGTCAGCGGCGACGCCGCTCTCGACTTTCGCTTCGAGTTCGTCGATGCGCTCCTCCAGTCGGTCGATGTGTTCGTTCTTCGTCTGGAGGGTCGCCTGATAACTCTCGGGCGGGGAGCCGTCGCCGTGCGCGAGCGCGTTCGCCATCTTCCGGGCGGCCGCGGAGACGTCGCGAGCGGTCTCCAGCTCGGACTCCAACTCCGCGATGCGCTCCTCGCGGTTCTCGAGCTTCGACTCTAACTCCTCGATGCGGTTCTGCTCCTGTTCCTTCCGGTCGGTAATCTCGCCGAGGTCCTCCATCAGCGAGCCGCTGACGGACTTCAGGTCGGGGCGCTCGAAGTCGTCGAGGCCGGGGGTGGCGCCCGCGTCGAACGTGCGCTTGCGCTTGAACTGCACCCGCTTGACCATGTCGTCGCTCCAGTCCGTCTGGATGAACGCCTCGCCGTCCCCCAAGTCCATCACGTCGTCGGCGTAGTCGCTGCCGACGATGCGACCGACGACTTTGGTGTCGTTCTCCCACGTGAGCCGGTGCCACACCAACCAGTTCGCCTGCGTGATGAAGTCCTTCTTCACGTCCGCGGGGCGCTGGCTGATGCCGACGACGCCGAGGCCGTGCTTGCGGCCGCGCTTCCCGACCTTGATGAGGAGGTTCCCCGTCTCGCCGACGCCGCCGCCCTCCGGGATGTACTCGTGGCACTCCTCGACGACGAGCAGGAACGGCTTCTTGAGCTTCTTCTCCTTCGCGAAGAGGTGCCGCACCGTCTCCCGGAGCAGGTCGTCGGCCTCCTCGTCGTCGAGGTAGCCGGAGACGTCCAGGATGATTGGGACGTTCTCCTCCAAGGCGAGGTGCGCGAGCTTCTCGGCGTGCTCGACGCTCACCTGGATGTCGCACTCCTCGTCGGCGCCCGCGTGCAGGAGCTCGTACTCCTCCTTGAGGCCGTAGTACTCGCCGTCCGTGTCCACGATGAGCACGGGGTAGCCGGCTTCGAGGAGCTCCTCCACGACGACGCTCGTGGTGTTGGACTTCCCGGACCCGGACTTCCCGGTGACGAACCCGCGGCCGGTGAGCATCTCCACGATGGGGAACTCCAGCCGGTCGCCGTCCGCGGTCTCCCCCACGTGAATCCGCTGGTCGCCGTCCGCTGCGGTGTCTGCCATCGCTGGGTGCCACGCGAGCCGGGGAGAAAACCGTTGTCCTCGCTTACCGGCTGCCGGGGTGGCCGTCGGGGAGCCCGCGGCGGCCGAACGTCGTCTCCCGGAGGGTCTCGCCGTCGTATTCGTCGCGGAGCAGCCCGCGCTCGCGGAGTTCGGGAACGACGAGGTCCACGAAGTCACGGAGGCTGTCGGGCCGGGCGACCTCCTTGACGTTGAAGCCGTCCACGCCGACGTCCTCGAACCAGTACTGGAACTCGTCGGCGACCTGCTCGGGCGTCCCGACGACGACGGGCGAGGTGGTGCCCAGTCCCGCGAACTCCGCGACCTCGCGGACCGTCCAGTCGCGGTCGTCGTTGGCCGTGAACGCGTTCACGACGCCCTGAATCGCCTCGGTCTCGATGTGCTCCAGTTTCTGGTCCGGGTCGAGCTCGGAGAGGTCCATGTCCACGAACCCGGAGAGCAGCGCGAGCACGCCCTCCGTGTCGATGGCATCCGTGTACGCGTCGTACTTGGCTTCCGCGACTTCCTCGGTCTCGCCGACGATGGGGACGATTCCGGGGAAGAACGCGAGGCTGTCGGGGTCGCGGCCGTGGTCGGCGGCGCGCTCGCGGAGGTCCGCGACGTAGTCCTCGACGGCCTCGACGGAGGGCTGGCTGACGAAGACGGCCTCGGCGTGCTCGGCGGCGAACTCGCGGCCGCGGTCCGACGAGCCCGCCTGGTAGAGGACGGGCGTGCGCTGGGGGGACGGCTCGGCGCCGTGCGGCCCCGGAATTTCGAAGTGCTCGCCCTCGTGGTCGATGGCCGAGACCTTCTCGGGGTCGGTGAAGACGCCCGACTCGCGGTCGCGGACGACGGCGTCGTCGTCCCACGAGTCCTCGAAGAGCTTGTAGAGGACGTCCATGAACTCGTCGGCGCGGTCGTAGCGCTCGTCGTGGTCCATGCGGTCGTCGTAGCCGAGGTTGGCCGCCGCAGATTCGAGGTAGGAGGTGACGATGTTGAACGCGACGCGGCCGTCCGTGAGGTGGTCGAGCGTGGAGAACTCGCGGGCGAGCTGGTAGGGGTGGTTGTACGACGTCGACTTCGTGACGGCGAACCCGAGGTCGTCGGTGACCTCGGCCATCGCGGGAATCAGGTACGCTGGGTCGTTCGACGGCGTCTGGACGGCCTTCTCGACGGCCGTCTCACGGTCGTCGCTGTAGACGTCGTAGATGCCGCGGACGTCCGCGAAGAAGACGGCGTCGAAGCCGCCGCGCTCGGCGGTGCGCGCGACGTCGGTCCAGTACTCGCGGTCGCTGTAGCGGTGGGACTGGTCGCCGGGGAGTCGCCACGACCCCACGGAGACGTGCTCCACGGAGTTCATCGTGAAGAGGTTCAGCCGCATCCGGTCGGTCATTGCGCGCTGGTAGGGGAATGAGGCGTTTAAGCCGGCCGGTCACGACGCTGGCGTGGTGTTGTCCGGGAGAGCGGCAAGCCTCGCCGAGTCGGGGCTGACAGGCGACGGGGACAGCCGACGCGGGTCGTCGCACTCCCGCGGAACCGCGCCGGGCAGCAGTCAGGTCACGCGCCGGAGTGGTCCCGGCTTCGCACTTGAATCTCAGCAGGAGCAGTAGTAGTCGCGGCCGCCGAACTCGACGTCGAGGCGGTGCGCGATTGGCGCGGGGTCGCTGGGCCGGTAGACGGCGGTCGTGAGGTCGCCACTCGTCTCGAAGTCGCCGGAGACGAGCGCTTCCCAGTCGGCCGTGGAGAGCACGTCAGCGAGGTCGCCGCCGGCGAGCAGCGGGAGGTAGTCCTCCAGCGAGAGCCAGCGCGCGTCGTTCGTGGGGTCGGGCTCGTAGTCGGCGCCGGTGGCGTCGGCGTAGGCGGCCATCGGGAGGTTCGCGCCGGCCTGCACGGGCATGCTAATCCACTTCCACGGGCGCGTGTTGACGTCGAGGAGGACGAACTCGTCGCGGTCGCGGTCGTAGACGAACTCGGCCTCGCTGATGCCGTGGTAGCCCGCCTCCTCGATGACCGCGAGCGCGCGCTCCTCGATTTCGGGCTCGTCCACGCGCTCGACGACGCAGGACGTGCCGTAGCCCAGCGGCGCGCGGACGCGGGCGTTCCCGACGACCGCGAGCGGGTCGCCGTCCTCGGGGACGTAGGACGCCAGCGAGTGGTCCTCGCCGCGCGCGACCGGTACCTTCTCCTGAGCCATGATTTCGATGCCGGTCTCCTGGGCTATCTCGACGACGTCACGGTACTCCCCGCGGTCCGCGACCTCGATGACGTTCGTGCCGACGGCCTCCTCGAACTCGCGCTTGCGCGCGGGCTTGATTACGAGCGGGAAGCCGAGTTCGTCGGCGGCCTCGTCGGGGTCGACCTCGGAGAGCCGGTACGTCTCGGGGTAGGGGACGCCGAGTTCCTCACAGGTCTCGTAGAGCGAGCTCTTGTCGAGGACGGCGTCCATCGTCTCGCTGTCGGCGAACGGCAGGCGGACGCCCTCCGGTTCGGTCTCGGCGAACGCGAGCGCCCACTCGTCCATGCAGCCGAACGCGACCGGCTCGTGGTCCAGTTGTGCGGCGAGCTCTTCGACGTCTTCGCGGAAGCCGTCCTCGTCGTCCAAGGGGTACGTGACGCGGCCCGCGTAGTCGACGGCGTTCGACGGCGGCGCGGCGCCGTCCCCGGAGCGGTCGAGCGCGACGACGGGGACGCCGTGGGCGTCGAGCGCGCGGGCGACGGAGACGCCCGTGACGTGCGCGTTCGCGACGAACGCTGGCGGTCGGTCGAAGTCCGCGTCCGCGAGCGCGTCGCGGAGGTCCTCGAACTCGTGGAAGGTCATGGGCTGGCTTGTGGGCGGGGCGGCTAAAGCGGCCGGATTCCCGTCCTCGTCCGCCGGTATCCGGGAGGGAAGCGGAGCTGCATCCGCGGCGTCGTCAGAGGCGCAACGGCGGGCACGGCGACGGAACGGGTTCGAAGCCTTTATTCGCGCGCTGGCCGTCAGACCCCAGTAGTAACTATGTCCGAGAAGCCGGCCTCCATGTACCGGAAAATCGACAAGCCGTCGTACACCCGTCGCGACTACGTCACGGGCATTCCGGGCTCGAAGATTGCACAGCACCAGATGGGCGACCTGCAGGCGGACGCAGACGACTACCCCGTCCAGATCAGCCTCGTCCCCGAGGAGGAGTGTCAGCTCCGCCACGGCTCGCTTGAGGCCGCGCGCCTCTCCGCGAACCGCCACCTCATCAAGGAACTCGGCGAGGGCAACTACAAGATGCAGCTCCGCAAGTTCCCCCACCAGATCATCCGGGAGAACAAGCAGGCGACCGGCGCGGGTGCGGACCGCGTCTCCGACGGGATGCGCCAGGCGTTCGGCGTCCCGGTCGGCACCGCGGCCCGCATCTACCCCGGCGAGCAGCTGTTCACCGCGTACTGCGACGTCGACCAGGCGGAGGAAGTCAAGGAGGCGTTCCGCCGCGCCTACAACAAGATCACGCCGCCGTGCAAGATTAACGTCGAGCGCGGCGAAGAACTGCTGGTCCGGTAATCCGGCCGCTTCTCTCCGGCTTTCCCGTCGCGTAGCCGCGGCACCGGCTTCTCGGCGCCGACCGGCGTCTTTTAGTCCTCAAGCGACGACGCCAGCGTATGCTCGGGCTGGCGGTCGCCAACGACGCGGAGACGTTCCAGCGGATGCGCGAGCCGCTCGCCGAGCGCGGGATTCGCGCAGAGCACGTCTCCGTCCGCGAGCACGTCACCCGCCTCGCCGACCCGCCGTTCGACCCCGCGCGCTTCGACGCGGGGTTCGTGTTCCCGGGGCGGCTGATGGAGGGCGGCGTCGTGGACGCGTTCCTCGACGTGCCGTGGGTGAACAACCGCGCGGCCGTGCTGCGCTCCCGGAACAAGGCCGGCGCGCTGGCGACGCTCGCGGACGCCGGCGTGCCCGTCCCCGAGACGGTGTACGTCTCGAACCCCGCCGACGAGAACGAGGTTCGGGCGGCGTTCGAGGCCTTCGACGCGCCCGTCGTCGTGAAGCCGAACTCCACGACGCGCGGCGTCGGCGTCACGAAAGTCCACGACGCGGACTCGCTGGACGGCGTCACCGACTACCTCGAACTGGTCCACGACTACCGTGCGACCGGCGACAAGTCCTACCTGATTCAGGAATTCCTGCCCGAAGCCGCGGACTACCGCGTGATGGTCTTAGATGGTGAGGTCGTCGGCGCCGTCCGGCGCGCGGCGCCCGACGGCTGGAAGCACAACGTCCACCGCGGCGCGGACGCCGCGGGCGTCGCGTTGCCCGACGAACTCCGAGAACTCGCGGTGGACGCGGCCGATGCGCTGGACGTGGACTTCCTCGGCGTGGACGTGCTCGTGACCGACGAGCGCGCGGTCGTCAACGAGACGAACGCGCGCCCGACCATCGACGACGAACAAAAATACGAGAAGGGATTCTACGACAGGCTCGCGGCGCTCGTCGAACGGACGGCAGAACAGTAGCTACTCGACGTCGATGTTCGTCGACTCGCCGGTGCGCTCGAACGTGACTTCGAGGATGCCGTTGTTGTAGCTCGCGGCCCCCGAGCGCGGGTCCACGGGGCCGGGGAGGCCGATGCGCTCGTCGTACTCGCGGAGGTCGCTGCTCGCGCTGATAGTGACCTGCTCGCCGTCGCACTGCACGGAGATGTCCTCCTTCTTGACGCCGGGGAGGTCGGCGATGACGCGGACCTCGTCGTCGGTCTCGTGGACGTCGACGTGGGTGTCCGTCGAGAAGCCGGACTGGTCGCCCTCGAACCCGTTCGTGCCGTCCATCATCTCGTCCATCATCCGCTCGATCTCGCGGAAGATGTCGTCGAATGGGTCGTCCCGGTCGTCGCGTCTCATACCCCGAGGTTAGGCCGCGTGCTGGAAAAGCGTTCGGACTGTGTGAGTTTTGGGCCGCTCGGGCGGCTGTGGACGGGGTCAGTCGTCGCGGCGGAGGGCCTCACGGCGCCGCTCGTACTCCTCGTCCGTGAGGTCGCCGCGGGCGTACGCCCTGCGGGCGGCCGCCAGCGCGTCGTCGCCGTCGCCGGAATCGCCGCGAGTGAGGGCGAGGAGCCCGACGGCGACGACGCCGACGAGGACCAGCCACCACACCGGGCCACCGAGCCAGCCGCCGCCCATCGCGTGCCCGCCCATCGCGTGTCCGCCAGCTGCTCGGTGCATCGGCGCGGCAGCGCCCCCGAATCCCGCAGCGAGCGCGGGCACTGCGACGGCCGTGGCAGTCACCGCGAGCGCGCCGGCGACGAGACGACGAGTCGAGTACTGTCGTAGCATACGTGGACACCTCCGTGCGTGAAGATACGCGCGGACGACTTACCCCAGTTTTCCTTCAGTTCCGAAAGTTCGGGACGCCCACTTGGTTAACGAGTGAGTGTTCAGCCGCCGTCGAAGATTGTTTCGAGAAGTGGAGTCGGCCGGCCGGTCAGATTCCGAGGCTGTCGTTGGTGGTGGCGACGGACTCGGCGGCGTCGGCGCTGTCGGTGACCGCGCGAATCGCGTCCACGTTCTCGGGGACGACGTCGGACTCCTGGTGGATGGCCTGGAAGCAGTAGAAGTCGCTGCCCTCCGTCGTGACGGACTCCCCCCAGAGGCAGTTCTCCCAGAGGTCGCCCCGGGGACGGCCGCGGTCGAGCGCCCACTCCTTGAGCTGGCCGGTGCCCTCGATGCCGAGGTGTTCGTCGACGACCGTGATGCGGGACTGCTCGCCGAGCAGTTCCCGCACTTCCTCGGCGTCGGGTTCGGCGGCGAGCGTGACGTTGATGGCGTGCACGTGCATCAGCGTCGTCGGCACCTTCAGCCCGAGCGTGTCGATGTCGAGGTCGGGGAAGATGGTCTGGACGTCGGGGCCGTGGTGGCTCGGAATCGAGATGGGGTCCGGGAGCGCGTCGTTGATGGGGCCACGAGACGGCTGGCTGGGGTCGCCGCCGCGGCGCACGAGCGTCGCGCGCACCTTCTCGACGCCGTACGCCTCGCGGAGCGGCGCGAGCAGCCGGGAGAGCCCGGTCGTGTTACAGGAGACGACGCGCACGTGCTCGGCGCCGACGGCGTCGTCGTAGTTCGAGCGCGCGTTGAACGAGACGTCCGCGACGTCGGCGTCCTCGCCGCCCTGGTAGATGGCGGGCGTGTCGTACTCCTCGTAGAGCGCGCGGTTCTGCGCGCCGATGCCGGAGGGCGTGGCGTCCACGACGACGTCGCTCTGCGCGACGAGGTCGTCGACGAGGCCGGCCGTCTCGATGCCCGCCTCGGCGAACTTGTGCGCGCGGTCCTCGATGGCTGCGTAGAGGTCGTACCCGCGCTCGACTGCCTGTTCGGCCTCGTAGTTCGGGCTGGTCTTGGCGACGCCGACGACGTCCATGTCGGGCTGGTCGCGGACCGCGTCTGCGACGCGCTTCCCGATGGTGCCGTAGCCGTTGATGCCGACGCGAATCATACCCAGAACTGTCACGGCCCGGCGGTTAACCGTTTCGCAGGACCGATTTACCGCGACGCGAGTGAATCCCGGAGACGCGAGCAACAAGACCTAACGCGGCGCCGCGAGAACGACCAGTTATGACCGACCTGCGAGCGGCCGCCGAGACCGCCGTCGAACAGTGCCTCGGCCTCGAAGCCGACGAGTCCTGCGTTATCGTGACGGACGACAAGCGCCAGCCAATCGGCGAGGCGCTGTACGACGTCGCCAGCGAGATTACGGACGCGACGCTGCTGCGCTATCCGCCGGGCGACCAGCACGGCGAGGAGCCGCCGAGTCCCGTCGCCGCTGCGATGGAGGACGCGGACGTGTTCCTCGCGCCGACGACGAAGAGCCTGAGTCACACGCGCGCTCGCGGCGCCGCCAACGACGCCGGCGCCCGCGGCGCGACCCTCCCCGGCATCACGGAGGACGTGTTCACCACGGGACTGGACGCCGACTACGAGACCATCCGCCAGCACTGCGAGGACGTGCTCGCGCAGGTCGAGGACGCCGACGAACTCCGCGTCACCACGCCCGCGGGCACGGACATCACGTTCGAGCCGGGCGCCCGCGAGTGGCGCGACGACACCGGCATCGTCCACGAGCCCGGCGACTTCTCGAATCTCCCCGCTGGCGAGGTGTTCGTCTCCCCCGAGACCGCCGACGGGACGTACGTCGTGGACGGCACGATGATGCCCCACGGGAAACTCGGCGAGGACGACCAGCTCCGCTTCGAGGTCGAGGACGGCTTCGTGACCGATATTTCGGACGACCAAGTCCGCGAGCAGGTCGGAGCCGCCAGCGAGCAGGTCGGCGAGGACGCCTACAACCTCGCGGAACTCGGCATCGGCACGAACGTCGCCGTCACCGAACTCGTCGGGAGCGTCCTCCTCGACGAGAAGGCTGCGGGGACGGTCCACATCGCCATCGGCGACGACGCCGGCATCGGCGGCGACACCGACGCGCCGCTGCACCTCGACGGCATCATCCGGGAGCCCACGGTCTTCGCCGACGGCGAAGAAGTCGAACTGCCGAGTCCGTAACTCCGGACTGGACGACCGACAGCTACAGCCGACCGACCACCCAGTAGCGGGTGGACTGAGCGAACGCTCCGCGTTCGCGAGGGTCGGAAGACGAACGCAGTGAGTCTTCCGGGACTGAAAGGGGCGGCGGGCTCGACGAGCGAGACGACGCAAGCACCGCAGCGAAGCGAGGAGCGCAGCGAGTCGCAGCCGTCGAGCCCGCCGGGGCTTTCGAGAAAGCATCGACACCGAAGAGCAGAGAAAAACGACCCTACTTTCAAAACCCCAACTCCGCGGTCTTTTACGTACGGGGCCGCTATACGCCACCATGAGCGAAAACGTCGGGGAGCACGTCCCCTTCGAGTGTCCGTCGTGTTCGCCGGACCTCGAAACCGTCCACGAGGTACTCACCACGGGTGGCGGGAACGCGACCGTGAAGTGTACCGACTGCGGCCACGTCCACAAAGAGCCCGTCGAAGAGGAGACCACCGTCAGCGTCGACGTCGTCGTCTCGCAGGACGGCGAGTCCTTCACGGGGACCGCGGAGTTCGACCCCGAGGAGACCGTCTACGAGGGCGACGAGTTCGTCGTCGAGACCGAGGCGGTCATCGCGCAGGTTCGCGTGACCAGCATCGAGGTCGGCCCGGAGGACCGCACGACGCGCGCGGACGGCGCCGACATCGACACGGTGTGGGCGCGCGACGTCGGCAACGTCAGCGTGGACGTCACCATCAACCCCAAGGAGGACAGCGAGGAGGGCAGCCGGAGCATCGAGGTCCACGTCCCCGGCGACTACGAGTTCGCGGTCGGCGAGACCGAGGAGTTCGGCGAGGAGGCGTTCACCGTCACGGGCATCCACGTCCGCGAGAACGCGATTGACAGCTACAAGTTCCCGAAGCTCGGCGACGAGGGCGACGTGGTGTTCGCGAAGGACGTCAAGCGCGTGTACGGCGACGACGAGACCAGCGGCGCCTGGTCCCCCTGGTAACCGACTGACTACGGAGCCATGACCGACGAGGAACCTGATTCTGACGACGAGTTCGCGAGCGAGCGCGACGACCTCGCGGACGCACTCGCCAAGCGGCCGAACGTCAGCGAGCGCGTCGCGGACGCGATTCGCGCGGTGCCGCGCCACGAGTTCGTCCCCGTAGACCAGCGGGACGCGGCGTACGACGACCGCCCGCTCCCAATCGGGGAGGGCCAGACCGTCAGCGCGCCACACGTCGTCGCCATCATGGCGGACGAACTGGACCTCCGCGAGGACGACCGCGTGCTCGAAGTCGGGACGGGCTGTGGCTACCACGCCGCGGTCACCGCCGAACTCGTCGGCGCCGAGGGCGTCTACTCCGTTGAGTACGTCGCGGCGCTCGCCGAACGAGCGCGCGAGAACCTCGCTCGCGCGGGCTACGGCGACGTGGCAGTCCGCCAGGGCGACGGCCACGACGGCTGGCCCGAGCACGCGCCCTACGACGCCGCGTATCTGACGTGCGCCGCGCCCGAGTTCCCGGACGCGGTCGTCAAGCAAGTGCGGAACGGCGGTCGGTTGGTCGGGCCGATTGGCGACGCCAGCCAGCGCCTCGTCCGCGCGGAGAAGAACGAGGACGGCGGGCTCGTGGAATCGGACGAAGGCCCCGTGCGGTTCGTGCGGATGCAGGGCGGCGAGTAGGACACTCCGAACACGATTCTCGGGAGAGAGCGGAAGTCAGAGAAGATTATCGCGTGCGTTCGCCGGTCCCACCAGTGATGGCAGAGGCGACCGCGCCGTGGAGCACGACGTCGTCGCCCAGCGACGTCAGCCGAATCTCGGGGACGTTGTTGAACACGCTCTCGTCGATGTACTCCCGGATGGGGGCAAGCACTTGGTCGGGGTTGTTGAGCGCGACGGCGCCGCCGACGTAGACCACAAGGGGCGCGTACGACTGCACGAGGTTCGTGACCCCCATCGCGTTCCAGAAGCCCACTTGGTCGACGACGTGGCTGGCGAACTCGTCGGTGCCGGCGTGCTCGAAGACGTGCTTCGCGGAGAAGTCGGCGTCGTCCAGCGGGAGTGCGGTCTCGACGCCGCGATCCTCCTCGGCGAGCATGCGGGCGTACTCGGGGATGTTGTTCCCCGAGCAGTACGCCTCCCAGTGGCCGTCGCGGCCACAGCCGCAGGTCCGGCGGCCCTGCGGGTCGACGAGCATGTGGCCGAGTTCGCCGGCGTTGCCGTCCCAGCCTTCCAGCACTTCGCCGTCGACGGCGACGCCCGCGCCGATGCCCGAGGAAATGGTGACGTACGCCATGTCGTCGGGGTTGCTGTCGGCGTGGAAGCGCTCGCCGATGACGCCCGCGACGGTGTCGTTGTGGAGGTGGACGCGCTCGGAGTCGATGAGGTTCGAAATCGGGCCGACGAGCGGGACCGTCCCCACGGAGTCCGGGAGGTTCGCGGGACCGTCGATGGTGCCCTCCGCGAGGTCCAGCGGGCCGATGCTGCCGATGCCGGCGGCCCGCACCTCGGCGGGGGTGACGCCGGCGTCCTCGCAGGCCGCGCGCACGGCGTCGAGGACGGCTTCCGTGACCTGAATCCCCGTCGGCCCGCGGGGCGTCGGCCGCTTGTCGGTGGCGAGGACGGTCGCGTCGTCGTTCGCGACGGCGGCGCGCAGGTTCGTCGCGCCGAGGTCAACGCCGACGTAGTACGGCATCTACCTCGAATGGAGGCGCCCCGGCACTTAACTGCACAGTTTTCACTCGCGGCCGCGTTAGTTCGTCGCGCCCGGCGCGGGCCGCGTCGCCGTCCAGACGGCCGCCGGCCCGCGAATCCGACAGACGGACGCGGCGTCCTCGACGGCGCCGACGCGCTCCACGGAGACCGCGGCGTCCGCGTCGAACGCGACGACGTTCGCGGCCGCGACCACGCGCTGCTCGCCGTCGGGGACGGTCACGCGCTCGACGCGCCCGCGGCCCGCGAGATACGCCGTGCCGTCCCCGGCGACAGTCGTGAGAAAGAGCCCGCTGCCGCGGGCGGGCGCGTCCCCCACGCGGTCGGCACCCACGCGGACGTCGCCGGTCGCCGCGACGAACGCCTCCCGCGTCGCCGCCACGCCCTCGCCGTCGAGGTCGGCGGCGACGACGCTGCCGTGGTGGGACGGCCCGAACCGCGCGGTCGTCGCCTCGTCGGCGGTCACGCGGACGGGCGTGCGCTGGCGCTGGCGCGCATTCGCGACCGACCGGAGCACGCCCTCGCGAGCGCGCTCGACGCGGAGCCGCCCGGCGTAGTCCACCAGCGACCCGGACGCCGCGAGCAAGGATTCTCCGCCGTCCAGTTCCACGACGAGCAGCCCGCCCGCGCCGTCCTCGACGGTCGCGTCCATCTCAGTGGTCGCTGCGCACGAACGTCACGGGACAGGGCGCCGACAGCAGCACGGTCTGGGCGGTGCTGCCGAAGACGGCCTTTCCGGTCGGCGAGCGCTTCCGCCCGCCGACGACCGCGATGTCGGCGTCCACGTCGTCCGCGAGTTCGACGATGCTCTCGCCGTGGCCGCCGACGTGTCCGCGCACGTCGTAGTCGACGCCGGCGTCGTCGAGCTGGTCGCCGAGGTCGCGAATGGTCGCGTGGCGGCGCGCCACGACGTCCGGCGTCACCTCGTCGTCCGGCCCGAAGCCGAGGCGGTCGGCTGTGTCCTCGTACTCCTCGCGCGTGAAGACGTGCGCGAGCGTCACCGTCGCGCCCGCCGGCCCGGCGATGTCCGTGGCGGTGCGCGCCATCGGCTCGATTCGCTCGTCGTCGCTCGGACCGACCGCGAGCAGCAGGTTCTGGATAGCCATGTCTCCGGCGTGTTCGGGCAACCCCATAAGAATATCCCGTGCGGTCGGCGAGTACGAGGCATGCTCGCTCCCGACCTGACCGACCGCACCGCGCTGGTCACCGGCGGCGCGAAGGGGCTCGGTCGCGCGCTCTGCCTGTCGCTGGCTGACTGCGGCGCCAGCGTCGCCGTCCACTACTACAGCAGCGACGCCGCCGCGCGCGAGACCGCCGCCGACGCCCGCGAACACGGTGCGCCGGCCGCCACAGCCGTGCAGGGCGACGTGACGAACCCGGAGGGCGTAGACGCCATCTTCGACGCCGCCGAAGCCGAACTGGGGACCGTGGACGTGCTCGTGAACAACGTCGGGGACTTCGCGCCCGCCCACTGGGAGGACGTCGACTTCGAGACGTGGAACCGCGTCCTCCACACGAACCTCACGGGGACGTACCTCTGCTCGAAGCGCGCGCTCGACGGGATGCGCGCCCGGCAGTGGGGTCGCATCGTCAACATCGGCTACGCCTCCTCGGAGAAGGGGCTGGTCTCCCCGCAGAACTTCCCGTACTTCGCCGCCAAGCAGGGCGTACTGATGTTCACGCGGATGCTCGCCGCCGACACCCAAGACGACAGCATCACCGTCAACGCCGTCTCCCCGTACGTCGTCGAGACCTCCGACGAGTTCCCCGAGGACGCCCCCCGCGGCCGCTGGGCCTCCACCGACGACGTCGCGCAGGCGGTCCGGTTCTTCTGCGACGAGGATTCGGACTACATCTCCGGGGAGAACGTCGAAGTCGATGGCGGGTGGCTGCCCGAGGACGTGTAACGGCGTCCGGCGTTCGCGAGCATCCGCGAGCGAAGCGAGCGGTTCACGCGGATTCCCGGCCGAGCCACCACGCGAGCGCGACGCTCGCGGCGAGCAATGCCGCGGAGCCGTAGAGGAAAACGGTTCCCCGAGTCAGGGAACTGTCGTCGACGGCGCGCAGCAGCGTCCGCCCGACCCAGAACAGCACGCTCCCCGCGACGACGAGCTTGAACAGCAGGAACTCGTATTCGAGCCACGTCGTGAAGCCGTCCCACGAGGGCATAGCTTCCGTTGGAAGTGACAGAGTAAGTGTCTTTTCGGTCACTCGTCGTCGCCACTCCACGGGCCGACGCCGAAGACGTTCCCGAGCACCCAGCCGGCGAGGAACGGCGTGACGACGGCCAGACACCCGAGCCCGACCCAGCGGGCGGGCGGCGGTCGCGTCGCGAGGTACGCGAGGTAGGCCGTCCCGGCGACCGGGAGCAGGCGGGCGAGCACGGAGTTCGACTGCGGGGGCATACGACGACTACCGCGCTCGCACGGAAGAACCCACCCGGTTGCGCGGAGCGATACACCTTTGCGCTCGCACTCAGTCACCGACTGTCGTATGCACGAGCGAGCCGCGGAGTTCGTCGAGCGGGCGCGCGAGGAGTACGACGTCGACGTGGACGTCCACGAGTTCGACGAGGGGACGAAGACGGCTGCCGACGCGGCCGACGCGGTCGGCTGCGACGTCGCACAGATTGCGTCCAGCATCGTCGTGGTCGCCGACGACGAGCCTGTCGTCGTCGTCACGAGCGGCGCGAACCGCGTGGACCTCGCGACGGTCGCAGTCTACCGGCACGCCAGCGACGCGCGCATGGCCGAAGCCGACGAGGTGAAGGAGGCGACGGGCTGGAGCATCGGCGGCGTGCCGCCCATCTGCCACGCGACGGACGTGCCCGTCCTGCTGGACGACACGCTGCTCGACCACGACGAGGTGTGGGCGGCGGCCGGCACGCCGACCGCGGTCTGGCCAATCGAGCCCGAGCGCCTGCGAGACCTCGCGGGCGCGGAGGCCGTCGACGTCGCGGAGTGAGGGCTGCCGGCAGCCCGACCTTTTTGCTGCGGTCACGCGACTGTCACGTATGGACGAGCGACTGCACCCGCAGGCGCGGGCGGTGCTCGAACGCCGCGAGAAGCTCCCGGTGTCGCTGCGGACTATCGGTGCGCGGCCGCTCCGGCTGCTGGAGCGCGCGTCGAGCTGGTGGCAGAATCGCAACCCCCCGGAGGTCGGGCGCGTCGTCGACCGCACGATTCCCGGGCCCGCGGGCGACCTCCCCGTGCGCCTGTACCGCCCCGAGGGCGACGGGCCGTTCCCGACGGTCGTGTTCTACCACGGCGGCGGGTTCGTGCTCGGGAGCGTCGAGTCCCACGACCTGTTCTGCCGGCACCTCACGCGCGAGAGCGACTGCGTCGTGATGAGCGTGGACTACCGGCTCGCGCCCGAACACCCGTTCCCGGCGGCCGTCGAGGACGCGTACGCCGCGCTGGAGTGGGCCGCGGACAACCCCGACGCGCTCGCCGGCACGGGCGACCTCGCGGTCGTCGGTGACTCCGCGGGCGGGAACCTCGCGGCGGTCGTCTCGCTGATGGCCGCCGAGCGCGACGGCCCCGAGGTCGACTACCAGTACCTGCTGTACCCGGGCGTCGGCATCGAGGAAGACCAGAACTCCGTCCGCGAGCACGCCGGGAAGGTGCTCAGCGAGGACGACCTCTGGTGGTTCCGGGAGTGCTACTACGGCTCCGAGATTCACGAGCGCAACCCCTACGGCGACCCGACGAACGCCTGCGACCTCTCGGGGGTCGCGCCCGCGACCGTGCTCACCGCGGGCTTCGACCCGCTCCGGGACGGCGGCCAGCGGTACGCCGACCAGCTCGTCGCGGACGGCGTGCCCACGCGCCACGTCGAGTACGAGGGGATGATTCACGGGTTCGCGACGATGCTCTCGAACCCGGATCTCGACCGCGCCCACGACGCGGTCGCGGACGTCGCCGGCGACCTCCGCGAGGCGTTCGACGCCGCGTAGTCACTCGTTTTCGAGCGCGTCGAGCACGCAGGCGGCCGCGACGACCGCCTCCTTGGGCACGTCGCTGGCGTCGTCGATGGTGACGGTGTAGGCGTCCCGCAGCGAGAACTTCCCGCGCACGTCGCCGACGTGGTCGCCGTCGGCGTCGAATATCTCGTAGCGGTTCGGGACGAGGTTCGCGAAGCCGACGAGGTGACGGAGCGCGGAGAGGAGTCTGTTCTTCGAGCGAATCGTCGCCAGCGCCGCGCCCGTCTCGGGGTCCCGGACCGTCCAGTTCTCCACGAACAGCGAGAAGTCCTCGTCGAGCACGACGACCTCCTCGCCGGTGCCGGCGTCGGTGATGGCGTAGTTGCCCGCGACGTCCACGATGCCGCCGGCCTTCACGGTGAACGCGTCCGCGCCGTCGCCGGTGACGAACGGGAACTCCTCTTTCATCTTGAACATCTTCTGCTTGCCGCGCAGGACGACGTCGCCGGCGCTGTCGCGGACGGCGTACTTGTTCCGAATCAGGGACTGGCGGACCTCGTAGCGGTCGTCGTCGAGGGCGACCGTGGAGATGTCGTACGTGGAGGGCATCCGTGTGCGTTCGGCTGCGTCGCCTTCCAGTAAAAGGGTTCGCACGGTGGCCGCGACCGACAGACCTTCACCGATTCGCGCGGTACTAGACGCTCAATGAGTGACGACTACATCGAGGTCCGCGGGGCCGAGGAGAACAACCTCGACGACCTCGACGTGACGATTCCACGCGAAGCGCTGAACGTGGTGACCGGCCTCTCCGGGTCGGGGAAGTCGTCGCTGGCCTTCCAGACCATCTACGCGGAGGGCCAGCGCCGCTACATCGAGAGCCTGTCGGCGTACGCCCGGAACTTCCTCGGGCAGATGGACAAACCGCAGGTCGAGTCCGTCGAGGGGTTGTCGCCGGCCATCAGCATCGACCAGAAGAACGCCGCGAACAACCCCCGCTCGACCGTGGGGACGGTCACGGAACTCCACGACTACCTGCGCCTCCTCTATGCGCGCGTCGGCGTCCCGCACTGCCCGGAGTGTGGCCGCGAGGTCGGCGAGCAGTCCGCCCAGCAGATGGTGCGGCGCATCCTCGAACTCCCCGAGGGCACGAAGGCGAAAATCGCGGCGCCCGTCGTGCGCGACCAGAAGGGCGCCTTCGAGGAGCTCTTCGAGGAGCTCGTCAGCGAGGGGTACTCTCGGGTGGAGGTCGACGGCGAAGCCTACGACCTCGCGTACGACGACCCGGACCTCGACGAGAACTACGACCACACCATCGACGTCGTCGTGGACCGCGTCGCGGTCAGCGAAGACGCCCGCTCGCGCATCAACGACAGCGTCGAGACCGCCTTAGAGGAAGCGGACGGCGTCCTGAAGGTCATCGTCCCGGACGCCGACGAGGACCTCGAACTCGGCGGCGCGACCGCGCGCTCGACGGGCGACCTCGCCGACGAGGACGACGACGAGCGCTTCGTCGTGGAGTTCAGCGAGGACCTCGCCTGTACGCACTGCGGCATCGACATCAGCGAAATCGAGACGCGCTCGTTCTCCTTCAACAGCCCGCACGGCGCGTGTCCCGAGTGTGAGGGCATCGGGAACACGAAGGAGGTCAGCGAGGACCTCGTCGTCGTCGACGAGAGCAAGCCCGTCAAACACGTCTTCGAGGCGTGGAGCTACAACCGCTCGTACTACCAGACGCGCCTCGACTCTGTCGCCGAGCACTTCGGCATCAGCCTCGACACGCCGTTCGAGGAACTCGACGAGGACGTCCAGCAGGCGTTCCTCTACGGCACCGACGAGGACGTCGTGTTCAAGCGGCAGACGAAGAACGGCACCCGCCGCAAGGAGAAGCCCTTCGAGGGCGTCATCCCGAACCTCGAACGCCGCTACGTCGAGACAGACTCCGAGAGCACCCGCGACCACATCGAGGAGTACATGTCCGTCACGACGTGCCCGGCGTGTGACGGCACGCGCCTCAAGCCCGAGTCCCGCGCGGTGCTCGTGGACGGCACGCCCATCACCGAAGTCAACCGGATGAGCATCGGGGACGCCCTCGACCACTTCGAGGGGATGGAGGACCACCTCGACGAGCGCGACCGCACCATCGCCGAGGAGATTCTCAAGGAGATTCGCGCGCGCCTCGGCTTCATGACCGAGGTCGGCCTCGACTACCTCACGCTCGACCGCGAAGCCTCCACCCTCTCGGGCGGGGAGAGCCAGCGCATCCGCCTCGCCACCCAGATTGGCTCCGGGCTCGTGGGCGTCCTGTACGTCCTCGACGAGCCGTCCATCGGCCTCCACCAGCGCGACAACGACCGCCTGCTGAACACCCTCGAAGAACTGCGCGACCTCGGGAACACGCTGGTCGTCGTCGAGCACGACGAGGAGACGATGCGGCGCGCGGACAACGTCGTGGACATGGGTCCCGGGCCGGGCCGCCACGGCGGCGAGGTCGTCGCGAACGGCGACGTCGAGGACCTGATGGCCGCCGAAGACTCCGTCACCGGGGACTACCTCGCGGGCCGCGAGCAGATTCCGGTGCCCGAGGAGCGCCGCGACTGGGAGGACACGCTCACCATCGAGGGCGCGCGCCAGCACAACCTCCGCGACCTCGACGTCGACCTCCCCATCGGCGCGTTCACCGCCATCACCGGCGTCTCGGGCTCCGGGAAGTCCACGCTGATGCACGACATCCTCTACAAGGGGCTGGCCCGCGAGATGAACGACAACACCTCCGTGGACCCCGGCGAGCACGACGCCATCGAGGGTATCGACAACGTCGAGACGGTGCGGCTCATCGACCAGAGTCCCATCGGCCGCACGCCCCGCAGCAATCCCGCGACGTACACGGGCATCTTCGACTACATCCGCGAGAAGTTCGCCGAGACCAAGCTCGCCAAGCAGCGCGGCTACGAGAAGGGGCGCTTCTCGTTCAACGTGAAGGGCGGGCGCTGTGAGGCCTGCGGCGGGCAGGGCACCCAGAAGATCGAGATGAACTTCCTCTCGGACGTCCACGTCCCCTGCGAGGAGTGCGGGGGCGCCCGCTACAACGACGAGACGCTGGACGTCACGTTCAAGGACGCGACCATCGCGGACGTCCTCGACATGAGCGTCGAGGAGGCCTACGAGTTCTTCGAGGCGGACAGCCGGCTCGGCCGCCGCCTCAAACTGTTGATGGACGTCGGCCTCGACTACATGAAGCTCGGCCAGCCCTCCACCACCCTGTCGGGCGGTGAGGCCCAGCGCGTCAAGCTCGCCGAAGAGCTCGGGAAGAAAGACTCCGGCGACACCCTCTACCTGCTCGACGAGCCGACGACGGGCCTGCACAGCGCCGACGAGCGCAAGCTCATCGAGGTGCTCCAGCGGCTCACCGACCGCGGCAACACCGTCGTCGTCATCGAGCACGAACTGGACCTCGTGAAGAACGCCGACCACGTCGTCGACCTCGGCCCCGAGGGCGGCGAGCACGGCGGCGACCTCGTGGCCGCCGGCACCCCGGAGGAAGTCGCGCGCAACGACGACAGCCACACGGGACGGTACCTCCGCGACAAGCTCCCGCGCGTGGACCTCGAAGGCCCGCGCAGTGACCGCGAGAAGCCCGCGGCCGGCGAGCAGGCCGCGCCGGCGCAGGACGACTAGACCGCGCGGTAGCGCGGCGCGAACCCGGTGACACGCGGGTTACTCGTTTGGGCGCGACTCGCCGGTGCCCGCACCTTCTTTCCCGGCAAGCGACATCCTTTGGACGTGAGCCAGCAGAAATCCGACTACGTCGACGACGTCGACGTGGACGACGACTGGGACAGCCACCCGACCGACGAGGAACTCGACGCCGCCGTCGAGAACCTCGAAGCCAGCGGCTTCGACGTCGAAGTCGTCGCGGACGCCGACGAAGCGCTCGACGTGCTCGTCGACGAGATTCCGGCGGGCGCGTCCGTGATGAACGGCCACTCGACGACGCTCGAAGAAGTCGGGTTCGACGACTACCTCGACGAGGGCGACCACGACTGGGAGAACCTCGCCGCGGAAATCTGGAGCATCGACGACGACGAGGAGCGCGACGCCGCGCGCCGCGACGCCCAGACCGCCGACTACTTCCTCGGCAGCGTCAACGGCATCGGCCGCGAGGACGGCGCGCTCGTCGCCGCCGACCTCTCCGGCAGCCGCGTCGGCGCGTACCCCTTCGCCGCGAAGAACCTCCTGCTGGTCGCCGGCGTGAACAAGGTCGTCGAGGACGTCGAGGCCGCCCGCGAGCGCCTCCACGAGTACGCCTACGAGTTCGAGAACCAGCGCGCCCAGGACGCCTACGGCGTCGAGAGCTACCCCTCCAAGGAGCTCATCTACCGCCAGGAGGGCACCGAGGGCCGCACGACGCTCGTGCTCGTCGAGAAGACGCTCGGATACTAAGCGAAGCCTCTTTTCGCGCTCGCGACGTACGCGACGGTAATGTACGACTTCGCGGTCGTCGGCGTCGGCCCCGCTGGGGCGCGGTTCGCGCGCCGCGCGGCCGAACGCGGCTACGACGTGGTCGCCTTCGAGCAGGGCGAACTCGGGAAGCCGCTGGCGTGCTCGGGGCACGTCAGCCTCGACGTCTGGGAGTACGTTCCAGATGAAGCCCGCGAGGAGCTGTTCCAGAACGAGATTCGGGGGGCACGCTTCCACCTCGGCGGCGCCGACTCCGAAGCCTACCCCTTCTACAAGGACGAGGCCATCTCGAACGCCGTCGACCGCGTGCAGTTGGACAAGGTGCTGGCGGACGCCGCCCGGGACGCGGGCGCTGACGTCCGCGAGCAACACACCGTCACGGAGGTCGCGGAATTCAACGACCGCGTGGAACTCACTGTGCGCGGCCCCGAGGAGACGTTCGACGTGACCGCGAAGATGGTCGCCGGGAGCGACGGCCCGCGGTCCCGCGTGCGAGACGCGCTCGCCCTCCCGGAACCGGACGAGTTCCTGCACGGCGCGCTCGCGTTCGACCCCGAACCCGACCACGAGAACTTCGTGGACGTCCACCTCACCGTCCCGGAGTTCTTCGCGTGGCGCATCCCCCGCGGCGAGGGCGGCGTCGAGTACGGGCTGGCGGCCGCGCCCGGCGAGGACGTGCCCGCGCTGTTCGACGCGCTCGTCGAAGACTACGGCGTCGAAATCGAGCACCGCTGCTCGGGCGTCATCCCAATCGGCCCCCCGGACACCGTCACGAGCACGCGCGGATTCCTGCTCGGGGACGCCGCCGGCCAGACGAAGCCGTTCACGGGCGGCGGCATCCTCTACGGGATGACGGCCGCGGACTGCGCCGCGCGCGAAATCAACCCCGACCGCCCGACGACGCTCACCGCCTACGAGAACGCGTGGCGCGACGAACTCGGCCGGGACATCCAACTCGGCCACCTCGTCCGCAAGGGGTACTCCGCGCCCCAGCCGCTGCAGCGCGCGGGGATGCGGCTGTTCGAGGGGGAAATCGGCGTCCACATGGACCAGCCGACGAGCCTCTTCTCCGCAGAACAGTTGCGGGCGCTACTCCGCTGACTACTCGTAGGTCGGGATGCGCGCCGAGCGCCCGGTACAGTCCACGAACGGCAGGTCCGTAATCTCTCCAGACGCGTCGCCGTCGTCGGTTGCGACGGTCACGTCGCCGCCCTCGACGTCGTAGTTCACTTCGGCGAACGCGATGGGTTCGTCGCGAAGCGGGCTGACGACCGCGCGCGTGACTTCGCCGACGTCGTCGCCATCCTGCGTGACTGTCGCGCCCGCCTCGGGGAGGTCCTCGGCGGTGAGGCCAACCAGCCGACTGCTGGGTCGGCCGCGGTTCTTCACCTTCGAGACGACCTCCTGCCCGACGAAACAGCCCTTCTCGTAGTCGACGGCGTTGTCGAGGCCGAGCACGTTCGGGACTCGGTCTTCCAGTTCCGTCTCGAACAGCGGCGTGCCGGCTTCCAGCGTGAGCGTCTCCCACGTCCGCCGGCCGAACGGCGTGGCGTTCAGTCCGCGGATGACCAGCGTCTCGAAGACCGGGTCAGCGTCGGCGGCCGCGCAGACGACGAGGTAGCCCTCCTCGCCCGCGAGGTCGTCGTCGCGGATGACCGTGACGCCCTCCTCCATCGCACCGCGCACGAACGTCAGCGGCTCCTCGGGCGGGCTCGCGCCGCCGAGCACGCTCGCAATCTTCTCCGTGGCCTTCGGGCCGTGCGCGCCGAACACGCCGAAGTCGTCGGTCGCGTACTCCACGTCCACGTCCTGCACGAACGTCCGCTCGCTCCACTCCTCGGCGATAGCCTCGCCCTCGCCGGCCGGGAAGAACACGAGCAGGCTGTCGCCGGTGGCGAACGCGTAGCAGTCCACGCGAATCCGGCCCTGCGGGTCCAACAGGAGCGCATAGACGCCATCGCCGTCCTCGGTCGGGACGTGGTTGGTGACGGTGTCGTCGACGAACTCGTGGCGGTCCTCGCCCGTGACGACGACCACGTCGAAGGCGTGCTCGGTGACGCCGACGACGTTGCGCACCGCGCGGTGCGTGCGCTCCGGGCGGCCGTACTCCTCGGGGAGCGCGCGGCCCGCGACGTCACGGAACGACGCGCCGTGGTCCTCGTGGAGGTCCCTGACGACTGTCATTGTCCGTAGGTCGGGCGCTCGCGCGGGTAAACCCACCGGGTTCCTCCGCTACAGCCCGATGCGGCGCCGGAGTTCGTCCAGAATCGAGGCCTCCTCGGTCTCGTCGCCGTCCGGGAAGACGCGGTCGTCGGCCCGGAAGACGGTGCGGCCGTCGGTCTCCTCGGCGTCGATGAGGCCGTCGGCCTTCAGCGCGCCGAGCGCGTCCTCCAGGTCGTCGATGCTCGCGTCGACGTGCGAGCGCAACTCGAACAGCGTCATCCCCTCGCCCGGCCGGTCGACGAGCGCGTCGAGCACCGCCACCTCCGTCTCGGGACGGTCGCGGTACTCGGGTTTGACGTGCATACGCGGACCGACGGCAGCCGGCGCCTTAGCAGTATCCCCGAGCGGTAGTCTTTTGCCGCTGGCTCGGATACTGCCGTCCTAATGGGTCTCAGGTGCTCCCTGCTCGGACACGACTACGGCGAGGCGTTCGTCGAGCGGGACCGCGAGGAGCGCGGCGACGAAGTGGTCGTGACCGAACGCGAGCTCAAGGAGTGCGCGCGATGCGGCTCCGAGAAGGTCACCACGGAGAACACGGAAGTCCGGTCGCTGGAGCCACAGCGCCGCGACAACGGCGACGCGACCGCGGAGCCGGAGCCGACCGAGGAGCCGGCCGGCGAACCCGCAGCCACCGCCGACGACGGCGCCGCCGAGGGCGCGTTCACGTCTGCCTCGGACGCCATCGAGCAGGCCGAAGTCGGGATGGAGACCGACGACGCGCTGGCGGGCGAGCCAGACGAGGACGACGCGGTCATCCTCGACGACGACGCCGACGCCAGCGACGAGCCGGGGAGCGACCAGTGGGACGAGCCCGCCGAACCGGAAGCCGACCCCGACCCCGAGCCCGTCGAGGACGACGCGGAAGTCGTCGACGCCGGCCCGAGCAGCGACCCCGACTCGGGCGCGCAGACCGAGTACGTCGAGCAGTCCCAATCCCAGCCCGAGGCGGAGTCGGCGTCGACGCTCGACCGCGACCGCGGCGAGTGGCCGGACACCGACGGCGAGGACGAGGGCTTCGACGCGACCGAGACCGCGGACGCCGACGCGGAAGTGAGCGCCACCGAGACCGACGAGTCGACGTTCGAGTTCGGCGCCGAGGACGGCGCCGTCGAGGCCGACACCGGGTTCACGAGCGCGGGACCGGTGGAGACCAACGAGGCCGCCGACGAGCTGGACTTCGCGCTGTACTGTCCGGAGTGTGGCTTCGAGCGCTACGCCGCCGGCTCCAGCCTGCGCGCCGGCGACATCTGCCCGGAGTGCCAGCGCGGCTACCTGGCCGAAGACCGGTGACGAAGCCGTTAAACCCCTCGCTGTCCTTCTCGCGTTCATGAAGGAGTACAAGATGCGACGCGGCGAGTACCTCGAAGAGCGGATGCCCGACCTCCTCTCGGAGGTCGAGGACTACTTCGGCGAGGTCACGGACACCGAGGAGTTCAAGGGCAGCGACCTCTACGTCGTCGAGGACCCCGACAACCCGGTCTTCGAGCGCGTCACAGCCGGCGCCGTCGAATACTCCGGGAAGAAGGACAAGCTCGCCGTCGACTTCGAGGAGCGCCCCGCCGAGGAAGTCATCGCGGACGGCGACGCCGAGGCCGCCGCCGACGCCGTGGACGCGAAAAACGACTTCCTGCTGGAAGCGACCGGCCGGGACGCCAAGTCCCGCCGCGACTCGATGAAGCGCGCCGTCGAGGACGACGCCGACGCGCCCGACGACGTCGCGTAAGTCAGTCAGCGTCGTTCGTTCGCGACACTCCTCCGTTTTCTCGCCGCCAGCGCCGTCTCAGCGCCGATTGAGTTTCGTGCGGCTGATGGCGAGCCCGTTCGGCACGACGATGATTTGGTCGTCGCCCTTCTGGACGATGTCGCCGCCGACCTCCTGGGCGACCTGCCGGAGTTCGTCGACGACGTGTTCGACCGTGCGGTCCTCCGTGCGGAGCCGCGTGATGTCCGCGATGACGACGTCGCCGTCGTAGACGGCATCCTTGATGGCGATGACGTCTTCCTGCCCGTCGATTTCCGCGATGTGGACGGTGACGCTCGCTTCGCCGCCGTCGGTGTCGAAGTCGTCGACGTCTAGTTCGACGTAATCCTCGGTGGAACTCCCGCTCCCGCCGAGAATCTTGTCCATGAAGCCCATGGCGGAAAGAGGGGTTCGCCGCGGGCATAGTTCTTGCGTCAGACGCGCCGGCTAGTCGGCGTTCGCCAGCGGTTCGACGGCCTCCTCCCACGCCTCGTAGCCGCCGTCCATGCTCGCGACCTCGTCGGCGTTCCCGTACTCCTCGACGAGGCGCGCGGCCTGCACCGAGGTCTGGCCGACGTAGCAGTAGACAACGACCTCGTCGCTCCAGTCGCGCTCGGCGACCACGTCCTCGAGCTCTTCGACGGTGAGGTGTTCGGCGCCCGGGAGGTGGCCGTCCTCGTAGGCGTCGGTCTCGCGGATGTCCACGAGGTCGAAGTCGTCGTCGCCGGTAGCGAGGCGCTCGCGGACCGTCTCGGGGTCGATCGTGTCGACGTCCTCGCTCATTGCTTCTCCAGGTAGATGCGGTAGACGCCGTCGCCGCTGCGCCACACGCGGGCGTCGGCGTCGTCGCCGACGGCGCGCGGGACGTTCTCCGTGCAGGGCACGTGGTCGGTCTCCTGCACGAGCAGGTCGCCCTCGTCGAGGTTTTGGAGGCCTTTCTTCGCCTCGACCTGCGGGTACGGACAGACTTCGCCCATCATGTCCTGCACTTCGTCGGCCTGCTCGAACAGCGATTCGGCTTCTTCGTCGGACAGTTCATCGGGTGCGTCGGTGACGTCGTCGATGGATGGCATTGGTGTGTAGTGTGGTGGTCAGTTGGCGGGCGGTTCAGATTGCGCAGCCGACTTCGCGGTAGATCCAGTGGGTCATCACGTAGACGCCGAGCACGATGCCCGCCGCCGCGATAAAGGAGTGGACCGACAGCTCCGCGATGCCAGAGTAGATGTTCCCGATGTTACAGCCGGGGGCGAGCCGGGAGCCGGCGCCCATCAGGAAGCCGCCGACGACCGCGTTCGGGAGGCGGCGGCGCTTCGGCACGCGAATCGAGAAGTCGCCGCTCCACGCGGCCGCGAGGCCGGCGCCGAGGATGACGAACCCGATCATCACCATGTCGGTGGTGACGCCGACGCCCGCGCCGCGGAAGAGGACGGCACCCCAGTACTCGAAGCTCCCGGCGTCGACGCCGACCTGCGAGAGCAGGTAGCCCGTCCAGCGGGCTTCCGGCCCGGTGACGCCGACGATGGAGACCTGCGTGAACCAGAGGACGGCGACCGCGGTGATGCCGAGCGCGGCGGTCCGCGGGTCCCACGGGCGCTTGCTGGACGCCAGCGGCGTCCGCCACGCTTCGAACAGCCCGGCGAAGTACTGGCGGGTGCCGCGGACGAACTGGCGAGCGCCGACGGCGGGCGCGAGCAGCACCGACGGCTGTGCGGACGCGACGGTCGCGCGCTCCTCGGGGTCGCCCTTCGTCGCGCCGCGGCCGACCAGCGTCGCGTACACGACGGTGACGCCGGCGGCGACCAGCAGCGCGAGCAGCCCCGCGGGAATCGGCGAGATAGTGAAGAGGCTGACGCCCTCGCCGAACTGCAGCGGGCCGAAGTACGTGCTCTGGAGCGTCGGGAACGCGACGGTGAACACCGCGTAGCCGACGCCCATGAACGCGAGCGTGAGCCAGAACTGGAGGTACCCCTCGCCGGCGCGGTACAGCGTGCCGCTGGCGCAGCCGCCGGCGTAAGTCATCCCGATACCGAAGATGAAGCCGCCGACGAGGCCGGTGAGCCCCCACGCCGGCGTCCAGAACCCCTGATAGTACCCTAGCTGGTAGGCGATGCCCCAGAACACCATCGTGAGGAGGGTCGCCGCGAGCACGCCCTTCGTCACCCGGGAGTCCTTGTACGCGAAGAAGTCCCGGAAGGCGTTCACGAAGCAGAACCGGCCCTTCTGGAGGAACGCGCCGAGGCCGAGTCCGACGACCGCTGCCACGACCAGATTGTTCACAGTGTCTCACGTCCACGCCCTCGGCGAAGTTAACGGGCGCCGAATCGGGAAGCGCTGCCCGGGCGCGGGACACACCGAAAACGACGAAAGAGCGGCTGTAGCTCCCCGTTCCCCCGGATACTGGAGGTCCACTCGAACGGGAGCGACCGAGACGCCGGCAAGTACCACGGCTTTCGGGCCGCCGTCGGGCGGGCTGCCGGAGTACCGGGGCTTATTTCGCCGGGCAGACACGGTTCGAGCGTGACCTTCAGCATCTGCGTTCGCGAACCCTACGAGGACGACGACGGCGACCAGCAGTACCGGTTCGGCGTCGCCATCACCACGCGGCTGCCCGCGGTCGGCGTGCCGTGCCCGCACGTCAACGAGCACGGCGCGGTCGCCACGCAGAGCCTCACGAACGAGCGCCTCGGGTCGAAGGGTATCGAGTACCTCGCGGACGGCCTCGGCATCGAGGACGCCCTGCAAGGCCTGCTGAACGCCGACGACGGCAGCGCGAGCCGCCAACTCCACGGCGTCTCCCGGGACGGCGAGTTCACGTTCTCCGGCGACGAGTGCAACGGCTGGTACGGTCACACCAGCGGCGACAACTACACCGTCGCGGGCAACCTCCTCAGCGGGGAGGCGGTCGTCGAGCGCACCGCCGACAAGTACGAGGACCTCGCGTTCGGCGACGAACCGCTCGCGAAACGCCTCATCGACGCGCTCGGCGCGGGGCAGGCCGCCGGCGGCGACAAGCGCGAGGACCTCACGATTCAGAGCGCGGCCGTCAACGTCGTCGACACCGGCGAGGACGAGCGCGCGTACTACGACAACCTGCGCGTGGACGCCAGCGAGGACCCCATCGTGGACCTCCGCGAGACCTATCGGCTCGCCAAGCAGGGCTACGAGGACGCGCTCGAACGCTACGAGGAAAGCGAGGACGAAGACGGAGCGGACGACGAGGAATAGACGGCAGCGAAGCGGGCGACGCGTCGCTAGACAGTGAACTCGTAGAGTTCGTCGCCGACGTGGTGGAGGTTCTGGACGACCTTCCCGGAGTCGCCGACCATGTCGTCGCCGCTCGTGAGCGCGCGGCCGACCGCCAGCGCCTTCCCGTGGTTCTCCTCCTCGACGACGACGAGGTCGCCCTCCTCGATGCCCGCCTCGGCCTCGGTGATGCCGGGGCGCATGATGTCGGCGCCGTCGCTGACGAACGAGATGGCGCCCGAGTCCACCGTGACGACGCCGGTGGACGGGTCGAACTCGTTGGCGCCCTGCACGGTGACGAACGGCTCGCCCTCCGGGTACCAGACGAGCGGGTCGCCGTCAACAAGGACGACGTCGAAGTCCTCGTCGGCGATCTCCACGAGTTCGAACGACTCGGCGTCCAGTTCGACGCTCAGTCCCTCCCGGAGCGCGTCGGCGATTTCGCGCACGGCGTCGCTCCGCAGGTGGTGACGAGAGGACACTTCCATACCGTGGGTTCGGGCGGCTCCACGCTTAAAACCGCCGCTCCGTCGCGGCTCGCGCGGCCAAACCGCTAAGTGCGCGGCCGAGCAACCACCGCGTATGCTGGGCTCCGGGGACGAGTCCGTCTCCTGTATCGCCTGCGGGGCGTCGGTGCCCCGCGAGGACGCCCGCGAGTACGACAAGCACGGCGACCGCTGGGACCGCGACGGCAAGCGCTTCGAGTACCTCTGCAAGCCGTGCTTCCGCGGCCTCGCCAAGCAGCCCCGCCGCGGCCTCGAAGCCCGCCTCGAAGCCGCCGGCGCGGGCCGCGTCGACGACGCCGAGTTCGTCGCCCGGTTCCTCGACGCCGCCAGCGAGGAACAGCCGGGCCGAGAGTAGCCGTGGCGACACGCCTAACTGCGGGTGCCGGCTACACTGTAGTATGTCAAACGACGCAGAGGCGGCTCCGGGCTCTATCGAGGACCAGGGCCCCGTGGAGATCTCCCCGGAGCTCGCCCGACAGATAGAGAACAAGCGCGACGACCTCCTGGAGAAGTTCGAACTCTACGACGGCTTCGCGCCCGAGGTCATCGAGGAAGCGGAGGAGCGCGTCGAGGACGTGCAGGCCGAGATTCAGGACGAGGTCGACGAGCGCGCGGACATGCGCCCGCTCCCGACGTGGACGACCGACCCCGTGGACGCCCAAGACTTCGACGACGCCATCAGCGTCCTCGAACGCGACGAGGAGTACGTCGTCTGGGTGCACATCGCCGACGTCACCCACTACGTCCATCCCGGCTCGGAGATGTGGGACGCCGCGATGGAGCGCGGGAACACCATCTACCTCCCCGGCTACACCATCCACATGCTCCCGCCGGTGCTCGCCGAAACGGTCTGCTCGCTGGTCCCCAACGAGGACCGCCTCGCGCACACCGTCGAGATGCACCTCGACAAGGACGACCTCTCCTACCGCAACATCGAGATTTACAAGTCCGTCATCCACAGCGACGAGCGCCTGACGTACAAGGAGACCGAGGAACGCCTCGACGACGAGGACGCGCCGCTGCACGACGAAATCTCGCTCGTGTTCGAGCTCGCCGACCAGATGCACGAACAGCGCAAGGAGGAGGGCAGCCTCGTGTTGAATCCGCGCCGCGACCGCGCGCACACCATCATCGAGGAGTGCATGCTGAAGGCGAACAAGGCGGTCACCCACGAGCTCATGTGGGACCGCGGCGTCGAGGCGATGTACCGCGTCCACCCCCAGCCGTCCCCGGACGAGTGGGACGACGCGCTCCGCGAGATTCAGGAGCTGGACGGCGTCTCCATCCCCGGCGACTCCTGGGACGACCCCCGGAAGGCCGTCAACGCCACCTTAGAGCAGGCCCCGGAGCGCCAGCTCGGGAAGATTCAGTGGGCGGTGATGAAGGTGATGCCCCGCGCCCGCTACATGAACGACCCGTTCGGCGGCCACCACGCCCTGAACTTCGAGATTTACGGGCACTTCACCAGCCCTATCCGCCGGATGAGCGACCTCGTCAACCACTGGATCGTCTACCAGAACGACGTCCCCGAGAACCTCGTGGAGCTCTGTGACCACGCCAGCGACCAGCAGCAAGCCGGCGAGTCCGCCGAGCGCGAGTACCGCGACTTCCTCGAAGAGGTCGGCCTCGACCCCGACGCCGTGAACAACCGCGGCGTCGAGGTTGTTGACGAAGAAGAAACAGCCGAATAACTCGCGTTTTCACCACGAGTCCGCGGGCGGGTGCTCGCTCGACCGGAACGGACTGGGGACACCGTTCGTCCACAGCGACTTCCCCAGCCAGTAGCCCGCGTGCCAGCCGGCGCGGTCGTGGCCGTCGGGCGCGACGGCGATGCGGACGTCTGTGTAGTACTCCGGCACGCCGTCGTCGTCGACGTCCGGACCGTCCCAGTGCGCACAGGACGAATCGACGCCGACCGCCTCACAGCGGTACAGCGCGGAAGCCCACCCCTTTAGGAGTGGGAGGAAGCGCGTACACTCCGTGCAGCAAACCGCCGACGGTGGCAGGGCTGACTCCCCAATGCTGGCACAGAACTTATAAACAAGGCGTCTGCATGTGAGGGTATGATGGAGGTCAAACGTACCGTTCCCGTCAAACTTGACGTACCCGAGGAGCGGCGCGACGACCTCCATCAGACCATCCAGCAGTTCAACACTGCCGCCAACTACACCATCGACCACGGCAGAGACGACGACGGCGACCTGATTCTCAACAAGTCCACCATCCACGACGAAGTGTACCACGACTTGCGGGACAGAACCGACCTGCCCGCAAACCTCGTGGTACGCGCCTACTCGAAAGCCGTCGAAGCGATGAAAAGCACTGTCGCGGAGTGGGAGAAAGGCAACAGCCGCCCACTCCCTGCGTTCGATGAACCGTCTGCCGTCTACGATAAACGCACCCTGACCATCAAGGACGAGTACGCCACACTCTCGACGGTCAACGGGCGCGTCGAAGCCGACTTCGTGCTTGGTGAGTACCAGCGGTCGTACCTTGAAGACGACGACTACGAGAAACGGATGGGAACGCTCCACTACCGTCCCGGCGAAGATTCATTCTACCTCCACGTCGTCATCCAAAAGCAGGTAGACCAGCGTGACGGCGACCGCGTGCTTGGCGTGGATTTGAACCTGAAGAACGTCGCTGTGACGAGTACGGGACGGTTCTTCGACGGCGGTGAACTGCTGTGGGGCCAGAATCACTATTTCCGCGTGAGACGGAGCCTTCAGGACAAAGGCACCCGTTCCGCTCGGCAGGCGTTACGGCGACTGTCGGGACGGGAAAACCGCTTCGTCCTGAACCGCCTGCACAACATTTCGCGTGGAATCGTGGAGGAAGCCCTGCGACACGGCTGTTCGTACATCGCCGTCGAAGACCTAACCCACATCCGCGAGCGAATGGATGCCCGCGACGACCAGCTGAAACGGCAGATGCACAACTGGGCGTTCCGCGAACTGCAAGAACAAATCGCGTACAAGGCCGCAGAGTACGGGATTCGCGTCGAGTCGGTCAACCCGGCGTTTTCCTCGCAGACGTGCTCGAAGTGCGGCCACCAGTCCAGCACGAACCGCGACAGCGAGACGGGCTGGTTCGCGTGCAACGAGTGTGGGTACGAGGTGGACGGCGACTACAACGCGGCGAAAAACGTCGGCCTCCGTCTGTTAGCTTTACCACCGGGCAAACGTCCCGATGGGTTGGGCAACGGTCAGCTTGCCCTGAAGTCGGGGACGTTGAACGTGAGCGACGTGTCCAACGTCCACTCCAGCTTGGAGTTTGAACGGGAGTCCACCGACAAGCCCACCGCTTCAGCGGTGGGTCGCTGACAGTCCACGGATTCCCGTAACGCCACGACGACGTCCGCGTCCCCGGGGTCGTCGACCAGTTCGAACGCCGGCGGGGACGCGACAGTGCCGTCGGCCCCGCGCTCGTAGTACCCGAGCGCGGCCCGGACGCGCTCGCGAGCCGCAGCCGTCGCCGTCGTCTCCGAGACGACCGCAGCCTGCAGCGTCTCCGACCCCCACGAGTACGTCCGCGCGGCCGCGTCCGCGACGTCGCTGTCCACGCGCGCGGAGAGGTTCGGCGCCATCACGTCCCCCGGCCCCTCGCCGTGGCGGAAGCCGAGCACGTGGCCGAGCTCGTGTTTCAGGACCGCGCGCGTCGTCGCCGGCGCGTGTCCCGCCCGCACCTGCACGGTCACCTCGCCGGTCACCGTCGCGTTCGCCGGCACGACCGGCGCGCACCCGAGCGCGACGTCGTCCTCGTGAACGCGGCACCGCTCGACGGCCGGAACGACCTCCACGCGAACGTCCGCCGACGCGTTCCCCGCCGCGAGTTCGAACGCCGGCCGATAGTGGTCGCCCGGATAGACGGCGTGCTCCCAGAACGCCAGCGCCTCCTCGACGGCCGGGCGAACGTCCGACACGACGCCCGTGTGGTCGTCCACGACGACCGTAATCGGCCCCGACCCCCACGGGCTCGACTCCCGGTCAGCGATCCGGTCGGGCACCGTGAACGGCGCGTCCGGCGCCGACTCCACCGTGCTCGTCGGTCCGACGGCCGTCGGCTCGCCGGTCAGACAGCCCGCTGTGACGACGAGCGCGAGCACCGCGACCACCGACAGGACGCGCGCCATCGTCCCCAAACTGTCGCGTTCCCCGCATTAACGTACCGTTCGTGTGCACACTGTACAGCCGGAAAACGGGCGAGTGACCGCTTCGTCGTGAGCTCGTCGGCGCACTCTCGGCCTGCAGCCGTCTCGGGAGCGGGCTGACCGGCATCGTCACCCGCCCCACGCAAACTAGTCAGCTAGCCAAAAAGAGGAACCGTGCGGAGGCCAGTCTCCATCCATGAGCGAGCGACGCCACCGAGCGCTCCACCGGTTCGTCGAAGAGCGCGCGAGCGACTCGTACCGGTCGGCGTTCTACTACGAGGGCGACGACTGGGAGACGTTGTACGTTCGCGACGACGTGGCGACCAACCGCCTCCGACACGAACTCCCCGACCTCGTCGAGCGCGCGCGATCCAACCAGCCGTTGCTCCGCGAAGACGACTACCCGCCGCTCGGGGAGCTCGGCGCGACGACAGAAGTCCACGAGGACGGCGCTATCCTCCACTTCCCGGAAGGGCCAGACGAGGGCACCATCATCTCGCTGGACCGTGACGTCGCCCACCGGCTCACCGGCTTCGTCACAGAAGCGATGTCTATTCTCCAGACCGGCGAACTGACGACGTACCAAGCGGCCACGGTCGACGACTGACGACGAACGGTCGCTGGTTTCGACGGAAGCGACAGGGCTGTCGCTTCGCGGTCGAAGTTCGGAGAAGTGGACTCGCTGGGATTTGAACCCAGGGCCTCTTCCTTGCGAAGGAAGCGATCTACCCCTGATCTACGAGCCCGCACCCGATTGAAGTCGACGGACGTATTTCAGACTTCTGTTTCGCGGCCCACCAGTGAACGACTCACGCACGGCGCGCGGCTCGTTCAGCGGGCGCTACGCGCCGTGAATAAGTGAGAAGGACGCGTGTCGCCCGCGTCAGTCTTCGAGAACGATCTCGATGCTGACTTCGTTGGGCACCTGAATCCGCATCAGCTGGCGGAGCGCGCGTTCGTCCGCATCGATGTCGATGAGACGCTTGTGGACGCGCATCTCCCAGTGCTCCCACGTGGCCGTCCCTTCGCCGTCGGGGGACTTCCGCGAGGGGACTTCGAGGGTCTTCGTCGGGAGCGGGACCGGCCCACTGAGCTTCACGCCGGTCTTGTCCGCGATTTCCCGGACGTCGTCGCAGATGTCGTCGAGGTCGTCGGGATTGACGCCGGCGAGACGAACGCGTGCCTGCTGCATGGATTAGGCTTCGTTGACGTCCAGGACCTTGCCGGCGGCGATGGTCTGACCCATGTCGCGGACGGCGAACGAGCCCAGCTCCGGAATCTCGGAGGACGGCTCGATGCTGAGGGGCTTCTGCGGGCGCACGGTGACGACCGCAGCGTCGCCGGACTGGATGAAGTCCGGGTTCTCCTCCTGGGTCTCGCCCGAGGAGGGGTCCATCTTCTTGTCGATGGACTCGATGGTACACGCGACCTGCGCCGTGTGGGCGTGGAAGACCGGCGTGTAGCCCGCCGTGATGACCGAGGGGTGCTGCATCACGACGATCTGCGCCGTGAACGTCTCGGCGACGCTCGGCGGGTCGTCGGCGGGACCACAGACGTCACCGCGACGGATGTCGTCCTTGCCGATGCCGCGGACGTTGAACCCGACGTTGTCACCGGGCTCGGCCTTGGGCACCTCTTCGTGGTGCATCTCGATGGTCTTGACCTCGCCACCGACGTCAGACGGCTGGAAGCTGACGTTGTCGCCCGTGTTCATCACACCGGTCTCGATACGTCCGACGGGGACGGTACCGATGCCGGAGATGGTGTAGACGTCCTGGATGGGCAGACGGAGGTCGGTGTCCGTCGGCGGGGACGGCTCGGGGAGGTCGTTGAGGGCCTCCAGCAGCGTCGGGCCGTCGTACCAGGGGGTGTTGTCGGAGTGGTCGGCGACGTTGTCGCCCTCGAAGGCGGACGTCGCGATGAACGAGGCGTCCTCGGTCGCGAAGCCGACCTGACCGAACAGGTCCTTGACGTCGGAGACGACCTGGTTGTATTTGGACTCGTCGTAGTCGACGATGTCCATCTTGTTGACAGCGACGATGAGTTCGTCGATGCCGAGCGTCCGCGAGAGGAACACGTGCTCGCGGGTCTGGGGCGCGACACCGTCGTCGGCGGCGACGACGAGGACGGCGTTGTCCGCCTGGGACGCACCCGTAATCATGTTCTTCACGAAGTCGCGGTGACCAGGACAGTCGACGATAGTGAACTCGTACTCGTCGGTGCTGAATTCCTGGTGGGCGATGTCGATGGTGACCCCGCGCTCACGCTCTTCGGCGAGGTTGTCCATGACGTAGGCGAACTCGAATCCGCCCTTGCCCTTCTCCTCGGCTTCTTCTTTGTGCTGTTCGATGACGTGCTCGGGAACGCTCCCCGTTTCGTAGAGGAGGCGCCCGACCATCGTGCTCTTGCCGTGGTCGACGTGGCCAATGACGGCCAGGTTCTGGTGTCGTTCGTCGCTCATTGTCTAGTATCGCGCGAAAGGCGCGCTCTGTGGGAATCATTCGGCAGTTCGCACTAAAACCATTTCGGTACGCACTCAGCACCACCCGCCCGCCGTCTCGGGGTTTGTGGCAACACGCCACACGACCCCGGCGGGTTCGCGCTACGAGAGCCGGTCGACGTCGCTCAACACCGCGGTCGCCGTCTCGGGGCCGCCCGCCCCCCGCCCGGAGAGGTTCAGGCGGCCGGCGTGCTCGGTCTCCAGCTGGACGATGTTCATCGTCCCGGACACCGCCAGCGTGTGATTCTCGGGGACGAGCCGCGGGCCCACGCGGGCGCCGTCCTCGGTGACTTCCCCGATGAGCCGGACCGTCCGGCCGTCCTCGGCGGCGAGCTCCAGCGCCGACGGCGGCACGTCCGTGATGCCCTCGACGTCCACGTCCTCCAGAGAGTAGCCGCCGCCGTGGATGACGTTCGCGAGAATCGCGCACTTCAGCGCGGCGTCGGTCCCCTCCACGTCGAACGTCGGGTCGGCTTCCGCGACGCCGAGGTCCTGGGCCTCCGCGAGCACGTGCTCGTAGTCGAGGCCGTCCGTGGCCATCCGCGTCAGGATGAAGTTCGCCGTGCCGTTGAGCACGCCCCGCGCGGCGGTGACGCGCTCGGCGCCGACGCCGTCGATGGTCGACAGCGCGGGGATGGCGCCCGCGACGGTCGCCTCGAAGCGAATCGACCCGTCGCTGTCGGCCTCCAGTTCGCGGAGGTCGTCGTAGCGCTCGGCGACCGGGCCCTTGTTCGCGAGGACGGCGTGGCGGTCGGCCTCCAGCGCCGCGCGCACGTGCTCGAAGCCCGGGTGGGCGTCGCCAAGCGTCGTCGGCGTCGCCTCCACGAGCGCGTCGTACTCCGCACCGAGCGCGTCCGCCGGGTCGCCCTCACCGACGCGCCCGACGTCGTCCTTGTGGGCGAGCGCCGCGTCGACGTCGATACCGTCCGGCTCGACGACGGCGCTCGCGGAGTCCGCGAACGCCGTCACCGTGTGGCCGTACTCGCCGGCGAGCTCCGCGACCGACCGACCGACGTCGCCCGCGCCCATCACGGCCAGTCTCATAGTTCCCCCACGAGCGGCTCCACGACGGAGAAGTCTTTCTGCGCCGCGACGTCCCGGACCTGTTCGAGCGCGCGCTCCGTGCTCCCGGACTCGATGGCCAGCCGGACGCGCGCGCTGGAGACGCCCTCGGTGCCCTTCTCGGTGGTCAGCGAGAAGTCCGCGACCGTCGCGCTCCCACACTCCTCGAGTTCCGCGAGCGTATCGGAGAGGTCGGTGTCCACGAGGTCCCCCACCAGCAGGACGCTGACGGCCTCGCCGTACCGCTCGGAGTCCGCCTGGATGATGGTGACGCCGGCGTCCCGGAGCGCGTCCACGATGTGCTCGAAGCGCTCGGGCGAACACTCCAGGTCGACCTCCACGGGGATGTGGCCGCGGGGCGTCAGGGACCCGCGCTCGTGGAAGATCGAGAGGAGGTTGCCGCCGTTCTCCGCGATGGGGGAGAGCGCGCTCAACAGCTCGCCGGGCTCGTCGACGAGCTCCAGGCGGAGCGTGTGCGCGCGGTCGTCGGCCTCACTCATCGTCTCCCCCCGCTGGCGACGCCCCGGCTGTTGTTGTCGGCTGCGAGCGCGAGTGCTGTCGCTCCGTGCCGATACCACGCCGGGCGCGTCTGCCTGCGTGCATACACTCTCACTCGGGGTCGTTCGCGCTATAAGCCTTCGGCCCGCACAAATCCTACCGATGGATAGCGGCCACGCTGGTCGTCGAGTGAACGCGCAGAGAGAACCGCGAGATTCCGCAGCCGGTTGCGGTTTTTAGCGTAGATTTTTACGCGATTCGCCGCGCGAACCGCGTAAAAAGGTACTTAGAAGTAGTCGATCTGCTCGGGCAGCTCGGTCTTCATGCCCTTGCGCTCTCGAATCTGCTTGATGATTTCGGGCTGGAGGTTGTCGGCCATGACGCGGAAGCCGGCGTTCTCCGTGTTCCAGGACGCGCGACCCTCGGTGGCCGAGCGGATGTCGCTGGAGAAGCCGATCATCTCCTCGACGGGCGCGATGCCCTCGACGACCATCATGCCGCCTTCCTGGTACATGTCGTCGACGCGGCCGCGGCGACCCTGAATCTCGCCGGATGCGGCGCCCATGTGCTCGGAGGGGACGTCGATGCGGACGTCCTGAATCGGTTCGAGCAGGCGGATCTCGGCGTCCATGAGGCCGCGGTGGACGGCGTCGCGGACTGCCGGGATGACCTGCGCGGGGCCGCGGTGGATGGCGTCCTCGTGGAGGCGAGCGTCGTGGAGGCGGATGAGCGCGCCCTCGACGGGCTCGGCGGCGAGCGGACCGTCACCGAGGGCTTCTTCGAGGCCTTCGACGACGAGTTCCATCGTCTCGTTGAGGTGCTGGATACCCTTCGTGTCGTCGATGAAGATGTTCTTCCCGATGATGTTCTCGACGTTCTGGGAGGTATCCTTCTCCATGCCGGCGTCCTGGAGCGTCTCGCGGCGCTCCTGCTCGGGCATGTCCATCGTGACGTTGCCGAGGCGGAGCTGCTCGAGGACGTCGTCGTCGAGCTGCTCGATGGTGATGTAGAACTTGTTGTGGCGGTTCGGGGAGACGCCCTCGACCTCGCGGGAGTCGCTGGTCGGGGACTCGCGGAAGACGACGATGGGTTCGCCCGTATTCACGGGGATGCCCTGGTTGCGCTCGATGCGCTGGGTGATGACTTCGAGGTGGAGTTCACCCTGCCCGGAGATGAGGTGTTCGCCGGTGTCCTCGTTGATCTCGATCTGGATGGTGGGGTCTTCCTTGGCGACCTGCTGGAGCGTCTCGATGAGCTTCGGCAGGTCGTCCATGTTCTGCGCCTCGACGGACTTCGTGATGACCGGCTCCGAGATGTGTTCGATGGACTCGAACGGCGTCATCTCGACGCTGGAGACGGTCGAACCCGCGATGGCGTCCTTGAGACCGGTGACGGCGGCGATGTTCCCAGCGGGAACCTCGTCGACTTCCTCGCGCTCGCCGCCCATGTAGATGCCGACGCTCTGGATGCGGTTCTTGCCCGCGGTGCCGGAGACGTACAGCTCCTGGCCCTTCTCCAGCGTGCCGGAGAAGACGCGGCCCGCGGCGATTTCGCCGGCGTGGGGGTCGATGCCGATGTCGGTGACCATCAGGACGACTTCGCCGTCCTCGTTGACCATCCGCATCGTGTCCGCGATCTCGGACTCGGGGTCGCCCCGCCAGATGCGCGGGATGCGGTGGGGCTGGGCCTCGATGGGGTCCGGGAAGTGCTCACAGACCATGTCGAGGACGACGTCCGACAGCGGCGTGCGCTCGTGGAGCTCCTGGCGCTTGTCGGCGCGCTCCAGCTCCATGATGTCGCCGAAGTCCATGCCCGTGCGCTGCATCGACGGCATCGAGACGCCCCACTTGTAGAGCGCAGAGCCGAAGCCGACGGTGCCGCCTTCGACGGAGACCGTCCAGTCCTCGGTGATGTCGTCCATCTCCTCGGTCATCCCGCGGATGAGCTCGTTGACCTCGCGGATGACGCTCAGGAGCCGCTCCTGCATCTCCTCGGGCCCCTCCTGGAGCTCGGAGATGAGGCGGTCGACCTTGTTGATGAACAGCGTCGGCTTGACGCCCTCGCGCAGCGCCTGCCGGAGCACCGTCTCCGTCTGGGGCATCGCGCCCTCGACGGCGTCCACCACGACGAGCGCGCCGTCGACGGCGCGCATCGCACGGGTCACGTCGCCGCCGAAGTCGACGTGGCCGGGCGTGTCGATGAGGTTGATGAGGTGGTCTTCGCCCTCGTACTCGTGGGTCATGGAGACGTTCGCGGCGTCGATGGTGATGCCGCGTTCCTGTTCGTCCTCCTCGGTGTCCATCGCGAGCTGTTCGCCCGCGGTGTCCTCGGAGATCATGCCGGCGCCGGCCAGCAGGTTGTCCGTCAGCGTGGTCTTCCCGTGGTCGACGTGCGCGGCGATGGCGATGTTCCGGATCTGCTCCGGCTCGTCCATCAGCCGTTCGCACTTCTCGACAATCTTCTTTCGTCGGCCCATTGGGCATTCATACTGCCAGCGGGTTCAAAAGGGTAGTGTTTTGCCGGGAGCACGGCACGCCGGAACACGACGCGTAGCGGCTAGCGCGTCCGGTTCGTCTCGTCGCCCGCGACTACTTCT
Source organism: Halobacterium sp. NMX12-1 (assembly GCF_040435975.1). Lineage (NCBI taxonomy): Archaea > Methanobacteriati > Methanobacteriota > Halobacteria > Halobacteriales > Halobacteriaceae > Halobacterium > Halobacterium sp. NMX12-1. The sequence continues at coordinate 913,738 of NZ_CP159204.1, read as the reverse complement.
GGGGGCGAAAGAGTCTTTGCCGGGAATACCCTGTGAACAGCTACCATGGAGTTGCGCGTGACGAGCGGGGGCCCCGCCGAACCGTTTCTCGGCGCCCGCGACGTCTTCGAGACCGAACACGACCTCGAACAACCGGTCGAGGTACGCATCCGCGAGAACCCCGACGAGCGAACGTGGGCCGGTCACTACGACGACCACCACGTCCTCAACATCTCCCAGCAGGCCGCCACGTCCGTGATGGCGCGCGAGCTCGCGCTCCACGAGTTCTCCCACATGCTCCGGCACGAACGCGACCACCCCAGCCACGTCCTCTCGATGGACGAAGTGCTGTTCCTCGCGCTCACGGGCCGCAGCGTCGAACGCCGCGTGCTCACGCACTGCTACCAGATCGCCAACCACGTCAAGGACATCTACGCCGACGACATCACGCTCTCGGTCGGCCCCACGGACAAGCTCGTCGCCTTCCTCGAATCCGAGCTCGCGGCCGCCGTCGCCGACCAGCCGGCCGCCGGCCCGTCGGTCGGCCAGCGACTCACCGCGGGCGCGGACCCCTCGATGACCGCCGTCAACGCCGCGTTCGCGCTCGCGCTCCTCGAACGCCACGACGCCGTCGACGCCGACCACCGCATCTACGACCTCGCGCACGCGGCCGCCGAGGACGCCCCCGAAATCGACGTCGAGGCGTTCCGCGAGCGGTTCGCCGACCTCGCGGCCGACCCCGACGAGAGCGACTGCCGCCGCGGCCTCGTCGACGCCATCCGCACGTACGTCGACGCCCAGGAGACGACGACGGGGCCTGCAGCGGACTAAGCGGGCGTGATGCGCACGAGGCGGTCGTCGCCCTCGCGGGGGAACTGGTCGCCCTGCGCGCGCCCGTCCCGGTTCGACGTCACCGCGTACAGCGTGCCGTCGGGCCCCTGTTCGACGTGGCGGATGCGCCCGAGTTCGTCTTCTAACGCCGTGTGGTGGACCGCGCTGTAGTCGGCGTCCATCCAGTCCGCGTCGAAGCGTTCGCCGCCGTTGGCCGCGGACGCCGGCTCGCCGTCCGTCGGGTAGACGGTGACGAGGTTGATGCGCTGGGAGATGAGCCCGCCGATGACGAGGCGGTTCTGCCACGACGGCACGGCGTCGCCCGTGTAGAACACCGACCCCGGCGGCGCCCACGTCTCGTTGCCCGTGTTGACGAGCGGGCGCGCGTAGTCGGTGCCGCGGTACGTCTCCGCCGTGCGCGCGCGCTCGCCCTCGACGTCCCAGCCGTAGTTCCCGCCCGCGCTGAGGACGTTCACCTCGTCGTGGGCGGCCGGCCCGTGCTCGTTCTCCACGGGCGTCGCGTCCGGCATGAAGGTGATTCCCTGCGGGTTCCGGTGGCCGTACGTGAACACGCGCGGGTCGCCGCCGAGGTCCGGGTTGCCGTCGGGCGCGCTCCCGTCCGGGTTCATGCGCAACACCTTCCCCGCAAGCGACGACGGGTCCTGCGCGAGCGCCGGCTGGCCGGCGTCCCCCATCGTCACCCAGAGGTAGTTCTCCGGGCCGAACGTGATGCGCGAGCCGTTGTGGTACGACTCCCCGGGGATGCCCTCGATGACCGTCGTCATCTCCGGCTCGTCGGTGCTCACATCGTAGTAGACGAGCTTGTTCAGCGTCTCCCCCGCCTCGACGTACGTGTAGAAGACGTACACGAGCGGCACCTCGGGGTAGTTCGGGTGGACGGCGTTCCCCATCAGGCCGCCCTCGCCGCCGGCGGCCCACCAGCCGCCCTCGTCGTCGACGTCGATGGCGGTCGCGTCCACGATGTCGTCCGGGGACGCCACGCTCTCGACGGTGCCGGACTCGTAGCGCAGCAGCCGGCCCGGCCGCTCCGTGATGAACAGGTCGCCGTTCGGCGCAAAGGAGAGGTCCCACGGAATCTCCAGCCCCTCGATGACGGTTTCGGTCGTCACGTCGAGGGTCGGCGCTTCGGTGGGATGCGACCAGTCGGGGTCGTACTCGCTCCAGTTCTGGACGTCGTGGGTCACGCCGAGGTCGTAGGCCGGGTCGCTGACGGTCGTGACCGGCGGCGATTCGGTGGAGGTCGGCGTGTCGCTCGGTTCGTCGGGCGACGTGCAGCCGGCCAGACCGGCGACGCCGGCCAAGCCCGCGGCAGCGAGGAACGAACGGCGGTTACATCGCATACCTGACGCTTGCGGAACCCAGGGTTAACTGTCTTCAGGTATCGCATCCGCGCCGGCGAAACGCCGCCGCTGGAAACTGGAGAAAGATTCGCAGAACCGAACGGGACCGCGTTAGCGGGCTGCAGCTGCGACGCGTTCCTTCTCTTCTTTCTGGCCGACCGCGTACGTCTGCACGTCGTAGTCGGCGGCGCCGATGAGCTGGTTCGCCAGCGCCTCGGCGGCGTCGACGGGCGTCTTGAACGACGACGAGTGAGCGCCGTCGGCGATGAACTTCAGCGCCTGGTCGACGCGGCGCTGGGGCGCGACGTCGACGGCCTTCGGGACGGAGATGCCGCCGTACTTCAGGCGGACGGTCTCCTCGCGGGGCGCGGAGTTCTCGACGGCGCGCACGAGCACCTGAATCGGGTTCTCCTCGGTGCGCTCGTGGACGATGTCGAAGGCGTCGCGGACGATGCCGAGCGCCTGCTGCTTCTTGCCCGCGTTCGCGCCGGTCTTCATCAGGCGGTTCGCGAGCCGCTCGACGATGCTGATCTCGCTCTTCTTGAACTGCTTCTGAGCGTGGCGACCCATCGTGTGCGCGATGGGCGTCACGGAGAGGTAGCGCCGCGTGCTCGGGTCGCGGTACTGGATGTCCGCGACCTCCCACTTGCCGAAGAGCTTCGCGTTGACGTCCTCCTCGTCGGTGCCAGCGGGCGCCTCGGGTTCGGGGGCTTCTTCCTCGCTCATGATTATCGCACCGGCTTCTCAGCGTTCCCGCGGACCAGTTCGATGAGGCTCACGCCGTTGACCTTCTCGACCTTGTAGTTCACGCCCGAGAGGTCGCCCATCGCACGACCCTTCGCACCGCCGATGCCGGCGATGGTGACCTCGTCGTGCTCGTCGATGAACGAGATGGCGCCGTCACCGGGACAGAACGCAGTGACCTGCTTCCCGTTCTTGATGAGCTGCACCCGCACGCACTTCCGAATCGCGGAGTTGGGCTGTTTCGCTTCGATACCTACCTTCTCGAGGACGATCCCGCGACCCTGCGGGGCACCCTCGAGGGGGTCGGACTCTTTGCCGAGCCCCCGCTCTCGCCGCGCGTACTCCGAGTCGGACCACCGGTGCTTCTGGCGGTCCTTCTTCAGTTTCCGAGCGGCGTACTTGCCGTTCGACATACAGTCGTTTACCCAGCGGAGGCACTTAAACTCGGCCTTTCGCTTCGACCGTTTGCGCTGCGCTCGGCGGCAGCGCCGCCTCGCTCGGTAAAAGCTCGGCCAAAAGCGCCGTCGGACCCCCTACCGGGGGTCCTCGGCGCCCGCGCTCACTCACTTCGTTCGCTCGCGCGGTGAACCGGCGACCTTCCGGGTCCTGACGGACCACTCGGTCGCCGGATGCTCGGCAACTAATCGACTAACGGCTCGCGAGCATCCGCGAGCGAGCAGCTTGAAAAGCCCGAGCGACGCGGTTCACCGCGAGTGAGCGTAGCGAACGAGCGGGCCGACGACTGAACGGAGCGCCGTAGGCGCGAAGTGAAAGAGGAGTGCTTTTTCCGCAAGTTTTTGCCGAGGGGGTCGCCGCAGGCGACCCCCGCAGCGCAAAAAGTGCGTTACGTGAGCTGAATGTCGTCGACGTCGAAGTGCCGTTTCGCGAGCTGTTTGGCGGCTTCGATGTTCTTCCCGCCGGTGCCGATGGCGACGCCCTTGTCCTCGTGGGCGACTTCGGCGTACGCGACCGTGGTGTCGTTCTCGCTGATGGTGACGTTGTAGACGGCCGCGGGGGAGAGCGCGTTCGCGACGAAGCCCTCCGGCGTGGGCGCGTCCTCAACGAGCATCACGTCGCGGCCGAGTTTCTCCTCGAGCTCTTCGACGCGGCTGCCGCCGGGGCCGATGGCCGACCCCATCTCGCCGGCGGCGACGACGAAGATGACGCGGTCCTGTTCGTCGTCGACGACGCAGTCGACGGCGCTGGCGTCGGTCTCGTCCTCGAACGCGGCGATGAGGCGGCGCGCCTCGTCGGAGAGCGTGACTGTCATCAGTCGGACTTGCTGGCGCCCATCCGGAGGTCGACGTCGCCGGTGCCGAGCTGGACCGGCTTCCCGACGATGACGTTCTCGATGACGCCGTCGAGGTCGTCGGCTTCGCCGTAGATGGCGGCGTCCAGCAGGTGGCTGACGGTGACCTCGAACGCGGCGCGGGCGAGCACGGAGTCCTTGTTCCCGGAGATGCCGTGCCGGCCGATGGACTGGATGGTGCCGTCGTTGGTCATGATGTCCGCGACCAGCATCAGGTGGCGGATGTTCACGTCGTCGAGGCCCTGCTCTTCGAGCGTGGTCATCGTCTCCTCGATGATGGCCTCGCGGGCGGCCTCGATGCCGAGGGTCTTGTGGACCTCGTGGATGTTGTTACACGACGTGCGGGAGGCGTCGACGCCCTCGATGCTGAGCGCCTTCTTGAACGCCGACCCCTCGGTGTAGAGGACGAACTCCTCGCCGCGGTCGGTCTCCTCGCGGCGGATGACGACGCGGGAGACGTCCTCGATGCCCTTGAACACGATGTCGCGGAGCTGCTCGACGAGCTGCAGGAGCTCGCGGTACGACGGCTCGCTCGGGCCGAACTCGAGGACGGTCCCCTGCTGGGTGACCTGGACGCCGAGGCTGCCCTCGATGGTTTCGGCGATCTCGCCCGCAATCTCGGTGGTGTTGTTCATCAGTGGCCACCGCTCCTGCAGGGTGTCGTCGTTGAGGTCGATCTGGACGACCATGTCGGCGACGTTCGTGGAGATGTCACCGAGCGCGAGAATCTTCGTCGCCTCGATGTTCCACACAACCTCGTGGGCGCGCTCGCGCTCCTCGGCGTACTCGTCTTCGAGGTACACCGTCATGATGGGCGTGTCCGGCGTCTTCCGGGCGTCCACGAGCTCGATGAGCCGCGGCAGGCCCTGTGTCACGTCCATCTCCGCGACGCCCGCGTAGTGGAACGTGTTCATCGTGTTGTGCGTCACGACGCCCTCCGCTGTCGTGAACGTCTCCAGTCCGGCGACAGAGAAGTCGTACACGGAATCGTACTCCGTCTCGACGGCGTCGATAGACTGGATGCGTTCCCAGACGACGTCACCTGCAACTGCCCGTTCGAGCGCGTCGAGCTCGGGCGGACGCTCGTCCGTCTTCTGCTCAATCTCGTCGACGAGTGCCGCGAGTCGCGTCCGACCGATGCGCTGACGGTCGGTCGCAGAGTTCACCTGCCGGGACGGAATCCCGGCTGCGCTTGCGGCTTCCGCGAGCGCATCTCCGAAGTTCGGAATCTGGTCGGTAGTGTCGGGTCCATCGCTATCGATGCTGGCCGCAAGCGAGGACAGTTTGTCGCCGCGCTCGCCGACCATCCCGACGCGAGCCTCGAACCGGGGGACGTGCTTCTTCGGGATGCGTAGTGTCTTCGAGTCGTCCTGTTCGCCGAACGTCGCGTAGACGCCGACGCGAGACAACAGGAGTGCGATCCCGACAGTTAGTCGGCTCGACGTCGAGCTCGCGCGGACTGCAGACTCACTGACGTTGCCGTCGCCGCTGAAGTACCCAGTGAGAAGCCCGGTGACGAACTGCTCGTCAGCGCCGAGCGCGAACCCGGGAACGACCTTCGCCCCGTTCTCGATGCAGGTTTCACGGAGCACGTCAGCGAGCACGGTTCCGTTGACGCGGATGTCGTAGCCGGTGGCGAATCCGCTTTCGTTCTCGTACTCGTTGACTGAGAGGTCGAACCGATCCGCGAACTCTCGAATGCGGTTCTGGAACGCTTCATCGACGTTCGAAACCGAAACGTATCCGTCAGTGAGCGAGCCTTCCGCAAGCCACGCACCGACGAAGAATCCGGTCTCTTCGTCGAGCGGGAACTGCTCGGGTAGGCCGACGGTCCCACCTACAGGATATGCTGTTTCACCGTCGATGTCACCGCTCTCCAGGGCGTCACGCTTGTTTTGGACTTGCTGGTCGCTGGCGGGGAACGAAGCCGCACCACCGTCAGTCAGTGCGGACGTGAACCAGTAGTCCTCGTGGGAGAGGACGTCTTTCAGGTCAAGTGTCGTCGTCCCGGCGTCGACGCTGAGATCGTCGACGACCGGGAGCCAGTCGCCCTCATCAAGGGCGTCGCCAGCAACCGGGACGACCTCGTTGTCGCGTCGCGTGACGAACGAGTGTGCCTTCGTCGCACGAATTGAGCGGCCGGATTCCAGTGTGAACTCCAGCAGCTCATCGGGTGCGTCGTGGCGGCTGACTTCCTCGATTGGCTTCCACTCAACGCCTTCGTCACTGCGGAGGCTTGGAACTTCGAGGTTGTCGGGGGCGAGCGCGACCTCGTGGTCGTCGATGGTGCGGCTCTCTCGCCGCTCCACGATTTCGTCCACGAGGGGCCCGATTTCGACGACTTCGGTTTCGCCGTCGCGCCGAACGACAACGCGTTCGTCGTGCGGAACGCTCATCTGCGTCCCCGGCTCCCCGATTGACTGCGCGGAGACGGTCCCCACGGGTTCGAGGGGGTCGACGCGCGTGTCGAGGTACTGGGACTCGACGGCGGTCGCGATGTCTTTCGCTTCCGGGATGGTGACATCCTCGCGGGCCTCGATGGCGTCGAAGACGCGTTCCTTGAGGCGGCGCGGGAGTTCCGACTCCTCGACGTGGTCGCGAATCGCGGGCGTGATCTTAGTCATCGTTCACCTCCGTGGTAACGGCTGTGAGCCCGATTGAACGGAGTTCAATCATCGGATTCCACCTCCCAGGACGCGCCGTGCTCGGAGAGGTTCGTCGGCGGCTCTTGGACGCCGAGGAACGCTTCTTTCTCCTCGGTGCTGTCGAACTCGGACTCGACGATGCGGTCGGCGATGTGTTCGATGTCGATGTCGACCTCCTCGTTGGAGGACACTTCGACGGGCGACGTGCCGTCCTCGCCGAACTCGAACTGGACGATGGTGTCGCTGGTGTCGCGGACCGTGCCGTCGTACTGGGTCTCCAGCTCGGAGAGCGCGTTGATGAGCCGGCGCTGGAGGTAGCCGGACTTCGAGGTGCGGACTGCCGTGTCCACCAGCCCCTCGCGGCCGCCCATCGCGTGGAAGAAGAACTCCTTGGGCGTGAGCCCGCTCGTGTAGGAGTTCTCCACGAAGCCGTGGGCTTCACTGGAGAGGTCGTTCGGCTCGAAGTGGCTGAGCGTGCGGTCCTCGTAACCGCGGTTGATGCGCTCGCCGCGCACTGCCTGCTGGCCGACGCAGCCGGCCATCTGCGTGAGGTTCAGCATCGACCCACGCGCGCCGGAGTCGGCCATGACGACTGCGGGGTTGTCCGCGTCGAAGTTCTCCGCGGCGACGTCGCCGGCGGAGTCGCGGGCCTTCCCGAGCGTCTGCATGATTTTCATCTCGAGCGTCTCGTCGACCGTACGGCCGGGCAGGGATTCGAGGTCGCCGTTCTCGTAGGTCTCGATGAGTTCCTGCACGCGGTCGTACGCGGACTGGATGGCCTCGTCGATGCGCTCGCGGGCTTCCGTGGAGACGGTCTCGTCGTCGATGCCGATGGAGAACCCGAAGTGCATGATCGAGCGCATCGCCAGCGACGCGACCTCGTTGATGAAGATGCGCGCGCGGGTCTTCCCGTGGACCTTCGCGATGGTGTCGACGATCTCGCCGCCGAACCCACCGATCTCGTCCTCGGCGATGGTGCCTTCGAGCAGCTGGCCGTTCTCGATGACGACCGGCTCGCCGACCGTGCCCGTGAAGTCGAGGTTGAGGTCGTCGGGCAGCAGCTCCGAGAAGATCTGTCGGCCCTCCCAGTACGGCTCGCCGTCTTCGGTGCCGGCGGGCTCGGGGAGCTCGTCGATGCTGGTCTGGCGCAGCAGGTCGGAGGCCTGCGTCTCGTTGAAGCGGGGGTTGTCGTGCGTGAGCAGGTACGTCCCGCTGATGTGGTCCTGAATCGCGCCGATGATGTTCTCGCCGAAGCGCGGCGAGAGAATCTGCTCCTGGACGCGCATCAGCACGCGCGCCTCCGCACGCGCCTCCTCGTTCTGGAGGGCGTGCATGTTCATCTCGTCGCCGTCGAAGTCGGCGTTGTACGGCGGACAGACGACGGTGTTCAGGCGGAACGTCTTGTACGGCATCACCACGACCTCGTGGGCCATGATGGACATCCGGTGCAGCGACGGCTGGCGGTTGAAGATGATGATGTCGCCGTCGATGAGGTGGCGCTGGACCTCCCAGCCGGGCTCGACGCGCTCGGCGAGCTCCTCGCAGACCTTCTCGGTGACGCGGACGCGTCGGCCGTCGGGTCGCGTGACGTAGTTCGCGCCCGGGTGGCCTTCGGGGCCGTTGCGGACGTACCGGCGGGCGCGCTCGACGTTCTGTTCGTTGACGACCATCGTCTGGGTCATCTCGGTCGCCACGCGGTCGGGCACGCCGACCTCGTTCAGCGACAGCGTCGGGTCCGGGCTGATGACGGTCCGCGCGGAGAAGTTCACGCGCTTCCCGGACAGCGAGCCGCGGAACCGCCCTTCCTTGCCTTTGAGGCGCTGGCTGAGCGTCTTCAGCGGACGGCCCGAACGGTGGCGGGCGGGCGGTGTCCCCGAAATCTCGTTGTCCATGAACGTCGTGACGTGGTACTGCAGCAGCTCCCAGAGGTCCTCGATGATGAGCTGGGGGGCGCCCGCCTCGCGGTTCTCCATGAACCGCTGGTTGATGCGGATGATGTCCACGAGCTTGTGCGTGAGGTCGTCCTCGCTGCGCTGGCCGTTGTCCAGCGTGATGGACGGCCGGGCGGTCACCGGCGGCACCGGCAGCACCGTGAGAATCATCCACTCGGGCCGGCTCTTCTCGGGGTCGATGCCGAGCACGGCGAGGTCCTCGCCGGGGATGTCCTCGAACCAGTCGCGGATGTCCGAGGGCATCAGCTTGTTCATGTCCTCGGTGGTGAGGTCGGCGCCGATGGCGGCCTCGATGGCCTCGCGGTCCTCGCGGCGCGGCCGGAACTCCCCGGAGAGGATGTCGTTGATGCGGCTAATCTCGATGTCCGTCTGCTCGGCGAGCTCCTGCGGGCTGATGCCCGAGTCGTCCTCGTCGGGGTCGGGCTGCATCGCGGCGGCGATGCGCTCGCTGTAGTCGCTGGCGAGGACCTGCTGGACCTCGTAGTACGTCGTCGGCTTCTCGTGTTTGACGTCGTACTGGACTTCCCCGCAGTGCGGGCAGTGGTCCTTCTTGCGGGCCTCCCGGATGGCGGCCTTCGTGACGTCGGAGACGTCCTCGCGGAGGCTGCGCGTGCGGTCGAGGTCCTCGCGGTACTCCTCTTTCTCCTCCTCGGTGAGCAGGAGGCGCGCGCAGTCCCGACACGTCCCGCGCAGCAGCCGGCGGATGAGCTTCGCGAACCCGACGTGGATGACGGGCGCTGCGAGCTCGATGTGGCCGAAGTGGCCGTTACAGCTCCCGGAGCGCTGGCCGCACGTCTTGCACTCCAGCCCGGGGTCGATGACCCCCAGCCGGGGGTCCATCAGCCCCATGTCGATGGGGAAGCCGTCGTCGTCGTACGTGTCCGCGGTGATGACTTTCGTCGCGGACATGTCCCGGTACTCCTCCGGGTCCATCAGCCCGAAGCTGATTTCCCCGATTTCCATGGGTGATTGTCCTGTGCTCATACTGCGTCCTCCAGTTCGAGTCGCGGCGCGATGCCGAGCGCTTTCATCTCGTCGAGCAGGAGCTTGAACGCGTAACTCATCTCGAGGCTGTGCACGTCCGTCTCCTCCTCGCAGTTCGGACAGTAGACGCGGCGCTGCTCGTAGTTCTCCACGGCGGTCATGCCACAGTTGCCGCAGACGTGAATCTCCTCGCGGTCCGAGGAGTCAAGCAGGCGCTCTTTGAGCACCATCGCGGCGCCGTGGCCGATGACGGTGTCGCGCTCCATCTCCCCGACGCGGAGGCCGCCCTCGCGGGCGCGCCCCTCTGTCGGCTGCCGCGTGAGGACCTGGACCGGCCCCTTCGAGCGGGCGTGGAGCTTGTTCGACACCATGTGGTAGAGCTTGTGGTAGAAAATCGTGCCGACGAAGATCTCGGCCTCGATTTTCTCCCCGGAAACGCCGGAGTACAGCACTTCCTTGCCGGAGGACTTGAAGCCGCGTTCCTCCAGCGTCGAGCGCAGTTCCTCCTCGTTCTCGCCGGTGAACGCCGTGCCGTCGACGGAGCGCCCGTCGAGGCTGCCGGCTTTCCCGCCGAGCATCTCCAGCACGTGGCCGACCGTCATCCGGGACGGCAGCGCGTGCGGGTTCAGCACGAGGTCGGGCACGACGCCCTCCTGCGTGAACGGCATGTCCTCGTGGGGCGCGAGGTGGCCAACGACGCCCTTCTGACCGTGGCGGGACGCGAACTTGTCCCCGAGTTCGGGGATGCGTTCGTCACGCACGGAGACTTTCGCGAGCTTCGAGCCGTCCTCGCCTTCCATGAGGGTGACCGTGTCCACGACGCCGTCCTCGCCGGAGCGCATCGTGACGCTCGTCTCGCGGCGCTTCTGCGGGCTGAGCCCGCCCATGTCCTCGGGTTCTTCGAGGAACCGCGGCGGGCTCGTCTTCCCGAGCAGGACAGAGGAGTCGTCGACCTGCGTCTCGGGGTTGACGAGGCCGTCGTCGTCGAGATGCGTGTACGCGTCCTCACCGCGGCCGCCACGCACGTCGTCGCTCGGAATCTCGAAGCGGTCCTCCTGACCGCCGGGGTAGCGCCGTTCCTCGCCCTCGTACGTGCGGAAGAAGTGCGAGCGCGAGAGCGCGCGGTCCACGGAGCCCTGATTCATGACGAGGGCGTCCTCGATGTTGAAGCCCTCGTAGGACATGACGGCGACGACGAAGTTCTGCCCGGCCGGCCGGTCGTCGTAGCCGATCTGTTCGGTGGTCTGGGTGTTCACCATCGCCTTCTGCGGGTAGTGCAGGAGGTGCTGGCGGGTGTCCGGCCGGATGCGGTAGTTCGCCGCCGGCAGGCCCAGACTCTGCTTCATCATCCCCGCGCCCATCGTAATGCGGGGACTGGCGTTGTGCTCGGGATAGGGAATCATCCCGGCGCCGATGCCGAAGATGAGCTGCGGGTCGATCTCGAGGTGGGTGTGCTTCTCGGTGAGCTCGTCCTGGTCGACGCCGACGAGGATGTCTTCCTCTTCCTCGGCGTCGATGAACTCGACTTTCCCCGCGTGAACTAGGTCCTCGAAGTCGATGTCGCCGTTCTCGATGGCGTCCATCTCCTCGTCGGTGACCAGCGGCTCGCCGTCCTCGACGACGAGCAGCGGGCGCCGCGCCCGGCCCGCGTCCGCGTTGACGATGACTTCGTTCGTGCGGTCTCTCACGGAGACGTTCACCATCTCGGAGACCTCTCCCCGTCGGCGCGCCTCTCGGATCTGTGCTGCCAGCTCCTCGGGGTCCTCGTGGGTCCCGACGAGACTGCCGTTGACGTAGACTTTCGCTTCTCGTTCCGTGCTCATGTTAGTCGTCCGCTGGTGTCGCTTCCGTGCTGATTCCGGGGATGCCCTCGACGCCCATCGACGAGAGTTCGCGTTTGAGTTCGCGTTCGTCCTCGACGGTCTGGGAGAGCTCCATCGCCTGCGCGAAGTTCTTCACGAGGCCACAGTTCGGCCCCTCCGGCGTCTCGGAGGGACAGATGCGCCCCCACTGGGTGGCGTGCAGGTCGCGCGCCTCGAAGTGGGGCTGCGAGCGGCTCAGGGGGCTGCGCAGGCGGCGCAGGTGGCTGAGCACGCCCATGAAGTCCGTCCGGTCCACGAGCTGGCTGACGCCAGAGCGGCCGCCCACCCAGTTCCCGGTCGCGATCGGGTGTTCGAGCCGTTCCGTGAGGACGTCGGAGCGAACCACCGTGTTGACGGTGAGTTCGCGGTTCCGCATGTTCGCGCGCTCGAGCTGGTACTTCACGTCCCGCGCCAGCTTGTTCAGCGCCGTCCGGAACAGGTCCTTCATCAGGTCGCCCGAGACCTTCAGGCGCTTGTTCGCGTAGTGGTCCTTGTCGTCGGATTCGCGGCGGTCGAGCGCGAGCTCGAAGCACGCCTCGGCCATCCGACAGAGGTAGTAGGACTTGTTGATGCGGGTCTCCTCGTCCTCGATGCCCTCCTCGTGGAGGTGCGGGAGGAGGTAGCGATCGATGACGTAGTTCGCGCGCTTCAGCTGGTAGTTTTTCCCCTGCCCGGAGGCGACGCGCTTCCCGAGCTCCTCGATGGCCTCCTCCTGGGTCTGGACGTCGGCCTCCTCGAGGTTCTCCAGCATAAACTTCACAATCTCGGGGTCCTCGCTGACGCGGTGGACGATCTCCTCGTCGGATTCGAGGCCCAGCGCCCGCACCAGCGTCACGAAGTTGATCGAGCCCGAGACCGAGGGGAAGGATACTTCCAGCAGCCCCTCGCGGTTGCGTTCGACGAGCACGAGCGCGCGGTAGCCCCGGCGCTGGCTGAACGTCTTCGCGACCTGAATCTCGTCGCCGTACTTGGAGTCGTACTCCGCGAGAATCTTGTTCGGCGCGAGGTCCTCGCTGGTCATCAGCACGCGCTCGCTGCCGTTCACGATGAAGTAGCCACCGGGGTCGGCGGGGTCTTCGCCGATCTCGATGAGCTCCTCCTCGGAGAAGCCCGCGATGTTGCACTTGTCGGAGCCGACCATGATCGGCATCCGGCCGACCTTCGTCTCCGTCGTGTCCAGCACGCGCTCCTCTTCCTCTTCGCCGCCGCGCACGATGCTCATCTCCATGAACACGGGCGCGGAGTACGTGATGTTGCGCAGCCGGGCTTCCTGTGGGTACAGCAGCTCCTCGGAGCCGTCCGCCTCCCGCACGCGCGGGGTGGTGATGCGGACGTCGCCGAGTTCGACCCACACCGGCTCCTCGTCTTCCTTGTCACCGATGTCCGTCTCGATGCGCTCCTTCTCGGTGACAACGTCCTGCATGCCGCGCTTCAGGAACGAGTTGAACGACCTGAAGTGGTGCTCTGCGAGTCGTTCTTTCGAGAAATACGCCCGCGACAGTTCACGTCGGTCTTCGATTTGCATTTATTCGATCACCAGTCGGTACACGATAGCTTTGTCCGTAGTCCGCGAGTCCCGCACGATTTTGACGACGTCGCCGACCTCCGCGTCGTCCGGCAGGGCAGGGTCCTTCCGTTTGATCTTCGGCAGGTCCGTCCGGTCGATGTCGTAGTCCACGAGCACGTCCTCGAGTTCCTCCTCGTCGAGGACGGTGTGCTCGGGGACGAGTTCGTGTTGGCTTACGTCTACCATGGATGTGCCTGGATGGGGGGAGAACTACCTCTCACGAGATACTACAGGCCAATTCATCCGCAGCGCACTTAGGTCTTGTCAACTACGATTCCGGTCGCGGCCCGCGCCACCACGACGCACACCGCCCACCGTTTGGAAAGTCTTAAGAATACAAGCCGGCTACGAATGAGTGCAGCCAGCCCGGATGGTGTAGTGGCCCATCATACGGCCCTGTCACGGCCGTGACGCGGGTTCAAATCCCGCTCCGGGCGCTTCTCTGTTTCCCAATCGAACAGCAGTTGGTTCGTCCAGTCTGTTTCCTCGTTCCCGCACGACTGAGTGTTCGCTGTCGCTTCATGGCCGTCCGGAGATTCATCTGCCAAAGCGACGAAACTTGCGCTGCGTGCCCATGTGTTCGAACTCGAAGGCCATCGGTGACACAACCGAGTCCAAGATCCTCCACACGCTCATCTCCAACGGGTATAGCGTCTCCATCCCCTTCGGGGACAACGACAAGTACGACCTCATCGTCGACGACGATGGACGGCTCCTCCGCATCCAGTGCAAAACAGCCTGGGAAACGAAGACAGGGACAATTCGATTCAACACGCATTCCCAGACCACCAGAGACGGCGAGTACCACGAGAGTACGTACCACGATGCGGTCGATGCCTTCGTCGTGCGCTACCCCGAAACGGACGACCTCTACTGGGTTGACGTCGCGGAAGCGACCGACCAGAAGATGGAGCTCCGCTTCTCGGCCGAAATCGACCACCCAGCAATCAACTGGGCGAGCGACTACGAGTTCGACGGTACCATCCCGTCGATATCGTCTCGCCCTGATTCGTAGGCGACACTCGCTGCATCCACACGTCCCCGCTCACTGTTTCGTCCGCGACGCGGCCTCGTGCCTCAACGCGACTCGCTTTTCTCGGTGAGTTCGACGCCGAACCCGTTGTGGAGAAGCGAGTCGGAAGCTTCGATGGGGCGCAGCGGTCCTCGTGGAATGCGAGGGGCGCCGCGAACTGAGAGCGTGCGTCGGACTTCGTGTCGCTGGCGCGAGCGAGTCCAGTCTCTTCGTCGACACCCGTGACACTGCCGTCATCCTCGGCTACGAAGTGACCCTTGCCTTCGACCGGCAGCTATTCGTTCTCGTCACCGTCGTCGACGCCCGGGCCCCACTCGTCGGGGTCTTCGGCACCGAGCCGTTCGGTCGCAGCTCGCGCCGTCGCCATCGAACTGAGCGTCACGTCGAGGGCTTCGACGTCACCGATAGCCCAGTAGTCGCCGCGGTGACGAACGAGGCCGCGGTCTTCCAGTCGGGAGAGGACGACGCCAACGCTGCCGCGTGCGACGGTTGTTCCGTCGTGGATTTCGCTCGGCGTGTAGGCCTTGTCCGGCGACGAGGCGAGGAACGCCAGCACCTCCTCGGCGTTCGTTCGGCCGCCCGCTCGGAGGTCGGCTTCGTCGCCCTCCTCGAAGGACTGGAGGTCGATCGGCATACGCGACAGTATTTGACATCCTCTCCGCCCTGAAGGGCGAAGATTCCCACGGTACCGCGCCGCTGGTTTGGGATGTTCAAGGTTTGTAGTCGCCATGATGACGACTACTGGCTGTGCCAACCAGCCGTTACTCCTATCCCGACATGGGATTCAGAGGTACTTCTTACTGCTGACACCCTGTGTTCCGGCACGGAAGAGGTGTCTTCCGCTCGGAATCAGGGAATCCCGATACTGTCCGATTAGTCGGGCGGGTAGACCGCCTCGGTTACTTATTAGTACAATGTCTGGTTCCTTAAAACATCCGCCCGTACGTCAAGCTAGTTCGCGCAGGAGTTGTCGGATTCATCCCCGCCCTGAACGGCGGGGCTTTCTCCTCGAACTTCCGTAATCTGATGTAATAGATGTAACGGGGCGAGCGTGAGCAGTTCGTCACGAGACAGCCACAGCCCCCGAGAATCAGTTCGAGCGGCGTTACTCCGCGAACTGCTCGGTGATGTCGTACTCGTTGCCGGTCGCGATGTACGCGACGTCTTCGACGACGCCGCCGAGCTCCGGGACGATGCGCAGCAGCACGAACGTCAGGACGACGAGTGCGACGACCGACGCGGACTGCGCGAGCATACGGTCGGCGAACAGGTACGACACCATGTTCGGGTCGTCGCTCGGGAACACCGCGAAGACGATGTCCTGCATCGTTGGGTTGCGGAACCACTGTTCGCCGTGGGCGACGGCGATGAACGCCACGCGAATCACGTTCAGCCCGTAGATGACCGGGAGCGCGATTGCGAGTGCCTGTGCGCGGCGCTTCCACGGCGCTTTCACCGCGAGCGCGAGCCCGCCGACGATGGACATACTGCCGATGCCCGTACACGCCATCAGGACGGTCGTCGGGAACTTCCACGACTCGCCCGTGACGACGTGCTCGCCGGTGAACACGAACTTCGCCATGTAGCCGTGTTCGCCTTCCACGACCGGCGGGTAGTAGCCGAACTGCGCCATCAGCCATTCGGCCTGCTGGGCGACCGTCTCGATGGCGAACCGGCGCGCCGGCTCGATGGTCTCGAACGGCAGGAACAACAGCCCCATGATGGCGATCGAGCGCGTCAGCGTCTCCAGCTGGCGTTTCCCGGTGCCGACGAGGTACGCGGTGTAGAGACACGCGGGGACGGCGACCGCGCTCAACGCACCCTCGATGATGCTCAAGTGCTCGAAGAAGTAGTACGGCGCGAGTAGCCCCCAGAACACCGCGAACAGCGTCCACGCGGCGACCGCCGTGTACCTGCTGTACTGGCGGTAGTCCACCTGGAGAACTGCGCTCGTGGCGAACGCCACGACGACGATCCACGCGAGCGCGTCAGTTAACGCGGATACCATTGTACGACGCGACGGGCGTCCCGAGTATAGGCGTGTTGGTAAGACCTCAGTCCCGAGTTAGTGCGTCGGTAGATTACAGTCGCTTCTCGGGCTGAAGAGGGGAATTAGCTGGCGTGACAGCCATCTTGACATCCTCCCCGCGCTAAAGCGCGAGGATTCCCGAACATTGGGATATAACGGGTGGAACTCCCGGGCACCCGAGCTCTCGCGCTTCCGCACAGCTGGGCCCGATCGGGGGGTGACGGGTGCGTGCTACCGCCGGGATATAAACAGCCACGCGAACGCGGCGGCTACCACAATGAGGGCGGTGAGCGGGGTGAGGCTAGGTGTAGTCCCGCCTGATTCCTCTGCGTCCGTCTCGGATTCAGCGGAAACGACAGTCGTTTGCACAGACTGGTTCGCCGTCTGCTGAACCTCCGAAACGACCACCAACTCCGTGCGAGCAACCTCCGTACCATCAATCAGAAGCGAGAGAGTCGATGTCCCACGGACCGCTGCCTCGGAGAGGTCGAGCGTGCCAGAGAACGTTCCATTTGGGGCGATCGAGACAGGTGACCGCTGCAACGACGTGAATGACGTGTTTGCCGCTCGGGATGTCAGTTGAAGTTCCGCGTCCGTCCCGGGCGCGATGTTCGTTTTCCCGCGGATATGGGTCGGAGACTGTCGGTCGACGACAACCGGGGAACCCGACTCCACCCACCCATCCGTGCCCTCGAACCGGACGCGTGGTTCGACGAGCGAGAACTGGGTCGTCGCGGTGGTGTTCTCACCAGGTTCAAAGTACGGGAAGGCGGGTGTATCGACATCGCCGCCAGCACCGCCCACCAAGCCGCGATAGTACGACTGGATGTGCTGGTCCTCACGGTCAAAGAGGAATGGCGACGTTGCGTCGGTGCGGTACTCGAGGGCAGCGGAGAAATTTCGGCTAGCGTCGTCGGTCAACGCGAAGGTGTCTGTTGCCCGCGGATCGACGACAATGTAGAGTTTCCCCGCCGTATTGTCCGCATACACAGTGACAGCGGTTGCGTCAAGCGTGGAGAGGTCCAACACCTCAAGTGGAGATTCAAGTCCGTCCGAAGGACCGGGACCGCGTAGCACCGGCCCGTCAGTCGACTCAACCGCAAACTCAACTCCCTCCCCGGTTCTAGTTTCCAACTGCGAGAGAGTTCCGGGATCGAACCCTGTTGAGAGCGCTTCGAACCCTCCCTCAATCGCGACGAGATGGCCATAAATGCCGGTCGCCTCGGCGGTAATCACGATCCGGTCGGTCGCCGTGACTGTCCGGCTCTCCGTCGCGGAGTCTACCAATGCCGTGTGGTTGGGAGCGGCATTTGCCGGCCCTGCCGGCGCAGCTTGGATGGACATTTCGCCGAGGCCTGGCTTCGTCAGTTCGATCGTTGTTGCCTCGATGGTGGGCGACGTCGGTTTGGATGTGTACTCAGCGGAGCCACGAGAATCGGATGTGGCATTGGCGCGGAACTCACCGGCTGTACTGGCGAGGAGAGAGTAGTTCCCCGGCTGCAACGGCCGCCGAAGTTGGTCAATGCCACGATCGGCCGATGCCGAGTCGATGAGCCCTAATGCAGCGAGGTATTCGCCAAATCCGGTCAGTTCGGAGCCGTCCGGCCCGAGAAAGGTGGGGCTGTCGTCAGCGGTTGAAAGCCGGCCGTGAACGCTGCTCCGAATGACGTCACCGTCACTGTGGTAAACGAGGTCGCTAGCTGTGGCGCTGATACTGTCGCTCGTCCCAAGCGTCCGCGTATTGATCGAAAACGTAACATCTCCATCGCTGTCAGCGTCCTCGACACGGAGCACGTCGAGAAAGCCGCTTGAAACCCCCCCAAGTTGAATATAGGCGTGATCGCGGGCCGAGCCACGTTCAGCAGTAACACCGTCGGTCGCTGTCATCGTGGACAGATTCAGCGAGACGGTGACGATGTCGCCAGCTGGCTGTTCGTAGCTCGTCTGGCTCCAGCCATCGGAAGAGGAAGCTCCAGCGGTCGACTGCGTGGACCGCAGTATGGTGCCGTTCATGGCTGTGAGATTCTCCGAGTTCGGGGTGGTCGTAGTGGACTCGTGGGAGACCGATGCCGGGCCAGGGCTGGCAGCTCCGACAACCGGTGCGCAGACCGCTGCTGTAACCACCACCACGACGAGCAACTGACGGATCAGCCTACCTTGGGAAAGAGTATACATCATGAGTTAAGCGGCTAGTGGCGTATCAACCGGGGTGTCGAGACGGCCCCCTGAGAGACCGAGCGCAGTAGTGGTCGACTCGCCGTCATACGTCCTCCAACATTCCCCGGGAGACACTTGGTTGTCTAAACGAAGTGATTGTCCGGATAAATACTTTGGGCAACTGCAGGACCGTGTTAAGTTGAGGCCGAACAGTGACGTGCTCCCACCCGGTGTTAGCCGGGCATGGCAACCCTGACGTTGGGAATCTAAGCTTTGTGACCGACAGCACTGGCTCCGCCACGAAGCCGGGACTCGTACCCCGCGTGGGGCTTCGAGATATCTTATTTTGTGTCGGTCGGCGCGGTCGGCTTACAGCCGACGTAGGGTCACGACGGCAGCGACTACGAGTCCAGCTAGCAGTCCCGTAGCTAGTCCGAACCCTGCCCCATCCACTTCTGTCGTGGTTTGCGTGGGCGATACCGTCGATGTCTGACTCCTCGTTGGTGTCCGTGGAGACACCGCCTCTGTGGTCGGCGTTTCGGACGGTCGCTCGGTCGATGGAGTGGCTGGAGCCGTCGTTTCCGTCTGTGGCGTCGTCGACGTCAGAGCGGTCGTAGTTTCGGTTGGCATCGCTGGCTCACCAACACTCAGTTCGGTTGTCCACGCGGCATCGTTAGCAGTCAGACTGTCTGATCCCTCTATCCGAAGCGTGTAGGCTCCCTCGTCAACCTCGGTGAAATCTAAGAGCCAGTAGGCGGTATTGTGGCCCGTCGTTCCGAGACCTTGGGTCACCCGACTAAGATTCGTCGTCGAGAAGTCCGCAGGCAACTGCGCCGCTTGGGCGTCTGAAGGCGAAGCCGCAAGCACTTCCTTCTCGATCGTAATCCCCTCACTCTGGTCGACCACGGCAATCTGGATATCTTCAGCCTGCACGTAATTCCAATCAGCCGTCACCAACACTGGATTATTCGTCGGGATCGCAGCGTCAGCACCCATCTCGACGCCATTCTGGTTGCGGAGTGTAACTTGCGAGATGCGGGGTTCCAGAACACGAGCGGTGAGTTCCGCCGAGGAGTAACGCCCGGTGGCCTGGTCAGCTGGAATGGAGCTAGTGAGGTCAAGCAGGTCGCCTTCGCTTGCTCCGGACTCCCCCTCGAGCAGCGTCCCGGAGACCACATCACCATCCGTATTCCGCCATGCCTCGATATCATCTTCACCCTGAAATACGGTGTGATAGCTCCGGTTATCCAGTATCAGTTCTCCCGTCCCTGTGGTGGGATCCCACCGACCACGCGGCGCTTCAGCAGCGATGTTCGTTGACTGTGCCGTGCCATCCATCACCTGCGGTGTTGGTGTGCTTGCGGTCGCCTGTACCGTCAGTAGACCCGTTCCGGTGATTGCTGCTCCGATAACAGCGAGCGCGGCGAGAGCAGCGTGAAGCGTCTGAACACGCATATATGAGTAGAGTGAACGCTGGGAATGATATTCTTATGGGCGGGCTAGTCACAGTTTCACCGCGAGACATTACCGCAAACCCTGGATTCTCGAGCACAGCCATAAACGAATGGAATGCAGCCGACGCGTGTCTCACCGGCGTTGAACTAAGAGGGGAGCGTGCGCTCGGGTGCGCGGTGTTCTACAGCCTGAATGTGGGTTGGACGACGATGCAGACAAGAGCGCGGCGCTGAATGTTGGGAAACGAGCCTTAGCAGTAGTTGAAACACGGGATCTTCTATTCAGTGATTGCCGAGTAAGTAGGCGTGGAACGGCATATGATGCCGTCCACGACGAATAAAGAAATCGTATTTATAACAACTGTTAGGCAAGTTTGAGAGACCGCTGTCCGAGACGGGAGTTGTACTGGCACGGCCCGAGTCGCAGGTTCGTCGTCCATCGTGACGACGAACCTGCGAACCTCTCTGTGTCCGTGGGTTCAACCCAGTGGGGGGCCCCACAGCTTCAGCCGTAGGTGGATGTCAACGGGAGCGCACTATCGCGAGTGGTTCGCTGTTACGGTACCGCGACCACAGCAATACTGCGGGTGGTAATGCGACGATGGAGAAGATGAACGAGTACACCACACTAATCGCCATCAGAAGCCCGAAGTCGCCAAGAACGGGGGTGATGGCGAGTGCAAGTGCACCCGTCCCGAGAGAGGTGGTTAGCATGCTGCCTAACAGCGCCCCACCAGTTCCCGAAAGCGTGCGCACCATCGCCATGTGTGCATCGCCGCTCTCGTTGAACTCGTCGATAAATCGATGTGTTGTGTGAACGGAGTAGGCGATCCCGAGTCCGATCGAGATCGAGAGGATGGTTGCTGTCAACGCGTTTAATGCCATCCCGAGATATCGCATCGTTCCGATCAGGTACGCAATCGAGATGAGGATGGGGAACACGTTCACAACGCCGAGCATCGGTTTCCGCTCCAACACCCCGTAAGCAATCACGAGGAAGATGGCGGTCAAGCCAATGGCAAGCACCAGTCCCTCAATCGCGGACGTGAAGATAATCCCCGTCACGGCGTCGAACACCACGACTTGGCCTGTCGCCGTCGCGGTGTACCGGAAGTCCTCAGTGAACTGCCGGGTTGCGTCGGCAGCTGCTGACTGTGAGGCGTCTGAATCTATGGAATAGACGACTTGGGCGGCCTGCCGGTCCTCAGTCAGATACTGTGATGCTTGGTCGCTTGCGCTGGACGCGAACAGCACATCATAGATGCGGTCGAGATTCCGGTCCGGAATGCCGTTGTCATTCTGGTCGTTTCGTGCGATAAGTTCAGCGAATTCGGGGTTCTGCTGGGCGTGCGACTGTATGACCGTGAGAATGCTTTGAGCTTGCGCCCCACCACCAGCGCCGACCGCGAGCTCCTCAGGTGGGTCATCATTCGGGCTGGCAAGCGCTTCGAGCGCATGAGCTTCCTCAAACGATCCTTCAAAGTATATTGTCACCGATTGGTCTTGGTTCGTTGCGAATTTGTCTTCGAGTAAGTTCGTCGTCTCCGTGACGGTGTAGTCACTGGGCGCAAACGGCTCCGGCAGTCCCGTCACGTACCCTGGTTGTTGTTCGGGTGGGAGGAAGTCCTCCGTCTCGAAGGACGTGTCAACTCCAGAACCGTAGGCGGCGGCGACACCGCCCGTAAGCAGTAAGACAAGGACAAAGACAGTCGGTGCGTACCGACTTACAACGGCGGGCAGCGATAGTGCACGACCCAAGGCGGAGTCTTCAGATGCAATTGGCTCCGAGTTGAACTCGGGAACGCCAAATCGGGCCCGGAGTTTATCCACTTCGAGCTTTGCCGCGGGGAGGAACAGGCCGAAGATGAGGAACGTGAAGATGATCCCTGCGCTCGACGCGATCCCCATGTTGCGAATCGGGGTGAGGTCCGAGATCACGTTCGCGCCGAACCCGAACACGGTCGTCACAGTGACGATCACGAACGCGATCATCAACTGGTTGTTCGCTGTCCGCATCGCCTTGACCGGTTCGAAGCCCTGGACTGTCTCCTCCCGATAGCGATTGATGATGTGAATCCCGAAGTCAACCCCGACTGCCAGCAGCAATACGGGGACGGAGATCATCTGTTGATTGAACGGGATCCCGGAGTAGCCGAGGAACCCAAACGTCCAGATGATCGTCATCAAGAGGGCAAACAACCCCAACAGCAGGTCGATCGGATCCCGGTATGCGACCACCAGGAAGATCAACAGGAGAATGACGACGACCGGCATCACGATGATCAGTGAGTCGCCGATGACGTTGCTCATCTCCGCGTTCGTGATCCCAGCACCGAACGCACGGATGTCGCCGGGTTCACTACTCGCAAGCGACTGAATGGACGTCTGGACCGCGGTCAGGTCATCATCCGTGAATCCCTGAGGAACATCGTGAGAGACGGACGTGATCGACGCCGTCGCAGAAACGGACGTTGGGTTGAAATCCTCCGAAATAACGCCGGTGAACTGGGCGTTGTCCGATAGGCTGCGGATCGTTTGTCGGATTTCGGTTGCCGACGCAGCTTCGAGCACGCGGCGCTGTTCAGCGACCGTTGTCGCTGAGGGGTCGATCGCTTGCGCGACAACCGGCGCCGGGCCGGAAGCCGACGCCATTCGAAGGTCGTCGCGGCTTTCGATCTCTTCGATGAGGCGGATGTTTCGAACGAGCGCCTCCTTCGTGAGGACGTTATCCCCCGTGTGGATGAGCTGCGTGGACTCCATCTCCGGGCGGAATGGGTCCTCGAACTCCGCGTTGACCGAATCGAGAGCCTGTTGAGCTTCAAGACCATCGGTGAATGATTCGGTCGAATCGGTTTCAGTCGAGATCAGCCCGAAGCCACCGACAAACATGGCTGTGACGACAAGAAACGCCAACACGACCGCACGCGGACGAGAGACGATCGTGTCGTTGAGTCGTCTCGTCGCCGCCTCAATCCGGTCTCCGATTCCCATCAGTTACTGCCTCCGATACCAGAGCACTGCTGCAGCCCCCCCGATGAGGACGACTGCGCCGATGATTAGCGGCATCGGGAGGCCGCCACCACTACTCTCCACGACGTTGATCGGGACGCGCATGGTGTCCGTCAACTGGCTGTTCCCCCGCTGATCGTCGTACCGGAAGTCGAACGAAATCGGGTAGGTCTTATCCGGCGTTGCCGATGACGCCGCCGTCAGCTCGAAGGACACCGTGACGGTTTCCCCTGGCTCCATAGACTCGACGTAGCCGGTGTCTGCATCACCAGTATCGAGGGGGTCGTCAGCGAACAGCCGCGCTTCGATGTCCGTGACGGTTTCATTCAGATTGTTCGTCACGTCGACAGCGATCGTGCGTGAGCCGCCCGTCTCGATCGTCTGTTCGGCGAGCTCAACAGTAAACTGGTCGCGTTCGGGGGCGACATCAGCGCGGACGTCGAGCTTATCGTACGCCCGTCGGTCACCATCGGCGTTCCGGTAGTTAACCGCGAAGTCGATCAGATTCGGACTCGCCTCGGCGCTACTCGTGACTTCAATCGGCAGTCGGAACGATGCGGACTCGCCCGCGTCGAGCGAGCCGACGGCGACGGATTCTTCGATCGGCACCATTGTCGCGGATTCATCGGCGTAGCGAACGACGACGCTCTTTGCGGACTGTGGGCCCTGATTCGTGACGGTGCCCGTAATTTCGCCGTCCTCTCCCACGCGTAGTGAGGTGTCCACATCGCTGAACGCGAACGCTTGTTCATCGATGGCCTCAACGCCGGCTGTCATTGGCTCAGATGACTGGCTGATTCCGTTCGCATCCTGGTATTCGACCGTGAGATCGAGCGTGTATCCGCGCTGTGTCGCATCAGGCGCAAGGGAGATGCCATACGACACGTTCCGAGTCTCACCGGACTCCCAGTCACCCACGTACGACGTTGCGCTCGGGCCACCGGAATCAAAGGTCAATGCGTTGCTGCGGGAAGTCGCACCGACTGTTGCTCCACGAGCGATTTCCGCGCCCGTATTGCGCAGCGTCATCGAGACATCACTATCATCGCCGATCTGGGCCGTGCCGGTAATGTCCACTACTTCGAAGCGGGCGTCGTCAGTTACCGCCACCGTGATAGATCCGGTGCGCGTGCGCGTGAAGTCACTGTAATCAGTTCCGTACGCGTCGTAGTCAACGACTCGCGAGAACTGATACTCGTATTCGACGGGAATCTTGTACGTCCCCGATGCAGCATCTTCAGCGATCTCAATTGGGACTGTCGTTTGGCTAGAGCCAGTTGGGACGTTCCCGATGGAGAGTTCACCGGCTTGAACGTCAATCGGCACGTTGCTGTCATCGAGGCTCATCGTCATCCCGCGGGCAGTCGTTACTCGGTTTTCGTATTGGGATGGGCCGCCCTTATCGATGGATCCGCGGTTTGTGATCGCGATGCTGAGCTCGTCGGCCGTCCCAGCTGAGACTTCGCCGGTTGCCGTGGCGAAGGAAATATCCGGTTGACCGATCACTTCCCCGGATTCTTGGGCGCTAACCGCGCCAGGAACGCCGGCAATGGCGACCGAGGCCAGGACGAGCGCAACGACAAGGATAGTTGTGGAATAGTTCGAGTTCATGGACTAACACCGCTGTTGTGATTGGCGTTCATTAGTGGTCACTTGTGGATGATTGTGTTTTGGTAGTTATGGGCGTACACAAACCCGCTCGTAGCTGACTGACTATTTAGTCACAACCGTATGCTTGGTTATCAAGTTACTGGTGTCGGGTACAACAGTGGCAACACAGTAACTCGGCTCGAAACAGGAAAAGAGACGAACGAGACAGATTAAGTTCCGGTGTGTTCTGCACTAGTCCCCCAATATGTGGTCACTCGCTCAGCGACTGTATCTAAGACGATCAGGGTTGGCGGGAGCGTTGCGAGCGACGCGATCAGCGTGAGGAAGATCACGCCGACAGTGAGGAAGCCGAAGCTACTGAGAACCGGGAATGGAGAGAGAATGAGCGCGGAAAAGCCGAAAACCGTGGTCATCCCGGAGACACTGATTGCTTTCCCGACGCGGCCGGCGGCCACTTGGACAGCATCAAGTCGGCTCACGCCGTCCCGCCGTTTTTCCTCATAATAACGCTCCATCACGATGATCGTGTACTCAGCGCCGATCCCGACGGTCATAGCTCCGAGGCTTGCTCCGAGTGGAGAGACCGGTAGATCAAGCGCGAACATATAGATGTTCTGCCACCCGATCACGAACACCATTGGCACGAGTGGGGCAACTGCTTTCACGAGATCACGGTAGTACAGCAAGAGGAGTGCGAACACAAAGAGCACACCCAACCCTGTGGTGGTGTTTCGTGACTCGATCTGCTCCATGATCGCGGGCGTAGAGATCGCGGCTGTTCCGGTAAGCTCTGCAGTAACTCCCGGTGGTGGAGAACTGTACGAGATTGAGCCGCGTGCGTTCTCCAGGAACGACAACACTTCAGCGGTGGTCATATCCTGTGGCGACACGATCGTAATATGTGCTCGGCCATCGTTGTAATACTGCTGGCGCTGCTGTTCGGGAATCTGTTCGAGCACGCGGCTGACGCCAGCCTCCGTCTGGGGGATCTCGCCACCATTGTACTGTTTCACCAGCGTTGCCGGAGTATCGACACCCTCTATCAGTGGCGCCTGTGTTGCAACGTGTTCTAGGTCAGTCATCCACCGCAACGTCTCCGGATGCTTCAACTCCGACCCCGTAACGAGCACGTCGTAGCTGGTGGAGCCGCCACCACCAGTCTCAGCCCGGAACTGCTGGAGGTCAACGTATGCGGGGAGATCTTGCGGGATGAACTCTTCAGTGTCAGCCATCGTGTCTAGTGACCCTCCGATCTGGAAGCCGACGCCCGTCAGGACGAGCGCGAGCAGTAGCACGGCAACGGGGTGGGTCGCAAGTACACGTGAGCCGCGGCCAAGCGTCCGTCCGACAAACCCGATGTCTGCATCACCATCTTGGGCCGGCTCTGCACTCTCACCACCATCGGGCTGCGTTTCGGCCGGGTCAGCTTTCCAGCGAACGTAGAGGGTAAGTCCCGACAGCAGGACGAGAATTCCTGCGAGAAACGTTAGCAGGACACCTAGAATCGAAGTCTGAGCAAACCAAATAATCGCCGGGGAAGTCGCGGACACCCAGGTTGCGCCGAATCCAAGTGCCGCGGCGAGCATCGCAATCAGGACTGGTGGCCCAACCCCGCCGAGCGCCTTCGGAAGCGCGGTTCTGGGCGGATACGTTTCCAGTTCCTCCTCATACCGTTCGTGGAACTGCACGGAATAGTCGATTCCCAAACCGATGAGAATCGGGAACACCGCACTCGTCATCGTCGAGTTCGGAATGCCACCATAGCCGATCGCCCCGAAGGTATAAATGACACCCGTGAAGACGGCGACGATCGGCAACAAGCGTAATCGTACACCACGAAAGAGGAAGAACAGGGCGAGAATCATCAGCCCGACTGCCAGGCCGAGTAACTGCTGGGTGCTCTGCTGGATGAGCGTCGAGAGCTGCGCAGAGAACGCTGCGCTCCCGGTGACTGTCACCGTTGCACTGGCGGGGAACCGCGCCCATTCGCTGGTACTGACTGCTTTCGAGTAAATTGGGCGTTCCGCTTGTTGTGACAGGCCAGTGTCAGTGACGATCTGGACTGTCGTGTAGTCGGGAGAACCGATGACGGCTTCGATTTTTGCCTGCGATTCCGGAATCCGGCCGTATTCCGCACGGATTTGATCGGCCGGACTCTGGACCATGTAGACATCGTCGGTCTTCGCCATTTGCCGGTCATATCTGTCGATCGCCTCGATTGTCGACGGCTCAGTGATATCACCCCGGACTAGGACCGCAATTGTGCCACGGTCGAACGATTCAGAGAACGCCTCGTACGTGGGGTCACTGCCAACGAAGGCTGCATCCCCAGTGACACTCGTGATCTGTGCGGCGCCACCGACTGCGACGAGAATTAACAACGCCGCAATCAGAAGTGTCGCTACTGGGCGGGCCTGGATTCGATCACCGATCGAGGCGAATATGCCACGTAACTTAGCCATAGATTAGTTAGTCGATTAGTGGGGCGATTAACGGCGCCGATACAGGAGGTAGCCGGCTCCGAGAACCACAACAACGATGGCGCCGATCACCGGGAGCGGCACCGGTAGCCCGCCTGAAGCCGGAGAGATCGCGACGCCGATCGGGAGACCGTCAGTGTACTTCGTATCCCCATCCTGTTCGTCGTATCGAATCTCGACTGACGCGTCGTAGTCTTTGACGAGCGCATCGGAGCCAGCACTCGCTGTAAACGTTGCCACCTTCGTCTCACCGGGTTCCATGGAACCGAGATACGCGCCGTCGTCAGAGGTCGATAGTGGGTCACTGACGAACAGTTTTGCATTCGTCGCCGTCACCGGCTCATCTCCCTGATATTGCACTCGAACAGCAACCGTGTCACTCCCACCGGGGGACACATCGGTGCTGACGTTGACGACCTTGAACGGATTCTGTTCGGCACCAATTTCGAGTGCTTTCCGAATCGGAGACGTTGTCGTTCGGAGGTCACCATCAGGGTTCTCGTATTCGACAGCGAACGGGAAGGAGTTCGTGCCTGGTTCTGCCGACTCGGGAATTGACACGGTGAACGACACCGGTTTTGATTCACCCGGCGCGAGGTCCCCCACCGCGGCCTCCCCGTTAGTTGCAGTGATACCTGGCAGCGAGGTAAGGCGAACAGCAACATTATTTGCGTTGCCAGTGCCGGTGTTAACGACCTCGGCTTGAATCGTTGCCTCGGATTCATCCACGCGGAAGCGTTCCGTTTGGATGTTTGTCAGTGCAAAGCGGCGCTCAGGCTGAACTAAGACCCCGGTTGTTAACGTATCAGATTGCTCGGTCACGCCGTTCTCGTTGGTGTACGCAAGTGTCGTCTCAATGGGGTAGTGACCAGCTTCAGTGTTCGCTTCGGCGCCAACTTGAGCGGAGAGATTTCTGGTTTCGCCGGGTGCAATCGACGGGATGTAGAGGCTCGTCGAGGACTGCGGGCTGGATTGGGACCCGAAATAGAGTGCCGGCGATTGACTGCGCAGCTGTACGGACGCATCAGTGGCGGTTTGCGTCCCCGTGTTTTTCACGGTGAATGCAAGCTGGCCAGTATCACCGCCGAAGACGTTGTTCTCACCTTCAGCGACGAGTTTGAACTGTGGTTTCTCTTCGACTGTCAGCTCAATATACCGGATGTCGTTTTCTTCGCTCGTCTTTCGGAACGTCTCCTGATATGGACCATACGAAACGGAGCGCGTGTGTTCGTACGATACTTCGATAGGAATCCGGTACGTA
Organism: Halobacterium sp. NMX12-1; assembly: GCF_040435975.1. Lineage (NCBI taxonomy): Archaea > Methanobacteriati > Methanobacteriota > Halobacteria > Halobacteriales > Halobacteriaceae > Halobacterium > Halobacterium sp. NMX12-1. The sequence continues at coordinate 885,470 of NZ_CP159204.1, read as the reverse complement.
CCAGGCTCCACTTGGCCGAGTTCAAGTTGGAACTGTGACCGGGCAGCGGTCCCGCTTGGGAGACTACTAACAGTATGTGTACCGGTATTTACATTGATTGGTTCACTAATCCGGTCTTCTAAAACCTGAACTTGCAGCCCCTCAGCAGTCTGTACTTCTTGTTCATAGCTGGCTTGACCACCCTGAAGGATCGTCCCCGTATTTGAGAGCGTAACTGTGAGCGTTTGTGTAGAACTAGCTTCAACCGGCCCGTTCGGTGATGAGACACTAATATCTGGTTTCCCAGTAACTGTGCTTTCGGCGGCCTGTACTGGCATCGGGACTGCCGTAAGCACGACCATTAGTGCGAGAGCGGTAACGGTTATTCCGGAAACGTATTTCTGAGCGTGCGGTTTGTCAATCATCTAGTTACTAGCGTATTTCGGTGTGTTATTTTTTGATTGATGAGCGTTCAATTTAAGTCACATATCACACTATCTGTCGATAGCATGACCCATGACGTATGGGCACGCTCATCCCCAGTACATACTTCTCGGGACGCCCTCTCTTGCTCCTCAACTTGTGCCTACCGAACGGTCAGCAGGTATTCAATCTTTCCTTTCTTGGCCGCAACTAAATGATCTTTCAGCTGTTTAGTCAAGCACGCCCTGAGTGAGGTGACACAGACCTGTTCACTGTATTAAATAGTATAGACATCGAAATCAACACCTCAAGCCAGCCCTCACCGACATTACTAAACAGTGAACAGTTCGAAGCGCAAATTATTGTTCCGGTTTACCTGCCAAGACCCGCAAGTTCAAAGATTACGTAGCGCAGAATTCAACTATGGATATAGATAGCCCTTTCGAAGGACCCCCCGAAGACACTCGTGAGGAGATCCTCCGAGCAGCCTTTCTTGTTCTCCAAGAACACGGCTACAGTGGTCTGTCAATGAGCCGTATCGCCGACGAAGTGGGACTCCAAAAAGCGTCTGTCTACCACCACTATTCAGATAAAGACAGTCTCCTGCTCGCACTCGTTGATTACGTCATCGAGGAAATGAAATACCGAATGGTTCAACAGGAAGATGGTGACTCTCTTCAGCAACTACAGTGCTTCATCGATCAAGTCGCATTTGGGCGACAGATGGAGGGAGAGCTAGCAGGATTCTCGCCACCATCGGAGGAGACACTCCGAGTGTTCATTCAGATTCGGGCACGGGCAACCCACGATGACGCCTACCGAGAGAAGATTACGGAGATTACGCGTCTCCAGCAGGACCACATTGCGGACGTCATTCAAGCGGGGATCGACAGTGGCCAGTTCGCTGATGTCGATGCGGAACGCGTGGCGGCGGTTGTCTCAACGCTTTTGATCGGTATTTTCTCACGCCGAGTTACGACGAACGCAGACGTGGAACCGGTCCGCGAGGCGATCCACGCCTATCTAGAGACGGTTCTGGTGAACTGAGTCGCCGGCAGATTGACATCCGCCACCGATGACGAGAGGAGCTTCCGCACTGGTACCACTGCGATTCCTCCCCACCGCAAGCGGCGGGGTTTCCTCGCTACCGCAAAAATGACCAGCAGAGTTTTTCCCCGCGAGCGCGGAGTCGGATGTATGGATTCCGTTCGACGGGCCCTTCGCGAGGGTGAAATTTCGAAAGACATGTACGAGCGCTTGGAATGTGTGGACTGCGAGGAACAGTTGGTCACGAAGAACGAGCCCGACGAGGTTGGCACAGTCCGAGCCTGCCCGGAGTGCGGAACGAAGTGGCGACAGCTCCCCTGATCACGGCGTCCTTTACCTAACCGCTCGCCCGGTCAGACTGGAGACAGGGAGTTCAGGCCGCCGTTCGGACACCTAGACGGCTGCTCGCCCCCATCCAAGGGGCCGACAGTACGCGTGTTCGGGCAGCCGATGAGACATTGACGTCACCGACGGGGGACTTCTCCGGCCGAGACCAGCCCCGGTCGCGGTATGCTCACGCACCGGGAGAGGGCCCGCTACAGACTCAACTCGTGATGGGTGTGATCGATCCCGCGGTTAGCGCCAGCCGCCCCCATGTGTGCGATGGCCCACTACTGACGCAGCACGGCGCGAAAAGCCGCTGCAAGTGGCGGGGCGATCTGTTCGCCGGCACTCCAGAAGCACACCTCCTCGCGAGGGGCCTGTGGCGTTGTAACCCCGATCAGGACTGCGCTGTCATCGACGACCAGAAGCCGGGTGCAGTTGTCCGCAAACGCGGCCGGAGGATCGATGTGCTCGAAACCGATCGTGTCCGCGGCCAGTCCCGGTCGACGCTCAGCAACGGCAGTATCAGCCGGTGCAAATACGGAGACGGTGCAGCCGTCTGTGGCGGTCGCCTCAAGAGCGTCAACAGCGGCGCTCGGGAGAAACGCAGCAGCAGTGACGTAGTACTGAACCCGGCTGTCCGCGGATTCGAGGAAGTCAATAGCCTTCTGATTGGTGTTCTGCAGTCCTTGCACCCGCCAGATTGAATCCGATTCCCCCTGTTCAGGCCGAGCATCTGCCGCCCGGATCGCTTCCAGTTGGTTCACCATCTCCGTCGTCTGTCGAGCAATCCGAGAGCGTAGCAGTTCACCGGCTGTACTCGGGGAAACAGCCCGGAACTCTTTGGGGTTCGCGGATTGCACGTTCACCAAGCCAAGCTGTGCTAGCTCATCGGTTGCCCCGTACACCTGCGAACGTGGGACGTCAGTAACGGCGGCGATGTCGCTGGCCGTTGCAGGGCCAACCCGCTGTAACCCGACGAAGGTCTCCGCGGCGTACGTCGATAATCCCAACTCCTTGAGCGTCTCCGTCAGGGCGGTGTCGTCCATAACGACATCTAGGAACCACACTGCTAAAAGTCGTGGTTCACAGACGCTCGCAATCAGTCCGTGGTTCGGAAGCGGCGATAGCCGATCCAGCCAGCGCAGGCACTAACGAGGGCGAACCCGACGAGTGGACCGGAGAAACCGCCGGCGATACCGCCGACGAGCGGAATCTGTTGTGCTGCCTGAACGCCGCCGTCGGCTGCGGATGGCGCGTTCACAGTCGATACGTCGTCGATGGTGCGGCTGTGCTGGTTCGTTTCGCCGCCGGTCGTGTAGCTACTCTGAAGCGTGACCGGCGTGTTTGGCGGAACGTCAGCCGGAACGAGGGCGGTCTGGGACGTGGCAGCGCCGACAGTACCGAGACCGGCAGCTGGGAGCTGTGTCTCACCTGCTTGGCCGACGATCGTGACGTCGTGTGCGGGTGCATTCCCCAGATTAGTGACGCGGTATTGCAGGTAGCGGGAGTCGTTTTGCTTGACATCCTCCCCGCCCTGAAGGGCGAGGATTCCCGACCGCGTTGGGATATTATGGTTTACGACGTAGCCTGTTCTTGAGGTGCGAACGCACCAGTTTCTTTGTCAAACAGGAACGTCGATGGCTGTGCCAACCAGCCGTTACTCCTATCACCGCCATCCGTGACGGGACTCGGAGATACGTTCTGTCGAATGTTCTCAGCACCGTTCACGTCCGCGTTCGCCACCGTATCACACGAATCGCAGACGTACAGCCCACGCTCAACACGGTTTGCGTCACGCTTCCGACCACAGCACGAACACGACTTCGACGTATCCCGCTCAGATACTTCTTCAACCGAGATGCCTTCCATCTCGGCCTTGTATTCGAGGAGGTCGGTGAAACGGTCGAATGCCCACGAGTGCAGGTCAAGGTTGCCGTGCTTGCCCCAGTTCTTCGACTCGCCGTTCTCCTCATCCTCACGGACACCGGAGAGATCACCCACGGCAATCGTTCCAACACCCTCGTCAACACACCGCTGGACGATGTGTTTTGAAAGAGTGTGGAAGTAGTGGGTACGGCGAGCCGACTTCTTCTCGTTCAGTCGCGTAGCCTGCTCGGAATCCGAATCGTCACACTGAGCGAGTCGCTTGCTGAAGTAGTAGTCATCCTGCTTCAGGCAGTTCAGCGGATACAGTTCGCTGTGACCGTCTTCGTAGGCGAGTGCGGCGAAGTTGTTGATGCCGAGGTCAACACCCACTGTCTTCTCGCCGGGCGATTCGCTCACTTCGACTTCGACCTTGCAGACGAAGTGCAGTTCCCACTCGTCACCAGTCCAAACGGATCTGACTTGTTGAACGTTCTCCACGGTGGAGAGGTCAACGTCGGGACGGATCTGGTACTCGCAGAGGACGAAGTCGGACCAGTATTCTTTCAGGTTCGACCCTTTACTGAGTCGGACGCGGTTGTACTGGGTGTCGAGCTTGAAGCCTTTCTGTTTGAACGTGACCGTACTTCGTGGGTGGTCGTCGCCGTGCTTGCGGTACTTCGGCGGATTCGCTCTCGTGTCTCCGTTGCGTCGTTTACCGTACCAGCCGTTGAACGCCTCAGCGAGTTCTTGAAGGACTCGCTGACTTGACTGAGAATGCAGGTCATCGTAGCGTTCGTGCGACTTGAGGTACGAGGTGAGTTCGGTGTGACTGGGAATGTGGCCTATCTCAGACCACACTCTGTCACAGACCCACCGTCCGACGTTCCAGAGTTTCGAGGCTGCGAACCCGAGCGAATCAAGGTCGTCGGACACCTGTTGCTGGTTCCGTATGGAAGCAGTGTAGGTTCGGGTGACGACCTGTTTCGCCATACGTAACCTATGTCGATAAGATTAGTTAATAGTGTGGATTGGCGTGGAATATCCGGCCCTGCTCTCGAACGTGGTTAGTGAAAGGTAGTGTCGGATTCATCCCCGCCCTGAAGGGCGGGGCTTTCTCCTCTCACTTCCGTAAGAACTGTCGCATCCACGGCGAGCTCGGAGCGGAGTTCCCGGACGGGGATCGAACGCGTAGTCTCGACAGTCTCTGCCTCGGCGTCGAGGACTGCACGGAGTGTGAGGTTACCGGCCGCAGCTGGCTGGATTTCGAAGGAGAACGTTGTCAGGTTCCCAGCTGCAAGGGTCGGCTTCAAGCGCGTCTCCGTGTCAAGAGATTCGTTAACAGCGTTCAGCCGGACAGACAGATCCGAGAGGTCAGAGTCGCCACCGTTCGAAACAGTGACGTTGACCGGGACGGCTGTGTTAGCGACGGCAGTATCGGCGTCGATGTCGAGTTGGGGTGCCGGCTCTGGGTCGTCGCTCGTCGGCTCGGAAACGCTGACGTAAACCGGGTAGTCGATGGTGTCGATCACTTCGACGGCACCGCTGGAGTTCGTTTGCACACCACGAACGGTGATCGTCAGGTGTTTTTCGCCAGCCGTATCGAACGTCGCCCGAAGCGGTACGTCGATCGACTCGCCAGCCCCGATCGTGCCGAGGTTGTCGACGCTCGAGAACGTCTCACCAGTCGACGCGGTTACCACTACTTCCGTGATTCGAAAGCCGCCCTCGCTCGCGCTCGAGTGACGGATCGTCGGCGTGATCGTAATCGTGTCGCCGGTCTCGGGGTCGTCATCGGAAACGGTCGTATCCGAGATCGTGACGAAGAGGTCCGAGCCCCCGGTAGCAGCTCCCGTACCGACGGCCAACGAGAGGCAGAGAAGTGCGACCACGATCACCGCGGATCCCGTTCGTGACGATGGAATGCTGATGTCCAACATCACTATTTAGGCCAACCTAAAACGGTATAAGCGCTTTGTTTTAGGCCAGCCTAATCATGTGGTGGCTGACAGCACGCGGCGACGGCGAGCAGCCACACCAGGAGTCAACTGTTTACGCGCTCGCGCGAAACACCATCTATGCGCGTCGCAGCCATTGGTGTCGGCGGTGCAGGCGGACGCATCGTCGACGCCCTCCTCGAAGATGACGACTCGCGAGACGTGTCGTATCTCGACGGTGTATGTGCCTTAGACACCGATCAAGCGGCTCTCGCCAACCTCAATACCGTCCCCGAGAGCGCACGGCATCTGTTCGGGCAAGTCAAAACCGGCGGGAGCGGGGCGGACGGCGATCCAGAGCGCGCTACAGTGGCATTCGAAGCCGACCGTCTCGAAAGCCGACGCGCCGCCGAAGACGCCGTCAGTTCCGAGGCCGCCGCGACCGTGCTCATTGCATCGCTTGGCGGTGGCACCGGCGCTGGCGTCACCGCCAAACTCGCAGGTGCACTTCAGGAGCTGTACGACCACCCCATCTATGCGGTCACCATCCTCCCTGCGTCCCATGAGGCGATTCCCGATAAGAACCCGGCGCGGGCGCTCCAAGCAGTCGACAGCGCGGTCGACGCACAGATCGTCTTTGACAACGACGTGTGGCTCGATCCGGACGACGACATCACAGCTGTCGCTGGAGAGCTAAATCAGGTGCTTGTGGAGCGACTCGGCGCGCTCTTCAGCGCGGGTGAAGTTACAGCCGCCGATACTGTGGGTCAGCGCGTCGTCGATGCCAGCGAGATCATCGCCACGCTGAACGAAGGCGGATTAGCGACGATCGGGTACGCCGAGCAGCGCCTGCAGAGCGAGCAACAGTCCGGCCTAGAGTCGATGCTCGACCGCATTCGTGGACTCGTCGGGGCGGCTGACGGGACCGTCGACGAGATTACAGCGATCAAGGGCGTCGAAACCACGCTCCGACGGGCGACGCGGGGACGCTTAACCTTCGACTGTCCGCTGGATGGAGCAGCAAGCGCGTTGCTAATCGTCGCCGGCCCACCGGCATGGTTGCACCAGTCAGCGATCTCGGACGGACAAAGCTGGCTAGCCGAGGAGATCGGGTCGGTGCAGCTCCGCACAGGCGACAATCCGCTGCCGGACAGCGATAGCCTGGGCGTCCTCGTGGTGTTCGCAGGGGTCCGGGACGCACCACGGATCGAAGCCCTGCGAACCACCGGTCAGTGAAACAACCCACCGGCGACGGCGAGGCCAACTCCCCACGATGACGGAGATACGAGGCGAAACTCCCGCCCTTTCGGACGGGGCGGATGTCAACGGGGTTAGTCTGCTATCCAGTCGGGTTCTTCGATATCGGTGTCGTTGAGCTGGCGAACGGTCGCAGTGAGCGTCGTTTGCATCGTCTGTTCGCCCTGCGTGTACTCGAATTCGCCAGTGAACTGACGAATCCGGCCACGGTCGTCAACGGCAACGGTACCCGAAAAGGCCGTAACCGTGGTGTTTGCACCCGTCGAGTTACGGAACGAGTGCCGAAGTGCGTCGGTGCCCGCGGTCTCATACGCCATCACCTCATCGCTGTCAAACGTGTGGGTTCCGTTGCGTTCGAACGTAGCATTTGGCGACACGTACGTGGCGATCGGTTGCACGCCGCGCCGTGCGGACGTGACGTTGACAGCCTGATCGGACTGTGAAACACGCGTTTGATTGCCGTACTGGAAGCGCTGTTGGGTCCGGGTTTCGTCCGTGTACACGGTCGTGTTGGCGAACGAGTTCATCGAATGCTGGAGATACCGCTGGGCGCCGGGGTCGACCCGATATTCGATGCGAGAGGAAGTCTCGCCAGCCTGTGTGGTCGCAACGACAGTAGTGAAGCTCGTGTTGTTCAACGCAGCCGCGTGGCGGTCAATCCGGTCATCCGTGATAGACACGGTTTCAGGATACTCGGATGTCGTTGCGGGTGAGTTACCCAGGCCGGCGCAACCGGCGAGCAGTAACATACCAAGTACTGCGACAGTAAGGAGTGGACGACGACGCATACGTGCAGTCGAGGCGCCGGGGAGAAAAGGGCTTGTACTTGCGGCTAGGCGGCGATCCGGAGCGTTGCCTCGTGACTACCTAGTAGAGTGTCTCGCCCGAGAAGCGTGCGGCCACGTGCCGTGGCTGTTGCTGTGGTGGCCGATGTCACGTCGGGAACTGGCGGGTGTGGCTCCACGTGGATGAGAGCGAGCGCGCTACCAACGACCTCGTTAGCCGCGGCGTTGTTGATAGACTGCGCCGCCGATGCCGACTGCGGTGAGCCCCCCGATAGCGAGCGCATGCTGACCGAGGAACGAGAGCAGGCCGCCAAGCAACGAAGACTGGTTTGAGCTGCTCGGCTGGATCGGGTCACCAGATTCGACTGCCCCCAGCGTGGTACCGCTCGGCGAATCCGTGCTACGGTCGGTGGACTGTTCGGTGGGGCGAGTCAGAGGGTCAGCGGGTTCAGACTGGGACAGCTCGAGCCGCCGGGTGTGTTCGGTGCCCGTCACGTCGAGAACACGGACGCGGACCGCAGCGGGGTAGCTCTCGGCGTCGAGGCGCTCTCTGAAGGTGAGGTTTTCAGTGACACCGCCGCTGTAGACGGAGTTAATATCGATCGTCTCCCCGTCCGGGGTGAGTGTTTCAACCCGGACGCGAGTAATCTGGCCGTCAGAAACCGTGCCGGCGGCCTGGACTGTGCGCTCGTCGACTGAGCCGGACAGCGAGCGGTTGAACTGGATTTTGGGCGTGACGAGCTCCGTGTAGTTGACCGAGAGTTGGCGGGTTGTCGTCTGGCCAGCCTGGTCGGTCGCAAGGAGTGTGATGTTGCGTGTCCCATCGAAGACGTCGACAGTCGGGGAGATGACTTTGCTGATTGCCTGGTTGGTCGGCTGGCGCTCGGTGTAGAGATACTCCTGGCCCGATCCGTTGGCCGGGCCGATGCGGAGGCCGACGGATGCCAGCCCGACGCGGTCAGTTGCCTCTGCGTCAATGCGGACGGCCGAACGCGTCGCGACAGGATACTGTTCGAGGACGCTGATGTTCGGGGGGTCCGAGTCCTCGACGCGAAGCGTGGTCTCGTAGTCGCGAATGTGACCGAACTCGTCGCGGAGCTCGATGTTGAGAGTGTTCACGCCGCTACCGACATTGGGTTGTGTCGGCCCAAGGCGAAGGGTGCGTGAGATCGTCTGATTGGGCTCCGTGATCTCAATTTGGGTGTCCGTGTCCCGGGGTTCGTTGCCGTACTGATAGCGGTACTCGTGTTCGATGATGACCTGCTCGACGTTCGACTGGTCGTGGATGCGCCCCCGAAGCTCGACGCTTGATTTGTTCAGTGTGTACGTGTCGTTAAGTTGCTCGTATGTTCCATTCGGCCCGACGAATCCAGCTGAGATCGGTGATTCGAATGTCATCAGTGGGGCCCCCGAGTCCTCGATGACGGTCGCGTCATACGTGGTCGTTCCCTCGGTTGTCCGAACAACGACCGAGAGGTGGTGGGTTCCAGCGTCAAGGTCGAGCGTCGTCGTCTCGGAGAACGTGCTCGAATTGGGGACGTACGAACGGCGGGTTTCGTCGTCGACACGGACGGAGATGATCTCGATCGTTGCGTCAGCGGCGATAGCCAGGGTTAGCGCCGGGTCGTTCGTCGTAGTGATCGTCTCGCCGGCAGGGAGGAGTGTGTCCCCGACCGTGACTGAGATGTTCGGAGCGGCTGCCTGCTGGCTGTAGCTGTGTGTGTCGTCGGCGGCCGGGTCAGCGACAGTCTCCGGCTCCGAAATGGACGCGCTGACGGCTGGGACTGCGATGGCAGCGACGCAGAGAAGACTGACGAAGAGCGCGCCGAAGCGACGGGAGCGGTTCATTAGCGGCCTAGTTGAGGCTACTGCACATTGAAACTATGTTTTTGTTGGCGAAGACACCAGGCACGCAGAAACCACTACAGAGCTAGCCAGTGGAGTGTTGCTCGCAACATTTGACATCCTCCCACCCCTCCCGCTCGCTATGTGTGCATCGATGCGGCCAGCGACAATATCGACTTCGTCGAAGCTGTAGCGAAGCGTATCGCTGCCGCGTGAGCGAAGCCGGTGGTTGCCGGCCGGACGGCAAAGGATACGTTGAGTTGTCTGCGACGACGCACACGGACGCACCGTCAGTCTGGCCAGCGACAGCCGTGGCCTCGGTCGGCAGACACCGGATCGAAGCGGCACGGCTGTCCCGGAGCGTAGCGATAGGTGTTCGCCCGCAGCGTAGGGGCACACCAGGCGGCGCCTGCTGGGGATGGAAGGCGAACACCCATCAGCCTGGTGATGGGAGCCACCGCCCACCCGGAGGCCGCGTGGGCGCGACAGGTCAATCACAGGACACACGGCCGGTCGTCGGGCAGGCGGGGCAACAGAGTGTAGCGGCGCTCGCGTTCTAAGTGTTTGGATTCGAGCGGCCATCCAGGCAGACGCCAGCCCAAGAGTAGCAGGCAGAACCGCTCTCGTCACCGAAACGGCCCGAGTCCGATGCGGAAGAACTACCGGCGATGGGTCACCCTCGAAGTGCAAGCCCATCGTGGAAACGCCGTGGCTGACGGACCCAAATCAACCACGGAGGGCCTCAACGGGTGATTCGTTTGCGGCCTTCCACGCGGGATACAGCCCGCTCAGGACGCTCGCGCCGACCGCAAACGCGAACCCGTAGACGAGATAGCGAGCGCTGGCCCATGCCAGAACGCCCATCGGGTCGCCCGTGAGCGCGCCGAACATGAGAAAGCCGATCGCCAGCGACGCGAGCGCGCCGACCAGGCCGCCAAGCGTCCCGAGGAACGCCGCCTCCGTGAGAATCATGCGCAGTACCTCACCGCGCCGGATGCCGACGGCGCGCAGCACGCCGATTTCGCCGCGGCGTTCGACCGTACTCATCAGCATGACGTTCAGGATGGCGACGCTAGCGACAATGAGCGAGATCGACCCAATTCCGAGCAGCGCCAACTCGAGGGTGTTCATGAACCCGCTGATGCCGCTCTGGATGTCGGCGCTGGTGAAGATGCTCAACTGCACGTCCTCGGTGCGGCCGTAGCTGTTGAACGCGGCGTCGATCCGGTCAGCGATCGCCGCCGTGTCGTCGCTCCCCGCGGTGATAATGGTCACCGAATCATAGTGGTCTTGCTCCGAGAGCGCTGACAGCGGCAACACCAGCTCGCCACCGCCGCCCGCCCCGAAGCTGTTCTCGGACTCGAGTAATCCCCGAATACGGTAGAGTTGGCCGTCGTATTCGACCGGGTCACCGAGTTCAAGCCCGAGTTCCTGGGCCGTCGTATTCGAGAGTAACGCTCCGGACTGCAGTCGCGGTGGCGCCTCACCAGCCGAGACGGTGTAGAGCTCGTTGGCTTCGGTGACGCCCGTAACGCTGACGCGGGCGTCTTGGCCACGGGCGGAAACGTCCGTATTGTTGGTTTTCTGCTCGACAACGGCTGCGTCCGTGACGAGCGCCTCGATCTCCTCGAGTTGTTCCTGTGTGACGCCGTCGTCGGGGTTGTCTTCGCCGGGCGTGATTGTCACCTCGTTGGCGATAGTGCCGAGCTGGGCGGTTGCCTGCTGGTTGATGGCGACGCCGGCCATGCCCAGCGACGCGATCGACATCACGCCGATGACGATGCCGAGTGCCGCGAGTGCAGTGCGGACGCGGTTGCGGCCGAGATTCCGCCACGCCATCAACACGCTGGGGAATCGGGCGAGGATGCTCACGAGCGGACCACCCCGTCGACGAGGCGGACGACGCGGTCGGAGAACTGTTCGAGCTGTTCGTCGTGAGTGATCGAGACGACAGCGATGTTCTCCTCGTCTTTGAGTCGCTGCATCTCCTCGAGAATCGTGCCGCCAGTCGCCTGGTCGAGATTCCCGGTTGGTTCGTCTGCCAGCAAAATATCGGGTTTGTTGATGAGCGCGCGGGCGATGGCGACGCGCTGTTGCTGGCCGCCCGAGAGCTGTTTGGGGGTGTGTTGGAGGCGGTCGCCAAGGCCGACCCGCTCAAGGAGGTCGATGGCGCGGTCGTGGCGGTCGACGGTGGTGTCCCACATCGAGGGAAGTTCGACGTTCTCGACGGCGGTCAGCATCGGCAGCAGGTGGAATGACTGGAAGACGAAGCCGAGCTTGGAGCGGCGCTCTTCGGTGCGCTCGTCTTCCGTGAGGTCGGTTACGTTCCGGCCGTCGAGGGAGACGGTCCCTTCGGTTGGGGAGTCGAGCAGCCCGATCATGTTGAGCATGGTGCTCTTGCCGGAGCCGGAGGGGCCGACGATCGTGACCATCTCGCCACGGTCGGCGTGGAAATCCACGCCTTTTAGCGCTTCGACGGTCTCGGCACCGCTCTCGTAGCGTTTCACCACGTCGTCGAGTTCGATGATGCTCATGAGCGACGCCAGCGGTAGGCAACGATTCCAATGCCGACGAGGACGAGGACGCCGACCGCGAGTGCGGTCACCGGGAGGCCGCCGAGTGGCGAGCTGCCGGACTGTGGGCGGGGATCGCTGTCGACAGTTAGGCCCGCATTCGTGTCGCTCACGTCGACGGTGACGGTTTCGGAGAACTGCTCGCCGTCGGCCGAGTAGTTGACGCGGACGGGCACCGTCTCAACTGGGGAGTCGGCGGTGACGGTGAGGTCGAAGGTAGCGAACTCGCTGGTTTCGACGGTGCCGACGAAGTAACCGCCGTTCGCGGAGAGCCCCTCAGCCGCGGCGACGTCGATGAGCACGGCGTTGGCGTCGGCGCCGCCGAGGTTCGACGCATCACCGCTGATCGTGTACGTCGTTCCTCGGGCGGTGGTTTCGATGGCGGTCAGCGCCATGTCGGCGGCACGCTGTGGGTTGTATTGGAGCGTCGTCGCCGTGCTTCGGCTCTGGTATTCGTCGATGAGCGTGTACTGGGCGCGGACGGTGAGTTCGCCCGCGGGGATGGTGTCGCCGTCGAACGTGACGGTCTGTGATTGGCTGCCGGAGACGTTCGAGAGAGGGGCGCGGTCGACGGTCTCTCCCTGCGATCGGAGCTGGATCTCGCCGGATTCGACGGGGACGGTGCCGTACTGCGTGAGCGTCGCGGCGACGCCCGTCGAGCCGTTCACGGATTGGGCGCGCGCGGAGATGTCGACGTCCGTCGAGCGGTCGTCGACAGTGAGATAGACGGCTTTCTGGACGACGAAGACGCTGCCGTCGGGGTTGGTGCCACGCGCGGAGACGGTGATGCGACGCTCGCCGGGCGTGTCGAAGGTGTGAGCGAGCGGCACTTCGGTCGAATCCCCGGCGCCGAGCCGGCCGAGGTTGTCCGCGGTGTTGAGGACCGAGCCGCTGCGAATGCTCACCTCGGTGAGTTTCGCGTTCCCGGTCGCCGTCTCGGAGTTCGTAATCGTGGGCGTGAGGATAGTTCGCGAGTCGGTCGTGGGGTTGGCTGGCTCGACGTCGATTTCGCCGATGGTGACGGAGGCAGTCTCATCCGCCGTTTGAGCGGCGACGGGTGCTGCGGCCACCAGCGAGAGCACGACGAGCGCGGCCACAATCGTCGCTGCAGAGCGAGTGACTGCGCTCATTTGTCTCCGGTTAGGTGGCGTGCGACCGGGTGGATGCTGCAGGTCGTCGGCGTTGCGGTGTGGTGGGCCATGTGTTAGGGTTGGGCGGTCGTGTCAGGCTATATGCGTGGCAACGGGTTAGCTTTTTGCCACCCGAAAGGAGGGTGTCGTCGAGCAGTCCGAGATCTACGTGGCGGCCGCTACCGGCGGTTGACTGCCGCCAGTTCGGTTGATGTATCCACGAGCGGCTCACTCGCCGTGGATAGCCGTGAGTTCTGGCGTGGGGAGCAGTGGACGCCAGAGGTGAGACAGCTTGATCGACACTGGGCGTGTTGGTGGCGATACAGCGGGGCTGTGGAGCAGTCGGTCAGTATGCGTGGCAAATACCTCTCCGACAGTCGTGGCGATAGCGCCGTCGCTACGGGGCGTAGCGCGCAAAAGAAAGAATCCGCGTTGAGTCGGGAGACCGCCTTACGGGCGGTCAGGTCGTGATTCGTTAGTTCTGGCGGAGCGCCAGCAGCGCGGCGCCGAGCACGGCAACGAGCGCGATGCCCATGCCGAAGCCGGGAATGCCGCTACCGGATTCGCCACTAGTGTCTTCCGTGGTGCCGGCCGACTCCTCGGTGGTCGTCGGCGCTGCAGTCGTCGACTCCTCGGTGGTCGTCGGCTCCTGCGTGGTCGGCTCCTCGGTAGTGGTCGGCTCCTGGGTCGTCTCTTCGACTTCTTCGACGATTTCGATGTCCTGACGGTCCGTACTGTCACCGTCGTCGGACTCAACCGTGTACTCGCCAGGCTCAACGTCTGCCAGATCCATGTCAACGGACCACTGGCCGTTCGTGTCCCAGTTGTCCGTGCTGGTCACCATCACGGAGTCGCCCTCACTGTCGAGGAGTTCAACCGTGATCGTGTTGTCGTCGGGCATCCGGTTGGTGACACCTTCAACCGTCAGCGTGCCACCAGCCTCAACGCCACTGACCGATTCGATCGTGGTCAGCCCGGACACGTACCGGAACTCTTCGGTGACGATCAGGTCGTCGCTGGCCGTGTCGTCAACCGAGTTCGCCAGAATCTGCTCGCGAACCTGCTCACCGCTACTGGCACCGCTGCCGTAGCCGATGATCTCGGACGCGAACTCATCCGCGTCGTCGGCCACGTCACCTTCACCGAAGGTGTCGTCACGGCCGGAGGAGATGATGTGTGCGGAGACCGTGCCGCCTTCGCTCATGTTATCCAGCGTGAGGTCTTCCGCGTCGAAGGTCCCGTCGTTGTCGACGGAGATATCTTGTGCGTTGACGTTCCCGCGGGAGTCAACGAACGCAACCGTCAGCTCGTTCTTCCCGGGTGCAGTCCCCGACACGTCAACGCTCTCGTCCTCGCTGGCGACCTGGCCGTTGTAGGTCGCGAACGAACCGTTGAGCTCCGTGTCGGTCACGCGAATCGAAACCGTGCTGCTGACCCCGCCGTTGAACTCGGAGGTCGTCAGCGACGCGTTCGGCGATCCGCCGGACGTGTTTGCGTCCTGCACGTCGATGACGCCGAGCCGGTAGGTGCCGGGCAGCGACAGAATGTTGTTGCCGTCGTTGTCACCGGAGAGGACAACGCCTTCCTCTTCGAAGGTGTCGTCGCTGTCAACTTCAATCGACTTCGAGTCGTCGACTTCAACGAGTTCGAAGTCGTTGTTGTCGCGGGCGTAGAGCGCAACGTCGTCAGTGCCCTCGCTAGCCGTGCCGTTGATGTCGACTTCCGAGCCGACAACGTAGGCGCCGCTCGGGCTGTCCAGGGAAACCTCACCCTCGGTCACGTCGAACGACTGGTCGTCGTCCGTGGTGAGCTCGCCAAGCGCGGACTCGTTGACCGTGTTGTTCCCGCGGATGTAGTCGGTGTCAGACGTGTTTGCGGGGTAGAGGTTCAGGTCGATCGAGGAGTCATCGAGGTACTGCGTCTCGATGGACCCGACGCCGTTCCCGTCGTCAATCTCGACGACTGCGTAGGCGTCACCGTCGACGGTGCCCGTGTTGAGCGTGTCGCCGACGTTACGGAAGATCTTCTCGACGTTAGCGTCGTCAATGTTGTCGCGGAAGTCACCGTCTTCGATGGTGACGGCGTGGACGTTGCCTTCCGGACTGTTTTCGACGGTGTACTGGACGTTTTCACCCTGCACAACTTCCTCGGAGGCGAGGCTGAGCGAGGCCGTCTGCGACGAGGAGATCGTCACGGAGACGGTCTCCGTAGCCTCACCGTAGTCGAGGTCGTCGATGCCTTCGACGGTGAACGTGTACTCGCCGGCGTCAACCTGATCCGGGTTGATGTCGAACGTCACACTGTCACCGTTCACAGTGGCGTTTTGCTCGTCGTCGAGGATTTCGTCAGTGACATCGAGGCCGCCTTCGTCTTCGACGGTGAGCTCGAGGTCTTCGGAGTTGTTGTAGTTGTAGTCAGCCTTGACGGTGGCGTCGGATTCGCCGGTGGTGAGCAGACCGCCGCTCACGTCGTTGCCTCCGCCGTTCCGGACTTCCAGCATCGACACGCGCGGCGTCTGCACCGTCACGTTGAACGCGTCAGTGGCGTTGCCGCCGACGGCGTAGGTGCCGGTGGCTGCGTCCTCAGGAATCGGCATCTGGAGGACTTCGCCTTCGCTGGCACCACCAGTCCGCTGAAGCTCAGCGGGCGTAACATCGTCGCCGTCCGAGTCAACAAAGTCGATGTCGTCTTCACCTTGGTAGACGGTCGCCCCGCTACCAACGGAACCTTCACCTTCTGCCGTGTCCCAGCTACTGCCAGGTCCACGTTCGTTAGCTACTTCGTCAGCCGCGGCAGCTCCTGTGAACGCGATGCCGGCTGCGAATACGGAGCCGATCATCAGCGCAGTCAGGAAGACCGCGCGAAGCTTATTCGTTGTGTCTGTCATTATTATCGTTTGTGACTGATTCGGTCAGTCAAACCTGACGTCTGCTTCCACCTGATTCCGCCGAAACGGTGAATCGAGGGTTTTCACAGCCGCCGTTCGGGTAGGGGTACCAGCAACTATGAGCATCCGTTGGTAAATGCTTTCTGTCTGTATCGGCCGCGACAAGCCACCATGATACAAATTACCACGGAGTTGCGTGTGGAACAGATTGCGCCCGATGTCGCAGCGAAACGCAAGAGACACACCGACGGCAGGCGCCAGAACTGATCGCCTGCCACCGGGAATACAATCAAGGACCAAAGAAGAGGCAACGAGCCTGGAGAGCCGACCAAGCAAAGCTTTAACCTGCGGTATCACGGTAGGCTAGGCCATGTCTGCGTGGGAGTGTGGAATCGTTGACTGCGGGATCGTGTTTGACACTGTTGAGGCGTTGCTGGCACACCAGGTCACCGACCACGCGAGCCACGAGTGTGAGATCTGTGGCGACCACGTCCCGGAGGGGTACTTCGCGATTAAGCATGGGTTGCACGAACACACGCGCGCGGAGTACGTCCGGTTCTACGATGCGGATGCAGCAGCCGTCCGGCGCCGCGAGCACGTCCTCGACGCCGTAACCACGGCCGTCGACCCGGCAGCCCTCGACGACCAGCTAGACGACGCCGACCGCGCTCCGCCGACCGACGACGGCGGCACGAACCTACTTTCTCCCTGAGCTAACTACAGAGCGGGCCGAATACGAGCGCAGGCCGCCGACAAGACAGGGAGACGTGAAGCCAGTAGGCAGCCCTCAAAGCACTCGGCTTGCGTCGCCGATAGACGCTGCACACAGTCGAAACACATTAGCCCGCGGACTAGCGTTCGTCTAGGTAATGACCGACGTCCGCGAGGAGACCGCGGCCCTCCTCGACGACGACTCCGAGCTGGCCGATGCGCTTCGGACACTCGTCGAGATCGACCACAAACAGGAGGAGTGGACGTTCGACGACATCCCACTCGGGTCGGGGACGTTTGGCGAACTCGTTGCTCGCGGCATCGTCGTTGAGACGGGCGCTGGGTACCGGCTCGCGGACCGGCACGCCGTCCGCGTGGCGCTCGGGGACGTCGAACCCACAGACGACGACACCGCAGGCCGGTTCCGGGCCCACATATCGCGACCGGACGTTCCCCGGCACGTACTGGCGGCGATCACAGCCTGTTTGCTCGTCGTCGTCGCGTTCCGCGTCTTCGTCTACCCGCGCGTGTTCCGCGGCGAACACGTCGTCCTGCTCGGCAACGACCCCTACTACTACCGGTATCTCGTTCTCTCGATGCTGGACGCCGGCGCCGGCGCCCTCGACGTGCCGGCGAGCATCACGACAGGGGAGCCGCTGCTCGTCGCACTGCTTACGGCTGCTGCACGCGCCCTTGGTGGAAGTTCGCACGCGGCCGAACGCGTGCTCGCGTGGTATCCCGTCGTGGTCGCACTCGGAACTGGAATCCTCTGTTACGCGCTCGCAGTGACGCTCTCCCGGGACCGCCGCGTCGGCCTCACGTCGGTGCTCGTGCTTGCGGTGTTGCCCGTCCACGGTTACCGGACCGCACTCGGGTTCGCGGACCACCACGCGCTCGATTTCCTCTGGCTTGCGGTCGTCGCGCTCGCCGCTGTTCGCACACTCCCCGCACGCGGCCCGCACGCATCAACGTCCGGGTGGCGGTCGCGGCTCTCGTGGGCGGCCGTCCTCGCGGTCGGCATCGCGGCCCAAGCGCACTCGTGGAACGCCGCCCCGCTGTTGTTCGTGCCGTTCGTCGCGTACGCCGTCGTCCGGAGCGGGACACTCGCTCGCTCGGACGAACCCCTACACGCCGACGCGTTGCTCGTTGCCGGTGTCGGCGCGGGTGGACTACTTGCCGTCGCTGGCCACGTGGTGCTCGGCTGGCAGTCCACGAACATCGTCGTCCCGCCCGTACTCGCCGCGATCGCAATGGCGTTTGCCGTCGGCACAGCGGCGCTTACGCGGCGCCTCGACTGGCCAGCGTGGACCGCATCAGCACTCGCAGTCGCCAGCGGCGTGCTCACGCTCGGCGTCGTCGTCACGGTCGAGCCGTCCTTTGGCGCCGAACTCGCGGAGGAGGGGCGGCGGCTCGTCGGCATGTCCGGCAGCGATATCGTCGAGACGAAGTCGCTGTTCAGCAGCGACTACGGATTGTTCGTTGGCCCCATCTTCTTCTACGGGACGGCGCTCCTGTTCGCGCTTCCCGCTGGCGCATGGGCGTTCTCCTACGGGCTCGACCGGGCGCGGTGGCTGTTGACGGCGTCCTACGGGCTCGTGCTGTTCGTCCTCGCAGTTACGCAGGTTCGGTTCACCGGGGAGCTCGCGCTGTTCGTCGCCGTGTTCGCGGGGTTCGCGTTCGTCTACTTCCTCGACGTCGTCGACATCACGGACCCGCCAGAGGTGTTCGCGGCCCGCGACCCGCGAGAGCAGACACCGAGCGTGCGGTCGTTCGCGGTCCCTGAGCGCCGCACGCTCCTCTCGCTGGGGTTCGCGTTCCTCCTCGTGGGTGGTCTCGGCATCATGATGACGCCGGCTCGCACGAACACAATCGTCCCAAGCGAAGACACCTACCGGGCGGCCGCGTGGATGGAAGAGCGCGTCGAATCGCCTGACTGGACGAGCGACCAAGAGTACGTGTTCAGCACGTGGAGCCAGAACCGCCTCTACAACGCGTTCGTCTCCGGTGACTCCCGAAGCTACGGGTACGCCCGGTCGAACTACGAGTCGTTCCTCGCGTCGACGAACGCGTCGACGTGGTACGAGCGGCTGCGCGGCCGGGCAGCGTTCGTCGTGGCTGACGACGACTTCGCGAGCGAGAACGCGACCGAGATACTGGCCACGCGGCTCGCGGATTGGGGTAGCGAAACCGGCCACTACCGCGCGGTCTGGCGCGGGTCCTCGAAGACCGTCTACACGCTCGTCCCCGGGGCGACCATCGTCGGAACAACTACCGCGAACGCGACCGTGACCGTCACGCACGAGGGCACGGTCTCCGGGAAGCCGTTCACGTACGAGCGAACGACGACGGCAGCGGCGAACGGCTCGTACGCGATTCGCGTGCCGTACGCTGGCGAGTACGACGTGGCGGGGTCGACGGTCGACGTCTCCGAGAGCGCGGTCCGGAACGGGACGCGAGTGACCGCGACAGCGTGAGACGGCTATTCGACGGTGACGCTCTTCGCGAGGTTCCGGGGCTTGTCGATGGGGCGCCCTTTCTCGTTGGCGACGTGGTAGGCGAACAGCTGGAGCGCGACGTTCGCGACGACCGGCTCCATCGACCCGCAGTCGGGCACGTCGAAGGTGGCGTCGACGTGGGTGGTGGCGTCCGGGTCGCTGGCCACACCGATGACGGGTGCGCCACGTGATTTCACTTCCTTGACGTTGTTGAGCGTCTTCTTCGCGGCGGTCTCGTTCGTGAGAAGCGCGATGACGGGCGTGTCGGGCGTAACGAGCGCGAGCGGGCCGTGCTTGAGTTCGCCAGCGGCGAACCCTTCGGCGTGGTCGTACGAGATTTCCTTGAGCTTGAGCGCGCTCTCCAAGGCGACAGGGTAGCCGGCGCGCCGCCCCACGTAGAAGAACGCGTCACTAGCCGCATACTCCTGGGCGATCTCCTTGATGTGGGCTTCCTGGTCGAGGACTTGCTGGACGGCGCCGGGAAGGTCTCGGAGGCTTTCAAGCAGCTCGGAGGCGGCCTCCGTCGACATCCCGTTACGCACTTGACCGAGGTGGACGGCAAACAACGCCGCAGTGGCGACCTGTGAGACGAACGTCTTCGTCGCAGCCACCCCGATCTCGGGGCCGGCGCGAATGAACACCGTGTCGTCGGCCGCCCGCGTGACCGTGCTCCCGAGCGTGTTCGTGAGCGCGAGCGTCCGCGTCCCAGCTTGGGAGGCTTCGCGGAGCGCCGACAGCGTGTCCGCGGTTTCGCCGCTTTGCGTGATGGCGACGACGAGCGTCCGCCACGGGTCGCGGCCGCCCTGGAAGTCGTACTCGCTGGCGACGTGGACCGTCACACGGACGTCCGCCTTGGCTTCCAGCAGTTCCTTCGCGAACAAGCCAGCGTGATACGATGTCCCGCAGGCGACGATCTGAATCTCCTCGACCGACTGGAGGTACTCGTCGGGGAGGTCGACGTCGAGGTCGACGCTGGTGGCGAGGTCGTCGATGCGCCCGGAGATGGCTTGTCGGAGCGCGCGCGGCTGCTCGTGGATCTCCTTGAGCATGTAGTGGTCGTACCCACCCTTGCCCGCGGCGTCGGCGTCCCAGTCAAGCGTCTCCGTCGCCCGTTCGACGCGCTCGCCGTCGTTGAAGATCTCAACGCCACCCTCGGTGACGTGGGCGATGTCGCCGTTCTCGAGGTAGGTGACGCGGTTCGTGTACTCGATGAACGCGGTGGCGTCGCTCCCGATGAACGTTTCGCCGTCCGCATGGCCAAGTAGGAGCGGGCTGTCCTCGCGGGCGACGACGATGCCGTCGTGGCCGGCTGCTGTGACGGCAATCGCATAACTGCCTTCGAGGCGACTTGTGGCGCGCTGGACGGCCGTGAGCAGGGAGACGTCCGTGGCAAGTTCGGTCTCGATGAGGTGTGGGATGACCTCGGTGTCGGTGTCACTGCGGAAGACGTGGTCGCCGCGGAGGTCGGCCTTGAGGTCGTCGTAGTTCTCGACGATGCCGTTGTGGACGACCGCGACCTCGCCCGTGCAGTCGGTGTGGGGGTGGGCGTTCTCCTCGGTGGGTTTACCGTGCGTACTCCAGCGCGTGTGCCCGATCCCACAGACGACGCCGTCCCGGGACGGGACCGGGAGATCACCGACCTCCCCCTCGGTCTTATGGATCGAGAGGCCACCGCCGTTGAGTGCGATACCCGCGGAGTCGTAGCCGCGATATTCGAGATTCTGCAGCCCCTGATGGACGATTTTTCCCGTTGCGTTGCTGCCAATGTAACCGGTGATTCCACACATAGTTAGCCTCGCGTGACGTGACTGCCGTCCTCGATTCGGCCCGCGACCCGCGTCGCGCTGTCGACGGTCGCGCCGTTCCCGATGATGGTGCCAGGGACGACGGTGGCGTTCGCGCCGACCGTGACGTTGTCGCCGACCAGCCCGCCGAAGCGGACGTCTCGGTGGACGGCATCGTCAAGCACGACGTCCGCACTGCCACCTTCGACGGTGGTGTTGGCGCCGATCGACGTGTTCGCGCCGACGATGCAGTCGTTCACTATCGCTCCAGCATCTATCGTGCAATCTGATAAGAGTATCGCGTTTTTCACGACCGCGCCGGCGCCAACGCTCACGTTGTCGCCCACGGTCACCCCGCCGAGCACTGCCGCCTGCGGGTGGACAACCACATCGTCCCCGAACACGGTCTCGTCAGCGATGACGGCTGAGTCGTCGATAGCTGCGTGCTGTGGCGGTTCGGGCTCGCGGTCAGCAAGCAGCGCGTCGTTGACGGTGAGGAGGTCCCATGGCTCCGAGACGTCGAGCCAGCGGCCACGGTACTGGACGGCGCGGATCGGCTGGTCGGCTAAGAGCGTGGAGAGCGTGTCCGTCAACGCCTGCTCGCCGTGGCTCTCGGTCTGGCGGATCGCCGCGAAGATGCTCGGGTCGAACGCGTACACGCCCGCGTTGATGAACGTCGACTTCGCGAGTTCCGGAAGCGGCTGCTCCTCGATACTGGTGACGCGTTCGCCGTCGAGTTCGACGACGCCGTACTGGCTCGGCTTCTCGACCTGGGTGACGCCCATCGCGGGGTCGCCGGTCTCGCGGTGGCGTGTCCACACGTCCTCGACGAGCGACGCGTCGATGATGCGGTCGCCGTTCAGCGCGACGAACGACTCACCGACCTGTGCTTCTGCTTGGAGGAGTGCGTGCCCCGTGCCGAGCTGTGGGTCCTGGATCACGTAGGAGATATCTACGCCCCACGCGTCCCCGTTCTCGAAGTGGCGTTGGACGCGCTCGCGGTTCGACCCAACGACGAGGACGAGCTCGGAGACGCCGACGGCGACGAGCGCGTCCACAATGTGCTCCAAGAGTGGGCGATTCGCGACGGGGATCATCGGCTTCGGGCGATTCTCGGTGAGCGGCCACAGCCGCTCGCCTTTCCCCGCCGCGAGCACGACAGCCTGCATTATCAGTTCAGTTGTCGGCCCGGTTCTTATCAGTTACCACGCGCTCGCCCAGCGTCGTCCGCGTGCCCGTCCCGAGCGTCACGCCAGCATTGAGACTCGTGTTGATCCCCGTCTTCGTGCCGTCACCGACGACGACGCCAAATTTCCGGCGGCCAGTGTCGACCAGTTCACCTTTCACCTGCACGTGGACTGGTTCGTCGTCGTGGCGGAGATTCGCGACCTTCGTCCCTGCGCCGAAGTTCACGTTCGCGCCAAGCACGCTGTCCCCGACGTACGCGTGGTGGCTCACGGCCGTCTCCCGCATGAGAATCGAGTTCTTGACCTCGACGGCGTTCCCGACGCGGACGTCCGCCCCGATAACCGTCGCGCCGCGCACGTACGCGTTCGGTCCCACGTCCGCGCCCGTCTGAATCAGCACGGGCCCCTCGATGTACGCGCCGTCGCGAACCCGGGCGCCATCTTCGACGACGACCGCGCCCTGCAGCGTCGCCCCATCCTCGACGTCGCCTTGGATGTCACGCTCGAGTGAGTCGAGCAAGGCGCTGTTTGCTTCAAGGAGCTCCCACGGCCGCCCGATGTCCAGCCACGGCCCGTCGTATTCGACGGCGGTGACGCCGTCGTCGAGCGCCATCTCGAGGGCGTCCGTGAGTTCGTATTCGCCGCGCTCGCTCAGCTCGACGTCCTCGATGTAGTCGAAGATTTTCGGGGTGAATCGATAGAGGCCGAGGTTCGCGAGGTTCGTCGGCGGGTCCGTTGGCTTCTCGACGATGCTCGTCACCCGGTTTCCTTGGAGTTCGACGACGCCGTACGAGCGCGGGTTCTCGACAGGCATCACCGCCATCGCTGTTCCCGGCTGTGTTGCGAGACGCTCGACGAGCGCGTCCGTGACGTAGACGTCCCCGTTCAGCACGAGTGCGTCCTCGTCGACGGACGGTTCGGCCTGGCCAACGGCGTGTGCGGTCCCCAGTTGGTCGGCCTGTTCGGCGTACTCAACCGGGAGCCCTTGATACGTGTCGCCGACGCGGGCCCGAATCTGGTCGCCTTCATAGCCGACGACCACGACGTAGCCGTCGACGTACGGCGCGGCGGCGTCAAGCACGTGCTCGAGGATCGGTTTCCCAGCGACCGGCAGCAGCGGCTTCGGTCGCCTATCTGTTAACGGCCCCATGCGTGTCCCCTGCCCGGCAGCGATAACGATAGCCTGCATCGGCTCGTGTGCAACCTCGAGCTACCCACCCGTAAACGGGGAGGATTCAGCGTGGCTCCCCATTCTGGCCGAACCCTCGACAAGAGATTGCCATCCTCCTCGGGCTGAAGGCGGCGGAATCCCGAGCGGTGGGCGTTTCAGGTTTGTAGTCTACTTATCGGACTCCCAGTTCTTTCGCGCTCAGGGAAGTCCATAGGCAGTTGAATGGGCGGTTGTTCCACGGAATGACGGCGCGCATCCATACCGTGAACGGCGTAGGATTACGCCTGTTCAGCCGAGACGACCAGGTTCACCGGAGTACCTGGGTTCATGCTGCGGCGGTTCGCAAGGGCTGCTGCTCGGCTGGAAGCGTCGTACGTGAACGAAAAAGTGTGGTGGGCGGGACTGCGGTGACCGCCTTACGGGCGGTCAGGTCGTGATTCGTTAGTTCTGGCGGAGCGCCAGCAGCGCGGCGCCGAGCACGGCAACGAGCGCGATGCCCATGCCGAAGCCGGGAATGCCGCTACCGGATTCGCCACTAGTGTCTTCCGTGGTGCCGGCCGACTCCTCGGTGGTCGTCGGCGCTGCAGTCGTCGACTCCTCGGTGGTCGTCGGCTCCTGCGTGGTCGGCTCCTCGGTAGTGGTCGGCTCCTGGGTCGTCTCTTCGACTTCTTCGACGATTTCGATGTCCTGACGGTCCGTACTGTCACCGTCGTCGGACTCAACCGTGTACTCGCCAGGCTCAACGTCTGCCAGATCCATGTCAACGGACCACTGGCCGTTCGTGTCCCAGTTGTCCGTGCTGGTCACCATCACGGAGTCGCCCTCACTGTCGAGGAGTTCAACCGTGATCGTGTTGTCGTCGGGCATCCGGTTGGTGACACCTTCAACCGTCAGCGTGCCACCAGCCTCAACGCCACTGACCGATTCGATCGTGGTCAGCCCGGACACGTACCGGAACTCTTCGGTGACGATCAGGTCGTCGCTGGCCGTGTCGTCAACCGAGTTCGCCAGAATCTGCTCGCGAACCTGCTCACCGCTACTGGCACCGCTGCCGTAGCCGATGATCTCGGACGCGAACTCATCCGCGTCGTCGGCCACGTCACCTTCACCGAAGGTGTCGTCACGGCCGGAGGAGATGATGTGTGCGGAGACCGTGCCGCCTTCGCTCATGTTATCCAGCGTGAGGTCTTCCGCGTCGAAGGTCCCGTCGTTGTCGACGGAGATATCTTGTGCGTTGACGTTCCCGCGGGAGTCAACGAACGCAACCGTCAGCTCGTTCTTCCCGGGTGCAGTCCCCGACACGTCAACGCTCTCGTCCTCGCTGGCGACCTGGCCGTTGTAGGTCGCGAACGAACCGTTGAGCTCCGTGTCGGTCACGCGAATCGAAACCGTGCTGCTGACCCCGCCGTTGAACTCGGAGGTCGTCAGCGACCCGTTCGGCGTCGTCCCGGACGTGTTTGCGTCCTGCACGTCAATGACGCCAAGCCGGTAGGTGCCGGGCAGCGACAGAATGTCGTTGCCGTTGTTGTCACCGGAGAGGACGACGCCTTCCTCTTCGAAGGTGTCGTCGCTGTCAACTTCAATCGACTTCGAGTCGTCGACTTCAACGAGTTCGAAGTCGTTGTTGTCGCGGGCGTAGAGCGCAACGTCGTCAGTGCCCTCGTTAGCCGTGCCGTTGACCGTGACTTCCGAGCCGACAACGTAGGCGCCGCTCGGGCTGTCCAGGGAAACCTCACCCTCGGTCACGTCGAACGACTGGTCGTCGTCCGTGGTGAGCTCGCCAAGCGCGGACTCGTTGACCGTGTCGTTGTCGTAGATGTAGTCAGTGTCGCTACCGTCGTCCGTGTGTGCGGGGTAGAGGTTCAGGTCGATCGAAGAGTCATCGAGGTACTGCGTCTCGATGGACCCGACACCGCTCCCGCCGTCAATCTCGACGACTGCGTAGGCGTCACCGTCGACGGTGCCCGTGTTGAGCGTGTCGCCGACATTCCGGAAGATCTTCTCGACGTTAGCGTCGTCGATGTTGTCGCGGAAGTCACCGTCTTCGATGGTGACGGCGTGGACGTTGCCTTCCGGACTGTTTTCGACGGTGTACTGGACGTTTTCACCCTGCACGACTTCCTCGGTGGAGAGGCTGAGCGAGGCCGTCTGCGACGAGGAAATCGTCACGGAGACGGTCTCCGTAGCCTCACCGTAGTCGAGGTCGTCAACGCCAGCAACGGAGAACGTGTACTCGCCGGCGTCAACCTGATCGGGGTTGATGGCGAAGGAGACGTCACCGCCCTGGTTTTTGGTTACGTTCGAGGTGTTGACGATGATCTCGTCGGTGACATCGAGGCCGTCTTCGTCTTCGACGGTGAGCTCGATGTCTTCAGCCTTGTTGTAGTTGTAGTCGGTCTCGACAGTTGCGGTGCCCGAATTCGTGGTGAGCAGACCACCGCTCACGTCGTTGTTCCCGCTGTTCCGGACTTCCAGCATCGTCACGCGCGGCGTCTGCACCGTCACGTTGAACTCGCCGGAGCCAGTTGTGCCGCCGACGGCGTAGGTGCCGGTGGCTGCGTCCTCAGAGATCGGCATCTCGAGGACTTCGCCTTCGCTGGCACCACCAGTCCGCTCAAGCTCAGCGGGATTCGGGCCCTCGCTGCCGTCCGAGTCAACAAAGTCGATGTCGTCTTCACCTTGGTAGACGGTCGCTCCGCTACCAACGGAACCTGCACCTTCTGCCGTGGACCAGGTTCCTGCGTTGCCACGGTCTCCGTTGGCACCTTCCTCAGGCGAGGAATCAGCAATATCTGTCGACACAGTCCAGGTGTCCCACATGTCATTAGGGGAGGTAGTCTGGAGGTCTGTCGTCACACTCGCTGGGCCCGCTGTGCTTGGATTCGTAACGCCAGTAATTTCGATCTGAATCTTTCCACCAATTTGCGTATCGGAGGAACTCAGCGAACTGGCAAGCGTGATGTCAGCTGCGTCTGCAGTGGCGTCAACCACAAGGCCAGTAGACGAATCCCGGGTCTCTCCCGTCGGTACGTACGTGACCGTAACGTCACTATCAGTCACTCCACTAAAGTCGAAGTCACTGGAAGTGACATTAATATAGTCTGTGTCTTGGGTGTCATTTTCTAAATCTGCACTTGTTGTTAGTGTCACACCGGTCGCCCCTGTTTCGTTTGGACTAGCGGTGAGTGACGTGTTGGTTGCCGCGGCGGCAGTTCCTGTAAAGGCAACGCCAGCTGCAAACACCGAACCGATCATCAGCGCAGTCAGGAAGACCGCGCGAAGCTTATTCGTTGTGTCTGTCATTATTATCGTTTGTGACTGGATTGGTTCCAGTCGGACCAGACGACTGCTTCCACCTGATTCCGCCGAAACGCAATCAACGGTTTCCGTAGCCGCCGTTCGGGTAGGGGTATTCAGTTATGTCACCCGCTAATAGTAAAGTCCTTCTGGCCATACTTTTAAATACCCCCTGTTATACGCTGAGTAGGTGGAATACCACGGCCTTCAGGCCGGAGATACGCGCCGTCACTCAGTGGCCCGTGCCACAGACTCCGACAAGGCAGGAAATCCCACTGTTCTCAAACCAGACCGTCACAAGAAACATGATTGTAAGCGAGTAGACAGGCATTTCACGATGCTGGAAGTCCACCACACCTATCGAGTGAAAATCCGCAACCACTCACAGGTGGTGGAGCCGCTTAACCTGAACGGGAGGAGTGCCAGCAAGCTCTGAAACGCCGCTAAAGCCGGAAGAATCCCGAGCGTTGGAATATTAGGGTTCATTGAAATCCCCCGTCAGAGGGCGCTAAGTTATCGTTCGCCAAATGTTCACCGCACCGTTCACGGCTGCGTTCATCGTCGTCTCGTACGACGAACAGACGTACAGACCGCGCTCCACACGATTCGAGTTATGAATCCACCCGCAACACGAATACGTCTTCGCGGCTGCCGCTGAGGTCGCCAACCGCGATCTTCGCCACGCCTTCGTCGACACACCGCGCAACGATGTGCTTCGAGAGCGTGTGGAGGAGAGAGTCTTTGCGTCGCGAGAGCTTCTGTCGACCCTTCGATGCCCGTTTCGATGGGTCGTTCTGGCCTTCGGTCTGGTACTGGTCGCAGGTGAACACGCCTGCGCCCTACCTGTCGGGACGACCGAAACAGGATCTCTCAAACCGAGCCGGAGCTGCGCAGCGCGAAGGCCACCAAGCTGAGCCACCGCAGAATCGAGTCGGAGTGTTTAATGATTCTGACGACACAACGGGAGAGTAATGAAGGGGGGATGGCAGTATCGCGTCGGCAGCGCGCTCGGCGTCGCGGCACTGACAGCGCTCGCCGTCACGTTCACCAATAGCGCCCCCGTCCAAGCCGTCGTCAGCACGCTGCCAGTCGTCGGACAGCTGTCCGCCGACCCCCCAGCTGGAGTCGAGGGTGCCCTCGAAGTCCTGACGACCGTCGCCGTCGTCGCCGCGGTGTTCGTGCCACTCTACAAGCCACGCCCACGCCGGATTCTGGACGTCGTCGTCCTCGCACAGAAACGCGTCCTCGTCGCGATGCTCGCGCTCGCCGCCATCGGCTACTTCGACTACTCCTACCGGCTCCCGCGGACGACGCTGCTCGCAGTCACGCCAGTGCTGCTCGTCGCGCTCCCAGCGTGGTTCGTGTGGATTCGTCAGCGACCAACTAGCGAACCGGAACGCGCGATCGTCGTTGGTGACGACCCCGACGAAATCGAGCGGCTCGCCGGCGACGTCGACGTCCCGGTGCTGGGCTACCTCTGCCCGACGAGTTCGTTCGACCGCGTCGCGAGCGCGTCGCCACCCGCCGCCGTCGTCGCGGACGGCGGCTTTACGCTCCACGGGATGGACCGCCTCGGCGGGCTCTCCCGCATCGAGGACGTGCTCGTCGAGTACGACGTCGACACGGTGGTGCTGGCGTTCGAACACACCGACCGCGCGGAGTTCTTCGGCGCGCTCGACGCCTGCTACGAGCACGGCGTCGACGCGAAAGTCCACCGCGACCACGCTGACCAAGTGTTGACGTCTGATCGTGATGTCGGGACGCTCGTGAACGTCGACGTCGAACCGTGGGACGTCCAGGACTACGTGCTCAAACGCGCGTTCGACCTGTTGTTCTCGACGGGTGGCTTGCTCGCGTTGAGCCCCATCATTCTCGCGATTGCCGTCGCGATTCAGCTTGACGACGGCGGTTCCGTGCTGTACAAGCAGGAACGCACGGCTGTCTTCGGGGAAACCTTCGACGTGTACAAGTTCCGGTCGATGGTCGAGAACGCCGAAGAAGAGACTGGCGCAACGATTAGCGATGAAGACGCCGGCGGGGTCGACCCGCGCGTCACGCGCGTCGGTCGCATTCTCCGCGAGACGCACCTTGACGAGATTCCACAGCTCTGGACGGTGCTGAAAGGCGACATGAGCGTGGTCGGCCCACGCCCCGAGCGGCCAGAACTAGACTCGGACATTCAGACCGGCGTCGTCGACTGGCGAAAACGCTGGTTTGTCAAGCCTGGACTTACAGGACTCGCACAAGTGAACGACGTGACTGGTGCAGAACCAGGGGAAAAGCTTCGGTACGACCTCCAGTACGTCAAACAGCAGTCGTTCTCGTTCGACATGAAACTCGTCATTCGTCAGATCTGGAAGGTCGGCGTGGATGCCATCGAAACCGTTTTCGAGTGACATCCGTCACGCCGTTCACTCTGTTAGGTCGACGTACTGCTGTTCCCATTCGCGGCGGGCGGTGATTTCCCGACTGCCACGACTCGTGAGCGTGTAGTAGTTGGTGCGCTGGTCGAGTTGGCCCTTGTCGACGAGGCCCTTGTCGACGAGCGTGTCGAGGTTCGGGTAGAGGCGGCCGTGGTGAATCTCGGACTCGTAGTACTCCTCGAGTTCGTCTTTGACGGCGAGGCCGTGCGGCTCATCTAATCCAGCGACCACGTAGAGCAGGTCTCGCTGGAAGCCGGTGAGATCGTACATACTTCGGTTGAAACTGCCAAATTGTATAATTCTTGTTATTGGGAGACCATCTGAGACCAGCGAACGCACATTCTGCCGGCAGTTTCGCTGTTCGTCGGCCCACGTAGACCAGCGCGGACACCACCTGTGCGCATCGTCTTACACACCTCCTTAGATATTGACGAGTTCCATTCTAGGTTATTTCCGGAATACTAGGAGAAAATATATACTACCACCGTGTGTCACTTTTCGATTGGGTGTTGAGAGGTAGCATACCACATCAGCCTCGATGACGTTCCCAGAGAGCACACTACTGTATCATGGCCCAGCACACGCCCTCCGAGCCCACCACTAGCGACGCACCACCAGCCAGCCGCCTCCCGCGCACGATAGCCGCCGTCGTTCTCGTCAGCCTGCTTGCAGTGCAGCCGGCGGCCGCCCAAAGCAGCGCGGTCTGTAGCGCGGACAACCTCCCGAGTATGATCGAGGGGTTCTTCCAGCTCACCACCGCGCTGGGCATCGTCGGGCTCGCCGTCGTCTGGCAGGCCGACTCCCTCATCGAGATATTCACGCTCAGCCCCGACCGCAAGAAAGGGTTAAAACGCCACAAGCGCTCCGCGATGAAGTCCGCGGTCGTCCTCGTCGTCCTCGGCCCGCTGTACACGGTCGCCGGCTCGCTGATGAACCTCCCACTGGCGACGTGCGTCGACCTCGTCCCCTGGTAGCGTCATGCAGCGAGCGCGCGTCGTCGTAGCTGCGCTGGTCGTCGCCGGCGGCATCACCAGCGTCGTAACTGCCGACCCACCCCGGCCGGGGACCGAAGAGAATGGACTCACCGAGAACGAGTCCGCGACGCTGTGGTCGCGCGACACTGACGACTACATCAACCAGTCGGCGTATCGCGAGCGGTACGGTGAGAACCGCACGGCCGTCCAACAGGTCGCGAACGGGACCGACGTCACGTTCACGCGGCCGCCCGCAACCGCCGCCACGTGGACGCGCCACGACTTCCAGGATTTGGACGGTGGCGGCCCGAACACGTCCATCCACCCGCCGCACGCAAATCGCACAGATGGCGCGTT
This sequence comes from Halobacterium sp. NMX12-1, assembly GCF_040435975.1. Lineage (NCBI taxonomy): Archaea > Methanobacteriati > Methanobacteriota > Halobacteria > Halobacteriales > Halobacteriaceae > Halobacterium > Halobacterium sp. NMX12-1. Next base: position 855,018 of record NZ_CP159204.1, on the reverse strand, counting down.
CATCGCGGACGCCCACGCGACGATATTTGCGGTGCAGCCGTCGACGCGCACCCACCTCGCAGCTGGGACGACACCACTGTATATTGCACCGAACGGCACGCTGCGTGGGTTCGTCGATTACCGCGTTCGCGTCCCTCCCGGAGACGCCTCGGGATCGACGACCGTCGACTGGTCGCTGGTCAGCCACGAGATCGACACCGTCGAACTGCAGGCCGACGGTGAGTCGCTCGTCGAACGGGACGGCGCCCACACGCCCATTCTTGCCTACCAGATGGGGCGGAATGGGCGGGCGACGCTCACGTTCACCGCCGAGATCGGCGTTCGCTTGCGGCAGACGACGCGTATCGATCGCGGCAACACGACCAGCGTCGACGTCACCTATCACGAGGAATCGGTGAACGTGTCGGACACGCTCTCCGTGGCGGTGTACAATCTGTCGGCGACCGCTCACTCAGCCTCGTATCCGAACGGGGATGCTGGCGTCGCAGTCTTCCAGACGCGGCCCTGGCAGGGCTTTACGCTCCCCGAACGCGGCGCACGAGTGCGTGGCATCTGGCGGTTCTACACCGCCCGGAACCCGGACTGGGATACGCTCGTCACTGCGACCGCGACGGGGCGGTCGGTGGTTGACTCACCCGCGCTCCCGGTGGGCGTCCACGCCTATCCGTCCCGGATCGGGCCGCGCGTTGAGCCAGTCCGGGACGGCCCCGAGTTGCTCGCGACGTGGGGTGGCGACCAAGCAACGCCCGCCGGGACGATCGGGGAGAACGTCTCCGTTGACGTCGTGAACCAATCCTATCAGGCGACGTACGGGCTCGCTGCTCGCACCGAGAGTATTGAGCGGGAGTTCCTCCACGTCACCGGAATCGTGCGCGGCGTCAACGAGACTGTCGCGTTGGAGGATGACGCCGACCGAAAGCTTCGTCGGAGCACGCTCTCCGTTAACGTCGTTCGCCAGAATCAGACGGCGGCCGTGCTCCGCGTCGAGCTCCGCGATGCGCGAACGGACGCACCGATTCAGTTGGCCGACCGCGACCGCCTGCACCTGATTGGTGGCGAGACGCGAACTGGTGCGATTACCATCAACGGCCAGCGCATCGAAACGAATCGTTCTGGGGTCGCGACCGTCACCGTCGACGAGCCCGGCGTGTACACGGCGCGCTATCAGCCTGGCTCGTGGCTCAGCCACGACCCCGCGTACGCCCCCGCGACGGCGACGGCACGGTGGCATCCACTCGGCTCGATTGATGGCTGGTTAGCGTTGCTTGTCGGCGTCGGCTGGCGGCTGCTCCCGTTCGCCGTCGTGTTCTACGCCGGCACGCGACTACTCCGACTGCTCGACTTCACCACCCGCTTTCAGGAATCATGACCAGACACCTCCAAGACCTCGATCGGCGCACTGCCCTCCAAACAGTTGCTAGTGCTGCAGTCGCGAGTTTCGCGGGCTGCCTCTCCCAGAGTTCGCCTGCCAGCGATGGCACGACTGCTGCTGGTGGCCCGCTCCAGCAAGTCGCCGTAGATGGGACCACAGTTGTTGTTACTCTCGTCTCGGAGGCGGACGTTGACCGGCTCAATCTCATCCAGCCGAACGGCGAACTCTTCGCGCAACAATCGGTCGCGGCTGGCGTCCAGCAGGTCTCGTTCGAGATTGGTACGACCTACCCGCCAGGCGAGTACGACATCGTTGCACTTCGTGAAGATGAAACTATTGTCGAGACGACGATCCCAATCGAACCAACTCTGGAAATTGTGGAGATGGGTATTGGGAGAAATCAGCCTGAGGAGATGTGGACCGGAGCGGAAGACAAAATCAGTGAGGAGGCGTTCATCACCGTTAGCAATCAGGGAACTGGGCCAGAGGCAATCACAAAACTACTGTTCATCGGCGATGTTCCGTATCCCTCCAACGAACAAGGGACAAACTACGCGGGTGCTGAGGACGTTAGTGGGATATACGATTCAGAAACAGACTCGGAAGTTGGTGAAGTCTTGCTTCCCGCAGACGAGCAGCTCACGATTTACAGCTCGCGCTCGCCATTTGCCTTCGTTCCCGGTGGTGGAACTTCCTGTACTAACGAGGAACAGACCGGCAAGTTCGACCTGATTCTCGAAACGCGGGTCGGCGGAGACCGCGTTTCGAAATCTTACAATATTCGGTATTCAGCGTCGAATGAGCAGGAAGACTGTGCCATCACTATCAGTGAGGTGTAACGATGGTTGACCTAATTGATGTCGTTTTGGAGGGGTTCAAAGACGTCGTTGACTGGATTATCGAACTCTTCCTAAACGGCCTTCGTTCTGGCTATGAATCGCTCGCGGAGGAGATGTTTGGGACCCCCACGCCGGAAACCGATGGTGCGTTTGTCTTTGGCACCCCTACGAATAATCCATGGCCGGCTATCCAAGATGCACTTGTTGGTGGCGAGATCATGCTAATCTCGCTTCTCATTCTAGTGCTGTGCGTTCAAGCCAGACACACTATTCGAATCTTCAATATTGGAAGCGCGTATGACGCTCGACGGGCGAAGAAGACGGCCTGGGTCGGGGCTGTTCTGATAATTACCTGGTATTGGGTTAGTATTCTCGCCCTCTACCTCATTGACGGGTTCACAATTGCGTTGATACCCAGTCTGAACTCTCTCGGTGACACGATGCTAAACCTCCTAAATGTCTCTGTGATGAATCCCGGACTGTCCTTGGTTTTCGCTCTTATTGGCGGACTTTCCATGTGGGCACTCGAAGCTCTCTACTATATCCGCGAGGTTCTGCTCCTCGTCTACGTATACGGGATGCCTATCTCGTTCGCGGTCGCGTACGGTAACGTCCCAGTTCTTTCTGATATTGCGATAGGATTTAGTAAGCGATTCGTGCCTCTGGCGATCCTTCCACTACCTGCTGCAGTCGTATTCAAAGGCTACAGTCTTCTTTCCGCACAGAACTCGCTCTCGCCAAGTAGCCCGTTTCTCCGATACTTGGTTGCTGCTTCCCTCCCGCTAATCGCACTCTACGTCACGTGGAAGACGTTCACATTCGCGACGCCGCTCACAGCAAAGGTTCTCGGGGGTGCGACGAAGAGTGCCGCGCTCATCGGGGGCGTCGCTGCTGGCGCGTACATTGGTGGGGCTGGCCTCGCAACGACAGCCGCACGTTGGGGCCCGAAAGCAGCGGCTGGCCACGCCGTCGCGCAGAAAGCCGCAGCGCGTGGCGGACACACCGATGATGGCGAGTCGTCGCCGTCGTATCGGCGGACCGAAAACGAGCCCAGTGAGGAGACAGAATCGAGTGACGACCATGGGATGGACTTCGACCGGGGGATCCACTGATGGTCGACCGGGACGCGGCGGCACGGCGCATTATGGGCCAGTTCGGCGAGGAAGGCCGCATCCCCATCCTCAACATCGACGAAGGCGACGTTGGCGTCCTCATTGCCTTCCCGATTGTCGGCTTGCTCGTTGCCGGGTTCACGGGCGTCGAGTCGCTAGCGCTCCCGCTCGTTGCTGGTGGCTTCGGGCTTGGCGTCGCGGTCCTCTACGTCTCGCCCGACCACCTGAACGCGTGGACGTGGGCCAAAGATGTCTACCGGTACGCCAAGCGCCCCCGAGTCACGTTCAGCGCGCCCGAAGACGAGACTGAGTCCACTGGAACAACACGTAACGAGGGCGGGCTCGCGAACTACACGCCGTTCAAACCCGACGAACGCACGCAAGACCTCACGAACGTCGAACGCGCGTGGCCAGGCGCAGGTGCGATCCAGCGCCAGGATGGTGCGATGGCGGCGTTCGTCGAGGTGCAGCCGGGGAACATGGATTTCGCGATGTCAGACGACTGGGCGCAGCTCCAGGAAGCGGGCGCAGCGTTCGCCAACCGGGAGCTAGACTGGCCCCTGAAGTTCCACGCGACGACCCGGTCGTTTCCCGTGGAACAGATCACCGAGACCATCGAAGACCGGCTGAACGACGAGGACGTCAAACAGAACCCAATCTTCCGGGCACTCCTCGAGGAATACCGGGAGACCCGCCCGCAGGAGATGCGCGACCGGGGCAGCCAGCAGCTGCACTACTACATCGGCGTCGAAGTCGCGCCACTGGAGATCTACGACCGCTACCGCGACGAAGCGACGCCAGCGGAGAAGCTGACGCAGTTCCCGATTGTTGGGTTCCTGTTCCGGCCGTTCGTGACGCGCCGTGAGGATCTGACCGAGGTTGAGCGTCGCGCCAAGATGTTCGAGAAACTCGATGAGCGAATCAACGACGTTCGCGCGGAGTTCATCCAGCAGGCCTCCGGGTGGTCCGCGCGGCGACTCAGCACGGTCGAGCTGTTCGTCCTGAATCTGGCGTTCTGGAACGGCCGCGAGCACGACTACGGCGACGCGGGGCGCGTCGTCCGCGACCACCCAATCATGGGCCACTCGCGCCGGGAGGGTGACCATGATACATAATGCTCTTTTTCAGGCCAGCGGGCTCGATCGCCAGCTCGGGCAGTGGCTACCTGACCCGGCGTCGCTCGCGGGCGCTGTCCTGTACGCGGCCCTTGCCGTGGGAGCCGTCCTCGTCGGAGTCGGACTCTGGCGGTGGTACACCGAGGACGACGAGGAGCAGGTCGCGTTCGCGGCTGTCCTCGACGAGGCGACGCTTGAGAAGGGACGCGTGGAGGGAGCGCTGCTGGATGACGTGGCGGAGTCCCAGCAGACCGTGACGGCCCCAGATGCGATCGAGTGGGAGACGCGTGCCGCCCGCGTTGGCGAGCAGTGGACGTCGACGCTGTACATCGCGGACTATCCGGATTATCCGAGTGACGGGTATCTCAGCGAGCTGTTCGAACTCACCGACGTCCAGTTCGACGTGACCGCCCACGTCACGCCGCGGAATCAGGAGCGTGCCCGCGACGAGCTGCAGGATATCGCGGACAACCTCCAGGTGGATGCGGATCTCGAGCAGAGCGTGCGGGGGGCGTACTTGCAGGAGCGCGCCAACGAGGCGGCGGCGACGTACACGGCCGTTGAAAACGGCGCGAGTGTGTTCGACCAGAGCCTCTTCGTGACGGTGCGCGCCGACGACAAAGACGAGCTACGGGACGCCGTCCAGACGGTGAAGAGTGCGCTCCGCGACGACCCGGCGAACCTCACACCGAAGACCGCGATCTGTCGGCAGGACCTCGCCGTCCAGTCGGCCGCACCCATCGGGAGCAACGAATTCGGGCGGGCGTCGATTGCCCTCGGGGGTGCGGTGGGTGCGTTGTTGGCGTCTCCACAGCAGGCGACGATTCTCGAGGAAGGCGGGGTGGAGTTCGGGATTCACAAGGACACGCGCAGCCCGGTCGTGATTGACCCGTTCAGTCGGGAGAACGGCTACGCGATGTTCACAATCGGTGATCCTGGCTCGGGGAAGTCGTTCAGCTCGAAGCAGAACTTCATCCGCTCGATCGAACAGAGCAGTGATCGGATTGGGGTGATTCTCGAGCCGTTGAACGACTGGGCTGGCGTCGCTGCAGCGTTGGATGCGAAACGCATCACGGTCGGTGGGACGCTCGGGTTGAATCCCCTGGAGCTGCGGGAAACACCGGCGCGCGTCCAGCGAGCGATGGGCGAGGACGCCAGTCCGTTCAACGAGAAACTGGACGACGCGATGAGCTTCCTCACGAACTTCTTCGCGTTACGCGGGGTTTCGCTTGGCGATCGGCGGACGACGCTGGAGCTCGCGCTCACGCGAGCGTACAACGAACGTGGGATTACTGATGATATTTCGACCCACGACAATCCGAGTCCGACGATCCGGGACGTGATGGACGTGCTTGAAGGGATGGTTGAGGAGCCCGAGGAATTTGTTGTGCGTACTGATGAGGAGGCTGGGAAGCTCGCGGGGGATGCGACGTGGCTGCTCGACCAGCTCCGTCCATTCGAAGAGAGTGGGCGGCATTCGAATCTCGGGCAGCCCTCGGCGTTCGACATTCGCGACGAGAAAGTGATCTATCTTGATCTCGCCCAGCAGGAGGGGAGTGTAGATAGTTCGACAGCGCTGACGATGCAGTTGTTGATATCGTTGGTCTATGAGCGCGCGAAAGTCTCGGAGCAGGAGGTCGTGTTCTACATCGACGAGGCGCGCTATCTCATGCAGGACGCCGCGAGTCTCGCGTTTTTGGAGACGGTGTTTCGCCATCACCGCCACCACGACCTCTCGATTCGGTTGGTGACGCAGACGGTTGATGAGTTCTTCGAGCACGCTGAGAGTGAGGCGATTCTGGATCAGTGTGCAGTGAAGCAGTTCCACCGGTTGGACGGGATGGACGAACAGTGGGCCGAGGAGTTCGGGTTGAACTACGCGCAGATGCGGTTCGTCCAGGATGCAGTGCCGGGGAATGAGGATGCTGGATTTTCGGAGGCGTTAGTTGGGGTGGATGGTGAGTGGCGTGGGATTACAGTGGAGGCGATGCCGAAGGAGAAGCAAGTGATTGACTTCGACCCGACTGAGCAGGAACGGTCGTCGCTGCCCGGCGCCGACGAAGAACGTAGTGAGACCGGTCGGACTGACTCCGGAAACGGGTAGCTGACCGAAGCGCGCTCCCAGCACGCTTCGACGGACAGCGAGATTCGATACGTGACCAACACCAGAGCGTGAGTGCGCACTCGGCGAACGCGAGACCACCTGGGTCACCCATACTGAGGCCGGCGACGTGTGCACGCTGCCGCGCGATCTCGACCTTGACCGGCGACGCGGTCACGGTCAGAACCGGACAGTAGCGGGCTCGTCCGGCCTGTAGTCGTCCGGCCCGCCGCCGCCTCGCTCGCCGAGGAAGACGATTGCGTCGAGGTCGCCACGCGTGAACCGCGCCTCGTACGACCAGGAGAACCCGTCCTCGATGTCGTCGCTGCTGCCGTGGAACTCGAAGCTTCCGTGCATGTTGTGGTCGAGCCAGAACGCCTCGTCGACGGTCTGCTCGTCTGGACCGGCGACGCCAATTCCGCGCTGGAGCAGTTCCTGGGGCTCCGCACCCTCGCAGAACGAGACGTACTCGTCCCACGAGTCGAAGCCGTGTTCGGCGGCCTCGGCGTGCTTCTCCTCAGGGGTTTTCTCGCGGAACTCCCGTTCTCGCCGCAGCAAGCGTCCTGCCGCGGTGAGCTTGAACGCTCGCATGGCTGGCCGACCGATCTCCTTCGTCTGCCACTCGATCTCGGACGGGCTCCGTTCGCGTGGGAACTTCGGCAGCTCGACGCCGTCCTCGACGAGCAGTTCGTCGAACAGCCCCATCGGAACCAGCTCTTGGAACCCTGACGGCAAAAACGTCCACCCCGTTCGTCAATCGTTGTCACTGCCTCGCCGAAATAATTGGGAATATGATAGAATATTGCTGAGATTCGCCGACGAGAACAGTTTCTGCTAGTTATAGCGGTGCGAAAAACGTCGCGTTCCGATATATGCGCAAGCGACACCACAGCCTGCGTTCCTCGCCCACGTCGGAGAGCGTAGACGCACCAGCAGCCGTGCGTGCAAATGGTGGGATGTTGAACGGCGACGGCTATCGGCCAACCGCCGACAGTTGATCGCCGGAAGTCCATGTCAAAGCCCCCTTCCTCAACGAGCGAACCCCCTGCGGGTGAGCGAAGTAGGATGGGGTAGTTTACAGATATTCGCTTCGGAGTCGCTCGACGTAGGCACTGTCCCAGTGTTTCGTCTCAACAAAGTACGTCAGCACGGCGTCGACGTAGGCCGCTGAGAGAATTCCATCACGTGCGAGCGAACAGAGAACATGCGGCGTGGTGAAGAGCGTGTTTCGGTCATCGAGGGCGAGAGAGACGAGGAGATAGTTCGTGGTGTTGAATTCGTCGGTAAGAAACATCGCGGCTTGGAGATCGTTTGCGAGCCAGATCGCGTGTGATTCGCCTGTGTCCAGTCCATAGGTCAGCGGCGCTTCGAGTGCCGCTTCGACATCGTGCGTCGTCAGGTGGTGGGCTGCCTGGAGCACGAGGTCGGCGGCTCTAGCGAGGAGGTCGTCGCCCACAGCAGCCGCTCCAATCTCTCCCATCACCACGTCCGGAACGTGGACCTCGTACGTCGAGAGTAGTGCTTTAAGTGGATCCGCTCCCGTCGGCGCGCAGTCGCTGGCGTCGACACGGACTGTCGCGAGATTCAGCAGCGAATTCGCATCGACGACGATCGTCGATTGGCCCGCCATTTGTTACGCGTTCGGTTCGTCGCTGTCCGACCACGTCTCGACGTTCCCCTCGTAGAACTCGTCGTCACTGGGAAGCTCGTCGTCGAGGACTGGCTCGGGTGGCGCGCGATCGATGGAGTCACGGAGGAGTTTCAGCCGCATCGCCGCTTCCGTTCCGAGGAGGTCCTCGATCGTCTGGTAGTCAGCTCGACCGTCGTAGTAGGCTTGCTTGAGGCGAGCGCGAAACTCGTCGTCGTCGGTCAGTTCCGCGAGTTCGTCCTGTAGGGCGTCGATGAGTAGCTGCGTTCGGGAGATATCGAGGAGGTCGGCAGCCCGATCAGCACGCTCGACGAGCGCCCGCGGCGCGTTAAAGTCGACGCGCGTTTTTTCCTCCGACATCACACTCTATGTGTAGAACCTACACACAAATAAGCGTGGCGCCACCAATTCGAGGCGAAGCCGCTGACTCCCCGCAGCCGAAACCTCTGCGTCCAGAGAGATTCACAGCGGTAGCGAAGCGAAAACCCACCCGTTTACGGAGGTGCGAGGAGAAAGCCCCGCCGTTCAGGGCGGGGATGAATCCGACAAGCTCTACCTGAACTACGTTCGACGTGCCGAACAGATGTCTTAAGTGGCCAGATGGCGTGTCAATCTACAACCGAGGCGGTCTACCCGCCCGACTAATCGGACAGTATCGGGATTCCCTGATTCCAAGTGGAAGACACCCTCTTCCGTACCGGAACTCGGGGTGTAAGCACTAAGAAGTACCTCCGAATCCCATGCCGGGATAGGAGTAACGGCTGGTTGGCACAGCCAGTAGCTGTCCTTCGGGGTGGCTACAAACCTTAAACATCCCAACCCAGCGGTGCGGTACCGTGGGAATCCTCGCCCTTTCAGGGCGGGGAGGATGTCAATCTCAGTGGTCGGTAAGTCGTTGTTCGATGGCGTCGAGGACGGTTGAGTACACATCAAGTGGGTGGTGAGAAGAGAGCGCAAGGTCGGTGATGTCGTCGCTGTCTGGGGGGTGGTGGAAGTGCACTCGTGTATTATGTGGATTCGGATGGCGATCCCATCGGCACTCCCATTGGGGGCCGTCCGCGCTGGTTTCGACGTAGTGCAACGAGAAGTCGCCGGTCGTGAACCACCGAACGTCTAATCGGGCGGCAGTCGTTGACGCCGGGTAGTGGGTCATGTCGAAGTGTGCATGGAGTAGCCGTGGTTCGTGGGGATTGGGGTCGAAGGCGGTGTCGGAGATGAGATTCTCGCGTGCGAGGTGGCGTTCGAGGAGACGGAGCGTGTGTCGATCCGGCGGGCCAGTCGAGGCCGAGGAATCGGACGGCGGACTCATCAGGCAGAGATGAGGTGGCCGTCGTTTTGGGCGAGTTGGCGGGCAAGTTCGTAGAGCCGGATATCTCGCGCGGTGGCTTGCCACTCACTCACCGCTTGCATGCGTTCGTGGAGTGCCTCATGGTCGTCTAGCTCGAAGACGGTGACAGATTCCGGGTCAGCGGTCTCGAAGCGCTGCTCGTAGGTTTGTTGTTCGGCTTCAAGATCGGCGACGCGGTCGATGATCTCTTCAACCGAGAGTTCGCGGGCGATGCGACTGGCTTCCTGCCACTCAAGATAGCCGTCATCGCGTTCGTAGCGCGCCGGCCGGCTCTGTTCGTCTTTCCGGACGACACCCATCTCCGTGAGCCGGTCAAGGTGTTTTTTCGCGGCATTCGCCGAACAGTCCGCTCGCTCCGCAATCGCACGGTACGTCGTCGGTGTAGTGACGCCGAGGACAACATCGTAGACACGGTCAAAGGTGTCCGTGTCAGCCTGCCAGCGCTGGAACCCGTCGTTGCCGTCTGGCGCCGGATCGAACTCGCTCATACCACTGCTAACGCACACTATGCAAATATATGCTTTGCTCGCAAGTATATCTGTGAGTATTTAGAGAGTCCATTTCGTCTGTCTTCCGCCACTTGGTCAGGACTGATGGACCTACACAGCGGTAACAGCCGGGCAGCAACGACATCACGCTCTTCAATCCGCGAGGTAGCACGGTTCGTCTCATCCGTGCTGTGATCTCACCCAGAGAACTGGTATCTATCCGTCCATTCGTTCATCTACGTCGGCGTCAAGCTCCTCGATATCGAGACTCGGAGAGATGTCGGGCTCAGTCTCCAGAATGATCTCTTGGAGCTCCTGAAGGATGGTCTCTGCCTCAAGAACGGGTATCTCTTGTTCACGGGCCATGATTCGCGCGTTCATTTTCGACTGTGTGTACGCCCGAGCATACTCAATCGCCGTCGCGAGTCCGCTGACGCCGTGGCGGTCAATATAGAGTCTGAGGTTCTCGTTCGACTGGCTTTCCGCAAGGGCGACAAGTAGCGTCGGGGTGATCTGGAACGTCTCCCCACCCGCCTGGATAGTCATATCAACCTGACGGGCTCGGTATCGGTGTGGCTGTGTATCCGTAACACGCTTAATGAGACCGATGTCCACGAGGTGTTTGACATCCTCATAGACTGTCGTCGTCGAACTCTCGAGCCCTTCAGCCAACTCCTCGACAGTCGGTGAGTCGAGTTCAAGGACGCGAGTGTAGAGTTGAGCGAGTCTCTCACTCTGAACCACGTCGGAGACTGCCAACATCGTATCAAGCGGGTGTGAACGCGATACAGCGGATTCTGCCATGTGTTTTAATTTTCGCGGAATACTAAAAATCTGCTGGTGGGATAGTGACGACCCGAATATCTACAGGCGGGACAGGCCGAGTGCCTCAGGGCTTGACCCCGAGGCAGTTCACAGAAACAACGAGAATCGCGCCGGTGATGGACTAGCGGTCAATCCCCCAACTTCGTTCCTGTGCGGCGATTCTCCCGATACTCCGCCCACGCTTGATACATCTCCACCTTTTCTTCCTTCGTCATCGTGTTGTACTCATTCGCATAACTGGGCCAAGCTAGCGGGCGAGGCGGTCTCGATAGCTGCTGGTATTCAAATCTTAACCAACACTAGTGAGGGCTTGGTGGATGCTGTTGGTTAAGGACTGAGACAAGCAGGTTCTTGATTCGTCGCTGCTGGTCTTCTCCCCCACCCCACTGTGTCGAGTGTTCTTCCGATGGCCCTGCTGTCGATTCTGTTCGTACATCTCTTTGCTGTCGGTTCTCCCACCCCACCGTGTCGAATGTTTCTCGACGGAATCAGCTCTGCGTCTATTCAACCATCACTCCATTATAGAAATCAAGGAGAATACCCGTGCTTCAGGCGCGGGAGGATGTTAATGGGCCAGGTGATGAGACACACCACCGTTGCAACTGAAGCGTGTCCCACTGGTGTTCCTTTCAAGAGAGTTCGGCCTCATTACAGAGAGACACACCACCGTTGCAAGTGAACCAGGATAGTTGAAGCTGCAACAGCAACTAACAGGCGATACACGACGCAGCAGGTAACGATATAGGACCAATTAGTGGGTGGGATTCGACATTCTTGCGTTTCACGCTCTATTGTTGGATATTAGGTTTTCAGCCAGTGGAGATTGTGTCATATCTTCACTTGTATTGGTGGTGTGTTGTTCTTCTAGCTCCTCACGTTTCGATTCGCTTGCAACAGTGGTGTGTGGGTGTTCACTTGCATCAGGTGAAATGGTGGTTTTATTACGCCCTCTCGGGGTTTTGCGATTAATGTCTAGTTTCGAGCGCAAGCAGAACATCTTCGCAAACAAGGATGCGCTCGGCGAATCCTACCAGCCGAACAAGATTGAGGAACGCGATGAAGAGATCGAGAAGTACATGGACGCCCTCCAGCCAGTCATCGACGGCTGGGAACCAAACAATATCTTCGTCTACGGGCGGAGCAGGCCGAGTGCCTCGGGGCTTGATCCCGAGGGTGAAGGCTGTAAGCTCGGCTAAACGTGTTCCACTTTCGCCGTGGATGGCTGACATTCAAGATGACCGTACTACTACACTATACTGGCACGGATGACCGACTCGCAGGCTCTCGTGAAGACGCTGGATTTCCAACTCGACATCCAGAGTGACAACGAGAGCCTACTGAAAGACGCCACGCTCGAAGCCCAATCGGTGTACAACGAAACCATTCGCCTCGCCAAAGATGGCGTGGACTGGGACGCAATTCCCGACCGCGTGGCCGACGACGCAAATCTCGTGAAGAACACGACGCAGCGCGTCGTCGCCAAAGCACTCGGCGCGATGGAGAACTACTACGAGTACGACGACTTCGACCAACCCAGTCACACCAAGGACGGCGCGTACCCGCTTCGAGCCAACTACGAAGAAGGGTACAACCTGTCGCTGGCTGACGACGGTGATGTCTCGTTCCGCATCAGTGCGAAGCCGTACAAACACGTCAAAGGCGTCCTCGAAGGCGACGACGCCCACCTCGACATTCTCCAGACCGCGCTCACGAGCGGCGAATGGAAGATTGGGACGGCTGAAGCCCTGTTCCACAACGACAACCCCGAATTGCACGTCAACGTCACCAACACCGAGCAGACCGTTCGAGACAAGCAGGACTCGCAGACAATTGTCGGCGTGGACGTGAACGAGGATAACGTGGCGTTGACCGCACTCTCAATGGATAGTGTCGAAGATACGTTGGTTATCGACTTCCCCGAAATCAAGTTCGAGCGTCATCGCTATTTCACGATGCGCAAGCGCGTGCAGAACGCGGGGAAACCGAGTATCCACGACACGCTGGAAGGGCGTGAGGAACGGTTTGTCCGTGATAGACTCCACAAGGTGAGCCGTCATATTGTGGAGTGGAGCCGTCAGTTCGAGAAGCCGTGTATCGTCTTTGAAGACCTCAAAGAGATGCGCGACAGTATTGACTACGGCACGCGGATGAACCGACGCTTGCACCACCTCCCGTTCCGTGCGCTTCAATACTACACGTCGTACAAGGCGGCCTTCAAGGGGATTCCGACCGCGTGGATTAATCCCGAGTACACGAGCCAGCGGTGTCCGATGTGCGGACACACGGAGCGTGCGAACCGTCATAAGAAGCGGTTCAAGTGCCGGGACTGTGGGCATCAAGACCACAGTGACCGTGGTGCAAGCGTTAATATCGCCGTGAAAGGCATCGAGAAGCACCAGGATTGGAATGTGCCTGCTCTCAACAGCCTTCCCCAAGTCAGGAAGGTGCGACGGCAGGCATCGGGGGCCGTGGACGCCCCGACCGTGACCCACCCGACTGCCCGAGGCCACCTTACCGATGGTCGGATGGGAGTGTCCGACTAACCCACGGGAAGCCTCCGGGCTTGACCCCGAGGCGGTTCACCAAGAACTCGAAGCCCTCGGCGGAACTGTTCTCATTGTTCTTGACGAGGTCGATGCGATTGGCGACCGTGACGACCTCCTCTACGAGTTGCCGCGCGCCCGCTCTCAAGGAAATCTTGAGGATGCGAAAGTCGGAATCATCGGCATCAGCAACGATTATAAATTCCAAGAACAGCTTGACCCACGCGTTCAGGATACGCTCTGCGAGCGCGAACTCCAGTTCCCGCCGTATGACGCGCTCGAACTCGCGAATATCCTCGACTCCCGGACGGATATTGCAATTGCTGATGACTCGCTGGCAGAGGGCGTGACCCAGCACTGTGCGGCGCTGGCCGCTCGTGACAGTGGGAGCGCCCGCCAGGCACTGGACTTGCTTCGGTTAGCCGGTGAACTCGCCGAAAATCAAGACGCGGATACAATCTCTACGGACCACGTCGAGGCCGCCCGCTCTGAACTCGAACGCGAACGCGTTGAAGAAGGCATGCGCGAGCTGACAACCCATGGTCGGCTTACACTGCTGGCGGTGGTCTCGAAGGCTGCGAAAGCGGACACGCCTAGTCGGACGCGCGCCATCTACGATGAGTACGCGTCGCTGTGCAAGTCAGCCGCGAACACCGATGACCCGCTCAAACAGCGCTCTGTCCACAATCACCTTTCCGATCTCCACATGCTCGGTATCCTCTCCAAATACGAGAACCGCAGCGGCTCCAGAGGCAACTACTACAGCTATGAGTTAGACGTCCCGTTCGAAAGTGCCGTTGATGCCATGGCGGATGTCCTCATGCTTGACGCCGAAATCGAGAAGATAGAGGGACTCGCGTCTCGGAACGGCGTCCTGTAGCGATTGTGCGATGGATATCATTGTAGTGCCGTGGGTTCGTGCTGTCCGGGTATTCGGCTAGGAGACAGGTGGACACACCACCACTGCAAGTGAAGATGGTGGCTAGGGGTCGCCTGTGGCGCGCTGCGGGAGTGTTTTGATTATTGTTGGATGTCTAACTGCCGTTCGAGACTCCTTGTTACCAAGTGAGTCCCTCGTACGTGAGTCCGTCGCGGCGCTCGATAATGCGTCGGCCGTCGACGACGACCGGCAATTCCATGGCGTCGAACTCCTCATCGAGTACAGCGAACTCGTCCCAGTCGGTACAGACGATGCACGCGCTTGCGCCCGCAAGTGCGTCCTGTGGTGCGTCCGTATACTCGAGAGCCGGGAAGTGCGTGCGCATGTTCTCGGCGGCGACTGGGTCGTAGGCAGCGACGTTTGCACCACGCTCTTGAAGGCCATTAATAACGGGAATCGCCCTAGAGTCCCGGACGTCGTCGGTGCCGGGTTTGAACGCAAGCCCAAGCACGGCGACGCGCTCGCTCTTGACGTTGACGTGGTCGTCAAGCAGCAAGAGGAGGCGCTCTGGCTGGCGGTCGTTGACCTCAACGGCGGCTTCGAGCATCGCCGGCTCGTAGCCCGTCTCTTTGGCCGCGTTGATGATGGCGTTCGTGTCTTTCCCGAAGCAGCTGCCGCCCCAGCCAAGGCCGCTACGGAGGAAACGCTCGCCAATACGGTCGTCGAGCCCGATCGCGTCGGCGACTTCGTAGGCGTCGACGCCGAACTCCTTGCAGATGTTTCCGATGTCGTTGATGAGGCTGACTTTCGACGCGAGGA
Source organism: Halobacterium sp. NMX12-1 (assembly GCF_040435975.1). Taxonomy (NCBI): domain Archaea; kingdom Methanobacteriati; phylum Methanobacteriota; class Halobacteria; order Halobacteriales; family Halobacteriaceae; genus Halobacterium; species Halobacterium sp. NMX12-1. The sequence goes on along the minus strand of NZ_CP159204.1, from coordinate 839,928 downwards.
AGGCATTATTGGCGTACTTGATCATTTCCGCTTCCTCAATACCAGTCTCAACGACAGTTGCGTTAGATGCCTCGATGAGGGGCTCGAAGATGTCGTGGAGGGTGTCAATAGCGGTCTCGCTGTCGCTGCCGAAGACGACCTTATCCGGGTTTTGGAAGTCCTCGACGGCTGTGCCCTCGCGGAGGAACTCCGGGTTCATCGCGACGTGGAGATCCGCGCCGAGCTGCTTGCCGGAAGCGTCCGCGAGAATCGGCGCGAGTGTCTCCGTGGTCGTCGTCGGGATGACCGTACTCTTCGTGACGACAACGTGATCACCATCCTTCTTACGCAGGGTGTCACCGAGCGTTTCGGCGGCTGCTTCGATGATTGACGTGTCGATGCTGCCGTCCTCTCTAGAGGGCGTTGGGAGCGCGAGGAACGTGATGTCCGTGTCGAGAATATCCTCGTAGTCTGTAGTTGCCGTGAGTGTGTCGCCACCATGGGTTGCAAGTAGGTCGTCGAGCCCAGGTTCGTGAATTGGTGCTTTGCCGGCGTTGATTGCGTCGACGATGTCTTGGTCGATGTCGACGTTGACGACGTCATGGCCCATGTCGGCGAAACACGCGGCGACGGTCGTGCCGACGTAGCCGCTGCCGACGATACTTACTGGATTATCTATGGGTTTGTGGGACGCCGCTTCAGGGTTTGGTTCAGCAAGTCAACAGACCTATGACCGTGTACGGCTATCCTTCGGACAATATGAAAGCGGTCGTGCTAGCCGCCGGTGAGGGCACGCGCCTCCGGCCACTCACTGAGGACAAGCCCAAGGGTATGGTCGAAGTCAACGGGAAACCGATTCTCACGCACTGCTTCGAGCAGCTCGCAGAACTCGGTGCTGACGGACTCGTCGTGGTCGTCGGCTACCGGAAGCAGGACATCATCGAGCACTACGGCGACGAGTTCGATGGCATTCCAATCACGTACGCCCACCAACGCGAACAGAATGGACTGGCGCACGCACTCTTGCAAGTCGAGTCGCATATTGACGACGACTTCATGCTGATGCTCGGCGACAATATCTTTCAGGCGAACCTTGAGGACGTGGTTCGTCGCCAGCAAGAGGATCGGGCTGACGCGGCGTTCCTCGTTGAGGAAGTCGGCTGGGATGAAGCGAGCCGGTATGGGGTGTGTGACACGAACAAGTACGGCGAAGTGACGGATGTCGTGGAGAAGCCCGACGACCCGCCATCTAATCTAGTGATGACCGGCTTCTACACGTTCAGCCCCGCCATCTTCCACGCCTGCCATCTTGTGCAGCCGTCGAATCGTGGCGAATACGAGATCTCGGAGGCGATCGATTTGTTGATTCAGAGTGGACGGACGATTGATGCGATCGGGCTGGAAGGGTGGCGCATCGACGTTGGGTATCCCGAAGATCGGGAGGAAGCTGAGGAGCGGCTGGGTGAAACGGAAGACGCCGTGGCGTGAGTGGACTCCCGTTTACTGGATTGCCTTGATTCCAGTACGAATATATCCCTCAAGCGGCTCCGGTAGCTGGCTCACGAGGGGGAGTATTTCTTCTGGTGGAACGACACCGAGTTTGATACTCAACGCCGAGTACACGATGAATCCGAGCGGGGGAACGATTAGTAATGAACCTATCGAGGACCCAATTGCCGTTGCTGTTGGGAAAATGATTGCCGCGGTGATGACTGCAGTCACTGCAATTCTAGGTAGCCGGAGGTCAGAAATCGGATTAAACCCGACGCTACGTGCGGCCCAGATATGGAAGAAGATCATTACGCCGTAACCGATACTAGTTGCTACTGCTGCACCTGCCATCCCATATTTGGGGATGAGGAGTAGATTCAATACTAGGTTCAGTATGCTAGCTGCTCCAGTTGCTGCGATTAACGGACGGAGGCTGCCTTTCCCTTGCCCAACTGCGAAGATCGGACGTGCGAGCGCAAATCCGACTGCGCCGGGGAGTAAGAGGAGCAGTGGAAGAACGGTGGGCTGGAACTCTGATCCGAAATACAACGGGACGAATTCGACTGCGAGTGACGCGATTCCTATCGTCAGGAGCAGTGTGAGTGAGAGGTTGTATCGAGTCGTTCGAGAAGTTAGCGTCGAAATTCGTTCCGTCTTCTCGTCCGCCCACAGCTCTGACGAGGAATGCAGGAGTACGGTCTGGAGGGTATTCGGCACAAACCAAAGGAACTCAGCGATCACGAGTGCCGCCCGATAGTATCCTGTCGCTTGGTCTCCAGCTATCAGCCTCAGTAGGAGAACATCGACGTGGTAAAGTGACGCGGTCAATAGAATTAGGACGACGCTGAGACTGTTGAACGAGAGTAGTTCCCGCTTCGGGAATCCCTCGTGGATAGGGGTAAACACGGACCGGATGTCGACATACCTGAAGAAGATGACGTAGCCGAGGGTCATGACTGTTAGCGTAGCGAAGATATGCCCCACGAGTACGCCTACGATGTCGTATCCTAAGTAGAGAAGCGCAAGAGTTGAGATTCCAAAGAGAAATTTCCTCAAAACAAGGAGTGGTTCGCTCTTAGACTCTAATCCGAGACCCATTAGCCCGCCTCGGACGACGGAGTTCGCCTGTCGGGCCACGACTAGCAGTCCGAGCAAGTAGAAGTAAACCTCGAAGCCGGATCCGAGAACTCTTTCCGTGAATCCGTACCATGAGAAAGCGGCGTAAATAGCTGCAGCAAGGGTAGCTAAGACGAACGCGACTCGCAAGTAAAATCCGAAGACTTGTTCGACCCATTCGGAATAGCCTCTGTCCTCCGCGATAAACTTTCGTGTCCCATCAAAAATTCCGGCGTTTACGAGGATCATCGTGACGCTAAGAACAGAAAGAAGGAATGCATAGTCTCCATATAGGGAACTACCGAGGAATCGCACTAAGAGGGGTGTTATTATCACTCCAAGGAAGATTACGCCAATTTTTGACCCAAGAACCGAGACGAATCCGCGAATGAGATTCATATAGATTGTGTCAGGGCTGGAGCGGACAGGTGTGGCTGATTATTACGAGGCGTGCTTCCACGAGTTACTTTTTTGCTTTAAGCGTAATCTCTGAGTCCCCCTTTGTCTGTAGGCGTTGTACGGAGAACCCCCATTCTTTTAGCCGAAATTCAAGTTCCTCTAAGGAACTTCCGAAGTCTTGAATGGAGGGCCGTTTCGATACACCGGGTAAATGGACTTCACAGTAGACCACCCGGCAACTCGGTGCAGAAAGAACCTGTTCTAACCCGTCTAACACGAGCGGTTCCGCCCCTTCGACGTCGATCTTCACTACGTTCGCGGGCGGTATCTTGTCGTCGGCCACTAGTGTATCACCTGTCGTCGTTGGAACAGTAATCTCTTCTCTGGTTCCACCGGTGTTGATTGACGAGGAACCGTATCCGATGTCGTCATCGTTTGGTTGGCTGAACTTGATTTCACCGACGGAGTCGGAGAGTGCGGACTTGATGACCGTGACGTTGTCTAGGCCGTTACGTGTAATATCCTGCTGGAGGACTCTGATGTTCGGTGGGTACGGTTCAAACGCGACCACTGTCCCTTGTGGGCATTTCTTTGCGGCGAACAGTGAGTAGAGACCAGTGTTCGCGCCGACATCGTAAACGACGTCGTCCTCTTTAATTGCACCGAGGAAGTCACGGAGTTCTTTAGACTCTGATTTGAATCGTTGTCGGTTACGTCGCACTAGTGTCGGGGTTTCCGCAGAGAATTCAACAGTTCGGTTGGTAAGCTTTAGCGAGTAGTGTCCTCGTGCCGCCATCGATTTGCAGTAGATCTCTCGGTAAACCTTCTGTAGCGTTTTCTTGAGCAAGATTAACGCTCCATCTTCCCGAAAGACGGAGATACCTCGGTCGACGAGGGAAGTCACAATTGAGTCCAAATTACTGGAGCGTCGGGATATCTGTTGCGGTGTCGTTGCTGTTACCCTGATCGAACAACCGATTTGGTGGAGACTGACGGCGTGAGCCTTGATGGGCGTTGCCGTTCGCTCATTCTTCCACGATTCTTCTAAATTCGCGAGCTCTCGCTGAGAAAATCCGCGAGTACCTTGGTCGATTAACCCGATCTACTCCATCGTGTTTAGTTTAGCGAGTTCCACCAGACGGCGAAGGCTTGCAACCACGATTCCGCTGTTGTTGGCTCGACGTGGCTGAAACTATTACTGAACGAGGAAGTCCGTCGTTTTATCTCTCGAAAAACACGTTCGACAGCATTCCGATTCCCATGACGAACGGTCTGGAATCGAAGCCCGACTCGCTGGAGTGCTGTTTTGAGGTGCTGGGCGTGATCAACTAGAAACACGGCATCTTCGACGTCGTGTTTCTCGCGTAATTCCTGCAGGAATCGTTCAGTCAACGCTGTTGTTGTCGTCGGAAACAGCCGTACATGCAGGAATCTGTTCGAGGCTGGATTGATGGCAGCGTACAGCCAGTACTGCTGGCCGTCGATGCGGATCACCGTTTCGTCAACCGCAATCTGATCCGGACTAGCGTTGCTGGCGGGCTGTAGATCAGCTTTCTGTACCCAATCATGGACCGCTTTCCGCGAGCGTTGGACACCGAACTTCTCAAGTTCTTTTACTGTATTCGAAAGTGAAAGACCAGCCAAATGAAGTCGAATACCGAGGCTCAGTACCTCACAAAGCTCGCAAGTTGAAGGAGTCCGCTTGCTGAGTTGTGTCCAAGCAAGCAAAGCAAGCGGACAATGAAATCCACGAGGACCAGCTCCTTAACTTCCTCGTCAACTGCCTTGACGAGGAAGTTTCTCTGAATCTCGCCAACAACGCTGAAATCGGTGCAGAGGACATCTACGAGGTCCTCGTCGGCGCGACCGCCGACGGGACCTCGATCTCGACGCTGTGCAACTCCAGTGAAGACTCGCCATCGGCGAACACAGTTCTCTATCATCTACGGACGAAGTTCGAGCCCGAACGGCTCGAACGAGTCGCTAACACGCTTCTTCGACGAGACATCGTCGAACTGCTCCCCGAGCAGGTGGAGGTCTGCGCAGACCTCCACCTGCGACCCTACTACGGTGATGAAGACGACACAGACGCTCTCTACCACTCGGAAGCGAAGCGTGGAACCACTTCGTTCCACGCCTACGCCACACTCTACGCGCGTGTGAAGAACAAACGCTACACGCTGGCGGTGCGCCGTCTCGAAGACGGCGACACCGCCAGCAGCGTCCTCGCTGAGTTCCTTGGTGTACTCGACGGCCTTGACACCGAGGTCAAGGCCGTCTACCTTGATCGCGGATTCTACGACAGCAAGTGTCTCACGCTGCTTCAGGCGCACAACTACGCCTACGTGGTCCCAATCATTCAGTGGGGTGAGGCGATTCAGCAGGAACTCTCGGAAGGATGGAGTCGCATTATTCAACACAACCTGACAGGGAAACTCGACGGTCACAGCTGGACCGTCGAGTTTCCCGTCTACATCGACTGTACGTACCTGAACGGACGATATGACGAGAACGGTGTAGCGCGTCACGGCTACGCCGCTGACGCGCCGTTCATCGAGACGCCACGCGAAGCGCGATACCACTACAGCAAACGCTTCGGTATCGAATCGAGCTATCGCTTGTCCGAGCAAGCGATAGCGACGACAACGACACGAGACGCGACGGTGAGACTGCTGTACGTCGTAGTGAGTCTGCTGCTACAGAATGTTTGGCGGTATCTCCACTACGAATACGTGGCGACGCCGCGCCGAGGCGGGCGTCGCCTCTGGTGGTGGCCGTACAAGGAGTTCGTGAATATGGTTCGACGGGCTGCGTGGACGGCCCTTGCGGTGCGTCGGGCCGTCCCCGCGAACCGACCACCTGACGACCGATTCCACCGCTAACCACTGACCGGGACAGCCCCGGCACTGAGTGGCGACGCTGTCGCGTCGGCGGCTAAGCGCCGCCGACAGCGACAGCTTCCCGTCGATCTGTGAGGAGATCGCGGTCGGTCACTGCACTCCGCAACAGAAATCAGACCTCAGACTGACTCAACTGAGGACGCTTTGTGAGGTACTGAGGCTCATCAGCTCGCTCGGTGTCCGCTCTCGCTCCACAAACTCTAACTCGATCCAGTCGCTACAGCCACTGAGGCGAGTGATCTCAGCCATAGACAGCAGAAATCACTCTCGCCTCACTTTTCAGTCTTAACTAAACACGACCATCTACTCACTCCCCAAACTGATTCAACTAGGCCGTGCCACTATCGTATAATGGAGATTATTTGATGAGAGATTTGTAAAGTGTTTCAAACTCTTGTTGAATCTGCGTTGGATTATACCGCTTGCGTTCTTTTCGTGCGTTTATTGATAATTGGGATAAACTCTGGTGCTGAGCTATTGAGATAATCTCCTCAGATAATGCGGAGACTGTTGGCTCAACTACGCTACCAGCCTCTCCAATAATTTTACCAGCTGCTCCGACATTCGTCGCTACAATCGGTGTTTTCGCTCCCATAGCTTCTAGAAACACCCGACCGAATGGCTCTTCCCACTGTCCAGGATACACAAAGATGTCGTGGTTAGCGTATACTGACGGAAGTTCCTCATAAGGGACGTGCCCACGAAAGTTAACGGCATCCTCAAGATCAAGCTCCAGGACGGACTGTTCTACTTCTGATCGTAACCCTCCGTCCCCAGCAATTGTGAGTCTGAACTCACGATCGCGTTCGTCAAGCCGCGCCATCAGCTTTGGCAGCATTTCTACGCCTTTGTGTTCCTCTAAATACCCAACGTACAGGAGTTTGTATGGTTCCGAAAAACCGCTCTCGTGAGGCACGACAAACGATTCGTCGATTGGGTTTGGAATTACTGTTATCCGCTCACTGGGGAAGTCGAATTCCGAGTACGTTTGCTTGACGTGTTCAGAGAGCGCGTGAAATCCATCGATACTGAGCTTCTCTGGTTCGATACTTTTTATCAGCTTATAGTTACCTAATCTACTTGCGATTCGGTATGCTCTCCCGTGTTTTTGGCTTCCCCCGCTCGTCTTGGCAATACAGGGAAGACATCGACTTGGACTGTTGTCGTCGCACCTCGTGTTGTCCATATATTGCAAGTCATTTTTCGGACAAACTCCAGCATAGGCGTTTAGTGTGACCAGGGTGGACGCTGACGTTTTCTCGCTAATCGTCTCCATCGCTGGGATTAGCGACGTGAGATAACTGCTGACGAGATCGTATTGATCAAATTCATCAAAACGCCCTTGTATCGCTTTATTAAGTGCGATATTTGTATGAGGGATTCCTCCCTCAGAAAGATACTTGATATCAATATCTGATGTTTGGTGTTTGGATACCTGGGGGCGCTCAGCACAATATACAGTTATCTCATGGTCTTGATTGGTTAATCCTTCTATAATCTGATTAGCGGTATGGGTTGCACCTGTTCCTTCTCCCCCAGGCCAACTCGGATGTATGAATCCAATTTTCACTGGAAGGATATGCAAGTAGTCGCTGGTAATGCTTTACGCTTCTGCACCTCAAAACACTTGAAGAAACGGTTTAGATTGGTAAGTCTGGATATTTTCTCTACCGAAGGTTGTGAATACAAGAGATGGTAGTAATTGACAAAAGTGGGGAGTACAGACGCTAGAACTATTGCATTCGGAATCTCAACATATATACAATCAACACTCCTTCTACTCAATATGCGAACTGCAGGCCGATTCATTCGAGCACTCCGAAACCCACGTCTTTTCTTTCGAGGGTTAAATCGAGCTTATCATACCTGGGCTAGTTTGCGATCTGAAAATATGGACGGTTTAGATATCTTCGGTGAAGACTGGGATACTCTCATCGTACTTGATGCTTGCAGATATGATATGTTTGAGGAAACTAATCAGTTAGATGGAACCCTTTCCTCGCGAACATCAAAAGGATCCGCAACGACGGAGTGGCTACAAGCGAACTTTGACGGCCGAGATCTTCGTGACACTGTCTACATTACGGCAAACCCACAGCTCGAGCGAAATCGTGAAAGGTGGGATATTTCACTCCACGAAACGGTTAACGTTTGGCTCGAAGATAGCTGGGACGGCGAGACAGGGACCGTTCGTGCTGAGGCAATGACCGACGCTGCACTTGATGCAGTCGAACAGTTCCCTCACAAGCGACTTGTTATCCATTATATGCAACCACACTATCCGTTCGTCCCCGCGGATACCCAATTCGATAAGGAACACCTTCAACAGATCGGTAGTAGCGGAGAATCTGCCTCAGACGAGAATCTTTGGAATCAGAAATTCTTAGGCGATCTAGATATCTCGGAAGGACAGCTCTGGACGATGTACGTAGAGAACCTTGACTACGTCCTTGAACACGTTGAGCACCTATTAGAACAACTTTCCGGAAAAACGGTTATTACCGCCGATCACGGAAATTACGTCGGTGAACGTGCGTCGCCGATTCCGATTCGTGAGTATGGGCATCCTCGTGGATTGAACGACGACCCCGTAGTTCGTATTCCTTGGCTAGAATACGAGAGTGGATCCCGTCGAGAAATAACTGCACAATCTACTGACGAACCAAGGGAGAGCATTGATTCGGAACTCGTTGACGAACGATTGCAGAATCTTGGATATAAGTGACTTAATGATAGTTGATTAATCGAAACCTGGCGCGTCTACTCTTCAACTATCAGTAGGCTATTTTCGCGATCTAGTTCTTCTCTACAGCCTTCTCGAACTCGGAAACCAGGTTAGCTTGCGTAAACGACCCTTCTACCGTTCTTCGACCTGTTTTACCCAGTCTAACTCGGGCCGATCTATCTTGGGCGAGCTCTTGAATTGCAGATGTGAATGCATCTGTATTCGTAGAATCATATAGGAATCCGCTCTCCCTATGTTTCACGTTTTCCCCCATCCCCCCTACGTCACTACCAACGACTGGAAGGCCTGTTGCCATTGCTTCAAGAACCGTGATACAGAGTCCTTCGTGATGTGATGGCTGGAAGTAAATATCTAACTCAGACAGAAATCCGGGAACGTCCTCAACAAATCCCCGTAGCGTAACGTTCGCGAGTTCCCGTTGCTTAATCTCCTCCTCCAGTTGGTCGCGTAACTCTCCATCCCCGCCAATTTCGAACCTGATATTGGTTTCCTGAAGTCGTTCGGCGACGTCTAAAATTGTGGAATGATTCTTTGGCTTGGTAAGTCGTCCAACGGTCCCGACAACTGGTGTGTCGGTTGCTTCGTGGGTGACGATTGGGTAGTCACTCATCTTTATGCCTGCAATCGGAACTGTGTGGACAAGCGAACTATCGATACTCGTTTCCTCTACGAGCGTCTCTGCAACAGCCTCTGAATCTGCAAGAACTACGTCCGTAAGATTGCTCGTCAGATTAAATATTCTCTTCCGTTTTTGGGTTTTGAAAGACGAGCTGTGTCGCCATGTTCCCACTGTTGCGCCGGGATTAACGACTCCTGCAAGTTTCGCTGTCATTGCAGAGTGGAAAAGCGACCCGACGATGACATCAGCGTCGCGGACGACGCGGACGAACTTCCCCCCTGATGATAGCAGATTACCAGTCGAGTGACGGAGTCGGAGTACGTCAACCCAGTTAGGGATCTGATCTTCGACTCCCGTACTCCTTCCATCGAGAACAACTACAGTCACCTCGTATTCACTCCTATCAAGACCATCTAGGAGTCGACACATCCCGACCTCGGCTCCGCCGACCTCCAGAGAATTTATAATGTAGACAACATTTTCCTGCTCGACCATTGGTGCATTATTTCCCCTCAACAGCAAAAACACCTTCCCATGAACCTGCCATTAGCTGCATTTGAGTCGAAAATTCACTCTGTTTCCCCAAGATGTCTACTCGCTCACTAGGAAAACCTTAAACGCGTGGTCCGTATTTTGACGGGGTAATTCCGCGTCTGTTATGTATTCCCAGTTATGCCTCTATGGTATCAACACGACCTCGGAGATGATGCGAGGGTCTAGAAGTGAACAATGAGGGAGAAAACACGCCAAGCGCTTCCGGTCTTCGCTATCGCGATCTTCGTTCGCGGCATCGCTGCGGTAGTGACGACGCTTACGACGCTAAATCCGGATTCAACAGCCGACGCAGTCGGGTTTGGAAACACCGCTGAGACGATCGCCCGCGGTCTCCGGGAAGGACAACCATACCTGTATACATCTGGATCCGTAGACCTGTCTCAGTGGCTTTTCCCACTAGGAGGTGTAGACATCTACACGCTCTGGGGGACGTTCCTCGCACCGTTCTGGCTGCTACCAGGACCGAGTGGTTTCTACGCACGCCTCGGAAACGCGTTTCTCGGTGCGTTCGCCGTCTATAATGTCTACCTCATTGCTCGCTACTATCACTCCCATCACGCTGGCGTCGTTGCTTCGCTTCCGATGACGATCTATCCCAGTATCGTTGCGGTCCAGAGCACATTGCTCCGCGAAGCACTCGTCCTGTTCGGAATTACGACTGCAGCCCGGCTCTTGATGATTCCGTCAAAGCGGAGGTCGCGGTTCTCCTGGGCGCTCGCTGGCCTCGCCCTGCACGTTTCGTTGTTACTGCGCAACGATAACGTCGTCATCTATGCCGCAGCAATCGTCGCCGCACTCGCAGTGTATGCCGTTCAATCGGGTTACATCTCCAAGCGCGCTCTTGGCATCGGACTCTCCCTTTCCCCGGTCGCGTTTGTTGGTTCGCTACCGGTCGTACGGGATGGAGTCAAGTTCCTCGCATATCTCCGCGAAGTACGTGCAGGGGGCCGTGCTGTCTACTTGCCCGAGGTTATCCCACGGACGATACTCGAACTCGTAGCCTTCAGTTGGGTCGGTGCAGCGTACTTCCTCTACGCGCCGTTCCCATGGATGATCGCGACGATTCCGGACTTACTGGTCAGTATCGAGGGGGTAATTAACGTTGCATTCACGGTTGCCGCGGTGTGGGGCGTCCGATTGCTCGGCCGGAAGAACGCACATGCAACAATCGGTCTTCTCGTCGGACTAGCCGCCGCCGTCGTCTTGTACGGTGTCGGTACTGTCAATTACGGAACTGGAATGCGGCACCGACAGATGTTCCTCTGGGTCATCTTCCTGTTCGGCGGCATCGGTATCTCGGAACACGTACGGTTCGTGTGGCCGTTCGAATGGGGTAGAGATACGTTCTCGACGTCCGAAACGCAAACTCCCTCGCAGTCTGACTGATTATAACGCTCGCTCATCCCACAACCGATTGAGTAAATTTGCACAAGATTGCTTAGTGACTTCACTAGTGACCCAGTGTGCGTCGAGCGAAACGCTGATTACGTGATGTCCTCTGAAAGAAATTAGCTCTATTATGTGTGGCATCGCCGGTTTACACTCCACCTCTAGCCCACCCGATGCGGCAACACTGGACCGAATGAACGACTGTCTCGTTCACCGAGGGCCGGACGAGGACGGCACGTACGTGGACGGCCCTGTTGGCCTCGCGCATCGCCGACTCAGCATCGTTGGCATCGATTCCGGACGACAACCCATCTTCAACGAGGATGGCTCGATCGCCGTCATCTTCAACGGTGAAATCTATAACTACGAATCCCTCCGTGCGGATCTCCGGAAGCAGGGACACACCTTTTCTACTAACACAGATACGGAGGTGCTCGTCCACCTCTACGAGGAACGAGGAGACGCCTTCGTCGAGGAGCTTGACGGAATGTTCTCGTTCGCGTTGTGGGACGGCTCGCGTGAACGACTCGTCCTTGCCCGTGACCCGATGGGAATCAAGCCGCTGTATCTCGGTGTCGAACCCGGTGGTCGAGTCGCGTTCGCGTCAGAGCTCTCCGCGCTGTTCCCTCTGGAGTTTGATTTCGGTGGGTTAGACCAGTCGGCGATTGCAGAGTATTTCGCATTCGGGTACATTCCCGCGCCGAGATCGGCGTTCCAGAACGTATCGAAACTCCGTCCCGGGGAACTTGCGGTCGTCTCAAACGGAGAAGTAGACCGATCGCGATTCTATCAACCAGACATCGACAGGGTCGAGCAAGACTTGGAGACCGCTGCATCAAATCTCCGTACTCGAGTCGAGCAGGCTGTCGAGGAACGCCTCCAGGCAGACGTGCCGCTCGGTGCGTTCCTGAGCGGCGGCATCGACTCCAGTATTGTCACTGGAATCCTAGCGAACGTCCGCGACGACCCCGTGAGTACGTTCAGCGTCGGCTTCCACGAATCACAGTTCGACGAGACGTGGGCTGCCAGAGAAGTCGCATCCTACCACGATACCGACCACCACGAGTACAAAGTGTCGCCGTCTGATGTCCGAGAAGTTATCGACGAGGTCGTTCCAACGCTCGGAGAACCATTTGCGGATTCCTCGATTCTCCCCACGTACATCGTTTCTCAGAAGACGCGCGAGGAGATGACGGTTGCACTCTCTGGTGATGGTGCCGACGAGCTGTTCTCGGGCTACAACAAGTATCGGGGCGAATACTACTCGAAGTACTATCGCGTTATTCCCCGAGCAATTCGGCGGAACGTGATTGAACCATCCGTCAACCGTCTCCCGGCATCTCGCGGGACGAAAGCCGGTAACGCAATCCGGCAGGCACAGAAGTTCGTTCGGGGTGGTGAGCCTGATTCGGCAGAACGCCAGTACCAGTGGATGGCGCTAGCAACGGCCCGGAGTTCCCCGGCCGTGAAACAAGTCGACGTTCACGACCAAGCCGTCAACCGGGTTGCAGACGCCCAAGATGAAGCAGTAGCCTCGCTCCCCGACGGCCGGCAGGACGACCTCGCCATGATGCAGATGGCCGATGCTCGCTTCGCACTTCCGGATGGAATCCTCGCAAAAGTCGACCGTGCGAGCATGCTGAATTCGCTGGAAGTTCGCGTTCCATTCCTCGATACGGACGTCTTCGAGTTTGCGATGGGGCTCCCAACTTCGCAGAAGATCACGCCGACGGAACAGAAACTGGTTCTGAAACGGGCGTTCGATGACGTACTGCCCGAGAAGATTCTACAGCGCGGCAAACAGGGGTTCGAGGTCCCAATCGGGGAGTGGTTCAAAGACGAACTGAGCTCAGAGTTCACAGAAGCGCTATCCGAATCCGAGACGGAGATGGTTGACACCGACTTCGTCTGGGAGCTCTATCGAGAGCACGTTGAGGGCTCCCGTGACCACGCTCACTTCCTGTGGGCAGTATACGTGTTCCTGCGATGGCACAGCCGGATGGGCGAGGAAGGCATTCTCTGATCCGTCGATTTTCGAATCGTCCGTGTCAGATTCCGGCTACTCAGTCAGCAACTCTTGGTACACCTCGTCCAGCTCGTCGACCATCGTCGCGACGGAGAACCGGTCAGCACGTTTTAGTCCACGCACACCCATCTGTTCACGCAACTCCTCGTCCGCCAGCAGTCGCTCTAGCCGGTCGGCCAACGCGTCCGAATCCCCGGTCGGAATCAGATAGCCGTTCTCGCCGTCTTCGACTTGTTCGGGAATCCCTGCAATATCAGTAGCCACGACGGGCAACCCGCTCGCCATCGCTTCCGTAATCACTCGGGGCGTCCCTTCGCGGAACGACGGCAACACGAGCACGTCACTCGCCGCGAGCACGCGCGGGATGTCGTCCCGGAACCCCGTCAGGAACACGTCCTCGGCCAACCCACGGTCCTCGACCGCCGCGACAAGCGAGCCGTACAGCGGACCGTCGCCGACGATGCAGACCGACCCTTGGAAGTCACCCAACGACTCCACGGCGTCCAGTAATACCTCGTGGCCTTTGCCGTCGGCGAGCCGCCCGACCATGACGACGCGCGGCCGCTCCCCGGGTAAATCATCCGCAGGCTGTGCGTCCGCGAACGCGTCCAAATCCACACCGCTGTAGACGGTCGTGTACTGCTCTGGCCGACCGATGCCGCGCTCCAGGTAGTCGTCGGCGATGACGTCCGCGTTCGTGACGATGCGGTCCGTGTACGTTGCGGCTTGCCGCTCGCATGCGAGCACAAACCGATTCAACGAGTCGCTGCGGTCGTCGGCGAACGGTACGCCATGCACAGTATGTACGACGTTCGGCACGCCAGCCAGTGCCGCCGCGAAGCGCCCGATAATGCCGGCTTCCGTGCTGTGCGTGTGCACGATGTCGAAGTTCTCGCGTCGGAGGTACTGCGCCAACGACAGCACCGCTGGGACCGTCGTCACGGGATTGTAATGACGAATCAGTGGGAAGCGCTTCGTCTCGATACCATCGCGCTCCAGTAAATCGACTTGTTCTTGGTCGTACTCGGCGCCGTACCCGACCGTAAACGCGTAGTCGTCGAGACCCTGTACGGTCGCGATAGTCTTCGCTTCCGCGCCGCCCTTCAGCAGGCGCGTGATCAGGTGGAAGACGCGCGGCTCGCTACCGGTCATCGACTGTCACACGTACGCAGACGCGTCTCGCCGACTTAAGACTCCTTCTCCACGGCCGCACCGGGCACGTCACACGAGTAACGACACCCTAAAATCCCTGTAGCGTATCTGAAAGCGCATATGGAAGGCGAGCAGACGCGCGTCGGCGTCGTCGGGCTGGGGTACGTCGGCCTGCCGCTTGCGCTCGCGATGCACGACGCGGGCTACGACGTCGTCGGCGTCGATGTCGACGCCGACAAGGTCGAACGACTCCGCAGTGGCGAATCAACGGCTAACGACATTACTGACGAAAGAGTCGCCGAAGCTTCGCTCAATGGCCTGACGTTCACTACCGACTACGACCAGCTCGCGGACGTTGATGGTGTCTCAATTTGCGTGCCGACGCCGCTCCGGAAAACCGACACGCCGGATCTCTCGTACGTTCTCGACGCTGCCGAACGACTCGCACCGGTCGTCGACGACTGCACGGTCGTTCTCGAAAGCACCGTCTACCCGGGCGCAACCAAGGAGGCCGTCGCTGACGTCCTCGCGGAGAACGGGACGGTTGTCGGTGAGGACATCTATCTCGCGTTCTCGCCCGAGCGCATCGACCCCGGCAACGAGGAGTACGGCCCGACGGACATCCCGAAAGTCCTCGGCGGCGTCACCCCGGAGTGTGGCGACCGCGCGGAAGCGCTCTACGCACCCGTCTTCGACGAGGTCGTCCGCGTCGACTCCTCGACGGAAGCCGAACTCGTCAAACTCCTCGAAAACACGTTCCGCGCGGTGAACATCGGCCTCATCAACGAGCTCGCACAAATCGCCCACGAGCTCGATGTCGACATCTGGAACGCCATCGAAGCTGCCGAGACGAAACCGTTCGGTTTCATGCCGTTCTATCCCGGTCCCGGCCTGGGCGGACACTGCATCCCCATCGACCCGTTCTATCTCTCCTGGAAGGCCGACCAGCACGGCGTCGACACGCGCTTCATCGATCTCGCGGACACGGTCAACCGCGAGATGCCCCAGCACGTCGTCCAGCGCGTCGTCGAACAACTCAACGACCGCGGCACTGCGCTGTCAAACGCGAATGTCCTCGTCGTCGGCGCCGCCTACAAGCCCGATGTTTCGGATGTCCGCGAGTCCCCGGCAATCGACATCATTACCGAACTCGACGACTGGAACGCAACCGTCGACTACCACGACCCCCACGTTCCCAAACTCGATGTCGGTGCAACGACCTACGAGTCGGTCCCACTGACTGACGACCGGCTCAACGACGCGGATTGCGTCCTCGTCGTTACGGACCACTCGACGCTAGATGTCGACCGGCTCGTCGACGAGTCGACGCTCCTGTTCGACGCGCGGAACGCGACCAGCCACCGGGACGACGACCACGTCGTCCGGCTCTAAATTCCGGACTGTCCCTGAGTCTCCTCCTCGATACTTTCGGGCACGACCGGTGTCGTGGTTGACCCTGCTGTCGCACGAACCGGGTTCGAACTACCTGGGGAGAACGCCAGTCCTTTTGAGAAGGGATGCGTGTGGTTAGGTACCCTCGCTACATGTCTTCGACGTCTCTCTACGTATTTATTGACGAGAGTGGCCATCATGCAACCGGGAAACACTACTCGGTTGCGGCGGCGTGGTGTCTTTCTGATCGCGCACGAACGATGCGCGTCCTCGAAGCGACGCGAGATAGGATGGCAGACCACATCGGTGCTACCGGCGAACTCAAGGGAGCGTCCACGCCACCGTCAAAACTCGACTCCGTTATTCCGTCGATGACAGACTACGGTTTCCGTGATAGCTCGGTCGTACACAAACGAGTCCCGTGGGCGACTGAGGAACCGATTCGGCACACGATTCACGATGCGAATCCGGCCGTCGCGAAGCAAGTAATCGGAGATATAACCGGACAGCCACTAGACGCTCCCGAACTCCTGCAGACGCTCGCACTCTCTCGCGTCCTCAACCCGTTGTTCTACCCAGACCGGCTGGACGCATCCGTCTTCGACGAGGCGATCATTATTCTTGATTCAGAGACGTGGCAGCACCCCGCTACGCGATTAGCGGAATCGATCGATGCTGCCGGCGCCGACGTGCCTGACGCGCTCACCTTTGAAACTCGAGACAGCCAGTCGACGCCCGGAATTCAGATCGCGGACCTAGCGGCGTACTCGTGGCTTCGACACCGGAAGGTCGGCGACTGTAAAGCAGCTGTCCGAGCGATTAAGAACCGACAGCTAGCGGATTACTGACGCAGAAACCTACCGGACAGCAACAGGAGGCTCATACCCCTTCAGAGAGGGATCATCGTCTCCTGCGCCACCCGCTCATCTCGACATACCTCTCGGAGCCCTATAAATCTACTCACGCAACATGCGCACTCGCGACGGCCGGTGTTCACTCAGCGAGCTCGTCGGCAGTTGCATCGACGAACTCCTCATCGAGTTGCTCCTTGAGCACGCGGAAGTTCGCCGCCTCCTCGTGGCCGACGACAGCCTTGAGCTCGTCGAAAGTGATGTCGTCGTCGTAGTACGCGTCTGCGAGCTCTTGTTTGAGGTCGTCGTCGTGGCTAGCGTCTCGTACGTCCTCCTGAAGCGCCGACAGAATAACCGATGTGCGGTCCGTTTCGAGTACCGTCGCCAGCGTATCCGCCTGTTGGACGACACTCTCAGGCGCCCGGAACTGGACACGCTGTTTCTCCCTCGTCTCCGAACCCATATGTGTACGTTGTGAGCTATCCGCGCAAAGAACTGTCGCCCAGTCACGAACGTAGCCAGCATGATACTTGACAGTCGACTGTTCGAAGTCGACAGACTAACCCCGAACCGTGGAAAACCAGCATGCATGCCCACCGCACTCGTTACTGGCGTCGCGGGGTTCATCGGATCGAACCTCGCTGACGCGCTGCTCGACCGTGGCTACGCTGTTCGCGGCGTCGACAACTTTGAAACCGGACGCGAGCAGAACCTCGAAGCCCTGCATGCGGACGACGACTTCACCTTCCACGAGGCAGACATCCGAGACGCCGAAACTATCGCCGACGTCACCGAAGGCGTTGACTACGTCTTCCATCAGGCAGCCGTTCCCTCGGTCCCCCGGAGCGTCGAGGACCCCGTCACCAGTACGGACGCCAACTGTACGGGAACGGCAACGGTCCTAGATGCTGCCCGCAAGGCCGACGTCGACACCGCTGTCGTTGCGTCCTCCTCGTCGATCTATGGCTCGACAGAACAGCTCCCGAAAGTCGAATCGATGACCGAACAGCCCGAATCCCCGTATGCACTCTCGAAATACTATACGGAGAAACTCGCACTTCAGGCCGGCGACCTCTATAACATCGACACGACGGCACTTCGCTACTTCAACATTTTCGGCCCGCGGCAGGACCCCAACGGCGACTACGCCGCGGTTATCCCGAAATTCATCTCCCTAATGCTCGACGGTGAACGCCCCGTCATCTACGGTGACGGCGAGCAGTCCCGTGACTTCACGTTCATCGACAACGCCGTCCAAGCGAACATCCTCGCCGCAGAAAGCGACGTGACTGGCGAGGCGTTCAATGTTGGCTGTGGTGGCCGCGTCACGATCAACGAGCTTGTCGACACGCTCAACGACGTCCTCGACACTGACATCGATCCCGTCTACGACGACCCGCGTCCCGGCGACGTTCGTCACTCCCACGCCGACATCTCGAAAGCCGAAAAACTCCTCGGCTACGACCCGGACGTTAGCTTTGCGGAGGGGCTTGAGGCGACGATTCCGTACTATCGAGGCTAACTCCCTCAAGCCACGTCACGTCGGAATTCAGGCTGCGGAAAGAATCCGTTGGCTGATACTGGTCTGTGGCCACGACAACGCTATGATGTCCGTCGGTGGATTTGGCACCGGAGCGTTTGTATACGATGAATACGTAGTATACGCTATGGGTACGATCTCCGCTCGCGTCCCCGACGACTTGGAGGCGGAGCTCGAAGCATTCATCGACGCCGAGCGCCTCGACCGAAGCACGGCCATTCGAAAACTCCTCTCGGAGAGTCTGGACGAATGGCGGACCACCCAAGCCCTTGAGGCCCTCGAACAGGGCGAGATAACGTTTACCCGAGCGGTTGAGCTCGCGGGTGTCGACGCGTGGGAGTTCGCACGACTTGCACGCGACCGGGATATTACATGGGTCGATAGCGACCATCTTACGTCCGATCTCGACGACCTCTGATGTTCGTCTTCGACGCCACACCACTCATCTATCTCGGAACGGCCGATCAATTGCAGGTACTCAGCCACCTTGATTGCCGCCGCCTCATCCCGGAACGCGTCTACGACGAGGTCGTTACCGCTGGCGTTGACGCCGGATATCCCGACGCCCGCCGCGTCGAACAACGCGTCGATGCCGGCGAATTCGACGTCGTCTCGGCACCAGAAACCACGCTATTCGATCGTCTCAGTAACAATCCAAACGTCAGCAACGCCGACGTTGCTGTCCTTACACTTGCGGCCGACCGGAATGCCACCGCTGTGATGGATGACGCCTACGGCCGTGATATTGCCGACGTTGAAGGTATTAACACTAGAGGAACAGCCTACCTCCTCCTCTCGCTCGTCCGCGACGACAGGCTCTCGGCCACGGACGCACGTGCGACCCTCGACGAAATGCTCGAAGCTGGCTGGTACTGTCAGCCAGACCTCTACGCCCGCCTCCTCACGAAACTCGACGAACTCGGGTGAACGGCAATGCTTCCTCGCTACCGCAAGATGGTCCGGGGCCGTTTGCCGCTTCCACGCTGCTGTTCCGAACCCCAAGGAACTTCTGAGGACTGTCCGGCCGTTCGTTTTGTGGATGGACGTGCGAAGACAATTCCGTCCGACCACGAGTATTAACCAACACAGCTTGCGATTCCGCCGTTTCTGTTGGTTAACACGTGAATCGACGCGCCGAGTTCGAACACGCACCGTACAGTTCATCCCGAAGGCGCTCAGCACGACTTTGGTGATTGCTGTCGTGCTGGGCGTATCAGAATCCGTTCGCTACGATGTCGAAGGCGGTTTCCCCGTTATTGACGTACTGGGCAAACAGTACCCGCGTTTGTCGTGGCAACTGTAGATCTCTAGGGCCGAACCGATTTGGTGTCGCTCCACCGTGAAGTGAGGAACCTGTTCCAGCAGCCATCTCGACGCATCATCGTCGCCGACGAACGCTGTCTTCCGGAATCGTTTAGTTGTCCTGTCGACCACTCACGATAACATGACTGGTGGTCTTTATGCAGTTGCTTGACGACGAGGGTAATCTCTTCGGCGTCGTCAACGTCGTCGACGCGCTCGTCGTCCTCTTCGTCCTCACAGTCGTCGCTGCGGGCGCCGCGTTCGTCCTCCAGCCCGATCCCGAACCCGCACCGGAACCAGACCGCGTCACCATGGATGCAACCCTGGATCTGGGCACACAGCCGAGCTACCTCATCGAGGAGCTCGAGGCCGGCGACACGTATTCGCCGTCCGATGACACAGAACTCGAAATCACTGACGTCCACCTCGCCCCCCAGGGAGATAGCACGCGCGTTATCCTCGGCGTGACGCTCAGCGGCCCCGCCGCAGAGGATACCATCACGTACGCGGGCGCGCCGCCACGCGTCGGCCGCAGCCTCGACATCCAGACATCGACGTACCAAGTCTCAGGGACGCTTCGCTATCTCGGTTCTGGCCCCCAGACAACCACCACCGAGGTCGTCATCGAGGACACGGTCAGCACCGACACAGCCACCACCATCGAACCGGGCGACACGTACACGCTCGGCGGCACGGAAATCGCGACCGTCGAATCCGTGCATGCCTACGGCACGGAAACCACGGACCGCAAACGCGTCCTCGTCGGTCTCTCCCTCGCCACGCTCCAGGATGACGGCGACGTGCGCTTCGGCGGCACCACCGTCACCGAGGGCACGACCATCCCTGTCCGGACGAGCGAATACTCGCTCGCTGGCTCCATCCAGCGCGTTGGCATCACCGACCCCCAAGGGGAGATGGCAACGCGTACGATGACCCTCCAGTTGGAGGACGTCCCGCCAGCCAAAGCGGACAGCATCCACACGGGGCTGACCGAAACCGTCCGCGGCACTACCATCGCCGACATCACAAATGTGGACCGCGAGGCTGCGACGGTCATCCTCACGAGCCGCGACGGCAACATCTACGAGCGCGAGCACCCCGTGAATCAGGACCTCACGCTCACTGCTGACCTCACCGTCCGCGAAACCGAGACGGGCGTGACGTTCAAGGGCCGCACGATCCAGCAGGGAAGCACCGTCACGCTTGATCTCGGTACAACGACCGTCCGCGCGACTGTCGTTTCAACGTAGATGCCCACCAACTCGAGTCCAAATGCCGACGACGCACGCTCCACCATTGAGCGCGTGCTCGATGGGTCTCATGTCGCTGATGCCGTCCAGCGCGCCTCAACTTCGATCGGTCGCTGGCTAGAGTCGACGGGCACCCGCCTCACGCGCGTCGTCCAGGGGTCGTTCCTCTACCGCTGGCTCACCGCCGAACCCGATCCCGACGTCATCGTGATCGACCTCCGGGAGACGTACACGGTTGGGCCGTTCATCGCCATCCTCGATCGTATCGTAGAAACGTTCGTCCCCTACTACCGGCAGTCCCTGCTCAAGCGCGGTATCGACGCGCTTACTGCACTCGCAGCCCGCGCCGCGGACACGCGGCCCGGTCGGCTGCTCGTGGCGCTCTTTGAGCCACCGGAACCGCCAGACCACTCCGACCAACGGGGCGACGACTGCGATCCTGAGAAATCGCGAAAAGAGTAACACCTCGGCGTAAAGGCGGATTCCCCTCTCGCCGGATAATCGCGAGTACGAGTCGAAACCCACGGCTTCCGCTGTGAGAGGCAGTCAACGGTTCCGGTCGATCCACGTACAGAAGATGTCGAAGTTCTCTGCGCCCGCGCTCTCAGCGATATCTCGCAGTGTCCCGATGCTCACGGAGTCGTGTAGTGGGGCCGTAACGATTCGCGGGTCCGTCTCGTGGTGGCTTGGTGGATCCCACCGAAGAATCAGATGGTCACCGGTCGTTCGCACGTGCTCAAACCCGCCCGTATTGACGAGGACTCGGTAAATGTCTTCCCCGGAGAAATCCCGAGTCGTCATTCCAGGACATCCGGCAGGTCGTCGCGTTGACTGCGTGCAACCTCCGGGTCAACACCCAACTCCTGAATTTCGTCGTCGGTTGGCTCGTGGCCACCGTCGCCGTGAACCGCTGCGACGATATCGTCGAGGGCGTCAAGTGCGGCGTTCCGCGTTGCACCCTGCGCGGACAACTCGCGGTCGAGATCACGAGCAGTCCATCGACCGTCGGGATTCTGGATGAGACGAATGTCCCGACGACGAGCGTCGTCCCGGTTGGCCTTCGTCGCCATTACTACGTTGTACTAGCCGCCACCGGATAAATCTGTCCTGGAAACCATCCTTTCGGCCTATTCCCGCTCCAGCCGGAGCAATAGACATGCGATCTACAGGCGGAGCAGGCCGAGTGCCTCGGGGCTTGACCCCGAGGCGGTTCACAGGTGGCTGAGCGCTGAACCCGACCCCGACGTCATCGTCATCGACCTCCGGGAGACGTACACGGTCGGCCCGTTCATCGCCATCCGTGATCGCGTCGTGGAGACGCTCGTCCCCTACTACCGGCAGTCCCTCCTCAAGCGCGGTGTCGACACAGTCGACGCGCTCGCAGCCCGCGCCGCAGATACGCGCCCCGGTCAGCTGCTCGTCGCGCTCTTCGAGCCGCCCGAACAGCGCGACGAACCGGGCAACGACCGCGACGACGAGTGATTGTGGGGCCACATGTGGCGTAACATGTATTCGGAGAGAAGTTGTATGTACGCGTATGGCCGCCGAACAGCTACCTGAAGAAACCAAAGTCAGTGACCGGGGAATGGTCACGATTCCAGCCGCACTCCGGCAACGACTCGATATTGAGGCTGGCGACAAACTCCGCTGGCACGTCGACGAAGACGGCGACCTCTCCGTGGAGGTAGTTCAACAGCGCTACGGAGCCTTCGAAAACGACGACGTGAAGGCTTCGATGGGCGGTGACAGTATCGACACGCACGACCTCGCCGGACACGAGGAGGATTCGACATTCACGGAGGACGCCTGAATGGCAGTCGCCGCGCTTGACTCGAATATTCTTATCGACTACAAGGACACGAGCGCCGGCGGTCGCCACGAACGAGCAGAGAACATAATCTACGCAATCGATGCTGGTGATCTCCCTACTGCTAGAGTTACGAACTACGTCCTCCTAGAGTCACTCAACTGGATACACGAACGCCAACGCCACGATATCGCAGTTGACCTCCGCCATCGTCTCTCCAAATCAGCCGGCTTCGAACTTGTTCACGCCGCCCAGACAGACTTCCACCGCGCTGTCGAGCTTTTCGAAACCTACGACAAGCTTGCCTTCGGCGATGCCTCCATCGCCGCCTATCTGGAACGAAGCGACATCGAGTATCTGTACTCCTTTGACGACGACTTCGATGTTCTCGAAGACATCACCCGGCTAGATACCGCAGAAAACCCCTTCAACTAACGTTCCCCACATTCGACTCTGGTCGTTTCTCAATCCACTACTGTTTTCTTCCCGGTTACGAATCTCCGGTCGTGCGCAGCATTCCGTTCCCGCTCGTTCCCCGCTGGCTCCGATACGCCGGCGTGCTTGGCGTCGCTGGCTTTCTCCTCTACTACTCCGTCCTGTCGGCACCGCCCGTAACCCCACCAAACCCGGGCCCGTGGTGGGATAAGAAACTCCACGTTGTCGCGTACCTCGGACTTGGACTCGCGCTGGCGTACGCGACCGCACACCTCCGCGACCGCATCTGGACGCGCATCGCCGTCGTCCTCGTACTCGCCGTCGGCTACGGCCTCCTCATCGAGGGCATTCAGGGGACGCAGCCGAACCGCTACGCCTCCCTGAATGACGCCCTCGCGAACGTCATCGGCGCACTGCTGGCCAGCGCGTGGTTCCTCATCGAACGTCGCCTGCGGTACGTGCGCCCGCTCGACGACGAACCGGTCGAGTTTGAGTAATCAGAGTACCAAGACGCCACCGACGATTGCGACAGCTCCGAGCCCGACACAGACGCCCCAGAAGGGGACGCGTTCGACGACGCGCATCAACGCGTCAATCGTGAGGTAGCCGACGATGGCGGCGCTGGCGATCGCCGCAGCCCCACTACCGAACGTCACGCCACCCAACCCGGTGTCGAGGGCGGCGAGCAGCCCACCACCGACGGCTGCGGGAATCGATAGGAGGAACGAGAGCCGGAACGACGCCGGCCCCTCGTGGCCGCGCAGCAACAACACGCCCGTCGTCGACCCCGACCGCGACACGCCCGGGAGAATCGCGACGCCCTGCGCAACGCCCACGAGGACGCCATCCACGAGCCCGGGCTGTGTCGTTGGCGTCCGATCAACAGCCGTCGAGAGCCGCTGGAACGCGCCGGTCGCGACGAGCAACACGCCGATCACGACGACGACCATCCCACCAGTGAGCGCGGAGACGACCTCCTCCAACACCGCGTACGACGCAAGTCCGACTACGCCCGAGACGAGCGTCGCCACACCGAGGAACGTTGTTGAGGCGTGCGTCTCCCCGGTTGCATGTCGTGGCCGCCACGTCCGGAGCAACGCGAGCTCCTCGCGAATCTCGGCCCGATAGTACAGAGTGGCGGACAGCGCCGTCCCGAGATGCAAGAATAATGCGAACGCAACCGCCTGCTCGGGGTTCTCTCCGAGCCACGACAGCGCCACCGTGATGTTGCCCTCACTAGAGATTGGGAGCCACTCGAAGATCCCTTGGAGGACACCGACGACGATGGCCACCAGCAGTGACCGAGCCATACCTGACGTGGCCGCTACGCTCGCAAGTACATTCCGATGGCCGTTCAGCTAGTGGGCACGAGCGCCGTTCCAGCCAGAGTTTGGTGTGGTCCACTTGGCGTGTTCTCCGACCGCACCGATCCCGTCGTCGCCAACAGTCGCTCGCCCACACGCCACGCGGACGACCACGTCGTCAGTCGCCTCTACACCCGGCGCGTTACATTGAATGCATTTGCTGCCGGCGCTCCGCGCGCCCCGCGGATAGAGAGTCCGTTTCGTCTGTCTTTTCGGCGGGAACGAATTTACTCGGGTTGTTACTATCCCACCAGCAGGTTTTTAGTATTCCGCGGAAATTAAAACACATGGCAGAATCCGCTGTATCGCATTCACACCCGCTCGATACGATGTTGGCAGTCTCCGACGTGGTTCAGAGTGAGAGACTCGCTCAACTCTACACTCGCGTCCTTGAACTCGACTCACCGACTGTCGAGGAGTTGGCTGAAGGGCTCGAGAGTTCGACGACAACAGTTTATGAAGATGTCAAACACCTCGTGGATATCGGTCTAATTGAGCGTGTTACGGATACACAGCCGCACCGATACCGAGCCCGTCAGGTCGATATGACTATCCAGGCGGGTGGGGAGACGTTCCAGATCACCCCGACACTACTCGTCGCCCTTGCGGAAAGCCAGTCGAACGAGAACCTCAGACTCTATATTGACCGCCACGGCGTCAGCGGACTCGCGACGGCGATTGAGTATGCTCGGGCGTACACACAGTCGAAAATGAACGCGCGAATCATGGCTCGTGAACAAGAGATCCCCGTTCTCGAGGCAGAGACCATCCTTCAGGAGCTTCAAGAGATCATTCTGGAGACCGAGCCCGACCTCTCTCCGAGTCTCGATCTCGAGGAGCTTGACGCCGACGTAGATGAACGAATGGACGAATAGTATCCGTGTCAGCGCAACTCTTCCCGTCTGTCGAGGGCCACATCATCGATGCGAATCTCTTCATCCGGTTTGAGCGCCACGAGACCATTGATTTGCTCGAGCGGGCTGTCACCGAACATGGTATTGTTCTACTCCTGCCCACGCGGGTATACGAAGAACTCACGCCCGAATCGTATCCCTACGGGACTCCTCCTATCGAGGATGCGATTGAAGCTGGCTGGGTTCGGATTCTTGAGGAGGTTGCCTATTCCAATCCGGTCGTCTCAGCGACGATGGATATGGTTCGTCAGTACATCTCTGCCGCCTCTGATCGACCCGAGCACACAATCGAACAAGCAGACGCGGAAGTTGGCGGGGCGGCGGCAACACTTCTGGAACAGGGCCACACGGAATCAATCGCCATCTACACAAACGACTTACCAGCCTTCCGCGGGATCGAGCGTGCGCTCTCACAGCACGGCTACGAAAACTCGGTACAACTCGTCAAGGCCTTCGACTTCGTCAAGTCTGTCGAAAATAGATACCAGTTCTCTGGGTGAGATCACAGCACGGATGAGACGAACCGTGCTACCTCGCGGATTGAAGAGTGTGATGTCGTTGCTGCCCGGCTATTACCGCTGTGAAGGTCCATCAGACCGGACCAAGGGGCGGAAGACAGACGAAATGTACGCTCTAAATCCTCACAGATATACTTGCGAACAGAGCATATATTTGGACGTAGTGCGTTAGGAGTGGTATGAGCGAGTTCGATCCGGCGCCAGGAGCCGACAACGACGACGCGTTCCAGCGCTGGCAGGCTGACACGGACACCTTTGACCGTGTCTATGATGTCGTCCTCGGCGTCACCACACCGACGACGTACCGTGTTATTGCGGAGCGAGCGGACTGTTCGGCGAATGCCGCGAAAAAACACCTCGACCGGCTCACGGAGATGGGTGTCGTCCGGAAAGACGAACAGAGCCGGCCGGCGCGCTACGAACGCGATGACGGCTATCTTGAGTGGCAGGAAGCGAGGCGCATCGCCCGCGAACTCTCGGTTGAGGAGATCATCGACCGCGTCGCCGATCTTGAAGCCGAACAACAAACCTACGAGCAGCGCTTCGAGACCGCTGACCCGGAATCTGTCACCGTCTTCGAGCTAGACGACCATGAGGCACTCCACGAACGCATGCAAGCGGTGAGTGAGTGGCAAGCCACCACGCGTGATCTTCGCCTCTACGAACTCGCCCGCCAACTCGCCCAAAACGACGGCCACCTCATCCCCGCCTGATGTGTCCGCCGGCCGACTCTCCCACCGCGACTGGCCCACCGGATCGACACACACTCCGCCTCCTCGAACGCCACCTCGCACGCGAGGATCTCATCGCCAACACCGCCTTCGACCCCAATCCCCACGAACCACGGCTCCTCCATGCACACTTCGACACGACCCACTACCCGGCGTCAACGACTGCCGTCCGATTAGACGTTCGGTGGTTCACGACCGGCGACTTCTCGTTGCACTACGTCGAAACCAGCACGGACGCCCAATGGGAGTGCCGATGGGATCGCCATCCGAATCCCCACAATACACGAGTGCACTTCCACTACCCCCCAGACAGCGACGACGTCACCGACCTGTCTCTCCCATCTCACCACCCACTTGAGGTGTACTCAACCGTCCTCGACGCCATCGAACAACGGCTCACCGACCACTGGGAGTGAACAGTAGGGGTACCAGACCGGCCTGGTGACCTCCTCCTCGCCGTAAACGGCGAGGCTTCCCGAACCGCACCGCAGCGTTGGGATATTTGCCGGTTTACGGTCGCACCTGTTCTTGTGGGGCGACTTGCCCCGTGGATTTATCGAACAGGCGGACCGCTGGCTGGGCCAGACAGCCGTTACTCCTATCCCGTGAGGGATTCGGAGTTACCGTCGCTCGCATATTCTCCGCCGCGTTCAGGTCACTATTGGCGACCAACTCGCAGTTCTCACAAACGTACAACCCACGTTCAACACGGTTTGCATCCGCTTTCATCCCGCACTCACAGCATGTTATGGACGTGGCCAACTCGTACTCGTCAACCCGTTTGACGTCAATTCCGCGCTCTTCGGCCTTGTACTCGATTTGGTGAATCAGTGTGTCAAACGCCCAATCGTGCAGACGTTTGTTCCCGTGTCTTCCCCAGTCTTCCTCCCTGCGGATGTTTTCGGGGTGGCCGACCGCTATCGTGCCGACACCTCGATCAGCGCACTGCGCAACAATATCTTTCGACACTGCGTGCAGGAAGTGGTTCTGCCGTCGAAACTTCTTCTGGCGTGCCCACTCCGCATGGTTGCTAGGGCCATCCGTTCCTTCTGTCTCGTATTCCTGCTGGCGGAAGTAGTGAGCGTCTTCTTTGAGTGCGTTCCCCGGATACAGCAGAGTCTCATCGCCAACCGAGACAGCTGCCGTGTTGCAGATGCCGAGGTCAACACCAGCCGTCTTCTCACCAGACGTGTCGTCTGTGTTGATGACGACTTTGCAGACGAAATGCAGTTCCCAGTGGTCGCCAGTCCAGACGATGCGGACCTGCTGGACAGCTTCGACGTCGGTGAGATCGATGTCTGGACCGGTGTCGTACTCACAGAGGATGAAATCGCTCCATCCGTCTTTCAGGTTCTTCCCTTTGGACAGGCGGACTTGTTGGTGTTTGGTGTCGAGTTTGAAGCCGTCTTCTTTGAACGTGATCGTGCTGCGCGGTCGCTGGTCGCCGTGTTTGCGGTAGCCCGGTGGGTTTGCGTCCGGGTCGTCCTGTTCGAACCAGGAGTGGAAAGCGCCAGCCAATTCTTCGACGATTGCCTGGCTTGATTGGGCGTTCAAATCGTTCCAGCAGCCCTGGTTCTTCATGTAGGACTTGAGCGGTCCTTCGTCAGGTATCTCACCGGTTTCGTCCCAGATGCGGCTGGTGGTCCACCGAGCAACGTTCCAGATTTTACTCCCTGAGCGTCCGAGTGAATCCAGGTCACGGACGACACCCTCACGGTCGTTGGTGAGTGCCGCCGTGATAGTGCGCGTTGTGACCAGATCCACTATACATAGCCTATGAAATCAGAGTGACTTAATGACTGGGTCCTTGGATGAATATCCAGCTAGCTCTCATCACAGCTATTGCGTAGGGAAGTGACGCGATTCACGCCCGCCGTAAACGGCGGGATTCTCTCGCTGAATCTACGATCGCTCCCGAAGTGTTTAGTCATTCACCGGCCTAAGATCGAGTATGGCGCAAGCGGATGCCGGCAATGGAGAGTCACCACGCCGACAGATTCACCTCGTTGAGGAAGCTGACGGAACGTGGTCCGCCATCGATGAGGGTACCGGGGTAGCCAGCCAGGGGACAACGCGGGCCGAAGCACTGGCGAACCTCGACGAGGCCGTGGCACTCCATGAGGGCGAGATTGGGGAGCCAGTAACTGACGCTGATCTGCGAGACCTCGGGCTCGACCCTGACACAGTCCCAGACGAGCCCCAGGAACCGGATGCGCCGTGGTTTTCTGAGTAGTTGTGCCGGCTCCGTATTCATCCAAGGAACTCGTTGCAGCACTCACAGAGATGGGGTACCAGCCGGTCGACCGGGCCGGCAGCCATCTCAAACTTCGATACGTACATCCGGAGACCGACGAGATTCGAAATGTGACGGTTCCGATGGGCAAAGAGATCAGCGGCGATACACTCCGCAATATTGCCAGCCAGTGTGGCGCGGACGACTTCCAAGCGTGGTGCAACTGGATCGACGATCTTCTGTGAACCACCCCGCCCTACTCGCTCCCTTCGGTCGCTCCTCGGGGACGGGGGCTTAGCGCCTAAGTCCAGCTAAATTTCGAGTCGTATACTGCACTTAGTCGACTCCTCAGCCCGAAGAACCTAGAGCTGCTGGAGACGACCTCCGAGCGCGACCCAGAGAGCATCAGCGAAGCTGCCGAACTGGTGGACCGAGACTACGAACAAGTCCACCAGAACCGTTCTGAACGCGAAGATCTCGGCGGCATCACACCGGCCAAGCGAAGCAGCCGAAGTTGGCCTACGACGGCCTCGAAATCGACATCGCCTTTGCAGGGGCGAACGGGAGCGCCAGCACAGCGGCCCCCTGAACGACCCGCTCCGACTCGATCAGGGCTAACGCCGTTCATTCCTTGCGTACAGGCACGCACAGCGAGACTTGAGCCTCAGATGGTCGCAAACTCGACCGGGATTCCCGCGTCTTCAGGCGCGGGAGGAAATGATGACTGTCTGGGTGTTGACTGGTAGTGTTCAGATTAGCTGATTCCATGCGAAGGCGAACGCTTGCAGCCAATTTTCGACAGTATCTGCTTCGGCGTGACTGAAACAGTTTGAGAACTGGTTGGTTCGGCGTTTTAGTTCTCGGAAAACACGTTCGATGCTGTTCCGATTACCGTGTTTTTCGTATCGGTAATCGAGGCCGTGTCGATGGAGTGCTGCTTGGAGCCACGGTGCAGAATCGACGAGAAAGACTGCGTCATCGACGAGATGTTTCTCGCGGAGTTCCGCAAGAAACATCTCGGTGATCGCTTGATTTCTCGTCGGAGCGAGCGTGACGTGCAGCAAGCGGTTGGTGTCGGGATTGACTGCGGCGTACAGCCAGAATCGTTCGTCGTTGAGTTGGATCACGGTCTCGTCGACCGCGACGTGATCCGGGTTCGCGCCATTGAGGGGCTGTAGGTCGGCCTTCTGCACCCAGTTGTGAACGGTGGTTCGACAGCGTTCGACACCCAACCTATCGAGAATTGAAACGGTATCCGAAAGTGATAGTCCGGCCAGATGGAGTCGGATACCGAGCTTCATCGCCGGCTCGGGTGTCGCCTCTCGCTCCAGAAAATCTAACTCGAAGCAGTCGCTACCACCGTCGAGGCGGGCGATTTCGAGCATAGACCACTCAAAAATCGTTCCGCCTCACTCTTCATCCTTATCTGAACACCGCCGTCGTGCTGGACCAAAAAGCAAAGTTGTGTCAACGCTAACGTCAACGTACGATGGGCGCTGCCAACGAACAGATTCGCGTCAGCGAGACCGTCAAACAGAAGATCGAACGCCATCGACGCGAGGGCGAGAGTTACAACGACGCGCTTGAACGCTTGCTCGCTGAGGCGGATACTGGCGACTTCTATGACGGCTTCGGTCGGTGGTCCGACGAGGACGCCGACCGCGTCAGGGAGCGTCGTCAGGAGGCGAAGGAGGCTCGGAAGGAGCGGATGCGCGAACGGACTGAGGACGCTGCATGAAGGTTCTCGATACGACGTTCTTCATCGATTACTTGGACGGGCTTGAGTCAACACGTGAGTTCTACGAAATGCATGATCACCTACCTCGGCGTGAACGCCGAGGTTTGTCGGTGGACTCCCAGTCTATCCACTATACTGTGGAAGGCGTGTAATCGCCATTCCCGTTCAGCGTCCCCGACTTGAGGGCGAGGTGATTGGTCGCCCGTCCAGAACCAGACTTGAGCCGATTCTGGACGTACCTGTGTGCGATATTCCGTGCCGCGTTGTAGTCGGCGTGTAGTTCTTTGCCGCACTTCTGGCAGACAAACTCGTCGCCGTCGCGGTTGTCCTCGTGTGTGAATCCACAGTCGGCGTGACTACAGCGTTGACTGGTGTAGGCCGGATGGACTGACTCGACGGCGATTCCTTCGCTACGGGCTTTGTACTCGGTTTGGCGTTTCAATTCGCGGAACGCCCACTGCTGGAATTTCGAGGCGTTCGAGATACGTTCCCGTATCTGTTCCAAGTCCTCGAAGACGATAACGGAACAGCCCTGTGACACGGCTTCTTCGACCAGTCGTTTCGACGCTTGGTGTAGGAAGTCTTCCGACCAGTTGGCAAAGGTGTCACCGATGGACTGGATGGTTAGATGGGCGCTTCGCGTGCCCTGCTGTTGGAGTTTGGCACGGCGGCGTTCGTACTCGCGGCGTTTGTGATTCAGCAGATCGGCGTTGCCGATGAACGCACCTGTGCTGGTGACGGCCAGATACCCGTCCACGTT
This sequence comes from Halobacterium sp. NMX12-1, assembly GCF_040435975.1. Taxonomy (NCBI): domain Archaea; kingdom Methanobacteriati; phylum Methanobacteriota; class Halobacteria; order Halobacteriales; family Halobacteriaceae; genus Halobacterium; species Halobacterium sp. NMX12-1. The sequence continues at coordinate 808,721 of NZ_CP159204.1, read as the reverse complement.
CCGGTCTACGCCGAGAACTGTTCGGCTCTCGGCTTCTTCCGACGACTCGTCACGTTCCTGTGTGACGGAAACGTGCAGGTAGTAGGTGTCTGTCTGGCGGTCGTAGCGGAGTTTCGCGCCCTGTTTCTGCCACTCGTCGCTTTCCATGTATTCAGCTTGGGGTGAGTCGTCCGGGTAAACGTACTCGGCGTGAACACGCCCACTGCCGTATGCAGCCAACGAACAATAGCCGTCGAAGTAGCTTATTGCATTGGTGTTGTAGACAGTCGTGTTCGACGTGAACACGGGTTTCGAGGTTTGTTCTCCCTCTTTCATTTTGTCTACGCAACCAGTAAGCGCGTCGGCGGCATGGTTGACAGCGGCAACCGTCAAATCGGAGTGTAGCCCTGTGTCTTCCCGTATCTCGTCGTAGACGAGCGGCTGAAGTCGAGAGCGCGACGTTATCACGTACCCGTCGTCGTCGCCGTCCCAGCCCCGGTCGGCAAACAGCTGTACGGCGTCCTGAAACGTGTTCATGGTACGCTTCAGGTCGTCGCGCCGCTCGTCGGGAACGGAGAGCTTGACGACAGCGGTACGCTGAATCTCCATCTACATACCACAAGTGACACTGTTTATATATAAGTGATTGGGAGTTGGCCGGGCTGTTGAGTGTTGTTTGATTCTCGGAGCTTACGCGATTCCCGCCCGCCGTGAACGGCGGGACTCCCTCGCTGAATTAGGTGGTACCGGGCTTACGCGATTCACGCCCGCCGTAAACGGCGGGATTCTCTCGCTGAGTCAAGATAGACGCATCCCTACTCACCGACTGTTTCACGTCGAATCCGCCGGTGACGAGCGGCCACAGCAAGGACAGAGCGCGTCCCTCCGCGACGGGTTTCAGAAAATACTTGCGGGAAGCGTGGCTCGGCGTAGCTATCCATGTCCCAATCGTTCCCGGAGTACCTCGACGTCGACTACACGGACGGCGACGGCGAAACACCGGAGGACTACCCGACGCTCGAAGACAAACTCGAGAAGGCCATCGAAGTCACCCGCGAGGGCCTCGAAGCGTACGAGAACCCCGCCATCATGTGGACCGGCGGCAAAGACTCCACGCTCACCCTCTACTTCGTCAAGGAAGTCGCTGACCGGTTTGACCTTGAGGTGCCGCCGACGATCTTCATCGACCACTTCCAGCACTTCGACGAACTCCACGACTTCGTCGACCGCTGGGCCGACGAGTGGGACCTCGACGTCATCTACGCCCGCAACAACGACGTCGGCGACTACGTCGACGAACACGACCTCGAACCCGGCGACGACATCCCGATTGCGGAGCTCTCCGAGCACAACCAACACCACGTCCGCGACATCCTCGAATACGACGAGGAATCGTTCCCGTTCCTCCTGGACACCTACGTCGGCAACCACCTCCTGAAAACTGTCGCGTTGAATGACGCGCTCGAGGAGCACGACGTCGACGGCATCCTCAGCGGCATTCGCTGGGACGAACAGGAAGCCCGCGCCGACGAGACGTTCTTCAGCCCCCGCCACGATCCCGACGTCTACCCGCCCCACGACCGCATCCAACCCATCCTCCAGTTCGACGAAGCCGCCGTCTGGGACGCCTTCTGGTTCTACGTCGTCCCCGAAACCGTCGACGAGTACCCCGACGACGGCTACGTCCCCCAGTCCTTTGAGGACCTCCCGAACGACCTCACGCACGAGGACATCCCCGTCTCCCCCAAATACTTCAAGGGCTTCCGCTCGCTGGGGAGCGAGGTCTCCACGGACAAGGCCGCCGACGAGCCCGCCTGGCTCCAGGACCTCGAGAATACGACCGAGCGCGCCGGCCGCGCCCAGGACAAAGAAGACCTCATGGAGCGCCTCCGCGACCTCGGCTACATGTAGCACCTCCCGCTGCACTCGGATTCCCCGCCCACGGTCGCCGCAAGCACGAGTGGCACCCCATCACAATCGCGCTGTCCGTTCGACGGGCAAATCCCAAAGCGAATCGCATAGCTCTTCGGCTGTTCGTGTGCGCCGCTCTGAACGCAGAGGGTTCGACTGCTGGGAGGCGGCGACTCCATCTCGAATTGGTGACGCCACGCTTATTCGTGTGTAGGTCCTACACATAGCGTGTGATGTCGGAGGAGAAAACCCGCGTCGACTTCAACGCACCACGGTCGCTCGTCGAGCGGGCTGACCGGGCCGCCGACCTCCTCGATATCTCCCGAACGCAGCTCCTCATCGATGCCCTCCAAGACGAACTCGCGGAACTGACGAACAACGACGAGTTTCGGAATCGCTTGGAGCAAGCCTACTACGATGGCCGAGCGGACTACCAGACGATCGAGGACCTCCTCGGCACGGAAGCGGCGATGCGGGTGAAACTCCTCCGTGACTCCATCGATCGCGCACCACCCGAGCCCGTCCTCGACGACGAGCTTCCCAGTGACGACGAGTTCTACGAAGGGGAGGTCGAGACGTGGTCAGACAGCGACGAGTCGGACGCTTGACATCCTCCCCGCGCTAAAGCGCGAGGATTCCTCCGTTGGGGGTTCGGCTACCGACCCACGGAGGCAACTTGCGGGTTTGTGCGCGCTTCTTTAGGACTTTCGTGAGGGTGTGGTTGCCCCGACCACTCGTGGTCGTCCCACTCGAATCGCACGGGCCGTGCCATCGGCCTGACTTCCGTATCGCTGCTTTCTCGAAGGAACGTCTCTGACGCCGTGAGGTCTGCGTGTCCCTCGAACCCACACGGACACGTCAGCGTATCCTCATGGCGAACCGTCTCCTCGTGGTCGCCACACTCGGGACACGTTTGACTCGTCCACGCTTCCGACTCGACTTCGAGGCTGATGCCGTATTCCTCACAGACACATGTGAGACGGTGGATGAACTTTTTGAACGCCCAGAAGTTGTGCGTCTTCTCGTTCACCCTGACCGACCAGTGCGTTTCCAGCACGTCGGTCAGGTCGCCCACGTACACCGTCGCCACGCCCTCGTCGTACAGCCGTTCAACGAGGTCGCGTACCAGCGCGTTCTGTGCGTGGTCACGGCGCTTCGTCCGCTGTCGGTACAGCCGTCGAATCCGCTTGGAACTGTAGCGTCCCTCGCGGAGTTTCGACTGTAGACGGGCGATTTCGTCTGTCGTCTCGCGGAACCGTCCGAACAACTCCCGACCGTCGTAGAGGTACTGGTTCCCAGTCGTCGTGGAACAGGCGACGAGGTTGTTTGCGCCAACGTCGAGGGCGGCCTCTTCGGAGGCCAGTGGTGAATCCAGTCGAGAATCAGGTACGGTGACTGGTTGGAAAGCCCTGAACGTGTCGCTCACCCCGTCGTACTCAAGTTCCAGACGACCCTGTTTGCCGTCCCACTTCGGGTTGCCGCGGACTTCGAGGCGGAGTCGTTCGTGGTAGCCGAGTCCGTATTCGTCTTTCAGCTCTTGCCCGACAGGAATTTCGAGACGGCTACGGTTGCCCCACTGAATCGTGTACTGGTTGTTTCGGATGTAGGTGCGGAGTTCTCGTCCGTCCTCTTCGTTGCCCCAGTACGACGGTGGGTTAGCGTCCTCGCCGTTCTCTTTGAGCGCGAAGAACGACCGCCACGCTTCGCTGTTCTTGCGCGTGACCTGTTGGACAGTCGCGCTTCCGACGACACCGTTGTAGCGTCCTCGATACTCGGAGGTGTCCCACACGTCGCCGTCACCGAAGTAGTTCTGACGACGTTCGTAGGTGAGTTCGTTCCACAGGGAGGCGGAGGCGTCGAGTAGCCGTAGAAGGCACTCTTTGTCGTTCTCGGTCTGTGGCACGACCTCGAAGGTGTTGACGCGCTTCATTCGTCACCACCTTCCTGTTCAGCGATGTACTGTTCGACAGCGCCCTTCGAGGAACTACCCGCCGTACCGACGTAGTACGAACGAGTCCACTTCACGCGGTCGTCGTAGCGTTGGTTGTACTTCCGCGCTGAGATGCCCTTGACCCAGTTGACGATGAGTGACGGGGCGTTCTTCGGTGGACTTCCGATGAACAGGTGTACGTGGTCGGGCATGACCTCGGACTCGGCCAGTTCGAGGTCTTTGTCCTCACAGATTTCCGTGAAGATGGTTTCGAGACGGTCCTTCGTCTTCCCCGTCAGGTGCGAACGCCGATATTTCGGCACGAACACTATGTGGTAGTAGAGTTCGTATTTCGCGTGACGGGTACTCTTTACCATCTATGTATACTATCATGGTCGGACGGCTTAAAAATTGCGTTGGAACCTCGTCTGTGCCATCGTCGGCGGTTGCACACTGTTGGTCGGCTTCATCCCCGCCCTGAACGGCGAGGCTTTCGCCTCGAATTTTCCGTAATACGCCCATCGAACGCGCTGTGGCGACGACTACAGAGAAGAGTCCTCCGCAAAGAACCCCTCATGCATCGTCTGTAGTTCTGCGGGCGTCGACGGCCGGGTTGGTCGTCGGCATTCGTCCCATTCGGAACCAGGGAGAAGCGGGGCAGTGTAGGGCCGGACTGGTGGGCTTGGGTGGTCGGAGCGGTTCGACACGGAGAGCAGCGTGGTGAGCAGCGACTCGGCAACGGCGTGGATAGACGCCAGAATCGGGGTTTCGGCGTGAGTCGTGGGTGGCTTCTCTCGGAGGGTGTGTTCCGATGTGGCCAGCACTGCAACCGGCGCTCCAGCATTCCGAGCGAAACCGTGAGCGACCGCGACCGGCGCCGGCACGTGTTTCCCCTTCGACGTGTGGTACAGAGTCACGCCGTCTGGCGGTTTGCGGGTCGCCGCTCCCGACTGTTCGAGGCGTCGTCGACAGCCGCCTGCTCGCGCGAATCGGCTCGCTGTCCCTGGCTTTTGGCGATGCTCGGCCACACAGCGGGGCGCCACACGCATGATACGATTCGGAGATGTTCCGCGATGCGTACCCACGACAGCGACGGTACAGAGTCAGCCCGTCGGGCGATTCGGTCGTCTCGCCACCAGCTATTCGTTTACTGAGACGCCCTCACCAGGCCGTTCTAACCCGTCGCGACAGCCCGTGAACCCCTGCCTCTATCCCCCGCCACTCACCGCTTCTATCCATCGCTCACGCGCCATCCGAATCGTGGTCGTCCACACAGTGTTTGGGCGTGTTCTTGCGGACTACGGCGTCTCTGTAGTCCACCAGCCTGGCCACCGGTTGTCGTAGCCAGTCGAGGGCGCCCGGTCACCCGACTGGAGGCGGTCAACCGGGCCGAGGTTCGTCGAGGAGCGTGTCGCGGGCGTATTCGAACGTGTAGACGTCAGTTAATCCGGGCGTGTCAAGGCTGTATCTGCGGGGGGCCATGTTTTCGCTGTACGTACGAGGCACACGAGGGTCACCATCTGGGGGGTCGTGGAGCGCGCGGAGGAGGGAGGCGGCGTCGCTGCGGGTTTTGACGAGCCACCACGCCTGCTGGGGGTCGCGGGCGGCCATCTGGTCGAAGTCGCGGGGGATGGCTTCACCACGGTCGTTGTTGATGCGTTCGGCTTCCAAGGTCGCCACAATCGTGTCGTCGTCGGCGAGGACGGCAGCGTCGAGCCGGCCGTCCTCGACGCCGTAGTAGCGCTGGACGCGGTCGCCGGGCTGGTCGGGGCCGACCAGCTCTTGGGCGAGGAGGCGGGCGCCGACGTCGACCATGGCGACGTGGAGACTGGATTCGGAGAGGTCCCCAGTCCCGTCGCCATGCGCAATGCCTTCGCGGTGGCCGACGTCGATCACGTCCCGGCCCTCTGGGGTGACGGTGTACAGCTTATGGGGACGGCGACAGTCCACGCGGAGGAGACCGTCGTCGACCAGTGCGTGGACGTCGTCGGTGTCGATGCCGACGTACGCCTCGAGGTGGGTCATGGAGTCCCAGACGATGTCGTACTCCAGTTCGGGGTCGAAGCGCTGCTGGTGAGCCATGTAGACGGCCGTAAGGAACCGCAGCTGCGCGTCACTGTAGTCGGTGGCGGCGCGTTCGCCGCTCGTGAGCGTCAGGTCAAGCGAACAGATGGGGATGTTCGCGCGATCAACCTCCTCAAGGGAATGATGGCAGTTGATGGCGCGACGCATCCCCTCGGGCGTCGACGGGTATTTGGTGTCGTCGTCCCCGCAGGTCTCGCAGACGATCGGGTACGGGGGTTCGTCGACGTACGTGAGACACTCCGGAAAGCGCTCCGTATGCGGGATAGTGGCGGTCGCAGCGGGGCGCGTCGAGCCGGTCGCGTCGCCGGCGTCGACGGCCGCGGGCTCCGTACTTCCGCTGGCGGCACGGCCGACAGGAACGCCGTACTCGTCGCGGGTGCGGGTTTTCGCCGTCTGGAAGGCGTCGTCGAAGGCGCGGCTAGCGCGCCCGGTCAATGGCGCGTCACTCTCGGGATGGCCGGGAGGGAGCGGCGGCGACGTCACGTGGAAGGGGCGTGGCTGCTGTTCGGCGAACGGCGCCGCGGGGCTGACGAGCCAGTCGCCGCGCTGGAGGTCGTGTAGCCGCGTTTCGATGCGCTCAGCCCCGTACTCGCTGGTGGCGAGGCGTTCGGTGAGGCGGCGGTCGACGCCGATCTGCCCGGTGATGATGGTGCCGACGTCGTTCAACAGTTCGGCGTACACCCTGGGATGGGAGTCACGCAACTGTTCGGGGAACTGCATCGCCAGCGTCACGCCGAGGTCGAAGCCGCGACCCTGCGAGAGCAGCGTGTCGAGGATGCCAGTCGTCGCAAGGTCGGCAGCCTCCTCGATGTAGCAGTTCACGATCGGGAGGTCCTCGCGTTCTGTCGTGGCCTCGCGGCGCTGAAGCGCACGCCACAACTGGGAGAGGATTGCCACCGCGAGCAGCGTCCGTGACCGTTCACCGTACCCCTGGAGGTCGAAGATGATGAGGCAGTCCTCGTCGAGGATGCGCCGGAGATCGAACTGCTCGTCGGCGTGCGCCTCGAACAGTGGGGCGAGGCGGGCGTCGTTGGTCGCAGTCCCGATCCGGCGGGTGGCGGCGCTCATGATGCTGTCGAACGTGTTGGGGTTGTTCGCGGCCGTGCTCGCGAGCTTCTGGTGGAGCGTGCCATCCGAGACCGGCGGTGGATTCCGCGTTTCGTGGAACTGGGTGGCCGCCGCCAACAGTTCTTGTTGGCTGATGCTCTCACTACCATGCACGGGGTCGAACCGCGCGCGCACGAGCTGCTGGATGACCTCGACGGCGGCCTCGGCGCTGTAGAACTGCTCGGCGCCCATGGCGGCGGCGAGCAAGTCAATATAATGTTCGGCGACCGTATTCACCGCCCACTCGCGGTCCAAGCCCGCGTCGAGCAGTGGCTCAATCGTCAGGAACGGCAAGGCGGGCAGGTACTCCGTGCAGTCGAAGTAGTGGACGTCTTCGAGCGTGTCGTAGCGCGCGTAATGAGTTTTCGCGTATGCTTCGGGGGCGTCGTCGCCCTTCGCGTCGATGTAGACGGTGGCGCCGTCAGTGGCGGCGTGGTTCGAGAGCTGCATACGCTGGCCGACGGCGGTTTTGCCGGCGCCCGTCGACCCGAAGAGTGCGGTGTGGAGCGGCTGCACGGTCGGTGGTAGGGAGAGCGTTGCGTCCAGCGTCGTGCGATCGGCGGTTTTGGGATGGCCGACGGTCATGCCCGGTTCGTCGAGGTAGCGTTCGAGAATGGTCCGAGGTGGGAGTTCGATGCCCGTGCGGTCCTCGGGCGTGGGTTCGAGCGCGCGACTGGTAGCGGGACCTAATGAGGGACCGTCGACGACACAGAACGACCCCACTGCGGCGGGGTCGGCGACGATGGCTGGACTGGCGTTCTCGACCCACGGCAGAATGTGTTTGCGACGGCTCGGACTTGTCTTGGTCGTCCGCGTGCAGACATCTTCGAGGAGGTCTCGAGCGTCGTCGCTTCCTGCTGGATACGTCGTGGGTGTGACGCGGTAGTGGTCGCCGCGAACTGCTTGAAAGCCCGCTGTAATCGCGTCGATGGTCGTGTTAGTGGTCGCCGACTCGGGGGCGACGGCCACCGCGCGGGCGTTGACGACGAACGACTGCCGCGTGTCGACCGCGTGGAGGGCTTCGATGCGGCGGGCGTTCGACGGCGCCACCGTCGAGTCCTCAACGCGGCGGCGCGCGTTCCGCCCGGCTGGCGTGCCGGGTTCTCGACGACCGGCGTGCTGGCCGGTCTCCGAGTCATGGCGGCGGTACGAGGGAGACCGTGACGTGTCGTGGTCGGTGGCGTCCGTAATCGTGTCCGCGATGCCGCCGAAGATCGCCTGCCCGAGCTCGTGGCGGCGCAAATCACCGTTTAGTTCGAGGTCGATGATGCGGTCTTCTTTCCGCTGTGTCCAGTCGGCCTTCGGCGTGAAGAGGAACTGGACGAGTGTGGGGGCGTCGGTCGTGGCGAGGCCATCTAAGAGGTCCGCGAGCGGCCAGTCGCCCTCGTGGTCGCCGGCGAACGACTCCAGGGCAGGGAGTGGTGTCTGCCAGTCGTCGGGGCGGTCGCCGACGCCCTGCCACTCGACGCCCGCGACCGCATAATCGTCAGCAGCGTCGTCGGCGGTCAGTTTGGGTGGACTGTCGAGGCCGAGTGCCTGCTGGTAGGAGGTCGTGGTTTCGACGAGGTCGACGGACGCCGGCAGGGCTTGGCGGAGCGTGCGTTTGACCGGCTGAAGGTCGTCGCCGCCGACGTACCAGTCGATGTGGCGGTCGCCCGTCGGGCCGGTGTCGCCGGTCGCGACGAACAGCCACTCGTACGTTGGCGTGTCCTTGGTGGTGCGGTGGAGCCGCGTGATCGAGCGGGCGACAGCAGCTGGTTGGAGCGGGTCGGTGCTGGGCTGGACGTGGAGGTACTGGCGGTCGGTCGTGAACTGCTCGGGGGGCATGCGTGACGGGCAGAGGGCTGGGTTGTAGGCGCTCTGCGTGTGTGGTGATATGGCACGATACAAGTTGTAAGTTGGTGGAACTTTGGCTGCTGGCGTCTTAACCAACAGAACGGGGATAAACCGCCGTTTGTTGGTTAAGCACGGGCGTGCACGCACTCGTCCGCAGCGCCGTCGTCAATAACGGCGTCTGCTGTCGCAGGGACCCGTTACAACCGAATGCGGCCGCGGTCTCCGCCCGCATATCGATGTGCAAGCTGTATGCATGCGCCGAAACGATTATCAATCTATGTGCAGAAGACACACATAGTATGAGTGCAAGCGACGAGCCGCGACGCGTCCACTTCCAATCCCCGGAGTATCTCGTCGAGCGGCTCGACGCCGTCGCCGAGCTCTTCGACACCGATCGGACGGACCTGCTCGTCGAAGCGATTCGCGACTACCTCGAAGACACCGCCGACAGCGAGACGTTCCAAGAGCTGGTCGCGACAAAGTACTACGACGACCAGCTCGAGTTCGAGACCGTCAAGCAGCTGGTTGGCACTGAAACCGCCCAGCGGCTCCGCCTCCTCAAAGCGGATCTCGACGACGAGCCACTCGATCTCGAGGCTCCCGAGGACGTCGACATCTACGACGACAATACGACAACGGTCGATACCAGCGACGACGAGCGATGAGCGGCCGGCGACTGCGTACGGTCGTCGCCGACACGAGCGCGCTCGTCAGTCTCGCGGTTCCCCGCGCCGACGCGGCCGTCGACACTGACACTCCGGACCCGTTTCAGTATCTACTTACCTCGTGTGAGGTGTTCGTGCCGCCAGAAGTGGTCGCGGAACTCCGTGACATCACGCAGTACCAAGACATCCACGCCGCGGCTGCGAACAACGTCCTCGCGGCCCGTGGCCACTACACGGTCGAGGACCCCTACGAACGCGAGAATACACCAGACTCCCGGCCAACGTTCGGCCTCGACGACGGCGAAACCGACGGGATCGTCCTCGCGAACGCGCTCGGGGTCGATGGGGTTCTCACCGACGAGTTTGGCGGGACGAACTTCCCATTGATTCACGCCGTGCTGCAGGGCCCGCGGATCGTCCCGACGCCGCGGCTCATCGTCGACTACGCCCGAAACGGGCATCTAAGTGCCGAAGAGGCGCGAACGCTGATCACGGCGATCAGCCCGCATCGGAGCTGGGAGCACAGTCCCTACGTCACGCAATTACTCCACCGTCTCGAAGAGTAACTAGCCTCCGAGTGGCGACGCCGGCAGAGTGACCCAAACACCCTTTACTGTTTCGCTGTAACCTGTAATCAAGACCGAATCGTGTCACGCACCTCAAACCGCGCCGACGGCGACATCGTCCAGGACTTCCTCTCGGTCGCCGATCTCCTCGAGGAGCCACAGCTGGCCCAGCTGTACGCGTACCTCGCCCGGGAGAGGGAAGCGACCGTCCAGGACGTAATGGACGACCTCGAGCTCGCACAGGGAACCGCTTACAGCTACGTCAACCGGCTCGTCGACGCCGGCGTCGTCGACGTCACCGACGACGAGCAGCCGCGCCGGTACGCTGCTCGGGAGATCAACCTGACCGTGACGACCGCCGCGGGCGACCGCGAGTACACCATCACGCCGGCGCTCATCGACGCCGTCGGCCGCCGCGAGACGGACGCCGACATCGACACCTACAGCGACCGCCACGGCGTCGCCGGCCTCGCAACAGCGCTCACCTACGCGATTGCTCGGGAGCGTGGGGAAGTAACCCACCGGCTGATGGCGGAGGATCTGGACGTCTCGCCGCTTGCTGCGGAGCTGATCCTCCAGGCGCTCCGGCCCGTCGTCCACGAACATTACGAGATAGAGGAGTCAGGGGCGGGACTCGACGAGTTGGACATCGACGGCGACGGCGCTGACGACGCGTGAGCTAGCTCCACATCGCCGACACCGGCCTGTTCGTCGCGATGGGACAGCCCTCGAACAGTCGGTACCAGGCTGTTCGGCGGTTCGCTCGCCGGAACGACGTCACCTTCGTTCTCCCCGAACGGGTGTACGAGGAGCTGACCGTCGACGACCCCGACGTCGAGGTGCCGCCCGTCGATTTATTGCGTGGCTTGGGAAATCCGAAGGAGACAATCCTTAGGCCAGACACGGTAGATCTGAGGTCTGTACTTAGCGGTACTCGTCGATAGTGCGGTCGGGGACGTAGTAGTCATACTCGTCGATCCACGTCTGAAGCCAGTTGTCGGCTGTCGCTTCGGTGATACGGCCGGCATCGAGCGCGGTGAGGAGAACGCCGACGGAGCCGACGACGGTGACGCCCTGTTGTTTGGCGAAGGTGCGGGCGTCGCCGTCGTCGGTCAACAGTCTGCCGTCGTGGGTGTCTGCGAGTGCGAACGCTTGGGCTTCGCCTGGATCGAGGCGACTTCGGACGACATCTTCGCGGTTTGCGACCGTCTCAGAGATGGGGGTAATGGGGATGGTGTCGTGGAGTGCGTCGAGTGCGGGCTGGAGATACGGGTGGGTCTGGACGCCGGCGTCAAGTTCGTGTTCGACTTCGGGGACGGCACAGATGCCGGCGAGGTCAGCGACGAGGTCGATGCGGTCGATGGCGGCGAAGTTCGAGAGAACGGTCGTGTTCAGGACGCTCGGACTAGTGGGAACAGTGTCCGCCGTCATTCGGACTCCGACCCGTCTTCACCTGCGTCGTCTGTGTCAGCGTAGTCGAGTTCTTGGGCGGCTTCGACTTCGTATTCGGCGTCGGCTTCGTCGGCGAGGCCGAGGCGGAGTTCGACGCCGTGGTCGCGGAGAATGTCTCTCATCTCGAATCGGTTGACGCCGGCGAGGCGGGCGGCGTCGCCGAGCGTGATGGTTTCGCGCTGGTAGAGTGCGACGGCAGCAGTGACGCGTTCCTCGTCGTGGTCGTCGAAGTAGTCGCGGGCGAATTCTCTGAGGGCGTCGCTCTTGCCGCTGAAGACGCCAGCTTCGACCGCGCCCTCGATGAGCAGGTCGAGGTCGTTGGGATACGATCCGGTAATGCGAGCCATTAGTCTGATCGAAACTACGCATTCATACTATTTATGAATTCGGCTGCCAGGTGAGTCTCTGGGTTTCGTCACAGGGTATTACTGGTGCCCTTCGCGCCCGCTGACTGTTGTCGGCTAGAAACCGCGGGACGATAGCGACTTTTTCGTACTTGTGAGCTGGTCCGTGTATGGGTTGTACGTCCCGACGTACGCCAGTATCTGTTGCCCATCGAGGAGTCCCTTAGCACCGTCAACGCCGCGATCGACGAGGACTGGGCGACGGTTGCGGCACCACTGGAGTTCTCCGAACCGGTCGTCTCGCGGGTGATGGATGGCGTCCAGCGGTACATCGCGAACACCGACGACCGCCCTGCCGACGAAGTCGAACGCGCCGACGCTGCCCTCGCCGCCCTGGCTGCCCAACACCTCAGTGCGGGAACGGCGACCGAGGTGTACATCTACACGACCGACATCGCGGCCGGCGAAGGCGCCGAAACCGTCCTCGCGAGTGAGGGGTACGGTGACTCGATGACGTTCGTGAACGGGTTCCGGTTCATCGAGGACCTAGTCGCCGATAACAGCTGACTGATTGCTAGTCTGATTCGGTGGAAGAGGACACTCGAAAGCCCTCGGCTGCTCGATGTCCCGCGACCGCGCGAGACTCCGTCTCGCTGGCCCTCGTTCGCTGCGCTCACGAGGACGCCGCTGCGCGCCTCGTGACTGCGGTGCTTGCGGGGTCGGGGGACGGCCGAGGCGGCCTCGCCCTTTCTGAGTCCGCCAGGACTGTTGATGGCCCACCGAGCGACGTAGCCGGCTGAACGGGTGCGTACGTGACGGCCCGCCCCGCTCGCCGCTGCCGCCCTCCGCTTGGCTCACGGCTCCCTAGGTCGCCGCTCGCCAGCGCGGCGCTCACGCGGTTCGCGCCGCGCTTCGCTCGCGACCGACCATTCCGGGCGTGCGGGCGCTCTCCGCACCGCCCGCGCCCGTTCCGGGCTAAAGTGCATGTGCCCTCGACGCCAGCGCTTCACCCGTTCGGGTCCTGCGGACCGCGGCTGCGCCGCCCGCGACGGACGTGGTTGCGTCGCGGCGAACGGGGAATGCGCTGGCCGCTCGCTCCGGGCGGGTCGCTGGAAGACTCACTCCGTTCGTCTTCCAAGCCCTGCCTCGCTGCTCGCGGGTCGCAGTGCTCCCCGCTCGCTAGCTCGTGGCCTCCCGCTGGTCGGCCACGCACCGCTCGGCAGGACGGCGCGCGGTGCTGGTTGGGTCTCTTCGTGCGGGCGCGCTCTCGCTCGCGCCCCATGGGGGCGCTCGCGAAGGCGCGAGCGAGAGCGCGCAGACGGCTCTGTCGGTCGGTGCCGTCGAGGAAATCCGCGATGTGGTAGCATCGCGGTGTCGGGCGCTGTGGTGAGCGCCTTCAGAGAACTGCAATGTCAAGTACGGATGCAAGGGCGAAAACGGTTTTGGCGGCACAGACTTCGAACAGTGACGCGCAGCGCCCGGAAGGGGCGGTCGAACATGAGCCGTCGGCGCGTACGGCCTGTCCGGAGTGCAAGGGGCAGGTGGTCACGGAAGACGAACAGTCGTTCTGCAGGGACTGCGGGCTGGTTGTCGCTGACGAGTGGGTCGACCGGGGCCCGTCGCTGACCGACTTGGGGATGGTTGGGGATGCCGAGCAGAGTATCGAGACGGTGGATCCGTTGCGGACGGACAAGGGCCTGCACACGAAGATCGGGCGGAACACTGACGGACACGGCAATCCTCTCAGCAACGAGCAGTGGGAGACGGTCCAACGCCTGCGCAAGTGGCACAAGCGGATGCAGTTCGGTGCGAGCCGGAAGCGGACGAAGCGGCTCAACGAGGGGTTGCGGGACGTCGAGATGATCGGCGGGAATCTGGGCCTGCCCGAGCACGTGGTCAGGCAGGCGGCACGCTATCTCCGGCGGGCGTCGAAAGCGCGGTTACCGGGCGGGCGGATGGCGTGGGAGGCACTCGCGGGCGGCGCCGTCCTGCTGGCCGCACGCGCTGCATCGGTCGACCGGGAGGAGATCGACGTCGGGGTGGCCCGGTACACGAAGGCGCCTCACGAGCGGGTGTGCGCGGCCGGGCGGAAGATCCGGTGTGAATGCGCGGTCGATGCGCCAGTCATCAGGCCGGACGCCGTGATGGCGGTCGTCGAGGCGCTGGATGCGGACGCGATTCGGGGGGCACGAGCCGTGCGGACGTGGCTGTTGGCTCACCACCTGCTGGCGCTTGGCGACGAGGTGCCGGTGGGGCCGGGAACGCCGCGGTCGACGGTTGCGGCGGCGGCGGTGTACGCGGCGGACCGGCTGCTCTCCGAGAAACACCTCACGCAGGGGCAGGTCGCGACGGCGGCAAGCACGGTGGTCGAGACGTCGCGGAATCGGATTGCGCGGTACAGTCGGGAGCTGGTCGACGCCTACGAAGCCGAACACGGGACCACCGAGCCGGGTGTCGGCGTCGCGCACGCACGGGACACCCTGCGCTGAGCAGGCACGGCCCTCCTTTTTTCGTGGTGACCGCCACCCGTGGAGGCCCCGCCGCCCCGCCCACCGCTCCGTGCTCGCTCCCAAGGGTCGCTGCGCGCGCAGCCACAACCTCGCTGAAGCGGCTGGTCGGTGAACCTGCGGAAGTCTCGCTTGGGACGCTGTCGAAAACGGAGTCGAGAACACTCCAGCGCTCGATGCGAGTACGGACACTACAGCCGCTACGCAGGAAGCAAAACCCGCGCCGCTGCTGCCGACACTGTCACTGTCTTCCCTGTTCGCGTCACTGGCTCACCCGACACAGCCCGCAGTACCCCTACGAGTTCGTCGAGATATGCGTCAGACCGCTCTACACGAATCGTCACCGTATCTTTATCCGGATGCTTCGCGCCGCGATTCAACACGTACACCCGAGCGAAAGTCAGTCGCAACGCCTCACCTAGCGCGTCGACAAACGCTGGCAGACTGGTTGTGTCCTGCTTCTCCGTCGCCGTACGCGGCACACCCATAGCGATCAACACACGCGCGAGCACGGCACCATCTGTCGCCGGCCGTGCTTCAGTCGCTCGCTCAGCCGTCGTTTCGTTGACGACATGGTATTCGAAGCCAGCAGTCGAGGCGAGCGTGGCAAAGCAGTCACCGTCGTCATGGTCGAGCGAGAAGTACACGTGCGCGCCACCCTCACCGTGGTTGATGCTGCCGCCACTGAGGGCCCACGCAGCGAGCGCAACGAGCGCCGTCGTTGTTTCGGGGGTGGCGTGGTCGGCAAGCCAGCCGTTCGCTTCGGCGGTTTGAATGCCCCGCACGACGTCGGGGCGACTCTCGTTCATCCATGGCCGGATACGACTACGCGGTAAGTCGAGTCGAGTGGCTACTGCACTGCTCCCACGGTCTGGGTGCTCGGTCGCGTATTCGAGCACGCGCTGGTAGTCTGTAACGCACTCCCACGGGTCGTCGTATCCAGGTGGACGGTACGTTCGGGCGAGCGCTTGCGGTGTAGGGAGGGGCATGCGAGGAATCAGGTGCGATAGTTTTGGTTAGTAACTCGTTAATTGGTGGTGTGCTTTAAGTATGTACGGTTGATACGTGACGCTACGCGCGAATCCAACACGGGGAAACGGAGGGGGCTAGCTCCACAGTTTTGTTCGTGGAGTGCCACCGTATCCCTTTGGGTTGCGTGCACACCAAACATATGAAGAAGATTACACTTGAGATTCCGGATCGCGACGAACGCGGTGTGTCGCCAGTCATTGGGGTTATCCTCATGGTTGCTATCACCGTGATTCTGGCTGCTGTCATCGCCAGCTTCGTCCTCGGCTTCGGTGACTCCGTCAACGAGACCGTCCAAGCAGGCGCGGACGTGAGCGTAAATGACGACGGGACTGCAACTGCGACCTGGATTAGCGAAGGCACCGCAGCTGAGCTGGAAGTGGCGGCAGAGAATGCCGACGGGAATGCCACGCTCGACCAAGTCGGTGACTCCGCAACAATCCAATACGGCGGTACAAACGGTGATATAACCGTTAATAGCACTGAGGCTGGGAACGAAATAACTGTGCAAGTGACGGTTACCGGAATCGGTAGCCAGGGGACGCGAACGGTTATCACGCAGGAAGAAGTCACGCTGGAAAACCAGAGCTCGGCCTAACCCCCCAGCAAACATTCGTATTTTGGCGGCGCTGAACGGTTCTTAACCTGCTTACCCTTGGGAGTGGGGTCTTCAGCGATCCACGCTCGGGTTTACAGTGATCGGTAGAGTTGCGTAGAAAATCAGACAGCTAGTTGTACTTACCGACCTACGGCAGAATCTGTTACCCGTTGCGGCCTTCTACAGAACCGTCGACGCCGCAACCGACGAGAGCTAGGGAACTCGCGCCGCCACGCAAACTCTCCGTGCGTCCCGGCTCGTGGGTGATGGACGGCGTCCAGCGATACATCGCGAATGCCGACCTTCGGCGAGGACGTACGAACTGATAACCAGTGCCGGAGTGCGGTGGCCGGGCCACAACGAACAGCCAGGAGACGGTCTGTGACGAGTTCGATACCGCCTCGCTTAACAATGCGATCACCGCTCGTACCGGCGGCAGAATAATCCCGATCGGCCCGCTCGAACTACAGGTCGCCTACAAACTCTACCTCGGCACGCAGAAGGACGTCGAGGATGCGGTCCACCTGTACACGCTGTTCGAGGAAACACTTAGTGCGTCGCGGCTCGAAACATGGGTGACTCGACTCGGGGTCGAAGACGAGTATGAACGACTCAAACGTGCGTGAGCAGCTCGACGAGAAGCACGAACGCGTCCGTGAGCAGCGCATCGAGGGCGTCAAGCGCTGGGTCGAATACATCCAATCGGAGCCCGTCGACGTGTGGGGACCACAGCAGAACGCGGTTGTGAATGGCCAGCTCGAGGCTGCGCGGGCGGCTGGCGTGTCGGCAGCCCATCAACAGCACGTCGAGGACGTTGCGGCGGACATTCTCGCCGAGCGGGACGACTCGTAGCGCTCGGATGGAGAGACAGCTCGATTGCCTCAGCAGCGGGCTCCGAATGGCCTGCTACACGCGCTTCGCCAGCCGGGAAGCACTACTGTCGCTTACTCGAGCGAGTAGACGCGTTTCCGAGCGTCAGTGAAGGAGAAGCGGGCGGTGACGGCGTCCTGTTCTTCGAGGCGGGTGAGCGCGTACCGGACGGTACGGTCGGGGAGCAGCGTCTCTTCCGCAAGTTCGCTCTGCGTGAGGCCGTCGTTGTGTTCGAGGACTTTCGCGACGAGCTTCGCGCTCGGCGGCAGATCTTCGATCGCCTCAGCCGTCGCCTCGTCCATGTGTCTGGTACTCATACTCGTTCTGTTCGTGCGGACCGTCTTAATATCGACGATTGTCCATATACTACATTATTAAACAGACTAATACCAACGGGCGTGTGATTTTTCGATGGCTCCCCGCTGGATGGTGGCGCAAGCGCTTGCGGGGAACCCCGTACTGACAGCCTTCGGTATGGACGGCTACGGCGGTGTTTTATCGGGCCCCGGAGAGTAGGCGGGGGCTCCCACGAGAGTCCTCACGGAGGTGACTTCCTGTGAGCCACGATCAACGGTCGACGGATGTCTCGATCGACGCGATTCCCATCGACCTCGAAACCACGCAGACGGGCGACGTCGACCTGAGTGACGTGCCCGACGACATCGAATCGATTACGCGTGGGCTCGCCGGCGAGCAGCCGCCGACGAACCCCATCGTGGTGTTGCAAGCGGCGCGCTGGTGGTACCTCCATGGGGAGGGCGGCACGGACCCTGCCTTCCAGTGGGCCATCGAGTGGACGCGGCACCTCGCGACGAGGACGCCCAGCGATGGTCAACAGCGGCATCTATCGCTGGGATCGGACAAACGTCGACCACGCAATCCTCGTCTGGGACCCGCCCGAAGAGCAGAACTCCGACCGCCGGACTGTGCCAGTTTCACTCCACGACGAACTCCGTGAAGGCACGCTCAGAGATATTGGAAAACAAGCGGGCATGAAGGACTTTCAAGAATTCAAAGCGTGGATCGACCGGAACTCGTAGTTCTCCGCGGCAACCACGTTGTCACTTCGTTCGCTCCGTGATGACGGGGGTTTAGCGCCTCAATTCAGCTAAAAGTCCGGTAATTCGCCCAGGTCGTCGCTCGCGATGTCGTTGCCATCAGTCCGAATGTATGTCGTCCCGGCAACGTCTACGGTCTCCACGTCAGCCCCCTTCCGCCACTCCCCATTGCCATCCTGATACGCCGTACAGTAGTCTCGTTGCACGAATAAGCTAAGCAGGAGTGCTGTTCGCGATCTCGTCTGCCGATCAGTCAACTGTGCTCCATCGCCCTCATAGACCCGCACTCGTTCAATCGTGTTGCCATCGTATCGAACGGCAGTAATGGCGTAATCCGGCCATTTGCTCATATCGCAGCGTACGTCGACACAGCGTATAAAGTCCTTTTCGAGAGACGACGGTTTGTCTCAGCTGGGTGCCATCCGCCGCGCCGTGAACGGCAGGGAGCATGTCACAGCGGTAACAGCGCGGAAGCCCACCCCTTCAGGGGTGGGAGGAAGCGCGTACGCTCCGAGCAGCAATCCACCGACTACGGTAGGGCTAACTCCCCAACACCATTCAAAAATATGAATAAAGAGTAGCTACTACTGTGAGGTATGGCGTGGGAGGTAACTCGAACGGTACGGGTTCGCCTTGATGTGCCCGACGACCGCAAGAGCGACCTCCACGCCACCAACAGCAAGTTTCAGTACTGTGCCAACCGCACCGCGGACTGGGCGTGGCGCTATCCTGAGGAGGACTGCGTAACCAGCAAGAGCGAAGCCGAAGCCGCCATCTACGACGATCTACGGGAAGAAACCGACTATCTGCATGCAAACCTCGTGCAGAAGGCTATCAAACGCGCCACCGACGATATTAGCAATTGCGTTGACCGGCTTGCCGAGGGTGAGAACACCAGCAAGCCCCACTACGACACGTTCAGCATCGTCTACGACAAGCGAGCCGCCACCTACTACCGCGACAAGGTGAGCCTCGCCACCGTCAACGGTAGAGTCGAGTGTGAGTACGACCTACCGGAGAATCCCGAAGGCACACCGCACGGCCAGTACCTGCTCAACGACGACTACGACTTCTCAACAAGCACCGTCCACTACGACAGCGAAGCCGACGAGTTCTACCTGCACGCGGCGATGGAACGGGAACTCGACGTTGCCAGTCCTGAGAAAGCCGAGGATTCGAGCGTCCTTGGCGTGGACTGCAACGTCGACGACCACATCGCCGTCACCAGCACCGGCGAGTTCGTCGGCAACGCCGACGACCTCAACCACAAGCGCCGCGAGTTCGAGAACCGACGTGCCAGTCTGCAACAGACGGGGACGCAAAGCGCCCACCTGACCTACCAGCGCATCGGGGATAGGTTCGGGCGCTGGAGTGAGGACTACCTGCATCGGTGTTCCAAACAACTCGTCGCGGAAGCCAAGCGTCATGGCTGCACCCACATCGCGTTCGAGGACCTGGAACAGATTCGAGAGCGCATCAGCGACGGCAAGAAGTTCCAACAGTGGGCCTTCCGTGCGTTGCAGGAGCAAGTCGCATACAAAGCCGAGGAACACGGCATCGTGGTTGAGACAGTCGAACCGTCCTACACGAGCCAGCAATGCTCGAAGTGTGGGTGTACGCTCGACGAAAACCGTGACGGGCAACGTTTCGCCTGCTTGGACTGTTCGTACTCGGTGAACGCCGACTACAACGCGGCGAAAAACGTGGCCCGAAAACTCGCGCTGCAACTCCAGCGGGGGCAGAAGTCCCCCGCTGGAGGGGCGTTCTGTCAGTACGCCCTGAAGTCGGGGATTATGACTGTGAACGCGACTGACGTGGCGTCCGACACACCTGTGTCGGCAGAACGGGAGTCCACCGACAAGCCCACCCCTTTAGGGGTGGGTAGCTGACCGGCATTATCCACCTGCTGTTGGCGCCACAGTTCTACGGCTTCAGTCAGACGCTGGGCGTCCTGTTTGCGCTCAACGGTCTCGGCTTCTTGGGCGGCGTCGGACTATACCTGACACGGTACTGGCGGCGCGAGCTCTACCTCGTGGCGGCCGCCTACGCGTTCGTCACCATCCTCTCGTTTTTCTTCTACGGCGGGTTTGAGGGATTCCTCTCGGCGTTCTACATGCAAGGGTCGCTCAATTGGAACGCGTTGGGCGCAAAGCTCGCTGAAGCCCTGCTCGTCGTCTGCAGCCTCGCACTGTATACAACCGCGGAAACCTGACACGCTTGCTCAGAGGGGGGGGCGTGGCCGTGGATTTGGCGTCGCACTCGCCGTGTGAGCGGAGAACCGGCCACTCAGCGTGACTGCCCCGAACCGGAGGACAAACTGAACTCGCTGTCTCGCAAACGAGACAGTAACTGGTTCGCGAAAAGTTGATAACGATGATGGGGCCAGCATAGATGTGTCTGAAGCAAGCCAACCCGCGTTACAGGACAGAATCCTCCAGTACTTGGACGCCGAGGCCACAGAGGGACGGCTATTTGTCAAAAGTCGCCACATTGCAACCGCTCTCGACGCGTCGGTCAAACGGATCGGGGTTGCAATGGTTGATCTCGAAGCGCGGACGACAGAGTTCGAGTTTGAGCGATGGGGCGGAAGTTCGGATGGGGTAACGTGGGCCATCACCCGACCGCCAAGAGAGAAGTAAAAGTTCTATGATGTAAATACAAACATGTGCAAACTGGGGCGTATCGGACCGCCCGATAGGTTTAATTGGACCGATACAGAATGTGTTCTTGTTGGTTGGAGCCATTGAGCCCGACCGACCTTGGAAGAGGGACATAGGCGCTGTTGAGGGCGGCGTCATCGGTTCTTCCAAGCTTTCCTACACCAGTGCCTAGCAGTGGGGCTCGGAACGGCGAGTCCCGCGAGAACGCACGTGTTTGAGACCGGTGGTTTGTGTCATCTGGTGTCGGCTTCCTCCCCGACCTCAAGGGTCAGGGCATCCGCCTCGGACCGCCTGTGAAGAACCGCCTACAGGAAACCCATCATTGATGTTTCAATACTCGCGGGTTTTAAATATCCATGACGGGATAGAACGACCACCATGAAACTCGCAACGATCGGCGTTGGGAACGCCGGCAGCAAAATCGTCGATCGAATGCTTGAGTTCGAATCCCGAACGGATCGAAACCTCTGCCAACACGTCCACGCCATCAACACCGCGCGAACGGACCTTGCCAAGCCCGACTACATCCCCGAAGAGCGGCGGATCCTCATCGGTGACACGAACCAGAAGGCGAAAGGCCACGGCGTTGGCGGTGACGTCGAAGTCGGCGCCGAAGTCGCCTCGGCCGATATCGAGGAGATTCGTCGCGCGTTCGACGACATCGAAATTCACGAGGTCGACGCGATGCTCGTCGTCGCCGGCCTCGGCGGCGGCACCGGCAGCGGTGGCGGCCCGGTCGTCATCGACGCGCTCCAGGAGATGTACGACGAGCCCGTGTACGGCCTCGGCGTGCTGCCCGGCGAGTTCGAAGGCGGCCGGCCGGCGCTGAACGCCGCGCGGTCGCTGCAGTCGTTCGTCACGAAGGTCGACAACTTCATCGGCTTCGACAACGACGCCTGGCGGGCTCGCGAACAGACGATCGAGGAAGGGTACGAGCAGATGAACCGCGAGCTGGCTGCCCGGCTGGTGACGCTGCTGGCGGCCGGCGAAACGGACGACTCGGAAGTCGCGGAGAACGCCATGGACTCCAGCGACATCATTCGCACCCTCGACACGGGCGGGGTCTCAACCATCGGGTACGCCGCAACCCAAGTGGATAACGAGGCAGGCGAGGGGCTTCTCGACCGGTGGAGCGGCGACCAGACCACCCAGCAAGACGACGGAAGTAACGCAACGAAGATTCAGGGGCTCGTGCGTCGCGCGGTCAACTCCCGACTCACGGTGCCCGCGGAGATCTCCAGCGCCGACCGCGTTCTCGTCGTGGTTTCGGGGCCGCCCAGCGAGTTCTCGCGGAAAGGCATCGAGAGCGCCCGCCAGTGGCTCGAACAGGAGGCTGACACGGTGGAAGTGCTCGTAGGTGACGACCCGCGCAAGCAGTCCCCACAGCTCGCCGCCGCGGTGCTGCTCTCGAACGTCACGGAAACCCCGCGGATCGACGAAATCCAGAACCAGGCCGTCGACGCCCAAGAGAAGATCGCCGAGCAGGAAGCCGTCCGCGAGGAGGAGATTAACGACCTGATCACCGACGAGAACGACGACCTCGACCCGGTTGTCTAATGGAACTCGCACTCGTTGGGGTCGGCGAGACCGGGAGTCGGATCGTCGATCGCATCCTCGCAGTGGAAGCGGAGACGGAGCGGACGTTCAGCCACGGCAACGCGCTCGTCTGCGAGATCTCCCAAACTGTCCCCGACGACCTAGAGATGGTGGCTGACGCGCAGCGGTTCCTGATCGGCGACACCCACCAGGCAGTGGACGAGCAGGGGGTCGACGATCCGGACCTCGCCGTCGACGTCACACGGAACGACCTGCCCGAGATCCGGCGGGCGTTCGACTCGCTACCCATTCATGACTGCGACGGCATCCTCGTCGTCGCCGGGCTCGGCAGTGCCACTGGCAGCGGCGCCGGGTCGGTGCTCATCGAGGAGCTGCAGGCGACGTACGACGAGCCGGTGTATGCACTGGGCGTCCTGCCCGCCGAATCCGAGGGCGGCCAGGCGGCCGTCAACGCGGGCCGCGCGCTCCGCTCGATCGTGCCCGCAGCAGACAGCATGCTCACGTTCGACCGCGAAACCTGGCAGCCCCGCTTGGACGATGCTGGCCACGACGAGGCAACACAGGCGCTCGCAGCGCGCGTCGTGACGCTGTTCGCGGCGGGCGAACTCGACTCCTCGACGGTCGCGGAGAACGCGGTTGACTCCAGCGACATGATTCGCACGCTCGCACCGGGTGGCCTCTCGTCGATCGGGCACGCCGCAACCGAGCTCGAGTCGACGCCGTCCGGCGTCCTCGCTCGGTTGCTCTCGTGGCTCGGCGTTCGCGACGAGACGGAGCCACAAACAACTGACGCCGCGAAAGTCAAATCGCTCGTCCGGCGGGCCGCCAACTCCCGGCTCACCCTCCCCTGTGACATTGCGAGCGCGGAACGCGCGCTAGTCGTGCTCTCAGGCCCGCCACAGGAGCTCTCGCGGCGTGGCTTCGAAAGCGCACGCCAGTGGCTCGAACAGGAGACCGACACCGTCGAAATCCTCGCCGGTGACGACCCCCGGACCGACTCCGAGACCCTCGAAGCAGTCGTCCTCTTCTCGAATGTGACCGACGTCCCACGGATCGACGCCCTCCAGCAACAGGCCGTCGACTACCAAGCCGACCAGAGTGACGAACGCAGTGAGGAGGCGGTGCCGCCCGAAAACCCGGACTAGCGTCGGTGGACGCACGCCAACACAGTGTGTTGGCGGTACAGAAACACCGCTCGTGACTGTCCCGTGTTCGGCTGTCCAGTGCACGGCCGCAGATGATCGGAAGCCAAACTGCAACGGTGTCCGTTCGCGTGGGGGCTGCTACTGCTGGGGGTTCCTGCGAGTACGCGGCCGGATCAGATTCGCGAGCGAAACGAGCAGTGCGAGCGCCCAGCCGACGGGGACGGCAAACCCGAACCACATGCCGATGAAGGCGAGCCCTGCCAGTTCGAACTGTTGACGGATGGTCGTGCTGAGGCCGCCGATGACGACGTTGTTGAGGAGCCATTCGGCGAACAGCTCGCTCTCCGAGAGCAGGCCGGCGCCGATAGCTGGCGAGAACAGCGCGGCGGTGACCGGCGGGACGAAGATAGCTGCGACGGCGAACGGGTACGCGAAGACGAGCGTGAGGCGGCGCGACCCGTAGCGGGCGAACACCCAGCTGAGGCCGACCGACGCTGTCGCCACGACGCTTGCCGCGAGCACGGCGCGGAAGCCAGTTGTCGGGAGGCGGTCCCAGGCGAGCGCCGTGAGGCCACCCCAGAGGACGGCCATCGCAGCGATGATGACGAGGACGCCGAGGCCAGCTACGATGCGGTCGATTTGCCGGCCGACGTAGCGCGTCCAGAAGCCGAGCGCAGCGAACGGATAAACGACACCGATGAGGACGACCCCCAGAATGCTCCATGCCCAGAACGCAAGTTTCGCTCCGGGCGATCCAGGGTGCCACCGGTCTTGAACCGAGTACTCATCGGTCTGCCGAGAGAACACGATGGTACGCCAAGCGCTCAGCAGCCGCCTGAGGTCGATCTTGGCGCCGGCAAGGAGATCACGCACGCCCATTATCTCCTCCATCCAGCGGCTCACTCATAAGGACTGCGAGGACCGCGCCGGCGGGGCGCGACTCACTCGAGGTACACTTCCCACAACCTACGATACGTCGAACTGTCGGATTCATAGGGTCAAAATTCCCCACATTTATTTTGACAGCCGCTAATCTGTAATTGATGCCCTCCTGGAACAATCGCCTCGCCCTCGCAGTCGCCGCCGGAGTGGTGAACACGGCGCTCCTCCACTGGTGGGCCACGTTCGTGTTAGGCGCGAGCGGCCCCGGTCCCCGCACCACCCTCGCCACCCAGATTGGAGCGTGGACGTTCTGGGTGACATCCTCCGCGCCGTGAACGGCGCGGCTTCCCTGCACAGAGGGAACCCGGCCCGGTGCCGGTCGGTTTCAGGACTGGCTCTCCCGAGGTCGGCGGGGCGGGTTTCGGCCCTCGCTCGGGAGCGTCCTGTGGCCCTGTCACGGGGGCTCCCATCCGCCACCGAGTCATTGCCCCGCGGTTTCTCAACGCGGCTCTCTCCGTGGCGGTCGTGGCTCGTGGCACAGCCACCGGCGCGGTTCACACCTTCTCGGGGGCAACCCATCACCCGGGCTTCCCGCGCACCGCAGACATGGGTGGAATGCGGCCCGACTCCCGCCGTCGCACGCGGCGGGAGTCGGCGGAACCCGTGTGTCAACCATCGACACGGTCGATACTAAGCGTTGGGGTTCCTGCCGAGGAGACTCCGGTCGTCTGTGCCACGGAGCTTACGCGATTCACGCCCGCCGTAAACGGCAGGATTCTCTCACTGAATCAAGATAGCCGGGACGTTCCTGCTCGGAGCCATCCCGGTCTACCTCTACTTCGAGTACGACGCCGCCACCGCGCCGCTGCTGACGCTACTGCTGACCGGGTACTGTCTCGCGGACAGACTCCCCGGCGGCTCGATGGAGGACTTTACCTCGCTCTACTTCGGCGTCTGGCCGGTCTTCCTCGTCGTCATCGGCGCCATCGCCGCCGTCGAACACTACGTCCGAGGACAGTAACACAACCCAGAATCCCACGCGCGAACGCACGTCACGACACCGCGGTTCGACCACCGAGGGTCAGTCCCACCTGAGCGAAGAACTCGCACCGGCGACCAGTTACTCCCAGTCGATCCAGTCCTGCTCCCAGCCCTTCCGGGACTGGGCTTCCTTGGCCGCGCGCTCGCGGTCCTCGCGGACGGTCCGGTTCTGTTCGAGGGCGCTGGCCTGCTCGCCGTCGACGAGCAGCGGCGCGAACGCCACCGGCCCGTGGACGGAGGCGGTCTCCCGGTCCTCGATGGCGACGAGGCGCTGGTCGGTCGTCCCCTCGGGATAGACGAGCCGCCCGCCGTCCGCGAGCTGGTCGAGCAGCGCCGCTGGCGGGTCGACGGCCGCCGCTTCCACGAGCACGCGGTCGAACGGCGCGTACTCGGGGAACCCGCGCGCGCCGTCCCGGCAGTCCACGAGCACGTCGCCGTAGCCCGCGTCAGCGAGGTTCGAGCGCGCGTCGTAGACGACCTGCCGGTCGATGTCGACGGCGTGGACGCGCTCGGCGCCGACGATTTCCGCGAGCACGGCCGCCGTGTAGCCGACGCCCGCGCCGACGACGAGCACGTCGTCGTCCTCGGCGGGCGCGAGCGCGTCCACCAGCCGGCCCACGGTCGAGGGCGCGAGCACGCGCGTGCCGCGGTGTTCCAGCGACTGGTCGGTGTACGCGCGCCGGCCCTCCTCGACGAACTCGTGGCGGGGTACCTCGCGCATCGCTCGCGCGGTCGACTGCGCCTGGACGGCGGCCTTCGTGTCGTGCGCGAGGCTGTCGACCATCTCCGCCCGGAACGCCGCGAACTCCATACCCCGGATTCGCCGCCCAGCCTATTCAGTTGCGCGCCTGCGCCCGGTGACGAACCGGTAGTCGGTGCCGGGCACGTCGCCCGCGCGAACGTCCGCGAACCCGGCGTCCGCGAACCACTCGCCGACCGCGCCCTCCTCGTAGCACGCCCCCTGCTCGGTCGTCGCGAGCAGTTCGGCGGCGACCGCCGCGTCCGGCGTGCCGTCGCGGAACGCGTCGACGTGGATCGCGAGCCCGTCGGCTGCCGTGGCGTCGCTGGCCGCCGAGAGCAGCCGGCGATTGTCGTCCGGGCCGTACTCGCGGGCGACGCCAGCGTGGAAGACGACGTCGAACTCGCCGTCGACGCCCTCCAGCGGGTCGCCCGCGACGAGGTCGACGCGCTCGCGCTCCAGCAGCGGGTCCACGGCGTCCACGACCGCCTGCGTGTCGAGCAGCGTCGCGTCGAACCCGCGGCGCGCGAACTCGACGGCGTGCTGGCCGGGGCCGTCCGCGACCACGAGCACGTCCTCGGCGCCGGGATGCTCTCGGACGGCCGCGGTGACGGCCGCGCGGACGCTGGCGTCGTCTTCGGCGGCGCGCGCACCGAGCCGGTTCCGCGTCCAGTCGCCCGTTCGCTCCGGGACTTCGCCGGTCCGCATCGTCTCCGGGAGGGCGACCAGCGCCTCCACGGTGTCCAGTTCGTGGGGGAGCCGGCCGATGGAGCGCACGTCGGTCTTCGTGACGAACCCCAGCATCCGGTTCGTCGGCTCCACGCCCGCCTCGACTTCCTCCAGGAGGCCCATGTCCAACAGGGCGTCCACGGTCACGCGCGCGGCGCGCTCGGTGACGCCCGCCTCGCGCGCCACGTCGTCGACTGTGTACGCGTTCGAGACGAGCGCGTCCAGCACGCCCGTCTCCCGGGCCGCCCGCAGCAGCAACAGCTCGCGGTAATCCATACGCGATGGCTCGGCGTCCGCGCGGATAAATTCGGTTGCCAGCGACTCGCCCCGAACACCGAGTGGACTGGCGGGGGCGCACCGCCGACGGAGCGCGAGCGCGGCGAGAACTCACGCCGAGCAAATCCCCGCAGGACTTTTCCACGCAACCGGCGGAGGGAGCGGTATGCGACGACGAGACGTGCTCCGCGCGAGTGCCGCTGCCGCCGCCCTCCCGTTCGCCGCGACGACCGCCAGCGCCCGGCAGTCGGCGTTCGAGCCGCTGGGCGTCCTCGACCTCGACGGCACCAAGGAGGTCGTGGTCGGCGACGCCGGCGAGACGGCGTACGTGGCGACAACCGACGGCATCGCGACCGTCGACATCTCTAATCCTGCCGACCCCCGGCTGCTCGTCCGCGTGGCGCCGCTACTGGCCGACCGCGAGAACGGGCCGATGCGGATGGTCTACGACGTGAAACTCGACGGGGAGACGCTCATCGCGGTGGGGCCGGCGAACCCGACGCGGGGCGAGACCGTGCAGGGCGTCGTCGTCTTCGACGTCAGCGACCCCGCCAACCCCGAGCAGACGGGGTTCCACGAGACCGACTTCGCGGTTCACAACGCCTACCTGCAGGACGGCGTGGCGTACCTCACGGCGTACAACGGCGCGAAGAACCCCGTCGTGATGGTCGACGTCTCGGGGGACACCGCCGAGGAGGTCGGGCGGTGGTCGAGCGTCGACCACGACGAGCGCTTGCAGAACGTCTACGCGGGACTGCGCTCGTGCCACGACGTCTACGTCCACGAGGACACGCTGTACGTCGCGCACTGGGACGCGGGGACGTGGCTGGTGGACGTCAGCGACCCCGCCGACCCCGAGTACGTCAACCACTTCGGGCACTACAGCGTCGAGGAGCTACAGGAGATTCCGGCCGGCGAGGCGGGCGCCGAGAGCCTCTCCGTCCCCGGAAACTCCCACTACGTCGCCGTGAACGAGGACGCGTCCGTGCTCGCGTCGGGCGCGGAGGCGTGGGACGTCGACACCAGCGACGGCGACCCCGCGCAGGGCGGCATCGACCTCTGGGACGTCAGCGACCCGCAGAACCCCGAGAAACTGTCGTTCATCGCGCCGCCACCGACGCCGGACGGCACGCAGAACGGCACGTGGACGACCAGCCACAACTTCGAGTTCCGCGGCGACCGCCTCTACACGTCGTGGTACCAGGGCGGCGTGAAGATGCACGACGTCAGCGACCCCGCCAACCCCGAGGAGTTGGCGTGGTGGCGACAGCCCGACGAGGCGCGGTTCTGGACGGCGCGGTACGCCACCGAGGACGCGTTCGTCGCGGGGGACATGGGCGGGCAGACGTACGACGCGGGCGTTTACACGTTCCCGAACCGCGCGGGCGAGCAGCCCGACCCGCCCGAACTCCAGACGACGGCGGTCGCGACGAGCACGGCGACGGAGACCACGGCCGCCGAAACCGCGGCCACTGCAACGACGACGGCGACCGAGGCCAGCGACGAGTCCGGCGGTAGCGAATCCGGCGGCGGCGTCCCCGGGTTCGGCGCGCTCGCCGCGCTCGCGGGCGCGTCGGCGGCCGCGCTGGCGGCGTGGCGGCGGGGCGACTGAGGCGTGCGCGGCGAGCAGTAGGCGCCCGTGTTCCAGTCGAAACGGTGGCGTTGGACACGAACGATGCCTAGCGTTTCAACCGAAACTACATCAACCGCGGCCGCCCAAAGCGTAGGCATGAGCGAGACAGCGGGAGCGGGGAGCTTCCACGAGCGCGTCGAGACGTGGCTCACCGCCCAGATGCCCATCATCCGGAGCCACGGGGGCACCAGCGCCGTCCGGAAGGCCGACCCCGCGGACGGCGAGGTCGTCGTCGAACTCGGGGGCGCGTGTTCGGGCTGCGGCATCAGCCCGCGGACTGCCCAGCGCATCAAGATGGACCTCGCCGCGGAGTTCGACGAGGTCGAGGACGTTGTCGTCCGGTTCACGGACGGCGACGGCGGCGGCTGGGGCGGCGACCAGCCCGAGAGCTACATGGGCGTCGACCGCAACGAGGGCGGCCGCGGCGGCCGCGGCGAGGGCAGCCCGGACTCCGACTCGCACTTCTAGTCGTCGCTGACGGCTGACCGGACGCGTTCGGCGACCGACAGCGCCTTCTCCGAGAGTTCCTCGCTGACTAAGCCGGCGTCCACGCACTCCTGTAGTTCGTCCTCGTCGACGACTTCGACCGTGCCGTCGGCGTGTTTCACGACGTCGACGTGGAGGTCGACGTAGCGCACCGCGTCCGGGAACACCTCGACGGGCGTGGAGACGTTCAGGTACGTCCCCTTGACGTGGCCGTCCGTCCCCTTGTAGACGGTCGGATACCACCAGTTCCCCTCGGTGAACCGCGTGGTGGCGACGTCGCCCGCCTCGCGCGGGATGCCGAGCGCGTCGTAGGCGCCGCCCGGGCTCATCTCGCGGCGGACGGTGACGCGGCCGGCGTCCCGGTCGCGGTCCGTGACCTCGCCGCGCCCGATAGTGATGAGGCGGCCGTCGGGCTTGCCGTGCTCGATGGCGACGAGGTCGCCCTCGGTCGGCCCGAACTGGTCGGTAACCGCCCCGAACGGGAAGCCGTCCGTGCTCGCGCCGAGCGCCTCCGCGAAGTCGACGGCGCCGCTGGCGGCCTCGCTGCCGGCCTTGATGCGGTGGTGACCGTCCATCGTCCCCGTGACCGCGCGGCGCGCGTCGTCGAGCGCGAACCGGGAGTCCCGGCCGAACCACGTCCAGACAGTGCGCTCGGGCGCCGCGACCCGGTAGGGCGCAGTGTCGCTGGGCGCGGGCGCGTCCGCAATCGCTTCCTCCAGGCGGTTCGCCAGCGAGACGAGGTCGTCGAGCGCGTCGCCGAGCGCGTCCATGCTCGCGCCGTCCGCGGCGTAGTGCCACTGGACGCCCCACTGGTCGGGGACCTCGGGCGTGAGCAGTTCCGTCGTCCGCGCGAGCTCGTGGTTCCGCGAGCCGTCGGGCGTCCCGGCGACGAGCGCGTCCACGCCGCGTTCGAGGCTCGCGAGCCCGCCGATGGCGCGCAGGTCCGTGCCGACGACCGGGCGGTCGTCGAGCCACCACGGGTTCGGGTCGTGGACCTGCACGCGCACGTGGTCGCCCTCCTCGACGTGCTGGTCGGCGGCGTCGAACGGCAGGTAGCCCTCGTGGTCGTCCGCGAGCGCGACCACCGCGCCGCCGCGGACGGTGCGCTCGACGACGGCGTTGAAGACGGCGCCGCGGGCCGCGCGGTCCGGCCAGACGAACGCGTCGATGCCCGTGTCACCGACCACGTCCAGCACGTCGTCGGCGTGTTCGGGCTGCCCGGAGACGCCGACGCCCTGCCGGTCGGGCGTCATCCAGACGTCGACGTCGTACGGCTCGGTGTCGAAGTCGGCGTCGAAGCGCTCGCGAATCGGCGGCGACGCGTCCACCACGTCGAAGCCGGCGTCCAGCAGCCGGCGGGTGAGCGCGGTGCTGTAGATGCCGCGGACGCGAACCCGGGTCATTCGAGGCGGCTCCGGTCGCCGGCGAAGCGCACGCGGGCGTCGACGGTCGGCCCGAGCGTCAACTCCACCACGGTCGGCTCGCCCGCGGCTTCCTCCAGCACGCGCGCGCCCTCGACGTACGCGCCCCACGTCTCGAAGCGCACGAACCCGCGGACGTCCTCGCTGTGCGTGAACAGGTCCACGTAGTCGAAGTCGTGTTCGGGGAACTCGGAGCGCGAGTGCGTCAACTCCATGTCCGAGTAGACGACGTCGCGGCCGTCGAAGAACGACTCCACGCGGCGAGCGTCCTCGCGGGCCTGCGCAGCCACGTCGTCCTCGATGTCGGCGATGTCGTCCTGCGAGAGGCCGGCGTCCCGGAGCGCCGCCCGGGTCCGCTGGTCGAAGAGCATACCCCTCTTTCGGCGCGCGGGGTTTTCAGCGTTGTCGCATCGAGTAGCGCTGTCGCTGCCGGCCGTCGAACCCGTAAAACGAGTGCGGCGTCAGTCGTCGGCGGCGGCGGGCGTCGGCTCGGCGGTCGCGTCGGGCTCCTCGGCTTCGGCGTCGTCTCGTCGGTTCGACTCGGGCGTCGGGGGCGCGGAGTAGAGCAGGCCGCGACTGGGACTGTGTGGCATACACACGGGGAGCGCGGACGCACGCATAAGATTGCCCCTTAAGGAGGTAGGTACAATGGAAGGAGCGGGTCGCGGCGCCGCGAACACACTCAAGAAGGAGGGGGAGAAACGACGCCACTATGTCGGCCGAACGGGACCCAGTCCAGCGCGCGAGCGGGGGCGACGAGGACCTCTACGACGTGGCGACGTGGGAGCCGCGCACGGCGCTGGACCGCCTCTCGTCGTGGCTGTACGGCAGCATCGTGACGAGCGCGCGGGCGGGCGTGGTCGTGCTCGCGGTGCTCATCGTCCTCGCGCAGTTCGCGGCGGCGCTCGGGCTGGTGTTCGTCGACCGGCCGGTCGTCGCGCTCTACGTGCTGTTGTCGGTGGTGCCCGCGCTCGGGATGGCGGCGTTCGTCTGGAAGGCGGACGCGACCAAGCGGGAGCCGCTGGAACTGCTCGTGGTGACGTTCGCGTTCGGGTTCCTGTTCGCGGGGTTCGCCGCCGTCCTCAACACGGTCTTCTCGGGGCTGTTCCTCGGGTCGGTGACCGCGGACGCGCCGCTGTGGATTACGGTGCTGGCGCCCGCGCTCTACTACTTCCTGATTGTCGGTCCCGTCGAGGAGACCGTGAAGTGGCTCGCGATTCGGCTGTACGCGTTCCGCAGCGACCGCTTCGACGCGGTCGTCGACGGCGCGGTGTACGGCGCGGTCGCCGGCCTCGGGTTCGCCACCATCGAGAACGCCATCTACATCGGCCGCGAGGTGGTGCTGGCCGCCGGCGCCGCGGGCAGCACCGCGGCCATCGACGTCGGCCTCCAGACCGCGGCGGTGCGCACGCTCGCCGGCCCCGGCCACGTCATCTACTCGGCGTTCGCGGGCTACTACCTGGGGCTCGCGAAGTTCAACCCCGACGACGCCGGCCCCATCGTCGTGAAGGGGCTGGTCATCGCCGCGGTCATCCACGCGACGTACAACACGGTCGTGACGAACCTCGGCGTGCTGACGGACACGCTCGGCGTCGCGCCCGGCCTCGCGTTCATCGGGTTCGTCGTCGTCTACGACGGCGCGCTGTTCTACGTCCTCTACCGGAAGCTCGTCGCCTACCGCGCGGCCTACGAGCGCACGGGCGCTGGCCGCCTCGACGAGGCCGCCAGCCGCAGTGAGGAGGACGCGACGTACCTCGTCAGTGACCTCGACGCGGGCGACGACCGTCAGTAGGTGTCGAGGCGTTCGACGTACTTCGCGACGACGTCGACTTCGACGTTCACGCGGTCGCCGGGCGACCGCTCGGAGAGCGTCGTGAGGTCGTCGGTCGTCGGCACCACCGCGACCGAGAACGTCCCGTTCTCGTCGTCCACGTCGGCGACGGTGAGGCTGATGCCGTCGAGCGTAATCGAGCCCTTCTGCGCGACGTACTGCTCGTGGCCCTCGGGGAGCGCGAACGTGTACGTCCAGTCCTCGCCGACCTCCTCGACGGCGACGACTTCGGTGGTCGTGTCGACGTGCCCCTGCACGATGTGGCCGTCGAGGCGCCCCTCAGCGGGGAGCGCGCGTTCGAGGTTGACCGCGTCGCCCTCGCGGACCGAATCCAGCGTGGTCGCTTCGAGCGTCTCCGTGGCGGTGAACGCAGTGAACCAGTCGTCCCCGAACTCCTCGACGGTGAGGCAGACGCCGCCGACGCTGACGCTGTCGCCGTGGCCGAACCCAGTCAGGTCGTCGGTCGCAATGCGGATGCGGCGGCCGTCGGGCTCGTCGACGACCGACTCGACAGTGCCGGTCTCCTCGATGATGCCGGTGAACACGCTAACAGATTCGTTATCCGTAACGAAAACGCTGTGGTTTCGGACGGGCTTATGTGGCCCGAGCGCCCACGGACGGGTATGCGACTCCTCGACGCCGTCTCGCTGGCCGTCGCGGTGGCGTTCGCCGCGCCAGCCGCGCTGTTCGGCGTCGAAACGCTGCTCGCGGGCGACGCGACGGGCTGGGTGTTCCTCGGGTTCGCCGCGGGCATCATCGCCTTCGAGCAGTACGTGACGATGCCGACGGACGTCCCGATTCTCGCCGTGCAGAAGGCCACGGACGCCGTCGTCGAAGAGCCCGACGACGAGAATCAGTAGTCGGGCTTCGGGACGACCGACCGCGGGAACTCCCCGATTCGCTCGACACCGTCCTCGGTAGCAACGGCGAGGTCCGCGACCCACACCGTCTTCTCGGCGTCCAGCTCCGCGCGCACCGCCAGCGCCGCGCCCGGCTCGATAGCGTCGTCGCCGGCGGGAAGCTCGCGGCGTTCGAGCCCGACGCCGTGAACAGTTCCGGTGCCGGCGGTCGGGGGGAAGCCGTACGAACCGAGTTCCGCCGTGACCTCGTCGGCAGCGGCGTCGACGGTCGTCTCGCCGACGTCCACGATGTCGATGCCGGCGTCGACGGCGTACTGGCCGGCGAGCGTCGCGCGGCGCTCCCAGCCGCCGTCGCTGTCCGCGACGAACGTGCGCGCGAGCCAGCCGTAGTAGCCGTCGACTCGTGGAGTGACGCGAATCGGGACTGGGTCGCTGGCGGCAATCGCTCCCTCCGCGGCGACGACGGTTTCGGGGTCGGCGCCGGCCTGCGCCATCGCCGCGTTCGCGGCGCGGCGCACGCGCTCGGCGGTCACGTCGCCCGCGTCGTCTGCGAGCGGGTCGTCAGCGGCGTTGGCGAGGAGGGCGGCGGCAGCCGCCATCCCGTCCTCGGCAGCGGCCTGGGCGTCGCGGAGCGCCGCGAGTTCGCTGTCGGTCTTCCGCTCGCGGGCGCGCAGGTGGGCGTCTGTCGAGGAGACGTCGACGCCGGCGTTGTCGAGGTAGAGCGCGGCGTCGTGCGGGAGCGTCCGCGGCGCGAGCACCGCGTCGCCGACGAGGCCGGGGAGGCGCTCGGCGGGCGTCGCTGCGGGGTCGAGGACCCGCGCGTCGTCGTGGACGGAGACGTAGTCGGGGAGCGGGCGCTCGGGGACGACGGCGACGCGGCCGGCGTAGACGACGGCCGCGCGACACGGGAGGGCGGCGCCGCTCAGGGCGCGAACGAGCGGGTCGCCGGCCGGCCCGACGAAAACGAAGGCGTCAGCGCCCGCGTCGGCGAGCGCGCTGTCCAGCACCGCGGGCCGCATTCACGGGAGGTGGACGGGAGTGTCGGCTTCCAGCGCCTCGTCGAGGGTCTGCCCGGTCTGCTCGCCGTACAGCAACACGTCGATGGGGAGCGTCGGGGCGCCGTTGATGAGGTTCTGGAGGAGCACGAGGCGCTCGCGCGCACGGCTCATGCCGACGTAGAACACGCGGCGCTCGTTGTCCGTCAGAATCGGGACGGGGCTCGTCTTCGAGGTGAACTCCACGCCCTCCGGGATGTCCTCGGGGTCGGCGGTCGCCGCCATCTGCTCGACGACCTTCTCGGTGAGGTCCGTGGAGACGAAGACGTGGTCGGCCTCGCGGCCCTTCGCGGAGTGGATGGTGCCGACGCGCACGCGGTCCGGGTCCATGCCGCGGTAGTCGCCCTGGAAGTACGCGTCGATGCTGCGGCGCTGGTAGCGCGTGACCTTCCGGAGCATGTCCGCGGCGGCCGAGGGGCCGGGCACGAACGGCACGTAGTCGCGGATGAACTCCGCGGTGAACGTGAGTTCGGTGAGGTCGGTGTCCTCGCCCTGCGCCTCGTCGATGGCCTCCCGGAGGTCGTTGCGCTCGCGGGTGCCGAACGCCGAGTCCTGGAGCATGTCCATCAGGCGGCGGGCCTGCAGGCCGTCGATGGGGTCGTCGTTCTCCAGCGCCTCGACGGCGGAGATGTACTGCTGGAGGCGGTCCGTCCAGAGGCGCTGGTCGGTCAGCGCCTTGAACGGGATGCCCTCGCCGATGAACTCGTCGACGAAGTCGAACAGCTGGTAGCGCGCGCGGAACAGCACCATCACGGTCTCGTCGTCGGAGCCCTCGATGGTGCGGCGGACGTTCCGCACGAGGTCCAGCATCGACGGGCTCTCGACGGCCTCGACGCTCCCGCCCTCCTTGCGGGGTTCGAGGTCCTTCTCCTGTCGCGTGTCGATGTGGCTGATCTCCTGCTGGACGACCTTCAGCACTTCAGAGGGCAGTCGATAGGAGTTCGGCAGCACGACGTCGTCGGTGACCTTCGTGTTCAGGAGGAGTTCGGGGTCGGCGCCCTGCCACGCGTAGACGACCTGGTCGTCGTCGCCCGCGATGAGCACGCGCTCCATGTGCGGGCGCCACTCCTCGTAGACGTCGTACTGGAGGCTGGTGATGTCCTGGAACTCGTCGATGACGAGGTAGTCGACGTCCGGGAGCAGCGAGCGCTGCTGGACGCGTTCGAGCATGTCCGCGAAGCCGACGAGCTCGTTCTCGCCCTTGTACGCGCGCCACGCCCGAATCGCCTCGGGGATGTCGTAGCGCTCGTCGCTGGACGGCCACGTCGGCGTGTACTTGTTGCCGACCTGCGCGTTCTCGTCGATTTCCGGGGGCAGTCGCACTTCCTCGTCGTTCCAGCGGAACGGGACGTCGTACCAGTCGGCGACGTCGCGGCTGGTCCGCTGGAGCCACTGGGAGGTCGCGATGACCTTGTTCCCGAGCGTGGTCGAGCGCGCGGTGCGCCGCGACCCCGAGGAGTACTCGTCCTCGAAGGGGATGCCGTACTCCTCGCAGAACTCCTCTTTGTCGTCCTCGCCGACGACGTCGCCGCGGGACAGCCCGAGCAGCTCGTAGGCTTTCGCGTGCATCGTGGCGACGTTCCCGCGCAGCGAGCGCGGGTTGACGTCGAGTCGCTCGGCGAGCCGTTCGCGGACCTCGGCCGCTGCGGCACGCGTGTACGAGACGACGAGGATGTCGCGTACGTCCACGTCGTCGTCTTCGAGAATTTCCTCGACGTGGTCGAGGAGCGCGGTCGTCTTCCCGCTCCCCGGACCACCGAACAGCCGCGTGACTTCCGGCTCCGAGTCCGTCATTAGACAACTAGAGGAACCGAGACGGTATAAACCGCTTGAAATTCTCCGCTACGCAGACAGGAAGGGCTACGTCCGCCGCGTAGACCTCGCCTCCCGGACTTCCGCGCCGTCGCGAATCTTGTCCTCGCAGTTGGGACACACGCGCGGGGCGCCCTGTTCGTTCGGCGTGAACACTCTCGCGTACGCGTCGGTCACGAACGACCCACAGTTCTGGCACTCCGGCATAACTTCACGCCAACCTTTCTCGGGGTTCGTCTTATGCGTGCTGGCCGTCGAACGAACCGCGTCAGGCGGGCGACCACCCGCACACCGCGCAGGTTCGC
Organism: Halobacterium sp. NMX12-1; assembly: GCF_040435975.1. Taxonomy (NCBI): domain Archaea; kingdom Methanobacteriati; phylum Methanobacteriota; class Halobacteria; order Halobacteriales; family Halobacteriaceae; genus Halobacterium; species Halobacterium sp. NMX12-1. The sequence continues at coordinate 772,352 of NZ_CP159204.1, read as the reverse complement.
GCGTTGCCGTCGTGGAGCCCACCGCACTCCGGACACTGCTTCTTGTTGTAGCTCTCTTCCCACGTCTGCGTCTCGTGGCCGCGGTCTTCGAGGAACTCGTCCAGAAGCGAGTCGTCGTCCGGGGTCGATGCGCTCGACATGATACGTGGTACGCTATGCCATACCACTACTTGAAACTATCGAGGTGACAGCCCGATTGAACGTCAGGGCTTCACGAGCACTTTGATGGCCTCGCGCTCGTCCATCGCGCGGTAGCCCTCGTCGACATCCTCGAGGCCGACGGTCTTCGTGAAGATGGGCGACGGGTCCAGCGTCCCCTGCAGCACGTCGTCCATCAGCTCCTCGGCGTACGCGCGGACCGGCGCGACGCCGCCGTTCAGCGTGATGTTCTCGCTGAACATCGTGAACACGTCCAAGCCCTCCTCGGTGACGCCGTACGGGACGCCGACGTAGCCGACCGTCCCGCCAGGCCGTGCGATAGCGATGGCCGTATCCATCGCGGACGCCGCGCCGACGCACTCCATGACGTGGTTCGCGCCGCCGTGCGTGAGTTCCCTCGCGCGCTCGATGGCCTCGTCGCCCCGCGCGGCGATGGTGTCGGTCGCGCCGAACTCCTCGGCGAGTTCGAGGCGCTCCTCGTGGTGGCCCATCGCGATGACGCGCTCGGCGCCGAGGCGCTGGGCGGCGAGCACGCCGCAGAGCCCGACCGCGCCGTCCCCGATGACGACGGCGGTGTCGCCCTCGCCGACGCCCGCGCTGACCGCGGCGTGGTGGCCCGTCCCCATCACGTCCGTCAGCGGCAGCAGCGATTCGAGCGTGTCCTCGTCGTCGGCGTAGCGGTCGGGCACCCGGACGAGCGTGCCGTCCGCGTGCGGGCACTTCACGTACTCGCCCTGCCCGCCGCCGTTCTCGCCGCTCCACGACTCCTCGGCCACGCAGGACGTGTACAGGCCCTTCCGGCAGAACTCACACTCCCCGCAGGAGATGGCGAACGGCGCGAGCACGCGGTCGCCGGGCTCGACGGAGGTCACGTCGTCGCCGACTTCCTCGACGATGCCCATCGGCTCGTGGCCGACGCGCGACCCCTCCTCGCGGTCGCTCTCCCCCCGGTAGAACCAGAGGTCCGACCCGCAGACCGCGGTGTGCGTGACGCGGATGACCGCGTCCTCGGGCGATTCGACTTCCGGTTTCGGGACGTCCTCGACGGTGATCTCGCCGGGACCCTGATAGGTTGCTGCGCGCATACGCTCACTGCGTCCGCAGCGCGGAAAAAGCCACCCGGCCGGCGACGGTCTCGCCGGAATCAGGCGAGCGACCTCAGAGGTCGTAGAGGTCGGCGTACTTCTCGGTGACGTAGTCCACGAAGTGGTCGGCGTTGTACGCCTCGCCGGTGGCTTCCTCGACGAGTTCGGGCGTGGTGTAGCGCGCGCCGTGCTGGTGGACGTTCTCTTCGAGCCAGTCCGCGATGACGTCGAAGTTGCCGTTGCGGACCTTCTCGTCCACGTCGCCGACGTCGTCCTCGAGGGCGTCGTAGATCTGGGCGGCGAGCACGCTCCCCAGCGAGTACGTCGGGAAGTAGCCGAAGGAGCCGTGGCTCCAGTGGATGTCCTGCAGGCAGCCCTCCGCGTCAGTCTCGGGGCGGACGCCGAGATACTCCTCGTACTTGTCGTTCCAGCGCTCGGGCACGTCCTCGACGTCGAGGCCGCCCTCGATGAGCTCGCGCTCGATTTCGAAGCGCACGATGATGTGCATGTGGTAGGTGAGCTCGTCCGCCTCCACGCGAATCAGGTTGTCCTCGTACACCTCGTTGGCGGCCTCGTAAGCCTCCTCGGGGGTGGCGTCCTCGATTTGCGGGAAGCGCTCTTTCATCGCGGGCAGGAACTTCTCCCAGAAGACGCGGGAGCGCCCGACGTGGTTCTCCCAGAGGCGGCTCTGGGACTCGTGGACGGTGAGGTCGCGGGACTCGCCGAGCGGGTTCCCGTACTGCTCGCGGGGCAGGCCGAGCGTGTACCGGGCGTGCCCGAACTCGTGAATCGTGCTCATCAAGGCGTCCACGGGGTCGTCCTCGCTGAAGCGCGTCGTGACGCGCGCGTCGAACTGGTTCCCGGTGGAGAACGGGTGGGGCGCGGTGTCGATGCGGCCGTGCTCGAAGTCGTAGCCGAGCGTGTCCAGCACGTCCCGCGCCAGCTCCTCCTGCGTGTCCACGTCGAAGTCGCCCTCGAAGGGGTCAGCGAGCTCCACGTCGCTGGCGCGGACGTCCTCGATGAGCGGCACGAGCTCCTCGCGGAGCCGTTCGAGCACGCGCTCGGCGGTGTCCAGTGAGAGGTGCGGCTCGTAGTCGGCGAACAGCACCTCGTAGGCGGGCTTGTCGGGGTCGATGTGCTCGGCGTACTCCTTCTTCAGCTCGATGAGGTCCTCCAGAACCGGCGCGAACACGGAGAAGTCGTCTTCTTCCTTGGCTTCCTTCCACTTCGGGAGCGCCTCGGAGGTCGTCTCCGAAATCTCGGCGACGAGGTCGCTGGGCACGCGGTCGGCGCGCTCGTACTCGCGTCGAATCTCGCGGACGACCGCTTCCTGCTCGTCGGTGAGGTCCGCGTCGTCGAGTTCGTCCAGCCACTCCCCGACCTTGTCCTCGGTGAGGAGGTCGTGGGACAGCGAGGAGAGCGCGGACTTCTGCTTCGAGCGAGCGGGCGTGCCGCCCTCCGGCATCATCACTTCCTGGTCCCACTGGAGGATGCTGCCGGCGGCGTTGACGTTCGAAATCTGCTCGTAGTGGTCGAGGAGCGCCTCGTACGCGTCCGGGGTCTCCTCGGAGGCCTGCGTCGACATACCCTAGGCGTGCGCGGCGCGGCCTATCAGGATTGCCCTCCCGGAACTCGTTCTGCCGCGGCCGCGTACACCCGTCGACACCGCGCGAGCGCGTCCAGCGAGACGCTCTCGTCGGCCGTGTGCGCCTCCCCCTGTTCGGCCGGCCCGCAGACCAGACACGTCGTCCCCGCCGCCGCGAGCCAGCCCGCGTCCGTCGCGTGGGGCTTAGCGACGTGTTCGCCGGCGCCGTCCTGCACGTCCCGCGCGGCGTCGAGCACGCTATCGGCGAACTCGGCGTCGTCGCAGGCCATCGGCGGGAGGTCCTGCTCCACCGTCCACGAGACGCCCGCCACGTCCTCGACGGCGCCGACGTCCGCGCGCTCGCCGGGGACGGTGCGCTCGTCGACCGTGACCTCACAGGTTTCGGGAATCACGTTCCACGCCGTCCCGCCCTCGATTTCCGTGACCGCGACGCTCCCCGTGAGATGCTGCCCGAGCACGTCGGCCTCGGGCGCGTCGAGGTCGCGGAGCACGTCCACCGCGTCGCAGGCACGGTAGACCGCGTTCTCTCCCGATTCGACCTCGCTGGCGTGCGCGGCCTCGCCGTCGGCGGTGACGGTGCTGGCGCGCCGGCCCTTGTGCGCGACGGCGACGTCCACGACGCCCGACTCGGAGTATCCGGTCGAGCCCTCGCCGACGACGGCGTAGTCGGGCGCGAACCCCGCGTCGATGGCGTGCTGGGCGCCCACGCCGCCCAGCTCCTCGCCGGCGAACGACGCGAACGCCAGCGGGCCGTCCGGCTCGGCGTCCCGGAACGCCAGCAGCATCGCGGCGACCGCACCCTTCATGTCGGCCGTCCCGCGCCCGTAGAGACGGCCGTCCTCTTCGTAGACGACGTAGTCGCCAACGGCGGTTTCACCGCCTCCGTCTCGTTGCGACTCCGTCGCAACGCTGTCCTCCGTCTGTGATTCGTCCGGCGGCACGACGTCGTGGTGGCCGACGAGCGCGAGACTGTCGCCGTCGGCGTCGGCGTTGCGCCACGCGATGACGTTCCCGGCGTCGTCCCGGGTCACGTCGGCGTCGGTGTGCTCGTGGAGCCACGACGCGACGGCGTCGCCGGCGGCAGTCTCGTCGTCGTGGCTCGGAATCGAGACGAGGCGTTCGGTGAGGTCGCGGAGTTCGGACACACCGGAGCGTCGTGCGGCGACGCCTTAGTTTACCCGTCGGCAGGCTCGCGACCGTTACACGGCGTCCTCGAAGTCCAGTTCGACGACGCCCCCGTCGCGGATGGACACGACGAGCGCGTCGAAGCCGTCTCGGCCCGTCACCGACCGGGAGTCGCGGGCTGCGCCGCCTTCTTCGACGTCGGCGGCGAGCGTGTATTCGGTCGCGTAGAACAGCCCGGGTCCGGGGAACTCCACGTCGAAGCGGTCGACCTCGTCGGCTTCGACCGTCACCGTTCGGTCGACGAGCGTCTCCCCGTTCGCTCCCGCCACGACGTCCACGGTCCACGCGCGGTCCGTGCCGTTCTGGACGTCGAGTACGCGGGGGCGCTCGAACGGCACGTCGAAGCAGCCGGCGGTCGCCGCGAGAACGGCGACCCCGCCGGCTCGGAGGGCGTCGCGGCGTCGCATCGACGCCACAGACGACCGGCTGCCCCGTAAAGATGCGGGCGGCAGCGGGTCGCCGCGAGTGGTTATTTGGGCCGGCGGGACGAACGGCCCGACGATGAACGCTCGCGCGCTCCTGCTCGGCCGGGACCGGGCGGCGTCGCTCGACCGCCTGCGGAGCGCGGCGGTCGCGGCGGCGGCGCTCGCGGCCGCGACGTGGCTGTGGTGGACGGCCACGTCGGCGGCGAGCGGTGTGCTCGCGGCGAACACGCCCGCAACGATGGCGACCGTGCTGGAACTCCAGTTCCTCTGGGCGTACGGCGTCCTCGGGGCGGCGCTTGCGGCGACGGCGCTGGTGGCCTACGAGCGCGGCGGGCTGGCGGTCGCCGTCGGCGTCGGCGCGCTCGCGGTGGCGGGGTACTCGCTCGGCGCGACGCTGGCGGGCGTCCCGCACGGCTCCGTGAGAGTGAGCGTCGAGTACGGCCTGTGGCTGGGCGCGCTCGGGTTCCTCGCGGGGCGAGCCGCCGCGGCGGCGACGGGCAGGAGCGCGCGAGCAATAGCCGTCGCTCGCAGTCGGGCGGCGGTCGCGCTCGCCGCCGGATTCGTCGCCGCGGCCGTCGCTTGCATCGCGTTCGTCTGGGGCGTCCGCGGCGCCGTGCTGTGAACGCCACCGGTCACACGCCTTATCAACCCGGCGACGCGTATTCCGAGCCAACATGAACATCGTGCCCGACACGAGCGTCGTCGTCGACGGCCGCATCTCCAAGCGGGTCGAGGACGGCGAGTACGAAGGCGACACCGTCTACATTCCGGAGGCGGTCGTCGGCGAGGTCGAAGCGCAGGCGAACAGCGGCCGACAGACAGGGTGGGACGCCCTCGAGGAGCTCCAGCGGCTCGTCGAACTCGCGGACGACGGCAAAATCAGCATCAAGTACGTCGGCGAGCGCGCCGGCGAGGAGGACATCCAGCGCGCGGCGGCGGGCGCCATCGACGCCATCATCCGCGACGTGGCGATGGACCACGACGCGCGCCTGCTCACCAGCGACATCGTGCAGGCCGAAGTCGCGAAGGGGAAGGGCATCGACGTGGAGTACCTCGAACCGCTCGAACGCGAGCTCGGCGAGCTCGGCCTGGAGCAGTACTTCGACGAGGTCACGATGAGCGTCTACCTGAAGGAGGGGATGGTGCCGATGGTCAAGCGCGGCGAGGTCGGCGACATCCAGTACCAGCCCGCGGGCGACGAGGAGATCGACCGCGAGACCATCGAGGAGTACGCCAACGAAGTGGTGACGACCGCGAAGCGCGCCGACGACGCGTTCGTCGAGCTCTCCGAGGAGGGGATGACCATCGCGCAGGTGCGGGACATGCGCATCGCCGTCTCGCGGCCGCCGTTCTCGGAGGCCGTCGAAATCACGGCCGTCCGGCCCATCGTGAAGACGACGATGGAGGACTACGAGCACGCCGACGAGCTCCGCGAGCGGCTGCTGGAGCGGGACCGCGGCGTGCTCATCGCGGGCGCGCCGGGCGCCGGGAAGTCGACGTTCGCGCAGGCGGTCGCGGAGTTCCTCTCCGAGCACGACAACGTCGTGAAGACGATGGAGAAACCGCGCGACCTGCAGGTCGGCAAGGAGGTCACCCAGTACACGGAGCTGGGCGGCGAGATGTCCAAGACCGCTGACTCCCTGCTGATGGTGCGGCCGGACTACACCATCTACGACGAGGTGCGGAAGACCGACGACTTCGAGGTGTTCGCGGACATGCGGCTGGCGGGCGTCGGGATGGTCGGCGTCGTGCACGCCACCCGGCCCATCGACGCGCTCCAGCGGCTCGTCGGCCGCGTCGAGCTCGGGATGATTCCCCAAATCGTGGACACGGTCGTCTACATCGAGGAGGGCGACGTGGAGACCGTCTACGACGTGACGACCGAGGTGAAGGTGCCCGAGGGCCTGATGGAGGAGGACCTCGCGCGCCCGGTCATCCAGGTCAAGGACTTCGCGACCGGGACGCCCGCCTACGAGATTTACACGTTCAACCGGCAAGTCGTCACGGTCCCCCTCGAGGAGACCGACGAGGCCCCGGAGTCGGGCGTGGACAAGCTCGCGAAGCAGGAGGTCGAACGCGAGATTCAGGCCGCGACCCGCGGCCCCGTGGAGGTGGACATCCGCGGCCCGAACGAGGCCGTGGTGTACGTCTCCGAGGACGAGATCAGCCACGTCATCGGGAAGGGCGGCGGCCGCATCTCGGACATCGAGGAGCGCCTCGGCATCAACATCGACGTGCGCACGCTCGACGAGCGCACCACCGAGACCGCGGGCGGCGGCGGCGCGACGACGGCCGGCCAGGTCGTGACCCCGGAGGTCACGTCCCGGCACATCATCCTCCCGCTGTCGGGCGACCGCGCGGGCGAGACCGTCGAAGTGCAGGCGGACGGCGAGTACCTGTTCACGGCGACGGTCGGCCGCGGCGGCGACATCCAGGTCTCTCGGGGGTCGGCTATCGCGGAGGAACTGGAGCGCGCCATCGACCGCGAGCGCACGATTACGGTCGTGCCGAACGAGTGAGTTAGGCGGCTTCGGCGTCGGCGGACGCGTCCTCGCTTTCCTTCTCGCGGGTCAGCTGGTAGAGGCTCTGGCGGGCGTCGGCGAAGTAGATGTCCTCGTCGACGACGCCGCGGTCTTCGAGCCGTTCGAGCGCGTACCGGACGGTGCGCGCCGACAGCATGGTTTCCTCGACGATTCGCTTCTGGGTGAGGGGGCCGTCGTACTCGAGCACCTTGTAGACGAGCTTGGCGCTCGGCGGGAGGTCCTCCAGCACACTGTCGTCTTCAGCCATCGTTACGTTTCGAAACACTCCACGCGCTTAAAACTGCGGGAGCTACTCCCACGGGCGGCGGGCACCGCGATGGGTCGTTCGGCAAGCGAACACCTTTTGAGCGCGGCTCTCGGACGTGTGGGTATGACAGAAACAGTGGACCCGACGGCTGCCCACCGGCGCAGCCTGAAGGTGACCACAATCGCCACTCTGGGCGGCGTCGCCGCGGCGTTCGCCTCGGAGGCGGTCGTCGCCGACGCGACCAGCCGCACGGGGCTGCTCGTGTTGCTCGGCGTGGTCGCCGTCGAACTCGGGCTGATGCGCGCGACCGGCGTCGACGTCACCGACTTCTCGGCGAAAGACCACCTCTACGTCGGCTTCATGTCGTTCGCCCTCTGGTTCATCACGTGGGGCGTACTGCTCTCGGAAGGCATCACCTTCTAACGATGGCCGACGACAGCATCGCGGTCGTGGACCTCGACAGGTGTCAGCCCGACCGATGTAACTACGAGTGTTCGAACTACTGCCCGCCGAACCGGACGGGCAAGGAGTGCATCACGCTGCGCGGCGAGGAGGCCGAGGACGGCGACCCCGACCAGGTCCGCATCAGCGAGGAGATCTGCCTCGGGGAGTCGTGTGGCATCTGCGTCGAGAAGTGTCCCTTCGACGCCATCGAGATTATCAACCTCCCGCAGGAGCTCGACGACGAGCCCACGCACCGCTACGGCGAGAACGCGTTCTCGCTGTACGGCCTCCCCGTGCCGGAGTCCGGGAAGGTCACGGGGCTGCTCGGCCCGAACGGCATCGGGAAGTCCACCGCGGTGAAGATTCTCGCCGGCGAAATCACGCCGAACCTCGGCCGCCACGAGGACGAACCATCGTGGGACGAGGTCGTCGACGAGTACCGCGGCACCGAGCTCCAGGACTACCTCGAAGCCGTGCGCGCCGGCGACATCGACGTCGCGCGAAAACCCCAGTACGTCGACCAGATTCCCGACCAGTTCGACGGCACCACCCGCGAACTACTCGAACGCACGGACGAACGGGGCGTCCTCGACGACCTCGTCGACCGGCTCTCGATTCGCCCGGTCATCGACCAGTCCATCGACTCGCTGTCGGGCGGCGAGCTCCAGCGCGTGGCGCTGGCGGCGACGCTGGCCCGCGACGCGGACTTCTACTTCGTGGACGAGCTCACGCCGTACCTCGACATTGGCCAGCGCGTCACCGCCGCGCGCATCGTCCGCGAGCTCGCCGAAGAGGAGGACAAGGCCGTGCTGGTCGTCGAACACGACCTCGCCGTGCTGGACCTGCTCGCGGACTCCATCCACGTCGCGTACGGTGAGCCCTCCGTATATGGTGTCGTCACGCCGCCGAAGAGCGTGCGCAACGGCATCAACGAGTACCTGAAGGGCTACCTCGACAACGAGAACATGCGCATCCGGCCGGAGGCGATTACGTTCGAGGAGCACGCGCCCCGGGAGACCTCGACGGCGGAGACGTTGGTCTCGTACCCGGACCTCACGAAGTCCTACGGCGACGGCGAGTTCACGCTGTCCGTCGACGGCGGCGACATCAACCGCAACGAAGTGCTTGGCGTCGTCGGCCCGAACGGCATCGGGAAGTCCACGTTCGCCCAACTGCTGGCGGGCGACCTCGACGCGACGAGCGTCGCCGGCGAGGCGGGCGCGGACCTCGACGTCGGGCTGGACATCGCGTACAAGCCCCAGTACGTCGAGGCCGACCAGCACATCCGCGTGGACGCGTTCCTCTCCTCGATCACCGACGACTTCGGCACGAGCTACTGGAACACCGAAATCGGCGACCCGCTCCAGCTCGACCCGATTCTCGAACAGAATCTGACGGACCTCTCGGGCGGGGAGCGCCAGCGCGTCGCCATCGCCGCGACGCTGTCGAAGGACGCCGACCTCTACCTGCTGGACGAGCCGAGCGCGCACCTCGACGTCGAGCAGCGCGTGCTCGCGACCCGCGCCATCCGGCGGTTCGCGGAGAACCGCGAGACCACCGTGATGGTCATCGACCACGACATCTACATGATCGACCTCGTGAGCGACCGCCTGATGGTGTTCGACGGCGAGCCCGCCGAACACGGCCGCGCCTCGACGCCGCAGCCGATGCGCTCGGGCATGAACGAGTTCCTCGCGAACCTCGACGTCACCTTCCGCCGCGACGAGAACCTCGGCCGCCCGCGCATCAACAAGCCCGGCAGCCAGCTCGACAAGCAGCAGAAGCGCGACGGCGAGTACTACTACACGACCGAGTAGCGCGCCGACGCGCCACTCGCGGTTTTTCCGAGGAGACTCTCGTGACCCATCGCCCGAGACGGCTGTTCCGCCCGGAGAGCCGCTTAACCCGACTTAATCGGCGTTAATTGTACGGAAGTCGCGTCCACGGTCCCGCGGGTATAAGCCCCGGGACGCCCAACGACCGGTCGAGATGAAAGCGACCGTACTGCTCGTGACTGCGCTCCTCGTCGTCGGCGCCGCGGCGCCGATGGCGGTCGCCGCGTCGACGGCCGACGGGTCGGCGGCGGCCGACGCCGTGATGACGCAGGAGGAGGACGCAGCGAACGGGACCGACAACGAGACAGAGACGGCGCCCGGCGCCAGGCTCGCCGGCGTCGTCGGCGTGCAGGGCGCCGAAGTCGAGGGCGAGGTCGAGCAGCGGTCGCTGAGGGAGCGGCTCAGGGCCGCGAACTCGAACGCTTCGAAGGCGTCGGTGGTCGCCAACCAGACGCGGACCCTCGACCAGCGCCTCGAAGAGCTCCGCGAGCGCAAGCAGGAACTGGAGGCGGCCCGCGAGAACATCCCCCCGGGGCGCTACCGCGGCGAGGTGGCGGGGCTCGCGGCCCGGATTTCGACGCTGCAAGCGATGAGCAACGAGACCGCCGACACCGCCCGTAGCCTGCCCGCCGGCGAGCTCGAAGCCCACGGCGTGAACGTCTCGGCGCTTGACCGGCTGCGGACGTCCGCGAGCAACCTCTCGGGCCCCGAGGTCGCGGCCATCGCCCGTGACATCGCCGGCCCGCCCGGGAACCGCAGCGCGGGGCCGCCGTTCGGCAACGGCATGGGCGGCCCGCCGAGTGACGTGCCCGGCGCCGACGAGGACAACGAGACTGACGGCGGCCCGGGGAACGCGCCCGGTGCGCCCGGGAACGCGCCGGCCAATCCCGGCAACGACAGTGACGCCGGCAACGCGACGGACGACGACACCGCCGGCCCCAGCGTGGACGCGCCCGGCAACGACTCGGACGCGAACACGACCGAGACGAACGACGGCAGCGACGCCGACGGCGGCGACGCTAACGCCGGTGGCGCCGACAGCGGTGGCGACGCTGGCCCGCCCGACGACGCGGGCAACGGGAACGACTCGCCCGGTCGCTCGCTGGTCGATTGGAGCGCGCTCGCCGCGCTACTCCCCTAGTCGCGGTACGGTCGCAGTCAGTTCTTCGTCGCGGGATTCACCGAACACAGGAACGGCAGAGCGAAGCAACCGATACCGAGCATCCGCGAGCGAGCGGTCCAACGGACCCGAGCGACGCGGTTCACCGAGCGCGAACGCAGTGAGCGCTCGGGCCGACGAGCGACCGTAGGGAGCGAGGAGTGCTTTTGGCCGAGCTTTTACCGAGCGCGCCGAAGGCGCGCGCAGCGTAAAAGGTCGTTCAGAAGACCGTTCGCTGGCAGCTCCCGCAGAGGTGCTGTTCCTTGCGGTCGACTTCGCGGACGGTCGGGGAGAAGTTCATCGCGCAGCGGTTGTTGTCGCAGTGTTCGAGGCCGAGCGTGTGCCCGAGTTCGTGGACGACTTCCTTGCGGACGCGGTCGGCGAAGACGTCGCTGGCGGGGCGCTCGGAGAAGCCGCCGTCGCTGGAGGTCTGGAGGCGGTACGTGGAGACGACGCAGCCGCGGCCGTCGAGGTACGCGAGCCCGAAGACGTAGTTGCGGCGGCGGTAGTAGAGGTCCTCGGGCGTGATGGCGATGGTCTTGTCGCCGTTGCCGGCGCGGGTGGCGACGTCGATGAACTCGGCGGCGCGGTACTGGCCGCGGGCGTCGTCGTACGCGCTCTCGGGGACGGGTTGTTCTGTCGCGACGACGACGTCGCAGTCGTAGATGCTCCGAAGGCTCGCAGAGGCCTCGCGTTTGACGTTCGCGGGAACGTCGCCGACGGGCACGATGTCGACCCGCATTGGGACGACGTTAAGCGCCGCGAGATATAAACATCCCGGCATGAGCAACCCGCCCGCAGTCGTGGACCTGCTGGCCGGCTACCGGCGGCTCGTCGAGGTCGGCGTGGGCCGGCGGCCGGACGTGGCGGCCGAGCTGGCGGCTCGCGGGCGGGACGTGACCGCGACGGACGTCCGCGAGCGCGAAGTCCCGGAGGGCGTGGCGTTCGCGTGCGACGACGTGATCGAGCCCGATTCTGCGGTGTACGCGGACGCGGACGCCGTGTACGCGCTGAACTGCCCGCCCGAACTCCACCGGCCGCTCGTAGCGGTGGCGGAGGCGGCGGACGCGGCGTGCCTGTTCACGACGCTGGGCGGCGACCAGCCCGCGGTTCCCGTCGAGCGCCGGACCGTCGCTTCGGGGACGCTGTACGTCGCGCGGGAGCGCGGCGATTCGGGGCGTCCGGGGACGTAACTGTCTTTTCGGCGGGCCGCGTCGGTCGGGACATGGAAGTGGACGCGGTCGTGCTCGACGTCGACGGCGTGCTCGTGGACGTCGCGGACTCCTACCGGCGCGCCATCGTAGAGTCGGTCCAGTACGTCTACGGGGACACCATCGAGAAGGCCGCCGTCCAGCAGTTCAAGGACGCGGGCGGGTTCAACAACGACTGGACGCTGACCGACGCCGCGGCGCTGTTCGTGCTCGCGAAGCGCGAGGGGTACGCGGGCGACGTCGGCGAGTTCACCGACCAGATAGCCGCGCACGGCGGCGGGCTCGCGGGCGCGGAGGAGGTCGTGGAGTCCCACCTCGACCCGGGCGGCGTCGAGCGCGTGCGCGAGGACTGGCGCCCCGACCGGCTCCGCGAGGTGTTCCAGCAGCTCTACCTCGGCAGCGACCTCTACGAGGAACTGGAGGGCGCAGAGCCCGACCTCCCCGAAGAGGAGGGGTACATCAACGACGAGCCGGTCATCGTGACGCCGGAGACCGTCGACGCGCTCACCAGCCGGTTCCCGGTCGGCGTGCTGACCGGGCGGCCCGAGGCGGAGGCCGAAATCGCGCTGGAGCGCGTGGGGCTGGACGTGCCCGACGAGTACCGGTTCACGATGGACGACTGGGAGGAGGGGAAACCGCACCCGCGGGCATTGATTGCGCTCGCCGAACGCGCGGGCGCCGACAGCGTGGCGTTCGTCGGTGACACGCTCGACGACGTCGAGACCGTGCTGAACGCGCGAGAAGCGGACCCCGACCGGACGTACTACGCGTTCGGCGTGCTGACGGGCGGGCTGACGGGGCCGGAGGGCCGCCGGAAGTACGAGGACGCGGGCGCGGACGGCGTGCTGGACTCCGTCAACGACCTCCCCGAGGTCGTCCAGCCGCGGTAGCGCGGCCACATCGCATAACACGCTGGCCGCCGCAGCCACCCGCATGGACGAACTCGTGACGATTCTCCGCGAGCAGGAAGCCGGCCCGGTGCACGTCGAGGTCGACGACGAGTGGGAGCACGACGTCGAACTCGAGGAAGCAGAAGAAGGCGAACGGGGGTTCTACGCCGAGGGCCGCGACCTCGAAGCGGACAACGTCTTGTTCCGATTCACGACGCCGAAGACCAGCGACGAGCGCGTGACCGTCGAGCGCCGCCACGCCCGCGACGACGAGTGGGAGGAACTCGGCGAGCTCACGGGCGTGGACGTCGAGACCCACGTCGGGTAGCTCAGAGGTCGACGTACGGAATCGTCGCCGTCTCCGTGTCGGTGTACGCGAGCGCGTCGGCGTTCGTCACGCCCTCGGGCGTCACGAGGTCGACGACGTTCGGCGCGTTGTCGTTGCGCGCGCCGCCGAAGTAGTAGCCGGAGTTCGACGCCTGCACCTGCCGGATGCGGCCCGGAGCGCTCCCCTCTTGGGAGAGCAGCAGGGGCGCGATGCGCTTGCCGGCGAGCGACCCGCCGAACGCGCGCTTCGGCACCTCGATTTTCAGCGCGTCCAGCGACTGGTACGCGGAGACGGACACGTCGCTGGTGACCGTCGTGCCGTCGGCGGCCTCGACTTGCGGTGGGTTCCACCCCTCGACGAACACGCGCTGCTGGTAGGGCGCCTCGAAGGTGGCGTTGACGCCCTCGCGGGCGTCGACGGTGCCGTCGTCGGCGGCGGGGTCGCTGACGTACACCTGCACGGACTGGAGGCTGAACCCGTTGCCGCCCCACGGGTTCGTGAGCGGGCCGGCCAGCGAGACGAGGAACTGGACGGTCGCGTCGGTCTCGTAGACGCCGAAGGTGTCGACGTCGAAGACGCCGTCCTGGAAGACGTCCGCGGTCGGGTGCGTGTAGTGGCCGGGGCCGTGGTCGTCGCCGGTGGCGTCGTCGAACTCCGCAATCGGGTCGCCGACGTCGGCGTACGCGACGGTCTTCCGGGCGACCGTGGTGCCCGCCGCCGCGACGTCGCCGCCGTCCGCGGCGACCACGGTGATGCGGGTTTCGCCGTCCGGCAGTTCGACGGTGGTCTCGAAGGCGCCGTCCTCGACGGGGACGCTGCGGGTGTCGCCGAGCGCGCTCACGACGACTTCCTCGGCGTCCGTGGTGCCGGAGACGGTCGCGGGCTGCTCGCCGACGACACGGGGCGGGAACGACACGTCCAGCGACGGCCCCTCGGGCGCCGCGCCGTCGGCGTAGCGGTCGCGGACGGCTGCCGGGGTCTCCACGGGCTCGCCGGCGTCCAGCGAGTGCGCGAGCCGGACGAACTGCGCCATGCTCCACGACAGCGGCGTCGCCGAGCCCGTTCCTTCGCCGAACTCCCAGCCGAACGCGGTCGGCTCCTCGCGGTCCCAGACCTGCTCGGGGAGCATCCGGCCGTCGTTGGCGAACCCGGCCATCGTGCGGAGCAGCGCCGCGGGGTCCTCGTCGCCCGCGAGCAGCTCGTACTCCGCGCGCTCGCCGGTGAAAATCGGCCACAGGCGGCCCTTCCCGGCGTTGTCGAGGCTCCACGGGGCGCCCGCGCGGTACTGGCCGGAGCCGTCCTGCTCGCCGTAGCCGTCGCCGTTGTACCGGTAGAACGCGGGGCCGTGGGGCGTCTCCACGCGGATGGCGTCGTCCACGACGGAGACGGAGTTCTGGACGACCGGGTCGTCGGCGGGCTTCACGCCGAGGCGGACGAGTTCGAGGAAGCCGGCGTCGACGACCGCGCGCTCGTCGAGCGTCGGCCCGCCGTTGGCGAGGCTCCGCGGCGCGCCGTCGTCGGGGTCGCGGTCGTCGTTGACGCGGACGTAGTACGGCGTGGGTTCGTTGCCGTCCGCGCCGGTCTCGGTCGCCATCCACGCCTCGGTGTTGGCCTGCCAGTGGTCCGCGAGCGCGAGGTAGAGGAGCGCGTCCTCGCGGGCGTCGGCGTCGGCCGCGAGGTGCGCGGCGCCGACCAGCCCCGCGATTTCCGCAGCGGTCGTCGACGGCGAGAGACCACTCTCCTCCTCCCAGCGCTCTTGGCCGGTCTCGGGGCCGTGGGCGGCGACGTAGTCGGCGGACGCCTTCACGTCGGCGTAGTCGAAGTCGAGGTCCGCGAGGTCGTGGTCGTGGCGCTCGACGAGCTGGTGGGCCAGCAGGCTCGGGAACGCGATTTCGTCGAGCTGTTCGCCGCCCCAGCGCGTGCGGCCGTCGAGGTACGTGTTCTGCGGGAGGAAGCCGTCCTCGCGCTGCTGGACGCCGTAGAGGTACTCGACGGCGGCGCGCATCGACTCGACGTCGCCCATCGCCTCGAAGGCGGTCGCGGACTGGTAGAGGTCGCGGCCCCAGACGTAGTTGTAGCCGTAGTCGCTGGGCTCGTTCGCCTGCACTTCGGTCCCCCACGGCACGCACAGCGCCGCCAGTCCCGCGCCCGGGAACTGCTTTGACTCGGCGGCCTTCAGCGCCATCGCGGCGAAGTTGTACTGGGGTTCGAGGACGTCGTCGCCGGCGACCGACGCGGGCGCGTCGACGCCGCGCAGCCACGTCCGCCACGACTTCGCGTACTTCGCTCGCGTGGCGTCGAACGATCGCTGGAGGCTGCCCGTGGCTTCGTCGAGGGCGGCGGCTTCGTCGGCGTCCTCGGCGAACCCGAGCGCCACCGTCTCCGAGAGCGCGGCTCCGGACCCGATGCGCGCGGTGAGCGCGACGTTCCCGGACGCGCTCTCGTAGGCCGTCGAGGCGTCGCCGGCCGTGAGCAGCGGGGAGAGGCTGTCCCCGCCGACCACGTCGGCGCTCGCCCACTCGAAGCCGCTGCGCGCGGCGAGCGCGATTGCGACGTTGTACGGGTCGCCGTTCTCGTCGCGAATCACGGCCCGGTCGTCGTTCTCGCCGGTGTCGCGGGCGGTGAGCGCGTACGCGGGGCCGCGGCCCTTCGCTTTGCCGTTGCCCTTACCGCCGCCCTTCGCTTCGCCGTTGCCCTTCGCCTCGCGGAGCTGGCGGACGGTGGCGTCGTCGCCGAACCCGGAGTTCGAGAGCGCGAGGTCGCAGACGACGTAGACGTCGTACTCGTCGCCGGCGCCGTCGAAGTCGACGTCGGCGAGCACCGCGTCGCCGGCGGGGTCGGCGGCGTACTCCACGGCCACCTCCCAGCCGCGCTCGGGGTCGGTCACCGTCTGTCGGAACAGGAGCGCGTCGTCGGCTATCGGCTCCGTCGTTCGTTCGAGGCCGTCGCCGGTGCGGTCCACCTGGAACGTGCGGGCGGCGTACTCGCTGTCGGGGTCGGCGACGAGCACGTCCAGCGTCCGCACGTTCGTCAGGTCCGCGCGCGGGAAGCGAGCCTGCGCGAGCGCGCCCTCGGTGAGCGTGTACCAGACGCGGGAGTGGTCGTCGGCCGCGTGGTCGGCGACGGTGCCGACGCCGTACTGCTCGCCGGTCGTCCAGTACGCGTCGTCGCCGCCGGCCGGCGCGCCGGCAGCCGCGACGTTCCCGGAGCCGGCGACGGCGGCCGCCGCACCGGTGCCGAGCGCTTTCAACAGCGTTCGCCTGTCGAGTGTTGGCATGCGACTCGACCCAGCGCACTCCGAAACTTAATGGTTTATGTCGTAAATTATTTCTCCGGCCGGCGGGCGCGGCGGTGCCCACACAATTCTTAACCGCGCGCCGGGAGACAGTGAGGTATGCGAATCGCGTTACTCGGCGGGACTGGCGACATCGGCGAAGGGCTGGCGCTGCGGTGGGCGTACGACACCGACCACGAGGTCGTCGTCGGCTCGCGGGACCCCGAGCGCGCCCGCGGGAAGGCCGAGGAGTACGAGACCGAGCTGGACAGCCGCGGCGTCGACGAGAAGATCACGGGGTTCGCCAACGAGATGGCGGCCGACCGCGCGGACGTCGTGGTGCTGGCGGTGCCGCCGTACCACGTCGCGGACCTCGTGGCCGAAATCGCCGAGCGCATCGACGAGGACACCCTGCTCGTGTCGCCCGCGGTCGGGATGAAGAAGCGCGAGGGCGGCTTCGACTACAATCCGCCGAGCGCGGGCAGCGTCACCGAGCTCGTCGCGGAGACGGCGCCCGACGAGGTGCCCGTGGTGGGGGCGTTCCAGAACCTCGCGGCCGACCGGCTGGCGAACCTCGACGTGGAACTGGACCTCGACACGCTCGTCGTCGGGGACGACGGCGACGCCAAGGAGAACGTCGTCTCGCTGGCGGAGGGCATCGAGGGCCTCCGCGCGCTGGACGCCGGGCCGCTGGCGAACGCCGCGGAGGTGGAGTCGCTGACGCCGCTCTTGGTGGACCTCGCGCTCCACAACGACGGCCTACACGACGTCGGCGTCACGTTCGAGTGACGCGACCTCGCTGAGCTTCTCCAGCAGCGCGTCGGCGTCTTCGGCGACCACGCGAATCATCGCTTCCTTCCCGACTGCGCCGCGGTCGACGACGGCGTCGGGCGCGGCCTCGCGGTCGGTCATCGCTTCGCGCGCGGACCAGTCCATCGTGCCGTCGGCGTCTTCGGGTTCGTCCGTGCGGTCGATGCGCTCGACGTCCCAGCGCTCGCGCAGCGCCGCCTCGCGCTCCCGGCTCCAGCGGACGTTCCCGGCCGCGGAAACCCGCGGGTCGCGTTCGCGGACGCCGAGCAGGAAGCGCGCGACGTGACTGGACGCGCCCGGCGCGACGCCGCCCGCGGCGCGGACGCCGCGCTTCGTCGCGTGCAGGCGGCCGTCGACCGCGACCACGTCCTCAGGCGTGGCGGCGTCGGCGGGCGCGACAGCGACGTTCGTCCCGACTTCGGGCACGAGTTCGGGCGGCCACTCGCGTTCGAGCGCGGCGACCGCGTCACGGACCGCTTCGATGGACTCGGCCACGTCGCCGGTCGCGTGCGAGCCGTCCGGGACGGCGCGCTGGCCGTCCACGATTGCGGCGTGGTCGACGGGGCCAGCGCCCGACCCGAGCGAGAGGTCCGACGCGATGGCGCGAGTGACGGCGTCGACGCCGCGCTCGACCGCACGCTCGGAGTCGTCGCCGGCGGCGAGGCGGGCGGCGATGGCGGCCGAGAGCGTGCAGCCGGAGCCGTGCGTGTCGTCGGTGTCGACGCGCTCGCGGGAGAACGCCCGCATCGTCTCGCCGGCGTAGACGTCCACGGGGTCGCCGTCGAGGTGGCCGCCGGTCAGGAGGACCGCGTCGGGGCCGAGGTCGCGGACGGCCTCGGCGGCTTCGCGGAGGTCGGCTTCGTCCTCGATTTCGACGCCGGCGAGCAGTTCGGCCTCCGGGACGTTCGGCGTGGCGACCGTCGCTTCCGGGAGCAGGTCGTCGCGGACGGCGTCGACGCCGCGCTCGGTGAGCAGGCGGTCGCCGGACTGCGCGACGACCACGGGGTCGACGACGACCGGGAAGTCAGCCTCCCCGAGAGCGTCGGCGACGTCCGCGACCACGTCGGCGTCCCCGAGCATCCCGGTCTTCGCGGCGGCGACGTCGAAGTCCGAGGTTACAGCGTCGTACTGCGCGCGGACCGTCTCGGGGTCGAGGACGGTGCTGTGAGTGACGCCGGTGGTGTTCTGAGCGGTGACGGCGGTGAGTGCGGACGCGCCGAACGCGCCGCAGGCCTCGAACGTCTTCAGGTCGGCCTGTACGCCGGCGCCGCCGCCGCTGTCCGAGCCCGCAATCGTGAGGGCGACGGGGCGCATCAGTCGTCGGCGGCGGGCGCGGCCCGCGACGGGAGGTCGACGCGCGGTTCGTCGGTGCCGAGTTCGTCCATGACGGCGTTCGCGGCGGCCTTCCCGGAGAGCAGCATCGCGCCGAACGTCGGCCCCATGCGCGTGAGGCCGTGGACGGTCGCCGTGGAGAGGCCGGCCGTGACGAGGCCGTCGTGGACCTTGCCGGTCTGCTCGACGACCTTGTCCTCGCTGTCGGCGACCCACATCGAGTCGTGGCCGGGGGAGTCGTGGCCGGGCGCGCCGTACTCGCCGTCCGCGGTCTTGTCCATGCCCGTGTTGTGCTCGTCGGCGTGCTCGATGCCCTCGGCGTCGACGACGCCGCGCTCCTGGAGCTTGGAGACGACGACGGCGTCGTGGCCGGTGGCGTCGACGACCACGTCGGACTCGACGGCGATGGGGTCGACGCAGGTGAGTTCGCGGGGGAGCGAGTGGACGGGCGTCCAGTTCATCACGACGCCCGCGACCTCGTGGTCGTCGCGCACGACGACGTCCGTGAACTCGGTCATGTTCTGGATGCGCGCGCCGGCGTCGCAGGCGGCCTTGATGAGCGACGAGCAGGCGTGCGGGCCGTCCGCGACCGCCAGCCCCTCCGTCTCGTCGTCGTACTCGTAGGGGACGCCGAGGTCGTCGAGGACGTCGTCGGCGGGCGCGCGGACGGTGAGCTTGTTCATCAGGAAGCCGCCGAGCCAGAACCCGCCACCGAGGTAGTTGTTCTTCTCGACGACGGTGACGTCGACGTCGCGCTCGGCGAGCTCCTTGGCGGCCATCAGCCCGGAGGGGCCGCCGCCGACGATGATGACGTCGGTCTCGGTGTCGTCGATGAACTCCTCTGTCCACTGGCGGGCGATTGCGCGCGTGACCTGTGCTTCGTCGGCGTCGGCGAACGAGTCGAACGACATATTCGCTAGTGATACAACCGGCTACTTATCGGTTGGGGTGTGGGACTGCGGCGGCGGGCCGATAGCCGAGTTTCAGCGTCGAGCGGCCTCGGGCAGGGCGGACACCCGTTGCCGGGAGACCCCACCCATCGGAATCCCTTTCTCCGTGCGCGCCCTCCGTGTTAGTATCACATTTCTCGTCCACCGTAGCCCGTTAGCGCCGGGCTACACACGGTCGCGTGGCTTGCAAACGACCTGCACAGCGGGCGGCGCGTTCGCGCAGTCGGAGGTGAGTGCATGAACCCGAACCGCGTGGACAGTCTCACCGACCTCGTGTACGGCGTGCTCATCTTCGTCTCGGTGGCGCTGTTCTCGGTCGTCGGCACCCGGACCGGGCTGGCGTTCGGGCTGGGCGTGCTGGCGTCGTACGTCGTGCACATCGCGTGGAAGATGGCGCGCTTCGACCCCGACTGGATGACCGAAGCGGTCACCGACACCGTCGAGGAGACCGTCAGCGAGACCGTCGACGAGACGGTCGAGGAGAAGGTCGGCGAAACAGTCGAGGAAACCGTCGAAGAGACCGTCGAGAAGTCCGTCGGCGAAACCGTCGACAAGACCGTGGAGGCCAGCGTCGAGGAGACGGTCGGCGAGACAGTCGAAGAGAAAGTCGGCGAAACAGTCGAGCAGACCGTCGAAGAGACGGTGGGCGAGACGGTCGAGGAGAAGGTCGGCGAGACTGTCGAGGAAACCGTCGAGAAGACTGTCGAGGAGACAGTGGGCGAGACAGTCGAGGAGAAAGTCGGCGAAACTGTCGAGGAAACCGTCGAGAAAACCGTCGAAGAAACTGTGGGTGAAACGGTCGAGGAGAAAGTCGGCGAAACTGTCGAGGAGACTGTCGAGGAGACTGTCGAGGAGACGGTGGAGAAGACCGTCGAGAAGACGGTGGAGCAGACGACGGGCGACGCCGAGACCGACGAATCCGTCGAGGAGAAAGTCGAAGCCGTCGAGGAGCGGTACGGCGACGAGGACGGCGAAGACCAGGACGGCGAGGAGGAGAAGCGGTCGCGAGACGACGTCGAACCCGACGAGGACGAGCCCAAATGAGCGCGCTCGTCACGCGGACCGACAGCGGGGTGGCGGCGTGATTAGCGTCCTGCTGCTCGTGGGCATCCTGGTGGCGATGTTCGTCGGGTTCAACGTCGGCGGGTCGACGACCGGCCCCGCGTTCGGGCCGGCGGTCGGCGCGGACGCCATCTCGAAGCCCGTCGCGGCGCTGCTGATGACCGTGTTCTTCGCCGTCGGCGCGTGGACGCTCGGCCGCCGCGTCGTGGACACGCTCGGGCGCGAGCTCGTCACGAACCCCGGCATCTTCACGCTGGAGGCCAGCATCGGCGTGCTGTTCTTCGTCGGGCTGGCGCTGTTCGTCGGGAACTTCTTCGGCGTGCCCGCCTCCACGTCGATGACCGCCGTGGGCGCCATCGCGGGACTCGGCGTCTCCCAGAACGCCCTCGACTGGGCGGTGTTCGGCGAAATCGCCATCTGGTGGCTGGTCGCGCCCGTCATCGGCTTCTGGGTGTCGCTGGTCGTCGGCCGATACTTCTACGCGCGGCTCCACCGGCTCATCGCGATGGAGCGCAGCGGCGGCGACCTGCTGGAACTCGACCGGTCGGGCGTCGTCCCGGTGCCGCGGCCGACGGAGACGACGAACCGCCGCGAGCTGTGGGGCGTCACGACGGTCATCGCCATCGGGTGTTTGATGGCGTTCAGTTCGGGGACGAGCAACGTCGCCAACGCCATCGCGCCGCTCGTCGGCAGCGGCGTCCTCGAGATGAACCCAGCCATCGTCATCGGCTGCGTGGCGGTCGGCATCGGCGCGTTCACCATCGCGCGCCGCACGCTCGAAACGATGGGCAGCGACATCACGGAACTCCCGCTGACCGCGGCCATCGTCGTCGCGGTCGTGAGCGCGTCGCTGGTCATCTTCCTGTCGGCCATCGGCATCCCCGCGAGCTTCGTCGTCATCGCCACCATGTCCATCGTCGGCCTCGGCTGGGGGCGCGCGACGCGGCCCGTCTCGGTTCCCGACGCCGTCCGCGGCGAGGGCGAGGTTCCCGTCTCTGTAGGTGGGCTCGCCGCCGACGAGGAGGGCGACGAGGAAGTGCCGGAAATCGGCGAGGAGGAGCCCGAGGACATCCCGAGCGCGTCGGACCTCTTCGACCCCGGGACGACCGCGCGGGTCGTCCTGATGCAGAACGTCGTCCCGATGCTGGCGACCGTCGGCGCCTACCTCACGTTCCGCTTCGTCCCCGTCTTCGGCTTCTGACGGGGACGCTCACAGCGTCCAGAAGAACGCGATGCCGGCGACCGTGACAAACGATAGCAGCAGCTGCAGCGGCATCCCGACGCGGACGTAGTCGCTGAACTTGTAGCCGCCCGGCCCGTAGACGAAGAGGTTCGTCTGGTAGCCGACGGGCGTCATGAACGCCGTCGAGGCCGCGAACGTCACCGCGAGCACGAACGCGAACGGGTTCGCGCCGACTTCCAGCGCGGCCTCGACGGCGACGGGAATCATCAACACGACGCTGGCGTTGTTCGAGATGACGCCCGTGATGAGGCTCGTGGAGACGTAGAACACCCACAGCACGCCGATTGCTGGGAGGAACTCGCCTGTCGCCGCGACCAGCGCCCCGAGCAGTTCCGCGCCGCCGGTCTGCTCTAAGGCGATGCCAAGCGGGATGACGCCCGCCAGCAGGAAGATGACGTTCCAGTCCACGGAGTCGTAGATTTCCCCGGGCCGCAGCACGCCGGTGGCGACCATCGCGACGACGCCCGCGAGCGCCGACACGACGATGTTGACGGGCAGCAGCGTCGCCGCGCCGATGACGCCGACGATGGTGGCGACGGCGTACGGAATCTTCTCCGTGCGGTAGTCGGGCTCGTCGGGCTCGTGCGCGAGGATGAAGTCCGGGCTCTGGGAGAGCCGGTCGATGCTGTCCTCGGGCGCCTGAATCAGCAGCGTGTCGCCGACGCGGAGCTTCAGCTCGTCCATGCGCTGGCGGACCGTCTCCCCCCGGGAGCGGTACGCCAGCACGTTCGCGTCGTAGCGCCCGCGGAACGACGACGACTTCAGCGTCTCGCCGACCAGCGACGACCCCGACTGGATGACGAGTTCGACGAGCGTCTGGTCTTCCTCGGTGCTGGGCTCCAGCTCGGGGTCGGTCTCCGGCGCGCCCGTGAGCGCGAGGTCGTCGACGTTCGCGATGGCGCCCAGCGTCTCGCGGTCGGTCCGAATCGTGAGCACGTCCCCGGGCTTGATGACCTTCTGGCCGATGGGCTCGATGAAGCGCTCGCCGCCGCGCACGAGCTGGAGCACGTCCGCGTCGAAGCGCTGTTCGTCGATGGCCTCCGAGACGGTCTTCCCGACGAGCGGCGAGGACGCCTGCACGACGACCTCGCTGAGGTAGTCCTGCATCTCGTACTCCGCGAGGTAGTCCTCCTCGGGCGGGACGCGCTCGGGGAGCAGCCAGTAGCCAATCGTCATCAAGTACGCGGACCCGACGACGAGCACGATGGCGCCGAGGTGCGTGAACTCGAACATCGAGAACGCGTGCAGCGCCTCGACGCCGCGCTCGGCGCCGATGCGCTCGGCGGTCTGGCTCGCGAGGATGTTCGTCGACGTGCCGATGAGCGTGAGCATCCCGCCGAGCATCGACGCGAACGACAGCGGCATCAGCAGTTTCGAGGGCGAGGTGCCGCCCTTGTGCGCGAGGTCGCTGATGACGGGGACGAGGATGGCGACGACGGGCGTGTTGTTGATGAACCCGGACGCCGGCCCCGTGGCGAGAATCGTCGAGGCGAGCTGGCGGTGCTTGTTCGTCCCCGCGAACGCCGACATGTACCGGCCGATAATCTGGACGACGCCCGACCGGGAGATGCCGTTCGAGAGAATGAGCATCGCCAGCACCGTGATGGTCGCGGGGTTCGAGAACCCCGAGAGCCCCTCGGTGACGGAGATGTTCGTCCAGTCCTGGAGGACCATCAGCGTCACCATCACGAGAATCGCGGTGACGTCCAGCGGCAGCGCCTCCGTCACGAACAGCACCAGCGTGATTGCGACGAGGACGAAGACGACTGCCATCTCGGTCGTCACCGGGGGGAGGTCCCCGAGTGCGGCGAGCGGCAGAGACGCGAACATGAGGGGACTGTCGGCGGTGGGTTACAACAGCCTGACGGTCGCTACGCTGGCGACGAGAAAACAACGGGGAAGGAGGTGACGCGGCAGCGGGTCGCGTCGGGAGAACCGACGGTTAGGCGCCGGCTTCTTCGAGCGCGTCCTCGAGCTGGTCGCGCTGCGTGACGCCGACGAAGCGCTCGACGACGCCGTCGTCGTCCTCGATGACGACGGTCGGAATCGAGCGCACCTGGTACTCGTTGGCGACGTCCTCGTTCTCGTCGACGTCGATCTTCTCGAAGGTGACGCGGTCGCCGTAGTCCTCCTCGAGGTCCTCGAGGATGGGGTCCTGCGTCTTGCAGGGGCCACACCAGTCGGCGTAGAAGTCCTTGATGGTGACAGTCATCGGTCTATTCGTCCTTGCCCCGCGCCCCGCATAAGGGTTACTCACGGGACGACCCTCGCCGCTTCGGCGGCGTGCGCCCCGCAGCGTCGCTCGCGCCGCGAGCCACCGGGACACGAAAGGTTTAGGCGGGTGCGGGTCCGACTCGGTCGTATGAGCAGCGGACAGAACTCCGGCGGGCTGATGTCCAGCGCAGGGCTGGTCCGGTACTTCGACTCCGAGGACCCGAACGCCATCCGCATCGACCCGCGCTCCGTGGTGGCGACGGGCGCGTTCTTCGGCGTCGCCGTCCTCCTCCTGCAGTTCTTCGCGTAGCCCGACCCCGAGAGGCTTTTTCCGCGGCGGTCCGTAAGCGAGCACATGACTGTCAGCGCCGGCGTCGTCGCCGTGCAGGGGGACGTCTCCGAGCACGCGGACGCCATCCGTCGGGCCGCCGACGAGCACGGGCTGGACGCCGAGGTCACCGAGATTCGGCGCTCCGGGCTCGTCCCCGACTGTGACATCCTGTTGTTGCCGGGCGGGGAGTCGACCGCGATTTCGCGGCTGCTCGCCCGGGAGGGCATCGACGAGGAGATTCGGGCGCACGTCGACGCCGGGAAGCCGATGCTGGCGACGTGCGCGGGCCTCATCGTCTCCTCGACCGACGCCAACGACGACCGCGTGCAAACGCTTGACCTCGTGGACGCGACCGTCGACCGGAACGCGTTCGGCCGCCAGAAGGACTCCTTCGAGGCGCCGCTGGACGTCGAGGGGCTGGACGAGCCGTTCCCCGCGGTGTTCATCCGCGCGCCGCTGGTCGCCGACGTCGGCGAGGACGTGGACGTGCTCGCGGACTGGGAGGGGAACCCGGTCGCGATTCGGGACGGCCCGGTCGTCGGCACGTCGTTCCACCCGGAGCTCACGAACGACTCCCGCATCCACGACCTCGCGTTCTTCCTGAACGAGGAGGCAAGCTTTTGACCGTCCTCGCGAAACCATGCCCATGAACGCTCACATCGACGGCGTCCGCGTGGCGGGGACGCCGGACGGCCCGCTGCCGGTCGTGCTCGTCGGCGTCGACGGCACCGACGACGTGCTCCCCATCTTCGTCGGCTTCGAGGAGGCCACCAGCATCGCGCGCGGGCTGGACGCCGCGGACATCGGGCGGCCGCTGACCCACGACCTCACGCTCGACCTCGTCGAGGAGCTCGGCGGCCGCATCGACCACGTGGCCGTGTCGGACGTCGACGAGGGGACGTACTATGCGGACCTCCACGTCGATACGCCGCGCGGCGGGGCAGTCGTAGACGCGCGCCCGAGCGACTCGCTGGCGCTGGCGGCGCGCACCGACGCCCCAATCGAGGTCGCCGAAGCCGTCTTCGAGGACGGCCGCCGCGACCCCGCGGAGTTTGACGACCTCGACGACATCCGCGAGGTGATGGCGGCGTGAGCGACGTGCTCCGCGAACTGTTCGCGGTCATCGAGGACCGCAAGGAGACCCTCCCCGAGGACTCCTACACGGCCGAACTGTTCACGCACGAGAAGGGCGAGAACGCCGCCCTGGAGAAGCTCGGGGAGGAAGCCACGGAGTTCCTGCTCGCCGCGAAGGACGGCGACGAGGACGAACTCGCCCACGAGGGCGCGGACATCATCTACCACATGCTCGTCGTGCTCGCCCAGCACGACATGGACGCCGAGGACCTGCTGGACGAACTGGAAGCGCGGCGGTAGCCGACCAGTATCGCTCAAGTAGCCGGGCACGAAAGCCCGGCACGTGCATTCTATCACTTCTGCGGACGGCACCGAAGTCGGGTACGAGACGCGCGGCGACGGCCAGCCACTCGTGCTCGTCCACGGGACCAGCGCGCGCAAGGAGAGCTTCCGCGACCTCGTGCCCCACCTCGCCGACGACTTCGAGGTCGTGACCTACGACCGGCGTGGCAGGGGAGCGAGCGGTGACGGCGACGAGTACAGTTTCGAGCGCGAAGTCGAGGACCTCCGAGCGGTCGTCGAAGCGGTTGATGGCGAGCTAATCGTGCTCGGGCACTCCTTCGGCGGATTGGTCGCGCTCGAAGCCGCCAACGAGATGGATATCGACCGGCTGGTGCTGTACGAGCCCCCGATTCTGGTGGGCGAGCCACACGGCGGCGACCTCGGCGAACGGATTCGCGCACGCCTCGCGGACGGCAACCGCGTCGGTGCCGTCGAAGTGTTCCTCGACGCAGTCGGCGCTGCCGACCTGCTCCCGCAGCCGGCAGTCGAGCAGGCCGCGGGCATCGTGGAGACGGTCGCACGCGAGATCGAGGTCGTGGAGGACTACGACCTCGACGACCCGGAGACCGGCGTGCCGACGCTGCTCGTGCTCGGCGAACAGGGTCCCGAGCACCTCCGCGAGGCGGTGGAGACGCTGGACGGCGCGCTCGCGGAGACGGAGCGCGCGGAGTTAGCGGGTGTCGGGCACCTCGGCATCAACACCGCGCCCGAACAGCTCGCCGACGCGGTCCGCGAGTTCGCGCGGGATTAGGCGAGGAAGCCGCCGATGGCGCCCGCGATGGCGCTGTCGATGGCGAGCAGGCCGAAGAAGACGAGCGCGAGCGCGCCGACGCCGAGCCCGAGCAGTCCCACGGGCAGGAGGCCGGTCGCGGAGAACAGCACGCCGAGCACGAGGACGACGACGGCGACGAGGAGGCCGCCGAGCGCGCCCGCGAGGAAGCCGTGGACGGCGCCGCCCCAGACGCCGTCGTCCGCCATCCAGCCAGCGACGAAGCCGCCGACGAGGCCGGCGGCCGCGTGGCCGACGCCCGGGAGCGCGAACGCGAACACGCCGAGCACGAACTCTACGGCGAACCCAGTGAGGACCGCGCGCCAGTTGACCATACCGGAGGGAGGCGGCGGAGGCCGAAAAGCCTCGCGGGCCGTGTCGGTCCCGATACGTGCGCTTTTACGTCTCGCAGGCCTACTCCGGGGTATGATTTTCGAGAACCTGCCGACGACCCCGACGTCGGAGGAGCTCCTCGACAAGGCGTTCTCGCGGGCAGCCCGGGCGGGCCGCGCGAAGGGCGGCTACGAGGCCCAGGAGTCGATGCTGCAGACGTCGTCGAACATCCTCGGTGACAACCTCCACAACGTCGTGACGGCGTGGCCGGACTTCGACACCGTCGACCCGTTCTACTACGAGCTCGCGGACGCCGTGCTCCGACGGGAGTTCGACGACGACCGCGGGGTGGACGCGCTGCGTCAGCACCTCTCCGAGATTTCGTGGGCGGCGAACAAGACCCACGACCTCGGCCGGGAATACATCGGGAAGCTCCCCCGCGGCGACACCGACGCGATGCGAAAAGTCCGCAAGCAGGGGTTCGCGCGCATGGGCTCCGTGATGGACCAGATCGAGGAGGACCTCGACGCCGTGGGCCGCGCCCGCGACGCCCTGAAGAATCTCCCCGAAATCGACCCGGACGCGCCGACCATCGTGGTCGCGGGCTACCCGAACGTCGGGAAGTCGTCGTTCGTGAACGCCGTCTCGACGGCGAAAATCGAGACCGCCGAGTACCCGTTCACGACGAAGGGCATCGAGGTCGGCCACCTCGACGTCGAGCGCGTGCGCTGGCAGATCGTGGACACCCCCGGCCTGCTCGACCGGCCCGCTGACGAGCGCAACGAAATCGAGAATCAAGCAGTTTCGGCGCTCGCGCACGCCGGCGACGTCATCCTGTTCTTCCTCGACGCCAGCGAGACCTGCGGGTACATGCTCGACGACCAGCGCGCGCTCCGCGCGGAAGTCGCCGACCAGTTCGGCGACGTGCCGCTGGTCACGGTTTGCAACAAGGCGGACCTCTCCGAGGACGTGGCGGCGGACTGCTACATGAGCGTCCAGAACGGCGAGGGCGTCCAGGAGACGCTGGACGCGGCGGTGGAGGCCGTCGGCTACGAGCCGACGCTCCCCCACGAGGAGTAGTCAGCCGGACTGCTGGCGGTAGACGTACCTGACCTCCAGTTCGACGTCGTGGTCGGCGGTCGCGGCGACGCGCTCGTTCAGTCGGTCGTAGAGCCCGGGGTAGTCGGCGTCGGGCGGCACGCCGACGGTGACGACGACGCGCTGTGGCTCGCGCTGTACGAACCCCTGTTCGTACTCGTAGGTCGTGTCCAGCAGCGCGGCGTCCGCGTACTCGGACTGCGAGAGCACGTCGCCGACGGCGTCGTTGATGGCCTGTTCCTCGGTGGCGGACTGGTAGGACGTGTACGTGACGCCGCCGAGGAACGCCGACAGCACGACGATGGCGACCGCGAGCGCGGCGCCGCGCTTCAGTAACGCCGAGCGCGCCTGCCCGACCTCGAAGAACCGCTGCGGGCGGTAGCCCGAGTACCACAGCACGACGAGCGCGGCGAGGTTGATGGAGAGGACGTTCACCATGACGAGCACGCCGGACCCGACCGCGAGCGTCGGAACGCCCCACGCGATGCCGATGCCGACGCTGGCCGCCGGCGGAATCAACGCGACGGCGATGGCGACGCCGACCAGCGCCGACGAGACGCCGGTCATCAGGCTGAACACGCCCGCGACGCCGGCGCCGAGCGCGACCACCAGCGAGAGGAAGTCCGGGCGCAGGCGCTCGCTGACCTCCGACAGCGTCAACACGTCCAGCCCGGGCGGGACGACGTTCGTGAACTTCACGAAGAACGCGAACGCCGCCGCGCCGACGACGGCGAGCACGACGCCCACTAACTGGAGGTAGACGCCCCTGCGGAACAGGTCCTCGTCGTCGACGACGGTGCCGACGCTCGCGGACATCGCCGGCCCGAGCAGCGGCGCGATGACCATCGAGCCGACGACCGTCGCCGGCGAGTCCAACAGCAGGCCCGCGGTCGCGATGATGGTGCTGACCAGCGTCATCACGACGTAGGTCGTCCGGGACGGCGCGAGGTCCTTCGCGCGAGCGACCAGCTCCTCGCGGGCTATCTTGTCGCCGTTCTCCTCCTCCTCGGTGTAGCGCTCTTCGAGCTCGTCGAAGTGTCGCGAGACGACCGTCTCCGCGCTCAGGACGACCGTGTAGGCGTCCTCGGAGAGCCCCGCCGAGCGGAGCGCGTCGAGCGCGTCCTCGACGGCCTCGGTCGGTATCGGGAAGTGGACGACGGCGTTGTAGTCGCGGCCGCTGGTCTCGTCGCTGACCACGTAGTCGATGCCCTCCTCGTCGAGCGCGTCGAGGACGGCCTCCCGTTTGCCCGTCGGAACGGTCGCCTGAACGAGTCGCACGACTGCGCGTTCACGGGGGCGAAGGAAAAGCGTTCAGGGAGCGACGCTCAGGCGACGGTCGCGTTGTACGTCACGCGGACGTCCGCGGTGACGGTGACCGGCCCGGACTCCACGGACGTCCCGGACGCCGCGCCGCCGGCCGAGAGCGCGGCCGACTCGACGCGGTACGCGCGGTAGTCTGTGTTCGTCGAGACGATAGTGTGGGTGTCGGTCACAGAGAGCCCGCCGGCGTCGGCGAGCGTGTCGGCGCGCGTCTCGGCGTTCCCCATCGCGTTCGTGAGCGCGTCCTGGTAGAGGGACTCGCGCTTCTCGTCGGAGAGCGTGAACGAGACGCCGTCGACGCGGTCCGCGCCGTTGTTCACGGCGGTGTCGATGACCTCGCCGGCCGCGTCAGTGTCCTCGACGGTGATCTCGAACGCGTGCGTGCCGACGTACTGGCCGCGCTCGGTCCCCTCGGGCGTCCGCTCGCGCTCCTGATGGATGTCGAAGTACGCGGTGCGGACGTTCTCCGACGGGACGCCGTACGACTCCAGCGCCGACTGCATCGTCTCCGCGCGCTCGGCGACCTCGTCGCGGACCGCCGACGAGTCGTTGCCGGTGGCCGTCACCGCGACCCGGACGACCGCCTGGTCGGGCGACGCCTCCACGGTGCCGTCCGCGGAGACCGTAATCGACTGTTCGTCGGGCGCCGCCTGGCCGGCTGTCGCCGACCCGCTCCCGAGAGTGAGGGCGCCGGCGACGCCGGCGGTCACCAGCAGGGCCGTCCCGAGCACCGCGAGCACGAGTGTTTGCTGTCGCATCACACACCACGCTACGACGGGCCGCCTCTTCAACCTCGCTCAGAGTGAAACCGCCGTTTGAGCGTGCGCCGGACGCGGGACTTAACCCCGCCGACCGGCTACGAACGGTATGTTCGACACCCGCCCCGACCGCAGCGACGAGGTCGTCCTCGTCGGCCGGTCGAACGTCGGCAAGTCCACGCTCATGCGGGAGATTACCGGCCACAGCGTGGCGACCGGCCAGAAGCCCGGCGTCACCCGGAAACCCAACCACTACGACTGGGCCAGCGACGACTTCGTCGTCACCGACCTCCCCGGCTTCGGGTTCATGTCCGGCGTCGAGGACGACGTCCGCGAACGCATCAAGACCGACGTCGTCCGCTACCTGGAGGACAACGCCGACGACATCATGGTCGGCGTGCTCGTCCTCGACGGCAAGGCCGCCGTCGACATCATCGACCGCCACACCAGCGACGACGAGATTCCCCACGTCGTCGAGCTGTTCTACCTCCTCCAGGACCTTGACATCCAGCCGGTCGTCGCCGTCAACAAGATGGACAAAGTAGACGACCGCGACGAACGACTGAACGACGTCGCCGACCGCCTCGGCCTCCACCCCCCGTGGAAGCAGTGGCAGGACACCATCGCCCCCATCGCCGCCAAACACGGCCGCACCAGCGCCTTCGACGACGCCGTCCGGACGCACCTCGACGCCGAGAAACGCGACGACCTCAAGAAGTTCTTCTAGGCGACCTTTTGCGCTGCGGGCGCGCGGAGCGCGCCCTCGACAAAAGCTCGGCCAAAAGCCGTCCTCACCCCTTCGGGGGTTCGTCGGCCTCGCGGCGAAGCCGCGAGTGAACCGCTCGCCTCGGGCTCTCCGAGCCGCTCGGCTCGCGGATGCTCCGCTGCCGGCTGCGTAGGTTCAAGTGAGAGAACGGAGCCAACAGAACGCGTGACCTGACAGTCGCCGCGGGCCGGCGGACGCGGAACGGCGGCGGACCGGCTCGCGGACTCGAACGCCGCCTGCGAGCTACAGCCGTCGCTGCCTAGTTCTGAGGCGGGCGACTCGGGAGAAAATTCCTCGTCACAAGGGGCTCGGAGGGGGTAACTCCTCGTCACCGTCGCCCGGGAGCGTGGTAGGGGCTCCCGGGAGAAGAGCCTTTCACTCCCAGTCCGCCCAGCGACGGTGTTCGTCGGCGACCCGCTCGACGTCTGCGGAATCGAGTCGCCCCTCCTCGGTGACGACGCCGTCGACGAGGCGCGCGGGAACGACCTCGAAGACGGGGTCGCAGACGTCGAGCTGCGCGTCGCCGTCGTACAGCGACCCGGCTTCGCTGTCGCCGACCGGGTGCGGTTCCAGGGCTACCTTGTCAGCGGCGCAGACGACCAACACCGGAATGCCGGCGTCGCGGGCGGCGAGCGCGGCGGCGCGCGTCCCGACCTTGTTGACGACGCGGCCGTCCGGGAAGACGGCGTCCGCGCCGACGAGCACCGCGTCGGCGTCGGCGACCGTCGCGGGAACGTTCGCGTCGCTGGTGAGCGTCACGTCGAAGTCGCCGACGAACGACTCCGCGACAGCAATCCCCTCGCCGCCGGGCCGTGATTCGGCGACGAACACCTGCTCGGAGCGCGCGTGGTAGAGCGCGCGTTCGACGGTCCCGGAGCGCGAGAGCGTGAACACCGCGTCGATGTCGTCGAGTTCGCTCGCTACGTTGCTCGCGGCGCGGTCGTCCGCATCGACGGCCTCGCGAGCGACCTCACGGGCCGCGGCTTCGACGCTGTCGGCCGCGCGGTCGGCGGTCGTCACCGCGCGGTTCACGCGATTCCGGACGACCGCCATCCCCGGCTTCGCGTCGCGGAGTCGGCGGGCAGTCTCAGCGACCGCTGGCCAGCCGCCGTCGTCGGCGGCGAGCGCGGCCTCGTCGCGGAGCACGTCGAGCGCGCGCAGCGAGAGGTACGCCGAGCCGTGCTCGTCGTCGCCGGCGACCGTCTCGACGGTCGGCCGCACGGCGTCGTAGGACGTCCAGAGTTCGGGGACGGTGTCGAGCTCCCGGATTTCGGTCGCCGGCACCCACTCGTAGTCGGCGGTCTCCCAGTTCGGGTCGACGTTCCGAGTGTCGCAGTCGAAGAAGTAGGGGTGGACGACCCACGTGCCGTGCTCGGGGTCGGTCACCTCGAAGGGGTCGCCGCGGCGGACGAGCGAGACCGCGTCGTGGAGCCCCGTCTCCTCGGCGATTTCGACGCGGGCCTGCGCGTCCGGGTCGCCCTCGGCGTGGCCGGCGACCGCGCCCCACTGTCCGGGGTAGGAGCCGACGTCGTCGCTGCGTCGCAACAGCAGTACGTCCGGCCCGTTCCGCAGGAAGGCGGTGACGACGTGCGTTGGCACATGGGGAACTGGGAGCGCCAGCGGCTTGAACGTAGTCCAGCGTGTCCGGTACCGCCGGGGCTTTTGTCGGTGGCGTCGAAGCCCGGGTATGCACGCGTTCGCGGTGCCGGAGTTCCCGGAGGTGCGTTCGGACGACAGCCTCGCCGACCTCGTCGCCGAGCGCGCCGACCTAGAGGACGGCGACGTGGTCTGCGTCGCGAGCACGATCGTCTCGAAGGCTGAGGGGCGGACGGCGTCACTGGCGGACTACCCGGCGGGGCCGCGCGCCCGGGAAATCGCCGTCCGGTTGGCGGACGCCACGGGCGAGCAGAAGGACCCGCGGTTCGCGCAGGCGGTCCTCGAGGAGTCCGTGGACTTGCTGATGGAGGCGCCGTTCCTGTTGACGGAGACGCCGTTCGGCCACGTCGGCGTGAACGCCGGCATCGACCGGTCGAACACGGGCGGCGCCGAACTACTGTTGCTCCCGGAGCGACCGTCGGAGAGCGCCGAGCGCATCCGCGAGGGCTTGGATGCGGACGTCGCGGTCGTCGTGACCGACACGTCGGGGCGGCCGTTCCGGCACGGCCAGCGCGGCGTCGCGCTCGGCTGGGCGGGAATGCCCGCGTCCCGGGACTGGCGCGGAGAGACCGATCGCGACGGCCACGAGCTCGAAGTGACCGTCGAGAGCGTGGTGGACGAGCTCGCGGCGACCGCGAACCTCGTCTCCGGGGAGGGCGACGGCGGCACGCCCGTCGTCGTCGTCCGGGAGTTCGAGTTCGGCGACCACGAGGGCAGCGAGGCGCTGTACCGCGAGATAGACGGTGACTTCGTGCGGCAGGCGCTCCGGGGGTGGGAGTATGCGCGGAATTGAGCTGACGCCCGAGATTCCGGTCTCGGAGGTCGCAGACCTCGCGTCGCGGGCGGAGTCAGTGGGCTTCGACGCGGTGTTCGCGTCGTGTCATTACAACAACCGCGACCCGGCAATCGCGCTCGACCGAATGGCGGCCGCGACCGAGACCGTGCAACTCGGTCCGGGGGTGGCGAACCCCTACGACACCCACCCCGTGAAGCTCGCGTCGCAGGTCGCGACCCTCGACGAGGTGAGCGGCGGGCGCGCGATGCTGGGGCTGGGTGCTGGCGACGCCTCGACGCTCCGCAATCTCGGCGTCGAGCGGGAGAAGCCGCTGCGGCGGGTGCTGGAGGCGATGAAAGTCTCGCAGGACCTGTGGGCGGGCGAGCGCGTGGATCACGACGGGACGTTCGTCGCGCGGGACGCGGGCCTGAACTACGAGGTCGGCGAGATTCCGGTGTACGTGGGCGCGCAGGGCCCGCACATGCTCCGGATGGCCGGCAAGCACGCCGACGGCGTGCTGGTGAACGCGAGCCACGAGAAGGACCTCGCGTGGTCGGCCGACCGCGTCGCGGAGGGAGAAGCGGACCGCGTGGTGGACGGCGACGTGGACGTGGCGGCGTTCGCGTCGGTGTCCATCGCCGAGGACGCTAACGCCGCGCTGGAGGCCGCGCGGCCGCCGGTCGCGTTCATCGCGGCGGGCGCGGCGCCGCCCGTACTGGAGCGCCACGGCATCGACGCCGAGCGCGCCAGCGACATCGGCGACGCCATCGAGGCCGGCGAGTTCTCGGCGGCGTTCGAGCAGGTGACCGACGGGATGCTGGAGGCGTTCTGCATCGCGGGCGACCCCGGGGACGTCGCCGAGCAGTTGGCGGCGGTCGGCGAGCACGTCGACAGCGTGGTGGCGGCGTCGCCGCTCGGTCCCGACCGGGAGAAGGCGGTGTCGCTGCTCGCGGACGCGTTCGATTCGGCGGGCGTCTAGGGCTGGCGCTGGGTCGCGGTGTCCGGGACCAGCGACTCGGCGAGCGCGCCGAGCGCGAGCGCGCCGAAGCCGCCGGCGGAGAGCGTGACGATGGCGCCGCCGAGGAGGACGAGCGCAGCGGAGAGCGGGTCCGTGCTGGCGGCGGTGACGATGTTCTCGACGAGCGAGACGGCGTTGTCGATGAACCAGACCATATGCGGTCGTGTGTGAGCTGGTACCTTAGATGCTCCGGGACGGTTATGTCGGTCGCCCCCGAATTCGGGGGCGTGTCCGACGACGCCACGCTCGATGCGTTCGCCCGAGCGGACGACGAACGGGAATCGGACGATGACGCCGACGAGCCGGCCGCGACGCCGGTGACGAGTTCGTGGAGCGACGCGTCGGTCTGTGCGGCCTGCGGCGAGGCCGCACAGCGGCGCTGGCTGGACGACGGCGAGTTCGTGTGCGCGGCCTGTAAGCGCTGGTCGTGAACCGGCATTGTCGTGTGTGACCGAGAAACAGACAAGTGACACGTGGCGAGCGGAAGCCCACCCTTTCAGGGGTGGGAGGATGTCAAAACTGACGACGCCCGGCGCTCGCACACCATAACAGACGCACACGACACCCACACGGTCACCGATTCGCGGGGTGGCGCGACGACCGCGATGTCGGTCCCGGACGCCAGCGACCTCACGGCGTCGCTGACCGCGGGTCGGTGTGCTTCAACCCGACGCCCAGCGACGAACGAACGAGCGCCGAACAGGCGCGTGTCGCGGCGGCGCGCGAGAACGGCACCGACGGCGTCGACGCGGCGGGCAGCAAGGCCGGGACGTGGACGCCGCCGAAGCGAGGCGGCTCGCGCGGTCGCTGGCCGCCGAAAACAGCCGCCTGCCCGGTCCTCGGCGATAGTGTTTAATAGGCGGATTTCGTACGCACACGTGTAATGTCTGAGGTGTGCTCGACGTGCGGGTTGCCCGAGGAACTCTGCGTCTGCGAGGACGTCGCCAAAGAGTCCCAGCAAATCGAAATCCGCATCGACGAGCGACGCTACGGAAAGGAAGTTACCGTCATCGAAGGATTCGACCCCAACGACGTCGACCTCGACAGCCTGTCGTCGGACCTCAAGTCGAAGTTCGCGTGCGGCGGCACCGTCGAGGACGGCGAAATCGAACTCCAAGGCAACCACTCGGGGCGCGTGGAGGACTTCCTCCGCGACAAGGGCTTCAACGTCGCCTAACCCGCGCGTCGACGACCACCGCTTCTCTCTCAGTGTTCGCGTCGCCGAGCCGCACGGCTCCGCAGTACAGCTACCGCAGGAGGAGCGCCAGCGTTCAGAACGGGGATTCGGTCGCGGACTCGGTGTCCGGCCCCTCGTCGCGGTCGTCGGCGACGACGTCGCCGTCCCAGCCGGTGATGCCGCTGGCGAGGCTCTCGACGCGCGCGTCCTCGGCGAGGCCCTCGTAGGACTTGATGAGCCGGGCGGCCTGCTGGCTGGCCTGCCCGTGTGGGCAGACGGTGACGACGCGGTCGGCGCCCTCTAGCTGGTCGACGGACTGCGGGAGTTCGGAGAAGGGGATGTTCTCGCTGTCCGGGATGTGGCTGCGCTCGAAGGCCGCCCGCTGGCGGATGTCGACGACACGGACGTCCTCCCCGTCGTCGAGGAGCGCTTCGAGTTCGTCGGCGGAAATCTCGCCGTCCATGTCCCTCCGGTGGGTCTGTGCGGAGTTACGGCTTGCGGTCGTGGAACTTAGAGGTAGCCGTCGGCCCGCGCGAGCAGCAGGCCCTCGATGGTGGCGTCGTTGGCGGGCGGCTCGCGGGCCACCGACAGCGCCTCCTCGACGGGCACGCGCTCGACGGAGAGAAACTCGTTGTCGTCGAGGTCGCGCCCCACCTCCGTCAGCCCCTCCGCGAAGACGATGCCGCGCTGGTGGCGGAGCACGCCGGTCGCCGTCCAGAACGATTCGAGGAAGTGGACGTCGTCGGCGTCGTAGCCGGTCTCCTCGCGGAGTTCGCGGCGGCCAGCGGAGACGTACGACTCGCGGTTCGGGGTCGGTGCGACATCCTCCGTATCGCCGCTCGACTCTTCGACTATCCCCGCGACCAACTCCATGCACTGCTCGCGAATCGTCGGCCGGTACTGGTCGACGAACAACACGTCCCCGTCGTCGACGGCGACGACGACGACCGCGGGCGGCAGTTGTGCCCAGTAGTAGTCTTTCAGCGAGCCGTCGGGCTGCTCGACGCGGTCGTAGCCGCCGTCGTACCAGCTCGTCTCGTACTCGGTCATGGCGTCGACGACCGGCCAGTCGTGGTCGCGCATGGGCGACCGTACGCGCTCGCCCACAAAGCCTCCCGGGGAGTCGGCGCGGCCGGGAACAGCCTTTTCCCTCCGAGGGGCGGACGAACACGCGAGATGAGTGGGGGAGACCTCTCGGAGACGGCGGGCCGCTACCTCAGCGCCATCCTGCTGGTGTCCGCCCGCGAGGGCCGCCCGGCGAAGACCGGCGAGGTCGCCGACCGGCTCGACGTCGACCCCGCGACCGTCACCGAGCGCGTGAACGACTTCGCCGAGCGCGGGCTCGTCGACTACGAGCGCTACGAGGGCGCGACGCTCACCGGGGACGGCGAGACGGTCACGCGCGAGCTCATGTGGAAGCGGTGTCTCGTGGAGAACTTCACGAGCGACGACCTCGACCTCGACGGCGCCGATTCCGATTCGATCGGCGGCGCGCTCTCCGACGAGGCCGCTCGCGCGCTCAAGCGCCACATCGACCACCCCTGCACGGGGCGGTGTTCGGCGCCGGACGCGGACTTCGCGGAGTGTTGCTCGGACTACCAGGTGTCGCGGTAGTCAGAGGACCGGCTCGTAGAACTCGCTGAACGCGATGCGGCGCAGCGTCGCGACGGCGGCGTCGGGCTCGTTCTGGAACGTCGTCGCCACCAGCGCGTCCGCGAACGGGACGTAGTGCCACGCGGCGCGGTCCACGTCGCTACTTCCGTTTTCGTGGACTTCGGCGTCGGGGTGGTCGGCTTTCGCGGTTTCGAACTCCTCGTAGTCGCCGACCTCGACTGCCAGCAGCGAGGCGAACATCGCTTCGCGGGCGGCGCCCACGACGTCGCTGGTGACGCGCTCGTCGTACTCCTCCTTGGAGAGTTCCATCGCGCGAGCGACCTCGCGGGTGACTGTCTGTGCGGCCGGCCCCACGCCCTCGAAGCGCTCGCGGACCGCGGCTTCGGTCGCGGGCGCGAGCACGCCACGCGTCTCTGTCATGCACGAAAAAACAGCCTGGACGCCCTACTGGGTTTCGGAGTCGTCGTCGCCGTCCTCGGGGTCGGGGCTCGCCAGCGACGACTCGTGGAGCTGCTCGGTGAGCTCCTGTGCGTCGTCGAGAATCGCGGCCGCCTCCCCGGAGAGGTCGGCGTCGCCGTGCTGTTCGACGGCAGGCATCTCGTGGCCGTGGGGCTCGGTCACCGTCTCCGTGTCCGTCTCCTCGGCGTGCTCGGTCACGTCGGGCGCCAGCGACTCGGGGTCGCGGTCCTCCCAGTCCGGCACGGTCTCGTCGAGCCACGCCTCGTGGTCGCCGCCCCGCACCAGCGCCGTGAACGCGAGGTGGTTCGCGAGGTGTTCGCCGTCGGCTTCCTCGACGCCGCAGACCGGACACTCGTAGCCCATGCCGGAGAGATGGGGCTACCGCCTAAAACGCGTCACGGTCTTCGAGGTTCGCGACGAGCACGTAGGCGTCCTCGCCGTCCGAGTAGTACTGCGGGAGCGTCCGCAGGTACTCGAAGCCGTGTTTCTCGTAGAGGTTCATCGCGGCGTCGTTGCTCTGCCGGACTTCGAGTTTCACGCTGCGGACGCCCTGCCCGCCGAGCGCGGACAGCGACCGCCGCAGCAGCGCCGCGCCGATTCCCTCGCCGCGGCTGTCCGGGCGGACCGCGATGTCCTTGACGTGGCCAAGCGGCTGGCGGTGGTTCGGAATCGTGTCCGCGACCACGTACCCCGTGATTTCGCCGTTCGCGGCGACGGGGCCGCCCGTCTCGCTGACGAGGAACGCCGGCGTCCCGACCTGCCGCTCGAACGCCGAGTACGGCCACGGCTGGTCGAACACCTCCTTCTCGATGCCGAACACGTCCAGCAGGTCCGCGCGGGTCGCCTGCCGGATGGCCGTGTCGGAGCCTCGCGGGGCGACGGTCGTCACGTGCCACCCTAGGCACACCGCGGATAAAGGCGCTGTGGCAGGCGAAGTCCACGCGCCGCTGTCGGGCCGCGAAAGAAAGGAGAGAGAATCGAGGCGCTTAGTCGTCGGCGGAGCTCGTCGCGCCGCTGTCGCCGTGGCGCTGCTTCGTCAGCGAGAGCTTCCCGCCGGCCGCGAGCGTGCGGCGCTCGCGCTCGGACGCGTCGAGGTAGGCGGTCGCCTCCCAGTCGTCGTTCACGCGGATGGTGAACTCCTCCTGGCCGGACTCGACGCCCGCGCGGGCGTCGTCGACGATTTCGACGTCGTCGCCCTGCTCGATGCGCTCGTAGGTCTCCTCGTCGATGGTGAGCGGAATCAGGCCGAAGTTGAACAGGTTGGCCTTGTGGATGCGCGCGAAGCTCTGTGCGAGCACCGCTTCCACGCCGAGGAACATCGGGCACATCGCCGCGTGCTCGCGGGAGGAACCCTGCCCGTAGTTCTCGCCCGCGACGAGCACGCTGCTACCGGCGTTCTTCGCGCGCTCGGCGAACGTGTCGTCGATGCGCGAGAGCGTGAACTCCGAGAGCCGCTCGATGTTCGAGCGGAACTTCAGGATGTCGGAGGTCGCCGGGATGATGTGGTCGGTCGTGATGTTGTCGCCCATCTTCAAGAGCGTCTCGCCGGAGACGTCCTCGTCGATGGGGTCCTTGACCGGCACGCTGGAGATGTTCGGGCCCTTGATGAGCTCGTCGTCGATGGCCTCGTCGGGCGTGATGATGTCGGGGTCGTCCGCGCCGTAGCCCGCGGAGTACTTGTCCGCGAGCTCGAAGCCGGGCGCTTCGAGGTCGCCGAGCTCGTCGGCGAGGTCGCGCGGGTCCACGATTTCGCCCTTGATGGCCGCCGCGGTGGCGACTTCCGGCGAGCAGAGGTACACCGAGTCGTCCTCGATGCCCGAGCGCCCCTCGAAGTTCCGGTTGAACGTCCGCAGCGAGACGGAATCGCTGGCCGGAACGTGGCCGATGCCGATACAGGCGCCGCAGGTCGCCTCGGAGAAGTTGACGCCGGCCGCCATCATCTCGGCGGTCCAGCCCTCGCGGGCGAGCATCTCGGAGGCCTGCTTGGAGCCGGGCGCGACAATCATCTCGGTGCCGGCGTTGACCTGACGGCCTTCCAGCATCTTCGCCGACGGGAGGATGTCCTCGTAGGCGCCGTTCGTACAGGAGCCGACGATGACCTGCTCGACCTGTTCGCCCTCGACCTCGCGGACGGGGACGACCTCGTCGGGCATGGACGGCTTCGAGACGAGCGGTTCGAGGTCCGAGAGGTCGACGACGATTTCGTCGGCGTACTCGGCGTCCTCGTCGGGGCCGAGGTCGACGAACTCGTCCTCGCGGTCGAACTGCGCGAGCCACTCCTCGGTCTTCTCGTCGGTCGGGAAGATGGAGGAGGTGGCGCCCAGTTCGGTGCCCATGTTCGTGATGGTGGTGCGCTCGGGCACCGAGAGCGTCTCCACGCCCGGACCCGTGTACTCGAGCACCTTGCCGACGCCGCCCTTCACGGAGAGGCGACGGAGGAGCTCGAGGATGACGTCCTTGGCGGTGGCCCACTCGGGGAGCTCGCCTTCGAGGCGGACGTTGACGACTTCCGGCATCTCGACGTGGTAGGCGCCGCCGCCCATCGCCACGGCGATGTCGATGCCACCGGCGCCGATGGCGAGCTGACCGAGCCCGCCGGGGGTCGGCGTGTGGCTGTCAGAACCGAGGAGCGTCTTGCCGGGCGCGGCGAAGTTCTCCTTGTGGACGTTGTGACAGATGCCGTTCCCGGGCCGGGAGAAGTACGCGCCGTACGTCCCCGCGGCCGAGCGCAGGAAGCGGTGGTCGTCGGTGTTCTTGAAGTCGAACTGATAAGTCTGGTGGTCGCAGTACTGGGCCGCGAGCTCGGTCTGGACTTCGTCCATCTCGAGGGCCTCGAACTGCAGCCAGACCATCGTCCCAGTGGTGTCCTGGGAGAGCGTCTGGTCGATCTCGATCCCGATTTCCTCACCGGGAACGAGGTCGCCCTCGACGAGGTGGTCGTCGAGGATTTTTTCCGTGAGCGTCTGTCCCATAGCGTCCGAAGATGCACCTTCGAAGATT
Organism: Halobacterium sp. NMX12-1; assembly: GCF_040435975.1. Classification (NCBI taxonomy): domain Archaea; kingdom Methanobacteriati; phylum Methanobacteriota; class Halobacteria; order Halobacteriales; family Halobacteriaceae; genus Halobacterium; species Halobacterium sp. NMX12-1. The sequence goes on along the minus strand of NZ_CP159204.1, from coordinate 731,860 downwards.
ATAAATCCCGCGTGTTTCAGGAACGGCGTATTCGCCTTATACGCGGGCTAAGTCCTTATTTGCACAGTGTGAACGACCCACACGATTCGCGGGTCGCTCGTCACTCGTACTCGGTGACCGTGAGCGTGTAGTCACCGCTCCCCGAGTAGGAGTCCACGAGCGCGTGGAGGTCCGTGGACGCGTCCGGGTCGTCGATGGAGATGGTCTCCTGGGAGTTGGTCGTCCACGAGCGGCGGTCGTAGTCCGAGGTGGTCGGGCACGCGTCCACGCCCGTGGTCGCGTAGAGGTCGAAGTCCGCGTCGGACGGCCCGGAGAGTTCGAGGACGACGCGGCTCGGGCTGTCGTACTCGAAGGCGTACGTGTGACACGTGCTTCCCCAGTAGTTCAGCGACCCGGAGACGGTCGTCGACGTCGAACCGCCGTCGCCGCCACCACCGCCACCACCGCCCCCGCCGGAACCGGGTTCGGTGGTGACGGCGTTGCCGACGTCGACGCGCCCCGCGCCCTGCTCGTCGCCGGAGAGGCCGACATCAACGGCGGTCGCCTTCAGGTGGTCGCGAAGTTCGGCGTTCGTAAGGTCGTACTGCGCGAGCGTCAGACCCGCGACCCCCGCGACCACGGGCGTCGCCATCGACGTCCCCGAGATGGAGTCGTAGCCGTCGTCGGTCCACGTCGAGAGGACGTTCGTCCCCGGGGCCGCGAGTTCGATGTTCGAGCCGTAGTTCGAGTACGACGCCAGCGTCTCGTCGGGGTCGAGCGCGCTCACCGCGAGACACTCGCTGTACGCCGCCGGGTAGGAGACGGAGCCCTGCCCGTCGTTGCCCGCCGCAGCGACGACGAGCGCGCCGTTGTCCGCGGCGTAGGAGACGGCGTTCTTCATCGTGTTCGTGTACCCGCCGCCGCCCAGCGAGAGGTTCACGACGTCCGCGCCCTGGTCGACCGCCCACGTCACGGCGTCAGCGATGTCCGACGTCGAGCCCGAGCCCTGCTCGGAGAGCGCGCGCCCGGAGAGCAGCTGGAGTTGCCGATGCCGGTGACGCCCTCGCCGTTGTCGGTCTCGGCGGCCGCGATGCCGCCGACGTGCGTGCCGTGGTACTCGTCGGCCATGCTGTCCGGGTACGGGTCGCCGTCGTCGTCCACGAAGTCCCGGCCGTAGTTCGAGACGGAGCCGTCCATGTTCCCGTCGAGGTCCGGGTGGTCGTACTTGACGCCCTGATCGACGACGCCGACGGTCACGGACGCGTCCCCGAACGTGACGTCCCACGCGTCGGGCGCGTTCACCTGCTGGTCGGCGTACTGGTCGCCGTACCGCGGGTCGTTGGGCGCGACCTGCGCCTGCAGTTCGACGTTCTGCTCGACGTACTTCACCGCGTCCGCGGCTTCGAGGCGCTCGCGGAAGTTCTCGTGAGCGGGCTCGGCGGCGTTCTCCGGCAGCCCGACGACGGTCGTGTTCAGCGTCTCGTTGCTGTCGAGGGCCTGCTCGCGGCCCTTCAGGTGCTGTTTCACGTACCCCTTCGGGTCGTCCTCGGTCGCGGAGACGCCGACGATGTACTCGCGGCGCTCCGGGCCGTTTCCGTTGCCGTTCCCCTTGCCGGGCGCGGCCGACGCCGCGCCGACCAGCGCTACTGTTCCGGCTGCCGCTGCCCCCAGGAAGCCGCGTCGCGTCAGGTTGGTATTGTCAGCCATACCACCCAACCGATCTACCGTTTAGACTTAAAATTTTTCTAGTTCTTACCTACAAATAATACTGTCTTGGGGTCGTATTCTACTCGGCGGTGGAACCGACAGAGCATAGGGCCGCGAGGGCGACCGCCCCTGCATGTACGAGAGCGGCGCGTTCGTCGCCGAGCACGTCGAACCGGTCACGAAAGCACAGGTCCAGCCGAACGGCGTCGACCTCACCGTCGAAGCCGTCCTCGAACAGCGCCAGCCCGGCCGCATCGGAACCGACGGCAAGACCATCGGCGACCGCCAGCCGGTCGCGACCGAGGCAGAGACGTTCACGCTCTCGCCGGGCGGCTACATCCTCCAGTACGCCGAGACCATCTCCATCCCCGAGGACCACGTCGGCTTCCTCTACCCGCGGTCGTCGCTGATGCGGAACTCCTGCATGCTCAACACCGCCGTCTGGGACGCCGGCTACACCGGGAAGGGCGAGGGACTGCTGCAGGTCCACCACGAGGTCGAACTCGAACGCGGTGCGCGCGTCGCCCAGCTCGTGCTCGCCGACGCCGAACACGCCGACACCTACGAGGGGAGCTACCAGGGCGAGCGCGTCGAGTAGTCGGGCGGGCACTTTTGGTGGCCGGGCGCGAGCACCAGAGCATGCACTGGCTGCGAGCGGCCGGCGTCGCCGCGACCGCCGCCGGCGTCGCGGGCTACGTCGTCGGCACCACCGTCGCCTACCCCGGGCGGGCGTTCAGCATCACCGCACTCATCGTCGGCATCACGCTGTTGAGCATCACCGCGGGACGGGAGGTGGCGGCGTGACCGTCGACTGCGTCGTCTACGCGGCCGACGGGCTCGCGGAGTGGACCGACCTCGAAGCCGCGCGGGACGCCGAAGGGACGACGTGGGTGCGCGTGACCGACCCCAGCGACGCCGAACTCGACGACGTCGCCGACGCCTACGACATCCACGCGCTGGAAGTCGAGGACGTGCGCGGGGACGTCCGGCCGAAGGTCGAGGAGTTCGACGAACACACGTTCGTGCTCGTGAAGGCGGCGACGCTGCGGCGCGGCGACGTCGCGTTCGCGGAGGAACTCCACGCACAGCAGGTCGGGCTGTTCCTCGGGGACGACTGGCTGGTCACCGTCGAACCGGAGCGCGTCGCCTCGCTGGACGACGTCTGGGAGCGCGTCCACCGCGAGGAGCCGCGGCTCGCCTCCCGGGGCGCGGACTTCACCGCGTACCGGTGTCTCGACCGCGTCGTCGACGACTACTTCGCCATCCTGGACGACATCGAGGACGACATCGAGGTCGTCGAGGACGAGGTCGTGGACGCCGCCGGCGACGACGTCCTCGAGCGCATCAACGACCTGCGCCGCGACCTGCTGTCCGTGCGGCGGCTGCTGTGGCCGACGCGGGAAGCCGTCGGCGTGCTGGCGCGCGGCGACCCCGAGCAGATCGGCGAGGACGCCGAGAAGTACTACCGGGACGTCTACGACCACCTCGTCCAGCTCGTCGACCTCGTGGAGACGTACCGCGACCTGACGAGCGGCGCCCGGGACATCTACCTGAACGCGCTGTCGATGTCCACCAACGACGCGATGAAGAAGCTCACCGTCGTCGCCACCGTCATCCTCCCGCTGACGTTCGTCGCGGGCGTCTACGGCATGAACTTCGAGCACATGCCGGAGCTGGCGTGGCCGTACGGCTACCCGGCGGTGATGGTCGGGATGGCCGCGATGGCGCTGATACTGATGGCGTACTTCCGCCGCGAGGACTGGGTCTAGACCTCGCGGACGTCGTCGAACAGCTCCGCGAACGTCGCGGCGACGTACGACGGTCGGTCGGCGGTGTCGAGGCCGGCGACGACGCGCGCGTCGTTGGCGGCCGCACACGACGTCAGCGCGTGCGCGAACCGGAACGCCGTCTCCGTGGACGTCGGGTCCAGCAGCGCCGAGAAGTCGTCGACGTAGACGGTGGTCTCGTCGTCCCACGCCGACACGTAGTCGTTGACGAGCACGCCGACGCTGGCGACGTCCGCGACCTCCGGGACGGTCTCGACGGCGGCCGTCGCGACCGCGAGGTCCTCGGACGCGGCGGCGGTCGGTTCGGCCGGCGCGGCAGCGGCCGCCCGCGAGTGCTCCCCGACACTCACGACGGCGGTGCGCTCCGGACCGGACTGGACCTCCCCGAGCCACGTCTCCGCGGCGGTCTCGTAAGTGATACCAAGCACGTTCGACGCCGGCGGGACGTCGGCGTCCGTCGCCACGGCGTCCGCGCCGGTGACGAGAACGTGCGTCGAGCCGCCGGCAGACCCTCCCCCTCGCATTCGTGTTCGCGTAATCATCTTACTCCACCGACATAAACTTTGACATGTGTTCTCTCGGGGGTCGGAAACACGGCCCACCGCCACACTTTTCTCCGCAGCGCGCCCGTTCGCGATATGCGGCTCAAGGAGTCACTGAAGAGCAGTTTTCTCGCGGGAGTAGTGCTGGTGGCGCCGCTGGTCGCGACGATTGTCATCCTCCGGTTCGTCACGAACCTCCTGGCGGGCCAGCTGCAGCCAATCGTCGAAGGGACGCGACTCGCCTCGTACACCGCCGACAACTACCTGCTGGCGCAACTGGTCGCGCTCGCGGTGCTGCTGGTCGCGGTCACCGTCCTCGGCGCGTTCGCCAAGCGCCCCACGGGCCGGCGCGTGTTCGGCCGGACCGGGCGGCTGGTGAACTTCGTCCCGGTCTTCCGCACCATCTACAGCAGCGTCAAGCAGATGGCGAACTCCGTCTCCTCGCGGAGTTCTGACTTCGAGTCCGCGGTGTACGTCGAGTACGAGCGCGACGGCCTCTACCGGCTCGGCCTGAAGACCGGCGAGAGCCCCAGCGGCGTCGGCGACGTGGCCGGCGAGCCCGCGCACAACGTCTTCGTGCCGGGCAGCCCCAATCCCACGCAGGGCGCGCTCCTAATGGTCCCGGAGAGCCGCGTCTACGACGCCGACCTCAGCGTCCGCACGGCCATCCGCATCCTCATGACGACGGGGATGGCCGACGGCTCCGGCAGCGACGCCATCGAACTCGACGAAGACGAACTCGCCGCGATGGGCGCGGCACCCGACGACGACCGCGACGCGGAGACCGAGCACTGATTCTCGCGGCGGCCCGCGACGCCGCGCGCCATTCCCGAGTCACGTCTCTCAGTCGCTCGTCTCGGGCGAGAGCGCCACGAGACGCGACAGCGTGACGACGAACGCCCGCCCGGCCGCCAGCACCGGGGACGCGTGCGTCGTCGCGTTGACCGCGGCGACGCGCCAGCGCCGCCGGTCGGGACCGAGGAAGCCGCCGGCGTCCCGGCGGAACGCGTAGACGCTACCGGCGACGGCGAGGACCGACTCGTCGGTCACGACCGGCGCGGCCGTCCCCTCGCTGGGGAGGTGTGCCTGCCAGTTCGTCTCCCCGGTCTCGGCGTCGACCTCGTGGAGGTCGCCGGAGACGACGTAGAGGTCGCCGCCGTCGGCCGCGGCGGCCGCCCGACTCTGGAGGTCCCGCCGCCAGCGAACGTCGCCCGAGCGCGTGACAGCGACCGTCTCCTGCCAGCCCGTCTGGACGACGCCGCCGTCGTCCACGACCGCGGCGGCGTACGGCGTGTCCACGGGGACGCGCCACTGTTCGTCGCCAGTCTCGCGGTCGAACTTCACGAGCGCGTCCCGGTCGGGGACGTACACGCCGTCGTCGGTGACTGCTGGTGGAATCTGGGTCGCCGACGAGTCGCCGAGGTTGTACTCGTCGTAGACCAGCGGCGTCAGCGAGCGCCGCCAGCGCTCGGTGCCGTCGGGCGCGAGCCGCACGCACGACGTCGCGCTCCGGGCGTACACGTCGCCGTCGGCGACCGTGACGCCGTACGTGCGGCCGTCGCCGACGCGGTGGGTCGCGACGATGTCGCCGTCCGCGAGTGAGAGGACGGTGACCGACGCGGGCGCCGGGTCCGGGCCGTCCTGCGTCGGGACGACCCGAGTCGGGACATAGAGCCGGCCGCGCTCGGGATCCAGCGCGGGCGCGCCGCAGGCTTCCACGTCGAGGCGGCACGTCCACTGCTCGTTGCCGTCCGGCGTCACGGCGACGACCGCTCGGTCCGCGGCGAAGTAGACGACGCCGTCGTGGACGACCGGCGGCAACTGCGGCCACTGCCCGGACGCGAGGTTCGTGTGGGCTTCGGGCTCCGGGACGCCGCCCGCGGCGTAGTTCGCGTTCGTCGCGCCGTTGCCGTACGTCCGCCAGTCGCCGTCGGGGAACGGGGCCGGACCGGCGTCGCCGTCGAGCGCGCTACAGCCCGCGAGCGCGGTCGCCGAGACCGCGCCGAGGCCCGCGAGGAACGCGCGCCGCGACGAACGACGCGGAGACGACTCCGAGGGTGGAGGGCTGGAGGGCGAGGGACCAGAAGCCATCGCTGTGCGGGTTCGGACGCCCCCGAGAAGTGTCTTGTGACGACTTTCAGAATAGGACAGCCGAGGATTTCGAGGGGCGGTATCAGGCGGCTCGTCCGCTCGAACCCGTCGCTCGTCGATTCCGCCGGACGCGCCGGAGGTAGACCGAGAGGGGGACGGCGACGAGCGCGACCGTGCCGACGACGCGCGCCACCCGCAGTTCGACTAACGGCGGTACATCTCGGTGCAGGAGCAGAAACGCGGTCTCGACGACGGCCCCACCGACGCTGAGCGCCAACACGGCGCCCCACAGCCACAGTATCGCGACGCCGACCGCGTCGAGGTGACTCGTTTTCACCGCGTGACCGAGCACCACGACGCCAGCCAGCACCGGCACGGCGAGCAGGACGCGAACCGGGTCGATTGCGAATAGCCCGGCGCCGAGCGTGAACGTCACGAAATACACGACGAGCGCGACGAGACGGCGGGCCGAGCGGCGCCAACTCACATTCACGCGATACGACGCACGGACAAGTAAATCGTTTGCCAGTTCCGATGATCGCTATCGAACCACCGAGAAGCGGGCGCGAAGGGATTTGAACCCCTGACATCTTGGTCCGGAACCAAGTGCTCTGTCCGCTGAGCTACGCGCCCTCGGCGTGTGGTAGCGGGGGCAACGGTATAACGGTTGTGAGTCCAAGGCGGTCATGCGGGGTCGCCGTCGTCGGCGTCGACGAGCGTGCGCTTCCACGTGCCGCGCGTGAACCACGCGGCGGCGACGATGGCACCGGTGATGTTCCCGAACGCCATTCCGACCCAGATACCCATAGCACCCCAGTCGAGCGTGAACGCGAACAGGTAGACGGTGAGGACGCGGCCAATCCACAGCGTCACCATCGAAATCACCATCGCGGTCTTCGTGTTGCCGGCGCCGCGGAACGCGCCGAGCAAGACTTGGACGACGCCGACGAAGACGAACTCGACGGCGCGGATGCGGACGTACGTCGAGCCGTACTCGACGATGGCGGCGGCGTTCTCCGCGCCGGGGCTGAGGAACACCGCGACGATGGGCCGCGGGAAGATGGCGGCGAGGACGGCGACCGCGAGGAGGACGCCGGCGGCGACCTTCGCGGCGAGCCAGACGGCGCGCTCGGCGCGCTCGGGCTGTTTCGCGCCGAGGTTCTGCCCGACCATCGTGTTGGTGGCGCGGCCCAGTCCCATCGCGGGCAGGAACACCAGCGAGATGAGGCGGTTGCCGAGTCCGAACGCGCCGACGACGGCGGGCGCGAACGACGCCACCATCGCGGTGAGCGTAATCATCGCGAGCGCGCTCGTGGACTGCTCGGCGGCGCTAGGCGTGCCGACGCGGACGATGCGGGAAATCATCGAGAAGTCGGGCGCGAACTGGGACAGCGAGATGTCGGGGCCGGCGTTCGTGAAGAAGAGGACGTAGACGCCGATGACGGCGGCGACGAGGCGCGCGAAGATGGTGGCGACGGCGGCGCCCGCGATGCCCATCTCGGGGAACACCCACCAGCCGAAGATGAGGAACGGGTCGAGGGCGACGTTGATGGCGACGCTGACGAACATCACGAGCATCGGCGTGCGGGTGTTGCCGTAGCCGCGCATCAGCGCGGAGAACACGAAGAAGCCGAACAGCGCGGGCATCCCGAGGAAGAACACCTCCATGTAGTCGCCGGCCAGCGGCACGACGACCCGGGCGGTCTCGGCCTGCGCGGGGAGCAACGCGAGCATGTCCCGCGTGAGGAAGTGGCCGACGACGCCGAGGACCGTCGAGATGGCGACGACGAAGCCCAGCGTCTGCGCGGCGACCTTCCCCGCGGAGCCCTCGCTGTCGGCGCCCGTGAACTGCGCGACGAGAATCGACCCGGCGGTCGTGAACCCGCCGCCGACGGAGATGAGGAAGAACACCAGCGGGAACGCGAGGCTGATGGCGGCGACGGCGTTCCCGGACAGCCGGCCGAGCCAGAACGTGTCCGCGAGGTTGTACGTCACCTGGAGGAGCTGGATGACGACCATCGGCCACGCGAGCCGAATCATGGGGCCGACGAGGTCGCCCTCGGTGATGCTGCTCGTCGAGCGGGTTTCGGGCACTACAACGTCTCACGCAGCGGCCCGTTTTGAAAACTCCGGCTCGGAGAAAGCGGCAAACGGCACGCGTCGCCGTCGAACGACGGTCGTCGCGGGGAGAACTGGTCCGCAGTTACGGCGTCTCGTCGGTCTCGACGGAGAACGACGTGGTCGGGTGGGCGGTACACGTCAGCATGTACCCCTTCTCCATCTCGTCGTCGCTGAGCGTCTCGTTGTTCGTGTGGCGGATGAACTCGCTCGCGTCCTCGCCGCTGGCGACGCGGCCGCCACACGACAGGCACTGGCCCTGCCGGCAGGCGTACGGGAGGTCCCAGCCCTCCTCCTCGCCGGCGTCGAGGATGGACTCGTTGTTCGCGACCTCGATGGTCTCGCCTTCCTTGACGAACTCGATTTCGTAGTACTCGACCTCGTCCTCCGGGATGGATTCGGGGTCGAAGCCCTCGTCTTCCTCGCTCTCTTCTTCGAGTTCGCCTTCCGCGGCGCCGCCCGCGACCGCGCCGGCGCCGCCGCCACCGCCGATAGAGCGGTTGTACGGCTCCGGGAAGTCGGTCTCCGGAACCGTCGAGGCGCGCTGTTCGAGGACCTCGCTGGCGATGTCCTCGGGGACGGGCTTCGACGTGCCCTTCAGGAGGTGGAGCCCGACGAGCGCGAGCGCCATCCCGAGACCGAGCAGCAGCCCCAGTGTGTTCACCATGTCCGGCGGTACGGAGAGGTGGCTTAACAGTATTGTGATTGCTCACCGCCCCGCTCCGGGCGAGTTTTGAGGGGGTAACGCGAACCCCCGGTATGGACGTCGCGATACTGCTGTACGAGGGGTTCGACGAGCTGGACGCGGTCGCGCCCTACGAGGTGTTCCGGACGGCCGCCGCGTTCGGCGCGGACGTGGACGCGAACCTGAAGACGCTGGTACCAAGCGAGCGCGTGACCGCGAGCCACGGCCTCCGCGTCGAACCGGACGACGTGCTCATCGGCACGCCCGACCTCGTGCTCGTGCCCGGGGGCGGCTGGAACGACCGCAGCGAGAACGGCACGTGGGCCGAAGTGCAGGACGGCACGCTCCCGGAGCGCCTCGCTACGCTCCACGACGGCGGCGCGACCGTCGCGACAGTCTGCACGGGCGCGCTCCTCGCCGCGGAGGGCGACCTCCTAGAGGGGCGGCCGGCGACCACCCACGAGTCCGCGAAAGACGACCTCCGCGAGTACGGCGTCGACGTCCGCGACGACCGCTACGTCGACGACGGCACCGTCCTCACCGCCGCCGGCGTCACCGCCGGCATCGATCTCGCTCTCCACCTCCTCGAACGCGAGTGCTCGCCCGGCGTCGCCGAACAGGTCGCCGACGAAATCGAGTACGACCACACCTACTGACCTCCCCCAGTTGCTCGCTACGCTCGGCTCGCGGGTCGCTTCGCTCCCCGCTCGCGTTTCCCGCGGTTCGGAAGGAGCGAGCGACTGAGAACCGCGCTACTCCTTCCGAGCGACCTCGTGTCTGCCGAACCCGTACCGCAGCCGGTTCGCGAGCCGCCGCGCGAACCGCCCCTCGCCGTCGCCGCTGGCGCGGGAGTCGAAGCGCTCGGCGAGCGCCTGATAGATGATGGGGAGCGGGACCTCCTGTTCGAGGCTCTCCTGGACCGTCCACGTGCCCGTAGAGCCGCCGGCGACGTGGTCGGCGACGTCGCCGAGGTCGTTGCCCTCCTCGCGGAACGCTTCCTCGCAGAGTTCCAGTAGCCACGATCGGATGACGGCGCCGTTGTTCCACGTGTTCGCGACGGCTTCCAAATCGAGGTCGTAGCGGCCCTCGTGGAGGAGTTCGAAGCCCTCGCCGTACGCCTGCATGAGCGCGTACTCGACGCCGTTGTGGACCATCTTCACGTAGTGGCCCGAGCCCGCGGGCCCCATGCGGTCGTGGCCGTCCGGGCCGGTCGCAACCGCGTCGAAGACCGGAACGAGTTCGTCGTACGCCCACTGGGGGCCGCCGACCATCAGTGAGAAGCCGAGTTCCGCGCTGGCGGGGCCGCCGGAGGTGCCGCAGTCGAGGTACGCGAACTCGTACTCGCCGGCGCGCCGCGTGGAGTCCTCGAAGTGGCTGTTCCCGCCGTCCACGACCACGTCGTCGGCGTCGAGTTCGGGCGCGAGTTCGTCGAGCGCGGCGTCCACGGGGTCGCCGGCGGGCACCATCAGCCAGACACGCTTCTCGTCGCCGAGTTCGTCCACGAGGTCGGGAATCGATTCCGCGGGCGTCGCGCCGGCGTCGGCGGCGTCCTCGCGGGCGTCCGCGTCGATGTCGAACGCGACCACGTCGTGGCCCGCGTCCAGACACCGGTCGACGACGATGCGCCCCATGCGGCCGAGACCGACAACACCGAGTTCCATACGTGGCACTCCCGGCCGCGGTAGGTAGTGGTTGCGATAGCCGCGGGGGCGTCAGTCGGCGCTGGCGTCGCGGCCGCCGGGCGTCGGCACCGTGATGGTGCGGTCGCTGGCGAACAGCACGAAGAGGGCGAACAGCCCGAACAGCGCGGGTTCGTTGGTCAGCACGCCGAGCACACCGAGGATGCCGAGCGCACCGAGGTGTTTGACTTCGACGTCCATACCTACACGTTGGAACGCCGCCGACAAAATTCCAGCGCCGGGAGCGGTCACTCGTCCAGCGTGGTCGTCTGGACGTTCCAGAGGTCGGCGTACCGGCCGCCGCGGTCGAGGAGGTCGTCGTGGGTGCCGCGCTCGGTGATTTCGCCGTCCTCGACGACCAGAATCGCGTCGGCGTCCCGGACGGTGGAGAGCCGGTGCGCGATGACGAGCGCGGTGCGGTCCGCGGAGAGGTCGTCGAGGCTCGCCTGGATGCGGCGCTCGGTCTCCGTGTCCACGTCGCTGGTCGCCTCGTCGAAGACCAGAATCTCGGGGTCTTTGAGGATGGCGCGTGCGATGTCGATGCGTTGCCGCTGGCCACCAGAGAGCTTCACGCCGCGCTCCCCGACCTCCGTGTCGTAGCCCTCCGGGAGGTCGACGACGAACTCGTGGGCGTCGGCGGCTTTCGTGGCCTCGACGACCGCCTCGCGGTCGGCGTCGAACTGGCCGTACGCGATGTTCTCCGCGATGGTGCCGTCGAAGAGGAACGTGTCCTGACTGACGTAGCCGACGTGCTCGCGGAGACTCGCCAGCGTCAGGTCGCGGACGTCGTGGCCGTCCACGCGAACCGCGCCCTCGTCCACGTCGTACAACCGCAACAGGAGCTTGCAGAGCGTGGACTTCCCGGCGCCGGTCGGCCCCACGAGCGCGACGGTATCGCCGGGGTCTGCGTCGAAGGAGACGTCGTCGATGACGGTTTCCTCGGCGTCGTAGCTGAACGTCACGTCGTCGTACTCGACGCGCCCCTCGACGTCGGTGAGTTCGACGGCCTCCTCGGCCTCCGTGACCGCCGAGGGGACATCCATGAGGCCGAACACGCGCGCGGAGGAGGCCTTCGCGTTCTCGTACTGGTCGACGATGTTCGACACCTCCGCCAGCGGCGTGACGAACCGTTGGGTGAGGAAGATGAACGTGACGAACGCGCCCGGGGACAGCGACCCCGAGAGGAACAGCGGCGGGCCGTACAGCAGCCAGTAGCCGCCGACGGCGAACGTCACAGCAAAGGAGAGCCCGGCGAGCAGCTCCATGCCCGGCCGGTAGACGTAGCTCAGGCGGAGGACGTCCATCGTGTCCCGGAAGAACCGGTAGGAGGCGTCCGTGACGCGGTCGGTCTCGTGGGCCTCGGCGGCGTTGGTCTTCACGAGTTCGACCCCCGCGAGGCTGTTCTCCAGTTTCGTGTTGAGGTTGCCGACGGCGGCGCGCTGGCGCTCGTAGCGGGGCTCGGCGCGCTTCATGAACCACGACGTGAGCGCGACCATCAGCGGAATCGCCGACAGCGTGACGACCGCCAGCTGCCAGTTCTCGGCGACGAGGATGGCGGTGATGCCCGCGACCATCACGACGAGCCGCGCGGAGTTCTGGAGCGCGTCGTCGAGGAACACTTCGAGGTTCGAGGCGTCGTTGTTCAGCACGGACATCACCTCGCCGGTCTGTTTGTCGTCGAAGAACGTCATGTCCAGGCCCTGCATCTTCGCGAACGAGTCCGTGCGGACGTCGTGCATCACGCGGTGCGCGAACAGGTTCGCGGTGACGCCGTACGCGTACGTGAACACGGCGGTGACGAGGAACGACCCCGCGATGAGCACCACGGACAGTTCGAAGACGGCGACCTCCTCGGTCGGGAACCACGCCGCGGGCACGAGCGGGAGGTCGAAGGGCGCGTTCCCGGTGAACACGCTGTCGATGGCGGCCCCCAGTACGACCGGCGGCAGGAGGCTGGCGACGCGCGCGACGACGTTCGCCACCATGCCGGCCGCGAAGTACGGCCACTCGCTGGCGCCGTACTCCCGGAACAGCCGGCCGAGCGGCCGCTCGACGCGGTCGCGGTACTCGTCGAAGGCGCTGTCCTCCGTCGCTGCCATTACGGTTCGAGATACCACCGTCCCCGAAGTCGGTTACGGTCGCCGCAGTCCGGCGACCACAAGGTTTCAGTCGGCCGCACGGCGACACGCGAATATGCGCACGCTCCCGGTGGTCCTCGCGGTCGTGGTCGTGAACGACGCCGCCCTCCTGCTGGCGCTGGACGTGTCGGTGCCGGCGTGGCTGGGCGTCCTCGGCGCGGCGCTGGCGTTGACGGCGTTGGTCGCGGCCGCCGTCAGTGTGGGGGTCGAGCGCGAAACCCCCACGAACGCCGAGTTACAGCGCGAAATCGAGGCGTTGCGCGAGCGGGTCGCGGCGCTGGAGGACCGCGAGCGAAGGGGAAACGATTAACGTTAGGCACGCCTAAACTGCGGCCGTGAACCGAAGCGTCGGCGCCGACCGGACTGGCTCTCGGGGTGAGCGGTAGTGTCGCTGGAAGAGACCACCGCCGAGCGCGCGGAACGGGCGAGCGAGGCCGACGAGGACACCCCCTCGGCGCTGTTCGGTGACGACCTCGAAGTGACGTACGCGACCGCCGACGAGCCGGTCGTGACTTGCGACCGCGTCGACATCCCAGAGGGCGAAATCACCGCGTTCGTCGGGCCGAACGGCAGCGGGAAGTCCACGCTGCTGAAGGCGCTGTCGAACCACCTCGACCGCGAGGCGGGCGCGGTCGTCCTCGACGGCAAGGAGATACAGGAGTACGGGCAGAAGGAGCTCGCGCGCGAACTCGGCCTGCTCTCCCAGGAGAACACCTCCCCCGGCTCGATCACCGTCGAAGACCTCATCTACCACGGCCGCTACCCCCACCGCGGGTTCTTCGACTCGGTGACCGACGAGGACGAGGCGGCCGTCGAGCGGGCCATCGACCTCGCGGGCGTCGAGCACCTCCGCGAGCGCGAGGTCGGCGGGCTCAGCGGCGGGCAAAAGCAGCTGGCGTGGATTGCGATGGTGCTGGCGCAGGAGCCGGACGTGCTGTTGCTGGACGAGCCGACGACGTATCTGGACCTCCACCACCAGCTGCGCGTGATGGAGACCATCGAGCGGCTCAACGAGGAGGACGGCGTCACGGTCGGCGTCGTCCTCCACGACATCGCGCAGGCGGCCCGCCGCGCGGACTACCTCGTCGCGCTCGAAGACGGCGAGGTGTACGACTGGGGACCGCCCGTGGAGGTGCTGACCGAGGAGCTGCTCTCGGACGTCTTCAGCGTGGACGCCGCCATCTCCTACACCCCCGACCCCCAGATTATTCCGAAGGGGTCGCTGGACTGAGCGTGTCCCGGGCCGGCGGCGCCGCTCGCGGGAGCGCGGAACGAAATCCTTTTGCTTCGTTTAGGCAACCCTAAAGTAGATGGACACGACGACTCGCCGCCACCCGGCCCCGCCCGGCGAACGACCACGCGCGCGACGCCCCGCCCGGAGGAAGCGATGTCCGTAGGCGACACCGAACGCCTCCGCGACGGAATCGACCGCTCGCTGGTCGGCGTCGTCGTCGCGAGCGTCGTCATCGTCGCGGCCGGCGCCGTCGTACAGGTCCGGTACGGCTCGTACTCGATGAGCCTCGAACAAGCGCTGAGAGCGCTGTTCGACACCGACGTCATCTACGACCCGCGGTGGCTGCTGAAGTTCGTCGTCGGCGAGTCCCTGATGCGGACGATTACGGGCTTCCAGGGCGAACTCCCGGAACTGGCGACCGGCACGGTCGTCGTCTGGACCATCCGGCTGCCGCGCGTGGCCGCCGCCGTCGTCGTCGGCGCGAGCCTCGCGGTGTCGGGCGCCATCTTCCAAGCGGTCACCCGCAACGAGCTCGCCAGTCCGTACATCCTCGGCGTCTCCTCGGGCGCGGGACTTGCCATCCTCCTTACGCTCGTCGTGTTCTCCGGGCTGAACGCTTACCTCCCCATCATCGCCGCGCTCGGCGGCGCCGGCGCGTTCGTGCTCGTGTACGTCATCGCGTGGCAGAACGGCACGAGCCCGGTGCGGCTGGTGCTCGCGGGCGTCATCGTCTCGACGGTGTTCCAGTCCCTCCAGCAGGGGATGTTCTACTTCGCCGAGGACCTCGGCGTCGTCCAGAGCGCCATCGCGTGGACGACGGGGTCGCTGACCGGCGTCGAGTGGCGCCACATCCGGCCCGCGCTCCCGTGGGCGCTCGGCTCGGTCGCGCTCTCGCTCGTGAGCGCGCGCCAGCTGAACGTGCTCGCGCTCGGCGAGCAGACCGCGCGCTCGCTCGGCATGGCCGTCGAACGCACGCGGTTCCTGCTGGCGGGCGTCGCCGTGCTCGCGGCCGCCGCCAGCATCGCCATCGCGGGCATCGTCGGGTTCGTCGGCCTGCTCATCCCGCACGTCGTCCGGAACATCGTCGGCAGCGACTACAAGCAGTTGATGGTCGGGTGCCTGTTCGCCGGCCCCGCGCTGATGGTCGCCGCCGACGTCATCGCGCGGCTCGCGCTCCCCGTCGGCCAAGTGCCGGTCGGCATCGTCACGGGCGTCCTCG
The DNA here is from genome assembly GCF_040435975.1 of Halobacterium sp. NMX12-1. Classification (NCBI taxonomy): domain Archaea; kingdom Methanobacteriati; phylum Methanobacteriota; class Halobacteria; order Halobacteriales; family Halobacteriaceae; genus Halobacterium; species Halobacterium sp. NMX12-1. The sequence goes on along the minus strand of NZ_CP159204.1, from coordinate 716,681 downwards.
GCGGCCCGTACTTCCTCTACCTGATGCGGCGCCAGCAGGACGTCGGCGACCTGTAGCGTCCCGTCTTCCGTTCGCCGGCTCGCAAGAGAACAGTCGGACCGCGCTCAGAAGTCGCCGTTGACGATGTTCGCGACGCGGTCGCGGTCGAACAGCTCCTCCTCGACGCCGTACACCTGCCGGGCGGCACGCTCGGTGAGCACGAGGTTCGTAATCGGCCCCTGGTAGAGCGGGCCGCCGCGGTAGACGTCGCCGTTCTGGACGGCGGTGAGGTCGCTGGCGGTGGTGTCGTCTTCGAGGAACGAGACGACGGTGTTCTGGAACTGCTCGGCGGTCTTGGCCTCCTGCCCGCGCAGCAGCAGGACGTCCGGGTCGATTTCCAGCAGCGTCTCGAAGTCGACCTCGGCGCGGGAGGCGTGGAAGTCACGGACGTCGGTCTCCGCGAGCGCGTCGTTGACCTGGAGGTCGCGCCACTGCTTGAAGCTCGTCCCCTCGCTGATGAGGTACGGCGAGAAGGACGTGGGCTCGTCGCCGGCCGCCCACATGATGGCGACGCTGGGGCGCTCGCCCTCGGCGGGGACGACGTCGCTGACGCGGGACTGGAAGTCCTCGTGGAGGCTCTCGAAGGCCTCGTAGCGCTCCGTGCGCTGGAACACCTGCGCGAGCTTCTCGAAGGCCTCGTACAGCGAGTAGTACTGGTAGTCCTCGTGCCAGCCGTAGCCCCGCGAGAAGATGCTGTTGCCGAAGAACGGCGCGACGCTGTCGCTGATTTCCTCGACGTCGCCCTCGCTCCAGCCGCTGAAGCGGTTCAGCAGGAAGTTCGGGTCGATGACGTGGACGTCGGCGTCCAGCGAGTAGAACAGCTCCTTGTCGACGCCGCCCTGGTACAGCGAGGTCATGTCGCCGGCGTCCACGGAGATGTCGTCGATTTCGTCGTAGTACTGGGTGTGGTAGCGGCGCGCGAGCCAGACGGCTTCCGGCGGCTCGCGGCCGAGTGCGACGCCCATGTCCGCCCAACTGCCGTTGTTCGCGACCCACGTCTCGGGCACCGAGTCGAAGGACACCTCGCCCATCGGCTCGATGGAGACGCTGTAGGAGCTGTCTTCGCTGGTCGTCGGCTCCTCGGTCGTCGCGCTCGATTCGGTGGTCGTCGGCTCGGAAGTGGGGTCCTCGGTCTCCGAGCCGCTCGTACAGCCGGCGAGCAGGCCGGCGACGGTGGCCGCGCCGCCCGACTTGATGAACGTGCGTCGTCGCATACCCGTTTAGGTTCGCCTAAAGAATAAAAGCCCGTCGGTTTTTCGGCCAACCTAAACTAGACGGGCGGGCGCGGCAGAGCCGCGACACAGCCCGGGACGGGAACCTTTATTGCCGCGCCACCGCTCCGCTGACGTATGCGCGTCGAGCTCGCGGTAGTACGTGTGTAAGCCCTCTTCTCGTCACGACTCGCACACGCAGACACGCGGCCGCGGCCGACGACCCACCCAGCTATGACGAACATTCCGGACAGCTACGACCCCGACCGCATCGAATCCGAGTGGCAAAGCGACTGGCAGGACTCCGACGTCTACGAGTTCGACCCCAGCGACGCCGACACCGAGTACATCATCGACACGCCGCCGCCGTACCCCACGGGGAACCTCCACCTCGGGCACGCGCTCGGCTGGTCGTACATCGACTTCACCGCGCGCTTCCACCGCCTGCAGGGCGACGCCGTCCTCTTCCCGCAGGGCTGGGACTGCCACGGCCTCCCGACCGAGGTCAAAGTCGAGGAGAACCACGACATCCACCGCACGGACGTCTCCCGCGAGGAGTTCCGGGAGATGTGCGTCGAGCACACCGAGGCCCGCATCACCGAGATGAAGCAGACGATGACCGAGATGGGGTTCTCCCAGGACTGGTCGGCGGAGTTCCGCACGATGGACCCCGAGTACTGGGGGCAGACCCAGTCGTCGTTCGTCGAGATGGCCGACGACGACATGGTCTACCGCGACGAACACCCCGTCAACTGGTGCCCGCGCTGCGAGACCGCCATCGCGGACGCCGAGGTCGAGAACGTCGACCGCGAGGGCACCCTCTACTACGTCACGTTCGAGGGCGTCGGCAACGACGACATCGAAATCGCGACCACGCGCCCGGAGCTGCTGGCCGCCTGCGTCGGGATGGCCGTCGACCCCGAGGACGAGCGCTTCGAGGGCCGCGTCGGCGACACGTTCGAGGTCCCGCTGTTCGGCCAGGAGGTCGAACTGCTCGCCGACGACGAGGTCGACCCCGAGTTCGGGTCCGGCGCCGTCATGATCTGTACGTTCGGGGACAAGCAGGACGTCGACTGGTGGGCCGAGTACGACCTCGACCTCCGGTCGGTGTTCACCGAGGACGGCCACCTCTCCGAGGAGGCCGGCGAGTTCGCGGGCCTGACCATCGACGAGGCCAAGACCGAAATCGCGGACGCGCTCGACGACGAGGGCTACCTCAACGACAGCGAGCCCACCGAGCAGAGCGTCGGCGCGTGCTGGCGCTGCGACACGCCCATCGAGATTCTCTCCAAGGAGCAGTGGTTCGTCGAGGTCGACCAGGACCTGATTCTGGAGAAGGCCGAGGACGTCGAGTGGATTCCCGAGCACATGCACGACCGCCTCGTCGACTGGGCGGAGGGCATGGAGTGGGACTGGGTCATCTCCCGCCAGCGCGTGTTCGCGACGCCCATCCCCGCGTGGGAGTGCGCTGACTGCGGGCACTGGCACATCGCGGAAGACGCGGAGACGCCCGTGGACCCCACGGAGGAAGACCCCGCCGTCGGCGCCTGCCCCGAGTGCGGCAGCCACGACTGGCGCGGCGAGACCGACGTCATGGACACGTGGATGGACTCGTCGATTACGCCGCTGCACATCTCCGGGTGGCCCGAGGACATCGACCTCGAGGAGTTCGAGCCGGTCGGCCTGCGGCCGCAGGGCCACGACATCATCCGCACGTGGGCGTTCTACACGCTGCTGCGGACGGGCGCGCTCACCGACGAGGCGCCCTGGGAGGACATCCTCGTCAACGGCATGGTGTTCGGCGACGACGGCAACAAGATGTCCAAGTCCCGCGGGAACGTGGTCGCGCCCGACGAGGCCATCGAGGAGTACTCCGCGGACGCCGTCCGGCAGGCGCTCGCGCTCGGCGGCCAGCCCGGCAGCGACGTCCAGTTCCAGTGGAAGGAGGTCAAGTCCGCCTCCCGCTTCCTGACGAAGCTCTGGAACATCGTGAAGTTCGCGGGCGGGCACTTCGACGAGGACACGCCCGACGTCGCCGACCCCGCGTACCGCGACGCCGACCGCTGGATTCTCTCGGAACTCACGCGCGTCGCCGACGAGGTCGAAGCCGAGATGGAGGCGTATCGGTTCGACGCGGCGCTCCGTCGCCTCCGCGAGTTCGCGTGGGAGGACCTCGCCGACGACTACGTCGAACTCGTCAAGGGCCGGCTGTACAACGGCCGCCCCGGCGAGCGCGCCGCCGCCGAGAAGACCCTCTACACCGCGGTCACCGCGGTCGTCCGGATGCTGTCGCCGTTCAGCCCGCACGTCACCGAGGAAATCTGGACCCACCTCCCCGGCACCGAGGGCAGCGTCCACAACGCGACGTGGCCCGACGTCGACATGCTCGACGAGGACGCCGAGGTCGCCGGCGAGTACATCGCCGAGACCGCGAGCGAAGTCCGCGCGTGGAAGTCCGAGAACCACATCCCGCTGAACGAGTCGCTGGACCGCGTCGAGCTCTACTTCGACGCCGGCAACGACGCGAGCCTCGACACGTACGACCTCAGCGAGACCGTCAACGCCCCCATCAAGCTCGTGGAGGGGCGCCCGGACATCGAACTCGTCCCCGTCGAGGCCGACGCCGACGACTCGAAGGTCGGCCCCGAGTTCCGCAGCGAGGCCGGCGCGGTCATGCAGGCGGTCGAAGACGCCGACCCCGCCGAGATTCAGGCCCAGATGCACTCCGGGGACACCGTCACCGTCGAGGCCGACGGAGAGACGTACGAACTCGACGCCGACTGGCTGACTGTCGAGGAGGAGTACCGCGCCCAGTCCGGCGAGGAGGTCGCGGTCGTCGAGACCTCCTTCGGCACCGTCCTCGTCTACGAGTAGGACGGCCACTACCTTCTACTGGCGCGCGGGCGACTCCGCGAGCATGGTCGACCTGACAGCACCACGAATCGAGGACGTCGTGCGCCTGCCCGAGGACGCGTTCCTCGACCAGGTCGCGGAGACGATGCACGCCGAAGACGTCGGCAGCGTCGTCGTCACCGGCGACACGACCGACCTCGCGGGCATCGTCACCGACCGCGACCTCGCGCTCGCGCTCCGCGACGGCATCGACCCCGAGCAGACGACCGTGGACGAGGTGATGACGCCCGACCCCGTCACGGCCGAGCAGGGCGCGGAAATCTTCGAGGTCGTGGAGACGATGCGCGAGGAGGACGTCCGCCGGCTCCCGCTCGTGGACGAGGCGGGCGACGTCGTCCGGCTGGTGAGCCTCGACGACGCGCTCGTGTTGCTCGGCGAGGAGATGGCCGACGTCGCCGAACTCGTCGAGACACAGGTGTAACCCCCGGCGCCGTCCGGAACCCGACTGCTTTTTCGCCGCCGTCCGCGAGAGAGGGGTATGGACCCCCGCATCGAGGAACACGCGGAAGTGCTGGTGGACTGGAGCGCGCGCGTCGAGGAGGGCGACGACGTCGTATTGAGCGTCGGCCCGGACGCCCACGAGCTCGCAGTCGCCGTCGCGGAGAAGGTCGGCGAGCGCGGCGCGAATCTCGTCACGACGTACGCGTCGAGCGAACTCGGCCGGGCGTACGCGCTCGCTCACGAGGACGACTTCGACGAGAACCCCGAGTACGAACTCGCGCTCTACGAGAACGCCGACGTGGTACTCTCCATCGGTGGCGGCCGCAATACCAGTGAAGGCTCGGACATCCCCGCCGAGACGCGCCGCGCACAGTCGAAAGCCCGGCAGGGCATCCGCGAGGCCCGGATGGACACGGACTGGGTGTCGACGGTCCACCCGACGCGGTCGCTCGCCCAGCAGGCGAACATGTCCTTCGAGGAGTACCGGGAGTTCGCGTACGACGCCATCCTCCGCGACTGGGAGGAACTGGCCGACCAGATGGCGAACATGAAGGAGATTCTCGACGCGGGCAGCGAGGTCCGGCTCGTCAAGGAGGACACCGACCTCACGATGTCAATCGAGAACCGGACTGCCGTGAACTCCGCGGCGTCGGTCGCGTACGACTCGCACAATCTCCCGTCGGGCGAGGTGTTCACCGCGCCCCACGCCACCGAGGGCGAGGTGTTCTTCGACGTCCCGATGACGATTCGCGGCGAGCGCGTGCAGGACGTCCACCTCACGTTCGAGGACGGCGAGGTCGTCGACTACAGCGCCGCCCAGAACGAGAGCGTCGTCGGCGAGATTCTGGACACCGACGAGGGCGCGCGCCGCCTCGGCGAGCTCGGCATCGGGATGAACCGCGGCATCGACCAGTTCACCGACTCCATCCTCTTCGACGAGAAGATGGGCGACACCGTCCACCTCGCGGTCGGCCGCGCCTACGACTCCAACTACCCCGAGGGCTACGAGGACGAGGCCAACGAGTCGGCCGTCCACGTGGACATGATTACGGACGTCAGCGAGGACTCGTTCATGGAAGTCGACGGCGAGGTCGTCCAGCGCAACGGGACGTTCCGGTGGGAAGACGGGTTCGACGGATAGCGTGGTCCGGAACGAACGGAGTGAGTGAGAACCACGAGGAGCCGAACGGCGAACAGAGTGAGCCGTGAGGACGCGGTCCGGTTCTCGGGAAATTCGAACGGGCGAGCAGGCCACGGCGTTTATCCCTCACCGGCGTGTCAATGTTTAGAGAGACACAATGTCGATACTCAACTCCGTCGGCGAACTCGTCGGCAGCGTCATCGCGGTCGCGTTGCTGCTCGCGCTCGCGGTAATCAGCTTCTTCGTGACCATCTTCATCGTCGACGCGGGCGCGAGCCTCGCCGGGCTCAGTCCGGGCGACGACTTCGTCACACTCGCGGCAGCGGTGTTGACCGCGGGCGCCATCGTCGGCGGCGCGTCCCCGCTGACGGCGATTGCCGGCGCAGAGAACGCGTAACGCTTCGCGCTACTTTTCGCGTTTTCAGCCCGTGAACCGTTCGTAGGGCGGACTTACCGCGGTCTTAGACTTCTGTATCGTGATGTCTCCACGCCGGTAGCGGTTGCTGTGGCGGTCTTTTTAGCGTCCTGCCGAACGCGGTACGGCAGGGCTCGGAAGAGCTCGCTCTCCCGGTGTAGATTTTTGCGGGGTCGCGCAGCGACCCCGCAAAAAGGTACGAGCTGGAGGGGAGTAAGCCCCCTTCTGTTCGGCCTGGCATTCGGCTGAGCGTCCACGCGGCCCCTTGCGGGCGTGTCGGGCTACCTTGCGCGCGTGGACTTGCACCGGCGGGGATTAGCCGTTCCATCGGTCCCCTCCCGTCTGGCTCGCGGCTGACGCCGCGCACCTGTAACGTGACCGACGTTCGTCGGTCACGCTCGCTCACGGCTTGCGCCGTTCGCGTGTAACGCGGCGAAGCCGCGCTTCCCTCGGCGGGTTAGCTTCCTCCCCTCGCGGGTCGGGTCGCGCGCCTCATCGGTTCGAGAGGGACGTGTCGTCTCTGTTCCAGTGCCGACGGTCTCCCGTCCCGGATTTGCATCCGGCCGCCTGCCCGAACGGGTGGGGGGACTTTCCTCATGCCTCGCGGCACGGGAGCCAGGCTCCCTCTGCTCGCCCGTTCTAGGAGTGCCGCGGCGTTAAGGGGTTCGGTTGCCCGGGCCGTCGGAGCGAGCGTCGACGACCACCCTGCAGTATTCAACCTTGTGGCCGCCGGAATTATGCAGATTCGTTGTAAGATAAGCAACCACTACGCTCGAGTCCGACTCACGTTCCGCGATTCGGCCGTCCTACGCAGCCGATGAGAAGTCCGCCGGGGTCCTCGCGCGTGAGGGGAAGAGTTCAAGTTAATCCTTGCCATATACAAACTCGTATGGCCGAGGCCCAGTCAGTAGTACTTTCCTTCGAGGACGGCGCCCGGACAGTCGAACTAGCACGCGAATCCGTCGAGGCGTTCGTCCGGAACGGCCAGCGCGAGCAGCCCGGAAGCATGCGGGATGCCTTCTACAACCGAACGAGCGCGTTCGTTCGACTGGAGTCCACCCACGGCCGCGGCCGGCTCCGGGGCTGCGCGGGCGCCCAGGAGTCCGCCCGCGACCTCGGGAGCCGCGACCAGCAGCTCGGGCACGCCATCGTCGAGGCGTCCATCAAGGCCGCCTCCGACGCCTCGTGTGGCTCGGAGGTCGAGGCCGCGGAGCTGCCGAACCTCCGCGTCTCCGTCTGCACGGTGTCGAATCTCGTCCTCACGGACGACCCCGTCGAGGACATCGAGCTCGGCGTTCACGGCGTCGCCATCGACGGCGACGGCCAGCACGGCTGGATGTATCCGACGCTGCCCGTCGAGAACGACTGGAGCGTCTTCGAGTACCTCGACCGCACCTGCCGGAAGGCGGGCCTCCCGAACGGCGCGTGGGAGGACGACGACGTGATGGTCACGCTCTTCGAGGGCCAGGTCTTCCGAGAGACCGGCGAGGACGCCGAGGAGCCCGTCGAAGAGCTCACCGCGTAGAACGGATTCCTTACTCCGCGCGCTCCCTGAAGCCGACACGCTCGGCGTCGTCGAGCGCGCGGTCGGCGGCGTCCTCGATGCTGAAGGTTCGGACGAGTTCGCCGTCCCGAATCAGCGGGTCAAGCAGCGACGTGCCGTCCGTCGGGCCGGGCCGGGCGGCGAGGCCGACGTGGTGGCCGCCGTCGCGCGTGCGGTAGACGTCTTTCTTCCCGGAGAGCTTCCCGCGCTTGGCCGCGGGCTCGCCCTCGACTTCGACGATGTCGAGCGCGAAGTCTACGGGGTCGGCGTTCGAGACGTGACTCCCGACGCCGAAGCCGTCCGCGACGTCGCGGAGATTGCGGAGTTCCGTCGGGCCGAGGCCCCCGCTGAGGAAGATGTCGACGTCCCGGCGGTCGCGGGCGTCCAGCTCCCAGCGAATCTCGCGGACGATGTGCCGGAAGTCGCCGCGCCGCGACCCCGTGGTGTCGAGGCGGACGCTGTCGAGGTCGTCGCCGAGTTCGTCGATGGCGCGCAGGACTTCGTCTTTCTCGTCGCTGTACGTGTCACAGAGCGCGACCCGCGGCACGGACTCGTCGACCGCGTCGTCGTACGCGCGCCACGCCGCCTCCTGGTTGCCGCGCCCGAAGCAGATGAGGAGGGCGTGGGGCATCGTCCCGCCGGCCTCGCGGCCGATGACGTCGCCGGCGGCGAGGTGGGAGAAGCCGTCGAGGCCGCCGACGAGCGCGGAGCGCTCGACCATCGCCGCAATCGAGGGGTGGACGTGGCGCGCGCCGAAGCTCAGCACTTGGGAGTCCGGTGCGGCGCGGCGAGCTTCGAGGGCGGCGGTCGCGACGCCGGAGGCGTGCGAGAGAAAGCCCAGTAGGGAGGTCTCGTAGCGCGCGAAGTCGCGGTAGTCGCCCTCGATGCGGAGGACGGGACCGCCGTCGAACAGCGACCCCTCCGGCATCGCGTCCACGTCGATGGGGAGGCCTTCGAGGAGGTGGGCGGCGTCCTTGACGCCCGCGAGCAGTTCGAACTCCCCGGTCGGGAACTGGTCGGCGGTGACCTCCGCGACCACGCGGGGGTTCTTCCCGGCGAACTCCAGGGTCGTCTCGGTGCGCTCGAAGTACGCGTCGGTCGCGCGCCCGCTCTCGATGGCCTCGGGCGGGACGACGTCGAAGCTCACGCGACCACCCGGCGAGTAGCCTGCATGCCCTCGGGTACACTCGCCCCGGCGAAAAAGCCTCGCCTCCCTACCGCGAGTGGACGTCCCCGAGGTCGTCGGGCGTCGGCGCGTTCACGATGGTGACCTCGTCCCCGGAGCGCGTGACGCGGAACGCGTCCGCGAACTCGCTCTCGTTCTCGGGGATGCGCCAGACGCCGTCCGAGCGCTCTTGGGCCCCCCAGTACTGGAGGAGCTGGCGGTACGTCTGCGCGAACTCGCGGGCGTCACCGCTGGAGTCGAACGCGAGCCGCCACGTGTACGCGGTGTCGTCGCCGTTCTCGTACACCCAGAGCTGCTCGCCGTCCCAGCCCGCGACGGGCTGGGTGGCGTAGTCGAACGGCGAGGACAGGTCAATGTTGCCGTTCGCGTCGAAGTCTAGGGGGTTCAACACGGAGCTCTGTGGATGGCGATTCTGCTCGTAGTACGTGTAGCCGAACATCGCGGTGAGGCCGCCGACGCCGACCTCGCCGTAGGGCGCGCGGCCGCCCGGCGTCACGCGCTCCCAGTCGTCGCTGGAGCGGTCGGGAAGCGAGACGTCCGTGGGCTGGTCGCTCCCGTACTTCTCGGGCTGGGCGACCTGCTCGGAGGACGCCGGCGGGTCGTCGTAGACGTCCACGACCGCGTCCCAGCCGCCGGCGTCGTGAACGTGCTCGACGAACGCCGACCCCGCGCTGTACGGGAAGTACGACATAGTGTAAATGCCGCGGTGAATGTCACTACTACCGCCACCGCCGCCGGACGCCTCGGGCGTCGCGCACTCCCACTCGACGCCGCAACGCTCGCTGTACTGGCTGTCGAGGAAGCTCGCTTCGCCCTCGATGAGGCCGTTGTGGGCGTTCGACTGGTCGCGGGTCGCCGACGAGAAGTTCGCGTTGAAGTTCCGGAACTGCAGGGCGTGCATCAGCTCGTGGCCGAGCGTGTTCTCGTCGATGGTCGGCGTCTCGGACTCGGAGATGACGACGATGCGGTCGTCGCGGGGCGTGTAGAACCCGAGGACGTTCGACCCGCGGTTGGAGTCCTGGACGGCAAGCGAGTCGTTTTGCTCGCCGACGAGGAACAGCGCCTCGAATTTCACGTTGTCGAACGTCTCCATGGCGTCGCTGGCGTTCCCGGAGCCGGCGTACTCCTCGCGGTACGTCGACCGCGAGATGACGTCCACGGACACCGGCTTCTGGAACTCGATGCCGCGGAGCTGCTCGACACGCGCCATCGAGCGGTTGACGACCATCTCGCGTTCGGTCTCGTTGAGGCCGTCACCGACAGTGACCGGGAGGGACTCGTTGTGCCAGTAGCCGCCCTCCCAGCCGAGCGCGTCGCCGGCGGGGTCGGCGTAGTCGAAGTCGCTCGTCGCGGGCGCAGTCGTGGTCTCCGCGGGGTCGCCGCCAGTCACCGCGGGGGACTGACAGCCCGCGAGCACGACCAGCGCGACGAACGCCACGGCGAGAATGCGGCGTGTCATTACACGCCGTTCGGACCGGACGGGGTAAAACGCTACGCACAGTCACACCGCCCGTAGTCGGACCGAACGGCTTAGTGGCTCGGCGTCGAGCCCTCGCGCATGGAGTTCGACGCCGAACGCACCGCTGTCGTCGTCGTGGACGTGCAGAACGGCTTCTGCCACCCCGAGGGGAGCCTGTACGCGCCCGCCAGCGAGGACGTTATCGACCCCGTCACCTCGCTCGTCGCCCGGGCGCGGGAGGCGGGCGCGAGCGTCGTCTACACGCGGGACGTCCACCCGCCCGAGCAGTTCGAGGACACCCACTACTACGACGAGTTCGAGCGCTGGGGCGAGCACGTCGTCGAGGGGACGTGGGACGCCCAACTGCACGACCGCCTCGACGTCCGCGACGACGACTACGTCGTGGAGAAACACACCTACGACGCGTTCTACCAGACCGGCCTCGACGGCCACCTCGACGCGCACGGCATCGACGACCTGCTGGTCTGCGGGACGCTGGCGAACGTCTGCGTGCTCCACACCGCGGGGAGCGCGGGCCTGCGGGACTACCGGCCGGTGCTCGTCGAGGACGCCATCGGCTACATCGAGGAGGAGCACCGCGAGTACGCCCTCGACCACGCCGACTGGCTGTTCGGGGAGGTCGTCGACCGCGACGGCGTGGCGTTCGCGTAGCGGTCAGTGGAGGCTGCCGGATTCGGTTGGGGTCTTCCGGACGATGTAGAGCGCGCCGACGAGCACGGCGAGCAGGATTGCGAACCCGGCGGACGTCAGCAGCGCTTCCTGTGCGGCGTGGTCGTCGGGGTGGAAGCTGATGACCCGTCGGGTGACCGCGATGATGCCGGTGATGATGACGATGCGGACGACGCTCTCCTCGCGGGTGTACGCGACGACCGTCTGGTAGATTTCCACGATGATGAACAGCAGGAGGACGGTGTCGATGAGCGCGATGACCTCGCTGGTCTGCGTGATGGCGCCCGTGCGCACGAGGTCGAAGATGGTCAGCCCGAGGTCGAAGACGCCGACGGCGAACAGGAGGACGAGCACGTACGCGGCGACGATTTCGACCGACTGGATGAGCCGCTCGGTGATTCGTACGTGGTCGTCGACGTCCATGCGACGGGGTACAGCCGGGGCGCTATTAAGCGCGTGGGCGGGACTCGGCGGCGAGCGCGCTACTCGACCGAAACAGCGACGCTGTCACCGACCACGAAGTCGTGGCCGGGCGCGACCAGTTTGACGCCGAGGCGGTCGGTGCCGAACCACAGCGAGAGCCCGCGAATCGGCTTGTCGTTCGCAGTCACGGTGACGTCTCGCCACGCGACGGTGCGGTCGTCCGCGACGCCACCAGCGTGCGTCCCGAGGAACGAAACCGAATCGTCGATGCCGCTCGGTCCGAAGACGCCGCCGCCATCGTAGTGCGGGAATCCGCCGTCGAGTACGCGGCCGTCGTCGGTAGCGATGCCCGCGAGCGCGTCGCCCGGCGCGGGGTGCTTGGGCGCGTCAAGCAGCGCGTACGTCTCCCCGGTTTCGACGACCTCGCCCGTGCCGTCCCACGGGACGGCTTCGACTGGAGCGCCGAGGGTCAGCGAGAGCGACCCCGAGGCGCGCACCGGGTCGGCGTCGCGCTCGCGGAACCCGAGGTGGACGTGGTTGTCGACCCACGGCGCGAAGAAGCCCGAACGCACCAGCCGCCCGAGGTCGTCCCCGACTGCGACAGTATCCCCAGATTCGACGGCGGGTGCGACGTGGAGGACGCGTGCGAGGTAGTCGCCCGTGTCGACAACGATGAGGTGGTCGTGGTCGGCGGCGTACGGCTTCGACGGACAGCGGACGGTCCGCGTCTCCACGACGTCGCCTGCGATGGGGCTCGGGGCGCGGCCCGCGGCGTCGTCGGGGTACAAGTCCACCGCACAGCCGGCGTCGTGGGCGGGGTACGGCGAGTTGTAGAGGGACGCCCGCGGGTAGCGCGCGAGCACGTCGCCGTCCAGCGTGACCATACCCGCCAGTCGGACCGTGAGGATTTACCGCCGTCGGTCGAAGTGGCGGGTATGCGCGTGCTCCGCGGGCGAGCCGAGGACCGGGACGCCGACCGCGCGGCGACCCGCGACCTCCTCGACTCCGTCGCCGAGAATCGCGAGTCGGCGGTTCGCGTGTGGGCGCCGGGCCGTCAGCTCGCGTTCGGCCGCCGGGACGCCAACAGCGACGGCTACGAGGCGGCTCGGGCCGCCGCCCGCGAGCACGGCTTTCGGCCGGTCGAGCGCGGCGTCGGCGGTCGCGCGGTCGCGTACACCGACTCGACGCTGGCGTTCGCGCGAATCACGCCGGTCGAGGGCGTCCGCACGGGCCTCCAAGAGCGCTACGACGCGATGGTCGCGGACGTACTCGACGCGCTCGCGGCGGTCGGCGTGGACGCCGAGGAGGGCGAACCACCGGAGTCGTTCTGCCCGGGCGACCACTCCGTCTCCGCGGACGGGAAGCTCGCGGGCATCGCCCAGCGCGTGAAGAAGGACGCCGCGCTCACGTCGGGCGTGCTCGTCGTGGACGACCGCGACGAAATCGCCGACGCGCTCGCGGCCGTCTACCCGAAACTGGGGGTGCCGTTCGACCCGAAATCGGTGGGGAGCGTCGCGGCCGCAGGCGGCGAGGCGGAACGCGTCAGAGACGAACTGGAGGCCGCGCTCGTCGGCGATGCAGACATCGACGTAGAACGGCTTTAGGGACTTCGGCCACAGTACCAGCGATTACACAGCCGGCCCCCTGGCGGATTGAAAGGGCGAGGCGCGGTCGCCGAACCCCGGCGACGTAAGCACTGCAGCGAGTGAGCGACGCGAACGAGCGAAGCGCGCAGCGAGCCGCGGGAGGCGACCGTGCCGAGGGCTTTCTAATAGACATCGGCGGGAACGTACAGAAGATCTAGTCGCGTCCGGAGGACTTACGCGCCGGCCGTTCACACTCACAGTATGCGAGTAATCCGGAACGCGACGCTCCCCGACGGACTGGAGCGGGACGTCCGCATCACGGACGGCCGCATCGACGCGGTGGGCGAGGACCTCGACGGGGAGACGCTGGTGGACGCCACGGGGAAGCGCTTGCTCCCGGGGATGATTGACGCACACGTGCACTTCCGCCAGCCGGGGTACGGGCACAAGGAGACGTGGGCGACGGGGTCGCGGAGCGCGGCGGCGGGCGGGGTCACGACCGTCGTGGACCAGCCGAACACGGAGCCGCCGACGGTGACGGGGGCGGCGTTCGACGAGAAGGCCGAGTACGCGGCCGACTCGCTCGTGGACTGGGGTATCAACGGCGGCGTCACCGCCGAGTGGGAGCGCGAGACGCTGTTCGACCGGCCGCTGTTCGCGCTCGGGGAGGTGTTCCTGGCGGACTCGACGGGCGACATGGGCATCGACGCCGAGTTGTTCGCGGACGCCTGTCGCCGGGCCGCAGAGGAGGACGTGGTCGTGACGGTCCACGCCGAGGACGCGGAGCTGTTCGACGAGTCGGCCCGGGAGCGCGACGACGCGGACGCGTGGAGCGCGTACCGCACGGCCGAGGCCGAGGAGGCGGCCGTCGAACGCGCGGTCGGCGTCGGCGGGAACGTCGGCGCGACGGTTCACGTCGCGCACACGTCCACGCCGGAGGGCGTGGACGCGGCGCGCGCGGGCGGCGCGACCTGCGAGGTGACGCCCCACCACCTCTTCCTCTCGCGCGAGGAGCTCGACGACCTCGGGACGTTCGGGCGGATGAACCCGCCGCTGCGCAGCGAGGCGCGCCGCGAGGCGCTGTTCGAGCGGCTCGCGGACGGCGAGGTGGACGTGGTGGCGACCGACCACGCGCCCCACACGCGCGAGGAGAAGGACGCGAGCATCTGGGACGCGCCCTCGGGCGTACCGGGCGTCGAGACGGCGCTGCCGCTGCTGCTGCAGGCCGCCAGCGAGGGACGCCTGAGCTTCGAGCGCGTGCGGGACGTGACGGCCGCCAATCCCGCCGAGATTTTCGACCTGCCGCGGAAGGGCCGCATCGAGGCGGGACGGGACGCCGACCTCGTGCTCGTTGACCCCGAGGAATCCCGGGAAATCCGCGGCGACGACCTCCACTCGAACTGCGGGTGGACGCCGTTCGAGGGGATGGCGGGCGTGTTCCCGGAGTTGACGCTGGTGCGCGGGACGGTCGTCTGGGACGGCGAGGCGTTCGCCGACCACGGCGGCGAGAACGTCCGCGCGTAGTCGCCAGCAGGGCTTAGTGGCGGGGCGGCGACCACAGGGGTATGCGAACGGTCGTCGCGCTCGGCGGGAACGCGCTCGCGCCGAGCGGGGAAGCCACGATAGCCGCCCAGCGCGAGCGAATCGAGGCGACCGCCGACCAGCTACGGGAACTCCACGAGGCGGGCCACGACCTCGTGTTGACCCACGGGAACGGCCCGCAGGTCGGCGCGCTGCTCCGCCAGCAGGAGGAGTCGGACGCGCCCGAGCGGCCGCTGGACGTGCTCGTCGCGGAGACGCAGGCCCAGCTCGGCTACCTCCTCCAGCAGGCCCTCGACGAGCGCATTCACGCCAGCGTCGCGTCGGTCGTCACGCAGGTGGAAGTCGACCCCGAGGACCCGGCGTTCGGGGAGCCGTCGAAGCCGGTCGGCCCGTACCTGAGCGCCGAGCAGGCCGGCGAGCGCGACTTCGAGACGACGGACGTGACGACGCCGGAGGGCGAGACGGCGCACCGGCGGGTCGTCCCGTCACCGGAGCCGAGGCGGATTTTAGAGGGCGAGCGCATCGAGACTCTCGTCGGGGACAGCGAACCCGTCGTCTGCGGCGGCGGGGGCGGCGTCCCAGTGACTGTCGGGGACGACGGAATCGAGGGGGTGGCGGCGGTCGTGGACAAAGACCACACGACGCGCCTCGTCGCCGAGCGCGTCGGTGCGGACGTGCTGGTGATGGCGACGGACGTGCCCTGCGTGTACGCGGACTTCGGGACGCCCGAGCAGTCACGCATCGCGGACGCGACCGCCGCAGAGATGCGCGAGCACCTCGCTGGCGGCGAGTTCGGCGAGGGGAGCATGGAACCGAAAATTCAGGCGTGTCTGGACTTTCTGGACGCGGGCGGCGAGCGCGCGGTCGTCGCGGGCACCGAAGACGTCGCTGCGGCGGTCAGAGGCGACGCCGGCACGCAGATTCACCCGGGCTAGACGCCGAGCGCTATCGACGTGACGGCGGCGGCGAACGCCCAGCCGGCGCCCGTCCACGACAGCACGAAGAAGGCCTCGCGGGCGCCGGCCTCGGTCCACGCGGAGCCGACGTCGACGTACTGCTTGACGCCGCGGAGCGTCTCGCCGAGGCCGACGGCGGTCGCCCACGCGAACACGCCGAACCCGAGCACGAGCGCGCCGAGCGCGAACGCCGTGTCCGTGGCGCCCTTCGGGGACGTGACGACGAGTAGCGCCAGCGAGACGGCGATGCCGACGGCGGCGCCGCGGAGCGTCCAGCGGCCCGCGCGAACCACGAGTTCGCGTGGACTCGCCGAGTCCTCGCGGGGGGAATCAGTCAACGGCTTCCCGCATCCGCGGGTCGAGGGCGTCCCGCATCCCGTCCCCGAGGAGGTTGAACCCCAGAACCGTCAGTGCGAGGAACAGGCCGGGGAAGAACGACCACCACCACGCGCCCGAGAAGAGGCCGTACTCGACGCCGTTCGACAGCATCATCCCCCACGTCGGCTCGCCGGGGCTAGCGCCGAACCCGAGGAACGACAGCGCCGCGATGTCGATGATGGCGAGCCCGAAGTTCAGCGTCGACTGGACGGTGATGGGCGCCAGGCAGTTCGGGAGGACGTGGCGCACGAGCAGCCGGGGGTCGGTCGCGCCGAGCGCGCGCGTCGCCTCGATGTACTCGTCTTCCAGCACTTTCAGCGCGGCGCCGCGGACGACGCGCGCGAACCGCGGCGTGTACACGAGCGTCAGCGCCGCGACCGCGCGCCACAGGCCAAGGTTATCCGGGAAGATGGTGACCAGCGCGAGCGCCAGCAGCAGCGACGGGAACGACAGCAGCACGTCCATCGTGCGCATGATGACGTTGTCCGTGAGGTCACCGTAGTACGCCGCGACGATGCCGAGACCGACGCCGAGCACGGTCGAGGCGATGACCGTGACGGTGCCGTACAGCATCGCGTACCACGCGCCGTACAGCACGCGCGGGAAGATGTCGCGGGCCTGGCCGTCCGTCCCGAACCAGTACTGCGCGCTCGGCGCGGCCTCGGTGGGGTTCGTGCCGAAGTTCGTGGACGTAATCGCGTTCAGGTCGTAGGCGAACCGCGCGTAGATGGCGACCGCGAACACGCCCAGGATGAGCGTGATGCCGATGACCGCCAGCCGGTTCGACAGCAGTTCGGAGAGGAACGGGCTCGCGCGGAGCCGTTCGACGATGCCACGGTCGACGTCGGGGGTCTGGGTTTCGGTGCTCATTGTTCGATGCGGGGGTCAAGCACGGAGTAGGTCACGTCCACGAGGAGGTTCACCAGCGTGTACATCACCGCGAACACGAGCACGGTGGCCTGCACGACCGGGTAGTCGTTCTGGTTGATGGCGTCCACCAGCAGCGTGCCGATGCCGTTGATCTCGAAGACCGTCTCGGTGAGGACGGCGCCGCCCAGCAGCGCGCCGAACTGGATGCCGATGATGGTGATGACGGGGATGAACGCGTTCCGCAGGCCGTGTTTCATCGTCGTAATCTTCTCGCCCTGGCCCTTCGCGCGGGCGGTCCGCATGTAGTCCTGCCTGATGACCTCGATCATCGACGAGCGCATCATCCGCGAGATGAGCGCCATCTGGTAGATGCCCAGCACGACGACGGGCAACAGGAGGTGGCGGGCCGCGGACCGGAACGCGAGGAGGTCGCCCTCAAGCAGCGTATCGACGAGGATGAAGCCGGTGGCGGAGTCGATGAAGTGCGCGGAGCCGATGCGGCCGCTGGTGGGGAGGACGCCGAGGAACTGCGCGAACAGCAGGATGAGCAGCGGTCCGCTCCAGTAGATGGGGATGCTGATGCCGCTGAGCGCGCCGATGCGCGTGAGGTGGTCGGTCCACGTGTCCTGCTTGACCGCGCTCAGGATGCCCAGCGGCAGGCCGAACAGCAGGCCCGCGAGCTGGCCCAGCACCGCGAGTTCGATGGTGATGGGGAGGCGGTTGGCGAGAATCTGGCTGACGGGCGTGCCGCGCTGAATCTGGTAGGACTCGCCGAAGTTGAACGTGGCGGCCTCGCCGAGGAACCGGACGTACTGCTGCCAGAGCGGGTCGTTCAGCCCGAGGTCCGTGCGGACTTGCTCGACGAACGCCTGGCTGGCTCGGTTCCCGGCAATCGCGACCGCGGGGTCGCCCGGCGAGAGGTGGAGAATCGCGAACACCACGGTCGCCACCCCGAACAGCACGGGGACGAGGAGCAGCAACCGTTTCGCGACGAACCGCTTTGAGACCATTACGCGAAGGGGGGAGTGCGAGTGGTAAAAAGCTCCCGTCGTGGGGGCGTTACTCGAGCTCGACGAGGTCGAGGTGCGGGCCGCCGATGGCCGAGATGGTGTAGTTGCTCACGCGGTTGCTGACACCGCGCACCTCCTCGGCGTAGTCGATGTACACCCACGGCGCCTCGTCGTGAGCGATTTCGGCGGCGTCGCTGTAGAGGCTCGCGCGCTCGCTCTGCGTGGTCGTCGTCTGCGCCTCCTCGATGAGGCTCATGTACTCGGAGTTCGCCCACGCCGAGCGGTTCGACGTGTTGAAGCCCTCGGTGTCCCACGACACCCAGTCCTGGCCCTCGGGCACCTCGCACTGCGGGTGCAGGAGGACGTAACAGAAGTTGTCGGGGTCGGCGTTGTCAGTGTACCAGCCCGCGAGGCTGGCGTCGTGGCGCCCCTCGGAGGTGTACGTGAGGTAGTCGCCGAACTGCCGGTCGTCGATGGTGACGTCGATGCCGACCTCGTCGAGGTTCGACCGGATGGTCTCGGCGGTCGGGAGCGGCGCGGGGTTGTAGCCGCGGGGGTTCTGGAAGGTAGTCAGCTCGAAGGAGAAGCCGTCGCCGTAGCCGGCTTCTTCGAGCAGCGACTGCGCCTGCTCGGGGTCGTGGGGGTACGGGCTGAGGTCGTCGTTGTGCCCGAACAGCGCGGGCGGAATCGGCTGGTCGGCCTGCGTCGCGATGCCCGAGTAGATGTTCTCGACGATGGACTGCGTGTCGATGGCGTAGCTGACTGCCTGCCGGACGCGGCGGTCGCGGAACGCCTCGACGCGGGACATGTTGAAGCTCATGTACCCGATGTTGATGCCCTGCGTCGTCTCCGCGGACGCGGTGTCCGAGTCCTCGATGGTCTGGATGGTGTCCGGGTCCAGGCCGTCGATAATCTCCATCTCCTCCTCGACGAGCGCCTGCGCGCGCGTGGAGTTCTGACCGCGCGTGAGGAACAGCACCTCGTCGACGTTCGGGCTGTCGCCCCAGTAGTCGCCGAACGCGGTGAGCTGGATGCGGTTGTTCGAGTTGTCGAGCTCGGAGAGCTCGAAGGGGCCGGTGCCGACCATCTCCTGGGCGAGGTTCGTGTCGCCCTCGATGGCGTCCTGGGAGATGACCACGGAGACGAACATCGCGAGGTTCCGGAGGAACGGCGCGTACGTCTGCGAGAGCGTGATGTTCAGGGTGTAATCGCCGTCCTTGGAGACGCTGTCGATCCAGTTGCCGAGCGTGAACGGCCCGTACGCGGAGGCGTCGTCGAAGTAGTACTCGTAGTCCTCGTCGACGAAGCGCCGGTAGCTGGCGATGAAGTCGTCGGCGGTGAACTCGGTGCCGTCGTGGAAAGTCACGCCCTCGCGGAGCTGGAGGGTGACGTTCGAGCCGTCCATCGTCCAGTCGGTCGCCAGCGACTCGGTGAGCGTGGCTTCGCCGGGCTGGAAGCCGATGAGCGTCTCGTAGGCCTGGTTGGTGACCTTCGCGACTTCCCCGCTGGTGGTGGCGTGCGGGTCAAGCGTCTGGGAGTGCGAACCCCGGCCGTACCGGAGCGTGCCGCCGCCACCGCCGCCGCCGAGACAGCCGGCGACCGAGCCCGTCGCGGTCGCGGCGACGGTTGCGGTGCCGGCAGCCTTCAGGAAGCTGCGCCGTGAGACCTGACTGTCATTGCCTGCCATAACACCACGCCCGGCGGCGACCTAAATAATAGTATCGGATAGTAGTGGTGGAACCGGCACACGCCGCGGGGATGCCCGTTCGGCACTCTTCGGTAGCTGCGAAAATTACCGCAGACGCGGGGAGCAGGGGGTCAGACGGCCGCTGGGCTCACTCCGCGTCCGCGAACAGGTGGCACGCCGCGGGGTGGTCGTCGTCGCCGAGGTGGGGGTCCTCGCGCTCGCAGACGCTCTCGAAGGTCTCGCGGAGGACGTCTTCGGCGGCCTCCCAGTCGCCCTCCGCGAGGTGGTCGAACGACTCCTCGACCGCGTCGCGCGCCCGGCCGGCGAGCGGCTCGTCGAAGAACTGGTCGTGGAGGACCGCGTGGAGGCCGCTACCGCCGTCCGCGACTGCTCGGTCGCCGGCCGCCGCGTCGGCCGCCCGCTCGCGCGCGGCGTCGAGGTCGATGTCCCGGGCCTCCACGCGCTGCCGGTAGAACATCACCTCGCGGTAGCGCTCCTGCTCGATGTCGAGGTCCTCGGGCGGAATCACCGACGGGCACCGCGTGCGGAAGTGACAGCCCGACGGCGGGTCGATGGGAGAGGGAACGTCCCCCTTCAGGATGGTGCGGTCGCCGGTCTCCGCGAGCGGGTCGGGCTCGGGAATCGCGGACAGCAACGCGTTCGTGTAGGGGTGCTTGGGGTCGCCGAACAGCTCGTCCGTCCCGGCGACCTCCACGATTTCCCCGAGGTACATCACCGCCACGCGGTCGGAGATGTGACGCACCACGGAGAGGTCGTGGGCGATGAACAGGTACGTCAGCCCGTACTCCTCCTGGAGGTCCTCCATGAGGTTGATAATCTGGGCCTGCACGGAGACGTCCAGCGCCGAGACGGGCTCGTCGGCGACGATGAAGTCCGGGTCGACCGCCAGCGCCCGCGCGATGCCGACGCGCTGGCGCTGCCCGCCCGACAGCTCGTGGGGATAGCGGTCGTACTGGCTGGGGTCCAGCCCCACCTCTTCGAGGAGTTCGACGACGCGCTGGCGGCGGTGGCCCTCCGCGAGCTCGTGAATCTTCAGCGGCTCCATCACCGTCTGCCCGACCGTCATCCGCGGGTCCAGGCTCGACATCGGATCCTGGAACACCATCTGCATGTCCTTGCGCTTCTCGCGGAGTTCGGTCTTCGAGAGGCTCCCGAGGTCGTCGCCCGCGAACACGACCGTGCCGTCGGTCGGCGGGTCGAGGTGGAGCAGCGCCCGGCCCGCCGTGGACTTCCCGCAGCCGGACTCCCCGACGAGGCCGAGCGTCTCGCCCTCGTGGACGTCGAGGCTGACGCCGTCCACGGCCTTCACGCTGGGTTCCTCGCCCGGGAAGAACCGGTCGAACCAGCTGTCCTCCTGCTCGTAGTACTTGCGCATCTCCTGGAGTTCCACGAGCGGCTCGCCGACCTCGTGGTCGGTCCGCGAGGAGACGCCCTCGACGCCGTACTCGCTCTCGTCGAACTCCGGGACGATGCACTTCGAGCGGTGGTCGACGTCCTCGGGGCCGTGCTGGAGGAACGGAATCTCGCCCTCCCGGCACTCTGGCTGGGCCCACGGGCAGCGGTCCGCGAAGTGGCAGCCCTCGGGCATGTCGATGAGGTCCGGGACGTTGCCCTCGATGGGCGTCAGGCGCTCCTTGTCCTCGGTGGGAATCGACTCCAGCAGCGTGTACGTGTACGGGTGGCTGGGGTTGTGGAATATCTCCTCGACGGGGCCCTCCTCGACGATTTCGCCCGCGTACATCACCGCCACGCGGTCGCAGGTCTCCGCGACCACGCCGAGGTCGTGGGTAATCATCAGCACGGACATCCCGAACTCCTCCTGGAGGTCGTCGATGAGGTCCAGAATCTGCGCTTGGATGGTCACGTCCAGCGCCGTCGTCGGCTCGTCGGCGACCAGCAGCCGCGGCTGGCACGCCAGCGCGATGGCGATGAGCACGCGCTGGCGCATCCCCCCGGAGAACTCGTGGGGGTACTCGTCGAGGCGGGTCGTCGCCTCCGGAATCCCGACCTCCGTGAGGATGTCGACGACGTCCTCGAAGACCTCCTCGTCGTGCTCGCGGCCGCCGACCTTCGGGAGAATCTCGCGAATCGCGTTCAGCCACGTGTCCCGCTTGCGGTCACCGTAGCGGTGGAGGCGCAGCGACTCGGCGACCTGCTCGCCGACGGTCACCGCGGGGTTCAGCGACGTCATCGGGTCCTGGAAGATCATCCCCATCTCGCCGCCCCGCACCTTCCGCATCGCCTCCTCGGGCGCGTCGGTGAGGTCGAGGATGCCGTCGGTCACCTCGACGTCGGCCGCGTCCGCTCCGCTCAGTAGGTCAGCGCGCGCGTCGTCGTCCACGTAGACGAAGCCGTCGTCGGCGTCCTCGATGGCGGTTTCGAGGGTGTCAGCGACGACGGACTCTGTCGCGCCGTCGGCCAGCCGGTCGGCGGCCTCCCGCAGGGAGTCCGCGAGGGCCGCGGGGTCGTCCTCGCCCGCGAGGTCGTCGGCCATCCCGCGCAGTTCCGCGGGCATCGACTCGACGCCCTCGCCGACGCGGAGGTCGCCGACGACTTCCCAGACCGCGTCCACGAGTTCGAACGGATAGGGGACGACGCTCCCCTCGAAGTCGCCCGCGAGGTCCGCGGCGAGGTCCGCCGCGCGGAACGTCACGCGCCCGTCCACGACGTCACCGGGGTCGTCGACGAGGTCCATCGCCGACAGTGCCGTGACGCTCTTCCCGGAGCCGGACTCGCCGACGAGGCCGACGGTCTCGCCCTCCTCGATGGTGAGGTCGATGCCGTCCACGGCCTTCACCGCGCCGCGTTCGGTCTCGAACTGCGTCCGCAGGCCGGAGAGCGACAGGAGGTCAGTCACTGGGCAGAATTCGCAGTCCACTCAAGAAATACCTTGCGGGACTTGGGCAACGCTTATCCCCGGCGCCGCCCGCGACACAGACATGACCGAGACCCCCGCCGAGGGCGGCCCGACCAGCCAGCCCACCGAGCAGGGCTGGCAGGCCGTCGTCGAGGACATGGCGGCGACCGCGGAGGCGTACCGCGACCGCGGCTGGACGACGCTGGAACTGCACCCCGGCGACTCGGTGCTCGTGGACTCGGAGTTCCGCACCGGCCTCGACGTGGTGTTGCCGGGCGACGAGTACGAGGACCTCGAAGCCCTCGCGGCGGACGCGTCGTTCACGGACGTGGACGTGTTCCAAGCCGCCGCGGACACCACGACGTACCTGCTCGTCGTGGAGAAAAACCCCGACAGCGAGACCGCGGTGTTCGTGCCCGCGTACTACGACACCGCGTCCTCCGCGGAGAAGCTCGATACGATTCGCGAGAGCGGCGAACTCCGGCTATTCTGCCGCCGGCTGAACGACGACTACGTGGAGTTCGTCCACGAGAACGTCGCCCCGTTCCTCCCCGAACAGCCCAACGCCTAATCGTCGGCGCTGGCGTCCGCGTCGATGGTGTGCCCGCAGTTCGGGCACTCGGTGCCGTCGTGGCGCAGCTCGTCGCTCGCGGAGCGCACGTCACGCATCACCGACGAGATGCGCTCCTCGGCCTCTAACTCCTCCTCGACGGCGAGGTCCACGCCCTCGACCTCCAACAGGAACTTCGCAACCTCCGTCACCTCGTACATCAGGTCGTCGAGCTCATCGGCCGTGAAGAACCCGGACATCGCGCCGTAGAGGAACGTCGCGCCCGCCATCCGCACCTTGTCCTCGAACGCCGACCGCGCCTGATTGACCGCCTGCGGGCTGTACGTGTCGGTCATGAACGGCACCAGCTCCGGGAGGTTCTCCCCGATTTTCGTCATCTCCACGCCGGTCTCCGTGCGGAAGTCCGCGCAGAGCCGCGCAATCGCCCATTCGCGGGCCGTGATGTACGTGCGGTCCCGGAGAAACTCGTTGACGCGGTCGTACTGCGCGCCGTCCATCTTCGAGAACCGCGCGTACTCGCGGACGTCCTCGGGCACGTCGTCGGCGTCGTCGGTCGAGCCCTCCGCCGGCTCGACGGCCGGCGTGAGGTCCCAGTCTGCGGGAGAAGCGCGTTCGGGCATGGAGTAGGGTTGCCGTGTTGAGCGCAAAAGCGTGTCGCCGGGAGCGTGCTCGACCGCAGGGAGAGCACGTTGAAGCGAGCGGCGACCGACGGGAGCCGCGAGTCCCGGCAAGGAGCCGAGCGGAGTGAGACTCCTCGTTACGGCGAACGTTGAACAGAGTGAACCGTGAGCGAAGCGACCCGCGAGCGGCGGTCGAAGCCAGATAACGATATAAGTGCGCTGCGCACGCGTACGCGAGTGTATGGCGGTCGAACGTGTGCTACGGAAGTGGGGGCAGGCGGGCGTGCTCGTCCTCGCGTGTCTCACGTGGGTATCCTTCCGTCCGGACGTATTTCGCGGGCTCGTCACGGACGGAGCGAGCATCGTCGGCACGCCGTACGAGGCCGTACACGTCGTGGTGTTCGGCGTCATGGTCGCGGCGCTGGCCCACGAGGTGTGGCAGACGGGGACTGAGTGACCGCTCGCTCACTTGTTCGGAGGCGACTCGCGTCGCTCGTCGCCGCCCGGTTCACGGCTCCCTGCGGTCGCCGTTCACGTAGCCAGGGATTCTTCGCTTCGCTCGGAATCCCCCAATTCGCGGGTCGCTTCGCTCCCCGCTCACGTATTCGGAGACGGTTCGCTCCGCTCACCGTCTCCCAGCCGAATCCTTTTACTCGGCGGCGCTGACAGTCCGACTATGAAAGTGCTGCTGGGCATCGGCGGTGCAGACGACTCCCTCGACGCGCTCCACGAGACGGTCGAGCGAGCGGTCGAGACGGGCGACGAGGTGACGGTGGCGGTCGTGGAGAACCCCGACAGCGACCGGGAGCCGGATGACCTCGTGGACGTGGCCCGAGAGACGCTGACGGAGGCGGGACTGGAGGCGGACGTGCGGCGGCTCTCGGGCGACCCGGGGAGTAGCATCGTGCAGTTGGCGGAGAGCGAGGAGTTCGACCAGATCGTGCTCGGGGGCGGCCAGCGCAGCCCGATGGGGAAGATTCGCCTCGGGAACATCGCGGAGTTCGTGCTGTTGAACGCGCGCGTGTCCGTGAAGTTGGTGCGTTAGCATGACCGACGAACGCGCGTACCCCGACGAGGTGGTCGAGGAGTTCCCGCGGCCGCCGCGGGAGTTCGAGGACGGCGACGGGCGGACCATCGACGTGCGGGCGTGGGAGGGCGAGCACGGCCCGGGCGACGACGCCTTCGAGGCGGTCGTGGAGATGTACGTGGAGTTCGACCCGGCGGACCGCGCGCAGGGCGTGCCGCCGGTCGGCGAGGACCGCATCCGGGAGTGGCTGGCGAACCTCTTCGAGCAGGACGGCTACGACGTGCTGGCGTGGCACGGCGACGAGGTGGCGGGCCACGCGACGCTCGTGCCGGACAACGAGACGACGTACGAGCTCGCCATCTTCGTGCATCAGGACTTCCAGGGCGCGGGCATCGGCACGAAGCTCATCGAGGCCCTGCTCGGCCACGGGCAACAGCAGGGCGCGGAGTACGTCTGGCTCACCGTCGAGCGGTGGAATCGGCCGGCGGTCGCGCTCTACGAGAAGGTCGGCTTCGAGACGGCCGCGGCCGAGAGCTTCGAGATGGAGATGGCGATTCGGCTGAACTGACGCGGTTCGGATACTGTTTTGTCGAGCGCGCCAGAACGCCCGACTATGTCCCCTGATTGGTCCGACGAACACGTCTCGCGGGCGAACCGGTTCACGCTCCACGCGGTGCTGGCGTGGGTGGCGCTGGTCACGCTGCAGGCGATTCTGGTGCCGACCGGCACCGCCGGCGCGCTGCTGGCGGGCGCGTTCGCGCTGGCCGCGACGTGGGTGCTCGTCCACTCGCTGTTCACGCAGGTGGACAGGCTCGTGAAGACGCGAATCGCGGAGGCAGACGGCGAGCCGGCCGGAGAGTCAGACTGAGAGGACGGGCTGGCTGGCGTACAGCAGCACGTACTCGGCGGCCTTCTCGAGGACGTCGCCGGTCTCGTCGAGCATCCCCTCGCGGGGGATGGTGAGGAAGTCGGCGTCGACGTCGGCGGCGCAGTCGAGGATGACGCTGCCGGGGTGCTGGAGTTTGCGCGTCGTGGAGAACCCGTACGCGATGGTGGAGTCGACGCGGACGTCCTCGGGCGCGAGCTCCTCGACGTCGTTGAGGAACGTCCGGGTCTCGTCGGCGAGTTCGGGTTCGTCGACTTCGCCGGCGTGGATGCCGCGGCTGACCGTCTCGCCGAGGACGTACAGCGCGTGGGCGTCGGCGTCGTAGCGGTCCGCGACCGCGAACGCGTACTCGGCGGCCGTGACCGAGGCGTCGGTCCCGTCCACGGGCACGAGCACGGTGTCCACTTCGAGGGTCATGGCTGGGTCTGCGCGGGCGGGCTACTAAAGCGCTCCGCGTGTGCGGGCGCCACTGCCGCGTGGGTTTAAGGGGCGCGGGCGCCCAGCGTCGGGTATGATAGAGACGGTGGTCATCGCGACCGACGGCTCCGAGAGCGTGGGGCGCGCCGTCGCGGTCGCGCTCGACTTCGCGGAGCGTTTCGATGCGGACGTGCACGCGCTGTACGTCTTAGAGGAGAGCGAGGTCGAGAGCGCGCCCGCGGAGGTCCGCGAGGAGATGCACGACGCCCTCGAAGAGCGCGGCGAGGAGGCCGTCGCGGACATCGCCGACGAGGCCGACCGGCGCGTGACGACGGCGGTCCGCGAGGGCCGGCCGGCCGCGGAAATCAGCCAGTACGCCCGCGACGTGGACGCCGACGTGGTGGCGACGGGGACGCGGGGCCGCCACGGCGAGAACCGCTTTCTCATCGGGAGCGTCGCCGAGCGCGTCGTGCGGACGTGCCCGGTGCCCGTGCTGACAGTGCGCCAGCTCGACGACAGCGAGTAGGGCGACCAACCACGGGGTTCTTTGCGCGGCCGCGCCTCCCTCCGGTATGGAAGATTGGGTCATCGAGGACGAAGACATGCCGCTGGAGCGGAAGTCACTGCTCCCCGGCAAGGGCTTCTTCATCCCGGACAGCATCCACGAGGAGCGCAAGGACCGAGAGATTCGCGAGGAGGCCGAGGGCGCGGACGTCCTCGTCGTCGCGGACCCGGACGCCGACGGGATGGCGTGTGCGGCCATCGTCCGCGAGGTGTACGGCGACGCGGCGCTCGTGCCCGCCGGCCCCCACGAACTCGAAGACGGCCTGCGGCGCGCCGCGGAGTTCGGCGCGGACGGCGCGACGGTGTTCGTCTGCGACCTCTGCCCCGACGAGTTCCGCTACGTCGAGGACGAACTGGCGTACCTCGTCGAGCACGCCGGCGACGTCCACTGGTACGACCACCACCAGTGGACCGAGGACGTCGAGGCCGCCGTCCGGGAGGCGGGCGTGGACCTCGTCATCGGCGACTCCGAGGAGGAGTGCACCGCCGACGTCGCGGTGCGCTCGGTCAACGCGGACCTGCCGCGATACCTCAAAGAATTGGCGGCGGTCACCCGCGACCACGACCTCTGGCTGAAGGAGGACCCGCGCAGCGACGACCTCGCGGACTACTCCTACTGGGTGGACACCGACGAGTACATGGAGACGATTCAGGAGCACGGCGCCGACCTCCCCGAGGACGTCATGGAGTTCCTCGAGGAGCGCCGCGTCGAGAAGAACGACCTCATCGACCGCGCGGTCGCGCGAGCGTCGCTGCGCGAGGTCAACGGGTGGACGGTCGGCGTGACCTACGGCCGCTGCTCGCAGAACGAGGTCGCCGAAGCGCTGCGCGAGCAGGGCGCCGACGCCGCCGTCATCGTCAAGCCCTCCGGGAGCGCGAGCATCCGCGGCACCGAGGACTTCCAGCGCGCCCACGAGGTCGCCCGGCAGGTCAACGGCGGCGGCCACCCGAAGGCGGCGGGCTGCAAGCCCGACATCTACGAGGACATGATGGACTACGCGAACCACTGGACGTCGCAGGGCGCGACCGCGAAACAGGTCATCCTCGACGGCTTCCGCAACCTCGACCCCGAGGAAGAGCCCGAGGAGTCGTAGCTAGCGCTCGCCCGCGAGCCACTTGTCGGAGTACGACTCGCCGCAGGAACAGTAGACGTAGGCGTGGATGACGTCGCCCTCGGCGTAGAGCCCGCCGACCTCCTCGTTCTGCGGCTCGGCGAACGAGAACGCGAACTGCGCGCTATGTTCTTGGGGGCCGTCGCTTGCGTGCGGGCAGTCGCCGCCCGCGAGGTCGCCGTCCACGTGCCCGGGGTTGTCCATCGCGGCGGACCCGAAGTCCATCGCGCCCATCCCCGTAATCGACTTGAAGACGCTGCGGCCGCGCTCGCCCTCGACGACGAGCACGACGCCGTCCTCGACCCGTTCGGCGTCGTCGCGGTCGGCTAGCTTCTCGACGTCGGAGACGTACGACTCGGAGAGGTAGAGTGCGACGTCGTCGGTCCTGTCGCCGGCGAGATACGCGTCGTAGTCGCTCACGGCGACGAATACGCGGCGACCGCGAAAAAGCGTGGCGTTCCGTTAGGCTTCGGCTTCCTCGGCGTCTTCTTCGGCGTCGCCCTCGCCGTAGAGGGACTCGACGGACTCCTCGCCGCGCTCGCTGATGGAGACGTTGAGCTGCGCGACTTCCTCGGAGACCTCCTTCCCGCGGACGGTGACGCGCTTGCGCTCGCCGTCGTCCTCGGGGTTGAAGCCGGGACCGCCCGTGAGCAGCACGTCCTTGAGCGCGGAGCCGTTGACGTCGTTGCGCATCGGTCGGCCGGCGGCGTCGCTGCCGCCAGTGATTTCGACGGTGTAGCCGTCGAGGCCGACGGCTTCGCCGTCGACTTCGTCGCCGAGTTCGAGGCCGAGGAACCGGTTCGCGTCCTGTCCGTCTACCTCCTGCTGGTAGCTTCGCCCCGACTCGGGGTCGGCGACGACAACTTGGAACGTAGCCATGCGTGAAACCAGTCGGGCGCAGTTCAAAAACCCGTCGAAGCCGCTCCCGGCGGCAGGACGCCCCACGACGGGGAATTGCGGACGTTGGGGGTGACGGCGACCCGAGCGTTGAAGGCGCGGCCCACACAACCACGCGGTGACTGGCATGGACCGCCGACACCTGATGGACCGCCTCGACGCCGAGTTCGGCGGGACGCCCGCGGAGCGCCGCGTGGTCGCGCGGACGGCCGGCGACCTCGCCGACGCCGGCGTGCTCGCCGACGACCTCGACTTCGAGGTGACCGCGGAGGGCGTCGTCGACCAGCTGACGGACGCGCCGGGCGGGTCGCCCGCGGAGCGCTGGAACTGGTGGATGGGCGCGCTGGAGGCGTCCCACGGCGGCTACCGGCGGTTCCGCGTGACCGCGTGGCAGCGCGAGGACTCCTAGACGGAGCGCCGGCCGAGCGCGACGACTGCGCCGGTCACCGGCACGAGTATCCACGCCGCGAGCGCCGCCAGTAACACGCCCTGACTCAGCCCGGCGCCGGTGAGAACGCCGGCGATGCCGCCCGCCGTCGTGGAGACGGTGCGGAGCACGAGCACGCGGAAGAGGTCCGCGGGGTTGGCGAGCACGGCCACCGACACCACCCACTGCGGGAGGTCGAAGGAGGCGACGGCGCCGAGCGCGACGAGGTCGTGGACGAGCACGAACCACACCCACGCCGCGAGCGCGGCGCCGAGCGCGCGGGTCTTCTCGCTGGCGAGCGCGGACGCGAGCACGCCGACGCCGAGGAACGCCAGTGCCGCGGCGACAGCGACCAGCGCCACCCACGCGTACGCGCCGACGACGCCCACGCCGGCGTACCGGACGAGCAGGGCGCCGCCGACCGCGAACCCGACGAGCATCCCGCCGCCGACCGCGGCCGCGCGGCCCGCGTACTTCCCGACGACCACCGAGAGATTCGACAGCGGGAGCGCGAGCAGCATCTCGAGGCTGCCGGACTCGTCGGCGCCGACGATGGCGTCGTAGCCCGCCGCGAGCGCGACCAGCGGGACGACGTAGACGCCGACCTGCGCGAAGCTCGCGAGCACGGCGCCGACGCGCGTCGGCCCGACCTCCGAACCACCCAAGACGACCAGCGCCACCGAGAACAGCGCGAACACGACCGCGGCGCCGACCGCCCAGCGCCGGCGGACCGCGAGGCGGTACTCGCGGGCGGCGACCTCGACGGTGCCGCGGACGGTGTCACGGAGTCCACCGCGCTCCACGAGGTCGGTCGCCGTCGCGCCGTCGGTCGCGAACTCCGGGGACTCGTCGACGACCGCGGCCGCGCCGCCGTCGGTCGCGGGCTGCTCGTCCCCGGCGTCGGTGCTGTCTGCGGTCACGCCCGCTCACCCCCCGTTTCGACTGCGACGTCGCCGCCGGCCGCGACCTCCTCGCGGAACACGGCGTCGAGGCCGGGTTCCGTGACCTCCACGGATTCGACGTCGGCGACCTCCCGGAGCGCGTCCAGCGCGTCGAAGACGGCGTCGCGCTCGCAGTCGAGGTGGACGCGGGCGCCGTCCGCGGACGCGCGAACCACGCCGTCCTCGGTCGCCAGCGCGCCAGCGGCCGCGTCCGCGTCCCCGGCGACGGTCGCGTCCACGGAGACGGTGTCGGCGGCGGCGCGCCGGAGGTCGTCGACGCTCCCCGAGACGGAGATGTCGCCGTCTTCGAGGACCGCGACGCGGTCGCAGAGGCGCTCGATCTCCGGGAGGACGTGGGAGGTGACCAGCACTGTCACGTCCGTCTCGGTGGCGAGCGCGTCCACGATGGCGTGGAAGTCCGCGACGCCCGCGGGGTCGAGGCCGGCGGTCGGCTCGTCCAGCAACAGCACCTCGGGGTCGCCGACGAGCGCGGTCGCGAGCCCGAGCCGGCGGTTCATGCCGTTCGAGTAGCCGCCGACGCGGCGGTCCGCGGCGTCCGCGAGGCCGACCGTTCGAAGCACGCGCTCGACGCGGCGGTCCCGCGCGTCGGCGGGGACGCCGCGCACGCGAGCGTGGAACGACAGCACCTCGCGGCCCGTCAGCGACGGCGGGAAGCCGGCGTGCTCGGGGAGATAGCCGACGCGCTCGCGGAGCGCGGTGCCCGCCGACGGCGGCAGGCCGGCGACCGTGACGCTGCCCGCGTCGGGCGTGTCGTGGCCGACGAGCAGCTTGAACAGCGTCGTCTTGCCGGCGCCGTTGCGGCCGACGAGCCCGAGCGTCTCCCCGCGCTCGACGGAGAGACTCGCGCCGTCGAGCGCGGTGACTGTGCCGTAGGACTTCTGTGCGTCGCGGATGTCGATTGCGGGGTCACTCATAGTATCGCCTCCAGTTGTCGTGTGCGGGGGTCGCGAGGGGGTGGTGGTCGACGACGCCGGGCGCGTCCACGAGCGGCACCGAGCGGCCCGCCAGCCGGACCGCGTCGAACGCCGGGCTGGACGCGAACACGCGCGTCTCGGGGTGCTCGCGCGCGAGGTTCTCGACGGTGCCGTCGGGCTGGAAGCGCACCTCGCTGACGCCGTCGTGGTCGACGTCGACGGGGCTGGCGTCGCTCCAGTAGTTGCCGCGGTCGCTGGCGTTCCACGCGACCTGCTCGCCGACGACGGCGTACATCGCGTCCGCGTTGTCGACGAACGAGTTCCCCGACGCGTCCATGTCCACGCTCCCCGCGGTGAGGTGGACGCCGACGTCGTTGGCGAGCACGAGGTTGTCCCGGAACGCGTCGTCCAGGGAGTTGTAGACGAAGATGCCGTTGTCGTTGCCGACGAAATCGTTGCCCGCGATGGTGGAGTGATCGACCTCCTTCACGAGGACGCCGTGGCCGCTCGTGCCGGAGTTGTTGACGGCGACGTTGTCCACGATTTCGAGGTCGTCGGAGACCATCAGCGCGTAGCCGACGTCGTTGCCGAACGCGGTGTTGTTCGCGAGCCGGTTGCGGTCCGAGTACATGTAGTGGACGCCGTACCTCAGATTCCACATCGTGTTGTTCGACGCGACGACGCCGGAGCTCCACGAGAAGTAGACGCCGTCGCGGACGTCCGTGATGCGGTTGTCCGCGAGCTCGGCGTCGTTGGCGCGCCACAGCTGGACGCCGTTCCCGCGGTTCGAGAGCCGGTCGATGGACTCGCGGCCGACGATGGTGGTGTTCCGGACGGTCGCGTCGGGCACGCCGTCCACCCAGACGCCGAACGTGGTGTTCGTCACGCGCGCGTCCGCGAGCGTGGCGTCGGGGGCGGCGACCCAGACGGCGGCGTCGTTGTCCGCGGTGCTGTAGCCGGCGTTGCGCACCCAGACGTCCCGGACCGTCACGCCGCTGGCGTTGACGGTGACGATGTCGCCCTCGGCCTCGCCCGAGACGACCGACTGCGAGGGGGACTCGCCGGCGATGGTGACGTTCGGCGTCTCGACGCTGACGGGGCCGGCGACGTGGCCGTGGACCGCGACAGTGTCACCGGGTTCGGCGGCGCCGACGGCGGCGGCGAGGGTGTCGTAGCGCTCGCCGTCGATGGCCGCGTAGCCGTCGCCGCGCTCGCCGACCGCCGAGAGCCCGAAGTCGTACTCAGCGGGCACCGGCGCGTCGAACGCCACCTCGGGGCTCCCGGACGCCTCGCCGCCGGGGTCGGCGACGACGGCGCCGACGCTCGCGACGAGGAGCACGACGGCGACGGCGGCGAACCAGCGCTCGGTGCGACGGTCAGTCACGAGCTGTCACCTCCCGGCCTCCGCGTCCCCGGCGCGCCCGCCCGTGACGCGCGCGGCGAGGTCGCCGAACGTCGCGTCGCTGTCCCGGAAGTAGAACGCAACGACCAGCAGCGCGACGGCGACGACGGCCATGTACGCGCCCAGCCCGAAGCGGCTGTGGCTGGTGATGTTCGCGACCTTGTACTGACCCCACAGTGGCGGCGTGAACCCCGAGACGCCCATCACGGGCGCGTCCGGGTCGAGCGTGTGGCCGGCCTGATACAGCCGGTACTGGATGTCCGCGAGCATCACGCCGAACACGACGGCCGTGCCGACCAGCTGGGCGGTCAGCCCGCGCTTCAGCCGGCGGGCGTCGGGCGCCAGCGAGACGAACAGCGTCGCCGCCGACACCGCGACGAACGCCAGCGGCCCCAGCGACCACTCCGGCACGTCCACGGCGTACGGGTGGGGCTCGTAGTTCGGCTGCCAGTACACCGGGTCGGGGTAGTAGAACCCGATGTACTTGTTGAGGTTCGCCATCTCCGCGTAGTCGCCCGCGATGCGGGGGTAGGCGTACAGTTCGAGGTGCAGCGTCGTGGAGGGGTACTGCACCGCGTCCACGGCGATTCGCCACATCGGGAAGAACAGCGCCGCGACGAACAGCGCCGCCGCTGCCAGCGGGAGCGCCCGCCGCAGCTCGCGGAACGCCGACGGGTCGGGAATCTCGTAGTCCATGGTGTCACCTGCCCGGGGTTCGCGCGACGAACCACCGGTTGCGACCGCCGCGGGCCGCGCCGACACGGCGAGCGTGCCGGCGACCCCGGGCGGCCGCCGATGGCCGTCGAGTGGATGACAGACAGCGGTCGGTCAGTCGTCGCGCGGTTCCACGAGCATCCGCGAGCGCATCTCCAGGTGGAGCGCGCTGCAGAAGTACGTACAGTAGATCCAGTAGACGCCCGGCTCGTCCGCGGTGAACGTCGCCTCGCGGGTGTCCTGGGGCGCGATGGAGAGGTGGACGTCGTGGTCGGGGATGGCGACCCCGTGGATGACGTCGCGGACGCCCTCGATGTTCGTCACCGTGAGCGTCACCTCGTCGCCCTCCTTGACGGTGAAGTCCTTGAGGCCGTACTCCGAGCGCATCGACGAGGTCTTCACGTCCACGGAGCGCTCGCCCGTGCGCTCGACGCGAGAGTTCTCCTGCGTGACGAACTCCTTCTCGCCCTCGTAGTCGCTCTTGTCCCACGTCGTCGCGGGGTCGAGCTTGTCACGGTGCGCGAACACGCAGTCGTGGGGCTCCGGATACGCGGGGTGGTCGGCGACCAGCTCCATCTCCTTCTCGCCCTGCCCGATGTGGATGAGCTGGTCGTTGTCCGGGTGGATGGGGCCGACCGGCAGGAAGCGGTCCTTCGAGAGCTTGTTCAGGCTCACCAGCCACTCGCCGTCGGGGTCGGTCGTCATCGCCTCGACGGCCTGGATGTGGCCGGGGTTGTAGTGGACGTCCTGCTTCTCGATGACGGGGTCGGTCGAGCCCTGTTCGGCTTCCACGGCCGCCTCGATGTCCCACTTGACGGCCTGCGAGTCGATGAACAGCGACGTGTACGCGTGGCCGTTCCCGTCGAAGGTCGTGTGCAGCGGGCCGAGGCCGACCTTCGGCCGGCCGGCGACGACGTCCTCGGGGTCGCTGGACGAGTCGAGCGCGTCGATGTCGATGATGGTGACCGTCGGGGAGAGCTTCCCGGCGACGAACGCGTAGTCGCCGTTCGGCCCGACCTCCACGCAGTGCGGGCTCTTCGGCGTCGGGATGTACCGCACGATGGGGCTGTCGCCCTGATTCAGCGAGCTGTCCTGCGTACCGTCCACGACGGGCACGCCGTTGACCTCCTCGTACTCGCCGGCCTCGACGGCCTCCTCGATGGCGGGCACGTCGAAGGCCTTCACGAAGTCACGGTCGTCGCGAGTCATCTCCGAGACGGTGACCCCGCCCTCGTCGTTGTACGCCGACGAGATCGCCCAGCGGCCGTCCTTGTCGGTGTCCACGATGTCGAGGTTGCCGTCGACCTTGACCTGCCACTCGGTCTCCATCGTCTCGGGGTCGATGGCGGAGAACAGCGACACGTACTCGTCGGGGTTGTCGAGGTCGCGGCCGTCGTTGGGCAGCGGCGTGCGGAACTCGCCGTTCCCGAAGACGTACCCCGTGTCCGGGCTCTGCACCGAACAGCCGTGGATGGCCTGCGTGTTCGGGACGTTCGTGATGGCGTCCGTCTCGAAGTACTTCAGGTTCACGCGGGCGATGCGGCCGTTGGCCTTGTCGTTCACCCAGAGGTACTCGCCGTCGTAGTCGCCGTCGGTCTCCGACAGCACCGGGTGGTGGTTGTCACCCCACGTGAGGTCGCCGGCCTCCTCCAGCATCTCCGTGGTCTGGTCGTCGTAGCCGTAGCCGCGGCCGGCCTCCGTGTTGAACACGGGGACGCGCATCAGTTCGCGCATCGACGGGATGCCGATGACGCGAATCTCGCCGGACTGCCCGCCCGACCAGAAGCCGTAGTACTCGTCGTGTTCGCCCGGCGCTACCTTGTGGTCGGGCGTCGACGAGCCCGACGGCGACGACGTGGTGTTGTTCGAGCCGCCGCCGATGTTGCCCGAACAGCCGGCCAGTCCCGCCATCGCGCCGGTCGCGGCGCCGGCCTTCACGAAGTCGCGCCGCGAAAGCTCCAAGCCCGCCAGTTCCAGCGTCGTCGAGTCGTCCTCGGCGGGGGTCGGTTCGTCGACCTCCGCGAGGAGGTCGTCGAGTTGGTTCTCGTGTCGCTCGACCACCTCGTCGGGGTCGAGCGCGTCGCCGTCGGCGTCGGTCGTGTCGTCGGTCATCCTCACGTCGCTGCTCGGCGACTCACCCACGTAAACCGCCGAGCAGGCTACCGGAAGCCGGGAATACGAGCGAACATGTTCTGCGGGCCCACGACCCCAGAACTGCGTCGGCGACGGACCACCGACTGCTCGTTCGCAGACACCGCCGCTCCGGGCGAAAACGAGACGTGGTTCGGTCGCGCGCGACGGCCCGAGACACCTACTCGACGATGACCGTGCCGATCATGTCCGACCCCACGTGGGGGACGCAGACGTACGTGTACTCGCCGGGCGTCTCGAACGTGTGCTCGTAGGTCTCGCCCTGCGAGACGAGCGCGAACGAGTCGCCGCCCTGCTCCATCGTCCCGAACCCGGAGGCGCCGTCGGGGATGGAGACCTCGTCGTTCATCTCGGGGTACGCGCAGACGTTGTGGCTCGGACTGGCGAACTCCCACGTGACGGTGTCGCCCGTCGAGACCGTGATCTCCTCGGGCTCGAACACGAGCTGGCCGCCCGGCCCCACCTGCACGACGTTCTCGCCGCCGCTGCTGCCGCCGGACTCCGTGGTCTGTGCCTCGGTCGTCTCCTCGCCGCCGCCGTCGCCACCGCCGTCACCGCCACCGCCGCCGGAACAGCCGGCGAGCGCCGCGGCACCGACGACAGCAGTGCTTGCGAGGAACCGTCTCCGCGAGTAGTACTCGTCCATGTTTGCCTCACTTCGCCGGTCAGGGGTGCGGACACGTAAACCGCCGAGCACGGTACCAGAGTACGGGAAAGCAACCGAACATATTCGTGAAAGCGGTTAGGGGGTGGCTCCGCGAACCGTAACACGAGGAGTTCCAACGGTCCGCCGGCCGCGAACCCGCGTGGACCGACGGAGCCAAACGCCGCGCGCCCCTACCGCGGGGCATGGACTTGCGGTTTCTCGGCGGCGCGCGCGAGGTCGGGCGCAGCGCGATTCTCGTCGACGACTCGCTGCTGCTCGACTACGGGATGAAGCCCGGGACGCCTCCGGGCTACCCCGAAGACGTCGCCCCCGACGCCGTCGTCGTCAGCCACGGCCACCTCGACCACGCCGGCGCCGTCCCCGCGCTCGTCGCCGGCACGCGTCGCCCGCCGATTCACTGGACGCCGCCGACGCGGGACCTCACGCGCCTGCTCGCGCAGGACACGCTCAAGCTACAGGGCGGCGGCGAGCGCGGCGGCCGCTACGACTGCCCGTTCACGCGCGCGGAAGTCGCGGCGCTCGGCGAAGTCTCGGAGACCCACGGCTACCAGGAGACGTTCGAAGCCGCCGGCTACGAAGTCACGCTGTACGACGCCGGCCACATCCCCGGGAGCGCGAACGTCCTCGTGGACGACGGCGACACGCGGCTGCTCTACACGGCGGACTTCAACACGGAGGACCAGCGCCTGCTCGCCGGCACGACCGCCCGCCCCGACGCCGACGTGGTGATTACCGAAGCCACGTACGCGGACGTGACCCGGGACGACCGCGCGAGCATCGAGGACGCGTTCGCCACCTCCGTCGCGGAGACGATTCGCGGCGGCGGTACCGCCGTCGTCCCCGCGTTCGCGGTCGGGCGCACGCAGGAGCTGTTCATGGTGTGTGCCGCCCACGACATCCCCTGCTACGTGGACGGCATGGGCGTCGCCGTCACCGAGCGGTTCACGCAGACCAGCGAGTTCCTCCGGGACGCCGACGCGTTCCAAGCGGCTCGCGGCCACGCGCGCTTCCTCAACAAGTCCACGAGAAACGGCCAGCGCAAGCGCATCGCCGACAAGCCCACGGCCATCGTCACCACCGCGGGGATGCTCTCGGGCGGCCCCGCGATGACGTACGTCCCCGAGATCGCGGGCAACCCCCAGCACGAACTCGCGCTCACGGGGTATCAGGTCGAGGGGACGCCCGGCCGGGAACTGCTGGACACCGGGAGCGCGGAAATCGACGGCCGCCACCTCCGCGTCGCCGCGCGCGTCAACAGCTACGACTTCTCCGCGCACGCCGACCGCGAGGGCCTCCGGACGTTCCTCGACGACTACCGCGGCAGCGAGGTGCTGGTCAACCACGGCGACCGCTGCGAGTGGTTCGCCGAGCAGCTGCGCGCGGACGGCTTCGACGCGAGCGCGCCCGACCGCGGCCCCACGATTACGGTGTAGCTACTCGTCGCTCTCCGCGCGGTCGGCGTACGACTCCAGTTCCCCGGCGAGTTCGCGGGCCTGCTCGGGGGAGAGGGTCGCGCGCTCTGCGTGGGCCGGCACGCGCTCCGTGTCGGTGTTGTCCAGTTCGAGTTCCAGGAGGACGTCGCCGTCGTCGGTCGTGACGTTGAGCACGGCCAGCGCCTCCTCGGTCCAGCCGTGGCCCTCCGCCTCGCCGTCGAGGAGGTTGAACGTCGTGTACGCGTTGACCTTGATGATGCGGTCGGCCATGGAGGGCGAACGCGGGACAGCCCCGTGGGTGTTTCGACAGCGGCACCAGCAGAACGCGAGCGCGGTCAGTCGTCCGCGGAGATGGGTTCGCCCTCGCCGTTCGTCGGCGCGGGGCTGTCACCCATGTCGTCGTCGTCCGCGTACGGGTACCACGTCATCTTCGTGTTGTGCATGTAGGGGTCGTCGTAGTCCGTCTCCTCGGGGTCCGCGAGCTCCTGGAGCGCGTCCTCCTCTTGGCGCTGGATGAAGTCACGGAACGTCTCGCCGTCCTGGCGCTGGTCCTCGTAGGTCCCGAGTAAGTTCTGGATGTACCCCGGAACCTCGTCGGCGGGCACGCGCATCTCCACCCACTCCGCGAAGTGGGGGTTCTCGCCGAGCCCGCCGCCCAGCCCGATGTCGAGGGCTTCGACGGGTTCGCCGTCCTTGCGGGTCTTCATCCCGCGGAGGCTGATGTCCGCAATCTGGGGCTGCGCACACGACGCCGTGCAGCCCGAGAGGTGGATGTGGAAGTCCGTCACGCCCTCCGGGACGTCGACGTTCTCCTTGAGCCAGCGCGCGTACCGCACCTGGCGGTTCTTCGTCTCCACGATGGACAGCGAGCAGAACTCGGTGCCCGTACACGCGATGGAGCCCCGCATGAACGGGTGGGGGTCCGGCGAGTAATCCTCTAAGAGGTCCTCCGCGAGGAAGTCGTCCAGTTTCTCCTCGGGGATGTCCGTCACGATGACGTTCTGTCGCTGCGTGAGCCGGACCTCGCCGCTGCCGTACTCCTCAGCGAGGTCGGCGAGCTCGTAGACGTCCTCGACGCCCTGCCGGCCGACCAGCACGTTCAGGCCGACGTAGTAGTTGCCGTCGGGCTGCTCGTGGACGCCGACGTGGTCGCCGTGCTCGTGGCCGCCCGCGTTGTACGTGTACTGGTCGCGGAGGTCGTCGCCCGCCGTTTCGAGGTCCCAGTCGGTGTAGTCCTCCTGGAGGACGCGGCGGACCTTGTCGACGCCCCACTCGTCGACGAGGAACTTGATGCGGGCGTTGTAGCGGTCCTCGCGGTCGCCGTGGTCGTTGAACAGCTCCGTCACGGCCGCCGCGATGTCTGTGGCCTTCTCCTCGGGCACCCAGATGTCGACGTCGCGAGCGAGGCGCGGCTCCTTCCGGGAGAGCCCGCCGCCGATGCGGACGTTGAAGCCGAGTTCGCCGTGCTTCTCGGCGGGCTCGAAGGCGAGGTCGTTGATGTCGCCCTGGCCGCAGCCCTGGTCGCAGCCCGTCACGGAGACCTTCCACTTCCGCGGGAGGTTCGCGTAGTCGTCGTTGCCCTTGAACGTCTCGTGGAGCTCCTCGGCGACCGGCCACGCGTCGATGTGCTCGTGGGTGTCCTTCCCGGCGACCGGGCAGCCGACGATGTTCCGCCACGAGTCACCACACGCCTGCTGGGTCGTGAGGTCGTTGGCCTCGAGCTTCTCGAAGATATCCGGCACGTCCTCCAGTTTGATCCAGTGGAGCTGAATCGACTGGCGGGTCGTCCAGTCGCAGTACGCCGCGCCGAACTCCGGATTGTCGACCGGGCCGCGGGCGTACTCGTCGGCGATTTCGGCGACCGTTCGGAGCTGGCCGGGTTCGAGGACGCCGTTCGGCGTCCCGATGCGCATCATGAAGTAGCTCTCCTGGCCCTTCCGCTGGTGGTACAGCCCCCACCACTTGAAGCGCTCGAACCACGCGTCCTCCTCGTCGTCGGGGATGGCGTCCCACCCCTCCTCGGCGAACCGGAAGAGATGCTCCCGGATCTCGTTACCGTAGACCTCGTCCTTCCATCGCTCGACGTCCGTGGGCATATAGAAGCATACTCGGCGTCCGCCCTTACCAAAGCGCGCTTGGTGTCAAGGTTCCCCGCGGCCGTCCGGTAGCGGATACACTTACCGCTATCGCCGAACACCTTCGACCAGCTCGAAGCCGTCGTCGGTCACCTTCCCGACCGGCAGCCACGGGGTCGTTCCCGACTCCCCGCAGTTCAGGCAGTGGCCGTGCGGGCGCGCCTCCACGCGCCGCCCGTCAACGCCGACGTCGACGAACGCCTCAACGACGAGCCACGCGAGCTCGCACGAACAGAAGGTCTCCGCGACCGGCCACACCTCGCTGGTCCCCACCTCGCGCTCGTCGTTCACGCTCACCCACGCGGCGTCGTCGAGCAGCCGCAGTCGCGTCGCCATACACTCCCTATCGGGTCCAATCGGGTCCCCTCGTCGGCGCTGGCAACGCCTGCCAGTCGTCCCCACTACCGTCAAGACTCTCTGGTACCAGTCAGCGCTGGCGGGCGTTGCGCGCGAAGCGACAGTTATCCGTCTGCGTGGCGTACCGACGAGTATGCACACCCGAACGCGCGGCCACCGCCAACACGCGTCCGCCGACGCCGCACCCGAACTGTTCACAGCGGAGGTGGACGGCGAGTGAACCAACACGCCGAACGCGACGCCGACCGCGAGGAGACGCAGGACCGCGACGACGACCACCTCGCCGACGTCGAACCCGGCGCCGGCTGCACGGAGATCTGGGAGCACCTCTCGGAGCGCCGGGAGAACCACGACGACGAGGAGTAGGTGTTTTACGCGCAACGCCGTTACTGGACGCCATGACTGACGAGGAGCGGCTCCCGCCGACGGACCGCGAATCCCCCGTCGGCGAGCCGGTCGTCCGCGGCGACGAGCGCCTCACCGGGGAGCACGCCCGCGAGGCCGTCTCGTTCGACCCCGACGACCCCGACAGCGTCACCGAGGCCGCCGACACCGTCGGCGCGTTCGCGCGCAACGAGCTCGGCGACAGCCACATCTACATGCTCCGCGGCGCCGCCGCCTGCGCGGCGCTCGTCCGCGCACAGAACTCCTACAAGGCCGCCGCCGAGCGCGCGGACGGCGACGTCGGCGTCTCGTTCATCCGGAAGTGGGCGCGCGTCCACGACCTCCCGCGGGCCGTCCGCGAACACGTCGCCGCCGGCCACATCCCGCCGACCGCCGCGAAACACATCGCCCGGGTCGGCGGCGACGACCGCTACCTCCTCGCGTGGGCGGTCGTCGACAACGACCTCACGGTCCGAGACGTCCGGCAGGCCGCCAGCGCGGTCAACGACGGCCAGTCCCTCGACGACGTGCTCGAAGAACTCGGCGTCACGCCCGGCGAACTCACGGTCACGCTCCCGTCGCCGGTCTACCGGGACCTCCGCCGGCACGCGACCGTCTCGGACCGCGATGCCGACGACGTCGTGGCCGACGCGCTCCGCGACTACCTCTAGTTCTCCGCGAGGAACGCCTCGCCGGCGTCCGCGAGCACGTCCACCGCCGTCTCGACCTCGCGGAAGTCGATGGTCTCGTCGGGGAAGTGCGCCTGCTCGATGCTCCCCGGACCGAACATCACCGTCGGAATCCCGGCCTCGATGTAGTGGCGCGCGTCCGCGCCGTAGGTCACGCCCCGCGGCTCCGTCTCCGCGAGGTCGTTGTCGCGCATCCCGGACTGGACGGCTCGCACCACGGGCTCGTCGGGCGGAATCTCGGACGCCTCGAACTGGACGGAGAACCGCTCGAACTCGGGCGGATGCTCGGCGAGCCACTCGCTCTCGGCGACCACGTCCGCGAGCCGCTGGTCGAACGCCTCCTCGACCTCGGCGACGGTCTCCCCCGGGGCGACGCCGATGCGCCACTCCGCGACCAGCGACGCCGGCACCGTCGACGCCCACTCCCCCGCTTCGACCGTGCCGCAGACGACCGGCCACTTCGTCGGGAACTCCTCGTACAGCGGGTGGGTGACAGTCTGTTCGCGCTCGTCCGCGAGGTCCGCGAACGCCTCCCGGACGCGGTCGAAGTGCGGGAGCACGGACTCCCCGCGCCACGGCGTCGCCGCGTGCGAGGACCGCCCCGTCAATCGCAGGCGCTTCATCAGGCTCCCCTCCGAGGCGACCACGGGAGTGAGCGCGGTCGGCTCCGCGATGATCGCGGCGTCCCGATCGAAGGGGTAGGGGTTGTCCAGCGCCGCGGTCGCCGCGCCGACGCCGCCGGCCTCCTCGCCGACCACGCCCTCCACGACGACCCGACCATCCACGTCGCGCTCCGCGAGCGCGAGCGCCGCGAACACGCACGATGCGAGCCCGGACTTCATGTCCGCCGCGCCGCGCGCGGTCAGCTCGTCGCCGCGCCACCGCGCCTCGAACGGCTGCGACGACCACACCGCCTCGTCGGCCGGCACCACGTCGAGGTGGCCGTTCAACACGAGCGTCGGGCCCGCGTCCGGGTCCCCGAGTTCGAGGACGCCGCCCACGCTGCGCCGGTCGGCCGCCCGAATCGCGCCCGGGTCGTCCGGGAACGACCGATGTCCGGCGAGCAAGTCCGCGTCCACGTCCCACTCGTAGGTCTCGAACCCGAGTTCCGCCAGCCGCGACGAGAACCACGAAGACACCGGCGCCTCCCCGCCGTCCGTCGACGCGAACGAGACGAGTTCGGTCACGAACTCGCGTGCGCTAGTCATACCGAACGGTTCGCCGACGGCCGCGTAAGGGTTTCGCTGGATGGTAAACGTTTAACGTCGGCCCGCCCGACGTGGAATCGAGGGCCGATAGCTCAGTCCGGCAGAGCGTCTGGCTTTTAACCAGACGGTCGAGGGTTCAAATCCCTCTCGGCCCGTGCAACGAGTCGCGTAGCGACGGGCTTCGGAAACTTCCACGCTGTAGCTACGAGTCCGGTGAAGGGATTCGAACCCGGGACTCGCGGCACCAGACCGGGTGAAACCGGCCTCGACTGGACGTGGCTGGCGTCGCCACTATCGGTGTGGAAAACTGAACGAGAACGAGCGACTACGCCTGTGCGTGTGCAAGCCAGGCGAGACCGACGCCGATACCGACCGCGCCGAGCGCGCCGAGCGCCTGAAAGACGGTGACGACGCCGCTGTTCGTGTACTGCCACGGCATCCCGACGAGCGTCCCGACGCCGACGAGCGCGACGAACACGCCAACGAGGACACCGTAGACGTCGAGCGTGTCGGCGAATAGCTGTTGCATGCACGACGCCTCGCCGCGGAACACGTTAACGGTGACGGAACGGGCCGGTGACGGTCAGTACCGCGACGGCATGAACGCCAGCATCGAGAGCAGCGCCGCCGCGAGCGCGCTCAAGATGGCGATGCCCCAGAGCCCGTTCGTGCGCTCGTGGAACTCCTGTTGGGCCTCCACGTCCGAGTGGTAGTCCTCGTAGTCGGTCGTCAACTGGAGGACCGACGACCCGTCCTGCTGCTCGAAGTGCGCGAGGTACGCCGTGTCACCGACAGTGGTGTTCTCGCCCTCGTCGAAGCTAACCTCGTTGGTCTGGGGCGCGAACCACTCGACTGTCACCGACGAGTTCGTGACCGACGCCACGCGCGTCTCGTTGTCGTTGTCCGGGCGCTCGATTGCGTCGCCCTCCGCGAACTCGTGGACGACCGGATCGT
The DNA here is from genome assembly GCF_040435975.1 of Halobacterium sp. NMX12-1. Classification (NCBI taxonomy): domain Archaea; kingdom Methanobacteriati; phylum Methanobacteriota; class Halobacteria; order Halobacteriales; family Halobacteriaceae; genus Halobacterium; species Halobacterium sp. NMX12-1. Next base: position 673,822 of record NZ_CP159204.1, on the reverse strand, counting down.
CGAGGTACTCGTCGCGCTCGACGAGCCGGCGCTCGCCGTCCTCCTCCACGATGACGTACGTCGTCCCGTCCTGCTCGACGGTCGGCCGGTCGACCGTCTGGACCTCACGGAGCTCGAACTCCGTCGGGTCCGTCTGACTCGGGATTACGACCGAGTAGTTACTGCCCTGGTAGACCACCGTATCGTTGGCCGACCACGACTCCGTGTACCGCGCGGACTCGTTGGTCCACTCCGCAGTCGCGGAATCACCCGAGACCTCCGTGAAACTGTACGACGTCCCCGCCAGCGTCAACGTCTCGTCGGCGGAAACAGTGTAATCCGGGTTCTCGAGGGTCACGTCGGGCTGCTGAGCGGCGCCAATGAACGTGTACGCGCCGGCCGCCAGCAGAATGAAGACCACGACGGACACCGCCGCAGCACGTCGTTGCATACTCGAAGCGTAGAGAGGGCGTCGTATAATCGTTACTTTCCCGCCCCGCGAATCCGCGACATCGCCGAACCGACTGCTACGGAACGAACGAGCACGCGAGAAAGCCAAGGGCCGGATTTGAACCGGCGGTGGGCGGCTCTGCAGGCCGCTGCGTTAGGCCGGACTCTGCCACCTTGGCACTGTCTCGTGGTACTGCGCTCGCTCGCTTAAACGTAGCGGTCCGGAGCGTCGCCACTCCGCGCTACAAATACAAAAAGCCCCGAACAGCAGCAATGCTGTTCGAGGCTTGATGAAGTATGAATGGCAGGCGGCGAACCGGATTTCCCAGAGGCTCGCGCACTCCAGTACTGACCGGAACGCAGGCGGGCTTATCTTCCGTGTTCGGGATGGGTACGGGAGTTGCCCCGCCGCTATGGCCGCCTTAATACCGACCAACGGAATCGAACCGTTGTCCCCGGACAGAAGTCCGGGACGCCAGTATCGGCGAACGTCCGTGTGTAAGTGCAATCCAGTTAACGCCTGGACTCGACCACGTAATGTGGTGAGTGCATGAGTGTGTGGCATTCGGTCGTTTAGTGCTCGCGGGCTGAACGTCTCGTTGCCTTGACGCGTACACCCCGAGTCTATCGAACTCGTCTTCTACGAGAGACCTCGACGGTGATTCTTTTCCAGGTGGGTTTCGAGCTTAGATGCATTCAGCTCTTACCCCGTGGTGCGTAGCTGCTCGGCACTTGCCCTCTCGGACAACCGATACACCAGTGGCACCCGTTCATAGTTCCTCTCGTACTATATGAACGTTCCTGTCAATCACCAATAACACCCCCAATAGATAGCAGCCGACCTGTCTCACGACGGTCTAAACCCAGCTCACGACCTCCTTTAATAGGCGAACAACCTCACCCTTGCCCGCTTCTGCACGGGCAGGATGGAGGGAACCGACATCGAGGTAGCAAGCCACTCGGTCGATATGTGCTCTTGCGAGTGACGACTCTGTTATCCCTAAGGTAGCTTTTCTGTCAGCAATGGCCCGCATCAAGCAGGCTCATTGGTTCGCTAGACCAGGCTTTCGCCTCAGCGTCCCTCGTTGTGTAGGACACTGTCAGACTACCTTATGCTCTTGCGCTCTTCTCCGGGTCTCCGACCCGGATGAGGTAGCCTTAGGGCGCGCTCGATATCTTTTCGAGCGCGTACCGCCCCAGTCAAACTGCCCGGCTACCGGTGTCCTCCTCCCGGAGTTAGGGTCACAGTCACTGACGGGTAGTGTTTCATGGCTGACTCGGTGGCGTGCTAGCGCACGTACCTGTGTAACGTCTCCTACCTACCCTGCACATCAGCGACCGTGTCCCAGCGACAGCCTGCAGTAAAGCTCTATAGGGTCTTCGCTTCCCCTTGGGGGTCTCCAGACTCCGCACTGGAACGTACAGTTCACCGGGCCCAACGTTGGGACAGTGAGGCTCTCGTTGATCCATTCATGCAAGCCGCTACTGAAGCGGCAAGGTACTACGCTACCTTAAGAGGGTCATAGTTACCCCCGCCGTTAACGGGTCCTTCGCCCCATTGTACTGGGTGTTCAGATACCCGCACTGGGCAGGATTCAGTGACCGTACGCGTCCTTGCGGATTTGCGGTCACCTATGTTGTTATTAGACAGTCGGAGCCTCCAAGACACTGCGACCTGCCCAATCACTGGGCAGGCATCCCTTATCGCGAACTTACGGGACTAACTTGCCGAATTCCCTAACGTCGGTTGTTCCCGACAGACCTAGGCTTTCGCTGCCAGAGCACCTGTGTCGGATCTTGGTACGGACATCGTGCTCGTCTTTTCACGGGCCCCAGATTGACTCGAGTTTCCCTATCCTGCCGTTCGTCCGCTTCCTGCCATTACGGCTTCCACGGACTTGGACAGTTCGACCGGGCGATGGCCCGGCTCGAGCTACTCCGAGGCGTCGACTTTCACTGCACGATGGCACGGGAATATTAACCCGTTTCCCTTTTGACCCGCTCGAATTACGACGGGACTTAGGACCGGCTAACCCTCGGCTGATAAGCATTGCCGAGGAACCCTTGCTCTTCTCGGTCGTCGGGGTTCTAACCCGACTAACGCTGCTACTATGGCCAGGATTTTCTTCCCCATTCGGTCCACTCGAGTTCTCACCCGAGCTTCCGCCCGAACAGAGTGCCAACCTACTGGATCACGCTGTCACGCGTGCCGTTAGGTCTCGGTGGTGAACTTGAGCCCCGATCATTTTGGGCGCCCCGAACCTCGGCCGGTAAGCTGTTACGCTTTTCTTGGAGGGTAGCTGCTTCTAAGCTCACCTCCCGGCTGTCTAGGGCTCGGGACCACCTTCAATCGCACTTAGCTCACACTTTGGGACCTTAACCTAACTCTGGGTTGTCTCCCTCACGGTACACAGGCTTACCCCGCATACCGGATTCCCTGCGTCAACGGCGTTCGTAGGTTCGGAGTTCGACAGGAGGGCCAACTCCTCTCGGAGTTGGACCCTCCAATCGGTAGCTCTACCCCACGAACTACCTCAGCAGAGGTCATGCTTCGACATGTTTCGGTTGGAACCAGCTGTTGCCAGATTCGATGGGCCTTTCACCCCTACACGTAGGTCACGGGAGGGTATTGAAAGACACCAACCCTAACAGACCTCCACATGGCTTTCGCCATGCTTCATCTTGCCCACGCGTAGATCATCTGGTTTCGGGTCGTGTCCGTTTGACTCCCCGCCCTTGAAGACGGCGGCCCTCGCGCAAAGCGCTGCGGCCATGTCGGTTTCCCTGCGCCTCCCCGGATACTCCGGTTAGACTCGTCAGACAGACACACTCCCTGGCTCGTTTTTCAAAACGTACGACGGAACATCGGCTCCTCACAGGTCCTACTACAGGCTCGCGCCTGACTCGTTCCCAGTGAGGCCTTTTATGCCCCGTCGCTCCATCGCCACCTGATTTCAAGCCCTATTTCACCCCCCTTTGTGGGGTGCTTTTCAGCGTTCGTTCACACTACTTGTTCACTATCGGTCTCGGAGAGTACTTAGTCTTGGCAGTCGATGCCTGCCATCTTCACGAGGGATTTCCGACCCCCGCTACTCTGGAGCTGGCTCACGACTTACTTGTCCTCGATACGGGGCTGTCACCCTGTATCGCGCTCCGTTTCAGGAGACTTCGCGAGAACGTTCAGTCGATGCACGCCAGTCCGAACACCACATTGCCCGTGAGGGCTTCGGTTTGGACTGTGCCGCGTTCATTCGCCATTACTGACGGCGTCCCATTCGGTTTCTCTTCCTGGCCGTACTGAGATGTTTCAATTCCGGCCGTTCCCTATTGCGCAAAGCAATTGCAGTGGGGATTCCCATTAGGAGATCCTGAGTTCTTCGCCTCCGTGCGGCTCCCTCAGGCTTATCGCAGCTTGGCACGTCCTTCATCGGCATCCGAGCCGAGCTATCCACCAGGTGGCACAGTAGCCACGTTGGATGTCAGCTGCAGAGCAGCTGACGATGGTACTCAACCACACGAAGTGGTCGAGGGTTGTTGGCGGTGAAGCCAACGACGATGAATGTTGACTGCGAAGCAGTCAACGATGCTCAACACGCAATGGTTGAGCGCTGTTGAGTCACGGATGTGACCAACAGTCGGTACTCGACCACGGTGGTCGAGTCCAGTGAGCGCCTGGATTGCACTTACACACGGTCGTCATCGTACGTCCTCGTGGTGAACGAGGAGCGTACATAGACCCTTCCCACCCGCACTTTCGCGGGGTGGTGCATCAGTCTTCGTCGCGATTCACCGTTGCGCCGTCTCCCACTTAAGGGGCACGGTTTGAGGTGAATCCCGGACGGGATGGACCCACTGGGATTCGAACCCAGGGCATCCTCCTTGCAAAGGAGGCACTCTACCACTGAGCTATGGGCCCACCTCCCGAATCGGGAGGAGGTAACGTTAGCCTTGATGGTTTGTAGGTGTCCAACTGGTCACGGCGTCGTCGAAAGGTGGGCCAGGGCAACGCCCTGGTCCCGATCGTTAGGAGGTGATCCAGCCGCAGATTCCCCTACGGCTACCTTGTTACGACTTAAGCCCCCTTGCGGAGCCCAGATTCGACCGGCGCATGCCGGCCTCATCCGAACCCCACTCGGGTGCTTTGACGGGCGGTGTGTGCAAGGAGCAGGGACGTATTCACCGCGCGCTTCTGACACGCGATTACTACCGAATCCAGCTTCATGAGGGCGAGTTTCAGCCCTCAATCCGAACTACGATCGAGTTTAGGAGATTAGCGCCTCCTCTCGGAGTTGCATCCCATTGTCTCGACCATTGTAGCCCGCGTGTTGCCCAGCTCATTCGGGGCATACTGACCTACCGTTGCCCGTTCCTTCCTCCGCTTTGGCAGCGGCAGTCCACCTAATGTACCCAGCTACCCAAAGGGTACTGCTGGCAATTAGGAGTGCGGGTCTCGCTCGTTGCCTGACTTAACAGGACGCCTCACGGTACGAGCTGACGGCGGCCATGCACCTCCTCTCAGTAGCATCGGGTAAGGTCATCAACCTGACCGTCATTACTACTGTCGGAGCTGGTGAGATGTCCGGCGTTGAGTCCAATTAAACCGCAGGCTCCTCCGGTTGTAGTGCTCCCCCGCCAATTCCTTTAAGTTTCATCCTTGCAGACGTACTTCCCAGGCGGCCCGCTTCTCGGCTTCCCTACGGCACAGCGCAGGCTCGTAGCCTGCGCCACACCTAGCGGGCATCGTTTACAGCTAGGACTACCCGGGTATCTAATCCGGTTCGAGACCCTAGCTTTCGTCCCTCACTGTCGGATCCGTCCTCCTGAGGCGCTTTCGCCACCGGTGGTCCGTCCAGGATTACAGGATTTCACTCCTACCCCGGACGTACCCCTCAGGTCTTCCGGTCCCAAGCCGAACAGTTTCCGCTGGACGCCTGCTCGTTAAGCGAACAGATTTCCCAACGGACTTGTCCGGCCAGCTACGGACGCTTTAGGCCCAATAATATCGGCCATCACTCGGGCTGCCGGTATTACCGCGGCGGCTGGCACCGGTCTTGCCCAGCCCTTATTCGTACACCACCTTACGGTGTACAAAAGTGAAGGCTCTATGCCTTCACACTCGGAGTCCCCTTATCGCACTTGCGTACAGTGTAAAGGTTTCGCGCCTGCTGCGCCCCGTAGGGCCCGGAATCTTGTCTCAGATTCCGTCTCCGGGCTCTTGCTCTCACAACCCGTACCGATTATTGGCACGGTGGGCCGTTACCCCACCGTCTACCTAATCGACCGCAGCCACATCCTGTGGCGCCGTAGCGTTTCCAGCTCCGCCCGTTCCAGGGGTGGAGCGTTATTGGGAATTAGCCTCAGTTTCCCGAGATTGTTCCCATCCACAGGGTAGTTTGGCCACGTGTTACTGAGCTTTCCGCTGCGGGTCTAAACCCGCACAACTAGCATGGCTAAATCGGACTCCGATAGCAATGGCCTCCGGCAGGATCAACCGGAATGTTTGCTGGGGTTAAACCCCAGCGACCAGAACTAAAAGTCCTGGTTTGGCGGGAACACAAAGTGTTCCTCATAGCCACGACAAAGCGCCGTGGCCAGTTGGATGTCACCAAACCATCAAGGCTAACATCAGATCCCATCTGTACGGCGGACCGCAGGGGTGGAATCCTCATTCCTTCGGACCTGAACATAGTCCGCGATGAGTCATAAACCCATCGGACTTCGCTCGGCCCGAGACGACGTTCGCATTTCCTCCAACGCCCCGTTATTACTTAAGGGCATCGAACCACGCTCGAAAGAGCGAAGGTCGAGCCCCAGAACGGGACCGAGGTAATGCATCAGTCGCCCGGAGAGACCCGGACGACCTCATTGTCGTGCGCATTACCTCGTATTGCCCGTTATTACTTAAGGGCATCGAACCACGCTCGAAAGAGCGAAGGTCGAAGCCCGGAATCGGGCGTCGGAAGCGTGCGTCAGTCACCCGGGAAACCCGAGTGACCTCATCGTCGTTCGCATTCTTCCGAAGCGCCCGGTATCACTTAAGGTCGTCGAACCAGACTCGCCGAAGGCGAGGGGTTCGACGCGGGGGCGTCGAGGCGTCAATCAGTGGCGTCGGGTGCACCGAGCCACCTCACGTCGTTCGCATCTCATCCGAGTGCCGGGTTACGTAAAACCCCATCGAACCGGAGGCGCATCGACACGCCACCGCATACCAGAAAACCGCGAGACGACGTACCGGGGGCTACGCGTGAAAGTACCGCGTGGGTGGAGGTCGGCCGGTCGTCCCGCGCGAGTGCGTGCGGTCGGGCCGAGTGGTGCCCACGCAGCTCTGGGTAGTCGCGGGGGTGACTAAGCCGTTACGCGTCGCACACGCGGGACAAAAGAGACCGCCAGCGGCGTCAGTCCTCGATGTGCTTGATGCCTTCCTTGGAGACGTTCGCTTTCGTAATCTCGCCGGGCATCCAGTCGGGTTTGTCGCCAGGGGCTTCCTCTTCCCACGCCCACGCTTCGTAGATGTGGACTTTGTCGGTGCCTTTCTCGCGGAGCCGGAGCTCCTTGCGGTCGGCGTCCTGTTCGCTGTCGGCGACGTCCTCGATGCGGCGAGCCGCCTTGAGTGCGGCCTGCCGTGGGGTGTTCCCGCTGAAGACGCTGCTCTCGTCACCGGATTCTCGGAGCGCGAAGTTGCGCTTGCCGTCCTCACGTACCATGGTTTTGCTCCATGCTATGCGAACACAAGGCCGGGTGATAAATATACCGCCGATTTTGCCGATAGTTTTATCTATCTCGTCGGCCGGTTCGGGGAAAGCGCCGACCCGGAAGCCCGGCTCGTGACCGCCGACGACAGCCCTCAGTCGCCGCGAGCGCGCGTCAGCCCGAACGGTCGGAAGAACTTAAGTACGGAGTGCGGCGAAAGGCAACGTAGACACTTCGCGATGGTTCGCAAGAAGACGCTCAGCCCGAGTGGCGCGAAAGGCGACGACGGCGAGTACCACAACGCCCACGTCAATCTCCACGAGGACGAACTGTCGGTCGCCGGCCTCGACATCGGCGACGAAGTCTTCGTGCGGGTGCGCGAGGACAAGATCATCATCCAGCGGGCCGACCAGGACGACGTCGAACACGACTTCTAACGGGATGTACCGGCTGGCCAAACCGCTGTTGTTCCGGCTGCCTCCGGAGACCGCCCACGAGGCGATTACGGGGCTACTGCGAGTCGCACAGCGCACACGTCTCGAGCGCGCGTACGCGGGCCACTACACTGTCGACGACGAGCGGTTGTCCGTCGAGGCGTTCGACCAGTCGTTCCCGAATCCCGTCGGGGTGGCGGCGGGCTTCGACAAGAACGCCGAGATACCGCGGGCGCTGGCGGCGCTGGGGTTCGGCCACGTCGAGGTCGGCGCGGTCACCGCGGAGGGCCAGCCCGGGAACCCGCGACCTCGGATGTTCCGGCTGCGGAAGGACGAGGCTCTCGTCAACCGGATGGGGTTCAACAACGCGGGCGCGGACGTGGTCGGTGAGCGCCTCGCCGAGCAGCGCCTCCCGGACGTGCCCGTGGGCGTGAACGTCGGGAAGTCGAAGTCCACGCCACTGGAGGACGCCCCGGACGACTACCGCTACACGTACGAGCAGGTGGCCGAGGACGGCGACTACTTCGTGGTGAACGTCTCCAGCCCGAACACGCCGGGGCTGCGCGAGCTCCAGAACCGCGAGCAGTTAGCGGCGATTCTGGAGGCGCTCCAGGACGCGGGCGCGGCGCCTCTGCTCGTGAAGCTCTCCCCGGACCTCCACCGTGACGCCGTGGTGGACGCCGTCGAACTCGCGAACGAACTTGGGCTGGACGGCGTCGTCGCGACGAACACGACGACCGACCGGCCGGACGAACTCCGGAGCCCGAACGCCGCGGAGACGGGCGGGCTCTCCGGGCGGCCGATTCGCGAGCGCGCGACCGACCAGGTGCGGTTCGTCGCCGAGCGCACGGACCTCCCGGTGGTCGGCGTCGGTGGCGTGTTCACCGCAGCGGACGCCTACGAGAAGATTCGCGCGGGCGCGTCCGTCGTGCAACTGTACACGGGCCTCGTCTACCGCGGCCCCAGCATCGCCCGAGAAATCAACGAGGGGCTGCTCGAACTGCTGGACCGCGACGGTTTCGCGTCCGTAGAAGACGCGGTCGGCGCGGACCTGTAACTGTTCTACCGGAGCGCGTCGAGTTCGAACTCGAAGCCGGCGACCGGCACTTCGACGTCGTGGTCGACGATGACCGCGGGGTGGAGTTCGCCGATGACGCCCACTTCTTCGCCGTCGATGACCACACTGGCGGCGCGGCCGTCGATGAACGACGGATGCTCGGTGGCGGGCGTTTCGAGGTCGACGTGGAACCCCTCGCAGAGCGCCGCGAGCCGCGCCTTCGCGTCCTCGTAGGAGGCGTCGTGGCGCGCGAGCACGGCGGCGACGGTGCGCCGCTCGGCGACACCCGTCTCCGTGGCGTCGTCCACGTGCGCGGCGAACCCGATTTCCGCGAGGTCCTGCGGGTACGCGCGGTGCGTGTTGTTCTCCAGCACCGAGACCAGCGACGGCAGCGCCCACGTGCGGAGGATGGTGAAGTCCTCGCTGTAGGGCTCGTCGATGGTCGCGGGTTCGGCGGCGCCCACCACGTCGTCGTCCGGCGAGATGCGCATCCGCTCGAAGTTGTCGGCCTCGCTGGTCATGTTGAAGTTCAGGAGGTCCTCGAAGCCGAGGCCGACGAGCGTCTCGCGGGCGGCGGCCTCCAGGCGCGACGTCTCCGTGCGGCCGCCGATGGTGCCGACGTCGGGGTAGCGCGGCACGAGGTTGTTGAACCCGTACGCGCGCCCGATGTCGTCCACGACGTCCACGGGGTGGAGGACGTCGACGCGGTACGGCGGAATCTCCACCTCGTAGGTGAGTTCGTCCCCGCCCTCGGGCTCGGCATCGAGACCCGCTCGTTCGGCGAGGTCGACGACTTCGTCGGGTTCGAGGTCGATGCCGAGCAGCGTCTCGACGCGCTCGTGGGGGACCTGCTTGGTCTGGACTTCGAAGTCCGGGCGGACGAGTTCAGTGTCCCCGTATTCGACGGTGACGTCCTCGACGGTGGCGCCGCGCGCGTCGAGCGCGTAGCAGATGATGGCGCACATCCGGTCGATGGTCCACTGGTCGGTGCCGGTGAGTTCGACGAACAGCTCCCGGGAGTCCGTGGAGACCTCGGTGCGGCGGCCGTTGATGACCGGCGGGAAGCTGAACAGCCCGATGTCGTCGTAGATGGCGGGGTAGCGGTCGTAGTTCTCCAGCAGGTCCGCGTACTGCTCGCCGGTCGGGTGCTCGGTGAGCACGTCGGCGGGCGTGCGCTCGGCGTCGTCGTCCAGCGGCACGAACGTGTCGCCGTCGGGTTCGATGCCGGTGTACGTGATGGAGCGCCCCGCGTCGCCGTCCTCGCCGCTGACGGACTCGCCTTTCAGCATCGCGAGGTCGTGGATGCCGATGGCGCCCTTCGCGCGCTTGCGGCCCATCGTGGCGTGGAGTTTCTCCTGCAGTTGGATGAGCGAGTCCAGCGCGTCCTCGTCGAGGTCGACGCCGCGAATCACGGCGCCCGTGACGCAGGGCCGGTCGTCGGGGACGTCCTCGACGTTGATGGTCCACTCGGCGCTGTTCGTGTCCGGCACGTAGACGCCCCGGGTGTCGCCGTAGTGGTAGCGCAGCGAGCGCGCGATGCCCTCCACGGAGAGGCGGTCGAGGCGGTCGGCCTCGAACTCGAGTTTGAACTCGCCGTCCTCGGTCTCGCCCTCGTACTCGATACCGAGCCCGAAGAGGTCGTCCCTGAGTTCGTCGTCGCTCTTGTCGGTGTGCCCCGTCAGGGTCCGGAGTTCGTCGGGGTCGATGTCGACGACGGGCATCAGTACACCACCTCCGCGTCCCGCAGGAACTCAAGGTCACACAGCGTCCCGTGGACGTCGCGGATGTCCTCGAAGCCAGTCACGAGCATCAGCAGGCGTTCGAGGGCGAGCCCCCACGCCATCACGTCGGCTTCGACGCCGAGCGGTTCGAGCATCTCCGGGCGGAAGATGCCGGAGTTCCCGATTTCGATGAGTTCGCCGGTCTCGGGGTGGCGTCCGAACAGCTCGAAGCTCGGCTCCGTGTAGGGGTTGTACGTGGGCTTGAACTCGATGTCCGTGATGCCGAACTGGCTGTAGAACTCCCGGAACGTCCCCATGAGGTCGCGGACGGAGAGGTCCTCGGCCATCACCCAGCCCTCGATCTGGAAGAACTCCAGGAGGTGGGTGGCGTCGAGGGTGTCGTTGCGGTACGCCTTCTCGACGCTGAAGTACCGCGCGGGCGGTTCCACGTCCTCACCGGCGACGCCGGAGAGGTAGCGGGCGGTGAGACTCGTCGTGTGCCCGCGGAGCGCGAGCGCACGCGCGAAGTCCTCGTCCCACGGCGAGTGGTAGCCGTCGCCGTCCGGCCCGACGCCCTCGCGGTGGGCGCGTTCGACGCGCTCGACGAGGTCTTCGGGTAACTCGTCGATTTTCTCGGGCTGCTCCAGCGCGAACCGGTCCCAGTGGTTGCGCGCGGGGTGGTCCTGGGGCATGAACAGGCAGTCGTTGATGTAGAAGTCCGCGTCGACGTGTGGCCCCTCCATCTCCTGGAAGCCCATCCCCACGAGCACTTCCTTGACGCGCTCGGACGCCTGCCGGAGCACGTGCGTCTTCCCGGGCGTGTGCTCGCCGGCGTCGGCTTCGACGTTGTAGTCGGCGAACTCGGCGTCGCGCCACTCGCCGGACGCGAGCATGTCTGGGGTGAGCTGGCCGACTTCCTCGGCGGACTCGACGCCCGCCATGAGTTCGGTGACGCCGGCCTCCGTCAGGAGCACCGACCGGACGGTGCGCTCGGTGACGGCGACGAGGTCGCGGCGCGCCAGCTGGTCGAGCGCGTCGTCGGCCTCGACGGCCCCGCCCGCGGCCAGCGTTTCGAGTGCGGCGGCCTCCGCGTCCTCGCTGGGGTCGGCGTCGGGGTCCGCGGCGAGGTCCCCCGAGTCGATGCTCCCGTAGCCCTTCCGGGCGTAGTTCGACAGCGCGATATCGACCTGCGGACCTTCCAGCCCGGACGTGCCGATGACTTCGCCCATCGAGACCGGTTCGTCGTCCGCGCCGGCGTCGAGGGCGGCCTCGTAGAGTCGGACCTCCGGCAGTCCATCTTCGGCGTACTCGCGGCCTTCCTCGGTCAGTTCGACCTCCTCCTCGGTCTCCTCGACGACGTCCACGAGGCCGGCGTCCTCCAGTTCGAACGCCGCGCCCGTGACCGTCTCCGGCGGCCGCTCGATTTCGGCCGCGAGGTCGGCGATGCGTCTCGGTTCGTCGGCGCTCGCCGCTTCGAGCACCGCGACCTGCTGTGGTGGCAGTTTCATTGTGCGTAGGGGCGTGTGGCAGTCAGTTATCCGTTCCGCTCCCGGCCCGAACGAGCGGGTTCGGCCCCGCGACGGCTCCCGCCGCCGCGCGGCGTCCACCGGCTCACTCAGGCGAAGAAGAAACCGAACCCCGGAGCCGCGACTACTCGACGTGCGCTGCGACCGGCGTGGGGTTCGGACGCCATGTGCGGGAGGATGGCACGGCCGGTGAAAAGAATTCCGTCAGCGGCTCGCCGGGACCGTCAGGCTCGCGCCGAGTCGAGTTCGACGTCGAGGTCCGCCAGCACTTCCTTCGCCTCCTCGCGTTTCTCCTGGTGGTCTTCGAGGAACTCCGCCATGAGTTCCGCGGCCTCCTCCTTGCAGCCGCCGCAGAGCCGTTCGCCGCCCGCGCACTCCTCGTAGACGCGCTCGGCGAACTCGTCGTCGTCCGCCGCGAGGAGGTAGGCGTACAGCTCGTAGACGGGACACTGGTCGGGTTCACCGCCGAGCTCGCGCTGTTTCTCGGCGGTCTCGCGGCCGCCCGTGGTCGCGGCCTTGACCTTGTCGTAGCCGTCCTCGGGGTCGTCGAGGAGGCTGATGTGGCTGGCGGGAATCGAGGAGGACATCTTCCCGCCGGTGAGCCCGGTCATGAAGCGGTGGTAGATCGACGAGGGCGGCACGAAGCCGTAGCCGCCGTGGTCGACTTCGACGGCGAGCGCGAGGTCCTCGGCGGTCTCGCGGTCGATGTCGAACGCGTCGACGTGGCCCTCGAAGACGCGCTTCTCGCCGGCGACCTCGTCGATGAGCGCCTCGAAGGCCTCGTCGGTCGCCTGCCGGTCGAAGAACCGAATCCGGGGGCGGAGCGGCTCCATCCCGGCGTTTTCGAGCTTCTGGACGACCGACTCGACCACTTCGGCGTCGTATGCGGCCGCGAGGTCGGCGTCCTCGCGCAGCCAGTCGGCGGCTTCCGTGCAGCGCGGCTGGTCTTCGTCCTCGGCGTACTCCCCGCGGGCGTCGTAGGCGGCGGCGACGAGCGGGCGCTCGTCGTCGTCGAACGCGACGCTGGCGTACGCCTCGGTAACTTTGAAGTAGCGCGTGCGCTCCGCGAGGTCCCGGGCGAGCCGCATGTGGGGGTCTTGGTCGGGGCCGACCGGGATGACGGTGGGCTTGGACTCCTCGAGCTGCGGGTAGAGGATGTCCGCCATCTGCGTGACGACGCTCTGCATGTGGGAGACGTCGGTCTCGCCGTCGAACCCGTAGATGGCTTCGAACTCCGAGAAGTTCGCCTCCGCGCCGAGTTCGAACGCGAGGTCCTGGAGTTCGCGGTTCGCGGACTGCCGGTAGAGCGTGCCGTCCTCGGGGTCGAAGCCGAGCGCGAGCAGGGAGAGCAGGTAGTCGCGGGCGTGCTCGTCGATTTCGTCCCACGTCAGCCCGCGGGCGGCGTGGGCTTCGAGGTCGGCGATGAGCGCGTACGCGTCGGCGCCCTGCTGTTGGTGCCAGATGATCTCGTCGAAGACCATCTTGTGGCCGATGTGGGGGTCGCCGGTCGGCATGAACCCCGACAGCGCGGCGAACGGCTCGTCGTTGCGCATCGCGTCGGCGACGCGGCGGTAGTCGCGGTGCCCGAAGATGATAGCCCGCCGCATCAGGTAGTGCGGGTCGGGCACCTCGTCGATGACGTCGTCGAAGGACTCGATGCCGAACTCCTCGAAGAGCTTGCGGTAGTCCGAGACCGTCGAGGAGCCCCACGGGTCGAGCGCGACGCTGTCGGCGCCCGGCGCGTCCTCGCCGTCCGTCTCGTTGTCTGTGTCGGTCATAGTTAGGGAGTGAGCCTGCTCACGGAGAGCCAGCGAATCGTGTCCGCACTGGGATTGTCGAGCGCAAAAACCATTCGCTTCCGGACCCCGTGGGCGAGGCGCACGTCCAGCGAGAGGTCCCGCGGCGCGAACACGACATCGTCGGGGAGCACGCGCACGAGCAACTCCGAGTGCCCGAGGTCATCGACGGACTCGACCTCGCTGTACACGCGGAAGTCCGCGCCGAACTTGAACCCGGTCTTGGGGACCATCCCGCGGTCGCGCAGCGCCCGGTAGACGCGCAGCCGGCGGTCGAAGCGATCGGCCTCGCCCGCGCGGCCGCGCTCGACGACCGCCTCGACGTCGTCGTCCCCGAGGTCGAGGACGCCCTGCGCGGCGAGGTACGCGGCCTCCAGCAGCGAGAGCTGGAGCGCGTCGTACTCGGCCGCGCGGCCGCCGAGCGGCTGCCCGTAGAACCCCTGTTCGTGGAGTTCGCCGGGCGCGTCCCAGACGAGCACGCGGTCTTCGAGCAGCGTGCCGCGGACGTCCGTCGGCGGGGTGAAGTCGGTGTCGCCGTCGGGCTCGGTGGCGGTCACGTCGAGGTACGTGATTTCGCTCTCCTCGTCGACGACCGCGAGCACGACGTCGCCGAGGTCGTCGGCGGGGATGGTCGCGCGCTCGTCGACGACGCGAATCCGGTGTTTCACGACGCCGTCGCCGGGCCCCTTCCCGCGCGGGAACACGACGAAGTCGCCGTCGCCCGGGTCGTCCCACCACGGCTGGCGGTCGGGCGCGAGGTAGAAGCCGCGGTCGCGGAGGTCCGCGTAGACGAGGAAGCGCGCGGCGAAGCCGGCGCCGCGGTCGGCGAAAAAGTCCCGGAACCCCGCGCCGTCGACGGCGTCGAGGTCGCCGCGGAACAGCAGGTGGGCGGCCTCCACGACCGACAGCGCGATGGCGTTGCCGTCGAGCGGGTGGCCGTAGCCGCGGGCGTCGTGGAACCGCTGGCGGGCGTCGCCGCCGACCCGGACCTCGTCGCCGTGTAGCTCGCCGTCCATACCGGGAGCGTCGCGCGCCCGACGTTCAACTGTTGCGGTCGCGCCCGCCCGCGGTCAGTGCCTGCCCGCAGTCGCCGTCGAGACAGCGCGGCCCGCTCGGCGTCTCGAAGGCCGGTAGTCCGCACTCGCAGGTGCCGTCCACGGTCCCGCGGGGCAGCCGGTAGCTGGCGTCGCAGTCCGGACAGGCCGCGTGGAGGCCCCGGTCGGCCTCGATTTCGAGTGGCGCGCCACACCGACACGCCCACGCGCCGTCGAAGCGCTCGGCGACGAGGTCGGCGATGGGCGTGCAGTCGCGGTCCAGACACGCCGTCACCTCGCCGCCGCGCTCCACCCGCAACTGGGGGAGCCCGCAGTCCGGACAGGGCTCGTCCACGACGGCGGCGTCCCGCGGAATCGCGTAGCTCGTCCGGCAGTCGATGCAGACGACGCGCCCGCCGTCCCTGACGAGCGTGCCGTCGCACTCGCACGTGCCGACCGGCGGCCCGGCGGGCGACGCGGGATAGTGGGCGTCGCCGTGCTCGGTCGCGCTCTCCACGACGAGCCGCTCGTCGCCGTCCGCCGCGTCGATGCGGAACCCGCGGGCGTCCCGCGTGTACCGGACGACGCCCGGGCGCGTGAGCCACGCCGCGGGCTGGTAGCCGTCCGCGTCGTGGACGAGCACGGTGTCGTCGGGTTTCACGATGACGACGACGTCACCGCGGAGGTCGCGTTCGGTTCGACCGTCGCTCTCGTAGCGGACGGCACACTCGCCAGCGAGCACGCGAATCGCGTCCTGCATGGCCCGGATTGGTCCCGGTTTGGTACTTGAACCTACGCGCTACTCCACGCGGACGGTCCGCGTCTCGGTGACGGGGAGCAGCGGGAGATCGGAGAAAGAGACGGTGACTTCGAATTCGAGTTCGTCCGCATCGGCGCCGAACACGCCCACGGGAACCGAAAGTTCGTCGTCGAGGTAGCCCGTTGTCTCAGTCATCTCGACGTCGTTGACCGTGACCGCGACGCCTGCGGCCGCGCCGCCGCCCGCGTTGCGGACGACGACCTCGCACATCTGGTTGTCGCCGGCCGCGATGCTGTCCGGGAGGTCGCTCCAGTCGACGAGGACGTCGGGCATCCCGGCGGCCTGCTCGTGGACGCTCTCGGCGACTCCGGGGCCGAGGCCGGCGGCTTCGAGGCCGTCCGTGCCAGCCTCGCGGACGTCCGCGGGCGTCTCGATGCCCTCGTCGGCGAGCTTGTGCGCGCGGCCCGCGGCGACCCCGTCAAGCGCGGTGAGGCCGACCGCGTCCTCGGGGACGCCGGTGTCGATGCGGGCTTCGAGGCGCGCGGCGACGTTCGCGCCCGCGGGATCGTCGTAGCGCTCGAAGAACGCGCCCAGCGCCGCGAGCAGGCGGAGCGCGTTCTGCTTGATGACCCACGCGTCCGAGCGCAGTTCCGGCGGCATGGAGCCGTCCATGCTCGCGCGCAGAATCGCGAGCACCTTCCGCGGGCCGGAGTCGAGGTCGTCGGCCTCGCTGCCGACGATTCTATCGACGGCGTCGCGCTCGGACTTGCGCGCGCTCACGCTGTCGAACTCGCCGGCGCTGGCGACCGCGCGGAGCACGCTGTCGGCGTCGCCGTCACCGTCCGCCACGTCGCGGAACTCGCGGGCGGTGTCCAAGCGGAGGTAGTAGGTGGACGCGAGCACGCCCAGCCGGGTCGCGGAGAGCCCGAGGTCGTCGTCGGTCTCCACGAACCCCTCCTCGACGAGGTCGTCTAAGGTGTCCCGGACGCGGTCCCGGAGCCCCGGGAAGTCGTAGTCGTCGGGCTCGGACCGGGCGCGCTGGTAGTAGAACGTCGTCTCCAGCCAGTCCATCACGTCGCCGAGCCCGCGAATCGTCCCCATCGCGATTTCCGCGTTCAGGTGCTCGGCGAGGTTCCCGGCGAGCCGCGACTCGATTTCCTTGCCCTCGCGGAGGAGGTTGCGGTACATGTCGGCGTCCGACTCGTCGCAGACCACCCAGCCGTAGCCGACGTCGTCGTAGCCCGGCCGGCCAGCGCGCCCGAGCATCTGGAGGACGTCCAGCGGGCTCATGTCCACCTCGCCCTCGAGGGGGTCGTGGAGCTTCGTGTCCCGGATGACGACGCAGCGCGCGGGGAGGTTGACGCCCCACGCCAGCGTCGACGTCGAGAACAAGATTCGAATTTTGCCCTCGCGGAACCACTCCTCGACGAGGTTCTTGTCGTTCGTGGAGAGCCCGGCGTGGTGGAACGCGACGCCGTCCAGCACGGACTTGCGGAGCGTCGCGTTGTCCAGCTCCTCGGTCTCGGTGTGGAACTCGTAGTCGCCCCGCGAGCCCACCGGGATATCGCGCTCGCCGATTTCGTCTCGGGTCTTCTTCGCGGCCTGCACGGTGTCCTGCCGGCTGGAGACGAACACAAGCGCCTGCCCGTCCTCGCGCAGGTGGGGTTCGGCGAGGTCCAGCGTCGTGAACAGCCGGCGGTACTTGTCCGCGAACGGGTTGTCGCCGTGCGTGTACGTCCGCACGCCCGCGTGGAGGTCCACGGGCCGGTAGTCGTCACCGAACTCGAAGGTGGTCTCCGGCTCCGCGTCGAGCCACGCCGCCACGTCGTCGATGTTCGGCATCGTCGCCGACAGCGCGACCACGCGCGGGTCGCAGAGCCGCCGCCAGCGCGACACCACGACTTCGAGGACGCTCCCGCGCTTCTCGGAGTCGAGCAGGTGGACCTCGTCGATGACCACGCAGTCGACGTCCGTGACGAACGAGTACCGCGGCGAGTCGTGCTTCCGCGTTGCGGAGTCGGCCTTCTCGGGGGTCATCACGAGCACGTCCGCGCGCTCCGCGCGCCGGGGGTTGAGGTCTCGTTCCCCAGTGACGACGTACACCGAGTAGCCCAGTTCCTCGAAGCGCTCCCACTCCGATTCCTTCTCGTTGGTGAGCGCGCGCAGGGGCGCGACGAACACCGCGGTGCCGCCGGCGTCGAGGGTCTGGCAGATGGCCAGCTCCGCGAGCGCGGTCTTCCCGCTGCCCGTCGGCGCGGACGCGACGACGTTGGCCTCGGAGTTCACGAGCGCCGGCACCGCCTCGCGCTGCATCTCGTTGAACTCGTCGAAGGGGAAGGCGTCGGCGAACTCGGGAACGACCTCGGCGACTTCCATCACCAGTTGGGGAGGGGAGGGTTGCGGATAGGCGTTTCCTTAGTGGCGCGGTTCGGAGCGAACGAAGTGAGCGAGAACCGCGGAAATGCGAACGGCGACCAGCGGGAGCCGTGAGCGGCGTGAGTCGGAGGGAGTGAGCGAAGCGAACGACCGAGACTCACGGATATGGCGAGCGGGGAGCGTGTGCCCGACCGCAGGGAGGGCACAGGACGACGAGCGGCGACCAACAGGAGCCGCGAGCGAAGCGACCCGCGAGCGGCGAGGCGCGCACTCAGTCGGCGGCGTCGGCGCTCATCGTGGAGGCGACGCGTTCGAGGAGGCCGCGGTCCGTCGAGTAGTAGAAGTAGACGGTGACGCCGATTGCGGCGACGACGTTCGAGACGGTGATGGCCCAGAACGCGGCGTACACGGGCACGGAGAGCACGACGACGTAGGCGCCGACGACCGCGATGGGGAGCCGGACGACCCAGTACTGGAGCATCGTCGCGACCATCGACACCTGCGTCTTCCCGGCGCCGTTGAAGCCGCCCTGCAGAGGGTAGATGAGGCCGAACGCCCAGTAGCCGACCGCGAGAATCTGGAGGTACGCGACGGTGTACGTGAGCGCGTCGCCGTCGAGGCTGGGCGCGAACACGTCCGTGATGAGGCCGGGAATCAGGAACTGGGCGACGCCGACGACCGCGAGGCCGACGGTCGCGACGCCGGCGGCGAGCCACGTCGCGCGGGTCGCGCGGGCGGGGCGCTCGGCGCCGAGGTTCTGACCGACGACGCTGGCGACCGCGCTGCCGACGGCGATGGCGGGGACGAACGCGAGCGTGGAGATGCGCATGCCGACGGTGTACGCGGCGAGGCCGGCGCTCCCGCCGACGCCGGAGACGATGGCGACCATGAGGAGGCGGGCGGTCTGTCGGCCGCCCTCCTGGCCGGCTTTCGGCACGCCGACTTCGAGGACTTCCCGCAGCGAGTCGAGCCGGAACTGCATCGCCTCGCGCGTGTACGCGAAATCGGTGAAGTCCGTGGTGGCGACGGCGACGGCGACGGCGAACCCGGCGACGTAGCCACCGGCGGTGCCGAGCGCGGCGCCGAGGATGCCGTAGCCGGTGAAGCCGGGGATGCCCCAGCCGACGACGAGGAACGGGTCGAGGACGACGTTGACGGCGACGGCGACGGCGTTGACGACGAGCGCCGCGCGGGAGTCTCCCCAGCCGACGAACGCGCCCTCGATGGCGTCGCTCATCCCGCCGAACACCATCCCGCCGAGGACGACGACGAGGTAGAGCGCGCCGAGTTCGACGACGACTTCGCCGGGGTCGAACAGCGCGAGCACGTCGGCGGCGAACAGGTACGCCAGCGCGAGCGCGACGAGGTTGAGCGCGAGCGCGACGAGGATGGCGTGGAAGGCGGCGCGGCGGGCGTCGCCGTCGTTCTCCGCGCCGGCGTGCTGGGCGACGAGCACCTGCCCGCCGGTGAGCGCGACGTGGTTACCGAGCGTGAGGAGCGCGAGCACCGGCGCGACGAGGCCGACCGCGGCGACCGCTTGCTCGCTGACGCGGCCGAGCCAGAACGCGTCGACGACCTGCTGGAGGACGACGACGTACTGCTGGACGACCAGCGGTGCGGCGACGTAGAGGAGGGCGCGCGTGAGCGGCCCGTCGGTTATCTCCTCGCGAGATACGTCAAACATTTTGCTGTTTCGAGGTGGTTTGAAAGTCGGTTCTCACCCCTCTTTAACGTATGGGATGCGCTCGCACAACACGGCTCCGGGCACCCGAACCCCACAGTTTTTGCAGTCCCCCGCGAAGGAAGGTGCATGAGCAGTCGGCGGAAGCCGGACTGGCTGAAGATGCGGCCGCCGTCCGGAGAGCGATTCACGGACATCAAGGAGACGCTCCGGGGCCACGACCTCCACACGGTCTGCGAGGAGGCCTCGTGCCCGAACATGGGGGAGTGCTGGAGCGGCCGCGACGGCCCGGGCACCGCGACGTTCATGCTGATGGGCGACCGGTGCTCGCGGGGCTGTAACTTCTGCGACGTCCAGACCGGCGGGATGGAGCCGCTGGACCCCGACGAGCCGGCGAACGTCGCGGAGTCGGTCGCGGAAATCGGCCTAGACTACGTCGTCCTCACCTCCGTCGACCGCGACGACCTCGACGACCAGGGCGCCGGCCACTTCGCCCAAACCATCCGGGAAATCAAGGCCCGCGACCCCTCGATTCTGGTGGAAGTGCTGATTCCGGACTTCCAAGGGGAAGAGGACCTCGTCCGGAAGATTATCGACGCGAACCCGGACGTCATCGCGCACAACGTCGAGACGGTCGAGCGCCGCCAGTTCCCGGTGCGAGACCGCCGCGCGGGCTACGAGCAGTCCCTGAAAGTGCTCGACCAGGTGAACCGCGAGTCCGACATCTACACGAAGACGAGCGTGATGCTCGGGGTCGGCGAGTACGACCACGAGGTCTACCAGACGCTGGGCGACCTCCGCGAGGTGGGCGTGGACGTCGTGACACTCGGCCAGTACCTCCAGCCGTCGCGCTCCCATCTGGACGTCGCCGAGTACGTCCACCCCCAGAAGTTCGAGACGTGGCGCCGCGTCGCCGAGGAGGAGTTCGACTTCCTCTACTGCGCCTCGGGTCCGATGGTGCGGTCGTCGTACAAGGCGGGCGAGCTGTTCGTCGACGCGGTGCTGCGGGAGGGCAAGAGCATCGAAGAGGCGCGGGAGGACGCCCGCAGGGCGGCCTCCGACTGACTGAACGAGGGACCGGGTCACCGGGCCGCTGGACGGAGACAGAATCCGGCAATACTTCGCGTAGGGTGGCTGTCCGCCCAGTTTTCGAGTTCAGTGTCGAACGTTCAGCGATTTACCTCGGGAAGTTGTGAACGTGAGTTGTGAAAAATGCCGCGACGGTAACCCGCTAGAAAGACCGTTACGAAAATCATATGGTCGCACGGGGCGATTCTCCGCACATGTCAGGACGGGGGTACCCGTGACTGCGACCGTGCACCGAGAACCCGACGACATGGTACGGGTGCTCGACGAGGACGGCGAGGTCGTCGACGGCGCCGAGGTCCCGGACCTCGACGACGACGAGCTCGTGGAGATGTACCGGACGATGAAGCTCGCTCGGCGCTTCGACGAGCGGGCGGTGAGCCTCCAGCGGCAGGGTCGCATCGGCACGTACCCGCCGCTGTCGGGCCAAGAGGGCGCGCAGGTCGGCTCCGCGATGGCGCTCGGCGGCGACGACTGGATGGTGCCCAGTTACCGCGAGCACGCCGCCTCGCTCGTGCAGGGCCTCCCGCTGAAGCAGACGCTGCGGCTCTGGATGGGCGACGAGAACGGCGCGCGCGTCCCGGAGGACGTGAACCTGTTCACCGTCGCGGTGCCCATCGCGTCCCAGATTCCCCACGCCACGGGACTGGCGTGGGCGTCGAAGCTCAAGGACGAGGAGGACAAGGCGTTCCTCTGTTACTTCGGGGACGGCGCGACCAGCGAGGGCGACTTCCACGAGGGGCTGAACTTCGCGGGCGTCTTCGACACGCCGAACGTGTTCTTCTGCAACAACAACCAGTGGGCCATCAGCGTGCCCCGCGAGAAGCAGACGGCGTCGAAGACGCTCGCGCAGAAGGCCGAGGCGTACGGCTTCGAGGGCGTGCAGGTAGACGGGATGGACCCGCTTGCGGTGTACGCGGTGACGAAGGCGGCCGTCGAGAAGGCCAAAGACCCCGCGGAGGGCGAACTGCGCCCGACGATGATCGAGGCGGTCCAGTACCGCTTCGGCGCGCACACGACCGCCGACGACCCCTCCGTCTACCGCGAGGAGGAGGAAGTCCAGAAGTGGAAGGCGAAGGACCCGATTCCGCGCCTCGAGAAGTTCCTGAAGCGGACCGACCGGCTGGACGACGAGGCGATTACGGACATCGAAGAGGACGTCGAGGACCGCGTGGCGGACGCCATCGCGGCCGCCGAGGAGACGCCGCGGCCCGACCCCGTGGAGATGTTCCAGAACGTCTACGCGGAGATGCCCGGCCGGCTCGAGAAACAACTGGAGTGGTTCCAGTCCATCCGCGCCGAACACGGCGACGAAGCGCTACTGGAGGACTAACATGGGAGAGAACTTGACGCTAGTGCAGGCGGTACGGGACGGCCTCCGCGACGAGATGGCCGAGGACGACGACGTGCTCGTGATGGGCGAGGACGTCGGGAAGAACGGCGGCGTGTTCCGCGCGACCGAGGGACTGTACGACGAGTTCGGCGAGGACCGCGTCATCGACACGCCGCTGGCGGAGTCGGGCATCGTCGGCACCGCCATCGGGATGGCCGCCTACGGCCTGAAGCCGGTGCCCGAAATCCAGTTCTCGGGGTTCATGTACCCGGGCTTCGACCAGATCGTGAGCCACATGGCGCGGCTCCGCACGCGCTCCCGCGGGCGGTTCACGTGTCCGATGGTGCTGCGCGCGCCGTTCGGCGGCGGCATCCGCGCGCCCGAGCACCACTCCGAGTCGAAGGAGGCGTTCTACGTCCACGAGGCCGGGCTGAAGGTCGCGATTCCGAGCACGCCCCACGACGCGAAGGGGATGCTCGTCGCGGCGATTCGGGACCCCGACCCGGTCATCTTCCTCGAACCGAAGAAAATCTACCGCGCGTTCCGCGAGGAGGTGCCCGACGGCCCCTACGAGGTCGAACTCGGGGAGGCCGCGGTGCGCCGCGAGGGCAGCGACGTCTCCGTGTTCACGTGGGGAGCGATGACCCGGCCGACGCTGGAAGCCGCAGAGAACATGGCCGACGACGTGGACGTGGAGGTCGTGGACCTCCGGACGCTGAGCCCGCTCGACGAGGAGACAATCGTGGAGTCCTTCGAGAAGACGGGCCGAGCGGCCATCGTCCACGAGGCGCCGAAGACGGCGGGCGTCGGCGCCGAAATCACGGCGACGCTCCAGGAGGAGACGCTGCTCCACCAGGAGGCACCGGTGAAGCGGGTCACGGGGTTCGACGTGCCGTTCCCGCTGGCCGCGCTGGAAGACTACTACCTGCCCGAGCCCGAGCGCATCGAGTCGGGCATCCGGGAGACCGTGGAGTTCTGAGATGGCACGAGAGTTCAAGCTACCCGACGTCGGCGAGGGCGTAGCGGAGGGCGAAATCGTCAGTTGGCTGGTCTCGGAGGGCGACACCGTCTCCGAGGACCAGCCGGTCGCGGAGGTGGAGACCGACAAGGCGGTCGTCGAGGTCCCCGCCCCGGTGAACGGCACAGTCCGGAAACTGCACTACGACGCGGGCGACGTCGTCCCGGTCGGCGAGGTCATCGTCACCTTCGACGTGGAGGGCGAAGCCGCCGAAGCGACAGAGCCGGAAGAAGAAGCCACCGAGGAGCCCGAGTCCGCGTCGAAGTCCGCGACGGAGAAGGCGTCGACGCGGACGTTCGCGCCGCCGAGCGTGCGTCGGCTCGCGCGCGAACTCGACGTCGACCTCGATTCCGTCGAGGGCACGGGGCCGTCCGGCCGCGTGACCGAGAGCGACGTGCGCGCGGCGGCGGAAGGCCACGCGACCGAGCCGCAGGAGGAGCCGCCGGACGAGGTTCGCTCCGCAGTGGAGCCGGTGGGCGAGCAGGCCGCCGACCACACCGAGGGCGGCGCCGGCGGGCAGGAGTCGGCGGGCCGCGAGAAGACGCTCGCCGCGCCCGCGACCCGCGGGCTGGCGAAGGAACTCGGCGTCGACATCGACGACGTGCCCGCGACCGAGGAGCGCGACGGCGAGGCGTTCGTCACCGCCGAGGCGGTCCAGGAGTACGCCGAGGGCGGCACCGCCGCGCAGGGCGAACCGACGACCGGCGCGCCCGAGCAGGCGTTCGTCGAGGGCGGCGAGACGACCCAACCGTACCGCGGCGTCCGGCGCAGCATCGGCGAGCAGATGGCCGAGTCGAAGTACACCGCGCCCCACGTCACCCACCACGACACCGCGGTCATCGACGACCTCGTTGAGACGCGCGCGAAGCTCAAGGAGCGCGCGGCCGAGCAGGACGTGAAGCTCACGTACCTGCCGTTCGTGATGAAGGCGGTCGTCGCGGGGCTGAAGGAGTACCCGATTCTGAACTCCGAACTCCGCGAGGAAGAAGAGGAAATCGCACTCAAGCAGGACTACAACATCGGCGTCGCGGTGGCGACCGACCACGGGCTGATGGTGCCCGTCGTGAAGCACGTCGACCAGAAATCCATCCTCGACATCGCCGAGGAGGTGAACGAACTCGCGGCGAAGGCCCGCGACCGCTCGATTAGCCGCGAGGAGATGCAGGGCGGGACGTTCACCATCACGAACTTCGGCGCGGTCGGCGGCGAGTACGCGACGCCCATCATCAACTACCCCGAGACCGCGATTCTCGGTCTGGGCGGCATCGACGAGCGGCCGGTCGCGGAGGACGGCGAAGTGCGGGCGGCGCAGACGCTACCGCTGTCGCTGTCCATCGACCACCGCGTCATCGACGGCGCAGAGGCCGCGCGGTTCACGAACTACGTGATGGAGCGACTGACTGACCCCGAACTACTACTACTCGAATAATGGTTGTTGGAGACGTATCCACTGGAACGGACGTGGCGGTCGTCGGCGGCGGGCCGGGCGGCTACGTCGCGGCGATTCGCGCCGCACAGCTCGGCCTCGACACGACGCTCGTGGAGATGGACGCCTACGGCGGCACCTGCCTGAACTACGGCTGCATCCCCTCGAAGGCCCTGATTACGGCGACCGACGTCGCCCACGACGCGGGCAACGCCGAGGAGATGGGCGTCTACGCCGACCCCGACGTGGACTTCGGGGAGATGGTCGAATGGAAGGACGGCGTCGTCGACCAGCTCACTGGCGGCGTCGAGAAGCTCTGCAAGGCCAGCGGCGTCAACCTCATGGAGGGGCGCGCGGAGTTCGCAGGCAACGACAAGCTCCGCGTCGTCCACGGCGGCGAGGGGCAGGGCTCGGAGACCATCGAGTACGAGAACTGCGTCGTCGCGACGGGGTCGCGGCCCATCGAGGTGCCGGGCTTCGAGTTCGACGCCGACCCCGTCCTCGACTCGCGGCAGGCGCTCGCGATGGACGACCTGCCCGACTCCATCGTCGTGGTGGGCGCGGGCTACATCGGGATGGAGATTTCGACCGTGCTCGCGAAGCTCGGCGTCGACGTCACCGTCGTGGAGATGCTCGACGAGGCGCTGGCGGGCTACCCCGACGACCTCACTCAGCCCGTCAAACAGCGCGCCGAGGAACTCGGCATCGACTTCGAGTTCGGGCTCGCCGCCGACCACTGGGAGGAGTCCGGCGACGGCATCGTCGTCGCCGCCGAGGACGAGGATGGCGAACTCACGGAGTTCGAGACCGACAAGGTGCTCGTGGCGGTCGGCCGCCAGCCCGTGACGGACACGTTGAATCTGGACGCCATCGACCTCGAACCGAACGACGACGGCCGCCTCGAAACCGACGAGCAGGCGCGCACCGACGTGGAGAACGTCTTCGCCATCGGCGACGTCGCGCCCGGCCCGATGCTCGCGCACAAGGCCAGCAAGGAGGGGCAGGTCGCCGCCGAGGTCGCGGCCGGCGAGCCCGCGGCACTGGACTATCAGGCGGTGCCGGCGGCGGTGTTCACGGACCCCGAAATCGCGACCGTCGGTCTCACCGAGGACGACGCGCGCGAGGAGGGCTTCGAGCCCGCGGTCGGCACGTTCCCGTTCCGCGCGAGCGGCCGCGCGCTCACCACGGGCGACAGCGACGGGTTCGTCCGCGTCGTCGCCGACGAGGAGTCGGGCTTCCTGCTCGGCGCGCAAATCGTCGGCCCGGAGGCCAGCGAGCTGATTGCTGAACTCGGGCTCGCCATCGAGATGGGCGCGACGCTCGAAGACGTCGCCTCCACCATCCACACCCACCCGACGCTCTCGGAGGCGACGATGGAGGCCGCGGAGCACGCGCTCGGCCACGCCATCCACACGCTGAACCGATAGCCCGCAAATTCTGTCGCCCCGACGGTCTTTTCCCGCCTCCGCCGCGTACACGAGCGCATGGAAACGGTCACGCTCGGTCCGACCGGCACGTACTCCCACCGCGCCGCCAGCGCCGTCACCGACGACGGCATCTCCTTCGTGGAGTCCGTCCGCGCCATCGCCGACGCGGTCGCGAACGGCGACGCCGACCGCGGCGTCGTCCCCATCGAGAACAGCATCGAGGGCTCGGTGACGGAGACGCTGGACGCGCTCGCGGAAGTCGACCTCGCAGTCGTCCGCGAAGTCGTCACGCCGATTCGCCACGCCCTCATCGCGCAGAGCGAGAACTTCGACACCGTCGCCAGCCACTCGCAGGCGCTCGCGCAGTGTCGCACCTACCTCGACGAGAACTACCCCGACGTGGACCGCGAACCCGTCGCCTCCACCGCTCGCAGCGTCGAAATCGCGCGCGAGGACCCCACGGTCGCCGGCATCGCGCACCCGGACAACGCCGACGGCGACCTCCAGTTGGTCGCCTCCGACATCCAGGACAAGTCCAGCAACTCCACGCGCTTCTTCGTCGTCGCGCCGCCCAGCGAGCGCTCTGAGGCCGGCGGCAAGTCCTCGTTCGTCGTCTACCCCAACGCGAACTACCCCGGCCTCCTGCTCGAACTGCTGGAGCCGTTCGCCGACCGCGACATCAACCTCTCCCGCGTCGAATCCCGCCCCAGCGGCGAGCGCCTCGGCGACTACCTCTTCCATATCGACGTCGACGCCGGCCTCTACGAGGAACGCACGCAGGCCGCCCTCGAAGAAATCGAAGCGCTCGCCGAGAACGGCTGGGTGCGCCGCCTCGGCTCCTACGACGTCGAGCACGTCGTCTGAAACCACTTTTTGCGCTGCGGGGGTGCGCCGGAGGCGCACCCCGCTCGGCAAAAACTTGGGGAAAAAGCGCCGTCGGACCCCCTTCGGGGGTCCTCGGCGCCCGCGCCTCCGGCGCGGTGAACCGCGAGCGCCGCTGGCGCTCGCGGATGCTCGTCGGCTGTCGAGTTTGGCTGGCCAATACCTTTTCTGGGATTCGCGGTGAACGGTCGAATATGGCACGAGGCAGCCCGTTCGACGAGCTGGAGCGACTGCTGGACAAGATGAACGACGCCCGGGAGCGCGCCGGCGGGGGGCTCGCGGTCGACGTCGAGGACGAGGACGACCAGTTCGTCGTGACCGCGGACCTCCCGGGCTTCGAGAAGGACGACATCGACGTGGAGGTCCGCGACCGGACGCTCCGCATCGAGGCGCGCCACGAGGAGGAGACCGAGGAGGGCGAGGACAACTACGTCCGCCGGGAGCGCAGCAAGCGCTCGCTCTCCCGGAGCGTCACGCTCCCCGAGGAAGTCGACGAAGCGGGGGCATCGGCCGCCTTCCAGAACGGCGTGCTGACGGTGGAACTCCCGAAGGTACACACCAGCGAGGAGTCCACGAGCGTCGACATCGAGTAGCGACCCGTTCTTCTCAGACGCGGTCGGTGACGCGGTCGGTGACGCGGTCGGCGGCGTTCTCGACCGCATCCTCCCAGTCCGCCGGCGGGTCGTCGCCGCGCACGGGCGGCGCGAGCGCGAGGTCAACGGCGTGGTAGTCGAAGCCGTCGAGCGCGTCGCTGGCGAGTCCGCCGACGAACTCGGCGTTCTCGCGCTTCGAGGAGTGGCCGCCGTCCGCGAGCGCGTAGTAGTCGCTGAACAGGTGCACGAGGGCGACCGGCCGGTCGAACGCGCCGTCGGCGGCGTGCCGGGCGAGTTTCACGGGGTTGTTCGCGGGGTCGGCGCGCCGCATCTCCACCTCCACGAGCACGAGCGGCGCGTCGGCGTCGGGGACGCCGGCGACGTCGACGGGCGTGCGCTGGACGTACCACTCGGTCGTCCACTCGCGGCCGGGGTCGCGGGCGGCGAGCGCGTCCCGGAGGCGTGCGTGCACGGCGTCGGTGAACTCGCCCACGAGCTCGGCGGAGGCGCCGGGGCGGCAAAGGCGTTTCCGTGGGGTGGTCGCGGCGAGGTCGGCCGGGAACCCGACGGGCGCGACAGTCACTATGGGAGGGCTTTTGGCCCGGCAGAGTGTCACACCGGATATGACCTACGAGCCACGGGAAGTCGAGCGGAAGTGGCAGGACCGCTGGGAGGACGGCGGCCGCTACCACGCCGACCCCGACCCCGACGAGGACGCGACGTTCGTGACGGTCCCGTACCCCTATCCCTCCGGTGGGATGCACATCGGGCACGCCCGCACGTACACGGTGCCGGACGTCTACGCCCGCTACCGACGCCTGCAGGGCGACAACGTCCTGTTCCCCATCGCGTGGCACGTCACGGGCACGCCCATCGTCGGCGCCGTGAACCGCCTCCAGGAGCGCGAGGAAGAGCAGATGTCGGTGCTGCGGGACACGTACAACGTCCCGGAGTCCGAGCTCGAACAGCTGGAGACGCCGATGGGGTTCGCGCGCTACTTCATCGAGAACCACTACAAGCAGAACATGAAGTCCCTCGGCCTCAGCATCGACTGGCGGAGGGAGTTCACGACCAACGACGAGCGCTACTCGAAGTTCGTCACGTGGCAGTACGAGACGCTGCGCGACCACGGCCGACTGGAGAAGGGGCTCCACCCGGTGAAGTACTGCACGAACGAGGAGAACCCCGTCACCACCCACGACCTGCTGGAGGGCGAGGAGGCGGAGTTCCAGCAGTACACCCTCGTGAAGTTCCGGAAGGGCGACACCGTAGTGCCGATGGCGACGCTGCGCCCGGAGACGGTGCGGGGCGTGACGAACGCGTACATCGACCCGGACGCCAGCTACGTGGAGGCGAACGTGGACGGCGAGACGTGGCTGCTCAGCGACGAGGGCGCACAGAAGCTCGTCCTCCAGCAGCGCGACGTCGAGATTCTCGACCGGTTCACCGGGGAGGCGCTGGTCGGCGAGCGCGTCACCAACCCCGTCACGGGCGAGGACGTGCTCGTGCTGCCCGCGGACTTCGTGGACGCGGACAACGCCACCGGCGTCGTGATGTCGGTGCCGGCGCACTCGCCGGACGACTGGATGGCCCTCCAGGAGGCCAAGAAAGACGACGAGCGGATGCGCGAGTACGGCATCGACCCCGCCGAGGTCGAGGAGATTCAGCCGAAGGCCATCATCGACGTGGACGGCTACGACGACCCGTTCCCGGCGCGCGCGGCCGTCGAGGAGCACGGCATCGAATCGAGCGACGACCCCGCGCTCGAAGAGGCCACCCAAGAGGTGTACAACCGCGAGTTCCACGCGGGCGAACTGAAGGACATGTACGACGAGTACGCGGGCGCGACCGTGGAAGACGTCCGCGACGAGCTGGCCGAGCACTTCCAGTCGAGCGGCGAGTTCGACTCGATGTACGAGTTCTCCGAGGAGGTCGTCTGCCGCTGCGGCGGCGACGTCGAGGTCGCCAAGCAGGACACGTGGTTCCTGACGTACAGCGACGACGACTGGAAGCAGCTCGCCCACGACGCGATTAGCCAGCTGGACGCGCGCCCGGACAGCGCGGGCGACCAGCTGGACCACACCGTCGACTGGCTCAACGAGTGGCCCTGCATCCGGAACTTCGGGCTGGGCACGAACCTGCCGTGGGACGACGACTTCGTCATCGAGCCGCTGTCGGACTCGACGGTGTACATGTCCTACTACACCATCGCCCACCGGCTGCAGGACGTGCCGCCGGAGGAGATGGACCGCGAGTTCTTCGACACGCTGTTCTACGGCGCCGAGGCCGTCGAGGACCCCGACGAGACAGCGCTGGACCTCCGCGAGGAGTGGGACTACTGGTACCCCGTCGACCAGCGCGTCTCCGGCAACGACCTCATCTCGAATCACCTCACGTTCTACCTCTTCCACCACACCGACCTCTTCGAGGAGGCGAAGTGGCCGGAGGGCATCACCGTGATGGGGATGGTGCTGCTGGAGGGCGACGCGATGTCCTCCTCGAAGGGCCACGTCGTTCTCCCCACGGAGGCCATCGAGGAGTACGGCGCCGACACCGTGCGGTTCGTGCTGTTGAACTCCGCGGAGCCGTGGCAGGACGTCGACTGGCGCGACGACGAGGTCGGCACCACGCAGGACCAGCTCGCGAGCTTCTACGAGCGCGCGCAGGACGTCATCGAGAACGCCGAGGGCGTCGGCGACCGCGAGGACGTCCAGTTGCAGCGCATCGACCGCTGGCTGCTGTCGAAGCTCCAGTCGACGATTCGGGACGCCACCGACGCGATGGACGAGTTCCAGACGCGCGCCGCCAGCCAGGAGGCGTTCTACCACTTCGAGGAGCATCTGACGTGGTACCGCAAGCGCACGGACCTCGACCGCGACGGCGCGCGGTGGACGCTCCGTGAGGTGCTGCGGACGCGACTGCGCCTGCTGGCGCCCATCGTGCCGTTCCTCGCGAACGAACTCCACGAACAGCTCACGGGCGAGCCCGTCGGGCAGGACGACTGGCCGGAGGCCGACCCCGAACTGGAGTCCGAGCGTGTGGAAGTCGAGGAGCAGCTCGTGGAGTCGCTGACCGAGGACGTGCGGGAGGTCATCGACGTGACCGACACCGACCCCGACCAGATTACGGTGTTCACGCCCGCGCCGTGGAAGCAGACCGTCTACGAGACGGTCCGCGAGACCGGCACGGACGTCGGTGCGGTGATGGGGAAGGTGATGCAACACGAGAGCCTGCGCGAGAAGGGCGACGCGGTCAACGACCTCGTGCAGGACCTCGTGTCGGACGTCCGCGAGCGCTCCGACGACGAGCTGGCGGCGCTCGACGAGGTCGACGAGCAGGACGTCTACGAGAACGCGGCGGGCTTCCTCGCCCGGCAGTTCGACGCCGACATCGACGTCGTCCCCGAGACCGAGACTGACGCCGAGCGCGCGTCCCGCGCGGTGCCGTTCCGCCCCGCCATCGACCTCGCGTAGCGGTCCTGTCTACCGGACGACTTTTTCCGCCGGACGGCGAAGGCCCACACATGAGCGACGAGAACGACGAAGCGCCGCGGAGCGTCCGACGACACGCGCGTTCGATGGCGAACGCCGAGATGAGCGCGGTCGGCTACGCGATAGCGGTGGGCCTGCTCGTGTTGCTGCTGCCGGTGTTGCCGTTCCTCGCGGTCATCTGGCTCGTCACGCGGCTCACCAGCTAAGCGGGACGCCGAACAGTCAGACATTCACGACGCTACGCGCCTCGGTTCGTGCGAACGGGGAGCGCAGCGATTCGTAAGCCGCCAGCACGAGCGGCTCACCGCGCGACCGTAGGGAGCGCGGGCCGACGACCGACTAACGCGCCCGGAGGGCGCGGCTGAAGGGAGGAGCGCTTTTTCCCCAAGTTTTTGCAAGCGAGGGAGCGGTAGCGACCGAGCGCAGCAAAAAGTGGCTAAGCGAACTTGCGGACGGTCACGTCCAGCGTGTTCAAGTCGAGGATGGGTGCGGTGGCGACGTCGGGGTCGATGTTGACGGACTTCTGGAACTCCGTCTGGTGTTGCCAGCACCCCGAGTTCACGAGGCGGACGTTGTGGTAGCCGCCGACGCCGAGCTTGTGGACGTGGCCGGTGTGGAAGACGTCGGGCGGGTCGTCGATGACCAAGTAGTCCTCCTTCTCGGGGGCGACGCGGGTACGGCCGCCGAACTGCGGGGCGACGTGGCGCTTCTTCAGCAGTTGCTCCATCGCGCGGTGGGGGTTGTCGTAGGAGATGTCGTCGCCGGGGTACTCGGCGATGATTTCGTCGATGGAGACGCCGTGGTACATCAGAACGTCGACGCCCTCGACGGTGACCGTGGAGGGGTTCCCGGTGAAGCGGGCGTCGTGGGCGCTCATAATCGAGCGCAGCTCCTCGTCGAAGGCGGGCTGGGGTTCCGCGAGGCGGACGGCGTCGTGGTTGCCAGGAATCATCACGATCTCCATGTCCCCGGGGACGTCTTTGAGGTGCTCCGCGAACGTCTCGTACTGCTCGTAGATGTCGACGATGTCCAGTTCCTCGTCCTGGTCGGGGTAGACGCCGACGCCCTCGACCATGTCGCCCGCGATGAGGAGGTACTCGACGGGGTCGGCCTCCTCGGTGTGGAGCCAGTCGGCGAACGCCTGCCACGCGTCCGCGGCGAACTCCTGGCTGCCGACGTGGACGTCGGAGACGAGCGCGGCCTGCACGTGTCGGTCCGCGGTCGATGCGCTGTGGGTGCGGGGAATGTCCGGGAAGTGGAGTTCGTCCGCGAACAGGATGCCGCCGTCGTCCGAAATCGTCCCTTCGACGGCGATGACCTCGTCCGTGAGGAGTTCGTCGACGTGGTCGGCGATGTCGCGGTCTTTCATCACGAGCGTCGGGAAGACGCCGTTCGTGTCCTCGACCTCGACGAGCCAATGGCCGCTGGCGGTCGAGCGGACGTCGTTGACCATACCGACGACCGCGGCCTCGCTGCCGCCGGGCATCGAGTCGAGCGCGTCCGTCGGCCGGTGGTTGACGCGGCCGCGGAGTTTCTTCGAGAGGCGGTCGTAGCGGTCGCGGAACGTCGCGACGAAGTCCGCGTACTCGCCGGTCCCCGTCGATTCGCCGGTGATGTCGCCGTCGATTTCGACGCTGCGCTGGCTGTCGTCGCGGGCGTCGCGGCCGTCCCGCCGCCCCGCCGCGTTCTGCCCCTCGCTTACCCCCTTCGTTTCAACTGGAGTAGTGCTCTCTGTCGGCTGGATATCGTCGTCTGTGGCTCCAGTCGAAGCGGTGGCGGAAGCCGTCTCGTCGGTGGGCGCTTCCGGCCCGGGGTCGGCGGACTGCGTGGCGGTAGCGGCCGCGGCAGTTTCGGTCGGAGCGGTCGGCGCGTCGCCGCCCGACGCGTCGGCCTCGCTGTCCGAGGCGTTCGGCGTCGCGTCATCGACCACCTCGCGGACGTGGTCGGTGGTCAGCGTCAGCGCGTCGTCGGGCGCGGCGTCGACCGCGCGCTCGACGGCGGCCGCGGGGTCGCTGGCGCCCGCGAGCAGCGTCACGGCCTCGCGTTCCGCGTTGTACCCCCGGCTGGTGAGTTCGCGGACGACCCGGACCGGGGGTTCTCGTGGCACACCACGTCAGCACGGCGAGCGCGAGCAAAAGGGTGGCGGTCCGCGAGGGGAAAGTTGAAACGCGGGAGCGGCGAACTCCCAGTAGATGACCAACGGCGACGACGTGCCCGACCCCCGCGGCGGCCCGCGGGCCGCGCTCGTCTGGTTCCTCCGCACCGACCACGGTGCCGTGATGTTCGTCCGCGAGGCCGCCAGCAGCGCCCTCACCGTCGCCATGGTCGGCCTACTGTTGTTCTCGGTCAGCGGCGTCTGGCCGCCGCTGGTCGCCGTCGAGAGCGGCAGCATGCAGCCGAACATGGAGCGCGGCGACCTCGTGTTCGTGATGGAAGAACAGCGGTTCGCCCCCGAGTACGCCACTGGCGACACCGGCGTCGTCACCCACCAAGACGCCACCGACCACGGCTACCGGCAGTTCGGCGGCCTCGGCGACGTCGTCGTCTACCAGCCGTACGGCAACGCCCGAGAGACGCCGGTGATACACCGCGCGCGCTTCTGGGTCGACGACGGCGAGAACTGGTACTCGAAGGCCGACCCCGAGTACGTGGACGCCGACAACTGCGAGGAGCTCCGGAACTGCCCCGCGCCCCACGCCGGGTTCATCACGAAGGGCGACAACTCGGTCACGAACGACTACTACGACCAGACGCGGGGCATCTCCAGCCCCGTCAAGCCCGCGTGGGTGAAGGGGACCGCGGAGTACCGCATCCCGTACCTCGGCTGGGTGCGGCTGACGTTCGCCGGCACGCTTACGCCGGGCACGACGAGCGCCGACGTTGCGTCAGCCGGCGCGAGTGGCGGCGGACCGGCTGCTATCGGCGCTGATTCGACCGCGGAGAACGGGTCCGGCGTCGCGCTCGCGCCGGTGACGTAGTATAGTTTCTCGCGCGCGCATTTCACTCCGGCCGCGCGGACTCGGCGTTCGGGCGTGGTCAGTCGACGTACAGCGAGTAGACGATGACCGCGAACCCGACGGCCGTGAGCGCGCTCTCGGTCAACACCGCGAGCGTGCGCTCGACGGCCAGCACCTGGTCGGCGATGCCCGCGAGCAGCGCCCCGAAGGTCACGAACCCGAAGCCGATGGCCAGCGACCGCAGCGCCGGCGAGCCGGTTCGCTGCCAGGCCTTCGTGGCGAAGTACGTGACCGCGCCGCCGAGCAGCAGCGTGACTGTCTTCAACGCGACGACGACTACCGTGATGTCTATCATGTTTCCTTGCTCACCTCCGCCCAGAGCGTTTCGAGGCGCTCGTCCGTGGACTGCGACGGCCGCGTGACGCCGACGTCGAGCGTGCGGTCCTCGTCCAGCTGGATGACGACCTCCTCGAAGACGAGATCGTACTCCGTCGTGTGGTGGCCGTCCGGCTGGAGCACCGCCCGCTCCTCCAGCAGCGCGGCGTCCGTGAGGAGTTCGAGCTTCCGGTAGGTCGTCGACAGCGGGATGTCGCACTCCTCGGAGAGCTCCTTGGCGGCCATCGGCTCGTCGAGCGCCTCGATGATGCGTCTGCATCCCTCGTCGTCCAGGGCGTCGAGGACGGCCTGGAGTTCGGGCGTCTCGTCCGTCCCGAGCGGAGCACGCATCACCACGACTCTCTGGGGTACTGGGAGTTAACTGGTCGTCCGATTTTCAGAGTCCGGGAACGTCCTTCTCAGAATCTGGGAACGCGTCTTACCGCGTTGGAATCGCAGCCCGGGTTATAGGGGTGCAGCGACTACCTCCACACGTGAGGTGATGGGAATGTCATACGACGCGGCTACCCCCTTGAGGAACGGGGTCGACTTCGAACTCTCGGGGCCGTGGGCGACGTACTGGATCGCGATGCTTCGCGTGATTACGGGGTGGTGGTTCCTCCACTCCGGGATCGGGAAGCTCCTCGACAGCGGACTGAGCTACGGGTACGCGGCGACGTACTTGAACGGGATGGACGGCACGACGCTCGGCCCGGTGGCCACGTTCCTCGGCGGGTTCCCCGACCTGATGGGGGCGATGGTCCCGATATTCGAGACGCTCATCGGGCTCGCGCTCGTCGCCGGCCTGCTCACTCGGCTGGCCTCGTTCGGCGGCGTGGTCTTCATGTCGCTGTTCTGGGTCGGGAACGCCGAGTTCGGCACCGGCATCATCAACGGCGACCTCATGGGTCTGCTGTTGTTCGTGACGATGATCGTGTTCGCCGCTGGCCGGTACTACGGTCTCGACGCCGTCGTCGAGCGCACCGAGTTCGTCCAGAACAGACCGCGCTTGAAGTACCTACTCGGATAGGAGGTGACAGAACATGCAATCCAACGACGTCGACCTCGTGGACAGACTCGCGATGTACCTCAGCGGCGGCCTGCTGCTGCTGGGCATCGTCGTCACCGGCCTGATAGAAACGCTGGACGGCGCGCCGCGCAGCCCGGCGGCCACGACCAACGACGCGGGCGAAGTCATCGCCCAGCCGACCATCGATCCGAACATCCGGACGGCGCTGGTCGTCGCGGCGCTGCTCGTGCTGCTCGTGTACGCGATCTACCGGCTCGCCGTGCCACACGTCGGCTCCGGCACCGGTAGCACGACGCCCGAGACGCAGCCCAGCGACTGACGGCGGCGAGAACTGACTTTTCGACCCCCTTTTGCGGGAAGTGAGCGCGAGTTCGTCCCGGACGGGACTGTTTCGAGTGGACGGCCGTCGCTACGTCGTCGTGGTGTGTGGACGGGAAACGAAGGGGGTCGGGAACCGTGGAACGTCGAACGGGCCTCAGTTGTCGAAGCGCGCCTGCACGAACGGCGTGACGTTCTCGATGTCGCTGAGGCGGGAGTCGGCTTCGAGGACGGCCTCGGTCTCCTCGACGGGCACCGACAGCGAGATTTCCTTCGTGCGGCCGTACCGGCCCTTCGAGACGACGACCGCGTTCACGATGCCGAGCATGTCGAGTTCGCTGATGAGGTCGGTGACGCGGCGCTGCGTGAGCACGTCCGCGTCCAGCTCGTCGCACAGGGTCTTGTAGATGTTGTAGACCTCGCCCGTGTTCACGTTGTGGACGCCGTTGTCCTCCAGCAGGAGGATGGCGTACAGGACGAGCTTGCTCTGGGTGGGGAGCGTGCGCACGACCTCGACCACGCGGTCGAGTTCGATCTTGTCCTGCGCGCGCCGCACGTTCTCCTCGGTGACGGAGTCCGACTGGTCGCGCTCCGCGAGTTCGCCGGCAGTCCGGAGGAGGTCCAGCGCGCGCCGCGCGTCGCCGTGCTCCTGGGCGGCGAACGCCGCGCACAGCGGGATGACGTCCTCGGAGAGCGCGTCCTCCTTGAACGCCACCTCCGAGCGGTGCTGGAGGATGTCCCGGAGCTGGTTGGCGTCGTACGGCGGGAAGACGATCTCCTCCTCGCCGAGCGAGGATTTGACGCGCGGGTCGAGGAAGTCGGTGAACTTCAGGTCGTTGCTGATGCCGATGATGGAGACCCGGGAGTTCTCCAGCTCGGAGTTCATCCGCGAGAGGTTGTAGAGGGTGTCGTCGCCGGACTTCTCGACGAGCTTGTCGATCTCGTCGAGCATGATGACCGCGACGCGCTCGACGTAGTCGACGGCCTCGAAGAAGCGGGCGTACACGCGGTCGGTCGGCCACCCCGTCATCGGGACGTCGTCCATCTCGGCCTTCTCCTCGAGCAGCGCCTCGACGTGCTCGTCGACGGCCTCCGGGGAGTCGAAGTCGAGGTGGTCGTCGTTGTCGTCGTCGGATTCGAGGACGCTCGGGTCGTCTTCGGCGGCCTCGCGGAGGTCCCGCAGTTCCTCGACGCGCTCGTCGACGAACGCCCGGTTCTGCGCGATGAACGTGTTCGCGAGCTGCGCGAGCACGCGGTACTGGGTGTCCGTGACCTCGCAGTTGATGTACTCGACCTCGCAGGGGACGTCGTACTTCTGGGAGGTCCGTTCCAGTTCCTGGCTGACGAACTTCGCGCTGGCGGTCTTCCCCGTCCCGGTCTTCCCGTAGATGAGGATGTTCGACGGCGTCTCGCCGCGCAGCGCCGCGACGAGAATCGTCGCCATGTTGTTGATCTGGTCTTTCCGGTGCGGGAGTTCGTGTGGCGTGTACGACGGGCGCAGCACCTCCTTGTTCTCGAAGATGGGCTCGCCGCTGAGCAGGTCGTCGAACAGCCCCTCGTCGCCGTCCTCGTCGTCCTCGAGGACGTCGTCGAGGTCCACCTCGAAGTCCCGGTCGGCAGTGCGTCGGCCGTCCGTCGTCGGTTCGTCTGACATAGTTTGCGGAGCCCCTTCGTTTCGTGTGGAGAGCGCCGCGCACGGAGAGGAAGCCACAGACCGACGCGAACGGGGCGTTCGAGGCGGTTCAGTGACCGGGCGCTCCAGTTGATGCAGATGAACTAATGGAAACGAGAGGGACTAATAAGTTTCGATGGGGTCAGGTCGGTGACTGACAATCGGACTCGAAGCCAGGGGGATGTCGGAGACGAGCGGCAGCGAGCGAGACGGCGCAAGTGCGCCCGAGACGGGGAGAGACGAGCGAGAGTGGGCGAAGAGAGGAGTGTAGCACTACTGGAGGAGCAGCCGGCGTTCGCTCCGGAACCGCGACCGGAGCGTGCTAGAGAATATCTCTGTCGAGCGAGGTGAGCGGCGAGAAGGGGTCCCGCGGGAGCGTTTCGACTGCGCGGTGAAACGGTGGTGAGAGTCAGCTCGGGGTAGACGTTCCGAGGAGTGGGTGGTCTCGACCCGGCGTATTGCGGGTTCCATCGGAAACAGGGGGGTCGGAGTGGGGGACAGGGGTCCGCCCCCCACCCCTTCGTTTCGAGTGGAACGGCGAAACAGACCGGGGGAGGGGGTCCAGTACACGATTGGTTCTAGGAGAGAGAAAAGACTAAGTAATACACTCAGAAACAGTAACCGCAATACAGCCTAAACCGGATTTTGTGGGTGTGGTCTGGTCTAGGACTAGTCGTGTTCTCGGTCAAAACTCCTGTTCTGTGGCGACGGTCCCGTTCCGTCTCTCGTTTCCACTCGAAACGAAGGGGTGGGGGCCTTCCAGCCTGCTCCTGCTAGCACTCCCCACGCAGTTCCGGTCCGTCCGGCCTAGTCCCGACCGGTCTCCATCCGGCTCCGCTGACGCGCTCTCGTCAACCCACATTCACGCACCCGCCCGCTTCGCGTCGAACCGTTCCGTTTCGTCCCGTTTCCTTCCGCTCTATTCCGTTCCACCCCTTCCGTCCCACCTCGTTTCCTTCCGCTCTGCTCTGTTCTGTCAGTCCCACCCCATCCGAATCACTCCATACCTGACCGTCCGAATACCTATCTCCGTGCCGATACGTCTGACGTAGGTTTAAGTCCGCTCGGCCGCTCTACCGTAGCAACCGTCCGTATCCTGCGTCAAGCATACAAGGCGCGGGGTGCGTATGGAGGCCAAGGATGGGACTGTTCGCAGAACTCAGAGACAGCATCTCACGGGTGTCGGCGAGCCTGTTCGCCGACGACTCGGAACCGAAACGAATCGGGATTTACGGCCCGCCGAACGCCGGCAAGACCACGCTCGCGAACCGCATCGCTCGCGACTGGACCGGCGACGCGGTCGGCCCGGAGAGCCACATCCCGCACGAGACGCGTCGCGCGCGTAGGAAGGAGAACGTCGAAATCAAGCGCAACGGGAAGACCGTCAACATCGACATCGTCGACACGCCCGGCGTGACGACGAAAGTCGACTACTCGGAGTTCCTTGAGCACGACATGGAGAAAGACGAGGCCGTGCGTCGCTCCCGCGAGGCCACCGAGGGCGTCGCGGAGGCGATGCACTGGCTGCGCGAGGACGTCGACGGCGTCATCTACGTGCTGGACTCCACCGAGGACCCGTTCACGCAGGTGAACACGATGCTCATCGGCATCATCGAGAGCCGCGACCTGCCCGTGCTCATCCTCGCGAACAAGACCGACCTCGAGGGCTCGAACATCCAGCGCGTGTCGAACGCGTTCCCCCAGCACGAGACGATTCCGCTCTCCGCGCTGGAGGGCGAGAACATGGACGAGGTCTACGAGAAGATCGCGGAGTACTTCGGGTGACCCACGATGCCTGAAACAACGAGCGACGACGGACCCGGTGACGGCGTCCAAATCGATCTCATCAGCGCCGAGCGGATGTCCGGGAAGACGTCCATGGAGAAGATCCGGATGATTCTGGACGGCGTCCGCGACGGCAAAATCGTCGTCCTCGAAGCGGGCCTGACTCCCGACGAGGAGTCGAAGCTCATCGAGGTGACGATGAGCGAAATCAACCCGGACGGCTTCTCCGGCATCGAGATCGAGAGCTTCCCGCAGTCCGAGGCCAGCGACACCGGCCTGCTCGGCCGGCTGATGGGCAAGCAGTCGACGTCGAAGCTCACGGTCGTCGGACCGGCGAACCAGATTCAGTCCCTCCACAAGGACGAGACGCTCATCAGCGCGCTCGTGTCCCGCAAGTAATGCCTCACCAGTGTACGAACTGCGGGCACGTCTTCGCGGACGGCTCCAAGGAGATGCTGTCGGGGTGCCCGGACTGCGGCGGGAACAAGTTCCAGTACCACCCCGGCGACGTCGCCGAGTCCGAGCCCGCTGACCCGCCAGCCGACGCGGACGCCGACGCGCCCGAGCCACCGGAGCCGGAGGGCGGCTCGGTCGCGGGCGCGGTCGGCCGCGCCGCGAACAAGGTCCGGGACGCCGTGACCAGCGACCCCGACCCCGCAGCGCGTACGTCT
Organism: Halobacterium sp. NMX12-1; assembly: GCF_040435975.1. Classification (NCBI taxonomy): domain Archaea; kingdom Methanobacteriati; phylum Methanobacteriota; class Halobacteria; order Halobacteriales; family Halobacteriaceae; genus Halobacterium; species Halobacterium sp. NMX12-1. The sequence continues at coordinate 634,254 of NZ_CP159204.1, read as the reverse complement.
GCCGAGGACACGGACGCGACTGACGCCGCCACTGCCGATGACGCTACCACCACCGACGGCGCTGACACCGCCAGCACTGCCAACGCTGCGGACGCCTCGGACGCTGCCGACACAGCGGACGCCGCCGACGCGGCCACTGCCGACGCGACCACTGCTGACGGCACTCCCGACGCCGAAGCCGATCCGAGCGCACCCGAAACGGGGGGCGAGGCGGTCGAGGAGTCGGGCGACGAGCCCGCCGAGGCCATCGACGCCAGCACCGAGACCGACGTCGAAGACGCCGCGCAGGCGGACGCCCGGAGCTCCGTCGTGGACACGGACTCGCTGCCGGACGCGCCCGCCGAGGGCCGCGTCGTCAAGGAGCCCGACGACTCCGAGGACCGCCCGGACCTCGACGAGCTCCGGCAGGAGCTCAACGACCAGTTCGAGTCCATCCGCATCGTCGCGCCCGGCCAGTACGAGCTCAACCTCATGGAGCTGTACGACCGCCAGGAGTACATCATCGCGCTCCAGGAGGACGGCCAGTACGTCATCGAGGTGCCGGACGCGTGGGAGACCGACGAGTAGCGCGCGAGCAGTCCCAGTTCACGCGTTCCATCCTTCGTCGCGGCTCGCCGCCGCGGCGCCGCTCGAACCCGCGGTAGGTTGCCGGCTGGCGAAGTTGTTTTCCGCGCCGACGAGACGCTTCCGATAGATGACTCTGCGTCGCCGCGCGGAGGCGCTCGTCGCCGCGTTCCCCGCGCTGCTGGCTCGTCTCGGGCTCGTCGACCGGCAGAAGGGCGAGGAGGCGTTCGACCTCGCGCTGCCCGCGATGGTCACGGGCGGGCTGCGCACCGTCCTCCGGACGACGGACTTCCTGATGGTGAGCATCGCCGCCGGGGACGTCGCGGTCGCCGCCCTCGAGTTCGGGTTCCAGTACTACTTCATCCCGTTCGGGCTCGCGCTCGCGCTCACCAGCGGCACCATCAGCGTCGTCTCCCGGCTGAAGGGCGCCGACGAGGACGCGGAAGCGGACTTCGCCATCAAGCAGTCGCTGTGGATTTCGCTACTGCTGTCGGCGCCGCTCACGCTCGGCGCGTGGCTGTACGCGGACCCGCTCGTCGGACTGCTCGCCAGCGACGCGGAGACGGCGGCGCTGGGCGCGGACTACCTCCGCGTGGTGATGCTGTCGGTGGCGTTCCGGTTCTGGAGCATGATCGCGGCGCGGGCGCTGGCGGGCGCCGGCGACACCCGCACGCCGATGTACGTCCGCCTCGTGACGCTCCCGACGAACATCGCGTTGAACGCCGTGCTCATCTTCGGGCTGTTCGGCTTCCCGGAGCTCAGCGTCGTCGGCGCGGCGTGGGGGACCGCCGCCGCGAACGCGCTCGCGGGCGTCGTCTTCCTCGCCGTCCTGCTGTCGGGGCGGTGGAGCGTCACGCTCCGACTGCGCGGCAAGCAGTGGGACTGGGGCGTCGCCCGGGAAATCGTGCGCGTCGCGCTCCCGCTGGCGGGCACGCGGCTCTCGCGGACGTTCGGCCGGTTCCCGTTCCTGTTCGTGCTCGGCGTGCTCGGGACGCCCGTGGTCGCGTCGTACGCCATTGGCCGCCGCGTGATGCTGCTGGCGCTGATGCCCGCGTGGGGGTACTCCACGGCGTCCAGCACCCTCGTCGGCCAGCGGTTGGGCGCGGGCGACCCCGACGAGGCCGCCGACTACGGCTGGCAGACGCTTCGCATCGCGCTGGTCACCCAGTTGCTCATCGGGGCCGGCATCTTCCTCGCGGCGACGCCAATCGCGCAGGCGTTCGGCGCGGCGAACGTCGACCTCACGGTGACGTTCATCCGCGTGTTCGGGTTGAGCGTCGCCGGCTTCTCGGTGTCGCGGACGCTCCGCGGCGGCCTCCGCGGCGCCGGCGACACCCGCTGGCCGTTCTACGGCGCCATCGCGGGCACGTACCTCGTCCGCCTGCCGCTGGCGTTCCTCGCGCTCCCGGCGACGTTCGTCTTCGGGCCGTTCGCGCTCGGCCCGCTCTCGATTCCCGCCGTCTCGCCGGGGCTCGGCCTCGGCCTGACCGCCATCTTCGCGGCCATCCTCGGGGACATGTACGTGCGCGCCGCGGTCAACTTCGTTCGCTTCCGCTCGGGGGCGTGGCGCGCGTACGGCGCGAAGACGCCGGCGGCCGACGGCGCGGACTGACCGGCGCGTCGCGCGGGCGAACGACCGCAATTTAAGTCCTCGCGGGCGAATCACCTCGTATGAGCACGGCAACGAAGTACGTCGCCGCGACGGTCGGCCTCGCCGCCGCCCTCGCGCTGATAATCGTCGTCAACGTCGCGTAGATGTTCTCGGAGCGCGACCTCGCGGGCGAACTCGCGGCCGTCCGGGAGGCGTACGCGCCGGGGGCCATCGTCCTCGACTGCGAGCGGGGACTTCCAGACGCTGCCCCCCGAGCACCGCGACGACCTCGCGCTGCTCGTCGAGTCGCTGACGCCCAGCGAGTACGACACGGCGTGGCTCCCCGAGGACGCCCCCCAGATTCTCTACCGGCTGGCGTCCAGCGACTTCGTCGTCGGGACGCCGGGGGACGGCGCGGTCGCGTGGACGACCCAGACGGACCCGCCGGTCGTCTTCGTGAAGGCGCGCACCGAGGGGACGCCCGAGGCGTTCGAGCGGTTCCTCGTCGCGGAGGCGCTCGTCGAGGCGGGACTGGACCTCCCCGAGCAGTTCCTCGGCTTCTTCGAGGACGAGTACCGCGCGTTCGACGCCGCCGTCGACGCCGACCCGGCGTCGGTCTACCAGCTCGCCTCGGCGTGCTGCGACGCCTACCGCGGGCTCCACGCACGCGAGGAGTTCGCGTCGTGGGCCGACGACTACCCCGACCTCCACGAGGCGTGGGTGGACGCCGGCGAGCGCGTCACCGGCCGCATCGACGGCCTGCCGCAGGAAATCGCGCGCGGCGAGACGTCGTTCTCGGACGCCGCCGAACTCGCGTGCAGCGCCGTCAAGCACGACGTCGAGTTGCCCGCGCCGTTCGCCGCGCTGGACACGCTCGCGTACCGCCGCCACGGCGCCAGCTACGCGGTGACGTGGGCGCAGAAAGTGTTCGATGCCGACGCCGCGGACTCCGAGTAACCGACGCTGATTCTGCGGACCGCGGCGTAATCCGTCAGTAGTCGGCGGCGACGTTCCCGTCTTCGTCAAGTTCGACGACCACGTCGCTCTCCCCGCGGAACGAGTCCAGCACGTCGTCGTCGTGGACCTCCCGGGAGACGTGGACGAGCGCGACCGCGTCGTGTTCGTCCAGCAGGTCGCCGAGCCGGACGAGCGCATCCAGCGCGCGATCCTCGTCGGCGTAGTACGCCAGCTCGGTCAGCGAGTCGAAGCTGACGCGGCGCTTGTCGGGGTTGTCCGTGAGGAACTGATCGACGGCCGCGAGGATGCCGTCGACGTCGTCGGGCGCGGAGACGTAGTGGATGTGGCTGGCGCCGCGCCGCGAGTAGCCGCGGTCGACGGAGAGCGTGTCCAGAATCTCGGCGCTGTCCTCGTCGACGTCGTAGTACTCCAGTTTCTGCGTGACCTCGCGGGCGGTCGTGCGCGTGGAGACGACGAGGAAGTTGTCGGTGTCTGTCTTCAGGAAGTCGGTGTCCATGCGGTCGGTCTCGCCGGTGCTGGGGTGGAGCAGCAGTACGACGGTGCCGCCCGGGACGGAGTCGGGCGCTCCGTCGATGGCGAGGTCGTAGTCCATACCGCAGGAAAGCGCCCACGCGGTCTTAACCTTCGGGGTCGGGGAGTCCCGCGCCGCGTGCGCGACCGCGCTCAGAACACGCTGTCGGCGGTCGCGGCGCCGACGACGCTGAAGATGGCGCCGACGCAGACGGCCTTCGCGGTGAGCGCCGCGACCGCCGACAGCGACGTGCCGAGTTCCAGTTGGCCGGCGAACGTCGTGGGCGCGGTGACCGCCAGCGCGAGCACGAGCACGGAGCCGTACGCGACCCCCATCAGGGAGACGAACCGCACGGGGACGCCCGCGACCTCGGCTTCGCGGTCGGGGTCGCGGTCGTCGTCGGCCTCGTAGAGCGCGCCGTACCCGATGGCGAACACGACGACGACGGTCGCGAGCACGTGGAACCACTGCATGCGGCTGGCGAGTAGCCACACCTCCTCGGTGACGACGAACGGTCCCGCCAGCAGGAAGCTGCCGACGACCTGCTGGGCGGTGTCCGCGACGCGATACCGTCTGTTTCGGCCGACCATACCCGACAGTCGGGGACGGCCGGGAAAACGTCTACGGGTGCGGGTGCGGCCGACCAGATTCCTGCGGGTTTTTGCCCGCGGCGGCCGTCGCTTTCGGTATGAGCGTACGCAAGGAGTTCGACGAGTGGGCGGCGTCGGGTCGCGACAAGGGGATGGAGGAGCGTCACTGGCACACCGCCAAGCACGTGCTCGCGCGGATGCCCGTGGAGGCCGACGACTACGTCCTCGACCTCGGCACCGGGAGCGGGTACGCGCTGCGGGCGCTCCGCGAGCGCGGCATCGCGCGCGGCTACGGACTGGACGGCGCGCCGGAGATGGCGCGCAACGCCCAGTCGTACACCGAGGACGACGAAATCGGCTACGTCGTCGGGGACTTCGGGAGCCTGCCGTTCGCCGACGACAGCCTCGACCACGTGTTCTCGATGGAGGCGTTCTACTACGCCAGCGACCCCCACGAGACCCTCGAAGAGGTCCGGCGCGTGCTGAAGCCCGGCGGGACGTTCTACTGCGCGGTGAACTACTACGAGGAGAACGTCCACAGCCACGACTGGCAGGACAACATCACCGTGGAGATGACCCGCTGGGACAAGGCCCAGTACCGCGAGGCGTTCCGCGAGGCGGGCCTGCACGTCGCCGAGCAGGACAACGTCGCGGACCGCGACGTCGAGATTCCGCCCGCCGCCGAGTTCCCCCACGAGGGCTTCGAGACGCGCGAGGACATGGTCGAGCGCTACCGCACGTACGGCACGCTGCTGACCGTCGGCGTCGCGCCTTAAACAGGAAACGCGACCCCGACCCAATCAGAGCAGCGTCGCGTCCTCGGGCTCGAATCCGAGCACGGCTTCTCCCGCTGGCGGCTCGTCGCGGGTCTTCACGAGCACTTCCCGGCCGTCCCACTCGCAGTGCGCGCGGTAGGCGTCGCCGAGGAACTCCACGCTCTCCACGCGCACCGCGAACCGGTTCTGCTCGCAGTCGAAGCGTAGGGACTCGGGGCGCACGCAGACCGTCGTGCGGCCGTCGGTGCGCTCGCCGACGTCGAAATCAGTCTCGCCGATGCGGACCGAACACCCCTCTGTTTCGACTGGAGATTCGCCGTCGAAGACGTTGTTGTCGCCGACGAACTCCGCGACGAACCGCGACGCCGGCTCCCGGTAGACCTCCTCGGGCTCGCCGACCTGCTCGACGCGGCCGGCGTTCAGCACGGCCACGCGGTCCGAAATCGCGAGCGCCTCGCTCTGGTCGTGCGTGACGTAGACGGTCGTGATGTCCAGTTCGGACTGAATCTCCTTGACCTGCACGCGCAGCTGTTCCCGGAGCCGCGCGTCCAGCGCGCTCATCGGCTCGTCGAGCAGGAGGACGTCGGGCTCGGGCGCGAGCGCGCGGGCCAGCGCCACGCGCTGCTGCTGGCCGCCCGACAGCTCGCCGGGGTCGCGGTCCCCGAACCCCGCTAAATCGACCAGCTCCAGTAGCTCTGCGACGCGCTCGTCGGTCGTCTGTCCCGCGGGCGGGTCGCGGAACCGCAGCCCGTACGCGACGTTCTCTGCGACGCTCATGTGCGGGAACAGCGCGTAGCTCTGGAAGACGATGCCCACGTCGCGGTCCTCCGGCGGCACGCCAGCGACGGAGTCGCCGCCGAAGCGCACGTCGCCGCTGTCGGGCTGTTCGAACCCCGCAATCAGCCGGAGCGTCGTCGTCTTTCCGCAGCCCGAGGGGCCGACGAGCGTGAAGAACTCGCCGTCGCGCACGTCGAGCGAGACGCCCTTGACGGCGGTCGTCGCGCCGAACGCCCGCGTCACGTCGTCCAACTGGAGGCTCGTCACGGTCGGTACCTCCCACCGACGCGGTCGATGACCACGAAGCTGGCGGCTGTCACCGCGAGCAGAATCGTCCCCATCGCGGCCGCCGGGCCGACGCTCGGGCCGGCCGCGCGGTCCACGAGGTAGCGCTCTAAGGCGACCGGCATCGTGTACACGTCGCTGCTGCTCGCGAGCACCACTGTCGAGTCGAACTCGCCGATGCTGAGCGCGAACGCGAACGCCGCGCCCGCGAGCACGCCCGGCCACACGAGCGGCAGTTCCACGTCCCACAGCGCTCGCGCGCGGCTCGCGCCGAGCGCCCGCGCGGACTCCACGAGCCGGTCGTCGACGGCGGTCAGCATCGGCGCGACGTTCCGCACGACGAACGGGTAGCCCGCGATGGCGTGCGCGGCGACGACGACGGCCGCGCCGACGACGCTGACGCGGTAGCCGAACAGCTCCACGCCGAACACCAGCGACTGCAACATCCCGAACCCGACGACGATGCCCGACACCGCGATGGGCGCCATCAGGACTGCGTCCGCGACCTTCCGGCCGCGGCCGCCGCGCGCGGAGAACGCCGCGACGACGACGCCCATCGGGAGCGCGAGCGCGAGCGCGCCGACGCCGAACCGAAGCGAGTTCCACACCGCGACGGCGGGCTGGGTGCGACTATCGGCCTGTTTTTCGAGGAGGAAGCGCCACCACTCCAGCGTCGGGTCGCCGAGGCCGCCGACGCTCGCCAGCACCATCGACGCCAGCGGCGCGAGGAAGACGACCGCGGCGACGACGCCGTAGATGCCGATGCCGGCGCGCACGAGCGCGCTCCGGAGGTCATTCGCATCGAGGGCGAACAGCCGCTGGCGGGGGAGCGGGTTCCCCGCGCCGCCGCCCGTGCGCCGCGCCTCGTAGCGAAGGTAGACGTACGTCAGCCCCAGCGAGACGACAGTCTCCAGCGTGGCGAGCGCGGCCGCCGTCTCCACGTCGAACTGCTGGACGCGCGCGTACAGCCACACCTCCACGGTCGCCAACTGGAGGCCGCCCAATCCCAACACGATGGGGAAGGTCATGAACGTGAACACGAACGTCAGCACCGCGCTTGCCGCCAGCGCCGGCAGCAACTGGGGCGCGACCACGTCCGTGAACGCCCGCAGCGGGCTCGCGCCCAGCGAGCGCGCGGTCTCGACCGCGCTGGCGTCCACGTTCTCCCACGCCGACGTCACCATCCGCGTCACGAGCGGCGCGTTGTAGAAGGCGTGCGCCAGCACCACGATTTCCAGCGTGTACAGCAGTTCGACCTTCCCCAGTCCGAGGGTCGTCAGCACGCCGTTGAGCGTGCCGTTCGTCCCGAACGTCGCGACGAACCCCGCGACGACCATGATGGACGGGAGCACGAACGGCAGGATGGTCAGCGATTTCAGCGTGCGCCGGCCCGGGAACTCGAAGCGCGCGAGCACGTACGCGCCCGGTAGCCCGAGCGCGACGCTCGCGACCGTCGAGAGCGCCGCCTGCCACGCAGTGAACCCGAACAGCCCCTTCCGAACGCTGGGGTAGCTCACCCACACGTCGGGCGCGAGCCCCGTCCACGCGGCGTGGACGCGCACGCTCGCCAGCCACGCGAGCACGTCACCCGGGACTCGCGCGGGGTGCGCGAACAGGCCGTGAGCCGCGCCCACGTAGAACTCGCTGACGAGGACGTCCCGAATCGGTTCGGCGGCGTCCCCGAACGCCTCCGCGAACACCGTCCACACGGGGTAGTAGAAGACGACGCCGAGCACCAGCACCGTCGCCGCGCCGACGACCGGGAGGACCAGCCGGTCCGCGTCGTCGGCGAGCCGGCCGCCCGCTCGGGACAGCCAGTCGGTCACGCGCGTCAGTTGCTCGCGACCAGCTGCGCCCACTCCTCGGTCCATCCGTCGAGGTTGCCTGTGAGCTCCTCGTAGGTAAACGTGACCGGCTCGGGCGGCTCCTTCGCGTACTCGGCGTACCCCTCGGGCAGCGACGCGGTGGTCGTCGCGGGAATCTGGACGTTCTTCTGGGCGACGCTCGCCTGCGCCTCGTCAGTGAGCACGAAGTCCACGAAGTCGGCGGCGGTCTCGGGCTGGTCGCTGTCCGCGAACCGCCCGACGGTCTCGGGGTTGGCGTACCCCTGGTCGTTCAGGAAGCTAATCTGGTGGTGGGGCAGCTCCTCCTCGCTGTTGTAGTAGACTTGGTCGGTGGAGTAGGAGACGACCATCGGGCGCTCGCCCGCCGTGAACGCGTTGTACGCGGGCGTCCAGTCGTCGAGCACGCGCACGTCGTTGGCGAGCAGGTCCTCCCAGTAGTCGAGGTAGACGTCCGGTCCCTTCTCGTGAATCGTCCACAGGAGGAACGCGAGCCCGGGGTCGCTGGACTGGGCGTTCTGCGCGAGCAGCGTCCCCTCGTACTCGGGTTCGAGGAGCGCGTCGAAGGTCTCGGGGTCGTCGATTTCGGTGCTGTCGTAGACGGGCGTGATGTACCCCGTGTCGTAGGCGACGACGCGGTTCTCCGGGTCGATTTCGAGGCTCTCCTTGACGTCGCCGTCGTTGTCGAGGTCGGCGCGCAGGTCGTCGAAGAGGTCGCTGTCGGGCAGCGACTGGTCGACGCGCACGAGGTCGGGCGTGTTCAGGCCGACGAAGAGGTCGGCGTCGATGCCCGCGTTCTGGTCTTTCCGCTGGATGAACTCGTTGATGCCGTTGCTCGGCGCGGTGTACTCGATTTCGGTGTCGTGGTCGGCCTCCCACTGGTCTTTCAGCCAGCGGCCCGCGGTCCCCTCGTCGCCGAAGAAGGAGTCGTAGGTCGCGACCGTCAGCGGCTCCGTGGACTCGCTGGTGGTGCCGGTCGTCGTCCCCTCGGTGGTCGAGGCGTCCGTGGTGGTGCTCGTGCTCGTCTGCTCGCTCTCCTCGACCTGCAGACAGCCGGCGGTCAGCAGTCCTGCGGCGCCCACGCCGGCCGTCTTGAGGTAGTCGCGCCGTCTCATTACCCGGTTGTTTCGAAGTGTGGTAGAAAAGACCGTCGCTTCGGGCGGTGCAGGCGCTCACTCCCGGAGCGCCAGCGCCGCTGCCGCGAGGAGCGCGACCAGCGCGGCCACCGTCCCGAAGCCCGGTGCTTCGCCGGGGCTCTGCGGCGGGACGTTTTCCGCGCCCGGCTCCGCCGTGGTCTCCGTGACCGTCGCCGTCGCTGTTGCCGTCGGCGGCCGCTCGGTCGTTGGCGCCGTCGTCGCCGTGGCCGTGGTCGATTCCGTCGGCCGCGCGGTCGTCGCGTCCGCCGAGTCGCCGGTCGTCGGCGTCGCGGTCGCGGTCGCCGTGGCTACCGGGTCGGTCTCGTCGTCGCTCGACCCCGCCGGGTCGTTCGTCCCGCCGTCGCCGCCGTCACCACCCGTCGGCTCGCTCGTGGTGGTCGCGGGCGGCGCAGTCGTGGTGGACGAGTCGGTCGTGGTGGACGAGTCGGTCGTGGTGGACGAGTCGGTCGTGGTGGACGAGTCGGTCGTCGTGGTCCCCTCGATGGTCGTCTCGTCAGCGGTCACCGTCACGGACATCGACGCCTTGTCCGCGTCTCCCGACCCGTCGTCGGCGGTCAGTATCACCTTGTAGGTCCCGTCGGCGTCGAAGGTGTGGGTGACCGTCTTCCCCGACGCGGTGTCGCCGTCGTCGAACGACCAGTCGTAGTCCACGCTCCCGGTCGCGTCCGAGACGCTCGCCGGCGAGAACTCGACGGACTGACCCTCCTCGACGGTCTTGGTGTCGTTGAGCGCCACCGACAAGTTCTCGGTGTCGACCGTGAGCGCGCCCGTCTCGCCGGCGTCCTCGTTGCCCTGATTCCCGGTCGCGACGACCGTCACGTTCTGGTCGCCGTCGGTGGCGTTCGGGCCGACGGTGGCGTTCGCCTCGTAGCTACCGGTGCCGTCGCCGGTGAGAGTGACGGTGCCGGCGTCGAATGCCGAGAGGTCGGCTTCGACGCTGGCGATGTCGCCGCTCACGGTCGCCGATACGGTGACGTTGTCCTCGGGTGCGACGATGCCGTTCCCGTTGGTCGCGTCGGTGAGGGTCGCTGATTCCACGACGGGCGCGTCCTCGACAGTCACGTTCGTCTCGTCGCTGGCGGTCCCGGCGTCGTCGGTCGCGGTCACCTCGACCGTGTACGTGCCGGCGTCGGCGTACGCGTGGGTGACCGTCTCGCCGGTCGCACTCTCACCGTCGCCGAATGTCCACTCGTAGGTCACGTCGCCGGTCGCGCCCGCGACCGACGCGTCGTACTCGATGGTCTCGTTCACGCCGACCGTCCGGTCGTCCCCGACGGTGACGGTCAGCTCGTCGACGACCACGTCCAGCGTCTCCGTCGTCGCGCTGTCCTCGGTGCCGCTCGCGCCCGTCGCGGTCACCGTCGCCGAGTGAGCGCCCTCGGTGACGTTCGCGCCGACAGTGGTGGTGTTCGTGTACGTCCCGCCCTCGGCCACGAGTTCGACGGTGCCGGCGTCGAACGCGGAGAGGTCGGCAGTCACGGAATCGACGCTCCCGGAGACGGTGGCGTTCACGGTGACTTCGTCGCCCGGCGAGACCGTGCCGTTCCCGTCGGTCGCGTCAGTGAGGTTCACCGACTCCACGACCGGCGGGTTCTCCACGGTCACGTTCATCGTGTCGCTGGTGGTGTCCTCCGTCCCGTCGGTCGCGGTCACTTCGACCGTGTACGTGCCGGACTCGCTGTACGTGTGTGTCACCGTCTCCCCGGACGAACTGTTGCCGTCGCCGAACCTCCAGTCGTAGGTCACGTCGCCCGTCGACCCGGAGACGTTCGCCGGCGAGAACTCCGCGGACTGCCCCACTTCGACGGTCTTGGTGTCGTTGAGCGCCACCGACAAGTTCTCGGTGTCGACCGTGAGTGCGCCCGTCGTCGCGCTGTCGGTGTTCCCCTCGCCGTCGCTGGCCGTGACGGTGGCGTTCTGGTCGCCGTCGTCGGCGTCCGTGCCGACGGTGGCGTTCGCCTCGTAGCTACCGGTGTCGCCGGTGAGCGTGACGGTACCCGCGTCGAACGCGGAGAGGTCGGCGGTCACCGAATCGACGTCCCCAGAGACGGTGGCGTTCACGGTCACCTCGTCGCCCGCCTCCACGTCGCCGTCGCCGTTCGTCGCGTCGGTGAGGTTCACCGACTCGACCGCCGGCACGCGGTCGTCGACGGTCGCGGTGTCGGTGTTCCCCGAGGTCGCGTCGCCCGCAGAGGCCGCCGATTCGAGGGTCGCGGTGTATTCGCCGTCGGTCTCCCCGTCGTAGGTCGCGGTGTACGAGTACGGGTCCGTGCCGGTCTCCTCGAAGTCGCCGGCCGCGAGCGTCAACGCCGCCGTCTCGGGGCCGCCTAGCGTGACGTTCAGCTCCGAGAGGTCGTGGTTCGTCGCGACGTTCACGGTGACGTTCTGGTCGCCGGTCGCGGTTGCCGCGAACTCGCTGACCGAGAGGCCCGCGGGCCTGCTCGCGACGCGCGCGACGCCCGCGCTCTCGTCGATGGAGACCGTCGCGCCGTCGGCGTCTGTCACCTTCCGCGTCGTCCCGTCCGCCCGCGTGTACGCCAACTCGGCGTTCTGCGAGTGGATAATCTCGTGAGTGTCGTTGCCCACCCAGTCGACGGCCGCCACGGGCTGCTTGTCGGTGTTGTTGCTGGTCTCGCGGAACTCGCGGTCGGTCCCGGTGCTGTTCACGATTTCGGGGTATTGGCTGCCGTCTATCACGGGTACCCAAAGTTCCCCGTCCCCGTAGATGTCCGCCGGCGCCCCCGCGGCGTCGCTGTTCGCGAAGCCCCCGTACTGGGTCTCGACGGTTTCCGACCCGTCGTAGTAATTGAGTTCCTTGGACGTCCCCACGAACACCACGTCCGTCGTCCCGGAGCCGTCGAAGTCAGTCACGCCGAGGACCGTATTCGCCTCCCCCCCGCCGACTGCCGTCGGGCTCCCGGAGACGTTCACGTACCGCAGTTGGTTGTTCGCGTCCGCGTACACCACCTCGGGGACGCCGTCCCCGGTCCAATCGCCGACGCCGACCTTCCCGGTGCTCGCGTCGCCGTCCTCGACGAGCATCTGCGTCTCGCCGTTCGCGTCGACGGCCTTCACGCCGGCCCCGGTCGTCACGTACGACGCCTCCAGCAGGCCGTCGTCGTCGAGGTCAGCCATCGGCCCGACGATTGCGGCGTCGCTCACGCCGGTCCCGACCGTCGTCCCGTCCGCACGCATGAACGTGATTTCAGACGTACTGTCGTCCACGTACACGAACTCCACCGGGTTCGAGCCGGCCGCCTGCGTCGTCGTGCTTCCCGATACCGCTCCGACCGCCCCGCCGACGCCCGCGGCCGCGACCACCAACGCCGCGGCGAGGACGGCCACCGCCGACCGCCGCGCGCTCGCGCTGCTGCCCCCACTGTCAGCCATGTTGCATACACGGCGGGTCTCGCGGAAAGGGGTTATTGCCAGATTTCTAGGAATGGGGGCTGAGGCGGCCACTAAGACTAAGTACGCGGTGTCGGAGCGGGGCGGTCGTCGCGCCGAACGCTTTTGACACCGCCCGCGGTACGTCGTGGTGTGCCCCCGTCACGAACCACCACGCTGGCAGCCGTCCTCGCTGTGCTCCTCGTCGCCGCCGCGCTGCTGCTCGGCGCGGTCTTCGGCACGGTGTTTTTCGCCGTCACGGTCGCGTACCTCCTCGTGCCGATTCACAGGCGCGTCCAGCGCCTCGGCCTGCCGCCGTGGTGGTCGAGCGCGACGACAGCCGTGCTGGCGTCGCTGGCGGTGCTGGTCCCCGTCTCCGTCGGCATCTACGTGCTCACCGACCGCGCCAGCGGCCTCGTGGACGTGCTCGAAGGCCTGCCGGAGGTCGTGACACTGGCGGTCTACGGCTACGAGTACCCCGTGGAGGTCGGCGCCGTCACCGACGCCGTGCTGTCGTTCGTCGCGGCGTTCGCCGTCGACTTCGCGGTCACGCTCCCGGAGCTCGCGCTGAAGTTCACGCTGTTCGGGATGGTCGTGTTCGGCCTGCTGCTCGCGCACAAGGACGCCGAGCGCGCGCTCCTCGCGACGATTCCCGCCAGCTACCACGATGTCGCGCGGTCGCTGGCGCGGCGCGCGGGCGCGACCCTGTACGCCATTTACGTCCTGCAGGCGGTGACCGCGCTCGCGACGACCGCCATCGCGCTCCCCGTGTTCCTCGCGCTCGGCGTCCCCTACCCCATCATGCTCGCCGTAGTCGCGGGCGTCCTCCAGTTCATCCCCATCGTCGGCCCGTCGCTGGTCGTCGGTGGAATTGCGCTCTACTGGGCGAGCATCGGCAACGTCACCGGCGCCATGCTCGTCGTCGTGGTCGCGGGCGTGCTGGTGGCGTGGCTGCCCGACGTCGTGGTGCGGCCGCGGCTCTCCCGGCGCACCGCCGACCTCCCGGGAAGCCTCTACTTCGTCGGCTTCACGGGCGGCCTGCTCACAGTCGGCCCCATCGGCATTATCGCGGGGCCGCTCGTCGTTGCGCTCGTCGTGGAGGCCGCGAGCCTGCTGGCGGACGAGCACCGCGGCGCGCAGGCGTCGCTGCTGCCCGAGGAGTGGCCGTGACCGGCGGCGTAGCGGCTACTCCAGCGGGTGGCCGCGGTCGGTCCAGTCGGTGAGGCTCCCCTCGTAGAACGCCACGTCCGGGAAGCCCAGCCACCGCAGCACGACGAACGTGTGGCTGATGCGGCGCGCGGTGTTGCAGTAGAGGACGACCCGCTCGTCGGGCGTGACGCCGCGTTCGGCGAGCAAGTCCTCGATGTCCGCGCGGGGCTTGAGGCCGCGCGTCTCGTCGTCGACGACCTCCTTCCAGTCGAGGTTCACCGCGCCCGGAATGTGGCCCTCGGCGTACTCCTCGGGCTCGCGGGTGTCCACGACCACCGCGTCGGGGTCGTCGGTCGCCGCGAGCACGTCGTCGGCGTCCACGAACACGTCCTCGCGGGCGTCGCCGGGCTCGTAGTCGGTCGGCGTCACGTCGGGCGCGTCGTCGGTGGTCTCGTGGTCGCGCAGCCACGCGCTGTAGTCGCCGTCCAGCAGTCGGAGGTCGTTGTGGCCGTAGTAGAGCGCGGTGACGAGGAAGCGCGCGGCGAACACGCCGTGCGTGTCGTCGTACGCGACGATTGTGTCCCCGCGCTCGATGCCCGCGTCGCCGAGCAACTCCGCCCAGTGGTCGCGGGCGGGCATCATTCCCTCCGGGCCGCCCTCGGCTCGGAAGTCGTCGAACGGCACGCTGACCGCGCCCGGAACGTGCCCGATGCCGTCGTACTCCCACGCGTCGCGGACGTCCACGACGGCGACGTCGTCGAGGTGTTCGGCGAGCCAGTCCGCGGACGCGACCCATTCCTCGCTCATGCGTGAACCGTGGACTCGGCCCGCCTTAGCCTCCCTGCTGTCGCCGTCACTCCGAGATAGCGGAGGTTGTTGCCGGTGAACGCTCGCGGACCCGGCGAGGGCCTCGGGTACCCGACCCGCCGCCGGAAACATTTGCTGGTAAACTCGACGGCCGGGGGAACCTGCCGGCGTGGCCGGTAGTTATGGGGATGGGTGTTGTACGAAGGCGTATGGCAGAATACGCCAAAGACGTACTCGTCACCGCGGACTGGGTCGAGGAGCGCCTCGACGAGTTCGAGAGTGACGACCCCGAGCATCGACTCGTCGAAGTCGACGTCGACACCGAAGCGTACGACGACGAACACGCGCCCGGTGCCATCGGCTTCAACTGGGAGACCCAACTGCAGGACCAGACCCAGCGGGACATCCTCGAGAAGGACGACTTCGAGGACCTCCTCGGCAGCCACGGCATCACCGAGGACTCCACGGTCGTCCTCTACGGCGACAACTCCAATTGGTTCGCCGCCTACGCCTACTGGCAGTTCAAGTACTACGGCCACGACGACGTGAAGCTCCTCGACGGCGGCCGCGAGTACTGGGTGGAGAACGACTACCCGACCACCGACGAGGTGCCGGAGTTCTCCGAGCAGTCCTACGACGCCAGCGGCCCCCGCGAGTCCATTCGCGCGTACCGCGACGACGTCGAGAAGGCCATCGACCGCGGCGTCCCGCTCGTCGACGTCCGTAGCCCCGAGGAGTACAGCGGCGAAGTCCTCGCGCCGCCGGGACTCCAGGAGACCGCCCAGCGCGGCGGCCACATCCCCGGCGCGAAGAACATCTCGTGGGCCGCGGTCACGAACGACGACGGCACGTTCAAGACCCAAGCGGAGCTCGAAGAGCTCTACGCCGACGAGGGCATCGAGGGCGACAGCACGACGGTCGCGTACTGCCGCATCGGCGAGCGCTCGTCGGTCGCGTGGTTCGCGCTCCACGAACTGCTCGGCTACGACGACACCGTCAACTACGACGGCTCGTGGACCGAGTGGGGCAACCTCGTGGACGCCCCCATCGAGACGGGCGAGTAACCCGACACCACACACTCGTTCTTTCGCGCGCCGCGACCCGGTAGCGTCGGCTGTCGTGCCCCCGTGGGTTCGCCGCGACGACAGCTTACAAGCCCCAGCAGCCACTACCGGTGGACGTGACACCCAGCGAATTCCTCGACGCGGTCCGCGACGACAACGAGACCGCGCTCTCCCGGCTCGGCTCCTCGAAGTCGCTGTACGCCGCCACCGGCGGCGAGATGGACGCCGGCCCCGTGCTGGAAGCCGGCGCGGACGCCGAGTACGTCGCCGCGCAGACGTTCCACGCGTGGGCCGACAGCGAGTCCGACGACGCCGCCCGCGAGGCCTTCGAGACCACCGCCGCCGAGGAGGACGACCACGCGGACGCCGTCCTCGCCGAACTCGACGACTACCAGCCCGACGACGACGCCACCGGGATGCAAGCGTACCTCCGCGGCCTCGACGACACCGTCGAACGCGCCGGCGCGCTCGTCGGCCGCGTCCTTGCCACCGAGAAGTCCAAAGAACAGCTCACCGGCTTCTTCGTCGGCCAAGCCGACCCCCAGACCGCGAGCGTCTTCCGCGACCTCAAGGGCGACCTCGACGACCAGCGCGAGCGCGCGCTCGACCTCCTCGAAACGCTCTGCGAGGACGACGAAGACTGGGAGACCGCCAAGGACGCCGCCGACGAAGCCATTCAGGCCGCCTACGACGAGTACACCGAACAGCTCGAAGCCATGGGCGTGAATCCCAAGCCGGTCTGTTAACGCACTTTTTGCTGTGGGAGGGCGGCGAAGCCGCCCTCCCGGGCAAAAACTTGCGGAAAAAGCACTCCTCGCTCCCTACGGTCGCTCGTCGGCCTCCACTCGTTCGCTCCGCTCACTCGTGGAGGGAACCGCTCGCCCTCGGTTAGCAACGTTCGCTACGCGTGTGGCAGTGAGTCACGGCGTCAGCGTCAGGTAGGTCGCGACGAGCGCGACGCCGAGCGCCGCGAGGAACAGCAGGTAGCCGACGAGCGTCGTGAAGCCCGTTCCGCCGCCCATGGACGACTTGCTCATGGACATGCGCGATAGTTGTCACGCGACCGTCAAAATACTGGTGGCGTCGGCTCCGACTTCCTACTCGCGTTTCGGCGACCGGCGCGCCACGACCGTCTCGCCCGCGCTGACTTTCTCGCCGTTCTCGACGAGGAGGTCGTCGCGGTCGTACTCTCGGGGGAGAATCACGTCCGCGCGGCTGCCGAAGGAGATGTGGCTGATGCGGTCGCCGCGCGCGAGGTCGTCCCCGGGCTCGACGTAGGGGTGGATGCGCCGGGCGAACGCGCCGGCGATGAGGACGACTTCGTAGTCGTCGCACGTCACGCGGACGCGCTCGTTGCGCTCCGATTCCTTGTCGAAGGCGGGGCGGTGGCCGCCGTCGCGGTGCTCGACGGCCTCGACCGTGCCGGCGAGCGGCGCGCGGTTCACGTGCACGTCGTGGACGTTCATGAACACGCCCACGCGGAGGCGGCCGTCGTCGGTCTCGCGAATCACCGACACCTTGCCGTCAGCGGGCGTGAGGACGCCCCGTCCCTCGGGCGTGCGTTCGGGGTCGCGGTGGAACCAGACGACGAACGCCGCGAGCGCGAGCGCCGCGACGCCCCACAGCGACGACACGAGCAACAGCGCCGCGCCGGCGACCGCCGCCGGCAGGGCGTACGTCCACTTCCAGGAGCCACGCGCGAGCATACTCGTCGTTGGCCGGCCGCCACCGATAGCCCTTCGGTCGCGCCCGACCGTCGCGAGCCGGGGTGTTTATCGGCGTCCGCTCGCAAGCATGGAGTCGATGAACGCGCGCCACGCTCGCTACCCGTTCCTCGGCGAATCCCGGCAGGCGGTCCAGGAGGCCGGGGTGGACCTCGCGGCGGTCGTCGCCGAGGACGACGCGGTCGTCGAGCGCGCCCGCGAGCGCGTCGTCGGCGCGCTCACCAGCGGCGAGGTCGGCGAGCCCGCGCGCTCGAACCGCGTGGAGCTGCTCTCCTACCCCGTGGCGCGCGTGCTCGTCTCCGTCGTGGACGAACACGTCCTCGTGCGGAAGTACGCTGACGCCGAAGCCAACGCCGCCTACGAGCGGTTCACCGCCGACGAGACCGACGACTCCGAGTTGAAGAGCGTCGGCGACGACGCCAGCCTCTCGCGGAGCGACCTCCTCCGGGAGTTCGACCTGACGAGCCACGTCCACGCCACGCAGGACGGCTACGACGTGGACGTGCCGACGTACCTCCTGTTGTCGTCGTCGCTGCGCCCGGACAAGTGGCGGCTCGTCAATCGCGCGCTGGACGACGGTCGCGTCCCGGTCAGCGAGCCCGAACTGGATACGCTCCTCCGGGAAGCCGTCCGCGAGCGCGTCGCCGAGGGCCTCCCGCTGAACGTCCCCGACGAGGTCGCCGACGCCCTCGAAGGCCCGGAGGCCGCGGTGCGGGACGTGCTCTCGGAGATGGACCTCACGCGCGAAATCGACACCGTCGTCCCGGAGCTGTTCCCGCCGTGCATGCAACACCTCCTCGACCAGGTGCAGCGCGGCGAGCACCTCCCGCACCACAGCCGCTTCGCCATCACTACCTTCCTCGCGAACATCGGGCTGACGACCGACGAAATCGTGGACATCTACAAGGTGAACCCGGGGTTCGGCGAGGAGATGACGCGCTACCAGACCGACCACATCCGCGGGGAGTCCAGTCCCACGGAGTACACGGCGCCGTCGTGCGCGACGATGAAGGCCTACGGTGACTGCGTGAACCCCGACGACCTCTGCGACGCCATCAACCACCCGCTGTCGTACTACGAGGCGAAACTCGACGACGAAGAAGACGAGGACCTAGAGGACTGGCGCGAGCGCGAGAGCGAGGACGGCGAGGACGCCGAAGCCTGACTACTCCTGCTTGCCGGAGAGCCAGTAGCCGACCCCGGCCATCACGAGGATGAAGACGACGACGGCGCCGATGACGCCATAGGCGCCCGTCTCACCGAACCCCTCGCTCATCGTGCCGGCGGCCACGAGGATGGCGATGAAGACGAGAGTAGACAGGATGGCGATGCCCGCTTCGAGGCGGGCGTCGGGCCCTTCAGACATACTGCGGGCTTTCGTCGGCCCCGGCAAAAGCGCTTCGAAGCCGTCGCGTCCGCCGCGAGTCGCGGCCCCGCAACGCCCCGGTCAGTCGAGCATCGACGCCGCTTCCTCGGGCGACAGCACGCCCTGCTCGACGGCGTGCAACACGTCCTCGACGTCGTTGCCCTCGGCGTCGCCGTCGCCGTGGTGCTGGAGGTCGTCGAACGTCTCGCCGTCCTCGATGGCGGTCTCCTTCTTCACGCGGTAGTTCCCGCCGTCGGTCTGGTAGACGTCCGCCGGGTGGAAGAAGTACCAGTCCTCGCGGTCGAAGCGCACGCCGATTTTGGGTTTCGCGCCGAAGTTCTGACTGAAGTACACCAGCGCCTCGACCTCCTCGCCGGTGAGGTAGATAGGGTCGCCCGCGCTGGACTTCGCCTCGACGGCGTAGAAGACGGTGCCGTCGCCCGCGAGCACGTCCGGGAGCTCGCGGTCGGTCGCCGCGCCGCTGGCGGGCGCGCGCATCACCGCGAACCCGCGCTCGTCGAAGGCGTTCACGAGCTCTCGTTCTCGTCGATTCCCTTTCGCGTTCGAGTTAGACATGGTCACCTCCATCGAATGCGTTCGCGAGCTCGCGCTCTCGGCGTCCGCGCGAGCGCCGCAGGCGCGAGTGCGGGCTCGGAAGACGAGCGGAGCGAGTCTTCCGGTGGTTGCCCTTCGCGTTCGAGTTAGACATGCTCCGCACCCGTGGCCGCTGTCATGCACGCGGCTACGCAGTCGGGGGATAGGAGGCTTGCGCCACGCGCCCGCCACCGACCTTAACGCCGAGCCGTTTCCCGCGTCTCACCACGAGCGACGACAGCGCGCCTAGAAGCCGAACATCCCCATGACCGACTTGGCCGCGCGGCGGACGACGAGCGTGAGCCCGAGCAACACGAGGACGAGGCCGGCGGCGACGATTGGGGCGTTCCACGCGACGACGCCGATACCGGCGAGAATCAGCAGAATACCGAACAGTCCGGAGAGACCGAGCTTGTCGAGCATGTGCGGGACGAGCGCCACCACGAGGGTAAGCGTACTGGTCCAGCGAGCGCGGCCCCACACCCCAATTGTGCAGGGTTTAAACCGCTCGCTGTCCTATTCGGCCCCATGAGCGACGACGAAGGTGGACGCACGAACCTTCGGATGCCCGAGGACGACGAGGTGTTCGCGGAAGTCACAGACATGCTCGGCGCGAACCGCGTCCGGGTTCGTTGCGCGGACGGGGAGGAGCGGACCGCCCGCATCCCCGGCCGGATGCAGAAGCGCATCTGGATTCGGGAGGGCGACGTCGTGCTCGTCGAGCCGTGGGACTGGCAGGACGAGAAGGCCGACGTCGTGTGGCGATACGAGAAATCGGAGGCGGACCAGCTACGTGACGAAGGACACATCCAATGACGGGTCGGCGGTGACCGACGACTTCGGGCTCGCCGAGGACACGGAGGGCGCGGCCGGCGACGAGTTCGAGGAGATCGACGTCTCGGACACTGAAGCCGACCGCATCGCGCGCCGGCAGGACCGCGAGTTCGCGGAGTTCCGCAAGCGCCTGAAGGACAACGAGCGGTTCAAGCTCGACGACGGCGCGTTCGACGACGCGACGTACGCCGCCATCTACAAGCTCGTCGAGGACGGCTACGTGGGCGCGTTCGGCGGCCCGATTTCGACCGGGAAGGAGGCCAACGTCTACGAGGCCCTGGACCACGACGGCGGCGACGTCGCGGTGAAAGTCTACCGCATCAACGCGTCGAACTTCAAGCAGATGCGGGGCTACCTCGAGGGCGACCCGCGCTTCGAGGGAATTCGCGGCGACAAGAAGGCGGTCGTGTTGTCGTGGACGCGCAAGGAGTTCTCGAACCTCCAGCGCGCCCGCGAGGCCGGCGTTCGCGTGCCCGAGCCAATCGCGGTTCAGCGGAACGTGCTCGTGATGGAGCTCATCGGCCAGGAGGGCGACGCCGCGCCGACGCTGAACGACGTGGACGTGGACAACCCCGAGACCGCCTACGAGGTCGTCCGCGAGTACATCCGCCGGCTGTACGACGCGGGCCTCGTGCACGGCGACCTCTCGGAGTACAACCTCGTGGTGTACGACGGCGAACTCGTCGTCATCGACGTCGGGCAGGCGGTCACCGTCCACCACAACAAGCACGACGAGTACCTGCGCCGGGACTGCCGGAACGTCGCGAACTTCTTCGCGCGGCAGGGCGCGGACGCCGACCCCGAGTCGCTGTACGACTACGTGGTGGAGAACGCGTCCCCGCGCTCGGACGAGGAGACCGAGCGCCCCGACGGCGAGTAACCGACCGGAATCGTTTTCACCGGACTCCGACTACCGCCGAGTATGCAGTCCGCTCCCACCGGCTGGCGCTGGCGTGCTCCGGGAGCGGACAGTCTCGCCGCCGCGGCCTGACGGGCGTCACCCGGCCGGGCCGGGCGCGTGGCTCCCTCGCTTCTCTCGCGCACCGCTCGCCGAGCACCAGCCACATCCACACACACAATGCCAGCCGACGACACCCAGCAGGACAGTACAGACTCCGTCACGCCGTACAGCGTCTCGGGCGACCTCGATTACGAGAGACTGCTCGCGCAGTTCGGCGCGGACGAACTGACCGACGACCAGCGACGGCGCTTCCCCGACCACCCGCTCGTGCGCCGCGGCTCGTTCTACGCGGGCCGCGACGTGGACGCCTTCCTCGACAGTGAGGAGCAGTCCGTCGTCACGGGCATCGGGCCGTCCGGGCCGATGCACCTCGGGCACGCGATGGTGTTCTACTTCGCGAAGCGCCTCCAGGACGCGTTCGGCGCGCGCGTCTACGTCCCCGTCTCGGACGACGAGAAGTACTGGTTCAAGGACCAGACCGCCGCGGAGACGAGCGAGTACCTCGAATCGAACCTCCGGGACCTGCTCGCGGTCGGCTTCGACCCGGAGCTGACCAGAATCGTCGTCGACACGGAGGACGCCGACGTAATCTATCCGCTGGCGACGGCGTTCGGGCGAGACATCACGAACGCGACGCTGGAAGCGGTCTACGGCACCCCGGAGAACCTCGGGCAGGGGTTCTACCCGGCCGTACAGACCGCGCACCTGTTGCTCCCGCAGCTCGTCCACGGCGAGCACGAGACGCTGGTCCCCATCGCCGTCGACCAAGACCCGCACGTGCGGGTGAGCCGGGACGTGGCCGCGAAGGCCCGCTACCCCGCGACCAAGCCGGGCGCGCTGCTGATGCGGTTCCTGCCGTCGCTGGGCGGGCCGGGGAAGATGAGTAGCTCCGAGGGCGTCGCGATTCGGCTCACGGACGACGCCGAGACGGTCCGACGGAAAGTCCGCGAACACGCCTACACGGGCGGTCGCGCGAGCGTCGAGGAACACCGCGAGCACGGCGGCGACCCCGACGTGGACGTGCCGTTCCAGTACCTCGCGGCGTTCTTCGAGCCGGACGACCGCGAACTCGCGCGCGTCGAGCGCGACTACCGGAACGGCGACCTGCTCTCGGGCGAACTGAAGGAGCTGGCCGCCGACCGCATCGCGGAGTTCCTCGGCGAGCACCAGCGTCGCCGGAACGCGCTGGGTGACGTGCGCGCGGAGCTCGCGGCCTACCGGCTCACCGACGCGGAACGCGAGCGGGCGCGGGACGCGGTCGGCTTCCAGCGCGCGTGACCGCGGAACTCGGAGTGGCCGTCAACCCGACGGAACGGGCGTGAAGCGGTCACACGACGGGAGAGAAGGCTTTTACGCGCCCGTCCAGTATTCTGGTGTATCATGAAGCACGTGAAGATTCCGCAGGACCGCATCGGCGCGCTCATCGGCGAGGGGGGTGAGACGCTGCGGCGCATCGAGCAGGCCGCGGAGGTCCGTCTCGACGTCGACTCCGAGGACGGGTCGGTCGCCATCGAGCGCACCGGCGACCCCGTTCGCGGAATGCAGGCGCCGGAAATCGTCCGCGCAATCGGCCGCGGGTTCGACCCGGACGCGGCACTGAGCCTGCTGGACGACGAGATGCGGATGTTCGAGACGGTGGACATCGAGCGCGCTGCCCGCAACGACAACGACCTCCGCCGCAAGAAGGGGCGGCTCATCGGCGAGAACGGCCGCACGCGCGAGTTGATGGAGGAGCTCACGGGAGCGAACGTCGTCATCTACGGGTCGACGTTCGGCGTCATCGGCCAGCCGAACGAGGTCGACGTCGCCCGGTCGGCCGCGGAGATGCTGCTCGACGGCGCCCCTCACGGCTCCGTCTACTCGTTCCTCGAGCGCAAGCGCGCCGAGGAGCTCAAACAGCAGGGCATGGAGTACCACGAGTTCCCCGGCTGAACCGGGTTCGCAGTCCCTGCACACGCTTCTGCGGTTTTACCTCTCACCGTCTCGTCGTCGTCACCGATGGCTAGTGATTCGGTCGTCGGGCTCGGCACGATGCTGGTGGGCGTGGAGTTGACCGTGCTGGGTCACGTCGTCGCCACGCACGCGCTGGTGCCGTTCGCCGCCGAGCCGGCGGGGAACACGCTCGTGCTGGCCGGCGTCCTGTTCTGTCTGGCGGGCGCGATGCGCGTGCGGAACGCGTAGCGGCGCGGACGCGTGCGCTCGGCGGATACTACATAAATAGGAGCGGCGGGTTCGCGGGAGTTGGCGCGTACCGGCGTCTGAGACCGTCTCCCAAGGTGTGGTACTCCCTTACGCACAATCTTTAAATAGAATCGCATTCAATCAATGAGTGACTATGGCGCAGCAGATGGGCAATCAGCCACTTATTGTACTCTCCGAGGACAGCCAGCGCACCTCCGGAGAGGACGCACAGTCGATGAACATCACCGCCGGGAAAGCCGTCTCCGAGGCCGTTCGGACGACGCTCGGCCCGAAGGGGATGGACAAGATGCTCGTGGACTCCACGGGCGAAGTCGTCGTCACGAACGACGGCGTCACCATCCTCAAGGAGATGGACATCGAGCACCCGGCGGCCAACATGATCGTCGAGGTCGCCGAGACACAGGAGACCGAGGTCGGCGACGGCACCACGTCCGCCGTCGTCGTCTCCGGTGAACTCCTCTCGGAGGCCGAGGACCTCCTCGAACAGGACATCCACGCGACCACGCTCGCGCAGGGCTACCGACAGGCCGCCGAGCAGGCCCGCGAGTTCCTCGAGGAGAAGGCCGTGGACATCTCCCCGGACGACACCGAGGAGCTGGAGAAGCTCGCCGCCACCTCGATGACCGGGAAGGGCGCCGAGAACGCCAAGGACGTCCTCTCCAGCCTCGTGGTCCGCGCCGTCCAGTCGGTCGCCGACGAGGACAGCGTCGACACGGACAACATCAAAGTCGAGAAGGTCACCGGCGGCGCCATCGAGAACTCCGAGCTCATCGAGGGCGTCATCGTGGACAAGGAGCGCGTCAACGAGAACATGCCCTTCGGCGTCGAGGACGCCAAAATCGCGCTCGTCGACGACGGCCTCGAAATCAAGGAGACCGAAATCGACACCGAGGTCAACGTCACCGACCCCGACCAGCTCCAGCAGTTCCTCGACCAGGAAGAGGAGCAGCTCAAGGAGATGGTCGATTCGCTCGCCGACGCCGGCGCGAACGTCGTCTTCGTGGACGGCGGCATCGACGACATGGCCCAGCACTACCTCGCGCAGGAGGGCATCCTCGCCGTCCGCCGCGTGAAATCCGACGACTTCACCCGTCTGTCCCGCGCCACCGGCGCCACGCCGGTCTCGAACGTCAACGACATCGAAGCCGACGACCTCGGTGAAGCCGGCAGCGTCGCCCAGAAGGACATCGGCGGCGACGAGCGCATCTTCGTCGAGGACGTCGAGGAAGCGAAGTCCGTCACGCTCATCCTCCGCGGCGGCACCGAGCACGTCGTCGACGAGGTCGAGCGCGCCATCGACGACTCGCTCGGCGTCGTCCGCGTCACGCTCGAAGACGGCAAGGTGCTGCCCGGCGGCGGCGCCCCCGAGACCGAGCTCGCGATGGAGCTGCGCCAGTTCGCCGACTCCGTCGGCGGCCGCGAGCAGCTCGCCGTCGAAGCGTTCGCGGACGCGCTGGAAGTCATCCCGCGCACGCTCGCGGAGAACGCGGGCCACGACCCCATCGACTCCCTCGTGGACCTCCGCAGCCAGCACGACGCCGGCAACTCCGCGGCCGGCCTCGACGCCTACACCGGCGAAGTCATCGACATGGACGCCGAGGGCGTCGTCGAGCCGCTCCGCGTGAAGACCCAGGCCATCGAATCCGCCACCGAGGCGGCGACGATGATTCTCCGCATCGACGACGTCATCGCCGCGGGCGACCTCGCCGGCGGGCAGGTCGGCGGCGACGAAGGCGGCGACGAAGGCCCGCCCGCCGGCGGCCCCGGCGGCATGGGCGGCGGTATGGGCGGCGGCATGGGCGGCATGATGTAAACCCACTTTTTGCCCTGCGCTCGCGGCGCTTCGCGCCGCTCGCTCGGCAAAAACTTGGGGAAAAGCGCCGTCGGACCCCCTTCGGGGGTCCTCGGCGCCCGAGCGCTTCGCGCTCGGTGAATCGGCGGCCTGCGGCCGCCGAATGCTAGCCCTCTGTTGACCCGCCTCGCACCGCCCGCTCATCGACTCGCGTCTTTCTTTCGGAACTTCCGGACAGCGGCGGCTGTCGACACAAGGGAGGTTCTAAGTGCGGCGCCCGCAATTTTTGCGGCATGGAGACGCTGCTGCTCAACAAAGACGACGTCAGCGAGAACGTCCAGATGGCGGACCTGATTCCGGCCGTCGAGGACGCGTTCGCGGCCTACCAGACGGGCGACGCCCAGATGCCCTCGAAGTCCTACATCGACCTCCCCGAGTACAACGGCGACTTCCGGTCGATGCCCGCGTACCTGGACGCCGGCGACTGGGACGCCGCCGGCATCAAGTGGGTGAACGTCCACCCGGACAACCCCACGCACTACGACCTCCCGACCGTGATGGGGACGATGGTGTACTCCGACCCCGAGAACGCCTACCCGCTGGCCATCATGGACGGCACCGAACTCACGATGCAGCGCACGGGCGCCGCCGCGGCCGTCGCCACCGACTACCTCGCAATCGAGGACGCCACCTCGTTCGGCGTCGTCGGCGCCGGCGTCCAGTCGTACACGCAGCTGGAAGCCATCTCGACGGTCCGCGACATCGAGGAAGTCGTCGTCAGCGACGTCAACGAGGACGCCGTGCGCGCGTTCGTCGAGCACTTCGAGGACCGCTTCGACGTCCGCGAGGGCTCGATTAGCGACGCCGGCCACTGCGACGTGCTCTCGACGGTCACGCCCGTCGAGGACCCCATCGTCTCCCGCGAGGACGTCGCCGACCACACCCACATCAACGCGATGGGTGCCGACGCCGAAGGCAAACACGAACTCGCCGACCAGCTCCTCCTCGACGCCAAGCTCGTCATCGACGACCACGCCCAGACCACCCACTCCGGCGAAATCAACGTCCCCTACAACGCGGGCGTGCTCGGCGACGACGACATCTACGGCGAAGTCGGCGAACTCGTCACCGGCCTCAAGGACGGCCGCACCGCCGACGACGGCATCACCGTCTTCGACTCCACCGGCCTCGCCATCCAGGACGTCGCCGCCGCCCACGTCGCCTACGAACACGCCGACGAACACGACAACGGCTACGGCTTCGACCTGCTCGGGGTCTAGGAACGCACTTTTTGCGCTGCGGGGGTGCGCCGAAGGCGCACCCCGCTCGGCAAAAACTTGCGGAAAAAGCGCCGTCGGACCCCACTACGGGGCCCTCGACGCCAGCGCGCTTCGCGCGCTGTGAACCGCGAGCGCCAGCGGCGCTCGCGGATGCTTTTCGTTACTCGCCGCGAAGCTCGCGGAGGCGCTCGCGGCCGGGCGCGATGAGTTCGTCGAGGTAGTCCGCGAGCGCGCCCTTCGCATCCGCGGGGTGGAGTTCGCCGGCTTCGAGGTCCGCAGCGAGCGCCTCGTAGTCGTCGTATTCGAGGTTCCCGCCGTACTCGTCGGGGCGCTCGACGACGACCTCCTCGAAACGCGGGAAGACGTGGTACTGGAACAACTCCAACACGGGGTTGACGAGGTCGCCCTCGGGGTCGCGGGTCGGCGGGCAGAACGCCGAGTTCACCTTCTCTTCGAGGTCTTCCGTGGAGTCCTCCATGGAGATGGTGATGCCCTCGCTGGAGGACATCTTCCCCTCGCCCGTGCCGAGGTCGCCGACGATGGGCGTGTGGATGGCGGGGCGCTTCTCGTAGCCCAGACTCGGGAGTTCCTCGCGGGCGAGCATGTGGACCTTCCGCTGGTCCATCCCGCCGACGGCGACGTCGACGTCGAGGTACTCGATGTCCAGCGCCTGCATCAGCGGGTAGACGACGTGGCTGACCTTCGCCGTCTCGCCGCCCTGAATCTCGGCCATCGCGCGCTGCGCGCGGTTCAGCGACGTCGCCAGCTCCAGCTCGTGGAGGTCGAGTTCGTAGTCGTCGTCGAGCTGGTAGTCGCTACCGAGCACGAACTCCGTCTGGTCGTCGTCGAGCCCGTACGCGAGGAACTGCTCGCGCATCTGCTCTGCCGTATCGCGAATCTCCTCGAAGGACCCCTTCCCGTTGAGGTACGCGTGGACGTCCGCGAGGAGGACGACGACGTCGAGGCCGGCGTCCTGCAGGTCGATGAGCTTGTTCGCGGTGAGCAGGTGGCCGAGGTGGAGCACGCCCGAGGGCTCGTAGCCGACGTACGCTCGCTTCCCGTCGGGGTCGTCGGCGAGCGCTTCGACTTCCTCCTCGGTCACGACTTCCGCCGCGTTCCGCGTGAGGAGTTCGTAGGTGTCCATACGACTGCGGAGTCAGCGCTGGGGGTTAAGCGGTTTGGATGCGTGCCAACGCGTCAGAATCAGGGGATGACCGTCACGGGCACGCGGTCGGCGTGCAGCACGGTCTCGGCGGCGCTCCCGAGGAGCGCGCGCTCGATTGCGCCGGCGCCGTGGTGGCCCATCACGACGTGGTCGTAGCCGCGGTCCTCGACGAGTTCGAGGATGTCGTCGCCGACGCTGTCGCTGGGCCGGAACTCCACGTCGACGTCCGTGTTGACCTCGGGTTCGGTGTCGACGTCCTGTGCGTCGAGGACGCGCGCGGCGCGGTCGAGGACGGCGTCCGTGCTCTCGGACTCGGCCTCCGCGAAGTGGACGGCGTCGAGGCGTCCCTCGTAGCGGCGCGCCATCTCCGCGGCGAACCCGAGCGCGCGGAAACTGCAGTCGGAGCCGTCGACGGGGACGAGGATGTCCATGTGCGGTAGTGCGCTGCCGCGGAGTTACGCGTTGCGGTGGAGCGCGTCCAGCGCTTCGGCGGCCTCGCGGGCGGCTTCGAGGAACTCGCGGGCGCGCCGCGGGTCGTCGGCGCTGGCGCCGCGACGCGCGAGCGCGGCAATCGAGGATTCGAGGGCGTCGGCGGCCTCGCCGGTCGCCGCGCTGGCCGCTGGCTCGCCGCGGGCCGCCGGCTGTTCGGTCGGCGCGGAACGCTGTTGGCGGGTGGGCTGGGAAGCTTGGCGGTCGGCGGGCTGGCGGCCCTCGGCGGGCGGCTGGCGCTCCGCGGCGTTCCCGGGCTGCCGGCCGGCGCGGGCGGACTCGGCCGCCTCCGTCTCGCCACTCGCGGACTGCTGGGACTGGCGAGCCGGTCGTTCCTGCGCGTCGGCTCGCTGCTGGCCGGCGTCCTGCTGTGCGGCCTGCTGCTGTGCGGCCTGCTGCTGTGCGGCCTGCTGTTGTTCGGCGGCCTGCTGGCAGTTCGGGCAGAACGACTCGCCCTCGTAGCGGAAGATGGGGTTCCCGCAGCGGTCGCAGTGCTGGTTGGTCATCGTCGCGCCCTGCAGGAGGAGTTCGCTCATGCGCTCGGTCTCGCCGCGGTCGTCGTCGGCGTACTTCTCGCGGAGTTCCTCGCGCACGGCTTCCTCGTCGAAGCCGTCGTCCGTGTCGCTCATGGGAGGATACAGGACGCGACGCCTCGAAAAGCCTGCGGCAGCCGCCCGCCGGCAGTCGATTCGACGGTCGTCGAATCGTCGTTAGTCGGTCGTCGCCGTGCGTGCGGGTGGTTTTCCCGCGTTCGCGGAGCCACCGAAGCGCTTAACGGATTCGCCGGCGGTGGGTATACGTGATATGACGAAAGTCAGCATCGTGGGGGCCGCCGGCACGGTCGGCGCCGCCGCAGGCTACAACCTCGCGCTCCGCGACGTCGCCGACGAGCTCGTGTTCGTGGACATCCCGGACAAGGAAGACGAGACCATCGGGCAGGCCGCGGACGCGAACCACGGCGTCGCCTACGACTCCAACACGGAGGTCTATCAGGGGTCCTACGAGGACACCGCCGGCTCCGACGTGGTCGTCATCACCGCGGGGATTCCGCGCCAGCCCGGGCAGACCCGCATCGACCTCGCGGGCGACAACGCACCCATCATGGAGGACATCGGCTCCTCCATCGCCGAGCACAACGACGACTTCGTGACGGTGACGACGTCGAACCCCGTCGACCTGCTGAACCGCCACCTCTACGAGGCGGGCGACCGCGACCGCCACAAGGTCGTCGGGTTCGGCGGCCGCCTCGACTCCGCGCGCTTCCGCTACGTGCTCAGCCAGCGCTTCGACGCGCCCGTCCAGAACGTCGAAGCAACCATCCTCGGCGAGCACGGCGACGCCCAGGTGCCCGTGTTCTCGAAGGTGCGCGTGAACGGCGCCGACCCCGAGTTCTCGGACGACGAGCGCGAGGAAATCCTCGAAGAGCTCCAGCAGTCCGCGATGGACGTCATCGAGCGCAAGGGCGCGACCCAGTGGGGGCCGGCGACGGGCGTCGCCCACATGGTCGAGGCCATCCTCCGCGACACCGGCGAAGTCCTCCCCGGCTCCGTCGTCCTCGACGGCGAGTACGGCCTCGACGACGTGGGCCTCGGCGTCCCCGTGAAGCTCGGCTCGAACGGCGTCGAGGAGGTCGTGGAGTGGGACCTCACGGAGTACGAGCGCGACCAGCTCGGCGAGGCTGCCGAGAAGCTCTCCGAGCAGTACGAGAAAATCGCGTAATTCCGGCGCCGGCTCGTCAGGCTGGCGCGACCTCTTTCGTCACGTCGTCCGGTTCCTCGTCGTCCGCGGATTCGTGCTCCGGTTCGAGTTCCCGTATCGGCACCTCCTCCCAGTGGTGGCACATCGCAGTCGCTAGTGTGTGATGGGTTACCATAAATCTAGGTGGGCGCGAGCGCCGCTCAGACGACCTGCTCGCCGTCCTCGTCGTAGACGGCGATGGCGTCCACGGGACACGAGCGCGCCGCGAACTTCGCGTCCAACTCGGCGTCCTCGGGCACCTCCCGCGCGAACACGCCGTCCTCGACCTCCTCGCTGTCCCGCAGGACTGCCTTGCCCGCGTCCGTGTCCTCCTCGAAGGCGTCCCACTCCGCCACGCACTGGAACATCCCGATGCAGACGTCCCGGTCGAACTCGACTCGCATACGCAACCGTGGTACCGCCCCGCGTATATCGTTGCCGGGCTAGGTCAGATCCGCTCGGCTGGAGTCGCGAGTACAGTCTCGAACACCTCGAAAGCCCCGAGGCTGTGGACTCGGGAGGCTCGTTGCGCGCCTCGGTCGCTTCGCTCCCTGCGGTGCTTGCTTCGCCTGCCTTCGTCCACAGCCTCGCCCCTTTCAGTCCACCCGGCTACCGGCCGACCAACCGGCAACGGGTGGGACTGAAAGGGGCGGCGGGCTCGCGCTCGCGTGGTCGTCTTGCCGGCCGCTATCCGCGAGGGAGCGAAGCGACCGAGCGGATATGCCGGCGAGCGACCGCGAGCCCGCCGGGGCTTTCTACACGTAGGAGACGGAGTGCTAGCGATATCCAGCGACGAGAGCGCGAGCGCTGTTCGGCCGGTGCGACAGTTTAAACCGCGGGACGCGCCTACTTCGGGACAATGAAAGTCGCGGACGTACCGGGGCTCCCCGAGGGGGTCGCCGACCACCTCGAATCGGGGGGCATCGAGGAGCTGTACCCGCCGCAGGCCGAGGCCGTGGAGGCCGGCGTCGCGGAGGGCGAGAGCCTCGTGGCGAGCGTGCCGACCGCCAGCGGGAAGACGCTCGTCGCGGAGCTGGCGATGCTGTCGGCGGTCGAGCGCGGCGGGAAGGCGCTGTACATCGTGCCGCTGCGCGCGCTCGCCGGTGAGAAGGCCACCGAGTTCGAGGAGTTCGAGCAGTTCGGGTTCTCAGTGGGCGTCTCCACGGGGAACTACGAGGACGACGGCTCGCGGCTGTCGGACAACGACATCATCGTCGCGACCTCCGAGAAGGTGGACTCGCTGGTGCGCAACGGCGCGGGCTGGATCGACGACCTCTCCTGCGTGGTCGCGGACGAGGTCCACCTCGTGGACGACGACCACCGCGGGCCGACGCTGGAGGTGACGCTGGCGAAGCTCCGCCAGCGCGTGCAGGACCTCCAAGTGGTGGCGCTGTCGGCGACGGTCGGGAACGCCGACGAGATAGCCGAGTGGCTGGACGCCGAGCTCGTGGACTCGACGTGGCGGCCCATCGACCTGCGGACGGGCGTCCACTACGGGCAGGCGGTCCACTACGACGACGGCACCCAAGAGGAGCTGGCGACGGGCGGCAGCGACAGTCAGACCGCCGCCATCGTCGAGGACACCCTCCAGGACGGCGGCTCGACGCTCGTGTTCGTGAACTCCCGTCGGAACGCGGAGGCGGCGGCGCGCCGGCTCGCGGACGTGACCAAGCAGGGCATCAGCGACGACGACCGACAGCGCCTCCGGGAGGTCGCCGACGAAATCCGGGGCGTCAGCGACACCGAAACAAGCGACGACCTCGCGGACGCCGTGGAGAAGGGCGCGGCGTTCCACCACGCGGGACTGGCGCGCGAACACCGCGAACTCGTGGAGGAGGCGTTCCGCGACCGCGCCATCAAGGTCGTCTCCGCGACGCCGACGCTCGCGGCGGGCGTGAACACGCCGAGCCGCCGGGTCGTGGTGCGGGACTGGCAGCGCTACGACGGCACCGCGGGCGGGATGCAGCCGCTGTCCGTGCTGGAGGTCCACCAGATGTTCGGGCGCGCGGGCCGCCCCGGCCGAGACCCGTACGGCGAGGCGGTACTGCTCGCGAACAACCACGACGAACTGGAGGAGCTGTTCGACCGCTACATCTACGCCGAGCCCGAGCCCGTGCGCTCGAAGCTCGCGGCGGAGCCCGCGCTCCGGACGCACGTGCTCGCGGCGGTCGCGACGGGCTTCACGACGACCGAGGACGCGCTCCACGAGTTCCTCGGGGAGACGCTGTACGCCACGCAGACCGACGACCCCGGCCGCCTGAAGCGCGTCACGAAGGACGTGCTGGCGTACCTCGAACGGAACGGGTTCGTGGAGCGCGAGGACGGCACGCTGCGCGCGACCAGCACGGGCCACCTCGTGAGCCAGCTGTACGTCGACCCGATGAGCGCGGCGACGCTCGTGGACGGACTGCGCGCGGCCGACCAGCGGGAGGCCGCGGGACGAGCGAGCGGCGAAGCCGCGAGCCGCGCGGGGGAAGCGACGTTCCAGACTGCCAGCGAGATGCAGAGCGAGGACGGAGCAAGCGACGAGCACGACGAGACGGACGACAACGGAGGCGCGAGCCCGACGCCGTTCGGCCTGTTCCACCTCGTGAGTCGGACGCCGGACATGTACGAACTCTACCTGCGGTCGGGCGACCGCGAGAAGTACACCGAGTTGGCCTACGAGCGCGAGGAGGAACTGCTGGGGTCGGCGCCCCGCGAGGAGGAGGCGGCCTTCGAGGACTGGCTATCCGCGCTGAAGACGGCGAAACTGCTCGAAGACTGGGCCTCCGAGCTGGACGAGGAACGCATCGCGGAGCGCTACGGCGTCGGCCCGGGCGACATCCGCGGGAAGGTCGAGACCGCGGAGTGGCTGCTGCACGCGGCCGAGCGGCTCGCGGGCGACCTCGACGACGTGGAGTGTGCGGCCGCCGTGCGGGAGGCGCGCAAGCGCGTGGAGTACGGCGTCCGGGAGGAACTGCTGGACCTCGCCGGCGTGCGCGACGTCGGCCGGAAGCGCGCGCGACGCCTCTACAACGCGGGCATCGAGTCGCGGGCGGACCTCCGGAATGCCGAGAAGAGCCTCGTGCTGGGCGCGGTCCGCGGGCGCGAGAAGACCGCCGAGCGCATCCTCGAGAACGTCGGCCACCCGGACCCGGAGATGGACGCCGTGAGCGCGGACGCCGACGCGGTGGCGGCCGCCGAGGAGGCCGACCGGAGCGGACAGGCGAACCTGGGGGACTTCTCGTGAAACTGGTCGCCGGGACCGCGGTCGTCGAGGACGTGGAGACGTTCGTCGCGGGCCTCCCGGACGGCAGCCCGGAGACGGCGGTGCAGGCGTTCGACGCGGAGTACGTGGCGGGCCGCGAGCACCTCGCGGCGGCGGTCAAGCACGCCGACCGCGCGTTCGACCGCGGGGAGAACGTCGCCAGCGACCGCGCGGTCGAAGTCCTGCTGTACGCGGCGGGCCGCCGGCAGATTCGGGAGGCGCTGGCGATGGGCGTCGCGGCGGGCGAGCAGGCGGTCGTGGTCGTCGTCGCGGGCGGCGACGAGGAGCGCGCGGCGGCGGCAGTCGCGGCGTTCCTCGACGACGCGCGAGTGCTGGCGGCCGACGAGCCCGGCGGGGCGGGCGTCTACGGGGACCGCGAGACGATTCGGGAATTCTTCGACGTGGGCGACGCCGAGTTGGACGCTGCCGCGGGCGACCTCGCGGGCGTCGTCCGGGAGCGCGTGGCGCTGCTGGACGTCGAGAAGTAGGCGGCCAGCACGCATTTGCCGGGCGCGTCGGACCACCTAGGTATGAGCGACGACAGCGAGGAGTACGTGCCCGAGGAGTCGACCGAGGAGTTCCCCAGCGAGCACGAGCGCACGCAAGCGGAGCACGTCGAGGAGACCCTCGAAGCGATGGAGGCGGCCGTACAGAGGTCGAGCTACCCGACGAACGCGAGTTCGCTGAAGGCCAAGTACGCGACCGCCCGCGACGAAGCCGTCAACGAGACGGAGGCGCTAGCGGACGTCTTCGACCGGCTGGTGCCCGAGGAGTACGACACCCCCGAGGACGCCCGGGAGGCGATTCTCGGCGAGTTGACCGGGCGCGCGGGCATCGAGCACGGGAACCACGCGGAGTACAACCCCGGGCGCGAGCTCGACGCGATGGACCTCGTCGAGGACGAGTGAGCGAAGCGCTAGCACACCTCGTTCCAGTCGAAACGGAGGGGTGTGGGGTGCTCGTCGTCGTGCGATTCTGTCGCCGGGAAGGTAGTGGCGGGGTCGCGTCGTTCGGGAGGTGTCAGCGGGTTTTCCAGTCGAAACGCCGCCCGCGAGGAGCGGACGGTTGTCAGACGCCCGGCGTCACTGCCGGAGGTCGCGGCGGTCGTAGTGGCGCTGGCAGCTACGGCAGTAGTACCGGCCGTCGCGCTGGCGGCGCAGTCGCGTGTGGCCGCGCGGGCACTTGACGCGCCAGCCGGCGTCGGACGGGTGGTCGGGCATAGCTGCGTCTGACGCGCGTCGCACACAAGAACGGAATCCTGCCGCGCGGTGAAACTGAAAGTGGGTCACGCCAGCGAAGCCACGAACAGCAGGACCGCGACGACGCCCGAGGCCGCGGCGGCGCTCCCGAACGTGGCGTCGTGGCTCTCGTGGAGGCCGTGCGTCCAGATATACGCCTGCCACGCGGCGCCGACGAGCGCGCCGAGCGTGCCGATTGCGGTGCCGGTCGTGTTCGTGAGCTGCCGGAGCTGGTCGGCCAGCAGTTCCGGGTCGCTGGCGAAGTCGACGCCCGAGAACAGGACGACGAGGCCGACGACGCCGAAGGCGGTCTGGACGAGCTGCGCGGGCATCGCCCAGCCGGTGACCGACAGCGTCGCGGTGAACGACCCGCGGCTGCCGGTGAACGCGCCGACCGCGTGCAGCGCGACGGCGACCAGCACCCAGCCGAGGAGGGTGGCGAAGAAAATCACGGGGATGCGGCCGTACACCTCGTCGCGGAGTTCCGCGCCGACCGAGACCTGCTCGGTCCGCGGCTCGTCGATGGTGCACGGTTCGGGCAGCGGGCCGTCCATGTCGGCGAACGACTGGCACATCGACTCCGACCACGGCTCCATCGTCGTGCGCGTGACGGTGGCGTCGATTTGGGCGGCCATGTACTCGCCGATGCCGGCGACCACGACGGACGTGACGACGGCGACCGCGACGACGACGAGCGCGGCGCCGGCGAGCGAGCGCTCGGGCGGGTGCGTCTCGAAGAACGAGTCCGGGTCAAACAGCAGCGACCGCAGGCCGTGGAGGGCGTCCCGGAGCATGGGGACGAGTGGTTCGCCCACGGCGCGGTTCAACGTATCGGCTGTTCTCTCAGTGTGCGTGCGCTCGCTCCGCGTCTTCGTCGGCGCTCGCGCCGTACATCAGGTAGAGTTCCGCGAGGAAGACGAGCGTGAACGCCGCGTTCAGGTACGTCGTGTACCCCGAGGGCGCGGTGCCGCCGGCTTCGCCCTGCGCGGGCACGAGCCCGAGGCCGTGCCACGCGTAGTGGATGGCGACGCCGGAGACGACGGCGGTCACGAAGATGCCGACGAACAGCACCGCTGCCATCCGCAGGCCGTAGTACCGGCGGTAGGCGTCGGTGATGGTCGGGACGATGAGGTCCGCGAAGATGAACGACATGACGCCGCCGAACGCGATGCCGTTGCTCCAGAGGATGACTGCGAACGGGACGTTCCCCACCGAGCAGACGAACGTCACGACGCCGACCGTGACGCCGATGATGGCGCTCGCGGCGACCCACGTGAACGACCCCTGCGCGCCGACGTCGAACAGCGTCGTCCACCACGCGCGCGGCACGAACACCCCGATGAGGCCCGCGACGAGGAAGCCGGCGACGATGTCCGTCCACAGCATCTTCCACTCGCCGACCGCGTTCTTCGCGGCGAGCCGCCAGCCCTGCCGGGTCGCGAGACTGGGCTGGCGCTCGCCGGCCTCGCGTTCCTCGCGGTACGTGCGCTTGCAGGACTCCGAGCAGAAGTACTCGGTCCCCGAGTCGGTCTCCAGCGTCACGACGTCGTCGCTGGTCGGGTCCACGTCCATCCCGCAGACCGGGTCGCGGACGCCCTCCGCGGCCTGAACGTGCTCGCGGGCGGCCGCGAACCACGACTCGGGCACGACGAACTTGAAGACGCCGGCGAGCAACACGATGAGCAACAGCCCGGCGACGTAGTCGGCGAGCACGAACTCCCAGCCGAGCAGAATCCACATCACCAGCCCGAGTTCGATGACGAGGTTCGTGGACGCGAACTGGAACGCCGCCAGGCTCGCTATCGGGGACGCGCCCTTCTTGAAGAGGCTCTTGGTCGTCGCGACGGCGCCGAACGAACACGACGACGACGCGGCGCCGAACAGCGTCCCGAGCCCGAGTTCGCGCAGCCCGGACCCGCCGAGCACCCGGGACATCCGCTGTTCGCTGACGAACGTCTCGACGGCGCCCGCGATAGTGAACCCGAGCACGAGCGCCCACCACGTCTCCCAGAACATCTCGGCGCCGAACCTGACGCCCGCCGCGAGCGTGTCGACGACGCTCATGTGTCAACGAAGGGGCGCTTCGTTTAGTGGCGTTGTGGTTGGATTCGTTCGGCTACTCGGTGGTGGAATCTTGGAACGTAAAGCAGACGCGGCGCTACGAAGTCGAGGAGTGAAGAAGAATAGTCCATCCTGGATTCGAACCAGGGTCGAAGCCCCCAGAAGGCTTCAGGATTGGCCACTACCCCAATGGACTGCTCGCACACGGTAGAAGGCGATTGTGGCTTATGAGTGTTGCGAACCCCGACGACGGAGACACCGCGAGCGCTCCGGCGACCGCGCGAACGTGCCCAGTTCGACGCCTATTTGCCGTCCGAGGATGCACGTTCGCGTATGTACGTCGGACGGTTCGTCGTCGTCGGTCCGGACGTGGCAGCGTACCGAGTGTCCTCGCGGTCGTTCCCGAACCGCCGGGTGGTCGAGCGCGAGGACGCGCTGACGGTCGCGCCGACGCCGGACGCGCCGGAGACGGACAACCCCTACGTGTCGTACAACTGCTATCGGACGGCGGCGGGCCACGCGGTCGTCGGGAACGGCAGCCACGTCGACCCGATTACGGAGAAACTCGGGCTCGGCTACCCGGCGCGGGACGCGCTCGCGGAGAGCCTGCTCGCGCTCGACTACGAGAAAGACGACTACGACACGCCCCGCATCGCGGGCGTACTGACGCCCGACGGCGGGGCGTACGTCGGAACAGTGCGGAAGGACGCGCTACTCGTGGAGGCCGTCGAGGAGCCGACGCTGGTCGCGACCTACGAGAAGGACAGCCCCGAACCAATCGGCTTCGAGGCCGACAGCGCGGGCGAGGCCGCCGAGGAGGCGTACAGCGCGGCGTTCGAGCACGCGGTCTGCGCGGTCGGCGTCGTCCGGGACGGCGACGGCTACGCGACGGCAATCGAGAACGGGCCGGAGAACTAAGGGCGCGCGGGACCGACCTGCGGGTATGAAGGTCGGCGTCGTCTCCGACATCCACTCGAATCTGGTCGCGCTGGAGGCCGTGCTCGACGACCTGCCGGACGTGGACGCGCTCGTCTGCGCCGGCGACGTCGTCGGCTACAATCCGTGGCCCGCGGCGTGCGTGGACGCGCTCCGCGAGCGCGACGTCCCGACGGTGATGGGCAACCACGACCGGATGGTGGCGACCGACCGGAACTTCGGCGGGAACGGGATGGCGCAGGCCGGCGTCCGGCACGCCAAAGCCGAGCTCAACGACGTCCAGCGCGAGTGGGTACAGCGGCTCCCCCGCGAGCGGACGCTGTTCGACGGGCGCGTGAAGGTCGTCCACGACCACCCCGAGGTGCAGGACCGCTACACGTACCCGGAGGCGTTCGGCCCGCACCTGCTCGGCGACGAGGACGCCCTGATTCTCGGGCACACGCACGTCCAGCACCACGAGGTGTACGACGACGGCGTCGTGTTGAATCCGGGGAGCGTCGGCCAGCCCCGCGACCGCGACCCCCGCGCGGCGTACGCGGTGCTGGACGTCGAAGCGCCGTCGGTCGAGGAGCACCGCGTCGAGTACGACGTCGAGCGGGTCGCCGAGGCGGTCAGAGAAGCGGGGTTGCCGGACGGGACCGCGGAGCGACTCGCGGACGGTCGGTAGTCAGGAGCCGAAGTGGTCCTGGACGATGTCCAGCGTCTGCTCGCGGTCGTCCCAGTCCACGAACACCGCCACGGAGGTCGCGCTGGAGATGATGTCGATGACGTTGATGCCGGCCTCCGCGATGGGGTCGACGATGCGCCGGAGGACGCCCGGCTGGTTCGGGAGTTCGCCGCCGAGCACGCGGATGACCGCGACCTCGTCGCGGACGGTGACCGAGGAGAGCTCGCCGACCTCGATGACCTCGCTGTGGAGGACGTTCTCGGCGCGCTCGGCGA
This sequence comes from Halobacterium sp. NMX12-1, assembly GCF_040435975.1. Classification (NCBI taxonomy): domain Archaea; kingdom Methanobacteriati; phylum Methanobacteriota; class Halobacteria; order Halobacteriales; family Halobacteriaceae; genus Halobacterium; species Halobacterium sp. NMX12-1. The sequence goes on along the minus strand of NZ_CP159204.1, from coordinate 596,206 downwards.
CGTCCTCGTCGACGTAGAACGTCATCGAGTCCATGCCGGATGCGACCGCGTCAACGTTGATGTCCGAGTCGTAGAGTGCGGTCGACAGCGTGGACATGATGCCGGGGCGGTTGCGGATGGCGCGCCCGGCGACGGTGAGACACGCCAGCGGCGTGTCCCGCATGTCGATCATATTCTCGAACTGCCCCTCGATTTTCGTGCCGCCGGAGAGCAGGTCGCCGTGCTGGTAGTGGATGACGCGGACGTCGAGTTCGTCGTCCTTGAACGAGAGCGCGGAGGGCGCGACGACTTCGGCGCCGCGGAAGGAGAGGTTCCGGAGTTCGTCGACGGTGATTTCGCCGACGTTGCGCGCGCCCTCGACGACGTGGGGGTCGCCGGTCATGACGCCCTCGACGTCGGTGACGATGACGACCTCGTCGGCGTCGGCGTACCGGCCGAGCATCACGGCCGTCGTGTCGCTGCCGCCGCGGCCGAGCGTCGTCACGTTCCCGTCGAGGTCCTCGGCGAGGAAGCCAGTGATGACGGGGACGACGTCGCCGAGGTCCTCAGCGAGCGCTTCCACGCGCTTGCGGGTCTCCTCGACGTCGACCTCGCCGCGGTCGTTGGCGACGACCGGCCAGTCGGGGTGGCCGGGTTCGAGGAAGACAGCGTTCACGCCGCGGGCGGCCAGCGCCGCCTTCAGCATCCGCACGGAGGTGCGCTCGCCCATGGAGACGATTTCCGCGCGGTCGGCGTCGTCGGCCTCGAAGGTGATGTCGTCGAGCAGTTCGTCCGTCGTGTTCCCCATCGCGGACGCGACGACCGCTATCTCGTGGCCGGCGGCGACCGCGTCGGCGACGGAGTCGGCGGCCCGCTCGATGCGGTCGCCGCTCCCGAGACTAGTGCCGCCGAACTTCGCGACTACGCGCATCGCTTCCCACCGGTCCGAGCCGTGCTCATTGCCGGGTCGTAGGGACGCGGGTGGTGATAACTGCTTGCATGCACGAAACGGTTGCCTCCCCCGCGCCCGCGCCGTTAAGTCGGTCGCCGGCGTACGTGGGGCCATGAACGTTCGTGACGCGACGGCGGAGGACGCGGCCGCGCTGGACGCGCTCGCCGACGACGACCTCGACGCCGCGCGCCTCGTCAGGGACCGCACGGTGCGCGTCGCCGACGACGACGGCGACGTCGTGGGGTTCGTGGCGTTCGACGCGGGCCGGGGCGCCGTCCACGTCACGCGACTGGCCGGCGACCCGGAGACGGTGGACGTGCTGCTGGACGGCCCCCGGGAGTTCGCGGCCCACGAGGAACTCCCCGTGGAGGTCGTACTGGACGAGGGCGACGCGCTGGCAGACGTGCTGTTGGACGAGGGCTTCGAGGACGCGGGCGCAGGGCCGCGCTTCAACGGCGCGCGGACGCGGCGGTACCGCTGCGAGCCGTAGCTACAGGTCCATGCCCCGGAAGCGGTAGTAGCCCAGCGCGGGAACGACGACCAGCCAGACGAGCAGCGTCGCGAGCGCGGCCCACTTCGAGAGGTAAATAGGGGGGTTCTGCGGGAACAGCTGGGCGACGATGGTGCCGTTCCCGGGGAGGAACTGGTAGACGGCGTTCGTGAACGCCGCCGACGGCGGCACGCGGTTCATCAGGAGGTACCACTCCGGGGGCGCCGTGTCGATGCCGGGGACCAGCGACCCCGTCGAGAGGTAGTAGATGCCCGAGGTGACCAGCCCCCAGCCGACCTCGAAGACGACGAAGAACACGAGCGCGAGGATGGTGGCGCGACCGGAGCGCTTGGTCGCCGCGGAGAGCCCGACGCCGATGGCGGTGTACGTCACGCCGAGCAGAATCGTCAGAAGCGAGAACCCGAGGTACGCGGTCGCGTCGAAGGTGTCGTAGCGAACGAGCGTGACGATTGCGGCGGCGACGAGGCCGACGACGATGGCGGCGGCGATGACCCCGCCCCGTCCCGCGACCTTCCCGAGAACGGCGTCCCGTCGGGTGTGGGGCAGCGACAGCAGGAACTTCGCGCTCCCGGATTCGAGCTCGCCCGCGATGGCCTTGTGGCCGATGACGAGTCCGGTGATTGGGACGACGAACGCGGCGGGGCTAAGCAGGAAAAAGAGGAGGTCGATGGCCGCCAGCTCCCCGCCCTGCCCGCCGGACTGTATCTCCGTGTAGAGCCACGCCGCGCCCGCCATGAACAGCACGAACAGCGCGGCCAGCGCCCACAGCGCCTTCGAGCGCGCGGCGTCCTGGAAGTCCTTCTTCGCGACGGCGGCCCAGCTCATGCCGACACCTCCTCGTCGCGGCCGTTCGTGTACGCGGCGAACACGTCGTCCAGCGACGCCTCCCGGGTGGCGAAGTCGACGACCTCGCCGCCCGCGCCCTCGACGGCGTCGAGGACGTCGGTCTTGGAGGCGTCATCGGTGGTCACGGTGAGCACGTCGCGGTCGGTGTCGACGCTCGTGACGCCGGGGACGCCCTCGACGGCTTCGACGACGTCGGGCGTGAGTTCCTCGACGGTGACCGTCAGCGTCGAGCCCGTGCCGGCGGCCTCGCGGAGCCCGCGGATGGTGTCCTGCGCGACGAGTTCGCCGGACTGGAGGATGCCGACGCGGTCGCAGACGGCTTCGACCTGTTCGAGGATGTGACTGGAGAAGAAGACGGTCGCGCCGCGAGACGCTTCCTCCTTGATGATTTCGCGCATCTCGCGGGCGCCGTTGGGGTCCAGCCCCGTCGAGGGCTCGTCCAGAATCAGGAGGTCGGGGTCGCCGACGAGCGCGATGGCGAGCGCGAGGCGCTGCTGCATCCCCTTCGAGAAGCCGCCGGCCTTCCGGTCGGCGGCGTCCGGGATGCCGACGCGCTCCAAGAGCGCGTCGGGGTCGTCGTCGGCGGCCTTCGACTCGATGGCGAACTGGAGGTGCTGGCGCGCGGTGAGGCGCTCGTAGACGTGGAACCCCTCGGGGAGCACGCCGATGCGCTGGCGGATGGCCAGCGAGTCGTCGTGGGCGTCGTACCCGAGCACGGTCGCGGTGCCGGCGGTCGGCCGCACGAAGTCCAGGAGGATGTCGATGGTGGTGGACTTCCCGGCGCCGTTCGGCCCGAGGAAGCCGTATATCTCCCCGGACTGGACCTGGAGGTCGAGGTCGTGGAGGGCGGTGACGTCACCGTACCGCTTGGTGACGCCGTCGAGTTCGATTGCTGCCATGCGGGAAGGGTCGCGCCGCCCTCCTAAATCCGTTGGGGGCGTTCGCAGCGCGAGCGACCGCAGGACGGCGGCTCAGAGTTCGACGCGGTCGAAACGCCGCACCGCGAGCGCGAACCCGGCGACCGTCCACGCGAACAGGACGACGGCGCCGACGCCGTCCGGGACGGAGCCGGCCGTGGTGACGGAGTCGACGCCGACGACGGTGAGCGCGTTCGCGTACGCGAAGACGGGGCTGGCGACGACGACGGCGTCCACGGCGCCGCCGCCGACGCTGACGCCGTAGCTGGCGAGAACGGTTCGGCCGAGGCTCAGCGCGACCGGCCAGAAGAACGCCACCACGAAGAACCCGTACGTGGTCGCGGCCGCGAGCGTGGTGGACGTCGAGCCCGCGGTGAGCGCGAGCGTCGCGGCGACGAACGCGGCGGCCAGCAGCGCGGCGAGCGCGAGCACCGCGAGCACGCGGACCACGGGCACCGGCGCGCCGCGGAGCGCGTAGACGACGGCGGCGACGGCGATTGCGGCGACGACGCCGGCGAGCGTCACCGTGAGGCGGGCGGCGCCCGCGCCCGCGAGCAGCGACGACCGCGGGTGCGGCAGCGAGAGCGTGAGCCGGATGCGGCCGGTGGCGACGCCGCTGGGCACGGCCTCGTGGGTGAGCGTGCCGGCGGTCAGCGGCACCGCGAACAGGAACAGCAACGCGAGCGTGGACGGCAGCGGCGTCAGCCCGCCGTTCGTCGAGCCGTACGCGAGCGCGGCCGCGGCCAGCGCGAAGAAGCCGCCGTACACGAGCAGGGAGTTGTCGGCGCGGAGGGCGCGGAGGTCGCGGCGCGCGACGACAGGCCACGTCACGCTACCACCGCCGGGCGGGGCGTCTGCATGGTCGGGCGGTCACGGTGCGGGGTGAAGTGTCTTGCTCCCGGATGCAGCCGCTGCGAACTACACGCGGTCGTCGGGGTCGTGGGAGTCCCGCATCCGACTGGCCTCCTGGCCGTACCGCTGGCGGTCCTCGGCGTCCTCGACGGGTTCGAGGTCGTCGGCGTCGGCGTCGACGGCGGCGGTCGGGTCGCCGGCGTTCAGCGAGCGCTGCTTGCGGAGCACGTGCTCGCCGTCGGGCGTCGCGTACACGAGGTTGAGCAGGCCCTTGTCGGTGTACTCCCGGAAGACCAGCCAGACGCGCTCGGTTTCGGGCATAGTCAGGGCTTCGGGGGCCGGTGGTTCAAGCTTGGTGGTTCGACGCGCGCTCGCCGCCGGCGGTCAGTTCCAGATGAGGGCGGCGACGAGGCCGCCGACGGCGGCGAACAGCACGTTGACGACGAGTTCGAGAAGCATCACGAACAAGAGGAACGCGGCGACGAAGCCGAAGCCGGCGGCGAGCGTCCCGGCGACCGCCGCCAGCCAGACGACGTAGCCGGGCGCGCCGAACACCACGCCGGCGACGGCGCCGTCGAGGGTGGAACTGCCGTCGGAGAGGTAGCCGGCGGCGCCGCCACCGACGGCCTGCGGGAACGGCACCAACGCCAACGCGGTCGCGAGCAGGCCGCCGAGCAGCGGCGCGTGCCAGCGCGGCGGCCGGCGGCCCTCGGCGAGGCGGTCGCGGACGCGGTTGCGGTACCGGCGGAACCAGACGCAGAGGGCAAGCGTGAGGACGCCGGCGACGACGAGGCCGCCGCCGGCCCACGTGGCGACCGCGTAGATGGCGTCCGCGAGTTCGGGCTCCGTCAGCGGGAACTCGGCGGCGTCCGGCCCCGCGAGGAACTCGGCGGCGACGTCCTCGGCGAACGCGCGGTCGACGGCGGTCGAGACGGTCACGCCGAGCCACGCGGCGACGACGCTCCCGACGCCGAGCAGGCCGATTATCAGCCAGTCCAGCCACGTGTCGTAGAACAGCGACGAGCTGTCCGGACCCGCGCTGTCGGCGGGCGCGTCTGCGGTGGCGGTCATACGAGGAGTGATTGTCGGACTGGCGGGTAAGGATACCGCCCGTTCGCAGGCGCAGCGAGCCGCCGGGACCGCGCAGTTGAAAGTCGCCGCGGCCGTACCCCGAAGCGATGGACGCCGACGAGGTCAGGGAGCGCGCGGGCGACCTGCCGACGGAGCCCGGCGTCTACCAGTTCCTCGACGAGAGCGGCGACGCCGACACCGTCCTCTACGTCGGGAAAGCCGTCGACGTGCGGGACCGCGTGCGGTCGTACGCCGACCCCAGAAGCGAGCGCATCGCGCGGATGGTCGAGCGCGCGGACGCCATCGACTTCGCGGTGACCGACACGGAGACGCAGGCGCTGTTGCTGGAGGCGAACCTCGTGAAGCGCCACCAGCCGCGGTACAACGTCCGCCTCAAAGACGACAAGTCCTACCCGCTCGTGCAGTTCACGGACCACGCCGTCCCCCGCATCGAGGTGACGCGGGACCCCGAGGAGGGCGCGGCGGCGTACGGCCCGTACACGGACAAGGGCGACGTGGAGGTCGTGGTGAAGGCGATTCGGGAGGTGTACGGGCTGCGGGGCTGCTCGGACCACAAGTACCGGAACCGCGAGCGCCCCTGCCTGGACTACGAGATGGGGCTGTGTTCGGCGCCCTGCACCGACGAAATCAGCGAGGCCGACTACGCGGCGGACGCGGAGGCCGCCGAGCGCTTCTTCGAGGGGGAGACGGGCGCGCTCGCGGACCCCATCGAGCGCGAGATGGAGCGGGCCGCCCAGGAGCAGAACTTCGAGCGCGCGGCGAACCTCCGGGACCGGCTGGACGTCGTGGAGTCGTTCCACGGCGGCGCGGGCGCGGCGGTCGCGGGCGGCGACGACGCGGCGACGACGGACGTGCTCGGCGTCGCCGTGGAGGGCGAGGACGCGACGGTCGCGCGCCTGCACGCCGAGCGCGGCCAGCTCGTCGAGCGCGACCAGCACCACCTCGATGCTCCCGATGGGGAGAATCCGGCGGACGTGCTGGCGGCGTTCCTCGTGCAGTTCTACGCGGAACGGGACCTCCCGGACCGCCTGCTGTTGCCCGAGCGCCACGGCGATGAGGACGTGGCGGCGTGGCTGGACGAGGCGGGCGTGGAGGTGGCGGTGCCGGGCGCGGGCCGCGAGGCGACGCTCGTGGACCTCGCGCTGAAGAACGCCCACCGGCGCTCCGGGGAGCGCGACGAACTCGGCGCGCTCGCGGACGCGCTCGGCATCGACCGCCCGACGCGCATCGAGGGGTTCGACGTGAGCCACGCGCAGGGGAAGGCCGTCGTCGGCAGCGACGTCTGCTTCGTGGACGGGAGCGCCGAGAAGGCCGACTACCGCCGGAAGAAGCTCGACGAGGAGAACGACGACTACGCGAACATGTACCGGCTGCTGCGGTGGCGCGCTGACCGCGCGGTCGAAGGGAGAGACGACCGCCCGGACCCCGACCTCCTGCTCATCGACGGCGGCGAGGGGCAGCTAGACGCCGCCCGGGAGGCGCTGGCGGACGCCGGCTGGGACGTGCCGGCGGTCGCGCTGGCGAAAGACGAGGAGGTCGTGATAACCGACCAGCGGACGTACGACTGGGACGACGACGCGCCCCAGTTGCACGTCCTCCAGCGCGTGCGCGACGAGGCCCACCGGTTCGCGGTCGCGTACCACCAGACGCTCCGGGACGACGTGGAGACGACGCTGGACAACGTGGACGGCGTCGGCCCGGAACTCCGCAAGCGCCTGCTCCGGCGGTTCGGCAGCGTCGAGGGCGTCCGCGAGGCGTCAGTCGAAGACCTGCGAGACGTCGAGGGCGTGGGCGAAGCGACCGCCGAGACTCTCGCGAGCCGGCTCTAGAAGTCGGAAGCGGGCGCTACCACTCGCCGGGTTCGGGGGCGACGCCCGCGTCCTCGCCCTCGTCGCCGCCGTCGAGATCGTACTCCTCGCGGAGTTCGCGGATGCGGTCGCGGATGTCCGCCGCGAGCTCGAACTCGAGGTTGCCCGCGGCCTCCTCCATGCGCTCTTCGAGGTCCTCCACGAGGACGGCGGCCTCCTGCTCGTCGCTGGGGCCGTCGCCGGCGACATCGGAGGTGTCGGTCTCCGCGCCGGGGAGGTTCATGTCCCCGACCTCCTTGTCGATGGTCGTCGGCGTCGTGCCGTGTTCCTCGTTGAACTCCCGCTGGATGCGGCGGCGGCGCTGGGTCTCCTCGATGGCGTCCCGCATCGCGTCCGTGCGCTCGTCGGCGTACAGCACGACCTCGCCGTTGACGTTCCGCGCGGCGCGGCCCATCGTCTGCACGAGGCTGGTCTCCGAGCGCAGGAATCCCTCCTGGTCGGCGTCCAGAATCGCCACGAGGCTCACCTCCGGGATGTCCAGGCCCTCGCGCAGGAGGTTGATGCCGACGAGCACGTCGTACTCGCCGAGCCGGAGCCCGCGCACGAGTTCGTGGCGTTCGAGCGTGTCCGTCTCGTCGTGCATGTACTCGACGGCGACCCCGGCTTCTTCGAGGTACTCCGTGAGGTCCTCGGCCATGCGCTTGGTGAGCGTCGTCACGAGCACGCGCTCGTCGTTCGCGACGCGCTCGTCGATGCGGTCCATCAGGTCCTCGACCTGTCCGGTGGCGTCGGCGACGTTGATTTCGGGGTCCACGAGGTGCGTCGGTCGGACAATCTGCTCGACGACCTGCGCGGACTGCTCGCGCTCGTAGTCGCCGGGCGTCGCGGAGACGTACAGCGTCTGGTCGGTCTTCTCCTCGAACTCCTCGAACGTCAGCGGGCGGTTGTCGTACGCCGTCGGGAGCCGGAAGCCGTTCTCCACCAGACTGTCTTTCCGTGACTTGTCGCCCGCGTACTGGCCCTTGATTTGGGGGACGGTGCGGTGGGACTCGTCGATGACCGTGAGGAAGTCGTCTGGGAAGTAGTCCAGGAGGGTGTAGGGGGCGTCCCCGGGTTCGCGGTCCGAGAGGTACACCGAGTAGTTCTCGATGCCCGAACAGTAGCCGGCCTCCGCCATCATCTCGAGGTCGAACGTGGTGCGCTCCTCGATGCGCTGGGCGGCGACCATGTCGCCGTTGCGCTCGAAGTGCCGGACGCGCTCGTGCATGTCGTCCCGAATCTTCTCGATGGCTTCCTCCATCTCGCTCTCGGGCACCGAGTAGTGCTCCGCCGGGTGGAACAGGACCGCGGGCTCCTCGCTCTCGACGGTGCCCTCCAGCGGGTCGAGTTTCGCCATCCGGTCCACTTCGTCGCCCCAGAACTCCACGCGCACGGGGTAGCGCCCGTACATCGGGAACACCTCCACGGTGTCCCCGCGGACGCGGAACGTCCCCTGCGTGAAGTCCACGTCGTTGCGCTCGTAGTTCAGGTCCACGAGCCGCCCCAGGAGTTCGTCGCGCTCTATCTCCTGCCCGACTTCGAGGCGGAGGCTCATCTCCTCGTAGTTGCGCGGGTCACCCAGCCCGTAGATGGCGGAGACGGAAGCCACCACGATGACGTCGTCCCGCGTCAACAGCGAGCGCGTCGCGGAGTGACGCAGCCGGTCGATTTCGTCGTTGATGGAGGCGTCCTTCTCGATGTACTTGTCCGTCTGCTCGACGTACGCCTCCGGCTGGTAGTAGTTGTAGTACGAGACGAAGTACTCGACGGCGTTGTCCGGGAAGAGGTTCCGCAGCTCCTCGTAGAGCTGGGCCGCGAGCGTCTTGTTGTGCGCGATGACCAGCGTCGGCTGCTGGAGTTCCTCGACGACCCACGAGACGGTGTTGGTCTTCCCGGAGCCCGTCACTCCGAGCAGCGTCTGCGCGTCCGCGCCGCTCTCGAACCCCTCGACCAACTGCTGGATGGCCTGCGGCTGGTCGCCCGCGGGGTCGAACGGCGCGTCCACGCGGAACGGCTTCTCGGCCTCGGGTCGGTCCGGCTGGAGTGGACCGCTGGCGTCGCTCATTGTCTGGTAGTAGGCGCGAGGACACTTGAGCAGCGTGCTCGACCGAAGGGAGAGCACGGAATGGCGAGCGGGGAGGGACGACCCGCGAGCAGCGTGCCTGACCAACGGGAAGGCACGTTAGGGCGAGCAGCGACCCCCGGAGCCGCGAGCAACGGGCTCGCCGACGGCGGCGGCCGCGTACGGTGCGAACCATCGCCAAGCACTTGCCGGACCCCGACGAACCGCCGACGATGCCCTCCAGACGCGACGCGCTGAAAGCCCTCGCACTCGGTAGCGCGGGCGTGCTCGCCGGCGGCGCCGCACGGTACGGCGCGTGGTCCACGGACGTCCACCAGCCCGCCGACGGGACGTGGCCGCAGCCGCGGTACGGCCCTCGGAACACGGCGCACAGCCCCGACGCGTCGCCGCCGACCGACACCCCCGAAGTCGTCGCCCGGCACGAGGTCGGTGACGCCGTCGAGAGCGTTCGAGTCGGCGCCGAACGCACGTACGCCGGCACCGAGCACGCGGTGTGGGCGTTCGACCGGGACGGCGAACGGGGGTCGGCGTGGAGCCAGTCCGCCGACGCCCGGCAGCTCGCCGTCGGCCCCGACGCCGTGATTGCTGGGGGTCGCGGACAGGTCGCCGGACTCGCCCCCGACAGCGGGGAAGTGCTGTGGCAGCACGACACCGAGACGTACGTTCGGAGCGTTCTAGCCGGTGAGCGAACCGCGTACGTCGGTGGCTACGACGAGCTCGCGGCGTTCGACGCGACCACCGGCAGGCGACGGTGGCGGCTGTCCACGAAGCGAGACACGCGTCCCGGGTTCGACGGCGACGGCCGGCTACTCGTCGCGGGCGACGGCGCCGACGCCGTCCACGCCTACGACCCGCGCAGCGACGCCGAGGGCGTGCTCGCGAACGCTCCGACGCGGACGTGGACGGCGACGGAAGCCAGCGGTGCGACCTACCCCGTGGTCTCGGAGAACGGCGGGCTGTTCGTCGGGAAACTCGGCTGTCCGGACACCTATCCCTGTGGCGTGGTCGCCCTGCGAGGCGACGGGACCGCCGACTGGACTGCCGAACCCGGCCCCAACCTCCAGCACCCGGCGTTCGACGGCGAGCGCGTGTACGTCGCTTCGGCGCGATTCGGCGACGAGGATGGCGTGAGCTACCGCCACGACGCCACGCTGCACGCCCTCGACGCCGAGACCGGCGACGAACTGTGGGCGTTCCAGCGCGGCGAGCGGTTCGCGTCGCCAATCGTCGCCGACAGCACCGTCTACGTCGCGGGGGAGGGCAGCCCGAACGGGAACCTCCACGCCCTCGACGCTGAGACCGGCGACCGGCTGTGGACGCACGATGCGAACGGCGCGAACGCGGTCGTCGCTGTCGAGGACGCGCTGGTCGTCGGCACGGCCGACGGCCGCGTCCTCGAACTCCGGTAGCCCCGCGCTGGGGTCGCGAAAGGACCCGGTACACCCCACCTATATCCTCGCGGGCGCCGAACCGCCGCGCATGGTACGCGAAGACCTGCGCGCGGCAAGCGACCACCTCCGAGCCGCCTCCGTCGCCGCCGACGACCCCGACGACGAGCAACGCCTCTACGAACAGTCCGACGCGCTCGCGGAGCTCGCGACGGCCGACAGCGGCCCCGACCACGGCCGCCTCGCGCGCATCACGCACGCGCTCGACGACCTCGCTGACGCGGTCGACGACGAGGACGCCCGCGAGAGCATCGCCGACGCCAAGGCCAGCGTCGAAGCCTACCGCGAGACGGTCGACGGCGTCTAGCGAGCACTTTTTGCGCTGCGGGGGTGCGCCGAAGGCGCACCCCCGCAGCGCAAAAACTTGCAGAAAAAGCGCTTCGTCCTCCCTCCGCTCGTCCTCGCGCCCGCGTTCCCTCCAGTCGCGCGGCGAACGGCTTTGCTCGGCCTTTTCAAGGCGCTCGCTCGCCGATGCTCGTCAGCTATTGGGTCAGTCAGTCGCCGAGCATCCGGCGACCGAGCGGGCCGGAGGCCCCGATAGGTCGCCGGTTCACTGCGCGAACGAGCGAAGCGAGTGAGCGCAGGCCGACGACCGACTAACGCGCCCGAAGGGCGCGGCGGGAGGGAGGAGTGCTTTTTCCCCAAGTTTTTGCCCGGGAGGGCGGCGAAGCCGCCCTCCCACAGCAAAAAGTGCGGCTTACTCCGGCTTGATGCCGCCGTCCTGCACGCGCATCACGGCCTCGCCGTCGGCGAGGTTCGGCGCGTCGACGAGCTTGACGATGCGCTTGTCGTTCTTGGACTTGCGGAGGTACATCCGGAACGTGGACTTGTGGCCGAGGATGTTGCCACCGATGGGCTTGGTGGGGTCGCCGAAGAACGAGTCGGGGTTGGACTGCACCTGGTTGGTGACGACGACGGCGGCGTTGTAGAGGTTGCCGACCTTGTCGAGGTCGTGGAGGTGCTTGTTGAGCTTCTGCTGGCGGTCGGCGAGTTCGCCGCGGCCGACGTACTCCGCGCGGAAGTGCGCGGTCAGGGAGTCCACGCAGAGCAGGCGGACGGGGTACTCGTCGTCCTCGTACTCGGAGGCGATGTCCTGGGCCTTCTCCGCGAGCAGCATCTGGTGGTTGGAGTTGAACCCCTTCGCGACGTGAATCTTGTCGAGGAATTCCTCGACGAGCGCCTCCATCGCTTCTTCGTCGTCGGGGGTGCCGTCGATGTCGCGGTCGTCCATCGCGGCCTGGAGCTGCTCGTCGCTGAGCCCGCGCACCATGTCGTCGATGCGCTCGGGGCGGAACGTGTCCTCGGAGTCGATGAAGATGGCGCGGCCGCGCAGCCCGCCCTGCTCCTGGGGGAGCTGGACGTTCACCGAGAGCTGGTGGGTGACCTGGGACTTGCCGGCGCCGAACTCGCCGTACACTTCCGAGATGGACTGGGTCTCGATGCCGCCGCCGAGCATCTCGTCGATCTCGGGGACGTTCCACGTGAGCTTGCCAATCTGTTCGCGGCGTTCGAGGACGGTCGCGCCGGTCTCGAAGCCGCCGACGTCGGCCGCCTCGCGGGCGCCCTGGATGACGTCTGCGGCGGTGCTGTCGCCGATGTCTGCGGTGTTGGAGAGCTCGCCGGCTGACGCGACGGCGATGCTCTGGAACGACTCGAATCCGTTCTCTCGGAGTTTCTCCGCGGTCGCGGGGCCGACACCGGGGAGTTCCTCGAGGTCTGCTTCGGGCATGTACACGGAGGTTGGCCCCACCGCATCATAAAGCCTCGTATACACCGGAATGAAAGTGAAACTGGTGCGCGCGAGCGCCGGCCGGCCGCGCGGTGAGCCTGCGACGGGCAACTTAACAGTCAGCGCGGCCTACCTCGGCGCATGACTGACGCAGGCACCTTCTGCCCCCGCTGCGGCGACGCCATCGACGCCGACGACGGGGAGGGTGTCACTCGCCGCGAGCGGTCGCTGTGTGACGCCTGCTACTTCGAGGACTTCGAGTTCGTGGACGCGCCCGAGCGCATCGAAGTGATGGTGTGTGCGCGCTGCGGCGCCGTCCACCGCGGGAACCGCTGGGTGGACGTCGACGCCGACGACTACACCGACGTCGCCATCGAGGAGGTCAGCGAGGCGCTGGCGGTCCACGTCGAGGCCGAGGACGTCGACTGGGAGGTCCGCCCCGAGCAGGTCGATCAGAACACCATCCGGATGCACTGCCTGTTCTCGGGCGTCGTACGCGGCGAGGTCCAGACGGAGGAGGTCGTCGTCCCCGTGAAGGTCAGCCGGCAGACGTGCAAGCGCTGCGGCCGCATCGCGGGCGACTCCTTCGCGTCCATCGTGCAGGTGCGGGCGGTGGGCCGGGACCCCACCAGCGAGGAGACCGAGCGCGCCACCGAACTCGCCCACCAAATCGTCGCCGACATGGAGGAGACGGGCGACCGCAACGCCTTCGTCACGGACGTCTCGGAGGCCGAGTCCGGCATCGACCTCAAACTCTCGACGAACAAGATCGGGCTGAAGCTCGCGCGCAAGCTCATCGAGGAGTTCGGCGGGAGCTTCGAGGACCACGAGAAGCTCGTCACCGAGGACGAGGACGGCAACGAGGTGTACCGCGTGACCTACGCCGTCCGCTTCCCCGAGTTCAAGCCCGGAGACGTCATCGACCTCGCCGACGACGACGGCGGCCCGGTGCTCGTGCGTTCGGTCCACGGGAATCTCAAGGGCGTCCGCGTCACCACGGGCGAGCCCTACGAGGCCAGCTACGAGGAGGGCGACGCGCCCGACGCGCGAAAACTCGGGACGGTCGAGGACGCCACGGACGCCACCGTCGTCACCGTCGAGGACGACAACGCCGTCCAGATTCTCGACCCCGAGACCTACGAGTCCAAGACCGTCCCGCGCCCGGACTACGTGGACGCCGACGCCAGCACCGTCCCCGCGTTGAAGTCCCGCGCCGGCCTCCACGTCCTCCCCGAGGCCTGATGGACTTCGCTGTCGTCGTCCCGAAACCCGACTCGGAAGCCCGCATCGCCGACCTGGAGGCCGAGGGCGTTTACGACGACGCCCGCAAGATTCGGGAGCACGACGCCGACCGCGTCGAACTCCCGGTCTCTGACCGTCCCCGCGAGACTGACTTCGACCGGCTCGTTGAGCAGGACGATCCCGAACTGCGCGCGCCCGGCCTCGACGACCTGCTCCGCGAGCGCGGCTGGACCGAGGCCGAGCGCGACCGCGCGCCGTCGTCGTGGGCGGTCGTCGGCACCGTGATTCTCGCCGACTTCGCCGACTGCCCGCGCCCCGCGGAGGTCGGCGACGCGCTGCTGGACCTCCACAACGAGGCCGACACCGTGCTCGCGCGCGGCGGCATCGACGGCGAGCACCGCGAACCCGACGTCTCCGTCGTCGCCGGCGAGGGCGACACCGAGACCGTCCACACCGAGCACGGCACGCAGTACGCGCTGGACCTCTCGCGCGTGATGTTCGCGCCGGGGAACAAGGCCGAGCGCGCCCGCATGGGCGAAGTCACCAGCGAGGCCGAGCGCGTCCTCGACATGTTCGCGGGCGTCGGCTACTTCGCGCTCCCGATGGCCCGCGCGGGCGCCGACGTGACGGCCGTCGAGAAGAACCCCGAGTCGTTCCGCTTCCTCGCGGAGAACGCCCAGCTCAACGGCGTCAGCCGGAATCTGGACTGCGTGCTCGGGGACTGCCGCGACGTGGAGAGCGAGGCCGACCGCGTCGTGATGGGCTACTACGACGCGCTCGGCGGCGGCCCCGTAGCGGAGGCGGGGACGAGCGAGGGCGGCCCGGGCTATCTGGACGCCGCGCTCGACAACCTCGTCTCCGGCGGAATCCTGCACGTCCACAGCGCCGTCCCCGAGGCCGAACTCTGGGAGCGCCCCGAGTCGCGGCTGCGCGCGGGCTGTGAGCGCGCCGGGAGAGCGGTCGAAATCGAGGCGCGGCGCCGCGTGAAGTCACACAGCGCGGGCGTCGAACACGTCGTTTTGGACGCGCGCGTCGACTAACCAGTACGGCTTTGGCCGGCGAACCCCACGGCTCGGGTATGACGCGGGACCAAATACTCGCCGTCTTTCTCGTCGCGCTGATGCTCGGGTCGTCGCTCGTCTACGGCCTCTCGTTCTTCTAGCTACTCGGCGTCCCAGACGTCCGCGAGCGGGCTCCCGGAGCCGGAACTGCGGCCGCCGTCTCGGTCGTCGCTCGTACTGCTCTGTCCGCTCGTCCTCGCGCTCGACGTACTGCCGGACGCGCCACTCGACTCGCTGGCGTACGTCGGCTCCACTTGGTCGATTTCGCCCGTGATTCCGGCGAGCGCGGCCGCGGGGTCGGGTTCGGGGAGGTCGGGAGTCGTCATCGCGTCCACCTGGTCGCGGAACCACGGCGGCATGTCGGTGCGCGCGCGGTCGAAGAGGTCCAGAATACTGGCGTCCGCGACGTAGGTGGCGCCGTGGTCGTCGGGCGCGCGGACGACGCGCCCGCAGCCCTGAATCACGGTGCGGAGCGCGGTCCGGTAGTACCACGGCCACTGGCCGTCCGCGAGGCGCGCGGCCACCCGCGAGTCGTTCGTGTTCAGGAACGGCGCCTTGCACAGCACCTGCCAGCGCCCGAGGTCGTACTTCAGGTCGAGGGCTTCCTCCATCTTCACCGCGACGAACACCTCGGGGTCGTCGCTGTCCTTCCAGCGCTCCAGTTCCGCGTCCCGAGTATCTGAGTCGTGCGTGCGCACGCGGTCGCCGACGCCGAACTCCTCTAGGCGGCCCGCGAGCTTCTCCGCGATGTCGTAGCTGTGGGCGTGAACTATTCCTTTCTCGTCGGGGTGGTGGGCCATCACGCGCACGAGTGTCTCGGCCATCTTCGGGAGCGTCGTCTCGCGCTCCTCGTAGGTCATCTTCCCATGCGTCACGTCGTACAGCGGGCGGTTTTCGAGGGGGAACGTGTGTTCGACGTCCACGAGCGCGACGTTCGAGGGGTCGAGGCCGACGCTCCGGCAGAACGCCTCCTTGTTGAGGATGGTCGCCGACAGCAGCGCGTGCTTGTTCGCGCGGTCCCAGACGGTGTGCTTGAGGTAGCGCTCGGGGTCCATCGGCTTCACCGTCACCGACTGGTCGTCCGCATCTACCACCCACGTGGTCGCCGACTCGGGGTCGTTGTAGTCCTCCACGAACCAGTTCAGCTCCGAGATGAGTTCCTGCAAGCGGTCGCGCTTCCCGGCTTCCTCGGGCGTGAGTTCGTCCTGCCCGAGCAGTTCGTCTTTCGCGCTCTCGCAGGTCCGCACGAGGTGCTCCGCGAAGTTCACGGCGCCGTCCGGGTCGCCGTCCACGTCCGGCACGCGCACGTCTTCCCAGACGGGGACCGTGTGCTCGTTCAGGTCGATGGTGGCGTACATCTCCGCCCACTCCGCGAGCCCGTGGGCCTCGTCGACGACGCAGACGTCGCGCTTGCGGAACACCTCCGAGCCGGCGGTGCGCATGAAGTACGCCAGCGTCATCGCGGCGAACTCCCGGGAGGAGGCGATGGCGCGGTCCGAGAAGTACGGACAGCGGTGCTTGACCGCGCAGTCGTAGCCGCGCTCGCGGGCGCAGGGCGCGCGGTCCACGGGCGTGTCCTCCTCCCCGGGGAGGATGCAGGTGTAGTTGGACTTCCCGCGGATGAGCTTCAGGTCGTCGAGCAGGTCGTCCTCGGCGACGTCGTCCAGTTGGGAGACCTGCGGCGTCGTGTAGTACGCGCCCGTCGCGTCCACTGGGTCGGCGTCCTCGACGCGGCGCGCGCAGCCCATGATGGCGCGCGCGATGAGGCTCTTCCCGCTGCCGGTGGGCGCGCGCACCAGCACCACGTCGTTGCCCGCCTCGAACGCCTCCCGGATGTCCCGCAGCGCCTGCTGTTGGGCGCCGCGGAACTCGGGGGCGGGGAACTCCCCGACGATGCGCTCGGGATTCACTGCTCGATGGCAGGCGCGCCGGGGGGTTAACGCCACCGCTCGACGCCGGCCCGCGAGCGCCCACCCCCGCATCGCCGTAAAACTTATTTTACAGTGTCAAATACGTTTTACTGTAAAACGCTCTTTACGGGGCGTTCGAGGTGACCCAGATGCTCGGAACCCACGCCACGCCCGCACCGCTCGCAGGAATCGACGCGCTCGTCGGGGTGAGCCGCCCGTGAACGCCTTCGCCGACCCGCGGAACGTCCGGCGGGCCGTCGGCGTGCTGGCCGCCGTCGCCGGCCTCGCGCTCGCCGCGTTCACCGTGCTGAATCAGCCGCTCGTCGGCGTCGGCGTCTACGCCGTCGCCATGGTCGGCGTCGTCGCCGTCCAGTTCCGCGCGGAGACGACCGTCTTCGACGAGCGCGACGAGGCCATCGCGCAGGAGACCGCCCAGCTCACGCTGACCGTCTTCGGCTGGGCGTCCGCCGTCGTGTTCCCCGCGCTCACCCTCGCGTGGGGGCTCGGCCACTTCGAGTGGGGGCCGGGCGCCCGCGCCATCGCGTTCGGCGTCGCGGCGCTGTACCTCACGTACGCGGGACTGCTGTTCGCCGTCCGGCGACGGAGGTGAGCGTCGTGAAGAATTCGTTGCGCGAGCACCGCGAGCGCCACGACATCAGCCAGCGCGAGCTCGCCGAGCGCGTCGGCGTGACCCGTCAGACCATCAACGCCGTCGAGGGCGACCGCTACGACCCCTCCGTCGAACTCGTGTTCAAGCTCGCGGCGTTCTTCGAGGTCTCGGTCGAGGCGCTGTTCGACCCCGAAATCGACCTCGATGCGACCGTCTCCGACCTCGACTAATCCAGCGCCGCCACGTCGCCCGCGCTCGGCTCGTCGGGGAGCGCGTCGATGCAGTCGAAACAGAGGAAGAACTCCGAGTCGTCGGCGAATTCGAGGGTCATCCCGCCGGTCCCCGTGGGGTCCATCGTCCAGATGTCGCCGATGCCGCCGGCGACCCGGACGCTGTCCCCGCAGCCCTCGCAGCGCTCGCTCATACCTTCAGTTCGCGCTCCGCGGGCAAACCCTTTCGGCTCGCGCACTCGACCTTCGTGTATGGAGGTCGACTGCGAGAACTGCGCCGGCTGCTGCGTGGACTGGCGCCCGCTCGCGGACGTCCCCGACCACGAGCGCCGCGGCCCCCAGCGCCCGCTGGACGACACGTACAACCTCGTGCCGCTGACCCGCGAGGACGTGCGCGCGTTCCTCGACGCGGGCCTCGCGGACGCGCTCACGCCCCGGCTCTGGGCGGCCCGGGACGGCCCGAGCGTCGAAATCGACGGCCGCGAGGTCGCCGCCGTCGCCGGGAAGCCCGCCTTCTTCGTCGGCGTCCGGAAGCTCCCGAAGCCCGTCGCGCCCTTCGACACCGACGCGTCGTGGCTCCCCGCGTGCGCGTTCCTCGACCCCGAGACCCTGCAGTGCCGCATCCACGACACCGACGCCTACCCCGAGGAGTGCGCGGAGTACCCCGGCCACAACCTCGCGCTCGACGTGGACGCGGAGTGCGAGCGCGTCGAGCGCCACGTCGGCGGCGACCGCCTGCTCGACGACGAACCCCCGGAGGAGCAGTCCTCGCTCCTGTTCGGCCCGCAGGCGGTCGGCGAGAAGGTGTTCGCGTACCCTGACCCCGCCGACCTCGAAGACGGATTTCTGGATAGGCTGGTCGCCGGCGACCTCACGAAAGCGGACCGCGCGCGCTTCGTCGCCGTCGCCGCCGCGAGTGCGCCCGGCACCACCGCCGTCGAGCCGAACAAGCGCGAGCGGGCCTACGAGACCGCCGTGAACGCCGACTCGTGGGTCGGCGCCGCCGCCGGCGAGTGGCGCGAGCGCGCGGCCCGCGACGACCCCGTCCCGGAACTCGGCGACCCCGTCGAGGAAGCGCGGGGCGCACCTTCGACCCCCGGCTGGGACGCCCTCGACAGTTAAGCGGCCGCGGGCCCACGGCCCGGTATGCGCGTGCTCGTCACGGGTGCCACCGGCTTCGTCGGCGGCCACCTCGTTCCCGAACTCGTCGCCGCCGGCCACGACGTCCGGGCGCTCGTCCGCGACCCCAAGCGCTACGACGCGCCCGAGGGCGTCGAGGTGGTCACGGGCGACCTGCTCGACGCCGACTCGCTGGCGGACGTCTTCGACGGCGTCGACGCCGCCTACTACCTCGTCCACTCGATGGGGTCGGGCGGCGACTTCGCCGAGCGCGACCGCCGCGCCGCCCGGAACTTCGCGGCGGGCGCGGACGCCGCCGGCGTCGCCCGCGTGGTCTACCTCGGCGGCCTCGGGGAGACCGGCGACGACCTCTCCCCGCACCTCGCCTCCCGCCGCGAGGTCGAGGCCGTGCTCGCGGACGCCGCCTTCGACCTCACGACGCTGCGCGCCGCGGTCATCGTCGGCGCGGGGAGCGCGGGCTTCGAGATGGTCTACCAGCTCGTGGACAAGCTCCCCGTGATGGTGACTCCGCAGTGGGTGCGCACGCCCTGTCAGCCCATCGCCGTCCGGGACGTCGTCGCCTACCTCGTCGGCGTCCTCGACCACCCCGAGACCGCCGGCGAGACCTACGAGGTCGGCGGGCCGCAGGTGCTGTCCTACGAGACGATGCTCGAACGCACCGCCGAACTCGCGGGCAAGCGCCTGCTCGTCCTCCCGATTCCCGTGCTCTCGCCGCGGCTCTCGACGTACTGGGTGGACCTCGTGACCGACGTGCCGAAGTCCGTCGCCCACCCCCTGATTCACGGCCTGAAGAACCCCGTCGTCGTCACCGACCACGGCATCAGGGACGTGCTCCCCGTCGAACTGACGCCGTTCGAGGACGCCGCCAAGCGCGCGCTCCGCGAGTACGGGGAGGCCGTCGATGGGTGACGGCGACCGGACGCGGGCGGTCTACGGCGAGGCGTGGGTGTACGAGAGCATCGTCGGCGCGATTCCCGGCGTCGAGGTCTCCGACCGCACCGCCGTCCTCGTCCAGTTCGCGGGCTTCGAGGGGGTGTTGCTCGCGCTCGCGTTCGCGTACGACCTCCCCGGCACCGTCGTCCCCGGTACTGCGGCCGTCGCCGTCGCCGCCGCGGGGAGCGCGTTCATGCTCTCTATCGGCCGCGAGGCGCGCAAGGAGGGGGTGCCGGTGCGCTACCGGCGGCTGCTGTTCGCGTCCAGCATCGAGGTGGTGCTGGGCGTCGTCGCGTACGTCGCCCTGCTCACGTACCTGTTCGTCTACGACCCGCGGGACGGCGCGACGCTGTTCGCGGCCTTACTCGGCGAGCGGCCGCCCGTACTCCCCGCGGCGTTCGCGCTGCTCGTGCTGTGGGACGTCTGCTACCGCATCGGCACGGGCTGGTGGGCGGCGGTCGTCGCGCTGTGGCGCTCGCTCTCCTACGAGTTCGACGCCGACACCGTCGCCGTCGTGCGCGCGGTCGACCGGCGGACGCTGGCGTTCGGCGCGCTCCAGTCGGTGCTGTTGCCGTTCGTGTGGACGCACCCGCCGCTGGCGGTCGCCGTCGCCGGCCACGTCGCCGCGGTCGTGCTCGTCGCTACGGGGTCGCTGCTCGCGATAAAACAGGACGGCTAGTTCGACTGCAGCTGCTGGAACTGGTCGATGAGGTCCTCCGCGGAGTCCCCGTCCTCGAACTCCACGGAGCCCTCGTAGGTCGTGCGGGTGTCGTCGTCGGCGACCTCGACGTTGTTGGTCTTCGCTTCGCGGCGCTCGTGCTCGGCCTCGTCATAGGCACCCATTGACATGGTAACTAAACCCACCCTTGGGAGTTTGTGATTAAGAATGTAACGGACGTTCAGGTATCGCGCGGTCAGAACGACACTTGCCCGGGACCGTCCGTCCCCATCGGCGTGGGGTCGCGGTCGCTGTACCCGACTCGGCCGACCGCCCCGGCGTCGAGCGCGCTGTACACCGCGAACGTCGCGTCCTGTGCGTCCTCGAAGCGCGACTCGCCGGTGCGCTCGATGACGGATTCGAGGCTCTCGGAGCCGTCGGGGTGGGAGAGCTCGTGGTCCCCGATTCGGTCGGCCAGCTCGTCGGCGGTCAGCGGGTAGCTCTGCGACGCGAGGACGTCGGCGGTCTCTCGGAGTGTCATCAACATCACGAACTTTCACGACACACAAGTACGTTACCCATGAACGATAGTGAAGAATTTAATTTGTCTAAGGGGCATTGTATCCCACGACGAGTCACACCAGTTCGTTTAGGTGGCGGCGACCCGCCCTCTACGTATGGTCTACGCGGACCTCCACGTCCACACGCAGCACTCCGACGGCACGCTCACGCTCGACGAGGTGCCCGCGGCCGCCCGCGAAGCCGGCGTCAGCGCCGTCGCGGTCACCGACCACGACCGAGTCCACCCCGGCTTCCGCGCGCCCGTCGAGGAGCGCGGCGGCGTCGAGGTCGTCGCCGGCATCGAACTCCGCGTCGAGGCCGGCGACCAGCGCCTCGACCTCCTCGGCTACGGCGTCACCCCCACCGACGACCTCGTCGCCGAGACCGAGCGCATCCAGCGCGACCGCGTCGCCCGCGGCCGCGCCATCATCGAGAACGTCGAAAGCGAACTCGGCGTCACGCTCGACGTCGAACCCCGCGAGGGACTGGGCCGCCCGCACGTCGCCCGCAGCGTCGTCGCCCACCCCGACACCGACTACGAGACGCCCGACGCGGTGTTCGCGGACCTCATCGGCAACGACGGTCCCTGCTTCGTCGCCCGCGACGTCCCCGACTTCGAGACCGGCGTCGAACTGCTCACCGACGCCTGCGGCGTCGTCGGCCTCGCACACCCACTCCGCTACCCCGACCCGGAGGCCGCGCTCGCGCGCTGTGACGCGCTCGACGCCGTCGAACTCCACTACCCCTACGACCGGCCGGTCGGCGACGACCCCGCCGACGACGGCCGCGCGCTCGTCGCGGCCGCCATCGACGAGCACGACCTCCTTGCGACCGGCGGGACCGACGCCCACGGCCGCGAACTCGGCGTCGAGGGCCTCGACGAGGCCGCCTACGCCGACGTCCGCGTGCAACTCTGAGCGCTGACGGGCGCGTGCCGGTGCCGTGAGGTTCAGGTAGCTGTGGGCCCAAAGGAGGCGTATGCAGTGTCACTACTGCGACCGGGACGCGGACCTCACCGTCGAGAAGGGCGGCCTGAAGGTCGGCGTCTGCGAGGAGCACTTCCAGGAGCGGCTCGACGAGCTTTCCGACAACGAGGCCCTCCAGCAGCTCCGAGAGCAGCTCGAAATCGAACGGTCGTAGCGTCCCCCAGCGGTCCCGCCCGCCCAACGAGTCCTCCTTATCGGCTCGCGTCCACGTCTATCGCGTCCACCGGACAGACGTCCACGCAGAGCATGCAGTCGATGCACTGGGTCTCGTTGGCCGGGTCGGCCTTCTTCTCGGACTCCGGGTGGCCGGGCGTCTCCACCCACTCGAAGACGTCCACGGGGCAGTCTTCGAGGCAGGCGCCGTCCGCCAGACAGATGTCGAAGTCGACGGCGACGTGCGTGCCGTGAATCCCGAGCTTCTCGGGTTCCTCGACGGGGCCCCAGACGTCGTGGCCCTTGTGCGTGTCCACCTGCTCGCGGTTCTCCGTGAACTGCGGGTCGATTGCCATACCCACGAGTCGGGCGCCCGGCAGTATCAACCCCGCGGGTATCACGTTCGCGGCGTCGAGTCAGGCTTATCCGAACTCGCGGCGTCCCACCGTCCATGCGACACGTCCGCCTCGACGACCTCGACTCCCGGATGGGGCCCGCCGACCACAACGTCCCGCTGACGGACGCGCTCGGCGTCGCCGACGCCGCGCTCAACTACTACGAACTGGACGCCGGCGACAGCTTCTCCTACGGCCTCCACAGCCACCAGAACCAGGAGGAGATATTCCACGTGCTCGACGGGACAGTCACCTTCGAGACGCTGGACGTCCAGCAGGCCGCCGACCCCGACGAGGAGCCCGCCAGCACCGAGGAAGTCGAAGTGAGCGCGGGCGAGCTCGTGCGCTTCGGGCCGGGCGAGTTCCAGCGCGGCGTCAACCGCGGCGACGAGCGCGTGCGCGCGCTCGCCGTCGGCGCGCCCCAGGACGCCGGCGACACCGAGATTCTCCGCGAGTGCGAGGACTGCGGCGAGACGACCACCCAGGAAATCGAGCTCGCGGACGACCACAGCGAGATTCGCGCCGTCTGCGAGGCCTGCGGCGCGGTCACTGGGCGCTTCGACTGACGCGGCCGACGGCTTTCTTGTCCCCCGGTTCGTAGTCGCGGGCATGACCGAGCATCCGCCCCGTCTCGTCTTCGACGACGACTGCGGGTTCTGCACGTGGTGTGCGCACTTCGCCGAGCGTCACGGCGACGTCGAAATCGTGGGGTTCTCCGAGCTCTCCCCCGACCAGCTCGCGCGCCTCCCCGCCGACTACGAGCGCTCCGCGCACCTGCTCACCGACGACGCCGTCTACTCCGCGGGCGCTGCCATCGAGCGCACGCTCGTCCACGACTTCCCGGTGCTCGCGCCGGTCTTCGGCGCGCTCCACGAGGTGCCGGGCTACGTGGACCTCCGCGAGCACCTCTACCGCTGGGGCGCGGACAACCGCGACCTCCTCGGGAAAATCGTCCGCGACGAGCCGCCCGCCCGCCAGTAGTCAGTCCGCGGCCTTCGGCTGGACCAGCGACTGCGTGAAGTTCTCGAACAGCCGCTTCGCCTCGCAGGCCGCGGCGTAGTTCTCCGGCGTGATGCCGTCTAACACGTCCTGTTTGCGCTCGTCGGCGAGGTCGTCCTTCCGCGTGGTGACGTCCGCGGCGGTCTCGGTGTCGTACTCGGGGTGGAACTGCACGCCCACCGACTCGCCGAGCCGGAACGCGTGGACGCCGTAGTCGTTCTCCGCGAGCAGCTGCGCGCCCGGCGGCAGCTCCACGACCGCGTCCGAGTGCGTCGTGAACGCGGTGAACGTCTCGCCGATGCCGTCGAACAGCGGGTCGTCGGCGACGCGCTCGACGCTCCGGTAGCCGATTTCGTACTCGCCCATGTCGTCGACGCGCCCGCCCAGCGCCGCCGCGACGACCTGGTGGCCGAAACAGACCCCGAGGACGGGGACGCCCGCGTCGTGGCAGTCCGCGACGTGCGCCACGAGCGGGTCGATCCAGTCCTCGTCCCAGTACACCGACGACCGCGACCCCGTCACGACCACACCGTCGTAGTCGTGGCTGTCGGGGAGGTCGCCGTCGGCGGCGTGGAACTCCACGAGCTCCGCGTCGAGTTCGCGGCGGAAGTTCCGCGTCGTGTTCGTGGGGTCGTGGGCCGCGTTCAGTAACGCGACGCGTGGCCGACTCATGGTCGTTGGAAGTCGTCCGCGGTCAAAAGGCGTTTCGGCGCTCACACGTCCTGTCGCGACGTCGGAGACGGGGATGACAGGCCGTCTCCGCCTCTCCCGCCGGTGGTTGGACTGTGCTATTCGCTGCGTGGTAACAACTAACGCGATAGAACATAACTCTACGGAACGGCGCAAACGTTCGGGGCGTCTCCGAACCACCTTTGGTGGGCTCGCTCCCTCCTCGAAGGTAGGATGCGCGCCATCAAGGACAGCGTTCACGACTGGGTGGAGGTTGAGGGCGTCGCCGAAGCCCTGCTGGACACGCCCGCCGTCCAGCGCCTGCGCCACATCAAGCAGCTCTCGACGATTCGGCTCGTCTACCCCTCCGCGAACCACACGCGCTTCGAGCACTCCCTTGGCGTCTACCACCTCGCGGACCGCGCGCTCGCCCACCTTGACGTCACCGGCGCGCGCGCCGACACCGTGCGCGCCGCCGCGCTCCTCCACGACGTCGGCCACGGCCCCTACGGCCACCAGACCGAGGGCATCATCCAGCGCCACCTCGGCCGCCACCACGACGACGTCGCCCACCTCCTCGTGGACGGCGATATCGGGGCTGTACTCCGCGACCACGGCCTCGACCCCGAGCGGGTCGCCGCCACCGTCCGCGGCGACGGCAAACTCGGCCAGTTGGTCGCCGGGGAGCTAGACGTGGACCGGATGGACTACCTCGTGCGGGACGCCCACCACACCGGCGTCCCCTACGGCACCATCGACTACGGCCGGCTGCTGCGCGCGCTCACGTTCCGCGGCGACGACCTCGTGCTCGCCGAGGGCAACGTCGCCACCGCGGAATCGCTGCTGGTGGGGCGCGCGCTGATGAACGCCACCGTCTACCGCCACCACGTCTCCCGCATCGCCGGGACGATGCTGGACCGCGCGGGCGAGCGCCTCCTCGACGCTGCCGCCATCGACGCCGAGGCGTTCGCGCGCATGACCGACGCCGAACTGCTGGGCGCGCTCCGCGAGCACGACGCCACCGCCGACGCCGCCCGCCGCATCACCGAACGAGACCTCTACAAGCGCGCCGTCTGGGCCGAACGGGGTGCCGTCCCCGGCGACGTCGTGGACGCCGACTACGAGACCGTCCGCGAGTTCGAGCGCGAGATTGCCGATACCGCCGGCGTCCCCGACGGCGAGGTCGTCGTGGACAACCCCGGCCACCCGTCGATGCCCGAGTCCTCCGCGCGCGTCGTCGTCGGCGACGAACTCCGCCCGCTCGACCAGCAGTCCCCGCTCGTGCAGGGCCTGCAGGAGTCCCAGCGCGTCCAGTGGCGCTTCGGCGTCTACGCGCCCGACGAACACGTCCCCGAGGTCGCCGCGGCCGCCGAGCGCGTGCTCGGCCTCGACGACGTCGGCGACACCACCGAGCAGTAGTCAGGCCTCGTAGAGGTCCGTCGAGAGGTAGCGCTCGCCGCCGTCCGGGAGCACCGCGACGGTCACCTCCTCGGGGTGCTCGCGGGCGTACTCGGCGGCCGCCGCGACCGCCGCGCCCGCGGAGATGCCCACGAGCAGGCCCTCCTCGCGGGCGACGCGTCTGGCGGCTTCCTTCGCTTCCTCGTTCCCGACGCCCCGCACTTCGTCCACGACGTCCGTGTCCAGCACGTCCGGGAGGAACCCCGGCCCGATGCCCTGGATGTCGTGGCTGGCGCTGCTGCGCTCGGAGAGCGTCGGCGACGCCTCGGGTTCGACGCCGACCATCGTCACGTCCGCATCTTTGTCTTCGGTGAGGTAGCGGCCGACGCCCGTGATGGTGCCGCCCGTGCCGACGCCCGCGACCACTGCATCGACCGCGCCGCCGGTCTTCTCGTAGATCTCCGCGCCGGTCGTCCGGCGGTGCGCGCGGGCGTTCGCGGGGTTCTCGAACTGCCGCGCGAGTATCGCGTTCTCGTGCTCGTCAGCGAGCTCCGCGGCGCGCTCGTTCGCGCCGCCCATCCCCTCGTCGGCGGGCGTGAGTTCGAGGTCCGCGCCGAGCGCGGACAGGAGCGCGCGCCGCTCCTCGGACATCGACGCCGGCATCGTCAGCACGCAGTCGTAGTCCCGCGCGGCCGCGACCGACGCCAGCCCGATGCCCGTGTTCCCGCTGGTCGAGGCCACCACGGTCCCGCCGGGTTCGAGGTCGCCGGCGTCCTCGGCGTCGTCCAGCATCTCGCGGGCGATGCGGTCTTTCACCGAGTACGGGTTCGCGGACTCGACCTTCCCGAGGAGGTTCTGTGCGAACGCGTCCAGCCGCAACAGCGGCGTCTCGCCGATTAGTTCGCCGACCGACGATGCCACGTCGCCGTCTTCGAGTGTCGTCTGTGCCTGCATCCTCTGGACCTACCACCGCCGCCAGAAAGAGCCGTCCGCCGAAGACGTTCGCTACGCGCTCGCGACTTCCCGCAGAATCTCGGGCGCGGCCTCTAACGCCTCGTCGAGCTTGTCGGCGTCGGGGCCGCCGCCCTGCGCGAAGTCCGGCGGACCGCCGCCGCCGCCGCCGACCATGCTCGCGAGCTCGCCGACGACCTCGCCGGCGTTCACGGGCGCGCCGTCCGGCACCGCGACGACGAACTGCGCGCCGTCGGCCCCGGAGCCGACGACCGCAATCTTGCCCTCCTCGACGAGCGCGTTCGCGGTCGCCTGTAGCTCGTCCATGTCGCCGTCGAGTCGCTGGACAACCGCCGTGACGTCACCGACTTCCACTTCCTCGCCGTCGCCGCCGCCCGACGCGCGGGCCTCGGCGACCTGCTCCTTGAGGTCCTCGATGGTCTTCCCGCGCTCCTTCCACTCCGTGAAGAAGCGCTCGGCGGTCTCCGGCACCTCCGAGGGCGCCACGTCGAACGTCTCCGCGGTCGCCAGCAGGTCGTCTTCGAGGTCCTGGACGTGCTCGACGGCGGCCTCGCCCGCGGCGAACGTCAGCCGCTCGACGCCGTCCTGCACGCGCTCGGTGTTCAGCAGCTTGATGGCGCCGATTTCGCCCGTGCGGTTGACGTGCGTCCCGCCGCAGGCCTGCACGTCCTCGCCGACGTGAATCAGGCGGATGTTCTCCCCGGCGGGAATCCCGCCCTGATAGAGGTCGAAGCCGTACTTCTCCTCGGCCTCGTGGCGGTGGGGCCACTCGCGCTGCACGCTCGTGTTCTCGCGGACGACCTCGTTGGCGACGCGCTCGATGCGCTTGGCCGTCTCGCGGTCGATGCGCTCGTAGTGCCGGATGTCGATGCGGGAGCTGTCGGTGCCCTTCTGCGCGCCGGCCTGCCGGACGTGCTCGCCGAGCACCCGGCGGGCGGCGTGGACGACCACGTGGGTCGCCGTGTGGTGGGCCATCAGGCGCTCGCGGCGCTCCATGTCTATCTGCCCGCGCACGAACTCGCCCTTCCCGGGGTCGTCGGTCGTGCGGTGGAGGACCACGTCGTCGCGCTTCTGGACGTCCACCACTTCGACGGACTGGTCGTCCGTCGAGAGCGTGCCGTGGTCGGCGGGCTGGCCGCCGCCCTCGGCGTAGAACATCGTCTGGTCGAGCACCACGTCGTACACCTCCTCGCCGTCTTCCTCGCGCTCGAAGACGTCCAGCACGACCGCCTCGAACTCCGACCGGTAGGGGTCGTCGTAGTACAGCGCCTCCGTCTCCGGGAGGTCGTCGAGGCGCTCGTCCTCGCTGTCGTCGGTTTCGAGGGTCTCCGCGGAGTCGTGGCGCTCGGCGACCAGCGAGTAGAAGTCGTCGGGCGCGTCCACGGTCGCGCCGACTTCGCTTGCGATGTCCTCGACCATGTCCGGCTGGATGCCGTGGGAGTCGTACAGCTCGATGAGCTCGCTGGCCGGGATGGGCTCGCCGCGCTCGGCGTACTCCTCGGCGAGCTGGCGGACCTTCCGGCCGCCGCGCTCCAGCGTTTCGGCGTACTTCTCGACCTCCGAGCGGACGATGGAGCGGATGGTGTCGCGGTTCTCGTAGTCGAGGCGCTCGGCCTGCATGTCCACGAGCTCGTCCAGCGGCACGTCCGCGCCGACGTTGTCCACGAGGCGCTTCGTGCGCCGGAGGACCATGCGCGCGAGGTAGCCGGTGCCGACGTTCGACGGCACGATGCCGTCACCGAACATGTACGCCAGCGTCCGGGAGTGGTCCGCGATGGCGTAGATATCTTCGAGCGGGCGCAGCAGGTCCAGTAGCCGCTCGGTCTCGACGCCGAGCTGGTCGGCGATGTTGTCCCGCGCCGCCTCGATGTCCTCGGCCTCGTCGATGTCGAGGTGGCCCGCGAGCTTCGCCGCGCGGTGGACGAGCTGCTCCTCCTCCTCGGTGTGCTCGATGCCCGCCTGCGCTTTCAGGAACTCGATGGTCTCCGGGTAGATAGCCTCGTAGACAGTCGGAGTGCCCTGACTCACCCACGTCCACCGCTCCAGCCCGTAGCCGGTGTCCACGACGTACGTGTCCATCGGGCTGTAGCGGTTGCCGTCCTTCATCTCGTAGTCGCCGTCGGGGTCCTGCTCCATCGACATGAAGACCAGCGTCGCCAGCTCCGCGCCCTTGTAGATGACCTCGAAAGCCGGGCCAGCGTTGCCGCCGCCGACCCACGGGTCCTCGATGTACGTGACGTCCTGCGGGTCCACGCCCATGTCCACGAAGAACTCGTCGCAGTACTGGACCGTCTCGTCCTTCCAGTACACCTCGCCCTCGTAGGCGTACTCCTCGTCGGCGTCCTCGCGCGTGTTGAACGCGTGGTGGGCCATCATCTCGAACGCCATCGTGTGCCGGCCCGTCTTCCCGACGTTGTCGATGTCCTGCATCCGGATGCAGGGCTGGCTGACGGTGAGGGGGTTGGCGGGCGGCGGCGTCTGCCCGGAGGTCACCAGCGGCTGGAAGTCGTAGATGGAGGCCTGCGTCAGTAGCACGTCGTCGCGCCACCGGTTCGCCGCGACCGGGTACGGGTCGATGCGCTCGTGGTCGTGGGCCTCGAAAAAGGAGAGGAACCGCTCGCGCATCTCCTCTAAGGTGTACTCGTCGTCGAACCCGGGGTCGTCGATGAACTGGTAGTCCTCGCAGGGGGGTTCGCCGCACGTTTCGCGCTCGGGGTCGCGCGTCCAGAAGTGCGCCCCGCACTCCGTGCACTCCCGTCGCTGGAAGTCCTCCTCCTCGAAGTAGTCGAGGCGGTACTCCGACTCGAGGTCGCTCATTACCAGTATGGTGGCCGACCGACGAGTAAAACAGTTCCGGGGCTGGCTCGCGGCCCCGAATTCGGTGGGTTCGGGGCGAGCGATAGCCTTACGGCAACCCCCTGACAACAGTGTTGGCATGACACACGGCCGGTTCTCGCGGCGCGCCTTCCTCGGCGCGCTCGGCGCGGCGGCGGCCGCCGGCTGCACCGCGCCCGCCGACGCCCCCCAGCCCTCCCAGCCGACCACGGAGTCCCAGTCCCGCATCTCGCTGACCGGCGACGCCGGCTGGTCGACGTACGGCTACACGCCGACCCACACCGGTCACAATCCGGCCGCCGGCGGCGTCGGCGGCGACCCGACGAAAGTCTGGGAGGGGGCCGTGGACGGCATCTACACGCTCCGCGAGCCCGCGGTCGCGGGCGGCCGGCTGTTCGTCGGCAGCGGCGAGTCCACGTGGGCGTTCGACGCCGAGACGGGCGACCCCGAGTGGGACACTGACCTCGGCGCGCTTCCCCACCAGTACCCGCCTACGCACCGCGACGGCCGGCTGTTCGTCGTCGCCAAGGAGTCCGGCGGCGTCAACACCGACCTCCCCGGCTCCGTGCGCGCGCTCGACCCCGCGGACGGCAGCCAGCAGTGGCGCACGAACCTCCCGGTCACGTCCACCGTCACTCACGACGGCGACCGGCTCTACGTCGCGGCCAAAGAAGCCGAACGCGGCTACGTGCAGGCGCTTGACCCCGCCACCGGCGAGCGCGGCTGGCGCTTCGACGTGCCGGACGCGCCCCGGAGCTACGTTCTCGGGGCGCCCGCGTACGCCGACGGCACGCTCTACGTCACCGCCACGCATCTCGCCGACGACGGCCGGACGTCGGGCGCGCTGTACGCGCTCGACCCGGAGGCGGGCGACCTGTCGTGGTCGCTGTCCACCGAGGCCGCGCTCCCGTTCGCGCCCATCGTCGCCGACGACCGCATCCACGTCGTCGGCCGCGACGGCACCGTCCAGACCGTCTCCACGGACGGCGAGCGCGGCTGGTCGGCGGACGCGGGCGCGAAGGTGTACACCCGTCCGGCGTACGCGAACGGCCGGCTGTTCGTCCTCACTGCCGACGACATCGTGGCCTACGACGACGCCGGCGACGAGGACTGGCGCGCGGCCAGCGACCGCACCCAGTTGACGGGGATGGCGGTCGGCGGCGGCACGCTGTACGTCGGTGGCGAACCGCTGTTCGCGCTCGACGCCGCGACTGGAGAGATGCAGTTCGAACTCACGGAGGACGTCTTCCACCTCACGTACGGCGCGCCAATCGTCGTCGGCGACGTGCTGTACGCCGGCATCTGCATCAAGGACGAGGCCGGCGCGATGTACGACAACTCCGTGCGCGCGTTCGTGTAGCCGGCGAGGCGGGCCGACTCCCTCAACGGCTAAACCGCCGGCGCCCCACTACCCGCCTATGGGACGCATGGTGGACGGCGAGTGGCGCACCGAAGAGGAGATGATAGAACACGGCGAGAGCGGCGAGTTCGAGCGCGAGGAGACGACGTTCCGCGACTGGGTGGGCGAGGACGTCCCCGCCGAGTCCGGGCGATACCACCTCTACGTCTCCTACGCGTGCCCGTGGGCGCACCGCACGCTGCTCACGCGCGCGCTCAAGGGCCTCGAAGACGCCGTCTCGGTGAGCGTCGTCGACCCCGTCCGGTTCGATCAGGGCTGGGAGTTCGACCCCGACAAGCCCGGAACCACCCCCGACCACCTGTTCGGCTCGGACTACCTCCGGGAGGTGTACGCGCACGCCGACGCCGAGTACACGGGCCGCGTCACGGTGCCCGTCCTCTACGACACCGAGGAGGACACCATCGTGAACAACGAGAGCGAGGAGATAATGCGGATGCTCGACGTCGCCTTCGACGAGTACGCCACGCGGGACGTGGACCTCTACCCCGAGGGCTACCAGGACGAGGTCGACCGCCTCATCGAGGACATCTACGACCCCATCAACAACGGCGTCTACCGCGCGGGGTTCGCGGACAGCCAGCGCGCCTACGACAACGCCGTCGACGACCTCTTCGAGGCGCTCGCGCACTACGACGACCTCCTCGCCGACCAGCGCTACCTCGCGGGCGACGTGCTCACCGAGGCCGACGTCGCGATGTTCACCACGCTCTACCGCTTCGACGAGGTCTACCACACGCACTTCAAGTGCAACCGCAAGCGCATCGTCGACTACGACAACCTCTGGCCGTACCTCCGCGAGCTCTGTCAGCTTCCGGGTGTCGCGGACACCCTGCACATGGACCACGTCAAACAGCACTACTACCGCAGCCACGGCCACCTCAATCCGAAGCGCCTCGTCCCCACGGGCCCGAACCCGGACTTCTTCGCGCCCCACGACCGCGACGAACTCCCGGGCGGCCCGCCCGCTGACCTGCAAGAGTAGTTTAGGGGCTGCCCGCTGAAGTCGTCGTATGGACCTCTCCCGTGACGACTTGCCGGGCGTCGCGCTCGCCGTCGTCGTCTGCAACCTCGTCGGCGCCTCGCCCGCGCTCGTCACCGCGACCGGCAGCGGCACGTGGTACGACACGCTCGCACAGCCCGCGCTCGCGCCGCCGGGCTGGGTGTTCGGGCCGGTATGGACGGCGCTGTTCACGCTGCTCGGCGTCGCCGCCTACCTCGTGCTCCGGGACGGCCGCGGCCGCCGGCGCACGCTGGCGTTCGGGCTGTTCGTCGCGCAGTACGTGCTCAACGTCGCGTGGACGCTGGTCTTCTTCGGCGGGCAGAACATTACGGGCGGGCTCGCCGTCATCGCCGCACTCTGGGTGGGTATCGTCGCGACGCTCGCGGCGTTCTCCCGGGTGCGGCCCGCCGCGGGCGCGCTGCTCGTCCCGTACCTCGCGTGGGTGTCGTTCGCGGCGTACCTGAACTACGGCTTCTGGGCGCTGAACTAGTCCTCGCCGTCGAAGTCGGGGCCGCCGCGCTCCTCGGCGGTGATGGCGACGCCCTTCTCGGCCCACTCGTGAATCTTGTCGTCGGCCGCGCGCAGAATCTCGCTGGTGTCGTGGCCGCTGTCCTGGGCCACCTGAATCGCGTACGCCGCCAGCAGGCCGACGTGCGGGGAGACGTCGTCGCGGTCCCGGTGGTCGTTCTGGAGGAACATCTCGGGGCCGTTGGGCGCGTAGTACAACAGCGCCATCGGCACGTCGTCCAGCGTCGAAATCGTCTTGATGACCCGCTCTTGGTACTCGGTGAGGTCCGCCATACTCGCCCGTGCGGGCACAGCGGGAAGAACCCTGTCGTTCCCGGAGCCGGCGCTCGCGGTCCTACTCGTCGGCGTTCAGCGCGACTGAAGCGAGCAGCGCCTCCAGTTGGACGCGCTCGTTGGCGCCCTCCGCGATGCGGTAGTCGGCCTCGCCGAGGCGGTCCAGCAGCCGGACCGCGGCCGCCTCCTCGACGTCGAACTCCCAGACGGAGCGATGCACTTGGTCGATGATGTCGCCGCCGGCGAGCCCGCGGTTCGAGATGAGGTCGTCGAGCGTCGAGCGCGCGGCCGTGAAGTCGCCGTCGATGGCCTCCGTCACCATGTCCTCGATTTCCTCGGGGCGGGCGGTCGCCGTGATGGCGAACACCGTCTCCTCGTCCACCACGTCGCCCGTCGCCGAGGCCGCCTGCAGGGCGTTGATGGCGCGGCGCATGTCGCCGTCCGCGGCGTACACGAGCGCGTCGATGCCGTCCTCCGTGTATTCGAGGTCCTCGCGGGCCGCGAGGTCGCGGAGGTGCGCGGCGACCGCGTCGTCGTCGATGGGCGAGAACCGGAACACCGCACACCGGGACTGAATCGGGTCGATGATCTTCGAGGAGTAGTTACAGGAGAGGATGAAGCGGGTGTTCTCGGAGAACTGCTCCATCGTGCGGCGCAGCGCCGACTGGGCGTCGTCGGTGAGCGCGTCCGCCTCGTCGAGGAAGATGATGCGGTGGTCGTAGCCGCCGAACGACGTGCGCGCGAAGTCCTTGATGCGGTCCCGGACCACGTCGATGCCGCGCTCGTCGCTGGCGTTCAGTTCGAGGAAGTTGTCCTGCCAGTCGTCGCCGTAGATCTCCTTGGCGATGGCGATGCTGGCGGTGGTCTTCCCGGTGCCCGCGGGCCCCGCGAACAGGAGGTGCGGGAGGTCGTCGCGGTCGACGTAGCTCTGGAGGCGCTCGGTGATCGAGGGGTGCCCGACGACGTCTTCGAGGCGCTGTGGTCGGTACTTCTCCACCCAGATTTCCTGCCGACCGCCGGCGGCGTCTGCCATACGAACACGCAGGTCCCACCCGGCCTTAAAGGCCGCGAGACGGCGACCGGCTGGGAGCGTCGCGCCCCACCGGAGCCGCGCTACGCCCCCGGAATCGGCGGCTCACCCGCAGTAGAGTTAAGTTCGTGTCGGGTGACAGGAGGCGTATGCCCTGCACCACCCCCCGCCGCGCGCTCGCGTTCGCCCTCGTCGTGGCCCTCGCCGTCTCGACGTTCGCCGGGGTCGCCGCCGCCGACGACCGGGCCGGCGGCACCATCGTCGTCGAGGAAGGCGAGACCGTCACCGACGGCCTGCAAGCGACCGGCGGCACGGTCGTCGTCCGCGGCACCGTGCAGGGGGACCTCGAAGCGTTCGCCGGCAGCGTCGACGTCACCGAGACCGGCACCGTCACCGGCGCCCTCGGCGGCGCCGCCGGGTCGATTCGCGTCGCCGGCACCGTCGAGGGCGGCGTCGACGCCGCCGCCGGCAGCATCCACATCACCGAGACCGGCGTGGTCGGCGGGAACGTGACCGCTGGCGCGGGCTCGTTCACGCACGCCGGCACGGTCAACGGGTCCGTGCGGGTCGGCGCGGGCAGCGTCACGCTGGCCTCCACTGCGTCGGTCGGCGGCGACTTCATCTACGACGGCGAGTTCACGCGGGCTGACGGCGCCACCGTCGGCGGCGAGGTCCGCCACGACCCCGACCTCGGCTCGATGCAGGACTCCGTCGTCCCCGACGTCGCGGGCTGGCTCGTGACGCTGTACTTCCTCGCGGTCACGCTGTTCGTCGGCGCGCTCTTGCTGGTCGCGCTCCCCGGCGTCTCCGCGACCGTCGCCGACGCCACCGCGACCGCGCCGCTGCGCACGCTCGGCGCGGGCTTCCTCGCGCTCGTCGGCGCGCCGCTGGCCTTGGTCCTGCTGTTGTTCACCATCGTCGGCATCCCGGTCGCCGTCGTCGGCGTGTTCCTCTACGCGCTCGTGCTCGTGCTCTCGTACGTCTGGGGCGCGTACGCCGTCGGGTCGCGGCTACTCGGGCTCGCCGACCGCGAGAGCCGCTGGCTCGCGCTCGTCGCCGGCGTGCTCGCGGTCCACGTCGTCAGCTACGCGCCGTTCCTCGGCGCCCTCATCGAGTTCGTCGTCCTCCTGTTCGGGCTCGGTGGGCTCACCGTCGCCGGCTACCGGCACGTCCGCCGTCGCCGCCGCGACGACGACTCGGCCGCCTGACCGTCGCGACCGCGGCTCCTAAGGCCGCCCGTCGGCTACTGTCGCTCATGCGCGTGACCGTCGAGGTGGTCGGCGAGGACACCCACGAGTTCGACGTGACCGACGAGACGTACGCCGACCTCCTCGAAGCAGTCGAGCTGAGCCCCCACGAGGTCTCGGTGATGGTCGACGGGACGCCCGTCCCCGAGGACCAGCCCGTCGACGCCGAGCACGTGCGCGTCCTGCGGCTCATCCGGGGTGGGTAGCGTGCCGACGACGGGACCGCGCGGGGTCGTGGTTCGGCGGGCGTCGGCCCGCGACCACCTCGGCGTGATGCGCGTGCTCGACGGCGCGAACCTCGAACTCTCCGGTGACACCGCGCAGCGCCGCATCGACGCCGGCACGGTCGTCGTGGCGGACGACGACAACCGCATCGTCGGCGCGCTCGTCGCTAACCAGCGCAAAACAGGCGCCCACGTCGAAGCAATCGCGGTGCGGCGCCGCCGGCGCGCGGACGGCGTCGGCACCGCGCTCGTCGAGCACGCCGCCGACGAGTGGACGCCGCTGACGGCGGACTTCGACCCGGGCGTGAAGCCGTTCTACGAGTCGCTGGGCTTCGACTGCGAGAAGCGAGGCGACCGCTACCGAGGAGTTCTAGACTAGCGGTTCGACGAGGTCGCGGCCCGCCGACAGCAGTGCTTCGACGCGCTCGGGGCTGTCGCCTTCCGCGTACACCCGCATCTTCGGCTCGGTGCCGGAGGGCCGGACGAGCAGCCACGAGCCGTCTTCGAGGAGGATTTTGAAGCCGTCCGCGTCGTTGACGCGCTCGACGGGGACGCCCGCCACCTCGTCGGGCAGGCGGTCTTCGAGTTCGTCCAGCACCGCGCTCTTGCGGTCGTCCGGGCAGTCCACGCTCACCTTGTCCTGGTGGATGTCGCCGAACTCGTCGGCGATGGCGTCGAGGCGGTCGTCGAGGTCGCGCTCGCTGGCCGCGGCGGCCGCCAGCAGCGCCATCAGCACGCCGTCCTTCTCGCGGACGTGCCCGCGCATCGTGTACCCGCCGGACTCCTCGCCGCCGAACAGCGCGTCGTGCTCGCCCATCGCGTCGGCGACCCACTTGAAGCCGACCGGCGTCTCCACGACCTCGCAGTCGTGGGCGTCGGCGAGGCGGTCCACGAGGAACGTCGTCGAGACCGTGCGGACCGCCGGCCCGGTGTCGGCTTCGAGGAGGTAGTCGTACGCGAACGCGTAGAACCGGTTCCCGTCGAGGACGCCGCGCTCGGGCGTGACGACGGCGACGCGGTCGGCGTCCCCGTCGTTGGCGACGCCGAAGTCCGCGTCGTGCTCGTCGACGGCGAGCGCGAGTCCCTGCAGGTTCGCCTCGTCGGGCTCCGGGGGCGTGCCGCCGAACTCGGGGTCGCGCTCGCAGCGCTCCCGAATCACCTCCGCGCCGGCGGCCTCCAGCAGGGCGTCGGTGACGCCGCGGCCGCTCCCGTGCATCGCGTCGTACACCACGGTCAGCCCGGAGAGGTCCGCGTCTATCAGGTCGCGGCAGTGCTCGGCGTGCGGCGTCACGAGGTCGGCCTCGCGGACCTCGCCCTGCCGCGCGCCCTCGACTGCCTCGCGGAGGTTCGCCTCGATGGCCTCCGTGACCGCCGGGAGCGCGGGCGCGCCGTCCTCGGGGATGAACTTCACGCCGTTGTACTCCGGTGGGTTGTGGGAGGCCGTGATGACCAGCGCGCCCGCGAGGTCGCGCTCCACGATGGCGTGCGCGACCAGCGGCGTCGGGCAGTCGCGCTCGGGCAGCAGCACGTCGAAGCCGTTCGCCGCGAGCACGTCCGCGGCGTCCTCCGCGAACCCCGCCGACGTCTCGCGCGCGTCGTAGCCGACCGCGACCGTCTCGCCCGTGTGGCCCTCGCTGGCGAGGTAGTCCGCGGTAGCCTGTGCGACCGAGCGGACGCGCCCGCTCGTGAACACGTCCAGCGTCGCCCGCCAGCCGTCCGTCCCGAAGGAGATGGCGTCCATGCGCGGAGCGTCGCCGCGTCGCGTCAAAACCCCTGCGGTCCCCGCGGTCGGCGCGGCGAGCGCGACCACGTCGAGTTTTACCGGCGGTCGCCGAACCCGGACGCATGGAGTTCACACCGCTGGTCGTCGGCGTCACCGGCAGCCAACGCGCCACCAGCTACACGCGGCAGGCAATCGAGCACGCGCTCGACGCCGCCGAGCGCGCGGGCGCCGACACCGACCATGTCGACCTCGCGAACGCCGACCTGCCGCTGTACGACCCCGACCGCGACCTCGCCGACGCCGGGGACGCCGAAGCGCTGCTCGAACGCGTCCGGGAAGCCGACGCCGTCGTCGTCGGGTCGCCGAACTACCACAGCAGCTACTCCTCGACGTTCCGAAACTTCCACGACTACTGCGGCTCCGACGAGTACGAGGACACACCCGTCGGCCTCGTCGTCGTGGCGGGCGGCGGCACCATCGCGTCGCCGCTGGACCACCTGCGCGTCACGATGCGGGGCGTCCACGCCGACGTGGTCGCCGAGCAGGTCGGCGTACGGAACGCCTCGCGGTACTTCGAGGACGGCGCCCTCACCGACGACGACCTCGCACAGCGGCTCGACGACCTCGCGAGCGCCGTCGTGGACGCCGCGTACCGCTGGGAACTCGCCGACCGGGAGCCGCGGAACTGACTACGGCCACGGGTCGTCCTGCTGGGCGACGAGTCGCTCTTTCTGCGAGCGCGAGCGCTGTTTGAGCTCGTACTCGCGGCTCATCGCCGCGGACTTCGTCTCGAAGGACTCGACGTACTGGAGCGTGACG
The DNA here is from genome assembly GCF_040435975.1 of Halobacterium sp. NMX12-1. Lineage (NCBI taxonomy): Archaea > Methanobacteriati > Methanobacteriota > Halobacteria > Halobacteriales > Halobacteriaceae > Halobacterium > Halobacterium sp. NMX12-1. The sequence goes on along the minus strand of NZ_CP159204.1, from coordinate 558,934 downwards.
GGGGTGCGGCCGCGCGTGTACTTCGCGCCGTCGCCGGCGTCGTGCTCGGCGACGCGGCGCTCGACGTCGGTCGTGTAGCCCGTGTAGTAGGTGCCGTCGCTGCACTCCACCACGTAGACGTAGTGCACGCCCCCAGTGAGGGCGCACGGGAACGACTGCGTTTCGGTCAGGCGCGGCGGGCGCGGTCTTTCGACACTTCGGCGATGCCGACGTTCGCCGCACAGTTCGGGCACGCGTGGAGGCGGCCGTCCTCGTCGGCGAACACGCGCGCGAAGTTCTCGGAGACGTGGGCGTCGCAGTGGTCACAGCGGGGCATTGTCGTGGTCTCTGGCGCGACGGCCAGTGTGTGTCAGTACGCCGCACACCGATAAGTGGGTTTTCCCAATTTCGAACAAAATTTCGCCAAACTCGAAGGAGAGTTCGCGCTTCGCGCTGGGTGCCCCGTCGCAGGCTCGTTCGGCCAGCGTTCAGTGGGCTCGCCCCCTGTAGGAAGGCGTGAGTGGCCGCTCTGGCCGCATATTATGGGAAGCCTTATAAGGAGGCGAAGAAAAAACCAGGTCGTATGGCAGACCTCATCGTCAAGGCCGCTGTGAAGGAAGAACTCGACGACAAGAACGTTGCCTCCGACTTCTACGAGGCGCTCGACGAAGAAGTCTCCGAGCTCCTCGAAGACGCCGCGGCTCGCGCCGAGTCCAACGGTCGCAAGACCGTCCAGCCGCGCGACCTGTAACGAGGTTCGACCCGTTCCGTTTTTTTGCGACGCCACGCCCCGTAGCTACGCGTCCGTCACCCGTACGCCGTCCTCGGTCCCCACGTAGACAGCGTCGGCCAGCCCGACGAACAGCCCGTGTTCGACGACGCCCGGGAGTTCCGACAGCCCCGCCGCCACCTCCTCGGGGTCGTCGAGTCGGCCGAACTCGCAGTCCAGCACGAGGTTGCCGTTGTCCGTCACCACGGGGCCGTCCTTGCGTTCGGCGGCCCGCAGTTCCGGCTCCCCGCCGAGGGCGCGCACGCGCTCGGCGACGACCGGTCGCGCGTCCGGCAGCACTTCGACTGGAACTGGGTAGTCCAACGCGTCCACTTCCTTCGAGGGGTCCGCGACCACGACGAAGCGGTCCGCGCTGGCGTCCACGTACTTCTCGCGGGCGTGCGCCGCGCCGCCGCCCTTCACGAGGTCCGCGCCCGCGACCTGGTCGGCGCCGTCGATGGCGAGGTCCACCGACGCCTCCTCCAGCGTCGTCAGCGGAATCCCCGCGTCGATGGCGAGCTGTCGCGACTGATAGGACGTCGCCACGCCCGCCACGTCGAGGCCGCGCTCGCCGATAGCGCGAATCGCGTGCGCCGCCGTGCTCCCGGTGCCGAGCCCGACGACCATCCCGTCCTCGACCTCGTCGGCCGCCGCCTCGCCCGCGCGCCGCTTCGCCGCGTCGCCGCCGCCCGAGTTCTTCATACCCGTACCGTGGACCACCCCCGAGGAAAAACCCACGCACCGACCGCAACCGGTGCCTGAACTCCGGTAAGCGGCGGATAACTACGGGAGTCGAGGGGAGACGACCGCACATGAGCGACGCCACCCTCGCCGACTCACGCGACGCGCCCGCGATGCTCGTGCTCGCACCGGGGCTCTCCGGGGACGACGCGCGCGTCTGCACCCAGCGGGTCGCCGCCGCGGACGCCGCGCTCGTCGTCTCGCTCCGCCGGCCGCCCGACGACTGGCGGGCCGCCCGCGACGGTGCCCTCCCGCCGACGTGCTTCGTCACCGCCGAACCCAACGGCGACGCCGCGAACGCCGTCGCCGACCCCGGTGACCTCACTGGCCTCGGCATCGCGGTCTCCGAGCGCCTCGGCGACCTACCGGACGACGCCGAGCCCGCCGTCTGCGTGGACTCACTGACGACGCTGCTCCAGTACGCCGACACGGAGCGCGCCTACCGCTTCCTGCAGGTGCTGTGCGGTCGCGTGCGCGCCGCCGGCGGCACCGTCCACGTGCACGCCGACCCCGCGGCGCACGACGAGCGCGAACTGGACCGGCTCGCCGGGCTGTTCGACGGCGTGCGGTCGGTCGAGAACTGAGCTACAGCCGCTCCTTGACGGCCTCGGGGTCGTGGGTGAGCCGCAGCGTCCGCGAGCGCCCGCGGCCGTCGAGCTGCTCGTACTCGGCGTCGATGAGCCCGAGCTTGTCGAGCTTGTTCACGATCTCCGTGTACCGCGTGTACCCGAGGTCGGTGCGGTCGTTGAACGCGTCGTAGACGTCGCCGGCCTGCTCGCCGTCGCAGTCCGCGACCGTCTCCACGAGCGTCCGCTCCGTCTCCGAGAGCGCGCGCAGGCTCCGCGAGAGGTGGATGTTCTTGGCTTTCTCGGAGACGGCCTCCACGTCCTCCAGTTCGACGGTGGTGCTGGCGCGCGACTCGGCGTGCAGGCCCGCGCGCCGCAGCAAGTCGATGCCCACGCGCAGGTCGCCGGCCTCGTCCGTGAGTTCGGCGACGCGGTCCAGCACCGTCGTCGGCACCGCGTCCTCCCGGAAGCCGACCTCGACGCGGTCCCGGAGGATGTCCGTGATTTCGCCGCGGTCGTAGGACGCGAAGTACGCCTCCTCCGGCCGGAACACCGACTGCACGCGGCCGTCGAGGTTCTCGATGACGTCCAAGTCGAGGTCCGAGGACACCACGATGACGCCGACCTTCGCGCCCGAGTGGGTCTCGTGGGCGCGCAGCAGCGAGTACAGCGTGTCAGAGGCCTCGTCCTCGTAGAAGAGGTAGTTCACGTCGTCGAGGGCCACCACCAGCACCTCCTCGTCGTCGGCGATGCGCTCGGCGACCTGCCCGAACAGCTTCTTGAATGAAATCCCCGAGGAGGGCGGCTCGTAGTCGAAAATCTCCTCGAAGATGCGGGAGAACACCGCGTACCGCGTGGAGTCCACCTGGCAGTTCACGCGCACCGTGCGGACGCCGTGCTGGCCGCCCAGCTCCCCGAACAGCTTCTGGACCGCGGTCGTCTTCCCGGTGCCCGGCGGCCCCCGCACCATCACGTTCAGCGGGCGGTTGCCCCGTACCGCGGGGCGGAGCGCGTACTGCAGCGTCTGGAGCTGGGACTCGCGGTGCTGGAAGACCTCCGGGACGTAGTCGATTTCGAGGACGTGTTCGTCCCGGAACACGGACTCGTCCCACCCCAGCATCCCCTCCTCGGGGTCGTCGTCCATCACTTTCACCACGCTCGGGCAACCACTTAACCCTTCGCCACAGAACCGGCGTTCGCCGCCGAGAACCCGCGAACCAGCGGATTCCGCTCAGAACTTCCCGAGCAGTCGGTCGTAGAACGACCCCGCGGACGCGCCGTCGCCGCCCGTCCCGTCGCCCTCGGTCGCTAACTTCTCCACGATGAGTTCCGGGGTTGAGCGCGCGAGGTGGTCTTTCACGGGGGAGCGCTCGACGACCAGTTCGCCGTCCTCCAGCCCCCGCGCGCGGATGCCGTCCACGGTCACGTCGAACCCGCACTGGTCGCGAATCTCGCCCGCAAGGTGGGAGACGAACACGCCGGAGGCGCCGGCTTCGTGGAGTTCTTCGAGGATGCCCGCGACGATTTTCGCCGAGGCCCCCGGCTCCGTGATGGACTCCAGTTCGTCCACGAGCACGAGCTTGCGCGCCGCGCCCTCGGTGAGCCCTGCGAAGTCCCGGAGCGTCGCCTCGAACGCGCCCGCGTCAAGCGTCCCCTGTGACTTCGCGTAGTAGTGCAGTTCCTCCACCTCGGGTACTCTTGCGGACTCGGCGGGCACCGGGAGGCCCATGTGCGCGAGCACGACCACGACCGCCACGAGGTCGAGCGTGCTCGTCTTCCCGCCGGAGTTCACGCCCGACAGGAGCGCCACGCCGTCCACGCCGTAATCCACGGGCTCGACGTCCTCGAAGGCGACGTCCAGAATCGGCGAGCGCCCGCCCTCGATGGCGAACCCGCGGCCGCCGCGCTCGGCGAGCACGCAGTCGAAGTCGTCGGCGAACCGCGCGACCGCCAGCTCCACGTCCAGTTCGAGCGCGCGCTCCACGAGCCCGCGCGTCGGCTCCCGGAGGTCCGCCAGCGTCGCCGCCAGCTCGCGCTTGCGCTCGGCGCTCCGCCGGTCCCGCGCCGCGGTGAGTTCCTCGCGCAGTCGCGAGACCGCCTCCGGGTCGTGGTCGACGGGGAACGTCGGCGAGTCCCCGAACGCCTGCTCGGCGATGCTGGCTTCCCCGTCGCGCAACGCCAGCGCGTCCACGAGGTGGTCGCGCGCGGCGTCCACCGCCTCGGCGTACTCGTCGGCGAGCTCCCGCGAGAGCAGGCTGTCCACGCCCGCGCCGCGCTCCACGAGGCTCAGGAGGTCCGACCCCTCGATGGTGACGTCCTGCTCCTGGATGACCTCTCGGAGGTGGTCGTTCGCGACGGACTCGGCGGTCGAGACGGCCGTGTCGAGGTCGTCCACCGCCGTCGAGAGCCGGTCGAGTTCGTCGTCGCCCGCGACCGACCCCTCCGAGTCCAGTTGTGCGAGCGCCGCGTCCAACTCGTCGAGGTCCACGTCCGTTTCCAGTCCTGCGGCCTCGTGGACGGCGACCGCGGCGCGGATGCGGTCGCGGTTCGTCGCGAAGAAGGAAAGCACGCGCTCGGGAACGACCTCCTCTGGACGCTCCAAGGCGTCGGGCTCCACGCGCACGTCGCCGTCCACTTCGACGCCCGTGAACGCCTCGTCGAGCGCCACGACCGTCGAGTAGCCGCGCGCGAGGTCCGCGAGTCCGCGTGCGTCCTCGACGACCTCCACGGACAGCTCGGGGAACGCGTCCTGCGCGGCGCTGTACGTCTCCGCGTCGGTCGTCGCGAGACACCGGTCCCGGACCGCCAGCCCCTCCGCGCGCGACAGCGGCGCGACGCCGTCCAGCGCGTCCAACACTTCGGGGTCGGGGTCGCGTTCCATCGCCGCCTCCGCGAACTCGTTGACCTCCGCGATGCGGGACTCGGCGGCGCTCGGGTAGAACGTCCGCAGGCGCTGGCTCGCGTAGTCGGTCACCGCGCGCTCCTGCAGCAGCGCGAGCACGCGCTCGTACACCTCGCCGGCGCGGTCCGTCGCCAGGAACCCGCCGGGGTCGTCGTGGCGCGCGCGAATCGCGCCGCGGACGATGCGCGCGGCCCGCCCGTCAGTGACCCCCGGTGCCCGCGCGACCGCCGCCACGTCCCCACGCTGTAGTGCGTCTTCGGGGTCGTCGAGCGACCGCAGCGACTCCGCGGTCTTCGCGCCCACGCCCGGAATCGCCTCTAACTCCATCGCCGTGGGGTACGTGGCTCACACGTAATAAGGTCTTACGCGAATCGCGGATGTTCCTAACGGAACCACAGCCGACCAGCATCCGCGAGCCGAGCGGTCTGAAAGACCCGAGGCGAGCGGTTCACCGAGCGCGAACGGGGAGCGCAGCGACCCGTGAGCCGCGAGGCGCGAGCGGTTCACTCCACGAGTGAGCGAAGCGAACGAGTGGAGGCCGACGACTGAGGGACGCGAAGCGGACCGAAGGAGGAGTGCTTTTTCCGCAAGTTTTTGCAAGCGACGGCGCGCGAAGCGCGCCGAGCGCTGGAAAAAGTGCGAGTGTGTGCTAATTTCCGGTCCACCGCAGCAGCGCGAGCGTCCCTTCGAAGAGCGCAATCATGGTGAGCGCGACGATGATGGGGACGACACCAGTCGGGTCGATGGCGCCGAACGTGAACGAGATGCCGGCGAACGCCGCCCAGAAGAGGAGGCGGCGGTCTTCGAGCCACTGGCGGGTGGTGACGCCGAGCATGATGGCGAGCATCATAAAGAGTGGAATCTGGAACACCACCGCGAGGTAGCCCATCACCATGAGGATGAGGTTGAACGTGGAGCCGAGCGCGAACGCGACGTCCGCCGTCCCCTCGGTGTAGCCCTGGAAGTAGTCCATCGTGTACGGGAGCACGAGCAGGTACGCGAACAGGACGCCGAGCACGGCGAGGACGAGGCTGGTGGGGACGGCGGCGAGGTAGTAGCGGCGCTCGTGCTTGTAGAGGCCGGGGCGCATGAACGCGTACGACTCGTAGACGAACACGGGCAACGCGATGACCAGGCCCGCGAGGCTCGCGACTTTCACTTGCGTGATGACGAGTTCGAGGGGCTGGTAGACGCGGGGGTCTACGGCCTCGCCGCCGGGGAGGACGTAGTTCCAGATGGTGGTGATGAGCCCCTCGGTGAGCGGGAAGACGGCGACGCTGACGAGCGCGGCGATGGCGATGACGATGGCGAGCCGCTTGACCATCTCCTCGACGTGGACGGCCAGCGGCTCCTCGACGTCGGACTCGGGCGCGTCGAGGCCGATGCCGTCGTCCGGCGGCGCCGGGTTCTCTTCGGCGTCGACGACGGAGTTCTCGCGGGGGTCGAGGGCGGCGTCCTCGTCGGGTTCGTCGGCCTGGTGCTCCTCGTCGGCGAGCAGTTCGGGTTCGCCGCCGGAGGCGGGGTCGGCGCTCCCGCCGGCGGCGGCGATGGCGTCCTCGTCCCAGTCCCACTCGTCGCCGTCGTCGGGCTCGACGCGCTCGACGGCGGGCGTGAGGTCGCGCCACTCGTCGTCCCGGGTGACCCGCGGGCCCGCGGTGCCGGCGGCGTCGTCGACCCGGCGGACTGCGGGCGTGAGGTCGTCCCACTCGCGCCCGCGGTCCGCGCCGTCGGCGGGACGGACGGCTGGCGCGAGCCCCTCCCAGTCGTGGTTGCGGTCGCGCCCGCCGTCCGGTTCCTCGGCCATTCGTGTCCGTGCTTTGGCGACGGGGGCGTTATAGGCTTTCTTTTGGGCGCGGACGGGAAGATTGATAATTACGAGTGGGTTAGCCCGACCCAATGAGTAGCTCCGGCTCGGGCCCGATAGACCCCAGTACGGCCCGCACCATCGAGTCCGGCCGGCAGACCCTCGGCGTGATGCTTCGCACGGCCCAGTCGAAGCTCCAGCACGTCTTCATCGCGTTCGTTGTCGGGCTCGTCGGCGGCATCATGGCGATGCGGCTGTACGTCTGGCCGAAGTTCGAGAACGACCTCCTCGTGGACACCGCGAACGTCATCGCGCAGACGCCGTTCGACGTCATCCTGATGCAGGTGAAAATCGGGCTGTTCGCCGGGGCCGCGTGCGCGATTCCCGTTCTCCTCTACCACGCCCGCGACCCGCTCGTGGAGCGCGAAATCATCCCCGACGTCTCCGTCTCCCGGGTCAACGTCGCGGCCGTCGTCCTCATCTGCATCGGGCTGGCGTCCGCGGGCGTCGCGTACGCCTACTTCCTGTTCTTCCCGCTGATGTTCGACTTCCTCGCGGGCAACGCCGTCGGCGCGGGCCTGGCGCCGAAGTACTCCATCGTGAAGTGGACGGAGTTCATCCTCTTCCTCGCGCTCTCGTTCGCGCTGGCGGCCCAGCTCCCGCTGGCGGTGTCGGCGTTCTCGTACTCCGGCATCATCCCCTACGAGACGTTCCGCGACAAGTGGAAGTACGCGGTCGTCGGCATCTTCGCGTTCGGCGCGTTCTTCTCGCCGCCGGACCCGTTCACCCAGATTCTGTGGGCGTCCCCGCTCATCATGCTGTACGGGCTGTCGCTGTACTGCGCGAAGATCGTCGTGACGATGAAGCGCGGCCGCGAGCACGTCGACGTCCGGGGCGTGTTCCGCGAGCGCTGGAACCGCGTGCTCGGCGTCGGCGTCCTCGGGTTCGCCGCGGGCTACGCGGCTGGCCAGTACGGCGGCGTCGCAGCCTTCAACGGCTTCCTGGAGTTCATCGGGTCGCAGGTGCGCGTGCCGACCGTCAGCGACGCGCTCGGCGTCGACCCCGCGACCGGCTACCTGCTGTTGGGCGCGGCGTTCGCGGTTCTCGCGCTCGTCGCGGCGGGGCTGTACTACACGTACGTCGCCATCGACCGCGCCGCCCAGCAGGTCGCCCGGTCCCGGCTCGGCCAGCCCGAGAACCCCGGCGACATCGACCTCGACGAACTCGACGCCGATGGCGTGCTGGCGGCGCCGCCGGAGGCGTTCGCGTCGCTGACCGAGGACGAGGCGCTCTCGACGGCCGACCGCGCGCTCGAAGCCGGCGACGACGAGAAGGCCCAGGCGGTCCTCGACCGCTTCGACGAAGTCCACGCCGACCTCGACGAGGAGGCAGTCGAGGAGCAGGCCGCCGAGGAGGAGGAATCGAACACCGTCCAGAGCACGGCCGCGGGGATGATGGACGCGTTCACCGAGGAGGAGACCACGGAGGACGACATCGGCGGCTACTACTACGACATCCGGTTCGTCTTCGACACCCTGCGCTCGCGGGCGTTCCGCATCGTCGGGACGTTCATGGCGCTGATGGTCGGCATCTTCGGGTGGCTCTACTACGGCGGCTTCCGGGAGCTCCGGGACAACTTCATCGCGCGCATCCCGGCGGACGTCCGGCCGCTGGCGACCGGCGGCGAGTGGCCCATCACGCTCCACCCCGTCGAGGCGCTCGTCTTCCAGGTGAAGATTTCCGTCGTGCTGGCCGCCATCGGTACGCTCCCCGTCATCGTCTACTACGTGTGGCCCGCGCTCTCGGACCGCGGCTGGGTGACCGGCGACCGCCGCGTCATCGCCGTCTGGGCCGGCGGAATCGTCGGTGGCCTCGCGGTCGGGAGCTACCTCGGGTACTCGTTCGTCGCGCCCGAGGTCATCTCGTTCCTCGTCTACGACGCGCTCGAAGCCGAGATGATAATCAGCTTCACCGTCAGCACGTTCGCGTGGATGGTGTTCCTGCTGACCGTGGGCATCGGCATCCTCGTGGACATCCCGGTGACGATGGTGCTGTTCCACGCCGGCGGCATCGTCTCCTACGAGACGATGCGGCGGCGCTGGCGCGTCCCGGTCATCAGCGCGTTCGCGTTCAGCGCGCTCGTCACGCCCGACAGCCTCTACACGATGCTGCTCGTCGCGTTGCCCATCGCCGTCATGTACCTCGTCGGGCTCGCCATCCTCGCCGTCGTGACGCTGGGCGGGCGCCGCGGCGGGAGCGCCTCGACACGAACGGCTTAAGATATTCCCGCGGTATTCTCGCGGTATGCCCAAGATAAGCGTCGAGATTCCCGAGGAGCTGTTGGCGGACCTCGACGACCACGTCGGCGACGACGGCAAGTACGTGAACCGCAGCGACGCCGTCCGCGCGTCCGTCCGGAAGAACCTCGACATCCTCGACGAAATCGACGAACGCCACGGGAGGCTCGACGACGATGCGGAGTGAGGACCGCCTCGTCGCCGGGCAGGTCGCGCTCGTCGGCCTGTTCGTCACCGCGCTGGTGACCGCCCAGCTCACCGCGTCGAAGCTGCTGTTGTTCCAGATTCCGTTCTCGCTGCCGGTCACGGGGTCGTCGCTGGTGATGCCGGGGGCGGCGCTGGCGTACGCGCTGACCTTCTTCGCGTCGGACTGCTACTCCGAGCTGTACGGCCGCCGCGCGGCGCAGGTGCTGGTGAACGTCGGGTTCGCGATGACGCTCGTGATGCTCGCGCTCGTCTACACCACTATCGAGGCGCCCATCGCGCCGTTCTCCGGCGTCGGCCAGTCGGAGTTCGCGGGCGTCCTCTGGTCGAGCGCGAACGTCGTCGCGGGCAGCCTGCTGGCGTACGTAATCAGTCAGAACTGGGACGTGCTCGCGTTCCACGCCATCCGCGAGCGCACCGACGGCGCCTACCTCTGGCTGCGCAACGTCGGCTCCACGGCCACCAGCCAAATCATCGACACCGTCATCTTCGTCACCGTCGCGTTCTGGGCGGCGCCGCAGGTGCTCGGCGTCGGGCCGGTCTACGGGCAGGAACAGATTCTCTCGCTCATCGTCGGCCAGTACGCCCTCAAGCTCGCCATCGCCGTCGCGGACACGCCGTTCGTCTACGGCGTCCGGCGGTTGCTCGCGGACCGCTAGTCGCGGCGCTCGGCGAACCCGAAGTTCGGCTTCACGTCCGTCACCTCGACCTCGATAGTCTCGCCCTCGCCGGCGTCCGACACGAACAGCGTGTACCCCTCGACCTTCGCGACGCCGTCGCCCTCGTCGCCCTCGTTGACGATTTCGACCTCGATGGTGTCGCCTTTCTCGATTGGCGCGTTCACGCGGTTCTTCGCGACCACGTACAGCTCCGAGGAGGAGTCCCGGGAGGCGTCCGGGGTGTACGTCCGCGTGAACGCGAACTCCTCCTCGACGTCCGCGAGGTAGTCCTGGAAGTCCTGCCCGTCGAAGACCTTCGCGACGAAGTGCCCGCCGTCGTTGAGCAGCTCTTTCGCCGTCTCGAGGGCCATCCGCGCGAGGTGGACGGAGCGCGCGTGGTCGAGGTTGTACTCGCCGGTCATGTTCGGCGCCATGTCCGAGATGACGACGTTGACGCCGCCCGGCGCGGCGCGCTCGATGTCCTCGCGGGTGTCTTCCTCGGTCATGTCGCCCTTGATGGTCTGGACGCCCGCATCTACGTCCTCTATCTCGTCGATGCGCTGGAAGTCCACGCCGACGACCTTCCCGCGCGCGCCGGTCTCCTCGGCGGCGACCTGCAGCCAGCCGCCCGGCGCCGCGCCGAGGTCCACGACCGTCGCGCCGCCGAACAGGACGTCGAACTCGTCGTCTATCTGCTGGAGCTTGTACGCCGCCCGCGTCCGGTAGCCCTCCTGCTTGGACTTGTTGTAGTAGTGGTCTTTCCCGTTCCCCATGGTTAGTTACCAGAAGTAGGGCGGCCGGACTGAAAACCACGTCGCTGTGGACGCTACGCGACGTCGGCGCGAAAAACCGCAGGAGAGCCGCCCGCAGTCGCTCGCGGCAGCCGACCGTTAGCTCGCCGACGCGGCCGTCGTCGAGTCCAGCGTAATCGTCTCGCCGTCCGCGGTCACCGTCACCTCGGTGTCGAGGCTCGCGTCCTCGGGCACCGCGAACGTCAGTTCGCCGTCCGCGTTCGTCTCGCCGACGACCTCGCCGTCCACGGCGACCTCGGCGTCCTCGACGGGGTCGCCGTCGCCGTCGGTCACGAGGACGCTGGCGTTCTCGCCGGGCGCGAGACTGCCGTCGAGGACCGCGCCGAGTTCGACCTCGCTGTCGGCGTCGTCGCTGTCGTCGTCACCTTCGGACTCTCCGAGTTCGAACTCCAGTTCAGCCTCGGTTTCGCCGTACGCGCTGTCCTCGCTCGTCGAGGCTTCGAGTTCGAACTCCTCGGCGTCCGCGGGCACGCTCACCGAGGCGGTGCCGTTGGCGTCGGTCGTCACCGTCACGTCGCCGGCTTCGACGGTGGCGTTCTCGACGGGCTCGCCGTCCTGTGTGACCTGCACGGTGGCGTTCTCGCCGGCGGTCACGTTCCCGACGAAGTTCGCTTCGAGTTCGGCCTCGTCGTCCACGCGCTCGATGGGGACGTCGGTGCCGGACTCGCTGGCGACCGGCTTCAAGATGAACTTCCCGCTGTTGCCCGCCTCGAACACCGTGATGTCGAAGACGAACTCCACGTCACCGCTGGCGTTCACGGTGAAGTCCTCGTTGAGATGGAGCTTCTGACTCGGGAGCTTCACGTTCACCTGCTCGCCGGTCTTCAGCGTCCCTTCGACCTCGCCGACGTGCACGAACACCTTCTCGTACTCGCCCGCGGGGACGCTTATGTTCCCGAGTAGGGTCGCGTTCGCGCCCTGCAACTCGGTCAGGTCGACGACCCGCGAGTCGACGTCCCGCTCGACCCACTCGGTGTCGCCCTCGCCGTCCTCGTCGAACTCGATCTCCAGTTCGGCTTCGGCTTCGCCGTACTCGCTGTCCTCGTCGGTGCTGACCGAGGGGCCGAACTCCTCGGCGTCGGCGGGCACCTGCACGGTCGCGGTGCCGTTGGCGTCGGTCGTCACCGTCGCCTCGCTGTCGCCGACTTCGACGGTGGCGTTCTCGACGGGCTCGCCGTCGTAGGTCACGAGCACGGTGGCGTTCTCGCCGGCGGTCACGTTCCCGACGACGCTGACCGCGAGCCCGTTCTCGCTCTCGGACTCGACGTCGGCGTCACCGGACGCGTTCGCCGCCGCGGTCTGCGCGAACCCGACGCTCGTCACGGTCACGTTCAGGTGCTCGAACTGGCTGATGGCGTTCTGTTCGTCGCTCACGTAGAACTGGACGGTCCCGTTCTCGCTGTCGGCCGTCTGTTCCCCGTTCGGGCCCGCGATGCCGCCGGCGCATCCGGCGAGCACCACGAGCACTGCGACGAGGAGGCTGGCTGCGGTGCGTCTCATGTGCGTTCGACCCCACGGGCCACACGCACCTAAAGGGACCAAGCCGTGAACCCGGTCAACCGCCGGATTAACCCGGATTAACCCGGGTTAACGACGGCCGCTCGCCGCGGCGCGCCGGCCGCGCTCGCGACCCGGCCGCCGAGCGCCGCCGGCTCGCGGCGACCCCGTTGCCGTCCCGCGATTCACGCGCGCACGCGGAACGTGGGGCTTTTTAGTCCCTGATTGCGTAGCAGTTCGCATATGTTCAAGGCGATTGTGAGCGCCGACACGCTCCGGGAAACGCTTGACTCCGTGAGCGTGCTGGTGGACGAATGCAAGATCCACCTCGACGAAGACGGCCTCTCCATCCGCGCTGTCGACCCCGCGAACGTCGGCATGGTCGACCTCGACCTCGGGGCGGCCGCGTTCGAGTCCTACGAAGCCGACGGCGGCATCATCGGCGTCAACCTCTCCCGGCTCGAAGACATCGCCGGGATGGCCGACACCGACCAGCTCGTCCAGCTGGAACTCGACGAGGAGACCCGCAAGCTCCACATCCAGATCGACGGGCTGGAGTACACGCTCGCGCTCATCGACCCCGACTCCATCCGACAGGAGCCGGACATCCCGGACCTGGACCTCTCCGCGAACGTCGTCATCGAGGGCGCGGACATCGACCGCTCGGTGCGCGCCGCGGACATGGTCTCGGACCACATCGCGCTCGGCGTCGACGCCGCCGACGAACTGTTCTACGTCGACGCGGAGGGCGACACCGACGACGTCCACCTCGAACTCACCCGCGACGACCTCATCGACCTCGAAGCGGGCGACGCCCACAGCCTGTTCAGCCTCGACTACCTCAAGGACATGAACAAGGCCATCCCGAAGGACGCGGAGGTCGAACTCGAACTCGGCGACGAGTACCCCGTCAAGATTCACTTCGACATCGCGGAGGCGCAGGGCCACGTCACCTACATGCTCGCGCCCCGGATTCAGAGCGACTAGCGTCTGTTCCCCACGACTCGTTTCTGCGCTCCGACCGCGACGCGACGCGGCGGGTCACGCTCCGCTCGACGGCGACGCCTATCGGTCCGCGTCCACGCCGCGCTCGTCCAGTAGCTCGAAGAACTCCCCGGGCGAGAGTTCGGGGACGTCGTGCTCGTCGGCGCTCTCGCGCTTGCTCGTGCCGGGGTTCTCGCCGACGACGAGGTAGTCGGTGTTCCCGGACACCGAGGAGGGCGCGTCGCCGCCGTGGCGCACCACGAGGTCCTGGAGGTCGTCGCGCGTCCACCCCTCGACGCTCCCCGTGAAGACGACGGTGAGCCCCTCCAGTTCGTCGCCGCCGGTCTCTTCGGGGGATTCGGGTTCGCCGAGGCGGTCCTCGTCGCGGAGGCGCTCGATGACGCGGCGGTTGCGCTCGTTGTCGAGGAACTCCCGGACGTGTCCGGCGACCACCTCGCCGACGCCCTCGACCTCACGGATGTCGCGTTCGTCGGCGGAAAGTAGCGCGTCCAGCGTCCCGAAGTGCTCCGCGAGGGCGCGGGCGACCGTCGGCCCGACCTCGGGGATGCCGATGGCCGCGAGAAACTCGCCCAGCGGCGGGTGGCGCGCGGCGTCCAGCTCCACGAGCAAGTTCTGCGCGCTCCGCTCGCCCCACCCCTCCAGTTCCGCGAGGTCCGCCTCCGCGAGCTCGTAGAGGTCCGCGACGTCGTCCTCGACGAGCCCTTCCTCGACGAACTGCTGGGCGGCCGCCTCGCCGATGCCCTCGACGTCGAGGACGTCCGCGAAGTAGCCGACCGCGCGCACCAACTGCGCGGGACACGCCAGCCCGCCCGTGCAGTACGCGATGGGGCCGTCGTACTCCACGTCGCTCCCGCAGCGCGGGCACTCCTCCGGCATCTGGAAGTGCCCCTCGCTGTGGGATTCGACCACTTCGTCGACGTACGGAATCACGTCGCCGGCGCGCTCGACGCGCACGTCGTCGCCGATGCCCACGCCCTTCTCCGCGATTTCGGCTTGGTTGTGGAGGCTCGCGCGCGAGACCGTGACGCCCCCGACTTCGACGGGTTCGAGTAGCGCGACCGGCGTTAGCCGGCCTGTCCGGCCGACCTGCACGACGACGTCCCGGATTGTCGTGACTTCCGCGCGTGGTGGGAACTTGTACGCGTACGCCCATCGGTAGTGGCGGGACGTGACCCCGAGGTCCACGCACGCCCGGCGGTCGTCGACTTTGAGCACGACGCCGTCGATTTCGTAGTTCAGGTCCTCGCGCACGGCCGCGAGGTCGTCGCGGAACGCGATGGCTTCCTCGACGTCGTCGGCGAGTTCGGTGCGCTCGTTGACCTTCAATCCCCAGTCGGGGAGCGCCTCGTGTTCCGCCCAGTGCGTGTCGAAGCCGGCGTCGAGGCCGCCGCGCGAGGCGTCCGCATCCACGTCTGCCTCGCTCTTTCCCGCAGCCAATACGTCGTAGAAGAAGCAGTCGAGGGGGCGTTCGGCGGTGACGCTCGGGTCGAGTTGGCGCAGCGTCCCGGCGGCGGCGTTCCGGGGATTCGCGAACGGCTCCTCGCCGCGCTCGACGCGCTCGGCGTTGTACTCTTGGAACGCCTCCCGCGGGATGTACACCTCGCCGCGCACTGCGAGGAAGTCCGGCGGGTCTCCGCGCAGGCGCTGGGGGACGCTCTCGATGGTGCGGACGTTCTCCGTGACGTCCTCGCCGGTCTTGCCGTCGCCGCGCGTGGCGGCGCGCACGTACTGTCCCTCCTCGTAGACGACTTCCACGGAGAGCCCGTCGAACTTCGGCTCGCAGACGAAGTCCGTCTCACCGACCTCGCGCTCGACGCGGGCGGCGAACTCCCGGACGTCGGCCGCGTCGCCGCTGGAGTCGATGGAGAGCATCGGCGCGACGTGCTCGACGGTCCCCAGTTCCTCGACGGGTTCGCCGCCGACGCGCTGCGTGGGGCTGTCCTCGGTCTGGAGGTCGAAGGCGTCCTCTAACTGCTGGAGCCGCTCGAACAGCTCGTCGTAGGCGTAATCGGAGATGACGGGGTCGTTCTGGACGTAGTAGCGGTAGTCGTGGTAGCGGACGGCCTCCCGGAGCAGTTGTACTTGCTCTTCGGCGTCGTCCTCGGCGAGGTCCTCGACGGGCGCGAAGTCGGTGTCGGGGTCTCGGACGTAGGGGTTGTCCTCGGGCGCGTCTTCGAGGGCGTCCGCGTCTGCCATGTGGCGGCGTACGCGGCCCCGCGTGTAAGCAGTTGGGGCGTCAGGCTTCGTCCAGTCGCAGCAGCGCGGGGAGCGCGAGCGCCGCCAGCAGGAGTTCGGCGCCGCCCGCGAGCACGAACGCGGTGGTGAAGTCGTACTGCTCGGCGACCCAGCCGCCGCCGACGATCCCCGTCAGGAAGCCCAGCGAGCCCGCGACGTTGAACCCGCCCATGCTGACGCCGCGTTCGTCCTCGCCCGCGAGGTCGGTGACGAGTGCCATCGTCGCGGGGGACATGAGCGCGCCGAGCACGCCGACGACGACCATCCCGCCCTGCGCGAGCCGGACGTGGGGCGCGAGCCCGATGCCGACGACGACGAGGCCGTAGGTCGCGGAGCCGGCGGCGATGGGGACGGTGCGGCCGATGCGGTCGGAGAGCCGGCCGAACGGGTACTGGAGGAGCGCGAACGGCGCGAAGAACAGCGCGAGCGTGAGGCCGACCGCGCCGGCGTCGAGGCCGAACGCCTGCCGGAAGTACAGCGACCCGACGAGCGCGAAGAAGCCGGCGGTGAACCGGTCGATGAACCCGAACGCGAACGGGACGCTCAGCGTCGGGCGGTTCCGCAGCACCTGCAGGCCGGCGCGCAGCGACTCGCCGTGGCCGCCGGGCGCGCGGTCGGGGACGCGGAGCGCGGCGACGCCGGCGACCGCGAGCGCGACGCTGCCGACGACCAGCGGGAGCTTCGGGTCGAGTTCGGTGAGGCGGCCGCCGACGGGCGCGTCGAGCGCGGTGCCGGAGCCGATGGCGATGCCGGCGGCGCCCATGTCCTTGCCGTGGTCGTCAGAGAGGTCCATCAGCATCGTCATCGCCAGCGAGAACGCGCCGATGGTGGCGGCGCCCTGCGCCGCACGCAGGACGAGTACGGTGCCGAAGTCGACGTCGAGGACGGCGAGCGCGGCGTAGCCGAGACTCCCGCCGAGCGCGCCCGCGGCGATGAACGGGACGCGGCGGCCGGCGCGGTCGCTGGCGACGCCCCAGACGCCGGCGAACGCGACGAACGCGGCGAACTCCGCGGCGAGGAACCACCGGCTCCCGGTGTCCGGGTCCTCGGCGCCGAACGCGGCGACGAGGTCGGCGGCACCCGGGTAGAGGAGGACTTGCGCGAACAGCACCGCGAACACGACGCCCGCGAGCGCTGCGCGTTCGCGTCGGACCATACCGGGCGTTTCGGCTGCGTCGCCAAGAACGCGCCGGAATCGGCTGCGACGACTGGAACTCCCCCACCACGGGCAAGCGTTGCCGTAACTACCACGCATATTCTATTCGAGCTATATTACTTCGATACATGACTGACGCGAGCGGCGGGCGCCACACCCGCAGCGTCCACGCGGGCCAAGACCCCGACGAGACAGGGGCGCGCGCCCCGCCCATCTACCAGACCACGTCGTACGTCTTCCCCGACGCCGACGACGCCGCCGACAGGTACGCCTTAGAGTCGGAGGCGGACGTCTACTCGCGCATCTCCAACCCCACCGTCTCGACGCTCGAAGCCCGCCTCGCCAGCCTCGAAGGCGGCGTCGGCGCCGTCGCCACGAACGCCGGCATGGGCGCCATCGACGGCATCACCACCGTCCTCGCCGAGGCCGGCCGGAACATCGTCGCCAGCGAGGACATGTACGGCGGCACCGGCACGTACTTCTCGCACATCGCCGGCAAGCGCGGCATCGACACCCGGACCGTGGACGCTCTCGACCCCGCTGCCGTCGAGGACGCCATCGACGAGGACACCGCGTTCGTCCACGTCGAGACCATCGCGAACCCGTCGCTCGTCACGCCCGACTTCGAGGCCATCGCGGACATCGCCCACGACCACGCCGTCCCGCTCGTCGTGGACAACACGTTCGCCACGCCGCACCTCTGCCGCCCCATCGAGCACGGCGCCGATATCGTCTGGGAGTCCACGACGAAGTGGCTCCACGGCGCGGGCACGACGCTGGGGGGTGTCGTCGTGGACGGCGGCACGTTCCCGTGGGACCACCCCGACGCCGACTTCCCCGAGCTCTCCGGCGAGAACCCCGCGTACGGCTTCGACTTCACCGAGCGCTTCGGCGACCGCGCGCTCGCCGCGGCCGTCCGCCAGCGGGCGGTGCGAGCTACCGGCACCGGACAGGGGCCGTTCGACGCGTGGCAGACGATGCAGGGCGTCGAGACGCTTCCGCTGCGGATGGACCGCCACTGCGAGAACGCCGCCGCGCTCGCGGAGTTCCTCGCGGACCACGACGACGTGGCGTGGGTCTCCTACCCCGGCCACGACGACCACCCCACGCACGACGAGGCCAGCGAGTACCTCGATAGTGGGTACGGCGGGATGCTCACGTTCGGCCCCGAGGGCGGCTTCGACGCCGCGAAGGCCGTCTGCGAGGGCGTCGAGTTGGCGTCGTTCGCGGCGAACGTCGGGGACGCGAAGACGCTCGTCATCCACCCCGCCAGCACCACGCACGCACAGCTCTCCGAGGACGAACAGCGCGCCGCCGGCGTCCGCCCCGACATGATTCGCGTCTCCGTGGGCATCGAGGACACCGCGGACGTGCTCGCGGACTTCGACCGCGCGCTGGAGGAGGCGCACTGATGCCCACGACCACCTTCGACGAGTTCGAGTTCGAGAGCGGGCAGACCATCGAGGACTTCACCGTCGCCTACGAGACGTACGGCGAGTTCACCGGCGACAACGCGGTCCTCGTCTGTCACGCGCTCACGGGTAGCCAGCACGTCCGCGGCCGCGGCGACGGGCAGGGCCGGGGCTGGTGGCACGACGTCGTCGGTCCCGGGAAGGCCATCGACACGAACGAGTACTACGTCGTCTGCGCGAACGTCCCCGGGTCGTGTTACGGCACCGACGGCCCCGCCAGCGAGGGACCGGACGGCGAACCCTACGGCACGGACTTCCCACCCGTCACGGTCGGCGACTGGACGCGCAGCCAGCGCCGCCTGCTCGACGACCTCGGCGTCGGCCGCCTGCACGCCGTTCTCGGCGGTAGCGTCGGCGGCATGAACGCCCTCGACTGGGCGCGGCGCTTCCCCGACGACGCCCGCCGCGTCGCCGCCATCGCCGCCGCGCCCCGGCTAGACGCGCAGTGTCTTGGGCTGAACGCGGTCGCGCGCCGGGCCATCCGCGGCGACGCGAACTGGAACGGCGGCGACTACTACGACGGCGAGTTCCCGACGCAGGGACTCGCGCTCGCGCGCCAGCTCGGCCACCTGATGTATCTCTCGAAGGACTCCATGGAGCGGAAGTTCGGCCGCCGCACCGCCGGCCGGGAAGCCGGCAGCGACGCGTTTCCGGTGGACGACGCGGGCGCGTTCTTCCCCTACCGGGACGTCGAGTCGTACCTCGACTACCAGGCCGAGAAGTTCACCGACCGCTTCGACGCCAACAGCTACCTCTACCTCACGCGGGCGATGGACGACTACGACCTCGCGGAGGGCTACGATTCGGACGCCAGCGCCGTCGGCGCGTTCGCCGGCGAAGCCCTGCTCGTGTCGTTCACGGGCGACTGGCACTTCACGGTCGACCAGAGCGAGGGCGTCGCGCAGGCGTTCCGCGAGCAGGAGGTCCCGGTCTCGCACCACGTCGTCGAGTCCGACCACGGCCACGACGCGTTCCTCGTCGAACCCGAGTCCGTCGGCCCGCCCGTCCGGGACTTCCTCGCGAACGGCGTCGCCGGCCGCGCCGTCACCGACACCGTCGACCACGACGACGACCGCCGGACGCTGTACGCCCCCGTCCACAACAGCCTCTTCTCGGGGTAGACCTCCTCTCGAACCGAATTTACGCCTGAGCGAGCGTCACCGCCGGCGGCAGGAACTGCAGGCGACCCCCCGGCTTAACGACCCCGGCGCACCAGTACCGTGTATGGGAGACGGAGACGACTACGAATTCGACACGAACAGCGTCCACGCGGGCCAGGAAGTCGACCCGGCCACGGGGTCGCGCGCGCCGCCAATCTACCAGACGACGTCGTACGTCTTCGAGGACAGCGACGACGCCGCCGCGCAGTTCGCGCTGGAGAAGCCCGGGTACATCTACTCGCGGCTGATGAACCCCACCGTCGAGACGCTCCAGGAGCGGCTCGCGGCACTGGAGGGCGGCGTCGGCGCGGTCGCGACGGCCTCCGGGATGGCGAGTCTGGACCTCGCGACGTTCGTGCTCGCGAGCGCCGGCGACAACATCGTCGCGTCCAGCGACCTCTACGGCGGGACGTACACGTACCTCACGCACAGCGTCGAACGCCGCGGCATCGAGACGGAGTTCGTCGAGGCCCTCGACTACGACGCCTACGAGGAGGCCATCGACGAGGACACCGCGTACGTGCTCGTCGAGACCATCGGCAACCCCAGCCTCACGACGCCGGACTTCGAGCGCCTCGGCGAAATCACCGACGAGGCGGGCGTCCCGCTCGTCGTGGACAACACGTTCGCGACGCCGTACCTTTGCAACCCCCTCGACCACGGCGCGGACATCGTCTGGCACTCCACCACGAAGTGGATTCACGGCGCCGGCACCACGGTCGGCGGCGCGCTCGTGGACGGCGGGGACTTCGACTGGGCCGAGCACGCCGAGAAGTACCCCGAAATCGGGCAGGAGAACCCCGCGTACCACGGCGTGAACTTCTCGGAGGCGTTCGGGGACGCGGCGTTCACGTACGCCGCCATCGCGCGCGGCCTGCGCGACCTCGGCAACCAGCAGTCGCCGTTCGACGCGTGGCAGACCTTAGAGAAGCTGGAGTCGCTGCCGCTGCGCATGGAGAAGCACTGCGAGAACGCCCAGAAGGTCGCCGAGTACCTCGTCGACCACGAGGACGTCGCGTGGGTCACGTACCCCGGATTAGAGGACCACCCCACGCACGACAACGCCACGAAGTATCTGGACGGCGGCTACGGCGGCATGATCACGTTCGGGCTGGAGGGCGGCTACGAGGCCGCCAAGGAGACCACCGAGAACACCGACCTCGCGAGCCTGCTGGCGAACGTCGGGGACGCGAAGACGCTCATCATCCACCCCGCCTCCACCACCCACCAGCAGCTCACCGACGAGGAGAAGGAAGCCGCGGGCGTCCGCGACGACCTCGTGCGCTTGAGCGTCGGCATCGAGGACCCCGCGGACGTGGTCGCGGACCTCGAAGCCGCCATCGAGGCGGCCTCGCGGTAGTCAGTTCCGCAGCCGGTGGACGAGCGTGCTGCGCCGGCTGTACGTCCGGTAGACCGCGGACGCCACGAGCACGCCGAAGACGGCGACCGCCCACGCGCTCGCGGAGACCTCACTCACGACCGGGACGCCGACTTCCGCGGCGGCGACGAGGAGCGCGCCGAGCACGCCCAGCGACCCGCAGAACTCCGCGTACGAGAGCCCGTACTTCGGGACGACCTCCATGTAGACGCCGACCGCGGGCGCGTGCTCCGCGGGCCGCACCTCCTTGGTCTGCTCGTCGTACTCCACGATGCCGAGGTCCGAGAGCTTCGGCAGGTGGGTCTGCTGGAGGGAGATGTAGACGCTCTGCCGGACGTCCCGCGGCGGCGGGTCCTCGCCGGTCTCCCGGGCGGCGACGGCCTCCGAGAGTTCGCGCGCGGTCACCGGTTCGTCGGCGTCGCCGAGCAGTTCGATGACCATGCGGCGCCGGTCGTTCCGAAGCACGTCGTGGATGTCCGCCTCGGGCAGCGTCCCGTCTGAGTCGTCCGCCACTACCCCCACGTTCGTCGGTTCGACCAATCAACTTTCGGTTGCCGGCGACCGCGAATCACGTGAAGAAAGCGACCTTAACGACCAATTAAGCAAGGGTTAGAGGGGTGTAGCAGGAGTCGCCCGGGTCGGTACCGCTCAGTGTGCCCTGGCCGCCCGACCTGGGAAACCCCGCGGCTCCACCCGTCGCGGGTTTCTCGTCACACGCTTCAGTACCCGAACTCGCCCGCGGCCGGCGCGGGCAGTCCCATCCTTCAGAGCACGTTGCGCTCGCGCAGCAGCGCCTCCAGCTCCGCCATCGACTCGACGACGGTGTCGCAGTGCTCGTCGACCCCCGGCTTCGGCTGGAAGCCGACGCCGCAGCCGGCCTCGTCGAGCATCGGCGCGTCGTTGGCCCCGTCTCCGACGGCCACGGAGTCCGCGACGTCGACGCCGTACGCCTCGCAGACGTCCGCGAGCGCGTCGTCTTTCGTCCCCTCGATGAGCGGGCCCTCCACGTCGCCCGTGAGTTCGCCGTCCGCCTCGGGGAGGCTGTTGGCGACGACGCGGTCCACGGTCACGCCCGCGGCGTCGAGGGCGGCCTCCACGCCGGGCCCGAACCCGCCGGTGAGCACGACGACGCGGACGCCGTCATCGGAGAGCTTCCCGAGCAGTTCGCCCGCGCCGTCCCGCAGGCGGACGCCGCTGTACACGTCGGCGGCGTCCTCCGCGGGGAGGCCGGCGACGAGGCCGGCGCGCTCGCGCAGGCTCTCGGCGTAGGAGAGCTCTCCGCGCATCGCGCGGTCGGTGATGTCCGCGACTTCCTCGCCGACGCCGTGGCGGGCGGCGAGGCGGTCCATCATCTCCGAGTCCGCGAGCGTGCCGTCGAAGTCGAACGCGACCAGCGTCATTGCCGCCGCCTAGGCGACGGGTAGGGAAAAGCGTCGCTGCTCTGGCAGACGTTACTCGCGGGCGCCGAACTCGTCGAGCCACCCCGTGACGACCTCTTTCAGGGCGCCCGTGGTGCTGCCGAGGTTCAGTATCTGGTAGCCGTCGGCGGCCTTCGCGGCGGCGTCGTCCATCCCGAACGCGAGCCCGCCGACCGGGACGCCGGCGTCGACGGCCGCCGCGCGCACCGTCTCGACGGCCTCCTGCACCTCGGGGTGGTCGAACTCCCCGGGGTGGCCGTACGCCACCGAGAGGTCCAGCGGCCCGAGGAAGACGAACCCGAGCTCGGGGACGGACAGAATCTCGTCGATGTTCTCGACGGCCTCCCGGGTCTCGATGGTGGTGCCGACCATCGTCTCGCGGTCCTCGACGGCGACGTAGTTCTCGCGGAGCCCCCAGCGGCGCGCCCGCGGCGACCCCAGCCCGCGGTTCCCGGGGTCGCCGTCGTACTCGAATCGCGCGGACTTCACGGCGGCCTCGACCTCCGCCGCGGTCTCCACGCGCGGCAGGAAGACGTTGCGGACGCCGAGGTCCAGCGCCTTCCGCACGAGCGTGGGGTCGGTGTCCGGCAGCCGAACGAGCAGTTCGACGTCGGAGCGGTCGGCCGCCCGCAGGAGGTTCTCGACGGTGGGGCCGTCCCACGGGTCGGGGCCGCCGTGCTCGAAGTCCAGCCACACGAAGTCCACGCCGAGGTCGCCGTAGAACTCCACGAGCGTCGGGCTGTACGTCGAGTCGAGCACGCCGACGGCGACGCCGCCGTCCTCGACGCGCTCTCGCAACTGGTTCGTCGGTTCTGCGTTGGGCACACGGTCCCGTCGCGCGCTCGACGTATAGTCTCGGGGGGCGGCCCGCCGTGGTCCGGCAAGCCCCGCCGGATTCGGGCGTGGGCGTGGGCAAACCGTGACGCTCCGCGACTATATACCACACAAACGTGGTCATTATGGTGGTTCGTGAACCACCGACAATTCGTGTGCGTGCGGAAACGCTTATCCGCGAGTGAACCGACCGACTTCGCATGAAGGTACTCGTCACGGACCCCATCGCGGACGCCGGTCTCGACCGACTCCGCGAGGCGGGTCACGACGTCGAAACCGCCTACGACGTGGAGGGCGACGCGCTCCTCGACGCCGTCAGCGACGCCCACGGCCTCATCGTCCGCTCCGGCACCGAAGTCACTGAAGCAGTGTTCGACGCCGCCGACGACCTCGTCATCGTCGGGCGCGCCGGCATCGGCGTGGACAACATCGACATCGACGCCGCCACCGACCACGGCGTCATCGTCGCCAACGCCCCCGAGGGGAACGTCCGCGCCGCCGCCGAGCACAGCGTCGCGATGACGTTCGCCGCGGCCCGCTCCATCCCGCAGGCCCACGGCCGCCTGAAGGACGGCGAGTGGGCGAAAGGCGACTACCTCGGCACGGAACTCAACGGGAAGACGCTGGGCGTCGTCGGCCTCGGCCGCGTCGGCCAGGAGGTCGCCAAGCGCCTCGGCGGCCTCGGCATGGACCTCGTCGCCTACGACCCCTACATCGGCGAGGAGCGCGCCGAACAGCTCGGCGCCGACCTCGTTGAGTTCGACGAGTGCATCGAGCGCGCGGACTTCGTCACCGTCCACGTCCCGCTCACCGACGAGACGGAGGGCCTGCTCGGCGAGGACGAGTTCGCCCAACTCGAGGACGGCTACGTCGTCAACGTCGCGCGCGGCGGCGTCGTCGACGAGGACGCGCTCGTGGACGCCGTCGAGGACGGCGTGCTCGCTGGCGCCGCGCTCGACGTGTTCGCGGAGGAGCCGCTGCCCGCGGACTCGCCGCTGCTCGACGCCGACGACATCGTCGTGACGCCGCACCTCGGCGCGTCCACGCAGGCCGCCCAGGAGCACGTCGCCACCTCGACGGCCGACCAGGTCGTCGCCGCGCTGAACGACGAGCCCGTGTTGAACGCGCTGAACGCGCCGAGCGTCGACGAGAGCTCCTTCGGCCGCATCGAGCCGTACATCGGGCTCGCCGAGACCGCGGGGAAAGTCGCCGCCCAACTGTTCGACGGCCGCATCGAGCGCGTCGAGGTCAGCTACGAGGGCGACATCGCCGCCGAGGACCTCGAACTCGTCACCGCGAGCGCGCAGAAGGGCGTCTTCGACCCGCTGGAGTGGCAGGTCAACGCCGTCAACGCCCCCCGCGTCGCGGAGGAGCGCGGCATCGACGTCAAGGAGTCCAAGACCCGACAGAGCGAGGACTTCCAGAGCCTCGTCTCCGTGACCGTCGGGAACAGCGACGAGGAGCTCACCGTCTCCGGGACGCTGTTCGCGGGCGACGACCCGCGCCTCGTGAAAATCGACGGCTACCGCGTCGACGCCGTCCCGCACGGCCACATGCTCGCCGCGCGCAACGAGGACGAGCCCGGCGTCATCGGCTTCATCGGCACCGTACTCGGCGACGCCGACGTCAACATCGCGGGGATGTTCAACGCCCGCGAGACCATCGGCGGCGAGGCGCTCACGGTCTACAACCTCGACTCCACGGTCCCCGAGGCGGCGCTCGACGAACTGCTCGCCGACGAGCGCATCATCGACGTCCACAACATCGAGCTCAACGGCGAGTAACCCTTTTCTCCCGTCGGCCCGCGCGTTCGGTCGTGCCGACAGTTTCGGAGACGTACATCGAGAACCGCGTGCGCGTCCAGCCCGACGACACGAACAACTACGCCTCCGCGCACGGCGGGAACGTCGTGAAGTGGATGGACGAGGTGGGCGCGATGTCCGCGATGCGGCTCGCGGGCGCGACCTGCGTCACCGCGCGCATCAACGGCCTGGATTTCGAGCGCCCGATTCCGCAGGGCGACATCTGCGTCATCGAGTCGTACGCCTACGACGCCGGGACGAGCAGCGTGCGCGTCCGCCTGCGGGCGTTCCGCGAGGACCCCCGAACCGGGGAGACCGAGCAGACGACGAGCTCGCACTTCGTGTTCGTCGCCGTCGACGAGGACATGAAGCCGACGACAGTACCGGGGCTGAGCGTCGAGACGGACCGCGACCGCCGGCTCGAACAGGAAGCGCTCGCCAGCGAAGGAACCGACTGAGAACAGTTACAGCGCGTCCAGCACGCCGTCGGCGTCCGCGGGGACGGGCGTCGTGTCGCCGCCGGCTTCCGCGGCCGCCTCGGGGTCCTTCAGGAGGTGGCCGGTGGTGAGGCAGACGACGCGCTCGTCGGCGTCGATGTCGCCGCGCTCGCGGAGCTTCAGGAGGCCGGCGACGCTCGCCGCGGACGCCGGCTCCACGCCGACGCCGTCCTCCGCGAGCATGCGCTGAGCCTCGGTGATCTTCTCGTCCGAGACGGCGACCGCGGTGCCGCCCGTGTCGTAGATGCCGGGCAGCGCCTTCGGCGCGTTCACGGGGTTACCGATGCGGATGGCGGTCGCCCGCGTCTCCACGTCGTCCCAGCGCTCGACGTAGTCGCGCCCCTTCTCGACGGCCTCGACCATCGGGGCCGCGCCCTCGGCCTGCACGCCCGTGAGCTTCGGCACCTCGTCCTCGTCGAGTTCGCCGGCCTCGACGAGTTCGCGGAAGCACTTGTAGAGGGCCGCCGTGTTCCCCGCGTTCCCGACGGGGAGCACGATGCGGTCCGGGAGGTGGCCGTGGGCGTCGCGGGACTGCTCTAAGATTTCGAGGCCGATGGTCTTCTGCCCCTCCAAGCGGAACGGGTTCAGGGAGTTCAGGAGGTACGCCTCCCCGCGGTCCGCGAGTTCTGCGACGACGTCGAGGCAGTCGTCGAAGTTGCCGTCCACCTCGCAGATACGCGCGCCGTGCAGCGCCGCCTGCGCGACCTTCCCCGCGGCGACCTTGCCGGCGGGGAGGAGCACGAGCACGGGCGTGTTCGCGCGGGCGCCGTACGCCGCCAGCGCCGCGGACGTGTTCCCCGTGGAGGCGCAGGCGAGCCGGTCCACGCCGAGCCGGTCGGCGACCTTCACGCCGACAGTCATCCCGCGGTCCTTGAAGCTCCCCGTGGGGTTGGCGCCCTCGTGTTTCACGCGGAGGTCCGCGACGTCCGCCTCGGCCTCGATTTCGGGGACGGTGTACAGCGGCGTGTTCCCCTCGCGGATGGTGACGCCCTCGTCGAACGGCAGCGCCGCCGCGTACCGCCAGACGCCGTCCCCCGAGAACTCCTCGAACGTCGGGTAGTCGGCGTAGCGGGCTTCCAGCAGGCCGCCGCAGTCCGGGCACTCGTACACCACGTCGTCGAACGGCGCGATGGCGTCGCCGCACTCCACGCACGCCAGCCAGACGCCGTCGTCGGCGACGTCCGGCGTCGGGCCGCCCAGCGAGAGGTCAGTCATGGTCACGTATCGGTGGCGGAGACACAAATACGGGGCGGGTGTCGCGTGTTTTGCCAGCGGCCGGTCGGCGTGGCGCGCCGTCCCGCCGGTGCCGCCAGAACGGAGAGCCGTCCGCTCAGTCCACGAGTTCGACGAGCAGCGCCTTCTGGGCGTGCAGGCGGTTCTCGGCCTGCTGCCAGACGACGGACTGCTCGCCGTCGATGACGTCCGCCGTGACCTCCTCGCCGCGGTTCGCGGGCAGGCAGTGCATGAACGCCGCGTCCCCGAGCAGCTCGTCGTCCACCTGGAACCCCTCGAAGGCGTCGAGGCGCTGCTCGCGCTCGTCCTCCTGCCCCATGCTCACCCAGACGTCCGTGTAGACGACCTCGGCGTCCGCGACGGCGGCCTCGGGGTCCGTCGTCGCGGTCACGTCGCCGTGCTCCTCGGCACGCGCGATGACGGAGTCGTCCAGCGCGTACCCCTCGGGCGTGGCGACGTTGACGTCGTAGCCCATCATCGCGGCGCCAATCGTGAACGACGCGGCGACGTTGTTGCCGTCGCCGACCCACGCCACCGTCCCGGAGTCCCCGACCTCTTCGCGGAGCGTCAGGAGGTCCGCCAGCGCCTGACACGGGTGCGCGTCGTCGGTGAGGCCGTTCACGACCGGGACGTCGGCGTGCGCGGCAATCTCTTCGAGGTCGCCGTGGTCGAAGACGCGCGCCATCACCGCGTCGACGTACCGGCCGAGCGCGCGAGCGGTGTCCGCGACGGGCTCGCCCCGTCCCAGTTGGATGTCGTCGTCGCCGAGGAAGACGCCGTGGCCGCCGAGCTGGGTCATCCCGACCTCGAAGCTCACGCGGGTTCGCGTCGAGGGCTTCTCGAACAGCATCGCCAGCGAGCGCCCGGGGAGGGCCTCGTGGGGCATGCCGTCGGCTTGCGCGCGCTTCAGCGCGGCCGCGTCGTCCACGACGCCGGCCAGTTCGTCGGTCGTGAGGTCGTCGATTGTCAGGAAGTGCATAGGCGGTCTGCTGCGGTGGTGAGTACGTCGACGCCGCGGTCGAACGCGGCGAGGTCGATGCGTTCGTCGGGCGCGTGGTCCAGATTCGAGTCCCCGGGGCCGTAGGTGGCGACGGGGCAGTCCCACGCGCCGGCGTAGATGTTCGCGTCGCTCGTGCCGGTCTTCCGGAGGTGCGTGGGGTCGCCGCCCGCCTCGCGGATGCCCGCTCGGAGCGCGCCCGCGACGGGCGTCCGCGGGCTCGCCATCACGGGCGGAATCGACTCCGTCCACGTCACCGACCCGCGCTCGGTGCAGTCCGCGACGGTCTCGTAGACGTCGTCGGCGGTGGTGCCGGGCGGCAGGCGGAACTGCATCTCGACGGTCGCCTCGACGGCGGTGCCGTCGTCGGCGAGCCCGCCGTCGAAGGAGACGGGCTTGACGGTCACCGACTCGAAGACGGTGTCGTCGTCCGGGAACGCCGCGCGCACGCGCTCGGTCCACGCGGTGGCAATCTGGACCGCGTTGGGCTCGGGGCGCGAGGAGTGGCCGCTCTCGGTGGCGACCTCGTAGGTGCCCGCGACGAGCCCGCGGTAGCCCAGCGTCAGCGCGTCCCAACCCGAGGGCTCGCCGTTCACGACGGCGTCGGGCTCCGCACGGTCCTCGACGAGGTGGCGCGCGCCCGCGGAGGTCGTCTCCTCCTGGACGACGCCCGCGAACGACGCGCCGGTTTCGACGCTCGCCGCGGCCATCGCGGCCAGCGGCCCGGTCGCGTCCACGCTGCCCCGACCCCAGAGTTCGCCGTTCTCCTCGCGCACGTCGATGTAGCCGGGGACGGTGTCGACGTGGCTCGTGAGGAGCACGCTGTCGTCGCCGGGCGCGCGGACGTTGCCGGCGTCGTCGGTCCACGCCTCGCGGCCGTGGCGCTCGAAGTAGTCCACGAGCACGCCGGCCGCCTCGGACTCCGCACCCGAAACGGAGGGGGTCGAGACGAGGTCGCGGAGGAGCTCGCGGGGCGTCATAGCTCCTCGGCGAGCGCGTCGACCACGCGGTCGGCGTGGGACTCGGTGACAGTTAGCGGCGGTAAGAGGCGCACCACCGTGCGCCCCGCGGGGAGCGCGAGGATTCCGTGGTTCATCGCGAGCGCGCGCAGCGCCCGGTTCGCCCCCCGTTTCACCTCGACGCCGACCATCAGGCCGTCGCCGCGCACGTCCCGTACGGGAAGCTCCGCGAGCTGGTCTCGGAGGTAGTCGCCGACGCTCGCCGCGTTCGCCGCGAGGTCGTCGTCCTCCAGCACGTCGAGCGTCGCGAGCGCCGCGGCACACGGCACGGGACCGCCGGAGAACGTCGAGCCGTGGTCGCCGCTGTCCTCGGCGAGCCAGTCCGCGACCAGCGTCGCGCCGATGGGGAGGCCGCTGCCCAGCCCCTTCGCGACGGTGAGCGCGTCCGGCGCGACGCCGGCCTGCTCGCACGCCCACAGCGAGCCCGTGCGCCCGAGCCCGGTCTGAATCTCGTCGAAGACCAGCGCCGCGCCGGTCTCGTCGCAGGCGTCGCGGGCGGCCTGCAGGTAGCCCTCCGGCGCGGGGTGGACGCCGCCCTCGCCCTGCACGGGTTCGAGGATGACTGCCGCCGTCTCGTCGTCCACGGCGTCCGCGAGTGCCTCGCTGTCCCCGTAGTCGACGAACTCGACGTTGTCGGGGACCGCGAACCCCTCGCGGTACTTCTGCTTCCACGTCGCCGCCAGCGCGCCGAGCGTGCGGCCGTGGAACGCGCGCTTGGCCGCGACGACCTTCTCGCGGCCGGTCGCGTGGCGCGCGAACTTCAGCGCCGCCTCGTTGGCCTCCGTCCCGGAGTTGCAGAGCCAGACGTTGTCCAGCTCGCCGGGCGCGAGGTCGCCGAGGCGGTCGTACAGCGCGGTCCGCGTCTCCGTGGGGTACGACCCCTGCACGAACAGCAGGTCGCTGGCTTGGGACTCCACGGCCTCCACCACGTCGGGGTGACAGTGGCCGACCGGCGCGCAGGCGTAGGACGCGCCCATGTCGAGGTACTCGGTGCCGCCGTCGTCGTAGACGTACGGCCCCTCGCCGGACTCGATTTGGATGGGCTTCTCCCCGAAGACGAACCCGCTCATGAGAGGGCCTCCGGGCTGAAGCGCGTGCCAGCCCCTTCCAGCGCGGCGACGATTGGGTCGCGGCGGTTCGCGTCCGACACCACGACCGACTCCGCGCCGCCTTCGAGTGCTTCGGTCGCCGCCAGCACCTTCTTCGTCATGAACCCCTCCGCGGCCTCCTTCGCGCCGTCGAGGTCCGCGGGCGTCAGCACTTCCTCGATGAGCGAACTCGGGTCGTCGGGGTCCTCGTAGACGCCCTCCACGTCGGTCAGCACGACCAGCGTCGCGTCGAGCGCGCCCGCCACCGCGGCGGCCGCGCGGTCCGCGTCCGCGTTCACGGGCGTCCACTCCTCCTCGTCGTCGCTCTCCTTGGCGAACATCGGCACCGACACCACGGGCACGTAGCCCGCGTCGAGTTGGGCCTCCAGCAGGTCCGTGTTGACCGCCTCGATGGTGCCGGAGTGCTCGCCGCGGCGAATCTTCTTCTTGCCGTCCTCGACGACCCGGATTGCGGACTTCCACGGCCCAGTGAGGAGCTTCCCGTCGACGCCGTTGAGGCCGACTGCGGGCACGCCCGCGTTCTCGAACGCCGCGACGAGGTCGGTGTTGACCTTCCCCATCGCCATCTCGAAGACGTCCATCGTCTCCGCGTCCGTGAACCGGCCGGTGACCCCCGACGGCGACTCGACGTACTCGGGCTCTTTGCCCATCTGGTCGAGCGCGTCGTCGACCGCCGTCGACCCGCCGTGGACGACCACGACGTCCTCGTCGTTCACCGTGAGGTGCGCGACGTCGGTCACCGCGCCCGCCGGGTCGACGGCGCGCGCGCCGCCGATCTTGACCACTACAGTCACGCGAACCACCCCGCGTGGTGAGCGTGACTCATGGGCTTCCCACCGGGTGCAACCCGAGTTGGTCGAGGCCCGCGGTCTCGTCGAAGCTGAGCGCGACGTTCGCCGCGTGGACGGCCTGCCCCGCCGAGCCTTTCATCATGTTGTCGATGGCCGAGAACGCCACGACGCGGCCGTTGTCCTCGTCCAGCTCGAAGCCGACCTCCGCGCCGTTCGTCCCGGCGACAGCCTTCGGCTCCGGGTAGCGGTAGACGCCGCTGCCGCCCGCGACGATGTCCACGAACGGCTCGTCCTCGTACGTCCCGCGGTACGCGCTCCAGAGGTCGCCCGTCGAGGGCGCCTCCTCGGGGAACACGTGGCAGGTCGCGCTCGCGCCGCGGACCATGTCCACGGCGTGCGCGGTGAAGGAGACCGAGAGCCCGAGGAACTGCTCGATTTCGGCCTCGTGGCGGTGGCCCGTGGGCGCGTACGGGCGCACGACGCCCGAGCGCTCGGGGTGCGAGGAGGCGGCGCCGCCGCCCGCGCCGCCCTCCGAGGAGCCGACTTTCACGTCCACGACGACGTGCGCGTCGTCGAGGAGGCCGGCCTCTTGGAGCGGGAGCAGGCCGAGAATCGTCGCGGTCGCGTTGCAGCCCCCGCCCGCAATCAGGTCCGCGCCGTAGAGCTCCTCGCGGGAGAGTTCCGGGAGCGCGTACACAGCGTCGTCGAGGTACTCCGGCGCGCTGTGGCCGTCGTACCACTCCTCGTACTGCGCCTCCGTTTCGAGACGGAAGTCCGCGCTCAGGTCGACCACGGTGTCGGCGGCGTCTTGCCACTCGTCGAGGTGGTCCATCGCGACGCCGTGGGGCGCCGCCGCGAACAGCACGTCCACGGAGTCGAGGTCCGTCGGCGGTGTGAACCGGAGGTCCATCTCGCGGAGGTTCGGGTGGACGCTCCCGACGGTCTTGTTCGCGTACTCGCGGCTGGTCGCCTGCGCCACCTCGAACTCGGGGTGGCCGGCGAGCAGGCGGAGGAGTTCGCCGCCCGCGAACCCGCTCCCGCCGACGACCGTGGCGGTCGTGCTCTCGGCCATCAGGGCGTCACCTCCACTTCCGCGGCGGCGCGGTCCTCCAGCCAGTCGACGACCGCGGCCGGGACGTCCACGTCGCTGGCGTCGTTCAGCGCCTTGAACTCGACGGTGTGGTTGACCTCGTGGACGGTGTAGCCGTCGCCGGTCTCCATCAGGTCTACGCCGAGCAGGCCGCCGCCGACCGCGTCGCTGGCGGTCTCGACGAGGTCGGCGACCTCCTCGTCGACCTCGAAGGAGTTCGTCTCCGCGCCCTTCGCGGCGTTGGTCAGCCAGTGGTCGCCCGAGCGCGTCATCGCGGCGACGGGCTCGCCGTCGGTCGCCAGCACGCGGATGTCCCGCCCCGGCTTCTCCACGAAGTCCTGGATGTAGAACACCTTGTGTTCGTAGTGGCCGAGCGTCGCCTTGTGTTCGAGGACCGCCTCGGCGGCGTTCCGCGAGTCGAGTTTCGCCATCAGGCGCCCCCACGAGCCCACGACGGGCTTCAGCACGCAGGGGTAGCCGTACGACTCGACGGCCTCCAGCGCGCTCTCGGTGGTGAACGCGACCGTGGTGTCGGGCGTGGGGAGTCCCGCGTCGTCGAGCGCGAGGCTCGTCCGCACTTTGTCCGCGCAGACGGCCGCGGTGTCGGGGCTGTTCACGACCGGGACGTCGTAGTGCCGGCAGAACTCCGTGGCGTACTTGCTGCGGCTGGTCGCCAGACAGCGGTCGACCACGAGGTCGCAGTCCGCGATTGCGGCGTCGGTGTCGTCGAGGCCGAAGCCGTGCTTGCGGACGTCGATCTTCTCGACGTCGTGGCCGCGCTCGCGGAGCTCGCCGAGCAGCAGTTTCTCGTCCTTCCGAATCCGGGAGTAGAGGATGCCGACGCGCAACTTACTCCCCCCAGTCCTCGGAGAGCTCGGGCGCTCGATCGAGGGCTGCGGGGTCGGTGTCCACGACTTCCAGTTCGGTGCCACAGGTGTCGCAGTCGACGATTTCGCCGACTTCGAGGTCGTCGTGCAGGGCCACGTCGGACCCGCATTCGGGACATGTGCTCATAGCACTCCCACGTTCTCACTGATAGCACTTAAGCTAATCGGACTTGTCAAACTTCTTTTACGAACGAGAGAAGCAGCTAACGGCGCGAAAACGCCCGAAACGACCGACCAACCGAAACCAGATACGTAGTAAGTATGTTGTCTGTTTGCCCACGGAGGGGCGGTCGCTCTCGTCGCAGGCCCGCAGGCGTCCCAGCGGAGTGTCCGAGGCGCATCGCGCCGGCGTCCGCCTCACTCATACGCCGCCACCTCCGCGGCGAGGTCGTCGGCCGCCGCCGCCAGCGCCTCCTCGCGGTCGGCGACTTCCGCCTCGTCGGCCGCGAGCGACTCCTCCACGTCGTCCAGCGCGTCGCGCACCGCGTCGGGCGCGGGGCCGCCCGCCGAGTCGCGCTGGGCGACGTTCGTCACGGGGTCCAGCGCCGCAGCCACGAGCTCCGGGTCCGCGAGCTCGGACAGCGGCTTCCCGGTCACCTCGCGGGCCGCCGCGTCCACCGCGACGAGGTCCGCGCTGTGCTCACCGCTGACGCCGCTGACGCCGTCGCTGGCGTGGCTCTCCGGGAGCGCGTTCGACCCGTCGGCGGCGTCGCTCTGTTCGGCCGCGAGCGCGACGACTTCGTGCGCGGTGCGGAACGGCATCCCCGCCGCCGCCAGCGCGTCCGCCACGCCGGTCGCCGTCGAGAACCCCTCACCGGCCGCGCGCTCCAGTTCCTCGGCGGGCCACTCCGCCGTCGCGACCGCGCCCGCCGCCACCTCGACGGCGTCGGTCACGTCGTCGGCGGCGTCCCACGCGTGCGGCGTCGCGCGCTGGAGGTCGCGGTTGTACGCCCGCGGCAGCCCCTTCAGCGTCGTCGCGAGGCTCGTGTACGCGCCCACCGCGTCGCCCGCGGTCGCGCGCACCAGCTCCAGCGTGTCCGGGTTCTTCTTCTGGGGCATGATCGAGGACGTCGAGGAGTAGTCGTCGCTGAGCTCCACGAACCCGCGGTTCGCGAACAGCACGACGTCCTCCGCCAGTCCCGAACAGGTCACCGCGACCGAGGACAGCGCCGCCACGGTTTCCAGCAGGAAGTCGCGGCTCGCCGACGCGTCCATCGAGTTCGTCACGACGCCGTCGAACCCGAGGAGGTCGGCGGTGCGCTCGCGGTCCACGTCGAACGTGGTGCCCGCGAACGCCGCCGCGCCCAGCGGCGACTGGTTCGTGCGGCCGAACGCGTCCAGCAGCCGGCTCGTGTCGCGCGCGAGCGTGCCCTCGTAGGAGAGCGCCCAGTGCGCGACCGTCGTCGGCTGTGCGGGCTGGAGGTGCGTGTACCCCGGCATCACGGTGTCCGCTTCGGCCTCGGCGACGTCCGCCAGCGCCGCGCGGAGCGCTATCACCGCGTCGAGCGCGGCCAGCACGTCCTCGCGGAGGCGCGCGCGGATGCAGGTCGCGACCTCGTCGTTGCGCGAGCGCGCCGTGTGCATCTTCCCGCCGACCGGGCCGACGCGCTCCACCACCGCCGTCTCGATTGCCTCGTGGACGTCCTCGCCGTCGGGGAGCGCGTCGAAGCCGGCGTCCTCGACGCTGTCGAGCGCGGACAGAATCGTCGCCGCCTCGTCGCCGTCAATAATACCCTGCTCGGCGAGCATCACCACGTGTGCGCGGTCGACAGCGAGGTCCGCCGCGAAGATGCGGTGGTCGGCGTCCATCGAGGAGAGGAACGACCGCGCGGGGCCGCCGCTGAAGCGGTCGCGGCGCACCACCGTGCCGTCGCCCTCTCCGCTCATTCTTCGTCCTCGTCAGCCGACCCTGCGGCGCCGCCGTCGGGCTTGAGCTCCGGCTTGCTCGCGTTCGCGAGGCGGGACTGGAAGCCGTGGTACTTCGCGACGCCGGTGGCGTCGCCCTGCTCGATGCCGTTGACCGTCTCCGTGTCGAAGCTCGCGGCGTCCGCGGAGTACACCGCGTACTCGCTCTCGCGGGCGACCGGGCGGGCCTGCCCGCCCTCGAACTTGATCGTGACCGTGCCCGTGACCTTCTGCTGGGTCCCCTCGAAGAAGCCGTTCAGCGCGTCCATCAGCGGGTGGTCGACGAGGCCCTCGTAGGCCTTCTCCGACCACTGCTGGCTGACCTGCTGGCTGAACTCGCGCTCGTCTTTCGTCAACACGAGCTGTTCGAGCGCCTCGTGCGCCGTTAGCAGCGTCGTCGCGGCCGGGTGCTCGTAGTTCTCGCGCACCTTCAGGCCGAGCATGCGGTCCTCCATCATGTCCGTGCGGCCGACGCCGTAGCTCCCCGCGAGGTCGTTGAGGTACTCGATGAGCGGCACCGGCTCCATCTCGTCGCCGTCCACGGCGACCGGCACGCCCGCCTCGAACTCGATGTCGATGGTCTCGGTCTCGTCGCTGGGGGCGTCCGTCCAGTCGTAGATGTCCTCCGGCGGCTCGTAGCCGGGGTCCTCCAGCTGGCCGCCCTCGACGGAGCGGCTCCAGAGGTTCGTGTCGATGCTCCACTCGCCCTCGTTGCCCGCCTCGACCGGCAGGCCCTTCTCGTCGGCGTAGTCGATCTCCCACTCGCGCGTGAGGCCGAGTTCACGCACGGGCGCGATGACGTCGAGGTCGCTGGCGCGCCAGACGGCCTCGAAGCGCAGTTGGTCGTTGCCCTTCCCCGTGCAGCCGTGCGCCAGCGCCGCACAGCCCTGTTCCTCGGCGACGCCGAGAATCGCCTCGGCGATGACCGGGCGCGCGAGCGCCGTGCCCAGCGGGTAGCCCTGATAGCTAGCGTTCGCCTGCACCGCCTCGAAGCAGAGGTCGGCGAACTCGGCTTTCGCGTCCACGACGTAGTGGTCGACGCCGAGCGCGTCGGCCGTCTCGTGGGCCTCGGCGAACTCAGACTCGGGCTGGCCGACGTCGACTGTGACGCCGATGACCTCGTCGTAGCCGTACTCTTCTTTCAGCAGCGGTACGCAGACCGTCGTGTCGAGCCCGCCGGAGAAGGCGAGCGCGACCGTTCCTCCTGTCATTGTGTGTTCCGTGTGTGGTGTGTGCCGCGGTAGTCGGGAAGTGATGCGAGACCGAAAACGAGGGATGTAGCTGTAGTGGGGTCAGAAGGACCCCGGTCGTCGCGGCACGCGACGGGAGGACACCGGACAGCCGACGGTCCCGCTGCTCACCGAGGGCGAGCGGCGGGCGTGAGCCGACGACTGCGTCATTACCAGTCTCGAACGGTCCCGAGTGCTTAAACGTTGCTCCCGTCCCGTGGTCTTGCCATCTACGGTAACACGCCACACGATTGCCTGAACCCTTATCCGCGTGCTCCGCTAGCGACCCCACATGACATCAGCTCGCGGCGGCATCGACGTCGAGGACCTGCTGAAAATCGTGCTCGTGCTGGTGGTCGTCTGGCTCGCGCTCGAAATACTGGGCGAGATTGTCGGCGCGCTCGCCGGCCTGCTCGGGCTCGCCCAGCCGCTCATCGCGGTCGTCGTGCTAATCTTGCTCGTGCTGTGGCTGCTCGACCGCATCTAACGTCAGCGCTTTCCCGCTCGACGCCCCACTAGCGCACGTGTACAGCGTGAACGCTCCGGTTCCGGCCGAAGTCAAGGAGGTCGCCGCGGACCTCCGCCCGGCGCTCTCGGAGTTCGCCCGCATCCGCGAGCGCCGCGAGCAGACGCTGCTCGTCAAGCGCGTCCCCGCCGACGACCGCAAACAGCTCCGCACCGCGTGGCAGACCGCCCAGGACGCCCTCGCCGGCGCGCCCGTCGTCGAAGCCCGCGTCGCCGAAGTCGACACGTTCGAGAACCCGCCGAACGGCTCCAGCCCCGTCGTCTACCTCGCCGTCGAGAGCCCCGGCCTCCACGGCATCCACCAGCGCCTCTGCGAAGTCTTCGACCCCGTGCCCGTGATGGAAGGCGGCGACGACTACGACCCCCACGTCACGCTCGCCCGCGACGCCGACGGCTTCCGCGGCCGCCGCGCCGTCGAGAACGTCGACGGCCGACAGGTCGGCCCCGTCACGTGGAACATCGAGGAACTGTACCTCTACGACGCCGAACGCGGCGAACGCGTCGACACGCTCTCGCTTCCTGCTTGAGCTAGTAGATTCTGCTATCGGTATCGGTCCCGTCCTCGACTTCGACGCCTCGAAAGCCCCAGCGGGCTATGGTCGCGCGGCTCGCTGCGCGCGCTCGCAGTGCTCGCGTGCTTGCTTCGCCGGGCTTCCCGTAGCCCGCCGCCCCTTTCAGTCCGCCCATAGCCGGTTGGTCAGCCGGCGCGGTGGGATTGAAAGGGGCGAGGCTGTAGGCGAAGGCAGGCGACGTAAGCACCGCAGGGAGCGAAGCGACCGAGGCGCGCAGCGAGCCTCCCGAGTCTACAGCCTCGGGGCTTTCGAGGTGTCGGAAGCGTTGACGAAGAAGCTAGTTCCCGATACGACATTCACGGACTCGGAGGCTGACCGTCGTAGGCGTCGAGGTCCGTGTAGAAGTTCAGCATGGACACGCGGAGTTTCTCGGGGTCGATGTCGACGAGTTCGCGGCGCTCCTCGGCGGGGAACGCGGGGTTGACGCTGTACTTGCGCATCGCGGTGCGGCTCTCCTTGGTGTAGCGGCGGTCCACGAGCATCCGCACGCCGAAGTCGTCGGGGGAGCGGATGACGCGGCCCATCGCCTGCCTCGTCTTGCGGACGGTGGGAATCTCGACGGCGTAGCGCCAGCCGGCGTCCTCGTTGCGGCGGTCGTCGCGGTCGCCGAACACGCGCCCGTAGGCGTCCTGGACGGCTTCGGCGCGCGCGTCCAGATGCGGGTAGGGGACGCCGACGACCGCGACGGTGCGGGCGTCGTCGCCGTCGAAGCTCACGCCCTCCGCGAGCGTCCCCCACAGCGACGTGAACAGGACGCCGTTGCGGTCGTCCGTGAACGTCTGCCGGAGCTCCTCGGCGCTCGTGCCCGGCTGGTCGAGGTAGCGCGCGGCGTCCACGTCCCCCAGTAAGTCGTGGTAGCGCTCGGCTTCCGCGTAGCTCGGGAAGAAAAACAGGCAGTTCCCGGGCGTGAAGTTCACGGCGTCCCGGAGCGCGCCCGCGACTTCCTCCTGAGTGTCGGGGTCGTCGCGGTTCGAGGAGAACAGCGGCTCCGTGTCCACCGCGAACGTGCGCCGGCGCTCCTCGGGGAACTGGAGGCCGAACGCCATCGTCTCCGGGTCCTCCAGGCCGAGCACGTCCGCGGTGACGTCGAACGGCCGCAGCGTCGCGCTCATCAGGACGCTGGCGTGCACGGCGTCGAAGAGGTCCGTCGTCACGTCCCGCGGGATGCAGGTGTACAGTTCCGCGCGGCCGTACACGTCGTTCGTCCCCTCGTCGCGGCGCACCGCCGCGGTCGGATACTGACCGAGTTCGCCGCTGTCCTCGACGTAGGACTCCACAAACTCCGCGGCGTCGAGGACGAAGCACTCGCGGCGCGTGGTCGTCTCGCCGTTCCGGTAGGCCTCGTCGTACTCCTCGTCGAGGTACTCGCCGAGCGCGAGCGCGTCGTCGACGTCCTCCCGGATGCCGGGGCCGGTGTACTGCTGGAGGAACGCCAGCGTGAGGTCGTCGCGCTTGTCCTCGTTCGCGACGGGGACGTCCGTCCAGTTCCCGTCGACTTCCGAGCGCGCGAGCGCGGGTCCGTCGCCGCCCGGCCCGAACGCGCCCTCGTAGGTCTCCACGAGCGCGTCCCGGAACGCTGACAGCACGCGCTCTGCGGCCGCGCCTTGGCTCGCGGCGCTGCCGCTCGCTCGTTCCGCGGCCTCCCTTCGGTCGGCCGCGCTGCGGTCGTCGGTGACTTCCTCCAGTTCGGAGAGCGCGCTGTCGAGGGTGTTCTCGGTGAGCGTCCGCGTGGCGTGGTCGCGCGCGGCGTCCTCGACGTTGTGTGCCTCGTCGAACACCACGACCACGTCCTCGGGGTCGCGGCCCAGCCAGCGGAAGAACTGCGCGCGAATCCCCGGGTCCAGCAGGTGGTGGTAGTTGCAGACCGCGAGGTCCACGCCCTCGATGCCGTCTTTCAGGAGTTCGTACCCGCAGAGGCCCGCCTCCTCGGCGTACTCGTAGATGTCCTCGGGCGTGCGGACGCCGTCGTAGAGCCACTCGTAGAACTCGTCGTTGTCCCCGACGAGGTTCTCGTAGTAGCGCTCGCAGACGTTCCCCTCCTGGAGGTCTTCGAGTTCGTCCTCCACGGACTCCAGTTCGTCTAATACCGCCTCGCGCGCCTCGGCGGCCTCGCTGTCGCCGTCCTGGCTCTCCTCCAACAGGGCCTGCTGGCGCTCCTCCAACTGCTGTTTGTCGCGCTCGGCGTCCACCAGCTCGTGGGTGTTGTCGCGGAGGACCTGACACTCCTCGTAGTCGACGTCGATGTGGCACATCGACCCCTTCCCCTTGAAGACGACCGCGCGCAGCGGCTCGGCGTCGTGAATCTCGCGCGCCTCGCGGACGAACTGGCGCATCTGCTGGTGGACGTTCGTCGTGATGACCACCGTCTTGTTCGTCTCGCGGGCGTGCGAGAGCGCCGGCGCGAGCGCGGCGAGCGTCTTCCCGGTGCCGCAGGCGCCCTCGAAGAGGACGTCGCGGCCGCTGTCGAGGGCGTCGCGGATGCCGTCCATCGCCTCCCGCTGGTTGTCGTACGGCGACGCCTTCGGGAAGAACTCCATGTAGTCCGGGGAGTTGCTCGCGGCCACGTTGGGGTCCGATTCGGCTCGATGCCGTATAAACGTCCGGCTCCCAGCGGAAGTAGTCGCGGGGGTAGCGGCCGTGGGGCGGCCACCCCGGACGGGTTTAGGCACACCAAAACGTATATTCGTGGGTGGGTCCCTACGGGGTAGTGATGGCAGTCACGCAGGACCGCGAGGACGAGACGCCGGCCGCCGGCGAGGGCGTCGCGGCGTTCCAGTCCTCGCCGACCCGAACGGTGTTCACCGAGTCGGACAACCCGGACGGCTGGATCTCCACCGACGAGACCGTCCCCGTCGAACGATAGCCGCCCCTTCTCCCCGCTCGCTGCCGCTACGCGCTGCTAGCGACGGGTAGCGCGCAGAAAAACGAAGCTCTCGTCGGCGGGGTTACTCGTTGACGACGAGCGTGTCGTCCTCGAGGTAGTGTTCGACGTGGTGGGCGTCCTCCTCGACCTGCACGAGGTTCTCGCGGACGATTTCCGCGCTGGCGTGGTCGCCGAGGTTCTGCGCGAGATCGACGTGCTCGCGCAGCGTCTCGATGATGTCGCCGTACATCTCGAGGTCGTTCTGCAGGGACGTCCGGATGTCGTAGACGTCCTCGTCCTCGGGCTCGACCGGCGACTCCTCCTGGAGGGTCGCGGGGCTGGCGTGCGGGACGCCGCCAAGCGCCTGCACGCGCTCGGCGAGCTCGTCGGCGAACTCCTCGGCGTTCGCGGCGGCGTCGCCGAGGAACAGGTGGAGGTCGCGGAACTCCGCGCCCTCGACGTTCCAGTGGTGCTTGCGGAGCTGGTGGTAGAGGACGTACGTCGCCGCGAGGTCGGCGTTCAGCGCGTCGATTACCTGTTCGGCCTTCTCCTCGTCGATGCGAAGACCTTCCGAGCCTTCGACGTCGCCGGCGTGCTTCAGCACGTGCTTCTGGGTGCTCATTACACTCCACTATTCGCCCCCATCGCACTTAAAGGTTTACCAACCGAGGAAATATATTTTGCAGACGAGAAAACAGAGTTCCCGAATCCCGTGCGACTATCGTTCGGTCTCGGGTTCGACGTACACCTTCGAGATTGCCGGATTGGCCTCCCGGAGCGCGTCTTCGAGGCTCGTTATCGCGTCGTCTATCTCCTCGGTGTCCAGCGCGGGGTCGAACGCCACGTCCGCCGTCACCAGCACCTCGTTCGGCCCGAAGTACACCGTCCGGAAGCCCGCGATGGACTCCACTTCCGGGCGCTCCTCGACGACGCGACGCAGGTCGTTCTCGTCGGCCGCCGGGAGGCTCTCACCGAGCAGCAGGCGCTTGTTCTCCCACGCCAGCGCCGCCGCGAACGCCATCAGCAGGACGCCGATGAGCAGCGCCGCCGCCGCGTCGTAGACGTGGTTGCCGGTCTGCTCGGTGAGGAAGATGCCCACCAGCGCCAGCCCGAGGCCGAGCAACGCGACGGTGTCCTCCGTGAGCGCGGTCAGCGTCGTCGTGTCGCTGGTGCGGCGGAACGCCTCCCGGAACCCGCTCCAGCCGTGGCGCTCGATCTGCCGCTGCATCTCCTTGTACGCCTTCGCGAACGCGTACATCTCGAAGCCGATGGCGCCGAGCAGCACCGCGTAGCTCGCCCACACGCCCGGGAACTCGTAGCCGAGCAGTTCGGCCTGCCGGCCGAGCACGCGCCCGTGCCCCGTGAGCGCCTCGTAGCCGTGGGAGGCGGACTCCCAGCCGGCGATGCCGAACAGCATCACGCTCACGAGGAACGAGTAGAAGAACTGCGCCTTCCCGTACCCGAACGGGTGCGAGCGCGTCGCCTCCCGCGCGCCGTACCGGATGCCGATGAGCAGAAACACCTGATTTCCGGTGTCGGAGACGGAGTGGTACACCTCCGAGAGCATCGCCGGGCTCCCGGTCACGAGGAACGCGAGGAACTTCAACACCGCAATCGCGCCGTTCGCGAACAGCGCCGCGAGCACGACGGACTTGCTACCGGCCATTTCCTCGTGATTCAGCCCGCCGACACATAGGTATTCGCCCGGCCCCAAGGCCCGGGCGTGACAGAGTACCAACCGGGCGCGTGCAACATCGGTCACGCGGAGCGACGCAGACGCTACCTGACCGGCGTCGCGGGGTTCGCCGCCGCCGCGCTGCTCGTCGCCGCCGTCGCAACCGTCCACGCCGACCGCGCGTGGCTGCTCGCCGCCGTCGCGCCGCTGTTCGTCGGCTTCCTCGGCGTCCTGCAGGCGCGGGCGCGGTTCTGCGTCGGCTTCGCGATGGCGGGCGTCTTCGACGTCAGCGCTTCCGGCGAACGGCGCCAGCCGGCGCCGGAAGCCGGCCAGCGCGCCGACCGCAAGCGCGCTATCGTCCTCTCCGTGAAGGCGCTCGCCGCGGCGACCGTCGGCGCGCTCGCGCTCTACCTCGCTGCCGGCGCGCTCGCGTAACCAAACAGTCACGGCCGCGCGGCCGCTACGACCGAGCATGATAGCCGTTCTGTCCGACACGCACAGCACGGACGGGCACGACTTACAGGGGCGAGCACTCGACGCCGTGCGGGACGCGGAGCTCGTGATACACGCCGGCGACTTCACCACGGAGACGGCGCTCGACGCGTTCTACGACGCCGCCGACCAGCTGTTCGCGGTCCACGGCAACGCCGACGAGCCCGCGGTCCGCGACCGCCTCCCCGAAGCGCGGACGCTGGAAGCGGGCGGCCTCCGCGTCGCGGTCACGCACCGCCAGCGCGGCGGCACCACCGGCTTGGCGATGTTCGGGCGGGAGCGCGGCGCGGACCTCGTGGTGTCGGGACACACCCACCAGCCGACGGTGACCGAGACAGAAGACGTGACGTTGCTGAATCCCGGGAGTCACGCCGACCCGCGCGGCAACCCCGCGGCGCACGCCGAGTTGCACCCCGACAACGGGGGCGTGCGCGGCGAGATTCGGGACCGCGACGGGAGCGTCCTCCGGGAGTTCCGCGTGGAGGGGCAGTAGCGTCAGCGGGGCAGGCCGGGGGAGCCTGTACCACGTCGTACGCTCGGTGGTATCAAATAGCCGACGCAGACTCAAAACGCGATTTTACCATCGGGCTATCGCGCGTAGTACGCGACGCCGACGAGCGCGAGCACGAGGAGGCCGCCGAGGAAGAATACCGCCCCCGGCGGGAGCGACGCGGCGGCGCCGGCGGCCGCCGCCGCGGGCTGGTCGGTCTCCGCGACGAGCGCCGACATCTCGCCGGTCGTCCCGGACCCGCCGCTCCCCGCGGTTCCGGGCGCCTGCAGTCCGGAGCCGACGAACTGCTGGACGAGCAGGCTCGCGACGCCCAGCACGCCGACCGCGCCGAGCAGGTTCGCGAGCGCCGACCGCACGGACTTGCTCTCCTCCTCGTCGCCCGCGAACAACACCACTGGCGCGTCGGCGGGCGCGTACACGCTCATCTCGCGGCCCTTCGCGGAGTAGCGGGTGTCGCACTCCTCGACGAGGTCGGCGTCCTCCAGCTTCCCGAGGTGGTACTGGGCGTTCTGGAGCGAGGTCTCGCACTCCTCGGCGAGCTCCGAGGGGGTCGCCGGCGCGTCGTGGAGCGCGCCGTAGAGGTCGCGGGCGGTCCCCGAGGAGAGCGCCGACAGGAGGCGGTCGGCGTCCTCGGAGTCGACGCCGACCACGCGGGGCTCGCCCTCGGGGTCGTCGGCCTCCGAGCGGGAGGGCAGCAGGCCGGACATACCCCCGCTTCGAGTCGCAGGCCAATCAGTTTTTCCTGACACGACGGCCGCTCGCCGCGTCCGTGGGTCTCAGTCGTTCGCTCCGTTCCCCTCTGACCCACGCTCGCGGGGGAAACGACTAATGCCCGCGGGTCGAACGCGGAGGTATGGTGGAACTCGGTCCCGCGTTCTACGTCCTCGCCGCCGCGTTCCTGTTGTTCGTGTTCTTCCTGTTCATGTTCCTCCGGCGCACGCTCACCGGCTTCAAGGAGGGCTTCGAGAGCGGGAAGCGCGGCGACGGCTAGAGCGCGCGCTCGACGGCGTCGATGGCGGCCGCGACGTCCTCGTCGTCCACGTCGAGGTGCGTGCAGAACCGAATCGTGTGCTCGCCGAACTCCGAGCCGCGGACGCCCTCCTGCTCGCAACGCTCCAACAGCGCCGCCGCGGTCTCGCCCGTCCCGGTCGTGTCCACGAGCACGATGTTCGTGTCCGGCTCCGCGACGGAGAGCCCGTCGAGGTCGTCGAGCCCGGCTGCGAGTTCCTTCGCGCGCTCGTGGTCGACGTGGAGCCGGTCGCGGTTCGCCAGTGCCTCCAGCCCGGGCGCGGCGATGACGCCGGCCTGCCGCATCCCGCCGCCCATGAGCTTGCGGACGCGGCGCGCCTCCTCGACGAACTCCTCGCTGCCCGCGAGCATCGACCCCACGGGCGCGCCCAGCCCCTTCGAGAGGCAGAACATCACGGAGTCCACGGGCGCCAGTAGCTCGGCGGCGTCGGCGTCGAGCGCGGTCACGGCGTTGAACAGGCGCGCGCCGTCCACGTGGACCGGCACGCCGAGGTCGTGGGCGGCCTCGGCCGCCGCCGCGACATCGTCGGCCGGCACCGGGACGCCGCCCTTCACGTTGTGCGTGTTCTCCAGACAGAGCAGTCCCGTGCCCGCGCGGTGGAGGTCCTCCGCGACGAAGCCGTCCCGGACCTGCTCGGGGGTCGGCGCGCCGTTCGCGCCGCCGTCGTACGTCCGCACCTGCAGGTTCGAGTGCTGGGCGAACCCGCCCAGCTCGTACTTGTAGACGTGGCTCTCGGCCTCGACGAGCGCCTCCTGCCCGCGGTCGGTGTGGACGCGGGCGGCAATC
This sequence comes from Halobacterium sp. NMX12-1, assembly GCF_040435975.1. Taxonomy (NCBI): domain Archaea; kingdom Methanobacteriati; phylum Methanobacteriota; class Halobacteria; order Halobacteriales; family Halobacteriaceae; genus Halobacterium; species Halobacterium sp. NMX12-1. Next base: position 515,033 of record NZ_CP159204.1, on the reverse strand, counting down.
TGGTTGCCCATCGTCCCCGTCGGCACGTACATCGCGGCCTCCTTGCCGACCGCCTCGGCCGCGCGCCGCTCCAGTTCGTTGACCGTCGGGTCCTCGCCGTAGACGTCGTCCCCGACCTCGGCGTCGGCCGCGGCCGCCCGCATCTCCTCGCTCGGCGTCGTCACCGTGTCGCTGCGCAGGTCTATCACGTGCGTCCGTCCGCACTGCAACGGCAAAAGTCAGGCGTCACGGCACCGCTTCGATTCGAAAAGTCCTTCCGGTCGTTCGCGCGAAACGTGGCGTATGGACGACCGCATCCACCGTCACGCCGAAATCATCGTCGACCGCGCCATCGACCTCCAGCCCGAGGAGAACGTCGTGGTGAGCCTGCCGCCGGTCGCCGAGGACCTCGCCGTCGCCCTCTACGAGGAGATCGGGAAGGTCGGCGCCAACCCCGTGATGCTCGCGCGCGGCGACCGCGGCATCGGCACGGACCGCGCCGCCCGCGCGTACCTCCGCGAGGTCGACCCCGACGACCTCACCGAGCCCGAACACCTCCTGTCGCTGTTCGAGCACGCCGACGCCGCCGTCGTCGGCCGCCCCCACGAGAACGTCAGCGAGCAGAGCGACGTCAGCACGGAGGTCGGCTCCGCGTTTGCCGCCGCCTACCGCGACGTGCTGAACGCCCGCCTCGACACGAAGTGGTGTCTCACGCACTACCCCGCGCCCGCCGACGCCCAGCTCGCGGAGATGTCCACGGAAGCCTACGAGGACTTCGTCTACGACGCGATGCTCAAAGACTGGGACGAGGTCGAGGCCCACCAGGAGCAGATGGTCGAGATTCTCGACCCCGCCGAGGAGGTCCGCATCGTCTCCGGCGACACGACGGACGTCACGATGAGCGTGAAGGATATGGTGACGCTGAACGACTGCGGGACGAACAACCTCCCCGCGGGCGAGGTGTTCACCGCGCCCGTCCCCGACTCCGTCGAGGGCGAAGTCCTCTTCGACAAGCCGGTCTACCACCAGGCCCGCGAGATTCAGGGTGCGTGGCTGCAATTCGAGGACGGCGAGGTCGTGGACTTCAGCGCCGACCAGAACGAGGACGTCCTCGAAGGCATCCTCGAAACGGACGACGGCGCGCGCCGGCTCGGGGAGCTGGGCATCGGGATGAACCGAGACATCGACCGGTTCACGTACAACATGCTGTTCGACGAGAAGATGGGCGACACCGTCCACATGGCGCTCGGCCGCGCGTACCCCGCGACGGTCGGCGACGGCGTCGAACAGAACGACTCCGCGAAGCACGTCGATATGATCGTGGACATGAGCGAGGACTCCTACATCGAGGTCGACGGGGAAATCGTCCAGCGCAACGGGACGTTCAAATTCGAAGACGGGTTCGAGGAATAGCGGTCTTTTTAGCGTAGATTTTTGCGGCGCGAGCGGAGCGAGCGCCGGAAAAAGGTACGTGTAAGTCGTCCAGCGCAACGGGACGTTCAAATTCGAAGACGGGTTCGAAGAGTAGCGCGGGGCCGAACGTCGTGAGGGCCCGCGGGAAAGACGAGCGGCGAACGGAGTGAGCCGCGAGGACGCGGTCCTGTTGCAGGGCGAGGCACGTCGTGCGGTTGTCTTCTCGGTTACTCTGCTGTTTTTCGCGTCCTGCCGAACGCAGTGAGGCAGGGCTCGCTCTCTCGGCATAGATTCTTGCGGCGCGAGGAAAACGAGATGCCACAAAGCGTATGGCGCGTTCGTGTCGTCGCCGGCTCGACGGAACGCCCGCTACCGCCGTCTAATAGCAGTTTCCGCGGCTGACGTGTTATCATTTACCAACCCTCGTTTTAAGACAGTGGCGTGTGTATACGTGGCACGTGCCAAAGCTCGACTGCCCTGACTGTGGTCGCGGCATCGCGATGCACGAACTCGAAACGCGAACTGTCGCCCAGACCACGGGATTCGAGACGAGCTACCGCTGCCCGTTCTGCCGCGCCGACTTCGAGGAAGTCGCTCAGTTGATGTGAGTCCTCGACGGTGCGTTCGGCGAACCGTGCGGCCGGCTGGCGGGCCGCCGCGCGTGCCGCTGCCGAGCCGCGGGCACGACCACTCCGATTCTCGCGATAGCGGCCGCTAGTCGCTCGTTCCGTTGCTCTCGGTACAGAGCATACGCGCGGCGAAGCCGCGCGTTTCACTGCGCGAACGAGCGAAGCGAGTGAGCGCAGGACGTTTTTAGCGTGCTTCCGAGCGGAGCGAGGACGGGCTCGGGAGAGCAAAGCTCTCCCGGCGTAGCTTTTTGCGAGGAGTGGTCGCCGAAGGCGACCCGACGAAGTAAAAAGGTACGCGGGCACGGAGGGATTCGAACCCCCGGCATTTCGGTTAGAAGCCGAACGCTCTGTCCGAACTGAGCTACGTGCCCTGCCGGGAGGTACAGGCGACGCGAGTAAAAACCGACGGGTTCCCGGCGTGGAGTCGAAGCACACAGGTACGGGCGGCCGCTACGTCGGTGTAATGAGAGTCATCGGTACCGTGGGGATGCCGGGCAGCGGCAAGAGCGAGGCCGCCGCCGTCGCCGAGGAGCTCGGCGTGCCCGTCGTCATCATGGGCGACGTCATTCGGCAGGAGTGCCGGGACCGCGGCCTCGACCCGGCGGAGCACCACGGGCGCATCGCACAGGCGCTCCGCGAGGAGAACGGCCCGGGCGCCATCGCCGAGCGCTCGCTTCCGATTATCCGCGACCACCTCGAAGACAGCGACGTGGTGCTCGTTGACGGCATCCGGTCGGGCGTGGAGGTCGAGCAGTTCCGCGAGGCGTTCGACGGCGCGTTCACGCTCGTGGAAGTGTACGCGCCCTACGACCTGCGCCGCGAGCGCATCGAGAGCCGGGACCGTCCCGGCGACGTCGACGGCGAGCCGCTCGCGGCGCGCGAGGAGCGCGAGAAGGGCTTCGGGATGGACGAGGCCATCGAGGCCGCGGACGTTCGCGTGGAGAACACGGGGAGCCTCGAGGAGTTCCACGAGCGCGTCACCGAACTCCTCACCGAGGAAGTCGGAGACCCGCCGGCGGACGCGGAAGCGGAGGTGGGGGAGTCGTGAGTGACGACGAGGGCGTCCTCTACAGCGTGGACGTGGAGCTGTCCGCGCCCGTCAAGCCGACGGAGGTCACGGACCGCGTCGTCGAGACGATTACCGGGCTGTTCCCGGCCGCGGAGGTCGAGACGCACGGAGACAGCGTCACCGCGGAGTGCCACGACGTCGAGCAGTTCCGCGAGCAGCTGTTCGAGCAGCGCATCCTCGACACGGCTCGGAAGGAGTTCCTCCGCAACAGCACCGAGGCGGGGTTCAGTTTCGACCTGAAGAAGCAGGCGGCGTACGTCGGGAAGGTGAACTTCTCGGTTGGGAGCCCGGACGAACTCGGCGACCTCCACGTCGAGGTCACGGTGAACGAGCCCGACGTGGAATCCTTCATCGCGTACCTCGCCCCCCAGACCGAGGACGGCGAACCCGTCGAAATCGACGAGTAGCCTACGCGAGCAGGACGGCGATTGCGACCGCGATGAAGACGACTTTTGCGGCGACGTTGACGGCGATGACCTTCGACCCGAAGCGCGCCCCCCAGATGCCGTACTGGAACGGAATCGAGCGCTTGAACGTCGAGACGGCGAACGAGACGACGCCGCCGACGAGCATCGTCGCGACGGCCTCGCGGGCGGTGAACGTGCCCGGTACCTGTGGCGCGATGAAGATTGCGCCGGTCGTCGTGTCCACGGCGAACGTCGCGATGGCGGGCACGCTCGCGGACGGCAACCCGATTAGCTCGGTGAGCGGCGCGGCGGCGGACGTGTACTCGGTGACGTCGTAGGCGGTCGTGAGGTAGACGACCGCGGTGTAGACGATTGCGAGCCGCGGCACGATGCTGAACAGTTTTCCCCTCGTCTTCGCGAGCGCGTCCCGGACGGCCTCGCCGCGGGTCTGGTCGCCGTCGCCGGGGAGGTCTACGTCCGCGTCGGTGGCGGGCGCGACGTTGCGCTCCGTGAGGAACAGCGCGCCGGCGAGCACGCCGACGAGCGTGATGGCGAGGCTGACGCCCGCCCGCGCGCCGACGTACGTCAGCCCGACCTCCAGCCCGAGAATCGGAATCAGGACGGGCGCGTAGAACGTGAAGATGTGCTGGACGAACCCGAAGAACGTGTTGATGGTCACCGCAATCAGGGTGGCGCGGTCGTCGAGCACGCCGGCGTCCCGGTACTCCTTGAGCATCCCGTAGCCGGCGGTCGGCGACGCTGTTGTCGCGAGGATTGCCGTGCCGACCTCGTCCGGGAGGTTCGCGGGACCGGTCAGGGGTTTCGCGAACCGGGCGACGTACTCCACGGCGCCGAACGCGACCGCGAGGTTCGCCAGCGTCAGCCCCACTGCGATGGCCAGCGAGACCGCCGCGACGCGCGGGAGGACGTCCCCGAGGAGTGCCGCGAGTTGCACGTCCGATGGTTCGCACGCGGGCGAATTACCGGTGTCGGTCTCGGGCTACACGACGGCGCCGACGACCAGCAGGAAGACGACGACGCCGAGCACGTCGCAGGTCGTGGTGACGACCGGAACGACGACGTCGTCGGGGTCCAGTTGGAGCTGGAAGGCGGCGTAGGTCGCGGTGGTCGCGATGGCGACGGCGACGACCGCGAGCAGGAGGCCCGAGGCCGCCGCGATGAAGACGACCGTCCCGAGCGCGAGCGCGGCGTCGCCGAGCGCGTAGCGGGCGAGCCACGCGCCCGCGCCGACCGCGGGGAACAGCGTGGCGGCGAGCGCGAACGTCGCGGCGGCGTTCCCGGCGAGTTCGTCGTCGGTCGGGGCGAACGCGAGCGTGCCGAGGTGGAACGCCGTCGAGAGCCGGCTGGCGAGCACGCTCCCGAGGTTGCCCGCGACGGCGATGATGCCGGGGACGAGCGTCAGCAGCGACGGGTACCGCGTGAGGACGGCGCGGCTCCCGTCCAGCACGAGCCCGCCCCAGAGTTCGACCACGGTGAGCACGGCCAACAGCGGGAACGTCGCGGCGACGATTCCCTTGACGCTCCACTCCTCGGGCACTCACACCACCCCGGCGGCGATGGCGAGGCGCGCGCCCGCGAGCATCGTCGCGATGCCGATGACGTCGCCGGTCGTGGTGACGACCGGACCCGCCAGCGCGTCCGGATTGAGACCGCGGCGGAAGCCCACGAACACGGTAACGATGACGACGAGCGTGAGCCCCGCGCCCGAGAGCACGCCGGCGACGAGCGCGACGACGAGCAGCGCGGCCAGCGGGGCGACGGGCAAGTCGAGTGCGTGGCGGATGCCGTACCCGACGACGGCGGCGACCGCGGAGATGACGACGCCGTTGAGCATCGCGGCGGCGACCGCCGAGCGCACGCGTTCGTCCGGAATCGAGAGTTCGGGTTCGACCAGCCCCTGATGGAGGCCGGTCGCAAGTCGCGCGCCCAGCGACCCGTAGACGCTCCCGCGGGTCGCCAGCAGCGCGGGGACGATGGTGAGCAGGCCGGGGACGACCGTGAGTTCGCGCTCCATCCCGCCGAGCACGACCCCGGAGAAGACGCTCGCGACCGCGGACAGCACGAGGATGCCGAACGCCTCGCGGTAGGCGTCCTCGGCGACCGCGCGAATGGGCATGGCCGAGTGCACGCGTCCGCCCGGGAAAAAACCCGCCGGCGGGCGTGGCTTTTTGCGGCGCGCGCCCGTACCGGTGGTCGTGAGCGAGGACCCCGAGACGGTCGCCGAGCGGCTCCGCGAGCGCGCGCGCCGCCTCCGCGAGCGGGCGGTCGCCGAACACGCCGACGCCCCCCTGATGCTGGACCCGCAGCCCATCGACCCCCCGCCGCACGCCACCGACGACCCGTTCCCGTCGTCCGTCGAGGAACAACTCGACCGGCTGCCCGGCGTCGGCGGCCTCGTCGTTATCGACGAGGGGCGCGTGCTGGGCGTCAAGCAGGGCTACCGGGACGGCTGGACGAACCCGGGCGGCGCTCAGGACCCCGGCGAGTCGCTCGCCGAGACGGCGGTCCGGGAGACCCGCGAGGAGACGAACATCGAAGCGGAGGTGACGGGGGTGCTGTACGCGCGGGACTTCGCCATCGACTACGGCGGCCCCGAGCGCGTCCACGTGCCACTGGTCGTGTTCACGGGGCGACGCGTCGGCGGTAGCCGGGCGGCGCCGCTCGTGCGCGTCTCCTCGGGCGAACCCGAAATCGAGGACGTCCGCTGGTTCGACGCCGAGAGCCTCCCCGCGGACTTCCGGGACCGCGAGCTAATTTTGGAGCTACTGTAAGCCGTCTGTCCGCAGGAGGTAGACGAGCGCGCCCGCGCCGCCGAACACGACCGCGCCCGCGAGCCACAGCGCCCGCTTGGGCTGGTCGGTGCCGTGGCGGTCAGCGCGCGCGTCGAGGTAGACGCCGACCGGAGCGAGCGCCCACGCGTGCGCGAACACGGTCGCGCCGACGGGGAACGTGAGGTCGAACGCCGCGAGCGCCAGCCCCACCGCGAACGCGACGACCGTCCCCGCGAGGAGGTCCTGCCAGACGGTCTCGGCGTCCGCCGGCGCGTCGACGACCGCCGCCTTCCGCGCGAGGTACGCCACGGCGACGGCGACGTTCACGACGGGGACGGCGCCGCCGGCCGCCCACGGGAGCGGGCGCGGCGACCACGTCGCGTCGTGGGTCTGCCACGCGTCGTAGCCCAGCGCGCACGCGAGCGCGACGGCCGCCGCGACGAACAGCGGCGTCGCCGCCCACGCGTAGGCTGCCCCGACGAGGAAGAACGCGAGCAGGCCGGCGAGCGCGCCCGCGCCGATTGCGACCGCCGCCAGCGAGTGCGTGTCCACGCTCGCCGGCGTCGCCCGCCGGTGGAGTCGCTGCGTCCCGTCCACGTCCACGCGGTACGCGCCGTCCCGCGATTCGAGGGCGACGCGCGCCCCGTCGAGCGCGCCCGGATTGCCGGACGGCTCGCCGACCGCGTCCAGCACGCGCGCCAGCCGGCTCCCGGCGTGGCCGCCGCTCGGCCACGCCTCGAAGACGCGAACCGTCTCGGGCGCGTCCTCGGGTGACTCGGCCTCGCGCTCGGCGACGAGTTCGAGCGCGTGACTGGCGTCCACGTCGAAGGGGTAGGCGTCGGGCACCTCCTCGGCCGGCACGCGGGTCACTCGCTGGACGCGCGCGTGCCGTGGGGACGACTGGCGTGACGCCATTCACACCGAGGTACGCGCCCCACGGCAAAACAGTACTGGTCGCCGGCCTCAGAACATCCCGCCGAAGCCGCCGCCTCCGCCGCCACCGCCGCCCTGCTGCATCTGCTTCATCATGCGCTGCATGTCGCCGTCGCCCATCCCCTGGAACTGCTTCATCGTCTGGGACATCATCTTGTGCTGGTCGAGCAGCTCCCGGATGGTGTCCTCACTCTTCCCGGAGCCTTTCGCGATGCGCCGCACCTGCGAGGCGCCGATAGAGCGGGGGTTCTCCAGTTCCTCCTCGGTCATCGAGTCCATGATGACCTCGAAGTTCCGCATGCGCTCCTGGGTGACGTCCATCGCGTCGTCCGGGAGCTGGTCCATCAGGCCGCCGCCCATCCCCGGAATCATGTCCATCACCTGGTCGAGGGGGCCCATGTTGTCCATGGCCTCCATCTGCTTGCGCATGTCCTTGAGGGTGAACTCCCCCTTCATCAGGTCCTCGGGGTCCCAGTCCTCGTCTTCCTCTAAGCCCGTCTCCTCCATCGCGCGCTCGACGCGCTCGGTGAGCTGCTTGAGGTCGCCCATCCCGAGCAGCCGCGAGATGAACGAGTCGGGCTCGAAGCGCTCGATGTCCTGAACGGTCTCCCCGCTCCCGAGGAACGCGATGGTCGAGCCCGTCTCGTCGACGGCCGTCAGCGCACCGCCACCCTTCGCCGTCCCGTCGAGCTTCGTGATGGCGACGCCGTCGATGCCGATGGAGTCGTCGAACTCGCGGGCCTGGTCTTTCGCGCCCTGCCCGATTGCGGCGTCCAGCACGAGCAGGCTGCGGTCGGGCTCGACCGCCGACTCGATGTCCTCGATTTCGTTGATGAGGTCGTCTTCGAGCGCGTGACGGCCCGCCGTGTCCACGATGTGGACGTCCGCGTCCTCGGTGGCTTCGAGGCCGTCGCGGGCGATTTTCACGGGGTCGTCCTCGTCGGGGTCGCCGTAGAACGCGACCTCCGCGCGTTCGGTCATCTGCTTGGCCTGGTCGTAGGCGCCCGGGCGGAACGTGTCCGTCTGGATGACCGCGGGGCGCAGCCCCTTCTTCGAGAACCACCACGCCATCTTCGCCGCGGTCGTCGTCTTCCCCGAGCCCTGCAGGCCCGCCAGCAGGATTGTCTGGTTCTCCAGCGGGATCTCCGTGGACTCGCCGACGAGGTCCACGAGCTCCTCGTAGACGATGCGGAGGACGTGGTCGCGGGCGGACGTTCCGCCCGGCGGCTCCTCCTCCAGCGCGCGTTCTTCGATGGAGTCCGATAGCTCCATCACGAGGCTCACGTCGACGTCGGCTTGGAGCAGCGACCGCTGAATCTCCTTGACGATTTCGTCGACGTCCTCCTCGGAGATGCGGGACTTCCCACGGAGCTTGTCGAGTGTCCCCCGCAGGGAACTCCCGAGGTCGTCGAGTACCATTATTACCCACTGATAGGCGACGGGGGCGTAAGAGCCTTTTTCTGCGAAGCGTGCCCGACCGTAGGGAGGGCACGTTAATGCGAGCGGGGAGCGATAGCGACCCGCGAGTAGTGTGGCTGACCACAGGGAGCCCGCCGGAGCAGTCGGTACGTTCAACCGCGGCGACGCCGTACGTCTGTTCGTGCCTACGTACGCTACGAGAGCGCTCGTCTCCGTGCTCTGCGAGCTCGCGGCGGACGCCGACCCAGACAGCATCTCGGTGCGGCTCGCCGCGACGCCCGCGGGCGACCTCCGCGCGACGGACGGCGCGCTGGAACTGGACCCGGCGACGCCGGTGCTCTCGGAGTTCTACTTCCCGGACGCGGGCAGTTCGCTGTCCGGCGTCTTCGGGATGGACCTCGCGGCGCCGACCGGGCAGACGGCGGGCCGGTTCGTCTCGCACCCGGACGGCGACCCGACGGTCTCGGTGACCGACGACCTCCACGCGACCGTGCTGGTGGCGGTGCCGCCGTGGGATGCTGGCGACGTGCGCGCGTACGACCGCGACGACGAACGACTCGACCTCGTGCTCGTGGACGCGGAGACGCCGGACCCCGAGACGCCGCTCTGACGAGCGCCGCGGCTGGGCGGCGTGGAAGAACGAAGAACCGGGGCATCAGTCTTCGAGCAGGTCGTCGACGAGCGCCTCCGGGTCGAACTTCTGGATGTCGTCGTACCCCTGCCCGGTGCCGAGGAACAGAATCGGCTTCCCGGTGACGTGCGACACCGAGATGGCGGCGCCGCCCTGACTGTCCGCGTCGGCCATCGTCAGAATCGTGCCGTCGATGCTCGCGGCGTCGTCGAACTCGCGAGCGCGGTTGACGGCGTCCTGACCCGCGACCGCTTCGTCGACGAACACCGTGTAGTCGGGGTCGACGACGCGGTCGAGCTTCTCCAGTTGCGTCATCAGGTCGCTGGACGTGTGCAGCCGGCCGGCCGTGTCGCCGAGCACGACGTCGATGTCGTTGGCTTCGGCGTACTCCACGGCGTCGTAGACGACCGCGGTCGGGTCGCCGCCCTGCTCGTGGCTGATGAGCTTCACGCCGAGGTTGTCGGCGTGCTCCTGCAACTGCTCGTTCGCGCCGGCGCGATAGGTGTCGCCGTTCGCCAGCACGACCGAGTACCCCTGGTCTTCCAGGCGCTTCGCGAGCTTCGCGATGGTCGTCGTCTTCCCGACGCCGTTGACGCCCGTGAACACGACCGTCACCGGCTTCTCCGACTCGGCGATGGCCTCCTCGAAGTCGAAGCCGTTCACGTCGATGACCGACAACAGCGCGTCGCGGAGCGCGTCCTCCACGAGCGCGCCGGTGCTCTCCGTGAACTTGCGCTCCTCGCCGACGAGGTCGTCCCGAATCTGGTCGAGAATCTCCTCGGCGACGCTCATCTCCACGTCGCTCTCCAGCAACGCGAGCTCGAGCTCGCGCAGCGGGCCGTCGAGGTCCTCCTCGTCGATGACGACGCGCCCGCGCGCCAGCGACGACGCCTTGCTCACGAACCCGCCGCTGGAACTGTCGGACGCCTCGGTTTCCGCGTCGGATTCCGCCGACTCGTCCTCGACGTCGGCCGATTCCGCGTCGGCCTCCGCGGCGTCTGCCTCGGCGTCGGCTTCGGCGGCCTCGTCGCTGTCGAGTTCTTCGGCGTTCTCCTCCGCGACCTCCTCGGCGTCCTCGCGGAAGTTCGAGAGTTTGTCCTTCAGCCCGTCGAACATGCCCTTACTCGCCGTCCTGCTGCTGCTGGGCCTGCATCTGCTGTTGCATCATCTGCTGCTGGGCCTGCTGTGCCTGCTGTTCGAGGGCCTCCTGCTCCTCTTCGACTTCCGCGATTTCCGAGCGGACGTCCTCGATGCGCTCGTCGAGCGTCTCGCGCTTCTCGTCGAGCACGTCGGCCGCGTCGTCGGCGTCCTGCTCGGCCGCGTAGCCGCCGCCGAGGCTGACGACGACCTCGTCCATGTCCTGCACTTCCGCGCGGACGTACGCGTCGCCGCCCAGCGGGACCTGCACGGTCGAGCCGGTCTCGAGGACGTCGAGGGCTTCCTGGGCCTCGTCGACCTCGACCTTCTCGGCCTCGAGTTCCTCGACTTCCTCCTCGAGTTCCTCTTTCTCCTCTTCGAGGGCCTGAATTTCCTGTGAAAGCTGCTGAAGCTGCTGTTGACCGCCGCCGCCTCCAAGACTCATACCCGAAATTCGGGGAGCAAGCGGGAAGTATCTTCCTACTCGGGAACTCGGTCGCGGCGGCGAAACGCCCGCCCTCGCGGGCGACAGCGCTCGTAGCGGAGATAGAGATGTGGCGAGAACGGAGCCGATAGCGGCGTCAGTCGATGAACCCGAGCGCGTCGTCGATGCGCCCGAGTTCGGGGCCGGTGGTGTCCTCGCCGGCGACGTAGCCCTCGTCGTTGGCGACGAGCCCGGAGCCGACCAGCGGCGCGCCGTAGTTGACGGTCCCGATGTCCGCGGGGACGCCGAGGACGTCCTCGATGGCGTCCAGTTCCTCGTCCGTGGACTTCGGGTGGCAGAGCACGCCGTCGTTCGTCGCGACGGCGGCCGTGCCGACCGTGTTCACGCCTGCGAGTCGGCCGCGGGTCACGGGCACGTCGAGGGCGTCCTCGACGGCTTTGACGGCCTCCCGGGAGAGCTCCGAGTGGACGTACGCGCCCTCGTCGTTCGCGACGACGACGTTGCCGGCGGCGTTCACGCGGCCGGGGAGTTCGCCGACGGTGACGTCGGCAGCGTCCTCGATGCGGTCGCGTTCGCGCTGCCGGATGCGGCTGCTCGCGAGCAGGCCGTTGGAGTTGCCCGCGACGAGCGAGCCGACCGTCGACGAGCCGCCGACGTTCGTCGGGACGGCGGGGACGCCGAGCTCCTCGGCGAGTTCGTCGGTCAGTTCCTCGGAGATGTCCGGCCGGACGACGACGCAGTCGTTGGTCGCGCGAGCGAAGACGCCGACGTACGGGGACCCGAGGAAGGCAGCGCGTAACAAGTTCTTACTCTTCGTATTCGGCTTCGACGACGGTCTCGCCGTCCTCGACGAAGCGCGCGGCGTGCACGCGGACCTTCCGCGGCGGGTTCTTCTGACCTTCCGACCAGATGGCCTCGTTGATGGAGGGGTCCAGGCGGACCTCCTCCTCGTCGACCGCGAAGTGCTTCGCGAGGTGTTCGCGGATGATGGTCATCGCCTGTCCGGCCTGCTCGTGGTTGGGAACTTTCGTCACGTCCCGAAGCGGGACGGTGACGATGCGCTCCTCGAAGTCGCTGGCGGACATTATTCGTCGGTGTCGTTACGCCGCCAGTTGCGGCGCTTCGGGTTGCGCTGGACGTCCCGGTTCGTCTTCATCATGACCCACGCGGGCACGCGGCTGTTCTGGCGTTCGAGTTTCGCCAGTCGCTTCTTCTGCGCCTTCGATTTCTTGCCCATAGTGGTCGTCGCTACCACCGCCGTCGTTAAAACCTTGTTCTTCTGAAGCCGCCGCAACGCCGCCCTAGAGGTCCACGGCGTGGACAGTCTCGTACTCGGGGCCCTCGCGGGTGAGCGTGCTCTCCGTGAGCCGGACCTCGGAGACGCGCATCGTCCCGACCTCTGGGTGGCGCTCGCGCACGAGGTCTTGCACGAGTTCCTTCCCGCCGGCGTGGTTCATCCGCGCGAGCGTGACGTGGGGCGTGAAGTCGTGGTCCTCGGCGTCGAAGCCGTGTTCCTCGACGAACTCCGCCTCGATGGCCTCGTGCAACCGGGCGAGTTCCGCGCTGCCGTCGCCGACGCCGAGCCACACCACCGAGATGTAGTCGAGGCTCGGGAACACACCGAGGCCGCCCAGTTCCGCGTCGAACTGCTCGACGCCGCTGTCGGCGACGGCGCTTTCGAGGGCGTCGATTAGTTCGTCTTCGCGGTCGTCGGCGACGTCGCCGAGGAACTTCAGCGTGACGTGGGCCTGCCCGGGGTCCACGAAGTCCAGTCCCTCGGCGTCGGCGAACTTCGCTTGCAGGCTCGCCACGTCGTCGGCCAGCCGGTCGGGGAGGTCGACACTGACGAACAGCCGCATACCGGCGGTTCTCGGTGCGTTGCCCTTAACCTCCCGGCCGCGCTAGACGCGGGTATGACTGACCGAGAGGAGCCCGAGCCGCCCGAGGACCCGGTCGCGGACCACGACTTCTCCGAGGGGGAGGGCTTCGACGAGCCCTACGAGGGGTTCGACTTCGACCCGCCGGAGCTCTCCGTGGACGACCCGTCCAGCGTGGACCCCGTGGACAGCCGCGTCGTCAGCGACTCGCTGGACGAGCGCGTCGTCCAGAACGACGACGTGGACGCCGACGAACTCATCGACGTCGGCCTCAGCTACCTCGGCATCAACCGCCACGAGCAGGCCGCCGACGCCTTCGAGCGCGCCGCCCGGTTCACCGACGACGAGGACCTCGAACAGGAGGCGTGGGTGAACAAGGGCATCGCGCACGGACAGATGGAGGAGTGGGACGAGGCTGTCGGCGCGCACCGGGAAGCCATCTTCGTCGCCGAGGACGGCGACTTCGAGGCGGAAGCGCAGACGAACCTCGCGTACGCGCTCTGGCAGTTCGACGAGGACGAGGAGGCCTACTACCACGCGGAGAAGGCCGTCCGGGAGAACGACCGGCTGCCGCAGGCGTGGTACAACCTCGGCTTCATCGAGAACGAGCGCGACCGCCACGAGCAGGCCCTCGACGCGCTGAACAACGCCATCCGGCTTGGCTTCCAGCAGGCCGACGTCTACGAGGAGAAACAGCGCGCCCTCGAAGCGCTCGGCCGCGACGAGGAAGCACAGAAGGTCGCCGAGCAGGCCGAGGACATCCGGGAGGCCCAGGAGCGGGACCTCGTCGAGCGCGAGTGATGATACTCAGCGAGCGACAGACCGACCGCGGCCTCCTCGTCACGGCCTGCGACCCGGACGTCCTCGGGGAGACGTTCGCGAACGGCGACACGGAGTTCACCGTCACCGAGGAGTTCTACGGGGGCGAGACGGTCGAACCGGAGGCCGTCCGCGAGTCGCTGGCGCGCGCGAACGTCGCGAACCTCGTCGGCGTCGAGGTCGTCGACCTCGCCATCGAGGAGGGCCACGTCGAGGAGGCGAACGTCCTCGACCTCGACGGCACCGTCCACGCGCAGTTCATACGCCTCTAATTCCCGTTTTCGGGCGTCAGCGATACCGGCAGCGCTCCCGGCACCGAAGAACAGTAGTGTCCCCGCCCCCTACTCGCGTGTAATGGAAGCCACCGAGCAGGACCCCCTCGACGTCGACGCCATCCGGGCGGACTTCCCCATTCTCGACCGGGAGGTAAGCGACGGCCAGCGGCTCGTCTACCTCGACAACGCGGCGACCACGCAGACCCCGGACCGGGTCGTGGACGTCTTCTCGGACTACTACCGCGGCTACAACGCGAACGTCCACCGCGGCATCCACCAGCTCAGCCAGGAAGCCTCCATCGCCTACGAGGAGGCCCACGACCGCCTCGCAGAGTTCGTCGGCGCGGACGGCCGCGAGGAGATGATCTTCACGAAGAACACCACCGAGTCCATCAACCTCGTGGCGTACGCGTGGGGGCTCAACGAGCTCTCGGAGGGCGACGCGGTCGTGCTCTCGGAGATGGAGCATCACTCGTCGTTCGTGACGTGGCGCGAAATCGCGAAGAAGGTCGGCGCCGAAGTCCGCTACATCCGCGTGGACGAGGACGGCTACCTCGACATGGACCACGCCGCGGAGCTCATCGACGAGGACGTCGAGATGGTCTCGGTGGTCCACGCCTCGAACGTCCTCGGCACCGTCAACCCGATGCGCGAACTCGCGGACCTCGCCCACGAGCAGGATGCCCTGATTCTCGGCGACGGCGCCCAGTCCGTCCCCAACCGCCCCGTGGACGTCAAGGAGCTGGACGTGGACTTCTACGTCTTCTCCGGGCACAAGATGGCCGGCCCGACGGGCATCGGCGGCCTCTACGGCAAAAAAGAGATTCTGGAGGACATGGAACCGTTCCTCTACGGCGGCGACATGATTCGGCGCGTCACCTTCGAGGACACCACGTGGAACGACCTCCCGTGGAAGTACGAGGCCGGCACGCCGCTCATCGCGCAGGGCATCGCGCTCGCGGAAGCCGCCGACTACCTCGACGACGTCGGCATGGAGGCGATTCAGGCCCACGAGGAAGCCGTCACCGAGTACGCCTACGAGCGCCTCGACGAGTTCGACGACGTCGAAATCTACGGCCCGCCCGCCGACGACCGCGGCGCCGTCGTCGCGTTCAACGTCGACGGCATCCACGCCCACGACCTCGCGTCCATCCTCAACGACTACGGTATCGCCATCCGCGCCGGCGACCACTGCACGCAGCCGCTCCACCAGAAACTCGACATCGCCGCGTCCGTGCGCGCCTCCTTCTACCTCTACAACACCAAGGAGGAAGTCGACAAGCTCGTGGAGTCGCTGGACGCCGCCCGCGACATCTTCGCGTAGCCACTTTTTGCGCTGTCACGGAAAGAGCGCTTTGCGCTCTTTCCAGATGACGAGAGACGCCGCAGGCGTCTCTCGAACCACGTGGGGCGCGCTCCGCGCGCCCCACTCGGCAAAAACTTGCGGAAAAAGCACTCCTCCCTCATGGTCCGAGAGACGCCGCTGGCGTCTCTCGTCATCACGAGAGAGCTTCGCTCCGTTCGGTCGTCGGCCTCCACTCGTTCGCTGCGCTCACTCGTGGAGTGAACCGCTCGCGCCTGCGGCGCTCGCGGATGCCGGCCTTCACTGGTGTGTCGTTCCGCGGAACGTTTTTACGGCGTTCTACCCTACGAACGCCCAATATGAGCATGGGCTCGGACATGTACCGGCAGCAGATTCTCGACCACTACCGCAACCCCCGCAACCACGGCGAGCTCGGCGACGCGACGTTCTCCCACGACGGCTACAACCCCTCGTGCGGGGACGAGCTTGAGTTCGACGTGAAGCTCGAGGACGACGGGGAGACAATCGAGCGCGTCGCGTTCCGCGGCGACGGCTGCGCCATCAGTCAGGCCTCCGCGAGCATGCTCACGGAGAAGCTCCCGGGGATGACCCTCGACGAAGTCGAGGAACTGGACACCGACGACGTCCTCGACATGCTCGGCGTGGAAGTGACGCCGATGCGCGTGAAGTGCGCGGTGCTCTCCGAGAAGGTCGTGCAGGACGGCGCGAAAATCTACGAGGGCGACGCGGACGTCGACGAGACGACCACCGAGGAGTAACGCCCGCGACTCGCCGACACGCTCAGTTCTCCCGCGAAAACGGCGCCCGCTCCCGTTCTGCGACTCGGCTATCGCTGTGAGCATCCGCGAGCCGAGCGCGGCGGTTCACTCGCGGCTTCGCCGCGAGGCCGACGAGCGACTAAGCGCCGAAGGCGCGCTGGAGTGGTTCGAAAGGCGCTTCGCGCCTTTCGTCATCACGAAAGACGGCTCCGCCGTCTTTCGAACGACGAGGAGTGCTTTTTCCGCAAGTTTTTGCCGAACCGAGCGGGACCGAAGGTCCCGCTGGCCGTGCGAACGGGCGCGTAGCGCCCGTGAGCAGACGAGGCGGCGAAGCCGCCGAGCGTGGTTCGAGAGACGGCGGAGGCGTCTCTCGTCATCTGGAAAGAGCGCTTCGCGCTCTTTCCGTGACAGCGCAAAAGGTACCTATGTGCCGTGCTGCCAGGAGGTCATGTACTCCTCTTGCTCCTCGCTGAGGGTGTCGAGTTCGACGCCTTCGGCGTTGAGCTTGATTTCCGCGAGCTTGCGGTCGAGGTGGTCGGGGACCTCGTGGACGCCTGCGTCGTAGTCGTCGGCGTTCTCGACGAGTTCGCGGATGGAGACGGCCTGCACGCCGAAGCTCTGGTCCATGACTTCGACGGGGTG
Source organism: Halobacterium sp. NMX12-1 (assembly GCF_040435975.1). Classification (NCBI taxonomy): domain Archaea; kingdom Methanobacteriati; phylum Methanobacteriota; class Halobacteria; order Halobacteriales; family Halobacteriaceae; genus Halobacterium; species Halobacterium sp. NMX12-1. The sequence goes on along the minus strand of NZ_CP159204.1, from coordinate 498,484 downwards.
GCCGAGGCTGACTGGGGTCGCGAGGTTGACGAGGCGGCCTTCGGCGAGCACGTTGATGCGCTTGCCGGAGGGGAGTTCGTACTCGCGGACGCCGTCACGGACTTCTTGCTCGCTGTCAGCCATCTCGCGGAGCGCTTCGAGGTCGATTTCGATGTCGAAGTGGCCGGCGTTCGCGAGGACGACGCCGTCCTGCATCTTTTCGAAGTGGTCCTCGACGATGACGTCGCGGTTCCCGGTGGTGGTGATGAAGACGTCGCCGACCTCGGCGGCCTCGCTCATCGACATCACGTCGTAGCCCTCCATGTGGGCTTCGAGCGCGCGCCGCGGGTCGATTTCGGTGACGATGACGTTCGCGTTCTGCCCGCTGGCCTTCTTCGCGACGCCGCGGCCGCACTGCCCGTAGCCCGCGACGACGACGTCCTTGCCGGCCCACGAGAGGTTCGTGGTCATCGCGATCGACGCCAGCGAGGACTCGCCGGTGCCGTGGACGTTGTCGAACAGGCGCTTCATCGGCGTGTCGTTGACCGCGATGACGGGGTACTCGAGCGCGTCGTCGTCGTCCATCGCGCGGAGGCGGTGGACGCCCGTGGTGGTCTCCTCGGTGCCGCCGACGATGGTGTCGATGAGTTCGGGGTGGTGCTCGTGCACGCGGAACACGAGGTCGCCGCCGTCGTCGACCGTGACCGTGGGCTCGTGGCCGAGGACGGCGTCGATGGCCTCGTAGTACTCCTCGTCACCGACGCCGTGTTTGGCGTAGCTCGTAATCGAGGGGTGGGCGTCCAGCGCCGCGCTCACGTCGTCGTGCGTGGACAGCGGGTTGCAGCCCGTAATCGCGACTTCCGCGCCGGCGTCGGCCATCGTCTCGACGAGCGCCGCGGTCTTCGCCTCGACGTGCAGCGCCATCCCGACGGTCTCTCCTTCGAGTGGTTCGTTCTCCTGGAAGTCCGCGCGCAGCGAGGAGAGAATCGGCATGTGTTCGAACGCCCAGTCGATTTTCTTCCGGCCGGCGTCGCGAGCGGACCCGACCTCGTCGAGTCGCTCGCTAATCGGCGACGCTGTGGTCATACCGAGAGGCACGGCGACTGGATTCAAAACCCTACCGAAGCCGCGGAGAAAGCGGGCGGGACGGCGTGCGCGTAGCCCGATGGCGGAGGGGGTCGCCGTCCGACGCCCGACGGGAGTCCGCGCCGAGCGGCCGGGAGCGCCACGTGTTCGACTCACACCTCGCGGCCGCTCGACGCGGGTGCTGACGCCGTCGACAGTGGGTGCCGCAGGCCGTCTGGCCTGCACTGGATTCCTCGGCCGGATGAGGAAAAAGCTCGTTGGCCGGGAGCTGACTTATTCGGTTTTTGAGCCGCTCTCGCAGCCGTTTCGCCGGTATTCGCTCGCCCGCCTGCGATTCGCGCCGGCTACTCGGCGCGCTCGGCGACGGCGGCCGCCCGCGACTCGGCGTGCTCGCGAATCGCGGCCTCGTCGAGCGTCTGGAGGTCGCGGTCCCGCATCAACACCGTACCGTCGCAGACCGTGTGCCGGACGTCGCCGCCGGTCGCGGCGTACGCGAGGTGGGAGACGTAGTCGTGGACGGGCGTCAGGTGGGGCGCGGAGAAGTCCACGACCGCGAGGTCGGCGTTCGCGCCCGCCTCGATGCGCCCGCTGTCGAACCCGAGCGCCCGCGCGCCGCCAGCGGTCGCCATCTCGACGGCGGCCTCCGCGGGGACTGCGGCGGCGTCGTCGGCCGCGAGTTTGCCGAGCATCGCGGCGTCCCGCAGCTCGTCGAAGAGGTCGAGGTCGTTGTTCGACGCCGCGCCGTCCGTCCCGAGCGCGACGTTCACGCCCGCCTCGCGCATCGCCTGCACGGGCGCCATCCCGGACGCGAGCTTCATGTTCGACGCCGGGCAGTGGACGACGCTCGCGCCGCGTTCCGCGAGCAGTTCGTGCTCGGTCTCGTCGGTGTGCACGCCGTGCGCGAGGAAGTCCGCCTCCGTGACCATCCCGAGGTCGTCGGCGTACTCCAGCGGGCGCTCGCCCTCCTCCTCGACGATTGGCTCCACCTCGTCGGTCGTCTCGTTCGCGTGGAAGTGCACGGGCACGTCGTGCTCGCGGGCCTTCCCGACGAACTCTCGGAGGTACTCCTCGCCGACGGTCGTCAGGCTGTGGGGCATGTACGCCGTCTTGATTCGCCCGCCGGCGGCGCCATCGAGCTCCCGCGCGATTTCGATGCTCTCGTCGTTGTCCCGGTACGCCTCGCCCTCGTCCTTCCCGACCGTGACGACGCCGTGCCCGAGCCGCGCCCGCACGCCCGCTTCCTCGACGGCCTCGGCGATTTCGGGCACGTGGAAGTACATGTCCGCGAACGCCGTCGTCCCCGACCGAATCATCTCCACGAGCGCGAGCTCGGCGCCCGCCCGCACGTCGCCCTCCGTGAGTTCTCCCTCGGCCGGCCAGATGTCCTCCTGCAGCCACGCATCGAGGGGTTTGTCGTCGGCGTACCCCCGCAGCAGCGTCATCGCCGCGTGGCAGTGCGCGTTCACCAGCCCCGGCATCACGAGGCTCCCTTCGGCGTCCAACCGCTCGTCGCCTTCTGCGACGTCCCCAACGTCCAGAATCTCGCCGCTGTCCTGGTCCACGAGCACGTCCGCCTCCGACACGGACAGGTCCGGGTGGAGCACCCGCCCGCCCGCGATTCGTAGCGTGGTCATGGGCTGTGTTTCGCCCGACTGGCTTGTGTGTCTGTGGGTTTCGCGTTCGTGATTCGCCGGGGCCACTGCGTGCGCGCTCTCACGACGACACTTCCCCGCAAGCCTCGGACCCCCTTCGAGCCCCGGAAGACGAACGCAGTGAGTCTTCCGCCCCTCGCCACTTTCACCGCGCTACGCGAACCCTTAACCCCGTGAGCGACGTACGACTCCCCGAATGTCGGAGTCCGCGTACGTCGACCACCCGATGCTGGCCGAGGGCGTCATCGAGGCGCGCCAGTACCAGCTGCAGCTCGCGGCGGCCGCCCGCGAAGACCACACGCTCGTCTGCCTCCCCACGGGACTGGGGAAGACGACGGTGAGCCTGCTGGTGACGGCCTACCGGCTGGCCGACGACGCGGGCGGGAAGTCCCTCCTGCTCGCGCCGACGAAGCCGCTGGTCGAACAGCACGCGGCGTTCTACCGGGAAGCGCTCCAGATCCCGGACGACGAAGTCGTCGTGTTCACGGGGGAGACCCGTCCCGACGACCGCGCGGAGACGTGGAACGACGCGCGCGTGGTCGTGGCGACGCCGCAGGTCGTGGAGAACGACCTCGTGGGCGGGCGCGTCGGCCTCGAAGAGGTCGTCCACTGCACGTTCGACGAGTGCCACCGCGCGACCGGCGACTACGCGTACACGTACATCGCGGAGCGCTACCACGCGGACGCGCTGAATCCGCTCGTGACGGCGATGTCCGCCTCTCCGGGCGGGAACGAGGAGGACATCCGGACGGTCTGCGAGAACCTCGGCGTGCGGAACGTCGAGGTGATGACCGAGGACGACGCGGACGTCGGCGAGCACACGTACGACACGGACGTCCAGTGGGAGCGCATCGAACTCCCCGAGCAGGTCGTCGAGGTCCGGGACGCCATCAACGAGGTCATCGAGGACCGCCTGGAGAAGCTCCGCGAGCTTGGCGTCACGCGCGTCTCCAGCCCGGACGTCTCCCAGAAGGACCTGAACAAGATTCGCGCGAAACTGCAAGAGCTCATCGACAACGACCAGAGCGAGGGCTATCAGGGGATGAGCGTGCACGCGGAGGTGATGAAGCTCCGCCGCGCCGTCGAACTCGTCGAGACCCAGAGCGTCGAATCAGTCCGGCGGTACTTCGAGCGCCAGCGCAACGCCGCGCGCTCCTCGGGCGCGTCGAAGGCGAGCCAGCGGCTCGTCTCCGAGCCCAAGGTCAAGGAGGCGATGCGGAAGGCCGACGAGTTCGACGGGCTCCACCCGAAGTTCCGGCGCGCCCGGATGCTGCTCGCGGAGACGCTGGGCATCGAGGAAGGGGAGCGCGTCATCGTGTTCACCGAATCCCGGGACACCGCCGAAGCCCTCACGGACTTCCTCGGCGAGCACTTCGACGCGCGGCGGTTCGTCGGGCAGGGCGACGCGGACGGCAGCGACGGGATGACGCAGAAAGAGCAGCGGGAGACGCTGGAGGAGTTCCGGAGCGGCGAGTTCGAGGTGCTAGTCTCCACGAGCGTCGCCGAGGAGGGACTGGACGTACCCGAAGTCGACCTCGTGCTGTTCTTCGAGCCGGTGCCGACGGCGATTCGGTCCGTCCAGCGGAAGGGCCGGACGGGCCGGCAGACCGAGGGGAAAGTCGTCGTGTTGATGGCCGAGGACACCCGCGACGAGGCGTACTTCTGGATTTCGCGGCGCCGCGAGCAGGAGATGGAGGACGAACTCCGCGACCTGAAGGACCTCGCGGACGACATCGAGGGCGACCTCGGCGAGAGCCAGCGCGCGCTCGACGACTACGGCGATGAGGAGACAGAGGACGCCAGCGAGACGGCGGCAGCCACGTCAGAGAGCGCCCAGCCCGCGGAAGCCGACGGCGGCAGCGCGGCTGCGGACGGCGACGGGCAGGCCGGGCTCACGGACTTCGACGCGCCAGACCCCGACGACGTCGAGGAGAGTGAGGACGAGGAAGGCGTAGCGGCGCGCGCGGACAGCGGCGACGAGGAGGCCGTCGAGGTGGTCGTCGACCAGCGCGAACTCGACTCGAACATCGCGCGGGACCTCTCGAAGCGCGACGCGGTCGAGACGAGGTTGGAGACGCTGTCCGTCGGCGACTACGTGCTCTCGGACCGCGTCGCCGTCGAGCGGAAGTCCCACGCGGACTTTCTCGACACGTTGCTGGGCGGCGACCGCTCCATCTTCGAGCAGGCCAAAGACCTCACCCGGCACTACACGCGGCCCGTCCTCCTCTTGGAGGGGGACGGCGACCTCTACGCGGAGCGCAACGTCCACCCGAACGCGATTCGCGCGACGCTGGCGTCGCTGGCCGTCGACTGGGGTATCAGCGTCGTGCACACGCGCGGCGAGGACGACACCGCGGAGCTGATTCAGACCATCGCGGAGCGCGAGCAGACGGACAACGACCGCGAGGTGAGCGCGCACGGCGAGAAGGCCGCGAAGACGCTCGGCGAACAGCAGGAGTACGTCGTCTCCTCCATCGCGGACATCGGCCCGGTGACCGCGCGCTCGCTGCTCGAAGAGTTCGGGACCGTGGAAGCCGTGATGACCGCCCGCGAGGACGACCTCACGGAGGCGGACGGCGTCGGCCAGGTCACCGCCGAGCGCATCCGCGAGGTCGTCGGTAGCGACTACCAGCCCGACGCGTAACGCCCCGTTTCCTGACTTCGTTCTGAACGGGGACGGCAGCGCCTCGTACCTGTCCAATCAGTTAAGGTTCGCGGCGGCGACGTGGCGGTATGGCTCCCGACACCGGCGGCGAGACGGCGCTCGCCGACCTCGAACTGACCCGCGCGCTCACCGTCCAGATGACCGCGCTGGGCACGCTCGGGGTCGTCGTCGCGGCCGCCGGCTTCAGCGCGCTGTTCCAGGCCGTCACCGGCCACCCGGCGTCGTTCCAGTTCGCGCCCGCGGGCGTCGGCTGGTGGACGAACGCGCTGGACGTGCTGGTCATTCTGGTGCTGGCGACCGTCTTCGTCGTCCCCCACGAACTGTTACACGGGCTCGCTATCCGGTACTACGGCGGCGAAGCGACGTACGGCGTCGGCCTCGCGCACTTCATCCTCCCGTACGCGTACGCCACGACCGACCACGAGTTCACCCGCAACCAGTTCGTCGTCGTCCTGATGACGCCGCTGGTCGTGATGACCGGCGTCGGCGTGCCGCTGATGTTGGCCTTCGAGTGGGGGTGGCTGGTCGTCCCGCTGGCCGCGAACGCCGCCGGCGCGGTCGCGGACGTCTGGATGACGATGACGCTGCTGGGGTTCCCAGAGGACGTCCGCCTCGAAGACCACGCGGACGGCGTCCGCATCCTCGGCGACGAGCGCGACCGGCCGCGCTCGCTGTCGGTGACGGCGGTCGTCTGGGACGCGCTCGCCGGCGCGGCCGTCGCTGCCGTCGGCGTGTTCGTCGCGCTGGCTGTCGTCGGCCCGCTCGTTCTCGACGTCCTCGGCGTCACCTCCCTGACGGTCGGTACGCCCGAGACGTTCACGTTCCTGTTCGCGTTCTCGTCGTCGCCAACCGAGATTTCGATGAGCGTCGGGCCGGGCGTGCTCGCCGTCGGCGCGGTCGTCGGACTGGTGTACGCGCTCGTGCGGAGTTACCGGCGCGCTCGGTCGGGCGAAGAATGAGCCGGAGCGAGCGGCGGGGCGTCAGTCCCGGTCGGCGCGGTGCTCGCTGATGATGGAGTCGACCATGCTCTCCTTCTGTTCGCGCTCGCGTTCGGCCTTCCGCTCGCGCCAGTCCGCGATGACGGCCTCCACCTCGGGCTCGCTGGCGATGGCGAGTTCGTCCACCTCGCGGATGGTCACCTCACTGGCGGGACCGACGGGAATCTCGTGGTCGAACAGCACCTCGTCGGCGGCGTCCGAGAGGCCGCCCGACCGGAGCACGACCCGGGGGTCGAACTCCGCGAGCAGTTCCGCGGTCGAGCGGCCCGCGCCGGAGGCGTCCCGGAGGTAGACGACGTCGCCGGCGGCGATGCCGTACTCGTCGTCGGCGGCCTCGATGTCGTCGACGGTGAACTGCTCGACGGGCTTGACCGCGACGAGGTCGCCGCTGTGGTCCACGTCCCCCAGATTCGAGTGGTCGAGCTTCCAGAGGTCCTTGAGCCGTTCGAGCTTCGCGGCGAGTTCCTCGGCGCGCTCGCGCTCCTCCTCGAGTTCGGTTTCGAGGCGGTCGTTCTCCCACTCCAGCTTGGTGACCTCGCGGCGCTCGCGGGCCTCCTGTCGCTCCTCGCGGCGCGCCTCGGAGAGTTCTTCCTCGTACTCCGCGATGGTCTCGTCTTTCTCGTCGAGTTCGGCTTCGAGGTCCGCGACGTGGTCCTTGAGGCGGGCGACCTGCGCTTCGAGGTCCCGAATCCGGCGCTCCTCGTCGGTGAGCTCGCGGGGCTCGTGCTCGACGGCCTCCTCCTCGGGCTCGTCTGTCTCGGTGAGGTCTTCGAGGACCGCGGTGAGCGGTTGGTCGTCGCCGACGACGCGCGCGACGACCTCGCCGCGGTCGAGTTCGGGCGGCGTCTCCTCGGTGGCGCGCCGAATCTGGTCGGCGTGGGCGTCGCGGGCGAACAGCGCCGCCGCCATCGCGTCGCGCTGGTGGTCGTCCTCGTAGCCCTCCTCGCGGGTGCGGTGCTGTTTCTCGTCCACGGGGAGGTCGGTGTCGGGCGCCCAGCCGGCGGCGTCGAAGCTCGCGCGAATCTTCTCGACGGTCGCCGGCATCGGATTCACGTCGGCAGCGACCACGACCGGGCGGCCGCGCTCGATGATCCACTCGATGACCTCGGCGGTGTCGGCGGTGCGCGTGCTCGTGACGTCGAGCACGCGGCCGTCGAGCGCGACCAGCGCGACCGCCGTGGTCGTTCCGGGGTCGATGCCGACGAACACGCGGTCGCGGCGCCGCGCGAGCGGCTCGAACTCGATGCCGTCCCGGCGCACGGGCTCGACCTCGACGCGCGTGTCGCCGGAGCGCCGGCTGCTCACGGGGATGTCCTCGGGGCGCGCCTGCACGGTGAACACGGCGTTGGCGAACCCGCCGTACTTCTCGGTGACCTCGCGCTCGTAGTCGAGGCCGGCGTCGTCGAGGTCGGACTCGACCTCGCGGGCGACGCGCTTCACGGAGCCGTGGATGCGCCGCGTGAAGCGGTCCTCGCTCCACCCGCCACCGCCGCCGGTCGAACGGCCGCGAGCGACCTTCACGGTGGTCTCGTCGGTGAACGCCGACACCTCGTAGCCGACGTTGCGCGCGGCCAGCCGGGCGGCGGCCTCGGCCTCCTCCATCGCGGGCTTGCCGTACGGGACGCCGTGGCGTTTCGCGACGCGGGAGAGCGGTTCCGGGCGCTCGTCGCCGGTGACCTGCACGAGCTTCGTCTCGTCGGGGAGCCCGCGCAGGAAGTGCACGAGCTGGTCCTTGTCGGCGGCCAGCTCGTACATGTTGTCGGTCGCGAGAATCGCGGGCTCCTCGCCGTCCAGTCGCCGGAGCAGCTTCCGGCGGGTGACGACGTCGCGCTCGACGACTTCGCCGTCGAAGACGACCAGCGCGTAGGAGGGGGCGTCCCCGCGCACGTCACCGCTCTGCACGTCGACGCCGAACACGCGGGCGTCGAGGGCGCTCGTGCGGGTACTCACGTTGCCGAAATGTAGGGCGTGACGGCTAATAAGTGCACGGCGGGAGCAGGATGGACCCGCCGCGAGCACCTCACCGAGTGAGCGGTCAGCGGTGTATCAGCCCCAAAATCCGGGCGCGCAGGTCGTCCGAGGAGTCGTACGTGCGGTCGTCGGCCTCGTCGAGGACCGCGTCGAAGGGCGCGACGCCGTCCTGAGTCTCGACGTCGTAGTCGCCGTAGGCCTCGACCAGTTCCCCCGTCTTCGCCGGGTAGTCGTGGCTATCGATGGCGTCGCCGAGGTCGCCGAGCTGGTCGTCTGGTTCGTCGGGCACCGGTTCCTTCTCGTCCGCGCGGGTCCTGGCCTCCGCCTGCATGCGCTGCTGCTGTCGGTCCTCCTCGTTGTCGGCCTGATCGTTTCGGCCCTGTTTGTCGTCTGCCATGCCACCGGATACGGTACTGACCCGGAAAGCAGTGCGGCCGGCACTCGCAAGCAGCCACCGTCACAGTGCCGTCCTCCCGTCGCCGTGGCAGTACGAGAAACGCGTTTCCCGGCGTCTGGACCCCGGGCTGTAGCGATAGCGCTGGACGCCGCGGAGTGTCGGCGCGTCAGTCGGCGTCCGGGAACGGGACGTCGTAGGTCATGCCGTCGTGGGCGACGAACACCTCGCCGTCGAAGTCGGCGGCCTCGGCGTCCTCGCGGAGTTCGCGGGCGTCGCCGGCGTACCGCGAGGAGACGTGCGTGAGCGCCAGCGCGCGGGCGTCGGCGCGGGCGGCGATTTCGGCGGCTTCGCCCGCGGTGGAGTGCCCGGTGTCTTCGGCGCGGTCGGCGGCGTCGTCGGTGAACGTCGCGTCGTGAATCAGGAGGTCGGCGCCGTCCGCGGCGGCGACGACGGGGTCGTGGGGGCGCGTGTCGCCCGTGTAGACGAGCTTGCGGCCGGGACGGGGGTCGCCGACGACCTGCTCGGGGCGGACGACCGTGCCGTCCTCCAGTTCGACGGCAGTGCCGTCGTGGAGCTGCGAGAACTTCGGGCCGACCGGCACGCCCAGTTCCTCGGCCTTCTCGCGGTCGAAGCGCCCCTTCCGGTCGTCCTCGACGAGCGCGTACCCCACGGAGGTCGTTCGGTGGGCGGTGTCGAACGCGCGGACCTCGTACTCGGGGCGGTCGAGGACGGTCTCGCCCGCGCTCACTTCGCTGACGCGGACGGGGAAGCCGACGTCGCCGCCGACGGCGAACACGAGGGCTTCTATCTGGTCGCGGACGCCCCGGGGGACGTGAATCGTCAGGGGGTCCTCGCGGTCGTTGAAGTCCCACGTCTGGACGAGGCCGGGCAGCCCGAAGACGTGGTCGCCGTGGGCGTGCGTGACGAACACGTCCGAGACGTCGAAGCCGGTGCCGTACCGCATCATCTGTCGCTGGGTGGCTTCGCCCGCGTCGAAGAGGAACGCGTCGCCGCCGCGGCGCACGAACACCGAACTGGGGTTGCGTTCGGTCGTGGGGACGGCGCCACTCGTCCCGAGGAAGGTGGCCTGCAGAGTCATGCCCGAACGTGGGCGGGCCGCGCGCAAAACCCCACCGATACCCCGAGCGGGCGGCGACTCCCCTCTCCGTGGCGGGTAAGCGGACGTTGCCGCGGGTACGGTCGGCTTGCACGAGAGTAACAGCACCGTTCGCGTAGTACTCTCCCCTTTTCTGAGGGTAGCAGGCCGCTAAGTACGTAAATCGGCGCTAACTATCGCTCCGGTTTATGCACAGTTCGCCCGTCGTGGTGGGATGGGTAACACCACAAATGCATAGACACACAGTCGCGGTACTGGCCGTCGTTGGCGCGCTCCTCCTCTGGGGCGGCGCAGCGGCAGCCGTGCAAGCACCGGCCACGCAGACGCCCGGCGAGCGCGTCGACGGCGTGGTCGCCGACGCGGTACAGGAGAACCAGACGCAGAACGCCAGCGTCGCGTTCGGCGACCAGAACACCAGCGACGCCACGGTGACGGTGCAGAACGTCACCGTTCCCGACGGCGGCTACGTCGCCGTCCACGACAGCACGCTCTTGGACGGTGACGCAGTCGGGAGCGTCGTCGGGGTCTCCGAGTACCTCGACGCCGGCACCCACGAGAACGTCACCGTGACGCTGTACGAGGGCGTCGCGGGCGCCGACTTCTCGAACGCCAGCGCGCCGAACGCCTCCGAGACGCTCGTCGCGATGCCGCACCTCGAAACGTCGAACAACACCACCTACGACTTCGTCGCGTCGAACGGCAGCCAGGACGGCGCGTACGTGACTGACGGCGACGCCGTCGTGGACGCTGGTAACGTGAGCTTCGACCTCGACCGCGGCGTCGTCGTCGACAGCCTCGACGCGCCGGCGTACGCGGCGACCAACACCACCGTGACGGTGAACGCCACCGTCGAGAACACCGCCGACGAGAACCGGACTGAGGACGTCGCGTTCCGCCTCGGCGGTGGCGGACTCGACGTCGTCGCCCACCAGAACGTCACCGTCGGCGCGGGCGAGACGGCGAACGTCTTCTTCGACGTGAACACCACGGGCGTCTCCGAGGGCGAGTACGCCCACGCCGTGACGACGTACAACTCCAGCGCGTTCGGCGCCGTCACGGTCACGGACAACGCGACCGTGGCCTTCGACGAGCAGGCGACCGACGGCAGCAACGTCTCGGTCAGTGACGTGTTCGTCCCCGAGAGCGGCTACGTCGCCGTCCACGACAGCACGCTCTCGGACGGTGACGCAGTCGGGAGCGTCGTCGGGGTCTCCGAGTACCTCGCGGCGGGCTACCACGAGAACGTCTCCGTGACGCTGTTCGAGGGCGTCGAGGGCGCGACCTTCGACGGCCGCGAACTCGCGGACAACGAGACGCTGGTGGCGATGCCGCACCTCGAAACGTCGAACAACACCACCTACGACTTCGTCGCGTCGAACGGCAGTCAGGACGGTCCGTACGTGACTGACGGCGGCGCGGTCGTCGATGCCGGCAACGTCACGCTCGTCGCCGACGACGGCGGCGACGACAACCAGACGACCACGACGACCGACACGACCACGAGCGACACGAACACTACGACTGCGGACGGCGAGACGAACACTACGACTGCGGACGGCGAGACGAACACCACGACCGCAGACGGTGGAATGAACACCACGACTGCGGACGGCGAAACCGACGCCACGACTGCGGGTAGTGGCACGGACGCCACGACCGCGAACGGCGAGCCGACCGCCGCGTAAGCGACCCCCGGACCGACTCTTTCTTTGCCCCGTAGCGGCTACCTGCGCGTAATGGACGAGCCGCTGTGGATAGACGCGCACGCGCCGTCGCTGGCCGACCTCCCACAGGAGGGACTGCGGGACCGCCTGCGGGACGCCACCGACGAGCCCGTGAATCTGGTCGTCTACGGCCCCGAGGGCGCGGGGAAGACGGCGGCGGTGCGCGCGCTCGCCGAGCACGCCCACGAGGACGCCGACAACGACCTCGTGGAGCTGAACGTGCAGGACTTCTTCGGGATGACGAAGAAGGAGGTCAGCGAGGACCCGCGGTTCTCGCAGTTCATCTCCTCGAAGCGCCGCCGGAACTCCTCGAAGGCGGACCTCATCAACCACGTGCTCAAGGAGTCCGCGAGCTACCCGCCGGTCTCCGGCGACTACAACACGATTCTGCTGGACAACGCCGAAGCCATCCGCGAGGACTTCCAGCAGGCGCTGCGGCGCGTGATGGAGCGCCACCACGAGGCCACGCAGTTCGTCATCGCGACGCGGCAGCCGTCGAAGCTCATCCCGCCGATTCGCTCGCGGTGCTTCCCGGTGTCGGTGCGCTCGCCGACGCCCGACGAGATTACCGACGTGCTCCGCGACATTGTGGAGGCCGAGGGCGTAGAGTACGACGAGGACGGCATCGAGTTCGTCGCAGGGTACGCCGACGGCGACCTGCGGAAGGCCGTGCTGGGCGCGCAGACGACCGCCGAGCAGGAGGGCGAGATTACGATGAACACGGCCTACGAGACGCTCCAAGACGTCGGCGCGGACGACCAGATAACGTCGATGCTGGACGACGCGGAGGCCGGCGAGTTCACGGACGCGCGCTCGACGCTCGACGACCTGCTCGTCGACGACGGCCTCAGCGGTGAGGAGGTGCTCGAAGAGATTCTGCGCGTCGGGCGCTCCCGGTACGACGGCGAGGAGCTCGCGGAACTCCACCGGCTCGCGGGCGACGTGGAGTTCGACCTGCACGCGGGGAACAGCGACCGGATTCAGGTCGGGCGGCTGCTCGCGGAGCTGGGCCGGGAGGCGTGACCGAAGGAGTAGCTTTTCTACGCGTCGCCACGGAGACCCGGTGTGTCTCTCGCCGACCAGTTCGAGCGCGTCGGAGTCGTCGTCGGTGCCGTCCTGCTAGTGGCGCTGCCGCTGTCGCTGGCCGTGGACGCGGTCGTCGGCCCGGCGACGCCGTGGTGGCAGCTCCTCGTTGTCCTGGCGCCCGGGTTCGTCGTCGGGTGGGCGGCGGCCACCGACGACCTTCCGGTGGCGTACGGGAGCGTCTGGTTCGTCTGCTTCGCGGGCTACGTGCTCTCGGTCGCGACGATTAGCCTGCTCGAACTGGTGCCCGTCTACGAGCACACGACGAGCGTGCTGGTCGTGCTCGTCGCGTCGTTCGCGGTCGCGGTCGTCGCGGACGGCTACCGATAGCTGGCCGTCAGGCGGTGTCCCGTCGCTTCCGCGCAGCGACGGCGCCGAGGAACGCCAGCGAGACGAGCGCGCGCTTCGGACTGATGCCGAGCGTGAGCTGCGTGTCGTCGGCGGCGTCGGCGGCGGCGTCGGTGGCAGCAGCGAGGTAGTCGGAGTCCCCGAGCGCCGCTGTCGATTCGCCGCCCGCGGCGACAGATTGGACGCCGGCACCCACCAGCAGGCAGACGGCGGCAGCGACGGCACAGAGACGCACGGCAGTTTCGGCGTTGATACCCTAGGTTCTCCGATACGTGGCCAAAAGTCTTATCCGTGAATCGTTGTCGCACTGGTCACTACCGGCTCGGATACATAGCGAAATAGAGGGGTACAGAGCCTCATCTGCTGTGCCGTTCGTTAATGCCAACTGTCACGTCTGGCGTGTCAATCGAGTACGAGGACGTGCCGCGTCAGCGAGCGGTGGACGCGGCGCTCGAAGCGCTCGGCGACCGACCAGCCGGCATCGCGAGCGGCGTCGCGCCAGTCGCGGTCGGCGACCAGCACGCAGCGGTCGGTGACCCGGCGCGCCTCCGCGAGGGCGCCGGCGACGAGGTCCGCGAGTTCGTGCGTCTCTATCTTCGACTGCCGACCGTACGGGGCGTCGAAGATAACTGCGTCCGCCGCACCGTCGCGGAGCGGAAGCCGAGTGGCGTCGGCGCGCGCGACGCCGAAGTCATCGACGTAGGCGTCGAGGTTCTCGCGGGCGCCTTCGACCATCTTCTGCTGGGCGTCGGTGCCGACCGGGCGCGCGCCGAGCAGGCCGGCTTCGATGAGGACGCCGCCGGTGCCACACATCGGGTCGAGGACGACGTCGCCGGGCTGGACGCGCGCGAGGTTGCAGAGCGCGCGCGCCAACAGCGGGTCCATGCTGCCCGGCTGGAAGAACGGGCGGTCGGTGGGCTTGCGCTCGCCGAAGTCGCGGACGGACTCGACGGTCAGCCACGCGAGAAAACAGGAGTCGTCCGCGAAGAGCGCCCGAAGCTCGTGGTCGGGGTCGTCCAAGTCCACGTCGAAGCCGGCGTCGACGAGCACGCCGCCGAGGTCGCGCTCGGCCTGCTGGGTGTCCACGTCGGTCGTGTTGCGGACGTTGCGTGCGCGGACCGCGACGGTGCCCTCGCGGGCGACGTCGGCCTCGCGGAGCGCGTCGGCAGCGGCGGCGACGCTGGCGTCGGTCGTGGCGACGTGGTGGCCGGCGCGGTGCGCGTACGCGAGGCCGCGGAAACGCTCGCGGTCGACGTCGCTGGCGAGACCGATACCGGGGGCCGCGACGCGGGCGTCGGTCGCGGCGGCGCGGGCTTCGGCGGCGGCGAAGTCGTCGTCGGCGCCGCCGAGTTCGAGGACGAACACACCACAACTGGACGCCCGCGGGCAATCAGCCTGCCGGCATCGCGGGGTACTTGAGGCGTTGTTCCCCGGACTACCAACCTTTATAAACCTTAAATACGTGATTTAAACCGTACGATGACCGACCCCAAGGAAACCATCAATATTGAAAACGTGGTCGCCTCCACCGGCATCGGCCAGGAGCTCGACCTCCAGAGCGTCGCGATGGACTTGGAGGGGGCCGACTACGACCCCGAGCAGTTCCCCGGCCTCGTCTACCGCACGCAGGACCCCAAGAGCGCCGCGCTCATCTTCCGGTCCGGCAAGATCGTCTGCACCGGCGCGAAATCCACCGACGACGTCCACGAGAGCCTGCGCATCGTCTTCGACAAGCTCCGCGAGCTCTCCATCGAAGTCGAGGACGAACCCGAAATCGTCGTCCAGAACATCGTCACGTCTGCGGACCTCGGCCGCCAGCTCAACCTCAACGCCATCGCCATCGGCCTCGGCCTCGAGAACATCGAGTACGAGCCCGAGCAGTTCCCCGGCCTCGTCTACCGCCTCGACGAGCCCGAGGTCGTCGCGCTGCTGTTCGGCTCCGGCAAACTCGTCATCACCGGCGGGAAGAAGCCCGAGGACGCCGAACACGCCGTCGACAAGATCGTCTCCCGGCTCGAAGAGCTCGGCCTCCTCGAATAAGGCGACGTGGTCCTCCAGGTTCAGCCCGCGCCCGGCACGCTCGGCCAGTACGTCGGCACGCTCGTCGGCGGCTGGCTGCTGTTCGCGTTCACCGCGCACGTCGCCGCGACGTACATCCTCGGCGACGTCCCGTGGAAGCGCGCGCTCCTCGTCGGCGTCGCGCCCGCGGTCGTCACGGTCGCGCTCGTCCGGTACAACCCCGCAGTCATCATCGCGGTCAGCCTCGCCGCGGACTTCGCGGCCGTCCACGCGGTCTACCGCGTGAAGTACCGGACCGCCGCGCTCGTCGTCGTGATGCACTACGTCGTCTCGCTGGCGCTCGTCGTGCTCGCCGCGAACCTGCTGGCGCTGTTGAGCACGGCGCCGGCCTGAGTTGCACGCGCGGAGAACGCCCGTCCCGCTTTTTGGTCCGTCCCGCGTACGACAGAACATGAACGGCTACGAGCGGCGCGCCCTCCACGCGAGCAGCCTCGCGCTCGCGGCCGCCGCGCTCGCGTACGCCTCCTCCTACGTCCACCGGCCCGGCCCCGACGTCGCCGCCGTCTTCGGTATCGCCGCGGTGCTGCTCGGCGCGTACCACGCGCTCGGCGACCCGGACACCGCCGCGGGCGCGTGGCTCTCCCCGACGGGAGCCGCCGCACTCGCGGTGGTCGCGGACGCCGCCGCCGACCTCCGCCTCGCGGCGCTCGCGCTCGCGGGCCTGAGCGTCCTCGGGTTCGTCGTCTACCCGCTGACCGCGTCCGCCGCGCGCGCCGTCGGCCGCGGCCGCCGCGGGTGACTACTCGACGAGGCGCTCGATTTCCGTGACGAGGATGCCCGAGGCCCCCTCGCGCTTGAGGTCGTTGACCGCCTCGAAGACGTCGCGCTCCTCGACGACCGCGTGCACCGCGACCATCCCGGGCTCGTCGACGTCCAGCACCGTCGGCCCGCCCAGCCCGGGAATCACGTCCTCGATGGCGTCGAGGTTCTCCTCGGGCGCGTTCAACATCAGGTAGCGCTTGCCCTCGGCGGAGCGCACGGACTGCAGCGCCGTCCGCACCTGCTCGACTTTCGGGTCGTCGGTGACATCGTCACGCGCGAACAGCCGCACGGAGCTCTGGAGCACCTCGTCGACGACCTTCAGGCGATTCACGCGCAGCGTCGTCCCCGTCGAGGTGATGTCCACGATGGCGTCGGCCATCTCGACGTGGGGCGTGAGTTCGGTCGCACCCGTGACCTCCACGATGTCCGGGCTGACGTCCTTCCCGTCGAAGTAGTCGCGCGTAATCGTCGGGAACTCGGTAGCGACGGTCTTCCCCGCGAGGTCCTCGGCGGCGTCGATGTCGCCGTCCTCCGGCGCCGCCAGCACCAGCCGGCACTTCCCGTAGTCGAGGTCCAGCAGGTCCTCGACGTTGTCCGCGCCGGACTCCCGCACCTGGTCGAGGCCAGTGATACCGAGGTCCGCCGCGCCGTCCGCGACGTACTCCGGGATGTCCGCCGCCCGCGCGTACAACACGGTGATCTCGGGGTCCACGGTGTCGGCGTACAACTGGCGGTCCGCGCCGCTCTCCACGCCGATACCGGCCCTGTCGAGGAGGTCCAGCGTCGGGTCGTGCAAGCGGCCCTTGTTGGGCACGGCAATTCGCATACCGAACGCTACGTCGACCGGGGGGAATAGGTTTTGGACGACGCGGCCGCGCGGTCAGTAGACGTCGTCGGGGTCGAACACCTGCTCGCCGACGACCTCGCCGTCGAGCGTGCGGTGGAAACAGGAGTGGTAGCCGGTGTGGCAAGCACCGCCGGATTGGTGCACCCGGTACAGCAGGGCGTCGCCGTCGCAGTCCACCCGGACCTCCTCGATTTCCTGCGTGTGGCCGCTGGTCGCGCCCTTCTCCCAGAGTTCCTCGCGGGAGCGCGAGTAGTAGTGCGCGCGCCCCGTCTCGACGGTCTTCTCGACGGCCTCGCGGGTGGCGTGCGCGAGCATCACGACCTCCTCGGTCTCGACGTCCTGCGCGACGACCGTGACGAGGCCGTCGTCGCCGAAGTCGAGGTCTACCTCGAAGTCCATACGGGAGCGACGCGGGCCGGCCGGTTAGCGGTTACGTCCCCGTCAGGCGGGCACGAGGCCGAGCGCGTCCATCACCCAGAAGAGCACGTCGCCGCCCGTCAGCGCGACCAGCAGGCCGACGAACAGCGGGATGATGAACGGGACGCCGGGGGTCACCCAGACGTCCTCGCTGTCGACGATGAGGTCGAGGCCCTCGCGGAGGTCCGCTGGCGTGGTGCCGTACGCAGAGCCCTCGATGTCGTCGAGGAACGCCGCGGCGCCCCACGGGTCGCCGCTGCCGTCCGTGACGACCGCGCCGCCGGTCGGGTCGTTGGGGTCGTCGGGGAGCGTGTCGGGGTCGCGGAGTTCGCGGTTCTCGCGGAGGTCCGCGAGCGTGAGGCCGCGCCACCGGAGGTACATCCGGAGCGCGTCCAGGTCGAGGCCGTCCCGGGTGAAGCCGTCGTGGGTTTCGAGGAGGCTGCCGTGGGTGTCAGTGAGTTCGCCGACGGGGACGCGGCGGCCGACGAACATCACGACCGAGAACTCCCCCGAGAGGGCGTTCTGGGCGCCGAGCACGAGCGGGTACGCCAGCCCGAGGATGACGGTGTTCGTGAGAATCGTCAGCGAGAACACGCCGAGCGCGGTCTCCACCACGGGCAGCGAGTACCCCAGCAGCTCGTAGGACGGATACGTCGGGTACAACACGGCGAGCGTCATGAACGCGCGGGCGTCGGCGCCGCCGAACCCGCCGATGTACCAGAACGCGTACGCCAGCGGGACGACGAACAGGATGCTGAACGCGACGCGGATTGCGAACCGCTGGAAGACGTACGGCGTCCCGAACGCGACGTAGCCGTCCCAGACGACGAGGACGACGCCGAGCAGGACCAGCGGCCGCCAGAGGCCGTTCGGGACGCGGCGCGTCCGCAAGTCCCGGAGCGCCGCCCAGCCCAGCGCCGGCACGACGAGCAACCGCAGGAGGTCGGGTATCGAGGCGTCCACTACCGGGTGTCGGGAACGCCGCCGGCTTAGGTGTTGTCCTTACCCGGGGACGGCGACGCAACTGTGCGCGCGAGTAGAGATACGCCGCCCTGCCGGACGGCGCTCCGCAAAAATTCGGGGTCGCGAACGACCCGTGTCGCCGCTTAGATGACGCGGTTCTGCAGGTAGTCGAGGTGCTTGGCGTTGTAGACGATCTTGACCTCGTCGGCCGCCGGGGAGCCGATGCAGGTCAGGCGGACGTTCTTCTCTTCGACTTCCTCGTCGGAGAGAATCTGCTGCATGTCCATGTCGATGTCGCCTTCCTTCACGATGGACGCGCAGTTCGCACACGCGCCGGCGCGGCACGAGAACGGCCAGTCGTAGCCCTGCGCCTCGGCGGCTTCGAGGATGTACTCGCCCTCGGCGACTTCGAGCGTGCCGTAGTCCTCGTCGTCGAGGCCGGCGTCGGCCGCCTTCTCGAAGAGGTCGTCGTCGTCCATGTCCCAGCCCTGATCGTCCAGAGTCTCGTAGTTGAGGTATTCAACCGTCGGCATCGTTCGAAGCGTTCGCAGTCCGCCGGCATAGTAGTTTTCGTTCTTGGCGAACGACGGGAATGGACGCAACACCCCACGAACGTTCGATTTCCCGGGATTCGCCAGTGACGGGACGCTTTTAGGGGAGCCACCCGCACACGACGGTATGGCGTTCGAGTCCTTCGAGGTCGTACCGGCGGTGGACATGCAGGACGGCGAGGTCGTCCAGCTCGTGCAGGGCGAGCGCGGCACCGAGAAGCGCTACGGCGACCCCGTGGAGGCCGCCCAGCGGTGGGTTTCGGCGGGCGCGCGAACCCTCCACCTCGTCGACCTCGACGGCGCGTTCGAGGGCGAGCGCGGCAACGCTGACGCCGTCGAACGCATCCTCGACGCGACGAGCGTGGACGTGCAGGTCGGCGGCGGCATCCGCAGCGTCGCGGACGCCACTGAACTCCTGGAGCGCGGCGTCGACCGCGTCATCCTCGGCACCGCGGCCGTCGAGAACCCCGAAATCGTCGGGGAAATCAGCGCCGAGTACCCGGGCAGCGTGATGGTGAGCCTCGACGCGAAGGACGGCGAGGTCGTCGTCGAGGGGTGGACGGAGGGTACGGGACTGGACCCCGCGGAGGCCGCCCAGCGCTACGCGGACCTCGGCGCGGGCTCGATTCTGTTCACGAACGTCGACGTCGAAGGCCAGCAGGCGGGCGTCGAGACCGAGCCCGTCCGGCGACTCGCTGACAGCGTGGACATCCCCGTCGTCGCGAGCGGCGGCGTCGCCGACATCGACGACGTACTCGCGCTCCGCGACGCGGGCGCCGCCGCGGTCGTCGTCGGCACTGCGCTCTACGAGGGGAACTTCACCCTCGAAGAAGCCAAGGACGCGCTGTAGCCGCTGTTTCTGCGACCCGGATTACAGCCGCCTGACCAGCCGGCAGGGCGGGACTGAAAGGGGCCGACCGCTGGCGGTCACTCGCGACGCAAGCACTGGACCGAGCGTAGCGAGGGAAGCGCGCAGCGAGCGAGCGGCCGCCAGCGGGAGGGGGCTTTCGAGAAAGCGTCCTCACGAGCAGAAGAGAGACAGTCACGACATACTCTGACTAGCAGGCGGAACGGCCTTGTAGACGGACGCCCACGCCTCGTACATGACCGACCGGACGGCCGCCGTGAGCCGCGAGACGGCGGAGACGGACATCGACGTGACGCTGGACGTGGACGGGGACGGCGACAGCACCGTGGACACCGGCGTGGGCTTTTTCGACCACATGCTGGCGTCGTTCGCGAAGCACGGGCTGTTCGATTTGACCGTGCGCTGCGACGGCGACCTCGACATCGACGACCACCACACGGTCGAGGACGTGGCGATTACGCTCGGGGAGGCGTTCGACGAGGCGCTCGGCGACAAGCGCGGCATCGAGCGGTTCGCGGACCGTCGCGTGCCGCTGGACGAGGCGGTGGCGAGCGTCGTCGTGGACGTCTCCGGGCGGCCGCTGTACGAGTTCGAGGGCACGTTCAGTCAGGAGTCCGTGGGCGAGTTCACGAGCGCGATGGCACGGCACTTCTTCCGGTCGCTGGCGATGCACGCCGGCTTGACGCTGCACTGCGAGGTCGAGGGCGAGAACGCCCACCACGAGATAGAGGCGCTGTTCAAGGGCGTCGCGCGGGCGCTGGACGACGCGACGCGGGTGGACGAGCGGCGCTCCGGGACGCCGTCCACGAAGGGCGAACTCTAAGTCGTCCGCAGGCCGTCGGGGGACTCCTCGACGTCGCCGTTCTCGACGGCGGCCTCGACGGCGTCCTCGAACTCGCGGCCGCCGAGGTCGTAGGCGTTCGTCGCGAGCGCGCGCAGGTCCTCGCGGGGCATCGCGCCGTCCCGGTTCTGGAGCAGGCGAATCACCTGTCCGTAGCCCGACGGCCGGCGCTCGGCCTGCCCGTCGTCGGCGTCCTCTGCGTCCTCCGCGCCTTCCTGCTTGTCGCCGCTCCCGGACTCGATGACGATGCCGTCCTCGTCGTCGCCGGATTCGGCGGCCGAGTCCGCCGACTTCGAGGTGTCCGCGTCGGCGTCGTCGCGCTGGTCGCGGTCCGGGTTCGGTTCGGGGTCTGATTCGGATTCCGACTCGGATTCGGCTTCGGGGGCGGCGTCCAGTAGCGGGTCCACGACCGACTGGAGGGTGGCGCGGCAGTCCGCGCAGAGCGCGAGCCGCCGGGACTCGCCGGCGACGGAGGCGGGCACGACCTCGTAGACGCCGTCGGCGGCGTCGGCGCAGAAGTCACACGTGTCGAGTTGGCGCATGCACGAGCGGACGGGGCGGGGCGGCAAAAGTCCTGCCGAGTCGCGCACCCACACCGTTTTGCCGGCCCGCCGCCTGCGTCGTCGTATGTTCGAGGACATCATGCAGAAGTTCGCGGGCAGCCCCGGCCAGCAGTCCGTCATCCGGCTGCTGCTCGAACGGGGGTTCTCCGTGAACGACGACGGCCGCGTGGTCTCCGGCGACATCGAGATTCCGTACACGCAGGTCGCCGACGCCGCCGGGGTGGACCGCCGCGTCGTGGACTCCACGACGGAAGCCATCCTCGAGGACGACGAACTCCGCCGCATCTTCCAGAACATCAGCCAGATTCCGAGCCTGATGGACCTCGCGCCCGTTCTGGACCTCACGGTCGTCACCGTCGAGGTGCAGGACGCCGACGAGCCCGGCATCGTCGCGGCGGTGACAGGCCTACTCGCCGAGCACGGCATCAGCATCCGACAGACCATCAGCGAGGACCCCGAGTTCACCGACGAGCCGCGGCTCTACCTCGTCACGGACGAGGAGCTCCCGGGCGACGTGTTGACCGAGCTGATGAACGAGCCGTTCGTGCGCTCCGTGGAGCTCTCCTAGTTCTGGCCGACGACGCTCGCGATGACGAAGAGGTAGCCGATGGTCGTCAGCGCGTAGTTGACCGTCAGGAGGACGATGGCGTTCTCGAAGTTCAGCGAGAACGCCGAGACGGTGGTGGCGATTGCGGCCGCGACGATGACGGAGAAGCCAAGCGAGAGCAACAGCATCTCCCGGCGCTCGGTCTGGAGGTAGGCGTTGGCGGCTATCGCCACCATCGCCAGTCCCGAGAGGGAGAGCGCGATGCTGAAGAACACGTAGATGAGTTCCAGCGTCGTCAGCGCGGCCATCGACGTTCTGTTGCGCGAGCGCACGCATAACCCTTTGGGAGCGCGGCGCCGGCCCGTGATTCGCGCGGCGCGCGGGTGTTCGCCGCTCGGCTGACGCGGCGCGCGCAACCGCAAACGGGAACGTGCTCGCACCCCAAGTCTGGGACGTGACTGACGCCTACCGGACGCTGGCGGAGCGCGCGGACGCCGACTTCGAGGTGCAGGGCTCGGAGTTCATCGGGTACGCCGCGCCCGCCGCGACCGTCGAGGACGCGGAGGCGTTCGTGGAGTCTGTCGAGCGCGAGCACGCCGACGCCACGCACAACGTGCCTGCCTACCGGGTGCGCGTCGAATCCGGTGGCCCCGGGGATGGGTACATGCTCCGCGAGTACCAGTCCGACGACGGCGAGCCGACGGGCTCCGCGGGCAAGCCCGCGCTGAACGTCCTCCAGCAACAGGACATCGAGAACGCGGTCGTCGTCGTGACGCGGTACTTCGGCGGCACCGAACTCGGCGTCGGCGGGCTCGCGAGGGCGTACTCGCGAGCCGCGAAGGAGGCCATCGAGGCCGCGGGCGTCGCCGAGCGGCGGCCACAGGAGCGGTTCACCGTCACCGTCGAGTACGACGATTCGGGCACCGTGCGGGGGATTCTGGAGAGCGCGGACTGCGAGTTCGACGCCGACTACGGCGAAGCTGTCTCCTTCGACGTGACCGTCGCCAGCGAGGACGCCGGCGACCTCCGCGAGCGCATCCAGAGCGCGACCAGCGGCCGGGCGGCCGTCGAGTAGGTTCCCCGAGGCAAACGCCTATGCGCGCGCCGGAACTGGATGCGGGCATGAATCGCGTCGAGGCCGACGACTACTTCGAGTTCTCGCGGCTCTCCCACCCGGCGGTGTCGCCGGAGGGGGAGCGCGTGGCGTACGTCCAGCAGACCCCCGAATCCGAGACCGACTACGAGGCGACCGTCCACGTCGCGCCGACCGACGGCGGCGAGCCCCGGCGGTTCACCGTCGAGGAGGGCGTGGACTCCGAGCCGGCGTGGAGCCCCTCCGGGGACCGCATCGCGTTCGTGTCCACGCGCGGGGCCGACGACGAACGACCGCAGTTGTGGGTCGTCCCGACGGACGGCGGCGAAGCCGAGCAGGTGACGGACGTGGTGGGCGGCGTCTCCGGCATCGCGTGGGGACCGAATGGCGACCGCATCGCGTTCGTGCAGTCCGTGCGCCCCGAGGAGCGAGCCGACGACCACGACCTCGACGTCGGCGAGGAGTACGAGCGCGAGGACCCCGACCCCAGAGTCATCGACCGCCACGTCTACCGCTCGCACGAGTCGTACAGCGACGGCGCGCGCTCGCACGTCTACACCGTGGACGTGGACACCGGCGACGTCGAGCGCGTCACGAGCGGCGAGGTCGACTGCCTGCGGCCGGCGTGGGGCGAGACCGACCTCTACTACCCGATTCGGTACGGGAGCGACGACGAACTCCGCTGGGAGGTCGAGGCCTACGATCCCGAGAGCGACGAGACGGAGACGGTCACCGTCGTGGAGGGCTGGGGGCCGACGCTGGCCGTGGACTCGTCCCGGCCGCACGACCGCATCGCGTACACGACGACGCCCGCCGACGACCCGACGCTCGTCCAGACCGAGGTCGAGGTGTTCACTCGAGAGGTCGGCGACGTCACGCACCTCACGGCGGATCTCGACCGCGACCTCGAACTGTGGAACGCGAGCCACGCGCCTGAGTGGGGGCCCGAGGGCGACTCTCTCTACGTCTGCACGCCCGACGAGGGCGGCTACGTGCTGCGCCGCCTCGACCCCGAGACGGGCAGCGACGAGGTCGTGCTCGGCGGCGAGCGCCACGTCCACGGCTTCTCCGTCTCCCGTGACGCCGTCGGTGTCGTGCAATCGGAGTGGGACCACCCCGGGGACGTGGTGGCGGCGACGCCGGGCGGCGCCGAGGAAGTGCAACTGACGCGCGTGAACGCCGACTACCTCGACGACCGTGCGGTCCGCGAACCCGAGGAGGTCCGCTTCGAGTCCGGCGACACCGAGATTCAGGGGTGGGTGTTGACGCCGCCGGACTTCGACCCGGACGAACAGTACCCGCTCGCCGTCGAGATTCACGGCGGTCCCCACCGGATGTGGTCGACCACGGGGTCGATGTGGCACGAGTTCCAGACGCTGGCCGCGCGCGGCTACGTCGTCTTCTGGTGCAACCCCCGCGGCTCCACGGGCTACGGCGAGGAGTTCATGACCGCAATCGAGCGCGACTGGGGGGACGTGACGATGCAGGACGTGATGGCCGGTACCCGCGAGGTCGCAAAACGGGAGTACGTGGACGAGGACGACGCGTTCGTCACCGGCGGGAGCTTCGGCGGGTTCATGACCGCGTGGGTGGTCGGCCACACGGACTTCTTCGCGGGCGCGGTCGCCCAGCGCGGCGTCTACGACCTCACCGGCTTCTACGGCTCCACGGACGCCTACAAGCTCGTGGAGGGGGACTTCCGCGCGGTGCCGTGGAGCGACCCCGAGTTCCTCTGGGAGCAGTCGCCCGCGGCGTACGTCGAGTACGTGGACACGCCCACGCTCCTCGTGCACTCCGAGCAGGACTACCGCACGCCCGCCAACACCGCCGAACTGTTCTACCTCTCGTTGAAGAAACAGGACGTGGACACGCGGCTCGTGCGCTACCCCCGCGAGGGCCACGAGCTCTCCCGCTCGGGCGAACCCGGCCACGTCGTCGACCGCATCGAGCGCATCGTCCGGTGGTTCGACGGCTACTCCGGCCACCGCGACGCCGACCGCGCGCTCGACCGCCCGCGGAACGACGGCCTCACGGCTGGCGAGGAGAGCGCCGACGAGAACGACGGCGAGTAGTCGGGAGCGCTCGGGACGACTATAGAGCAGTTCCGGGGTCGGCTTCGGGAGTGCCCGATGGCTCGCGAAACCGCGTGACTGCGGGTTGTTCGGGAGGTGAAACGAAGGGGTGCGGGGCGGTCAGTCGACGATGATGTCGGCGTCGCTGTCGTCGTCCTCGATGACGGTCTGGTCCGGGTCGTCGTCCTCCGGCCGCATCTGTTCGTCGTAGCGGTCGATCCAGTTCGCGAAACACTCCGGGCAGAGCCGCTGGCTGTCTATCTCCGAGCGGTCGACGGTCACCCGCACGGTCCGCGAGAGCGGATCCGCGACCGCGTCCCCACACCAGTCACACGGCTCCGTGTCCTCGCTCATGCCCACGACCAGAACGGGCGGCGCCTTATACGTGCGGGTCCGTCAGGTCGTGCGGAACGCGCGGTCGCCGGCGTCGCCGAGGCCGGGGACGATGAAGCCGTCGTCGTCGAGGTGGTCGTCGATGGCGACGGTCAGCAGGTCGGCGTCCGGGAACTGCTCGCCGACGCGCAGGAGGCCGTCGGGCGCGCTCACCGCGGACAGCACGAACAGGTCCTCGACGTCGTCGGGCGCCTCGTCGGTGACGTGGTCAAGCACCGTACACATCGTCGAGCCCGTCGCGAGCATCGGGTCCGCGACGATGACGGTGTCCTCGGGCTTGATTTCGGGGAGCTTGACGTAGTCGATGGTGATGGGGAACTCGCCGTCGTCGTTCATCCCGGCCTCCTCGTCGCGGCCGGCGCTGATGACGCCCTGCTTGGCGCGTGGGAATGCCTTCAGCAGTCCCTCCACGAACGGCGTCGCGGCGCGCAGGACGTTGATGATGACGACGTCGTCCAGTCCCTTCACGCGCTCGCCGGTCGTCTCCGTTAGCGGCGTCTCGATGGCGACGAACTCCGTCTCCATCGCGCCGTCGATGATCTCGTACCCGCAGATGCGGCCGAGCTTCACGAGCCCCTTGCGGAACTCCACCTGTTCGGTTTCGACGTCGCGGAGCCGCGAGAGCGTGTCCTTCGCCAGCGCGTGCGTGAGCACGTTCGCGTCGCCGCGGTCCTCGATGGGCATACGTAACGAGCGAGTCCGAGTCCGCTTAAATCCCGCCATCGCGCGCGTCGGGTGTGGTGCGTGCACACGACGCGGCGGCGCGCCACGCGACAAGATGTTTATTCGCGCGCGTCGTAGGTGTGGCAACGATGGAGGAGAGCGTCGCCGGGTTCAAGGAACGCGGCACGTGGGGAGACGTCGTCGAGCACGGGGAGCGCGTGACACAGGCGCTGCGCGAGGCCGACGCCCACGAGCAGTACCCGGACGCGTTCGCGGAGTGGAACGAGTGGCGACCCAAGTCCCACGAGCGCATCGAGGAGGAGGTCAGCGAGAAGACCGCCGAGCAGGCCAGCGTCGGCGAGGGAGCCGGCGAGAAGGAGGGCCAGTCGCCCGACGACGACCTCCAGACGGCGGGCGAGCGGCTCACCGAGTCCTACGAGGAACTCGAAGAGGGCGAGGCCGACACCGCCGTCGAGAAGTGGCAGGACACGCTCGGGCACGTCAAGCGCGCCGCCGACACCGCCGGCCGGCAAGCCCTCCGCAAGGTCGAGAACGTCGTCTACCAGCGCGTGATGACGCAGGTCGCGCCCTACTACTTCGACAACGACCTCGTGAGCGCGAACATCCAGCGCATCCGCAGCCAGGAGGAGTTCGTCTTCGAGGTGAACGTCAACGACGACGACGTCAAGGACGGCGTCCGCGACCACCTCGAATCCTTCGAGGACATCGACCGCTGGCACGTCGACACCGAGCGCGAGACCGAGACCGCCGAGGCCGTCGAGGGGGTCGAACCCCCCGAGCAGAACGGCGACGACGCGGACACCACCTCGACGACGAACTGAACGCGGCGTCCGCCGCGCAGGTCGGTAGCCTCTTAGGTCGGCCGCACGGAGAACGGGCGTAATGGCTGGAGCCGGACTCGCGGTACTCGTGGTCGCGGCGGTAGCGAGCCTCTTCATGGCGTGGGCCATCGGCGCCGGCTCCTCGGGGTCGACGCCGTTCGCGCCCGCGGTCGGCGCGAACGCCATCACGGTGATGCGCGCCGGCTTCATCGTCGGTATCCTCGGGTTCGCGGGCGCGGTCTTCCAGGGCGCGAACGTCTCCGAGGCGGTCGGCAGTGAGCTGCTGGTCGGCGCGAACCTCTCGCCGCTGGCCGCGACGACCGCGCTCATCATCGCCGCGACGCTGGTCGCCGTCGGCGTGTTCGCCAGCTACCCGATAGCGACCGCGTTCACGGTGACGGGCGCGGTCGTCGGCACCGGGCTGGCGATGGGCGCCGGCCCGGCGTGGGCGAAGTACCAGCAGATCGCGACGCTGTGGGTGCTCGTGCCGTTCGTCGGCGGCGGCATCGCGTACGCGACCGCCCGCGGCCTCCGCAGCATCGACCGCGACACCGAGACCGTCCCCGTGCTGGCGGCGGTCGTCGGCGTCATCCTCGCGAACATCCAGTTCGTCTTCCTCGGGCCGCCGGGGACGAGCCGGTCGCTGGCGCGCGCGGCCGCGGTCAGCGTCGGCCAGTTCCAACTCGCTGTCCACGCTGGCGTCACGCTCCTCACCGCGCTGGTCGTCGCGGGCGTGCTCTACCAGGACCTCAAGGGCGACCCGGAGCGCGGCCAGCGCCACTTCCTGCTCGCGCTCGGCGGACTCGTCGCGTTCTCCGCGGGCGGCAGCCAGGTGGGGCTCGCGGTCGGCCCGCTCCTCCCGCTCGTCGGCGGCGACGTCCCCCTGACGTACGTGCTCGTCGGCGGCGGCATCGGCCTGCTCGTCGGGTCGTGGACGGGCGCACCCCGGATGATTAAGGCCATCAGTCAGGACTACTCCTCGCTGGGGCCGCGGCGCTCCATCGCCGCGCTCATCCCGAGTTTCGCCATCGCCCAGACCGCCGTCTTCTTCGGCATCCCCGTCTCCTTCAACGAAATCATCGTCTCCGCCATCGTCGGCTCCGGCTACGCCGCCTCGACTGGCGGCGGCGTCAGCAAGCGCAAGATGCTGTTCACGGTGCTGGCGTGGGTGGCGTCGCTGGCGCTCGCGCTCGGCGTCGGCTACGGCGGCTTCCTCGCGGTGGACGCGGTGCTGTAGTCAGCTCGCGCCCGACCGCGGCGAGTCGAGACCGTGCCGGAGACGCGAGCCGCCGCCCTGCCCGCGTCGGACGCGACGAGAAACTACGCCTCGTGTGCGTCGTCGTCTTCGAGGGACTCGTGGTCGGTCTCCTCGGTGGCTTCCTCCTCGGGGAGCCGGCGCACGCGCGCCTTCATGATGCGCGTGTTCTCCACGCGCTCGGCGGTGAGCTCGACGTGGCCGAAACGGAACGTCTCGTCCTCCTCGACCAGCCGGCCCGCGCGGTTGAAGATGAACCCCGCGATGGTCTCGAACTCCTCGCCCTCCGGCAGCTCGATGTCGAGGGCGTCGTTGACCTCCTCGATGTTCACCTCGCCGCGCACGCGGACGGTGTCCTCGTCCACGAAGTTGATGG
The DNA here is from genome assembly GCF_040435975.1 of Halobacterium sp. NMX12-1. NCBI lineage: Archaea > Methanobacteriati > Methanobacteriota > Halobacteria > Halobacteriales > Halobacteriaceae > Halobacterium > Halobacterium sp. NMX12-1. The sequence goes on along the minus strand of NZ_CP159204.1, from coordinate 470,332 downwards.
GGAGTTCCTCCTCGCCCTCCAGAATCTCGCCGACGATTTCCTCCGTGATGTCCTCGGCGGTGAGCAGGCCCTCCGTGGTGCCGAACTCGTCGATGACGATGACCAGCTGGACGCGCTTCTCCTGCATCTCCCGGAGCAGGTCGTCGACGTTCTTCGACTCGGGGACGTGCAGCGTCGGCTCGATGAGGTCCTCCAGCTCCACCTCGTCGCTCTCGCCGTAGAGGTACTCGCGGACGAGGTCTTCGAGGCTGACGACGCCGATGACGTTGTCGAGTTCGCCCTCGTAGACGGGGACGCGCTCGTGGCCGGCCTGCGTGCACGTCTGAATCGCCTCCTCGATGCTGTCGTCCTTCGAGACGGCGTTCATGTCCAGCCGCGGCGTCATCACTTCCTTCGCGATGGTGTTGTTGAACCGGAAGATGCGCTGGAGCATCTCCCGCTCGTCCTCCTCGATGACGCCCTCGCGCTCCCCGGTCTTGATCATGTCCTGAATCTCGGAGCGCGTGACGTAGCTGGTCTCGATGGCGGCGCGGCCGCCGGTCACCTGGTTCACCCACCGCGTCAGGTGGTCGAACAGAACCACGAGCGGGTACAGCAGGCGCTCGGACCACTTCAGGGGGCCGGCGATGGTGAGCGCCCACGACTCCGTGTTCTCGACGGCGTAGGACTTCGGCGCGCTCTCGCCGAACAACAGCACGAGCGCGGTGACGCCGAACGTCGCCGCGAGCACGGCCTGCCCCTGCGAGAGGTAGAAGCCCAGCAGGCCCGTCGCGATGGAGGACATCGCGATGTTCACGAGGTTGTTGCCGACGAGAATCGTGATGAGCAGGCGATGCGGGTCGCTCTTGAGCTCTGCGACGAGGTTGGCGCCGGGCCGGCCGTCCTCCTGGAGCGCCTCGATGCGGTGGCGCGCCAGCGAGAACATCGCCAGCTCCGACGACGAGAAGAACGCCGACAGCCCCATCAGGACGACCATCGCGACGACGCCGACGGCGGCGACGACGTCCTGCGTGAGCTCAACCCCGAACAGGGACACTGCCAGCGGGAGCGACGAAGTACCCATTCCAGCCTCCCTTTTCAGCGCGCGGGTTAAGAGTTTACTCACTCGCTGCACCCGCGGAGGCCGCCGCGGGCGAAGCGTTTACCCGGGTTTCGAGCGAACGAACCCACATGAGCGCGCGAACCGCACCGCCGCGACCCGAGCACAGCGACGCCCACGTCACGCTGTACCGCCTGCAGGCGTGCCCGTTCTGCGAGCGCGTCGTCCGCAAACTGGACGAACTGAACATCGACTACCAGTCCCGATTCGTGGAGCCGATGCACTCCGAGCGCGACGCAGTCAAGCGCATCGTCGGCGCGCGCACCGTCCCCGCCATCATCGACGACGAGACCGGCGTGGCGATGGCCGAGAGCGCGAACATCGTGGAGTACCTCGACGCCACCTACGGGGGTGAGGACTGATGGAGCTGGACTTCGAGGTCGTGGACCTGCCGGACGCCGACCACGTCGAGGAGGGCGACGAGGCACCGGACTTCACGCGCCCGCTCGTCAACGACGAGTACTGGGAGGACGTCGCGCTGTCGGACCTCCTGAACGACGGTCCCGTTCTGCTGGTGTTCACGCCGATGGACGGCGCGTTCCCCTCGACGTACATCTGGAACGAGCTCCGCGACCGCGGCGTCGCGGAGTACGGCGCCCAGATTGCGGGCGTCTCCATCTCGTCGCCGTACGAGCACAAGACGACTATCGAGGAGCGCGACATTCAGGACTTCGCGGGCCTGTTCAGCGACCCGCAGAACGGCGTCGCCGAGCAGTACGGCGTCAGCCACGACCTCGACGGGATGGCGGGCGTCAGCGAACCCCGGCCCGCGGTGTTCCTCGTCGCCGCCGACGGCACCGTCGAGTACGCGTGGGTCGCCGACGAGTGGCCGAACTTCCCGGACTACGACGCCGTCGAGGACGCGCTCGCCGGCCTGTAGTGTAACGCTTTTTCGCGCGGCGGGCGACTGCCCGAGTATGCCTGTCAGCGACGCGGACCTCGACGCGGCCGCCGACGCCATCCGGGACGGCGGCCTCGTCGTCTACCCGACGGAGACGGTGTACGGCCTCGGCGCGGACGCCCTCGACGCGGCCGCTGTCGAGGCCGTCTTCGAGGCGAAAGGCCGGAGCCGCGAGAAGCCGCTGTCGTTCGCGTTCCCGGACGCGGCCGCCGCCAGCGAGCACGTGCGCTGGAGCGACACCGAGCGCGCGTTCGCCGACGCGTTCCTCCCCGGCCCCGTGACGCTCGTCTGCGAGAAGCGCGACTCGGTGCCGGACGTCCTCACGGCCGGCCGCGCGAGGGTCGGCGTCCGCGTTCCCGACCACGACGCCGCGCTCGCGCTCCTCGACCGCGTGGCGCCGCTCACGGCGACGAGCGCGAACGTCTCCGGCGAACCGAGCGTCACGGACCCCGCCGACCTCGACCCCGCGTTCCGCGAGCGGGTGGACGCCGTGCTGGACGCCGGCGAGACTCCGGGAGGAACCGGGAGCACGGTCGTCGATGTCGAACAGAACGAGATTCTGCGGGAGGGCGCGGTCGGCGACGCGGTGCGCGAGTGGCTCGCCGAGCACGCCTGAGTTCAGTCGTCGCCGAACGACAGCAGCGAACTGAGCGTCCGGGTTTTCGTCCCGCACTCGTCGCTGTACTCGCAGGCGCCGCACTTCGCGTCGTCGTGGAGCCGCGGCGGCGGGCCGTCGAGCGCGCGAGCGGCGCGGAGCGCGCGCCGGTAGGCGGCCTTCCGGCGGGTCGTCAGGGTGAGCTCGCGGACGACGCCGTGTCGGGAATACTCGACGTACGCGCGCTCGACTTGCTGTTCCTCTCGCCACGACAGCGCCTTCGCGGCGGCGACCGCGCGCACCGACTGGGGCTCCCACACCCCGGCTTCGGGTGGGCGCCCGGGCGTGACCACCGACACCGCCAGCGGGTCGGTGTGAACTTTCCCCACGCGGCCGCGTGCGTCCTTCCCGCGGACGAACGCGGCGGTCTCCGCGGGGTCGGCGACGCGGGGGTGGCGGTCGAGGCTGGCGCGGAGGTTCGACCGGAACTCGGGGGGTTCGACCGCGAGGTCGTAGGTCGCCAGCGCAGTCTCGGAGGCGACTGCGAGGGCGTCGTACTGGCCCGCGAGGTCGCGGGCGTGGTCGTGCTCGGGCGGCGGCTCGCGGTCGTCGCGGCGCGCGTAGTACAGTTGGCGCGGGCAGTACGCGGCGCGCGCGAGGTCGCTGAACGCGACGGTCTCGGACACGCCACGGAGTGGTCCCGCTCCCGCACTTGAACGTTCGCTACCGGGCGAGCCACCAGTCCTCGACGGTCTCGGCGACGCCGAGGAGGTGGGCCTGCCCGAACACGCCGACGACGAGCGCGCCAAGCGAGTTGTACATGAAGTCCTTGACCGTGTCGTCGAGGCCGTGCTGGGCCAGCGGCATCGTCAGCCCGGTCTGCTGGGCGGCGACGTCGAGGCCGAACTCGAACAGCTCCCAGACGACGCCGAACGCCAGCACGACGACGAAGAGGTAGACGAACGCGATTCGCGAGGGGATGGTGATGTCCTCGTGGTGGAGGTCGACGGCGCGCGCGACCGTGTAGCCGGCGCCGGCGACCAGCGACGCCGACAGCGCGTGCGTGACGTGGTCCCACCACGGGATGTGGACGTACAGCCCCGAGGAGCCGAGCACGTGGAGGAAGACGGCGGCGGTGAGCCACAGCGCCAGCCACGGGTCCAGCGGGAGGTCGTAGCGGCGCTCCAACAGCGCGGGGAGGAACGTGATGAGCAGCGTAATCGAGCCGTTCACGACGGCCTTGGAGTTGCCGCGGGCGAACCCGTAGACGACCAGTCCCGCGAGCACGACCTGCATCGTGCGCGTGATGGCGCGCTGGGCGCTCGCGGACGGCCGCGGGAGCAGCGTCATACCGGCACCACCCGGGAGAGCGCGCGGCGCAGCCAGCGGTCCCGGCGCCGGAAGTACGCGTCGAAGAGGACGCCCGCCGCGAACCCGGCGAGGGTCACCCAGACGAACTCCATCATCAGTGCGTGGTTGTCTGTGAGGTACGAGGTGCCGAGGTACTGGTCGAAGTTCCACCGGACGATTGCCCACGCGGCGCCCGACGCCAGCGTCGTCAACACGACGAGGACGACGGCGAACCAGTGGGTGACCTCCAGTTCGGTGAACAGGTGGAGTTCGACGACGACGATGAGCGCGACGCCGGCCAGCGAGAGGTACGTCGCGAACGTGCCGAGGGTGCCGCCGAACAGCCCGGCGACGAGAATCGGGAGCAGCGCGAGCACCAGCAGCTCCCACGGGAGCATCACGCGCCACTCGCGGAACGCCACCGGCGGCACGAGGACGATGGCGCCGACGGCGGCGACGAACACCATCCACTGCCGGTCGAAGTCGAGGACGCTGTCCACGAACACGAGCGCGAGCACGGCGACCAGCAGCCACGCGAGCACGGCGTTCGTCCAGCTGTCCCGGAACAGCCGTTCGAGCACGTCCTCGGCGTACTCCGCGCCGGTGGTCTGGTCAGAGGGGGCGCCGTCGCTCATTCGTTCGTGGTGTGGAGAGAAACCGGCATAAAACCGCCGGCACGCGCGGCCGGCCGGCGTCAGATGTCGATGTCCGTCTCCTGGCCCTCGGTGGCGCCTTCGAGGCCGTCCTCGTGGACGGAGCTGGTGAGCCGCTCGGAGAGCTCGCGGTCCTGCAAGGCGTTCTCGAACTCCGCGCGGTAGCGGTCGTTGAGCCGGCGGCGCTGTTCGCGGGTCTCGACGACGCGCTGGTAGTGTTGGATGGTCCCCGCGTCGACGCCGAGGTCGTCGGCGAGGGCCTCGACGGAGTCGTCGGCGTCGCGAACGCGGTCGAGGGGCGCGTCGGTGTCGGCCTCCCGGAGCAGGTGGAGGTCGAGGCGGGCGTCGATTACGGTCTGCTCGTCGACGCCGAGAACCTCGGCGATTTCGGCGTCGCTGTCCTCCTCGTAGAAGCGCTCGACGAGCGTCGTGAGTTCGTCGACGGACAGCGACGTCTCGAAGTCGAGGTCCTCGCGCATCTCCGCGACCGTCTCGCGGAGCCGGGCTTCGACGTCGGCCTCGGAGGCGAGCGACCCGTGGGTCTCCTCCTGGGACTCGGTGACCGTGTCGCCGTCGGCCACGTCGACGAAGATGTCCCGGAGTTCCTCGGTCTTCTCGTCCATGTAATAGTGACACCCTAGCGGAGCGCGTCGCTATATGTCTGTTGGCTTACCACGCGAGCCCCGTAAACCAGAGAATTGAAACCGGTTGACGAGAGTGGTCGGGCCGTGAGCGTCGAATCCGACTCCGTCGACCTCGTCGGCGACGAGACCGTCGAGAACGTCGCCCGCGCCGCCGTCTTCGCGGCGCTGACGGGCGCGTTCGCGTACGTATCGTTCCAGAACCCGTTCTCCCCGGCGCCGGTCACGCTGCAGGTGCTCGGCGTGTTCCTCGCTGGCATCTACCTCGGCCCCGTCTGGGGCGGCTTCTCCATGCTGTTGTACGTCGCGGCCGGCGCGGTCGGCGCGCCGGTCTTCTCCGGCGGCAGCGCGGGCCTCGGCGCACTACTCGGGCCGTACGGCGGCTACCTCTGGTCGTACCCCGTCGCAGCCGCCCTGACCGGGCTGCTCGCACACGGCACCAGCGGCCTCACGAAACCCCGAGACGGCTCCGTCCCGCGGCTCGTCGCCGCGATGGTGGCCGGCACCGCCGTCATCTACGCGGGCGGCACGCTCGGCTACGCAGTCGTGCAGAACGTCGGCCTCTACCGCGCGTTCGTCGTCGCCGCCGTCGCGTTCGTCCCCGCGGAGGCGTTCAAGATCGCGGCCGCGGTCGGCATCACGCGCACCGAGGACCTCGGCGCCGCCTGATGCTCGCCGTCGACGACCTCACGCACCGCTACGGCGACACCACCGCCCTCGACGGCGTCAGCCTCCGCGTCGCGGACGGCGAGTGCGTGCTGCTGGCGGGCGCGAACGGCTGCGGGAAGACGACGCTCGTCCGCCACCTCAACGGCCTGCTGGAACCCGACGCCGGCGAGGTCCGCGTGAACGGTACGCCCGTCCACGACGACCTCGTGGCGGCGCGTGCTAGCGTGGGGATGGTCTTCCAGGACCCTCGCGACGGCTTCGTCGGCGCGACCATCGCCGCGGACGTCGCGTTCGGCCCGGAGAACCTCGGGCTCCCCCGCGAGGAAATCGACGAGCGCGTCGCCGAAGCGCTCGACGCGGTCGAACTCGCGGGCCGCCGCGACGAGCGCATCGACGAACTCTCCGGCGGCGAGCAGGCCCGCGTCGCCATCGCGGGCGCGCTCGCGATGCGGCCCGACCACCTCGTGCTCGACGAGCCGTTCACGGGACTGGACTGGCCCGCCCGCCAGTCCGTCCTCGACCGCTTACGCGGGCTCCACGAGTCCGGGACGAGCCTCGTCGTCGTCACCCACGACCTCCGCGACGTCTGGGCGTTCGCCGACCGCGTGGTCGCGCTCGCGGACGGCGAAATCGCGGCCGACGGCCCGCCCGAGAGCGTGCGCGACCGGCTCCCCGACCTCGGGGTGCGCCTGCCGTGACGCTCGCGTACCGGCCCGGGGACGGCGTCCTCCACGCCCTCGACCCGCGCGCGAAGCTCGCGCTCCAGACCGCGTTCGCGCTCGTCGCGTTCGCGCACACCACCCCAGTCGCGCTCGCGCTGCTGACGCCGCTGGCGGTGCTCGCGCCGGTCCTCGCGGACGCCTCGCCGCTGGCCGCACTCGGCGAGTTCCTCGTCGTCCTCCCGTTCCTCGTCGCCGGCCCCGTCGTCGCCGCGCTCACGCTCGGCCCGCCGTGGATTCGCCCCGAAGCGGCCGTCTCGGCGGCGCTGGCGTCCTACCGCGTGGTCCTCGTGTTGCTCGTCGCCGCGGCGTACGTCTACAGCACGCCCACGCGGGACTCGCGGGCCGCCGTGCGCTGGCTGCTGCCGGGCCGCATCGGGCAGGCGACGGGCGTCGGCGTCGCGCTCGTCTTCCGCTTTCTCCCCGTCCTCCAGTCGGACATCGCGGGCCGCCGGGACGCCGTGAACGCCCGCCTCGGGAGCGAACGCCCGCTCCGCGAGCGCATCCGGCTGGTCGCCGTCGGCGCGCTCGCCCGCGCGCTCGACCGCGCCGACCGGCTGTCGGTCGCGCTCCGCGCCCGGTGTTTCGCGTGGAACCCCACGCCGCCGCCGCTGGCGTACCACTTCCGCGACTGGCTGGCGACCGGCGCGGCGCTCGCGCTGGCGGCTGCCGCGCTCCTCTGAGAAGAAACCGTTAGCGAGTGGTCTTCGGGTTGCCAAGCTTTATGCGAATCGTGCCCACGGTTTGAGGTATGTCTTCGTTCGTGCTCGCGCAAGCCGGGACCGAGACCCGGCCGACGTTCTGGCGCATCGGCCACGTCGGCGAGGCGCTGTTCTACTACCTCGCCGCGGTCGCCGTCGCCATCTTCCTGTTCGGCGTCTACCGGCGATTCGCGACGTACGCCCGGGGCGCCGACGACCCCGTCGACCGACTCACCGACCTCCCGTCCCGCGTGCTCACCGCCGCGAAGCTCGTCGCGTCCAACGAGAAGCAGTTCGACCGCGACCTCTACGCGGGCGTGATGCACACGTTCATCCTCTGGGGGTTCCTGACGCTGCTCGTCGCGACGACCATCCTCGGCATCGACATGGACCTCTGGACGCTCGTGCTCGGCCAGCCCTCCTTCTTCGTCGGCGACTTCTACCTCGCGTACTCGTTCGTCGCCGACGCGATGGGCCTGCTGTTCGTCGTCGGCGTCGGGATGGCCATCTACCGCCGCTACTGGGTTCGCTACGGCCGCCTCTGGGGGAAACACACCAGCACCGAGGACGACCTCTTCGTCTGGACGCTGTTCCTCTTGGGCGTCGGCGGCTACGTCACCGAGGGCGTCCGCATCCTCGGCACCAGCGCCACCCGCGACGTCTCCTTCGAGACCGTCTCGTTCGTCGGCTGGTTCGTCAAGGACGTGCTGCAGGCGGCGGGCGTCACGGCCGAAGCCGCGGCCGCCGCCTACCCCGTTGTGTGGTGGAGTCACGCGCTGCTCGCGCTCGCGTTCGTCGCCAGCGTCCCGTACGCGAAGCCGTTCCATATGCTCTCCAGTTACGCCAACCTCGTCACACGCGACGAGGACGCCGGCCGCCGGCTCCCGCGCGTGCCGGAGGACGCCAGCCCGGAGGAAATCGGCCCCTCGGAGATTGAGGACTTCACGTGGAAGCAGCTGCTCGACCACGACGCCTGCACGAAGTGCGGGCGGTGTTCGTCGGCCTGCCCCGCGAAGGCCGCCGGCCGCCCGCTTGACCCCCGCGACGTCATCCTCGACCTGAAATCCTATCGCGAGGGCTTGGAGGCCGGCGACCGCGAGGAAGTCGACATCGTCGCGGACGGCGGCACCTCCGTCGTCGACGCCCAGACGATGGAGTCGTGCATGTCCTGTATGGCGTGCATGGACGCCTGCCCGGTGGACATCGAACACGTCACGCAGTTCACGGAGATGAACCGCCGCCTCACCGAGTCCGGCCAGATGAACAAGAACGTCGAGGAGGCCGTGATGAACGTTTTCCAGAAGGGCAACACGTTCGGCGACCCCGACCGCAAGCGCCCCGACTGGACCGAGGAACTGGACTTCGAGGTGCCCGACGCCCGCGAGCAGGACGTGGAGTACCTCTGGTACGTCGGCGACTACCCGAGCTACGACGAGCGCAACCAACACGTCGCGCGCTCGCTGGCGAAGGTCTTCGAGGAGGCCGGCGTCTCCTACGGCATCCTCTACGAGGACGAACAGAACGACGGCAACGACATCCGGCGCGTCGGCGAGGAAGGCCTCTACGAGATGGTCGCCGAGGAGAACATCGAGGCCTTCCAGAACTGCGACTACGAGAAAATCGTCTGCACGGACCCCCACTCGTACAACACCTTCTCGAACGAGTACGAGCAGTTCGGCTTCGAGGACGGCGACTCCGTCTACCACTACACGCAGGTCGTCGAGAACCTCGTCAATCGGGGCGCGCTCGGCCTCTCCGGCACGGAGTTGGACGACACCGTCACCTACCACGACCCCTGCCACCTCGGGCGGTACAACGGCGAGTTCGAGGCGCCCCGCGAGGTCGTGCGCGCCACGGGCGTCACGCTCGACGAGATGCCGCGCAACCGCGACGATTCCTTTTGCTGTGGCGGCGGCGGTGGCGGCCTCTGGATGGACTTCGAAGAGGAGACCAAACCCAGCGAGGAGCGCATCCGCGAAGCCCTCGAAGACACCGACGCCGGTCCCGACGTGGACCGCTTCGTCGTCGCGTGCCCGATGTGCATGACGATGTACGAGGACGGTCGGAAGACCGGCGGCTACGAGGACGACATCGAAATCACGGACGTCACCGAACTGCTCGTGGAAGCAATCGAGGCGAAGAACGAGCGGAGCGGTGCGGGCGCGACGAGCGCGGCCGCGGACTAGTAGCGTCACCGAGCGCAGCGAGGTGACGTCACCGCGAGCGGCGGAGCCGCGAGCAGCGCGGTCAACTGACGGAGCCCGTCAGTTGTCCAGCCACTCCTCGTCGAGCAGGCCGTAGGAGTACGCGTCCACGTACTCGCCGTCGAGGATGGCGTCGTCGCGGCGCTGCCCCTCGCGCTCGAAGCCGAGCTTCTCCAGGGCCTTCCACGACGGCTCGTTCGGGACGAGCACGCGCGCGTCCACCTTGTGGAAGCCGCACTCGCCGAACGCGTAGTCGAGGAACAGCTCCGTCCCCTCCGTGACGTAGCCGTTGCCCTGGTGCTCCGGCGCCACCCAGTACATGAGGTTGCCGCGCTCGCCGGGCGAACTCACCCAGCCGAACGCCACGACGCCCACCGGCTCGGGGTCGCCGTCCTCCCCCTTGACACAGATTAAGAAGTAGTAGTCCTCGTCTTCGAGCATCTCCGCGACGTCCTCGACGGACTTGATTGTCGTGTCCGTCAGCGGCACGCGCACGTCGGGTGGTTGCGGCCGTACTGGATGAACTCGTGGTCCTCCTCCTCGATGGGGTGCAGCGAGACGGTGTCACCTGTCGCGAACGCTGGTCCGGGAATACCCGAGGGTGACGCCCGCCAGCGGTTATAGGTTCGCTGAAACTCAGTTCACCACTCGGTGAGTGCCTGCGCGCCGTGCGAGCGCACGAGCACCGCAAGGAACGTCGCGACGCCGGTGAGCGCGAACGCGCCGCCGACGTAGAACGCCCACTGCATCCCGAACTCGGCCATGAGGTAGCCGCCGAGCACGGGCGCGAGCACGCTCCCCGGCCGCCAGACGAGTTCGCGCACGCCGAATGAGGAGGCGATGCCCTCGCCGTCGATGCCCTCGTCGGCGAACAGCGCCATGCTCGCGGGCTCGCGGAACGAGTCCGCGACGCCGAGCAGGCCGTTGGCGGCGACGAGCGGCACGAACGCCGTCGAGGCCGCGCCCAGCAGTGGGAGCGAGGACGGCATCCCGAGCGCGCTCCCGATGGCGGGCGTGAACGGGACGACGAGCGCGACGAAGCCGTAGGCGGCGCCGCCCGCGGCGACGAACAGCGACCGGCCGTAGCGGTCTGAGAGCCGGCCCGTGAACGGCTGGAACAGCATGTTCGTGAACTTCTCGGCGCTGAGCACGACCGCGAGCACGGTGCCGCTGTACGCGAGGCCGCCCTGCGCGGCGGTGACGCCGGCGAAGACGGCGACCCACGACCGGACGAGCGTGACCGCGACGGCGTACTGCGCGCGGAAGCTCGTGAGCGTGAGGATGCGGCCGTTCAGCGCGAGGTCGCTGAACGGGAACCCCTCGATGCGGGTGTCGTCGGCGTCCAGCAACACGAGCACGGCGGCGAACGCGACGACGAACAGCACCGCGAGCACGTAGAAGACGGGCTCGAAGCCGTAGCGGTCGAACAGCACGCCCGCCGAGGCGAGCCCGAGCAGCGACGCGGCGAGCCGCCACGAGTTCGCCTTCCCGATGTAGTTCGCGCGCGTCGCCGGGGTGGCGAGTTCGCCGACCAGCGAGAGACTCAACAGCCCCATCCCGGTCGCGAGAACGCCCTGCCCGCCGCGGACGGCGACGAGCTGCCACGACGTCTCGACGAGCGTGAACGCCAGCGAGACGACGACGCCGAACCCGAGCAGCCCGAGGAAGATGGCGCGCTTGTCGTAGCGGTCGCCCGCCCACGCCAGCGGCACGACCACCAGCGCCTGCGTCGCCGTGAAGCCCGTGTAGAACAGCCCGAGCATGATGCCCGAGGCGTCCAGCGCGTTGGCGTACTTCGGGAGCAGCACGGAGAGCGCGCTGAACCCGAACCCGCCCGCGAACCGCGAGACGTACAGCGAGTAGAGTTGGAGTCGGTCGCTGTCCACAGTCGCGGGTAGACTGGGTGGGCAAAAACGGTTGTGGAACCGGGCGACGACGTAGTCTCTCGGCAATGCAACGGCCGATAGTATCAGCCGATGAGACGACCGCCACCCTTGGCGGATTGAAAGGGCGAGGGCTTTCAGGTAGTAACGACCACGCCGTCAGCTTCGTCGCAACAACTGAAGACGGGCGCCGGTTCCGCGAACCCTTTTGGCTCGCGGCTCCCAGACACGTGCATGAACTTGACGGACCGACCGCGGCGGCTGCGGCGGGACGGCGTGCGCGGGCTGGTCTCGGAGACGACCCTCGAACCGACGGACTTCGTGGCGCCCGTCTTCGTGGACGCGACGACCGACGAGCGCGTGCCCATCGAGTCGATGCCGGGGCACGAGCGCGTGCCACTCGACGAGGCGGTACCGCGCGTCGAGGAGATTCTCGAAACGGGCGTGGAGGCCGTCATCGTGTTCGGCATCCCCGAGTCGAAGGACGAGCGGGGGTCGCGGGCGTACGCCGACGACGGCGTGGTGCAGGAGGCGGTGCGGCGCATCACGAGCGAGACGGACGCGTACGTCATCACGGACGTCTGCCTCTGCGAGTACACGAGCCACGGCCACTGCGGGGTGCTGGAGGAGCACGCCGACGAGGACCCGGACCTCACCGTGAAGAACGACGAAACGCTGGACCTGCTCGCGGAGACGGCGGTCTCGCACGCGGAGGCGGGTGCGGAGATGATTGCGCCGTCGTCGATGACCGACGGGATGGTCGCCGCGATTCGGGAGGCGCTGGACGACGCGGGCTTCGCGGACGTCCCCATCATGAGCTACGCGGCGAAGTACGAGTCGGCGTTCTACGGGCCGTTCCGGGACGCCGCGGACGGCGCGCCCGCGTTCGGCGACCGCCGGCACTACCAGATGGACCCCGCGAACCGCCGGGAAGCCAGTCGAGAGGTCGCACTCGACGTCGAGCAGGGCGCGGACGTGCTGATGGTCAAGCCCGCGCTCCCGTACCTCGACGTCGTCGCGGACGTCCGCGAGAACTTCGACCGGCCGGTGGCGGCGTACAACGTCTCCGGCGAGTACGCGATGCTGCACGCCGCCGGCGAGAACGGCTGGCTGGACGTCGCGGAGACCGCCCGCGAGTCCCTGCTGTCCATCAAGCGCGCGGGCGCTGACCTCATCATCACGTACTTCGCGGAGAGCGTCGCGGAGTCGCTGCCCGAGTAGCGCGCTCACTCGTTCCGCGGTCTCACTGCGGTCGTCCGCGCGGCTCGCGGGTCGCTACCGCTCCCCGCTCGTTCGCTCCGCGGTCTCGCTGCGCTCGACCGCGTGCCCGCTTTTTCGCCCCTCCCCGGCAATTCTTGCGTAGACGTGCGTCCAGTCTCGCCGGCCGAACGCCCAGTTATATGGACGGTTTACGACCTTATACGAACTAAATCCGCTTCTGACATCCGCCCATGGCTAAAGCCGTGGGGTTCCCCCACTGGGGGTTGAATCCACGGATACGGAGAGGTTCGCAGGTTCGTCGTCACGTTGGACGATGACCTGCGTTCCGGGCTGTGCCAGTACAGCCCCCGCCTCGGACAGCGGTTTTGAGAACTTGCCCAAGGCTCGTTTGCCGATGTTGAGCGCACCGTTCTTGTCGGCGTTGTCGTCCAGCCCACACTCGGGGCACTCGAAGCGTCCCTGCGTCTCTCGGACGCCCTCGCAGGCACAGCGGTTGCACGTTTTCGATGTGTCGTATTCTTCGACCAACTGTACGTCGATGCCTCCGTCGTGGGCTTTGTACTCGATGTAGTTGAGCAGGCGGGCGAACGGCATCTTGTGGGTCTTGTCGTTGACGTACCGCCCTTTGTCGTTGTCCTTGCGAATCCCACCGAGGTCGCCCACAACGATGACCGCGTTCCGTTCCTCAGCATCCTCCACGATTTGCCGAGCAATCTTGTGGAGGCGGTCGTCTACCTTCCGCGCTTCCGCGTCCCCGATACGCTCGACCACCTGCTGTCCCTGTCGGGGTTTCGCTTTCCCGATGGACTTCCGCAATTGCTTGTAGTGTTCGCGGATACGACGCACTTTCTCGCCGTAGAACGTGGTCTTGCGGTCAGAGAGGAACGCGCAGGTAGCGACCCACCGTGCGCCCATGTCGATAGCCAGCACATCGTCGTACTCGTCTTTGACGGTCACAGACCGCTTCACGACGAGATGGACGTACCAGTCACCGTCACGGCGCACCAGTTCGCTGTCCCGAATATCGCCCTCACGGACGAGTTGTTCGTCCTTATGCGGAACGTGGGCAGGGTACCAGATGGAGTTGCCCCGTCCGCGCTCGGGGTCGTAGACGGGAACTTTCACCCACCACGACGAGAGAACGGTGTCCTCGTCGTAGGACACGTCGAACACGTCGTTGCGGAGAACGACAGGCTGTTCGGTGTCGGGGTTGGGATCTTTCTGTCGCTGGACTTTCGACGCCTGCTGGTCGGTCGCGGAGTAGAGGTTGGAGTTCCCGCCGTGTACCTCGGTCTGGAACGCCTCGTACTCACGGGCGAGCAGGTCAGCCTTCCTGTTGGTCAGCGAGTGGAGTTTGACCCGCACCGTGGTCGAGACGTTCCGTTGCATGACTACTCACCTGCTTGGGCGTCGATGTACTCCTCGATGACTTCGCTGGATACGTCGCCCGCACTTGAGACGAAGTACGAGCGCGTCCACAGCGACGGCAAACCGAAGTCAAACTCGTCGCGGAGGTGGCGCGAGGAGTAGCCCTTGACCTGTTGCATTATCTTGTTCGGGGCGAGTGTCGGGTCGCCCGTGATGAACAAGTGTACGTGGTCGGGGCGAATCGCCAACTCCAGTACCTCTAACCCGAGTTCGTCGGCTTTCTCCTCGATGAGTTCTTCGAGACGGTCGCGTACCTCGCTCTCAAGTACCGATTTGCGGTACTTCGGACACCAGATGAAGTGGTACTGGAGTTTGTGGACGGTGGTACGTTCCCTGTCGAACCCACGAGGCATCGTCAGTATATAGAAACTACCCACCTAAAGATGTTACGCAAGCATCCAACCCCGACCGTGGCTATGAGCGTGGAGAGATTCCCAGTTGTCGGCTTCATCCCACCCCTGAAGGGGTGGGCTTTCGCCTCGCTACCGCTGTAAACACCACGTTCGCCAAGCAAACTTTTACATACCTCCCGGTCCTGTCACTGAACTGTAGATGCGTGAAACGAACGCCCCGGCTTCGAATCTGGGAGTGGACGTGCGTGCATCCATAACGCCTGTGTCAGCCACGCCCGGATTCGACGGCGGACCCACCCGAAACCCGGACTGTGTGCTCGCGACCCCGACGGGGTCGCTCTCGCGGGCGGCCGTGCCCCGCCCCGGGTCCGCCGCCGGCGGCGCCGACTCGCGCATCTCCACGGAGGTGATACGTCAGTGACACGACCGGGACGCCTGTGACCACAGTGGACTGTGCTCACCGTGTGTGCGCCGGCCCCACCGCTGTCGGACTGTGCTCGCTGGCCGGCACCTTTTGCGGTTGCCGTTGCGACTCGTTCTGTGTGACCCCGACTCCGTAGCGACGCCGAACGCGTAACCCGCCAGCTATTTTCACGGACCCCCCTAACCACGTCGTATGAACCGCGAGACGTCACGCGACCTCTACGACCGCGCGCTCGACGTGCTCGTCGGCGGCGTGAACTCCTCGGTGCGGGCCGCCCCGCAGCCGTACCCGACGTTCGTCCGGAAGGGCGACGGCGGCCACGTCGTCGACGCGGACGGCAACCGCTACGTCGACTGGGTGATGGGACTGGGTCCGCTCCTGCTCGGCCACGACCTCCCCGAGCCCGTGCAGGCGGCGATTCAGCGCCGCACCAGTGAGGGCCCGATGTACGGGATGCCCACCGAACTCGAAGTCGAACACGCGGAGTTCGTCGCGCGACACGTCCCCAGCGTCGAGATGCTGCGATTCGTCAACTCCGGCACCGAAGCCACCACCTCCGCGGTGCGGCTCGCGCGCGGCTACACCGGCCGCGACAAGATCGTCGTGATGCAGTCGGGCTACCACGGCGCCCAGGAGTCCACGCTCGTCGAGGGCGACGCCGAGGAGCGCGGGCCGTCCAGCGCGGGCATCCCCGCCGAGTTCGCCGAACACACGATTCCCGTCCCGTTCAACGACGAGGACGCCGTCACCGAGGTCTTCGAGGAGCACGGCGACGACATCGCCTGCGTGCTCGTCGAACCGCTGCTCGCGAACAAGGGCATCGTCGAACCGGTCGAGGGCTACCACGAGACGCTGCGCGACCTCACCGACGACGCCGGCGCGCTCCTCATCTGGGACGAGGTCATCACCGGCTTCCGCGTCGGCGGCCTCGGCTGCGCGCAGTCGAAGTACGGCGTCACGCCTGACCTCACGACGTTCGGGAAGATAATCGGCGGCGGCTTCCCCGTCGGCGCCATCGGCGGCCGCACCGACATCATGGAGGCGTTCACGCCCGTCGGTGACGTCTTCCAAGCCGGGACGTTCTCCGGCCACCCCGTGACGATGGCCGCGGGGCTGGAGACCCTGCAGTACGCCGCCGAGAACGACGTCTACGAGCACGTCAACGGCCTCGGCCGCAAACTCCGCGAGGGGCTCTCCGAAATCGTCGCCGACCAAGCGCCCGAGTACACCGTCGTCGGCACGGACAGCCTGTTCAAGGTGCTGTTCACGCGCCGCGGCGACGCCCAGTCCGGCGCCTGCGCGGACGGCTGCGAACAGGACCCCGACTGCGACCGCTTCGACGCCTGCCCGAAGAACGGCGCGGACGTCGCCCGCGGCGCCGTCGAGCGCTGGAACCGCGTGTTCCGGCCGCAGATGCTCGACGACGGAATCCTGCTCTCCCAGAACCAGTTCGAGTCCCAGTTCGTCGCCTACGGCCACACCGAGGAGGACGTCGAACGCACGCTGGAAGCCTACCGGAACGCCCTCTAAGCTTTTCTGCTCCCGCCGCGAACGTCCGGCCATGTCAGCCACGCCCGCCGCGGACGCATCCGCCGACGAGCGAACCGACCCCGACCCGGACTCGAACTGGTGGTACTGGGTCGCCGCCGTCCCCGTCTACTACGTCGTCGGGACCGTCGTCGGGTTCCTCGTCGGGGTCGCCATGTTCGCCCTCGCGCTCACCGGCGCGGGCACGATGGACCCCGGAACGATGGATCCCGGGATGATGCCGATTGGCGTCGGCTTCGGGTTCGCCGGCGTGTTCCTGCTCGCCGTCCTGCTGGGGGGCGTCGGCCTGCTGTTGTCGGTGGTGTTCCCGCTGGCCATCTACTACGACGCGACTGCCGTCGCGGACGCGCCCGGCTCGTGGGACCCCGACCCCGCGCTCTACGGCCTGCTCGGGCTCGCGGGCCTCGTCGCCCAGCCGCTCCAGGTGCCGCTGGCCGTCTACTACCTCTACAAGCGCCGCGACTCGGTGGGCGTCCCGTGAGCTACAAACGCCGTGACGCCTAACGCACGGTTATGAGTGAACTGCGCGTGGACTCGCGGTGGTGGTACTGGGTCGCCGCCGTCCCGCTGGTCACCGCTTTCTGGGTTGTGTGTTCGGCGTGGACGTACGTCGTCGTCCAGCTCGTCCCGGAGGCCGTCGTCGCGGACGCCGGCGACGTGCTCTCGCTGCCCGCCGTCGCGCTCGGCATCCCCGCGCTCGTCGCCTTCCTCGCGATGCCGCTGGCGCTGTGGATGGACGGCCACGCAATCGACGACGCGGGCGGCGACTGGCCCGGCGACGACTTCCCCGCGCCCGCTATCGCCGTGCTCGCCGACGTGTTCGTCGTCGGCGGCAGCGTGTTGCTGTTCCGCGGGTCGACCGTCGGCGCGCTCGGCGTTGTCGTCGGCGCGGGACTGGGCTCGTGGGTGGCGATTCGGTACCTCCGCGAGCGCCGCGACCACGTCTTCATGCCCGCCTCCTTCTGGGAGTGGCGCGACGAACTGCGCGCGGGCGACCGCAGGGAGCGCGCGGACCGAACGAGCGGGAAGCGGTAGGCTGGTAGGCGCTCTGTTTCCGTGGTCTCCCTGCGGTCCGCCACACTGCTCGCGGGTCGCTACGCTCCGCGTTCGCGCTAACGTGGCCTCGCTGCGCTCGGCCACGCGGCTCACTCCGTTCGCCGTTCGCCATAACGTGGCGCGCCGGCGGCGCGCCACGCATGCAAACGCAGGGGGTTTCAACCCAGCGCGCGGAGTGTGACGTATGACCGACGCGATACGCCTCGCCACCCGCGGGTCGGACCTGGCGCTCCGGCAAGCCGGCGAGGTCAAGACCGAACTCGAGGACCACCGCCACGACGTCGAACTCGTCGAGGTGGAGACGACCGGCGACCGCGTTGACGACGCCCTGATTCAGGACCTCGGGAAGACCGGCGCGTTCGTGCGCTCGCTCGACCGGAAAGTCCTCGACGGCGACGTGGACGCGGCTGTCCACTCGATGAAGGACGTGCCGACCGACGTGCCCGACGACCTCGTGGTGGCGGCGGTGCCGCGGCGCGGGAACCCCGCGGACGCGCTCGTCACGCCGAACGGCACCAGCCTCGAGAACCTCCCGGCGGGCAGCGTCGTGGGGACCGCGAGCCTCCGCCGGGGCGCACAGGTGCAGGCTCACCGCCCCGACCTCGAAGTGGAGCCGATTCGCGGGAACGTCGATACGCGCGTGGAGAAACTGCTCGCGCCCGCGCTCCAGGACGAACACGAGCGCCGCACGGAAGCCGAGAAGGAGCGCATGAGCGAGGACGCCCGCCAGCAGGAGCGCGGCGACTACGAGGCCAGCGAGACCGTCGAGGAGGGCGTCGAGAACCTCGACAACGAGAGCGACGACGACAGCGAGAGCGACCGCGACAACCGACAGAACGCGGAGTTCGACCAGACGGTCGAGGAGTGGTTCGAGTCGCTGTCGGTGCTCCAGCAGTCCGCGCTCGAACGCGAGGTCGACACCGAGTTCGACGCGGTCGTGCTCGCGCAGGTCGGCCTCGAACGCACGGGCCTGACCCACCACGTCCACGACGAGGAACTCCCGACGAACACGCACGTCCCGGCGCCGGGACAGGGCGCGCTCGCGATTACGGCGCGCAAGGATAGCGATGTCGCGGACGCGCTCCGTGACGCGCTCGACCACGTGCGCTCCCGGGTGGAGACGACGACCGAGCGCGTCATCCTCGAAGAGGTGGGCGGCGGCTGCATCGCACCCATCGGCGTGTACGCGCTCGTGCAGGGCGACACCGTGCGAACTGACGTCCAAGTGTTCAGCCGGGACGGCACCGACCAGGTTGGGGAAACGCGCGAACTCGACGTGGAGAACTACGCCGCCGAGGCCCGCGAGTTCGCTGCGGACCTCCGCGACCGCGGCGCGACCGACCTCATCGAGGAGGCCAAGCGGGAATGACCGGGACCGTCTACCTCGTCGGGAGCGGCCCGGGCGACCCCGAGCTGTTGACGGTGAAGGCCGCGCGGCTCCTCGAAGACGCGGACGTAGTGCTCCACGACAAGCTCCCCGGCCCCGAGATTCTCTCCGAGATTCCCGAGGACAAACGTGAGGACGTAGGCAAGCGCGCGGGCGGCGAGCGCACCCCCCAGTCGGAAATCAACGCGCGGATGGTCGAAATCGCCCGCGAGGGGAACGACGTCGTCCGACTGAAGGGCGGCGACCCGTTCGTGTTCGGGCGCGGCGGCGAGGAGATGGTCTACCTCGCGGACCACGACGTCCCCTTCGAGGTCGTGCCCGGCATCTCGTCGGCGGTCGCCGCGCCCGCCGCCGCGGATATCCCCGTCACGCACCGCGACCACGCCTCCTCCGTCTCGTTCGTCACGGGCCACGAGGACCCGACGAAGGAGGAGTCCGCGGTGGACTGGCAGGCGCTCGCCGACACCGGCGGCACCATCGTCGTGCTGATGGGCGTCGGTAAGCTTCCGGACTACACGCAAGCACTCCGGGACGCCGGGATGGACCCCGAGACGCCGGTTGCGCTGATAGAGAAGGGAACCCGGCCCGGCCAGCAGGTCGCCACGGGCACCCTCGACACCATCGTCGAGGCGCGCGACGAGGCCGGCATCGAGCCGCCCGCAGTCACCGTCATCGGCGGCGTCGCGGGCGTGCGGGAGGAGACGCGATGACCGGGCCGACCGTCGCCGTGTTCCGGCCCGCGGACGACCGCCTCGACGACGCCACCGACCTGCTCGAATCCCTCGACGCGGAGCCGGTCCCAGACCCGATGCTCGCCGTCGAGCCAACCGGCGAAGTCCCCAGAGACGGCGCCGACTACGTGATTCTGACGAGCAAGACCGGCGTCGAACTCGCCGCCGAGGCGGGCTGGACGCCCGGTGACGCGACGCTCTGTGCCATCGGCGAATCGACCGCCGACGCCTGCCGCGAGGCAGGCTGGACGGTCGATCTCGTGCCCGAGGAGTACACGAGCAGCGGGCTCGTCGCCGCGCTCGACGGCGAGGTCGACGGCGCGCGCGTGGAGGTCGCGCGCTCGGACCACGGCTCCGCGGTGCTCACGGACGGCCTCGACGATGCCGGCGCGTACGTCCACGAGACGATTCTCTACGAACTCGTCGTCCCTGCGGAGGCCGGCGACTCCGTCGAACTCGCGGCGGACGGCGACCTCGACGCCGCGCTGTTCTCGTCGTCGCTGACCGTCGACCACTGGCTCGACGAAGCCGAGAAGCGAGGCATCAGAGAAGCCGCGCTCGCCGGCCTGAACGACGCCATCGTCGGCTGCATCGGGCCACCGACGCGCGAGACCGCCGAATCCCGGGGTGTGGACGTAGACGTCGTCCCCGCGGACGCGGACTTCGAGCAGCTGGCGCGCGCGGTCTGCGACGAACTCTGAGGACCGGCAGTTTATACGCGAAGCCGCGCTACGTCCTCGTGATGGACGCTCCGGTCCCGGAACTGCAAGCGCGGGCGGCGGCGTGCGCGGACGCGCTCCGCGACGCCGACTCCGTGTTGCTCGCGTCGCACATCGACGCCGACGGCCTGACGAGCGCGGGCATCGCCGCCACGGCGCTCGAACGCGCCGACATTCCCCACGACGTCGTCTTCTCGAAGCAGCTCGACGACGAGGAAATCGCGGGCATCGCGGCCCACGACCACGACACGGTGCTGTTCACGGACTTCGGGAGCGGACAGTTAGAAGCAATCACGGAACACGAGCGGGCGGGCGACTTCACGCCCGTCATTGCGGACCACCACCAGCCCGCCGACGCGGACACGCAGTTCCACCTGAACCCGCTGCTGGAGGACGTCGACGGCGGGAAGGAACTCTCTGGCGCCGGCGCGAGCTACGTGCTCGCCCGCGCCCTGCTCGGTGAGGACGCGACCGACCTCGCGGCGCTCGCGGTCGTCGGCGCGGTCGGCGACCGGCAGACCGTCGACGGCGAACTCGTCGGCGCGAACACCCAGATTGCCGCCGAGGGCGTCGAGGCGGGCGTGCTCGACACGGCGAAGGACCTCGCGCTGTACGGCACGCAGACGCGGCCGCTCCCGAAGCTGCTGGAGTACGCCAGCGAGGTGTACGTCCCCGGCATCACGAACGACGAGAACGGCGCCGTGCGCTTCCTCGACGGCCTCGACCTGGAACTGCACGACGGCGGCGACTGGCGGACGTGGGCGGACCTCTCCCACGACGAGCGCCAGACGGTCGTCAGCGCGCTGCTGAAGCGCGCGGTCCGACACGGCGTCTCCAGCGAGGACGTGACGAAGCTCGTCGGGCAGACGTACACGCTCACCGCCGAGGAGCCCGGCACCGAACTCCGGGACGCAAGCGAGTTCTCCACCCTCCTCAACGCGACGGCGCGCTACGAGCGCGCGGACGTCGGGCTCGCGGTCTGTCTCGGCGAGCGCGGCGAGCCACTGGAGGCCGCCCGCGGCCTGCTGCGCGAGCACCGCCGGAACCTCTCGGAGGGCCTCCAGTGGGTGAAACGCGAGGGCGTCACCGTCGAGGACGACCTCCAGTGGTTCCACGCCGAGGACCGCATCCGCGAGACCATCGTCGGCATCGTCGCGGGGATGGCGCTGGGCAGCGACGCCACCGAGAGCGACCGCCCAATCGTCGGCTTCGGCTACAAGAACGACGAGGAGACGAAAGTCTCGGCGCGCGGCACGTCGCGGCTCGTCGACCGGGGCCTCGACCTCTCCGAAGTGATGAGCGAGGCGTCGCAGGCCGTCGGCGGCGACGGCGGCGGCCACACGGTCGCCGCGGGTGCGACTGTCCCTCGCGGCCGCGAGCAGGAGTTCCTCGACGAAGTCGGCGACGTGCTCGCCGACCAACTGTAACCGACCTGCGGGCGGATTCTTCTCAGTAGCGTCGCTCTCGTCGGCGACCAGCGAGCGCTACCCTTCGCGAGCAGTTCGACGTGACTCGCCGCACCGACCACATTCTATATCGTAGAATAGAATTTACGACCGTCGTGTGTGTGACAGTATAGGGGTTGTGGGGTGTGGCGGAGTCTCGGCGCGCTGGCGACGCAGAGTGTGTCTCTACGACGGGCAGCACTGCCATCAGACAAGCTGTGGCTGCTGATGCCCCGGCGACGACTCAGGTACCCTGGCCGGCGTTCGGCAGTCACGACTCAGATTTCCGGGGGCTTCTCGCGTTCACCACCGAGTCGAGTCGTCGGCTGGAGTCGGCGAACCGACAGCTGGCGTTCTGTTGTCTCTTTCGCGCGAGCCACAATCCGGCACAGGTGTGGCGCTACGTGCGCGCGTGCGACAACCCTTGTTTCGCGGCTCTCGCATACAATTCGGCTCCTCGATAGCGTTGCCCTCGATAATTCTGCCCACCACGGAGGGTCTCCTCGTCGGTCGTACGGCTCGGTGCTCGGTGGTCGAGCCCCGGCGACCCGTCGAAGCGGCGCTTCACCGAGTCGCACGCCACTCGATAAATCCTATTCTGCAATATAGAAAACCTTCCTTCGGGCCCGCGGCTACCGACGGGCACTTCAATCTGACACGGCAAACGGTGGCTAATGAGCGACCTGACGCCCGAGGAGTTCGAGGAACAGAAGTACGTCGACTACTTCCCGAAGCTCCAGACCGCGTACAAGAGCGCCTTCGAGACGATGAACGAGTCCTTCGACTCGGATCTGGTCCACGGCATCGACCAGACGATTCTCGCCGAGAGCGAGCCCCACTACGAGGGCGACGGCGAGTTCACCGTCGATCTCCCCGACGACCCCCTGAGTAAGCTCGACGGCGTCGTCGCCACCGACGAGAAGACCCAGCACGTCCTCGACCGCTACCTCGAGGAGCTCCGCGGGGAGCTGCGCGCGCAGTTCGGCGTCGGCGAACACTGAGGTTCCGGGGCGAACATCTTGCACCACAGGAGCTAAGCCACGCGAGTGCCTACGGGTTCTCATGAGCACCGAGAGTCAGAGCGGCGACGACCTGGAGGAGCGCGTCAACAACTTCCTCCGCCGGAACTTCCCCCAGATTCAGATGCACGGCGGCACGGCCGCCATCCAGAACATCGACCGCGAGGAGGGCGTCGTCGACCTCCAGCTCGGCGGCGCGTGTTCGGGCTGTGGCATCTCCCCGATGACGATTCAGGCCATCAAGTCCCGGATGACCAAGGAAATCCCCGAAGTCGACGCGGTCAACGCCGACACCGGCATGGGCGGCGGTCACGACAGCGGCATGAGCCCGTCGTTCCCCGGCGAGGACGCCGACGGCGAGGACGTCGAAGAAGACGAAGGCCCGCAGGCCCCGTTCTAAGTCCGAGCTTCTCTCCGTTTTTCCCGCCGTACAGCGACTGCTCCGTCGTGAAACGACCGCCGGAGAGGATTAGTCCTCGGTCCAGTAGTGAACCGCCCGGGGAGGGGGTCAATCCGGGGCTTTCCGTGGATTAGTCGGACACTCCCACACAACCATCGGCCTGATACCCTCTAGCGGTGTCGTGGGTCACGGTCGGGGCGTCCACGGCCCCCGATGCCTGCCGTCGCACCGTCCGCACAACGGGAAGGCTGTTGAGAGCAGGCACAGTCCAATCGAGTTTCTTGTTGCCTTTCACGGCGATGTTGACGCTTGCACTACGGTCGCTGTGGTCTTGATGCTCACAGTCCCGGCACTTGAACCGCTTTTTATTGCGGTTCGCACGCTCCGTGTGTCCGCACATCGGACACCGCTGACTCGTCTTATACGGGTCAATCCATCCAGTTGGAATGCCCTCAAAGGCCGCCTTGTACGAGGTATAGAACTGGAGGGTGCGGAACGGGAGGTGATGCAAGCGTCGGTTCATCCGCGTGCCGTAGTCGATACTGTCGCGCATCTCTTTGAGGTCTTCAAAGACGATGCACGGCTTCTCGAACTGCTGGCTCCACTCCACGATATGACGACTCACTTTGTGGAGTCTGTCGCGGACGAACCGTTCCTCACGCCCTTCCAACGTGCCGTGGATACTGTCCTTCCCCGCGTTCTGCACGCGCTTGCGAATCGTGAAGTAGCGATGGCGCTCGAACTTGATTTCAGGGAAGTCGATGACCAACGTATCTTCGACACCATCCTCGGAGAGCGCAGTCAACGCGACATTATCCTCATTCACGTCCACACCAACGACCGTTCGTGAGTCGTGCTTGTCTCGAACGGTCTGCTCGGTGTTGGTGACGTTGACGTGCAACTCGGCGATGTCGTTGTGGAACAGGGCTTCTGCCGTTCCAATCGTCCACTCGTCGCTTTCGAGTGCAGTCTTGAGAATGTCGAGATGAGCGTCACTCCCTTCGAGGACGCCTTTGACGTGTTTGTACGGCTTTGCGCTGATGCGAAACGCCACGTCACCGTCGTCGGTGAGTGACAGATTGTACCCCTCCTCGTAGTTCGCACGAAGCGGATACGTGCCGTCCTTGCTGTGACTTGGCTGGCCGAAGTCGTCGTGCTCGTAGTAGTTCTCCATCGCACCGAGTGCCTTCGCAACGACGCGCTGTGTCGTGTTCTTCACGAGGTCGGCGTCGTCGGCCACGCGGTTGGGAATCGCATCCCAGTCCACGCCTTGCTTGGCGAGGCGGATGGTTTCGTTGTACACCGATCGCGCTTCGAGGCAGGCGTCGTACAGCAGGCTCTCGGTGTCGCTCTGGATGTCGAGTTGGAAGTCCAGCGTCTTGACGAGAGCCTGTGCGTCGGTCATTCTTGGTCGTTGGGTTGGACGTGACGGTAGTGGAGAAGGAGCGTGCGGAGCACGCTGTCGAAACTCGTGTGGCCCTCCTCGTCCTTGAGTTCGTCAAGGTCGTCGTACACGGCGTCGGATACCTTGAGTTGCTTCGTCACAACTTCTCCTTGGACCACAGCTCTAAGAGTATACTGGTGGTTTTCTATAAGTAAATTCAAAAGTTATCAGCTGTCAGTCTGGTTTATTATAGGTTTGGTAGCGATCGAACCACGCGGTGTACAACGTCAACAGTGAATTAAGCGCACGGAACATCCCTAATCGGGATTATGGCCTTCACCCTAGGAGATAATCTCTGAGGTATTCGGACTGCCCCAACTGTAGAACTACGCCTAGTCTTCAGTCCAATAGTAAATGGCTTCCTTCTCGACGCCGCAGTTCGGGCACTCCTCGGGGAACGACTCCTGGAGGTCGCCGAGCTCGCCGCACTCCGAGCACCGCCACATGAGTTCGGCTTCGCCGAACTCGTGGCCGGCGCGCTCGTGCTCGATGGAGAGCGCGTCGACGCCCTCGCGGGTCGTCACGAAGAAGCCGTCCTCGTCGAAGCCCCGAATCGTCCCGAGTTTCTCGCCGTCGTCGTCGTAGACGGCCGTTCCGAGTCCGACCTTGGGTGGTTCCTCGTTCATACGCCGTCGTTCTCCGGGAGCCCTGATAAAATCAATTGCCGCCGGAGGCGTCCGTGACGGGCGCTGTCGTCCGGTCGCCCGCGAGCGCTCGCACGGTCACGGCTGACTGGGGTTGCAGTTCTTCCGTTGTTTCTCGACGACTGTGGCGGTGACGGTCGCGTCGAAGGCGTCGGCGGTGACGTCGACGGTCACCTCGCGGGCGTCGAACTGTAACGAGTACTTCTTCGTCTCACCGACCGGTATCACCCGACGCGAATCGTCGAGGTCGCCGTCGTTCCCGCCGTCCCCTTCGATTCCTTCGACGACCACCGGCGTCGAGTACTGGTTCGTCACGGTGACGTACACGTCGGCGGTCCCGGCACCGCTGCCGTTCCCGGTCTCGTTCTCGCTGTGCGTCGGCGTGCACGCGGTGACGCCGACGTACGCGTACTCGCTGTCCACGACGTTCACGGAGACGCCGCGCTCGGCGCTGACGCTCGTGAACCCGAGCGTGCCGGTGGCGAGCATACTCACCGCGGCGAGCGCGAGCACGATGCTGACGACCCGTGGCCCGTGCATCACTCTCGAAGTTCCGGTGGTTCGTCACTCGCCCCGATGCGTTGTCCCCGCGCGTAGTACGTGTGCGCGACCGCCGAGACGCCGAACATCGCGGTGACGGCGACCCCCCACGCGAGGTCCGGCAGGGCCGCGAACGGCCACGTGCCGGTCCAGACCGCTGCCATCAGCGACGCCGCGACGCCCGAGACCCCCAGATAGTAGACGCTCCACGGAATCTCGTGGCCCTGCACGACGTCCATGTAGACCTCGACGTCGTCCAGCGACTCGGTGGGCTCGACCGTGCCGCGGTTCTTGTCGAAGTCGACGACGCCGGCGTCGTCCATCATCGGGAAGTGCGACTGCTGGAGCGCGGTGTAGACGCGCTTGCGCTCCTCGTAGGACACCTGCTCTACGTCGACGCCGTACTCCCACGCGGCGACCTGCTCGGCCACGTCCCCGATCTCGGTGGCGCCGTCGGCGTCGTCGAGCGCGTGGACGGCGTACCGCCGCCGCCGGTTCGCGAGGACGTCGAACAGCTCGTCCTCGGTCGGCGCGTCCGCTGTCGAGTTCTCCCCCGATTCCACCTCTGTCATTTCGGCGGGCTCCCCCTGCCCCTGCTGTGATACGGATGACACAACGGGTGACGGTACCGACTACCGGGCCATAAGTGTTGGCTATAATTAACGTATGGGTATCTGACGATACAAACGCGGAACGCGAGAATACGCGGGGTAGAGCCCGCTAGCGGCGCCTGAACCGACATTAATTCGATTCTTATTCTGTGATACAAACTCGATTTCGGGGTGTCAGGCGAGCCCTGACGGTCGCTCAGGCCGCGCTGTCGGCGCCCCCAGGGTCGCGCTGAACTCGCTCAGTCGTGTCAATACTACTTACCAAGGGGGTGATGGGCGAAGTGAGCGCTCCCGGTGACCGCGGCGGTCGGCGGGAGTGCGCAACGAGGCAACTCCAACAATGCAACGTCGCAAGTTCATCGCCGGACTCGGATCGCTCGCTGCCGCCGGGGCAGCTGGAATCGGTACGGGCGCGTTCACGACTGTGCAGGCGAATCGGAGCGTCAGCGTCAGCGTCGCTAGCGACAGCGACGCCCTACTCGCACTGACCACCAGCTACGGTGACGAAAACGCAACCAACGCGGATTACGTCAGTACGGGCGACAGCGCGGCGAGCATCAGCATCACTGACTCGGTCACTAGTGGTGAGACCGGGGCCGGCGTCAACGCCAACGCGACGACCCAGCTCAACGACCTCTTCAAGGTCGTGAATCAGGGCACGCAGGCCGCCGTCGTCTACGTCGACCCCGACAGTATCTCTGACAGCAACTACACGAACGGAAGCTTTTCCGGTATCGCGATCGACCCGCAGGCCTCGAACCGCCCGAACGGCGACTACACCAACACCGGGAGTCTCAAGCAAGGCGTCGAGGACGACCAGATTTCGCTCACGGGTAACTCCGACGGCCCGGACTACAGCGCGTACGACAACGACGGCGACGACGACGCGGCCGACGCGCTCGAAGAGTTCGTCCTCGGGCCCGGCGAGTCCTTCGACTTCGGGCTGTACGTCAAGACCGACGACTCGGTCACCAGCGATTCGAGCATCAGCGAGGACATCGAAATCGTCGCGGACGCAACGCTCGTTCCGGACAGCTACGACGGACAGAGCGAGTAGACTAACGAGGTACCAGAACAATGAAACGACGCACCCTCATCGCCGGCCTCGGCAGCCTCACCGCGAGCGGCGTGTTCGCGGTGGGGTCGGGTGCGTTCACCAGCGTCAGCGCGGCGCGGACCGTCACGGTCGACGTTGCCGACGACGACCGGGCGCTCCTCGCACTCGACCAGCGGGGCACGGGTGAGCGTTCGGACACGGACGGCTTGACCGACTCGCTGGAGTTCCAGATTCCGGGAAGCGACGGAGACGAGTATCCGGCTGCCGAGGAGACCGACCCGGCCGGGGTCGGGACGGACTCGGTCTATCGCTTCGCGGACGACGCGGCCAGCGACCAGCGCGGACTGTTCGCCGTGACCAACCGGGGGACGCAGCCCGTCGAAGTGTACAGCACGCAGGAGACGACCGAGGGCGTCCCGTCCGTCGTGATGTACGACGTCGAAACCGGGGACCGCCTCACGGAGACCAGTCCGTCCACCCCGCTGTCCGTCGGCGGGGAGCCGCTGCTCTGCGGACTCGAAGTGGACACTCACGACGTCCCGGCCCAACCGGAGGCCTACGACGTCACGCTCACCATTACGGCCGTCGCCACCGATAGCGACTGACCCACTCGGAGCACGGCGGTTCGACTCCGCCGGTGGGTTTGGACGAACACGTGACCAGATGAGACGCGCTCTCGCACTCGCCGCCGCGCTCGCTATCGCGGGAACGCTGGCGTTCCCGTCGGTAGCCGCGCCGCTGTTCTCCGGGCCAACTGACCAACTCAGCAACGACGTGGAGCTCGCGCCGAGCAGCGACTACGCACACCTCGACGACGACGGCGACCTCGTCGTCGATTTGTCGGCGGCGAACCCGGACGCGGAGGGCGTGAACGCCGACGCGGTGACGGGCATTGAGGACGTGTTCCGGGTGCGATACAACGGCTCACGGTTCGCGCACGTCTGGCTCACGCACGAGTCGGACGCGGTGACGTTCTACGCGGACGGTGCGCCCGTGCAGTCCGCGGCGGCGAACATGACGCTCGCGCCGAACGAGACGGTCGCGGTGGGAGTGCGCGTGGACACGACCGGGGAGGCCGCGGACGGGCTCATCGACCAGATTACCGTACACGCGCGGGCGGCCGACTCCGCGGACGTCGCGAGCGAGAGCGGCGCCGCGAACACGAACGCGTTCTCGGCCGAGGGGTCGACTGCGCGGTCGCTGGCTCCGGACGCGACTTCGCGGCGGTTCACCGCGCTCGGCGCGGACGCGGGCGAAACGACGACGTTCGACGCGTCCGCGCTGGCGCTGGACGGCGCGGCCGGCGGCCTCACGCTCGACGAAGTCGGCGTCGCGAGCACGGGCGGAACGGTCTCGGTGGGGGTCGAGGCCGCTGGCACGGCGGCCTCGCGCTCGCGGGTCGCCGAGCGGGGTGCGGCGCCGCTGGGCGCGGTCAGCGTGACCGACCGGCTGGACAGCGCGGGGCGCGCGACGCTGCGGTTCAGCGCGCCGGTCGGGTTTTTCGCGGAGCGCGGCGTCGCGCCCGCGGACCTCACCGTCTACCGGGACGACGGCGGGGAGCTCTCGGAGCTCGCCGTCTCGACGACCGGCGAGCGCGGCGGGCGGCTGCACTTCGAGGCCGAAACGCCGGGGTTCTCGACGTTCGTCGTGGCGGCCGACCGCGCGCGGCTCCGGGTCGCGGACGCGACGCTGGAACGCGCGAGCGCCGCGCCCGGGGAGGCCGTTACCGTGACGGCGACCGTTTCGAACGCGGGCAGCGTCGCCGGGGAGCGGAGCGTCGCGGTGGCCGTCGGCGGGAGCGTCGTCGCCGAACCCATGGTCGAAGCTCCGGCTGGTGGGACGGCGACGGTGACGGCGCGGGTCGCGCGCAACGTGACCGGCGAGTACGCCGTCACCGTCGGGGACGTCGACGCCGGGACGCTTGCCGTCGCGACCGGGAATCAGACCGACGGCGCGGCGGCCGCACAGCCGGCTGTCGAGCCAACGACCGCCGACGAGCCGATCCGGGAGCCAGCCGGGTTCGGGCTGACCGAGGTGCTCGGGCTGGTCACGCTGCTCGCGGTCGTCGCGGTGGCGCTCGCGCTCGCGCGGAGGGCACCGTGGCGGTAGCCCGCTCGCCGCTGTCCCGGCGGGCAGCCTTTTGCCGGCTCCGCGTCCAGTTCGTCCCATGAGCGCGTCGCCCCAGTCGTTCCGCGCGGCCCTCCGGGACGCCGTGCGGCTGCGGGACTGTCTCGCGCTGGCGGTCGTGCCGGCCGCCGCGCTCGCGGTGTTCGCGCTGCCGCCGGGGGCCCGGGAGTCGCTGGCGTTCGCGTACCGCGACCCGACGCTCGCGACGGCGTACGCGGCGCACTTCGTCCACTTCGAACTCGACCACCTTGCGGCGAACCTCCTCGGGTACGCGCTGCTCGCGGGGTTCGGGTACGTGCTCGCCGCGCTGGCTGGGTGCCGGCGGCTGTTCGGCGCCGCCGCCGCGACGTACGTGGCGGCGTTCCCGCTGGCGCTGTCGGGGCTGAACCTCGCGGTCCCCCGGGACGCGGTCGGCTACGGGCTCTCCGGCGTGAACATGGCGTTCGCGGGCCTGCTTGGGCTCGTGCTGGTGGTGTACGCGAGCCGTTTCGACGACCGGATTCGCGCCCGCCATGCGCCCGGCGCGTTCTTCGCCGCGGCCGCCGTCGTCTCGCTGGTCGCGCTCCCCGGCGGGCGCGTGGCGTTCGCGCTCGCGGCGACGAGCGCGCTGCTCGCGCTCGCCTACGCCGTCTCCGCGCGAGCCGCGTGGCATTCGTCGTCGACTTCGCAGCGGGGCGTCGGGAGCGGCTGGGTCGACGCCGGCGTGCTCGGCGCCGTCGCGTTCCTCGGCTACCCGTTCGTCGGCTTTCCGGCGCCCTCGTCCGTCGACGGGACCGTCGTGAACGTCTACGCGCACCTGCTGGGGTTCTGTCTGGGCTTCCTCGTGCCGTACGTCGCGGTCGTCGCGGGCGCGTTCGACGCCGACCGAGGGTTTTTGACGGGTTGACACGTTGGGCCGAGTGAATGTCCGTCCGCCGCGCGCTTACGCTCGGCGCCGAAGCGTTCGTCGTTCTGGTCGTCGTCGCCCTGCTCGTCGGCCAACTGCTCGGGACGCCCGTCCTGCTGGGGTACGTCGAGACCGGGAGCATGGAGCCGACGATGGAGCCCGGCGACGGCTTCGTCGCGATACCGACGGCCGTCGACGGCGACGTCGAGGTGGGCGACGTCGTCGTCTTCCGCGCCGAGGAGCTGCAGGGCGGCGGGCTGACCACCCACCGCGTCGTCGGCGAGACCGAGCGCGGGTACGTCACGCAGGGGGACGCCAACCCCTTCACCGACCAGGACGGTGGCGAACCGCCGGTGAAGGACGCCCAAGTCGTCGCGAAAGCCCTGCAAGTCGGCGGCTCGGTCGTCGTCGTGCCGAACCTCGGCACGCTCGTCACCGGCCTCCAGGGCGCGTTCGCGGATGTCCAGCGGCGGCTCGCGGCGGCGACTGGGACGCGCGCGCTGCTCGGCACGCAAGGCATCGCGTACCTCCTCCTGGGGCTGTCGGCGCTGCTGTACGTCTTCGACCTCTTCTTCGCCGGCGACGGCCGCCAGCGCGACCGCGATCGCGACCGGAGCCGCGAGCAGGGCGTCTCGCCGGGTGTCGTCGTCGCCGCGCTCGCCGCGGTGCTCGTACTCGCGGCGACCGCCGCGATGGTGGTGCCCGCGGGCACCCAGCAGTTCGGCGTCGTGAGCGCGGAGTTCGCGTCCGAGAACCCCACGGCCATCGAGCAGGGTTCGTCCGCGACGCTGCCGTACAGCGTCCCGAACGCCGGCCTCGTCCCCGTCGTTGCGTACGTCCAGCCGGCCAGCGAGGGCGTCTCGGTGACGCCCGGGCGCGTCCGCGTCGCCGGGCGCGGCGAGGCGGCCGTCGACGTCACGCTGTCCGCGCCCGAGCAGACCGGCTACTACCGGCGGTTCGTCACCGAACACCGCTCCCTCGCCGTGCTCCCCGCGTCGGTCCTCGACTCGCTGCACGGCGTCCACCCGTGGCTGCCGATTCTCGTCATCGACGCGTTGCTCGCGGGCGGCATGGCCCTGCTCGGGATGGCCGTCCTCGGCGGCCGCCGCGTCCGGACGCGCGAGCGCGACTCCCGCCACGAGCGGTCGCTGTGGCGGCGCGCGCTCCGCTACCTCCGGTGACTGGTCCGGTTGGCTCACCGACAAGTCTATACAACCGGGTTACACAGGGGGAGCCATGGGGGAGGGGACGCGCTGGCTCCGGGTTCGCGCAGTCGTATCGTCGTGGTTTCCCGTGCTCGTGGCAGCACTGGCCGTGCTCGCAGTTGCGGGCGGGTGGGCGGCGTACACGGCCCACGCCGCCCCCGGGACCACCACCCAGCAGTCCGAGCGGGCGCACTGGACGGTCTCCGGAGAGTTCCAGCACGCCGCCGAAGTCACCCGCGAGAACCCGATTTTCGACGTGGGGACGACGCTCTCGAATCGCTCGACGTACTTCACGGGCGCGTCGCCGGAACTCGACGGCCGGTACGTCGCGACGTACTCCGGGCTCGACGCGCCCGCCGCGTCCATCGACCTCGACGCCACGCTCGTCGTGCGCGCGGTCGGCGAGGATGGGAACACCGTCTACTGGAGCGACCGCACGCCGCTGGACGAAACTAGCGCCGGCGAGGTGCAGTCCGGCGACTCGGCCAGCGTCGCGTTCTCGCTGAACGCCACGCGAATCGCCCAGCGCCAGACCGAGATTCAGGAATCGCTCGGACAGACGCCCGGCACTATCGAGACCTTCGTCGCAGTCGATGCGACCACCGAGGGGAGCGTCGAGGGCCAGCCCGCGTCGCTGTCGCTCAGTCACCGCCTCCCGGTCTCGGTCGACGGCGACACGTATACTGTCGGGCCCGCCGCGACCGGCAGCGAGGCCATGACGACCACGGAGACCGTGACCGTCACCAACGACTACGGGCCGCTGTGGTCGGTCGGCGGCCCGCTCCTGCTGGTCGGCGGGCTCGCTGGGCTCGCCGCGCTCGGCGCTGGCCGGCACCGGAACGCGTTCGCGCTCTCGGACGCCGAGCGAGACCTGCTGGCGTTCCACGACGAGCGCGCGGAGTTCGACGAGTGGGTCGTCCGCGCCACCCTCCCCGAGGCCGTCCGCGACCGGCCGCGCGCGACCGCTGAATCGCTATCTGGCCTCGTGGACTTCGCCATCGACGCCGACACCGGCGTCGTCGAGGACACCGAAACCGGGACGTTCTACGCCGTCGCCGACCAGCTACTGGTCGCGTACGAACCGCCCGCACTGGCGCGCGACCCGGACACGACGGGCGCCGGCTTCGACGACCTGACCGACTTCGTTGAGGCCGGAGGGGACGCCGACGGCTCGGCGGACGAGCCCGACGGCTCGGCGGATGGGTCTGGCGACGCCGACGGTAGCGGCCGCGAGGAGACGCCGCGGCCGCAGGACTAGCAGCGGGCGGGACCCGCGGCCCCGAGCGGCTTACATGAAGTCCGCAATTCCTGACTGCTTGTTTTTGTCATTCTCGAAGATGGATTCGAGGCTGTTCTGGAGGACTTCCAGGCGCTGTTTCGTGTACTCGCGGCAGTCGTACTCCTCGGCGACCGTGATCGCGGTGTCCATGTACTTGTTCACGGAACCCTCGTGGACGGTGAGGTTCACGCGCCCGCCACACTCCCGGCAGTCCCCCGTCAGGGGCATCCGCCGGTACTTCTCCCCGCAGTCCAGACACCGCGTCTCCTGCCGGCTGAACGCCCGCAGGTTCCCGATGAGGTCCGGGAGGAAGTGGTACTCGATGACGCGCTCGGCGACGTCCGTCTCGTCGACCGCCCGGAGCTTGCGCGCGAGTTCGAGCTGGGCGTCCATCTTGTCCATCATCGACCCGAGCGTCTTGTACGCCGACAGGCTCGGCCCGAGGTGGATGTTCGACGTGTCGTGGGTGTGCTCGAAGCCCGCGTACTCCGTGTCCGTCCCGAGGCTGTCCTCCGCAATCTCCACGAGGTCCTCGACCTCGCCTGGGTCGGCCATCTCCCGGGTCGCCTCGTAGAATGCCCGCGGGTACTGGCTGACGACGTCCATGTTGTGCGCCTCGTCGTCGATTTCGCTGGGGTCGATGCGCGAGGACATCACCAGCGGCGCGTCCATGGAATTGTGAGCGTACAGCCAGTTCGCGGTGAAGACGGGGTCACCCCCGACCTGGAGGTCGTAGAGATACCCGTCGTAGTCGACGGACTCGATGTCTTTGACGCGCAGATACGAGAGGTCTCCGTCCACGAGCGGGCGTAGTTCCTCAAGCACGGCCTCGGCCTGCGACGGCAATTCCTGTTCGTCGAGCGTGTCGACGATCTCGGTGAGTTTCTCCAACGAGATGTTGTCGCGACGCTTCAAGTACTTCGGAATTGTCTGTTTCACGCCCGCAATATCCATCTCGCGGAGTTCCATCAGCGTAGACGGAATCGAAACGACGAGACTCTTGGGGAGATACGGGTCGTCTCCGTCGAGAAGTCGGTGAAGCGGATTATCGTTGGCGCCGCCGGAGACTGTTACGGTGTGGATGTCCTGTCTGTTGCCGTCACGGTTCGTTTTTGTTGAAACGTTCGTGACGAGTCCGAGACGGTGTAAGAGGAACATGATTCCATCTTTCACGTCGTCGCTAGTCGTATGGAAGCTAACTGTCGTCACGTTGTCGTTGGAACTGTCGCTTCCGTCACCAGCAATAAAGCCTCGCAGGAAGTCGAGCACTACCGACCGCGGTGCGTGGAGGATACACTCTGGAACAACCTTCTCGCTCGAATCATACGAATCAGCGTTCTCGAAGCCGAGCGAGTAGAGTACCTCCCTGAACACGGCGGGGAACCGTAGTTCGTAGGCACGATTCGACCAGCGTCGTCCTGGTTCGGTCCCGAGTTTGTCCGTTGCGATGTCGGCCGCACGGTCGATGAGATCTTCGTCGGCGTTGTGGATGCAGGGGTTGACGCTTGAGGTAGTTCCCTCAGCGACGAACAAGCCCAGGAGCCAGGCGAAGTCCTCGTCAACCTCGATTGTTCGCGTAATGCCGAGTGAGGAGCCTTCAAGTCCGACCTCGATGTCAGTCGGTACGTCAAGTTCGCTGTGGGCGAGAATCTGCTGGAACCGCTCAAATCCGATTTTCGACTTATTGAGCCTGTATGCGAGTCCCGCGTTGAACGCTCCATGCGTCTCGCTCCCTCGGTCGGTTGACTCCCAGGCCGTCCGTAGGAGTTCCTCGACGTCATCGTCGATGACAACGTACGGGTCATCGACACAGTCAGTAACATCCAGGGTGGTTTCCCGGGTGTCGACATCGAGGTCGCGTGGGGCGACAACCAAATCACCGGCTTCGAGGTCCGCACCAGCAACTTCCTCGATACCATCATCGTACCGGAAGAGGCTGTGGTGTTCCGTTATCTCCAGCGACCGACCGAACTGCGTCTCCACGCGGACGAGTTGGTCGTCGTCATCGGCTTGATACCGAATCGCTTTCTCGATTGGTTCCAGTGACGCCTCGTGGTTGTCGTCGAACGCGTACGTCTGCCAGCCTTCGCTGTAACAGGTCCGTTTGCGGAACTTCCCGTCCGTTTCAATCGGTGCTTCAAGCTCATCCCAGAACTCGTCGAACGTCAGGAATCGCACATCGCCGTCGGGGTCGACAGCGACGAGTCGAGAATCCTCGGCAACGCTGCCACCACGCTGGTCCGGCAAGTACGATTTAGAGAAATTGATAAGACCGTCCATTAGGAGCATCACGCAGTCCTCGTCGCCGTCACAGTTGAGCGCATATATGTCATTTGGAATTAATGAATGGGTGTCGGAGACAGTGAGACAGTACGTGTAGTCAGTGGTAGACTGCTCGTAATCGACCGACACCACCTTGTCAACCAGATAGTCGCCATCCCCTCCGTCGAAAATACGCGATCCGGCTGGTTTGATGTTCTCGACGTGGCTCGCGAGACGAGTCTCCTTACGGGTCAGATGGAATCCCACGCGTTCGTGGAACGTGACCGCGTCCTCGGAGCTGACACGAACCACAAAGCTACGTGCTGACATCGACTCGTCGTCGGCATCGTAGTAGTCTGGGAACTTCTCCACGAGCGGGACTTGCTCCGGCTTGTGGACCGTACTCGATATCCCGAGCCGAGTGAGGAGCGCGACGACATCGTCCTTAAGCTCTCGACTGACCGTCGTCGCGGAGACTGTCAATCCTTGCTTTGTGACGTGACCGTCACCACTGAAGTATCCGGAGAGGTACGCGCCCACGACTGCAGCGCTGGAATCGAAGACGCACTGCGGGACGCGTTTCGAATCCGCGTGAACGCCTGCATCAAGGACTGTGTCGAAGAACGTCCGAAGGAGGCGACCGGACACTGTCACCTTCTTATCGTTCTCACGGTAGGGATTCGCACCGAACTCCTCGCGGAGTGTCTCGACGAAGAACTCGCGGGCTTCGTCTTCGATGCCACTAATCGTCGTCTGATGAATCGTTCCCTTCGAGGTAGTTTGCTTCCGGGTGAACCCCTCCGCAGCGTAGTACCCGAGAAGTGTACCAACACGTTCGTTCAGCTCGACGTAACGGTCGACTTCCGCGGTGTCACGTTTCATCCCCAACGTTACATCGTCGGGAATCACATCGAGTGTCTCCTCGACAGACCCGAAAACGTCCGTGAGAAGGGAGAACGGCAAGCTCTCACGATAAACGTAGTTGCTCAGGGCTTTCTTCGTCACTCCGAGATACTCGGCCGTACTTTTCAGTGGATAGAACTGCCCATCCCAGTCAGCTGCAAGTGCGTCAGTGAAGAGATCATATAGTTCAGCCCGTCCGATACCCTTGACTGTGAGTTGGTCGTTTTCAATTGCGTCGACACGCGCAAACTCAGCGAGGAGGTCAAACACACGACGTCCTTGAGTCGGTTCAAGTGTGTCCACGTCTGTGGGCGTGAGAACGTGATCCGTGTCTGTCAACTGTGCAGCCGTCTTCGTCGTAATCGACCCGTCCCTGAAAACATGAACCTCGTGGTCCGGAGTAACCGTAAGTTCGCGGCCACTTCCGGTCTCGACGTGGATCATGTGGTCGGGCGCGGGGTGTTTGGAGACGGCTTCGACGGGTTTCCGAACCTGATCACCATCTTCCGTGAGCGAAGGGACATGGACGTCGCCATCGAGTTCCTGCACGAGCGTCCCGAAGTCGTCTTCGTCGGCTGTTTCGGGGTCGAGTCGGTCCTCGACGAGCGTTTCGATTGTGTCGTGATGGGCCTCGCCGGCTTCGTCCTCGAACCATACCTTCGTCTCGGGGTGGAAGCAGTTCCGTCTTTTCGCGGCGTGAAAGTACGGGTGCGCGTATCCGACCGAAGCTGACGTAAATCCGATAACTCTGCCGACGACGGCGGCGGAGGTGTGGGGCGCCATCCCGAAGACGAGCTCGCCGACGAGGTCGTCGCGCTCCTCCAGCTCGTAGAACGGGTCGAGGCCGTAGTACTGGGTGAGGAGGTCGTCGACGAAGTCCGCGGTCTGGAGCATGTGCTCGGCAGCACCATCAGAAAGCACGACGTCCTGCACGCGGAGTTCGACGAGCTGGTCGTCGTGCTCTAAGGGGTCGCCGTGGATGTCCTCCTCGTAGCCGAGTTCGCGGAAGTGCTCGACGGTGACGTCGAGTTCGCTGGGCTTGACCGACGTGACCGGGAGGTCGGTCATGTCGTAGCGGACGGTGCCGTCCTTGAACGTGGAGACGTCGTGTTTCGCGCGGAGCACGCCCTTCTCCATCGGCTCGGGGACCTTCTCCGCGGAGGACAGCCCCTTGACGCCCTTGAGCTGGTCGAAGGCATTCTCGCGCTCGCCGACGGCCTGGAGGGCGTCGCGGTACTCGGAGCCGACGTCGACGGTCTGGACTTCGACGTTGTCGAGTTCGCGCTCGCAGCGCGGGCACTCGACGCGGCCGGACTCGTCGGGTTCGGCGCTCACGTTGCAGTCCGGGCACTCGTAGTGCGGGTCGGTCCACTCGCCGCAGTCCCCGCAGCGCGGCTCGAACGTGTGGTCGCCACAGGACGGGCACTCGCGGACGCCCAGTTGGACGTCGAGCTTGCCGGGCGTGTCTTTCATGTCGGGCGCGTAGCGGGCGGCCTCGCTGACGTCGCGCTGGCTGCCGCCGGCCTCCCCGATGGGGAACAGCGTGTGGACCGCGGGCGAGAGGTCGCGGGACTCGGACTTCTCCGGGCGGCCCATGCGGTTCCCGATTCGCGTGGGCGCGCGCTCGCGGACCTCGAAGGGCGCGACCTCGTTGACGGCGGCGAGCGCGTTCGGCCACTCGCGGGCGTCCGCCGAGAGGTCGTCCCACTCGCGGGACAGATCCTCGGTAACCCCGAGCGAGCGCACGAGCGGCAGCCAGTCCGGGATGCGAATCTCGTCGTCGTCCTGCCTGTGTTCGACGAGCAGGGCTTCCAGCGGCTCGCGAACCGCGTCCTCGTTATTGAGGACGAGGTTGCCGTCCTCGGTGTGGGCGGCTGCGACGGCGTTCGCCAAGGCTTCGAAGTCCGCGACCTCGACGTCGTGCCAGAGGTACGTGTACTTCGGGTGCAGCGGCGCGTCGTACTCCGTCGCCCACTCCAGGGCCTGCTCGACGTCGGGGGCTTCGAGGTCCACGTACGGCGAATCACGAAGCGCCTGCACGTCCGCGCCCGCCGCTTCGAAGTCCTGAATCCACCACTCGGGCGCGTAGGACGCGGGCGCGAGCTCGTGGTTGTTCTCGACGAACTCCCCGTAGTTTACGAGGTACTCGCCGACGTCCAGAATCTCGACGACGCCGTTCCGAACCTCTAAGGCTTCCTCGGGGTCGTCGATGCGCCGTACGTCCCCGTTCGCGAGTTTGACCGTGGGGCCCTCAATGGAGTCGACGGGAACGATACCGGCGGCCTT
The DNA here is from genome assembly GCF_040435975.1 of Halobacterium sp. NMX12-1. Taxonomy (NCBI): domain Archaea; kingdom Methanobacteriati; phylum Methanobacteriota; class Halobacteria; order Halobacteriales; family Halobacteriaceae; genus Halobacterium; species Halobacterium sp. NMX12-1. Next base: position 431,942 of record NZ_CP159204.1, on the reverse strand, counting down.
CCCGGGGCGCTCGGTCTTGATCTGCGTGCCGGTCGCGAGGAAGTCGTCCACGAGGTGCATCGTCGCCGGGTGGATGCCGGCGGTCGCGAACCCGTGGTTGCGCGAGCGGCCGTAGCGCAGGCGGAACCCCCCCTCGTTGGAGGGGTGGCCGAAGACGGGACGGCCCGCGATGAGGTCCCGGAGGAACTTGTTCGACGGGTCCACGCGCGGTGGGCCCTCCGGTTCGTCGCTGGCGTCGTCGGCGTCGGTGGACACCTCGGCCTCGTCTGCAGCGTCGTCGCTGGCGTCGTCGTCGCCCTCGCTGTCGTCATCTTTGCCGATGGTGCCGTCGATGAGGTCCTGGAGCCACGGCCACTCGACCTCATCGAGATTCCGGGTGTAGCGTTGAATCTTGGGTGCTTTCAGCGCAATCCCTTCGGCGAGCACGAGACACATCCCGCCGCGCGCGGAGTTCGTTGCGATGCGTTCGAGGTCGCGGAAGCCGTCGACTTCCTCGTCGCCGGTTGCCTCCCCGTCCAGCATGACGGGACAGTGCTCGGTGATGAACTTCGTCTCCTTGTCCTTCGGCGAGTACTGGAGGCCGGTCTCGGAGTCGTAGAGGTCCACCTCCTCGGCGTAGCGCTCGATTTCGTCGTCGCGGGGCTTGAACCGGTCGATGTCCAGCAGCGCGCGGGCGTAGTCCGCGACCAGAACGGACAGCGCCTGCGCGGTCCCGCCCGCGGACCGGATGGGGCCGGCGTAGTAGACGGCGACGTACTCGGTGCCGTCGTCGTTGGCGTTGACCTCCACGCGGTCGATGCCCTCGATGGGCGCCGCGACCACGCCCTCCGTGAGGAGCGCGACCGCCGTGCGGACCGCGCCCTCGACCTTGCCGGCTTTCGTCTCGTAGTCGCCGACGCGGCCCTCGACGAAGTCCTCGACGAGTTCGAGCGCGGCCTCCTCGCGGCTCATCTCCCCTTCGAGGTCGCGCACGCGCTCGGCGACGCCGTCGATGCCGAGGATGTTCTCGACGCGGTCGGCCATGTCCTTGGCGACCGGAATCTCGACCTCGGGCTTGGGGTCCTCGCCGCGCTGTTTCGCGCGCTCGGCGACGTCGAAGGCCTCGTCGAGGCCGGCCTCCAGCGACTCGAAGTACGCCTCGTCCTCGGGCCGCATTACAGCCAGAGGTCGAGGTCGGTGGCGTCGTCGTGCTCGCGCACCAGCTCGGTGTCGAGTTCGCGGACGTACAGCTCGCCCGCGAACACGGTCGCGCGGTCGAGGTGGCCCGCAAGCGCCTGCCCGGACCGCCGCGAGAGGGTCACGTGCGTGTGCGCGAACGGTTCACCGTCTAGCTCGGAAAGGTTCCCGACGCAGGCCGCCACTTCGAGGGGTTCCTCGAAGCGCGCGGCCTTGTACTCGAAGTCGTCCTGGTCGTAGTACCAGAGTTCGGCGTCCTGCACCGCGCCCATGCCGACGAACCACGCGGCGTCGATGCCCTTGTTGGCAGCCAGCGACTCGATTTCCTCGCGCCAGTCGGCGCCGTGGTCGAGTCGCGCGACGAACTCGCGGCCGCCAGAGACTTCGCGAACGTTCATGGATGCACCCAACGGACGCGCCAGCAAAAGTCCTACCGTCTGGGTGCTACGGAACTACGAGCAGTTAGTACGCCGCCGCAGTCGGCCTATCGCCACGCCGAGAGCGCGGTCGCGTGGTCCGCTGTCACCGACATCCACGCCTCGTCGCAGGAGATGTCCGCGATGACGAGTCGGGACTCGGGGCCCTCGTCGTCGAGGGAGGCCATCACGTCGGTGCCGGACGCGTTCGCCGGCTGCACGGCGTCAGTCGTCATGACGTATGATACAACGTGGCACGGGATACTTAAGCGCATCGGAGTAAGATACCTGACCTATTCCGCTCGGACCGATACCCTCGCTTCGCCACAGATGAGCTGTTCGCGTTGGCTCCCGCTCTGGCGGTTGCTCGCAGGAGGGAGAAGAACTCGCCGTTCACGTTCACCGGCCCGCGATTCAAGCGCACACCTACGGGGACGTGTCCGCCGTCTCCGGGTTGGTTACAGTCGACTGCTTGGATGGCTTCGTGGACGTGACGACTGCCACACTGTTGGAGTGACGTACGCTTCTGTTCGTACCTCAAGCGGCCGCTAACAGCCACCGGAACGGCCATGACCGACTCAAGGAAGAACCGTAATTTGACACCTGCCCAGTATTGGCATCGCTGTCACCAAACCCCCAGTTTCGTACGCTACGAATCGTTCAGTTCCGGGAAGAAGTGGGCCGGATCCTCGTGTTCAAACGTCGCAATATACGACCCATCGAGTTTCCGGATATGGCTGTACATCACATCTTCGTCCATCGCGATCTCCTTGAGCGGTTCCGCACGCTGTTGGCGGTAGTTCCCCGCGATCAGGACGACCGATTCCGTGGGGTGGTCCAAAATGGCCGTGAGAACGAACTCCTGCCCATGAACGCTATTCTTGAAGACTTGGTAATCTTCGAACGACCCCTTCTCACGAAGCTTTAGAAGTTCGTCGGCTTTGTTTCCCGGAATAATGTGCGTGAGGCCGAACCGATTATTGTCCTTATCCCCATCAGTTGGGACTTCCGGGCCTGTGTGTCCAGCCGGGAAAGCCACCGTTTGCCAGCCGTCGTCCTCCAAACGCTCAACCTGCGCTTCTAACTCTTGGAGCGTCTTCTTCCATGCACTCTTGTGAACATCGAGTGCACCGTTCCGGCCATCAGAGGGAGATGTACCGGTGTATTCGACCATGGGTTGGGTTTAATTGGATTCGCATATAGGCCTTGCCTGTCAAACTACCACCGTTCGTTCAAATATAAAGGAGACAACGAGCGTGAGTACGCCGCTGATGAACAGTTTCAGCCCCGTTGAAATCCGGTCATCGGGCGATAGGGGATACCAAACCATCGGGGGGAACCGTTGGACGCTTCGTTGAAACCAAGTCTCACCACGCGGTGGATCTGGTTCGTTCGCCGTTTTCGTCACTCGTAAGCGCCCTTCTTCGGTTCGGTCAACGGTCCAAGGCGCCTCCGGATTCAATAGGAAGAGACTGTACGCGATAATCGCCCAGCCGGCGAGAAACATGCTGAACTCCGCGACAAACAAGCTGGTTCCTGTCACAGCCATAATGAGGAGGCTGAACACGGACACGGAAAGCACAACAGCGACGGCGTAGCCAGCGGCGTCTATGAGCTGTCGCCCGCGAATCCCAACCATTAGTCGTCGACTATTGTCGAATACTCTGCTGTGCCCGTGTATTCCTGCTGATGGCGGTGGCAAAGACTCTCTCTCCCGCCAACAGTATGGTATTCAGGCATTTCGTGGTCACAGATGCTCCCAAAGCTATCGAGAAGCGTCTCGATTGCAGCATCGAATTCATCTGCCTGTGCATTCGCCGTCGCCTCGTTGATGATACCTTCGACGTTATCGGGCACCGAGCGGTCTTCGAAGATTTCAGCAGCGACGTCGTCGATATCCTCCTGGCCGACATCCATCCCCAACAGCCCCTTGACAGTTTCGGTGAGCGACTGGTCGGCATCCGCACGGCTCCGCAGTACAGTCAGGTACTCGTCAATCCCGCGCCAAACCTCCATATCCAGGTCATCGTACTCGTCCGGGCGGATTTTCATCGGACAGCGGGTACTAAACGGACAGCCAGACGGCGGGTCGCGGGGGCTTGGTGGGGTCCCACGGAGCGTAATCCGGTCGGCGGAACTGCCCGGGTCTGGTTTCGGGATTGCCGACAACAGCGAATGCGTATAGGGATTCGCGGGGTCGGTGAAGAGCTCCTCCGTGTCACCGATCTCCATAATGTTCCCCAGATACATCACTGCCGTTCGGTCGCAGACGTGGCGGACGACAGAGAGGTCGTGGGCGATGAACAGGTAGGTGAGCCCGAACTCGTCCTGTAGGTCCATCAGTAGATTCAGGATCTTCGCCTGTACGCTCACGTCGAGTGCAGAAACCGGCTCGTCAAGCACGAGGAAGTCCGGCTCTAAGGCGAGCGCCCGAGCAATCCCAACCCGCTGTCGTTGGCCGCCGGAGAACTGGTGGGGATATCGGAAGTAATGCTCCTTCTGGAGGCCGACGGTGTCGAGTAGCTCACGGACACGTTCCCGGCGTTCTTGCGGAGTCTTCCAGTCGTGCGCGTCCAGCGGTTCACGGATGATTTCACCGACAGTCATCCGATTGTTGAGACTGGATTCCGGGTCTTGGAACACCATCTGCGCATTGCGGCGCCATTCTTTCAACTCATCCTTCTTCAGGGTGGTAATATCCACGCCGTTGAATTCGACGACCCCCTCCGTTGCTCGTTCGAGCTGGATGAGTGTGCGACCGAGAGTGGATTTACCACAGCCGGACTCGCCAACGAGACCAAGCGTTTCACCGCGTCGAATCTCGAAGTTGACCCCGTCAACGGCTTTGACCGGTGGCTTGCTCAGCAAGCCGTCCTCACCGTAGTATTTCTTGAGATTTTGGACGTTGACGAGCGTCTCACCCTGTGTTGCGTCCGTATCGTCTGCGTGTAGTTGCTTGCTCATTGGCTCTCACCCGTTTCTGCTGCGTCATCACCTGCTGCTTGGTGTGTCGTAACTCGCTCCTCGGTAGACTGCTCATCCGGGTACAGGAGGCACGCCGCGGAATGGTCGACGTCCGATTGTACTTGGACTGACTCCGGGTGGACTACCTCACACTCGTCGAAAGCCTTCGGGCACCGGGGCGCGAACCGGCAGTACGTCGGGTCGTCAGTCGGGGTCGGCACCTCGCCCTCAATTGTGTCCAGGCGGCGCTTCCCGGCGTTTTTCGACGGGATGCTTTCGAGCAGACCCTGTGTATAGGGATGTTTCGGGTTTTCGAAGAGGTCCTCGACAGGAGCACTCTCGACGAACTCGCCGGCGTACATCACGTTCACGCGGTCAGACACCTCTGCGATGACACCCATGTCATGGGTAATGAACATGATGCCGATACCTTCCTCTTCTTGAATCTTATCTAAGAGCTCCAGAATCTGTGCCTGGATCGTGACGTCGAGGGCTGTCGTTGGCTCGTCACAGATGAGGACTGACGGATCACACGCGAGCGCCATCGCGATAACGGCCCGTTGCCGCATCCCACCAGAGAACTGGTGTGGGTACTCCCGAAGGCGCCGAGGTGCGTCCGGAATCCCGACTTCTTGCAGGAGGCGAGTTGCTTCTTTCGTTGCCTCGCTCCCACGGAGATTTTGGTGGAGACGAAGTGCTTCCTTGATTTGGTTGCCGACGGTGTAGACCGGGTTCAGGCTCGTCAGCGGGTCCTGGAAGACCATGGCAATATCCCCGCCCCGGATATCCTGCCATTCGGATTCCGAGTTCGTGGTCAACTCGTTGCCGCGGTATTGAATGCTACTGTCGGGCTCAATACGACCGGGGGATTCGACCAGCCCCATTATCGACCGAGCAGTAACGCTTTTTCCAGACCCACTTTCCCCAACGATACCGACCGTTTCACCAGCGCGGATTTCGAAGTCGACACCGTCTACCGCACGAATCACTTCTTTGTCAGTGTAGAACGACGTACGAAGGTTCGACACTGAGAGTAGCGTCTCGCGGTCGTCTGCGTCGGTCGGAGTTGTCATCGTATCAGAGTTCATGCGCCACCTCCAGTTGCTGCAGCGCCAGATTCACCACTTTCGCCGCTTTCAGCTGCCTCGCTCTGCGGGTCGATCGCGTCACGGATACCGTCACCAAGCGCGTTGAATGCCGTGACGACGAGTACGATCAAGATCCCCGGAAGCAGGGAGATATGCCAGGACTGCGTCGTCACGTAATCCTGCCCCAGGTCGATCGCCCGCCCCCATTCGGGGGTCGGCGCGGTGATGCCGAGGCCGAGGAAGGACAGCCCGGCTGTGGAGATGATGACACCGCCCAGGGACATCGAGGCGTAGATGAGGAGATAGCCGAGGACGTAGGGCGCGATGTGTTTCCGCATCGTCGTCCGTGGGCGTTGGCCGAAGCTCTTGGCCGCATCGATCCATTCCTGCTCGGAGACCTGGAGTGCAGGCCCACGCAAGGACCGCCACAGTGGTGGCCAGAACATGAAGGCAAAGATGAGAGCTAACAGCAGCGCTCCGTTGTAGTAGTTCGAGATCGGGTTGCCACTGAGAACCTGCGTCAACAGGATGATGAGCGGGAGCTGTGGGAGCGCCATGATCGAGTCGCTGGTAACGACTGTCAGCAAGTCTGCAAGCCCCTTATAGTACGACGTGATCATGGACATGGAAAGCGCGATTGCTCCCGAAAGCCCCATCGAGACGAGCCCGATAAAGAGGGAGAGACGAGCCCCGTATGCGAGGAATGTGAAGAGGTCTTTCCCATTAGGTAATGTCCCGAATGGATGGTATCTATCGAACGAGTCATAGGTTAGGGGGGCGACGTTCGAATCGCCTGCGCCACGGGACCGGGACTCCTGGTTCGCGAAGCCGACCACCATGGTGGCGACTTCACCGCTTTCGGAGTCGTAGTACTGCATCTCGTGTGAATAGGGCTCAGTAATATTCGCTTTCTGGGTTGTCGGCCCCATGGTCGGAGCGAACAGCGCAAGGACCAGGAACATCGCGACGATAACGAGCCCGAACTGGCCCCAGCGGTGCGTCCGGAGCCGGTCAATCATGTCGTCGCGGGGGGTCCAGGATGCGTAGCGGTAGTGCTGTCTGAACGTTCGGTATCCCTTCCAAACCCAGGCGATACACGCGAGCGCATACACGTAGACGAGAGTGACACGAAGTGCCCAAGCGGCTGCTGGTGACAAACCCATGAAGGTCTGCTGCCAGCCCTCGCCCGGGACGTGATACCCCTGGTTCGAGATGAGGTTCCGGTCCAGCAGAGTGGGGAGGTCGGCAAGGGCGTCTCCGATACCCGCAAGGACACTTGCGCCAGGAGCCGCTGGAAGAACCCCCACAACTTCGTTCCACGGGAGTCCCATCACTGTACTCCAGATTGCGCCGAATTCGAGTGCGATCAGAACCGCGACACCCACAACCCAGACAGTCGCCGGTCGGGGGTTCGCCCGCACTCGTTGCTTGAAAGTCAGGTCTTCTTGCACGGTCGTCCTTGTGTCGTCAGTCATTGTCGTACCCCACTCGTGGATCGACGATGGTGTAGAGGATGTCCTGGAGGATGTTGACACCTACAATCAGCAGGATGAAGATGAACATCAGCGAACCAACCAACGGCAGGTCAGCCTGAATCGTCGCCTGGAAGAACAGGTAGCCAATTCCGTTGATGGCGAAGACTGTTTCGACCAGAACGGAGCCCCCGATGAGGATGAACACTTCGTTGGTAATCACGGGGATGAGCGGAATCAGCGCGTTCCGGAAGATGTGTTTCCAGACGATAGTCCGACCTGGTAGCCCTTTCGCCTTCGCGGTTTCGACGTAGTTCGAGTTGACCGTTTCGAGGACGGCTGTTCGCGCGAGTCGGACTTCGTTGCCCATCGTCGAAGAGCCGAGTACGAGCGCGGCCGGAGCAATCTTCTTGATTGCCTGCAGCAGGCTCGTCGGGTCCGTCAGGTTTGACAAGTCGGGCGGCGTCACAATCTCTGGTGTATTGACGAGGAACGTCTGCCATTCGAACCCGAAGAGGAGGTCTTCAGAACTGGAAAGGACGGCCACCAGGATAACCGCGAGCCAGAAGTTAGGCATGGCGCGCCACACGATGCCGCCGAAGGAAGCAAGGTAGTCAGAGAACGTGTTCGGGTTGAGACCGGCATAGAAACCCAGTGGAATCCCGATGAAGATCGCGATAACGACTGACCAAAAGCCGAGCCAGATCGTACGGGGGGCGTAGGTGGCAAGCAGTTCGTACGTACCTGTGTCGCGGCTATAAACCCAGGACTGACCGAGGTCAAACGTAAACAGGTCAGTCATGAAGTCGATGTATTGTGCCCAGAGGGGCTGGTTCAACCCGAGCTGTTGCTCGATGCTTTCGTAAGCTGCAGGGTTAGCGTCGGGACCAAGAATCGCTCCCACGGGATTCAACGGCCCCATGCGGACGATGACGAAGGTCAGTGTGGTTCCCAGAATGATCACCGGGATGGACATGATGAGACGCTTCCCCAGATAGGTCCATCGTGACATTACGGATCACGCTCCTGCTCGTGGTGTTCTCTCATGGCAAGTATCGAAACGTATCGCATGTACGGAAACGGGTGGTGGTGGGGGTCATACTACCTGTTCAAACCTGCAACGGGGTACCGGTAAATTTCGCACTCCCCTACAAAAAGGGAGCGGTTGCAGACGGCTACTCGACGTCGATTTCTTCGGTTTCGTACTCTATGCCCAGATTGTCCAGGAGGAAGTAGTCCCGGTTGCTGTTCTGGGAGTTCGCGAGCCGGTTCCAGGAGTACACCAGGTCCTGGGCCGTGAATTCACTCCCGTTGTGGAACGTCACACCCTCCTTGAGCGTGAAGGTGTAGGACGTGTAGTCGTCGGACACCTCGTAATCCGTCGCAAGATTGCCTTCCGGAGTGACCTCAGCGTTGGGATACTGCATCAGCCCATCGAACAGCTGGGTGATGACTTCACCGGACGCCGTGTCAGTGGCAGCGATGGGGTCGAACGTCGTAATCGACCCGGTCATAACGTCCTGGAAGGTGTTCGAGTCACCGGACTTCGTGACCTGATTGAGCTTCTGGCGGCTGGGACCAGCGCTGCCGAACCGGGGCATGTCGACAGTGTCGTAAGAGATCCGCTCGTCGTATGGGTGGTAGAGCGGGATAATGACGGCGTCTTCCCAGTTGTTTTCCTCCATCTCGAGGTAGCGTTCCTGGCGAGTGGACGCGGCCTCGTCAGTCGGCTGAAGGTTGTCCGTGATCTCTCCCCAGGCGTCACGGTTCGCCTGCGCAGCTTCGGTGTCCCGCCAGTCCGTGTAGGCAAGCGGGCCGGCCTCGGAGGTGTTCGTGAAGTCGGGATTGAGAAGCTGCATGAAGCTGTGCGGATCCGGATAGTCCATGAGCCACCCCAGCAGGAACATCTCGAGGTTCCCGTTCCGGCCGCGCTCAAGCAGCGTCGACCACGGCGTCGGTTCGACGGAGATGTCGATGTAGACGCTCTGAAGCTGGTCGCCAAGGAGACTTGCGACGTCAGCGTACTGTGAGGTCCCCTCCTGGTGTGCGAAGGTAATCTCCACGCGGTTGTTCGGGCCGTAGCCCGCCTCCTCCATGATCTGCCGAGCGGACTCGAGGTCCGCTTCGTCAACGCTGTAGGGGTAGTCTTCGCCGTGGCTGTCGTAGACGTCCTGCCCGCCGTCGAACAGTGTCGGCGGCGTCAGGTGCGTCGCAGGGAGGCCACGAGACTTGAAGACCTCCTCGACAATGGATGTCTGGTTGAGGACGTACGCAACCGCCTGGCGAACCGGCTTCTCGACCTGCTGGGCGTTGAACCCCAGGTACTGCGTCCCGGCAGACAGCACGCGCAGGTAGTTGGCCGTCTCACCGTTGTTCATCGGCCCGTACGTGCCGTAGTCACGGTCACGGTCGTCCGTCCCCTCGACGGAGATTAGATCCGGGTCGTATTGGGACGTCGGCATTGGCGCGATGTCCGAGTTCTGGTTCTGGCCGTACTGGTAGCTCGCGTTGGAATCCTGGATGACCTGCCAGTGAACCGCATCGAGTTCAGGACCCTCACCGTGGAAGTCATCGAACGCGGTAACGTCAACAGCGGTCCCGTCAGACCAGCTCTCGAACTGGAAGGGGCCCGTCCCGACGGGGTCCTCGGAACCGAACGTCGACTGATCGACTTCACCGTCAACGTCCGGCAGGTCGTCGACGTAATTCTCCGGAACTGCAGCGAACGAGGAGTATGAGAGCATCTCCATGACCTGATGGAACGGCCCAGTGAGCTCCATGGAGAACGTGTAATCGTCCTCAGCCTCGATCGCGAGGTTCGCAATTTCCCGGGTGCTCTGTTCGGTCGTGGTCGTCGTCTCGCCACCGCCAGAATCACCCGTCGTCGTCCCGCTACCGCCGTTATCGTTACTGGAACAGCCAGCCAGAGTGAGGGCTGCGGCAGTCCCGCCGGCGGCCTTCAGGAAACTTCGACGCTGCATGTCATTGTCATCCGTCATTACACACCGTCTGTTGAATACTTCGCCAATAAAGCTATCGTTTCAATCGGCGGTTTCCCGAAGTATTGCCTGTAAATAATCGAAGAGAACCCGGATATCGGAAAACGATTATTTTATAAACCACGGATTATGGGTGTGTTTAGACTGTTTTGAAACTAATAACACAACGTTCGCCATTCATAATTATTTTACCTTATATTTGGGTTGAATCGGATAACGACGGCACTCCCATCAGATTCGTCACCAGAGAGCTACCCTTCGCTGAAGACGGGGAAAGGTCTTCAAACTCCCGACCACAGCAAGTTGTCCCTAACAGTCACCAGCGTGCATAGCAGTGAGGTGGGGTCGAAGTCGATGACTTGCTTCTCCTGGGCATCGCTTTGATCTGGATGGCTCGCCACTCGCCGTCGATGCCCACTAAAGCCTCGGAGAAGCTGGCGTCCTCATTGCCCGGCACCGCGCCCTGGACGAACCGCATGTTGGTTAAGGCTCGTGGCGCGCTTGGTCCGGGAGTCGGCCATCGGGCAGGGGCACCCGGCCGAGTTTGAGTTCGACGTCGACGCGCCGCAGATGCTTGCAGCCGCCCTCGGGCGTGCGATACTCCCAGTCCGGACAGGTGCACGTTTCGGCGACGACATCGACCTCGTACCAGCTCCCGGACGCGGTCCGGACCTCGTAGCGGCCGCCTTTTTCGAGCAGGGAGACGGCCATCCCCTCCTCGAGCGCTCGCTTCGTCCGTGGTTCAAGGTCGGTTCGAGCGATGCCCTGTGGGACCGTTTCAGGAACCGCGCTGAGTTGCTGGAAAACCATGATTCAGTGGAGACGCGAGTGCGCCTCCACCGCTCCGCGGGCGCAGAAAAACACGGACGCGGCCACGAACCTACGCGTCCAGCGTCTCGATCAGCTCCTCGGCCGTCCGACTGATACGGTCCAGTCGCTCGCGAACGACCTCAGGATCGTCCGATTCCCACGCGGCGAGGTAGAACGCCGACCGGCTCGTATCCAGCCCGCAGTACCGGCCGACGATGTACGCGACTGACTCTGCCTCGACCTCGCGTTTCGACCGTTCGGCTGTCTCAGTCACGCCAGTGTGTAGCAGGGCGTGTGCGTACTCGTGGATGAGCGTCCGGGCGAGGTCCGCGTCGTTCTCCCGGTCACGGACTTCCACAACCGGCTGCGCGTTCAATGGACTGAGCCGTTCACAGACACCCTTTGCCTCGCCATGCGTCCATTCATCCGCGGGAACGATGCGCACCGTCACGTCGAGGTCATCCGCCATGTCCAAGAGTCGTGGCACGAGATTGCCGGCGTCACCAGTTGCCGCGGTGTCAAGGTCGGGGAGTGGCTCGCCCTCGGTCTGGGAGATGTCGAAGACGGGCGCCGGGTTGAATCCAACGAGGCCTTTCGACCACTCTTCGGGCGGCGTCTCGTCGTATGTACAGTCACTGTCCTCGTGGTAGCTCGGCGAGTTCTCGCACTCCGGACACTGCTTGGCGATGATCGGCGCCCAGATCCAGATGGCCGACTCGCCCTCCTTGACGTGGCGGTCGAACTCCTCCTGCCACGTCCGATACCCTGCCACCCGGGTCGCCTCCGGGCACTGGCGTTTAATCAGGAGCGTGTTCTGATACGAGTAGTCGTGGAAGCGACTCTGGACGTCCAACCAGTCCTGGAATTCGTCGCTGGCTTGCGCATCGTCGACGCCAGCCACGAGGTCATCAATCCACTGTTCGATGGTGCTGTGCATCTCGTCGGATCGCGTGTCGGTCTCCTCGAAGGAGACCGACGAGGTACTAGCCGTCATCACGGACACCACGACCCGCCTCTCAGGAGGCGCGCCGCACCCCTCGTGGCGCACGAAAAACTGCTACGGAGGAATACGGTCGACAGGTATTGCAGAGCAGCGTAATGGCGTAACAGCAGCGACTAGTACGGGCGTCTCGCCATTCCAAGCTCGGCAGTCCACGTCGTGTACACGAATCCCTGACTTCTGGCGGGACTCATTTGGCCTCGCTCAAATACTCAAACAGCGCGCCGCCGTGGCAGGTGACGCCGTTCTGGCGACAGCACGTTCCCAGCGTTAACCAACACTGGCCGTGAATCGCCACGAGTGTTGGTTAAGATGGTGGGTGCTGAACGAACCGCAGCTACCCGCGCCCGGTTGTCGGAACGAACGTAGGCGCCCAATCTGTTCCCTACGGGTTTGAATCGGGTAGCCGACAGCAACACGGGTCCCAGCAACCACCCTACAGTTCCAGTTTGCGAACCGTCTGTTGATGCGTCCGCACCGTCGACACACAGACGTCGGCCGCCTCCGCGACCCGTGTTTTCAATGGGTGCCGGCCACGCTCACGCAGTGCCTCGTAGAGGCACGCCGCGGCGAAGCCGGCTGGATGCACGCCCGCTGTCACGCCAGTCGTCTCGGCCCGTTCCGCGAGCGTCCGCGCCTGTCGGCGAACATCGTCGGGACACGCGAGCTCGGAGGCGAGGCGCGGCACGAACGCGCTCGGTTGCACTGGCTTCGCCGGTAAGCCAAGTTCCGCGTTCAGCGTCTGGTAGGCGTTCTTGACGCGGGACTGTTCGACGCGTGCCGGGACCGCGACGTCGTCGAGCGTCTGCGACCGGCCAGTACAGCGACACGCGCCGTAGACGCTCGCCGCGGCAATACCTTCGATCGACCGACCTCGTAGGAGGTTTTCGTTCTGTGCGCTCCGAAACAGTTGGCACGCTTGGTCGCGGAGCGTCTCCGAGAGGCCCAGCGCACTGCTGATGCGTCGCACCTCACCCAGACCATGGGCGAGATTACGTTCGGCTTTCGACTGGAAGCGGCCCCGGGACTGCTCGCGGCGCAGCCGCCCGAGCTGGCGGCGCTTCCGCCCCGAGAGCGTGTTCCCGCTCGCATCAGTGTGTTTCCCGATCTCCGTCGAGAGCCCACGGTCGTGACGTGCAACCGTGAGTGGTCCGCCAGTCCGCTGTTTCTCGTCCGTACAGGACCGCCACTCCGGCCCGTGGTCGATGCGCTGTTCGTCGATAACCAGTCCGCAGTCTTCGCAGACTGTTTCGACGACGTTCGTAGTGACGCGACCGCCACATTCGGGACACTGATTACCAGTAGTCTGTACGTCCTCGTCGAAGCCACGCGCGTAGCTGTCACTCGTCGGCATCGTTGATTCACCGAGTTCGAGGCGTCCGCCATCGTGGCGAACCCCTCACCCACTCAGGGGTCGAAAAGCCCGGCCGCGGTGCAGAAGCTCGGTTTCCACGGGCGAGCGCGCTGAGAACCCACTGCTTTGGTGATGGTCGCGGTACCACCTGGGATGCGTCCGGGCAAGCGGGCGCAGCTGAAGGACTGCTACTCGGCGCTGCCGAGCGCGGTTACGGTCGCAGCGTCAGCAAGGAAGACAGCATTCGGAGCGACGATGACACGACCACGCCCACTCGCATTGGTTGTCCAGTGCTCGTCGCCCGCCGGGGACGAACGCGCGATGAGCTGCCCATCCCCTTGCACGAGAACCGAGTCTCCAGCGACAGTCGACGCGCCGAACTGCGCGCCCGCCACTTCATGCATCCATGCTTGCTCACCCGTCCAGTCGATGGCGTAGAGGGCGTCCTGCGTAGCGGCGTACACGTGGCGGTCGTCGACGGCGAGCGGGCATTGCGTGTCTCCGCGGACGTTGAACGTCCACTTGCGCGTCCCCTCGTGGTCGAACGCGATCACGAGTTGGTGACTCTGGACGACGATTCCGTTCGAATGAACGACTGGCCCGCCAGTGATTGCCGGCGTGGACGCCGTCCACTGCGTGTCGCCAGTCTGGGTGTTTAATGCGACGAGGCCTGTCTCGCCCGACTGCGATCCGACGTAGACCGTTCCGTCCCTGACCGCAACGGGATCGGCGAACGTCCCCCGACCACCATTGATGTCGATGTCGCGTGACCACAGTTCGGTCCCGTCGGCAACCAGGAGCGCGTGGACGCGCCCACGCCAGTCGGGCACGTGAACGGCCTCGGGGTCAAGCCCCGAGGCTTCCCGTGGGTTAGTCGGACACTTCCAGCCGACCATCGGCAAGGTGGCCTCGGGCGGTCGGGTGGGTCACGGTCGGGGCGTCCACGGCCCCCGATGCCCGCCGTCGCACCTTCCGAACTTGGGGAAGGCTGTTGAGAGCAGGCACATTCCAGTCCTGATGCTTCTTGATGCCTTTCACGGCGATGTTGACGCTTGCACCACGGTCACTGTGGTCTTGATGTCCACAGTCCCGGCACTTGAACCGCTTCTTATGACGGTTCGCACGCTCTGTGTGTCCGCACATCGGACACCGCTGACTCGTGTACTCGGGGTTAATCCACGCAGTTGGAATGCCCTCAAAGGCCGCCTTGTACGAGGTATAGAACTGGAGGGTGCGGAACGGGAGGTGATGCAAGCGTCGGTTCATCCGCGTGCCGTAGTCGATACTGTCGCGCATCTCTTTGAGGTCTTCAAAGACGATACACGCCCTCTCGAACTGACGGCCCCACTCCACGATATGCCGAGACACCTTGTGGAGGCGGTCGCGGACAAACCGTTCTTCGCGCCCTTCGAGGGTGTCGTGGATGCTGTCCTTCCCCGCGTTCTGCACACGCTTCCGCATCGTGAAGTAGCGGTGACGCTCGAACTTGATTTCGGGGAAGTCGATAACCAACGAGTCCTCAATGCCATCCTCGGAAAGAGCGGTGAGAGCCACGTTGTCTTCGTTCACGTCCACACCGACGACCGTCCGTGAGTCCTGCTTGTCTCGAACGGTCTGCTCGGTGTTGGTGAGGTTGACGTGCAACTCGGCGTTCTCGCTGTGGAACAAGGCTTCTGCCGTCCCAATCTTCCACTCGTCACTCGTGAGAGCGGTCTGGAGAATGTCGAGGTGAGCGTCGCTCCCTTTGAGGACGCCCTTGACGTGTTTGTAGGGCTTCGCGCTGATGCGAAACTCTACGTCACCGTTGTCGGTGAGCGACAGGTTGTACCCTTCTTCGTAGTTGGCTCGAAGCGGGTACGCGCCGTCCTTGGTATGGCTCGGGAGTCCGAAGTTGTCGTACTCGTAGTAGTTCTCCATCGCCCCGAGTGCCTTCGCAACGACGCGCTGAGTCGTGTTTTTCACGAGGTTAGCGTCGTCGGCTACTCGGTCGGGGATGGCGTCCCAGTCCACGCCTTGTTTGGCGAGTCGGATGGTTTCGTTGTACACCGAGCGGGCTTCGAGGGTGGCATCGTATAGCAGGCCCTCGTTGTCACTCTGGATGTCGAGTTGGAAGTCCAGCGTCTTGACGAGAGCCTGTGCGTCGGTCATTCTTCTGATTCGTCGAGCCAGTCGGTGACGAGTCCGCGCACTACGTCGGATTTGGTTTCGTCAACCTCGATGCATTTCTTCGAGAACTCCTTGTACACATCGTCCTCGAAGTCCACGGACAGTCGTTTTGTCATCTCACATGCTTACTTAGATACTGAAATACTTAATTCTTGTCCACGTACTGTCTGTATGGGCGAGAAGCGGTCGAACCACACGGTGTACAACGTCAACTACCACTTCGTGTGGTGCCCGAAGTCAAGCAAAGCGAAGCTTTGCGTACCTCGCGGGATCTTCGATCCCGCTTAGTACCGCCACGCGATACTCGCACCAATCGAGAAATCGCTGGAAGCAAGTTTCCGCGACGTGTGCGACGAATACGGCTACGAGATACTGTCGCTACACATCTCGCCCGACCACGTACACCTGTTCGTCTCCGCTCACCCGAAGCACTCACCGAGCGAGATTGTACGGACGGTCAAAAGCATCACAGCGCGGGAGATGTGGGAACAGCACGAACCGTTCTTGGAAGACTACCTGTGGGGCGGTGGATTTTGGGAGGAATCGTACTACGTTGGGACGGCAGGTGATGTTTCGACAGACACGATTGAGCAGTATATCGAGCGAACAGAACACGTTTAGCGGGGCTTACGGCCTTCACCCTCGGGGTCAAGCCCCGAGGTACTTGGCCTGCTCCGCCTGTAGACGACACCATTCGCGATTGTCGGTGGCGCAGTCAGTCTCGCGTCAACGTCGACGAGCCAGTCCTCGGCACCGTACTGTGTCTCGAAGCCGACGATGCGGCCCTGTTCGAGCGCGCGCTTGGCCGTGACGACGACGTGGTCGCCGCTTACCGCGGGCGGGCCGTTCGGCTCCGACCGAAGCGGTACCTGCCAGCGCTCGTTGCCAGTCGCTGCCGACAGCGCGTGTATTCGGTAGCGGTGGCGTGCGGTTTCGGTGATTGCGTCGACGGGGACGTACAGCCGGCCGCCAGCGAGCGCGGGCGTGCCAGTGCTGCGAGCAGTATCAAGTTCGATTTTCCATACAGAGTCGGGGTTCGTCGGGATCGCGTTGACCTGTCGCGTGTGACTGGCGTTCTGGCCGGCCATCGGCCACGTTCCTTCGACGTCGCCGAGGTCGCCGGACGGCTGCGACTGCGTGAGACAGCCAGCGAGGGCGGCGCTTGCAGTCCCGATTGTTGCGAGAACCTGGCGACGGGTCCGGGAGGGCATACCGGGGACGTTCCGGTAGAATAGGGGTAAGCCTTCGGGGGCCAAAATCGCTTGACGCGAGTGATGCCCAAACGAACTGTGTGGCAGCTGACGCCGATTATCAACACCCTGACGCTGATAAAATCGCATTCCTGACGCGGTCCTGTGAGACAGTCTGGCGTTTCAACGGTGGCTGCCAATTCGCGAAAACCACACCCAAACCCGACTAACCTTGGAATCATCGATTCCGATCGATTCGGGAACGGACCCGACGAGCACTAAAACCGATTATCTTCTGACAGATGACATCAAACAGTGCTTCGCCAGTATGGCTGAGTTAGTGATCGGTTTCGACGACGTACCATTCAGCCCAGTCTAACCTGATCAGCGCCGCTAGACGTTTCCCAAAAGCGGGTTTTCGCCAACGATTCCCATCTGAACTCTGGTGTCTCGGTAGGTACTCCTCTATTACTGTCCTAGACCGGGTAGCACGAGCGGATACCTGATGGACACTGACTCGATAGGTTCCCATCTCTACTTACCGATTCAACCGTTCCACTTTTCCAGTCAAACTGGAGCGCAGCGACCACTGCTACAGATCGTCTTCGCTGAAAATCAGCTTCACACTATTTTCGGTGAGCCACTGGTCTTTTGCCCGGTAGTCCGGCACATAAGCCGCAACGAGGTTCCAAAACTCTTCGCCATGATGCTGTTCAGTTAGGTGTGCTAATTCGTGGACGAGGAGGTAATCGACGATATCAGGCGGTGCCATGATAATCCGCCAGTTCAGACTAAGCGTCCCGTTTGTCGAACAACTCCCCCATCGTGTCCGTTGGTTCCGCAGCTCTAATGCCTCGTAGTCCACGCCCATCTGCTCGGCGTAATCGTCAGCTCGGTCCGTGAGATAGTCTCGGGCGCAACTCCGGTAGAAGTTCTCCAGCACCTGCTCCACCGAGGACTGTTCAACCGCACTCTGGCGGAGTCGAATTGTATCGTCTTGCACGGTGTGCTTCCGGCACGGCTCCACAACTAGCGTGCGAGGTTCCCCCAGATACGGAAACTGCTCTCCGGCCGCAAACGTTCGGTCAGGCACCTGCTCCCTGTGAGCCTCATACTGCTGCCGTTTGTCAACCACCCATGCCGCGTTCTCCTTGAGCAGCGTCGCTGGGTGGACATCCGCCGAATTAGGGAGAACAACGGTCACACCGTGAATATCGACGTCAATCCGAGGCTCCGAGGCTTCCGTGCTACGTTGGACGTCGTACTCGACGGTCTTCCCCAAGAGGTCAATCGACCGTGAGCCGGGTTTAGCCATGATTTCGGATGAGGTAGTCCCGCATCACGTCGATGAAGTCGTCGTGGTCCTGAATCAGGGATCCAAGATCGCGTTCCTTCACGAAGACGCCCAGCAGGATACGCTCGATTTCTGCAATCGTCTGCTGGTTCGTCTCCCATCCGGGGTAGCTCCTGTCCACGCGCTCACGGAATTGGGAGACAATCTCAGCAGCAATCTCTTCGGCCTGGTCTTCCGACTCGATTGCGTCTGGTGTTTCCTCGGTAAGATGGGTGTAGATCGCGAATTCAGCATCACCCATTCCCTGCTCTTCAGCTTCTTCCTCGACCTCAAGGACGTCTTCTTCGACGGATTTCAGTGCTTCAACAGCTTCGGGGTCGCTAATCTCGTCTCCTTGCCAGCGTTCGACGATGTCCGTCACGCGTTCGCTTAGCCGCTTGTATCGAGGGTTCTGATTCTCCCGGGGGTGAAGATGTTCGCGGGTCGCGTGGGCGATTTGGGACGCTTTCACGCCGGGGTTCTCCAGTCCCTCGACGTCCTCAAGGTACTCTTCGCCCAGTTTGTACGTCGGGAAGTCACGCTTGATATCCGTAATCTCGACGTGGTCGTCGATGATATCCCGCGTTTTCTCGCGCATCTCTTCCTCCGGTGACTCATCACCCGACGCCGTACGCTTGAACGCGACGTGAATCCGACTGAGCCACTTGTAGTCGTCCTCGATGCCTTCGCTGACGAGCCGCCCGTCTGGAGCGACGGCCTCGTAGAGGTTTTGCAGGCGGCGGAATCCTTGCTTGAACTCACGACGTTCCGGGTGAGTGCTGACACGCTCGACGGCTTCGTAGGTCGCCTCTTGGGTGTCGTCTTTCGGAATCCCATCGAAGATACCCATCACCGTGTTGAGCTGGTCTACGAGGTCGTCGTAGAGGTCGTCCTTGTCACGGGCTGCGTACGCTTTCGTTTCGGCGTCGTAGTCCAACGCCTCGTCGATGTTCTCGAAGACGCCCTGAAAGTCCACAATCTCGCCGTTCTCCTTCCCTTCGGCAGGCCGGTTGGTGCGGGCGATAGCCTGCATGAGGTTGTGGTTTTTCAGGTTCCGGTCGAGGTACATCGTCTTCAATATCGGTGCGTCGAACCCCGTCAGGAGCATGTTGTGGACGACGAGGAGTTTCGGATTCTCATCTTCCTTGAACGCCTTGACGATGCTGTCACGCTCCTCGGAGTCGGTGTGGAACTGCTGGATTAGCTCGGGGTCGTCTTTCGTCGCGGTGTAGAGGACTTCAACCTCGTCCTCGCCACGTCGGTCGATAAGGCGTTCACCGTACATCGCGGCTGACCGGCGGCTCGGCGTTACAACCATTCCCTTCCATCCGTTCGGCGATACGTGGTCGCCGTAGTGCTGGTCGATCTCCGCAACAGCACGATTGACCCGGGGTTCGATTTCCGCGAGCGTCGTCGCAGTCACGTTCTCGCGAATCGCCTCCCGCTTTTCGTCCGTGGTCATGCCACGGAACTCCTGCTCGAACTCCTCGTCTAAGCCTGCCTCGTCTATCTCCCACTCCATCTCGTGGCGCAGCGTGAAGTAGACGGGTAGAATCAGGCCATCGTCGATACCCTGCTTGACAGAGTAACGGTGCAGGTAGTCCTCGCCTTCAGGCGAGAACTCGCGGAACGTGTTGCGGTCCTCGTGTTTCTCGCCTTCCCGGACAGGGGTTCCGGTGAACCCGAAGTGATAGCAGTCGGGAAGCGCGGCTTCGAGGCGGTTGCCGAGGTCGGCTTCCATGAAGCGGTGGGCCTCGTCGGACATGACGACGACCTCGTCGTTACCTTGGACGTCGGGGTCAACGTCCTCGAATTTCTGAATCGTCGTAAGGACTAGCTGGCTTTGCCCCTCTTCGATGAGCTGTTGGAGGTGGTCGATACTCTCGGCTTCTGTCCACTGCTCCAACGAGAGGTTAGCTAGCTGGTCGCGCATCTGGCTGTTGAGCTTGTCCGTATCGACGATGACGAACACCTGCGGATTCTTCGCGACGGTCGGCTGTGAGAGCAGGTTTTCAGCAGCGTACAGCATGGTGAACGACTTGCCCGACCCTTGGGTGTGCCAGATGAGCCCGCGCTTGTGTTCGCCTCTACGGACGCGGTCGAGGATACGGTTGACCGCGTAATACTGCATATAGCGTGGGACAATCTTCGCGTCCCCACCAGCTCGCCGCTCGTAGAACACGAAATTCTTCAGCAGATCGAGAAGTGTATCAGGATTACAGAGTGCCTTCACAGCCTGCTGCATCTCGTTGTCGTCCTCAAACTCCGACGGGGCGTCGTTCCACGGCTCGTAGAATTCCTTCGGAGCGCCGACCGCACCGTAGCGCAGTTCCATCGTGTCGGCAGCCACGTTGAACAGACCGGGAACGAACAGCCGAGGCACGTCGTCCTCGTAGGCTTTCAGGTCGCTGACAGCGTCGTGCCAGTCGTTGTCCTGTGCCCGGCTTTTGAGTTCCATCGTCACCAGCGGAATTCCGTTGACGAACAGAGTGACGTCCGGGCGGATCGTCGTCTCACGCGAAACGGAAAACTGATTGACCGCGTGGAAGCGGTTCTGTTCCGGATTCTCGTGGTCAATCAGGTCCACGTAGACGGTTTCGGTCGTGCCGTCATCGCGCTGGATATTGAACGTCTTGCCCTTGGTGAGCAACTGGTAGAATGCGCGATTACCGTCCATTAGGTTCTCGGCGTCAAGGTCGCGTCGGAGCGAGGAGACGAACTTATCGACGTTATCCTCGGTCACGTCCTCGTTCAGCGTAACGACCTGTTCGGCGAGGAGGTTCCAGTAGATGACCTCGTGGCTGTCACGTTCGTAGGCCTCATCGAGAACGTTCGCACCACGGTCGCCGTCCTGTCCGTGTGTCTCCCAACCGACGCCGTCGAGCCACGAGAGAAGCGAGCGTTCGACGCCGCCCTCGGATGGGATACTAACCATATTAGGCGATTCCCTCGGGTATCTCTATATTAGCGTCGGTCGTGCGAACTGTTCCCGAAAGGAGGTCTTGCATAAGTCCCTGCTTCAGCGTCTTGTACTTACGGAGTAGGTTTTCCTCGCAATCAATTCTCTCTAAGATTGAGAAGTATCGGTCGGCTATTCGCTTCTGTTCATCAAGTGATGGGATCGGAATCTTCGGGGAGAGAATGTCAGTTTGCGAAATATGGGGAATATCCATCCCCTGAGCGCGGCGAAGGACTTGTTTCTGATACCGCCAGTCACTCAAGACCACGTGAAGATAACCCGGGTCACAGGCTTCTGGCACAAACCGCCCAACTCGCTGGACAAGTAGGGAAGGTACGTCGTCTTCTGATAGTCTGCTAATCTTGAATCCAGAACTTGTGTATGGTCTATCCATCCCAATAATCAAGTCACCTGCCTCCAGTCGATACTCCTCATATTCTGAAACTCGGTCGGGTTCCAAATATTTCGTTTCCGACCAATCTGGCTCCCCATAACCTACGTTTGCCCCTCGAAGCACACGGACGCTCCCCTCGTCCTGATACCAATCACTCTTGAAGGCATATCCAACCTGAATCGAACAAACTTCAGACAACTCTTTGAGTTCCCAAGATTCCGGAACAGTCCACCGCCTTTCATCGCTGTATTCTTCCGGCACTGATTCCGGGGAACGACGAAGTCTGCCTTCTTCAGAAACTCCAGATGTTAGAAGGTCTTGGCGTGTACCCTGCTTAACCCTTTCAAGTTGTTCAATAAGTTCACTCGTCTTCTCAATCGCCCGGTCAACCGTGTAGAGTACGGTGGCGATTTTTCGCTGTTCGGAGAGTTGGGGATATTGTACGTCAACTTTCCCGGTGAAACCCCGGTTGATGCCCTCTTGAGCAGAGCCGGTAATTGTCCCATTAATTTGTTTCCAACCTCGGTGAGATAGGAGAAAATAGAACAAGTAGGGAGGATTGATGCTCGAATCGGCTCGGAGTGTGAACAGGTGCTCGTTAGTTACGATACGGTCGTCAGATTCCCACGCAATAGCTACGTCTCCAGTATTCGCACCGTCTTTGACGACCAGAATATCGTGCTTCTGTAACTGTGTCTCTTTCACCTTCTCAAAGTAGTCCTCAGGGATATACACCAAGTCGTGAAGGTCAATATATCCCTCCGAGTTGACCTGAGTACCACCGATACTGATGTATTCTCCTTCGTCTAGGCCACCACCTGTCGGACGACCTCCTGTTAGTAGTTCGGAAAGTAGGCCTTCAAGTTTCGACTCGTTCCATTCAGACCTGTTATTTTCTTCCGGATTCGCCCGCATAAATTCGTCTAATGTCGCATCCTCACTCATAGTTCAACGCCTCCATATGCTCGCTCATCGTCGCCGCTATCTCATCTCGCTCGTCCTGCAACTCGCGTAACTTCGCCAGTTCTTCCTCCACGTCAATATCCTCCTCTGGCTCCGTGGTATCGACGTATAGCGCGATGTTGAGGTTGTAGTCGTTCTCTCGAATCTCATCGAGCGACACAGTGCGACTCACGCGCTCCTCGGTCGCCCACTCGCGGAAGTTCGCAACGATGTGGTCGAGACCGTCCTCGGTGAGTTCGTTCTGGTTCGATAACTCCTCGTAGAATGCTTCGTCTGCAGCGTGAATGAACTGCACCTCGCCCTCGCGCTCAGCGGGCTTGTCCGTGTTCAACACGAGGACGGCGGAGGGAATCGAGTTGTTCTGGAATAGGTTCTCGGGAAGTCCGACGATGGCCTCTACCAGATCGCTCTCCAGCATCGGCTTCCGATAGCGCGACTCGTGCTTGCGGAACAGCACGCCGTGGGGAATGACGATAGCTGCTTTGCCTCCTGCCTCATCACGCTCAGGACGCTTCAACTGCTTCGCCATGTGCATGATGAAGGCGTAGTCGCCCCGGTCAGCACGGGGGAGTTTTTCGTGCCAGTCGAAGCGCCCGTACGGGTCGTCTTGGAGGTCGTCTTTCGCCCAATCAGCGGAGAACGGGAAGTTAGCTAGCACACGGTCGAAGCGCGTCAGCTCGTTCTCCTCGTCGTCGGTGAACGCGGGATTCGAGAGAGAATCTTCGCGTCGAATCTCGCCATCCAACCCGTGGATGGAGAGGTTCATCTTCGCAATTGCCGAAATATCCGGGTTGATTTCCTGCCCGGTGAACGTCAGCTTCGTCGGATCACTACTCTGTTCTTCACGATAGTAGCGCGCGGCCTCGATGAGCATCCCACCAGAACCGACGGTCGGGTCGTGGAACGTCATTCCGTCCTCGAAGTCATCGACGAGGCGAACGCAGAGATTGACGATGTGCGGGGGCGTGAAGAACTGCCCACCGGACTTGCCCTCTTCTTCTGCAAAGTGGCGCACGAGGTCCATGTACGCCTCGCCGAGCATGTCCGGGGGAACACTGTCGCGGTCAAGGTCGTGCTTCGAGAGGTGTTCGACTAGCTTGCCGAGTCGGTCGTCGTCGAGCGCGTCCGCGTCGATGTAGTCCGCGCGGAAGACGCCAGCTAGCTCGGGGTTCTCTTCGGTGAGCGCGTCGAAGGCCTCGTTCAGGGCTTGATCGACGTTGTCGCTAACGGCGCGAATGTCCTCCCATAGATAGCCTTCAGGAACGACCGGGATGTCGTAGAGGTTGTTTCGACGGGCGAAGTCTTCGCCGTACTCCTCGACGTTCTCAGCGTACTGTTTTTCGAACTCATCGGAGATCGACTTGTAGTAGACGAGTGGCAGAATGTACTCCTTGTAGTCGGTCGGGTCAACGGCGTCGCGGATGATGTCCGCACACTTGAACAGGTGCGTTTCGAGGTCATCCAAAGAGAGAGGCATACCGTGTAGGTCCCTTCGGACCACTATATGTTCTGCGGTGAGCAGGACACTAACCGACGGCTATAATTCGGAGACGGAACGCAAAATCACGGCAATACTCCCTAGAACCAGCACGATTAGCAGAAGGAACATCCCGCCAGCGACGAAGGCCCCTGCATCATCACCAACTCCCTCAAACCCGAGGTCGGTAAGGAAGCTATCCACTATCCCACCTGCACTGAGTGCAGTGATGATGATAACAGTAAGAATGGCAAGCGCTGCGATTATGACTAGCCAGATCCACGGGGGAATCCCCTGATTTCTCCCGCGCCGATTCATTAGCAATCTCGTAGTTTACGACGACGAAGTATCTTTTCCCTCACCTATTGCAAAATCTTCCGAAATCAGGACTAGGTGGGCCTAAGAGAGAGGATAAAGAGACAGTCTGAAGGCCTAGTTTTATACTCTGACAGAACCATGGTAGAGTATCTCCCACTGAACCCGAGGCACCCTGAAACCACACGCCTCGTTCAGAAAACAAGCCGGGAGACCAACGACGCATGACTGACTCTGAATCCCCACAGTCTGTTCCAAACCTCGTAACCACAGCCGATGCACCGAGCGGATGCATCCCTCTCGTTGAACCATACGACGCCCACCTCCGGTTTGTAGAAAACTGTCCGGAAGGCACGGTCGTTCTCGCCCGTATGAGTGATATTGAGCCATTCATCCGGCGGGGTGAAACGGCTTCAACGCTCTTTCCCGAGAAGATCGCAGTAGCGACCACAACGACGGTGAATGACGAATATCTCGATGAATTAGATTGGCAGCGTGAAGCCGAGCTGGTCCACAAATTCAATCCGACGTTCCACATCCCTTGCGACGTTCCAGTTTACGAAGAAACCGACCGCTCGGAACGTCTTGAGCGTATTGAGGGGTACCTCGACAGGACTGTCGCAGTGGCACAAGAACTGGCCGGAACCGACATCGAACTCATCCCGCTACTGAAGGGTGTCAATATCGAGGAATGGCGAACAGTTAGCCGCGTTTTCGACCTCCTCGGTGTTGAGTACTATGCCTATTACGGGACCCAGTATTTCCTCAGTGGTGCGGGATTCGGCAGCCTGCTGGAGGACCTCCGAAACGTCGTCTGCCAGATGCCCGACCGGGAAATATTCTTGATTGGGCTGCTCGCTCCCCAGATGTTAGAGCGACTTCCGCCACAGGTTGTCGCAGCATCTGGACTGCATCAGTGGCGAACGTGGGTTAGCCTCAGAGAAGTCCCTACAATTGTCTCACGGTCACGATATGAGTCACTTCGAACAGAGGTCGCGTCGGCATTAGGTGAGGGGCAGACTCCCCTCGGAGTTTGGACGGATAATTCCCAGAAGGAGGTTGTATAATATGGGCAACACACATCGAACCGGAAACACGTACTCGGGTGGTGGTCGAGGATCGACGAACACCGGGCAAATCGGCAATACGATTCGAAATACTATCCGAGAAGGGGACGAAGTAGACGAATCATATCGCGATTTCGCTGAGGATAGCGGTCTGACCGACCGACAGGGCGAGACAATCTCCAACCGACGTGATGTCTTGGAAGAGATTCTCCGAGCGGAACTGGGTGTTCACGACTCCCGGCTTATCGGTTCTTTCACACGGCGTACCGTGACTGGACCGTTGACGGAAGAAACGGACGCGGACATGATGGTCGTTCTTGACGCGCAGGAACACCGGCACTGGATTGAACAGGAAAATGGGCCGCGAAATTGCCTACAAGCGATTAAGCGCCGCATTAAGAGTGATCCCCGGTTTTCTGAGACTGATGTCAAGATTGACCAGAATGCAGTTCAGGTGAAGTACCACGATTCCACCGTCGAAATCGTTCCGGCATTCCGGTATTCCGAAGTCCCGCACGCGGAGCATCCACGGGATGGACTCAACTTGTTTAATGATGCCAGTGACGGGTACGCCATTCCAGACACCCACGGACAGGAATCATGGATTGGGACGAATCCGAGAGCGTACAAGCAGCGCTTTGACGCACGAAATGAAGCACATGATGGGCGAGTTGCTGGGCTAACTCGGATGATGAAGAAGTGGTCCGAGAACAACGATGTTCCCACTAAGGGATACGCGATGGAGGTGATGGTCTACAACTACTTCGCTGAAAAAGCCGAAACGGGCGGAACAGTTCCAGAGAACTACCACGACCTCGCGCGAGACTTCGTTGACTCACTACCGGAACGGGTTCGTGGCACTCCTCGAGAGCCCGTGTACGACGGCGCTGTTGATAACAACTGGAGTAGTGAGGAAAGGCAGGAAGCAGCAGAGAAAGCGAAGCGAGCTGCGCAAACACTTGAGGAAGCGAAGAAATTGAAGGAGCAAGGACGAACACAGGCAGCGAAAGAAAAACTCCGAGAGGAGTACGGTGAGGGGTTTCAGGACTGATATGGTAATCCTCTCTAACTCATAGGACTGTCTACTATGGAGACGATTGACGCCGAGGAACGGCGAGAGCGGGTTCGAAAGCGTACGATAGACCAAGCATCGAGTGCATGGTACACGTACAACCAGCACTACAAAGCAGCTAATTTCTACAAATTCCTTAGTTTAGGACTCTCCTCCATCATCGCAGTTATTGGCGGAGTTCTCTCGTATGGCCTAATCTGGGATGGGGTCCCGAATTGGCAGATGATTGTGTTAGCCGTCTCAGTATCGGTGGTTTCTGGGATACAATTAGTAGTTGAACCGGGTGAGAAGCGTGATCGTCTCCAAAAGTCGGCTCAACAATACCATGCCTTGTTTGATGACCTCGTAGATTTTCTGTCGTTGCGAGTTCCGTACGAGAACGACCGTGATGACGCAATCGTAGCGGAGTATGAAGAGTTCCGTAAACGGCGGGAAGAGCTGAACGAAAAGATGCCAGACGTTAGCAGCATCTGGTATCACTACGTCAAGTGGACGAAAGGGTCGAAAGGTATGCAGGAAGCCTTCGCGGACGATATCGCCGAGGAGCTATTCGAATAAGAGCCTATTTCGATGACCCGTGGAAACTGGTCACAAATAGAGACATCCGCGTCTCTCGAAACCAGACGTACGCAGCTAGGTTGGCAAGATAAGCCCGATAATTGTCGGAATATGGATTCACTGCCTTCTCCAGAATTGAAGGTGGTTCCATTTCAGAGAAGGTACTTAGATTTGATAGAGAGTGTCGCTTTCTCCGACGTACGTCTCTGGTATCTCTCCGATCCCCCAGCCAGTTCCAGTCGTCTCGATGTAGTAGTAATCCCGGCCGTCAAGAGTGTAATATCGACCCGGAAGTTCATCGCCATAAATCCCGCCAGTCATGTGTTCTGGTGGCTGAATTAGGGCATTGTGTATTTCTACCACAGCATCCGAACACTCCAGCTCTGAGGCAAGCCGTGACACGAACATCGTGGAGGCAAAACCCTTCTACACGTCGTCTAATTTCAGTGATGAACGCTATACAGCCTGTCAGCTATCCATATATTTTTGCGGATAGCCTCTGAGGAAACCACTAGATTGCTCGAATGAGGCGACGGCGATTCCTCCAGACGACGGTCGGGGCGGCTACTGTACCGTCCATCATTGGCTGCGCAGCAGCCACGCAGTCTGCTCACGAACCAACGGTTGACTTCGGGAAGCTGGCGACAAGCGTGTTCGAGGAGCTCCCAGACGAGCGAGCAGAGCTTGAGTCGGCGTTGATGGAATTGGCCGACACCGTTCATACGGAATTCACGAGCATCGAGTGGGAGGCTGTCGAGGACCTCCATGAAACGCTGAGCGAGGGGAATACGGCAGTCCGCCGGCTGGAATCCCTCATCGAAATCCTGCACAACAATGACTTCGCATCGTATCTGGACGAAGCCTGGGTTGCGAAATTCCGGTCAAATATCAGTACGATCACGCGCTATCTGCCAATCCTCGGCAGCTACAACACCTTCTACCACGCAGCAAAGAAACTAGACGAAGCGAAAACCCAGAACGAAGACGTTCCTCCCCAACGGTACGACGAGTTCGGCTTCGCGACCATCGCGTTCTGTATCGAGGTCGGATTGTTCTACATCGGTGCGCCTTATCGGATGGCGTGGCGAGGCACGCGGTTCATCAGCAACCGAACGTTGCTTCGCGCGGGGCGATACGTCGACAACCGACTAATTGCTCTCATAATGAGCGAGATACACTACAAGATTCGGGAACAGGTCTACAAGAGCATTAACCGCGACAGGCTCGAATCCATCTGGAATTATCTTAGCTATCTGCAGGGCGAGTTCTCCGACCTCCAGCAGTTTGCCAAGACGGAGGATGTCACCGACGATGTCTCCGGGAACGCCTATCTGGAAAGCGTGGATGTCGACGTTTCTCGGTGGGCACTCTGGAATTACAGCTTCCTACAACGGCAGGTCAACGGCGTCCTGAATCAGGACAGTATCGGCGGGAAAATCACGCTTACCGAGGACCAGCTTCCGGAAATTAAGTCGGTCGGGAATTCGACAACCACGGAATCGGAAAGCGACGATAGCGGTGGCTCTTGGCTCCCATTCTAGGACTTACAAGCAAGGAAACCACAGTTCTCGCAGACCGCTTCGACTGCGTTCGTGGTGACCCGTTCGTCGCACTCAGGACACTGGTTCGCACTTGATTCCGTTCGGACGACCTCGTCGAATCCGCTCTCGTAGATGTCTCTGGTTGCCATCGTTCTCACCGTGTTCAGGGAACCCGCCAGTACAGGGAGCCCCTCACCCATTGAGGGGGAAATAAACTCTACGCGGGATTGCCGAACCTATTGAGAGATTTGACGGGATTGAATTACGACGTCCTAGTCCCCCTAAACGTAATGAAGGGTATGTGCGCCGAGGCTGCTTCCCCTTTGCGGGCCTATACGGGAATCAAATTTTCAGATATGTTTCTCAACCGGCTCCAAGGCGTAGGATTCCGCCAGCTTATCCCGGCCGGTTAGGTTTGAATCCGCCATCGCCACGATCAGCTGGTAGCTTTCCAGGATTTCAGGAAGTTCCAACAAGAAGTCTGTAACGTCCGCTGCGTTCTCATCGTCCGGACCATTCCCGTAGGGCGAGTCAATCAGCAGCAGTTTGAGCGGAACCGTCTCACGCTCCTCCTCCAACTCTGCCAAAACCGTAGTGTGGAAAAGTAGCATATGCAGAAGGAGCTCTGCATCAGTTTGTCCCAACAGTCCTGGCGATTTCTGCGTATTGTCTGTACGGTGAATCGTGTAGCTGTACGAATTACCTCTGTCGAAGCGGACACCGGTGGCATTGGCAAAGGTGCCGCGTGTGAAGATTTCCAAGAGAGATTCCATCCGCTCTTCCAGCCTGTTCTTCAACCGTCGACGGGCTTCCTTCCGCTCCTCGGATATAATGCTTTGGTAGGACTCCAACGCATCCATCCGTTGCTCCTTCCTCTGTCTTTCCTCGTCAATCTGGCTCCACTCCCACACCTGCCGGGCAACACCATGTAACGAGCCTTTTTTCGCGTCGATACTGAGTTCGAGGGAAGTATTCTTGTCCCGCAGATCTTCGATTTCATGCTCTATCTTCTCCTTTTCACGCTTGTACTCTGCAAAGCCGGATTGCTCTTCCCGCGTTTTTACGGTTTCAAGTTGGTCCCTCTTCTCCTCCAGTTCCTCTTCCAAGAACTCAATCTCTCCCTCCAGTGTCCTCTGCCGGCTCTCCAATTCCTCCAGTTCTTCCTGCCTCTTCTCCCGCTCAATTACCTCACCTTCCTCGTCAACCTCGGACACCGTTTCGTAACGGTCGTCTGGAACATCCTTTCCGCAGAGCGGGCAGTCACCGTGGTCGTTGAAACGTTGCTGTTGCTCCGGGTCAACATCGCGGGTGCAGACCGGACACCGGTTCGGCAGCGAGATCAGCTGCTGAATTTCCCGTAAAGCAGGGGCAATTTCGTCGGTTGCGGTCTCATCCTTTAACTTAGATATCTCCTGTTTCACACTTCGGAACTCGTCCTCCTTCTCTTGGAGACGAGACTGAATATCCGATATCTCATCCTTCAAATCGATTTTCTCGGAGAGAGCCGAATCCGCCTCGCTCTTATCAAGAAGCCGGTCAAGTTCCTCCCGTCTTTCTACCTTCTCAGAAAGCTGGTCCTCTACCTGTTCCTGCTCCTGCCGCAGTTCCTGGATTTCGTCATTGATCCGTTTAGCCCGCTGCTTGTACTCCAGCAACCGAGTCTTCGCTTCCTGTTCCTCGTCCTCCAACTTGCACTCCTCAAGTTCACTGCGTATCGCCCTATCCACCTTGGTGAGCTTGATACCGAACAACAGATCGATCAGATCCGCGGCCTCGTCCCAACCATAGAAGCTGCGGAGGTCACCGGAGATAATGCTGAACAAGGAGAATATGTTGAACCGGTCGAAACCCTGCTCATACAGCGGTGTGATGCCGATTAGGTCGTCGACTTCTGACTGGGTGCGTTGCTCCGCCTCGCCGTGTTCACTGTCCCCCGGGTTTTCGATGACGTTGGGCTTATTGTGGCCTTCATAGCTCTGATTCCGCTCCATCTCCCGGTGGACTAGGTAGTTGCGGCGGCCCTTCCGCCAGTACCCGTCGGTTTTCAGCTTCTTGTAGTTCCGGTTAATCGGTCTCGTGATCAATGGATCGTCATTGTCTCTGCCGAAAAGGTTGAACCGGGTGGCCTCAATGAAGCTGCTCTTCCCTTTCGAGTTTCGTCCGTGAATGATGGTGGCCCGGTCAGAAATGGAAACGTCTAACTCATCGATGACTTTGAACCCTTCAATATCCATCCGGGTCAAGGAGACCAGCTCATCGTCAAACTCGAGGTCCCGGTATTTAGCGTCCAATATGTCGATGAACTCGTCTACGTACTCGTCGTCGATTCCCTCATCTTCTCGTATCGACTGTTGGACTTCTTCCTTAATTCTGGGTTCAGACATGGCCTATCTCTCCTCCAGCAGAAATCGTGATCCAAGGTTCAGAATCATACGTCACTCGTCTCCCTCTTAGCAGCAGGTCCCGCTCCTCTGCTTCCTTGACCGGGTCCAAGTCCATGATGTATTCGTGGAGTTCTTCCACCGTCATGTGACCGAATTGAAGGACGACGTGGTCAATTGCATCCTCCCAGTCCGACAAGACCTCTGTCTCCAATGATTCAAGCTGGGAAGCGAAACGGTCCATCACCACTTCACCCGACCGTCCCAGTGTGATCCGGTACCGGCAGTTCTCCTCGTTTATCTCCGGTGTCTCCACCTTCGCCATTACTTCCTCATCAATCAGGTTAGAGGCGTAGAGCCGGCGTTTATCCTCTTCCAATGTCTTGGCGAAAGGCCCGGAGCTCCGCATCCGGTATGTGTAGCGGAATCCGGTTTTCTCCAACTTGCCGTGATCGTATGGCGTAGTGTCTCGGTCCATTCGGTTCTGGTCTGCGAGCTCTTGGTTCACCAGGTAGACCAATTTCTGGAACTTGTACCGGCTGTCAATCCCTTGAGAAAGGGTTTCCGAGCAGGAGTGAACCAGTTTAAGCAGCATCGTTAGATCCAGAATCTCGTTAACCGAGTACCGGATCTTATTCCAGCTCTGGTAGACCTCGTCGAAAGGAATCTCTCCGGAACTGAAGTCCTGGACGACGTCTTCTCCGATGCCAGCCTCCTCCAGGTAGCTGAGTACCTCCTCGTGGGTGAAAACATCCTGCTTCAGGTGCTCTAAATACTCCTCATCGTACTGACTGAACGCGGCTTCCTGCCGAGATGAAATCCTCTGAGCGGTATCAACGAACTCCTGCCGCTCCGTACGCGAAAGATCCAACCACTGCGACACTCTGAGCAAGGCTTTTTCGTGGCGAGCCATGCTAATTCTCCACCCTGTGGTAGGCACCTTCGCACCATTTGAAAACCCAGGAACGAGCAGATAGGCCGCTGCACTCCGGGCAAATCGTCCTGAAGTAGTCCCTGGCCTCATCCATGATTTCTTCCTTCGATGAAGCTCTTTCAATAGGACGCTGAATCATATCGAGTTTTTGTCCCGGGTTCGAGTGCTCTGAATCGTCAATAATGGCTACTATGCGGGAGGATTTAGGAATTGTTGTCCCATTGAGATAGTCCTCCATCTTAGTTCCAATAACTAGGTCACAGTGAACCAGAATCAAGCTGTTAGGGATGATCTCCTTGTCTCTCTCGATACTGGCTTTGGGCAACCGTTGAGTGTCGGCCGAGAGGTCATTATCGATGTGTCGACCTTCGCCGTTTACATGCTCACAATCTACGACCCCTTCCATGATGTCGCCCACCGGTTCGCCAAAGCAGGTATCTGAATCTACCAAAAACAGAACCATCTCCGTATGAGGCCAGACAGACTCGACATCCACAGGTTCATCCATGATTGGTTATCCTCTTTATCCGCTTAATTACTGACTTAAGCTCCTGTCTCCGATCTTTTAATTCTTGCTGCTCTGGGGATTGCGAATTTCCGGCGATCAGATGCTTCGATGGATCTGGTCGACCATGGAGATCATCCAAACAAGCCTCAACATCCTGAGCTAGCCTTGCTCCGTCCTGAGTCTTCGCCTTCTTTAGCACATCCGCAGTCTCCTGCATCGAATCTTCCAGTGCTTTGTACCTCCCGGTCAAATCGATCGGCGCTAGCTCGGTTTTCTCTAGGAACTCCTTCGCCTCGATTACCCTTTCAGAGGCTTCCTCAAACTGGTAGTAGTCATCTGGGGCGTCGATCTCGTAACGGTCGAAGTAGAACAGAATCAAGAATCCGAAGATAACACCGATGCAAAGACCCACCCAGATCTCCTGGTTGGTCGGGGTTAGCGGCGTCTGGTAAACCCAGGTATGGAGTAAAAACCCGATTCCAGTCGCCGATCCACCAAGAAGTAGGTAACCTACTGCGATAAGACCAGGGACAAAATCTGTGTGTAGAATGGAGGAGAACGAGTCCTTGGCAGCACTCCGTGATATGAGATACGCGCCGAGACCGGTTACAACGGCGGCAACAGTGAGTACCTCTGTAAACTGTGGCACTACACTGGTATTCAGTAATCCTCCCGAGGTGAAGCTGAAAAGACCGAGAAGGAATACACCTTCCAAGATAACAGCGTAGAAGATACGTCGAGGTGGACCTCCAAACGTGAAGCAGTCCAGATAAAGAGAAAGCCGGTTGTCAGACATTTTCCAGCAGTAGACGATGTCTCTGGCTGTGATTAGAGGGTGTCATAGAAGAGTTCTCATGGTTTGCTGAATCAGCTCTAACGAATTGAAAGCGCCGTACACTTGGTGCACGCTATTTTTAGCTTGTCGTAGCTATGGCGAAAGAGAAGTTCGGAGTCGCTGTTGACGAGGAAATCGTGCGAGAAGTGGACGAACTGGTCGCTGAGTGTGACGATCTCGGAGTCAGCCGCTCCGAGATCGTCGAGGCCATCCTCACAGCGTTCGTTCAATCCGAGTCAAACCACGCTGCGCGAGTGAGAGAGATCATAATTCGGAAACGAAAGGGTACTCTCTAAGCATCTTAACATATCGTGCACCAAGTGCACGACTTTCTAAGCTAGTAACGCTCTATAACAGTTAGAAAACTCTACTATAGTGTGTGAAGACTTCTATGACACCCTCTGTGATTAACCTATTGGAAAGACTATCTCGTCATTGACACCCTCCGTTAGTTTGTTTAAACGCCAGTAGTGCCTTCACACGTACTAACAACAGCGTGACTCGATAAATTGTTCGGCTATATTTACCGGATGTTACTCGCTGGCCCCATCCAAAAATTATAATGTTGTTATTTAACACAGTAGTGGTGTGGCTAGTATATTCCTCCATCGAGTGCCGCTCTCTCTTGAAGACGAGTTCAATAATCTCGTTCTTAACTCAGATGATCCTGTTTGGGGAATACCTCGGTACCTTACCGGATACCCACCGATTGAGGGCGAATACGAGAAAATTAAGGGAGGAGACTTCATCCTGTTTAGTCGGAACGGCGAAGTCGTGGGGTGCGGTTTGGTCTCTGATAAACCAGGCCCACAAGAGGGTTCAGAGTATGACCAAGGAGATCGCCTATCCCAGTACTATCGCCTTTCTATGTTCTCAGAGGAGTCTCTCCCGGAGCAGACTGTTCTATCTCTCTTTGATTTCTCCACGTATGAAGAGTACCCTCAACTGTTCAAAATTCCCGAAAACCGGATTGGAGAGAGGTTAGAATATGCCGAAACCCCCAGAGAACTCTTAAACAGAATCATAGGTCAAATTGCAGAGGTGGGATCGCAACCACCCGATCCCGACGGAGGAAACGGTGGGGATGGCGATGGTGGAGGTGGTGGTAGTGACGGCGGTGAGGGTGACTCAGATAATGGAAATGGAAGAGAAGTCCTGCGTCAGACTGCTAGCGATATCGTTCAGATATCAATTCTCCTGACTGGTATCATCATTGCCGCCGCTTCGACACTCGAGAAAACGGGTCAACAAAATCAAGTTGAATTCGGTGTTGCTATGGGGTTTGGTGGACTCCTATTGCTACTCAGTATCCCACTGGCAGCGCACGTTATCATTAGAACTTCAATCAACCCTGTGCGTAGCCCAGACGTTGATCAAGAAACCAAGCGGAATCTATGGCTCTCGAGATTCATCACTGGAGCTGTCGCATCTGCTGTAGGAGGAGTAGTGCTGATCGCGGTTGACGCTGGGCTACAAATCGGATTAGGTCTGGTTTTAGTCATGCGTCCGACGTTCTACGCTCTTGGAGAGGCGTTGTTTGTCTTGGTTATATTTGCCGTAATCTATTGCCGAACATACCGCCCGGTATCGGGGCCTAACTAGCCCGGCTACAGAATCCAAGAGTAGACCACGAAACAGACTGCGTTGCGACAGCGGTCTTGCTTCTGGGTATACCGCTCCTGAAAGCTGTGACTCCGGTTGTGGCTGCCGGCCGATCGGAGGGTGGCCGGGAGCGGAGGGTGGGGCGGTGGGGCTTGGGTCTGGTCTGGCACACAAAAAGAAAGTCACTGCATCCTCGCTATGCTTCCCACCAGCGGCCGCGCTCCGGGAAGTGGATATCCGACCATCCAGTCAACGCAATTGAACACCGGCCTTCGTACCAGTTCTTGGCTGCTGCCCGGAACCGGACTGTCTGTCCTTCGCGGACAACCGTCTGCCCGGATTTCTCCCAGCAGGTGAACTTGATTTTCCCGCTGTCATCCGCTATCAGCCCGACTTGCTGAATCGCGCTACTGCTCGGTTTCCAAAGGGTCTGCACAGTTCCTTGAACTGTTACCTCCCCGACTGGAACCTCGGGCACCTCCGCGATCGGCACGACCGCACCCGGCACCGCCTTCAGCTCCTCGACCAGCTCCAACACCGCCGACGTCACGTCCTGGCCGGCACGAACCTTCTCGGCTAACTGCCGTGCGATGGCCGCACTCGTCCACCCACAATCCACTTCGTCCTGAATCCGCATCGCCTCCCGATTCACCTCTGCAAGTTCGTCCCGCGAAAGCTGCTCCCGCGGGTCCGTCCGTGCCGGCTCGTCACGTCCACACTGCTCGGTGACGACGTCACGCGTTCGCTCCTCTCGACCGTCCTGCCGACCCAAGTCAGCACGAGCACTGATGTGTTCGAGCTCGGCTTCCCGCCCCAGGATGCGTTCCTCCTGTTCGAGCGTGACGCCGTGAATCCGCTCGGCGCTCGTGTCCGCGATGCCATCCGGATGGTTCGCATCCACCTTCGCCTGCGTTTCCTGCTCGACCGTCGCCTCGAAGGTTGGCGTGTCGTCGACGACCTCCACACCGTCTTCAGCGTTCGTCTGCTCCTCGGGATGCTCGAATGCCTGTTCAGCGACCGTAACGACCTTGCGACTAGCGTTGTTACTAGACATTGGAGTTCACTAACTCCGAAGGCGCTCACGCGCCACCACCGCGATGCTGCTACATCGCGGTTTTCTGACGACAACGACCGACAGACCCATCTGCGCGCTCTCGCTCGCGCCTTCGCGAGCGCCCTACCGGGCGCGAGCGAGAGCGCGTCTGAACTGGGGGACCCAACCAGCACCGCGCGGCGTCCTGCCGAGCGCAGCGAGGCAGGGCTTGGAAGACGAACGGAGTGAGTCTTCCAGCGACCTGCCTGGAGCGAGCGGCCAGCGCATTCCCCGTTCGCCGCGACGCAACTACGTCCGTCGCGGTCGGCTGTGCCGAGGTCCGCAGGACCCGAACGGGAGAAGCGCTGGCGTCGAGGGCACATGCACTTTAGCCCGGAACGGGCGCGGGCGGTGCGGAGAGCGCCCGCACGCCCGGAATGGTCGGTCGCGAGCGACGCGGAGGGCGGCACGCGGCGCGCGGGGCGAGCCAGTACTACAATTTCACCAAAGAACGCCCACCCCTGTTCACCGATCAACGGTTGGAGTGTGGCTAAGGCCACCAATCGAAAATACACCGCAGCCTTCTCTCACCCTCCAGTTGAAGCAACCCTGCAAAGCCACGAGATGGGGATTACCAACTACGCCACTCTGGCTTATGCAGTCTTCCAGAACTTCTTTACTATGTTAAGAACCACCAGTCTATATGTCAGAAGGAAGTAGGTACGTATTTACTGGACGTGTGATCCCAGAGCGGTCTAATGTCCACATACAATCACTCGAAGCACATTCCGAGTATGGAAAGCTGGACATCTCAATTGCTTCTTCTCAGATACAGGCTGTATTAGATTCTGAAGACGGCATAGAAAACATACACACCGCCAGAAATAGCGTTAAAAGTGCAGTCCACGAAATATTAGATATATTCTCGTTCACCCATGGATACTCATATTCGATTGAAATTACTTCTGTAACTTATCCAAATAATAGACATCGGGTATTTGGGGTGGATGTCGGAATATTACAGAATCAGTTGGAAGATGACGAGAGGAGTGAGATGTTTCAGACTGTCCTTCAGGTTATTCCTACAGAAGATGGCCGATACCTGAAACGCTGTCTAAAGAACCTAAGATTATCTACAAATAACCCAGTAGACACCGGGTTACACTGTTATCGAGCAATCGAAGCGATTCGGAAATATTTCCATTCTGAATTTGATATTCCAGACGACGAAGGCCACAGAAGTGAAGCGTGGAAAACCCTGAGGGACGAGCTCGATGTCAGTAGAAGCAATATTGAGGAAGTAAAAGAATATGCTGATGAACCCAGACATGGCGGAATTGTAGAGATTACTGACGAAGAGCGGGCAGATGTGTTTGAAACAACATGGAATATCATCTGTGCTTTCGTTGAATATCTTCACGAGAAAGAGGATCTGGACCCAATTAGGGTCGAAATGCCGGATAGCAATTCAGCGTAAGTAGTAAAGCGGATCTAATTCTTAGCTATTCCTGTCTCCTGATCGACTATCCTTAGGGGGATATCCACACTTTTCCGCCCTCTCCACCCCGTTTCACGTTTTGACAGTTGATTCTCGAAATGTACACACGAGATGCCGATATTCGTGTGAACATTATCTGCCCGTAGCCGGACAAAGGCATGCTGTTACGCCTATTCTCTGAAACCCATGACTGTGAACAGGCTGTTGTTCACACGATCGGAGATAGGCAGGTAATTCGCGGGGGACAAAATGACACGACCTTAACCAACAAAATGGCCAGTTTCTGCTGGGTGTTGGTTAACCCGAAATCACAACTGATGCCCGTTGTTGCCGCGAGTATGGCGTCGGAACTGACGAACGGCGATTCACGAGGTTCCGCCACATCGATACGTACAGATGATCGACCCAACGCTGTAGAGTGTTGTCTACCAGACTGGTGTCAAGAGGATCGTGCTACATATGAGGAACTATCTACCATAGCCCCCTCCCCCGAAACACTTTCCAGTTCAGGTTAGAAGAATCCGATATGATTGACTCTTTGGATGACGTTCCAGATTATGTCGAAGAAGAGGTTCGGAATCGGATTGGTGCTGGTGGGGACGGAAGTACGCTAATCATCGACGAGTCCAAAGAAGAGTACCTCCTTGGTTATACGGGATTCACCAAAGCCCTGAAGCGAGAATATGAAAACGCCTGTGAGGATCGGAGAGAGGAAGCTATCAAAGTATACCAAATCAGGATAGATAGTTCAGGGGTTCAACTCACTAGGTATGAAAGCGCGAATGGTGAGAATGCAGAAAAAAATCTGGCGAGAGGGCGTTCAATAAACACACCTACTGAGCGACTTATTCACGCCAAACCCAGCTGGTGAGAACTCGCGCCGGTGTGAGAGTCGCTTCGGTAAGTACAGGAAAACTACGTGGCGCTACAGGTGGTTTCTATGCTTGCTGGATCTCGTCAGCGCAGGCTTGAAGAATTTCGTCATTACTTAGACAGTCCATCTCCGCGAAGAATCGATGAGGTGGGTTCGCACCATCTATGTGAAGTAATTCCCTGATTGTTCCCATCGTCACGTTACAAAGCAGCATTTGTGCGGCGAACCTATCGAGTTGCTCAATTACATCTTGTTTGTTATTGGGGGTTGCACGGGTTGCTGTCTCTATCGGCTCGCCTTGATAATCCACCTCGCTCGTGTCCTCCGCGATGTAGAATCCATCTTCATCGAAGGTAATTGTCCCCGCTCCATTGCGATTCCGTTCACGCTCTAGAGCGACAACTCCATATCCTTCGTCAAAACACCCACTCTTCAGATAACCCGGGTTTGAATTATTACGTTCGTATAACTGCTTGACAGCACTTCCAAACGACGTATCTGACTTCTTCACCTCCCCCACAATAGTTTGTTCCTCCTTGTCTTTGTTAGTTGTCCCTTTCCCGTGTAGAGATTCTCGAACCGAGAGCAGGCTAAGTTCATGGACTGCACCACCGTCTCGAATCCAGCCACGCTCGGCAAGCTTAGAGGTAAATTCGGATCGCCAAGCAACAATATCTGGGACGCCATATCCCGGATGACGTCGAACTCCGTTTGTATGAAGGCGTGGAGTGTACCACGAGTCTTCAGCGACCATCCATCCCTGAGCAACCAAATAGTAGACTGCCAATTTCTGTGTCAGATTTTCAGGAATCCGGCCAGGGAGTAGAATGAGTATTTGATTCTCTGGTTCAATACCTTCGGATTTGAGTTCGTATCGTCTGTCTCGGAGATATGTTTTATCAGTACTGTCGGTCCCGGTACTATTGACGAATGATACTGCTTTCTCCGTGATTAGCTGTGAATTGTAGTGATCAAGATACGCTGCATACGGCGAAAAACACGGGAAGTACGACGGAGTATCATCTTGGTAGAGGGTGAGTCTTGGTTCGTTAGCTCCTGGAGCAGGCGGAAGCTCTTGGGTCGTCCGGTGAGCTATTTGATTAAAATCAATCGTCAGGCCGGGGTCGGATAGCCACAGATCTACCTCACTCTCACTAGAGTCTAGTTTCATCCCGGATAACTCAGAAGCTAATTCCTGACACGCACCTCTGACGTGTTCACGGTATTCCATCAAGGACAATACACCTTTACGAGAACGAAATAAGTTAGGGTGGCGGCTATGTCGGTGTATTTGCGGTATTGGTCAGGGACTCTCGTGTTTTTCCCGGAATTCCCAGATATCGTCGCAATCGAATTGATCTAATCGCGTTACGTACCCACCAAAACGGTATCGTCGCCAACACTTGTGCCCATCAATAAATACGGGATTGTCTCCAGGATTAGCTGGAAAATTAACGGAGTCTGGATCTTCGGCGTCCGCTTTTACTTTTTCCCGATACGCTGCTCCCTGCTTCGGTTTTTCTCCATTGCTGGTTTCCGCCTTAAGATCGCATTCCCAGCAGACGAGGTTTGGATAGGCACTCGTCATATCCGGAGCTATCTGCTCAAGTGGCCCACCACAAATCGCACATTCGTCTTGCCGTTCTCCCTCTGGATAGTTGATGCAGTCACTCATTTGTGCTCCATAATTCGGTTGTGAGAGATAATCTTTCCTGCAGACTAGCTATGCTCTCTCCAAACGGGAATAGCAATCAGTTGTTGCCGGTGACCAGATCCTCGATGAACCGGAACCCGTTCACGTACGTCACCGAGTCCCTGTACCCTTCACTCGCGAGGACGGTTTCGGCCCCCTCGCCGGCCGCGATATCGGTCGTGTAGATGTACACCTCGGTCGCCGTCCCCGCGCTGAGATACTGGGTAGCTAGGGCGGCGAGGGCAGCGTCCACCCGTTCAACCTCGTCGGCAGGGCGGTTGTCGGCGTTCGCGATGTACCGCTGGACGCCGTCCATCACCCACGAGACGACCGGCTCGGAGAACTCCAGCGGTGCACCAACCGTCGCCCACCCCTGGTCGATCGCGGTGTCAATCGGCACTTCCTCGATGTCGGAGTCGTCGATGGTCAGCTTCTCGTACACCCGTTCGGGCAGGACGAAATTCACGTCGTTCCGGCGAGCGAACCGGCGAACGGCCTGGTACCGACGGTTCGATGGCTGTCCCATCGCGACGAACAGGCCGGTGTCGGCGATGTGGAGCCGGCTCACGCGTCGTCAGCGCCGTCGGCGTCGATATCCAACTCGTCGAGTCCCGCCCCAGCCTCCTCGATGTCGTAGTGCTCGTCGACGACGGGCCGGAGCGCCTGCAGAATCAGCTCCGCAGCCAGCGGGGAGATGTCGAGGTCCTCCGCCATCAGGCGGTGGGTCACCTCGCCACGCTCCCGAGCAACCGCGTAGGTGAGTGCGGTTGCGAGGCCGGCGACGCCGTGGCGGTCGATGTAGGTGTCGATGTCGGCGTCCGTCTCGCGACGGCCGACGGCGTCGATTAGCGCCGGCGTGATCGTGTACTCGCGGTCGCCGGCGGCCGTCGTCACGGTCAGGTCAATCTCCCGGGCGGCGTACCGGCGTGGCTGTTCGTCGTCGGTGACGTCGACGACGCCGGCGTCGACGAGCCGGTTGACGTAGCTGTAGGCGGTCCCCTGGGCGAGTTCGAGGTCGTCCATCACGTCCTGGACGGTTGCCTCCCCCTCCCGAGTGAGGTACGCGTACATCTGGGCGAGCTGTGGCTCCTCAAGGAGGTCTGCAGCTGCGAGGAAGTTCTCGATGATGTCGCCATCGGCGCGGTTTGCGGCGTGTTCCACAGTCTTAGTTACGGTTTACAGCGAATCTGTAAAACGTGTTTGGGGTGCCGCCGCTCGCGTCACGTGCTGCGACCAGCCGAGAATCAACTGACACAGGACGTCCTGACGGGATAATAGCTGCCACGACGAGGAGCGGTTCTCAGCCGGAAATGTAGTCAGTCAGTTGGTTCGTCACGTCCGCGGTGCGCTCGTCGACGAGCGAGGTGAGATAGTGGTCGACGTCTGCCGGACTGGTGAGCGTCGCAAGCGACCACGGGAGGACGTGACTTCGTTCTCCGAGTGGGTCGCCTGCGTAGTCGTCATCTCGAAGTGTGAGTGATTCCTCGTGATAGGTTTTCGTGGAGATGAGGACCGTAATGAGCTGCACACCATGGGACGAGAACTGGGGAGCCCCTAGCACGAGCATCGGGCGGCCTTTCTCTGAGAGCGGGTCGCTCGCCCAGACGATGTCGCCACGTTCCAGGTCTTCGAACGCCGTCACTGTACGTCTTCCAGCTCGTCAGTCTGGATGTCTTCGAGGTGCTCCTCGCCGTACTGGTCGTCGGCCGTCTCGTGGTAGCGATGGAGTTGATAGGCAGATTGGAGCCGCTCTTCATCGTCCGTGATCGCCCAGTACGGGCGCTTGTGTCGCACGAGCCCGCGTTCCTTCAGCCGCGAGAGGATCGCACTGACAGCATCCGTCTCCAGGCCGAGTCGCTCAGCGATCGACGCCGCCTTCCACGCCCGGTCGTCGTGCTCGTCGAGGAACACCACGATCCGCTCGGTGTCGGTCCGCTCCTCGAAGTCGTCGGCATCGGCGTTCTCGAACTCCTCGATATCGATGGCGCCGCTCGACATACGGGACTGTTGGGACTGTTGGAACATAGCTATTTGGTTCGTTTGCTCGTTGGTGGAGCTAGTTCTATGCCTACCGATACGCGATGGTCACTCTGCCGGCGTCGCGACGAGATGCTCCTCGAAATCGCGCGTCCAGTCCGTCGCGAGGCCACCCGGACTACAGCGAGCACACAGCTGCAACGGGCCGTCCAGCTGCTCGAGTTCCACCCGGAACCGGGTGAGCGCCGCGAGCGTGTCGACGACCGGCGGGAGTCTCGAGCGACGCGGCGGGCGGCAGCGGCGAGCGGGGCGGGCCGTCACGTACGCACCTGTTTAGCCGGCTTCGTCGCTCGGTGACTCAACCGATGACTGGGGTGGACGTCGAACGGGCGC
The DNA here is from genome assembly GCF_040435975.1 of Halobacterium sp. NMX12-1. Taxonomy (NCBI): domain Archaea; kingdom Methanobacteriati; phylum Methanobacteriota; class Halobacteria; order Halobacteriales; family Halobacteriaceae; genus Halobacterium; species Halobacterium sp. NMX12-1. The sequence goes on along the minus strand of NZ_CP159204.1, from coordinate 389,900 downwards.
GGCCGCCTCGGTCGTCCCCCGCCCCCGCAAGCACCGCAGGGACGAGGCGCGCAGCGGGGGCGCGGGATGGCGAGCGGCCGCGGGCGTTCGCCCCGATAATCTTAACCAACAGCCCACTCCCCACAGACTCTGTTGGTTAATGCGCTAAATTCCACCTAGCCCAAACGTACAACTACCTGCGTGCCACACACCCACACACCACGTATCGCCCACCAAACACGTCCCCCATCCGCTAGGTATGCCCCCCGAGCAGTTCACGACCGAACGCCAGTACCTCCACGTCCAGCCAAGTACCGACCCGCTCCATCCACGTGACGTCGCGCGTTCGATCACGCACCTCCATCGCACGACGGACCAGCCGACCTACGAGTGGTTGTTCGTCGCGACCGGCGACACCGGCCCGACGGGCGACCGCCACATCGACTGGTACGTCGACAACACGGTCCAGCCAGTCAAACGCACACTCCGCCAGTCCCTTCCGACGTCCGTCGACCTCGTCGAAACCACAACCTCCTACCACGACGCACTCGGCCTCGACGCTCCACTCGAACCCGACACCGACGACGCTACAGATGACGACGCGGTCGCTGGCGTCGAGTGGCAGGGCGTCGGCGACCGCCCCGACGACTGGCAGACGCCACTCCCGGCGCTCGAATCGTTTGCCGGCGACCACGAGGGCGATTGGCCGCTCGCCGGCCTCCTCGACGCGCTCGCCACCACCGACGCCCCCGTGCTCGTCCAGATTCTGGTCACGCCGAAGGCCGACTGGACCACGACCAAGGAAGACCGCATCATCGACTTAGAGTTGAACGGTGACTTGCGCCGCCACGAACTCGGCCAGGCGATCTTCGGCGGGATCGCGGACACGATTACGGAGGCCACCGAGCACGACACAACACGGTCTCCCTCGTATCGACGCCATGACTCCCAACCCGGCCAGCACGCCGGTCGTCGAGACCCCGACACCCCCGCGGGCCGGAACGCACGCCGCCGCGTCGATGATGCCACAATCGCGCCGTCGAACGCTCGCCGCATCGAAGCCATCCAGACCGTCGACACGCGGCAGTCGTTCGTCGTCAACGCCCGCGCCATCACCATCGCCACCGACCCGGCGACCGCCGACGCCACCACTGACGCGATTTCGGCGGGCTTCCAATCAGTTCGCGGCGACCACTACCGCGTCACACCCACCACGTACCCACCAGATAGCGACGCCGCCCGCGACCTCCTCGACACCATCTCCACGCGAACCACAAGGACGAGTCCGAGCCGCCGCAAACACGTCCTCCCGTGGGTCGAGAACGCCAGCCCGGCTATCGTCGCCGACCCCGCCGCCGTCGGTGCATTCTGCGTCGTCGACGGCCCCTCATTGAGTCCGGCAGCGAGTCGCGCGCTCGAACCAACACCCGAGGACCGCACGGGCATCGAACTCCCGCCCCGCTCCACCCTCCAGCGCTACCTCGACCAGCCGGGGATGACCGTCGGCCACCCCCGCACGGGTGACCGCACCACCCTGGACGCGACACTTGCACTGCCGCCAGCCGTGCAGTCGCTCCACACGGCGATCTTCGGGTCGACGGGCGCCGGCAAAACCGCCGTCGGCCAGCGCATGCAGCTCACCAATCACGCTGCGACGGACGGCGCCACCATCTACATCGACGCGAAAGGCGACGACGCCCCCGAACAGTACGCCAAGACGCATTACGCCCGCTACGACACCCTCGAAGACGTCTACTACTTCGACTGCACCGAGTACCTGCCGGCGCTCCCCTTCCTGACGATTGAACCACTCCTCGACGCTGGGTTGGACCGCGAGTGGGCTGTCAATACGGTCGCCGAACACTACGTCGACCTGCTCGCGGCGGCGATGGGGCCCGAGCAGTTCTACAGTGCTGAGGCCGCCGTCGAAGTCATCCAGCAGCTCGTGCGCGCGCTGTTCGACCCCGTCCACGGCGCCGACAGCATCAGCCAACAAGAACTGTTGGCGGCGGCCGCGCAGTTCCACGAAACGAAGAACCCGCCGCCGGTCTCGGACGGCCGGCTCCACCAGCAGCTCGCCAGCACGGCCGCGAACAACCCCAACACGTTCGACAGCATCATGAGCGCCGCCACCCGCCGCATCGGCACCGCAACGAACGACGCCCGCCTCGCCCCCCTCTTCGAAGCGCACCCCTCGGCCGACCGCTTCGACCTCCGCGCGGCCCTCGACGACGACTGCGTCATCGTCTTCGACCTCCAGGGGTACGGGGAGCGCTCGCGGACGCTGCTCGCGGTGGCGATCCTCTCGCAGCTGTGGCGCGCGCTCCAGCGCCGACAGACAACGACGAACGCGCAGGACCGCCCGCTCGTGAACTGCTACATCGAGGAAGCCGCCGACCTCGCCACCACCGGAATTCTGGATACGCTGCTCTCGCAGGGCCGCGGCTTCGATCTCGGGGTGACGCTCGCCATGCAGTTCCCCGACCAGCTCCGCGACTCCCACCCCAGGGTGTACGCCGAGCTGTTGAACGACGTCGGCACGATCATCACCGGCCAGATCGGTGTCGACCGCCGGCTCACGGAGCGCCTCACCACCAGCGACCACGACCCCGACCAGGTCGCCGCCCGCCTCCGAGCGCTCCAGCGCGGCGACTGGCTCGTCAGCCCCGCCGCTCCCTTCGCCGAACGCCAGCCCAACCCCTTCCACGTCGCCTCCCCACCACTCCCCGCCGGCCACCCCGAGAGCGACGCGCCGCTCACCGGCGCCACCAAGCACGCGTTCGCCGACGCCGTTCAGGCCGCCAAAACCCGCACCCGCGAAACCTACGGCGTCGAAATCGGGCGCGCCGCCAGCACGAGCACGAGCACGGAGCCCGCGGCCGCCACCGCCGTCGACGGCTCCGTCGCCACCCTCGTTGCCGCCACCGCAACCATCCCCCACACCGAGCGCTTTCCCGAGTGTCTCACGTACATCGACGAACCCCCGTACCCGCTCGTCTGCGACACCTGCGACGACGACACGAAATACCCGTCGACACCCGACGGGATGCGCCGCGCCATCAACTGTCACCATTCGCTCGAGGCGGTCGACCGCGCGAACATTCCCATCTGCTCGCTTGACCTGACGCTCACCAGCGGCGAACGCGCCGCCAGCCAGTACAGTGACGCCCAGCTCCGGCTGCTCGCTGCTGTGTACATGGCCCACCAGCAGCGCTTCGACCCCGAGCTGGAGTTCGACCTCGTCCACGACTCCATGATGCACCTCGAAGCATACGTCGGCATCGACGCCGACGGCGTCCAGGAGCTCGTCGACGACGGCCTCCTCCGCGTGGACTGTCGCCGTCCACACAAGCTGTACACGGTCACTCCCGAGGGCCGCGACGAAATCGGCGTCGCCCACCGCGACGGGATTGCGCACGGGGATGGCATGGGCGACCTCTCCGAATCCAGTCTCCACGTCGCCATGGTCGACGTCGGCGCCCGCCTCCTCGCCCAAGAGCTGGTCGGCCCCAACAAACCCGGGGAACGCGTCCAGCGCTACTACGGCGTTGAGGATGGCCGCCTCGATGCCGCCGTCCTCGACGGCGACGAGAACGTGGTTGCCGCGTTGGAAGCCGAACGCATCAACAACGACCGCCACGAGGCGATCCCCCACGACTACGACAAGATGGCCGCCTGCAACCCCCAGCACGCGTGGTGGCTCGTCAAAACTCGTGGCGACGGCCACCAGCTCCTCCACGCCCTCCACGACCCCCCAGATGGTGCCTCTCGTGTGCCCCGTACGTACAGCGAGAACATGGCCCCCCACCAATACCGCCTCGACACCACCGGGTTGACTGACGTCTACACCTTCGAATACGCCCGCGACACCCTCCTCGACGACGACCCACCCACGTAGCCAACCCCAACTACTACAGAGCCCATCTCATCCGCAAGAACACAGTTCACCAAGCTCTGAACACGACCCGAGCATGGGGGGTCACGCCACCCCCAAATACGACTGACGAGCATGATTGTGCGAGTAAGCAACCAGCACACGGCTGCACACCACTGTTACAGCCACTCAAAAACCCCATCTGTCCAAGCGCCGTGGGACCTATCGACGCCACTGCAGACCGCGTCCACGACCCCCACGAGCGACCGGTCGCCGCCGTCACCACGCGACGCTGCGGAATCATAGCGCTGTCCGGAACGGACGACACGACACAACACGACGTCCGCTCACCGTGGGCTCGCCACCAGTACTGACCGTACCTTGCTCGGCGCATCCACCGGGCACAAGGCCACGACTCCCAACAGCACGCATCACCGAACACATCGACGCCCACACCCACGCGCGAACGCATACATGAGACCGCATGTGACTACCCACCCGGCCATCGCCTGCAACTGCCACGTCCCGCCCGGGCTACAGAGGGACTCTACTGCGATAATTGCGGATGTTTCTGTCTCTGTAGTTTCGAGCTGGTTGGCGAGCAGACCGTCCAAGCGGCGCCGGGAGCGCTCAGCTTGAATTGGAGTCCGAGATGCAAACCCCTCAATCCGGCCCTATACGGCCGGATTTCGGTATCGGATAGGGGTCCCAGTGTCGGCAGATCTGATGCAGTTCGATGATGTTGCTGCAGAAACTACAGAGAAATTCAGGGAGTATAACCGGCTGAAGCACGGGATTTCGGCGCTCACGTGAACGACACTACTGGCGGAGGGAGGGGATCAGATGAGCTCCGAGAGTGGACTCTCTTCGAAATCGGGCGTCTCGAAAATCCGGAACGGGCCGGCGAAGCAGCGGTCGAGATAGCTCAGCATTCTTGCGGGCAGACCAACTGCGAGGTCGTCTAGGCAGGCACGACCGAAGCCGGTGTCGACGTCGGTGTCGCAGTCACCTGTGTTTCGCAGTTATTTCATTCCGGGAACGTGGAGAAATCGACTTGGGAACGGCTGTAATTGGCGGTGTAACTCTGTAATACGGTGTCGTAGCCTACAAATGGGTGGGGAAAGTACGACGCCTACATGAACGTCGCTGACGCGATGACCCCCCGGGACGACGTGGTTACCGTCGAGCTTCCGGGGACGCGGGACGACATCCTCGAGTACATTCAGGAGCGGGCGTTCTCCTCCGTGCCCGTGGTGAAGCCGGGCGATGACGGCGAACAGTACCGGGGACTGGTCTCCCGGGACGACCTCATCGAGCACCCCGAGGAGGACCAGCTCGCGATGCTGATGCGGGACGTGCCGACGACGACCACGGCGGCGACCGTCCGTGAGGTCGCGGCGCTGATGCACCGCGAGGGGACGCGCCGCGTGCCGGTCGTCGAGGACGGCCGCCTCGAAGGCATCATCACGGTCACGGACGTCGTACGCGCGATCGCGGATGGCGAGGAGGACGGTGACACGGAGGTCGGCGAACTCGCCCGGGAAGACGTGAACACGACGTACGCGGAGACGCCGCTGACCGTCGCCGAGCGCGAAATCTCGTACGCGAACGTCCCCTACACCGTGGTGCTGGGCGACGACGCCGAGATGGCGGGAATGTTGACGGAAGTGGACGTCATCGAGGTCGCGCGCGTCGTCGAGGGCGAGGCCGACACCGGTGATTCGATCGCGGACGACGACGACGACTGGAAGTGGGAGTCCATCAAGGCGGTGGGCGCGCGCTACCTGCCGACGCGGAACGTCGAGATTCCCGCGGCGCCGACGCGGGAGTTCATGACGAGCGACGTGGTGACGGTGACGAAGCGCCGGACCGCTCGCGAGGTTGCACAGACGATGCTGACCAACGACATCGAGCAGGTGCCGCTGGTGTCCGGCGACAGCCTCGTGGGCATCGTGCGGGACGTGGACCTGCTGGCGGGGTTGAGCGATGAGTGAGCTCGACGAGCTCGCGCGGCGGCGCGGGTTCTTCTTCCAGGCGAACGAGGCGTACGGTGGCGTCTCCGGGTTCTACACGTACGGCCCGGAGGGCGCGGCGCTGAAGCGGAACGTCGAGGAGACGTGGCGGGACCGCTTCGTCACGCGCGAGGGGAACATGGAGATCGACGCGCCGACGGTCACGCCCGAGCCGGTGTTCGTGGCGTCCGGCCACCTCGACGGGTTCGACGACATGCTCGTGGAGTGCGCGGAGTGCGGGGAGAGCCACCGCGCGGACCACGTCGTCGAGGACAACACGGACATCGAGGATGCCGAGACCTACCCCACGGAGCAGGTCGAGGACATCATCGCCGAGCACGACCTGGCGTGTCCGACGTGTGGCGCGCCGCTTTCGGGGCAATCCGTCGACGAGTTCAACCTGATGTTCGACACGACCATCGGGCCGGGCGACGGCCAGCCGGGCTACCTGCGCCCGGAGACCGCGCAGGGGATGTTCACGGAGTTCCCCCGGCTCAAGGAGTACGCGCGCAACCAGCTGCCGTTTGGCGCCGCGCAAATCGGGACGGGCTACCGGAACGAGATCAGCCCGCGGAACGCGCTCGTGCGCACCCGGGAGTTCACGATGGCCGAGCTGGAGTTCTTCGTCGACCCCGAGGGCGAGGGCCCCGACCTCTCCCGGGTCGCGGACGTCGAACTGCCGCTGTACTCAGCCGACGCTCAGGAGTCCGCGGGTGAGGAGTACCAACACCTGACGCCCCAGGAGGCCTTAGAGGAGGGCGTCGTGGGCGACGAATGGGTGGCGTACTTCCTCGCGCGCTCGAAGGCGTGGTTCGAGCGCGTCGGCGTGGACATGGAGCGGTTCCGGTTCCGCCAGCACCTCCCCGGCGAGCTCGCGCACTACGCTTCCGATTGCTGGGACGCGGAGGGCGAGGTCGGCGGCGACTGGATTGAACTGGAGGGCGTCGCCTCCCGCACGGACTACGACCTCTCGAAGCACAGCGAGCACGCCGACGACAACTTCACGATTTTCAAGCAGTACGACGAGCCCAAGACCGTCGAGCGCGCGACCGTGGACCCCGACATGGCCTACCTCGGGCCGGAGTTCGGCGGCGACGCGGCGGCGGTCGCGGACGCCCTCGAAGCGCTCGCGGAGCGCGACCGCTCGGCGTTCGACGGCGAGGAAGTCACCGTCGAGGTGGACGGCGACGAGGTCACGGTCCCCACCGAGAAGACCGGCTTCGCCGTCGAGGAGCAGACCGAATCCGGTCGCCACATTATCCCGCACGTCGTCGAGCCGGCGTTCGGCGTCGGGCGCGCCGTCTACACGGTGCTCGCCCACAACTATGCCGAGGACGAGGTGGAGGGCGAGACGCGCGACGTCCTGCGGTTGCCCGCGGAAGTGGCGCCGACGACGGTGGGCGTGTTCCCGCTGATGGACAAGGACGGGCTCGGCGAGCGCGCCCGCGACCTCGCGGCGGAGCTCCGCGAGGCCGGACTCTCGGTGACGTACGACGACTCCGGGAACATCGGCCGGCGGTACCGCCGGCAGGACGAGGTCGGGACGCCGTACTGCGTGACCGTCGACTACGACTCGCTGGAGGACGACACGGTGACGCTGCGGGACCGCGACACCACCGACCAGGTGCGAGTCGATGTTGACGACCTGGCGGACGTGGTGGCGGGGCTCGCCGACGGCAACCGCGAGTTCGCGGACCTGTAACGGTGAGCGAACTCGACCGCCGGCTCGTCCACGCCAGCGGCGCACTCCTCCCCGGGGCGTTCCTCGCGGGCGTGGTGCCGTGGCCGGCGGTCGAGTGGCTGCTCGTCGCGGGGTCGGTCGTCGCGGCCGCCCTCGAAGCGCTGCGGCTCTCGGGGTACGTCTCGTGGCGCATCTTCGACCGCCTGACGCGCGAGTACGAGCAGGACAATCCCGCGGGGTACGCGCTGTACGTGTTCTCGTGGACGGCGACCGCGTGGCTGTTCGCCCCCGTGGTTGCGGTGCCCGCGATGTTGATGCTGGCGCTGGCGGACCCCGCCAGCGGCCTGCTCTCCCAGACGAGCGGGCTCGAAGTGAAACAGGGGTGGGTGTTGCTCGCGACGTTCGGCATCTGCATGGCCATCGCGAGCCTGCTCGGCGTAGCACCCGTGCCGGCGGCCGCGGGCGCGCTCGCCGCGACGGTCGCCGACGGCACCAACCCAGTGGTCCGCGGCTACGTCATCGACGACAACGCCTCCATCCCGCTGGGCGCCGCGGCGGCGATGTGGCTCGCGCGGCTGGCCGTGTGAGTCGGGTTCGGTTCTCCTCCACAGTTCGTCGTGCACGACACCCGGAAAGCCCCGGCGGGCTTGCGGTCGTTCGTTCGCGGTTCCCTTCGGTCACCGCTCGCACGTTCCGAGGCCTCCCGTTGGTCGGCCTCGCACTCGCTGTGCTCGCTCCTGCGGTGCTTGCGTCGCGAGACGACCACGCGAGCGCGAGTCCGCCGCCCCTTTCAGTCCACCCCGCTACCGGCTGATCAACCGGCAACGGGCGGGTTGAACGGAGCCTCGCCCCTTTCGAGGCGGTGCTGTCTGGACCATTCGTGGTGTTCCACGATGCTGCCCTGCGTCGCACAGAAAGCCTATCAGCGCGAGCGCCCACCGTTCACGTAATGTCCGACGCGCAGGCCGCCCGCACGACCGACCCGTCCGGCCTCGTCGCCGACCTCGAAGCCGCGCGGGACGCTCGCGACGACGCCCGCGCTGCGGTCGCGGACGTCGGGAAGGAACGGCTCCGCGACCTCCGGGACGCCCTCGACGGCCTCGAACGGCTGTTCGACCAGTACGAGGCCGACGCCACCGGAACAGGGGACTTCAAGTCCTACATCGACTTCCAGGACGACCTCGTGGCGTACGTCGAGGACCTCGACGACGACCTCCCGGAGCGGGAAGCCTTCGAGTCGTTGCTGGACCTCTTCAAGAAGAAGCGCCTCTCGGAGAGCGACTTCGCGGAGGCCCGCGACCGGCTCGCGGACGCCCGCGACCTCGTCGGCCGGCTGGACGACCTCGAGGCCGCGCGCGACGACTATGTGAAGACCCGCCAGCGTCTCGAAGCGCGCGCCGACGAGTACGCAGAGGAAGTCGCACAGCTAGAACGCCTCCAGCGGCTCGGGAACGCCGACCTCGACGCGCCTGTGGAGACGCTCCGGGAGCCAATCGAGACGTACGACGAGCGGGTGCGCGAGGCCTTCGCGTCGTTCCGCGAATCCGCGCCCGCTCGCGACGTGCTGGGGTTCGTGGCGACGACGCAGTCGTACCCGCTGGTGGGCTTCGAGCCCGTGCCCGAGGATCTCGCGGCGTTCGTCACGGACCGCGAGGCCGGTACCGAACCGCTCCCGCAGCTGCTGGAGTACGCGGAGTATTCGCCGTCGAAGCTCGACCACTACGTCGCCGAACCCCGCGCCCTGAAGCGCGCGGTCGGCGGCAACCGCACGTACCTCGACCGACTGGACGCCGACCCGCTCACCGTCGGGTGGCCGCCCGCGCCCGCCGAGGAACTAAAGCACCGCCTAGAGGAACTCGTCTCGGTCGTCGCGCGGTTCGCCGACGACGACGTGCTCGCGGCGCTCCACGCGGTCCGGCGCCGAGTCCGAGACGACGACTACCAGCGGCTGCGGACGGCCGCCGTCGCGGAACACGAACTCACTGAGGCGGAGAAACAGCGCATCGAATCCGGGGTTGCCAACGACCTCGAAGCGGCCCGCGAGGCCGAGCGGGAGCTCCGGGACGCCCTCGACCGACTCTAGACGCCGGCTTTCGCGGCGCGGAGCGCGGCGGCGAACTCGTCGGCGAGCGAGCGCGCGCGCTCCTCGCTGGTGGCTTCCGCGTAGATGCGGACGACCGGCTCCGTCCCCGAGGGCCGGGCGAGCACCCACGCGTCGCCGTAGTCGAGCCGGTAGCCGTCGATGGTGGTGCGTTCGGCGTCGGCGTCCAGCGCCTGTTCTTCGGCCGCGCCGAGCAGCGCCTCGCGCTCGGCGTCGTCGTCGTAGCCGACGTTGATGCGGACGTTGTGGTAGTCGCTGTACGGCGCGACGACCTCGCTCGCGGTTCTCTCCGCGAGTAGTTCGAGGAAGCGCGCGCCCGTGTACGCGCCGTCCCGTGTCATCCGGTAGCCCGGGAAGATGACCCCGCCGTTGCCTTCGCCGGCGACCGGCACGGTCTCGCCCTCGGACTCGAGCTGGCGGATGCGGGTCATAATCTGGGTGCTCCCGATGGGCGTGAGTTCGAGGTCCGCGCCCGTGCGCTCGGCGACGTCCACGAGGCGCTGGCTGACGTTCACCGCCGACACCGTCGTGTCGCCCTCGCCGAGTTCGGCTTCCGCGAGCGCCGCCAGCGTCGCGTCCCCCTCGACGTAGTCGCCGCGCTCGTCGAAGAAGATGGCGCGGTCGGCGTCGCCGTCGTGGGCGATGCCGACGTCCGCGTCGGTCGCGCGCACGAGGTCGCCGAGGTCGCCGAGGTTCGCGGCGACGGGCTCGGGGTCGCGGCCGGGGAAGTGGCCGTCGGGCTGGCCGTTCACGGTGACGACCTTGCAACCGAGCCGGCGGTAGAACTCGGGGCTGGTGAGCGCGCCCGCGCCGTGGCCGGGGTCGAGCGCGACCGTGAGGTTCGCGTCCGCGATGGCCTCCCGGTCCACCGCCTCCAGCAGCTGTTCGACGTACTCGCGGCGCGCGGACTCAACGTCGACGTCGGCGCCGACCGCGTTCCACGCGACCTCGTCGAACTGCTCGGTGAGGAACTTCCGCTCGATGCGCTCGAGCTCGTCGACGGGGAGCTCGACGCCGTCCGCGCCGACGAGCTTGACGCCGTTGTACTCGGCGGGGTTGTGGCTCGCGGTCACCATCACCGCCGGAATCGCCTCGCGTTCGGCGTACGCCTGCAGGCCCGGGGTCGGTACCACGCCGAGCCGGTCGACGTCCACGCCGACGCTCTGCAGGCCGCTGGTCGCGGCGTTCACGAGCATTCCCCCGGTCGTCCGCGTGTCCCGCGCGACCGCCACGCGGTCGGTCCGCCACACCGACCCCGCGGCCTTCGCCACCCCCTGCACGAACCCGGGGGTGAGCTCCTCGTTCGCGACGCCCCGGGTGCCGCTGGACCCGAACACTTTCATGTGCGTTCCTGCGGCCGCCCGCGCCTAATCGCTTCCGAACTGGCCGAACCGTTCCGGTTCTGCACGGTGTGGCCGTCGACCAGCACGCGCACCCGGTACTCGTCGCCGTCGTAGCGGTAGATGGCGTCGACCTGCCCGCAGCGCTCCCGGAGGTCCGCGCGGAGCGCTTCGCCGGTCTCCCGGTCGACGTCCGTGACGACCCACTCGCCGTCGGGCGCGGTCGTCGCCGACGACAGCACGCGCTCCAGGGCGGGGTGGGCTTCGAGGAACGTCGCGGACAGCGGGCAGTGGACGTCGGCGTTCTCGACGGCGGCCTCGCTGGCGCGCCGCACCCGGACCTCCACCGGGTCGTCGCCGACGACCCGCGAACAGCCGCTGCCGGCGGCCAGCGCGGCCACCGCGGCGAGCACCGTCCGCCGTCGCATGGCCCCGCATACGGCAGCCACGCCAAAGGGCTTTCCCGAACAGCGGGCAACCGCAACGCTAACGCCGGCCCGCGAGACGCCTTCACGTATGCCGACAATCCGCGAGAAGCGCGTCTACACCGACCAGTCCGAGACCGTCGACGCGTACGTCGCCGCCGACCTCGGCGTCGCCGTCGCGCGCGTCTCCCAGGACAAGATCGGCGAGTTCAGCCTCGCCGAGCGCTGTACCGCCCGGGATGTCGCGGCGACCGCCCGCGGCGTCGCCGCAGCAACAGACGAGGACGTGCTCCTCGGGGACGACGACGGCTTCGCGGAGACTGGCTTCGGCCCCGCGGTCGCGGTCACGGGCTACGATGGCGACGTGCTCGCCGCCGGCGAGGACGGCCGGCTCGCGCGCTACGACGGCTCGTGGGAGTCCGTCGGGACCGTCGCGGACGTGCGCGCGCTCGATGCCGACCTCGTCGCCGCCGCGGACGGCGTCCACCGCCTCACGGACGACGGGCTCTCGGCGGTCGGACTGGACGACGCGAAGGACGTCGCGGCCGCCGGCGTCCCGCTGGCCGTGACGCCCGACGGGCTCTACCGGCTCGGCGCGGGCTGGATGGAGGCAATCGAGGGCGCCTTCGAGGTCGCCACCAGCGACCCCGTGACCGCCGACGCGGGCGAACTGGGGCGCGCGCACGCCGCGACCGCGGACTCGCTGTACGAGCACGCGCCCGGCGACGACGCCGACGCGTGGCGCGCCCGCGAGCTCCCAGTCGAGGACGCCGTGGTGGACGTCGCGTACGCGACCGACGCGGTTGTCGTGCTTACCGCCGACGGCGCGCTCGCTGCCGACGCCGGCGACGGGTTCCGGCACCGCAGCCTCGGGCTGCGCGCGGCGTCCGCGCTGGCGGTCGTCGCCGAGGGAAACGCGTAAGCCGCCGGCAGGCCTCCCGTCTGGTATGATACTCAGCGGGTCCGCGACCCAGCAGCTCGCCGCGGCGCTCGCGGCGGAGCTCGGCGACGACCTCGCGCGCGTCGAGTACGAGTCGTTCCCGGACGGCGAGCGCATCGTCCGCGTCCCACCCATCGACGGTCGCGCCGTCGTCGTCGCCTCCACGGTCTCCAGCGACGCCCACGTCGAACTCCTCCAACTGCAGGACGCCGCCCGCGAGGCCGGCGCCGACGAAATTGTTACTGTGATTCCCTACATGGGATACGCGCGCCAGGACGAGGCGTTCGAGCCCGGTGAACCCGTCTCGGCCCGCGCGATGGCGCGCGCCATCTCCACGGGCACCGACCGCGTGCTCACCGTCTGCCCGCACGAGCAGAGCGTTCTCGGCTTCTTCGATGTGCCCGCGACCGGCGTGGACGCTTCCGGTCGGCTCGCGAACCCGCTGCCCGCGGACCTCGCGGACCCGGTCTTCCTCGCGCCCGACGAGGGCGCCGTCGGCCTCGCTCAATCCGTCCGGGACGGCTACGGCGTCGGCGATACCGACCACTTCGAGAAACACCGTCACTCCGGTAGCGACGTCACCGTCACGCCCAGCGACGTCGATGTCTCGGGCCGCGACGTAGTGGTCGTCGACGACATCATCGCCACCGGCTCCACGATGAGCGAGGCCGTCGGCGAACTCGACGACCCTGCGCGCGTCTACGTCACCTGCGTCCACCCCCTGCTCGCGGGGAACGCCCGCCTGAAGCTCGCAAACGCCGGCGTCGAAGCCGTCTACGGCACCGACACCATCGAGCGCGCCGTCTCTACTGTCAGTGCTGCGCCCGCCGTCGCGGACGCGCTGCAGTCGCTGTAACAGCTGTTGAGAGCGCGATCTCTTTTATTCAGAACCACTTCTGAAATTGACTGCGGCGAATGGATACGTAGGACAGCGTATAGCCTATCTATTATGTAGGATGGGAGAAAATACATTCTATACGATATAATGAATGAAAAGGATATCAGCTATCGAAAACGTCTAAGTATCGCGTCGTCGTCCCTCGGTATGGCGATTATCGTGGGCTGTGTCATCTCATGGCTTGACGACCCTGTGTTGGGGGAAGTCACCCTCGGAATTTTCATAGTCGGCCTTGGCCTGTTCTGCTATGGATTATGGAAAGCCCCCTAACAGTGACTACGTCCCCTGCACGTAGGGCTATTTCATCCATACTCTGAATGAAGGAACCGATTGACAACTACTGGTAACGCCCGAGAGTAGCCGCTCGTCCTCGCCGCCTACAGCTCTTCGATTTCGAGCGCCATCTTCGTGCCCTCGACGTCCCACTCCTCGCGGTAGCCGTCCTCGACTTCGCCGAGCTCGCGGGCGCGGGTCTCCTCCTCGATGAGGTCCTCGTGCTCGGAGACCAGCCGGGCGACGCGGTCGTCGAACACCACGACGTCCAGCCGAATCTCGGCGTCCATCGCGAGGTCGAGGTCCTTGCGCATCTCCTGGACGCGGCGGATGACCTCGCGGGCGTACCCCTCGCTCTCGACGTCCTCGTCGAGTTCGGTGTCGACGTAGACGGTGCCGCCGTCGAAGTCGGCGCCCGAGACGTGCTCGGGCGCCTCCTCCACGAACTCCACCATCTCGGGCGTGAGTTCGACGTCGCGGCCGAGTTCCTCGCCGACCTGCTCGGCGAGCGCGTCGAGGTCCGCCGACTCGACGTGCGCGTCGTTGAGCGCCTGCATGACCTCGCCGGCGTCGTCGCCGAACGCGGGGCCGAGCACGCTCATGTCGGCGCGCGCGCTGAACGCCAGCTCGTCCCAGTGCTCGCCCTCGTCGACGACCTCGATGCGGCGCGCGTTCAGGCGGTCGCGGAGCAGACTCGGGTGGTCGCGGACCGCGCTCGCGACGCGGTCGTCGTCGGCGTCCACGACGATGCGCGTCACGGGCCAGCGGAGCTTCCGGCCGGCCTGCTGGCGGGCGTGACTGCCGGCTTCCTCGATGTCACGGAGCGCCGCCACGTCGTCTTCGAGCGCGGGCTGGCGGTAGCGCTCCTCGACCTCGGGCCAGTCGCTCATGTGGACGGTGTCGTAGGCGTCGCCGTCCGTGAGGTGCTGGTAGAGTTCGTCCGTCACGAGCGGCGCGTACGGCGCCAGCATCGCGGTCACTTCCAAGAGGGCTCGCTGGAGGGTGGCGTACGCCGCGGTCTTCGACTCGGAGTCGCCCTCCTCCCACATGCGCTCGCGGACGACCTGCACGTAGTACCGGGAGAGGTCGCCCGTGACGAACTCCAGAATCTCGTCGAGGGCCTTGTGCTGCTCGAAGGCCTCCCAGTGGTCGGTGGCGTCGCCCTTCACGCGCTGGAGCGTCGACAGCAGCCACTGGTCGACGGTTTCGAGGTGGACGTCGTCGACGGAGACGCCGTCGCCGTCGCCGCCGAACGGCTCGGGGACGTTCGCGTCGAAGTCGTCCATCGCCATGTACGGCCGCGGGAACCGGAACACGTTCCAGAGGATGTTGAGGTCCCGCTGCATGTTCTCGGTCTCGTCCCACGAGAACCGCATGTCCTGGCCCTGCGGGCTCACCGACAGCAGGAACAGGCGCATCGGGTCGGCGCCGTACTCCTCGATGACCTCGTTGGGCTCGATGGTGATGCCCTTGGACTTGGACATCCCGCGGCCGTCGGGCATGTTCGCGTAGCCGTGCATGAGCACCTCGTCGTAGGGAATCTCGCCCATCGCCGCGGTGCCCATGCCGAGTTGCGACCAGAACCAGCCCCGCGTCTGGTCGTGGGCCTCCATGATGAGGTCGGCGGGCCACAGCTCCTCGAAGGCCTCCTCCTCCTCGGGGTAGTTCAGGGTGCCCCACGACGCCACCGAGGAGTCCAGCCAGACGTCGAAGACGTCCGGGACGCGCGTGTACGTCGTGCCGTCCTGCGTGATAGTGAGGTCGTCGACGGTGTCCTTGTGGAGGTCCACGGTCTCGGGGTCGACGTCCTGGTCGGCCAGTTCCGCGAGCTCCTCGCGGGTGCCGACGACGAGCACGTCGTCCATGTCGCCGTTCCAGTCCTCGGGCGTCCAGATGGGGACCGGGATGCCCCAGTAGCGCTGCCGGCTGACGTTCCAGTCCGGCGCGTCCTCCACGAAGTCGCGGAAGCGGTTGTCCCGCGCCCACTGCGGGTGCCACTCCGAGTCCTCCATGTTCTCCAGGAGCTCGTCTTTGACGTCCGTGATGGTGATGAACCACTGGTCGGTGACGATCTGGATGATGCCGGTGTCACAGCGCCAGCAGTGCCCGTAGGAGTGTGTGACCTGCTCCTCGGCGAGCAGCGCGCCCTTCTCCGAGAGGTCGTCGATGATGTCGTCGTTGGCGTCCCGGACGAACTGGCCCTCGTACTCGCCGGCTTCCGCGGTGTAGACGCCGTCCTCGCCGACCGGACAGAACACGGGGAGGCCGAGTTCCTCGCCGCGCGCGAAGTCCTCCTCACCGTGGCCGGGCGCGGAGTGGACGAGGCCCGTGCGGTCGGCCTCCACCCAGTCGCCGTGGTAGACCTCGTGCGTGCCGTCGGCGTCCACGGGATTGGCGGGTACTTCCTCGGCGAGCGGCGGCGTGTACGACCAGCCGAGCATGTGGCTTCCGGAGAACGTCTCCTCGACCTCGTAGTCGTCGTAGCGGCCCGCCGTCAGCACGTCCTCGACGCACTCCTCGGCGACGTAGAGCACGTCCTCCTCGCCGTCCTTCGTCGCGCGCACCTTCTGGTAGGAGCCGTCCTCGTCGACGGCGACGTACTCGTTGGCCGGAATCGTCCACGGCGTCGTCGTCCACACGACCAGCGACCCCTCGCGGTCGTCGAGGTCGAAGGTGACGTAGATGGAGGGGTCCTCGACGTCGTCGTACTCCACTTCGTTGTTCGCGATGGCGGTCTCGCAGCGCGGGCACTGGCTGATAGAGCGCTTCCCGCGCTCGACGAGGTCCCGCTCGTGCACGCGGTCGAACGCCCACCACGCCGCCTCCATGTACGACGGGTCGACGGTCTTGTAGGGGTTCTCCCAGTCCATCCAGACGCCGAAGCTCTGGAAGTCCTCTTGGAGGCCCTCGAGGTTCCGGTCGGCGAACTCCTTGCAGGCCTCGATGAACTTCTGCTCGCCGTACTCCTCGATGTCCTTCTTCGACTCGAAGCCCAGCTCCTCCTCGACTTTCGTCTCGATGGGGAGCCCGTGCATGTCGTAGCCCGGGCGGTCGGTGACGTCGTAGCCCTGCATCCGGTGGTAGCGGATGTAGGCGTCCTTCAGCGTCTTGTTCCACGTCGTCCCCATGTGGGCGGCGCCGGACGTGTACGGCGGGCCGTCCACGAAGAAGAAGTCCTCGCCGTCCGCCCGGTGCTGTTTGGCCTGCTCGTAGGCGTCGACGTCCTCCCAGTAGTCGAACACCCGGTCCTCGACGTCCTCGGGGTCGTACTGGTCGGGTACGTCGGCGAATCGGCTCATGGCGTACCCGTCTCGCTCGCCCCCCAAAGGGTAATCGGTTGTACAGTCGCCCCCGGGTTACGCGCCGCCAATCTGTGCGCGCACCTTGTCCGTGAACAGCATCGTGCCGGCGGCGATGGCGACGACGCCCATGACTGCCAGCCACACGCCAAGCACCGTCTCGCCGCCGCCGAGCGTGGCGGCGCTCCGCAGTTCCGTGAGGACGCCCGCCCCCACGAAGCCCGCGCTGAGGACGGCGTACGCGAGCGTCACGGCGACGTCGAACAGCTCCGCAGCGTTGTTGAGCATAGCCAGCGGTAGCCAGCCGTCGTTCATAGCCCTTCTGTTCGAGACAGAAGGCTTAGTAGCGACGACGCGAGTGCTCGGGATATGGGACGTTACGGTAACCTCGACTACCCGACGCTCGCGAAACGCTCGACGCTCGCGAGCTTCGCGCTGTTCGTCGTCGGCGCGCTCGGCCTCGCGCTCACCGGCAGTTCACTGCCCGGCTGGGAGCAGGCGCTACTGTTCGACGCGGAAGTCGCGGGCGTGCTCGGCATCCTGCTGTGCCCGCTCGTGTTCGGCATCGTCCTCCCGCTCACGGAGTAGTGCCCACCGACTCGCTCGTCCTCGCCGCGGTCGGCGTCCTGCTCGTCGCCGTCGCGCTCTTCGTCCGCGTGCGTCGGCGCGCTGACCTGCTCGCCAACTACGACAAGAGCGCGGACCCTGAGTACGCCGCGGTCCACGCCGGTAACGCCGTCGCGGCGGCCGGCGCGGTGCTGGTCGCGTACGGCGCCGCCGACGCGTACTGGGAGTTCCCCGAGTGGACGGTCTTCGTTCCGATTCTCGCCGTCGTCGCGCTCGCGTTCCTCGCGGCGGCCCGCGCGCAAGGCTATTGACGCCGCCCGCCCGACACGCTGGCGTGCCCGAGTTCCCCGACGCCGACACCCGCCACGTCCTCGAACCGGACTGCGAGCGCTGTCCGGCGCTGGTCGAATCGCGGAACTGCATCTCGTGGGGACAGGGGCCGCTGGACGCCGACCTCGTGGTCGTCGGCGAGGCGCCCGGTGCCGGTAATCCGGACGCCGAGCGGTGGCGCGGCGGCAACTACACCGGGATGGCGCACACGACCCGCCACTCGGGTCGACGCGTCCGCGACCTCGCCGCCGACCTCGGCCACGCGGACGCGTACTTCACGAACGCCGTGAAGTGCCACCCGCCCGAGAACCGCGACCCCACGCCCGACGAACGCGAGGCGTGCGCCGTCCACCTCGAAACCGAACTCGCCGAACTCGAACCCGCGGCCGTGCTCGCCACGGGCAAGCACGCCACCGCGAGCCTGCTGTCGCTGGCCGACCGCAGGCTCGATGGCTTCGTCTCGACGGTCGGCGACTGCGTACGCGAGGGATGCCCGCTCGACTGGCCGGGCTTCGACGCCGCGCTCGTCCCCGCGCTCCACCCCTCCTACGAGGACGTCTGGCTCTCACGGCTTGACCTCTCCCGGGACGAGTACGTCGCCGGCCTCCGGGGCGCGCTCGCCGCGGCGCGCCGTCAGGACTAACACCCGAAGCGTCGTCGCCTCACGTATGCCAGACGCCTTCGATATGCTCGCCGACGCCGGCGCCGACGTTCGCGGCGAGACCACGTTCACGCTCGACGCCGCCGACGCCACCGTCGCGTTCGGCGCACACGACGACCAGTCCGGCGACGCCGCCGATGAAGCAGTCCCCGTGCTCGGGACGCCGCACTTGCTCGCGCAGTTCGAGGTCGCCGTCCGCGACGCGCTCCGCGGCCGTCTCCCGGAGGGCACGCACGCCGTCGCGCGCGGCGCCTCAGTCTCGCACCTCGCGCCCGTCGGCGTCGGGGAGTCCGTCGACGCGTCCGCGACGCTCGTCGCCGTCGACCGCCCCGACCTCTCGTTCGCCTGTCGCGCGGAACGCGCCGACGGCGCGTCCGTGGCTACCGCGGACCTGACGCTGCGCGTCGTCGACCGCGACCAGTTCCGCGACAGCGTCGGCAACCGCGAGTAGGCTTTTAATCGAGGCGCGTGTTGGGCCGCACATGGCCGAGGACTGCATCTTCTGTCAGATCGTGGATGGAGAGATTCCCGCGCGCGTCGTCTACGAGGACGCGGACGTGCTCGCGTTCCTCGACGCGAACCCGCTGGCGCCCGGGCACACGCTCGTCATCCCCAAAGAGCACCACGAGACGCTCGGTGACGTGCCGCCGGAGAGCGGCGAGATGATGTTCGCGGCACTGCACTACCTCACGCCTATCGTTGAGGACGTCGTGGACGCCGACGGCAGCAACGTCGCGTTCAACAACGGCGAGGCCGCCGGGCAGGAAGTCCCGCACGTCCACGGCCACATCATCCCGCGCTTCGACGATGACGGCGGCCGGCCGGTCCACGCCGTCGCCGGCGAGCGTCCCGACCTCTCGGACGCCGAACTCGACGACATCGCCGACAGCATCGCCGACAGCGCTGGCGAAGAATAACCCGTCACTCCTACATTCTGGGTCCGGTGAGTCCGGGCGACGGCGGTTGTCGCATCACTGTGACTTGGCCCTGTCCGCCGCTCGGACCATTGCGCCCATCAGAGCGCGGGGCTCAGATTGCCCGCAGGTGGTCCTTGTTCGGCTGGTAGAGCTCGCCTTTCTCCTTGAGCTTCTCGATCTCGTGTTCGGCCTTCGAGGCGTCCATCCCAACTTCTTCGGCGCGGTCCAGCACTTCTTCGACGGGCGCGCCCTCGTCGAACTCGTCCTCGATTTCCTTGATGATGGCCTTGACGTTCTTCACGCGGTCGCGCTGGGTCTTCGAGCGGCCGGTCTCGACGACGTCGGCGTCGTACTCGCCGGTCTCGGGGTCGACGCCGATGTCCTGCAGACACGAGCGCACGATCTCGATGACGCGCTCGGCGTCCTCCTTCTCGACGGTGTCCGAGAGCCGGACGCGCGCGGACGCCTCGCCGAGGCGCACCAGCGCCTCCAGCTGGCGCGCGGTCACCGGGACCGGAGAGTCCTCGCCCTGGCCCTCCGCGCGCAGGTCCACGTAGAACTCCTCGATGGCGTCGCGGGCCTCGTCGGTCATCGTCGGGTAGCAGTTCCGCCGCGAGTACGCGATGTACTTCCGCAGCAGCGACGCGTCGATGGCGGGCGCGACGTTGTCGGTCTCCGCGCTGACCTCGTCCTCGGTGTGGTTCGCGCTCGCGAGCTGGTTCTGCTGGGTGTTGAGCTCGCCCGCGTAGTTCGTCTGGAGGATGTGCTGGGCGAGCTGGGCGTCCTCCTCGGGGTCGGGCTCGTCGGTCACCGTGAAGATGAGGTCGAACCGCGAAATCAGGGCGGGTTCGAGGTCGATCTGCTCGCCGATGGGCTCGTACTGGTCGAAGCGGCCGTACTTCGGGTTCGCCGCGCCCAGCAGCGAACACCGCGCTTTGAGGGTGGCGTTGATGCCCGCCTTCGAGATGGAAATCTTCTGCTGTTCGAGCGCCTCGTGCATCGCCGAGCGGTCGTCGGCAGCCATCTTGTCCAGTTCGTCTACCGCCGCGACGCCCTGGTCAGCGAGCACGAGCGCACCGGCTTCCAGCGTCCACTGCTGGCCGTCACCGAAGTCGTCCCGCACCGCGGCCGCCGTCAGCCCCGCGGAACTGGAGCCCTTGCCGGACGTGTAGACGGAGCGCGGCGCGATGTTCTGGACGTAGGAGATGAGCGCGGAGTTGTGGGAGACGACGCCGTTCGAGAGGTACGCGTGCGTCCCCTCGACCTCAAGGTCATAGACCCACTCTTCGGCCGGTTCGACGGTCTCGATGGACTCGATGCGGTCCCACGAAACGTCGTTCTCGACGAGGTGGCGGAGACGTTCGACGTCCGGCTCGACCGAGAGGGCCTCGTCGATTCGCGTCCCGAGGCCGTTCTTCGCCGACACAACCTTTCCGCCGTCCGGAACGGCGTCGTTGCGCTCGTAGTAACTCACGGCAGTCTGTTCGACGCCCATCTCGTCCGCGAGCTCCGCCTGCGAGACGTTCAGCTCGTCGCGGACCGCGGAGACGTCTCGCCAGTCGCCGTCTTCGATGCTCTGTTTCGTCTCTCGGAGCCCCGCGAGTCGGTTTTCGAACGCTTCGACGACCTGTCGGAGACTGTCCCGGCTCGGATTCCGGTCGCCGCGCTCGTAGTGCTGGTACGTGGTCCTCGGGACGCCGCAGTCGAACTGGGAGAGTTCGAGCGTCTCTCGAATGCGGCCGAGCTCTTCGCCAATATCGGGGACAACGTCGACGTTCGTGTTCGAAGACTGCCCGTCGTAGGAGCCGGCTGTCGTCGACTTTCGCTCCGTGACGAAGCCGATTTGCTCGACGTACCGTTCGAAGCTGTCGCCGCCGATACGGAGGCGGTAGCTGCCGTTGTTCCGCGCTTCGATGCTCGACGTGACGTCGAACGCGAGCAACAGCGAGCGCACGCCGTCGAGCAGTTCGCGGCTCATCGAGGCGACCGTGATTTCGCGCTGGGTCTCCGAGACGTGGCTCTCGCTGTCGACGTACGCGCGGAGGAACTCGCGTTTCGTCTTGGTGGTCGCGCGTCGAATCGCGTCAGGGACGCGCTGGTCCGCCGACGGCTGCAGAATCGCCGATTCGAGATTCTCGAGGAAGCTCGCGAACTCGCCGGAGGTACACCGGACAGTCTTCGCGGACTTCCCTTCTCGGGGCCCGCTGACTGCATAGTTGAGTCCAAGCGCGTCCAGCGCGTCAGTGACGTCGTTGAGTATCTCGTCGTCTTCGTTCGTGACTCTGACGTCGCCTGTGTGGTCGTCGCCGAGCACGACGTACCCTTCGGCGATGATGTAGCCGACGAGCCGAGCGAGCGAGGGCGTCCACTCGTCCGGAAGACTCAGTCGAACCGCGTTCTCTGACTCCGAGCGGCGGTAGTCGACATCGAGCGTGTCGTCTCCGCTCGTCTGTAGCGACTGCGGCGTCGCGACGAACTCGTTCTCATCGAGTTCGTCCGCCGTCCGTGCCGCGATTTTTCCGTCCTGCTGTACGAACAACGGGTGCGACGGCGTCACTTCGAGTTCGCGGCCGCTCGACGTTCGAATCCGGTACATCTGGTCTGGTGCTTCTCGCTTCCAGACTCGGGTCGCTCGTCGCTCGGTAATCGTCCCGTCGGTGTCCATCGAGAGCACCGGCAGGTCGGCGTCGTCGTACACGCCGTCGTCGACCGGCTTCGGGTTTTCGAGGTTCTCTTCGACGATGTCCCGAATCGGGCGCTCGGTGCCGTCCGCGAGCGTAACGTGCGTGTCCCCGTCGAGGCACTTCCCCGTCCCGGGGTCCCCGATGAGGAGCATGTGGAGGTCGCCCCGAATCCGGGACTCGTCGGGGAGGTGTTTGGTGACGCCGGAGAACAGCTGGAGAATCATCGCGAGCTTGGCTTCCCGGTGGCCGTAGATGGAGGGCGCCATCGAGTCGACCATCTGCTCGTAGATGTTCTCGCGGTTCGAGATCTCGACGATCTGCTGTTTGTCCTCCTCGGTGATGTTCATCTCCTCGAACTCCTCGTCCTCGATGACGACTGACGTCCCCTCCATGTAGAGGTCGAAGACGGGGGACTCGTTGCTGCCCTCGCTCTGGTCGAGGCGGAGCACGCCGGCGACGGTGACGTGGTCGCCGGGCGTCACTTCCCCGGTGATGTCGTCGGAGACGTGCACGTCGATGCTCTGTGGGGTCTCCCCGCCGGCCAGCCCCTCGGGGGACTCCTGAATCCGGAGCTTCTGGGAGTCGACGAACTCCGAGCGCTCGGGGTCGAGCTTGAACGGGCCCTGGCGCTCGCAGCTCTCGCACTGGTAGGGCTCCTGGAAGCCCGCGTCGCCCTGAGGCACCTCGGTCTCGGCGCCGCAGCGCTGGCAGACGAACACCGCGCGCTCGATCTTCGGGCGGACGTCCGTCGCCTTCCGCACCATCCCCTGCACGCTGACGAGCGTGTTGAGGTGTTCGGCGCGAATCTCGCGAATCTCGGTGTGCTCGTCGAGGCCGAACACGCGGACGTGGGCCTGTCCGAGGCTGACGTCCACGGGGAGGTCGTACAGCCGGAGGGCTTCCTCGGCGGCCTCCCGGAGGTCGTCGGGGTGGTTGATGTAGTCGTCGGCCAGGTCGGGGTCCATCTGGTAGAGGTCCCGCCAGTCGAGGTGCAGTGACTTCGTCTCGCGGGGGTACTTGCGGGCGAGCTCCGCGACGTCGTCGCTGTAGTACCGGCGGTAGAACTCCTCGAACCTGTCGACGAGTTCCTGGTTTGCGGCCTGGGCCATTCTGTCCACGACAAGTAGCGCCCGCTCGCCTAAGAAGCTTGGCAAACCGGGGTGGAAGTGGTCGTGCGCCCGAACAGCTATCCGGCCGCGCTGTGAACCCGCGGGCAACGCGGAGTCGTCTGATGACAGGACTGCTGTTCGCTGGCTACGTTGCGGTGTTCTTTGTGGCGGCGCTCGCGTGTCTCGCTGGGCTGTCGCGGGTCGGGCGCGTCGAGGACCCGGGGACGCGTCGCGGGCTCGCCGCGCTGCTCGTCACCAGCGGCGGCTGGGCGGCCGCGCAGGCGGGCTTTCTCGCGCTGCCGTCGACGGAGCTCAAGGTCGCCGCGTACACCGGCGGCCTCATCTTCGGGCTCGCCACCGTGGGGGCGTGGCTCTACTTCTGTTCAGCGTACACGGGGAGGGCGTTCCACCGCAACCCGACGGTCCGCCGCGTCGCGCTGGGTGTGTTCCTCGCGGTCATCGCGGTGAAAGTCACGAACCCAGTCCATGGCTTCTACTTCGGCGTCGAACAGGCGTCGGCGCCGTTCCCGCATCTCGCCGTCGACCACCACACCCTCCACTGGCTGGTGATGGGGACGGCGTACGCGCTGGCCGCCGTCGGCTACTTCATGCTGTTCGAGCTGCTCGGGCAGACGGGCTACGACACGCGCCCGCTGCTCGCGCTCGTCGCCGTCACCGGCCTCCCCGTGGCGGCGGACGTCGTCGGCGCCTCGACGTCGGCGCTCCCGGAGCTCAGCTACGAGTCGCTGGGCGTCGCGGCGTTCGCCGTCGGGGTGTTGTTCGTCTTCCTCGACCGCTTCCAGGCGGTCCAGCTCGCGGGCGACGTCCGGGACGCGGTCGTCTTCCTCACCGACGACGGCGAGATTCGGGACGCGAACGAGCGCGCCCGCGGGCTGTTCCCGGCGCTGGCGGGCGCGACGGGGCGGCCGCTGGCGGACGCCGTGCCGGCCGTCGCCGAGCGGCTTGCCGGCGACCGCGACGTCGTGGAACTCCGGCGGAACGGCGAGCGGCGGTTCTACCAGGTGTCGGCGACGCCGTTCACGTTCGGGCGGACGCGCGTCGGGCAGATGGTCGTCGTCACGGACGTCACCAGCGAGGAGGACGCGCGCCGACAGATTCAGCGGCAGAACGAGCGCCTCGGCCAGTTCGCCAGCGTCGTCAGCCACGACCTTCGCAACCCCCTGAACGTCGCGGCGGGCCGCGTGGATCTGGAGCGCGACCAGCGGCCCAGCGAGCACCTCGACGCGGCGGCGCGGGCGCTGGACCGCATGGAGCAGATTATCGAGAGCGTGCTGATGCTCGCGCGCGAGGGCGCGGACATCGGCGAGCGCTCGCGGGTGTCGCTGTCGGCGCTGGCCGAGCAGGCGTGGGCGTCGGTTGCAGCCGAGCACGCCACGTTCGTCGTGGACGGTGACCTCGCGTTCGACGCGGACGCCGACCGCGTCGTCCAGCTCCTGGAGAACCTCTCTCGGAACGCCGTCGAGCACGGCGGTCCCGACGTCACGGTGCGGGTCGGCGCGCTCGCGGACGGGTCGGGGTTCTACGTGGAGGACGACGGCCCCGGCATCCCCGCGGACGTACAGGACGACATCTTCGAGATGGGGTACACGACCAGCGACGGCACGGGCCTCGGGCTCTCTATCGTGGAGACCATCGCGTCCGCGCACGGCTGGGAGGTCGCCGCTACCGACGCGGAGCACAGCGCGACGGGCGCGCGCTTCGAAATAACGAGCGTCGAATCAGCGGACTGACCGTTAGGGCGACCCGGCGGGGGCGTCGGCCTCCTCCGGGACGTCGTCGCCGCGCTCGGCGACGTGTTCGGCGACCTTCCGGCGGTTGATTTCGCCGACGCGGTCGGCGGTCTCGTCCACGAACTCGAAGAGGTCCTCGCGGACGCCGCTGTCCTCGTCGCGAATCGTCGGGCCGCCCGATTCGCTGTCGAAGTCGGGGTGGACGGGGAGCTCCGCGAGCACGGGGACGTCGTAGTCGTCGCTGATTTCGGCGGCGCCGCCGCTGCCGAACACCTCGTGGGTGTCCTCGCAGTTCGGGCAGTGGTACGCCGACATGTTCTCGACGACGCCGAGGACGGACGCGTCGTGCTCGGCGAACAGCTTCAGGCCCTTCCGGGCGTCCGCGACCGCCATCTCCTGCGGGGTGGTGACGACGACGACGCCCGCGACGGGCAGCGTCTGCAGGAGGTTCAGCGACGCGTCGCCCGTGCCCGGCGGCAGGTCGACGACGAGGTAGTCCAGTCGGCCCCACTGGACCTCGTTGATGAACTTCATCATCACGTTGTTCACCATCGGCCCGCGCATCACCGCGGGCTCGTCGCCGTCCGGCATCATGTGGTCGGTGCTCATCACGCGCACGCCGTCGGAGGCGGGCGGGACGATGTCGCCGTCGGGCGTGACGCCGGGCTCGTTCTCCGTCGGCAGGATGCGGGGGACGTTCGGGCCGTGAACGTCCGCGTCGAGGATGCCGACGCGCGCCCCGCGGTCGTTCAGGCCGGCCGCGAGGTTCGCGGCGACCGTCGTCTTCCCGACGCCGCCCTTCCCGGAGGCGACGGCGACGACGTTCTTCACGCCCGGGAGAATCTCGTCGTCGAAGCCGTGTTCCTCGCCGACGTTCGCGCGCAGGTCGGGTTCGAGGCCGGCGTCCTCGACGACGTCCCTGATGTCGTTGCCAATCTCGATTTCCGCCGGCGAGTACGGCGCGTTGAACGCCAGCTCCACGCGGGCGGTGTCCTCGTTGACGGCGACGTCGTTGACGAGCCCCATCGAGACGATGTCGTCGTCGTTCAGCGGGTCCTCCACGTCGGCGAGTCGTGCTCGGAGTTCGGGTGCAGTGGTCATTGGTTTGAGTGGGTGCCGGGGTCCCCCCGGCGCGGGTGGCTGGCTGTCAGAAGAACGCGAACTTGATGACCATCGTGGCGACGAACAGCCCGCCCCACAGCGCGGTCGTGAGGCCAGCGAGGTAGGCGACGCCGAGGCCGGCGGTCTTCCCGTCGCTGGGGTCGCCGAGGTACCACGTGGCCACCATCACGTAGACGGGCGCGAGCACGATGCCGAAGATGAGGTACGTGCCCGGGCCGACGAACGGCAGCGTGTACGGCGCCGACGACAGCGGCAACATCACTCACTCACCTCCTCGTGGTCGTCCTCGATTGCGTGCAGTTCCACCACCGGAATCACCTTCGAGACGGCGAGGAAGAACAGCACGACGATGCCGACCGCGCCCAGCAGCGACGACAGCTCCACGGGCGACGGGATGTAGACGCCGGGGACGCCGTCGTACAGCTGGAAGTGCGCGTGCTGGAGCCCCTCGACGACGAACAGCGTCTTCTCGATGAGCGTACCCACGAGTACCAGCACGGAGACCGCGACGATGCGCGGAATCGAGAACAGCGACGACTTCAGCGCGGCCGCGAACACGTACAGCTCCGCGGCGACGACGAGGCCGATGGCGACCCAGTAGACGGGCTTGGCGATTTTGACTTCGGTGGCGTGCTGGAGCGTGGTCGGCGCCGCGAAGATGCCCGTGATGACCTGCTGGAGCTGCAGCCACAGGAAGATGAGCGCGAAGAAGCCCAGCCACTTCGAGAGCCCGTAGAACACCTGCTTCGGGATGAGCTCCTGCCAGTCGTAGGCGTAGCGGAACGCCGCCGCGACGATGATGATGCCGCTGACCGCGGACGTGAGCGCGATGGAGAGGAACGACGGCCCCTGCACGCCGCCCGCCCAGCCGGCCATCGACGGCAGCAGCGCGAACAGCCACGGGATGACGCCGCCGTGGAGCAACAGCGGGGCCATGATGATGATGGCGAACGCGAGCCACCACACCATGCGCTCGACGACCGCGTCCTCCTTCTCGCTATACCCGACCATTAGGGCCTTGTACAGCGGCTCGAAGCGGTCGGGGAGGCGGTCGCGCAGCCGGTGGATGTCGTACCGAATCGTCAACAGCAGGTACGTCGCCGTCAGCACGAAGTACGCCGTGATGACGGTGACGTCCCAGACGAGCGGCGACCACTGGACGCGCGTCGGCCACGCGGGCAGCACGCTCGTCACGAGGCGGTCCGGCCGGCCGACGTGGATGAGGATGTAGAGGCCGGCGCAGGTCAGCGCGGCGATGGTGAGCAGTTCCGCCATGCGGGCGACCGGCTGGTAGTCGTCCATCCCGAGCAGCCGCACGGCCGCGGAGAGGATGATGCCGCCGTGGGCGATGCCGACCCACCAGATGAACGCGCCGATGTAGAGGCCCCACGGGACGCCGCCGCCGGAGCCCCAGTCGCCGAGGTGGGTGACGATGAGGCCGTGTTCGAGCTGCTGGACGTAGAAGAACAGCCAGACGCCGACGCCCGCCAGCGCCAGCAGGAAGACGGCGATGTACTTCTTTGAGAACGTCTGAATCGGCCGCACGAGCGTGTCGCGGCCGACCCCGGTGACGTCGACGCTCACGGGCGCTCACCCCCGTCGGGCGCGACCCGGTAGGGTTCGTCGTCGGTGCGCTCGGTGCGCTCGCGGTTGGTGTCGGCGATCATGCCTCTTCGCCCTCCTTGTTGGCCATCGCGCCGTTGTCGAGCACCTCCTCCTTGCGGTTGTCGACGATGCCCATGTCGTCGTAGCTCACGGGGCCCTCGACCTGTTCGGCGTGCGGCGACGGCTCGTTGCCGATGTAGTGGACGTTCGGCTCCGTGCCGCGCTCCTCCATGAGCTTGAACGTGGAGACCGTGTGCTCCTTGCGGTTCGGGAACTGCTCGGTGTCGTTCTCCTGGCTCTCGCGGTACTCGCGGAGGTGCTGGTTGGGCGCGCTCTCGGGGTCGTTCAGGTCCCCGAAGTGGATGGCGTCCATCGCGCACGCCTCCTCGCAGGCGGTGGTGCCGATCTTCTCCTCGCCCATCGCCCCGTCCTGGCGGTCGACGCAGAACGTGCACTTGCCCATCACGCCCTTCGGCGGGCGCGCGCCAACCCAGCGGCCGCGCTCGTCGTACTGGTTCTCGTCGGGAATCTCGCTGTCCGGGACGTCGGGCTCGCCCCACTGGAAGTAGTTGACGCCGTACGGACACGACACCTCGCAGTACCGGCAGCCGATGCAGATGTCGTAGTCCGTGAGCACGAGGCCGTCCTGCTCGCGGGTGTGGCGCGCGCCGACCGGACACACCTTCGTACACGGCGAGTCCGTACAGTGCTGGCACGGCCGCACGAGGAAGTTCTCGTCCTCCTGGTCCTCGTCCTCGTACGTGAACACGTACATCCAGTTCGCGCCCCCGGACGTGCCGTGTTCCTCGTTGCACGCGACGACGCAGGCGAGACAGCCGTCGCAGTTGTTGAGGTTGATGGTCATCCCGTAGCGCGTCCCGTCGCCGTCCTCGCCCTCCTGGGCGGCCGCGGTCTCGCTGTCCACGCTCGCGAACAGCCCGAGCGCGACCGCCGCGGCGCCGCCCTTCTTCATCACCTCACGGCGCGAGAGGTCCTGGTCGTCGGCGAGCCCGGAGAGCCGGTCAGCGAACCCGTCGCCGCCCGCGTCGTCGAGCAGCCCCGAGATCTCGCGGTCGTCCTCGCCGAACTCCTCGAGGACGTCCTCGTGGTACTGGCGGTAGAATTCCGCCTCCGAGAGCTCGCCCGCGGCGACGCGCTGGGCGTCTTTCGCCATCTCGACGCCGAGCTCCGTGTCGTACTCGGTGTCGTCGAGCAGGCGCTCCATGCGTTCCTCTTCGTCGTCGTCGAACGATGTGGGGATGTCGTCGTCTGGGTCTGGCATTCCTGTCAGCCTCCGTCTGTGCGCGCGGCGACAGTCACCGCCGTCGCCGCTTTTTCTCGTTTCTCGCGTTACTCGACCGTCAGCCGGGGCTGTACGCGCGTTCTCAAAGAACCGTCACCCACGTTCCCACGAACTGGGAGTTAGCCGGATGATGTTCGGAGGCCGGTATAAGGGGGTTGCCGAGCGGAGGCGAAGCCGTTCAGGACGCCACGAGGACGACGGCGACGACCGCGAGTGCGAGCCCTGCGGCGTTCGTCGCGGACAGTGCCGCGTCGAAGTAGAGCACGCCGACGACCGCGGGGATCACGAAGTACAGCGCGACGATGGCCGAGACGACGGCCATGTTCCCGCGCGCCAGCGCCGCGTAGAAGCCGATGGTGCCGGCGGCCAGACAGAGGCCCGAGACCGCCGCGAACACGAGGTCCACGCGCGAGCCCGTCACCGGCTGGCGCGTCCAGAGCGCGTACCCGCCCGCGACCGCGATGCCCGCGACGTACGAGACGAACACCGCGTTCACGGCCGCCATGCTCCGCGTCGCCACGCCAGCCGTCACTGCCCACGCGCCGTACAACACCAGCGCCACGACCGCAATCAGAACCGACGACCCGACCATACCGGTGCGTTTCGCGGGCATCGGAAAAGTGCCGCGTTCGAGCAAGACTCATTCCCGTCGAACGCCTCGGGTCGCGTGTGCCCGAAACGCTCCACACGCAAGTGCTCGCCGTCGTCCCACCGGAGGACGTCGACGACCACGACCTCCAGCCCGCCCTCCGCGACCTCGCGGACTCGCGGTACGTCCTCGTCTGCCGGAAGGGCGGCGCGCCGTCCTGGCCCGAACGCATCAAGTCGTTCCTCCTGCGCGACCCCATCGAAGCCGTCACGCTCGTCGCCGACAACGCGCCTGAAGAAGGCGCGGAGTTCACGGCGCGCGTCGAGGAGACGGAGATGGTCGGCGTCTACGACGTCCTCAGCGTGGAGTAGGTGGGCTAGCCACCGCCGCTGTTGCCGCCGTAGCCGCCAGCCTCCGCTTGCATCTCCTTCTCGCGGTCGCTCGTCTCGCTGGTCGGCTTCTCCCGAATCTGTCCCCACTGGTAGAGCAGGTACAGCACGCCGACGACCGCGCCGGCGGTCAGTACGCCGACAGCGGACTCGTAGGCCGCGCCGCCCACGACGTGCACGACCACCGCGAGCACGCCGCTCGCGGCCGTCGCGAGCCACACCCACGCTGGTGCCACGTCAGTCGCGGACAGGTCGCTCATGCGTACGTGTTGGTGGGGTGACGGTAAATGTATTCTCCCTGGGTGGAATTGGGACAAAGGATGTACTGGAGGATTGGATTTGAGAACGCTACTACCATCTCACGGACGCGCTCGCGTTCCTCCTCGACCGCCCGCATCTCATCGGGGTGGTCGTGGTAGTACGCCAGTGCGTAGTAGACCTCCGAAAGCGAGAGGTCCAGCCGGGAAGCGACAGTCTCGGGGGTCGAGGCCATGACCCTCGACCCGCTTGTGGAACATCTATCTCGGCGGCCACTGCTTGTCGAACTCGTAGTCGGCAGCCCAGTTTATCGACGGCTGCGTCTGCTCGGGTTCGGTCACCCGCAGGCTCATCGTGTGCTCGTAGCTCGCGCGCTCGACGAGATACTGCTCGCCGCGCTCCGCGCAGTCCACGACCACGTACTCGATGTCGTCGGGTCCGGGGACGGTCTGGCTCGTGTCGAATCGAACCCGGCCGTTCGTCACCGAGCCCCGGCGCACGGCCGCTCGCAGGAGGTCGTCCGCGGGCGTCCGCAGGAGGACGTCGTAGGGCGCGTCACTGTCTCTCGCGTCGATGACGTCCACGCCGCGTTCGCGCAGCGTCTGAACGATGGCCTCGCGGTCGTCCGTGGCATCGTTAGTGCCGTTCTCGGGCGGCCACTGCTCGTCGAACTCGTAGTCGACGGCCCAGTTGATGCTCGGCTGCTCGATTTCGGCGTCTTCGACGCGAAGGCGTATCTCTGTCTCGAACGCGTCCTCGGCGACGAGATACAGCTGTTCGAGCTCGTGGCAGTACACCGCGAAGAAGTCCGTGTCGCCGTCGTAGGTCTTGTAGACGTTGCCGCCCGAGTTCGTGTGGCTCGATTTCCCGTGGAACTCCACGCAGCCGTCCGAGAGCCAGCCGGTCTTTACTTGGATTCGGTAGAGGTCGCCCGCTGACTCTGCGACCAAATCGTAGCGCTCGTTGTCACCGAACGGGACTGACACGGGGATTTCGCGCCGCTTCAGTTCCGTGATGACCGTGGCTTCGGTCAGGTCTCCTTTCCGATGCGACTCCATGCGAAATAATATCGTCGCGATTAGGTATATGCTTCCGGACGATCGCGGGCTACGATAGCTGATCTAGTGGTCGTAGCGCCGCAGAGAAGTGGGACCGCCCGAATTTGAATCGGGGTTACAGCGTCCCAAACGCTGAAGGATACCAAGCTACCCCACGGTCCCGCGCGTAGACGTACCGCCGGGTGCGGCGTAAGGGTTTCGTTCGGCGGGCTGGCGCCACAACGACTTTCGCGGTGGGTGTCACACGGGTACGTATGCCAACGATGCTGGAGGTCGGGCTCGCGGTCCTCGTACTGGTGGCGTTGTTCGGCGCGTACCGCGTGATTCGCGCGGTGAAGCCGTTCATCGTCAACGCGGTCGTGGGGCTGGTGGTCATCCTCATCGCGGAGTTCCTCGGCGCGCAGGTGGCAGTGACGCCGCTGGCGTTGCTCGTGGTGGCAGTCGGCGGGTTGCCGGGCGCGATACTGGTCATCCTGCTGGCGACGCTGGGGGTGGCGTTCGTGCCGGGACTGCTGGCGGTGCCGCTGTTGCTGTGAGGTGAGCACGCATGGACCCGATACGACGCGCAATCGGTGGTGGTGTCGCCGGGACGATCGTGATGTCCGTGGTGCTCGTCATCGCGGAGGTGGAGGCGCGCTTCGAGCTGGGCGTCGGCCCGGCAATCGCACAGTATGCGGGCGTCGCCGACCAGCCCGTGCTGGGGCTGTTCGTGTTCCTGCTGGCGGGGATGGCCGTGTTCCCGCTGGTGTTCGTGCGCCTGGAGACCGTCCTCTCGCGGGTGCCGGGCGGCGGCGACCCCGCAATCCGTGGGATGGCGTTCAGCATCCCGCTGTGGGTGGTGTACGTCGCGGTCGCGTCCCCGGACCTCGGGTCGCTGGAGGGCGCGCTCCACCTCTCGTTCACGCTGTTCGCGCACTTGCTGTACGGCTTCACTCTCGGGGCGGTCTACCACTCGCTGGAAGACGTCTGACTACTCGCGCCCGTAGGGGAGCTCGTCCCACTCGGCGGTGCGCTGGTCACCGTGCTCGCGGAGATTCCACGGGTCGTCGGTCGTCACCGGGTCGCCCATCCGGTAGGACTGCACGAGGTTGAACAGCCAGACGACCGTGCCGAGCGCGATGAGGATTGCGCCGAGCGTGGCGACCTGCTGGAGGCCCGCGAACTCCGCGGGGTAGGAGGCGTACCGGCGCGGCAGCCCCTCTTGGCCCATGATCATCATCGGGCCGAACGCGAGCACGATACCCACAGTAGTGAGCAGGAAGTGCGCGACGGAGAGCCGGTAGTCGGTGTGTTTGCCGACGACGAGGGGGTACCAGTAGTAGACGCCCGCGAAGAACGCGAACGAAATCAGCCCCATGATGATGAAGTGGAAGTGGCCGACGACGTAGTAGGTGTCGTGCAGCAGCAGGTCGATGGGGATTGCGGCGAGGAAGATGCCGGTGACGCCGCCGACGACGAACGTGGCGACGCCGCCGACGCAGAACAGCATCGGCGCGGTCAGGCGGACGTGGCCGTTCCACATCGTGGTGATCCAGTTGAACACCTTCACTGCCGACGGCACGGCGATGGCGATGGAGACCGCCATGAAGCTCGCCCGTAACCGGGGGTCGATGCCCGTGGTGAACATGTGGTGGGCCCACACGCCGAACGAGAGCACGCCAATCGCCAGCGTCGAGTAGACGACGAACTTGAACCCGAATAGCTTCCGCCCCGAGAACTTCGGAATCAGGAGGCTGACGATGCCCATCGGCGGGAGCACGAGGATGTACACTTCGGGGTGGCCGAAGAACCAGAACAGGTGCTGCCAGAGGATGGGGCTCCCGCCCTGAATGGCGAAGAAGGTCGTGCCGACGGTGCGGTCCAACAGGAGCATGACGAGCGCGCTACCCAGTAACGGGAACGCGAACAGGATGAGCCCCGACTGGGTGAGCATCGTCCACGAGAAGATGTCGAGGTCGCGCCACGCCACGTCGCGCTCGGTGAAGATGGTCGCGATGAAGTTGATGGCGGACATCGTGGTGGCGATTCCCGAGAGGTGCAAGCCCAGCAGGACGACGCTCACCGTCGGGAGCTCGAGTTGCACGGACAGCGGCGCGTAGAACGTCCATCCCGTGGCGGGCGGCGCGAGCGCGAGCAGTTGTTCGCCCAAGGCCCCGAGGCCGCCGGCAACGAAGACGTGGCCGAGAACGTCCGAGAGCAGGCCGGCGCGCATGAGCACGAGTGCGGGCACGAGCAGCCAGAAGGCGATGGCGTTGATGCGCGGGAACGCCATGTCGTCGGCGCCGATGAACAGCGGCAGGAGGTAGTTCCCGAGGCCGGCGAGCGCGGGCGTCCCGAACAGGAACAGCATCGTCAGCCCGTGCATCGTGAACAGGGCGTTGTACGTGTGTTCGTCCCAGACCGAGACGGCAGGGTCGTACAACTCGGTGCGCATCATCATCGCGTCCGTGCCGCCCCAGAGGAACGCGGTCGCGGCGAACGCGAGGTACAGCAGCCCGA
This sequence comes from Halobacterium sp. NMX12-1, assembly GCF_040435975.1. NCBI lineage: Archaea > Methanobacteriati > Methanobacteriota > Halobacteria > Halobacteriales > Halobacteriaceae > Halobacterium > Halobacterium sp. NMX12-1. Next base: position 356,236 of record NZ_CP159204.1, on the reverse strand, counting down.
TGTCCTTGTGGTCGACGGTGGTGAGCCAGCGCGTGACGCCGCTGAGCTTGTTGGCGGCGGTCGTCCCGAGGAGGTAGCTCGAATCGGTTGGCTCGCCACCGTCGGGTTCGGCGGGAGCGTCCGGTTCGTCGGCGGGGTCGCCGCCGTCCGCGAGCGCGGCGCCGGCGTGCGAGCGGTCCGAGCGCGAGGCGTCCGCGCGCCACGCGGCGTAGAGCACGAGCGCGGCGGCGGCGACCGACAGCGCGGCCAGTCCGGCCGCGGCGACCAGCGTCATGTGCGGGGCGTTCACACGCCGCCGGTTAAAATCGAACGGCAGGAACGGGGCGGGTTACGGAAAGTCAAGGAGAAAGCCCCGCGCTTCAGGGCGGGGATGAATCCGACACTACCTTTCACTAACCACGTTCGAGGGCCGGGCCGGATATTCCACGCCAATCCACACTATTAACTAATCTTATCGACATAGGTTACGTATGGCGAAACAGGTCGTCACCCGCACCTACACTGCTTCCATACGGAACCAGCAACAGGTGTCCGACGACCTTGATTCGCTCGGGTTCGCAGCCTCGAAACTCTGGAACGTCGGACGGTGGGTCTGTGACAGAGTGTGGTCTGAGATAGGCCACATTCCCAGTCACACCGAACTCACCTCGTACCTCAAGTCGCACGAACGCTACGATGACCTGCATTCGCAGTCAAGTCAGCGAGTCCTCCAAGAACTCGCTGAAGCGTTCACCGGCTGGTACGGTAAACGACGCAACGGAGACACGAGAGCGAATCCGCCGAAGTACCGCAAGCACGGCGACGACCACCCACGAAGTACGGTCACGTTCAAACAGAAAGGCTTCAAGCTCGACACCCAGTACAACCGCGTCCGACTCAGTAAAGGGTCGAACCTAAAGGAGTATTGGTCGGACTTCGTACTCTGCGAGTACCAGACCCGTCCCGATGTTGACCTCTCCACCGTGGAGAACGTCCAACAAGTGCGGGCGGTCTGGACTGGTGACGAGTGGGAACTGCACTTCGTCTGCAAGGTCGAAGTCGAAGTGAGCGAATCGCCCGGCGAGAAGACAGTGGGTGTTGACCTCGGCATCAACAACTTCGCAGCACTCGCCTACGAAGACGGTCACAGCGAACTGTATCCGTTGAACTGCTTGAAGCAGGATGACTACTACTTCAGTAAGCGACTCGCCCAGTGTGACGATTCGGACTCCGAGCAGGCTACGCGACTGAACGAGAAGAAGTCTCGACGGCGTACTCACTACTTCCACACGCTCTCGAAACACATCGTCCAACGGTGTGTTGACGAAGGAGTTGGAATGATTGTGGTGGGCGATCTCTCTGGTATCCGTGAGGATGAGGAGAACAGCGAATCGAAGAACTGGGGCAAGCACGGCAACCTTGACTTGCACTCGTGGGCGTTCGACCGCTTCACCTCGATGCTTGAATACAAGGCCGAGATGGAAGGCATCTCGGTTGAAGAAGTGTCTGAGCGAGATACGTCGAAGTCGTGTTCGTGGTGTGGTCGGAAGCGTGACGCAAACCGTGTTGAGCGTGGGCTGTACGTCTGCGATTCGTGTGATACGGTGGCGAACGCGGACGTGAACGGTGCTGAGAACATTCGACAGAAAGTATCTCCGAGTTCACCGAATCTGTCGGTGAATAGGAGTAACGGCTGGTTGGCACAGCCATCGACGTTCCTGTTTGACAAGGAAACTGGTGCGTTCGTACCTCAAGAACAGGCTACGTCGTAAACCATAATATCCCAACGCGGTCGGGAATCCTCGCCCTTCAGGGCGGGGAGGATGTCAATGCTGTTCGCCGCGCAGTTCGATGTCCGCGACGATCTCGTAGGGGTGTTTCTCCTTGCGCACGCCGTCCAGAATCGTAAACGCCGCGCCGGGTTCGAGGAAGTGCGTGGTGACGGCGCGCCCGAGGTCGGTGGGTTCGAAGCCGTCGATGAACTCGTATTCGAGGAGCTTCCCGAGCGCGTGCTTGGTCGGCACCTCGCCGAGCATCCGGTCGTTCAGCCGCTTGGCGGCCTTCCCGCCGACCGTGACGTTCGCGAGCGTCTCCTCGACGGCGGCGGTCTCGTCGTAGTGCGTGACGACGTCCTCCATCTCGCCCTTGAGGAGCTTGAACGCGATTTCCTCCTCGGTGCCCTCCATCGAGGAGTGGTAGGAGGCGTCGGGTTCGACGAGCATATACACCTTCCCGCGGTCGTGGTAGTCCGGCCGGCCCGCGCGCCCGAGCATCTGCTCGAACTCCTGGACGGAGAGCCACTCGATGCCCATCGCGAGCGTGTCGAAGATGACCTGCGACGCCGGGAAGTCCACGCCCGCCGCCAGCGCCGCCGTCGTCACGACGGCCGAGAGGTCCTGGTTCCCGAACCGGCGCTCGACGGATTTCCGCTCGCCGTAGTCCAGCCCCGCGTGGTACGCCGCCGAGGGGTAGTCCAGTTTCCGCGAAATCTCGTGACAGCGCCGACGGGAGTTCGTGAAGATGATAGTTTGGCCCTTGTACCCCTTCGAGGATTCCTTGTCGAACTCCCGGCGCACCAGCTTGTTCTCGATGTCGGGCTTCTCCGACCCTTCGGCGAACGTGACGTGGCGCTCGATGGGAATCGGGCGCTCCTCGAACTCCACGAGGTTCGCGCGCATCCCCCGCGCGAGCTCGCCGGGGTTGCCGACGGTCGCGGAGAGGTAGATCCACTGCGCGCCCCCGTAGTCGTCGTACTGCTGTTCGCGCTGCTCGCAGTAGTACTTCAGCCGCGAGATGAGGCCGTCCAGCCGGTGGCCGCGCTCGTCCTCCTTGAGCGTGTGCACCTCGTCGATGACCACGGTCCCGATGTCGCCGAGGTCCTTCCCCGTGCGGAGCGCGTGGTCGATACCCTCGTACGTCCCGACGATGATGTCCGCGGAGGGGTCGAACGCGTGGCCGTCGTCCCGAATCCGCGAGGACCCCACGCGAATCGTGACGTTCGCCAACTCCCCGTACTCGTCCTGGAAGTCCTCGTGTTTCTGGTTCGCGAGTGCCACGAGCGGCACGAGGAACAGCATCTTCCCCTTCCCCGAGAGGTGGCGGTGCAGGCCCGCCATCTCGCCGACGAGCGTCTTCCCGGTCGCGGTCGCCGACACCACGAGCTGGTCCTCGCCGTCGAGCAGGCCGTTCTCAACGGAGAGGCTCTGCACCGGCAGCAGCTCGTCGAACCGAGACGTCAACAGCTCCTTCACGCCCGGGTGGAGGTCGAGGCTGTCCACCGGTACCGGGTCCACTTCGTCGGTCGTCGCGCTCACCTCGTCGAACTTCGTCAGGTCCGGGTCGAGGTTCCCGCCCAATAGGCCGGTGATGCGGTCGAGGTCCTGCTCCTCCAGCAGGAGTTCTTCGAGTCGGTCTTGGGCCGCCCCCGTCATGCCGCCGTTGAAGGAGAGCTCGCGCTCCAGCTCGCGAATCGCGCAGTCCTGACAGATGAACTCGCCGTCCGCCTCGATGGCTGTCTCCGACGTAATCGGGGAGTACCGGCCCTTCCCCGCGCAGTACCGGCACGTCCGCACGACCTTCGCGTCCTGCTGGTAGGCGCCCAGCATCTCCTGTAACTCCTCGCGGCCGCGCCGGGAGGTCTGCTCGCTGATGCGGATGCGGTCCGCGCGCCGCGCGATGTCCACGAACTGGTCGGGGCTGCGCGGCTCCTCGCCGCTCCCCGTCTTCACGCGGAATCGTCCGGGACGCGGCCCCGCGTCCCGCTGGGTCAACTCCAGTTTCGCGCGGAACAACCGGTCGCCGTCCCGCTGGGCGACCGCCAAGTAGTCGTCTCCGGTCTCGTGGAGGAACAACGTATCCACGCGCTGGACCTGCTCAGACACAAATCCGGATAGGGGAGGACGGTATTTCAGCGGTTCGCTTGCGCGACTCTCGAACTCGCCGGCCGCCAGTGGGGTGCTGTCGCATACCCCCGGGAGGCTTTTGCCAGCCCGGAGGCTCCCACGACCATGAGCGCCCCCGACCTGCCGCTGGACGACCTCGAAGCCTTCCTCGCCGCGGAACTTGGCGAGCGCGTCACGGGGACCGAGCCACTGGACGGTGCGCTCAACACGATGGTCGCCGTCTCCACCGCGTCTACCGAGGACAAGTACGTCGTACGGAAGCCCACCGAGATGCGCAAGTCCGCGCTGTTCACCGACCTCGAAACCGAGTACCGCGTGCTGGCGGAACTCGCGGATACCCCCGTCCCCGCGCCCGAACCGGTGTTGTACTGCGGGGACGACGGGCCGCTCGGCGGCCCGTTCGTCGTCACCACGTATCTCGACGGGGAGACAGTGCCGGTCGGCGAACGCCTCCCCGAGCGCTACCGGACCGAAACCGCCCGCGAGCGCGTCGGAGAGTCGATGGTTGACGCGCTCGCCGAGCTTCACAGCGTTGACGCCGCGCGCTTCGAGGACGCCTGCGAGTCCGCGACGCCGCTGGAGCAGGTCGAGGACGCCGCGAACCGCCTCGACTATGCGACGAGCGTCACCGGCCGGGACGTCCCCGAACTCTGGGACGCTATCGACTGGCTGCGCGAACACGCCCCCGAACCCCGACCTCGGGCGCTCCTGCACGGCGACTACAAGTCCGGGAACGTCTTCTTCGCAGGCGACCTGCCTGAGGTGACCGGCGTCTTCGACTGGGAGACGGCGACGCTCGGCGACCCGCTCACTGAACTCGGCTACTTCCTGTTCTACTGGCGCGACGACGGCGACCCGACCCCGGCCGTCGACGCGCTCCGCGAGAAGTACGGCGACACCGAGGTCGTCCGCGACCTCGAAGCCACAACCGAACACGGCTTCTACCGGTACTCAAACCGCCCCGGGAGCCCGACGCGCCGCGACATTGTCGAGCGGTACGAGGCCAAAACGGGGCTCGCCTTCGACCACGACCGCTTCTACCGGACGCACGCCGCCGTGCTGCTCGCGACGGTCTGGGAGGACATCCACCGCAGGCAGGTCGAAGCCGGCGCCGACACCACCCAGGAGCCACTGCTCGATTACACTGCCGAACTCGTCGACCGCCTCGTAGCGGGCGACTTCCCGCTCTGAGCGCTACTCCACGAGGTCGATGGTGTCGTCGCCGTTCGGGACGACACAGACGAATGCGCCTTCCTTGTCACCGGGGTTGTCGTACCAGTGGATGGCGCCCGCGGGGATGAGGAGACTGTCGCCGGCGCTCACCTCGTAGGTCTCGCCGTCGATGCCGACCGTGTACTCGCCTTCGAGCACGTACTGCTCGTGCTCGACCTCGTTGGTGTGCTCGGGGACGCTCGCGCCGGGTTCGAGGACGAACCGCCGCATCGCGAAGTGCGGCGCGCCGTCTGAGTCGTCCAGCAGCACGCCCTTCCGCATACCCTCGGCGGCGTCCACGGTCTCGTACTCGACGTCGCCCGCGCGGCGGACGACGTGGCGCGCGGTCTCGGAAGTCGTCATACCTGGACCGTGGCGGTCCCGGGCCTTAGGCGTAGCCGTCTGAGAGTCCCAGTATGTCGCGGGCTTCGGCCGGCGACGCGACCGGGCGGCCGAGCGTCTCCGCGACGCCGACCACGCGCTCGACGAGCTGGGCGTTGCTCTCTGCGAGCTCGCCCCGCTCGTAGTAGACGTTGTCTTCGAGGCCGACGCGGACGTGCCCGCCGAACATGATTCCCATCGTGGCGAACGGGAGCTGGTGCGGGCCGAACCCGAGCGTGTTGAACGTCGCGCCCTCGGGGAGATTTGAGATTAAATTCAGGAAGTTCCGGGGGCGCGGCCGGGTGAGTGTGCCCGGCCCGAAAATCAGGGTTGCGTAGACGGGGTCGGCGAGGTCGCGGCGCTCCAGCAGGCCGTGGACCTCGTTGAGGTGGCCGTCGTTGAACACCTCCAGTTCGGGCTTGATGCCCCGGGATTCCATCTCGTCGTACAGCGAGTCCACGAGCCCGCGGGTGTTCTCGCTGGTGAGGTGGTCGTAGCGGTTCAGCGGCCCCATGTCGAGGCTCGCCATCTCCGGCGCGGGGTCGGTCCGCAGCGGCTCGTGGCGCAGGTCGTCGGGCGCGCCCGTGCCGCCCGTCGAGTGCTGGATGATGACGTCGTCCGCTCGCGCCCGGATTTCGTCGTCGATGGCCTGGAAGTCCTCGGTGGCGAACGAGCGCTTGCCGTTGGGCTTCCGCGCGTGGACGTGGACGACCGACGCGCCGGCCTCCTCAGCCGCCGCGGCCGCCTCTCCGATTTCCTCGGGCGTCTCGGGGACGTTCGGGTTCGCTTCCTTCCCGTGGACGCCGCCGGTGAGCGCCGCCGTCACGATGACTGGCTCGTCTGCGAGGAACTGTTCGTAGCTCACGACTCGCCCTCGTGCTCGCGGAATATTTCGCAGTGCGCGGCGTGGTCGAGGTCGTAGCGGTCGTTGCAGACGTCCGCGCGCATCGGCTGGACGAACTCCTCGGTAACCGTGCAGTACGCCCGCGCGGTGTCGAACTCGCGGCCGTCGCCGTTCTCGCGGTACTCCAAGTGCGGGCAGGTCATACGTCGCGTTCGCCCGCCGGCGTGTTAACCGTTCGCTGCCCCCGTCGTCCGGTGGTGACAGCCGCGTCACCCGGTGGCAGTGCCGTCTAACGTGGCTATACGTGTGTGGACGCCCTACGGTCGGGTATGCCACCGACCACGCCGGGACTCCACCACGTCACGGCCATCGCGGGCGACCCGCAGGACAACGCCGACTTCTACGTCGAGACGCTCGGCCTGCGGTTCGTCAAGCGCACCGTCAACCACGACGACACGGACACGTACCACTTCTACTTCGGCGACCACGAGGGGACGCCGGGGACGAATATCACGTTCTTCCCGTGGGGCGACCGCGGCCGCGACGGCGAGTTCGGTGCCGGGCAGACCCGCGACACGGCGTACCTGATTCCGCCCGACTCCGCGGACTACTGGGTCGAGCGCCTCGACGACGCGGGCGTCGCCGTCGAGACCGACGAGCGCTTCGGCGACACCGTCGTCCGGTTCTCGGACCCGGACGGCATCGGCCTCGAACTGATAGCCAGCGACCACGCCCGCGACTCGAACGCGGTGCCGTGGCCCGACGGCCCCGTGCCGGCGGAACACCAGCTGCGCGGGTTCCACAGCGTCACGCTCGCGGTCCGCGAGTTCGGCCCCACCGAGGAGATTCTCACCGAGGTGCTGGGTTACGAGCACGTCGCCGACGACGGCGACCGCCGGCGCTACCAGACGCCCGACGGCGGCGCGCACTCGATTCTGGACCTCGTGCAGACGGACGCCGGCCGCGGAATGATGGGCGTCGGTACTGTCCACCACGTCGCGTTCACCGCCGCTGACGTCGACGAGCTAGAGGCGTACAAGGAAGCCTACGCCGACCGCGGCCTCCGCGCCAGCGGCCCCATCGACCGGAAGTACTTCCAGTCGCTGTACTGCCGGGAGCCCGGCGGCGTGCTGTTCGAAATCGCGACCGACGGCCCCGGCTTCGACGCCGACGAGGCCGTCGAAGACCTCGGCTCCAGCCTCGTCCTCCCGGAGTGGCTGGAGGACGAGCGCGCCGAAATCGAGGCCGCGCTCCCCGACTTCGAGCCGCCCCGGTCCGAGACTGATGACTGACCCGCTCGCGAGCGACCGCGTGGGCGAGCCGTTCCGCTTCGACTACGACTCGCCGGTGCTCCGGTACGGCGCGGGCTCGGTCGCGGACCTCGCCGACGAACTCGACGAACAGGGCTTCGAGCGCGCGCTCGTCGTCTGCGGGTCCACCGTCGGCAGCACGCCCGCCGTGATGGACCCGATTCGCGACGGACTGGGCGACAAGCTCGCGGGCGTCTTCGCCGAGACGACCCCGGAGAAGCGCCTCTCGACCGCCCTCGACGCGCGGGACGCGTACCGCGAGCACGACGCCGACGTCCTCGTCGCGCTCGGCGGCGGGAGCAGTCTCGACGTGGCGAAGGCCGTCAGCGTGCTCGCGGCGGGCGGCCACGACCACGAGGCGGCCGACCGCGAGTTCGCCGAGACCGGGACGCTCGCTGCCGAGGGCGACCTCGAACCCATCGTCGCCGTGCCGACGACGCTCGCCGGCGCGGAGCTCTCCGTGGTCGCCGGCCTGAACGCCCACCCGGACGGCGGACCGGTCGAGGAGGTCGTCAGCGGCGGGCTCTCGGACCGCCGGCTGATGCCGCGCGCCGTCTGCTACGACCCCGAACTGGTCGCCACCACGCCCCGGGACGTGCTCGCCGGCTCCGCGATGAACGGCTTCGACAAGGGCATCGAGACGCTGTACGCCGCCAACGCCACGCCCGTCACGGACGCGACGGCCGCCCGCGGCCTCGGCTTGCTCGTCGACGGCCTCCGGGAGTTAGGGAAGGGCGGCGTGGACGCCGACACCCTCGAACCCGTCTTGGAGGGGCTGTTACTCGTCCAGTACGGCATCTCGCGCCCGGGCGAGACGACGCTCTCAGTCATTCACGCGTTCGGTCACGGCCTCACGGACGGCTACGCCGTCCAGCAGGGCGTCGCGCACGCCGTCGTCGCGCCCCACGTCCTCCGGCACCTCTTCGCGGAAGTGGACGGCCGCCGCGACCTGCTCGCGGACGCGCTCGGCGTCGCGGACGCGGACGACCCCGCCGAAGCGGTCGTGCGTACGGTCGCCGACGTTCGGGACGCGCTCGGGCTCCCGGACGCGCTGGCCGACGTCGCCGGTCCCGAACCGAGCGAGTTCCCGGCGGTCGCCGAGACCGTCGTCGCGGACTCGTTCGTGGCGAACGCGCCCCGCGGCCTCGACCTCACGACCGACGACGTGGAAGCGGTCCTCCGCGCGGCGTACTGACTCGCCTCCCGGCGCTCGTGCGCGGCCGCCGCCCCCGCTTTTAAGCGGGACGCCCCGGTATCGGTGGGTATGCGAAGCTTCAAAATCGGGAGCGCGTTCGGCATCCCGATAAAGCTCGACGTCACGTTCCTGCTGATTCTCCCGGTGTTCGCGTACCTCATCGGGATGCAGGTCGACATCTGGGTGGAGACGCTCAACGGCGTGCCGTTCAACGCGAACCTCAACCCCGCCGCGCTCACCGACGGCAACATGCGGTGGTACCTCGGCGTCGCCGGCGCAGTCGGTCTGTTCGCGGGCGTCGTCCTCCACGAGCTCGGGCACAGCGTCGTCGCGATGCGCTTCGGGTTCCCCATCGACTCCATCACGCTGTGGATTCTCGGCGGCATCGCCAGCCTCTCCGACCAGCCCGAGGAGTGGAGCCAGGAGTTCTGGATTGCCGTCGCCGGCCCCGTCGTCAGCATCGCGCTCGGCGTCCTGTCGTTGGGCGCGCTCCACTTCCTGCCGGCGTCGCTGGACACCGTCCGGTTCGTCTTCGGCTACCTCGCGCTGATGAACTTCGCGCTCGCCGCGTTCAACCTCCTGCCCGGCTTCCCGATGGACGGCGGGCGCGTCCTCCGCGCGCTGCTCGCGCGCAAGCGCTCGTTCGCCCGCGCCACCCAGATTGCCGCCGAGGTCGGGAAGCTGTTCGCGCTCGTGCTCGGCATCGTCGGCCTGCTCGGGTTCAACCTCATCCTCATCGCCATCGCGTTCTTCATCTACGTCGGCGCGTCCGGCGAAGCCCAGCGCACCGTCATGAACGCCGCCTTCCAGGACGTCAGCGTCGCGGACATCATGACCCACGACGTCCACACCGTCGAAGCCGACGACTCCGTCGCCGAACTCATGGAGCGCATGCTCGAACAGCGCCACACCGGCTACCCCGTGATGCGTCAGGGGAGCGTCGCCGGCATGGTCACGCTCGACGACGCCCGCGACGTCAACGCCGTCGAGCGCGACGCCATCCGCGTCGAGGACGTGATGTCCGAGGACGTCTACACGATTCCGCGGGCCAGTAACGCGATGGACGCCCTCGACGCCATGCAGGAGCAGGGCGTCGGCCGCCTCGTGGTCGTCGACGAGGACGGCGAGATGGTCGGCCTCGTCTCCCGTACCGACCTCATGACCGCCTTCGACATCATCCAATCGACGGGCGTCGGCGAAGAACCGAAGCTTTCCACCGCGAGCGGCCAGTCCACGCCCTGACTACTGGAGCGCCCGGACCTCGACGCTCCCGTTCAGCGTCGCTATCGTCACGTCGTGGGTTCCCTCCCCGAGCGTGCCGGTGACGCGCCCGTCGTTCCCGCTTCGGTTCTGGAGTCCTAGTTCCTCGACGTCCACGTCGCCGTTCTCCGTCTGCGCGTCCAGCGTCGCGTCGGCGTCCGTGGACAGCGCTACTTCGGCATCCCCGTTCTCGGTGCGCACCAGTACGTCGCCGGGGAGCGGCGCCGGCACGTCTGCGGCGACGTCGCCGTTCGCGCTCGACACCGAGCCGACCGGCCCGGCGTCCCGCACCGTCACGTCCCCGTTCACCGAGCGCGCCGCGGGCACGCCGGCGACGCCCCGGACCTCGACGTCGCCGTTCTCCGTCTGTACCGGCGCCATCGCGGCGTCCTCTGGGACGCGCAGGTCGAGGTCTACGCTCACACGGCTCGCGTCACCGGAGACGTCCACGTCCACGGCGAGGTCGCCGTTCTCGTCCTCGTTCACCGACACGGTCACGTCGTCGAGACGGCTCTCTCCCGGTGCCATCACCGTCGCGTCCACGCTCGCGTCCGGCCTGTCGCGGCCGCTCACGGACACGTCGCCGCTCTCGTTCTCGACGCGAATCCGGGTGCCGTCGGGCACGTCGAAGTACTGCTCGCGGGTCTCTTGGACGGGGTCGCCGAACAGGCTCCCGGCGTCCGTGCAGCCGGCCAGTGCGGTCGTCGCGCCGGCCGCGACGCCGGCGAGGAGGGCTCTGCGTCGCATACCGGTGACGCGTGGCGAACGGGTAAAGTCGTTGCCGTGGTGTGGCACTCGTTCGGCTGGTCGGAAAGCTGTCGCTGTGCGGTTCGAGTGTACGAAAAGGTCCAGGGGCGAGAATTGAACCGGAGCGAGACGGTCGCTCACTGCGTTCGCGCTGCGTCTCGCAGGGTTCGATTCTCTTGGACGCTCAGTAGCTCGCGACGTGGACGAACGACACGCTACGCGGTCGTTCGTCGCATCGTCACTCGAAAATGGAGGTCCAGGGGCGAGAATTGAACCCGCGTCTCAGCCTCCACAAGGCTGAAGGATAGTCCACTACCCTACCCCGGACACTGCATCCGTCTCTAGCCGACTGGAATTCAAATACGTTACGACACGCGCCGGCCACTCACACTATCTGAATACCAGTTCACATCGGAACGACTATCTGAAGGGGAAATCAGATAGGCTGTATGGCTCAGAGCTCCGACCGGCTGCGTCGGTTGCTCGCCGACGAACTCGGGGAGTGCTGTGACGGCGACGTCGAGCGGCGTCTCGACGAACTCCACGGGCTCGCCGACGACGCGTTCGACGACGACACCCAGTCCGTGTTCGCGGTGCTCGGCAACGACACCCGCTACCGGCTCGCGCGCGTGCTCGCCGAAAGCGACGGCGAGCGCTGCGTCTGCGAGCTCGAACCGCTCGTCGACGTCTCCGACAGCGCGGTCAGCCACGCGCTCTCGGACCTCGTCGACGCCGGACTCGCCACCCGCCGGAAGGACGGCAACTGGCGGTACTACGACGCCACCGCGCTCGCCGACGACCTCTTCGCCGCCGCCGACCGCGGGGTGAGCAATGAGTAACGCCCACGAGCACGGCCCGAACTGCGGCTGCGAGGCCTGCGGCGACCCGCGCTCGATGGACGTCCTCGACAAGTACCTCACCGTCTGGATCTTCGCCGCGATGGCCGCCGGCGTCGGCCTCGGCTACGCCGCGCCGTCGGTGACCGCGCCCATCCAGGACCTCCACCTCGTGGAAATCGGCCTCGTTCTGATGATGTACCCGCCGCTGGCGAAAGCCGACTACTCGCAGCTGCGCGCCGTGTTCAGCAACTGGCGCATCCTCGGACTGAGCCTCGTCCAGAACTGGCTCATCGGCCCGACGCTGATGTTCGCGCTCGCGGTCGTCTTCTTCGGCGGTGTCGTCCCCGGGCTGCCCGCGCGCCCCGAGTACTTCCTCGGGCTCGTGTTCATCGGGATGGCGCGCTGCATCGCGATGGTGCTCGTCTGGAACGAACTCGCGGAGGGCTCCACGGAGTACGTCACCGGGCTCGTGGCGTTCAACAGCCTCTTCCAGATTCTCACGTACGGCGTCTACGTCTGGCTGTTCGCGCTCGTGCTCCCGTCGGCGTTCGGGCTGGATGCCCTCGCCGCCGGCGTCACGAGCTTCGACGTCACTCCCGGACAAGTCTTCGAGGCAATCGTCGTCTTCCTCGGCGTGCCGTTCGCCGCGGGCTTTCTCACCCGCTTCGCGGGCACGCGGCTCCGCAGCGAGGACTGGTACGAGAACGAGTTCGTCCCGAAAATCGACCCGCTGACGCTCGTCGCGCTCCTGTTCACCGTCGTCGTGATGTTCGCCACGCAGGGGAACAACATCGTCGCCGCGCCCGGCGACGTCCTGCTCGTCGCCGTTCCGCTCACTGTCTACTTCGTCGTGATGTTCCTCGTGAGCTTCGGGATGGGGAAGGGCATCGGCGCGGACTACTCCACGACCACCGCCATCGGCTTCACCGCCGCCTCGAACAACTTCGAACTCGCTATCGCCGTCTCCGTCGCCGTCTTCGGCGTCGGCTCCGGCGTCGCGTTCGCCACCGTCGTCGGCCCGCTCATCGAGGTGCCGGTCCTGCTGGCGCTCGTGAACGTCGCGCTGTACTTCCAGCGCCGCTACGACTGGACCGACCACACTACCGGCAGCCTCGACGCCCCACTCACCGATGACTGAAACAACTACACTCGCGTTCGTCTGCGTGCAGAACGCCGTCTCACCTGCGGTGCGACGTGCTCTGCACGCTCGGCGAGAGGTGGTCGCGTGACGACCACCCTCGCCTTTGTCTGCGTGCAGAACGCTGGCCGCTCCCAGATGGCGTACGCGTTCGCCGAGCGCGAACGCGTCGCCCGTGGCCTCGAAGCCGAAATCGACCTCGTGACTGGCGGCACCGACCCCGCCGACCACGTGCACGAAGAGGTCGTTGCCGCGATGGCCGACGCCGGCTTCGACCTCTCGGACCGCACGCCCCGGGAAGTCACGTTCGAGGAAGTCCGGGACGCGGACTACGTGATTACGATGGGCTGCTCCGCCGAGGACGTCTGTCCGGCGAGCTGGGCGGGCGAGAACCGCGACTGGGACTTAGACGACCCCGACGGCCGCTCGCCCGAGGCGGTCACACGGATTCGGGACGAGATTCGGGAGCGAGTCGCCGCCCTCTTCGACGAACTCGGCGGCGACTGACGACGATACGCTTTTCCACGGCTGCCGCCTATCGTGGGGTGACTGTGGCCGTCACGGACAAAATCTACGTGAAGAACCACCGGCAGATAGCGTCCCAGATAGACACGCGCTTCCCGAAGAGCGCGTTCAGCGGCGCCACACTGGACATCCTCTTCACGGGCGACCTCTCCGACCTGGACGAAGCCACCCGCGACAAAGTCCTGGACTTCTCGGAGGACTTCCTGGACTGCGGCTGCGACTCCAATCCGTACTGCGGGCACCCCGAGCGGAAGTTCGTCAAGTACCTGCTGGATCTGCGCGCGCAGGGCCTGGACCCCGAATCGATGGTCGACGTGATGACCCAGGACTACATGGTGTACGCGTATCCGGGCGACCTCTACTCGTTCCTCGACGACGCGGTCCGCACGCTGGAAGCCGTCGAGGACCTCGCCGAGGTGGACGGCCGCCAGGAGCAGGCCGAGCGCGCGACCAGGGAGAAACGCGAGCTGTCGCGGTAGCTACCCGAGCTGGTAGGGTTCTTCGTCGTCGTCGCCGTCCAGCTCTTCGAGGTGGATGACCTCCTCAACGTCGCCCTCCGATTCGACCTGCTCGCGGAGGTGGTCGATGTACTTCTTGTGCTCCTCGAGCTGGTCGCGGAGGTGTTCGGCTTCGAGTTCGAGGCGCTCGTGCTCGCGCACGAAGCTCTTCGGAACCTCGACTTTCGGCGGGAACTCCTCGCCGTCCACGGACTCGGGCTGGTTCTCGGGGACGACCCGGACCTGCCCGTCGTGGGCGACCAGCGAGTCGACGTAGTCCCGGAACACCGCGGACAGCGAGAGGTCGCGCTCCTCGGCGATGTCCCGGAGCGCGTCGAACGTGTCCTCGTTCACGCGGAACGAGATGGTCTTGTTCTTGTTCCCCATTCGGGGGAGGATAAGGAAACGAGCCCTATAAGCGTTTGTCAGACGGTCACGCGTCGGCCGGCACGTCGGCTTCCGTGTCGAAGTCTTCGAGCGCTTCGAGGAGCGCGCGGCGGTACGGGGAGACGTCCTCGCCGTACTCGGCGCGGGCGCGCTCGGCGTACTCGTTGCCCTCGTCGTCGAACGCGTCGAGGCGTTCGAGCGTGCGCTCGGCGGTCTCGACGACCCAGCGGTCCCGGGTCGCCTCGTCGACCGGCGTGATGGATTCCGGTCGCAGGGAGACGTTCACGGACCCGTCGTCGGTCTCGAAGGTCCGCGGCTTCCCGACCACGGCGACGTACTGCGGCGTGTCGGCGTCGCGGAGCGCGGACGCCGCTTCCGGCTGGTACTGGCCCGCGTACACGAAGAACGTCCCGGTCGGGTCCACGACGCGGCCCCGCCAGTATTCGGAGTCCTCGCCGATGTCCTCGGTCTCGGTGAGCGTGCCGACGACGAACACGCGGTTCGCGCGCTCCCCGGTCGGCAACAGCGCGTACAGCGGCGCGCGCTCGTCGTCGGACTCCTTGAACGTGAACTCGGCGTCGTTGAACTCGGCGGCGAAGGCGCGGCGTGCGACCTCGCGAGTGGGTGCGTTGCTCATGTTATATCGACCTCGCTTCGATGAGGACGGCTTCCGGGTCCGTCGGCCCGCCCAGCTGTTCGGTGTCGTTGGCGAGCACGTACCGGCCGAACGTCGGGCCGGTCACGCGGTAGTAGCGCCCCAGCACCGTCTCGCGCATCTCGTCGGCGACGACGGTGGTGTCGAGGGCGTCCTTGGCCATCTGCTTGGCTTCTTCGAGGCCGATACCGGTCAGCGCCTCGGTCGCTTCCTCGTCGAAGATGACCTCGTGGACGTCGCGGCCGTCGTCGAGCACGCCCTTGATGCGGAGGTCGAACTCGCCCTCCACTTCGCCGTGCTCGTTGCAGCGGCCGTTCTGGAGGACGCGCGTGCAGTCCTCCTCGGGACAGCGCTTGATGAGCCCGCTCCCGGACTGGATGTCCACGAGCGCGCCCTCGACCTCGTCCTCGTTGTCGCCGACGTCGAACTCCTCGTCGACCTCCTGGATGGAGGTCGTGCGGTTGAGCTTCACGGAGTACCGGCCCTGGTACTCGTCGGTGACGACGTTGCCGAGGCGGTAGGTCTGGCCCTCCTGGAGGTCCTGGAGGTCGGATTTCGCCCACTTCGTGAACTTGATGGTGCCCGTCGGGTCGCCGAGCAGGCCGACCTGCCCGACGGAGTCCGAACGGGGCTCCCAGAGTTCGACGACCTTCGCAGTGAGGTCGACCCACTGCTCGGGTTCGTCCACGTCCTCCACTTGGACGGTCTCGTTGCCGCCGCCGCCCGCGAGGTCGTCGCGGTCGAGGCCAGCCTCGTCGAGGTAGTGGTTCTCGACGGAGCGCCGCGCCTCGTCGAGCGGGACTTTGTACTCGGAAACCAGTTTCTGTAGCCGTTCTTCTACGTCGTCGACGGTGGCGTCGACGTGCTCGGAGAACTCGTCGTGTATCTCCGCAGCGGTGTCTGAAAGGTCGCTCATGGTCGTATTCGTCTCCGCGTGTTTTCGGTGGGAGACGTATCGGGGTTGGTGCGCTACCGTATTTAAATTGTCGTAACCGGGGTGAAAGTGGTGCGCGGCGCCGCGGACAGGCCTATAACGCGAGGGCGACAACCTCGATTCGATGCACTGCTCGCCCGAGGTCTGCGACGAGACGCCGCCCGCGAACCGCGGTGGTCCCGCGTGGTGACCACGGCCGCCGTCCTGCTCGCCGGCGGCACCGGGACGCGGCTCTACCCCGCGAGCCGCAGCCACCGCCCCAAGCAGTTCCTCGCGCTCGGCGACGACGACCGCAGTCTCCTCCGCCGGACCGCCGACCGCGCCGGCTTCGCCGACGAGCTGTTCGTCGTCACCCGGGAGTCGTACGCCGACCGCGTCCGCGACCTCGTTCCCGAAGCGACTGTCCTCGTCGAACCTGCGGGCCGGGACACCGGCCCGGCGCTCGCGTACGCCGCCAGCGAAGTCCGCCAGCGCCACTCCGACGCCGTCATGCTCTGCCTGCCCAGCGACCACGTCGTCGGCGACGGCTTCCGGTCCACGGCCGAAACAGCCGTGGACGTGGCGGCGCGCACCGACGCACTCGTCACGCTCGGCGTCGAACCCGACCGCCCCGCCACCGGCTACGGCTACATTCAGCCGGGCGCCGACCACGGCGACCACTACGCCGTCGAGCAGTTCCGCGAGAAACCCGACGAGCAAACGGCTCAGGAACTCCTTGACGCTGGCTGCTACTGGAACGCGGGGATGTTCGCGTGGACGCCCGACGCCTTCCTCGACGCCGCCCGCGACGGCCCGCTCGACGCGGTCGTGGACGCGCTCGAAGCCGGGAGCGGCGTCGAGGACGCGTTCGACGCAATCGAGCCGGTGAGCGTGGACTACGCGGTCTTGGAGCGCGCCGAGGACGTCCGGATCGTCCCTGCGGACTTCGCGTGGGATGACGTCGGCGCGTGGGACGCACTGTTGCGCCTCGCCGACGAGAGGAACGCGACGCTTGGTGACACACTCGCCATCGACGCCTCGGGGAACGTCCTCGCCAGCGATGACAAACACGTCTCCGTCGTGGGCGCCGACGACCTCGTCGTGGCGGCGTTCGACGACCGCGTGCTCGTCGTACCGACCGACGACGCCCAGCGCGTCCGCGAAGTCGTCGCCGAACTCCGCGAGGACGACCGGTTCTGAGCTACTCGTCGCCTTCCCGTACTTGGATGTCGCCGTCGCTGGTCACCGACACCAAAAGCGGCGCGTGCACGGCGCGGCCGCGGACGGCCGACCCGGCGGCGTCGCTGACGCGCTTCATCACCTCGGGCGCGGACAGCGACACCTTCACGTTCGCCTCGTCGCAGGCCGCGTACACCATGTCCGGGACGTCGTAGAGGTCGGTGTCGGCGTCGATTTCCACGCGCACCGGCGCCTGCAGCGCCTCCGCGAACGCCACCGTCTCCCGGGACTTCGCGACGTTGTCGCGCGCGCTCGCCTCCACCTTCGAGATGTTCGCGCGCGAGGTCCCGAGCTGCTCGGCGATGGCGGCCTGCGAGGCGCCGCGCTCGCGCAACGCCAGTACCTCCGCCTGCCGGCGCGTCAGCACGCTCTCCGTGGCGTCGAAGCCGGCGCTGGCCAACACCTCGTCGGCGTCCGGAACCCCCTCGTCCATGCGTGAACCGACGCCGTCGGAACGCAAAAACCCCGTGGACGGCGCCCCAGAATCCTTTTACTCGGTCGCGCCCGAGTGCTACCATGAACCGCGGGCCGGCCGCAGGCCGGGGTCGTCGGGCGTGACGGTCCACGTCGACGCGCTCGACGACGAACACGGGATTCGCGTTCGCGACACCGCCGAGGGCGAAGCGGTAGCGCTGCGTACCGACTGCGACCCGAATCCGGCGCCCGCGAGTACGGACGGGTTCACGATGCCCGTCGACACGGCGGTCGAAATCGACGCGACCGAAATCCACCTGCCGGTGTTCGTCGCGCCCATCTTCTGGCAGGACGGCGAAGTGGTCCACCGCGCGACGCCCGACGACGCCCCGCGGTTCTCCCGCGGGACGTACGAGGTGGACTTCTCGCCGCCGGCCGCGAAGGTCTACGTGTACGTCGAGGACGCCGAGCCGACGGCGGTGTTCGCTGACGGACGAGTCACGCTCGACCTCGGCGACCCGAGCCGCGTCGTCGTCGGGGTCCGTTCTCACCACGAGCAGCCGGTAGCGACGGTGACGACGACCGAAGACCCGCGAGACCTGATGGCTGCGGTGTCGACGTTCGGGTCGGCGCTGAAGACGCACTCGCCGGACCGGTCGTGGCCGACGCTACGCGGGCATCCGCCGGCGATTCGATGCGGCGACGATCTCGACGTTCCCGAGGAAGTGGCGCCGCCAGAGACCGGCGTCCGAATCGAGGTGCCGCCGGAGTATGGCGCTATCTACACGGTGGCGCCGCTGGCATACTACTTGGGCGCCACTGTCGAACCGGGGACGCGGCCACGAGTGATTGCGGACGGACAGAGCTACGAGTTGGACATAGACGACTTGGCGGGGAGCGTGCGGTCGGTGCTGGAGCACGTGTTCACGCTGGACTGCGTGGTGCGGATGGCGGGCGTCTATCCCTTCCACACGACGACCGCGGACGAACTGGAAGCGCGAGTAGAACTGGACTACGAGCGGTTGTTCGAGTTACCGCTGGCCGAACGGACGGCGGCCTACTTCGAAATCGCCCGGTCGGCGACGGCGGGGTTGTTGGACTGGCACTACACGGCGGACGTGGCAGCGGACCCGGCGTACGCGGCGGCGCTACCGTACCTCGTGGACGAGTTGGCGTTGGTGCGGAGTCCACCCCAGCAGACCGGGCACGTGAACCTCACGCCCTCGCCGAACGCGTTGCAGTCGGGCGACGACGCCGTGCTCGCTCGCTCGGCCGCGTCAACGCCGCCGCAGAAGCTCTCCGCGGTCGCTCCCGAAGCCACGGACACGTCCGGGCACGCGTGGGTTGCAGAGGGCTTCTCGTCGACCGCGGCGAACCCGACAGTGGGGTCGTTCCGGCGGGGCTTCGACTGGCCGCAGGGCGATGACGTACTCGACGTCCACGTCGTCTACAACGACGCGCGGCTGGACGCGAGCGACGAGACGGCCTACGACACTCACCAGACCGCGAAGACGAACGTCCGAGCGTCCTACGGACTGTCGACGGCGGAGTTGCGGGAGGCGTTGTACGAGGACGTGGACTTCCTGCACTTCGTGGGGCACGTAACGGAGTCGGGGATGGTGTGCCCGGATGGGACCTTGGACACGCGGACGCTGGCGCGGACGGGAGTGAAGGCGTTTTTCTTGAACGGGTGTCGCTCCTACGAGCAGGGACGAGCGTTGTTGACAGCCGGGAGCGTCGGCGGTATCGTCACCGTCGACGACGTGGCCGACGACGTGGCAGGACGCGTCGGGCGCGACGTCTCGATGCTGCTCGACAACGGGTTTCCGTTGTACGCGATTCTGGACGTCCTCGACCGCGTGGGCGTCGCCGCCGACCGCTACTCGATTCTCGGGAGCGGGACGCTCGCGTTTCGGCAGAGCGCGAGCGGGACACCGGTGCTGTACGAACTCGACTCCGGGGCGGCCACCGCCGGTTCGGACGCGTTCCCCGTGACCGGGCGGTACTACCCGTGCAACGAGAACGGCATCGGGTCGCTGTACAGTTCGTCGTACACCGACGCGGACACGACAGTTGCTCACGGTGGTGTCCACCGTGAGACCGTGTCCCGAGCGCAGTTGCGGCGCTGGCTCGACAGCTCGCCGTCACCCATACTGCTCGACGGCGAGCTCCGGTACACGCCGAACCTGACGATGGCCGACTTCGAGTGACCGCGTTCGGAGAGCCGAATGCTTTTACTCGAAACACCCCTTCCCTCCGCTATGAACTGGAGAGCGGCCGACGGCCGGGGCCGCGACGCGTGACGGTTCACGTCGACGCGCTGGACGACGCGGACGGACTGCGAGTGCGGGACACCGCCGAAGGCGAACAGTTCCCGCTGTACGCCGACCGCGCGCTCGACCCGACGCCGGCGTCGACGGACCCGTTCACGATGCCCGTCGACGCCGCGGTCGCGGTCGAAGCGCGCGAACTCCGCCTGCCGGTGTTCACGAACGTCATCTTCTGGCAGGACGGCGAAGTGGTCCACCGCGCGGACTCCGCGGAGACCGCAGACCCCCTGCCGCGCGGGACGTACGAGGTGGACTTCTCGCCGCCCGGTGCGAAGGTCTACGTGTACGTCGAGGACGCGACCGTGACCCCGGGATTCGGCGACAACCGCGCCGCTATCCACACCGAGTCGCCGACTCGGATGGTCGTCGGCGTGCGGTCGCACCACGAGACGCCGGCCGGGACGGTGACGACGACGGAGGACCCGCGGGATTTGATGGCTGCGGTGTCGACGTTCGGGTCGGCGCTGAAGACGCACTCGCCGGACCGGTCGTGGCCGACGCTGCGCGGGCATCCGCCGGCGATTCGACGCGGTGACGAACTCGACGTTCCCGAGGAAGTGGCGCCACCGGAGACCGGCGTCCGAATCGAGGTGCCGCCGGAGCACGGTGCCATCTACACGGTTTCGCCGCTGGCGTACTATCTCGCGGCGAGCGTCGAACCGGGGACGCGGCCGCGAGTGATTGCGGACGGGCAGAGCTTCGACTTGGACGCGGACGACTTGGCGGGGAGCGTGCGGTCGGTGCTGGAGCACGTGTTCACATTGGATTGCGTGGTACGGATGGCCGGCGTCTACCCGTTCCGCACGGCAACTGCCGACCGCATCGAGGAGCGCGTCGACCTCGACTACGAGCAGCTGTTCGAGTTGTCGTTGGCGGAGCGAACGGCGGCGTACATGGACGTACCGCGGTCGGCGACCGACGGCTTGCTGGACTGGCACTACACGGCGGACGTGGCGGCGGACCCGGCGTACGCGGCGGCGCTGCCGTACCTGGTGGACGAGTTGGCGTTGGTGCGGAGTCCGGCCCAGCAGTCCGGGCACGTGGACCTCACGCCCTCACCGAACGCGCTGCGGGACGCGGACACCGGCGACGGCGCGCTCGCCCGGTCCGCCGCCAGCACGTCCACCGAACCCAACACGTTCGTCGTTCCGGCGGAGGCGGGGACGCCGGGGCAGTCGTGGCTCGCTGACGGGCACGCCGTCGGCGCGGCGAACCCGACGGTGGGGTCGTTCCGGCGCGGGTTCGCGTGGCCGGACGGCGACGGCGAACTGGACGTCCACGTCGTCTACAACGACGCGCGCCTCCGGCAGGGCGACCCCTCGCTGTACGACTCCCACCCGTTCCGCGAGACGAACATTCGCGTGTCCCACGGGCTCTCGGTGACCGAACTACGGGAGGCGTTGTACGAGGAGGTGGACTTCCTGCACTTCGTGGGGCACGTCACCGACGACGGGATGGTGTGTCCGGACGGGACCTTAGACACGCGGACGTTGGCGAAAACAGGTGTGAAGGCGTTTTTCCTGAATGGGTGTCGCTCCTACGAGCAGGGGCGGGCGCTGCTGACGGCGGGGAGCATCGGCGGCGTCGTCACCGTCGACGACGTGATGGACGAGGCCGCCGAGACGGCCGGCGAGACGTTCGCGACGCTCCTCGGCGCCGGTTTCCCGCTGTACGCGATTCTGGACGTGCTCGGGCGGACCGGCACGCGGATGGACCGGTACACGATTCTCGGCGACGGGACGTTCGCGGCGCGACAGAGTCAGACTGGTGCGGTCCTCCTACACTCCCTCGACACCGCGGAAATCGCCGGAGCCACCGGCGCGTGGCCGATTACGATTCGTCACTACCCCTACGGGCTGGAGGGAATCGGGAGCATCGTGTCGTACTCGCACACGGACACGCCCGCGGACGTCTACTCCGCGTCGGTTCGGGAGACGACGCTGCCGGAGGCGGCACGCGGCGCGCTCTTCGACGAGTCCAACATCCTGTTGCTCGTCGACGGAGAAGTCCACTTCACCGACGACCTCTCGGTCGAACAGTTCCGCTAGTTGCCCCAGAAGTTCTCGCGGCTGCCGAGGCGCTCGCTCTCGGCGTCCTCTTCCTCCTCGCCTTCGGCTTCTTCGTCCGCTTCCTCGTCGTCCTCGGCTTCCTCGCTCTCCGCCTCGTCGTCGGGTTCGTCGGGGAGCTTCTCGATGAGGTCGGCGCGCGCGTAGTTCGGCTTCACTTTCGTAATCTCGGCTTTCACGCGGGCGGGCGGCAGCACGCCGTCGACCATCACGATGAACCCGCTCTCCTCCTGCCGGCCGACGCCGGCACCGCTCTCGTGCATGTCGTCGACTTCGAGGACGACCTCCTCGCCGGGCACCACGGGCGCGGTCTTCAGGTCCTCGATGGGCTGGCTGTAGTGGTTGCACCACTCCATCCCGCCGCGGTCGCCGTAGTGTTGACACCCCATCCCTTCGATTTGCTCCTGGAAACTGGGGCATTCGTCGGCGAGTGGACAGTCTGCCATACAGGCCGTTACCGGCCGGTCGGCTAAACCCTTGCGGCACGCCGTCGCCGTCCCTAGATGAGTTGTTCGAGCTGGCGGCGGCGCTTCGCGAGGTCGAGATGCGGGTCGAGGCCGTCGTCGGCGGCGAGGCGGTCGAGCACGAGCAACACGTCGACGCCGCGGCGCTCGGCCTCGGTTGCGACCCGTTCGGCGTCGCCGCGGTGGACGACCAGCCGGTCGAGCAGCGCGAGCAGGCACGCGACGACGGCGCCGCTCTCGCCGGTCGGGAACGCGTCGCTGACGCGCGCGAACTCGGGGTACTCCGCGGGGGCGTCGTCGGCGGGCGACACCCGCAAGCAGTTCGTGCACAGCGCGGCCGCCGGCCTGTCGTCGGGGAGGTAGTCACTGACGGCGTCGGGCACGCGGAAGGAGAGTTCGTCGCCGCCGCAGTTCGAACAGCTCATACCCGGACGAGGCGCGGCCACCACTTAGCCGGCGTGGACGAGGCCGGTCAGTCAGCCAGCGCTTCCTCGGCGGCCTGCGCGGCTTCCTCTTCTTCTTCCTCGTCTTCCTCTTTCTTCGCCTTGACCTTCTTCATGCGGAAGATTTCCTCGCGCTCCTGCTCCTCGAGCTTCTGCTCGATGTACTCCTGGCCCTCGTACAGTTCGGGGAGGAGCTTGAACTCCAGGGCGTTCACGCGGCGCTTGGTGGTCTCGATTTCGGTGAGCATCTTCTTCATCGCGGTCTCGACCTCCGCCGCGAGCACGATAGATTCGAGGAGCTCCTCGTAGGCTTCCGCGGCCTCGTCGATGCGCGCGCTCGTGCCGAGGATGCCGTAGCCGCGCTCGTCGAGGCTCTTGCGGACCTTCGAGGACTCGATCTGCGGGACGACGACGCCCATGATGTTCCGGGATTCGACCGTAATCTCGGGGTGTTCTTCGAGGGCGGCCGCCGCGCCGCGGACCGACATGTCGCCCTCCATCGCGCGCGCCATGTTGATCTTCTTCTGGGCGGTCTCGTAGTTGGCTTCGAGGTCCTCGCGGACGTCCTGCGCCTGGTCGAGGATGTCCATAAACTCCATGATGAGGCCGTCGCGCTTCTGTTCGAGCGTGTCGTGGCCCCGCTCGGAGAGTTCGATGCGGTCCTCGATCTCCATGAGGTTCTTCCGGGTGGGTTTGATGTCCTGGGCCATCTGTTCTCTTGGCGGAGACTTCTGGACGGAGGGAGGTAAACGTTTCCTGTCGCTGCCGCCGCTACAGCAGCCCTGCCCCGCGGTCCATCCACGTCACCACGGCGACGTGGGGGAGGGTCAACACCGCGACGAACGCCAGGTACAGTCCGGTCGCGCCTTCGAGGGTCGTCGGCGGGTTCGGGACGGCGACCCACAAGCCGCCGAGTAACGCGAGCGCGGCGACCGTCAGCGGCGCGGCCTCGCGCGCGAACCGGCCGAGCGGCCCACGGAGGTCGCCGGATGCGAGCGCGCGCCGCGAGCCGTCGTCGACGGCGACCGCGCGGGCGACGTGGCGGACGGCGTGCCACAGGCAGAAGTAGACGCCCACCGCGAACACGGGCGGGACGACGAGGAAGAACGCCCAGAGGCCGACGGTTTCGGCGGCGTCGATGCGCCACGCGGTCGGCGGCGACTCGGCGGTGGTGAGCCGGTTCGCGGCCAGCGTCGCGACGGTCACGACCGCGAATCCGGCGCCGAGCGCGAGTCGTGCGTCGGGCGCGAACAGCCACAAGTCGCCCACGTTCCCGCCGAACGGCGCGGCGAACGCCCAGACCACGTCGCGGTACG
Organism: Halobacterium sp. NMX12-1; assembly: GCF_040435975.1. NCBI lineage: Archaea > Methanobacteriati > Methanobacteriota > Halobacteria > Halobacteriales > Halobacteriaceae > Halobacterium > Halobacterium sp. NMX12-1. The sequence continues at coordinate 332,180 of NZ_CP159204.1, read as the reverse complement.
TCTCGGGGTGGCCCAGCAGCGGCACGAGCATCGGGAGGCCGCCGCGGACGACGCCGGTCGCTACGCGTCGCGCGCGCGAATCGAGGTAATCCGCGTTCAGTAGCACGGCCAGCGGGTAGACGTCCCCCTGCCCCCAGTGGAGCCACGTCAGCGCGACGAACGCCAGCGCCGACGCGACCGGCCACGCGAACCACGCCGCCGCGTACGCGCCGCCGAGCACGAGGTAGAGGAGGCCCACCACGGCGAGCCAGCGCCCGGTGACGCGGCCCGTGACCGCACGCGGGAGCGCGACGTAGTCGATGGCGCCGTGGGGCAGGCCGAACAGCACGACGCTGGCGACCAGCGGCGCGTACCGCGCGGTCGTGGACAGCTCCACGCCGGCGAGCGTCGGGAGCGCCGCGACCGCGACGCCGACCCAGCCGACCGCGAGCGCCGGCCGCGCGAGCGTCTCGCGGACCGCTCCGTCGAGGCGGGTCACGCCCATCGAGCGACCACCCAGTCGAACAACACCAGCCCCTGCACGACGAAGAGGTTCGTCACGAGGAAGAACGCGCCCTCCTCGATTGGGAGACCCGCGACGGCGACCCCCGTGGCGTACTCGGTCGAAATCGTCCAGATGCCGTCCGCGAGCGCGACGCGGTCCGCGGTGGCGAAGTACAGCGTCGGCGCGCCGACGCCGACGGCGACGGTGCTGGAGCGCGCGAGCAGGTACCGCCAGCCCACGCCCCACTGGAGTGCGAGGACGGGGCCGGCCCACGCGAGAATCGCGCCGAGGTAGAACGTGCTCGCCGTCCCGAGGAACGCGACACCGGCGGCCGTGACGGCGAGGCCGGCGAGCGCGCCGACTGCGGCGTCCCGCTTCGCGGGCGTGAACTCCGCGTCCGGCGAGTCGGCGACGCGTTGCACCCACAGCCCCGCGACGACGGTCTGCATCGCCACGAACGCGTACTCCTCGATTGGCGCGAGCCACAGCGTCGCCACCACCGCGTCGGCGCCGTACGTCCAGACGCCGCGGCGAATCAGGTAGTTGTCCCACGGCGTCGTGTACGCCAGCGCGAGCACGAGGAGGACGCCGACGCCGACAAGCGACCACCACTCGTCGCGGCGGTCACGCACTCGTAGCGCGGCGAGGACGAGCAGCGGCGGCGCGACGAACGCGGCGAGGAACTGGAGGTACGTCGCCATCAGGGCGCCCTCTCGTCCGTGCGTACGCGCGGCTGGTCGTTCGCGCGCGGTTCCAAAAGATTCGTGGACGGCACGCCGCGAGCGCGGCGGTTAGTCGGCGGCCGCGGCCTCTTCGGCCTCGGCCTCGTCCTCGACGTAGTACTGCTCGATGAGCTCCTCGTCGACGCGGTTGAGCTCCTCCTTCGGGAAGAGGCTGAGCAGTTCCCAGCCGATGTCCAGCGTCTCCTCGACGCTGCGGTTCGTGTCGAAGCCCTGGTCGACGAACTCGTCCTCGAAGCGGTCCGCGAAGTCCAGGTAGAGGTTGTCGCGCTCGGACAGCGCTTCGCGGCCGACGATGTTCACGAGGTCGCGGAGGTCCTCACCCTCCGCGTACGCCGCGTACAGCTGGTCGGAGACGTCGCCGTGGTCCTCGCGCGTGAAGCCCTCACCGATGCCGTCGTCCATCAGCCGCGAGAGGCTCGGGAGGACGTTCACGGGCGGCGTCACGCCCTGACTGTCCAAGTCGCGGTCCATCATGATCTGTCCCTCGGTGATGTACCCCGTGAGGTCCGGAATCGGGTGGGTGTCGTCGTCGCCCGGCATCGTGAGGATGGGGATCTGGGTGATCGACCCGTCCTGACCCTCGATGCGGCCGGCGCGCTCGTAGAGCTGCGCCAGGTCCGTGTACATGTACCCGGGGTAGCCACGGCGACCCGGGACCTCCTCGCGGGCCGCGCCGATTTCGCGGAGCGCCTCGCAGTAGTTGGTCATGTCCGTCAGGATGACGAGGACGTGGTAGTCCTTCTCGAAGGCGAGGTACTCCGCCGTGGTCAGCGCCATCCGCGGCGTGACCGTCCGCTCGACGGCGGGGTCGTCCGCGAGGTTCATGAAGACGACGCTGCGTTCGAGCGCGCCGGTGCGCTCGAAGTCGTCCATGAACTCGTTAGCCTCCTCGGCCGTGATGCCCATCGCGCCGAAGACGACCGCGAACTCGCTGTCCTCGTCGTCGCCCTCGTCTTCCTCCGGGACGGAGGCCTGTCGCGCAATCTGGAGCGCGAGGTCGCTGTGAGGCAGGCCGGACGCCGAGAAGATGGGGAGCTTCTGCCCGCGCACGAGCGTGTTCATGCCGTCGATGGCCGAGACGCCCGTCTGGATGAACTCCTCGGGGTACTCCCGCGCGTGGGGGTTGATCGCTTCGCCGACGATGTCGCGGCGCTCGTCGGGCACGATGTCCGGGCCGCCGTCGATGGGCTGGCCGGAGCCGTCGAGGACGCGACCGAGGAGGTCCTCGGTCACGGGCATCTTCAGGGTCTCGCCGAGGAACCGCACCGAGGCGTCCTGCCCGATGCCCTCGGTCCCCTCGAAGACCTGAATCGCGACGAACTCGTCGCTGGACTCGAGCACCTGACCGCGCTTGACTTCGCCGTCGGGCGTCTCGATTTCCACCATCTCGTCGTAGGCCACCGGCTCGTCGATGTCGACGTACACCAGCGGGCCGCTGACTTCCGAGATTGTCTTGTACTCTTTCATTAGTAGAGGTCCCGTAGTTGCTCGCTGAGGTCGTCTTTCAGCTCCTCGATGTACTCCTCCCAGTCTTCCTGGACGCCCATACGATTGAGCCGCGGCGCCGCATCGACGTTCTGAATCTCGTCGACCGGGACGCCGGCTTCGAGCGCGTCGAAGGCCTCGTCGTTGAACGTCTTGATGGCCGTGAGCATCTTGTACGTCTTCGCGGGCTCACAGTTGGTGTCGACGTCGTGGAGCGCGTTCTGCTGGAGCCACGCCTCGCGGAGGTAGCGGGCCACCTCGAGGGTGAGCTGCTGGTCGTCCGGCAGTGCGTCCTTGCCGACGAGCTGGACGATCTCCTGCAGTTCGGTCTCCTCGTCGAGGACGTCGACGGCCCACTGCCGGACCTCTGGGAAGTCCTCGGAGACGTTCTCGCGCCACCAGTCGTCGAGCTGGTCCTTGTACAGCGAGTACGACTCGTTCCAGTTGATGGCGGGGAAGTGCCGGCGCTCGGCGAGGTCCGCGTCCAGCGCCCAGAATGTCTTCACGATGCGCAGCGTGTTCTGGGTGACCGGCTCGGAGAAGTCCCCGCCCGGCGGGCTGACCGCGCCGACCACGGACACCGACCCCTCGTCGTCGTTGAGGGTGGTGTAGAGGCCCGCGCGCTCGTAGAACTGTGCGAGGCGAGCGGCGAGGTACGCGGGGTACCCCTCCTCGCCCGGCATCTCCTCCAGCCGCGAGGAGATTTCGCGCATGGCCTCGGCCCACCGCGAGGTGGAGTCGGCCATCAGCGCCACGTCGTAGCCCATGTCGCGGTAGTACTCCGCGATGGTGATGCCCGTGTAGATGCAGGACTCGCGGGCCGCCACCGGCATGTTCGACGTGTTCGCGATGAGGCACGTCCGCGCCATCAGCGGGTTCCCGGTCTGGGGGTCCTCCAGCTCCGGGAAGTCCTCGATGACTTCCGTCATCTCGTTGCCGCGCTCGCCGCACCCGATGTAGACGACGATGTCCGCGTCGGACCACTTCGCGAGCTGCTGCTGGGTGACCGTCTTCCCGGAACCGAACGGCCCCGGAATCGCGGCCGTCCCGCCCTTCGCGAGCGGGAACAGGCCGTCCTGAATCCGCTGGCCCGTGACGAGCGGCGTCCGCGGCGTGTGCTTGTCCTTCGAGGGACGCGCACGCCGAACCGGCCACTCCTGGCGCATCGCGATTTCCTCGCCGCTGTCGAGGACGGCGACGGGCTCGTCGACCGTGTGCTCGCCGGACTCGATTTCGGTGACCTCGCCGCCGTCGCTGCGCGGCGGCACGAGCACCTTGTGCTCGATGCTGACCGTCTCGTCGACGGTGCCGAGGACGTCACCGGCCTCGACGTGGTCGCCCTCCTCGACGGCGGGCTCGAAGTCCCACTCCTTCTCCAAGTCGATGCCGGGCGCGTCGACACCGCGGTCGAGGAACGCGCCCATCTCGCCCTGCAGGACGTCCAGCGGGCGCTGGACGCCGTCGTAGATGGAGTCCAGCATCCCGGGGCCCAGGTCGACGGTGAGCGGCTCGCCCGTGTTGTCCACGGGGCCACCCGGGCTGATGCCCGAGGTCTCCTCGTAGACCTGGATGGTTGTTACTTCGCCTTCGATTTCGATGACCTCGCCCATCAGGCCTTCGTCGCCCACGTAGACGACGTCGTTCATCTGGGCGTCGAGGTCCGTGGCGGTCACGACCGGACCGCTCACGCTCTCGATTACGCCGGAGTCAGTGATTTCTTCTGCTTGACTCATTCGTTGGATTCTTCGTCTTCTTCGGCCATCAGGTCGATGCCGATGGCTCGCTTGATCTGGTCGCGCAGTCCGCTCCCGCCGGCGGCGCCGCCGCCGATGGTCACGAACGTCGGCTCTACGCTCGTCTCGACTTGTTCGCGGACCTGCCGCGAGAGCGCGTCGAGGTCGTCGTCGTGCATCACTGCGATGCCGACGTCCTCGTCCTCGAGCACCGACTCGACAGCGTCGTCGAGCGCCTCGTCTTTCTCGTCCTGCGGGACGTTCTCGAACTTCCGAACGCCCGCGAGCCGGAACCCGGTGGTGAAGTCCGGGCTGCCGACGACGGCAATCTCCTGGCTCATAGGATGATCAGCTCCTCCTCGATTTCCGCCTCGCTCAGGCCGGCCTCGCGGCCGCGAGCGATGGCGCGGATGTTGTCCACTTCGCGCTCCTTCGCGAGGATGTACGCCAGCACCGGGCACACCGACAGCGGGTAGACGTACGAGAGGTGGTCGGAGTACTCCAGCAGCGCCCGGTCGAGGGCGTGCTCGAAGCCGATGAGGCTCTCGGCGTCCTCCAGCTCGTCGAGCGCCCGCGAGAGCTCGTCGCCGTACTTGCTCTCGCGGATGCGGCTGACCAGCGTCGAGCGGTCCGCGACGAGCTGCCCGACCTCCTTCCGGTCGAACAGCGCGCCGCCGTCGATGAAGTACTCGGCGGGGTCGACGTCGGCGCCCGAGCGCGCCAGCCGCAGCGCGTTCCGGACGTTCCGGAAGTCGATCTCGGCTTCGAGGAACTCCCGGTAGAGCTGCGCGGCCTCGCCGCGCGCGGACGCGTCGGGCACGAGGTTCTCGTAGTACGCGCGGTCGACCGCGTTCTCCAGCGGGACCAGCGTCCCGGACTCCTCGTAGGCCTCGAACGCGCCCTCGAGGTACGTCTCGAACAGCGTGTCGTCGAGCAGCTCGACGACGGACTCGATGGATTCGGCGGCGACCAGCCGGTCGAGGAACTCGTCCTCGAACTCGCCGGCGTCGATGAGGTCCTCGCGGACCTCCGCCTCGGAGGCGTCCGAGTAGAGCCCGCGCAGCACGGTCTTGACGTTCCACGCGTCGAACTTGCGGAGGTAGCGGACGACCTGCTCGTAGAGCCGGCCCTCGCTGTACCGCAGCAAGTCCTGGAAGTCGCTGGCGAGCGTCTCGTTGAGCGCGTGCTCGACGAGGTCGACGCCGCTGAACCGCGAGCCCAGCGCGTTCACCGCGTCCTCGTACTGGGTTTCCTCCATGAACCGGGCGATTTCGCCCGTGCCCATGCGGAGCAGTTTCCGGTACTCGTCGTCGCTGAACAGGCTGGCTCGGCGGTGGCGGACGCGGGCGACCACGTACTCGTAGTTTGCCGACCCGTACACGCTCATTGCTCCTCGTCGAAGAGGCGTGCGCTGATTTCCTTCAGGTTGTTCTCCCAGGCGTCGTCGATGACCGAGTCGAACGTGTTGTTCACGCGGACCCGGGACGTCTCGCTTTCGACGACGACGCCGCCGAGGCAGTCGCGCTCGCCGGCGTACTCGTAACCGTCGTAGTCGTCGAGGATGTCCGAGATGAGGGCCTCGTCGTCCGCGCGGCCGTAGACGCTGACGTCGCTGTCGGCGTCGAACTCGTCGGCCGCGGCGTCGATGAGGGCGCGAGTGAGTTCCTCGCGGTCGTCGCCGTCGATGGCGGCGATCTCCTCTTCGACGGTCTCGCGGACGTCTTCGAGGGCGTCGCGGCGCGCTTCGAGGCGCATCTGCTTGGCCTCGAGCTTCGCGCTGGAGAGGCGCTGCTCGCGCTCCCGCTCGATCTCGCGCTCGGCTTCGGCCTCGGCGTCAGAGCGAATCTCCTCGGCGTCGGCTTCGGCGTCCGCGACGATCTCGTCGGCGCGCGATTCGGCATCCGACCGAATTTCCTTCGCGCGCTCGCGGGCTTCGTCTCGAATGTCCTCAACTACTGTTTCCAAGCTCATAGATGGAGAGAGGGCGCGGTGTTAGTACGCGGACGGCACGACGAAGACGACGACCAGCGCGAGGATGACCAGCGTCTCCGGGAGGACGGTCAGAATCAGGCCGGAGCCGAAGAGGTCCTGGTCTTCCGCGATGGCGCCGACGGCGGCGCTACCGATGCCGCGCTCCGCGTACCCTGCGGCGAGAGCGGCGAGGCCGACTGCGAGTGCGGCCGCGGACTGCGGGGTGATGACGGGGCTGCTGCCAGCCGTTTCCTGTGCAATCGTGGCGAATTCGGGGAGTGTCTCGATCATGTCAATTAGTCCTCAGTGGTGTAGTTTCGCTGGTAGCCGAACGGGTGATACTTCTCGCCACCGCCCTCATAAAACTTGTTAAAGAACTCCACGTATTCGAGGCGTAGCGTCTGTAAGCCGGCCGATGTGACGCCGAGCGCGAGCACGAGGAGGTGGCCGACGACCATCACGAGGGCGCCGGCGACCATTCCTGCCGCACCGGAGTGAATCAGCCCGGGGAACAGCACCTCGCCGCCGTGCGTGGCGGTGCTGAACAACATGAAGTGTGTTTCGTGGGCGGGTTGCGCGATTTCGAACAGGCCGAACATGTACTCGACCGTGCCGCCGCCGTGCGTCTCGACCTCGTAGGCGCCGAACACGAGCAGATTCACGACGTACGCCATGCCCGCCTTCGCGAGCAGGACCGCCGCAATCCGCGTGTACGAGACCGTGTTGACGAGCGCGTACGTCGGACTCTCGAGGAGCCCTTCCACGCCCTCGCCGATGACGACCAGCACGAGGCCGAGCAGCGCGACGGCCAGCGCCGCCATGCCGACCGACGCCGGCAGTTCGACGACGCGGTACAGCAGTTCGGGACGGGGCCCGCTCTCGCCCTGCAGGTGGCTGCTGAACAGCCAGACGCCGAACCCGACCATCAGCAGCATCGGGCCGCCGCTCTCCGTAATCGCGTCGCGGGCGCCGTGGGACTTCAGGTCGTTGACGAAGCCGAACAGGTAGCCGATGCCCAGGTGGACGATACCGAACACGAGGCTCGCCGCGAGCCAGAGCTGGGCGAACGCGCCGACGTGCAGCCCCTTCTTCAGGGGCGCGTCGGGGAGGCCGAGCGCGCCGTGCCACACGTACTCAGTGATCAGGTGGAGGCCGAATATTTCGCCGTACAGCACGCCGAACAGGGCCGTGAATCCACCTGCCCACATCGCGACGCCGCCGAGCTTCGAGAGGATTTCGCTGTCGAAGCTGCGGTACAGCCAGAAGCCGATGGCGGCGTACAGGATGCCGTACCCGAGGTCGCCGATCATGAACCCGTAGAACGCCGGGAACGTCAGGAACAGCACGACTGTCGGGTCCAGTTCCGTGTACTTCGGTCGGTTGATGACCTCCGTCAGCGCCTCGAACGGCCGCGCGACGCTGGGGTTGTCCTGGATGACCGGCGGGCTGTCGTCCTCGTCGAAGTCGGCGGCCGTCCCGCCGTCCGTGGCGGTCTCGGCGTCCGCGTCGTCGGTGACGGGCTCCGGCTCGTCGCTGGGGCCGTGGTGGCCGTGGCCGGACGCCTCGTAGTCCGCCTGTTCGAGCTCCTCGACGGCGGCGTGCTCGCCGACCGCGTCCTGAATCGCTTCGACGAACGTCGCGTACTCGTCGCTGGGAATCCACCCTTCGGCGACGAACGCGCGCTCGGTTGTCGCGAACTGCAGCGGGACTTCGGCCTTCTGGACGTCGATGGAGAGCTTCTCCTCGGTGGCCAGCAGGAAGCCCGCGTGCTCCACGCGGAGGTCGTCGAGCTCGCTCTCCACGCTGTCGAGCTTCGACTCGACGGTGTCGCGCTCGTGGCGGAGGTCCTCGACGTACGCCTCGGGGCTGCCCTCGGCGTCCGGGACCTCCAGTCGCCCGAACTCCACGCCGACGAGCGCGTCGTCGAGCGCGTCCGGGTCGTCGCCGCGCGGGTACGCGAACACCGCCAGCGTGTCGTCGCCCTCGAAGACCTCGAACGCCTCGATGGCTTCCGCGGTCCGGAGTTCGTCGCGGACGGCGTCGGCGTTCCCCTCACCGACCGCGACCTGCAGGCTGTCGTAGCCGCCGAGCAGGTCGAGGTCGATGCCGAGGTCCGCGAACGGCTCGACGGCGTCGATGCGCTCCTCGACGTCGCGCAGCTTGTCCTCGAGCTCGCCGTAGCGGTCGTCGAGCTCGTTGACTTCGACGCGAATCTCCTCGAGTTCCGTCTCGAGGGCTTCGTCGGTGACGATGCGGGTCGGGCCGGCGTCGGCCTCGTCGACGTCGAGCGTCGATTGAAGGGACCGCACCGTGACGAGCTTCTCGGAGGCGTCGTCGGCGCCCTCCATCGGGTTGCCGTTGTCGAACCCCTCGATTTTGCCGTCGTAGTCCGAGAGGTGGACGAGGTTGAGGTCGTGAATCGTCTCGATGACGTCGTCGATGACGCGCTTCGAGCCCGTCACCGACACCTTGCTCATGCGCTCAGGTCTGAGCATGTACCGCCTCCTCGAACTGTTCGACGGCGTACGCGACCGCGTCCTCCTCGTTCTCCTCGGCGAGGGCTTCGAGCTGCTCGCGGTCGGCCTCGCCTTCCTCGAGGATGCGGTCGCGCTCCGCCTCGATGTCTTCGCGTGCCTCTTCGAGTCGCTGTTCTTTCAGCTCGCGGGCCTCCTCTTCCGCTTCGCTGCGGATTTCATCGGCCCGCTTCCGGGCTTCGGACAACCGCTGCTCGCGGTCCTCCTCCGCCTCGGCCACGATGTCGTCGGCGTCCGATTCAGCCGATTTGATGTCTTCAAGAACCTCTGGCCTTGGCATACACTCTTACCGGGCGGACCTTTGGCCACGGCCTATATGGTAGTTGCGAAGTTCGCGGGCGCTAACGCAAGCTATTATGCGTCTTCGGGCGCAATTCCGGGGTAATGGGAGTCCTCGAAGACAAGGCGCGCGCCCGCACCTTCTACAAGTACCTCTCGAAGGTGTACGACCGCGTCAACCCGTTCGTGTGGAACGAGGAGATGCGCGACGAGGCGCTGGCGATGCTCAATCTCGACGCCGACGACCGCGTGCTCGACGTCGGCTGTGGCACCGGGTTCGGCACGGAGGGGATCCTCCAGTACACCGACGACGTCTACGGCCTCGACCAGAGCCGCCACCAGCTTGCGAAGGCGCGCGAGAAGTTCGGCAAGCACGACCCCGTGGCGTTCCACTACGGGGACGCCGAGCGCCTGCCGTTCAAGGACGACACGTTCGACGCGGTGTGGTCGTCGGGCTCCATCGAGTACTGGCCCAACCCCGTCGAGGGCCTGCGGGAGATCCGGCGCGTGCTTAAGCCCGGCGAGTGGACCGTCGTGGTCGGCCCGGACTACCCGAACTCGACGGTGTTCCAGAAGGTCGCGGACGCCATCATGCTGTTCTACGACGAGGACGAGGCCGACCGGATGTTCGCGGAAGCCGGCTTCGTGGACGTCGAACACCACGTGATGCAGGCCAAGCCCGGGAGTCCGCGCGCCATCGTCACGCTCGCGCGAGCCCCCGACGAGCACGCCGCGGACTGACGCCTACGACGCCTTCTCGACCGTCGTCTCGCCGACGGCGACGACTCGCCCGTCCACGAGCACGCGCACGGTGAGCGTCGCGCCCACTCGTAACTCGGGGCTGTTCGTCGCCGCGACCTGCAGCGACGCGGTTTCGCCGACGGCCCACGACTGGTCGGCGGCGACGTTGAACGGGCCGGACGGCCCGCCGTGGAACCCGCGCGCCGCGAAGAACGGCACGGGCGGCTGGTGGGCCAGCGGCTCGCCGTCGACCGCGACGCGAACGGTCGCACTCTCGATGTCTATCGACTCTCCGGCGTGTAGCGTCACCGCGACGCGGCCGTCGCTGGTCGCGTCGGCGGCGACGCCGCGCTGTGGCGGTGGGTCGCCGGGGAGCGCAGGAACCGCGGTCGCGACGGCTGCCGCGGCAACGACCGTCACCGCGAGCAGGAGCACGACTGCGACGGGCGCGTAGCCGCGAGGCACGCGCTCCAGTGGTCCCGTCCTCCTACAAGAACACTCGGACAGGTCGCTACGGCGCCGGCCGCGCGGTCACGTTGACTTCCAGCGCCGCACCGTCGTGTACCGTCGCGACGTTGTACTCGCCCGCGGGACTCAACACCCAGAGCCGGCCGTCGTCGCCGGTGTCACCGACCGACGTCCCGTTCAGCGAGACGGTCGTGTCGATGGGCTCGCCGGCTTCGTTCTCCGCCCGCACGAGCAGCGGGCCGCCGGCGTACGTCCGGGACGTGGACAGCGTCACGTTGTTCGCCGTGTCCCGCTGTTCGACGTCAGCGGGGAGCTGGGCGAGCGTCTGCTGGTGGCGCTCGGCGTAGACCTTCTCGGTCGTCGTGTCGATGTACGCCGTAATCTGGCCGTGGCCGTAGTTCGCGCGGTAGTAGAAGGCGTACCCGCCCCGGGTCTCGATGATGCTCGGCGACCGCGAGTTGTTCGACAGCCACGGGTACTTCGACTGGATGACCGTCGACGCGTCGGCGAAGTCGCCGCCGAGCGTCTCCTCGACGTTGTCGGGGCGGACGGTCTCGCGGACGTACGTGCCGTCGTCGATGGTCGAGAGCATCACGCCGTTGCCGGCGGTCACGTGGACGCGGACCTGCTCGCGGTTGCCGTGGACGACGTCGGCGACGCGCTCCCGGACCGGCCCCTGCACGGTCGCCAGCTGTGCGCGGAGGCGGTACACCCGCGTGCCGATTTCGGAGAAGCTATCGCTGATGGCGTGGTTGTACAGCGACCCCCCGCTGGCTGTCCGCCCGAGCGTCGTCGAGAGGCTGCTGGCCTCCGCGTGAAGCGTGCCGAGCGTGCGGACGTACGAGCCGGTGGACAGCTCCCCGTTCCGGTACGCGTCGTGAGCGGCGGTCGCGCGCTCTCGGAGCGCCGCGACGCGCTCGGCGGCCTCGTCGGTGGCGTTCCGGAGAATCTCGCGCCGGGCGGACCGATTGTCGGCCGCGTCAAGGCGCTGTTCGACCGTCGCGAGCCGGAGGTCGGTGCCGAGGGTCGCGTGCCCGGATTCGAGCGTGCTCGTGACGGACGCGCGCGGCTCGTTGTACGCCGCCGTGTTCGCTTCGGTGAGTAGGAGGACGTGCGCGGACTGCTCTGACGTGCCGACGACGGGTTCGTCGCCGGGTTCGACGGGCGCGGCGACGCCGCCGCTGGCGGCGAGTGTGGCCGTCGTCGCGACCACGAGGAGGACGGAAGCGAGGGCGGGGCGAACGCGGGACATGGGAACGCGTTCGGCCGCACCCGACAAAAACGATGCGGAGACGACGAACGCGGCCGAGTCCCGGCAAAGCGTCGTCACCGCTGGCCGGCATCGCCTGTCAGCCCGCCGTAACGACTGTCGGGAGCGAGGGCTGGGCCGTGCGGTCGGTGAACTGGCGGATTCCGCCGGATAGAAAATACTTTGCACGAGCGGGGTGGACGGAACTGGTATGCGGCAGGCCGCCCTCCTCGTCGCCGTCGTCTGTCTCCTCGCCGTGCCCGTGGCCGGTGCAGTCGGAGCGCCCGCTCCGCAGTCGGCCGCCCTCCAAGAAGACGCCGCCTCGACGCCGGACGGCGTCGACATCACCGTCCAGATTCAGTCCGACGGCGCGGCTCGCTGGACCGTCTCCTCGAAGTACTCTCTCGAGGACGACAACGCCACCGCGGCGTTCGAACAGCTCCGCAGCCGATTCGAGGCTGGCTCGGCGGACACCGAGTTCTCCGTGGACGTGTTCCGCGCGGTCGTCCCGTCGGTCAGCGACCACGTCGGTCGGCAGATGGAAATCCGGAACGCCAGCCGGAGTTCGCGCGTCGTCGAAGCCGGGAACAACACCACGGGCGTGCTCTCGCTCCGGTTCACGTGGACGAACTTCTCGCGCGTCGAGGAGGACCGGGTGGTCGTCGACTCGTTCTCCACGCAGTGGTTCGGCGACCTCGGTCCGAACCAGACGCTGACCCTCCGCTCGCCGGAGGGCTACGGGACGGAGAACGTGTTGCCGGAGACGAGCATCGTCGACAACGGCTACCGCTGGTCGGGGCCGCACACGTTCAACGCGGACAGGCCGTTCGCGGTGTTCACGGAGAACGACAGCGTCGTCGGCGTCTCGATGGTCGTGCTCGTCGCGGTCGGCGTGCTCGCGCTGTTCGCGGGCGCCGCGACCGTGTGGGCGTACTACCGCGACGGCGACGAGCCGGCGGTCCCGTGGCTACGCGACGTCGGTCAAGCCGTCGCCAGTCGTGTACGGGAGGCACTCTCTGCGGAGTCCGAGTCGGAAGCCGAGGAGTCGGCGGCCGACGCGGACGCAGCAGCCGGTAGCGCCGCGGCCGAGCCGGCCGCCGACGCGGACGCAGCAGCCGGTAGCGCCGCGGCCGAGCCGGCCGCGTCCGGTGCGTCCGACGACGCCGACTCCGAGCCGACCGACCCCGAGCTGTTGAGCGACGAGGAGCGCGTCGAGCGGCTGCTGCGCGAGCACGGCGGCCGGATGAAGCAGTCCGAAATCGTCGAGGAGACGCGGTGGTCGACCGCGAAGGTCTCCCAGCTGTTGTCCTCGATGGCCGAGGAGGGCCGCGTCGAGAAGCTCCGCATCGGCCGCGAGAACCTCATCTCGCTGCCCGGCGAGGGCGTCGACAACGGCATCGACGAGGAGTAGCCCCCGGCGGCCGCCGGAGAAACTGTTCGCGCGCTCCTCGCGGTTCCGAAAACGTTTACCTGCGTCCCGGAGCACTCACGGACGATGAAGGTTCTCGTCACCGTCAAGGAGGTCGCTACTGTCGAGGACGACTTCGAGATTTCCGGCACGGAAATCGAGGAGACGTACCTCGACTACGACCTCAACGAGTGGGACGACTACGCCGTCGAGGAGGCCGTCCAGCTCGCGGAGGCCGGCGACGACGTCGAAGTCGTCGCGGTCACCATCGGCCCGGAGCGAAGCGAGGAGACGATTCGGATGGCGCTGGCGAAGGGCGCCGACCGCGCGGTCCGCGTCTGGGACGACGCCATCGAGGACGTCGAACTGCTCGACGTCGAGACGAAGGCCGAACTGCTCGCCGCCGTCGTCGAGGACGAGGACCCCGACCTCGTGCTCTCGGGGGTGCAGGCCAACGACGACAGCTTCGGCGCGACCGGCGTCGCGCTCGCCGAAACACTCGGCTTCGAGTGGGCGGCCGTCGTGAACGCCCTCGACACCGAGAACGTGCTGGAGGAGGGCGTCGCCGCGGTCCGCCGCGAACTGGAGGGCGGCGTCGAGGAACTCACCGACGTCGAACTCCCGGCGGTGCTGGCCATCCAGACGGGCATCAACGAGCCCCGCTACGCCAGCCTCCGGGGCATCCGGCAGGCCCAGTCGAAGGAAATCGACGTGCAGACCCTCGACGACGTCGGGCTCGGCGCCGAGGACGTCGCCAGCAGCCTCGACGTGACCGCGATGTACGAGCCCGAGACCGAGAGCGACGCCCAGTACCTCGACGGCGACGCCGGCGAGCAGGCCGCGAAGCTCGCTGACGTCCTCCGCGAGAAGGGGGTGGTCGGCGAATGACCTCGGACGTGCTCGTCGTCGCCGACCACCGCCGCGGCGACCTGCGCGACGTCAGCCTCGAACTGCTCTCGGCGGGCCGCGAGCTCGCGGACGCCGCGGGCGGCGACCTCCACGCGGCCGTGATTTCGGGGAACGTCGAGTCGTTCGCCGAGGACCTCGACCGCGAGGGCGTCGACCGGATTCACACGGTCGCCCACGGCGAGGAGTTCAACCACGACGTCTACGCGCAGGCGCTCACCGCGATCGCCGAGGACCTCGCCCCCGAGTTCGTCGTGGCGCCGAACAGCGTCAACGGCCTCGACTACGCGCCCGCGGTCGCCACGCGGCTCGACCGGCCGTACGTCTCCGACGCCGTCGGCCTCGACTACAGCGAGGGCACGCTGGAAGTCACCCGCGAGATGTACGGCTCGAAGGTCGAGACCACCGTCGACGTCGCGGAGGGACCGTTCGTGGTCTCGATTCGCGGCGGCGAGTGGCCGCCCGCCGAGGGCGTCGGCGACGCCGAAGTCAGCGAATTCGACTTCGAGGTCGACGAGGACGCCGTCCGGTCGAAGGTGAAGGGCTTCGAGGAGGTCGGCGGCGGCGACGTCGACATCGCCGACGCGGACTTCCTCGTCTCCATCGGCCGCGGCATCGAGGAGGAGGAGAACCTCGAACTCGTCGAGGAACTCGCCGAGGTGACCGGTGCGACGCTGTCCTCGTCGCGCCCCATCGTGGACAACGGCTGGCTCCCGAAGAACCGGCAGGTCGGCCAGTCCGGCAAGCAGGTCACCCCGGACGTCTACCTCGCCATCGGCATCTCCGGCGCCGTCCAGCACGTCGCCGGGATGAAGGGCGCGGACACCATCATCGCGGTGAACACGGACCCGAACGCGCCCATCTTCGACATCGCGGACTACGGCGTCGTCGGCGACCTCTTCGACGTCGTGCCCGCGCTCATCGAGGAGTTCGGCGGGGAGCCGCCGAGCGTCTGAGGCGGTCTTTTTAGCATAGATTTTTGCGGCGAGCGTCTGAGGTAGCGCCCCACCTGAGCGCTCTTCCCTCCAGTTCTGTCGGCCGACGAGCGACGCGTAGCCGGCGTGGACTGCCGAATCCCGTCATATATTTCCGCGCGAATCCCCGAGAGACGAGTAATGGAGTACGTGGAGGCGCACCGCGCCGCCATCGAGCAGCGGCTCGCGGAGACCGTCGCGGCCGTGGAGCCGTCGGAGCTCAGCGACGAACTCGAACACGTCGTGCTCGCGGGCGGCAAGCGCGTGCGCCCGACGCTCACCGTGCTCGTCTGCGAGGCCGCGGGCGGGGACAGCGAGGACGCGATGGGGTTCGCGGTCGGCATCGAACTCGTCCACAACGCCTCGCTGGTCGTCGACGACATCATCGACCAGTCCGCGCTCCGCCGCGGGAAGGCCAGCGCGTGGGCGGCGTTCGACCACGGCCCCGCGCTCGTCGCGTCGAACGGCCTGCTCGGGGAGGCGTTCGCGCTGTTCTCCCGGGACCCCCGCGCGATGGAGTGCGTGACCGACGCGCTCGTGGAACTCGGCGAGGGCGAAGCCATCGAACTCGTGGACCGCCCGGAGACCGAGGAGGAGTACATGGAGTTGGCGCGCCGGAAGACGGGCGCGCTGTTCCGCGCGGCCGCGGAACTCGGCGCGGTCGCGGCGGACGCCGACGGCCGCTCGGTGGAGGCGCTCGGAGAGTACGCCGAGCGCGTCGGCGTCGCGTTCCAGATTCGGGACGACGTCCTCGACGCCACCGCGGCCAGCGAGGACCTCGGGAAGCCCGCGGGCATCGACGAGGAGCTGGACCGGCCGAGCATCGTCCGGGTCACGGACCGGTCGCCCGCGGAACTGAACGCGCTCGCCGAGCGGGAGAGCGAGCGCGCGATGGACGCCCTCGACAGCCTCGACCTGCCTGCGGGAGAAGCCTACGACTACCTCGAATACCTCGCGGAGTTCGTCGTCTCCCGGGAGACCTAGGCGGCGTCCGGCCCGCCCTTCCGGTCGGCGCGCCACGACTCGACGACGGCGAACGTCAGCGTGGAGAGTACGCTCACCAGTGTGCCCGCCGTCAGCACCGCGGCGAGTTCGGTGAGCGTGACGTACCCGAGGAAGAACGCCGACAGCATGTGCAGGACGGCGGCGATAGAGAGCACGTAGAACGGCGCGTTCAGGTACCGCCAGCGGAACCGCTCGGCGAGGTACTCGTCGGTGACCTGGCCGAGGCTCGTGGTGAGTCCCGCCGCCGCGAACCACCGGACGGCGCCGTACGTGAGCGCCGCGACGACCGTCGGGGGTGCCAGCGACCCGGCCGTGTTCTCGCGGACGGCCGCGAGTTGGTTCATTCCCTCGACGCCGCCGATGACCAGCAGGGCGGCCGCGACGACGTACGTGATGAGCGTCACGCGGCCCGTGTACAGGCCCGAGCGAACGCGCTCGACGGCGGCGTCCACGGTGGATTCGAGGCCGAGCCCGCGGAACAGCGCGTATAGTCCGACCGCTGCCGAGGAGACCCCGAGGACTGCGCCCGGGAGCCCGAGCACGTCCGCGAGCACCGCCAGCGGGTAGATGAGCAACAGGATGCCCAGCGGCACCAACAGCGTCCCGCGGGTCTCGGGGTCGTTCATCACCTGCTTGAGCGTGTAGTACATCGACTCGAGGTCCTGGGCTTGCCGCACGACGACGCGCTTGACGGCGTCGATAGGCACCCGAGAGCGGATGACGGGGACGACGGACTCGTCCTGCGCGCCGTCCGTGACGACCACCGCGCGAACGGGGTCGTCGCTCTGGATGCTCGCCAGCACCTCGTCGACTTCGCGGCCGACTTTCCGGTTGGCGGCGACGTCGCCGCGTTCGAGGCCGGTGACGGCGGCGACCTCCACCTCCTCGTCGGTGCTGTACTGGTCGTGGAGGTGGACGCCCTCGAAGAGGACGTTCACGTCGCTGTCCTCGGGGTCGGCCTCCGCCAGCGACACCGCGGCGTGTTCGACCTCGTTGCGGCCGACCACCGGCGTCGGCACGCCGGTCTTCCGGCCGAGGTCGTCGTCGAGGTCCACGCACAGCACGAGCAGCATTCGCTGGAAGGTACGAGTGGGCGGTATAACTGCTTTCGGGAGCCCACACCGAGGCGGACGTTCGTCCACCCCGATTCGCACGGTTTTTCAGCCTTCGGGGAGTAGACGTGTTCCAACGAATGATTTCGAAGGGCTGCGAGCAGTGCGCGAAGGGCGGGAAGATGGTGCTCTTCGTCTACGGGTACTGCGACCAGCGCGACTGCTTCTACTGCCCGCTGGGCGAGAACCGGAAGAACGTCCAGCAGGTGTACGCCAACGAGCGCCCCGTCGAGGACGACGAGGACATCATCAACGAGGCGAAGCTGATGGACGCGCTCGGCACCTCGATTACGGGCGGCGAGCCGCAGGAAGTGCTGGACCGCACGTGCCGGTACCTCCGCCTGCTCAAGGACGAGTTCGGCGAGGACCACCACACGCACCTCTACACGGGCATCACGGGCGGCCGCGAGAACATGCGCCGCCTGAGCGAGGCGGGCCTCGACGAGATTCGGTTCCACCCGCCGGTCGAACAGTGGGGCGACCTCCACGGCACCGAGTGGGAGGACATCCTCTACATCGCCCGCGAGGAGGGCCTGACGCCCGCGTTCGAGATTCCCGGCATCCGCGCCGAGACGGAATTCCTCGACTTCCTCGACGAGGGCGCCGCCGAGTTCTGCAACGTCAACGAGTTCGAGATGAGCGACGGCAACTACGAGCGCATGCAGGACGAGGGCTTCGAGCTGCAGGAGGACCACATGAGCGCCGTGGACGGGTCGAAGGACGCCATCCTCGAGGAGATGGCCGACCACGAGAAGGTGTACTTCTGCACGAGCGTCTTCAAGGACGCCGCCCAGCACCGCTCGCGGCTCAAGCGTATGGCCCGGAACGTCCGCCGGGAGTTCGACGACGTCACCGAGGACGGTACGCTCGTCTACGGGAAGACGACGGTCAGCCCCGAGCGCATCGAGGAACTCGGCGTTCCCGAGGAGTTCTACACGGTGAAGTCCAACCACGTCGAGGTGGCGTGGTGGCTGCTCGAAGAGATGGTCGAGGACGGCGACGTGGACAGCGGCGAAATCGTCGAACAGTACCCGACGTACGACGGGCAGGTAGTCGAGCGGACGCCGCTGGCGTAGCTCGGGTCGTTCTCTTCTGGGCGTCGAGCAGAAGTGGTCGAAAAGCGGTAGCGCCGGCCGGCGCTTCAGGTCGAGATCGGGTCGCGGTGCCAGCCGGGGTCGTGGCCCGTCTGCTCGATGCGCTCGGAGCGGCAGGCTGGGCAGAAGTCGGGGACGTTCGAGTCACCTCGGGGAACGTACACCGCGCCGCCACACTCCACGCACGCGTCGTCGACGACGGTCGCACAGTCCGCACAGACGTTGAAGTCGTCGACTGTCAAATCGCGCAGGGGTTCGAGTTTTTTGTCCAAGACGTACTCGTCGATGACCGTCTGACAGTTTTGGCACGGTTTCATAGCGATGCGTCTTGGTCCATGTGACCGCGTCACAAGTACCTGTCCCTGCCGGCGAAATGGCGACTGTCGACGAACATCTCCACAAGCAAAATCAGCATCCGCGAGCCGAGTGGCGCGAGGCGCGAGGAACGAGCGCCTCGGTCTGCGCGAACGGGGAGCGTGGCGACCCATGAGCGGCTCGGAGAGCCCGAGGCGAGCGGTTCACTGCGCGAACGAGCGAAGCGAGTGAGCGCAGGCCGACGACTGACCAAAGCGAGCGAAGCGAGCGGCGGGAAGGAGGAGTGCTTTTTCCGCAAGTTTTTGCCCGGGAGGGCGCCTTCGGCGCCCTCCCACAGCAAAAAGTGCTTTTAGACGCCCGTGCCGTACCGCAGCAGCCCGGCAATCCCGCCGAAGGCGGTGAGCAGTTGTTCGCCTTTCTCGAAGTCGGTGGAGATGAAGTGGGTGTCGGTGCCGCGCTGGTCGGCGATTTCCATGAGGTGGTCGATGGCGTCGTCGCGTTCGGCGGCTTCCGCGTCCTCGCCGCACTCCGAGCACGTGTGGTCGGGAGTGTCGGCGCGCTGGCCGACGAGTTCGCGTTCCTCGTGGCCGTTCGGGCACTCGTAGGTGACGATGTCCTTGCGGAGGTCCTCGGAGATGAGCAGCGTCTCCACCGAGCCCATGACGAGGTTCTTCCGGGTGGGCTCGAAGCCGTAGGTGGCGAGGTTGCCGCCGTTGAGCTCCTTGAAGAACTCCTCCATGTCGGACTTGTCGTCCATCAGGTCGGCTTCCGCGAGCGTGTCCTGCGCGCGGTCGACCAGTTCCTTCAGGCCGGACTCGTCCGTGTAGGAGACGTCGAACTTCCCGAGCACGGAGTCCTGGAGTTCGTGGTGGAGGTAGTCGCCGTCGAGGAACTCGTCCTTGGTCGGGGAGGGGCCGCCGACGAGGATGCCGTCGAGTTCGTGGCGCTTCGGGACGAAGAGGTCGTCGGCCATCCCGGCGACCTCCTGGTAGAAGTTGTCGATGGCTTCCAGCCGGAGGCGGGCGAACCGCTGTGCGGACTGGCCGCCCTTGCGCTGTTTGCCGGGGACGAGGCTGGACGCGGACTTGACGGCCTCGATGCGTTTGCCCTTCAGCCAGCCGACGTTGGCCTCGCGGCGGTCGAGGACGATGAGGCCGTAGAGGCCCTTGTCCCCGAGCATCTCCTCTAGGGGCTCGGTGAGGAACTCGTCGTCGCAGTGGTAGCGGAACGACTCGATGGGCTGGGGCGGCGACTCCAGGACCTCCGTCACCATGTCCGTGCGGCCGCCGCCGGAGTCGACGGCGCCGGAGAAGACGACGAGGCCGTTCTCCGGCGGGAACGTGTCGTAGTACCGCAGTCGGTCCTTGATGGACTTCAGCGCGTCCTGGACGTTCGTCCGGGTCTGCTTGGACTTGATGTTGGAGGCTTCGGAGTGTTCCTGCGTGACGTGGGCGACGACGTCCGAAATCTGCTTGTCCGGGGGGATGTAGATGGTCACCAGCTGGGTGCCGCTCCCGGTGTAGTCCTTGAGGTCCTCGATGACCTTCTGGAACTCGTACTTTCGGCGGTCCTCGGACGGTGCGCCCTCCTGCTCGCTCATTACCCGAAGATAGCCGACGTGCGCGTAAGTAACCTTTGACCTCGGGGGTCGCCGGGGCGTCCGTCGGCTCGCTGGCCGGCCGTCGAGGCGTGGGAGCCCCGAAACCCGCCCAACGCTTTAAGTGCCGCTCTGCGTACGCGATAGTAATGACTGGACGCGTGTTCGCCGTCGCCTCCGGGAAGGGCGGCGTCGGGAAGACGACGACCGCCGTGAACCTCGCGGCGGTGATGGCGGAGGCCGACCGCTCGGTCGTGCTCGTGGACTACGACCTCGGGATGTCGAACGTCGGCGCCGTCCTCGACGTGGAGCCCGCGGAGGCGACGCTCCACGACGTGCTCGCCGGCGAGGCGGACGCGCTGGACGCCGTCGCGGAGGCGCGCGGAGAGTTCGACGCGATGGTCGGCGGCACGCACATCGAGGACTTCGGGCGCGCGGACCCCTCGAAGCTCCGCGAGGTCGCCGAGGACCTCCGCGCGGAGTACGACGTCACCATTGTGGACACGGGCGGCGGCCTCAGCCACGACACGACCGTGCCGCTCGGGCTCGCCGACGACGTGTTGCTCGTCTCCACGCCGCAGGTCGCCGCGCTGGAGAACACCGCGAAGACCCTCGACCTCGCGGAGCGCGTCGGCGGCGACGTCACGGGCCTGATTCTGACGCGCGTCGGCGGCTCCGCCGTGGACGTCGAGGCGGCCGTCGAGCGCATCGACGCGCCGCTGCTCGGGACGATTCCCGAGGACGGCGCGGTCGCGGACAGCGAGGAGGCCGGCGAGCCGCTGGTCGTCTACGCGCCCGAGAACCCGGCCGCGCAGTCGTACCGCGAACTCGGCTACGAGCTACTGGGTGAGTCGCCGCCGGTCTCGTTCCGCGACGGTGAGGCGGAGGGCGAGGTCTCGGCCGGAGCGGCGTTCGCGGAGGTCGCCGACGAGGATGAACCCGAGCGGCAATCGCTGCTGTCGCGGCTGACGGGCGGCCGCCTCGGCTGAACGGGAACAATTAAGCGAACACGGCCGCCGAGTGTCGGGTATGGCAAACGAGAACTCCGTCTCGACCGGCTGGCTGCTGGTCTACGTCGTGGTCGCACTGCTCATCGTCTACGGCTCGCTGACGTTCGTCGGCGCGCTGTAACCCCTTCTACATCGACTCGGGCGCTTCGATGCCGAGCACGTCCAGCGCGTTCGCCAGCGTGTGCTGTGCGGCGTTCACGAGCGCGAGGCGCGCGGCCGCCACGTCGTCGTCGACGTCCTTGCCGAGGACGTGCCGGGAGCGGTAGAACGCGTTAAACGTGTCCACGAACTCGCGGGCGAACGTCGCGACCTGGTGGGGTTCGCGGTCCTCGGCCGCTTCTTCGACGACGCCCGGGAACCGCGCGATTGCTTCCAGGAGGTCCCGTTCCTCGGGCGTGTCCAGCAGGCCGGCGTCGAGTTCGGGGTCGAGCCCGTCGGCTTCAGCCGCGATGCCGCAGGCGCGGGCGTGAGCGTACTGGACGTAGGGCGCGCTCTGCCCCTCGAAGTCGAGAGCGTCCTCCCAGTCGAACGTAATCGCCTTCGTGGGCTGCTTGGAGACGATGTCGTAGCGCACCGCGCCGATGCCGACCTGCCGGGCGATGCGTTCGACGTCGTCCTCGGTGAGGTCGTCGCCGCGGATGCGGTCGTCCAGACGGGAGCGGACGGCGTCCTCGGCGCGCGAGACGGCCTCGTCGAGCAGGTCGTCCATGTCCACGCCCGTCCCCTGCCGCGTGCTCATCGACTCGCCGCCCGGGAGGTTCACCCACGCGTAGAACACCTCTTCGAGCTGGTCGGTGTCGTTGCCGAGGATGTCCAAGGCGGCGTTGAGCTTGTTCGCGTGGAGTTCCTGATCCTCGCCGAGCACGGTGATGGCGTAGTCGAAGGTGTCGAACTTCCACTCGTGGTGGGCGAGGTCCCGCGTCGTGTACAGCGTGGTGTCGTCCGAGCGCAGGAAGACGAACGACTGCTCGATGTCCCACTCCTCGAGGTCGAGTTGCCACGCGTCCTCCTCCTCGTAGGCGTACTCGGAGTCCTGGAGGCGCTCGACGACCTCGTGGGTGGAGTCGTCGCGGAGGAACCGCGTCTCCTTGACGAACTCGTCGAACTCCGCGGGCAGCCGCTCCAGGGTCTCGGTCATCCCGCCCAGCACCTGGTCGACGACCTCCTCGACGCGCTCGTAGGTGGCCTCGTCGCCGGCGTCAAGCCCCTCGATGATGGCCGCGATTTCGGCTTCGGCCTCCTCGACGGCCTCGGGGTCGCCATCCTCTAAGAACTCGTTGCCCTTCCGGTAGTAGCGCACGAGCTCGTAGTCGTCTTTCTCGCGCCCGGGCTCGGGGAGGTCGCTCTCGTCGAAGGTCTCGTACGCCCACGTGAACACGGCCATCTGCCGGCCGGCGTCGTTGACGTAGTACTCGCGGGTGACGTCGTAGCCGGCGTAGTCGAGGACGCGCGCGAGCGCGTCGCCGAGAATCGGGTTGCGAGCGCGGCCGACGTGGACCGGCCCCGTCGGGTTCGCGCTCGTGTGCTCGACGACGACCGACGTGTCTGCGTCGGGGAGCCGCCCCCAGTCGGTCTCCTGGGCGTCTTCGAGCGCCCCGTCGAAGTACGCCTCGCTGGGCGTGAAGTTCACGTACGGCCCCTGCGGGGACGCGTCGGCGACGTACTCGGCGTCGGCAAGGTCCACGGCGTCGGCGATTTCGGCGGCGACCTCCGGCGGCGGCGCCTGCGCCTCGCCGGCGAGTCGGAACGCCACGCTGGACGCGAGCACGGCGGGCACGTCCGCGGGCGGTTCCTCGATGCCGAGGTCCTCGGTCGGGTAGCCGAGGTCGTCGAGCGCGGCCTCGACGGCCGCCTCGACTTCCCGGCGGAAAGCGATGAACATGCTCGCCCGTTCGACGCGACGGCTAAAGGGATTTCCGAAGCGGGCGAGCGGGCGGACGCAGGCCGGCGGCCGTCGGGGACGTGGACGCCGGGACTGGCCGCCGAACGCCACGTTTTTCCACGCGCTGGCCGAACCACGGGTATGCCCAAGCAGGTGGACGACCCGGACTACCACCACGACAACCACACCGCCGCCCAGACCTGCGGCTGGACGGCGAACTCCCTGCGCGGCGAGGGCACCTGTTACAAGCACGCCTTATAGTCGTCCCAAACTGCTATAAGCACGGCGCGTATTGGTACGCATAGAACTCAATATGTCCTCGATAGACGACCCCGAACGACAATACCAGCTTTCACGGGAACGACTGAAAGACGCCGACCTACACCCCGACGACATAGACGCTGTCCTCGAATTTCTGGACGCAATCAACCCCGACATATCCACAGTCAACTTCACTAGCGAAAACGGGGAACGCGAAACGAAAGCCTACAGCACGCTCGCAGCATACGCACAAGCCCTGAAGCGCGTCGGGGAACTAGCGAACACTCCGCTAGTCGAAATGCCTGACACACGCGCCGTTAACGCGTTCTTTGACGACGTAGGTAGTGGCACCCACCCGGACGTGAAAGACGACGGTTACGCCAAGTCAACGCTCTCACAGTGGCAGAGTGGCGTCACAAAGTTCTACCAGTACCACGACGACCTAGGGATTGACCACAGTGAGGTCGTGGTGAAACGACAGCCCAAGTCGTCTGTGGATGAACGGGATATGTACACTCCCGACGAGATCCAAGAGCTACGCGATACCGTGTCCAACACACGGGACCGCTGTATCCTCGAATTACTCTTGAATACCGGCCAGCGCATTCGAGCAATCCAAACGCTCCGCGTTAAAGACGTAAACACCGACGACGGGATTTACTACCTGAACACTGACGAAGCGGGATTGAAAGGCGCGGATAAGAACGGGAAGAAACGCCCACTGCTCGGCGCGAAACGCGCTGTCTATGATTGGCTGAAAGACCACCCAACTGGGGAACCCGACGACTATCTAATCACGTGCCTGCCGACCGCACAGCGTGGTACGCCCGGAGAGAAACTATCACAGTCCACGATGCGGGAACGCCTCAAGAAGCTCGCGGATGACGCCGGCGTAGACAAGCCACCGAACCCCCACAACTTCCGGCATTACTTTGTCACAGCCTGTAAGCGCGATTACGGGATGGACGAATCGACGATTAAGCACCTAATCGGTCATGGCCCGAACAGTAAGGTCATGGAAACGACCTACCAGCACCTTACCGACGACGACCATATAGAATCTGCAGAAGTGGCTGCAGGGCTTCGTGAACCGGACGAAGAATCACCGCTTACCCCACAGGTTTGCCCGACGTGTGGCGAACAGTTAGAACCGGAAGCGAAGGCGTGTCCGGGCTGTGGGACTGTGTTCGCGCCGAATGCGAAGGATACTGAAGAGCAAATTCAGGAGGATATTAAGCAGAATTACGCCGGATCTGAACCTGAGAGTGAGGTACAGCAAGAGCTTAGCGCCGTGGACGAAGCTCTCACAAATCTCCCGCCAAAGTTGAAACAGCAACTTATCGAAGAACTATCCGACGACGACGAGTGAGCCACAGTCGGCTTAGTCGTCGCCAGCCATCATGTCACGAACCGCTGTTTCAAACTCTTCAGGGACGTAAAACACCTTGCCGTCCCCTTCGCGTTCGACTAACCTATCCTCGCCCAGTGATTCAAAGTCCCACTCATACCCCAGTAGCATAGCGAGACTATCCAAATGCGGGTACTCGTCGCCCGGCTCCGGGGCTAGGTCGTCAATCGATTGCTCGATCTCACGTCTACTCTTCCGTGTCATCATCAACAGGCTCCAAGGCGTTCCGCCACGATTCAGCCAATACCTCACGGGGAATAGGGTCCCACTCCCCGCCGGCCATTTCACGAAGCACGAACGGATCCGCGTCGGTCGGCCACTCCTCGCGTTCCGGTTCCAAGTTCTCAAGTGACTGTTCGATCTCGCGCTTTGATTTTCGTGGCATAGTCACCTACGTAAGTTCAGTTTCGCTCGCGCCGCTGGGGGAAGCTGTTGGTCCGGCGAATCCAGTAACGTCCGCTCCCGGGGAGTGAGGCGACCACCGTAAGCGTCCTTCAAATCAGCCCACAGATAGGCTTGAATCGAAGCCTCGCCGCCGGCCAACTCCGCTAACGCCGCCTCAATCTCACGCCGACTCTTCCGCGTCACACGTCTCCCTCTTCAAGTTGCTCAAGCCGCCGACTCAACTCTTCAAGGTCACGGTCGTTCTGAATCTGCCGATGGACGTTCGCTGCATACGCCAGCGCGCGAATCCACTTGATTCGTACCTTCTCGTTCTCCGCGTCATACACCCGGCCATCCTTCACCTTCCGGTGTGCCTCTTCGATGCCATCCTCCAAGAGCGCAAGAATCTCGTCACGCTCCGGCAGACTCTCGTTCGCGCCCGCGCTCGCGCGATCACTCTCAGACATGGTTCACCCCCCGGGGTTTCGACTGGAATACGTGGGTTTTTGGGTGTTTCAGGGTCGTTCAATACGTTCGGAAGCGTAATTTGTGGTTGCTTAGTCACGGCTAATGCACCTCGTTTATTCCCGGCCAAACACCGCTGCCGGGGTACTGAAAAATGGAATATGGGGCGGCAGACGGCTGATACTATGCCTATAGGTCCCTCGCCCATACTGGGGGTCATCGGGAGCCTGAACTAGTAACTAATGTCGTACTCTTGCTTGAGATCCCCCACACGCCGCTGTTGCTGGCTGACGGTTCCAATATGCCGGAGGGATTCAGCCTCTTGGTCGTGGCCATGCTCGATGAGCCACTCATAGACGCGCTGGACTTCGCCCTTACTGGACGTTCGGAAGTCGTCGTGTTTCGGGTCAAACTCCGGGTGTTCGCGGACTAGCCGAATCTGCTCCCGGAGGGATTCTGTCCGGCGGACCTCTTCCGCTGCGTCATCCATCCCACGCTGCTTGAGCTTCTCATAGCCCTGTTTCACTTTGCCACCGTTCGGCGTCTTTGCGTTCTCAGTCGCTGGGTCGAAGCCGTTGATAGACTCTGAACTACTCATGAATTGTCCTCCAATTTCTGCTGGACGCTTCGCCAACTCCGGGAGTGAAGGCTGTTCTGCAGCGTCTCAAGCGCCGCTTTCTTCTCCGCAAGCTCTTCGGTGTGTTCCGGCGTCCGCTCTTCCATCAAGTCAATCCGCCGTTCGAGTGTGTCGATCTCGCGCTGAATCTCCGGGTCGCTGTTTAGCGTGTCAAGTTCGTACTCTTCTTTGAGCGTGTCCACAGTCACGACCGGCGAACTGTCGTCGTCTGCTGTCTGCTCGCGCTCTAGGGCGTCTTGGAACTCTTTGCGTTTCTGTTCGATCTCGTCGGTAGTGTTCGTACTCATAGCTATGAGAGTCGCGGTAATCTACAGTCCTCGCCTCGTCGGGTCATCGGCCACACTGCTACCTTACTGAAAGTATATCTCCCGTAATTCACCGGGTAGAACCACACACACCCGAATGTAACCATTCTAACTAGACAACCCCTGCGGAACGCCACAAGCGGGCGGGGGCGTATGCGTATACGCGCGTAGATATTCGGGGGGTTGTCTAGTAAAATACCCTACATTAGCGTATTGTGGTTCAATACACCGGGATTCGCGGAGTAATACTTTCACCGGGGTTAATTCGTCGGGTGGAATAAACGATTCAGGGCTACTCGAAGCCACCGAAACCACTGGATGAACGACCGCCGGCGTCTGTGTCCGACCGATAAGCGTCTGCTTTCGCTGTGAACGAGACATTCAGATAACACCGCTTCTGTGTTCCGTTCACAGTCGCGCGCCCGTCGCTCACACCGTGGTCCGTTTTCAGCCGCGAGGTCATTTCACCCGACATTTCTGGCGGCATAGACTCTTGCTCGCAGAAGTTCTGGTACACCTGATACACCGTGTCTTTCGGGATCGGTTCAGTGTTACCTACGTCACCGACGTCAAGGCACGCGGACGCGAATCGGTCCACTGTACTCCCCCATTTATCCCATTTCTCGGCTGTGAGAGACGGCGTCAAGTCACCCGTGAATCCGTCTTGTTCTCGAAGCCGCTGCAGGCCGTCAAGCGCCCAATTTAGGATGCCGGGAAGTTCCGCTTCGAGTTTTTCGTCTAAGTCACGGTCACGGTCTTCGCGTGGAACCGTTCGCGGGAATGCCACAAGGAGAATCCGGCGATAGAACGCGCCGTCGTCGTTCTCTGTATCGGGGAGCTGGTTCGCTGCGAAGATATGCTTCGCAGTTGGATTGAACCGGAACGGGTCTTTCCCCTTCCGTTCGGCTTTGACGGGGTCGCCGGCGATTATCTCTTTGAACGTTCCGGTTTTCTTCACCGCGCTCGCGGGAATGTCGTTCCGAATGTTCACCCACTTCCCGTATAGTTCCGCGCCGCCGAACCGTTGGGTCATTTCCTGTGGGGAGAGACTAGCCACGGTGTCCTCGCCGTGAAGCGCGCTAATCGTGTCTGCGAAGGTGGACTTCCCGCTATTTCGTGGGCCAACGATGAACAGGGCCTTATGCCACTTCAGCCGCCAGTGCATGAGCGTGAAGCCCGCGAACTCCTGTAGTTTCTTCTTGGCTGATTCGTCGGCTACCACTTCGTCAAGGAATTGCTTGAACCGGGGACAATCCGCGTCCGGGTCGTATTCCGTTCCAAGACGACTCAAGAAATTATACGCTGGATCGTGGTCGGATAGTTCACGGTCGGCTATATCCAGCACGCCGTTCGCCACGGCTACTTTCTCTGCAGGCCCACCCATTTCGTCTTGGGTGACTGTCGTAGCCGCTCGAAGGTGGGATAAGATCTCACGTACCTCGTTCCGGGCGTACTTGTCACGTAGGCTTTCACGGACCATTTCGCGGGCTTGTGACTCTCCCGTCTGCCGGTAAATCCCGTCGCTCGGATCGTACCACCATAGCGTATCGTTTTCCTCGAAGGTTCGCCAATTGTGGTTTTGTAGGAGAACTTCAGCGGCGTCATACCGTGCGGCGTTCTTCTCGTCACTATTCTCGGCGTTCTGATACCGTTCGTATACGTCCGACCACGTCACGTCGTGCGTGTCGGTTCGCTTATCGCCGTCTGTGGCGTCCTCACCGGAGAACCCCGTTCTGTCGGCGTTATGGGTAGGGTTCACGGCGGCAGAACCACCGTCCGCACGGGACTGTGACGGGAGCGTTTCGGTATCCGCGTCACTCCCGACCTGCTGTTTCGCGCGCTGCCACGTCTGCTGCCAATAATTCTGTGAGGCGTCTGTGGCGTCCACCTTCGAGTTACCATTCTTCGCGAGCAGCTGGTAGGCTTCAGATTCAGGTACGCCGTGTTCGATGAATCGACAGCACACGTGAAAATCTGATTCACTCCGGTCGTCACTCCCGAACTGTAGGTAATCCTCGATATTCGAGTAGTGTTCTGCCACCGCGCGGGCGTGTGACGCGCTTCCGTCCGCGTTCGGGGTATCCCGGGAGGTATCCACACCCCCCGCTGTCTGTGGCGTGTTGCCGTCGTCCTCGTCGGCTTGAAGTACCTCAAAGAGGTCGGCCAGCGTAATCTCGGCTACCCGGGCGTCTGTGGCAATCTGGTAGTGGCCGCCGTCCGACTCTTCGCACGAATCACACCACTCCTTACTGCAGCCGTCAAGTTGGGAACCGGGACCAACCACGTACTGGTTGTGAACACGAATTTCACCCCAACTCAAGCTGGGATTCTTCGCGCCGTGGAACCCCTCGATACTCTCATGGACATCCTTACCTTCGATGTAGTAGTAGCGGTGGCCGCCCGTCTCGCCGTCCGTGTGTGGGCTTTCAATCGTGAGCGTGTCCGGGAGGTCGTCCACCGCTTCGAGCGCGTCACTGTCCGCGTCGTCGCTGTAGTCGTCTATGTCGACGTCAATCAGCCACCGGCCACCGTCAGGTGTCGCGCCGGCGTACACACCATAATTCCCGGTTACGTCCTCGAAACTGCTCCGGCGGTGTCGCGTGTCATTATGGTAGACTTTCGAGGCTTTGCCGCCGTCCTCAACCGGAATAAGGCGTTTCTCCAAGAGACTAGCGTCCCTAAGCCGTGAGGCGAGCGTTTCGCGGTCGGTCATCGCCACACCTCCCGTGGTTCGATAGTGGTTGAACAGCCTAAGGCGGCGTAGACGTTCTGCCAGCCGGTGGACGGGGAGGATTCACCCCAACCGTTATGCGGTTTCGTTACGTTACCTTCATTTGACGCTCCCCAGCGTCCCCCACTCCTGCCGTTCTTCATTCCTCACACACCTCTAGGAGTGCCTCTGCGATATACGACGCCCGTTCGTCGCGCTCGGCAAAGGATTCGATCTGCTCGCGGTTCTGTTCAATCGCAGCGATACCGCTGTCTGCTGATTTTTGCGTACTCATGGTTAAGATATAGAACCCGCTAAATCGCGCCGTCAATCGGGTGGATAATCACACACACCACACCCGGGCGTCCTTTCCGCTATTCGTCACTCGTTATCGCAAAGAACCCGTGATAATGCATCATCAAAGCTCTCGCCGGGTTCTTTCTTCCGCGAATTTAGCCGTCGCCAATTCTCCTTGGAAATCTTAATCGTTGTATCTTGATTGACACTCATGGTTTTCTAATGTGGTTGATTATGAACCGATACTGCAGCCAACTTGAACCACTCTCCCGCTGGATTCGGTGGTCCTCTTCGACTAGGGTCATCGAGCGGCCACGGTCGCCACGCCGTCCTCACATAGCCCGGTTTGTTTCGGGCCTGTGGGGTAGCATCGAGCGGACCCAGTTCGGTCAGTGTTTCATGGATTCTTGCTCACCTGAACACTCCGAACCTTGCCTCACACTGAGGCGGTGTGCAAGAGGCTTCCCCGGACCGGAGTCGGCTACCCGCTCGGATTTTCACCGTCGGACCGCCCATTTGCCGGGGGTGCTTCCCCGGGCTTCCGCCCCGGACCACCCCGGGACTCTGCCTGTGGCTAGTATATCGGGTGGTAGGAGTATGGGTATTTATATACCTACGATACCAAGAGATTGGTATAGATGTCCGACCGTTCCCGGAAGTTCGGATTCCTTCGACCCAAGGAACGAGCCTATCTGTATGAACAGGACCACTATCTCGGCACGGTTGACGGAGAGGGACCAGAGCAACCCGCAAACACAAAATCGCGAATCAAGAATGAAGTGGTCGCCAATTTGGACGACGTAATTAGCGATTTTAGACGGGATCTATTGGCCGTGTCCAACTTCCAGCGCGCGGCTACTCTTCACGACCAATTCGTGTATGAAAACACGACGCTTAGCTTCTCAAAATCGGAGCTAGAATCGCTCAAGCGACAGATTGAGGGAATGATTGAGCAAGCGGAAGACCACCCCGTTAGCGCGGAACGTGAAGAACTTGGGGGCGTGTTGGAGTTAATGTATGGGACGGTTGATTTAGAAGACCCAGCCGAATCCGACAATCCACCGGACGCAGAGGAACTTGAAGAACTATATTCCCGGCGTCAGGAACTGAGCCAGCACCTATACACAGTTCTATCAAAAGAGGGCCTTCCCGAGATACTAGCCCATATTGGCAACCACGGCAAATGTGAATTGTCGGGACGGAGAATCAACGGCGAAGGTGAATGGTGGGCACAAGTCGCTTCCCGAGAGTTAGTCCCTGAACTAGCCACAAAAGACGAAGAAACTGTGGGGGCTGCCCAATACGAACTAACAGACGACGGCGAAGCCGTCTTAGAGTGTTGGGAAGGTCTACAGGAAACCAAGACAATCCAGATTCAGAGCGACCTACGCCCGGACGAAAGTACACGCAAAATAGTTCTTCAAACACTAGCAGAACACTTCCCGAAAAACTACTCTGGATAGTTGTCGCTAAAGAGTTGGAGGATTTAGACGCCGAAGGACGGCCTTAGTCTGCCAAGGGGAAGATTGTTTGAGTCGTCGCGTTCTCACCACAGAGTATGAGTGACGCGGAGGGTGGTCCTAAGCAGGTTGATGATCCCGACTATCACAGTGTCAACCACACTGCCGCGCAAACCTGTGGCTGGACGAAGAATACACTTACAGAAGGTCGGTCGTGTTACAAGCACGCCTTCTACGGCATCCGCTCGCACCGCTGCATCCAGATGACGCCCGTGGTGCGGTGCAACGAGCGCTGCGTGTTCTGCTGGCGGGACCACGCCGGCCACACGTACGAGCTGGACGGCGTGGAGTGGGACGACCCGGAGGCGGTGGTGGACGCCTCCATCGAACTCCAGAAGAAACTGCTCTCTGGGTTCGGCGGCAACGACGAGGTCCCGAGGGAGCGCTTCGAGGAGGCGATGGACCCGCGCCACGTCGCCATCTCGCTGGACGGCGAGCCCACCCTCTACCCCTACCTCCCGGAGCTACTGGAGGAGTTCCACGACCGCGGCCTGACGACGTTCCTCGTGTCGAACGGGACGCGGCCCGACGTGTTGGCGGAGTGCGACCCGACGCAGTTGTACGTCTCCGTGGACGCCCCCGAGCGCGCGACGTTCGACGACGTGGTGGGCGCACAGGAGGACGACGCGTGGGAGAAGCTCGTGGACACGATGGACGTCCTCCACGACAAGGACCACACCCGGACCGTCCTGCGGACGACGCTGGTGGGCGGCGAGAACATGGCGAACCCGGACTGGTACGCGGGCTTCTTCGACCGCGCGGACCCGGACTTCGTGGAGCTGAAGGCGTACATGCACGTCGGCGACTCGCGGGACCGCCTCGACCGGGAGACGATGCCGAACCACGAGGACGTCTTGGAGTTCGCCCGCGAGGTCCAAGCGCACATGCCCGAGCACACGGTGTTGCGCGACCAGGAGGTCTCGCGGGTGGCGCTGCTCGCCCGCGACGAGGACACGTGGGTGCCGAAGCTCCGGCCGGACTCGGAGTTCTGGGCGGGCTCGGCGGCCGACTGACGCGCTCTCACTTTCGGGACGCGTTCCACTTCCGGTATTCTTATGCGGCGCGCGCCCGAATTTGCGGGTATGTCGCAAGCAACGGGCACGGGCGAGGTCGGCTTCGACGAGCTCGCCGTGCTGAAGCTGCTCGCGCTCGACGGCGCGCGCCGCGGCGAAGTCAAGGTCTCCTGCGGGGACCTCGCGGGCCGCCTCGACGCCTCCAACCAGACCGCCTCCCGGCGCCTCCAGGCGCTGGAGGACGCGGGGCTCGTCCAGCGGGACCTCGTCAACGACGGCCAGTGGGTCGCCATCACCGAGGACGGCGAGCGCACGCTCGAACGCGAGTACGAGGACTACCGCCGCATCTTCGAGGATTCCGGCGAGCTCGCCCTCGACGGCACCGTCACCAGCGGGATGGGCGAGGGCCGCCACTACATCAGCCTCCCCGGCTACATGCGCCAGTTCGAGGAGAAGCTCGGCTACGAGCCGTACCTCGGCACGCTCAACGTCGACCTCAGCGCGGAGAGCCAGCGCGCCCGCTCCGCGCTCGAAGCGATGGACGGCGTCCGCATCGAGGGCTGGGAGGACGAGGAGCGCACCTACGGCCCGGCGACGTGCTACCACGCCACCGTCGAGAGCGACGACGGCACGTTCTCCCCGGCGCACGTCATCGTGCCGGACCGCACCCACCACGACGAGACGCAGGTCGAACTCATCGCGCCCGAGAAGCTCCGCGAGGAACTCGGCCTCCTCGACGGCGACGAGGTGACTGTCCGTGTCGAAGAGCAGTAACGTGACCCGCGTCGAGCAGGCGGTCGCGGCGTTCCGCGCCGGCGACCCCGTGCTCGTCCACGACGCCGCCGACCGCGAGGGCGAAGTCGACCTCGTCTACCCCGCCGAGTCGGTGACGCCCGACGACGTCGCGCGCCTCCGCAACGACGCCGGCGGCCTCATCTGCGTCGCCGTCGGCGAGGACGCCGCCGACGCCTTCGACCTCCCGTTCCTCGGGGACGTCATCGACCACCCCGCCGCCGACCACGGCCACCTCGGGTACGACGACCGCTCGTCGTTCTCGCTCCCCGTGAACCACCGCGACACGTACACGGGCATCACGGACGAGGACCGCGCACTCACCATCACCGAACTCGGAAAGGCGGCCAGCGACCCCGCGAGCGTGGACTTCGCCGACGAGTTCCGCGCGCCCGGCCACGTCCACGTGCTGCGCGCGGCGCCGTCGCTGTCCCACCGGAAGGGCCACACCGAGCTCGCGGTCGCGCTCGCCGCGGAAGCCGGCGTCGCGCCAGCGGCGGTCGTCTGCGAGATGCTCGACGACGAGACCGGCGAAGCGCTCTCGGTCGCCGACGCGAAGGCGTACGCCGACCGCGAGGGCCTCGTTTACGTCGAGGGCAGCGACCTGCTGACGGCGTTCGGCGAGTAACCGCTCGGTTCTCAACGGCCGGTTCTCCGCCCCCGTGGATGTTCGTCGTCGTTCTGCCGGCGTAACGCCACGTCCGTAGTTTTATCACTAGTTATTCTGTAGTAGCGGAGGATGGCAGAGTACGGACTCCTCGCGCTGGCGCCGCCGCTGCTGGCCATCGCGCTCGCGATGGTCACCCGTCAGGTGCTGGTGTCGCTGTTCGCCGGCGTCTGGGCGGGCGCGCTCATCGTCGAATCGTGGAATCCAATCGCGGCGACCGCGCTCACGATGGAGTGGTTCGTGGAGGTCGTGCGGTCGCCGTTCGACGCGAAGTTCATCATCCTCATCCTGTTCATGGGCGCGGGCGCCGCGTTCATCTACCGCTCGGGCGGGATTCTCGCGCTCGAACGCTGGATCGGCGACCGCGTCAGCACCGCCCGCGAGTCACAGGTGCTGACGTGGCTGGTCGGCGTGTTCATCTTCTTCGACTCGTACACCAGCACCGTCGTCACGGGCAACGCCACCCGCGAGCTCTCCCAGGAGAACAAGTCCTCGCGGGAGATGCACGCCTACGTCCTCGACTCCACCACGTCGCCCGTGACCACCTTCGGCCCGGTGTCGAACTGGATCGGCTACCAGGTGTCGATGATCATCGCTGGCTTCGAGGCCGCGCGTGTCTCCGCCGAACAGCTGGGGCTGACGCCGTTCGGCCTGTTCCTCCAGTCGATTCCGTGGAACGTCTACTGCTTCATGGCGTTCTTCATGGTGGGGTTCATCGCGCTCACCCAGCGGTTCTACGGGCCGATGCTGGACGCCGAGTGGCGCGCCCGCGCCACCGGCGCGACGATTCGGGAGGACGCCACGCCGCTGTCCGACGTCTCCAACGACGTCGGCGAACCCAGCGAGAAGAATCCCTCGCTGGTGAACTTCTTCGTGCCCATCCTCGCGCTGCTGGCGGTCGGCCTCGTCTCGATGTGGTACCTCGGCGGCGGCCACCAGCCCGGCGTCGACGTCGCCACCGCGTTCCAGGAGACCGACGTCGCGATGGGGCTGCTGTTCGGCGCGTTCGCGTTCATGCTCACCGGGTTCGTCGGGTCGCTGGCGTACGGCACGATGGACTTAGAGGAAGCCAGCGACACCATCGTGGACGGCTTCAAGACGATGAACATCGCGCTCGCCATCATCGTGCTGGCGTGGGCCATCGGGCTCGCCGCCGAGCGCGTCGGCACCGCGCAGTTCATCGTGGACACGATGGTCGGCAGCGGCGTGCCCGGGAGTTTCCTCCCGCTCATCGTCTTCGTCGCCGCGATGCTCGTCGCGTTCACCACTGGCACCTCGTGGGGGACGATGGCGATTCTGACGCCGCTGTCGATTCCGCTCGGCTACCAGCTCGCGGGCCCGTCGGTGCTGCCCGTGCTGGTCGGCGTGCTGTTCGGCGGCGCCATCTGGGGCGACCACTCCTCGCCCATCAGCGACACGACGGTGATGTCCTCCATCTTCGCGGGCTCGGACCACGTCGACCACGTGAGCACCCAGATTCCGTTCGCCGCGACCGCCGCGGGGGCGACCATCGTCGTCCTCGTGCTGTACGGGTTCGGCGTGCAGTCGGCGTACGTCGCGCTCCCGCTGGCGGCCGTGCTCACGGTCGGTGCGGTGCTGGCGCTGAACAAGCTCGACGCGCGCCGGAAGGGGCTGCCGGAGGTGATGCCGTCGGCGTCCGAAGTCGACGAGGCCGCCGTCGAGCGCGTCGAGAACGGCGAGTCCGCGGGCGTGCGCGGCGACCACGACTACCTCTCGCTGGTGCCGCTGGTCGCGGTCGTCGTCGTCGCGGCGTACCTACTGTTGGTGTTCGCGTTCGCGACGCTGGGCGCGTAAAAGCGAGCGGGCGCGGCGTCAGTCGTCCGTGGCTGGCGCGGCTTCCGCGGGGTCGGACTGTTGCGTGTAGCCGTGACCGGTCAGCGCCATCGCGAACAGCACGACCGGCGAGAGGATGCCGAAGAAGTAGAACGGCACCCACAGCCACGAGATGGCGCCCGGGGTGTTCGGGTAGAGCTGGCTCGTCATGAAGACGGCGCCGGCGTGCCACGGGAAGAACGGCCCCGTCGGCGTGCCGGCGGCCTCGACGGCCCGCGAGAGGTCCGTCTCGGGCAGGTCGTACTCCTCGTAGAGGTTCCGGAGGCTCATTCCGGGGACGACGATGCTCATGTACTGCTGGGCGGAGAAGGCGTTGGTCACGATGGCCGCGAGGCCGGTGCCGGCGACCAGCGACCCCGGCGACCAGACGGCCTGCGTGAGGTTGTGGGCGAGCGTCGCGAGCACGCCCGTGCGTTCGAGCAGCCCGCCGAGCGCGAGCGCGGCGACGACGACGGCGATGGTCCACGCCGACCCCGAGATGCCGCCCGCGGTCAGGAGGCCGTTGACGGTTTCGCTACCGGTGGCGGGGTCGGTGCCGTTGAGGAAGATGTTCCACGCGGACGTGAAGCTCGCGCCCTGCGCGAATACCGTGGTGAGCGCGCCCGCGAAGATGCCCGCAATCAGCGAGGGCAGCGGCGGGTAGCCGCGAACCGCGAGCCCGAAGGTCACCACGAGCGGCAGGAACACCAGCGGGCCGAGCGCGTACGAGTCGGCGAGCGGGCCGGTGATGGCGCTGACGTCGGGGTTACCCCCTTCGATGAAGTAGACGCCGAGGACGGCGTACGCGACCACGGCGAGGCCGAACGCGATGGCGGTGCCGTTGCGCATCGCCTTGATGTGGTCGTAGAGGTCGGCGTTGGTGACGGCGGCCGCGAGGTTCGTGGTGTCCGACAGCGGGCTCTGCTTGTCGCCGGCGTACGCGCCGGAGACGATGGCGCCCGCGGTCATCGCCAGCGGGACGCCGAGTCCCTCGCCGATGCCGACGAACGCGACACCGAGCGTCCCCACGGTCGTCCACGAGGAGCCGATGGCGAACGCGACGATGGCGGCGAGCACGGCGGTCACGGGCAGGAAGACCACGGGCGTCAGGGTGCCGAGCCCGTAGTACATCAGGCCGGGGATGGTGCCGGCGCTAATCCACGTGGCGATGAGCCCGTAGATGACGAACAGGATGAGAATCGCCTGCAGCCCCATCTTGAGGCCGGAGGCGGCGGCGTCGTAGACGCCGTCCCAGTCGTAGCCGAGCCGGTAGCGCGCGAACAGCCCGGTGAATGCGATGCTCCAGAGCAGCGGTGCGTGCGGTGCGAGGCCGAGGTAGCCCGAGCCGACGCCGAGCGAGACGACGACGGCGAGAATCGGCACGAGCGCCTCGCCGAGGCTCGGCCGGAGCGCCTCGTCGATGTCCTCGTACACGAGCGGTGCGTGGTCGCTCATCGGCCGCTTGTAATTCTCTCCAGTAATTAAGCCTCTCGGTTGAATTATTGTGGGACATTCACGCGGTTTCTCGGACTGGCGGCAACCCTCGCCCGTAGCCGGCACTCGTGGTTTTATGAGACGGCCCGCCCTTCCCGCGAGTATGAGCGGATTCGACGACATGGACGTCGACACCATCTGGATGAACGGCGACTTCGTGGACTGGGAGGACGCCACGACCCACGTGCTCACGCACGCGCTGCACTACGGCAGCGGCGTCTTCGAGGGCGTCCGCGCGTACGACACCGACGAGGGTCCCGCGCTGTTCCGCTGGGAGGAACACTTAGACCGGCTGTTCGCGTCCGCGAAGCCCTACGACCTCGACATCGACTACACGCGCGAGGAGCTCACCGAGGCGACCGTCGAGCTGCTCGACCGCCAGGACCTCGCGTCCTGTTACGTCCGCCCCATCGCCTACTACGGCTACGACTCGCTGGGCGTCTCCCCGAAGGACTGCCCGACGGACGTCACCATCGCCGCGTGGCCGTGGGGCACCTACCTCGGCGAGGAAGCGCTCGAAGAGGGCGTCGAAGTGATGGTCTCCTCGTGGCGCAAGCACGCCTCCAGTCAGATTCCGACCAACGCCAAGACCACCGGCCTCTACGTCAACTCCATGCTCGCCGGCGAGGAAGCCCGCCGCAACGGCTTCACGGAAGCCATCGTCCTCAACAAGGAGGGCAACGTCGCGGAAGGCCCCGGCGAGAACCTCTTCCTCGTGCGCGACGGCGAAATCTTCACGCCCGGGCTCTCCGAGAGCATCCTCGACGGCATCACCCGCGACACCGTCATCACGCTCGCCGAAGAGCGCGGTTACACCGTCCACGACGACGTCTCCATCTCGCGGGGCGAACTCCACACCGCCGACGAGCTGTTCTTCACCGGCTCCGCCGCCGAGGTCACGCCCATCCGGCAGGTGGACAACGTCGAAATCGGGTCCGGCACCCGCGGCCCGGTCACCGAGGAGCTCCAGCAGGCGTTCTTCGACGTCGTGGAGTCCGGTGAGCGCGAGGAGTGGTTCCACTACGTCTGAACCCGAACGGGACTGTCACTCACTTCCTCGAAAAGACCGCCGCCGTCAAAACCACCCCCTCCTATAACCGCGTGGCACCTCGGTGACGTGTGAACAGCGCGGCCAGTCGGTCCATCTGTAGTAACTGCAACGACGGAGACCGCGCCGCGACGCCGCACGCGCTCCGGCTCGACCGCGCCGACGGCGAGCGCCGGCGCGTCACCCTCTCGCTCTGCGAGCCCTGCGCGGCCGACATTCTCGAAGTCGAGTGGGTGAACCACCGGACGCAGGCGGCGGACGACTGACCCGCGCGACGCCGCGCCGGCTCACTGTTCGGGCTCGTCCTCGTCGTCGACGAACGGCTCCGGGACGTCGCGCTCGTTCTCCCCGAACCCCGCACTGAGAACGCGCGTCAGCGCGTCCTCCGTGGACTCGTCGACTTCGATGACGTCCTCGGGCTCCAGCTCCATCACGAACCCGGAGGTGATGTTCGGCGCGGTCGGCATGAACACCACCTCGCGGCCGTCGTCGGTCGTCTTCCCCGTCTTGAACGCGGTCAGCCGCATCCCCTCCCACGGCTCGACTTTCACGGGCTTCTGGAACTCGTCGGCGCCGCCGGACAGCACCGTCTCGACGGCCATCTTCGAGGCGTTGTAGACGATGCGCAGCCCCGGCAGCCGGTTGATGAGGTCGTCCAAGACCTCCTCGGCGAACGTGCCGAGCGCGGTCCGCATCAGGTAGCCCACGGAGAACACCAGCAACACGAAGATGACGACGGTCATGCTGACCGCCACCACGGGGTCGTCAACGTTCGTCGCCAGCAGCGAGAACCGCGCGATGAGCGAGAACAGCCAGTAGAGGACGTACAGCGTGACCAGAATCGGCGCGAGCACGATGAGCCCGCTCGCGAAGTCCCGCTTCCACGAGGTCATACGGGAGTCCACTGAGCGGCGACGTATAGGGATTTCGAGACGACCGCCCTACCGGCCCAGAACCGCCCGCAGCGCGAACAACAGGTTCTCCTTGCGCTCCATCGCGCGCCGGTAGAAGTACGAGACCCACTTGCCGCCGTACGGCACGTACTGGTAGACGTCGACGCCGTCGGCCGCGAGGTCGAACTGCGCGTCGTCGCGCACGCCCATCAGCATCTGGACCTCGTAGTCGGTGCCGTACTCGTCGTGGAGGTCGCGGGCGTACGCGATCATCTCCGGGTCGTGGCTGCCCACCGCGACGCCGCCCTCGAACCCCCGGAACATGAACTCCAGGTAGTCGCGGTACGCCTCGTTCACGCGCTCCTTGCGCGTGTACGCTATCGACGACGGTTCGTCGTAGGCGCCCTTCACGAGCCGGACTTTCCCGGGGAGGGCCGCGAGCCGTTCGAGGTCCTCCCCCGTGCGCTTGAGGTTCGCCTGGATGCAGACGCCGACGCCGCCACCGTACTCCGTGGTGAGATCCTCGTAGGCGTCCAGCGTGGCGTCGGTCGTCTCGTGGTCCTCCATGTCCACCCACGTGAACACGTCGTGTTCGTCCGCCACCTCGACGATGCTTGCGAGATTCTCGGCGAACACGTCCTCGCCGACGTCCAGCCCGATTTGGGAGGGCTTCACCGAGATACAGGCGTCCACGCCGCTTTTCGAGACGTCGCGCACGAGGGCCTCGTACGCCGCGGCGTCCTCGTCGGCGGGCGGCCGCCGCTCGTAGTGCTCGCCCAGCAGATTCAGGATGGCGGCGACGCCGCGAGCGTTCAGCGACTCGGCGTGCTCGACGGCCTCTGCGGGCGTCTCCCCCGCGACGAAGTTGCTCGCGATGGGCGGTATCATACGAGAATCTCCGGCGCCGCGTCCCTTAAACGACGCGCCTCCCCCGGTCGAACCCGCGGGTTTTTCCGCCGGCCGCGTCCACCCCCACGCATGGGTCTCGCAGCGACGGTCGCGACTGCGGTCTGGGTGATGCTGCCCGCGTACGTGCCGAACAACGCCGCCGTGTTGGCGGGCGGCGGCCGCCCCATCGACGGCGGCGCCACGTTGGGCGGCAAGCGCGTGCTCGGCGACGGGAAGACGTGGCGCGGCACCGCCGTCGGCGTCCTTGCCGGCGTCGCCCTCGCCGCCGTCCTGAACGCCATCGAACCGACCGCCAGCGACGCGCTCGGCGTCGCACTCCCGACGTTCCCGCCCGCCGCCATGGTCGCGCTCCCCGCCGGCGCGATGCTCGGCGACATCCTCGCCTCCTTCCTCAAGCGCCGCACCGGCCGCGAACGCGGCGCCGCCTTCCCCCTCCTCGACCAACTCGACTTCGTCGTCGTCGCGCTCGCGCTCGCCGCCATCGCCGCCCCCGGCTGGTTCGGCGCCACCTTCACCCTCGACGTCGTCGTCGCCATCCTCGTGCTCACCCCACTCCTGCACGTCGTCACCAACGGTATCGCGTACCTGCTCGGTCTGAAGAACGAGCCATACTAACGCACGTTTTGCGCTGTCACCGAAAGAGCGCGTAGCGCTCTTTCGAGATGACGAGAGACGCCGCAGGCGTCTCTCGAACTACGGGCGGCCTGCGGCCGCCCTCGGCAAAACCTGCACTAAAAGCACTCCTCCTTCGCTTCACTTCGTTCCGCTCAGTCGTCGGCCTCGCGGCTTCGGCGCGAGTGAACCGCTTCGCTCGGGTCTTTCAGACCGCTCGCTCGCGGATGCTCCACCACATTCGTCTCGGCTCGGTAATCGCACCCCTTTTGGTCGGGTGGCCCGCCAACTCTGGTAATGACCGACGACCTCGTCCAGTTGCTTCGCGACGCGGACGCCGTCAAATTCGGGGAGTTCGAGCTCTCCCACGGCGGCACCTCCGAGTACTACGTCGACAAGTACCTCTTCGAGACGGACCCGGACTGCCTGCGCGCCATCGCGGAGGCGTTCGCCGAGCGCCTCGACGCGGACGCGAAACTCGGCGGCGTCGCGCTCGGCGGCGTGCCGTTGGCCGCGGCGACGGCCGTCGAAGCCGACGTGCCGTACGTCATCGCGCGCAAGCAAGCCAAGGAGTACGGGACCGGGAACCGCATCGAGGGCCGCCTCGAAGACGGCGAGGAGGTCGTCGTCGTGGAGGACATCGCGACGACGGGCCAGTCCGCGGTGGACGCCGTCGAAGCGCTCCGCGACGCCGGCGCGGAAGTCAATCGCGCGCTGCTCGTCGTGGACCGCGAGGAGGGCGGCCGCGAACTGCTCGCCGAGCACGGCGTCGAGATGGAGGCGCTTGTGACGGCCAGCGACCTGCTGGACGCCGAGTAGGTCGGCGCGCCGCCCGGAGTGGGCGCGTTTGTGATTTCTTCGCACGCCGACAGTTCCGGGATATTCAAGTTTGTGGAAACGTGTGCATCTGTATGAATCGAGCAGAGAAGGCCGCCCTCCAGTTGCGAGCGGTCGACGTGCTGCGCACGCTCAAGGAGACCCGGACGTACGACGAACTCTCCGCGGAGACCGGCCTCCCCGCCGGCGACCTCAACCGCTACGTGAACGGCCACGTCCTCCCGAGCGCCGAGCGCGCCCGCGAAGTCGTCGAGGACGCCGGCGCCGACCTCCTGCGCGAAGAACTGGAAGCCCGCGTCCGCCTCGACGACGAGGGCTACGTGGACAACTCCGGCGTCGTCTTCGACCAGTCGTTCCTCGACCTCGTGGCGCCGGTCGCCGCCGAGACGTTCGACTTCGAGCGGCCGGACGTCGTCCTCACCGCAGCCACCGACGGCATCACGCTCGCGGCGTCGCTGGCCTCCTACTACGGCGCGCGCTGCGCGTACGCCAAGAAGTCCAAGGAGACCGCCGTCGAGGAGTTCATCGAGGCCCGCAAGCGCTTCGCCTCCGGCATCGAACTGACCTACTACCTGCCCGCGTCGGCCATCGACGCCGGCGAGACCGTCCTCGTCGTCGACGACCTCATCCGGTCGGGCGAGACCCAGGAGATTCTGCTGGACATCGCCGACGCCGCGGACGGCGACGTCACCGGCGTGTTCACGCTCATCGCGGTCGGCGACGACGGCGTCGAGCGCGCCCGCGAGCTCACCGATGCCCCTGTCGGCGCGCTCGCGAACCTCGAATAACGGTCGCGACGCCCGATTCTGGGCACGCGCGTGGATATTCTGGACGGTTCTTCATCTATAGCGGGCACGGACTACCAACGTGCATAACAACGCTTAAGCGGGAGGTGTAGTTATGCCCGAACGTGCATTATAATGGGGCTCGCTGACTACTTCGCACTCGACGA
This sequence comes from Halobacterium sp. NMX12-1, assembly GCF_040435975.1. Taxonomy (NCBI): domain Archaea; kingdom Methanobacteriati; phylum Methanobacteriota; class Halobacteria; order Halobacteriales; family Halobacteriaceae; genus Halobacterium; species Halobacterium sp. NMX12-1. The sequence continues at coordinate 290,153 of NZ_CP159204.1, read as the reverse complement.
CCACGACACCGACGTCCGGACCGAGACGCTCGCGGGCGTGACGACGTTCTTCGCGATGTCGTACATCGTCCTCGTCAACCCCGCGACGCTCGGGCAGGCAATCTCCATCCCCGGGTACACCGGCGACCAGGTCCAGCAGATGCTGGCGGTCGTCACCATCCTCTCGGCGTTCGTCGCGACCACGGTGATGGCGCTGTACGCCAACCGCCCGTTCGCGCAAGCGCCCGGCCTCGGGCTCAACGCCTTCTTCGCGTACACCGTCGTCATCGGGCTCGGCATCCCGTGGCAGGTCGCGCTCGCCGCGGTGTTCGTCGAGGGCATCATCTTCATCCTGCTGACCGCCGCCGGCGCCCGCAAGGCCATCATCCGCGCGTTCCCCGAACCCGTCAAGCTCGCGGTCGGCGCGGGCATCGGCGGCTTCCTCGCGCTCATCGGCCTCCAGGAGATGGGCGTCGTCGCCGCCGACCAGGCGACGATGGTCACGCTCGGCCAAATCGCCACCGACCCCGCCGCGACGCTGGCCGTCGCCGGGCTGTTCTTCACGCTCGCGCTGTACGCCCGCGGCGTCCCCGGCTCCATCGTCGTCGGCATCCTCGGCACGACGGTCGCCGCCTACGTCATCGAGTGGGCGGGCGTCGTCGCGCCGGGCACGCTCACGACGTCCATCACGGGCGCCCAGTACGACATCACGCCGCTCGCGGGCGCGTTCGTGGACGGCCTCGTCGGCGCGCCCGCGGAGGGCATCGACGTGTTCGCGTTCGCGCTCATCGTGTTCACGTTCTTCTTCGTGGACTTCTTCGACACCGCCGGCACGCTCGTCGGCGTCGGGCAGGTCGCGGGCTTCCTCGACGAGGACGGCAACTTCCCGGACATCGACAAGCCGCTGATGGCCGACGCGATCGGCACCACGGTCGGGAGCATGCTCGGCACCTCGACGGTCACGACGTACATCGAGTCCGCGACCGGCGTCGAGGAGGGCGGCCGCACCGGCCTCACCGCGCTCGTCGTCGCGCTGCTGTTCCTCGCGAGCCTCGTGGTCGTCCCGCTGGCGGCCATCGTCCCGCTGTACGCCAGCCACATCGCGCTGGTCGTCGTCGGCGTCATCATGCTCGCGAACGTCACCGACGTCGCGTGGGACGACATGACGTACGCGATTCCCGCCGGTCTCACCGTCTTCGTGATGCCGTTCACGTACAACATCGGCTACGGCATCGCCGCCGGCATCGTCTCCTACCCCGTCGTGAAGGTCGCCGTCGGCGAGTACGACGAGGTCTCCGCCGGCCAGTGGCTGCTCGCGCTCGCGTTCGTCGTCTACTTCTACGTCCGCACCAGCGGCGCGCTCGCCGCCGCGGTCTGAGCGCCGTCCGCCGCATCCCCGGCTTCTTTGCGTCGTCGCCGCGTACGCCTGTGCATGGCACTCGAACTCTACAAGCTCCCGGGCTGCCCGTACTGCGCGAAAGTCGAGACGAAGCTCGACGAACTCGGACTCGACTACGTCGAACACGAGGTCCCGAGCTCGCACAGCGAGCGCGGCGAAGTCGAGGACGTCAGCGGGCAGACCGGCGTCCCTGTGCTCGTGGACACCGACCACGGCATCGAGGGGATGCCCGAGAGCGACGACATCGTGGAGTACCTCGAAGAGACGTACGGCGCGTAACGATCGCTAGTCGTCTTCTGTCGTTCGGGAAAATCGCTGCGACTATCAGCTAAATCCGTAAGTACAGGACTCCTACTGCGCACGGGAGTACAGAATTGCGCTCCCATATTGGAGAACTGTCGTTACGAGGAGCGCGACGGCTCTTGTGAGTTCCCCCGATCCAAGTGAGAACGCCAGTTCATAGACGCCGATGAAGATGCCGGCGGTTAAGAGTCCGGCTCCGACCGTCCAGAGCACTGCGTATGCCGCCGAGTCGGTTCGCGGCCAGTACTCATCGTACACGAAGACGAGAGTGAGGAAACTTATCGCAAGGAGGAACCGCACCTCAAAGGCCTCACCAAGCGGTATCAGGAAGAAGGCGGCAAGTGCGAATGCGACAGCAGTTAGTGAGACTAACAGATTTTCCGTCAGGCCTTCCCGGCGGTGTTCACATAAGGATGAAGAGTGAGGCGGAACGATTTTTGAGTGGTCTATGCTCGAAATCGCCCGCCTCGACGGTGGTAGCGACTGCTTCGAGTTAGATTTTCTGGAGCGAGAGGCGACACCCGAGCCGGCGATGAAGCTCGGTATCCGACTCCACCTGGCCGGACTATCACTTTCGGATACCGTTTCAATTCTCGATAGGTTGGGTGTCGAACGCTGTCGAACCACCGTTCACAACTGGGTGCAGAAGGCCGACCTACAGCCCCTCAATGGTGCGAACCCGGATCACGTCGCGGTCGACGAGACCGTGATCCAACTCAACGACGAACGATTCTGGCTGTACGCCGCAGTCAATCCCGACACCAACCGCTTGCTGCACGTCACGCTCGCTCCGACGAGAAATCAAGCGATCACCGAGATGTTTCTTGCGGAACTCCGCGAGAAACATCTCGTCGATGACGCAGTCTTTCTCGTCGATTCTGCACCGTGGCTCCAAGCAGCACTCCATCGACACGGCCTCGATTACCGATACGAAAAACACGGTAATCGGAACAGCATCGAACGTGTTTTCCGAGAACTAAAACGCCGAACCAACCAGTTCTCAAACTGTTTCAGTCACGCCGAAGCAGATACTGTCGAAAATTGGCTGCAAGCGTTCGCCTTCGCATGGAATCAGCTAATCTGAACACTACCGGCCTTCCCAAAGTCGTTGTGTGCCGGTGGAAGACGCAGATTCGTTCATTAGCCGTTAATACAGTTTGAAAGTATAAACCTGTGTGGGGGGTTAGCTGACTGATTGAATTGGTAGATACGCAGATCTACTTACCGCCTGTTTCACGATCTCTAGGCGAAGAAACTATCCCGGAAATCACTCAAAACTGATTCCTTCCCGAACCTGAACGGAAACCGAGTCAGGCTTCCGACTGCGCGCCGCGGTCGGCGAGCAGGTCGCGGAACTCGTCGGAGTCCTCGACGTCCTCCAGTTCCTCGCGCTCGACGATGGCGGTGTCGTCCACGGAGTCCCGGGAGGCCTCGTCGACGACGTAGACGGCGCGGGTGTGCGTAATCGAGCCGAGCGAACTCATGATGCGGGCGCGCTTGACGGCGGCCTCGGTGAACGACGAGTGACCCGTCAGCACGCGGTCCGCGCCGGAGGCGTCCTCGCTGACGGCCTTGAACGGCGCGCGGTCCGTCGGGTGGACCTCGAAGCCGACGCGCGCGAGCACGGAGAGCACGGGCACGTCCTCGGGGTCGGCTTCGGGGTCGTCAGGGGTGGGTTCGGCGTCCCGGACTTCCTCCGCGCCGTCCATCACCGACACCGGCGAGGTGAGGTCGCCGCCGAACAGCTCCTCCAGCTCCATCGCGACCTCGATGCTGGCGTTCATGCCGTCCTCGTACTTCGAGACGGTGCGCCGGGAGACGCCGAGCTGGTTGGCGAGCTGGCCGAGGCTCAAGTCCTCGTTCTGCCGGCGGTCCGCGAGCACGTCGCCGTCGATGTTCACGTAGAGGCCGCCCGGCGCCGCGTAGATGAGCGGCGGGATGCCCTCCACGAAGAAATCCATCGCGGTGTCGGGGCTGAGCACGGGGACGCCGTGGCGGAAGTAGACGACGCCCGGCTTGAGTTCCTCGTCGCGGGTGCGCAGGCCGATGACCATCGGGGTGGCGTCGAGGTAGGTGCCGAGCCGCCGCATCTCCGCGCCGGTCGGCGCGTCGAAGGCGTCGATGTTGCCCAGAATCTTCACGAGGATGACGTCGTTCTCGCGGCGGGCGGCCACGTCGAAGCTCTTGGGCCGCGTCGCACACCGGTCGCTCACCGTGAACCCCGCGTCCGCGAGCATGGCGGTGACGTTCTCGATGAGTACCGACCGTGACATACACGAGGGTAAGCCGTCGGCCACATATATGCGTTGTGCCGATACGGCGGCGCTTCCCCGCGGTTTCGGTCATTCGTCGGTCACTATCCCCGCTCGGGGACCGGAAGCGCGAAACGTGCGCGGGTCCTACGGGCGCGCCGAATGACGGTCGTCGCCCTCGACGACACGGACTCCCGCGAGCGCGGGATGTGCACGACGTACGCCGCTCACCTGGTCGCCGAGCGGCTGCGCGAGCGCGGCGCGAGCGTCGAGCGCGTGCTGCTCGTGCGCCTGAACCCCGCCGTCGAGTACAAGACCCGCGGGAACGCCGCGCTCGCCGTCCACGCCGACGTCGACCCCGGAGTGGGGTTGGCCGTCGCGGAGGAGGTCGTCGGCGAGGTCGCGGAGACTGACGACCCCCGAACGAATCCGGGTGTGGTAGTCGCCCCGGAAGCCGACGCGCCCGAGCCAATCACGGAGTTCGCCGAGCGCGCGATGCGCGAACACCTCGACCCCGGCGAGGCGAAGTCGCTGGCGGCCGCACACGGCTACGAGACCGCGCAGTGGGAGAACGGCCGCGGCGTCGTCGGCGCGCTCGCCGCCGTCGGCGCGTGGACGGCCTTCGAGGACTGGACGCACGAGCGCATCGACTACCGCGAGCCGGACCGCTGGGGGACCGAGCGCGACGTCGACGCCGAGAGCGTGTTCGCCGCCGCGAACGCCGCCTACCCTGACGCGTGGGACACCGTGGACCGCGAGGAGGGCGAGCTGGTCTGCGTGCCGCACACGCCCGGCCCCATTCTCTACGGCATCCGCGGCGACGACGCCGAGACCGTCGCCGACCTCGCGGATTCCATCGAGAGCGAGCCGGTCCACGCCAGCGAGCTGTTCGTGACGAATCAGGGGACCGATGCCCACCTCCGCGCGGCCGACCTCGCTGACCTCGAAGACGGCCGCGCGTACCGCACGGACGCGACCGTCGTCGGGGAGCCCGAGACGCGGCGCGGCGGCCACGTCTTCGTCCCGGTGGAGGACGACGGTGCGCGCGTGGAGTGCGCGGCGTTCGAGCCGACAAAGCGGTTCCGCGACCGCGTGCGCGCGCTCCGGCCCAGCGACCGCGTCACGGTCTGTGGGGAAGTCAGCGACGGGACGCTCAAGTTAGAGAAGTTCGCCGTCAGGAGCCTGAACGAGACGGAGTCGGTGACGCCGCAGTGCCCGGACTGCGGGACGTCGATGGAGAGCGCGGGCGCCGGGCAGGGCTACCGCTGCCGGGACTGCGGGACGGCCGCGCCCGGGAAAGTCGAGCGCGCCGTCGACCGCAACCTCGACGTCGGCTGGTACGAGGTGCCGCCGTGCGCGCGCCGCCACGTCGCCAAGCCCCTGATTCGGGGCGACTGGGACGCCCCGACTCACCCCGAGCGGTAGCCCGGGTTGAGGAATAAGTCTCTTTCGCCGCTTGTTACTCACTCGCAGGCAGCCACAACGCTTTATCCCGCTACGCGCCCTACGTGCAACTATGCGCCCGGACCGCCGTACCCCCGACGAGGCTGGCGTCGCTCGCGAGACGACCGACAGCGAGACCGCTGCGGGCCGACTCGCCGCGCACGTCGAAGTGCAGGACGGCGAGCGGGCGTGTACCCTCTTCCCCGCGAACGCCGACGGCGACGAACTCGTCACCTCGTGGGTGACCGCGGAGGGCGACGCGTTCGTCTCCGTCGCGGACTGCCGGTAGTCACTTCTTCAGGCCGCTGCCCGTCAGCGCGACGACAACGTCGTCGTCGCGTTCGAGGACGCCGCGCTCCCGGTACGCTTCGAGGCCGGCGACCCCCACCGCGCTCGTCGGCTCCACGTAGAACCCGCGCTCGTGGAGCGCGTCCAGCGCTCTTTCGGTCGCCTCGGCGTCGCACGCGATGGCGTCGCCGTCAGTCGCCTCGATGGCGTCCAGAATCTGGTCCTCGCGCGCGGGAGATCGAATCTGGATGCCGTCCGCGACGTCGTTCGTGCCGGCTTCCTCGGCGCCGTGGAGTTCCTCGACGAGCGGCGCGACGCCGGTCGCCTGCACGCCGAGCAGCCGCGGCACCGACTCCGTCCAGCCCGCCGCTTCGAGCGCGCGGAAGCCGCGGTACGCCCCGAGGAACAGCGTGCCGTGGCCGAGCGGGAGCACCACCGCGTCCGGCGCCGTCCAGTCGCGTTGCGCCGCGAGTTCGAGCGCGAACGTCTTCGTGCCCGCGTAGAACGCCGGGTTCCACGCGTGGCTCGCGTACCACGCGTCCCCACCGACCGCTTCGTCTACGCAGGCGTCGGTCACGTCCTGCCGGCTTCCCTCGATTCGCACCGCGTTTGCGCCCGCGGCCTCGATGGCGTCGAGTTTCGACTGCTTCGCGTCCGCCGGGACGTAGATGTCGGCGTCGATGCCGGCGCGCGCGGCGTACTGCGCGATGGCCGCCCCGGCGTTCCCCGAGGAGTCCTCTACGATTCGTTCGACGCCCAACTCGGCCGCCCGCGACAGCGTCAGCGCCGCGCCGCGGTCCTTGTAGCTCCCCGACGGGAACACGTAGTCGAGCTTGAACTGCGCGTCCCAGTTCTCGGAGTCGGTCAGCGGCGTCCACCCCTCCCCGAGGGTGACTTCCGCCCCGATTGGGAGGAACTCGTCGAACGCCCACAGCCCCTCGCGAGGGTCGACGTCCGGCTCGTCGCTATCCGGGAGCGGCTGCTCGCCGAAGTCCAGCGCGTGCCCGCACTCGCAGCGCCACGGCTCTGACGAGCCGGATTCGTAGGTTCGACCGCAGGAACGGCATTCGAGCATACTCCCGAGAACGAGGACGAGCCACCTGAGCGTGGCGATGGACGAGCATCCGCGAGCGCCCCGAGGCGCTACGCGCCTCGGTTTGCGCGAACGGGGAGCGTAGCGACCCGTGAGCCGCCGGCGCGAGCGGTTCACTCGCGGCGAAGCCGCGAGGCCGACGACCGAACGGAGCGAAGCGAAGTGAGGGAGGAGTGCTTTTTCCGCAAGTTTTTGCAAGCGAGCGGCCGCAGGCCGCGAGCGCAGGAAAAAGTGCGTGTTTAGTATTTGTCCACGTCCGTCCCCACGGAACAGACGTACTCGCCGGTGGCGACCTGCGGGAGCCGCCGGGAGCGCCAGAAGACGCCGTCGTTGTCGGCGGTGACGGTGGCTTTGAGGGTGCCGAAGACGTCGGTGACTTCGAAGAGGGTGTCGCCGGCGCGGACGTCGTCGCCGAGGGCCTGCTTGTACTCGACGATGCCGCCGACGGGGGAGCCGTAGCGGTCGAAGTCCTTCGCGCGGGTCTGACGCTCGGTCTCGACGTCGCCGTCGAGGAAGCCGTAGTAGCGGAGGACGTTGAAGACGCCGTCGACGCCGTACTGGATGGATTTCTCGTCGAAGCCGACGGCGCCGCCGAGCTCGGGGTCGACGGTGGGGATGCCTTCGGCGGGGCCGGCGCGCGCGAGCTGTCCCTCGGGGCCCTTCTGGTCGAGGACGTGGCCGCAGCCGAACACCTTCGCGAGTTCGAGGCAGTCGCCGTGGAGGCGGTGGTGGCGGCCGCAGCGCACGCGCACCTCGTTGAGCATCCGGGAGGTCGAGCCCTGGTGGAGGTCCAGAATGAGGTCGGCGTCCTCGGCGGCGGAGAAGGTGGCGTGGGCGATGCGCTCGGAGGAGGAGCCGTTCGCGCTGCCGGGGTACGCGCGATTGAGCTTCGTGTCGTCGATGGGGTTGCGGTGCTCCGCGACCTGGAACGCGTGGAAGTTCGTGACGCCGACGACGCGGACTTCGCCCGCGAGCTCGGCGGGGTCCAGTTGGGGGAGGACGCGGCGGAGCACGCCGACGCCGTTCAGTTCGTCGCCGTCGCTTGCGGCCTGCATGTAGAGGGTCTTCCCGTCGCGTTCGCCGTTCACGACCGCGACCGGGAGGCCGACTGCGGTGCCGTCCCGCATCTCGCCCACGGTGAGCCGACCGGTGTCGAACTCCCCGGGGTCCGCGGACGCCGTGCCGAGCGTAGTCATTACAGTAATCCCACGCACGCGTGGCCTTGAGCGGTTCGGTCCCGGAATCGGCGCAGTTTTCACGCGCCCCACCGAACCCCCGAATATGTCCGAGCGGTCCGAGCGGCCGGCCGACGCGGCGTCCGACCGCCCCGGCGTCGACAACTTCGTGCGCGCGCTCGGCGTCGTGACGCAGGCGAAACGCGGGTTCGCGGTCGGCCTGCTGGTCGCCGCCGCGACGTACTACTTCTTCGTCGTGGCGTCGGGCGGGTCGCCGTACTCGACGGCGTACCTGGTCGCGCTGGCGGCCGTGCTGGCGTTCACCGTCGGCCTGCTGGCGACGTTCGCGTTCACTGCCGGCGCTGCCTACCGGCTCTACCGCCGGCTGGAGTAGTTGGTTCGCCGAAGAAAGCCTATTGTACGCGGACCTGCTCGGTTCCGAGGATGGCAGAAGACGACTTCCCGACCCGCCTCGCCGCGTACACCGGCGACGACGCCGACGGCGGGGAGGGACTCCCGTCGGCGTCCGCCGTCGTCGCTGGCGTGCTCGCGCCGCTGCGCGGGGCGGACAAGTCGCCGGGCGGGAAGCGCTTCGACGTCGCAGAGACCAGCCACGCCGACAAGCGCTACGCGTTCGCGTGCCCGGTCGAGCTCGCGGGCACGGACTGCACGGCGCGGCTGGTCGTCCGGCGCGAGGACGGCTACGTGTACGCCCGGCACGGCGTTCACCCACCGGAGAGCGGCGGGCTCCTGTCTCGCGTGCGGGGCGGCAAGTCCGGGTACGACGCGCTCGGCGTCGACGCCGACTTGGTCGCTCGGCTCGCGAAGCGGAGGCGGAAGGTCGTCGCCAACGGCGTCGATTCGCGGGTCGCGACGCCGCGGATGACCGACGAGCCGGTCGGCTTCGAGTTGCGCTTCGAGACGGCAGACACTGCGGTCTTGTCGGTCACTGGCTACACGGACGGCCGCGACTACCTCTCGGTGCCGCTGCCGGACCTCGCGCTCCGCGCGGTCGCCGCCGAGCGCGCCGTCCTGGACTGATTCACGCGGACGCGAGGTCGCGGAGGCGGTCGGCGCTCGCGCGCGTCCCCTTCGCCAGCAGCACGTCGCCGGCCGCAATCCCGGTTTCGGGGCCGGGCTGGACGACCCACTCGTCGGTCTCGGCGTCCGGCCGCCGCACCGCGATGACGCGCATCCCGGTCTCGGTCGCGACCTCCTCCCCGCCGAGCGTCGCGCCGTCGAGCGCGCTGTCGGCTTCGACGGCCTCCCGGACGATGACCTCGTCGGACTCCTCGACGGCCTCTTGGACGACGACGTGGGTGTCCAGCCCGCGCAGCACCCCCTCGCTGATTTCCACCGCGGCGTCGCTGATGACCTCCGTCGCGGTGGCGATGTGGACGAGCCCGCGCAGCGACACCGGGTCCTCGACGCGGCTGGCCGCCCGCAGCGTCCACGCCTCGAAGCGGGACTTCAGCGCGTCTACTTCGGCTTCCAGTTCGACGACCTCCGCGGCGAGGTCCGTGGAGTCGAACAGCACCGCGCCGTACGCGAGGTCCACGGAGAGCTCGCTCATGTTCTTCATCGTCACCACGGAGTCGACGGCGCGTTCGAGGTCGTCGATGGCCGGCTCGGGGACCGCCGGGGGCTCGTAGGCGTCGCCGGTCGCGGTCTCGTAGACGCCGCCGATGCGCTCGTCGGGGCCGCGCAGCAACAGCACGTCGCCGCCGAGCAGTTCCGTGTCGCGGTCGGGGTTCAGCAGCCAGTCGCCGCCGCGCCGAATCGCGAGCACGCGCACGCCGGTCTCGGTTTCGAGGTTCACGTCCAGCAGCGTGCGGCCCGCGTAGTCGGAGTCGCCGGCCAGTTCGGCGCGCACCAGCGATTCGACTGCTTCGGGGAGCGCCGCGCGAATCGCCTCGGGCACGCGGATGTCGTCGAGGACGACCTTCGCGATGTCGCCGGCCGCGTCGCTTATCTTCTCGGCGGCGCCGACGACGCCCAGCACGGGCGCGAGCGTCTCCGCGTCCTCGGGGTTGCGCGCGGCCATCAGGAGGCTCATCCGCGCGCGCAACTGGAGGACGTCCATGCGCTCTTCGAGCTTGAGGACTTCCGCGGCCACGTCGTCGCTGCCGTGCAGCACCGCCGAGTAGGAGAGGTCGATGAGGAGCTCGGCGGTGTCTTTCATCTCCGCGAGGAGTGCTTTCACGCTCGCGGGCTCGTACTCGACGCGGCCGCTCATGGCCCCGGGTTCGCTCCCGGTCCCGAAAAACGTTCGCGTCGGCCGGGTCGAGTGCCGGCCGCGCCCGCCGATTTCGTGTTACACGTTCACACGAAACGCCCGATATGCGTTCCCACGCGCAATATTTTCGTAGACGACCGTGAAGGAAACCGACACCCATTAAGTAGAACGGTCAAGAACGCAGGCACATGGCCGACGAACTCAAGAAGGGTCTGGAAGGTGTGCTCGTCGCGGAGTCCGAGCTGAGCTACATCGACGGCGACGAGGGCAAACTCGTCTACCGCGGGTACACCATCGAGGACCTCGCGCGCGGCGCGAGCTACGAGGAAGTCCTCTACCTGCTCTGGCACGGCCGCCTCCCCAATCGGGAGGAACTCGACGCGTTCAGCGAGGCGATGACCGCCCACCGCGAACTCGACGACGACGTCCTCGACCTCGTCGCCGACCTTGCGGCCGCCGACGAGGACCCGATGGCGGCGCTGCGCACGGCGGTCTCGGAGCTGTCGGCGTTCGACCCGGACGCCGACGCCGACCCCACGGACCGCGAGGCGAACCTCCGGAAGGGCAAGCGCATCACCGCCAAGATTCCCACCATCGTCGCGGCGTTCACGCGCCTGCGCGACGGCGACGACCCGGTCGCGCCCCGCGACGACCTCGACCACGCGGCGAACTTCCTCTACATGCTGAACGACGAGGAGCCGGACGACGTGCTCGCGGACGTCTTCGACCAGGCGCTGGTCCTGCACGCCGACCACGGGCTGAACGCGTCGACGTTCTCCTCGATGGTCACGTCCAGCACGCTCGCGGACCTCCACTCCGCGGTCACGTCGGCCGTCGGCACGCTCGGCGGGAGCCTCCACGGCGGCGCGAACGCGAACGTCATGCGGATGCTCCAGGAAATTGACGAGTCCGGCAAGGAGCCCGTCGACTGGGTCGCCGACGCCCTCGACGAGGGGCGTCGCGTCGCCGGGTTCGGCCACCGCGTCTACAACGTCAAGGACCCGCGCGCGAAGATTCTCGGCGAGCGCAGCGAGGAGCTCGGCGAGGCCGCCGGCGACACGAAGTGGTACGAGATGAGCGTCGCCATCGAGGAGTACGTCAGCGAGGAGAAGGGACTGGCGCCGAACGTCGACTTCTACTCCGCCTCGACGTACTACCAGATGGGTATCCCCGTGGACATCTACACGCCCATCTTCGCGATGAGCCGCGTCGGCGGCTGGATCGCCCACGTCCTCGAACAGTACGACGACAACCGCCTCATCCGTCCGCGCGCCCGCTACGTCGGCGAGGAGGAACAGGAGTTCGTGCCGGTCGACGAGCGGTAATCGCGGACCGGCTCCGAATCACCTGTTTTCTCGGTCGGTGGTCGCCGCGCTGGGGAGACTGGCGTAAGAATTTCGTCGCTTCCGTCAGACGCCCCGCAGTCCCGCACTTTCACTTTCACCGTGCTTTGGTCGCTTTTATGACCATCGCGCTCCTCGTCGTAATCGTCACACGCTCCGTCCCCCGTATTCTTGGCGCACACCACCAACCGTTAACAGCGACTGCGTCGTAGCCGCGAGCATGATCGCACTCGACGACGTGCTCGACGCCCGCGAGCGCGTCGCTGACGTCGCTCGACACACCCCGCTGGACTACTCCAACACGTTCTCCCGGATGACCGGCGCGGAGGTCCACCTGAAACTGGAGTGCTTCCAGCGGACGGGCTCGTTCAAGATTCGCGGCGCGACCAACCGCGTCCGCACGCTCTCCGAGGCCGAGAGTGACGCCGGCGTCGTCACCGCTTCTGCGGGCAACCACGCGCAGGGCGTCGCGCTCGCGGCCTCGCGGTCGGGCGTCGACGCGAAGGTCGTGATGCCCGAGACCGCCCCCATCTCGAAAATCAAGGCGACGAAGAGCTACGGCGCGGAGGTCGTCCTCCACGGCATCGACTACGACGCGGCCCAGACGCACGCCCACGAACTCGAAGATGAGGAGGGTCGCACCTACGTCCACGCCTTCGACGACGAGCACGTGATGGCCGGACAGGGGACGCTCGGCCTCGAAATCGTGGACGACCTCCCCGAACTCGACACCGTCGTCGTCCCCATCGGCGGCGGCGGGCTCATCTCCGGCGTGGCGACCGCCGTGAAGGCGCACGACCCCGACGTTCGCGTCGTCGGCGTGCAAGCCGAAGGCGCCTCAACTGTGGCCTCCTCGCTCCAGAAGGGCGAGCCGCAGGCCGTCGACTCCGTGGACACCATCGCGGACGGCATCGCCGTGCGGCGGGTCGGCGAGCAGACGTTCCCCGTCATCCGGGAGCGCGTCGACGAGGTCGTCACCGTCTCCGACGACGAGATCGCGACCGCGCTGATGCTGATGCTCGAACGCGGGAAGACGCTCGTCGAGGGCGCGGGCGCGACGCCGCTCGCGGCGCTCCTCGAAGGCAAGTTCGTCTACGAGGACGACGAGGTCATCGTGCCCGCGCTCTGCGGCGGGAACATCGACCTCAACCTCCTCACGACGGTCATCATGCGCGGGCTCGTCGACCAGGGCCGCTACGTGAAGGTTCGGACCGTCCTGAAGGACCGCCCGGGCGCGCTCAACGACCTCCTCGATATCGTCGCGGACGAGCGCGCGAACATCTACGCCATCCAGCACGACCGCACGAACCGCGACATCGCGATGAACGCCACCGAGGTCGAACTCGACCTCGAAACCCGCGGCCCCGAGCACGTGGACGCCCTCCTGAACCGCATCCGCGAGGAGGGCTTCGAGGTCACTGTCCTCAACGGCCCGCGCCCCCAGCACTGACTACGCGGGCACGACCGCGTACTCGACGGTGAGGAACTGCGCGCCGCACAGCCACATCTCGTGGGTCGCCAGCGCCACCGCATCGCCGTCTGTCGGGTCGTCGATTTCTGCGGGCGCGCTCACCGACCCGTCTGTCGGCCACACGCGGAACCGCTGGTCCGCCGGGAGCGCGAATCCGACGGGCGGCGTGACCCAGTAGAGCCCGGGGTCGCCGGGCGCTCGCGTCGTCAGTTCCACGCCCGTCGCGTCGCCCGCGCCGAGGTGGCCGATGCGAAGCACCGTCGAGAGGTTGCCGCCGGGCAGCGGCGCCGCGATGTTCACGAACCGCTCGCCGTCGCGCTCGTGGCTCGCGTACAGCGCCACGAACACCGCGTCGCCGGCCTCGTCCGTGCGAATCCACGCCCGCGCGCCGTCCCGCGGGTCGGCGTCGGGGGCGAGCGCGACGAACTCGCTCTCCAGTCGGTGCCACTCGTCGTCGCTCGGCCCCGGGAGGTTCAGCTGGCGGACGTAGCTCGTCACGGGCGCCGCGAGCGCTGCGCCCGTCCGGAACGGCCGATGCCAGCGCGCGCGAAACAGCATCTCGTACTCGGTCGTGCGCTCGTAGAACCGCCGCACGTCGCCCGCGACGCGCTCGGGGTCGAAGCCGGCGCGCGCGAACTCGGCCATGTCGTCCATCTCGCCGACTGGCGCGCGTTCGCCGCTGGCGAGCCCGCGCCGCGCCACGTAGTCCGCGCCGACCCGACTCCCGCCGGTCACCGGACTGAATGGTACGTCGCGCGCTCGCCACGCCGCACCACCGGCCAGCGACGCGGCGATGCCAGCGGCGACTGTTCGGCCACGCATACGCTCGCTTGCGGGCGAACGGACACGAATCTGGTGGCTCGCGTCCGCCCGTTCGGCGGCCGTCGCCGAGCGCTGACGCCGGTCTTTAATACGTGTGACCGCGACGCCTCGAACATGAAACGCATCATCGACACTCCCGACGCGCCCGCCGCGGTCGGCGCGTACAGCCAGGCGACGACCGACGGCGACCTCGTGTTCACCGCCGGCCAGATTCCCCTGACGCCGGAGGGCGACCTCCTCGACGACGAACCCATCGCCACCCAGACCCGACAGAGCCTCGAGAACGTCAAGGCCATCCTCGAAGCCGAGGGCCTCACGATGCAGGACGTGCTCAAGGTCTCGGTGTACCTCGACGACATCGACGACTTCGACGAGATGAACGACGCGTACGAGGAGTACTTCCAGGACAACCCGCCCGCCCGCTCCGCGCTGGAAGTGTCGGCGCTCCCGAAGGGCGCGGCCGTCGAAATCGAAGCCGTCGCCGCCCAGCGCGACTAGATGGATCGCTCCACGTTGGACACGCTGGCGTGGGGCGCCGTCGGCGCGCTCGCGTTCCTCGTGCTCGCACAGGGCTACCGGCTGTTCGCCGAGGACGGCGTCGGCTTCCTCCCCCTGCTCGGCGTCGCCGTCGTCGTCTTCGCGGCGTCCTCGCTGGTCGCGCACCTCGCGGCCACTCGCCTCCGCTGACGCGAAAAGAAGGGTTTAAACGACAGACCCGGATAGAGTACGACGGGCCGGGATGGCCGAATGGCAAAGCGCACGCCTGGAAAGCGTGTCCCCTTACGGGGTTCAGGGTTCAAATCCCTGTCCCGGCGCTTCTCTGGAGACTCACCGCTGAGCAGCGCGTCTCGTCGCGCTGCGGTCGTGAGTATCCTGTGAGCGGCGCAGGGATTTGAACTCTGGAAGTCGCAGCCCGCGTGGTTCGAAAGACGGCTTTGCCGTCTTTCGTCATCACGAGAGAGCTCCGCTCTCTCGAACGACAGCGAAGCGAGCAGGACCGTCTTCCTCCAGTTCAAATCCCTATCCCGGCGTCTTCGTACCTTTTTCCTCCTCGGGTGCGCTCGCTTCGCTCGCGCACCGCTCGTCGCAAAAATCTACGCTAAAAACTCCCCGCGAGCCTCCGGCTCGCGGTGAAACGCGCGGCGAAGCCGCGCGTATGCTCATTTAGGACCCACTATCAGCGCGGCCCCAGCGTTCTTCTCGTCGGCTGGCGAAGGACACGGTATGAGTTCGGACACGCCCGTACCGGTCGAGGAGGACGAGGAGTACGTCGTGGACGTCGAGAGCATCGGCGAGGAGGGCGACGGCGTCGCGCACGTCGACGACTTCGTGGTGCTGGTGCCCGAAGGCGACATGGGCGACCGGGTGCGGGTGCGCATCGACCGCGTGACGCCCGACTACGCGATGGCGGAGCTACTCGACCACGAGTCCGACGTCGCGTAACTTAAAGGCCGGTTCGGCGCCCCCGTCTCGTGTGAACGACTACCACGGAGTTCGGCGCCTGTGGTGATTTTTCGCGGGAGTCAGGCCGTATCTCGCGTTCGTCGCCGAGCGCGACTCCGCACTCGACAGAAACTTTTATATAGAATCACAATCAATCTATCAGGTACCTATGGCACAACAGCAGCAGCGGATGCAGGGTCAGCCCATGATCATCATGGGAGACGACGCCCAGCGCGTGAAGGACAAGGACGCTCAGGAGCACAACATCTCCGCGGCGCGAGCCGTCGCGGACGCCGTCCGCTCCACGCTCGGGCCGAAAGGCATGGACAAGATGCTCATCTCCTCGATGGGCGACGTCACAATCACCAACGACGGCGTCACCATCCTCCAGGAGATGGACATCGACAACCCGACCGCGGAGATGATCGTCGAAGTCGCCGAGACCCAAGAGGACGAGGCCGGCGACGGCACGACGACCGCGGTCGCCATCGCGGGCGAACTCCTCAAGAACGCCGAGGACCTCCTCGAGCGCGACATCCACCCGACCGCCATCATCAAGGGCTACAACCTCGCCGCCGAGCAGGCCCGCGAGGAAGTCGACAACGTCGCCATCGACGTCGACCCCGAGGACGAGGACCTCATCCGCAGCGTCGCCGAGACCTCGATGACCGGCAAGGGCGCCGAGCTCGACAAGGAGCTGCTCTCCGGCATCATCTACCAGGCCATCAATCAGGTCGCCGTCGAAGCCGCTGACGGCAGCACGGTCGTCGACGCCGCCAACATCAACGTCGAGACCCAGACCGGTCGCTCGGTCGGTGACTCCGAGCTCCTCGTCGGCGCTGCCATCGACAAGGACCCGGTCCACGACGAGATGCCCTCGGACGTCGAGGACGCCAAGATTCTCCTGCTGAACGAGGCCATCGAGGTCGAGGAAGCCGAAGCCGACACCTCGGTCAACATCGAGAGCCCCGACCAGCTCCAGTCGTTCCTCGACCAGGAAGAGGAGCAGCTCAAGCAGAAGGTCCAGCAGATTGTCGACACCGGGGCCAACGTCGTCTTCTGTCAGAAGGGCATCGACGACATGGCCCAGCACTACCTCGCGAAGGAGGGCATCCTCGCCGTCCGTCGCACCAAGAAGTCCGACATCGAGTTCCTGACGAACGTCCTCAACACGTCGGTCGTCACGGACCTCGACTCCGCGTCCGAGGCCGACGTCGCCAGCGGCTCCGTCTCCCGCGACGCCGAGGACGAGCTGTTCTACGTCGAGGGCCACGACGAGAACGCCCACGGTGTCACCATCCTCCTGCGCGCGTCCACCGACCACGTCGTCGACGAGCTCGAACGCGGCGTCACCGACGCGCTCGACGTCTCCGCGCAGACGCTCTCCGACGGCCGCGTCCTCCCCGGCGGCGGCGCCATCGAGGTCGAGGTCGCCGACCGCCTCCGCGACTTCGCGGACTCGGTCTCCGGCCGCGAGCAGCTCGCCGTCGAGGCGTTCGCTGACTCGCTCGAACTCGTGCCCCGCGTGCTCGCCGAGAACGCGGGCCTCGACTCCATCGACACGCTCGTCGACCTGCGCTCCGCGCACGAGTCCGGCGAGGAGCGCACCGGCCTGAACGTGCTCTCCGGCAACCTCGAAGACACCTTCGAGGCCGGCGTCGTCGAGCCCGCGCACGCCAAAGAGCAGGCGGTCACGTCCGCTTCCGAGGCCGCGAACCTCGTGCTCAAAATCGACGACATCATCTCCGCCGGCGACCTCTCCACCGACAAGGGCGACGACGAAGGTGGCGCCGGCGGCATGGGCGGCATGGGCGGCGGCATGGGCGGCATGATGTAAACCCACTTTTTGCCCTGCGCTCGCGGCGCTTCGCGCCGCTCGCTCGGCAAAAAATTGGGGGAAAAGCGCCGTCGGACCACCGTCAGAGCTTCGCTCTGACGAGCTCTCGTTCGCTACACTCACGAGAACCCCTTCGGGGGTCCTCGGCGCCCGAGCGCTTCGCGCTCGGTGAATCGGCGGCCTGCGGCCGCCGAATGCTAGCCCCCTGCTGACCCCTCCCGTTTGCACCGCTCGCTCACCGACTCGCGATTTTCTTTCGGCGCTTCGTCGGTTAGCCCGAGCTCCGGGTCGCAGAAAGGAGTGGACGCGTTACTCGTCGTCGACGTCGAGTTCGAACTGCTCGTGTTCGGCGGCGGCGTTGAGCACGACGCTGGTGTTGGACTCCTTGATGTCGGCGTCCGAGAGCAGGTCCTTGATGAGCGCGTTCATGTCGTCGGTGTCGCTAAACTTCCCGACGGCGATGACGTCGTGGTCGCCGGTGACCTCGTAGACGGAGACCATCTGCTTGTGGTCGCGGAAGCGGTCGGTGATGTCGGGGAGCGCGCCGCCCTCGACCTTGAGCTGGATGATGGCGGTGACGTCGTAGCCGAGCTGGTCGTAGTCGACGATTGGGACGTAGCCCTCGATGACGCCCTCGTTCTCCAGGTCCTTGAGGTGGTTCGAGACGGTCGTGACTGATACGTCGAGCTCGTCGGCGAGGCTGCGGAGGCTGGCGCGCCCGTCGGCCAGCAGCTCGTTGACGAGGTGCGCGTCGAGGTTCTCGTACGTCATACGTTCCCTTACCCACCCCGGGGTATAGAAGTTTACGAGTGTTCAGTTATCGCCAGCTCTCCGAAAATTACGCTAACCGCTACTGCTTTAATGGTGGATGTACTCGTCCGGAGTGTCCACAGATATGACGAACGGGAATCCCAGTGAGGGCCTCGGCCCGAGCGAGCAGGCGGTACTCGAGAAGATTGACGAACAGAACATCGACTTCCTCCGCCTCCAGTTCACGGACATCCTCGGCACCGTGAAGAACGTCTCCATCCCCGCCAGTCAGGCGGAGAAGGCGTTCGAGGACGGCATCTACTTCGACGGCTCATCCATCGACGGCTTCGTGCGCATCCAGGAGTCGGACATGCGGCTCAAGCCCGACCCCGAGACGTTCGCCGTGCTCCCGTGGCGCACCCGCGAGGACGAGGAAGAGGGCGGCGCCGCGCGTCTCATCTGCGACGTCATCAACACCTCCACGGGCGAACCCTTCGAGGGCGACCCGCGCCACGTCCTCAAGCAGGCGCTCGACCGCGCCGAGGAGATGGGTTACACCGTCAACGCCGCGCCCGAGCCCGAGTTCTTCCTCTTCGAGGAGGACGAGGACGGCCGCGCGACGACGAAGACCAACGACGCCGGCGGCTACTTCGACCTCGCGCCGAAGGACCTCGCCAGCGACGTCCGCCGCGACATCATCTACGGCCTCGAGGACATGGGCTTCGAAATCGAGGCCTCCCACCACGAGGTCGCGCAGGGCCAACACGAGATCAACTTCGAGTACGACGACGCGCTCTCGACGGCTGACAACGTCGGCACGTTCCGGACGGTCGTGCGCGCCATCGCCGCCCAGCACGACCTCCACGCGACGTTCATGCCCAAGCCCATCCCGCGCATCAACGGCTCCGGGATGCACACGCACATCTCGCTGTTCACGGAGGACGGCGAGAACGCGTTCCATGACGGCGACGACGAGTTCGACCTCTCGGAGACGGCCAAGCAGTTCACCGCGGGCATCCTCGAGCACGCCCCGGCGCTGGCCGCGGTCACGAACCCGACCGTGAACTCCTACAAGCGCCTCGTCCCCGGCTACGAGGCGCCGGTGTACGTCGCGTGGTCGGACCGCAACCGCTCCGCGCTCATCCGCAAGCCCGCGGCGCGCGTGCCGTCCGCGAGCCGCATCGAGGCGCGCTTCCCCGACCCGTCGTGTAACCCGTACCTGGCGTTCGCGGCGCTCATCCACGCCGGCCTCGACGGCATCGAGAAGGGCCTCGACTGCGACGACCCGGTCCGCGAGAATATCTACGAGTTCGACGAGGCCAAGCGCGAGGAGTACGGCATCGACACGCTGCCGTCGAACCTCGGCGACGCCCTCGACGAGCTCGAAGACGACGACGTCGTCCTCGACGCGCTCGGTGACCACGTCTCGGAGAAGTTCCTCGAGGCGAAGAACGCCGAGTACGACGACTACCGCGTCGATGTCTCCGACTGGGAGCTCGACCGCTACCTCGAGAAGTTCTAGACGGCTCCACGCCGCTTTTCTTTCGCGTCGCGCGCCGGCCAGCGACGGCTACCGCCGCAGTACTGGGAGCGCGACGAACGCGACGCCGGCGAGGGAGTGTGTCGAGCCAATCGCGGCCAGTCCCGCGTCGAAGTGCAGCGTGAGCGCGGCCGCGCCGCCGAGCGCAGCGAGAACGGGGAGTGCGGTCTTTACTGAGACGTCGTTCAGGAGCGCGCCGCGCCGCGTCACCAGCCACCAGCCGGCGAGCGCGCCGACCGTCCCGCCGAGCGCGGCGACCGGGTCCTCCGTGGGGCCGACGAGGCCGACGGCCGCGACGGCAGTGAGGACGGCGACGGCGAACCCGTAGCCGACGCGGCGGCGCGTGAGCGCGACCAGTACCGCGACGAACGCCGTGCCGAGGAGCGCGCCCGCGACGACGTCCGCGAGGTAGTGGACGCCGAGCGCGAGCCGCGTGAACGCCACGAAGACAATCATCCCGGCGGCCGCGGCGTACCGGCGCGCGCGGTCGCTCACGTCGAGGAGCGCCGCGAGCCCGCCGTAGAACGCCGCCGCGCCGGTGGCGTGGCCGCTCGGGAAGCCGTTGCCGTGTTCGGCGATGCGCATCACCGACGCCGGGGGTCGCGGCTCCGCGAACAGCCCCTTCGTGAGGACGACGACCGCGAGCGCGCCGATGCTCACCGCGAGCAGGCGCGCGCCGTCGCGCCGCGACAGCCAGCCGTGCTGCGGGCCGAACAGGTAGACGGCGGGCCCGACGGTCACCACGAACCATGTGCTCCCGAGGAACGTCAACACCACGAACACGGGCACGAGCGCCTCGGGGACGCTTCCCGCCAGCGCCTCCGTGACGCCGGCGCTGCGGTCGAGCGCGCTCACCGTCGCCACGACCGCACGCGGTCGGCGATTCGGCCCGGCACCCCGACGGCGCTGACGCTCAGGCCGAACAGCACCATCAGCACGTACAGCCCGAGCGTGGACAGCCACACCACGACCATCGCCAGAATCGACCAGCCGCCGCCGAGGTAGTGGAACGCGCCGACGGTCATCAGCGTGCCGTACAGCAACACGAGGTACGGTCCCCAGCCGCGCGCCTTCCCGCGGCGGAGGCGCTGGCGGACGTACTGCTTGAGGTCGGCTTCCAGCTCGGACTTCTGGACGGTCTTGGCGTCCAGCTCCGCGCGCAGCGCCTCGACTTCCGCGCCGAGTTCGGCGACGTCCGGCGCCTCGTTCGGTGGTTCTGGTTCCGGCTCCTCGTCGTCGTCAGGTCGTCCCGACAGCACGGCGTTGAGTACCGCGCCGAGCGTGATAACGATGCCGCCGAAGTACAGCCACGTCACCAGCAGGAGCGCGCCGCCCAGAATCCCGTACAGCTCGCCGCCGCCGACGTACGCGGCGTACACGCGGAACCCCTGCGCGAGCAGCGTCCACCCGACCGCCGCGAACGCCGCGCCCGGCAGCGCCTCTCGGACGGACACTCCGGCGTCCGGGAAGACGTAGTACGACGGCAGGAACACGAGCGTCAGCGCGAGCGGGAGCGTCAGCGCGCTCGCGAGGTCGAGGTACGGCACGACGTCGAGGTACGGCACGACGACGGTCACCGCGACGGCAGCGCCGACCGCCAGCGGCAGCGTCAGCAGCACGACGACGCCGTCGACGACCTGTTCGAGCAGCGACTCGGGCTTCTGGACGCCGTAGACCTGCGAGAACGCGACGTCGAGGCCGCGGAACAGCTTGAGCGCGGACCACGTCAACAGCAGGAGACTGACCGCTGTCGCGCCCGTGCGCCCGCGACCGTCCGTCATCGCGTCCCGGAGTGCGGTCTCCCCGGACGTAGTGAGGAACGGGTCGAGCGCGCCGACGATGGCATCGACCAGTTCGACGCCGCCGAGCGCGGTGCCGACCGCGACCGACAACACCAGCAGCGGAATCAGGGAGACGAACGCGTAGTACGCGACCGCCGCCGAGAGGAACGTCACTTGCTCGTCTTTGGCCGTTCCGGCGACGCGTCGCGCGACCCCGACGGCGGACCCGATTCGTGTCACGTCACGGACTTCGGCGCGGTGGGTCATAAATCGGGCTACTGCGGGACGCCTACTCGCGGACCGCGGCCTCGACGTCGGCGAGCGAGCCGTCGGTCTTGAACGTCGTGCCGCCGTACTGCGTGCGCGAGGCCGCCAGCCCCGCGTCGCGGAGTTCGCTGAGGAACTCGTCCATGCCGACGGCGGGCTCGCCCCACTGCTTGTAGAGGCGGTGCTGGTCGAAGTGCGTCGGCTCGTGGAGTTCGCCCGCGACGGTGTCCAGCAGCTTCCGGGCGCGCTTGGCGGTGCCCATGTAGTCGGTGACATGCTCGCGGACCTCCGCGACGAATTCCCTGTCGTGGGCGGGGCCGAGCCACAGCGGGCCGGCTGGCAGCACCTGCGTGCCGCCGCAGTGCGCGCACGTCTCCGGCGCGTCCGCAATCAGGCCGTACTCGTGCTCGCGGTGGAGGCACTCCTGACAGTGGTAGACGTAGCCGAGTTCGTCGATGGCCTCGTTGGCGTCGGTCGCGGTGTGCGAGAGGTCCAGGTACGTGCGGACGTAGTGGTCGCTGACGTGGCTGAGGATGGGCGTGACGCCGACGTCGTAGCGCGCGGCGGTGCGCGCGAGCGCGGACAGCAGCACGCGTAGCCCCATCTCGGCGTGGTACTCGGTGTTCCGGGGGACGGCGGAGTACTTCCGCACGCCGGACTCGAAGTGCGCGCCGCACAGCGGCGCGGTATCCGTGGCGGTGACGCAGACGAGGTTGCGGGCGTTCGCGAACGCCGCGTCCGCGAACGGAATCGGCGACCCGAACGGGTCGAGGTCCACGACGTCGAAGAACTGGCCGTCCTCGTGGAGGAGGCTGTTGACGTTGCGCTGGACGACCTCGCCGTCGAGGTCGTTGCGTGCGAGGTTCGCCCGCGCGAGTTCGACCGAATCGGGGTCGAGGTCCGCCAGCGTCGTCGTCCAGTCGTTGTTGGCGGCGCGCACCCCGCGGATGCCGCTGGCGGCCATCGCGTCGAGGTACGTCTCCGCGCGCGGCTCGCGCTCGCGGTACGCCGACAGCGCCGCGACCGTCAGGTCCCGGTTGAGTTCCTGCGTGGGGTTGAAGAACACGCCGTCGCCGGCGCCCTCGCCGCCGCCGGCTTCCCCGGGTACTTCGACGGTCACGCCGCCTTCCTCGACGAGCATACCGCCACTCGGAGCGACGCGGAAAAAAGGCCGACGGTTGCGAGGGCGCGAAGCGCCCTCGGAATAAGCGAGCGGCGAACGAAGTAAGCCGTGAGCTGCGGGAGACGTAGTCTCCCGAATTGTGTGAACGGTGAGCGTAGAGAACGGTGAACGTAGCGAGCACTGTCGGGCGTGCAGAGTGGGAGGCGAGAGCCCTCCCGAGCTACGAGAACTCTGGATGCGACGAAGTGCGGGCCGCGGGCGGGGTGAGCACGTCCGCGTGCGGCCGCGCGTCGTTAGTCGCCGACGTTCGTCGCGCGTTCGACGACGTCGGAGCCGTACTTCTCCGCTAGTTCGTCGTGCTGGTCGGGTCGGTGCTCGTAGACGTCCTGGAACAGCGTGATGGGGGTCTGGGCGGCCTGGTAGGTTGCCTCGTCCCACATGCGGTCCTTGCTGAGGTCCACGGTGACGCCGTCAATTTCGAGGGTGGCGGACTGGGTCATCGCGATGGCGCCCTTGCCCGCTTCCTTCGCGGCTTCGAACTCCTCCATGGAGTCCACGATGTCGTTCATGCTGGGGACGTACGACGTGCGGTCCAGCAGTTCCTCGCGGAGTTCCTCCTCGGAGAGTTCGCGCTCGTCGCCGCCGGCGCGGAGCACGTAGCCGTCGCCGGTCTCCGACAGCGAGAGGTCGTCGCCGTCGTAGACCTGTCGGCCTCCGTCGGCGTCGAGTTCGACCTCGCGGCCGCCGACGTCGAGTAGCCAGCTCCCGGTCTCCGGCGGGAGCGGCGCGGTGTTGGCGACCTCGACCTGTTCGGGGGTGAGCGACCAGATGCCGGTCATCCCCTTCGCGCGGTTGTCGCGCATGCGCTGGCGGTAGCCCTCGACGTCGCGGATGTCGTCGTAGGGGCCGTCCACGGCGACGAGGCCGGCGGCGCTGGCGCCCCGAGAGGTGTTGTGGCGCAGTTCCGGCCACGGCGGGAGTTCCCCGGTGGGCGTCATCGCGCGCATGTCCTTCGTGTAGTCGACCTCGCCGTCCACGAGCAGGAACATGCGTTCGAGGTTGTTCGACGGCTTGCCCACCTCCTCGCGGAGGTCGCCCATCGCGAGCTCGGCTTCGCCGCTCTCGACGATGACCGACATCGAGAGCGAGCCTTCGTCGAGGCCGTGCTCGTGTTCGACGATGGTGATGGCCTCGTCGGCCTTCTTCCAGTCGTCGATGTCGCCGACCTCCGGGATGACGAAGCCGTCGATGTGCTCGACGGCGCCGCCCTCGGGGTCGGCGATGGTGCGCATCTGCTCGAAGCCGCGGCGGCGCGTGGACGGCCGCTCGCGGTGCCACACCACCCGGGGGTGGATTTCGCCGGGGAAGTCGGCGCCGTGGTCGCTGACGACATCCACGATGTTCCGGGCGCCCTCCGCGCGCATCGACGGCGCGGTGGCGTCCTCGTTGTCCGGCACCCAGACGTCGGGCGCCTTGATGCCGCGCAGACCCGCGGCGCTACGCAGCATCTTCGCGGAGTCGTCCTCCCCCTCGACCGCGGTCGGGGTCGTGAAGAACGTCCGCACGAACTCGCGGTCGTAGTGGCGCTCGGTCGGGTCAGTCATCCTGCGTCGGCGTGGCCTCGTCGTCGGCCGTGATGGGGTCGCTCTCGTCCTCGCTGTACCCCTCGGACTCCTCGATGCGGCGCCGGGCCTCGGGGTCGAACTGGGTCTCGATGTCCTGGTAGCGGCTGACCAGCGAGAGGTCGTGGTGGCTCTCGGTCTCGTGGCCGAGGTAGCGGTCTTCGAGGTCGAACTGCGCCTGCTCGGCGTTCTCGGCGATGTTCTCCATGTCCTCGTAGACGGCGTGGGCGCCCGAGTGGAGGCCGTAGAGGGTGATGAAGATGTACTCGTAGCCGAGGTCGCCGAGCTCCTCGAAGGTCAGCGGGTCGTCTTCCTCGCTCCACGCGAACGACGACGAGTAGTTGAACGCGAGGTCGAGGTCCGGGTGGGTCTCGTGGATGGTCTCGGCGTACTCGACGGCGTCCTCGCGGGACGGGTCGGGCATCTCCGGCCAGACGAGGTCGACGCCAGCGTCCGCGTAGATGCGGCCGCGTTCGAGGTGTTCCTCCCAGTCGCCGTTCGCGGAGCCGTACGCGTCGGTGCGCGCGATGATGACGGTGTCCTCGGACTGCTTGGCATCGACGGCGGCCTCGAAGCGCGCCTGCGCCTTCTCCCGGGAGACGATCTCCTTCCCGGCGATGTGGCCGCAGCGCTTGGGCGTCGTCTGGTCCTCGATGTGAATCGCGGCGACGCCGGCCTTCTCGTACTCGCGGACGGCGCGGCGGACGTTGTGGACGCCGCCGTAGCCGGTGTCGGCGTCCGCGACGACTGGGAGGCTGGTGGCGTCGACGATGCGCTTTGCGTTCTCGACCATCTCGGTCATCGAGACCATCTCGAGGTCCGGGAAGCCGAACTGCCCGAGGACCGTAGAGTAGCCGCTCATGTAGACGGCGTCGTGGCCGGCGCGTTCGGCCAGCCGCGCGTCGAGGGCGTGGTAGAGGCCGGGCGCGAACACGTAGGGGTCGTCGTCCGCGAGCAGTTCGCGGAACTCGCGGCCGGCGGCGTTGTCGATGTCTCGGTGCGTGTAGTCGGGGTAGTCGTCACTCATCAGTTGGCTCCGTGTGTCGGTGGCTCCAGACGGTCTCAGCGAGCGATTCTTCCTCGTCGGCGTCGCCCCGGAGGTCCGGGACGACCGGCGCGCCGGTGTTGTCTATGTCGGTGTAGGTGGGCATGGTGGGGTCTCTGTGGGTCGCTGTGGCGGTCGATAGTCGGTGCGAGCGGTCGTGCGGTGGCGTACTGCGGGCATCGCAACTGGTGACGGGGCGACCAGCCGCATAAAGTTAATGAATAATAATGTAATATGGCTCGAATAGCATTAACAATGATTAAGGAATTGGTTTGCCACGTCAATACGTACCACGGACGCGCGACCGAACCTGCTAAACCACGCGCCGCCCAACAGCGGGTCGTGTCCGAGGTCGACGACTGGCGGGCCGCACTCGCCGACGCCGGCGAACTCACCGGCCCAATCGTAGAAGGCATTCTCGCCGAACACGGCGACCGCGGCCAGCGCGCCGTCGAAGCCGCCAGCGAAGGCCGCGTCAAACAGTACAACGACTTCACCGTCGTCGTCGGCCACGAAGACGAGTACATCGTCGAAGACGGCAACTGCAACTGCCAAGACAGCCAGTACAACCTCGACCCCGACGAATCCTGCTGGCACGCCATCGCCGTCGACGTCGCCGAACGCGTCGGCGAAGTCGACCACCACGACATGTACTACAGCGAGGTTAGAGATTTCCTGTAGCGACCTTTTACGCTGCGCGCGCCTCTGGCGCGCTCGGCAAAAGCTACGCCAAAAGCACTCCTCCTTCGGTTCGCTCGCTCTCCTCAGTCGTCGGCCTCCACTCGCTCACTCCGTTCGCTCGTGGAGTGAACCGCTTCGCTCGGGCTTTGCAAGCCGCTCGCTCGCGGATGCTAACTGTCGATGAAGCGGGCGGAAAGCGTTGCTCGGGTGTGGGAACCGTTCCCTACTGTTCGGCGCAGATGTCCACGAAGTTCCGGAGAATCCGCAGGCCGGTCTCCCCGGACTTCTCGGGGTGGAACTGGGTGCCGAAGACGTTGCCCTCGTCGTTGGCGACGATGGAGGGGAACGCCTCGCCGTAGTCGGTCTCGGCGACGACGTGGTCGTCGCTGTTCGGTTCGGCGTAGTAGGAGTGGACGAAGTACGCGTGCTCGCCGTCCACGCCTTCGACGAGGGGGTGGTCGCGGGTCACGTCGAGTTCGTTCCAGCCCATGTGCGGGACCTTCACGTCGCCCGTGAATCGACGGTTCCGACCCGGAATCAGGTCCAGACCGCGCACGTCGCCCTGTCCCTCGCGCTCGGCCTCCTCGCTCTCCGTGAGCAGCATCTGCATCCCCAGACAGATGCCGAACAGCGGGCGGCCGGCCTCGGCGGCGTCGACGAGCGCGTCCCGGAACGGCCCCGCGTTCTCCATGCCGTCGCCGAACGCGCCGACGCCCGGCAACACGATGCCGTCCGCGTCGTCGAGCGCGCCCGAGTCGTCGGAGATTGTCACGTCCGCGTTCGCGCGTTCGAGCCCGCGCGTGACACTCCTGAGGTTCCCCAGCCCGTAGTCCACGACGACGACCGAAGCGGTCGTCTGGTCGGTCGACGAGATGCTCATGTTCGTGGCTTCGCCCCCCAGTTGCAAGTGGGTTTCCCTCCGCTGTTTGGTACATAGTGATGGGTATCACTGGATATAGTTGAAGGACAAACCTTTTCAATCACCTCTCGTATTCACAAACGAATTCCCCATGGCGGGACGACGCAAATTCCTCAAAATCGCAGGCGCGACAGGTATCGCTGGACTCACCGGACTCGCGGGCTGTACGGGCGGCGGCGACGGCGACGGCGGTGACGGCACGTCCGAAAGTGGCGGGACGACGACGGGCACGACGAGCAGCGGCCCGACGGAGCTGACGTTCACGCTCACGCCGGCCGAGTCCGACGTCGACGTCAAACAGCAGTACCAGCCGATGTTCGACTACCTCGAGTCCGAGGCGGACGTCTCCATCTCCTCCAGCGTCGCGGCGGACTACGCCGCGGTGTACTCCTCGCTGGAGTCCGGGCAGACGGACATCGCGGACGCCGCACCGGCAATCGCGATTCAGAGCGCGGACAACGACGTCGCGGAGGTCGCCGGCATCCGCATCGCGTACGGCGCCGCGAAGTACTTCTCGCTCATCACGACGCTGCCGGACAGCGGCATCGACGAGCTCGCGGACCTCGAAGGCGAGACGGTCGCGTTCGCAGACCGCCTCTCCACGAGCGGCTCCATCTTCCCGCTGTACATGCTCAAGCAGGCCGGTCTCGACACCGGCGGCGCGCCCAACGGCACGCCCAACGACTTCGAGGGCCAGTGGTCGGACCACTCACAGGCCCGCGAGACGCTCATCAACCGCGACCCGGTCGTGGCTGCGGGCACCGGCGCGTTCTCCACGGCGCCCAACGTCCCCAAGGACCAGTTCCCCCAGGAGTTCCTCGACATGTCCGCCGAGAACGACGGCGACCTCGGCACGGAGTCCCCGGAACTGGAACTGCTCTCGTGCTCGAACCCGATTCCGCGCGCGCCCATTCTCATCCGCTCGGCGCTGGACTCGACGGTCAGGTCCGACGTGACCGACGCCCTGCTGGCCGCCACCGAGGAGGACCTCATCAACGAGGACCTCGGCGACGACCAGCAGCTCTGGTTCACCGGGCTCAGCGAGGGCACCGTTGAGGACTACCAGCCGGTCCGCGACGCCTTCGACGAGCTCGGCGTCGAACTCGGGAACGCGTAACGCCGACGCACCTAATCGATTAATCTATTTGTCGCCCGTGATGACCCCCTACAAGCCCGCCAGTCGGGTTAGGCGGCCGCACAAGCAATGATCGAAGTCTCAAATCTGAGCAAATCGTACGGCGAAATTCAGGCTGTCGACGACGTCTCGTTCACCATCCCCGACGGTGAGTTCGTCGTCGTGCTCGGCGAGTCCGGCGCGGGGAAGTCGACGCTCCTGCGCTGTCTCAACGGTCTCACCGAGCCGACGTCCGGCTCGATTACCATCAACGGCGACCCCGTCGAGGGGCCGCGGGACGACGTCGCGATGGTATTCCAGCAACACTACCTCATCGAGGAGATGAGCGCGTACAACAACGCCCTGACGGGTGCACTCGGTCGCACTTCGTTCTTCAACAGCCTCCTCGGTCGGTACACCGAGGAGGACAAGTACGAGGCGCTGCGTGCCCTCGAAACGGTCGGCTTGCTCGACGAGTCCGGGCAGTCAGTCGGGCAGATGAGCGGCGGCCAGCAGCAGCGCGTCGGCATCGCTCGCGCGCTCGTCCAGCAACCGAACCTCCTGCTCGCCGACGAGCCGGTCGCGAGCCTCGACCCGGCGTCCGCCGAGCAAGTGATGGCGTACATCCGGCAAGCCGCCGACGAGCGCGGCCTGTCGACGCTCGCGAGCCTCCACCAGGTGAACATCGCCCGCGAGTTCGGGGAGCGGTTCCTCGGCATGAAGGACGGCGAGGTCATTTTCGACGGCTATCGCGACGACCTCACGGTCGACGTCATCGACGAAATCTACGGCACCATCGAGACCGAAGCGATTCGAACGGAGGCGGAAGCATGAGCACGGACACGGAAGACGCGGCATCGACGGTTTCGGAGTCGGTACAGGAGCAGTTCACGCGGCTCCGCATCAACAAGCGCGCGCGGCAGGTGTTCTCGGTGTTCGCGCTGGTCGTGTTCGGGTGGCTGTTCTCGCTGGCGCTCGGACAGGTCGGGTTCTCTATCGCGGAAATCATGCGCTACTGGCCGGACTTCCGCGACGCGCTCGGACAGTTCTTCCCGCCGGGCGAACTGTTCGGCCTCCCGTTCGTCGACACGGGCGCGTACTGGTCGTTCATCCAGGCGAACAACCTCCTCTTCCAACTGGAGACCAACGGCGCCGGCGTCGCATTCTGGAACTGGACGTTCATCCCCGGACAGATGTTCGTCACGCTCGCGATGGGGTTCGCGGGCACCGTGCTCGGCCTGCCGGGTGCGCTCCTGTTGGGCGTGCTGGGCTCCGAGCGCGTCACGCCGTACCCGTTCAACTTCATCTTCCGCGGGACGATGAGCGTCATCCGCGCGATTCCCGCGCTCGTCTGGGCGCTCATCTACATCCCGCTGGGCGGCGTCACGCCGTTCACGGCGACGCTCGCCATCGGCACCGACACGATGGGGAATCTCGGCCGCCTGTTCACGGACGCCCTCGAAGAGGTCGAGGACGGCCCCATCGAGGCCATCGGCTCGACCGGCGCCAGCGGCCCCCAGCGCGTCGTCTTCGGGATGCTGAGTCAGGTGTTCTCGCCGTTCATCGCGTGGACGATGTACATCCTCGAAATCAACACGCGCATCGCCGTCACCATGGGCCTCATCGGCGGCGGCGGCCTCGGGTACGTGCTCACGACCCAGCGCGGGCTGTTCAAGTACACGAACATGATGGCGACGATTCTGGTCATCTTCGTGCTCGTCATCTCCGTGGAAGTCGTCAGCCAGCGCGTCCGCTCGTACATCCGCGGCACCGAGGAGTCCCAGGGGCTCATCGCGCTTATCGTGGAGTTCCCCCAGCGGATGGTCCGCACGCTCTGGCAGTGACTCAGTAGTCGCCGAGCTGGGACTGCCCGCTGCTCTCGCCGGCTATCGTCGCCGCCTTCTCTATCGTCTCCGTGAACGTCTCGCGCTGGCTCGCGTCGTACAGCGTCGCCGCCGGATGCAGGCAGAGGAGGACTTCCCGCGGCTCCCCGCCGAGTTCGACGCGCTCGACGTTCCCCGCTTCGCTCGTCACCGCGATGTCCCGTTCGAGCAGGTGTTCGCCGGGGACCTTCCCGAGCGTGACGATTACGTCGGGGTCAACGAGCTCGATTTCGCGTTCAAGGTACGGCCGGCAGTTCGCCAGCTCCTCTCGGCTGGGGTCGCGGTTCTCCGGCGGGCGACAGCGCACGCAGTTCGTGATGCGGACGTCCGCGCGCGGCAGCCCCGCGTCCCGGAGTTCGTCGTCGAGCACGTCGCCGCTGCGCCCGACGAACGGCACGCCCTCCTCGTCCTCGGACGCCCCGGGCGCCTCCCCGACGAACAGCACGTCGGCGTCCTCGGGGCCGTCCCCGTTGACGATTCGGCTCCGGGACTCGACGAGGTCCGCACAGCGCGTGCACTCCGTGACCTCCACGCCCTCCATGCCGTCGATGTCGCTCATGCGTGTGCCGACCACGGCTGCCGGGTTAAGCGTTACAGACCCGAGTCGCCTGCGGCCTCCCGTCGGTCGGCCGCACGCGCCGCCAGCCGCGCGACCCGCAACGGCTCCGGCCGGCCGCCTTCGGGCGTGAACGCGCGAACGACTTCCGCGGGGTTCTCGCAGCCGACCGCGCGCACGAACACGCGTTCGTCGTTCACGGTCACGGGCTCCCGGTCGGGCTGGCGCTCGTAGACGTCGAGGCGCCGGTCGCGTTCGTCGCCGGAGAACTCCCGTTCGATGGCGGCGTCCAGTCCCTCGCTCTCCTCGAAGGAGACGGAGAGCACGGGCCGCGAGACGGCGTCGTGGACGGCGTGGAGGTCCACGACGTTGAACCACGCGGGCGCGATGCCCGACACGAACACGTACTGGACGTCCTCGCGGTCCAACTGGCGGTAGCACTCGACGACGGCCGCGGTGCTGTCGAGGCCGCCGACCGTGCACGAAGTAAACGAAAAGCCGTCTACCACTCGGGACGCCCGCACGACCGCGCCGGCGACCGTGGACTCCTCGCCCCGGTATGACTCCGCGACACCGAGTGCCCGCGTCCCGGCCTTCACCACGCTACTCGCCTTTGATGTCCTTCAGTCGGTCGAGGAGTTCGTCGTTCGACGCGCCGATCTCGTAGTTCACGTCGCCGCTGTGCTCGTACTCGGCGGTGTCGATGCCGTCGTCGGCGTCGATGTCGTCTGAGTCGAGAGACTGGTTCTCCTGCTCGGATTCGTCGTAGCTCCCGAAACCCATGTGTGAGCGTACGACTCCCTCCCCCAAAAATTCCCCGCTGAGTTGACCGCGGAGCGTGAAAAAACCCCGCCGTTTTACCACGACCGCGGGCGTCCCCGTTGGTATGGACGTAGTCCACGTCACCCGCGACGCCGAGACGTTCACGTGCAACGCCTACCTCGCGCCCGGCGACGAGCCGACGCTCGTGGACGCCGGCGCGTACGACGGCGTCGTCGACGAGATTCGGCGCCACGTCGACGACCTCGAACGCGTCGTCCTCACGCACCAGCACGGCGACCACGTCGAGCAACTGGACGCCGTGGTGGACGCCTTCGACCCCGAGGTGTACGCGTTCGCCGACCACCGCCTCCGCACGCACGAACTCGGCGACGGCGACCGCGTGCGCGTCGGCGACGACGACTTCGAGGTCGTGTTCACGCCCGGCCACGCGCCCGACCACGTCTCGCTGGTCTCCGACGCCGCGCTGTTCTCCGGGGACGTCGTCGTCCACGACGACGGCGCGTTCGACGACGGGAGCTTCGGCCGCACCGACATGGCCGGCCAGTCCCGCGAACGGCTTGTCGGGAGCGTCCGCGAACTCCTCAAGCGCCTGCCCGACTCTGTCGAACACATGTACTCCGGTCACGGCGAGGTCTTCCACGGCGACGTCCGCAGCGTGGTCGAGCGCGCGCTCGACCGCGCCGAACGCCGCGAACCCAAGTACGACGAGTAGCGCTCCGCGAGTGCGATGGCCTGTCACACCCCGGGAACCCTTTTTCTGACGGGAGTCGTTTCTCCGGGTATGCCCGGGAGACCGTTTCTCGAAGGCGACGCGGTGGACCTCTGTGCGGTCGCCGAGGACGACCTGGAGTTCCTCCGCGAGACGCTCAACGACCCCGCAGTGTGGCCGTCGCTGTCCGCGC
Source organism: Halobacterium sp. NMX12-1 (assembly GCF_040435975.1). Classification (NCBI taxonomy): domain Archaea; kingdom Methanobacteriati; phylum Methanobacteriota; class Halobacteria; order Halobacteriales; family Halobacteriaceae; genus Halobacterium; species Halobacterium sp. NMX12-1. The sequence goes on along the minus strand of NZ_CP159204.1, from coordinate 258,103 downwards.
GCACGCCGCTGACCGAGAAACAGGAGCGAGAGTGGTACGAGGAGCACGCCAGCGACGACAACGGGAACGTGAACTTCGTCGTCGCGGTGGACGACCAGCCGATTGGCAGCGTCGGCGTCCACGGCGTCGACGACGTCAACGGCAGCGCCGAGGTCGGCATTTTCCTCGGCGAACAGTTCTGGGGGAACGGCTACGGCACCGAAGCCGGCCGTCTCGTCACCGAGTACGCGTTCGCCCAGCACCGCCGCCATCGCGTCGTCGCGCGCGTCTTCGAGGGCAACGACGCCTCCGCGCGCATCTGGGAGAAACTCGGCTTCGAGCTGGAGGGCACGCACCGCGACGAAGTGTTCGTGGACGGCGAGTACCGGGACGTGCGCTACTACTCGGTGCTCGAAGACGAGTGGAACGGCGAGAACTGAGTTACGTCGAGCGGGACTCCTTGGCCTTCGGACGCAGGTTCTTGTACCCGCACTTGCGGCACTCGGAGGCGCGCTTGGGGTTCCGGGCGTTACACCGCATGCAGATCTGCTTCTCGAGCAGTCGGGCCTCGATGGACTCGCTCATGGGGCCGGATTCGCCGCCAACGCGTTTAAGCGTTCGGAATGCCGGTCCGGGCCGCTACGCTTCGTCGGCGAGGTAGTCCTCCTGCACCGCGACGACCTCCGCGGAGTCCGCGCACTCGCTGTACCGCCGGAGCGGCTCCTCGTTGAGTTCGAGGAACGTGTGCCCCCACGTGAACTTCGAGAGGATTTCCTCGGCGTGCTCGCGCTCGCCCAGAATGGTGAGTCCGGCGGCGAACGCCTCTACGGTGTTGAGCTGGAACGGCTGGCCGTAGTTGACGGGGTTGGCGGCGACGAGGAACGGGAGCGCGCGGTGCTCGCCGTCGATTTCGAACATCGCTTCGCCGGCCGTCTCCCACGAGCAGTCCAGCGCCACCAGCCGGCCGTGGTCGGCGTCCGCGGGCGACAGCGCGGTGTCGGCGTGCGGGTTCAGGACGACGCCGTACGGCGTCGCGCGCGCGGACTCGTGGAGGACGGCCTCGTCGAAGCGCGCGAGCTTGCGCGCCGTGCACTTCTTCGGGTCGTCGTCGCCCTCGTACCGGACGTGCAGGTCCACACCACCGGTAGGCCGTCACGGAGGAAAAACACCCCGTTCCCCGGGTGATGGCTGTGCGTCGCTCCCGCGGTTTCTTGTCCGGGCGACCCCACGACTCTGGTATGGACGACGCTGCGCTCGCACGCGCCTACTACGACGCCATCGACGCCGGGGACTACGACGCTCTCCGTGGAGTGCTCGCGCCCGACTTCGAGCACGTCCGCCCGGACGTGACGCTCTCGGGCCGCGAGGCGTTCGTCTCGTTCATGCGCGAGGACCGGCCGCGCACTGACACCCGCCACGCCGTCGACGCCATCTACGAGGGAGCAGAGGGCGTCGCGGTCCACGGGCGCTTGCTCGCCGCCGACGACGGCCGCGAACTGTTCACGTTCGTGGACGCCTTCGACACCGCCGACGGGGAAATCGTCGGGCTGACGACTTACGCCGGCGCTATCGACTCGACGGCGGGCAACACCTCGTCCTCGTAGAACTCGAAGAACCCCGATTGGTCGGGGCCGACCTGGTGGACGTACACGCGGTCGTAGCCCGCCTCGACGGCGTTCTCGATGGCCGCGACGTGGTCCTCGGGGTCGGGGCCGGTGACGAGCGAGTCCGCGACGTCCGCTCTCGTGACCAGCTCGCAGGCCTGCTCGAAGTGCGCGGTCGTCGGCAGCTGGGAGGCGAGTTCGCCGGGGAGCGCGGTGTTGGGCCACCACTCGTAGGCCGTCTCGACCGCTTCCTCCTCGGTCTCGGCGTAGCAGACGCTCAACTGCGTGTACCGCGGCCCCTCGCCGCCGTGCTCCGCCCACGTCTCGACGGCCGCCTGCGGGCCGACCGACCAGAACCCGTCCCCGATTTCGGCGGCGGTCTCGGCCGCGGACGGGCCGTACGCGGAGACGACGATGGGCGGCGTCTCCTCGGGTCGCGTGAACAGCCGCGCGTTCTGGACGGTGTAGTGTTTCCCGTGGTGGCTCTGCTGGCCACCGGACCAGAGCTTGCGGATGATTTCGACCGCCTCTTCGAGCATTTCGAGGCGGACCGCGTGCTCGGGCCAGTGCTCGCCCACGATGTGCTCGTTGAGCAGTTCGCCAGTGCCGACGCCGAGGAAGAACCGGCCGTCGAGCATCGACGCCACCGACGCCGACGCCTGCGCGACGATAGCGGGGTGGTAGCGCATGATCGGGCAGACGACGCCGATACCCACGGGAATGTCGTCGGTGGCGTGCGCGACGCCGCCGAGCGTCGACCAGACGAAGCCGCTCTCGCCCTGCTGGCTCACCCACGGGTGGAAGTGGTCCGAAATCGAGAGGAAGTCGAACCCCGTGTCCTCCGCGCGGGCGGCGTACTCCACGAGGTCGTTCGGGGGGTGCTCCTCGCTGGAGAGCGTGTACCCGAGCTGTACCATCACCCGCACCTCCGCGTGCTCGCGCTCATGTGGGGCGGGTCGCAGCGAGCGAGGAAAAGCCTACTCGCCGATTACTCGCGGTCGCCCGCGCCGAGCGCCGACTCGCCGACCTTCTCGGTGCCCTCGACGACCTCCTGCCCGTTCATGTACGGCTGGAGCGCCTCCGGCACGTCCACGGTGCCGTCGTCGTTCTGGTAGTACTCCAGAATCGCGACGAGCACCCGGGGCACCGCCAGCCCCGAGCCGTTCAGCGTGTGGAGGTACTCCGCGCTCTCGTGGCGCTCGGGCCGGTACTGGATGCCCGCGCGGCGCGCCTGGAAGTCCTCGAAGTTCGAGACGCTGGAGACCTCCAGCCAGCGGCCGCCCTCCTCGGGGCCGTCGTCCATGTCGTCGCCGGGCGCCCACACCTCGATGTCGTACTTCTTCGCCTGCGTGAAGCCCAAGTCGCCCGTGCACATCTCCAGAATCCGGTACGGGAGGTCGAGGCGTCGCAGCACTTCCTCGGCCTCGTCGACGAGCCCCTCGAAGCGCTCGTAGGAGTGCTCGGGCTCGACGAAGTTCACCATCTCCACCTTGTTGAACTGGTGGACGCGCACGATGCCGCGGGTCTCGGTGCCGTGCTCGCCGGCCTCCCGGCGGAAGTTCGGCGAGTACGCCTGATGCTTGAGGGGGAGGTCGTCGCTGAGCAGAATCTCGTCGCGGTACATGTTCGTCACCGGGACTTCCGCCGTGGGGAGCAGCCAGAGGTCGTCGTCGTCGTAGTCGGCGTCGTTGACGTCGCCGATGCGGTAGGCGTCCTCGACGAACTTCGGGAACTGGCCGGTCCCCTCCATCGACTTCGAGTTCACGGGAATCGGCGGGAAGACGTCCTCGTAGCCCTGATCGCGGTGGACGTCGAGCATGAACTGCACGAGCGCGTGTTCGAGGCGGGCGCCCGCGCCCTTCGCGAAGTAGAAGCCGCCGCCCGAGACCTTCGCGCCGCGCTCGAAGTCCAGGATGTCCAGTTGTTCACCGAGGTCGTAGTGGGGCGTCACCTCGTCGGGGAGGTCGCGGAGGTTGTCGAAACCCTCGCGGCGGCGCTCGACGTTCTCGGACTCGTCGGCGCCCACGGGCACCTCCTCGTGGGGGACCATCGGGAGCGTCAGCAGTTTCCGCTCCAGTTCGGCCTCCAGTTCGTCCGCGCGCGCCTCGATTTCTTCGAGCTCGTCCTTGAGCTCCTGCGAGCGCTCGATGGCCTCCTGCGCCTCCTCGTCTTTCCCCTCCTGCTTGAGGTCGCCGATTTTCGAGGAGACCTCGTTGCGCTCGTGGCGGAGCTCGTCGCCGCGTGCCTTGAGGTCGCGCCACTCCTCGTCGACTCCCAGAATCCGGTCGAGGTCCGCGTCCACGCCCTTCTTCTCCAGGGCGGCCCGCACCTTGTCGGGGTGTTCGCGGACGTACTGTCTGCTCAGCATTTGCCGGAGTTTGCGGGGGCGCCGGCAAGAACGTATCGCATCCCCGTGAACAGGTCACGAACCCGGAGCCGGGCGCGCGTGGAAATATCGGCCACGGGCAGAATATACACCACCCCCGAACCGCGTACGCGGGAACGCATGGACGTCCTGTTTACCGTCGCGGTCGCCGCCGCGGCGTTCGTCGGGTTCAACGTCGGCGGGTCGTCGACGGGCGTCGCGTGGGGGCCGTCGGTCGGCGCGGGAGTCACGGAGAAGACGACCGCGGCGGCGCTGATGACCGTCTTCGTCCTGCTTGGCGGCTGGACGGTCGGCCGGAACGTCGTGGCGACGCTGGGCAGCGGCGTCGTCGCGCCGAGCGCGTTCACCGTCGAGGCGAGCATCGTCGTGCTCGCGTTCATCGGTGTCGGGATGGTGGTCGCGAACGCCTACGGCGTCCCCATCTCCACGTCGATGACGGCCGTCGGCGCCATCGCGGGCCTCGGGCTCGCGACCGACACGCTCGACTGGGCGGTACTCGGGGAAATCGTCGTCTGGTGGCTTGTCGCGCCCGTCGCCGGCTTCTGGTGTGGCGCGGTCGTCGGTCGCTACCTCTACGTCCGCCTCCAGCGGGCCGCCGCCATCGAGCAGTCCGACGGCCCGCTGCTCGTCCTCGACCGGTCCGCTCTCGTCCCGACGCCCGCGCTCGGCCCCGGGACGACGCCCCGGGAGTTCGTCAGCACCGCGCTCGTCGTCGTCGTGGCGTGCTACATGTCGTTCTCGGCGGGCGCGAGCAACGTCGCGAACGCGGTCGCGCCGCTGGTCGGCGGCGGCCTCCTCGCGCCCGGGCCGGCGGTCGCGCTCGCGGCGGCGGCCATCGGCGTCGGTGCGTTCACCATCGCACGCCGCACGATGGCCTCCGTGGGGAGCGAACTCACGGACCTCCCGCTGCTGGCGGCGATGGTCGTGACGGTCGTCGCGGCGACGATTACGACCGCCGCGTCGTGGCTCGGCATCCCCATCAGTCTCGCGCTCTCGACGGTGATGACCATCGTCGGCCTCGGCTGGGGGCGGGCGTCGCGGACGGCGACGGCCTCCGAGCTGGCGCGCGGCGACGTCCACGCCGAAGTGACCGTGGCCGCGGCCAGCGTGGAGGTCGAGCCGGTCGCCGAAATCGGCGGCGAGCGCAGCGGCGACCTCGACGAGGCCGCGCTGTTCGACCCGTCGACGGTCGCGCGGTTCGTCTCCTTCTGGATTCTCGGACCGAGCGTCGCCAGCGTGCTGTCGTACCTGGCGTTCTCGGTGCTGCCGGTGGCTGGGGCGCCGTGAGCGCGGCTCGCGCACGCGAAATCTTTTGCGTGCGGCCGCCCCACTCCCGGTATGGCACCCGGCGACGTCTTCGACGTCGAACAGTGTAGCGACATCTCGTACGTCGATACCGGCATGTACGACACCGGCGAGTACGGCTCCGTCTACGTCGTCGACGCCGACCGCCCGGCAATCGTCGACACCGGCATCGGCACGAACTACGAGCGCGTGCTCGCCGCGCTCGACGACTGCGGCATCGCGCCCGCGGACCTCGAAGCGATTCTGGTGACGCACGTCCACCTCGACCACGCGGGCGGCGCGGGCTTCATCGCCGAGGAGTGCCCGAACGCGGACGTCTACGTCCACGAAATCGGCGCGCCCCACCTCGCGGACCCCTCGCGGCTCGTGGAGGGCACGAAGGAGGCGGTCGGCGACCAGTGGCAGTACTACGTCGAGCCCGAGCCCGTCCCCGAGGAGCGCATCGTCGAACTGGAAGACGGGGACACCGTGGACCTCGGGTCGCGGGAGCTGACCGCCCACCACGCGCCCGGACACGCCCCCCATCAGGTCGTCTTCGAGGACCACGCCGACGACGCCGTCTTCACCGCGGACGCCGCCGGCATCTGGATTCCCTCGCAGGACCGCGTGCGGGAGACGAGCCCGCCGCCGAACTTCGACCTCGAACAGTGCGTCACCGACGCCGAGCTGATTCGCCGCCTCGACCCCGACGTCCTGCTGTACGCGCACTTCGGGCCGGGGCCGGACGACACCGACGCGGTCCTCCGCCAGTACGAGCAAGTGCTACGGGAGTGGGTCGAGACCGTCGAACGCGAGGTCGTCGAGCGCGGCAGCGAGGAGGCGGCCATCGACCACCTCGCGGGCACGAACGAGGTCTGGCAGGTCTGGGGCGACCACAAGGCCCGCGCGGAAACTACAATGAACGTTCATGGAGTTCTCCACTACCTTAAGACCCGGGAGGCCCACTAGGGGGTATGGACTTCCGCGAGGCGGAACGCGACTACGAGGACGAGGTCACCGGGCAGACCACCCTCGCTCGCACGTTCGAGGACGCGGCAAAGCGACACGCAGACCGCCCCGCGCAGGGGTACAAGGGCGGCGTCCACGACCGCACGCTCACGCCGGACGTACTGCCGCCGGCGCCCGACGGCGACTTCGAGAACGTCACGTACGGCGAGATGCGCGACGTCGTCCGCAACCTCGCCGCCGGGTTCCGCGACCTCGGCGTCGAATCCGGGAAGCGCGTCGGCATCTTCGCGCACACCCGCATGGAGTGGGCGCAGTGCGACTTCGGGATTCTCGCGGCCGGCGGCGCCGTCACCACCGTCTACTCCAGCTCCAGCTCGCGGCAAGTGAAACACCTCCTCGGCGACAGCGGCGCGGTCGGCGTCGTCGTCGAGGGCGAGACCGAACTCGAACGCGTCCGCGAGGTCGAGGACGACCTCGACGTGGAGTTCGTCGTCACGATGGACCACGTCGCCGACGACGACGCCATCCCGCTCTCGGAAGTGTACGAGCGCGGGAAGGAGGTCTTCGACCGCGACGCCTACGAGTCGTGGATCGACGACACCGACTACGACGACCTCGCGAGCCTCATCTACACCTCGGGCACCACCGGCCAGCCGAAGGGCGTCGCGCTCACTCACGAGAACTTCCGGGAGAACGTCAACCAGTGCCGCAAGCGGTTCGGCCCGCGACCCGACAAGGCCGACTACCCCGCCATCACCGCCGAGACCCGCGTCGTCTCGTTCCTCCCGCTGGCGCACGTCCTCGAACGCCTCGCCGGCCACTTCCTGCTGTTCGCGTCGGGCGCCCACGTCTGCTACGCGGAGTCCCCGGACACGCTCCGCGAGGACTTCGCGCTGTGCGAGCCCACGTCGGGGACCAGCGTTCCGCGCGTCTACGAGAAGATTTTCGCGGCGGTCCGCGAGGAAGCCGCCCAGTCCCCCACCAAGGAGCGCATCTTCGAGTGGGCGACCGGCGTCGGCCGCGAGTTCTACGAGGCCGACGACCCCGGGCTGGCGCTGCGCACGAAACACGCCGTCGCGGACAAGCTCGTCTTCGAGCAGGTGCGGGACGCCCTCGGCGGGAACATCGACTTCTTCATCTCCGGCGGCGGCTCGCTGTCGCCGGAGCTGTGCGCGCTCTACCACGGCATGGGCCTCCCGATTCTGGAGGGGTACGGCCTCACCGAGACCAGCCCCGTCCTCTCGGTGAACCCGCCGGAGGCGCCGAAAACCGGCACCATCGGCCCGGCGGTCGTGGACACCGAGCTTCGCGTCGACGAGACCGTCGCCAGCCCCGAGCAGCGCGACGCCAGCGACGGCGACGTCGGTGAACTGCTCGCGCGCGGCCCGCAGGTCTTCGACGGCTACTGGGGGCTCGACGACGCCACCGAGCAGGCGTTCACCGAAATAGATGGAGCGGAGTGGTTCCGCACGGGCGACGTGGTGGAGATTCGGGACGACGGCTACGTCCGGTTCCTCGAACGCGCGAAACAGATTCTCACGCTCTCCACGGGGAAGAACGTCGCGCCCGGCCCCATCGAGGACGCGTTCGCCGCGACCCCGGTGGTCGAGCAGGCGATGGTCGTCGGGGACAACCGGAAGTTCGTCTCCGCGGTCATCGTCCCCGACTTCGACGCGCTCCGCAAGTGGGCCGACGGCAAAGGCATCGACCTCCCCGACGACAAGGCCGCCATCTGCCGGGACGACCGCGTCGAAGCCCGCATCCAGCAGGCCGTCGACGCCGTCAACGAGAACTTCGAGGACTACGAGCAGATCAAGCGCTTCCGCCTCGTCCCCACGGAGTTCACCGAGGACAACGACCTGCTCACGCCGACGATGAAGAAGAAGCGCCGCAACATCCTCGACGCGTTCGCAGACGAGATCGGCGACATCTACGCGGAGTGACCGCCGCGAGCGCCGGTTCCGCCGCAGTCGCGGGGGCGGCTGCCGGCATCCGGGCGCTTTAAGGGTAGCGGCGCCGAATCACGGGACGATGCCGGTACTGGAGGGGCTGCCGTGAGCTCCGAACTCATTCCACTGGTCGCCACGATTATCGCCCTCGGAGTGGCGTCGCAGGTCATCGCGGACCGCCTCCAAGTGCCGAGCGTGCTGTTCCTCGTCATCGCGGGGATTCTCGTCGGCCCGGAGGTGCTGGGCGTCGTCACCCTGGAGACGTTCGGCGGCGCGGAGACGCTGTCCAGCATCGTCGGGCTCTCCGTCGCTATCATCGTCTTCGAGGGCGCGTTCCACCTGAAGCTCCCGAAGCTCCGGGAAGCCCCGGGGGCGGTGTTGCGACTCACGACGGTCGGCGCCGCAATCTCGCTGGTGGGGACCGCGCTGTCGGTGCGCTACCTGCTCGGCGCGAACTGGGACATGGCGTTCCTCGTCGGCAGCCTGCTGGTCGCCACCGGCCCGACGGTCATCACGCCAATCTTGGACATCGTGCCCGTCCGCAACCGCGTCGCCGCCGCGCTCGAAACCGAGGGCGTCGTCAACGACGTCACCGCAGCCATCCTCGCCATCGTCGTCTTCGAGGTCGTGAACAACCCCGGGCTCACCCGGATGCAGATCATCGAGGAGTTCACCGTCCGACTGGGCATCGGCGTCCTGTTCGGGCTCGTCGTCGCGGGCGTCGTCTGGTACCTGCTCCGCCACGTCGACCTCTCGCGCGGGAACGCCCCGCAGAACGCCCGCCTCATCGTGCTCGCTGGCGCGCTCGTCGCGTACGGCGCCGCCGACTTCCTCCGCGGCGAAGCGGGCATCGCCGCGGTCGCGACCGCCGGGATGGTGCTCGGGAACGCCAACCTCCCCTACGAGGAGGAGATAGAGGCGTTCAAGGGCGACGTGACGCTGGTCGTCCTCTCGTTCGTCTTCATCGGGCTGGCCGCCCTGCTGTCGTTCGACAACCTCATCCAGCTCGGCGTCGCCGGGCTCGGCGTCGTCGCGCTCGTCGCGCTCGTCATCCGGCCGCTGGGTGTCTTCCTCTCCACGCGCGGGGAGCGGTACACGCTCTCTGAGCGGACGTTCATGAGCGTCGTCGGGCCGCGCGGCATCATCCCCGCGTCGGTCGCGACGCTGTTCGCCGTCCAGCTCCAGAGCAGCGGCATGGAGGAGGCGGCCAGCCTCCTCGTCGGGGTCGTCTTCCTCGTCATCCTGCTGACGGTCGTCGTCGAGGGCGGGTTCGCAAGACACATCGCGCAAGCACTCGAGGTAATCCCAATGCGAGTCATCATCGTGGGCGGCGGCACCGTCGGTCGGGCGCTCGGCGAGCGCCTCGAAGACCGCGGTGAGAACGTCGTCCTCATCGAGAACGACGTAGAGATGGTCGAACGAACGCGCAACGAAGGGTTCACCGTCCACCACGGGGACGGCACGGACACCGACGAGCTGCGCGCCGCGGGCGCGGAGAACGCCCGCATCGTCGTCGCCGCGACCGGTGACGACGACGCCAACCTGCTGGTCTCCCAGCTCGCGGACTCGAAGTTCGACGTCGAGACCATCATCGCCCGGGCGAACAACCCGGACAACGTCGACGCCTTCGAGGACCTCGGCGTCCGCACGGTCTCCTCGTCGCTGGCGACCGCGTGGGGCATCGACAACATCATCGAACGCCCCGCGCTCGCCAACTGGATGACCGAAATCGGTCGCTCCGGGGACGTCCAGGAGGTCGAAGTCACCTCAGAGGACCTCGTCGGGAAGACCATCGAGGAACTGGACACCGAGCTACCGAACGGCTGCATCATCGCGCTCGTCGGCCGCGACGGAGACAATCAGGTGCCGTCGGGTGACTTCACGCTCCAGCGGGGCGACCACCTCACGTTCCTCGGCCGGAAGGAGGCGGTCCGCGAGGCGCTGGACTGGTGTCACCCCCACGACTGACGTCTCCTACTCTTCGTGGACGCGCCACGTGAACAGGCTCTCGAAGACGTAGTTCACGAGCATCGCCACGCCGATGGCGCCGCCCTTCACGACGACCAGCCAGAGGTCCACGCCCGCGACCGAGAACTCGACGGCGACGTTGTAGAACACCGCGACGAACAGCACGTACTGCAGCGTCGACCCGCCCGCGCGGACGACGTGCGAGCGGACGAGCCGCCGGCCGACCGAGCGCAGGCCGCTGTCGCCGTGCTCGGCGAACGTCCAGCGCTCGTTGACCACGAACATCACGAGAATCGCGGTCTCGATGCTGACGGCGTTCGCGACGGCCGCCGGCACGCCGAACAGTTCGGTCAGCACGACGAGCGTCGTCAGGTCGAAGACGGCGCCGACAGCGCCGACGGAGACGAACTGCCCGAACCGCACCGTGGAGACGAGCGCCGCGAGCCGGTCCGGGAGCGCGTCGCGCACGCGGTCGGCGCGGCTCATCGGTGTCGCTCCACGAGCGCGGCGGGGTCGTCGCGGCGCGCCGCGATGGCTTCGTGTAGCTGGCTGTTCCGCAGGAGCTTCGACCGGTGGCGCGACACGAGCAGCGCGCGGAACAGCGCTACCGACGTCTCCACTGGCGACACGGTCGACCCCGGCTGGTCCTCCCACTCGATGGGGACTTCCCGCACGCGGAGGTCAAGCGCGCCCGCCATCGCGACGAGTTCGACGTCCCACGCGAACCCGGGCTCGTAGAGGTGGTTCCGGACCTGCGCCCAGCCCTCGGCGCTGATCGCCTTCGCGCCGCACTGGTAGTCGTAGAGGTCGACGTCCAGCAGGCGGCCCGCCAGCCACGCGAACGCGTCCCCGAGGAACCGCCGCGCGAGCGTCTGGTGGCTGGCGACGGTCGAGTCGGGGTGGCGCCGCGACCCCACCGCGAGATCCGCGTCCCCGTCGCGGACGGGCGCGACGACGCTCGCCAGCGACGCCGCGGGCGTGGCGCCGTCGGCGTCCGCGAACGCGAGCACGTCCGTCTCCAGTTCCTCGAACCCGGCGGTGATGGCGGCGCCCTTGCCGCGTCGCTCGGTCGCGCGGTTGACGGTCGCTCCCGCGTCCCGAACCGCGGCGACCGTCTCCGCCGAGCCGGCGTCGAGTTCCACGTGCAGGCGCTCGGGTTGGAGGGTATCCCGGAGAGAACCGAGGTACGACACGAGCACCTCGACGTTCGGGTCGTAGGCGGGGACGACGATGCCGACGGAACGCATTACGTCGAGAGAAACGAGGCGACGGTATCAATTTCGTGGTATCGGTGCGGGCGTCGGGCCGGTTCGCGTGCTCCGTGCGCCGACTACTTCCGCTCGAACGTGATGGCCGCGCCCTGTCCGAAGCCGACGCACAGCGTCGCCAGCCCCTTCTCGGCGTCGCGCTTCTGCATCTCGTGAATCAGCGTGACCGGGAGCCGCGCGCCGCTGGCGCCCAGCGGGTGGCCGATGGCGATGGCGCCGCCGTTGACGTTGAACTTCTCGTTGTCGATGCCGAGCTCGTCCCGGGCGTAGATGGTCTGGGACGCGAACGCCTCGTTGAGCTCCACGAGGTCGAACTCCTCGATGTCCTCGCCGGTGCGCTCCAGCAGCCCGCGGGTCGCGGGGACCGGCCCGATGCCCATGACGCGCGGGTCGACGCCCGCGACGTTGTGGTCGCCGACGTACGCGAGCACGTCGAGGTCGTGGTCCTCGGCGAACTTCTCGCTGGTGACGAGCGTGGCGGATGCGCCGTCAGAAATCTGGCTGGCGTTCCCGGGGGTCACCGTGCCGTCGCCCTTGAACACCGTCGGGAGCTGGCCGAGCTTCTCCAGGGAGGTGTCGGGGCGGATGCCCTCGTCCTCCTCGACGACGCCGTCCTCGGTCTCGATGGGGACGATTTCGTCGTCGAAGCGCCCCTTCTCGGTGGCCGCGGCGGCGCGCTGCTGGCTCTGGAGCGCGTACTCGTCCTGCTGTTCGCGGGTGATGTCGTGGCGCTCGGCGACCTCCTCGGCGGTCATCCCCATCTGGAGCTCGGGGACGTTGTAGTGCTCGGCGAGTTCCGGGTGGAGGTGCTCGTAGGAGTCGCCGTCCATCGGCACGCGGGACATGTTCTCGACGCCGCCCGCGATGATGGCGTCGCGCTGGCCGGCGCTGATGGAGTCGGCCGCGCGCATGATGGCCTCCATCGAGGACGCACACCAGCGGTTCACCGACGCCGCCGGCACGTCCTCGCCTAACTCTGAGAGGAGCGCGATGACCCGGGCGACGTTGTTGTCCTGTTCCGTGCGCTGCTGGGCGACCCCCCACTGGAGGTCGTCGATGTCGTCGCTTGTGAGGTCGTGCTCGTCGAGGATGTGGTCGATGAGCGCGACCGAGAGGTCCTCGCTGCGCGTGTCCGCGAACACGCCGTCCTCCTTGCCCTGCGGGGTTCGGTAGGCCGCTGCGATGACCGGAGTGGTGTCGCTTGCCATACCCATACGTGGCGCACGACGGACCATAAACCTCCGACAACGCGTCGCGCGCCGCTGGCCGTTTACTTCCGGGCGGTCTCGCGCCCCGCGAACGTCCGCCTCGCTCCGCGTTCGCGTTTTCGGGGACCGCCGCTACGCGGCGCTCCTTGCTGTTCGCGGGTCACTTCGTTCCCCGCTTACTTCTGGAGAGCCGTCGCTGCGCGACGCCTCTCCCCATCCGGAAAGCGTTTATCCACCCCGTCGCAACCGCGTGGTATGTCTCGGTCCAGTGGCGGCCGTACGTCGCGACGCCGCGTCGCCGCCGCGCTCGTCGCCGTCGCCGCCCTCGCCCTCCTCGCGCGACTCTGGAACCTCGGCTGGCGGGTCGCCCACCAGGACGAAGCCCGGGTCGCCGACTGGATTCTCCACTACATGGAAGTCGGTGCGTGGCAGTACCGTCCCATCATCCACGGGCCGTTCCTCCCGCACGTCAACGGCGTCGTCTTCGACCTGCTCGGGCCGTCGGACTTCACGATGCGGCTGGTCGTCGCGGTCGCCGGCGCCCTGCTCGTGGTGACGCCGTGGCTGCTCCGCGAACGGCTCTCGAAGCCCGCAGTCGTCGCCACGAGCCTGTTCTTCGCCGCCAACCCCGTGTTGCTGTACTACTCGCGGTTCATGCGCAACGACCTGCTGTTGGCGGCGTTCATGTTTACCGCGTTCGGGCTGTTCGTCCGCGCGCTCGACACCGGGGAGGCGCGCTACCTCTACGCCGCCGCCGTCCCGTTCGCGCTCGCGTTCACGACCAAGGAGAACGCGCTCCTCTACCCGGTCTGCTGGCTGGGCGCGCTCGTGCTCGTCCTCGACGGCCGCCTCGTGCTCGCGAAAGCCGACGACGAGGCGACGCGGTGGGCGGTCGCGAAGGCCCACGTCCGTCGCGTCTTGCGCGCCGTGTGGCGGTACAAACCCCACCTCGGCGTCGCGCTCGCTGAGGGCGCGGTCGTCCTCGTGGCGTTCTACGCGCCCAAGCCTGACATCTACGAGGCCTTCAGCGACCCCGCGATGCTGCCGGGCGTGCTCCGCGAGGCGACGCTCGGGTCGTGGAGCGAGTTCATGCGGTTGTGGGGTTCGACGGGGATGCAGGAGCACTCCTACGTCGCGTTCCTGAAACACGACCTCACCGTGCTCGGGGTCGGCGCGACCGCGCTCGTCGTGTTCGCGGTGCTGGGCTTCCTCCACGAGCGGTACGCCACCGAGGAGCCCCGTCCGGTCGTCGAGGTGTGTTTCTACTGGGGGGCGTTCTCGGTGTTCGGCTACCCCGCGGTCGCGGACATCTCCGCGGCGTGGTCGATGATAAACGCCATTGTGCCGCTGGCGGTGCCCGCGGGCGTCGGCGTCGCGCTCGTCTACGAGCGCGGGCGCGCGGCCGCTGCGTCCGGTAACTCCGCTGGCGCTCGCGCCGTCGCGCTCGCGCTGCTCGTCGCCGCCGCCGGCACGGGCGCCGTCGCCGCGCAGACGACGTACGCGAACCCGCAGGGCCCGGACAACGTTCTCGTCCAGTACGCCCAGCCCGCCGGCGAGATGCAGCCAACGCTCCAGGAGATTCAGGACATCTCCGCGAGCAACGACGGCGTGGACGTGCTGTTCTACGGCGACGAGTTCCACAACCCCGACGATCTCACCGAGGAACCCCGGTTGAACATCACGCGCGGCGGCTACACCGGCTGGTTCGAGCGCCTGCCGCTCCCGTGGTACTTCGACCAGTACGACACGAACGCGTCCAGCACGCTCCACAACGAGACGGTGCTTGAACGCCAGCCGCCGGTCGTCGTCGCGCTCGACGACGAGGACGGCCCGCTCGAAGACAGCCTCACCGAGCGCGGCTACACCCGCACCGTCCATCAGGGCTACCAGCACAGCCGCCCCGTCGTGTTCTACGTCCGCGCGAACGCGACGACCTGACGGGAGGGGGGACTGAGCGAACGCGTAGCGTTCGCGAGGGTCGGAAGACGAACGCAGTGAGTCGTCCGGGGCTGAAAGGGGCGGCGCGGTCGCCGAACCCCGGCGACGCAAGCACCGCAGCGAACGGAGTGAGCGAGGAGCGCAGCGAGCCGCGGGAGGCGAGCGCGCCGGGGCTTTCGAGGTGTTTTAGATGATATCAACGCCGACCACTCCAGTACTGTTCTCCTTGCAGGGCGACTGCGACGCGCTTATGCGCCCCGAGGTGGTAGGTCAGTGGTAGTGACTGAGGCGCTCGACGTCGTCGAATTCCTGTTGTCCGCTCGCATCTACGACAAGCACCGGGAGCTCGACGAGAACGACCTGCCGCCCGCGTACCGCACCGCGCTCTGGGGAGACGACGGCGTCCCGCGACCGCCGCAGACCACGGAGACAGCCGTCACCGAGGGGTCCGGCGTGGACGAGCCGTGGGACGCCATCTCCGGGCTGATGTTCACGGACCGCGACACGTTCGCGGGGAGCATGAGCCTCGTGGACGACGAGATGGCCGTCGATTGGTTCGTGGAGAACGCCGACGCCGAGCGCGTCCGCGACAACCCCGTGCTGGCGTACGCCGTCGGCGACGAGTTCGACGTGGACTACGAGGCCGCCCGCGAGGACAACCGCTCCGTGCAGGCCGACCCGCAGTGGATCGACGGCCTGCTCTCGGAGTACTTCGACGAGGACGACGAGGAGATGCTGGACCTCGTGGAGGTGCGCTCGCCCGCGGAAATCGACGTGACGCTGGACGACATCGTGCTCACGGAGGAGCAGGAGAACGAGATTACGAAGGTCGCGAAGGCCATCGAGCACCGCGACTACCTGGCGACCATCGGGCTCAGCGAAATCGGGAAGCTCCTGTTCGTCGGGCCGCCGGGCACCGGGAAGACCTCGACGGCCCGCGGGCTCGCCCACCAGCTCGACCTGCCGTTCGTGGAGGTGAAGCTCTCGATGATTACGAGCCAGTACCTCGGCGAGACGGCGAAGAACGTCGAGAAGGTCTTCGAGGTGGCGAAACGGCTCTCGCCGTGCATCCTCTTCATGGACGAGTTCGACTTCGTCGCCACCACGCGGACGGGCGACGAGCACAACGCCATCAAGCGCGCGGTGAACACGCTCCTGAAGTCCATCGACGAGGTGAGCCTCGTCAACGACGACGTGTTGCTCATCGGTGCGACCAACCACCCCGACGAGCTGGACGCGGCGGCGTGGCGGCGCTTCGACGAGATTCTGTCGTTCCCGCGCCCCGACGAGCAGATGCGCGCGGAAATCCTTGAGATTGTCACTCGGGAGCTCGCGGTCGATGACCTCGACGCCGAGGAGCTCGCCGCCGAGACTGAGGGCCTGACGGGCAGCGACCTCCGGCTCGTGCTCCGCGAGGCCGTCCTCGACGCGCTTATGGAGGACCGCCGGACGCTCACGCAGGACGACCTCGTCGAGGCCGTCTCGGACTTCGAGGACCGCGACCACCTCCGCAACCTCGACACCCTCGAGGAGGCCATCGACGACCCGGACGAACCCGACCACGAGGACACTGCGCACGCCGGCCACGACCACACATGAGGGTCACGCTGCTCGGCACCGGTGACACCACGGGCACGCCGACGCCCGGGTGTGACTGCGAGACGTGCCAGGCAGCCCGCGACCGCGGCGTCGAACGCACGCGGTTCGCCGTCCACGTCGAGGACGAAGTCAGCGGCGACGCGCTCCTCCTCGACTTCAGCCCCGACTTCCGCACGCAGTTCCTTCAGGAGGACGTCCCGTTGCCGGACGCGGGCGTCGTCTCCCACATCCACTTCGACCACCTCGACGGGCTCGGGAACGCCTACCGGCTGTTCGACGAACTCCCGGTGTACGCCGCCGACGAGACCGACCCGAAGACCGGCGAGAGCGTCGCCGAGACGGTCGCCTCGAAGTACGACTACCTCGACAACGTCGAGCCGCGAGCGGTCACGCCACACGAGCCGTTCGAGGCCGCGGGCTTCGACGTGACCCTCGTCCCCGTCGACCACCCGCCGCTGCTCTGTTACGGCGTCGTCGTCAAGCGCGACGGCGCGAAGCTCGCGCTCTCCGGGGACACCAGCTACGACATCCCCGACGAGTCGCTGGCGGCGCTCCGGGACCCGGACCTCCTGCTCGCGGACGGCATCGTGCCTGCGCACCGCGCGGAGGCCCACCCCATCGGCGGCCGCCACGAGGACGACAGTGGCGTGCCGCGGACGTTCGGCACGAAACACATGACACGGGAGGGCGCGCTCGCGCTCGGCGACGACCTGAACGCCGACGAGACGCGCGTCGTCCACGTCTCGCACTTCTACCCCGCCGACGAGGCGTTCGAGGAGCCGCTGGCCGTCGACGGCGAGACGTTCACGCTCTAAGTCGACTCCTCGCCAGCGTCGGCACGCGTCCACGCGACCCCGGACACGAACCCGAACCCCGCGAAGCCGACCGCGAGCACCAGAATCCAGGGCGCTGCGTCTACTGCGACGAGCGCGAGCAGTCCGAACGAGAAGCCGCCGGCGAACCCGCCGGCCACCCAGTCCGGGCCGGTCTCCCGACGACCGCCCCAAATCACGTCCGGGTGGCGGCTCGCGTAGTAGCCGACGCCCGCGTACAGCGCTAAGGTACCGATTGCGGCGGTGAGCGGCGCGCCGGCGACGACGGTGATGCCGGCCGCCGCGAGCCCGACGACGACCGACACCGCTCGGTCTCTCGGCCGCATACTCGCACCGTGGCTGCGCCAGCACTTGAAACGGGAGGCGCGTTCGCAGGCCGAGACCTCAGAACTGGTCGAGCCCGGACTGCCGACGGCGGCCGCCCGTGTCCGCGTTCCACGGCGTGTTCCGCTCCCGTTCGGCGTCGAGGTCCGCGTCGGGCGCGTCGGCCGGCTCGTAGCCCGGGCAGTCGGCGCCGCACTCGCTGGCGGGGTCCACGAGCCGGTCCTTGTACGCGCAGAACGGGAGCGCGGCGGCGTCGCCCTCCTCGCCGCGAGCGATGCGCGCGCAGTCCGGGAGGTCGTACGTCCGCCAGCCCTTGCCGTACGCGCGCTCGGCGACGCGGCGGCGCTGGCGGGCCTTCTCGGCGGCCGCCACCGGGCGCACGTTCGTCTTTCCGGGTTCCGAGTCGAGCACCTCCAGACCGGATCCTGCGGAGTCCAGCGGCTCGGGCTCCCGTACCACGTCGATTGGCTCGTTGGAATCGAAGTCCACGCGCCAGACGCCAATCTCGTCCGGGAAGCGGTTGAGGTGGGCGCGGGTGACGTGGGATTCGGTCGCGAGGACGGCGTAGTCGAGGTCGGCGAGGCTGGCGTCGTGGCGCAGCTGGGCTTCGAGGTCGCCCGGCCGCCCGAGGTCGGGCTTGTTCTCGACGCCGACGAGGCCGCCCACCCAGTCCGGGTAGCGGGCGTGCTGGCGGACGACCGTCTGGCCGCCGCGGCGGTCGAGGTCGAGGAAACCGGTGTCGGCGCCGCGCTCGGCCAGCGTCCGGGCGCGCTCGGGCGGCCCGTCGAAGACGCGGGTGACGCGCTCGTACTCGCCGACCGGCACGTCAGCGTCGAGCACGGCGGGTGGAATCGTCTCGCTGGTGAGGTCGGTTCGGGCGTCGAACTCCGGGCCTTCGAGTACGCAGACGGCGTCCACGATGCGGCCGCCCGCGGCGTGGACGCTCGTGCCGAGTTGCCGCGCGACGATTCCCGCGTCGCCGACGCTCGGGACGCCGCTGGCTTCGAGGTGGGCGCACAGCCGGAGTTCGAACGCGAACTCTCGCACGCCTCTCCGTTCGTCGTTGACGGGGTTAAACGCCCGGTTCGGCCGGCGTGTGCGCGACCGGTCGGCGCGCCGGTGGATGCCGTTCTGGGGCTCGCTGCCCCGGCGCCTCTGTAACAGTAGGTTTATCAGTCGTTCGGGGCGAAATTCACGCAAGATTACTCTGTGAACATGGCAGACAATCACCGACAACCGGAGGTGAACATCGGACTGGTCGGTCACGTCGACCACGGAAAGACCACGCTCGTCCGGGCGCTCAGCGGCGAGTGGACGGACCAGCACTCCGAGGAGATGAAACGCGGCATCTCCATTCGCCTCGGGTACGCCGACGCGACGCTGCGGCGGTGCCCCGACTGCGAGGAGCCCGAGTGTTACACCGTCGCCGAGGAGTGCCCCGAGCACGGCACGGAGACGGAGGTGCTGCGCACGGTCTCGTTCGTGGACGCGCCCGGCCACGAGACCCTGATGGCGACGATGCTCTCGGGAGCGGCCATTATGGACGGCGCGGTGCTGGTCGTCAGCGCCAACGAGCCTGTCCCCCAGCCCCAGACCGAGGAGCACCTGATGGCGCTGGACATCATCGGCATCGACAACATCGTCATCGCGCAGAACAAGGTCGACCTCGTGGACGGCGAGCAGGCCCGGCAGAACTACGAGGAGATTCAGGAGTTCGTCGAGGGTACGGTCGCGGAGGGCGCGCCCATCGTCCCCATCTCCGCCGAGCAGGAGATCAACATCGACCTCGTCATCGACGCGCTCGAATCCGAGATTCCGACGCCGGACCGCGACCCCGAGGCCGACCCCCGGATGTACGTCGCGCGCTCGTTCGACATCAACCGCCCCGGCACGACGTGGGACGGCCTGCTGGGCGGCGTGCTCGGCGGCAGTCTCGTGCAGGGCGAACTCGACGTCGACGAGGACATCGAACTCCGCCCCGGCCGCGAGGTCGAGGAGGGCGGCAAGACGGAGTGGCGGTCGGTGACCACCACCGTCCGCAGTCTCCAGGCCGGCGGCGAGGACGTCGACGCGGCGTCGCCCGGTGGCCTGCTCGGCGTCGGGACGGGACTGGACCCGAGCCTCACGAAGGGTGACGCGCTCGCCGGGCAGGTCGCCGGCCCGCCGGAGACGCTCCCGCCGACGTGGGACTCCTTCACGATGGACGTGGACCTGCTCGAACGCCTCGTCGGCGCCGAGGAGGGCGACACCATCGACGAAATCACCACCGGCGAACCGCTGATGTTGACCGTCGGCACCGCGACCACCGTCGGCTCCGTGACGAGCGCTCGCGACGGCGAGTGCGACGTCCAGCTCAAGCGGCCGGTGTGCGCGCCCGAGGGTTCGAAAATCGCCATCAACCGCCGCGTCGGCGCGCGCTGGCGGCTTATCGGCGTCGGGACGCTCACGGAGTGATGCGGGTCGCCATGGACGCCAACGCGCTGATGATGCCGGTCGAGGCCGGAGTGCGGGTCTTCGACGAACTCGACCGCATTATCGACGATTACGAGGCTGTCGTCCCCGAGACGGTCCGCGCGGAGCTCGCGAAGCTCGGCGCGGGCGGCGGGGAGGAAGCGACGGCTGCGAGCGTGGCGGCGGACCTGGCAGACCGCTGTGAGACCGTGGAGACCGAGGAATCGTACGCAGACGACGCGCTGTACGCGCTCGCCGTCGACGGCGACGCCGACGCGGTCGTCACGAACGACGGCCCCCTCCGACAGCGCCTGCTCGACGCGGGCGCGCCGGTAATTCATTTAAGGGGCCGGAATCAACTGACTATCACTCGACCATAAATGTACAAGCGAGCACGGCTGAAAGACACGATAGAGGTTCCGCCCGAGCACCTCGGGGACGTGAGTCCGGACCTCGTGAAGCGGCTGCTGCAGGACAAACTGGAAGGACGGATGGACGAGGACATCGGGAGCGTCGTCACCGTCACCGAGGTCCACGACCTCGGTGAGGGCGCGGTGCTGCCGAACCGTCCCGGCGTCTACTTCAAGGCGGAGTTCGACGCCGTCACGTTCGACCCGGAGATGCAGGAAGTCGTCGACGGCGAAATCGTCGAAGTGGTGAGCTTCGGCGCGTTCGTCGGCATCGGCCCCGTCGACGGGCTCCTGCACGTCTCCCAGATTAGCGACGAGTACCTCGCGTTCGACGAGGAGAACCAGCAGCTCGCCTCCCGGGAGTCCAACAGCGTCATCGGCACCGGCGACTCGGTGCGGGCCCGCATCGTCACGAAGAGCATCGACGAGCGCAACCCCCGCGAGTCCAAGATCGGGCTCACGGCGAAACAGCCCGGCCTCGGGAAGCACGGCTGGCTCCGCGAGGAGCGCGAGCAGAGCGAGGAGGCCGAGTAGATGGCGTCGAACCGCCTGGCCTGCCACGACTGCCACCGCATCGTCGAGCCGGACGAGGAGATGTGCCCGTACTGCTCGTCGACGAGCCTCACGGAGGACTGGGCGGGGTACGTGGTCATCACGCACCCCGAGGAGTCCGAAATCGCGGAGAAGATGGAGGTCTCGGAGCCGGGCGAGTACGCGCTGAAGGTCCGGTAGCGTGGCTCGCGCGGCCGCGACGCTCCCGCCGGACGCCCGCGGGGCGTTCAAGGAGCCGCTGGGGCCCGTCTACGAGGACGCCCAGCGACTGCTGGCGGACGCCGGCGACCCCATTATCGCGGTCGGCGACGTGGTCACCTACCACTTAGTCGCGGCGGGCGCGCCGCCGAAAGTCGCGGTCGTGGACGGGAAGACCGAACGCGAGGCGGTCACCGCGGAGGTCGCGGGCGGCCGCCCGGACGCCGACCGCACCGTCGAAGTCGCCAGCGACCCCGGCACCATCTCGGAGGAACTCCTCGAAGCGCTCGTCGAGGCAATCGACGCCGAGGGGGCGACGCTGCTGTCCGTGGACGGCGAGGAGGACCTCGCGACGCTGCCCGCGGTCGTCGCGGCCCCAATCGGCGCCAGCGTCGTCTACGGGCAGCCCGGCGAGGGGATGGTGCTGGCGAACGTGACGAGCGCGCTCCGGGAGCAAGCCCACGAGCTCTGCGAGCTCTTGGAGACGACGGATACGTTCTGGGCGCTGCTGGAGTAGCGGCGTCGCGCTCGCGGCCGCAATCAGCCCTTCGAAATGCTTTTACTGATTTCGCGTTCATATACGAACAACTGACCATGGAAATCGAGATTCTGGAGCAGGAAGACAACCCCCTGCTTCACCGGACTGAGGTCAAATTCGAAATCGAACACGAGGACGCCACGCCGTCGCGGCTCTCCGTGCGGGACAGCCTCGCGGCGAAACTCGACAAGGACTCCGAGGAGGTCGTCGTCCACGAGCTGGACACGAAGTTCGGGATGCGCAAGACCGTCGGCCGCGCGAAGACCTACGACTCCCCGGAGGACGCCGCGGAGGTCGAACACGAGCACATGCTCGACCGGAACAAGATCGGCGCCGAGGAGGAAGCCGACGCCGAAGCGGAGGAGGCCGAGTAGATGCCCCGGAGCGACTACTACAACGACGACGGCACGACGGATAAGGAGATGTGCCCGCGCTGCGGGGACACGTTCCTCGCGGACCACGGCGACCGGCAGTACTGCGGGAAGTGCAGCTACACCGAGTGGGAGTAGCGCGGTAGATGCGGGTTCTCGGAATCGAAGGCACAGCGTGGTGTGCGAGCGCGGCGCTGTACGATTCCGAGACTGATTCTGTCGTCATCGAGTCCGACGCCTACCAGCCCGACAGCGGCGGCATCCACCCGCGGGAGGCCGCCGAGCACATGCGGTCGGCGATTCCTGCGGTCGTCGAAACCATCCTCGACGAGAGCGACGGCCGAGTAGACGCGGTGGCGTTCTCCCGCGGCCCCGGACTGGGGCCGTGCCTGCGCATCGTCGGCTCCGCGGCGCGCGCGCTCGCCCAGACGCTGGACGTCCCACTGGTGGGCGTGAATCATATGGTCGCGCACCTCGAAATCGGCCGCCACCGCTCGGGCTTCGACGCGCCCGTCTGTTTGAACGCCAGCGGTGCGAACGCGCACGTGCTGGCGTTCCGGAACGGCCGCTACCGCGTGCTCGGGGAGACGATGGACACGGGCGTCGGGAACGCCCTCGACAAGTTCACGCGCCACGTCGGCTGGTCGCATCCCGGCGGCCCGAAGGTCGAGTCCCACGCGAAAGACGGCGAGTACACGGACCTGCCGTACGTCGTGAAGGGGATGGACTTCTCGTTCTCGGGCATCATGAGCGCCGCCAAGCAGGAGTACGACAGCGGCACGCCCGTCGAGGACGTCTGCCGGGGGCTCGAAGAGACGGTGTTCGCGATGCTCGCGGAGGTCGCCGAGCGCGCGCTCTCGCTGACCGGCCGCGACGAACTCGTCCTCGGCGGCGGCGTCGCGCAGAACGACCGCCTGCGGGGGATGCTGGAAGCGATGTGCGAGCAGCGCGGCGCCGACTTCTTCGCGCCCGAACCCCGCTTCCTGCGGGACAACGCGGGGATGATAGCGGTGCTCGGCGAGAAGATGGCGCGCGCCGGCGACACCCTCGAAATCGAGGATTCGGCCATCGACTCGAACTTCCGCCCCGACGAGGTGCCGGTGACGTGGCGCGAGCCCGAACCGCCCGCGCGCCCCGACCGCGACATCCTGCAGGGCGCGGAGGCCACGGTCACGTTCGCGGACGACCACGTGACGAAGGCGCGGCTCCCGAAGGAGTACCGCCACCCGTCGCTGGACGCGCGCCTGCGCCGCGACCGCACCGTCCTCGAAGCCCGCTTGACGAGCGAGGCGCGCCGCCACGGCGTCCCCACGCCGCTGGTCTGGGACGTGGACGTGCCCGAGTCCACGCTGACGCTCCAGCGCGTCGGCGACACCGACCTTCGGGACGCCCTCACCGAGTCCCGCGTCCGGGACGTGGGCCGCCACCTAGCGACGATTCACGACGCTGGGTTCGTGCACGGGGACCCGACGACGCGAAATGTTCGAGTGGCGGACGGCGACGACCGCACGTTCCTCATCGACTTCGGCTTGGGCTACTACACGGACGACGTGGAGGACTACGCGATGGACTGCCACGTCTTCGAGCAGAGCCTCGCCGGCACCGCCGACGACCCCGAGCCGCTGACGGCGGCGTTCGAGGCCGCGTACCGCGAGGCGGGCGACGCGTCGGTCCTCGACCAACTGCGCGCCATCGAGGGGCGCGGCCGCTACCAGTAGCCCCCAACTGATTTGGGGGCTGGCGCCGAACTGACTGGTATGGTCGAGAAACCGTCCAGCGGCGAACTGTTCGGCGTGCCGTACAACTTCGAGCGCCCGAAGCTCAGCCGGATGCTGGAGTCCTACTGGCAGCCCGGCGAGGGGATGCTCGTGGAGAAGCCGTTCGGCATCGGCTACACGCTGAACCTCGCGAACTGGCGGTCGTGGGTGGTGCTGGCGGTCGCTGGCGTGCTGCTCTGGCAGCAACAGCAGAGCGAGGACGACGAGGACGACGGTGCCGTCGAGGAGGCCGTCGAGGTCGTCGTCGACGACTAATCGACGCACCCAACTCGGTGCGCGCCGACGCGTCGGTATGCGCACGCTCCGGTTCGTGACGACGAATCCCGGGAAGGTCCGGGAGGCAGAACAGTACCTCAGCGACGTCTACGACGTCACCCAGCACGACTACGACTACGCCGAGATTCAGAGCGACGAGCTCGCCGACATCGCCGCGCGCGGCGCCGAGGACGCCTACGAGGCGCAGGACGCCGACGTCCCCATCATCGTTGACGATGCCGGCCTGTTCGTCCGCGCGCTCGACGGGTTCCCGGGGCCGTACTCGTCGTACGTCGAGGACACGCTCGGAATCGAGCGCGTCTGGGACCTCGCCGAGGACCTCGAAGACCGCCGCGGCGCGTTCCGCTGCACGGTCGCGTACACGGACGGCGACGTGACCGAGACGTTCTCCGGGGCCGTGCAGGGCACCGTCGTCGCGCCGCGCGGCGACGGCGGGTTCGGCTACGACCCCATCTTCGAGCACGACGGCGAGACGTTCGCGGAGATGGACACCGAGCGGAAGAACGCGCTCAGCCACCGCGGCCGCGCGCTCGCGAAGCTCGCGGACTGGCTGGCCGAGCGAGAGAACTGAGTTACTCGCGCGGGTCGCGGTCCGGCCCGGGGTAGTCCCCCCCGACGACCGTCGGATACAGCTTCTCTGGGTCGAACAGCCGCGCGAACGCGTCCGGCGCCTTCACGCTGACGTCCACGCGGCCCTTCAGTTCCATCCCGGTGCGCGCCGAGCGCAGGCTCTCGTCGTACGTGAGGACGTGCGCGGCGTCGGCCGCGTGTGCGGCGCCGAGCGCCGGCTGGTCGCCCTCCGGGTGACTCACGAGCGTCGCTTCGTCCTCGATTCGTTCGCGCCAGTCGGCGGCGAGGTCGGAGTCGCCGAGCGCCGCAATCACGGCTTCGGCGTCGTCGAGCAGCTGGTCGCTGGCGACCAGTTCGACCCACGAGTGCGAGCGCGCGTGGTCGAGCGCGGCGCGCGCGTCGCCGTCCACGAAGACGTCCGCGGCGAGCACGTCCGCGTCGGCGGCGACCCGCGCGGGGTTCACGTCATTCATCGTCCTCCCGGCGTTCGGCCAGCGTCGCGCGCACGTCGCTCACGTCGGCGTCCTCGCCGGCGGCGCGGTCGAACAGTTCTCGCCACGTCGTCATTCTGTTGCCGCCATCAGCCCGCGGACTTCCTGCTCGTACTCGCTGGGCGCGAGCCCGAGGTCGATGTCCACCGTCACGGTGATGGCCTCCGAGAGGTCCTTCTCGGTGGTCGTCGCGAAGTTCTCGCCGGGGTACGCGCCCCCTGCCACGACCACGTAGTCGCCGGCGTTCCACACCGCGAGGTCGCCCGCGACCTCGATTGCGCCGCCCTCGATGGTGAACGTCTCGCCGCTGGCCTCGTACTCCAGCGTCCCCACGGGGTACTCCGCGCTGAACGTCGTGATGCCGGGGGTGGCACCGGAGTCGGTCTCGAACTCCGCCTCGCCGGTCTTCGTGACGTTCTCCAGCCCGGTGTCCCGCATCCGCTGCTCGAACTGGTCTTCGGCGGCGCTCTGGACCTCCGAGAGCAGTTCCGCGCGGCCGACGCCGCCCGGGAGGTTGTTGAGGTCCGGGGAGAAGTTGATGTGCGACGCCGAGTAGAGGGCCAGCGTGCCGTCGATTTTGCCGAGGGTCTTCTCGCGGACGTCGGCGGCGAGCGCCTCGTCCTCGTAGGTCACGGCCGTTGACTTCGCGGTGACCGTGACTGGGCCGTAGCTCTGCTCGAAGACGGTCTGCTCGGTCTCGTCGGTCTTCGTCCACCCGCCCTCCGAGAGCTGGTCTTCGGGGACGCTGGGCGGCGCGACGGAGCCGACGGCGCCCGAACAGCCCGCGAGCGCGCCGAGCCCGACGACGCCGGCCGCGCCGAGAAATCTGCGTCGGTTCATGCGACAGCATCGGGCGCTCCGCGCTAATGGGTCTTCCGCCGCGTATAACGTCGCTGACGTGTGGTGCGGCGCGCCTCGTCGCCGACTGCGGCCGTTGTCCGGCCGCTCGGGCCTCCCCTGCGACGGCGCGTCTGACGAATATTTATAACGCCCGAGGAGACACCTCGACAGTGGACGCGCGTTCGACTACTCCCCCCACTCTCCCCCGCGCGTCCGGCACTCCCCCACTCCCGCTTTCGGCGCGAGTGAGAAGACGTTATTATCGACTCGTTCCTACCGACCCGGCGAACCGTGACGGAGACACTGCTCGTCGCCGGCGCCCTCATCGCGTGTTTCGTGGCGTACAACGTCGGCGGGTCGACGACCGGCCCCGCGTTCGGGCCGGCGGTCGGCGCGGACGCCATCTCGAAGGTCACCGCCGCCGCGCTCATGTCGGTGTGTTTCTTCGCCGGCGCGTGGACGCTCGGCCGCCGCGTCGTCGACACCCTCGGCGAGGGACTGCTCGCCGACCCCGGCGTGTTCACGCTGCCGGTGAGCATCACCGTCCTGTTCTTCGTCGGCGGCGCGCTCCTCGTCGGGAACCTCTCGGGCGCGCCTGCCTCCACGTCGATGACGGCCGTCGGCGCCATCGTCGGACTCGGCATCGCCGCCGACAGCGTGAACTGGACGGTCGTCGGCGAAATCGCCATCTGGTGGCTGGTCTCGCCGGCCATCGGCTTCTGGGTGTCGGTGATGGCGGGTCGGTACTTCTACCCCCGCATCGACCACGTCTTCGCCATCGACCAGAGCGACGGCCCGCTGCTCGTCGTCGAACGCGACGGCGTCCTCCCGCGGCCCGCGCTCGGCCCGAACACCACGCGGCGGGAGTTCGTCGGCACGGTGGTCGTCGTCGCCATCGGGTGTCTGATGGCGTTCAGTTCGGGGACGAGCAACGTCGCCAACGCCATCGCGCCGCTCGTGGGCAGCGGCGAACTCGGGATGAACACCGGTATCCTCGTCGGGTCGGCGGCCGTCGCGGTCGGCGCGTTCACCATCGCGCGCCGCACGATGGAGACGCTGGGCAACGACATCACCGACCTCCCGCTGACCGCGGCCATCGTCGTCGCCGTCATCAGTTCCACCGTCGTCGTCGCGCTGTCGGCCGCGGGCATCCCCGCGAGCTTCGTCGTCATTGCCACCATGTCCATCGTCGGCCTCGGCTGGGGGCAGGCGACGCGCACGTTCGAACTCGCGGACGCGGTCCGCGGCCGCGCGTCGCCGCGCGTGTCCGTCGGCGCGCTCTCCGACGACGACGCGCCGACCGTCGGCGACCCGGAGCGGGACGGCGAGGACGCGACCCGCGAAATCGGCGCTCGCGCCGCCGAGGACCTCCCCGACAGCTCCGAGCTGTTCGACCCGTCGACGACCGTCCGCGTCGTCGCGATGCAGAACCTCGTCCCGGTCGCCGCGACGGTCGGGTCGTTCGTCGCCTTCGAGCTGTTCTTCTTCGGCTGAACCACCGATACCGGGGCACAGGGCCTTTGTACCGACCGGTGCGAAAATAAGGTGATGCCTCCGCTCAGTGGACGACAGACGCAGTTCTACATCGACGTCGTCTACGGTGTCGCGTTCAGCCTCGGCTTCGGCTACCTGCTGGTCTTCGGGATGGACGCCCGCGTCGCCGCCCTTCAGGGCGGACTCGTGCTCGGGTACTTCCTGCGCGTCTGGGAGAACATGAGCATCTACGAGCAGATTCTCGAAGAGGAGGTCGCGCAGGCCGCGGAGACGCAGGTCGCCGCCGAGGTCGAGGACCAGGTGTCGGGCGCCGTGGCCGACGAGGTGGAGACGCACGTCGAGGAAGAGGTCGACGACGCGGTGCCGGAGCGCGTCGAGGAGGAAGTCGACGACCGCGTGCAGGAGCGCGTGGCCGAGGAGGTCGACGACGCGGTGCCGGAACGCGTCGAGGAAGAGGTCGAGGAGCGCATCGAGAACGCCGAGTCGCGCCGGTCGGACGCGGCCGGCGACCCCTCCGCGTGACGCGCGCCGCTCTATCCGCAGTGCGCGCTTGCCCGTTCTAAGTCGTTAGCCGCCCCACCCGCCCGGCACGTCGTCGGCGACGCGGTCGCGCCACGCGTCGAAGTCCGCGTCGCACTCGGGGTTCTCCTCGACGTGCAGCATGAACCCCTTCCCGGGCGAGGCGACGTACTCGCCGCAGAACGGGCACTCGTGGGGGTCCGATTCGTGTTTGGTCGGTTCGCGTGCGTCCGTGCTGGGATTCTTCGTGGCCATGCGAGCACGTCCACCGCGAGGAAATATAACGCTGTTCCGTATACAGATTATTTTGGTAAAACGCGGTTATATGCCAATAAGGTGGCTCGTCGCGCCGCGAAACTGTTGGCGAGCCAAACGCCTTTGGGGGTTTCCGCGCAACGATTCGACGATGACACCACCGACGAAGACACTCCCGAGTGGCGACGAACTCCCCGCAATCGGCGTCGGCACGTGGGACATCGGCGGCGACACCGTCCGCGACGCCGTGCGCGCCGGCCTCGACGCCGGCTACGCGCACGTCGACACCGCCGAGGGCTACGGCAACGAAGCCGAAATCGGGGACGTGCTCGCGGAGTACGACCGCGACGACGTCTTCCTCACGTCGAAAGTCCTCCCGAAACACCTCGACTACGAATCTGTCATCGAGTCCTGCGAAGCGACCCTGGACCGGCTCGGCACCGACTACCTCGACCTCTACCTCGTCCACTGGCCGAACCCCGCCATCTCGCTGCGGGAGACGATGGACGCGATGGCGACGCTCCACGAGCAGGGCAAGATTCGGAACGTCGGCGTCTCGAACTTCAGCGCCTACCAGCTCAGCTGCGCGCACCACGTCAGCGACGTCCCCATCGCCGTCAACCAGATCGAGTACCACCCGTGGAACACCCAGGACGACGTCGTCGACTACTGCCGGGAGACCGACACCGTCGTCGAAGCCGCCGCGCCGCTGGCGCGCACCGAGGTCTTCGCCGACGACACGGTGCAGGCAGTCGCCGAGAAGTACGAGCGCTCGCCCGCCGAAGTCGTGCTCCGATGGGCCATCGAAAACGACGTCGTCCCGCTCCCGAAGTCCTCGACGCCCGAGCACGTCCGCGCGAACCTCGACGTCCTCGACTGGGAGCTCGACGACGAAGACCACGCGCGCATCGACGACATCGACCACCACCAGCCCGTCTACGACTTCCCCGCGCGGGACTGGACCGACGACACGTACGGCATCTCCGAGTAGCCACAGCGCTACTCGCTTCGTTTTCGCCGCATCTCCGCTCGGCTCGCACACTAATCACCTCGCCACGGAATCGCGGAGACGGGACTCCGCGGTGAATCGCTCGGAAGAAGAGCCTAGGCCGGAATTTGAATCCGGGGTCTCGTCCTTACCAAGGACGCGCTTTACCGCTAAGCTACCCAGGCACGCATTCGTATGAAGGCACGAGGACTTCTTTATGAGTTTCGATTCAGCGGTCCGCAGTCGACGTGGGGCTGACCCGCTCGTCGCCCTGCCGCTCGCCGACGCGCGCCATCACGTCCTCGACGCCCTCGGGGAGCGCGTCGCCCGCGCCCGGCAACGGAACGGCGGCGTTGTCCGCGAGGCCGACGACGTACTGGCGCAGCGCGACCGGGGTCTCGCCGCCCGCCGCGGTGCCGCCCGCGATGGCCGCGAGTTCGAAGACGTTCGACTCCAGCGAGCGCGACGCCGACGTCCGCCCCTCCTGTTCGTCGGTCTGCTGGCGGCCGAACTCGCGGACCGTCTGGACCGCGTGCCCGGCGGCCTCGGTGCGCGCGAGCAGTCGGAAGCCGCGCGCGACGAGCACGTCCGCCGCGAGCACGTCGAGGTCGTCGCTGGGGTCCTGTTCGTCGGTGTGCGCCCACGGCTCCTCGGCGACGAGGTCCCGCGTCGTGCGCAGCCCCTCGTAGATGAGCTGGACGCCCGCCGCTCGCCGCGTCACCGCGTCGTCGTCGACCGAACCGTCGACGACGCGGGCGCTCAGCATCGTGAGTACGCCGGGGAGCATCGAGGACGACGCGACGTGGTCGTCGATGACCGCCCGGAGGCCGTCGGGTTCGATGTCCGCGACGGCGTCCCGGGCGGCAGCCCGCGCCTGCTCGGCCTCCTCCATCGACCGAAGGTAGCGGCGGGAACGGCAAAGACCTTTGGAAACCGCCGCAACGGTCCGGTATGCTTCGCGTGGAAGACGACGATGCCGTCCGCGTGGTGACCCTCGACCGGCCGGCCGCCCGGAACGCGCTCACGCCCGACGCGCTCGACGACCTCCGTGACGCCGTGACGGACGCCGACCAGCCGGTCGTCTACGTCCACGGCGCCGGCGACGCGTTCTGCGCGGGTGCCGACCTCGACACCGTCCGGGACCTCGACGGGCCTCGCGGCGAGGCGTTCGCGCGCCGCGGCCAGCGCACGATGAACGCAATCGAGGACGCGGACAGCGTCGTCGTCGCGGGCGTGGACGGCGCGGCCCGCGGCGGTGGCGTCGAACTCGCGCTCGCCTGCGACGTCCGCGTCTGCACGGCGGACGCGACGTTCGCCGAGCCCGGCGTCTCCTTCGGCCTGTTCGGCGCGTGGGGCGGCACCCGCCGGCTCCCCGAAGCGGTCGGGGCGACGCACGCCGCGGACCTCTCGCTGTCCGGGCGCACCGTCGACGCCGAGACCGCCCGCGAAATCGGACTCGTCTCCAGAGTGGTCGCGGACCCGCGCGCGGTCGCCGCGGAAATCGCGGCCAACGACTCCGCCGCACTCGGCGAACTCGCGGACTTGCTCGCCGCAGAAACGGACCGCGAAACCTCCGACCGCGCGGAAGCCCACGCGTTCGCGCGCCTCCTCGCCGACGAGCCGTTCGAGAGCTAGGGCGTCGGCGGCACCGCGCGCTTGTGCTCGCTGCGCTCGTAGAGCCCGCGCACCGTCTCCACGACGCCGTCGGGAATCCCCAGGTGGTCGGCCGTCGCGCTCGCCGGGACGTTCCCGTCCACGTGCAGCGCCAGCACCGCGTCGATGGTGTCGTAGTCCACGCCGAGCTCCTGTTCGTCGGTCTGGTCGGCCCACAGCTCCGCGGTCGGCGTCTTCGTCACGAGGTCGTCGTCGACGCCGAGGTCGCGCGCGAGCTGGCGGACCTGCATCTTGTAGAGGTTCCCGATGGGGTGGCAGTCCACCGCGCCGTCCCCGTACTTCGTGAAGTAGCCCGCCAGCGCCTCCGTGCGGTTGCCCGTGCCGAGCACGACGGCGTTCTCGTGGTTCGCGACGAGGTAGTTCAGCACGGCGCGGGTCCGAGCGCGCGCGTTCCCGACCGCGAGCTGGTCGCCCTCCGCGGCCGGATAGAGCTCCGTCAGGAGGTCCACGACCCGGTCGATTTCCACGACGTCGTACTCGATGTCGAGGTCCTCGGCGACGCGCTCGGCGTCGCTCATGTTCTGCTCGCTGGACACCTCGCCCGGCATCACGAGCCCGTGGACGGCGTCGGTCCCGAGTTCGTCCACGGCGAGGTGCGCGACCGTCGTCGAGTCGATGCCGCCCGACAGCCCGAGCACGCAGCGGTCCGCGCCCGCGTCCTCCAGCGTCTCCCGCACGAACGACTGGATGCGGTCCCGGCGCGCGGCCAACTCCGACTCCGAGAACCGCAGGTCCAGCGGCGAAATCGTGTCTGGCGCAGTCATCACGTCAGTGTTCGGCGGCGTCCGACTAAAACCCACTCCACCCCTGGGATTCGTGGACGCGCGTCCACTCCACCGAAACGCTACGTTCAAGTGGGACGGCAAGGTAATCGCAGACGCGAGCGCTGGTGGTCTAGTGGTAGGACATGAGCTTCCCAAGCTCATAGCCCGGGTTCAATTCCCGGCCAGCGCACTCCTCTGATGACTCGACCCGAACAGCGACGACTCTGTCGCTGGCTGTTCGTACCGTTGTGAATGCGCGAGGGAATTGAACCCTATCCGTCGCAGCACCCGAGCGAAGCGAGGGTGACCGTCTGATTCCGGTTCAATTCCCGGAAGACACGCAGCGTCTTCCGATGCTCGCAGTCGTGTGGACTGCTCGCTCCCGGCCAGCACACTCCTCTCTGACTCGAACCGGACAGCGACTGCTCTGTCGCTGTCCGTTCGTGGCATCGTGAAGTCGCGAGGGAATTGCCCGCTGCCGGCACGCTTCTCGCGGCCCTCGAACAGGCAAAAGTGCTATTCCGTCTCGCAGTGAAGCCGGCGACGTGAGCGAGTCAGACGAGGAGTTCGACCCGCCGACGTGGACCCGCTGGGCCCTCCTGACGAGTGTCGTCGGCGCCGCGGGCTCGTGGTGGCTCAACGGCCCGGCGCTGCTCACGGACCTGCTCGCCGCCGTCGCGGTCCTGACAGTCGTCTACTTGCTGTACCTTTGGGGCCAGCACCGCGACCCGCCCGGCGGGAACGGCGGCGGCAAGCGGGAGCGAGAGATGGAGGCGGAAGCGGGCGCGTACGGCGGCGCCGGCTTAGGGTGACGGCGATGAATCTATCGGCGTTGTCCGGCCTCCCACTGCGGGCAGCGTGGCGTCAGGCGTAGTGCTCGTCGAGGTACTCGACGATGTCGTCGCTCTCGTAGAGGGCTTCCTCGCGGGCGGTGTCCACGAGGTACGGAATCTGGTCCTCGCCGCCGTTCTGGAGTTCCTCGTAGGTCTGTTCGTTCGTGACGTCGCCGCCCGCGCCACCCGGGAGTCGGGGGTTGTGGGTGACGTAGGAGACGCCGAGCTCCGAGAGCTTCTCGCGGACTTTCGCGCAGTGCGGGCAGCCTTCCGACTGGTACAGTTCCAGCATACCCCAGTGTTCGCGGGCCAGCCACGTAAACGTCAGCGAACCGGCGGGTACGACTCCCGCTGGACCCACTCGCGGAGGCGCTCGTGGCCGGCGTCGTCGTAGCGCAGCGGCCGCCGCCACCACGGCCCCTTCCCGGAGTCGCCGGACCACTCCGTGACCGCTCGGTTGGCGTCGACGCCGCGCGCGCCGCTCAGCGGGACGGCGTAGTCGTAGAGCCGCGAGTCGTCGGTGCCCGCCAGCAGCACGTCGGCGTCGATGGGGTCGCGCTTCAGGTGGGCGTTCCCCGCGAACGCCGCGCGCTCCGATTCGGGCAGGCCCTCGAACTCCTCGCCGGTCACGGGGTCGCGCGCGAGTTCGAAGTCGCCGATGACGTAGGTTCCCCAGTCGTCGGCCATCCACGGCGTCGGCTCGTCGGGGGCGTCGAGGGTCGCGTAGAAGTAGACGCGGTCGCCGGCGTCGAGGTCCAACAGCGGGCGGGCTTTCAGGCCGTGCGGGTCGCCGTACGTGTAGCGCTCGCAGCACGGGTACGCCGCGAACGAGGGGTCGAGGTGGACCGGCGTCTCGCGGAGGTCGTCGGGAATCTCGATGGGGAGGTCGAGGTCCGCGTACGTCGGCGCGGGCTCGCTGGTCGGTTCGCTCTCGGGAATCGGAACGTAGACGAACGAGCCGTCCGCGCGCAGCGGCCCGCGGAACCCCGGCTGGTTCGTGTTCGCCGCGACGTTGATGGCGACCGCGCGCGTCACGGCTGTAGCTGCGCGACGCACTCGCGGCAGAACCGATAGCTGGCGTCGTTCTCCGCGCCACAGGACGGACACAGCAGGCTCGTGGCGTCGTCAGTCGTCGAGGACGAGACGTCGGCGGGTGAGGCGCCATCGCCGACGCCCGGGGAGTCGGGCGCGCCGGCGTCCTCGCTCTGGAGGCGTCGCCACACGGCGAACTGTAGGGCCGCCACGACCAGCACCGCGACCACGAACAACCCCCATTCCATGTGTGACCGTAGCACAGCGAGCCTATTCAGCCCTTCGCCCGTTCCAGCGCGGGAGAATCAGGCGTCCGGCGGGTGCAGGTCGCGCTGGAACTCGTCGAACGCGTCGAGGTCGTCGGGGAGGTCGTAGTCGATGCGGCGTTGTTCCTGTCGGTTCTCGCCCGCGTCCTCGATTGGTTCGGCGACGGACTCCCAGCCGGGCTTGACCTTGATGCTCTTGGCGGGCATCCCGACCGCGATGTGGTGGTCGGGGACGTCGTTCTGGACGACCGCCCGCGACCCGACGATGGCGTTCTCGCCGACGCGGACGCCGGCGCGGACGAGCGCGCCCTGCGTCACGCGCGCGTCGTCGCCGATGACCGTGCGGTAGTTGTCGACGTGCGTTTGGTCGACGACGTCGTGGTCGTGCGTGTAGACGTGGACGCCGTCGCTGACGCTCGCGCGGTCCCCGACGGTGAGTTCGCCGCGGTCGTCGAGGTGGACGTCGTCGTGGACGACGACGTTGTCCCCCAGCTCGATGTTGTGGCCGTACGTCATCGAGATGCCCTTGAACAGGCGGACGCCGTCGCCGACGCTCTCGAAGAGGTGGCCGGCGAGCATCCGGCGGAAGCGCAGCGCGAACTCCACGTTGTCCGCCAGCGGCGTGTTGTCGAACTGCCGCCACAGCCACTGCAGGGGCTTCGAGCGCGCGAACGCGTCCTCGTCCTTCTCGGCGTAGTACTCGGATTCGAGCGTGGCGTTCCGGGGGTCGAAGTTCGCCAGCCGCGCGGCCTCGGTCGGGGAGACGTGCTCGTCGTTCTGCCAGCTCTCGTAGGCGTCGCGGGCGCCGTGGAGGTCCACGAGCGTCTCCGTGACGGCGTCCGCGAGTTCCTCGGGTCCGCTCGCGGCCGCGAGTCGGTCGTCCACCTCCGAGACGAACCCGCGGAGGGTCGCCTCCGCGTCGTCCGGGAGGGAGACGTGGCGCTTGGTCATACCCCTACTCGGCCGTGGGCACTGATATTGGTTTCCGTCCCGACGGCAAGCCCCGGAACCACCACGGAACCCGGCTGCGAGCCGGCATAAAGGTCGAGTTCGTCTATTGGGAACCCCCACCGGAACCGCACCCGCTAAGTGGGCGTCGCCCCAACTGGCGCGTATGCAACATCGCGAACTCGGGAACTCCGGCGTCGAGGTCAGCGAAGTCGGATTCGGCGCGTGGGTCGTCGGCACCGACTGGTGGGGCGACCGCGACGAGGACGACGCACTTGAGATGGTCGAGTACGCGCTCGACCAGGGCATCACGTACTTCGACACGGGCGACGTCTACGGCCACGGCCGCAGCGAGGAACTGCTCGGGAAGGTCCTCGACGAGCGCGGCGACGAGATGACCGTCGCGACGAAGGTCGGCTACGACTTCTACAACAACCCGCAGGCGGGCCACGGCGAACTCCCGAAGGAGATGACCGTCGAGTACCTCCGGGACGCCGTCGAGAAGTCCATGGACCGCCTCGGCGTCGACCACGTGGACGTGCTCCAGCTCCACAACCCGGACGTCGCCGAACTCACCCCGGACGTCGTCGAACTGCTGGACGAACTCCGCGAGGACGGCCGCGCGGACGCCATCGGCGTCGCGCTCGGCCCCTCCATCGGCTGGCTTGCGGAGGGCGAGACGGCAATCGAGGAGGCGTTCGACTCCGTGCAGTACGTCGGCAACGTCCTCGAACAGGACGTCCACAACCACTTCGTGGAGTACGTCCGCGAGCAGGACGCCGCGACCTCCCTGATTCCGCGCGTCCCGCACTCCTCGGGCCTCCTGAACGAGCAGGTCACCCCCGACACCGAACTCGGCGAGGGCGACCACCGCGGCTTCCGCCCCGACGAGTGGTACGAGACGGGCTGGGAGAAGGTCGAAGCCCTCCGCTTCCTCGAACGGAATGGCGACCGCACGCTCGGGCAGGCCGCCATCCAGTGGCTCCTGAGCTTCGACGAGGTCGCGACCGTCACCCCGACGTTCCGCTCGAAAGAAGACATCGACGAGTGGGCGGCTGCGCCCGAGACGCCCGCGCTCAGCGACGAGGAGCGCGAGCGCGTCGCGGACCTCTACGAGGACAACTTCGGCGTGGACCGTTTCGACGGCATGAGCCACGAGGACTACCGCACGAGCGTCGACGGCGAGGACCTGCAGGAAGCCGGCCTCATCGGCTCCGCGGACTGAAGCAGCCAGCCCTCGCTTCGCGAGTCGATTTTAGCAGTCGTTGCTAGTCCTTTTTCTTCATTTCGGAGGGGGACTGAAACTGGAGTGGATGAATTGGTAAGTGAGTGTACGGATTGAGCGAACTCGCCTACTCAGTATCTATGAATACACCAATAGTTCCGAGGAATCCGGACGCGAAAACCGTGAGCCCGACAACTGGATTGAAGTAGTGAGCAATAGCGAGACCAAGTAAACTGACCTGTGTACCCAAAATCATCATCTGCGTCCCGAGACGGTTGATTTCGTCATCAGACTTCGGCACAGAAAAACAATAGAAGGGGGCTATGTTAAATATTGATAGAGGGGCAGTCTGCACTTAACGGGAGTTCCACTCTTTACTCTGAATAAAGAAACAGTACTGGCGACTACTGTGAATGATGCATTCGCCGAGCGTAGCGAGGCGATTCCCCGCGCGAACGGAGTGAGCGCGGTCTTTTTATCTGACTTTTTGGAGGAGGGTGCGCGGAGCGCACCCTCCTCGAAAAATTTAGGCTAGGAACACGTGCCGCGGCCGGTCCGCGAGCACGTCGCGGCCCCAGTCGACGGTGTCGGCGAAGTCGTCGCTGCGGAAGAAGCTCATCGCGTCCTCCTTGGACGCCCACTGGCTGGCGATGAACATGTCGTTCTCGTCTTCGACGTTCACCATGAGGTCGGTCTCGAAGTGGCCGTCCATCTCCGCGAGGACGTCCGCCACAGTATCGAACTTCTCGACGAAGTCGTCGGTGTGTTCGGGCTTGGTCTCGTAGAACATCCCCATCGTGCCGAAGCCGGACTCCTCGCCGGCGCGGGAGACGACCTCGGGGAGCTCGGAGAGGAAGCCGGCGGCGGTGTCGGCGGCGCTGGCGGTGTCCCAGATGGAGACGACGGCGGCGCGGTCCGTCTTGCGGCCGTCGTAGACGGCGGTCTTGACGTGCGTGTCGTAGTGGTCGAAGTTCCCGCGCAGGCCCTCGACTTCTTCGAACAGCTCGTCGGTGTCGGCCTCCGAGTAGAGGACCGTCGCGTAGACGTCCTCGCCGTGGGGCTGACCCGCGTAGATGTCGAGGTCTTCGAGTTCGCCGCGGATGCCGTCGCTCTCCTCCTCGTCGCCGTGGTCGTGGTGGCCGTCGCCGTGTTCGTGGCCGTCGTCGTGGCCGTGACTGTCACCGTGTTCGTGGCCGTGGCCGCCTTCACCGTGCGCGTGCCCGCTCTCGCCGTGGCCGTGCGCGTGGCCCTCGTCTTCGGGCGTCGGGACTTCGGCGCCGTCCATGAACGCGGGGAGGTCGCTCGGCGGGAAGCGGCGGCCGACGAAGAACTCGCCGAACTCGCCGTACTTCGCGGAGACCTCGTCGAAGCGCATCTCGTAGACGATGTCCTTGATGTCCGTGAGGTCGTCCGCGAACAGCGTCACGCCCCACTCCCAGTCGTCGAGGCCCACGGAGGACGCGATGACCTGGCTGACCCGCCCGGCGTACTGCTTGCCGAGTTCGCCGTGGACCTCCATCATCTCCGCGCGCTCCTCCAGCGGCAGGTCGTACCAGTTCTGCTCGGGCTGGCGGCGCTTGCTCATCGGGTAGAAGGAGACGTACGTGTCCTCGGGAATCTCCGGCGTGAGCTTGCTCTCGAAGTACTGCCGGAGGCCCGCGTCCACGCTCTCGGGGTCCTCGAAGTAGTCGGGCGCGGTGTACCCCGAGATCTCGACGACGGAGACGTAGGAGTGCGCGCGCTCCGTGTACGCCGCGAACGCCGTCTGCTCGAACGAGCGCTGGATGCGGTCGAGTTCGTCCAGCGACTCGCGGAAGTGGACGAACATGAGGTCGGCGTCCTGCCCGGTGATGGAGAACACCGCGGAGTCGCCCTCGTCGGCGTCCGCGAGCGCCTCGCGGTGCGCGAGGAACGACTCGGCCTCGTCGAGGGCCGCGTCGCGGTCCCGTTCGGGGGCGTCCCGCCACGCGTCCCAGTCCACGGTGTAGAAGTCGTGGAGCACGAACCAACCCTCGTCGGTCGGTGGAGCGTCTGCCATGTTCGCGTGTTGGGATTCGCCGTAGAAGGGTTTTCCTAACCAGTCCTGTCGGCGGACCCGCTGGCCGCGTTAACGCCCGGAAAACGGAGGGATGGCCGCGACCGAAACGTTTTCCCGGCGAACCGCGGAACGTCCGCGTGAATGCGCAAGAGCGGTCCGCCGAAAGGGCTCGTCTCGTATCTCGTGTTGGAACTGCTGGAGGAACGCCCGCGCTACGGGTACGAGATTCTCAAGGAGATCGGCGACCTCAGCGGCGGCCACTGGGAGCCCTCCTACGGCTCCGTCTACCCCATCCTCTACAAGTTCGAGGAGGAGGGGTACGCCGAGCGCATCGAGGTCGAGGACGAGCCCGACCGCAAGTACTTCGAGATAACGGAGGCGGGCCGCGAGAAGCTCGCGGAGAAGCGCGAGGAGGTCGGGCAGACCGCCGACGACGTGACGGACGTCATCCTCGGGTTCTACCACGTGTTCGCGGTGCTGGCGACCGACGAGCGCTTCGACGTGGACAACCCCGAGGAGGGCGAGGGGTGGCGCTTCGACGAGGCGTTCTCGGCGTGGATCGCCGAGCAGCTCATCCGCCACCACGAGTACTACTTCGAGGAGTTCGAGCGCGTCGAGGACACGCCCGAGGAGTTCGCCGACCGGATGGGCCTCGACGACTAGCCCAGTAGCTGCGGGCCGAAGAACATCACGACCAGCGCCGCGAGCATCGTCAGCCCGATGCTCGTGGTGATGGCGCGGGTGACCGCTCGCCGGTCGCCGATGGGGAGCCGCGAGGTGACCGCTTCCGCGACCGTCCGCAGCAGGTGGCCGCCGTCCAGCGGGAACGCGGGGATGCAGTTGAAGAAGGCGAGGTTGAGGTTTATCCACCCGGTCCACAGCAGGACGTTCGCAACGACGAACACCACCGCGTCCGGCAGCGGCCCGGCGGCGACGTAGAAGCTCGTGTTCACGCCCGCGAACCCGGGGAAGTTGAACGCCAGCGACGGGTCGATGATGCTCAGAAGCGGGAGGAACAGCGCGGCCGCGATGCCCTGCAGGAACCCGACGAGGCCGCTGGCGCCGCCCCCGAGCAGCAGTCCCAGCCCCGTCCCCTCGACGTCCCCGGAGGCCAGCGAGAGGAACGCGTCGGCGGGGTACAGTTGCGCGCCGAACCCTGACGCGGAGAGGCCGCTGACGCCGGTGGCGATGACGCCGCCGAAGTAACTGGAGCCGTCGCTCTGCTCGCCGAGCACGACGTCGTACGTATCGACGGTCCCGTTCACGAAGGCCTCGACGGTCACCGTCTCGCCGGGGTCGTGTGCGTCGAGGGCGTCGCCCATGTCGCTGCCGCTGGTGACGCGCTCGTCGTCGATTCGCGTCACGATGGCGTTCCCCTCCGCGGGGAGGCCGGCGGCGTCCGCGGGCGTGTCGGGGACGACGGTGACGAAGGCGCCGGCGGGCGCGGTGACACTCGACCCGTTGGCCGTCTCGAAGGTCGCGACCGTCCGGTTCTCGACGGCGGCTTCGAGCCCGCGCTGCGTGTAGACCGCCGTGCCGTTGACTTCCGCGAGGACGCTCCCCGTTCCGAGCGCGGCCACCGGCGAGTCGGTGGCGACGCCGGTCACGAGGAGGTGGCGGTCGACGCGCACTTCGTTGCCGCCGGCCAGCGTCACCGTGACCTCGCGGCTCTCGGCGTCGTCGAGCGCCCGCTGGAACTCCGTGTTGTTCGCGACCGGGACGCCGCCGACCGCGGTGACGCGGTCGCCCGCGCCGACGCCGGCCGCGGCGGCCGCCGAGTCGTCGTGGACGTCGCCGACCAGTCCGCCGCTGGCGACGCCGACCGCGCCCGCGACCGGGCCGAACAGGAGTGCGAACGCCACGACGACCACGAGGAAGTTGTTCGTCACGCCCGCCGCGAACATGCGCGCCTGCGACCCGCGGTCGGCGCGGCGCTGGCTCTCCTCGTCGGGCTGGACGAACGCGCCGATGGGAAGCACCGCGAGCAGTACCGCGCCCATCGAGTCCACGTCGATGTCCTCGACGTAGCACATCAGGCCGTGGCCGAACTCGTGGACGACCATCCCGATGAACAGCCCCGCGACGATTTCGGGGGCGACCGACAGCGGCATGAAGTCGCTGACGCCCGGGATGACCAGCGCGTTCCGCGGCTGGTTCACCGCGGTGGGCGCGGGCGGGTTCGCGAGCGTCTGCGCCGCGGACGTGACCAGCATGAACAGCGTGCCGGCGGCGACGACGAGCGCGACGCCGAGCCCGAAGTTCCCCCACGCGCGCCAGAACCGCTTGGGGGTCGCGGCCCACGCCAGTAGCCGCTTCCCGCGCTTCGTGTGGAGGGTGAGCACCGGCCCGGTCGCGGAGACGAACGACGGCAGGAGGTTGCGGGCCTTCGCCCACGACACGCCGGCCCAGTACGCCAGCAGGGCGACGCCGAGAACCGTCCAGATATCCATTACCCGAGATTCAGGGGCCGCGCGGCAAAAGCCGTTGGGTATCCGAAGGGGTCAGCGCCGGCGGCGCAGCCGCCCGAGCACGAACTCGCGGTCGAGCTTCGCGAGGAACGGCCCGAGCTTCGGGCCCTGGTCCTCGTCGAAGAACAGCCGGTAGCCCGCGGAGAAGAACGCGCCGATGTCGACGTCGTGGCGCTTGGCGGTCTCGTAGATTTCGCCCTGTAGCTCGTCGCCGTCGGGCTCCTCGGCTTCGAGGAAGTCCGCGAGCTCGTCGAGGGCTTCCTCGGTGGCGGCGTCGAAGTCGTGGTCGGGAATCTCCGTGCGCGCGAGGCTGTAGTTGAACTCGTTGTCCGTGCGGCGTGCCCACTCGCGGGCGCGCTCGACGCGTTCCAGCGCGGCGTCGATTGCCCAGTCGGGGGCGTCCTCGGGGATGTGTCCCTCGCGCCGTGCGATTTCCTCGCGGAGCGCGGGGTCGTCGGTCATCCCGAGCACGGCCGCGAACGTGTACGGGATGCGGATGCGCTCTTTGCGGGGCTCGTCCACGACGAGGGGGTAGACGCGTTCGGCGCGCTCGCGTTCGTCCTCGTCGGCGTCGATTTCCCCGAAGTAGACGGCTTCCATGCGGTCGAACTCGTCGACCAGTTGGTCGAGGCGTTCGACGGAGAAGTCCCGCGCTCGCTGGGGGTCCTTGCTGAAGAAGAACCGCACCACTTCCGGCTCCAGGAGCCGGAGCACGTCCTGCACGAGGACGACGTGGCCCTCCGAGGAGGAGAACGGCTCGCCGTCGAGCGTGAACCACTCGTACACCATCGGCACCGGGGGTTCGTCGTCGAGGACGTTGCGCGCGACGTCCGTCCCGGACGGCCACGAGCCCTCGGCGTGGTCTTTGCCGAAC
The DNA here is from genome assembly GCF_040435975.1 of Halobacterium sp. NMX12-1. NCBI lineage: Archaea > Methanobacteriati > Methanobacteriota > Halobacteria > Halobacteriales > Halobacteriaceae > Halobacterium > Halobacterium sp. NMX12-1. The sequence continues at coordinate 216,941 of NZ_CP159204.1, read as the reverse complement.
GGCTCGAAGTCCACGCCCAGCACCTGCCACTGCGCGGGCCACTCGAAGCGCCACGGGAGCTTCCCGTCGCGCAGGCTCGCGGTGCCCTCGTGCCCGCAGCCCTCGATGGTGCGGTCGCCAGCCTCGACGTCGCTGCACTCGTAGTGGACGACGCCCTCGTCGAGGTCGATGTCGGTGACGGCGTCGGTCTCGGTGACGTGGCCGCAGTTCTCGCAGATGGGCCGGAACGGGACGTAGTCGGCGTCGACTTTCTCCTGGTACTCGCCGAGCACCTCGCGAGCGTTCTCCCGGTTTTCGAGGAGGAACTCCGTGACTGCTTCGAGGTCGCCGTCCTCGTACAGCTCGGTGTTCGACACCATCTCCACGTCGATGCCCAGCAGCTCCGCGGACTCCTCGATGAGATTCGAGAAGTGCGCGCCGTAGGACTCACAGCACCCGAACGGGTCGGGAATCGCCGTGTAGGGCGCACCGAGATTCTGCCCGAGCGCGCCCGCGTTCACGTCCCCCAAATCGACGAGGTCGCCGTCGAGGTCCGCGAGCTTCCGCGGGAGCTTGCGGAGCGGGTCGCGGTCGTCGCTGGTGAAAATCTGCCGGACGTCGTAGCCGCGCTCCCGGAGCACTTCCGCGACGAAGTAGCCGCGGACGATTTCGTTCATGTTCCCGAGGTGCGGGACGCCCGACGGCGAGATGCCGCCCTTGATGACGATTGGCTCCTCGGGGTCGCGGTCGAGCACGCGGTCGGCCGCGGTGTCCGCCCAGAAGCCGCGTTCGTCGCCGAGAATGTAGGGGTCGTCGTCGGGGTGCATCGCTACTTCTCGTCCGCCCAGTAGGTCATCTGGTCGGCGGTGCCCTCGGGGATGATGTCCGTCCCGTCGTGTTCGCCGTACAGCACGGCGTCCACGATGCGGGAGGGGTCGGTGCCGTCGAGGACGATGGTGCGGACGCCCGAGCGCTCGATGAGCTTCGCGGCGAGCAGGTCCACGGGCGCCGACGACCCCGCGTTCATCTCGATGTCCGCGATGATGTCCACGAGCTCGCCCGCGGTCATCTCGTCGAAGCGCTCGGCGTCGGCCTCCTCGTTGGGGTCGGCGCTGAACACGCCCGGGACGCTGGTCGCGTACAGCAGCAGGTCGGCGTCAGTGTACTCCGCCAGCGCCGCGCTGACCGCGTCCGTGGTCTGCCCGGCGACCACGCCGCCCATCACCGCGACGTCGCCGCGGCGAATCGCCTCGCCGGCCTTCTCGTAGCTCTCAGCGGGACTGGGCGCCGCCATCCCGTCGAGCGCCGCGATGAGCAGGCGGGCGTTCAGGCGCGTGACGTCGACGCCGATGTCGTCCAGTTCGATTTCGTTGGCGCCGAGCGCCCGCGCCGTCGTGATGTAGTCCCGCGCGACACCCCCGCCGCCGACGACGGCTCCGACTTCGCAGCCGGCGTCGGCGAGTTCTTCGATGGCGGCGGCGTGCTCCTCGACCCGCTCGTGGGCGAGGTCGGGCGCGAGGACGCTCCCGCCGATAGAAACAACGACACGCATACTACACCGTGATAGCCCTGTTGCGTCCTTAAGGGTTGTCAACTGCAGAGCAGCGTCTGCGACCGCGACGAACCGTTATCCGGGCGGCACGCCTACCCACGGTATGGTCTCGGTCACGGACCCCGCGGTCCTCCTGACGCTGGCGTGGCTGCTGGTGCTGTTCGCGACCGCGTGGCGCTACCGGTTCGGCTCGCTGCCGCCGCTGCGGACGCTCGCGCTGACGGCCGTCGGGCTCCTCTGGCTGGCGTACTCGCTGCTCCAGCTCGGCGACCTGCTCTCGCCGCCCTACGACGACGTGCTCAACGTGGTCGCCCTCCTCCTCTTTCTCGCTGGGCTGTCGGTTGGCTGGCGGTGGTGGCGAGCGCGGTAGCTGGCGACACCTACAAACCGCGAGCACCCCCACGTTCGAGTATGCAACTACACGGCATCGTCGGCGACGGCGCCGACGGCGTCGCGGACCGACTCGCCGACCGTCTCGCAGAGCGCGGCCGCGTCGGCGTCGTTCGCGCCGGCGACCCCGACACCACGGAACGAACCACGTACACCGTCGGCGACGGCTGGACGGGCGCGGGCGCGGACCGCTCGCCCGACGACCTGCTCGACGACCTCGCCCGCGACCACGACTACGCGCTGCTCGTCGGCTTCCCGGACGCCCGCGTCCCCCAGATTGCCGTCGGGGACGCCACCGTCGAGGACCCCGCACTCCGCCTCGACCCCGAGACCCCGGACCTCGACGCTGCCGTGGACGCCGTCGAGGCCGCCGAGCCCTTCGAGACGCTGGCCTCGCTGGTCGCGGAGCTGAAGCGCTCGCCGCGCGCGGACTACTCCGGCGCCATCGCGACGTTCACGGGCCGCGTCCGCGCGCTCGAAGACGAGGACGACGAGTGGACGGAGTCGCTGACCTTCGAGAAGTACGACGCCGTGGCCGCCGAGCGCACTCGGACCATCCGCGAGGAGCTGGAAGCCCGCGACGGCGTCCTCGACGTCCGCCTCCACCACCGCGTCGGCCGCGTCGAGGCCGGCGAGGACATCGTCTTCGTGGCGGTGCTGGCGGGCCACCGCGGCGAGGCCTTCGAGGCGGTCTCGGACGGCATCGACCGACTCAAGGAGGAGGTCCCGATTTTCAAGAAGGAGGTCACCGTCGAGGACGAGTTCTGGAAGCACGAGCAGTAGCTGTCGGCGCGCGCCGCCCGTTCAACCGCTGTTGTCGCCGCCTACCCGCGGTTCCGCAGCGGATTTCGGACGCCGCTCGTCCGACGTTGAATCCGCAACGAACTGAGTGAAATAACAATTCTAATAGCGCGATAAAATGTCTCGCGGATTCTCGAACGTTCGTGAAACGTCGGCGAATCTCGATTTACGGCTGAAATCGCCCGAATCTGCCCGAACGTTCACCCCTTTATAACCTCCCGGAGCCGGTAGGCCCAATCGAAGATGAGCGCAACCCAATCCCCCTCCACCGACGCCGACGAACCGCAGGACAAGGAAACGCGGCTCAAGGCGTACCTCCGCGAGAAGGCCGACGACGGCGAGGTGTACTTCAAGAGCAAGTTCATCGCCGACGACGTGGACCTCTCCCCGAAGGAAATCGGCGCGCTCATGGTGAAGCTCTCGAAGTCCGCGACCGATCTCGAAGTCGAGAAGTGGTCGTACACGAGCGCCACCACGTGGCGCGTGCAGTCCGCGTAACCCCGCTGCGCTCGCATCGCCCGCCCTGAACACCGCAGCCTCCCCCTTCGATTTTCACGCCCGGTAGCCGCGCGTGTCGGCGACTAAGTGCTTAAACCGCTGGAACGGTAAGCACCGGTGATGTCGGCACAGCCGCCCGACGGCGCCCCGAGCCCGGATTCGTTCGCGTCGGTCTTCGACGTCTACGAGGTCCGCCGCGACGACGGCCGCGTGCTCTACTTCGGCGACCCCGAGACCGACCGCGAGACCCTCATGGAGACCGTCTGGCCGGCGTTCCGCGAGCGCGGCTACGAGGTCCGGCTCGCGCGCCGCACCGGCGAACTCGTCCTCGTCGCGGAACCCCACGACGCCGCCGACGACGGCGGCGTCCCGTGGACGAACGTCGCGCTGTTCGTCGCGACCATCGCGTCGACGCTGTTCGTCGGCGCCAACTGGTACTACGTGGACCCGTTCTCTCCCGAAGTCGTGCAGGCGCTCCCGTTCACGGTCGCGGTCGTCGGCGTGCTCGCCGTCCACGAGTTCGGCCACTACGCGATGAGCCGCTACCACGACGTCGACGCCTCCCTCCCGTACTTCATCCCGTTCCCGTCTCTGTTCGGGACGATGGGCGCGGTCATCCGGATGCGCGGCCGGATTCCCTCCCGGAAAGCCCTCTTCGACATCGGCGCCGCCGGCCCGCTGGCTGGTCTGGTCGCCGCCGTCGCCGTCTCCGCAGTCGGCCTCCTGTTGCCGCCCGTGACGGTGCCGCCGGAAATCGTCAACTCCGCGTCCGCGGTCGAAGTCCAGTTCGCGTACCCGCCGCTGCTGCAGGCCATCGCCGCCGTCCTCGGCGAACCCCTCTCGTACAGCGACCCCTCGAAGTCCATCAGTCCGGTCGTGATGGGCGGCTGGATCGGGATGTTCGTCACGTTCCTGAACCTCATCCCGGTCGGCCAGCTCGACGGCGGCCACGTCCTCCGGTCGCTGGTCGGCGAGCACGCCGACCGCGTCGCCCCGCTCGTGCCGACGGCGCTGTTCGCGCTCGCGGGCTACCAGTGGTTCGTTGCGGACGCCGGCGACACCGCGGGCATCTGGGTCGTCTGGGGCGTCATCGCGACTGTCATCACGTTCGCGGGCGGCGTCGACCCCGTGGACGACTCGTCGCTGGACGCGCGCCGGGTCGCCGTCGGCGTACTCACGTTCGTCCTCGGCGCGCTCTGCTTCATGCCCGTCCCCATCGAAATCGTCGGTTAGTGCGTCCAGCCGCGGTCCGCCAGCGGCTCGCCGTCCAGCGTGACGCCCGACGCTGTGACCTCCCCGACGATAGAAAGGGGGACGTCGCTCTCCGCACGCACCACTCCGACGGCGCTCTCGGGGACAGTCGCCACGAGTTCGAAGTCCTCGCCGTACGTCACGGCGGTATCGAGGGGGTCCTCGACAACGTCGCGGAGTTCCTCGGCCACGGGGACGCTGTCGCCGTCCACCGCGAACCCGCAGTCGCTGGCTTCCGCGAGCTGGTGGAGCGAGCGCGCCAGTCCGTCGCTGGAGTCCATCATCGCGGTCGCGTGGCCGGCGAGCGCGCGGCCCGCTCGGACGCGCGGCTCGAACCGGAACAGTTCGTTCGCCCGCTCGACGTCTCCGGAATCGAAGCGTTCCATCGCGGCGGCGGTCCGTCCGAGCGTCCCCGTCACGACGAGCGCGTCCCCCGGACTCGCGCCGTCTCGGCGGACCGGGTCGTCGGTGCGTCCGATGGCCGCCGTCGCCACCGTGAACTCGTCGTGGCCGTCCAAGTCGCCGCCGACGTACTCCGCGCCCACGGCCTCGCAGACGTCCAGCGCGCCCTCCACGTACGCGCGCAGACCGTCCTCGTCGAAGTCGGGCGCGCCGTAGACGCCGACCGCCGCCGTCGCGTCCGCGCCCATCGCGGCGACGTCCGACAGCGACGCGCCCACCGACCGCCAGCCCGCCGTGTACCGGGTGGTGCCGGCGGGGAAGTCGGTCGTCTCGTGGAGCATGTCGATGGTGAACACCATGTCGTCGACGACCGCGGCGTCGTCGCCGGCGCCCGCGACGAGTCCGCCGACCACGTCGAGGGCCGCCCGTTCGTTCATGCCCTCGGGTTCGCAGTCCCGGCCTAAAACGCCCCGGATGCGTCAGCGCTCGCGCTCGCGGCCGGTGGTCCGAGGGCCCGACGACGCCGCGCGAGTCCCTAACGATGGCTTTAAACGAATCCGACGTGAATTCCGCCCAATGGCAACCCTCTACGACGCTCCCGCTGACGAGCTCGTCGACGAGCTCGCGAGCGAGCTCGAAGACCGACTCGACGAACCCGACTGGGCGCAGTTCGCGAAGACCGGCGTCGGCCGCGAACTCCCCCCCGAACAGGAGGACTTCTGGGCGCGCCGCGCCGCCAGCCTCCTCCGGAAGGTCGCCGTCGACGGCCCCATCGGCGTCAAGCGCCTCGCGACGGCCTACGGCGACACTACCGACGGCTCCAACCGCTACGGCGTCTCCCCGCCGTCGAGCACGTCCAGCTCCCGGAACATCGTCCGCACCGCGCTCCAGCAGCTCGAAGACGAGGACCTCGTCGAGCAGCAACACGACCGCGGCCGCGTCGTCACCGCCGAGGGCCGCAGCCTCCTCGACGAGACGGCCGGCGACGTCATCGAGAACCTCGACCGCCCCGAGCTCGAACGCTACGCGTAACGCTCCCGTTTCTCCGCCGTTTCCGGCCGCGTAGCCGCGGCGCTACCACCCCGTTGCGTCAGAATTATCCGGATTCGCCGACTACTGTTCGCGTATGAGTGGGAGCCCGGACGACGACCGGCTCGAGGAACTGCGCCAGCAGAAGAAAGAACAGCTCAAGCAGCAGCAACAGCAGCAGGGCGGCGGCGACCGGGAGGCGGCCCAGCAGGCCCAACGCGAGCAGGCCGAACAGCAGAAGCAGGCGCTGCTCAAACAGCACCTCACCGACGGCGCGCGCAAGCGCCTGAACACGATCAAGATGAGCAAGCCGGAGTTCGCCGAGCAGGCCGAACAGCAGATTCTCGCGCTCGCGCAGTCCGGCCGCCTGCAGGACCAGATCGACGAGGAGCAGATGAAAGACCTGCTCCGCGAACTCAAGCCCGACTCCCAGAGCTTCAACATCAACCGCCGGTAGGCGATGCGGCTGGGCTTGCTCTACAGCGGCGGGAAGGACTCCACGCTGGCGGCGCTGCTCGTCGACCGCTTCTACGACGTGACGCTGGTCACCGCGCACTTCGGCGTCACCGACGAGCACGAGCACGCCGAGCGGGCGGCCGACGCCGCGGGCTTCGAGTTCCGCGCGCTGGAACTCGACCGCGAGGTCGCCGAGGAGGCCGTCGAGCGGATGCGCGAGGACGGCTACCCGCGCAACGGCATCCAGCACGTCCACGAGGAGGCGCTGGAAGCCGTCGCCGCCCTCGACTTCGACGCCGTCGCCGACGGCACGCGTCGCGACGACCGCGTGCCCACGGTCTCGCGGGCGCAAGCGCAGAGCCTCGAAGACCGCCACGACGTGGACTACCTCTCGCCGCTGGCGGGCTTCGGCCGGAGCGCGGTCGACCGCCTCGTGGACGCCGAACTCGACGTCGAAGTCGGTCCCAGCGAGGAGATTCCGCGCGCCGACTACGAGGCCGAACTGCGCGCGATGCTCCGCGCCGAACACGGCGAGGACGCCATCCGCGAGGTGTTCCCCGACCACGACCAGACGTACGTCCACGGCCTCCGCGAGTAGCGGCCCGCAATCGAACCACTCTTCTCCCGTCGCGGATTCCGTTCGCGTGAATGGAGTCCGGGCTACTCTACGCGCTCGCCGCCGCGGGCCTGTGGGGGACGTACCTCTTCGTCCTGAAGCGCTACTTCGTCGGCGTCCACGGCGCGGTCCTCACGGTGTTCGTGAACGCGGCGGCCATCGCGTGGTACCTCCCGTTCGCCGTCGCGACCGGTAGTGAGGGACTGCCGGCGTTCCCGCCGATGGACGCGTGGTCGATTGCGGTGTTCGCCGGCACCGTCGTCTTCGGCGCGCTCGCGTTCGTCGTCTCCGTGCAGGCGCTGGCCGTCGGCGACGTCTCCTACGTCGCGCCCATCGCGAAAATCGTCCCCGTGTTCGTCGTGCCCATCGAGGTGTTCGTGCTCGGCGCGTACCTCGAACCGACGGCGGTCGCCGGCATCGTCGTCGCCACCACCGCGGTCTACCTCGCGAACTACGAGGGCGGGGACGTCCTCGAACCGTTCCGGCGCGCCGTCCACTCGCGGGCCGCCCAGCTCGCGCTCGTCTCCGCGGCGCTGTTCGCCGTCAGCGACGTCGGCCGCCGGGTCGTCCTCGACGGGTTCACGTTCCCGACGCGGCTCTGGGTGCCGGTGTACCTCGCGGGCGTCGCCGCCGTCGTGCTCCCGCTCGCGCTCCGCCGCTGGCCCGCGACCGGCATCCGGCCGTTCCTCGGGAAGTTCGCGGTGACCGGCGCCGGCGTCGCAGTCGCAGAGCACGTGACCGCGCTCGCGTTCGCCAGCGCGCCCGCCAGCATCGCCTCGACGCTCGTCAACGGGCAGGCCATCGTCGCCGTCCTGCTCGGCTGCGTGCTCCTCGGTGAACCCGGCTTGCGCCGGCGGCTCGGCGCCGCCGTCCTCGCGGTGGTCGGCGTCGGCCTGATTGCCGCGTAGCGTCCCCGCGAACGGAAGCTTTCAAGCGCGCGTCGGGCGAACCACGGGGTATGTACGACCGACTCAAGGGATTCCGCGACTTCTACCCCGAGGAGATGGGGCCGCGCCGCGAGGCGATGGACGCCGTCGAGGACGCGGCGCGCCGCTACGGCTTCCGGGAAATCGGGACGCCGGCGCTGGAGGGCACGCAGATGTACGTCGACAAGTCCGGCGAGGGCATCGTCGACGAGCTCTACTCCTTTACCGACCAGGGCGGCCGCGACGTCGCGCTCACGCCCGAGCTGACGCCGACGGTCGCGCGCATGGTCGTCGCGAAACAGCAGGAGCTCTCGAAGCCCATCAAGTGGTACTCGACGCGCGCGTTCTGGCGCTACGAGGAGCCCCAGCAGGGCCGCTTCCGGGAGTTCTACCAGACGAACGTGGACATCTTCGGCTCCAGCGACCCGCGCGCTGACGCCGAAGTGCTCGCCGTGGCCGCCGACGGCCTCACGAGTCTCGGTCTCACGGGCGAGGACTTCGAGTTCCGCGTCTCCCACCGCGACATCCTCGGCGGCCTCCTGAACGCCTTCGACGCCGACGTGGACACCGAGGAGGCCATCCGCGTCGTGGACAAGCGCGCGAAAATCGAGCGCGCGGAGTACCTCGACGGCCTCGCGGCGGCCGGCCTCTCCTACGACCAGGCCGAGCGCTTCGACGACCTGCTCGCGGGCGACGACCTCGACGCGCTCGTCGAGTTCGCGGGCACCGAGCGCGTCGCGGACGCCGTCGAGAACCTCCGCGCCGTGCTGGACGCCGCCGAGAACCTCGGCGTGCGCGAGTACTGCGAGATTTCGCTGACGACGGCCCGCGGGCTGGACTACTACACGGGCGTCGTCTTCGAGTGCTTCGACGCCACCGGCGACATCGGGCGCTCCGTGTTCGGCGGCGGCCGCTACGACGACCTCATCGAGTCCTTCGGCGGCCAGCCCACGCCCGCGGTCGGCGTCGCGCCCGGGCACGCGCCCCTGAACCTCCTGCTGGAGCGCGCGGGCGTCCGCTCGGAGGGCGACCTCGCGACGGACTACTACGTCCTGCAGGTCGGCGACACGGAGGCAGAGGCAGCGCGCGTCGCCAGCGACCTCCGCGCTCGCGGCCACGTCGTCGAGAGCGACGTCGCCGACCGGAGCTTCGGCGCGCAGATGAACTACGCCGACAGCATCGGCGCCGAGACGGTCGTCATCGTCGGCGAACAGGACCTCGCGAACGGCGAAGTCACCGTCAAAGACATGGAGAGCGGCGACCAGACCACCGCGCCCTTCGAGGACTTCCCGGGCGACCGGGACGCACCGACGCTCGCCGACTTCCAGTAACCCACTTTTTGCTACACTCGGACGGCTCCGCCGTCCTCGTTCGCAAAAACTTGGGGAAAAAGCGCCGTTACCCACCTCCGGCAGAGCACAGCTCTGCCGTGCTCCCGCTCGCTTCGCTCCCGGGAACTCCGGTGGGTTCGGCGCCAGCGCGCAAGCGCGCTGTGAACCACGAGCGCCGACGGCGCTCGTGGATGCTCCACTGCACGATACGTCCAATTTCGATACTGACTCGGTCGGGTGGCTACGAGGTACTGCTATGCCCCGTCGCGCGTTCCGCGTCGCCTACGACGGCCGCCCCTACTACGGCTTCCAGCGCCAGCCCGACGTCACGACCGTCGAGGACGAACTGTTCGGCGCGCTCCGGCGGCTCGACGCCTTTGAGGGGGAGAAACCGCCGGGGTACGCGGCTGCCGGCCGGACCGACGCCGGCGTGTCGGCGCGCGCGCAGACCATCGCCTTCGACGCGCCCGCGTGGCTGACGCCGTCCGGGCTGAACAGCGAACTCTCCGGGCCGCTGCGCGCGTGGGCGACCGCCGACGCGCCCGCGGAGTTCCACGCGACCCACGACGCGAACTGGCGGGAGTACCGGTACTTCTGGCTCGCGCCCGAGCGTAGCGAGGGCGCGGAACGAGCGAGTAGCGAGGGACGGGGTCCCTCGGACCATTCGAGCGGGCGAAGCCCGCGAGAAGACGGGGAGGAACGACCCGCGAGCCACGCTGGAGACGCGGACGACCGAGCGGCCGAGGCGCTCGACCGGCTGCTCGGCGAGCACGACTTCCACAACCTCACGCCCGACGACGCCAACACCGTCCGCGAACTCTCCGGCGGCATCGAGCGCGACGGCGACTTCCTGGTGGTGACGCTGCGCGCGAGCGGGTTCTGCCGCGAACTCGTGCGTCGCGTCGTCGCGCTCGTGCAGGCGGTCGCGGGCGGCGACAACTTCGACCGCATCGACCGCCTGCTCGCCGCCGAGCCGATCGAGGGGCCGGAGGGCGTGACGCCCGCGCCGCCCGGCTCGCTCGTGCTCCACGACGTCGACTACGACCTCGACTTCGCCGTCGAGGCGAACGCGCTGGCCGCGACCCGGGCGATGTTCGCGGACCTCCGCGAACAGCGCCGTGCGCGAGCGCGGGCGGCCGGTCACGTCGCCGACTCCCTGTGAGTTATTTTCGCGCCGGAGCGCCGGCAATCGCCCCGTCGTTCATCAACGTTTAACCGGTCTGCACCGAACGAATGCGGCATGAGTAGCGTTCCCGAACGAAGCGAGCTCGACGAACGACACACGTGGGACCTGGAGAGCATCTACGCCAGCGACGACGACTGGGAAGCGGCCTACGAGGACGTCGCGTCCCGACTGGACGAACTCGAAGCCTACGAGGGGCGGCTCACCGAGTCCGGCGAGACCTTGCTGGAAGCGCTCCAGCTCCGCGACGACATCCACCGCGAGGCCGAGCAGGTGTCGGCGTACGCGCGGATGCGCTCCGACGAGGACACCCGCGACCAGCAGTATCAGGCGCTCCGGGCGCGGGCGTCCAGCCTGATGGCGGACGTCTCCAGCGCGACCTCCTTCTTCGGTCCGGAACTCCAGGACTGCACGCGCGAGGAACTCCAGGAGCTCGTCGAGGAGGAGCCCGAACTGGCGACCTACGAGCACTACTTCGACGACGTCCTCCGCATGAAGCCGCACACGCGCTCGGCGGAGGTCGAGGAGCTGCTGAGCGACCTCGGCGACGTGCTCGGCGCGCCCAGTGACGCGTACAGCATGCTGACGGACGCGGACCTGGAGTTCCCGACCGTCGAGGACCCCGACGGCGAGGCCGTCGAAATCTCGCAGGCGAACTTCACGAAGCTCCTCAAGGAGCCCGACCGGGAGTTCCGTCAGACCGTCCACGAGTCGTTCTTCGAGACCATCGGCGACGTCCGCAACACCATCGGCGCGACGATGAAGAATCAGGTGAAGAAGGACGTCAAGCTCGCGGAAGCCCGGAACTACGACACCGCCCGCGAGGCCGCGCTCGACGGCGCGAACATCCCCACGGAGGTGTACGACAACCTCGTGGAGACTGTCGACGACAACCTCGACAAGCTCCACCGCCACGTCGACCTCAAGCGCGAGGCGCTCGACGTCGACGAGGTCCAGATGTGGGACCTCTACATGCCCATCGTGGACTCAGAGAGCCCCGAAGTCACCTACGAGGAGGCCAAAGAGCACGTCGTGGAGGCGGTCGCGCCGCTCGGCGAGGACTACCAGAACCGCGTCGCCGAAGGGCTGGAGTCCCGCTGGGTTGACGTCTACGAGAACCGCGGGAAGCGCTCGGGCGCGTACTCCGGGGGGACCTACGACACCCAGCCGTTCATCCTGATGAACTACCAGGACGACATCTCCTCGATGTTCACGCTCGCGCACGAACTCGGGCACAGCCTCCACAGCCAGTACACCAGCGAGCAGCAGCCGTACGTCTACTCGGACTACGAAATCTTCGTGGCGGAGGTCGCCTCCACGGTCAACGAGGCGCTGCTCGTCAACCACCTCCTCGATACGGTCGAGGACGACCACTTCCGCAAGCACATCCTCAACGAGTACCTCGAACGGTTCCGCTCGACGCTGTACCGGCAGACGCTGTTCGCGGACGTCGAACACCGCCTGCACTCGCTGGCCGAAGAGGGCGAGGCGCTGACGCCCGACCGCGTGGACGAGGTGTACGGCGAGCGCAAGGAGGCCTACTACGCGAACGCCGTCGTCGACGACCACATCCGCCGCGAGTGGATGCGCATCCCGCACTTCTACTACAACTTCTACGTCTTCCAGTACTCGACGGGCATCTCGGCGGCCGTCGCACTCGTGCAGGACATCCTCGACGAGGGCCAGCCCGCCGCCGACCGCTACCTCGACTTCCTCAAGCGCGGGTCCAGCGAGTACCCGCTGGAACTGCTGCGGGCCGCGGGCGTGGACATGTCCACGAGCGAGCCCATCGAACGCGCGCTCGACGTCTACGACGAGCGCCTCGAACAAGCCGAGGAACTCGTCTGAGGGCGCCACGGACGGTCAGTTCTCCCCGTTCCCGTCAGACGCCCGAACGCCGGTAGGCGTTCCGCCTACCCAAAGGAACTTCTACGCGCGGCCCCTACCACCACCAACGAATGTCGCGCAGTCCTTCACTACCTGACCGGCCGACGCTCGACGTCGACCCCGAGTCGTCGCCGGAAGAACACTTCGACGCGCTCCAGGACCACTACGGAGAGATTCTCGACGTCCACGAGCAGCTGCAGTCCCAGCTCGAGGAGGTCGAGTCGCGTCGCGAAGAGCTCCGCGAGGAGGTCGACCGCCTCCAGCGGGAGAACGAGACGCTGAAGACCGCGTCGCTGTACCTCGCCACCGTCGAGGACCTGCCCGAGGACGGCAGCGCCGTCATCAAGCAGCACGGCAACAACCAGGAAGTCCTCACCGAGCTGTCCCCGCGGCTCGCCGACGAGCTGGAAGTCGGGGACCGCGTCGCCATCAACGACTCGTTCAGCGTGCAGCGCGTCCTCGACGACGAGACGGACGCCCGCGCGCAGGCGATGGAGGTCGACGAGTCGCCGACCGTCGAGTACGACGACATCGGCGGCCTCGACGAGCAGCTCCGGGAGGTCCGGGAGGCCGTCGAGGACCCCCTCGTCAACCCCGAGAAGTTCGAGAAGGTCGGCGTGGAGCCGCCGAGCGGCGTGCTCCTGCACGGGCCGCCGGGCACCGGGAAGACGATGCTGGCGAAGGCCGTCGCGAACCAGACGGACGCGACGTTCATCAAGATGGCCGGCTCGGAGCTCGTCCGGAAGTTCATCGGCGAGGGGTCGCGGCTGGTCCGGGACCTCTTCGAGCTCGCCGACCAGAAGGAGCCCGCCATCATCTTCATCGACGAGATCGACGCCGTCGCCGCCAAGCGCACGGACTCGAAGACCAGCGGGGACGCCGAGGTCCAGCGGACGATGATGCAGCTGCTCTCGGAGATGGACGGCTTCGACGAGCGCGGGGACGTCCGCATCATCGCCGCCACGAACCGCTTCGACATGCTGGATTCGGCGATTCTCCGCCCGGGCCGCTTCGACCGCCTCATCGAGGTGCCGAACCCGACCGAGGAGGCCCGCGAGCGCATCCTCGAAATCCACGCGGGCGACATGAACGTCGCCGACGACGTGGCGTTCGCGGACCTCGCCCGCGAGACCGAGGGCTTCTCCGGCGCGCAGCTCGCGAGCCTCGCCACGGAGGCGGGGATGTTCGCGATTCGGGACGACCGCGACGAGGTCCGCCGCGAGGACTTCGACGCCGCCTACGAGAAGCTCGTCGCCGAGGGCGAGGACGACGTCGGCCCGAACTACCCCAGCTACATCCGGTAATCCGCTCTCGCCGTTCCGGATTGGAACGCTCTTGTGTCGCGCGCCCCGACGCGTTCGTATGACCATCAGAGTCGTCTGGGGGACGGGCACGGCGCCCACGGAGATGGCGGCGTACGACGCCGCGCTCGCGGACGCCGGCGTCCACAACTACAACCTCGTCACGGTGTCGTCGGTGATTCCCGCGGACGCCGACGTCGAAGCGGTGGGGACCGCGTCGGACCTCGGCCCCGCCGGGAACCGCTTGACGGTCGTGGAGGCGCACGCCAACGCCGCCGGGCCGCGCCACGTCAGCGCCGCGCTCGCGTGGGCGGAGAGCGACGAGGGGCCGGGCCTGTTCTACGAGGTCGCCGACGAGACGGACGCTGCGGACGTCGAGTCCCGGGTGCGCGCCGGCATCGACGCGGGCATGGACCTCCGCGACTGGTCGTTCGACGACGCGACAGTCCGCACGACTAGCACCGAAGCCGACGCCGGCGAGTACGCGGCGGCGGTCGTGGTCGCCGCGTACGGTGACAGCGAACCGATTCTTTGAGCGGTCGGAGTGTGTGAATACCACCCAGACTAAAAGGACTTTACGTGGGGGTGCCCTACTAACAGCGAATGCACGGGAACACGCCGTACAGTGGTGCCGAGCCGTCGGAACCCGACCCCGAGCTCACGGGAACGCAGCGGCGCGCGCTCCAGGACAGCATCTCCCAGATTACCGCCCGCACGCGGGACTTCCTCCCCGACGAGTACGTCGTCGGCTCCGAGATTAGCTCCGGCTCGAACGGCGTCCAGGTCACCGTCGCCGTCCGCCCGCCCGCCGGCAACCCCGTCAGCGCCGGGTTCACCCCGGAGTTCGACGGCGTCGCCGACGACGAGCTCATCCCGGACGACGACCGCGAGGAGGTCGCGCGCGGCCTCGCCGCCAGCGCCGCCCTCCAAGTCAAGCACGCGCTCGGCGACGACGTCCCGCAGACCGCTCGCTGAATCACCGGCTCCGTCGCGGCGGCTGCGACTCGCCCCGGGTCTTTTCTCCTCTCGGGTCGTCGGAACGCGTGATGGCCGAGCGTCCGCCCTCCGACTCTCCGTTCCGAATGCGGCTCGCGCTCGCACTCACGTTCGGCGTCACGCTGACCGCCGTGTTCGGCGTGCTCGCCGCGCTCACGCTCTCCGGTCCGTCGTCGGTCGTCACCGGCGCGACCGCGCTCGGTATCGGTATCTGCGCCGTCGCCGCGGCTGTCGTGTTGCTCGCGCGCGACGACGCCAAGAACTGAGCTACTTGCCCCAGAAGGGGTCGCGCTTCCGCTGGATTTCGAGGTACGCCTTCAGCGCTTCGCGCTCGTCGGCCGGAATCTCCTCGGAGAGTTCCTGTTCGAGCACCTTCGCGTGCTTCTCGGGGAGGTCCACCCAGAGCTCGTCGCCCTCCTCGATGTCGCGGCCGACCGTCGGGCCGTCGATGGAGACGCTGACGCGGTTGCCCGCGCGCGCCTCGTCCACGTCCTCGCCCTGCTCTTGGATGCCCTTCACGACGCCGACGCGCTCCAGCTCGTTGCCCTCGATGAGCCCGACCGGCGTGTTGCGCTTCAGCGTCCCCGAGACCACTTCGACGCCGACGACCGCGGGGTCGTTCTGCCGGAACACGTGGTCCTGGAGGATGCGGAAGCGCGCGGGCCGCACGATGTTCTCGAAGATGGCTTCCTGCTGGGCGCGCTCGCGCTCCTCGACGAACTCCTCGTAGTCGTCGACGAGCTGGTAGATGACGTCGCTGTCGAAGATGCGGACGTCCTCGTCCTCGGCCTTCTGCTCGGCGTCACCGAGCACGTCCACGTTGAACCCGAGGATGGTGCGGTGCTTGTCGTCGTCCGCCGTGGTCGCCATCGCCACGTCCCGGGGCGCGATGTCCCCGACTTCCGCGGCCATCACGGGAATCTCGGCTTCCTCCATGGCGTTCGCGAGCGCTTCGAGGCTGCCGAGCGTGTCGGCTTTCACGACGACGCCCTCCTCGGCGGTCTCGACGGCGACCTCCGCGAGCTCCGCCTCGACCTCCTCGACGACGGCCTCGACGTCGCGGTCGCCGACCACGCGGACCGGCGCGCCCGCCATCGCCTCGTCGAGGTCCGGCGCGGCAATCTTGAGGCCGGCCGCCGCCTGCATCGACTCCACGTCGTCGAAGCGCTTCTCCGTGCGAATCTCGGCGAGCTCCCGGGGCTTCAACAGCGCCCGGACCTCGGTGACGATGGTCTCGTTGGTGCCGCCGACGACAATCTGGTCGCCCTGCCGGATGGTGCCGTCGTAGAGAATCACGTCCAGCGTCGTCCCGAACCCGCGCTCGTCCTTGACTTCGAGGACGGTTCCCGCGCCCGGGCCGTCGATGTTCACCTCCATCTCGGACTTCATGTACCGCTGGGCGAGCCCCATCAGCACGGTGAGGAGGTCGGGGACGCCCTCGCCGGTCTCCGCCGAGACCGGGATGACGCCGATGTTCGACTGGAAGTCCTGCACGCGCCAGTAGAGGTCCGAGGAGAACCCCGCACCGGAGAGCTCGCCGATGAGCTCGTACAGCGCCTCGTCGAGCTGGCTGCGCACGCGGTCGGACTGGTTGTCGTAGGTCTGCTGGACCGGGGCGTCCTCGGTGGGGTTCCAGCCCGGGATGGTGTCGATCTTGTTCGCGGCGACGACGAACGGCGTCCCCGTGTCCTTGAGGATGCGGATGGCTTCCTCCGTCTGGGGCTGGAAGCCGTCGTTGACGTCCACGACGAGGATGGCGATGTCCGCGAGCGCACCCCCGCGCGAGCGCAGCGTCGAGAACGAGTGGTGGCCGGGCGTGTCGATGAACAACAGGCCCGGGAGGTCGAACTCCGTGGGGTCGACGAGGCTCCCCGCCACTTCGCTGACGACGTCCAGCGGCACGGCTGTCGCGCCGATGTGCTGGGTGATGGCGCCGGCTTCGCCCTCGATGACGGCGGAGCCGCGAATCTTGTCCAGCAAACTGGTCTTCCCGTGGTCGACGTGGCCGAGGACCGCGACGATGGGCGTCCGCAGCTCCCCGGGGTCTTCGGTGGTGTCTGCGTCGGACATAGTAGAATCCTCCGAGAGAACGGTTGTTGACCGAACAGAGCGGGCGGCGGCGTATAATTCCATCGTCACGAGCCGCCGGCCTCGTGCGTCGCGCGTCCGACGACCCCGCGGGGTTTATGTGGATACCAGCCAAGATTCCCGGGTATGGCCGACATCCTCGCAGAGAACCTCTCCGGGAAAGCCGTGATGGGGTCGGACGGCACGGAGCTGGGCATGCTGTACAACATCACGATGGACCTCAAGAGCGGGAAGCTCGAAGACCTCCTCGTGGAGCCGCTCGAAGACTCGAACGTCACCGTGAACTTCCCGACCGACGGCGAGGGCCACTACCGGGTGCCCGTCGGGCGCGTGCAGGCGGTCAAGGACTACATCGTCGTCCAGCGATAGTGAAGGTCTTAGACGCCTCCGCGTTCATCCACGACTACGAGCCCGACGGCGAGACGGCGTCGATTCCCGCCGTCCGGGACGAGCTGGAGGACGCCGCAGCGTACCGCTACGACGCGATGGCGGGCGGCGGGATGCAGGTGCAGGTGCCGGGCGACGCGGCGCTCGCTTCGGCTCGCGAGGCCGCGCGCGCGACCGGCGACCTCGACGTGCTCTCCGAGACGGACCTCCGGCTGCTCGCGGCGGCGCACGAACTCGACGGCACGGTCGTCACCGACGACTACGCGGTGCAGAATGCGGCGGACGAACTCGGCGTCGGCGTGGACGTCATCGAGCAGGAAGGCATCAGCGAGCGCCGGAACTGGAACTTCCAGTGTCAGGGCTGCGGCCGGGAGTTCGACGAGTCGAAGGAGCGCTGTCCGGTCTGCGGCAGCGACCTCGCGCGCAAGCGCCCCCGCTAGTCGTCGCTCTCGACCACTTCCGCCTCGTTCTCGACGGCTTCGAGGCCGCTGTCGATGAGCTGGCGGAGCACCTCTTGTTCGGACAGTCCGTACTCCCGCGCCAGGGCCTCGACTTCGGCGGCGACCGAGTCCCCACACACGATGGAGTACTTCCGCGGCATGGCCGTTCGTTCGAGCGCGCTCACCGTAATACTTAGTCAGCCCGGCGTCAGACGAGCTGTCAGGCGAACGCGACGTACGCCATCGCGAACTGGACGGCGTCGTAGGTGCCGTGGACGACGACGGGCGCGAACAGGTCGTCGGTGCGCTCGTAGGTCGCGCCAAGCACCAGCGAGACGACGAACAGCCGGCCGAGCGTCACGAGTACCGCGCCCGGCGTCGCGCCCGTGCCGGCGTACGCGAGCACGTGCGCGGCGGTGAACACGAGACAGCCGACGACGACCGCGCCGCGCCGCGAGAACGCGCCGTAGAGGTACTTCTGGACACCGTTGCGCGCGAGCAGCTCCTCGCCGGGGCCGACCGCGAGATACGAGAGGACGACCAGCGGCGGCAGAATCCCGGGGTAGTCGCGCGCCGTCTCGACGAGCGAGTGCGTGGTCTGCGGGAGGTCGAAGAGGACGACCAGCCCGACCAGCGCGTAGTGGACCGCGAAGATGGCCGCGACGCCGACGGCCGCGACTTTCACGTCGCGGCGCGACGGCCGGGAGACGTCGATGCCGCCGTCGTACCACGTCACGAACGCGACGCCCGCGAGCCCGTACCCGGCGCTCGCGACGGCGGTGTTGACGGAGACGGAGACGACGGGAGTGTCGGGGACGAGGCCGACGGCGACGCTCGCGAGCAGCGACCCGAACACGAGCGCGGCCAGCGAGACGACGACGCCGACGACGAGCCGCTGCTCGCGGGCGCGCACCGCGGCCCGTTCCAGCCCCGCGTGCGCCGCGGCGGCCGCGCCGACGGCGCCGAGACCTGCGAGGAGTACGAGCGCGGGGCCGCGTGGCAGTCCCGCCGTCGCGGCGTTGACGCCGAGTGCCGCGGCGACGACGAGTCCGACGCCGCCGAGGCCCGCGAGGAGGTCGAGCCGGGGCGCGTCGACGCCGTAGCGGCGCGCGGCGAACGCGGCGGCCGCGAGCAGCGCGAACGCGGTGGCGGCGCGCGCGGCGAGCGCGGCCCCGGCCGGCCAGTCGAGGAACGTGGCGGCCAGCCCGACGCCCGCGACGACGAAGCCGACGGTCTGAGCGTACCGGTCGTTCACGTCGCCGAATCCGGCCTGCTGGGACAAAGGCGTGCCGCTCCCGGCCTACTCGACGACGAGCTCGGTCTTCTCGGGGAGCCCGCGTTCCCCCGAGAGCAGGCCGCGCGCGGCGTCCTTCCCCCACTCGACGGCGGGCTGCGTGAACGTCTCCACGCCGTACAGTTCGCCTGCGAGGACGCAAGCGGCCTCGAAGTCGTACAGTAGCCGCCCCAGCGAGCGCTCGTCGATTCGCGGAATCTCGACGCGAACACTCGGCACGCCGGACTCGGCGAGGCTCGCTTCCGTGGCCTCGAACTCCGCGTCAAGCAGGTCGCCGAGGCTGCCGCCCGCGAGGTAGTCCAGTCCCTCCAGTTCGGTGTCGGGAATCCCGCGGTCCTCGCGCTCGCGCGCCCGGACGAGCGTCACGAGCTTGTCCCGGGGGCCGGCGCGGTAGAGTTGGAGTTGGCTGTGCTGGTCGGTCGCGCCGAGCGCCCGCGCGGGCGTCTGCCCGAGGCCGTCCTTCCCTAAGCTCTCGGCCCACAGCTGCGCGAACCACTCCGCGAACGTCTCCAGCGACTCGGCGTACGGCATCATCGCGTTGATGCCCGCGCCGCGGACGTCGAGGGCGTACGCCGTCGCGCCGTACGCGTACGCCGGACAGTCGAACAGCGACCCCGTGAGCGCCGCCCGGCCCTCGCGTGCGCCGGCGAGAATCGCTTCGACGTCGTGGCCAGCGAGCGCGGCAGCCGGCAGTCCGACCGTCGAGAGCGCGGAGAACCGCCCGGGGACGCCTTCGGGCGCGTCGAGCACGGGCAGGTCGTGCTCGTCCGCGAGGTCGCGGAGGTTCCCCTCCGGACCGGTCGTGACGAACGTGCGTTCGGTCCAGTCCACGCCCGCTTGCTCCATCGCGTCGCGCACGACGAGGAAGTTCGCAAGCGTCTCCGCGGTCGTCCCCGATCGCGAGACGACGTGGACGACGGTCTGCGAGAGGTCGATGTCCTCCAAGAGCGCGGTGACGTGCTCGGGGTCGACGTTGTCGAGGAAGTGCGCGTCGAGGTCGCCGCCGAGCGCGTCCACGAGTGTCGCCGCGCCGAGCGCGCTCCCGCCGATGCCGACGTTCAACAGCACCTCGCTGTCCGCGAACGGCTCGACCGCCCGCTCTATCGCCGCGGGGTCGGCGGTCTTCGGGAGGTTCAGCGCCGCGTACCCGAACTCCTCGCGGGTCATCCCCGCGACGATGTGCTCGTGCGCGTCCCTGACGCGGTCGTCGAGTCGCTCCAGCGCGTCCTCGGGGACGCCCGGCGACGCCTCCACCGCCAGCGCGTTGCCCACGTCTACGTGCATGTCCAGTACCGGGACGCCGGCGTGCTTAAGCGCTGGCCTCTCGCTGCGGCGAGTCGCCGCGCTTTTGCTGTGGTAGCGCGCAGTCTCGGGCAATGGGTCGGTTCGACAGCTACTCCGGGCTGGTGACGGCGTACCCGTACGCGTTCCGGCAGTCCGACTCGCTGCTGTTCCGGAGCTACGTGGTCGTCAGCACCGTCGTCGCGGCGGTGGTCGTCGCGCTCGCGGTCGGCGGACTGCTCGTGCTCATCGGGAACACGACGGGCGGGGGCGGCGGGTCGCTGACGCTCTCCCGGACGTTCTACGTCGTCGTCGGCCTGTTCGTGTTCGTCCCCATCGTCGCGCCCGTGCTGTTCGTGGCGAACCGCCACCGCCGCGAGCGGGAAGTCGCCGACGGCTACGACGCCGCGCTCGCGGTCGCCGGCTACGTCTTCGTGCTCTCGGTGTACGTCGCGCTCGTGGCGTCGATGCCCCCGGAGTTCGGGTCGGAGGGGAACGTCGTCACGCGCCCGGAGCCGTCCGGCATCTTCGCGCCCGTCGTGGAACTGCTGTACGCGGTGCCGTCCGTGGCGGCGCCGCTGTTCGTGCTCGCGGGCGCGCTCGTCGTCTACGGCGTCCACCGGCGGTACGCGTCGAAACACGGAAACGGCGAGCCGGCCTAGGCCCGTCGATGACAGACGAGAAGACCGCGACGTTCCTCGTCACCAGCGCGGCGGACGGCTCCGCGGTGCTCTCGGACGTGACGGACGCGCAGGTCCACACGCTCTCGGAGAACCCGGGGCTGGCGGAGGGCGACGTGCTGGAGGCGACGGTCGCGCCGGACCCGCCGATGAACGTGACGTACAGCGTCGTCGAGGTCGCCGAGCACAAGCAGATTCCCGTCGAGGAAAGCGACGAGACGCCGACTCCCCAGTCCAAGGAGATAGCCGAGGGGCTGGACGCCGGCGACTTGGAGACCGTCGAGCGCGCGGGCGTCGGCGAGGTCCACGTCCTCGGCGTGCCCGAGGACGGCGTCGATCAGACCGTCGAGGACGTGCTCGCCGACGAGCAGACGGTCGCGCGCGCCGCCCGCATCGGCATCGAGCGCGTCGAAGTCCGCTCCGGCGAGGACTTCGTGAGCGTCCGCTACCTCCCCTAGTTCTCTCCGCCGGCTCCGTTCCGTCCGGCGTCGCGCTCGACGAACGCCAGTTCCGCAGTTTCGTCCAGTGACTCGTCCCCGACGACGCCTTCGACGCGTAGCGGGATGTCCGGACTGGTGACGCCGCAGCCCTCGTTGACCGAGACTGACCACGCGTCACCCTCGCGGGCGCGGTCGTTCGACCGCTTGAGGTACGCCCGCACGTGGTCGGTCCGCAACTGGTCGCGCACCCAGTCGCCGACGTCCGCCGGGTACGAGACGGTGACCGTGGTCGCCATGTGCGCGTGTACGGCCGCCAGCGGTCTTACGCTCACCGCCGCATTCTGTTCTTCTGGAGGCGACATCTTCAAGCCCGCCGCCCGCCTAGAGCGGGTATCCATGATGGCGACGACACACGCGCTCGTGGGGCTGGCGGTCGCTGCGCTCGTCTCACTCGTCGTGCCCGAGTTCGGCGTCGCGGTGGCCGCTGCCGGCCTCGCTGGCGGCGTCTTCCCCGATCTCGACCTCTACGCCGGCCACCGCCGTACGCTCCACTTCCCGGTCTACTACGGCGCCGCCGCGGCCGTCGCGGCCGTCGTCGCGGTGGTCTCGCCGACCGCGTGGACCGTCGCCGCGGCCGTCTTCCTCGCGGCCGCCGCGCTCCACGCCGGCAGCGACGCGCTCGGCGGCGGCCTCGAACTCGAACCGTGGGAGGGGACCAGCGAGCGCGCCGTCTACAGCCACTTCCACGGCCGGTGGCTGCCGCCGCGCCGGCTCGTCCGATACGACGGCGCGCCCGAGGACCTCGCCATCGCCGCCGTCTTCGGCGTGCCCGCGGCGCTGGCATTCGGGCCGAACGTCCAGCAGGTCGCCGCGGCCGCGCTCGTTGTCTCCGCCGGCTACGTCGTCGTCCGCAAGCGCCTTCCCGCGGTCGCGACGTGGCTGTTCGCGCAGGTCCCGTCCAGCGTGCGCCGGCACGTCCCCGAGCGGTTCGCTCCGTGACGCCCGGCCGGGTATAAGAAGCCTTAACCTCGCTCGCTCCCGACCCGAATCCATGCCCAGTTTCGAGGTCCCCGAGGTCGACCTCAGCCAGTACTCCATGCGGCAGCTCGTCGCGCCGCCGCTGGCGGTGCTGGTAATCGCGCTGGCGGTCATCGGCGCGTGGTTCGCCCTCACGGGGTCACCGGTCACCCCCGGCATCGAGTTCACCGGCGGAACGGAGCTCGTCGTCGAAGCGGACGCCCCACAGTCACAGGTCACGGCCGCGTTCGACCAGCAACACGAGTCCATCCGCCCCATCGGGACCGACAGCTCGCAGTACCTCGTCACCTTCCAGTCCGAGAACCAGCAGGCGCTCGCCCAGCAGGCCGCCGACGCCGGCTACGAGGTGGTGCAGTCACAGAGCACCTCCGCGACGTTCGGCGGTTCGACCCAGCGGCTCGCGCTGCTCGGCGTCGGCATCGCGTTCGCCGGCATGAGCGTCGTCGTCTTCCTGCTGTTCCGGAGCTTCGTCCCCTCCATTGCCGTGGTGCTGTCGGCGTTCAGCGACATCGTCGTCCCCGTCGCGCTGATGAACCTCTTCGGCATCAAGCTCTCGCTGGGGACCGTCGCCGCGCTGCTGATGCTCATCGGTTACAGCGTCGACTCCGACATCCTGTTGAACAACCACGTCCTCCGGCGCTCCGGGGACTTCTGGGAGAGCGTCCACCGCGCGATGCGCACCGGTGTCACGATGACCGTGACCTCCATCGCCACGA
The DNA here is from genome assembly GCF_040435975.1 of Halobacterium sp. NMX12-1. Classification (NCBI taxonomy): domain Archaea; kingdom Methanobacteriati; phylum Methanobacteriota; class Halobacteria; order Halobacteriales; family Halobacteriaceae; genus Halobacterium; species Halobacterium sp. NMX12-1. The sequence goes on along the minus strand of NZ_CP159204.1, from coordinate 193,979 downwards.
TGGCCGTGATGACCGTCGTCTCGTACATCTTCGGCATCCAGCTGCTCTCGGCCATCGGGCTGGTGTTGGTCTTCGGCCTCACCACTGACCTCATGAACACGTACATGTTGAACGTCACCCTGCTTCGCTGGTACAAGTTCGAGGGGGTGTCCCGATGAGCTGGCTCCGCGAGAACTGGCGGGTCGCCTTCCTCGTCGTGTTGCTGCTCGGGTCGTCGGTCGCGCTGTTCGCGCCGGGCATCGGCGCGTCCGCCAGCGGGGACGAGGAAGCCGCGTCCCGGCCGACGAACCTCCAGTACGGCCTCGAACTCTCTGGTGGCGTGCGGCTTCGGGCGACCGCCGTCGGCGTCACCGCCAGCGGCGTCGACGTCCCCGGCGACGAGACCGAGCGCAACGCCCTCGAAGCCGACGTTGCGAACGCGCTCTCGCTGGAACCCGGAAGCGTCACCGCCCGCGACCGGACGTCGAGCGACAACCCCGACGTCGTGGAGGTGTACTCGAACAACACGACCGCCGAAGTGGGCGCGGCGTTCGACGAACTCGGTCTCGCCTACGAGTCGCTGGACTCTGGGGTCACGGAGGCCACGCGGGACGAAATCGCGGACACAATCTCCACGAAAATCGACGCGACCGGGTTCAGCGGGGCGCGAGCGTACCCGACCACGACCCAGTCCGGGCAGAGCTACATCGTCGTCGAGGTCCCCGGACAGAACGCTTCCGAGGTCCGGTCGCTGATTCAGGGCCGCGGCGAGGTCGAGATGCGGGCGTACTACCCGGAGGGCGGCAACCAGACGAACGCGACGGTGCTCACGCACTCCCAGCTCCAGCGCAGTGACGTCAGCACCGCGCAGATGATCGACGGCCGCCCGTCGGTCCCGGTCTCGCTCACGCAGGACATCGCCGAGACGTTCGCCGCGGACATGCGCGAGTACGGCTTCACGTCCGGGCAGGGCGTCAGCAACTGCGAGTTCCCGGACGGCGGCTACTGCCTGCTGACCGTCCTCGACGGCGAAGTCGTCTACGACGCGGGCGTCCGCGCGAACCTCGCGCAGAGCTTCGAGAACGGGGAGTTCGTGCAGGACCCGCGGTTCGTCATCACGGCCAACTCCATGGAGGAGGCGCGCGAACTCCGCGTGAACCTTCAAGCGGGCGCGCTCCCGACGCAACTGGAGTTCCAGGACTCCTACTACGTCTCCCCGAGCTTCGCCGAGCGGTACAAGCCGCTGTCGCTGGTGACCGGCCTCGCGGCCGCCATCGCGATGGCGCTGGTCGTGTTCGCGCGGTACGGCGACCCCCGGGTCGCGATACCGATGGTGTTCACCGCGCTGTCTGAAGTCGTCATCCTGCTCGGGTTCGCGGCCGTGAGCGGGCTCGCGTTGGACCTCTCGCACATCGCCGGGTTCATCGCCGTCATCGGGACGGGGGTGGACGACCTCGTCATCATCGCCGACGAGGTGATGACCCAGGAGGTCGGCTCCCAGCGCGTCTTCAAGAGCCGGTTCCGGAAGGCGCTGTGGGTCATCGGCGCCGCCGCGGTGACGACCATCATCGCGATGAGTCCGCTCGCCGTGCTCAGCCTCGGTGACCTCCGCGGGTTCGCCATCGTCACCATCCTCGGCGTGCTCATCGGCGTGCTCGTCACCCGGCCGGCGTACGGGGACATCCTCCGCCGCCTGCTCACCGGCGAGCACTGACGCTGCCGTCTTCTCCGCCGCCCGCAGCGAGCACCACGCTTAACCCGGCTACGGTCGCAGTTGGGGTATGACCGTAGACACGCGGCGGGCCGCCGCCAGCGCCACCATCAGCCTCACGGGCGTCGTCGTCGTCGCCGTCATGGTGCGCCACGTCCTCGACGCGCAGCCGCCGCTGTCGGGCTGGCTGCTCGCCGGCTTCGGCGGCCTCGTCGGCGCCGCGCTCGTCGCCGCCGGCTACGTCGTCTACCGCGCGGAGTTCACGCGCCGGCAGACGCTCGGCATCGCCGGCTGGAACGTCCTCGGCATCGTCGTCATCGGCGCCGCGCTCGGCCTCCTGTACGCCTACCAGTCCGCGGTCGCCGTACTTCCCGCCGCGCCAGTCTTCTCCGGCACCGTCGTCGTCGCGGTCAGCGCCGTCGCGCACGTCCTCATCGGCGTCAACGACGCGCGCCGCATCCGCGCCCGCCAGCTCGCCCGCGAGCGCGAGAAGCTCGACGTGCTCTCCCGGCTCGTCCGCCACAACCTCCGCACGGAGGCCCAGCGGCTCTACAGCTACGCCACGCGCGTCCGGATGGCTGACGACGAGGCGACCGACGACCTCGCCGACGACGTCCACGGCTCCGGGGAGCGCCTCGCGGCGCTCCACGGCCACATCACGACCATCCGCAACCTCGTGGACAGCCCGCCGGAGCCCCGCCCCTACGACGTGAGCAGCGCCATCGCGGACGTCGTCGCCGACCTCCACGAGGAGTACCCCGACGCGACCATCGACGTGACCGTCACGGACGCGACGCCCGCCGCCGGCGACTACCTCGCGGACGCGATTCGGGAGCTCGTGGAGAACGCCATCGAACACAACGACAGCGACGAGCCGTGGGTCGGCGTCGAGGTCGCGACCGCGGACGGCCGCGTCGAAATCGCGGTCCGCGACGACGGCCCCGAAATTCCCGAGGTCGAGCGCGCGACCGTCACCGGCGAGCGCGAAATCACGCAGCTCAGCCACGGCAGCGGCGTCGGTCTCTGGTTGGTGCGCTGGATTGTCGGCGCCTACGACGGCCGCCTCTCCTTCGGCGGCCGCGAGGACGGCAACGAGGTCCTGCTGTCGTTCCCTAGAAGTCGGTGAGCTTCGCCTCGGTGGCGCCCTTCGCGTCCAGCCCGAACTCCGCCAGCTCCACGAACTCCATGTCGTTGTCGCGGAGCGCGCGCCGCACGCGCTCGGAGGCCGACGGCGCGACCAACATCCCGCGAACCTCGTCGTTGCTCTCGGAATACAGCTCGACGTAGCGCTTGAGCTGGTCGAAGTGGTTCAGCGTCGCCTGAATCCGCTTCACTTCGACGACGACGGGCGTGCCGTCCTCGTCGACGGCGTAGAAGTCCACGAACCCGTACTTCGTCTCGCGCTCGTGCTCGACGATGCGCAGGCCCGCTTCCAGCTCCTCGGGGTTGTTCTGGATGTACTCGTGCATCTCCGCCTCGGTGCCGGACTCCTCGTAGGTCGCGCCGTCCTCGGCCTCGAAGCGCGTGACGCCGTACGCCTCCAGAATGCGGGCTTCCACGCGCTCGCTGGGGTTGCTGCGGCGCGCGAGCAACACCGCGTCGCCGTCGCTCTCCCGGGCCTCGACGGTGCCGCCGCCCGGCATCCAGTTGACGGGCTTGTGGCCGGTCGGCTGGTGGACGAGGAACGTGCCGTCGGGCTTCGCGACGAGCAGGCGGTCGCCCTCGCCGAGGTAGCCGCTGGTGCGGCCCTCGTACTCGACCTCGCAGCGGGCCTGTACGGTCAACACCGCGCCGTCCCGGACCGCCGCCTTCGCCGCCTCGACGACCTCCTCGGGGGTGGGCGCGTCCAGTCGCTGTACGACCATCGTCTCCACTCGGTTGCCGCGCCGACCGATAAACCTGTGGTTTGGCGGCGGCTGCCGGCGGCGTCAGCCCGCCAAAGTGGCATTTAAGCCGATAGAGCGAAACGTCGAGGTATGTCCGAGTTCGGTGCTCTCTCCGTCGTCCCCCCGTTGCTCGCTATCGCGCTCGCCATCGTCACCCGGAAGGCGGTGCTGTCGCTGTTCCTCGGGGTGTGGTCCGGCGCCGTCATCTACACCGGCGGCGTCGGTCTCACGCAGACCTTCGACTGGATTGCGCGCTCCATCTCGCAGGTGTCCGCCGAGGGCGAGGGCTCGATATTCCACGCGCAAATCATCATCTTCACGCTCCTGCTGGGGTCGGCAGTCGCGATGATTTGGCGCCTCGGCGGCTCCCACGCCGTCCGCGACTGGGCGCTCGAACACATCGACAGCAAGCGCACCGCGGGCGTCGTCGCGTGGCTGCTGGGCCTGCTGTTGTTCTTCGACGACTACGCGAACACCGCGGTCGTCGGCTCCACGATGAAAGACGTCTCCGACTTCCTCGGCGTCTCCCGGGAGAAGCTCTCGTACATCGTGGACTCGACGGCCGCGCCCGTCGCCACGCTCACCATCTCCTCGTGGGTGGCGTTCCAGCTGTCGATGATAGAGTCGGGCTACCAGACGGCGGGCGTCGCGGCCGCCGAGCGCCCGGACTCGTTTGCGGTGTTCCTGCAGTCGATTCCGTTCAACATGTACGCGATTCTCGCCATCGCGATGGTCGCCATCGTCGTGCTCTCCCGCCGCGACTACGGGGAGATGCTCGGCGCCGAACACCGCGCGTCCACCACCGGGAAGGTCTCCCGCGACGACGCCCGTCCGATGCAGGACGTCGAAGCCACGCTCGGCGAACCCGAGACGGAGAACCCCAAACTCCTCTCCTTTTTCGCGCCAATCGCGGTGCTGGTCGCCGTCACCGTCGGCTCCGCGCTGTACACGGGGTACGCGCCCGGCGCCAGCCTCTACGACATGGTCGTGGACGCCGACTACGCGCTCGCGCTCATCTTCGGGTCGTTCGCGATGGTCGTCTCCACGTACGTCCTTGGACTCGCGTACGGCGTGCTCTCGCTGGGGGAGAGCGTGGACACCACCATCGACGGGTTCGGCATCATGCTCACCGCGGTGACGATTCTCGTGCTCGCGTGGTCCATCGGGAACGTCGTCGAGGCGTTGGGCACCGGCACGTACGTCGCGAACGCCGTCGAGCAGTTCCTCACGCCCGAACTGCTGCCCGTCGTCGTGCTGTTCACGGCGGCGTTCGTCGCGTTCTCCACGGGGAGCTCGTGGGGGACGATGAGCATCGTCACGCCCATCGCGGTGCCGGTGGCGTGGAACCTCACGGGCAGCCACACGATGGTCGCGGCCGCCGTCGGCGTCGTCTTCTCCGGCGCCATCTTCGGCGACCACGCCTCCCCCATCTCCGACACCACCGTCCTGTCGGCGACGTTCACGGGCGCGGACCTCATCGACCACGTACGAACGCAGCTGTACTACGCGGTCACCGTGGTCGCGGTCGCCGCGCTCCTGCTGGTCGTCTGGGGGTTCACGCGCGTCACGCCGTTGGTGTTGCTCCCGGTCGGTATCGGCCTGCTCGTCGCGCTCGTCTACGGCCTCTCCGAGTTCGACGCGCGCCGCCGCGGCATCGACCCCAAGCAGAGCAACGTTCCCACCCCCGAGAACGACTAGAACTCGTCTAAGCCGGACTGCTCGGCGGCCGCGAGCGCGTCCCGGCTCGTCTGCCACGACGCCCGCGCACAATCCGGCAGGTCGCCGTGCTCGCGGACGTACTCGCGCAAGAACTCTCGCGTCGTCGGGTCGCTCGGATACCCCGAGCCCACGTCGCCGTACTCTGCTGCGAGGTCCGCGACGTGGCTGTCGCGGGCGACCTTCGCGACGATGCTCGCCGCCGCGACGAGCGCGTACTCGTCGTCGGCGCCGTGCTCGGCGGTCACGTCCACGTCGGCCGTGACGCCGTCGGCGACCCGGCGCCCGAACCGCGCCTCGTCCACGTCACCGGCGTCCACGTAGCCTGCGAGACCGTCCGCCGCAATTTCGTCGAGCGCGCTCGCCTGTGCGTCGACCGTGAGTGTGTTCATGTCCGTCTCGGGGTCGTCGATGCGCTTGACGGGAATCTCGGCGACGCCGACCTCGAAGCCCTCGAGAATTTGCTCGTCTAACTCCTCGCGGCGCGCCGGGGAGAGCCGCTTGGAGTCCGCGACGCCGTCCGGGAGGTCCGCTGGGTCGCCGACGACCGCCGCCGCGAACATCGACCCCAGCACGGGGCCTTTGCCGGCCTCGTCGACGCCGAAGTGCCTCATTCCACGAAGAACTCCTCGTCCTCGAACTCGTCGCGCTCGCCCTCCACGGTCACCACGTCCAGCGCCGTCACCTCCGCCTCCACGCCGAGCACGCCAGCGAGACTCGGCTCCGTGAGGCCCTCGTCGCTGGAGACGAGTTCCTTGATGTAGAGCCCGCCCTCGCCCTCGATTTCGACGACCGCGTGCGTGTCGTCGGTGAGTTCGCCCTCGATGTCGTACACCTCGCGCTCGCGGACCTTCTCCGCGCGCCGGTGCTGCACGCGCTGGGGGGTCTCCTGCTGGATGGTCGCGCCGTCCAGTTCCAAGAGTGCGGCCTCGAAGTCGTCCTCGGTGACCGGTTCGCCGAACTCCACCTGCGCGCGGTAGCGCTTCCGCGCGTCCAGTTCCTTCACGCGCGCCACCATCTCGTAGGACGCCAGCCGAACCCCCTCGACTTCGACCTTCCCGTCGGCGTACTCGTTGATGGCTTCCTCCAGTTCCTCGGGGTCCGGGTGGCGCTCCTGTGGCGCGTCCACCTCGACGACGAACGGCCGGCCCGTCCCCAACATCAGCGCGTCGATGTCCTCACGGCCAGCGCCGTGGAACGACGCCGATTCGCCGTCCATCGCGTCGATGACGGGCGGCGCGGTCAACTGTTCGACGCTCTCCGGGTAGAGGAAGCCCGTGCCGTCGCAGTGCGGGCACGGCGAGTCGACTAGCGTCCCCGTCCCGTTGCAGTCGCTGCACGGCCACTTCGTCTGCGGAATCCCGCGTTCGAGCTTGCGGTAGCGGCCGTAGACGAACGCCGAGTTCACCGTCACGTCCACCGTCTCCGACTCGACGTCCAGCACCGCGAGCACGTCCGGGCGCTCGAAGTCCACGTCCGCGCCCGTCCGCCTCCCGACGCGCTTGCCGACCTCGCGGTTGCACTCGGACTTGAACAGCTCGCCGGCGTCCTCGTCCAAATCGGCGAGATCGCGCAGCATCGTCTCGTTCTCCTCCACCAGCGGCGGCGCCCGCGTCCCCACCTGGTACGTGTCGAAGCGCTGGTCGGCGAGCGCCTCGACCACGAGGTCCGCGAACTCGTCGAAGCGCCCCGACGCGCCCTCACACACCCAGCACTCCGAGGGTTCGACGCCCTCGTACGGCTCGTCGTCCTCCAGCGCGATAGTCGTCCGGAGCGCCCGGCCGCGCTCGGCGTTCGTCAATCCGAAACTCCGTTCCGCGAAACACCGCCCCACGCAGGCGTCGCAAATCGGGTCCTCCGCCAGCACCCGTCGCGCGCCCTCCAAGACTGTCATGGGTGTTGTGTCGCGGGCCGCTGGTACGTACTCTTCGGTCCCGTCTGCTCTAGTTCGTCGTGCGGATTCGTTCGTAGCTATCGCGTTCTGAAAGCCCTCGGGCGTCTGCGGTCCCGCCGCTCGCTGCGCGCTTCGCTCCCTACGGTCGCTGCAGTGCTTGCGTCGCGGGGGTTCCCGCAGCCGCCCTCGCCCTTTCAATCCGCCAGGATGTCGGTTGATTGGGTAGCTGTGCGGTGTTCGGTCGATAGGGGTAAATCGCGGGGCTGCGATGGGTCGGTATGCGCCAGTTCGTCGTGCTCGGCCACCACGCGCCGACCGACCCCGACTTCTCGTTGGACGACCTCGCGGGCGGCGCGGGCCGCCTGGACGTGCTCTGCCGGTGTGTCAACGCCGCGCTGTTCCTCTCGCACGACCTCCGGCGGGACGTCCAGGTCCACCTCGTGCTTGCCGACGAGGTCACCGTCCGCATCGACGGCAGCGAGTTGCGGTACATGAACCCCGACGAGCGCAACATCGCCGGCCTGCTCAAGCAAGCGTTGGAGGCGAAAGACCGCGCCATCGGCCACCGCGAGGCCGAGTCGACGCCCGGCATCCACGTCTCCAAGCGCGGATTCGAGACGGTGCTGGACGACCTCGACGGAACCGTCGTGGAACTCCACGAGGACGGCGACGCGCTCGCGGCCGTCGAACCGCGCGAGGACTCGATTTTCGTGCTCTCGGACCACGAGGACTTCACCGAGGCGGAGGCGGTCTTCCTCGCGGACCGCAGCGACCAGCGCGTGCGCGTCGGCCCCGAAGTCCTGCACGCCGACCACACCATCACGGTCGCGCACAACTACCTCGACACCGATGGCTTCACGAACTACTGATGCGCGTGAGCGTCGTCGGCGCGAGCGCGCCGTCCGCGGACGCAACCGAGAACGCCCGCGAGGTCGGCCGACTGCTCGCCGAGCGCGGGCACACCGTCGTCTGCGGCGGGCTCGGCGGCGTGATGGAAGCGGCCTGTCAGGGTGCCAGCGAGGCCGGCGGTCACACCATCGGCGTCCTCCCGGGCGAGGACCGCAACGCGGCCAACGAGTACGTGGAGACGGCTATCGCGACCGGTCTCGGGCACGCGCGGAACGCGCTCGTCGTCATGAACGGTGACGCCGTGATTGCCGTGGACGGCGCGGGCGGCACGCTCTCCGAGGTCGGCTTCAGTTCCGTGTACGACCGCCCGATTGCGGGCCTCGGCGCGCCCGACGCCCCGCACGTCGAGGCCGTCGAGACGCCAGCGGAAGCGGTCGATTACGTGGAAGTGCGCGTCGAGTGACGGCGCTGCGGCTGTCGGTGCGAGCGCGAAAGAGAGATAGAGAGAACCGCGGGCTATCGGGTTATTCGAGGTCGAAGCGGTCGAGGGTCATGACCTTGTGCCAGGCCTCGACGAAGTCCTCGACGAACTTCTGTTCGGCGTTGTCTGCGCCGTAGACGTCCGCGATGGCGCGGAGGCGGGCGTTCGAGCCGAAGATGAGGTCGAAGCGCGTGGCCTCCCACTCGACCTCTCCGGTGTCGCGGTCGCGCACCTCGAAGACTTCCTCGTCCTCGTCGACGGCCTCCCACTCGTAGTCCATGTCGAGGAGGTTCGCGAAGAAGTCGTTCGTGAGCGCGCCGGGCTCGTCCGTGAAGATGCCGCGGTCGTCGTCGCCGTACGTCGCGCCGAGCGCGCGCATGCCGCCGACCAGCACCGTCAGCTCCGACGGCGAGAGGTTCAGCAGCTCCGCCTTGTCGATCATCCGGTCCTCGGGGCGGTCGTTGTAGCCGCCGCCGAGGTAGTTCCGGAACGCGTCGGCCTTCGGCTCCAGCGGCTCGAAGGCCTCCGCGTCGGTCTGCTCGGGCTTGGCGTCGGTGCGGCCGGGCTCGAAGGGGACCTCGACGTCGTAGCCGGCGTCGGCGGCTGCCTGCTCGATGGCCACGTTCCCGCCGAGCACGACGAGGTCCGCCAGCGAGACGCGCACGTCGTCGTCCCGCGAGCTGTTGAAGTCCATCTGGACGTCTTCGAGCGTCTCGAGGACCGTCTCCAGTTCCTCGGGCTCGTTGACCTCCCAGCTACGCTGGGGCTCCAGCCGGATGCGGGCGCCGTTGGCGCCGCCGCGCTTGTCGCTGTCGCGGTACGTCACTGCGGACGCCCACGCGGTCTTCGCGAGCTGCTGGCGCGAGAGGTCCGTGTTCAGGAGCTGCTCCTTGAGCTCGGCGACCTCCTCGTCGCCGACGAACTCGTAGTCGGCGTCCGGAATCGGGTCCTGCCAGACGAACGTCTCCTCGGGGACCTCCGGGCCGACGAGGCGCTCCGGCGGGCCCATGTCGCGGTGGATGAGCTTGTACCACGCCCGCGCGAACGCCTCCTGGAAGTCGTCGGGGTTGTCCTGGAAGTGCTCCAGAATCTCCCGGAAGTCGTCGTCGTGCTTCAGCGCGACGTCCGTCGTCAGCATCATCGGCTCCTCGGTGTCCTCGGGGTCGTGGGGGGCCGGCGCGTCCTCGACGTCGTCACCGACCGGCCGCCACTGCCACGCACCGCCGGGGCCCTTGACCGAGGTCCAGTCGTGGTTCAGGAGGTTGTCGATGTACCCCATGTCCCACTGGGTCGGCGCGGAGTTCCACGGTCCCTCGATGCCGCTCGTGATGGTGTTCGGACCCTTGCCATCGCCGAGGTCGTTGTCCCAGCCGAGCCCCTGCAGGTCGATGGGTGCCGCCTCGGGCTCGACGTCGACGTGCTCCTCGGGGTCGTCGGCGCCGTGGACCTTCCCGAACGTGTGGCCGCCCGCGATGAGCGCGACCGTCTCCTCGTCGTCCATCGCCATCCGCGAGAACTCCTCGCGGATGTTCTCCGCGGAGCCCTCGACGTCGGGCTCGCCGTACGGGCCCTCGGGGTTCACGTAGATGAGGCCCATGACGGTGTTCGCCAGCGGGTCCTCCAGTTCGCCGGTCTCGTTGTCGCCCGTGAACCGCTCCGGGGAGGTGGTCTCCCACTCGGTCTCCGGGCCCCAGTCGACGGCGTGGTTGGGCTTGAACTCGTCCTCGCGGCCGCCCGCGAAGCCGAACGTCTCGAAGCCCATCGTCTCCATGGCGACGTTCCCCGCGAGGACGATGAGGTCGCCCCACGAGAGCTTGCGGCCGTACTTCTGCTTGACCGGCTGGAGCAGCCGCCGGGCCTTGTCGAGGTTGACGTTGTCCGGGAAGCTGCTCTCCGGCGGGAGGCGCTGGAGGCCGCCGGACGCGCCGGCGCGACCGTCAGCCGTCCGGTACGTACCGGCGCTGTGCCACGCCATCCGGATGAACAGCGGGCCGTACGTGCCGTAGTCCGCGGGCCACCAGTCCTTCGAGTCCATCATGACCTTCCGGATGTCGTTTTTCAGCTCCTCGTAGTCGATGTCCTCGAAGGCCTCCGCGTAGTCGAAGTCCTCGTCGTAGGGGCCGACCACGTGGTCGTTGTCGTCGAGCACGTCGACGTCCAGCAGGTTCGGCCACCAGTCGTCGACGCCTTTCGGGTCCCAGTGCTCCCCGCTTCCCCCGTCGGGTCGCAGGTCCGGCTCGGATTCGGATGTGTCGTCACTCATCGAGATACTACCTACACGGAGTCAATCGTGCGTCCCAGTTAACGGTACCGTTGGCATCTGCCAACTTCAGCGACCCGCTCACCGCCGCGCCGTCGCGTGTTCTCACCACTCACACCTCGCCGATTCGGAAGCGTTAAACACACCACGAACCAACGTGAGACTGCGGGCCGGTGGGGTAGCTTGGTATCCTTCGGCCTTCGGGTGGCCGTAACCACGATTCAAATTCGTGCCGGCCCACTTCACATATACCCCTTTTCCCGCATTCTCCGACACTTAGCGGCCGCTCTACGGGGTGGTCCGCGTGAGCGCCCCAGCCGATTCTCACGGCGACCACGACGACAGAGACATCTGTCGGTACTGCGGCGGCTACATCGACTACGACGGCCAACTCTGCCCTGCGCTTGAACGGGGTGAGTGCCGCCCATGAACCGCTTCTGTGGACACTGCGGCAGTCGCCTCAAGCCCTCGACCTCGCCCGGCGGCATCCCGCGCCGCGTCTGCCCCGAGTGCTCGGCCGACAGCGAGGTGAGCACGGCATGACCGACCTCGACCCCATCGAGGCCGCGCTGTCCGACGCGCAACGCGAAGCGTGGCGGGCCTGCCGCGCGCCCGGCGACATGCCCGTCATCGAGTTCGCCGAGGAGACCGGCCGCGTGAAGGGCACCGTCGGCAACCACCTCGCTCGGGCCGAAGACAACCTCGCCGACGCCGCCGACGAGTTCGCGGCCGCCGCCACACCCGTCGAGTTCGAAACCGAGTGCGAACGCCGCTCGACGAGCTGGGCGCGCGCCGCGCCGATGGCCGACGCCACCGAGATTCGCAAACTCAACAGCTACGCGTGGGCCGTCCGCCTTCCCGACGGCCAGCGCCACGTCACCGCGCTGCTCCGCCGCGAGGACTGGTTCGCCGGCTGGTGCGACTGCAAGGGCTTCACGTACAACGGCGGCCCCTGCGCACACCTTTGTACGCTCCGTCAAGCCGCCTTCGTCCACGTCGAGAGCGACGACGGCGACCGCGTCACCATCCCCGAACAGCCACCGAAGACGCCAGCCACCGACGGCGGTCGCGTCGTCGAGCCCGCTGCCGGAAGCGATGGCCGCGAGTTCGGACGGCCGGAGGGTCGGCTATGAGGGGAGGCCCCCAGCCCGCCCCTTCAGTGATGTACGGGGGGGTTCCCGCAACCACACTCCGCAGTGGAAACGACCCCGAGATTCAGACCTCCCGGATGCGGGTCACTCCGACCCCTGTTTCAACTGGCCCCGCAGACCCGAACCCGTTTGCGGGACGGAGGGAAGCATGAGCGGCAACCGTCTCGCGGGTGACGACGGGAGCGAGTCACGGTCGAAAGCCGACGAGCGCGCCGAGACGCGGCTGTCCGGCACGCTCCTACAGCGCTTCGAGACCTTCCGCGACGACCACGGCGTCAGCGAAGCCCAGCTACTCCGCGACGCTCTCGACGACTACCTCCCCGAAGCCGAAACGAGCGAGTACGTCGTTCCCCGCGACCCCGACCTCCGCGACGCCTACACCACGCTCGCTTCCCCGGACAAGAAGCGGTACATGTCCGTCGAGAAGGTCGAGAACATCTTGACCAGCACGTCCCACCCGAACACACCGAAAGACCTGATTCGGGAGGACGTCATCGAACCCCTCGACGACGGCGGCCTGCTCAACGTTGGTGGCGGGATGGTCGTAGTCGACCCCCTCACTCGGAAAGAAGACGCTTTCGGCGCCGACGAAACCGAAGACGACGGAAGAGACACCGCGCCCGCTGACGCCGTCGAGGAGGCGAGCGAGCAGATGGACGCTCTCGAAGCAGCCGAACCGGAGGCCGCAGACTGATGCTGGCGTTCCTGAAGTGGCTCGGCCGGCGAGGGCGTTGCGTCGTCACGGGCCACACGCTCCGCCCCGGCCGCGTCTACTACGGTCCGGCGAACAGCGTCCTTCCGGGATACATCTGCGAGCGCTGTGGGAAGACGCAGCTGCTCGCGTGGCGCTGGCAGGAGGTTGACGATGCCGAGTAGCGACGAGAGTGCGGAGGTCGGCCGTGGAGGTAAGCACTGCCTGGACTTGTTCGCCGGCCTCGGTGGTCTCTCGGCGGCCTTCGAGGACGCCGACGACTGGCGCGTCACGACCGTCGACATCAACCCGGACTTTGACCCGGACGTCCGGGCAGACATCCGCGACCTCGCGCCGACCGACCTCCCGACGGACGTCGACGTGATACTCGCCGGCCACCCCTGCACGCAGTTCTCGGTCGCTGGCAACCACGACGCCTGGGACTTCGAGACGAGAGAACCGCAGACGGGTGCCGCGCGGGACGCTATCGCGTCGGTCTACCACACGCTCGGCCTCATCAAAGGCCTGAATCCGACGTACTGGTTCCTCGAAAACCCGCGCGGACGGCTTCGCTGGTTCCTCGGGAAGCCGCGAGGAACGGTGACGTACTGTCAGTACGGCTCAGACTGGCAGAAACCGACCGACCTCTGGGGCGAGCATCCCCCCGGTTTCGAGTATCGGTCGTGCTCGCCAGGCGAGCCGTGCCACGAGACCACGCCGCAGGACGACGACGATTCCGGGTGCCTCGCCAACAGTATGCGCGACCCAGCGAAACGCGCGAAAGCGCCCTACGCGCTCTCGGAGGCGATTCTCGACGCCGTCGAGGGGCGTGCTCGCCAGCAGGCCCTAACCGAGGTGACACCCGTTGTCGAGTGAGGACTTCGACCGCGGAGACACTCGCGACCTCGTTGACCTGCTCGCGCGGGGACTGTGGTCCCGTGATGGGCGACCGTGGCAGTTCCGCTTGAACAATCACGCGCTGGTAGAGGGGTACGAGACACGCCCTCGCCGTCCGTACTTCCCTCCGGCCGAAAATCAGTAGAACGCTCTTTCTCGCCTTCTCAGGCCGTTACCGTCGGTTCTGCTTGCTGGCAGAACGCGGATTTCTCCATGTACGCCGGGAAGTCGTGAACGTCGGTCCGCACGACCTGCCACGCGCCCCGGTCGAAGCGCTCGACGCGCATCATCGTATCCGCGATTTCCAGGGGTTCGCCGCCTTTCCCGCCCGTTACAACTCCTTCGTCGCGTAGTTCATCGAGCGGTATCGAAACGCCTGCCGACGTACCGCCGATGGACACCAACTGATTCATCGCCATGACTACAGCAATACCCTCGCACAGTAGCCCGTTAAGACTTACTGAGACTTTAGTCCGACTCAAGTAATCCACGCCGCTTTGCGCCTCTCGCGCCTGTTCCTGCGGCGAGGTGAACCGTGTCCATCGAGGTTGAGTTCGGGAGTATGGAGACCGCCGACGAGTACCGGCGCGAACACGAACAGTACATCTGTCCCGTCGATGACGACGCGCGCCGCAAGACCGTCGCGTTCGTCTCTGACACGCCCGACTGGCTGCTCGACCGCGCACAGGTCGAGGCCGCCAGCAGCCGCGACGAGCGCACCGCCGACGGCGGCCAGGTCGAGCTGACCGACAGCGAGAAAGACCGCCTCGGGCCGTTCACCGGCTCGAACAACTACCGGAAGGCCGCGGCCGTGAAGGGCGTGATGCTCGACGCGGGCGTCGACGACTGGACGAGCTACTACGACGCGACGCTGACCGTCGACGAGCACCGCGACCTCGCCGACCGTGCCGCCCGCGAAGGTGGCGGTGGTCGTCGCCTCGACGCCGAGGACAGCACCGACGAACGCCTCAGCCGCGCCGAATCGGCGATGGGCGAGGAGTGCGACCACGCCCGCGACCACTGCGAGCACGGCGACCCCGACGCCTGCGAGTTCCTCACCGACGCCTGCGGCTACGACGACGACGAAGTAGCCGCGATTCTCGACGAGGACGACCCCGACAGCGAGCAGGACATCGAGGGCGAGGCGGCAGGCGCGCTCGGTCGAGCGTGGCAGGGCTACAAGGCCGCCATCGCGCGACTCTCGCAGGAGATCGACGACGCCCTGGAGGCGAAGCGGAACGCCGAGCAGGCGGCCGCCGCCATCAACGCGATTCGCGCCGACCACGGCCAGGAACCAATCGAACTGGAACGACTCGAAGAGCTAAGCGACCGGCTCGCGGTCGAGGGCGAGCGCGCCCACGACGCCGAGGGCCACACCGAGCAACAGAACTCATGAAACTCACCATCACCGACCCCAGCGAAGGCAACCCAGGAAGTACAGGCTACTACAGCGCCGAAATCTCGCGGAACGGCACAATCGAAGCCTGCGTAGAGGTGACTCCGCAGTACCTCGCCGAACACCTTCCAAGCGTCGAGGAGCCGGACGACCTCGCGGAGTTCTTCGAGGAGGCCGCGGCAGGTGCTCGCGCGATGACTGACGCCGTTGACGACCTCGAATGACACTGAAGCCACACTGGTGCCCGGTCGACGAGTGCGACTTCGGCGTCGACGCCGAGCGCTCACTCGGCTCGGTGCGCTCACACATCAACGCCGAGACCAGCGAGGGCCACGACTGGAACGCCCTCAAAGAAGAGGTGCACAACCAAGAGCAGCGAGAAGGCGCCGAAGAGCAGGGCGAAGCAGGCGAAACCTCGCCTTCAGAGCAGGGAGAAACGCCCCCAGAAAGCGCTGCTACCGACGGCTCCGGCGACGAAGAGGCAGAACCGGACGGAGAGCAGTCTGAAGGCGGCGAATCCTCGCCTTCAGAGCAGGACGAAAACGGCTCTGACATGGCTACACAGGACGAGTACGAGCAACAGCACTCGGAGAGCAGCGACGAAGGCGGCGACAAAGGCGAGTCGTCGGGCGATTCGCCTAGCGACGGCGAGCAATCGCCTACAGGCGATGAGAGCAGCGGCGAAAGCGGGGGTGTGCCCGCGCCGAGCACCCAGACAGTGCTGCTCGTCGTCGGCGCCGTCGCGGTCGCCGCGGCCATCTACTGGTTCGTGCTCCGCGACGACGACAGCGCGCCATCCGGCAGTACGGCCAGCGTCGACGCTGACAGCGACGAGGAGAGCAGCGAGACCGAGCAGAACGAGACGGAGGAACTCTGGGAATGAGCGACGCCGAGCAAGCCCAGAAGGCAGAAGGCGCCGAAGAGCAGCCCGAAGCAAGCGAAACCAGCGAGAACGACAGCGGCGAGCAGCCCGACATCGATCCCGACGAGCAAGCCGACATGGGCGGGCTCGCCGACCTCGCCGAGCAGGTCGAGGAAGAAGCCGGCGCCGAGGTCAAGGACGACCAGGAGGACAGCGACACCGACGACGACAGCGAGGACAGGAACCTCGCGACGGGGGACACGGCCGCGCCCGGCGGCTCGACGACCAACTGGGGCGACCTCTACGTCGGCACCGTCACCACCGGCCTGAACGCCGTCATCGACGAGTACGGCCACGACGACGCCGACCACATCAGCGAAGACCTCGCCCGCGACCTCCACCTCGACGAGTACGTAGACGACTGGATGGCCGAGCAGGGCAAAGCCGAGATGGACCCCGCCCAGGGGATGCTCATCGCCACCGCCGCGCTCGCCATGACCGTGCTCGTCAGCCGCACCGACCTCCCGAGTAAGGCCCTCAGCAA
The DNA here is from genome assembly GCF_040435975.1 of Halobacterium sp. NMX12-1. Classification (NCBI taxonomy): domain Archaea; kingdom Methanobacteriati; phylum Methanobacteriota; class Halobacteria; order Halobacteriales; family Halobacteriaceae; genus Halobacterium; species Halobacterium sp. NMX12-1. Next base: position 177,662 of record NZ_CP159204.1, on the reverse strand, counting down.
AGCAAAATCCGACGACTCCGACGACGATGTTTGACCAACTCCAAGAAACCGTAACGCAGCAGACCGGCGCACAGATGTTCGACCGCTTCCGCCCCCAGATGCAGGCGCTGTCCCAGGTCGTCGCGCAACGAGAGCGCGCCCAACTCGAGCTCGCGCAACGCCTCGCCGACGCCTCCGACGCCGACGTGAGCGTTGACGAACTGCCGGACGTCGAAGAGCGCGCCACCCAGCTCGAAACGATGGCCGAACGCGCCAGCCAAGCCGACCTCGTCGGCTGGTACTTTGAAGAATTCGCGCCCGACCACCTCGACAACTCCGAGAAAGCGGTCGCGTACGCCGGCCTGAACGACGACGAATGGGGGAACCAGAAAGAGGCGTGGGCGAAGAACTACCGCAGTACGTCGCCCGAGGCGAAGTCGTTCAGCGACGACGACCTCGCCGCCGTCCACGTCGAGAACACGTTCGGCGTTCCTCTCGAAGAGTTCGAGGCCAACGTCGTCGACTTCCGCCCATCGGAGGCGATTCAGGACGTACTGACGACGAACCTGCGGACGGTCGAAGCCGTGATGGCCACCGTCGCGGAAGACATGGAGGGCGGGGCGTGACGTACACCGACTTCGACAGCGACGGCCTCGCCGACGAACTCGCCCTCGCAGTGGCGCTGTTCCTCACCCTGATGGCCGCCTGGGAGGTCATCCAGTCGGTCACGTCGAGCAGCGAGCCCGCACCGCGAACCGAGCAGTCAGTGACACTCGGCGAGGACGCCCTCCGGCGCCTCGAAGACGGCGAACCCGTCACCGTCCAGCGCTGGCACGGCGGCGACCTCGAGCTCACTGGCGCCCAGGTCATCGACGTCCAGCCCGTCGAGGACGAATCCGATGACTGACAACCGCCTCCCGGGCTCATTGAAGCCCGAGCCCCACGTTCCCGGTGTAGACCTCTACGCCTGCGAACGCCCTGGTCGGTGGGTCGGTGTCGCGGACGGCTCACTCTACGCTGACGCGATTAACGGCCTTTGGATAGAGGGCTACAATCTCCGTGTCGTTCCCATCGACGGCGGCAAAATGCAGATACAAGTCCGAGAAGGCATGTCTGAGAGTATCCGCGACGCCTACGAAGAGGAGGACTAAGCCGTGCACGGGCTCTTCGGGGCGAAATCGGGCTGGGGGAAGTCGTGGTACCTGCAAGCGTGGATGGAGACGAACGCGCCGCGGTACGACTACTTCGTCTGCCTCGACTACGCCGACGAGTACCGCGGTCTCGTGAAGTCCGGGCTCGCCGCCCACTACATCATCGGCCCGAAGGAAGCCGCCGCGTGGGGCGTCGACGAGTACGAACAGGCGCTTCGCCAGAACCCGCGCCTCATCCTCGCCCGCCACGAGTTGACGCCGGAGGTGTGGCGCGAGCAGGTCGTCGCGCCGGTCATCACAGCCGCGCGACGGCTCGCGCAGTCGTCGGGCTCGTCGTCAGCGTTGACGGTCATCGACGAGGCGCACTGGGCAGCCCCGCAGGACGCCAAACTCCCGGACATCATCAAGGGGATGGCGACGACCGGGCGCGGCGAGGGCTCGTCGAGCCTCTGGGCGACCCAGCGACTCACGGAAATCGACGAGACCATCATCGGGAACGTGATGTTCCAGATTCTCGGCGGCTACACCGCGTCAGGCGACCTCAACAAGGTCGGCGACGCCGTCGAGTACCCGCAGGAGTTCCACAACCCGAACGCGATGAACCTCCCGAGTGCCGTCCCTGAATCGCTGAAAGTCGACGGCGACAGCATCCCGCTGCGGAAGTTCACGGAGGGCGAGGGCGACGACAAACAGACTATCGGGAGCGAGTGGATTCAGAGCGACGACGAAGGCGAAATCACGCGCATCGACACGCGAAACGTGCAGATGGAGGCAACGCACTACGGCGACGAGGGGATGAAGCTCATCGCACCCGGCACGGAGGACTAAGATGGCGAAACCAAGCGAATCAATCACGCTCTACGGCGACAAGGCCGAGTTGTTCCGCGAGATTCAGGAGGAGATGGCCGAGGAGAAGGGCTGGGAGCCCGGCAACTCCGAGACCGTCGCGGAGATGATGGCCGACTGGTACCAAGAAAACCGCCGCTGACACCCAGCGGGTTCCCGCGCCTCCCGTCGCCTCCTCGCGCCTTCTCGCGCTATCTAAGCCGCATTCGTACAAACAGGCCGGGGCTCGGCTTAGTCGCATCATGGCAGCTACCGAAGACGCGATGGACGCGCTCGACGAACTCGCCGACCCCGAATTCTGGTCCCAGGCCGGGGCCGTATTCGCCGGGTTCGTCGGCCCGACCGTCGCCCGCAACCTCATCGAACCGAACACCAGCTACGACATCCCCGACGAAGCGTACGGCGCGCTCGTCGTCGCTGGCGCACAGTACTCCCCTGCCTACTCGCGCGAACTCATGCTCGGCGGCGGCCTCTACTCCGTCGACAAGTTCGCCGAACGCATGGACCTCAAGCAGCACATCACGGAGGTCGGTAACTGATGGCGCAGTCCGCGAACATTTTCCTCGACGAGGGCCAGACCGGCCCCGGCGTCGAAGCACAGGCGAACGACGCCGGCCACGAGAGTCAGGTACTCTCCTACAAGCCAGACCGCGGGACCGCCATCAGCATCCTCAACGCCGTCGCCGCCGGCTCGTCCGTCGGCGTCCCCGTCGCGATGAAGCTCCGCGACACCAACGGCAACCTCATCCCGACGAACTCCACGGTGTACTTCGCCGTCAAGCGAGCCGGCCAGAGTTCCTTCCACCGCATCAGCGAGGAAGTCACCGGCCTCGGCCACTGGCACCGCACCGACCTCACGACCCAGCTCAACACCGACAACATCGACAACTCGAAAGTCGAGCTACAGTATCCGGAAGCGTCCGGCAAGACGGGTACGCCGAGCAACGTTACGGTCCGCGACATCGACGAGGTCGCGGTCATGCTCGTCTCGCAGGTCGAGATCGACCCCGCCGAGACCGTCATTCAGGTGGACACCGACGCAACTGAAGGCCCCTTCAGCCGGTAACCATGTCCGGAAACGTCAAGCAGCGGCTGCAGGAGACGCCGCGCCGAAAGCGCAACCTCGACCCACGGGCCTTCAACTGGTCCGTAAATCAGAACGGCGTTCGCTCCCGCGTCGCTCGACTTCGCGCGGACGTTGCACACAAGATTCTCGGCCGGGGCGCGGGCGAATCCCTGGAATTCGCGCTGCCCGCGTACGAATCCTTCGAGACCGACGGGAGCGCAGGCGACCAAGAAAGCTTCACGCTCTCGCACGGCGTCATCGAATCGCCGAACACCGACCCGGTCGTAGTGTGGCTGGACGGCGACTACTACGGCCAGCCCGACAACGACGACTACGCCGACACCGGGAACATCAGCGTCACCGACGACGGAACAAACTCGACGGTCCACGTCTTCTACATCCCGAACAAGGCGGGAACGGTGGAAATCGAGAAGGCCGTTGATGGCTCGACCTCGAAGAGCCAGAATCTCAAGACGGTCTCGGTGAAGAACATCCACCGGAAGAACCTCAGCGAGGAGGGCGTGTACTTCGAGTTCAACAGCCCCGGCCAAGAGTACGAGGGGTTCATCGCGGGCGACATGACCCTCGACGTGTACGCCGACGTGCCGTACATCGTCCGCTACGAAGACCCCGACGGGGACGGCGCCGTTGCGACGAACGCACTCCTGAACTTCGCGACGCTTCAGGCACAGGACACCGTGAACGGCTTCAAGGCCGCCGTCACGGGCGAGATGTAACCCCTCGGGGTAGACATCATGAACTCCAATCTTTGGGACGAACACGAGACGACGAGCGACAGCACCGACGCGACCGCGTCGGCCACTGCCTCGACCACGGACGCCGGGGGCGAGCAGTCGCCAGTGGCGGCCGCCGTCGACGCATCGTCGTGGAGCCGCGAGGACATCGAACTCGCGCTTCAGGTCGTGCAGGTTGTGCTGCTCGCCGTCTGGGTCGTCCACACCTACAACCATGAGTAAGGACACCGACGACGCAACGACGTGGAAGGAACAGCGCGTACAAGCCACTATCTCCGGGGAGAAGAAGCCAATCGACGAGAGTACGAAACGGCAGGCTGAACGCCGCCGGGAGGGGCTCTGATGCCCGACCTCGTCCCCGAACCGAAGGTGAGCGACCGGCCGTTCTGCGAGCCAACGAGCGTGCTGCTCGGCAGCAACACGGAAGCGACGCTACGCTTCGAACCCGTTCAGAACAACGCAGAGTTCCGCATCGGCACGGTCGCGATGAGCAAGCGCCCCGAATCCGAGTACGTCGTCCGGATGGACGACGAGACCGTGTACGGCCCGGCGCCGATTCCACCCACCGACATCGACGACCTACAGGTGACGTTCATCCCGGCCCGCGCGTTCGAGCAGTCGCTGGAGCTGACCGTGCGGAACCTTCAGAACACCACCGGCCAGCGGCGGTACAGCATCCAGCCGCTGGGCTACGAGGTGATGAGCTGATGGCGGGCGAGACCTACGGCGACTACACGCTCAACAAGCGCGCCGGCGGGGAAAGCGGGCTAACTGACGGCGAGGAGGACATCAGTGGCGACGGCGTTGAGAGCCCCCTCGCTGACGCAACCGCGTTCACGCTGTACCTCGGCGTCGACACGGCGACCGCCATCGACGTGTCGGTATTCCTCTCACCCGACGGCGACTGGTGGTATGAACCCGACGAGTCGCCCGTAAGCGTGGCATCTGACGACGCCAGCGCGGTCGAGCACATCCCGTACAACGCCGCCGCCGTCCGGCTGGTCGGCAACAACACGACGCCAGTCCGCGCCCAAATCAGGGAGGTGGTCTAAGATGGGGGTCTGGGCCAGTGGCTCGCAGTTCGCGGGCTACGACTACGTCCAAGCAAGCGAGCCGCCGAATCCCGAGGAGGGAGAGACGTGGTACGACATCGAAGCCAACCGCGCCGGCGTCTACACCGGCACCCAGTGGGCCGAGATGACCGTCACCGACCACGGCCAACTCGCCGGCATCACCGACAGCGCCCACCACAATCCCGTCTCCGTGGAGGGGCCGCTCCGGTTGTCCAGCGGGCAGGTCTTGGACCTCGCCGCCGCGGATGGCCTGACGCTGGACGCAGACGGCCAGCTACGCGTCGCCTCGAACGCGGTCACGCCGTCGATGCTGAACTTCGACCCGGCGACGCAGACGGAACTCGACAGCCACACCTCCGACACCACCAACCCGCACAACGTGTCGGACGACCAGACGGGCGCGGCGACCGCGCTCAACAACCACGCGGGGGACGCGGACGCCCACCACCCCCAATATACGGACAGCGATGCGCAAAACGCCGTCGGGGACGTGTCTGTCACAACCGCTGACGTGGAGGGGTCGCGCTCGTTCAACACGCAGTACACCAATAACACGGGTGGCCCGATATTTGTCCATGCCGTCGCGGAGGTATCGGACACCGCCGACACCATGCAAATGGACGCCGACGTAAATGGGTTTAGGCTGTCATACTTTGATGACAGTATATCCGCAGGAGCGGGGCTCATCCGCCGGCCTATGCAGTTCTACGTCCCTGCGGGTGATACCTACGAGGTCGGTGTCTCGGTGAGTGGCGACTCGCCATCGCTGGCGTACTGGCACGAGCAACAGATAGGGCTATCGTAACATGGTAAACATCGACAGCGCGGCCTCTGAGGGCCGCACGACCACGAACGGAGGGACCGCCTGATGGGGATTTGGAAGAGCTTCTCCAACGTCGGTTGGAGTTGGAACAACGAGGACGGAGAGCTAAATCCCGGCGAAGACGTGACGGTGACCATCTTCCAGCATATGGACGAGGTTGACCGGCACTCGCGGGATGTCCGCATCGGGGAGACCGTCGTCGCCGAAGGTGCGACCGCGGCGAGCCAGATGAGTGAGGTCATCGTGAACGCGCCGCAAGTCTCGGAGACGCGAACGCTGCCGGTCTACTACGGCGATACAAAGATTGGGTCCGTTACCATCCATCCGGGGACCGCGGAGACAGAGGGGAAGTCAGCCGCCGAACGCGGATACACGGAGGACGCTGAGACCTACAATCACGACGTTTCTGAGCCGTCGTCGAGCCAGCCCGTCGAAGAGCCCGAGGTTGACCCGGCCGACCAGCCGGGGCTCGTCCACGCCGACAACGAGCAGGGATTCGCGCTCGCGCCCAGCATGGAGGACGATTACTCGGACGCAGACGCGCTCATCGAGGACGCCCAAGACGGCACGCTGGATGTTCTCGACGGCGGCAGCGACTCGGACAGCTCTAGTTCGGGTAACTCGGACAGCTCTAGTTCGGGCGGCTCGGACAGCTCTGGCTCGGATAACTCGGATAGCTCCAGCTCAGACACGACCAGTTCCAACGACTCGTCGACGCAGTCCAGCAGCGGGCCCGGAAGCGCCGAGATACAGGTCCTCGCCGTGCTCGGGCTCATCGCGGTCATCCCCATCTACCAGTACCAGTCATGACGCACCACACCAACCCGGCCCGTGAGGGCCACACGACCGCGAATGGAGGTATCGACTGATGGACCGCAAGAAGAAGATGCAGATGGCGTGGGCGCTGCTGCTGGGGCTACTCGGCCTGCTCGCAGCCGGCGGACTGCCGTCGCCCCCAACCTCGTCGCCGTCGCCCACGACCTCACCGAACACCGCGCCGAATACGTACGCGAACCTCGACATCAGCGCCGAGGAAGTCCGCAACCACGACGAAGACGAAACCACGGAGACAGACCCCGACTCAACGCCAGACCCGTGGGTCCCACCGAACGAGGACGACACTGGATCGGGCGACAACTCGCCGTCGCCGACCGGCCCCGGGACTGGCACCGGCACGGGTGACGAGGACTCGACGGGAGACGGCGGACCAGCACCGGAGACTCCCGAAACCCCCGAAGACGTTGACGACGGCACCGACGACGGGGCGCCGGTCGACCCGATTCCCGACTACGTCTGGGACCCGACCGCGCCCCTCGACGACCTGCCCGACGACGGCTCCAGCAGCGACGACGGCGGCTCGTCCAACGATGGCGGAGCGACCAACAACTGGGGACTCATCGGCGACGTTGACGACCTGCCCGGCGACGGCGTCGGCAGCGGCAGCCTCCCGGCCGCCTTCGAGGACGTGACCGGCGACCTCGCCAACCAGTTCGCGACGACCGCCAGCATCCTCGCACTCCCCGCGAGTTCGCTCTATCAGAAGGCCCGCGACCCGGTGACGGACATGGGCCACGAGACCGTCGAGTACGCGAAGGCGAATCCGGGGAAGGCGGTTATCGTCGTCGGTGCAGCGGCGCTCACCGGCGGCGCTATCCTCGTGACCGCCAGCGGCTGGACAGTCGTCGGCAGCGGCGTCTCGTCGTCGCTGGCGTTCGTGGGCGTCCCCCGGATGCAGCCCGATCAGGCGCGCGAGCGCTTCGAGGACTGGACTGGCATCAACGACAGCGACAGCTCGGCGAGCGACCCGGGCGAGACTGACAACGGCACGCCGCTCATGGGGGATGGTCTCTAATGGACACTGACCCGATTTCGGCGGTCGAGGCAGTCGTGTTCCTCGCGCTGATGCTCGCCATCGTCAAAATCGCAGTCGACGCGCTGGAAGCCGCGCCGCTGGGCTTCCAAACGCAGGCCGACGACTACATCGAGGACGCAGCAGACGCCGCTGGCGGCGTCTGGGAGGACTACACCTGATGCCGTGGCCGCAGGTCGTGATGGCCGTCTGCGCCATCATCACGGCGCTGTGCGCACTCGGCACCGTCGGCTACGTCCGCCGCGCCGCTCGCGACGCCCACTGGAGCCGCCGCGCCCTCGAAGGCGAGGAGCACAGCGACGGCCTGATTCAGCGCGTCGCCGAGAACACGCAGCGCTCGAAGCGCAACAAGCGCGTGCTCCGCCGTGAAGGCCTCCGCGCCGACGGCGGCCCCGAATACACCTTCGGTGATTCCGATGAGTGACAGCGAAACCACCGACAACGTCGACGTGCGGCATCGCTTCACCAACGACGGCCTCGCCTACGTGCTCGTCGTCTCGAACGTGGCGCTGCTCGCGGTCGCGCTCGGCGTCGGCGTCGAGGTGCCACAGCTGCTCTGGCAGACGTTCGCGCTCGCGGTCGCACTCTCGACGACGTGGGCGTTCGGGAAGGGTGCGCTGAAAGCCGTCCTCGGCGCCATCAAGGACGGCAACGGAGGCGAACAGCCGTGACGTTCCCCGCCGAGGCCATCCCGGACGGCGCCGTGCTGGCAGTCCATCACCTGATTACGGGGCTGCTAACGGTGCTGCTGGCGGTGTGGGTGGTCGCGGACAACTACGCGCACCGCGAACCGCTGCTCGCGATGGTCGGCGCCGTGTTTGCCCTCGTCGGCTTCCTGCTCGTCTGGAAGTGGTACCCGATGACCGGCGCCGCGATGACGCTGGCCGGCGTCGTGCTCGTGCTACTGGGCGTTTCACTGCCGGGTGGGATGTGGAGCGGCTACCCGCTGACGTGGCGCGTCGTCGCGCTCGCGGGCGGCCTCGTCGCCCTCGACGACGCCGTGAGTCACGCCTTCGGCATCTGGACGCCCCTTGACGCCGGCTGGGGACAGGTCTACCACCTCGTTCCCTGACCAGTAACCGACGTTTCCGTACAGCCTGCACGAAACTCCCTTCTTTTATTACCCTACCACCCATGTACGAGGACATGGGCGACGACACCGTAGCTTGCTACTGCCGAGTCAGTACCGACGACCAGAGCCTCGACCGGCAACTGACCGCGACGCAGGAATACGCTGAGCGCGAGTTCGGCGCAGCGCTGTCCGACCTGAGCATCTACCGCGACAAGTCAACCGGAACGAACACCGAGCGCTCCGGCTACCAAGAGATGATGCAGGACGCCGAAGACGGCGCGCTGAGCGCTGTCGTCGTGCACAGCATCTCCCGCATCTGCCGGTCCATCTCCGACCTCGAACGCACCGCCTCGCGCCTCGAAGACGCCGACACCGAGCTACACATCGTTTCGGAAGGCCTGACTCTCTGTCCTGACGAGCAGGACCCGTACCAGACCGCGCTGTTCCAGTTGCTCGGCGTGTTCGCCGAGCTGGAGGCGAACATGGCCCAGCAGCGCACGAAAGAAGGCATCGCCGCGCGCCAGCAACAGGACGACTACCACCACGGCCGGGCGCCACTCGGCTTCGAGAAAGACGACGGCCGACTCGTCGAGAACGAGGACTACCACGACGTAGTGACCGTTCTGGATATGGTCGCGAAAGACGAGCTCTCGAAGCGCAAAGCTGCGGAACGACTCGACACGTCGCGACCCACGATAAATCGCGCCCTCGACCGCGCCGAACTATACGGACTGTAACGAGCCTTAGGCGGTAGGAGCGCCGAAAGAACTAGAATCCTTGAGTCTGTACCTTCTCCCATGGTGAGACTTGGTTGCATCAACGACGATTGCGACGCAGAGCCCGTTGAACTCCACCTTTCGGACGAACTGAAAGGCAACTATGAGGTGCTGTCGAAGTTCAGCGTTCAGTGTAGTTGCGGCTACCCACGTACCCCCGAGAACCACGACCTCGAAGCAGAAAGCGCGGGAGTGCTTGCAGGCTCGTGGGCGCGATTCGCCGACGACTACCTCGACGACAGTTGCGAATTCACCGCCCCAGCCTAATCCTCGTCGCTGGTTAGATTATCGACCCAGCTCCCGAACGTCTCCCCAATTTTATCGGGGGACGGATTCTCTTCGGTGAGTGCGTCAACGAATTCAGTTGCTTCCTCGGACCGATTCTCGTGTTCCTCCATATCTTGCAGGAACTCGTCGCGGAAGGTTTCTCGAATCTCGTCTAGTGAACGCTCTGAAGAATCGTTATCGCTCATGCTACGCAGGCGAATCACAACGCCGACACTTAACTTTCTAGCAGACAGCGTCGGAATTACCCCCCTCAGTCCAGCACGTAGCCGGGACGTTGCGGGCTCGGCTCGGGCACGATCTGGTCAGCGCGCGCCTCCCCGTCGAGGTACAGCCGCCCCCAGATAGTGAGCGAGAACAAGTCGTAGTCGTCGGTCCACGGCTCAACGTAGCCAGCTTGCGCGAGCACGCGAAGCCGCTCGCGAATCTTCTGCGTGCTCACCGGCCGCCGACGCGACCGCGCGATAGTCCGCGGCGTCGCAGCTGCGTCCGTGTCGAGGTACTCCAGAATCCGGTCGTCGAGCGTCGTCATCCAGTCTCCCGTCCGACGCACGTTCATGCTCCGTTAGCCTCCGTCTCAGACGCACTGATTTCGTACTCTTCGGGGTCCTCGATGAACTCCTCTGCCTCCGCGTCGTACTCGCCTTGGAGGTAAGCTTCGCCAGCCTCTGTAAGCGTGTAGACGCCATTCGGGAGTCGATGGAGTAGTCCATGGTCGGCCATCTTACTCAATCGAGTTGAGATATGGCCTTTCGAGATATGGACTAAACCCGTGTCTAAGATGGTCTTCGGCGAGCTAGGCCCCTCCTTGTCGATTATTTCAAGAATCCGGTCATCCCAGACGCTCTGCCACGAACCGCTGTATCTCATCTTACCTTATTTCGTCACTATCAGACCCTATAAATGCGGAAAATACCGTTTCAAACCTGTTGTATGGTTATAAGCATACTATATCCAATTAGGCACACCATTAGATATATCAAACAGGGGTTGCATTTGGTAGATACGAGACCGCTGGTCGGTGCTGTGTGAAGACTTTTGTCGGGCGAAGAAGGCCGGGACGTGCTGGAACACGTCCCGTAACGCGGTCTTGCGAGGTAGCACATGTACGCAATCGCAACCGCGCAGCCGGGACATCATCCCGGCAACAGCCCAGACGACTCGCCCGCTGAAAAAGCCACCTGTGACCAGTGCGGAGAACGCCGGCCGGACGGCCTGAACGCCGACGGCCGGTCGCTCTGCCGGCAGTGCGCTCGCCGCGTCGACTGCGACCACAACGCCGCTTCTCAGGGTGGTCGCGATGAGTGACGGCGAAGACGCGTTTTCGACGACGGTGAAGCTCACGCGCGGGACGTCGACCGACGACCGCGACACCATCAAGACGACCGTCACCGCGCCCGACGTCGAGATGCTGAATCAGCGCGTCGAGGCCGTCAAGAACTACATGGAGTCGTGGGCCGACGACCTTCGCGACGTCCAGCCCGAGACGAGTCGCCGGACGAGTGAGGACCAGCAGGACCTCGCGAGCGTGAAGCCATGAGCGCTCGCGCGAACGCCGCCGACGAGTGGCGCGCGGCGAGCCTGACGTCCGTCGGCGAGCTGGAGACCGCGACCACGTCGCTCGCCATCGCCCGCGCTCGGCGCAACCACGCGCTGGCCGAGGGGGCGAACTACTCGTGACCGAACGCCGCCGTCGCGACCCCAGCGACCTGACGCCGCGCGAAGCGAAAGAGCGCTACCTGCGGCGCCGCCGCACCGACTCAACCGAGAAGAGCGTTCAGGGCTTCCACAGCCGCCTGAAACTGTTCGTCGAGTGGTGCGAGGGCGTCGGCATCACCCGCATCGGCGACCTCCAGCCCTACGACATCAACGAGTATTACGACATCCGCAGCGGCGATGTCGCCCCCAGCACCGTCGAGGGCGAGATGTATACGCTCAAGAAGTTCTGCGAGTTCCTGGAGCAGCTCGGCGCCGTCGACGACGACCTCGCCGAGAAGGTGCCCATTCCCGACGTTCCCGAGGAAGCCCGGTCCAGCGACACGAAACTCGACAGCGACCAAGCGCTCGCGCTCATCAACTTCCACCGGAACAACCCGGCGACATTCGGGACACGCGCCCACGTCTTCCTCGAACTCGCGTGGTACACCGGCGCCCGACAGGGCGGCCTTCGCGCCCTCGACGTCCGCGACTTCGACCGCGACCAGCACTGCCTCGAATTCCGCCATCGGCCAAGCACCGGCACACCGCTGAAGAACAAGCTCCACGGCGAGCGCGCCGTCGGCATCCCCAGCGAGACGACCCGCGCCGTCTCGCAGTACCTCAACAAGCACCGCTACGAGGTCCACGACGACCACGGCCGCCAGCCGCTTCTCGCGAGCCGGAACGGCCGACCCACCGACAACACCGTCCGCGTCTGGAGCTACCTCGCCACGCTCCCCTGTACGGCCGGCTCCTGCCCGCACGGGAAGGAACCACCGTCCTGCGACTGGACGGAACGCGACCAAGCGAGCAAGTGCCCATCGAGCCGCGCACCCCACCACGTACGCACCGGCTCGATCACGTGGCAACTGAACTCCGGCATCCCCATCGAAGTCGTCTCACAGCGCGTGAACGCCGGCGTCGATGTCATCGAGGAGTATTACGACAAGCCATCGACGGAGGAACTCTGGCGTCGCCGCCGGCAGCAGATGGAACAGCGCCGCAACCACCTCGACAACCTCGACCTCACCGATGACTGACGACACCACACACCCGTTCGGTACAGCACGCGAGAGGGGCCTGAGCCGCCGCGAATCACATTCGTGCCGGCCCACTTCTCCCGCACTCTCGACCGAACAGCGCTCGCTCTGCGCGGTCGCAGCCATCGCTCGCGTGACGAGCGCCGCGAAATAACGAACGTGCCGAGAGAGAAACCGCGTTAGCTACCGGTGCCAATCGTGACTTCTTCCTGCGTCACGACCGTCCGCGAGCCACTGCTTCCGACCGCGGTCACGGTGATTGTCACGTCTTCGCTACTCGTGGCAGTGATTTTTGCACTATTCCCGACGCTACTGAGGTCTGTGTTGAGAACTGGACTGCTGTCTATCTGGACTTCACTAGAGTTACCCGAGACGGAGACGTTCAGGGACTGTGCGTTCCCCTCACTGATCCAGGTGACGCTGGCGTTGCCGTCGTTGGTCTGACTGATGTCTGCCCCTGCCTGTACGTTTTCGCTGACGGAGTCGCCGAAGCCGAGGACGAAGCTGGCGATGACGGCGGCGAGGATGACTGTAATCGCGACCATCAGGATGACGCCGATAACCGGCGACACGCCGCGTTCGTCGAAGTCCGGGGTTTCGAAGCTGATTTTCTTCATGGTGTGTGCTGCACGCGACCGGAACGGCTGCGACGACGAGTCGCCGCGTGTGGAGCTGCCCCCTCCGTTGCCGAATCCGTGCTGGCGGGTGCTATCTGCTCCGTGCACTTAACTTCCATCGCCAAGTGGTACCGCGCTGACGAGTCTCCGTCGTCGCGTCCTCGGCGGGTTCACCGGTCGCGTCAGCGTCGGGTGCGGGACCGCCGCGGCGCTCGCCCGTAAAATAGCATTATTGATAATGCGTGAACGGTTCGCGGGTCGACGTGGTAGAGCGACCAGATGGCCTGCACGAACTGCGGTAACGGGGGAGACGTCCAGGGGTACACGGTCCGGTTCACGCAGGGGAGCGCCGAGCCGACGGAGATGGACCTCGCGCTCTGTCCGGCGTGCGCCGAGGAGTTCAGCGAGGAGCCCGGCATCGAACTGCGGTAGCACCGTTCTGACGCGGATTCCACAGGTTCATATCTCGGGCGCACCGTTTCTCACTCGATTACTGTGAGCGGGGAGTGCGCCACAGCGAACGAGTCGAACGCCGAACAGCAGCCGCGCGTCGTGGTGGTCTGCGGGCTGCCGGGGGCGGGGAAGACGACTGTCGCCGAACACGTCGCCGAGTTGCTCGGCGCGGAGCTACTGCGTACCGACGTCGTTCGGACCGACTTGTTCCCCGAGCCCGAGTACACTGACGCGGAACTCCGCGCGGTCTACGAGGAACTGTTCGAGCGCGCGGCCGCCGTCGTGCGCGGCGGGGACAGCGTCGTCCTCGACGGTACCTTCCAGCACCGCGAGCACCGGGACAGCGTCGAGCACACCGCCGACGACCTCGGCGTGCCGGCGACGCTCGTGAAAGTCGAGTGCGAGGAGGCTGTCGTCGAGGAGCGCATCCGCCAGCGCTCGGACGACGAGAGCGACGCCGACTTCGCCATCCACCAGCAGTACCGCGAGTCCTTCGACGGCATCGAGCGCGAGCACGCCGTCGTGGACAACTCCGGCGGGCTGGACTCGACCCGCGAGCAGGTCGAAGCGCTGTTCTGAGCCAGAAGACTTTCACGCGTTCTCGCTCGAAGCCGAATCGTGCGACGAACACTAGTAGCTGTAGCGCTCGCGGCGCTCGTGGCGACCGCGGGCTGTGCGGCGTTCGGCGGCGGCGACACCGACACCGACGCGGCGCCGACCGACGACGTAGTGGAACCGAGCGACCCCGCGGCGAACGCGACGGGCGTGAACCAGTCCATCCGGCTGTCCGTCGAGGACTCCGTCGCGGGCAGCGAGTGGACCTCCCTCTCCGTGGAGTACCCGCGCGAGAACTTCACCGTCGAGAGCGCGCAACACGAGAACGTCTCGCTGGGCGTCGACACCGACGGTGACGGCGAACTCGACGAGCAGTTCAACGAGACTCACATTAGCGGCGTCAACAACAACGCCTACTCGTTCACCGTCGAACTCGACACCGGCTACACGCTGGCGTCCGGTGACGTGGTCGTCGTCGAGTACCCGGCCGTGAACAACCCCGCCGAGCCCGGCAACTACACGGTCAGCGTGACGCTCAACGACGAGCAGACGACCAACGCCACGGTCACCGTCGAGTAGCCCGCGCGCTCGCGGCAGCCTTTTTTCCGCGCGGCGCGAACCCAGGTCCGTGACCGACGAGGACTCGCCAGTCGACCCGTTGGCGTGGGAGACGACGAGCCGCAGCGTCGCCTACGAGTGCCCGGGGTTCGAGGTCGCCCACGAGGAGGTCCGGCTGCCGGACGGCACGGAGACGGACTTCGACTACCTCGTGGACGACCCCGCGGTCGTCCTGCTGGCGTTCACGCCCGACGGCGACGTGGTGCTCGTCGAGGAGTGGCGGCAGGCCGTCGGCCGCGTCAACCGCGGGTTGCCGGCGGGCGGCGTCGAGGACGAGGACGCGGACCTCGCGGCGGCCGCGCACCGCGAACTCGCGGAGGAGACCGGCTACGAGGCGGACAGCGTGGAGAAGTTCGCGGAGTTCGAGCCGACGAACGGCGTCGCGGACGCCGTCCACCACTACTTCCTCGCGGAGGGGTGTCGGCCGACTGGCGAGCAAGATTTGGACTTCAACGAGTCAATTCGCGTGACCACCCAGTCCTACGACGACCTGCTCGAAGCCGTCGGCGACGGCGAGATTCGGGACGGCCGCACCGCGCTCGGCGTGCTGAACCACGAACTCGGGTAGCCGCCGTCTTTATCGCGGCCGACCGCGACACTCCGGTATGGGCGTCATCGTCTACGAGGACCCCGAGGGCGGGGTCACCGACTGGCAGACCAGCGACTCGAATATCGGCTTCAACGACGACACCGGCCACTGGCTGGTGACCACGGAGGACGGCCGCACCGTCCGCCGCATCCCCCGCGAGCGCGTGTTCTACGTCGAGACCAGCGAGTGAGAAGAAACCCTTACGCGCGGGCGCTGGCTACCGGAGGGTAATGAGAGAGGTCTTCGAGGTGACCGCGCAGGACGGCGCGGCCCGCATCGGCGAGCTGGAGGTGCCGCGGGCGGGCGTGACCGTCGAGACGCCGACGCTGATGCCGGTCGTCAACCCGAACCTGATAACCGTCGAGCCGTCCCGCTTCCCGGAGTTCGGCGCGGAGATGCTCATCACGAACTCCTACATCATCAACAACGACCCGGACCTCCACGAGCGCGCCCGCGAGGAGGGGCTCCACGAGATGCTGGGCTTCGACGGCGCCATCATGACCGACTCCGGGAGCTTCCAGCTCGCGGAGTACGGCGAGATAGAGACGACGACCGAGGAGATTCTCCAGTTCCAGCACGACGTCGGCAGCGACATCGGGACGCCCGTGGACATCCCGACGCCGCCGGACGCCAGCCGCGAGCAGGCCGAAGAGGAACTCGCGACCACGCAGGAGCGCCTCGAACTCGCCGAGACCGTGGACGTCGGCGACATGCTCGTGAACGCGCCCGTGCAGGGCGCGACGTACCCGGACCTCCGCGAAGAGGCCGCCCGGCACGCGTACAACACGGACCTCGACTTGTTCCCCGTGGGCGCGGTCGTGCCGATGATGAACCAGTACCGCTACGACGACGTCGCCGAGACCGTCCTCGCCGCGAAGCGCGGGCTCGGCCGGGACGCGCCGGTCCACCTCTTCGGCGCGGGCCACCCGATGATGTTCGCGCTCGCCGCGGCGCTGGGCTGCGACCTCCTCGACTCGGCGGCGTACGCTATCTACGCCCGCGACGACCGCTACCTCACCGTCCACGGCACCGAACACCTCGACAGCCTCCACTACTTCCCCTGCGAGTGCCCGGTCTGCACCGAGCACACGCCCGACGAGGTCGAGCGCATGGGCGACGCCGCGCGCGAGGAACTGCTCGCCGAGCACAACCTCCACGTCTCCTTCGGCGAACTCCGACGCGTCAAGCAGGCCATCAAGTCCGGGAACCTGATGGAACTCGTGGAAGCCCGCGCGCACGCTCATCCCCGCACCCTCGATGGGTTCCGCGCGCTCCTCGACCACAGCGAGCAGCTGGAGCAGACCGACCCCGCGAGCAAGGACGCCTTCTTCTACACCTCGGCGGACAGCGCGCGCCGCCCGGAGGTCGTGCGCCACCACCGCCGGCTCGAACGCCTCTCCCCGGAGGGCGACGTGCTCCTCACCGAGGGCTCGGGGAACGACCGCTTCGACGAGTGGTGGAACGTCCTCCCGCCGTTCGGCCCCTACCCGCGCTCGCTGTCCACGACGTACCCGCTGACCGCCGAGACGCCCGACCGGATGGACCGCGCGGGCTACGAGGCGGCCGCCGACGGCGTCGCCGCGCTCGCCGAAGCCAACCCCGAGACGGAGTTCACGCTCGCGCACCGCGGGTGGCCCGACTCCGCGCTGGACCGCGTGCCCGCTCGCGTCGAGACTGTGGACATCTCGGCAGAAGACTAGGCGAACGCCAGCAGTGCTTCGGACAGCTGCAGGAAGATTTTCCCGTCGGTCACGACCGGACTCGGACAGTAGCCGGGTAGCGGCCGCGAACGCTTCACGGAGCCGTCTTGGAGGTCGAGTACCGAGAGTGCCGTCCGGTCGTTGGTCGTGCAGACGAACACCTCGCCGTCCACGACCGTCGGTTTCGAGAGCCCTTTCGCGCCCTCGGGTGGTTCCACGCGCCAGCGCCGGTCGCCCGAGGCGACGTCGACGGCGTGGAGCGCGTCCGGCCGCGAGTCGACGCGGTACTCGTTGACGAGCAGCGTGCCGCCGGCGGCGGCGCCGACCTCGAACCAGTACACTGTGGCCCCCTCCTTCGACTCGACCATCGCGGGGGACCTCGGGTACGTCCACAGGTGCTCGCCGGCAGCCGCGTCGAGCGCCGCGACGCGGCGCTTGTCGCTGTTCCACGTCCCGACGAATGCTCGCTCGTCTGTGACGATGGGACCGTTTTGCACGTGGTGGTTGACGGGGTAGTCCCAGCGCGTGCTCCCGTCCGCGGGGTCGAGGGCGTACAGCCTCCCGAGTGACGTGGCGAATACGCCGTGCCGCGGGTGGAACGACCGCACGACGAGGCGCTCGTCGTCCACACGCGTCGTCCACAGACCCTCTCCGGTGCGTGCGTCGTAGACGTGGAGTTTTCCGGTACTCCGGTTTCCATAGTAGAGGCGTCCGGCGCCGACGGTCCAGCCGCCCCGTGGCGGGTCCGAGACGTGCCACGCGACTTCGCCGCTCTGCGCCGCCGCCAGCCCGAGCGGGGCGGTTTGAGTCTGGACGAACCGATAGTAGGCGCCGTCGCCGGGCGCGAGTACGCGAGGCCGTCTCGTCGATGTCTCGGCGGTGTACTCGTGCTGCCAGTCTCGCTCGCCGTCGTGGAGTGCGAACGCGTCGAGCCGAGCGTGGCGGGCGTCGGTACTCGCGGTGTAGACGCTACCGTTCGACGCTACAGGTAGTGCACGCTCGAATACGCGCTCGAATGACTGCCGCCACTGCTCGTCGAACTCGCCGTCCGGCGTGCTCTCGGGCGGCGGATTCCGGGTTCTCTGTGGGTCGTAGTCGGGGTACGGCCACTCGGTGTCGGCCCACGCGAGCGGTGCGGGGTCGGGCGGGGACTCGGTGTCGAAACGGGGGCGAGCGACGTAGCCGCCCGCGAGCCCTGCGAGGAGGCCGCCGCTGGCGGCGAGCACGTCGCGTCTGGAGGGCGAGCGCATCGCCGGTGGTTGTCGCATCGCCGACAAGTGCTTTCCGTCGAAAGGCAAGGCAATTGGGCGCGCGGCCCCCACGACGCTGTATGACCGAGTACTTCGAAGTGCACGCGCGCGACGTCGCGGCGCGCGTGGGCGAACTCCGGCTCGCCGAGTCGGTGACGACGCCGACGCTCGCGGACGACGTCGTCGAGGACGCGGGCAACGAGTGGGTCCAGCGGCAGGACCCGCCCGAGGGCGACGAGTCCGCGCTGACCGTGCTCCCGTACCGCGGCTTCCCGTCCGGGACCGCCGAAGAGGTGCAGGAGTCGTTCGCGCCCGACTACCCGGACGTGGACTTCCCGAGCGCGGCGGTCGTCTCCCCGCAGACCGCCGACGACTACGGCGCCGACGCGTACGTGCTGTCGGGCGCCCCGGGTATCGTCGGGCACGGCGCGGCGTTCCGGGACGCCGTCGTCGACACCCGCGAAGCGATTCCAGACGACACCGCGCTGTACCTCTCCGGCGTGGCGACGCCGCGGAACGTCGCCGTGCTCGTCTACGCGGGCGTGGACCTCGTGGACGCCGACCGCGCCGTCGTCCGCGGGACGCAGGGCCGCTACCTCACCAGCGAGGGCGCCTACGACCTCGAAGACCTCGACGAACTGCCGTGCTCGTGTCCGGCGTGCCAGCAACCGGTCGCGGCGTTCGACCGCGAGGACTGCGTCGACCACAACGTGAACGCGTTGAAGGCCGAGCTGGGGCGCGTCCGCCGCCGGATTCGGGACGGCCGCCTGCGCGACTACGTGGAGGGACAGGCCCGCCACGAGGCGTGGGTGACCGCGGCGTTCCGCGAGTTCGACCAGCAGTACGGCTACGTGGAGGAGCGCACGCCCGTGATGCGGGACTCGCTGTTGCTGTCGGCGACCGAGGACGCGCTCCGGCGCGTGGAGATTCAGCGCTTCGCCGAGCGCGTGACCACGCGCTACCAGAAGCGCCTCGACGGCCATCCTCTCCTGCTCGTGCCGTGTTCGGCGAAGAAGCCGTACAGCGAGAGTCAGAGCCACCGCCAGTTCCAGGACGCCGCCAGCTACCGCGCGCACGTCGTCTCGATGACCTCGCCCATCGGCGTCGTCCCGCAGGAACTGGAACTCACCTACCCCGCCCAGCACTACGACAGCGTGGTGACGGGGCGGTGGAGCGAGGAGGAGAAGGACTTCGTCGCGCGCGTCCTCAAGCGGTACATCGACCGCACGGACTACCCGCGCGTCATCGCGCACGTCCCCGAGGAGGGCTACCGCGACATCTGCGAGCGCGTCGCCGACCAAGTGGACGTCCCCTTCGAGTTCACTGTCGAGGACCACCCGACGACCGACGAGAGCCTCGGCGAGCTGAACGCCGCGCTCGCCGGCGAGGACAAGATCTGGGTCGAGGAGCGCGAGAAGGCGACGCTGCGAGCGGTCGCGGACTACTTCCTCGGTGACGGCGCGGGCGACGCGCTGTTCGGCGACCTCACGGTGCAGGGCCGCTACCCGAAACTGCAGGCCTTAGACGGCGACGGCGAGCAGTTGGCGGCGCTGGTCCCGCAGTACGGGACGCTGTCGCTGACGCTCGCCGGCGCGCGCAAGTGGGTCGCCAGCGACGCGCCCACGAAGCGCGTGGCAATCGACGCGTTCGTCCCCGAGGGCAGCGTGCTCGCGCCGGGGGTCGTGGACGCCGACGACGACATTCGCGTGGGCGACGAGGTCGTCGTCGAGGGGCCGGCGGCGTTCGCCATCGGGCGCGCGTCGATGCCCGGGCCGGCGATGGCGGACGCGACGCGCGGGATGGCCGTCGACGTGCGGCACAGCGACCCGAAGTAGCGGCCGGGCGAAAGAGCTACGCCCGTGGTGTGTGAACTCTTCTCTATGCGCGTCCGCAACGTGATGTCCACGGACGTCCTCGCCATCGACGCCGAGGAGAGCGTCCGCGACGCTGTCGGGCGGATGCTCGACCGCGAGACCGGGAGCGTCGTCGTCGAGAAGGACGGCAACCCCGCGGGGATTCTGACGAAGGTGGACGTGATGACCGCGGGCCACGAGCACGACCGCCCGCTCAGCGAGATTCCCGTCTACGCGGCGGCGAGCCACCCGCTGATTACCGTCGAGCCGTCGGCGACCGTTCGCGCGGCGGCCGCGCAGATGTTCGACTACGGCGTCCACCACCTCCCGGTCGCGGACGGCCTCGACGTCGTCGGCGTCGTCACGGCGACGGACCTGCTGGAGGCCCAGGACGACCTGCTCAGGGAGGCGCACGAGACGGACGAACGCAGGACGGAGTGGGAGGACTAGTCGTCGGCGGGCGGCGCGTCAACGGGCGCGTCGGGGTTCGCCGCGCTGGCCTCGTCGGGCATCCCGAACTGGTGGTCGCCCGTGACCTCGACGCTGCCGCGGCGCACCGTCGCGTCGCCGGCGAGGTGGACGCGGACGGCCTCCACGAGTGCGTCGGCTTCGAGTGGCTGGCCGCGGTCTTTCACGTCCTCGGTGGTGGCCTCCGGGGGCACGTCGAACGCGCGCTGCGTGAGAATCGGCCCCTGGTCGAGGTCCGTGGTGACGTAGTGAGCGGTGACGCCCGCGACCCGCACGCCTTCTTCCACGGCCTGCCGATACGCCTGCGCGCCCGGGAACGCGGGCAGCAGGCTCGGGTGGATGTTGATGATGCGGCCCGCGTACCGGAAGACGACGTCCGGGCTGAGGATGCGCATGTACCGCGCGAGCACGACGAGGTCGATGTCGTACTCGTCGAGCAGGTCCAGCAGGCGCTCCTCGTCGGGCGTCCCGGAGTCGTCGCCGATGTCGTAGAACGGGACGTCGTGCTCGCGCGCGACGGATTCGAGGTCGGGGTGGTTCCCGACGACGACGCGAATCTCGGCGTCGAGGTCCTCGTCGAGGAGCGCGCGCAGGCAGTGGTCCTCTTTCGTGACGAGGACGGCGACGCCCTCGTCGCGCTCGTCGGGGAAGCGTACACGGACGTCCACGCCGAGCTCGTCGCCGATGTCGGCGAGGCGCTCGCGGAACGCCGCCCGCGTCGTCGCGTCGCCCGCGAGGTCCGCGGGCTCGGCCTCGTCCTCGGCCTCCCAGCGGTCGTCGGCGTCGTCGATGGGGGTCGTGTCCGCCAGCAGCGTCATGCGGAAGACGCCGTCGCGGACGGTCTGCTCGATGTCCTCGATGTTGACCCCGTGCTCGAACAGCAGTCCGGTGACCTCCGCGACGATTCCGGTGCGGTCGGCTCCCACGACCGTGATTTCGGTGAGGTCACTCGTCGGCGCTGCCGCCTCCGGACTGCCGTTCGGCTTCGGCATACACGCACCCAGGGCGTCGGCGGACATAAGCGGCGTCCTTCGCGCAGGAATCCGCGTAGCCGACAGTATGCACGCTCGTGTATCTTCGTGCGCTTCCAAAAGAGTCTTTGACCACGAACGCACACATCAGCGCGATGACCGCGTACACCGCGACGGTGACGGTCCGACTCAAGCACGGGGTCCTCGACCCGGAGGCCGAGACCACCCAGAAGGCCCTCAAACGACTGGGCTTCGAACTCGGGGACCTGCGCTCGGCGGACCGCTTCGAAATCGACCTGGAGGCCGCCGACAGCGACGAGGCGGCCGAACGCGCGGGCGAGATGGCCGACCGCCTGCTCGCGAACCCGACCATCCACGACTACGACGTGGCGGTCACGGAGCGCGAATGACTTCCGAAAGACGGGCCCGCTCGCTTCGCTGCGCGGGCTGCGACTTTCGACGTCACACTCGCCACCGGGGGTGGCTCGCGTGACTGTCTCCGTTATTCGCTTCGGCGGCTCGAACTGCGACCGGGACGCCGTCCGCGCGCTGGACGCGCTCGGCGTGGACGCCGAAATCGTCTGGCACGAGGACGCCCTCCCCGCGGACACCACGGGCGTCGTCCTCCCCGGCGGGTTCTCGTACGGCGACTACCTCCGCGCCGGCGCGATGGCCGCCCGCTCCCCGATTATGGACGACGTGCGCGACCTCGCGGACGACGGCGTGCCCGTCCTCGGCGTCTGCAACGGCGCCCAAATCGGCTGCGAGTCGAAGCTCACGCCCGGCGCGTTCACGACGAACGCGAGCGCGCGCTTCCAGTGCGAGCACGTCAACGTCCGCGTGGAGAACGCCGACACGCCGTTCACGGCCGCCTACGACGAGGGCGACGTGCTCACGCTCCCCATCGCGCACGGCGAGGGCCGCTTCGAAATCGACGACCAGCGCTACGACGACCTCGTCAGCGAGGACCGCGTGCTGTTCCGCTACTGCGACGAGGACGGCGAGATGTCCGAGGAAGCGAACCCGAACGGCTCCACGGGCGCGGTCGCGGGCGTGCTCGGCGAGCGCGACTCCGTTGCGGTGCTGATGCCCCACCCCGAGCGCGCGACGCTCCCCGAACTCGGGCTGACGGACGGGCAGGGCGTCCTCGAAGCGTTCGCGTAGAAACAGCTACTCGGCCAGCGGGAGGTTGTAGCTCGTCTCGCGCTCGATTACCGCCTCCCACGTCGCCTCGCACTCGCAGGACACCTCGGAGAAGACGGAGGGGTCCTGCCGGAGGTCGAAGTCCTTGATGGCCTCCTGCACGAGGTCGTCGCACTCGCCGCAGTTGTGCGGGCCGCGGTCGCTGCCGTGGCCGACGGGGTCCGAGACGACGATAGCGTCGGCGTCCGCGGTGGATTCGAGTACCTCAGCGACCGACCAGAGCCACGGCGGCCGGTAGCCCCCCCGGAAGTGCAGCTGGTCGACCATCGTGTACCGCTGGACGTTCGTCGGATTCATCGACACCGTGTGACAGCCCTCGACCTCGGCGCACTCGCGGACGGACTTCTTCATGTCCTCGACGGCTTCGGACTCCGAGAGGAACGGCGGCTTCATCAGGAGGTACGCCTTCACACCGGCGTCGGCCTCGCGGGCCTCCGCGCACGCGTCCTCGAAGTCGCTGAAGTCGAAGTACTTGTTCACGCAGTCGTGGCGCACGCGGTCCGTCGCGGTCTCCAGGCCGATTGCGACGTCCGTCTCCAGCCCGACCTCGGTGAAGTCCTCGATTTTCGGCTGGTCCACGAAGTCCGGCAGGCTCTCGACGACGATGCGCTCGCGGTCCGCGAACGTCTCGGCGATGGCCTGCCGCGTCTCGGCGGGCACCTCGCGCTCGTCGAGGAACGACCCGCTCGTGTAGATTTTAATCAGGCCGCTGGCCTCGTCGGCCTCCTCCTGTTCGTGTTCGAGGCAGGCGTCTATCTGGGCCATCAGGTCCTCGTGGGCGACCGACCCGCCCTCCACGGACTCGGCGACGTACCCGCACATCGTACAGCCGCCGGCGCGCGCCCACCGACACCCGCCGGTGTTGAGGATGATGGTGAGGCTCTGGTAGACGCCGTCCGGCGTGTTGTCCTCGTCCAGCCAGACGCGGGTGGGCTCGTCGGGGGCGTAGTCTTTCGCGCCCTTCTCGTCGCGCAGCTCCCGCATCACCTGATTGTGGGCGTCCATCCCCCGCCCCTGCTCGTAGACCTCCGCGCTCGGCTCGCTCATGGCTAGTTGGTGTCGTCGCGGGCGTAAAGCGGCTTCGTCTGGTCGTGCTCCCGCACGTCGAGAACAGGCTGTCTTGCCGTCGAATCGCTGGGTTCCGAGAATCAGTGCGCGAGGCGACGGCACCACGACAGCAGCCCGGCGAGCCCCGCCGCGCGCTGCTCGTCGTCGTCTTCGCCGCTGTTGGGAACCGAGACGCCGATTCGCGAGCTGTGCCCGACCGTCGCGTCGATGACGCCGGCACGTTTCAGCATGCCCGTTACTCGCGGCTCCGCGTTGATGTACTTCGTGGTAGCGGCGGCCGCCAGCGCGGTCAAGTCGCGACCCACCAGCCGACCGCGCCGGCCGACGCGCCCAGAAGGTTCGCGGCCGCGTCGAGGACGCTCGCGGTCCGCCCGACCGTCGGCTGCACGACTTCGATGCCGACGCCGAGCAGCGCCGCAGCCAGCACCACCGAGACGAGCGCGCGCCCTGTCTCGGCTCGCCGCGCGCCCGAAAGCGAGACCGCGATGGTCGCGTAGCCGACCGCGTGCAGGAGCTTGTCCGCGCCCGCGGGCAGCCCGCCGCCCGTCGAACCGGGCGCCAGCGACCCCGCGAGCACGGCGGCTATCGAGAGGACGGCGAGGACGCGCCAGCGTCGCGGCGTCACGCCTCGAAGGCGTCGAGGGCGTCGGCCAGCGGCGGCGCGTCGAACCACTCGTGGTCCGTGTAGCGGTTCGCGCCCGCGGCGTACATGTCCGCGGTCGCCTGCACGAGTTCCGGGGGGAGCGGGTCCGGGGACGCCTCGCAGAGTTCGCGCCAGTCCGCGACGCCGCGCTCGTCGGCTTCTGCTTTGGCGTCGCCGACGGCCTCGACCCACTCGGGGTCGGTGCGCTTGTAGTACTGCCGGACGACCTCCTTCGACACTTCCCGGCCCTCGTACGCGAAGCGGTTCTCGTCGAACGTCCCCGCGATGTCCGCGACCCGAACCTCGCCGTCCACGTACAGGCACTCGATTTTCCCGTCCTCGTGCGTGAAGCCGGCGTCCTCGGCGCGCTCGGTGACGACCTCGTTCACGCGGCGCGCGAGCGATTCCAGTTCCTCGATGCTCGCCGCGCCCGCGATGGCGTCGGCCTCCTCGCGGGAGAGGTAGCGGTCCTGCTCCTCGTACTTCGTGGAGAACTCCACGACCGGCTCGGGGAGGTCGAGTGGCTCGTCGGGCCACTCGTCGCAGTCGAGGTCGAACTCCGCGGGGTCGCGGCGCTTGCGGAGGCTCGACCCGACGGGGACGCTGTTCCGGAAGACGACTTCGAGGGGGACGAGGTAGTTGCCGTCCGCGGCGGCGTGGTACGCGCCGTAGTCGTAGCCGCCGTAGATGGCGTCGTCGGCGTCGCCGGCGTCGTGCCCCTCGAAGGGGAGGTCCGGGACCTGCGTGAGCGCGATGACCATCTCCGTCGGCGGTTCGTCGGCGTCCGCCAGCGGGACGGTCTCGCCGTCGCTGTTCCGGACGCCTTCGTAGTGCGTCGGGACGCCCTCGGTTTCGAGGAGTTCAAAGTTGAACGCGCCCATCGTGCAGAGGCTCGCTCCCTTCCCGGGAATCAGGTCGGGCATCTCCCCCCAGTCGAACACGGAGTAGCGGTCGCTGAACTCGAAGACGCCCCGGCCGAGCGCGTCCCGGGTCGCCGCCGCCTCGACGCGGAGGGTCTTGACGCTCGTCATGGCTGTACGCCCGGCGCCGACCACCATCAATCTTTCACTCTCGTGCCCACAAACCTCGAACTTCTCGCGGAGTTGTTCACGTTCGCGCATCCATCCGAAGGGGTGGCCGCTGTGGCAGGCTTTTTGGCGGTGGGCGCGCTGGAATCGAACATGTCCGACGCCGCCGGCGAGTTCGACTTCGACGTGGTCCCCGAGACCGACCAGTCGTTCGAGAACGCGCTGGCGAACGCCCGCGACGGCCGCCGGCTCTCTGTCGCGGACGGCATCGAACTCATCACCACCGGCACCGACACGGAAGGCATCGACCCGCGGCGGAAGGAACTCGTCCTCGAAGCCGCCGACCGCCGCCGCGCCGAGGTCGTGGGTGAGGAGGTGACGTTCGTCGCGAACGTCAACAACAACGTCACCACGGCCTGCAACACGGGCTGCCTGTTCTGCAACTTCAAGGACACCGCCCACAACTTCGAGGCCGACGAACCGGACGACCACGCCGGCTTCACGAAGACGCCGGAGGAGTCGCACGAGGTCGTGAAAGACGCCGTCGAGCGCGGCGTCTACGAGGTCACCTCCGTCTCCGGCCTCCACCCCGCGTTCGGGCTGAACGACGACCACCGCGAGGCGCTCGACCCCGAGAATCCGGAGCACAACTACAAGCCGCCCGAGCGCTACACCACCGACCCCCACACGTACGTCGAGCAAATCGCGGCGATGAGCGACGCCGGCGCGCACGTCCACTCGATGACCCCCGAGGAAGCCCACCACGCCCAACGCGGCGTCGAGTGGGACTACCGCCACGTCTACAGCGAACTCGCCGACGCCGGCCTCGACACCGTTCCGGGGACGGCCGCCGAAATCCTCGTGGACGAGGTCCGCGAGGTCATCTGCCCGGGGAAAATCGACACCGGGGAGTGGGTCGCCGCGATGGAGGCCGCCGCGGACGTCGGCCTCCCGATGACCTCCACGATGATGTACGGCCACGTCGAGAACGAGGCCCACCGCGTCCGCCACCTCGACGTGATTCGGGACCTCCAGGACCGCACCGGCAACATCACCGAGTTCGTCCCGCTATCATTCGTCCACCAGGAGACGCCCCTCTACGACCGGGGCGTCGTCGAGACCGGCGCCAGCGACGCCGAGGACGAACTGCTGGTCGCCGTCGCGCGCCTCTACTTGGACAACGTCGAGCACATCCAGTCGTCGTGGGTAAAGTTCGGGAACGCGAAGGGGCTGAAACTCCTGAACTGCGGCGCCGACGACTTCATGGGCACCATCCTCAGCGAGGAGATTACGAAGCGCGCGGGCGGCCAGCACGGCGAGTTCCGTTCGGTCGCCGACTACGCCGACATGATATCCGCCATCGGCCGCACGCCCGTCGAGCGCTCCACGGACTACACCGAGCGCCGCATCCTCGACCCAGACGCCGACAAGCACGGCCCCAAGCTCGGCCCGCAGGCGGACGGCACGCCACTGGTTCCCGACCGCGACGCCGACGGCTCGCGCGGCGCCGCGAGCGCCGACGACTGATGGGAGGGGGTGGTCAGCCATGATGGCCACGACCCACGCTGCGATGGGCGTCCTGCTCGCGACGCCGCTGTTCTGGGTCGCGCCCGAACTCGCAGCGCCGGCCGCGCTCGCCGCGATGGCCGGCGGCGTCTTCCCGGACCTCGACTTGGGCGTGCTCGAACACCGCAAGACCCTGCACTACCCCGAACACTACTGGCCGCTGGCCGCCGTCGCGTTCGGCGTCGCCGTCGGTTCGCCGTCCCCGCTCACGGTCGGCGCCGCGTTCTTCCTGCTGTCGGCGGCCGTCCACTCCGTCACGGACGCGCTCGGCGGCGGGCTCGGCGCGCGACCGTGGGCGAACGACGACCAGCGCGGCGTCTACTCGCACACCCGCGGTCAGTGGATTCGCCCGCGGCGCTGGATTCGCTACGACGGCGCGCCCGAGGACCTGCTCGCGGTCGTCGTGCTCTCGATACCGGCGCTCGCGCTGTACGACGGGCTCGTGCGCCGGCTCACGCTCGCGATGCTGGCGGTGTCGGTCGTCTACACGGTGGTTCGGAAGCGCCTCCCCGAGTTCGACCCGACCTGACTACGGTCGCGGTGCCGCGCCGTCCAGCACCGCCTGATACCGCTCGCCGGACTCGATGGCGCGCCCGACGCGCTCGCTCACCCACTCGTTCTCGACGCCGGCGTCGGGGAGGAAGCGCTCGTAGACCGGGAGCCGTTCGCGCAGCGGGACGCCGCCGTGGTCCGCGATGTCCTCCAGTTCCCGGAGCGCGGGCCACGCGTAGTCGGGGTTGATGTGGTCTTTCGTCACCGGGGAGACGCCGCCCAAGTCCTCGACGCCGCAGTCCAGCAGCGCGCGGGCGTCCGCCAGGTTCGGCGGCACCTGCACTGCCACCTCGTCGGGCAGCACCGCGCGCGCCATCGCCACCGCGCGCCGCATCGTCTCGCGGTCGGGCGGGTCCTCGGTCCAGCGCTCGTTCGGGCTGACGGGCTGGACGATGACCTCCTGGACGTGGCCGTGGCGCTCGTGGAGGTCCCGAATCGCGAGCAGGCTGTCCGCGCGGTCCGCCCAGTCCTCGCCGACGCCCACGAGGATGCCCGTCGTGAACGGGACGCCGAGGTCGCCCGCCACCTCGATGGTGTGGAGGCGCTGGCCGGGGTTCTTCGCACGCGGGCCGCCGTGGGCCTGCACGTCCGCCGTCGTCTCCAGCATCACGCCCATCGACGCGTTCACGTCCGCCACGTGGGCCATCTGCTCGCGCGTCTGGTCGCCCGGGTTCGCGTGCGGCAGCAGTCCCTCTTCGAGGGCGATTTCGCAGGCGCGCCGGAGGTAATCGTGGATGGAGTCGAACCCCCACTCGTCCAGTTGGTCGTGGACTTCGGTGTAGCGGTCGTCGGGGTCGTCGCCGAACGTGAACAGCGCCTCCGTGCAGCCCGCCGCCGCGCCCCGCTGGCACGTCTCCCGGACGGCCTCGGGGCTCATCAGCTCCGCTTCGCCGGGCGGATCGTAGTACGTGCAGTACGTGCACGTGTACCGGCACGCGGTCGTCAGCGGCACGAAGACGTTCCGCGCGAACGTCAGCTCCTCGGCGGGCTCGACGTCGCCGGGGCGGACGTCGAGGGCGGCCTCGCGGTCGGCGTCCCGAATCTCGACGTCGACGCCGTACTCGTCGGCGCCGGGAATCGAACTCACGGCTGGGCCTCCTCCTCGACGTCCGACTCGGGGTCGCGGCCGCCGTACGCGTCGAGGTTCCGCGCGACGAACGTCGCGTACCCCGAGAGCGCCGCGCCCGACACCACGACCAGTTCCGCGAGGCTGTCCGCGCTCGCCGAGAGGAGCAGTTGGCTGCCCGCGTAGCCGACGACGCCGCCGACGACCGCCGCCAGCAGCGCGTCCGCGGTGAGTCGAGTCGCGGGCCGCTCGCGGAGCGCGACTGTCCGGCCGTGGCTCCCCAGCGGCGTGTACGCGTCCGCGAGCGCGAGCACCGGCGGTAGCACGGCGCCGACGGCCGTCGGCGACGCCGCCCACGACGGCACGCCGAGTTCGGCCAGCACCGCCAGCACGCCCTGGAACAGCGCCGCCGCCAGCACCGCCAGCCCGAGCAGCGCCGCGACCGCTCGCGCCAGTCGTAACGGCTGCATACCCGTGCAGTCGGCTGGCCGTCGTTTAGCAGTATTGGTTCCCCAGCCGGCTCACTCCCGGACGACCGTCGGCGTCCCGTCGTCGACGGCGACCCGGAAGCCCGCGTCGCGGAGCCAGTCGGCGGCCCCGCGATTGCCGTGCACGAGCACGTCGAGGAGGTCGGTCGGCTCGTCGATGTCCACCGCGAGCCGGAACGAGTCGACGGTTTCGACGGCCGCGCCCGCGGCGTCGGCCGCGGCGAGGTGGTCGCGGAACGAGACGCCGTGGTAGTCCACGTCGAAGTCCCGGTGACGGACGACGAGCGCGTTCGTGCCGCCGCCGCGTCCCGGTGCGACCGCGACGTCGCCGCCCGCGTCGTAGAGCCGCTGGACGGCCTCGGGCGTCGCGAGCGCGAGGTCCGCCATCACGACCGCCGCCGGAAGCGCCGCGAGTGCGTCGTTCACCGCGACCGACAGCGGCCGGTCGTCGACAGTCACCGGCGCGTCCACGTCGCCGTCGAGTGGTGCGCTCGCCAGTACCACCGGCTCACCGCCGGCTCGGCGGACTGCGTCGAGGACGTCCGAGAGCATCGCCGTGGCGAACGCTCGGCGTTCGTCTTCGGAGAGAAGCGCGGAGAGGCGCGTGTTCGGGTTCGTCGGGTCGAACGGGACGAGGGTCCGCATCCCTCAGCCGAGCTTGTCGTAGCTGTCGCGCTGCTGGAGGTACCAGTAGACGCCGCCCGCTATCAACAGCAGGACGACCAGCGCCGCGGCGCCCATGATGATGAGGTCGGTGCGCTCGGCGGACGACGCCGCGCTGTTCGCGGCAGACTCGGCCTGCTCGGCGTTGCTGACCGCCTGCTCGAAGTTGCCACCGTTGTAGAACTCGATGGCGTCCTGCAGGTCGCTTTTCGCGCCGCTGACGCCCGCGCCGGCGCCTTCAGCGTCGCTGATGGCGGCCTCGGCGTCACTGATGGCGGTGCGTGCGTCCTGGCTCGCGGTCGTGTACGGCCGGGTGTTGTACGTCTCCAGCGTGGTGCTGGCGCCGCCCGGCTGGGCCTGCACGAACTCCGCGTACGTGATGCGCTGGGGCGGCTCGTAGCTCCACGACCACGCGCTCGACGACGGCACCGTGCCGAGGATGGTGACCTCGGCGCGCACCGCGCCGCTGGACGCCGCGAAGTCGTAGCTCACCGACTGGCCGGTGAGCGTCGCCTCGTCGATCTGGTTGCCGGCGTTGTCGAACGTGACGACCTGCCACGTGACGTCAGTGAGGTCGGTGCTGGCCTGCAGCGTCCACTCCTCGTAGTTCTCGAAGGGGTCGGTGACCGTGAACGTCGTCTCCTGTTGCTCGCCGGACTGCACGCTGTCCGGCGCGTCGCCGCCGATTGAGACGGCGGCTGCCGGGACGGCGGCGACCGCGAGGAGGACGACGAGAGCGACCGCGAGTTTAGAACAGCGGTTCAAGCTCATCGTCGTCGTCTTCGACCAATTCTTCCAAGTTCTCTTCGCTTTCCTCGCGGATGTCGTCGATGTTGTCCTGGGCTTCGATGGCGACTTCCTGCAGCTCCTTGATGCGCGGGACGTTGTTCACGCCCGACAGCAGGACGACGGAGGCGACCTGCTGGGAGTTCGGCACGGGGTAGTCGCCGCCGCGGACTTCCATCGAGCCGGTCTGCTCTTCGAGCCACTTACGGCCGCGCTCAATACCCTTCCGGTTGAGGTACTTCGGCGGGCCGGCGGTGACCAGCAGCGCGCGCTCGGAGCCCTCAATCTCGCAGGGGAGCGTGAGCCGACCGAGCGCCGCCTTGCGCACGAGGCTGGTGATGCGGTTCGTGGTCGACGCCGAGTCCTCGAGGGAGTCGTCGTCGCCGCCGGTAAACCGGGACAGCAGGCTGCTGCCGTTGTCCTCGTTGTCGACGGTCTCGGAGGCGTAGCCGACTGTGGAGACGCCGCCGCCCGAGAGCGTGTTGATGATCTCGCTGGAGTCGACGACGGACTCGGCGACGTCGCCGCCCTGCTCGACCTCGCCGGCGCCGAAGAGGATGCCAAAGCGGGTGACGATCTCCTCGTTGATTTCGTCGTAGCCGCCCTGCACCGATTCGCCGGACTTGCGCCACGCGTCGTTGTCGAACACGAGGAGGTTGTCGACCTCGCGGACGAACGTCTGGAACGACCGCGCGGCGTTCAGCGTGTAGATGCCGCCCTCGTCGCTGCCGGGCAGCACACCGAGGCCGTATACGGGTTCGGTGTAGATACGCTTGAGGTGTTTGGCGATGACTGGGGAGCCGCCTGAGCCCGTACCGCCGCCCAGCCCGGAGATGACGAGGAACGCGTCAACCTCGTGGACCGGGATGGAGTCGATGGCACCCTGCACCTCGTCGATGTCTTCCTCGGCGATTTCGGCGCCGAGTTCGTTGTCGGCGCCGACGCCGTGTCCCTTCACGCGGGACTGTCCGATGAGGACGCGATTCTCCTGTGGAACGTGCTCCAAGCCCATGAGGTCGGCTTTAGCGGTGTTGACGGCGATAGCGGCACGCACGATGTTCGAATCGTGCCGCTTGTCGTACTCGAGGAACTTGTCGAGTATTTTACCGCCCGCCTGGCCGAACCCGATCATTGCCAGTTTCATACGGAACCCTTTGCACAGTTAGAGTGGAAACGAGGGTATAAGGCTTTTGCAGACGCGTGTCCGACGGTTCTGTGGCGGTCTCCGTTTTCGCCAGCCGGCGTGCAGTCCCCCGGTTCTCGTCGGACCGCCGCCGACGCAATTCTTCGGGGTATTTACGTTTGACGGGTAGTGTGTTCCAGTTGACTCTTCGCTCACTCCAGATACGCCGACAGCGTCGTCAACTCGGACTCGTCCACGCCGAACGCCGAGACGTCGTTGGTGCTCACCGTGTTGTCGAACTTCAGCGACCGGTACTGGTCGCCGCCGAACGGGATGAACGGCAGCGGGTCCGCCAGCCGCATCCCGATGCCGGCCAGGGGCATCGGCACGGGTAGAATCCGGACGGACTTCCCCTCCGAGCGGTAGACCAGCCGCGTCACGTCGCCGAGCGTCAACACGTCCGGGCCGCCGAACTCGTAGGTCTCCCCCCAGTGCTCGTCGTCCTCGATTGCGTCTGCGAGCAGCCCCACGAGGTCGCCGACCCAGATGGGCTGGAACCGCGTCTTGCCGCCGCCGGGCAGCCCCGTGACGTATGGCGTCGTCAGCTGCTTCGTGAACGAGACGAACTCCCCGCCCTCGCCGAACACGACCGACGGCCGCACGATGGTGTACGCCAGCTCGGAGTTGCGCACGACCTCCTCGGCGCGTCCCTTCGACCGGATGTACGCCGTCGGGCCGTCCGGGTCCGCGCCCAGCGCGGACAGCTGGAGGAGGTAGTCCACGCCGGCCTCCTCCGCGGCCTCGACGACGTTCTCGGTGCCGCCGAGGTGGACCTCGAAGTGGCGGTCGTCGCCGCCCTTCGGCTTGAACAGCGGCGACAGCGCGACGAGGTTCACGACCGCGTCCTGTCCCTCGACCGCCGACTGAATCGAGTCGTAGGCGGTCACGTCGCCGACGACGGTCTCCACGGACTCCGGGAGCGCCGCCTCCTCGGGGTGCCGCGAGAGCGCAGTCACCTCGTGGCCTCGGTCGTCGAGTTCGCGGCACAGATGCGTCCCGATGAATCCCGTTCCGCCGGTGACGAGCACGTCCATGTCCACGAAGACGGCCGGGAACTCCCTAAAACTATGCCCGGCGACGGCGGCAATCTACCGGCGGGAACGGCCGGCTCCGGCGCGCGGCGGCGTGGAACCCGAAGCCGTTAGTACGTCCGTCGCCGTCGTTCGGGCATGCTCGTCACGCTGGAGGGCATCGACGGCAGCGGCAAGACCACTGTCTGGGAGGCGCTGCGCGAGGCCCGCGGCGACGGCTTCACGTTCACGCGCGAGCCCACCGACTCGTGGTACGGCGACGCCGTCCGGCGGTCCATCGGCGAGGACGGCGCCGACCCGCTGGCCGAACTGTTCCTCTACACCGCCGACCACGCCGACCACCTCTCGCGGGTCATCGAGCCCGCGCTGGACGCCGGCGACGTCGTCATCTCGGACCGGTACTCGGACTCCCGGTACGCGTACCAGGGCGTCGCCCTCGACGGCGTCGTCGACCGCCCGATGGAGTACGTCCGCGGCGTCCACCAGCCGTGGACGCGCCCGCCGGACGTCACGCTGTTCTTCGACGTGGACCCCGAGACCGGCGCCGCCCGCGCCGGCGCGACGAACAAGTTCGAGCAGGTGGAGTTCCTCTCCCGGGTCCGCGAGAACTACGAGCAGCTGGCCGAGTACGAGCCCGAGCGGTTCGTCCGCATCGACGCCACGCAGTCCCCGGAGGAAGTGCTGGCGGACGCCGAGAACGTCCTCGACCGCTTGCTCGCCGAGTAGTCACTCCCACCAGACGGCGACGACGCGAACAGCGCGTCGTCGAACTGTCTGTGGAGGGCCGTCGTGGGGACGTGTCCGCGCCTCGTCAAGAGCGTTCGCCCGAACGTGGCGCCGTCCGGGAAGCCTAACGGGTCGGCGCCGACGGTGTAGTTGATGGTGGACGACGACGAGGCGGCGAGCCGCGACGACGCCGCCGACCGCGAACGCGGGCGGCAGGACGAGGGCGGCCGGCTGTCGTTCTCCCTGCCGCCGATTCGCCTGCCGCCGCTGTTCCCCGAGGACTTCCGCCTCCTGTGGCCGGCGCCCGGCGAGGGGCCGCGGCGCCGCGTCTCGAAACGCGTCGTCCTCGCGGCGCTCGTCGTTTTCGACCTCGCCGACGCCGCGCTCGCGCTCACGGCCGACGCGGGCGCCGTCGCGGGAGTCAGGGTCGTCGGCGGCGCGCTCGTCGCCGCGACGACGTTCGGCGCGCTCGGCACGGTCTACGTCTGGGAGGCCGTCGCGGCGCTCGCGGGGTTCGGCGAACTCACGGTCGTCCCGACGCTGAGCGCGCTGTTCGTCGTTCACTCACTCCGGGAGGTCTTCTAGCTCCTCGGGGGCGGGAATCCAGAACAGGTCGATGGACCACCCGAGGAAGAACGGGAACGCCCACGTCACGACGATGAGCTGTCCCGGGTCCTCGAACGCACCGGCGCCGAGCCCGAGCACGCCGAGTGCGAGCGTCGTGACGACGTAGACCAGCGGAATCAGGATTGCGGTGTACAGCACCGACCCCCACCGCGTCTCGAGGGTGATGCGGAAGTAGCGCGCGCCGACGGCGGCAATCGCGGTGTGCACGAGCACGATGACGCCGACGCCGGCGGCGGTGACGACCGAGACCATACCCGGGCTTGGTGCTCGGGCCGTTTTTCGCTATCGGTAAGTGACTGTGCGGCGACGAGCCCGACATGCACCGCGCTATCGGGGAGCGGGACCTCGCCGACACGGCCGTCGACGAGGCGACCGCACGCGACCTCCTTCGAGACATGGTCCTCGCGCGGGAGTTCGACGAGCGCGCGCTCTCGCTGCAGCGCCGCGGCTGGATGCCGGGCTACCCGCCGTTCCGCGGGCAGGAGGGCTCGCAGGTCGGCGCCGCGCACGCGATGGCCGACGGCGACTGGCTGTTCCCAACGTACCGCTCGAACGCGATGCAGTTGGCCCGCGGCGTCCCCGCCAGCGACATCCTCCTGTTCCGGCGGGGGTACGCGGAGTTCCACTCCGACCACGACGTGAACAACTTCCCGCAGGCGGTCCCCATCGCCAGCCAGCTCCCGCACGCCGTCGGCGCCGGGATGGCGATGAACTACACCGGGGACGCGGACGCGGTGGTCGCGTACTTCGGGGACGGCGCGACCAGCGAGGGCGACTTCCACGAGGCGATGAACTTCGCGGGCGTCTTCGACGCGCCCGTCGTCTTCCTCTGCGAGAACAACAACTGGGCCATCTCCCTGCCCCGCGAGAAACAGACCGCGAGCGACTCCATCGCGGTGAAAGCGGAGGCATACGGCTTCGAGGGCGTGCAGGTAGACGGCAACGACCCCGTCGCCGTCTACGAGACCGTCGGCGACGCGCTCGACGACGCCCGAGCGGGCGAACCCGTGCTCGTCGAGAGCCTCACGTACCGGCAGGGCGCACACACCACCAGCGACGACCCCGAGCGCTACCGGCCCGACGACGAGGACCTCCCCGAGTGGCGGACCGCGGACCCGCTGGAGCGCTTCGAGTCGTACCTCCGCGAGCAGGGCGCGATAGACGACGCGTTCGTGGAGTCCTGCTGGGACGACGCCGAGGCCGAACTGGACGCCGCCATCGACGCCGCCGAATCAGTCGGCGAGCCGGACGTCGACGAGCTGTTCGACTACGCGTACGCCGAGCGCACGCCCCGCGTCGACGACCAGAAGCAGTGGCTGGAGTCGTACCTCGAAACCCACGACCCGCAGGAACAGGAGTTCTGAGCCGGGTTACAGCGGCGTGCCCTCGGTGCTCTGGGCGTTCTGCGCGGCCTGCTGGCGCATCTGTTCGACCTTCTCGACGTAGTCGTAGCCGGGGATGACGCCCTGGAACCACGTCCCCTCGACGTAGTTCACGAGCGCGAGCGCGTCGTCGGCCGCCTTCCCGGTGCGCGGGGAGAACGTGATTTCGACAGTGATGTCGCCACCCGCGCGGGAGACGGACTGGACCTCGACGTCGTTCGCGAGCGTGACGCTGTCTGCGTCGACGACGCGGCGCTCGAACGTGTCGTACCAGCCGTCTTCGACGACCTCGGCCACCTCGTCGTTGGTCGCGGCGTCCAGCGTCGGCACGACGACCGTGATTTCGACGGTCTCGTCGTCGGCCGAGACGGTGGCGTCCCAGTCGTTCGTCGTCGGGACGAACGCGCCGTCGTCGCGGGCGAACTGCCCGTGGTCGGCCAGCTCCTGCTCGATGTCAGTCATTACGCCCTAGGAGGCGGCGCTCGCAGTTGGGTGTTGCGCTCCGGGACTTCGACGCCCGTAAGTAGCGCTGCCGCGCACGTTCCGGTGATTCGCTCGCACCGATGCGCCACGACTCCCGCGCCACGATTGCCGTCGTCGCGCTCGTCGCCGTCGGCGGGTTCGCGGGCGCGAACGTCCGGTACGCGGTCGCGCTGCTCGCGCCCGGTCTGCCCGGCACGCTCGCCGTCAACGCTGTCGGGAGCTTCGCGCTCGGCGCGCTCGTCTACGCCGCCGCCGAGCGTGATGCCCTCGGGGAGCGCGCGCGGCGACTCCTCGGCACCGGTTTCCTCTCCTCGCTGACGACGTACAGTACGTTCGCCGTCCAGACCGCGGGCGCCCCGCCCGCGCTGATGGTTGCGAACGTCGCCGCGAACTACGCGCTCGGCTTTCTCGGCGTGGCCGTCGGCCGCGCACTCGTCGTCCGCTACGGAGGTGGCGCGTGATGGACCTCTCGTTACCATCCCCGATGCTCGTCGGCCTCGGCGGCGCGCTCGGCGCCGTCCTCCGGTTCGCCGTCGGCGAACTCGTCCAGACCGAGGACTACCCCGCCAGCACGCTCGTCGTGAACGTCGTCGGGTCGTTCGCGCTCGCCGCGCTCACGTTCGCCGGCGCGAGCGACGACGCGATGCTGCTGCTCGGCACGGGCGCCTGCGGCGCGTTCACGACGTTCTCCTCGTTCAGCGTGGACGTCGTCGGCCTCGTCGAGGACAAGCGATTCGGCGCGGCCGCGTTCCACGCGCTCGGGAATCTAATCGGCGCTGGTGTGGCGATTGGTTTAGCTTGGCTTCTGGTGGGCTAGCTCGACGCTACCGAGCCGAGAATCGCTGCTAGCATTCGCGACGCGAGCGGCTTGCAAAGCCCGAGCGTCGCGATTCACCGAGCGCGAACGGAGTGAGCGCTCGGGCCGACGAGCGACTAACGCGAACGAAGTGAGCGGCAGGAGCGAGGAGTGCTTTTAGCGTAGCTTTTGCCAGCGAGTGGCGGCGAAGCCGCCGCGAGCGCAGCAAAAGGTCCGAGTGCGAGAGGTGGGATTCGAACCGCCCGCAGACGGTCGCTCACTGCGTTCGCGCTGCGTCTGCTGTGCTTCGAATCCCACTTCTCTGCGGCCGCTCGTGGCTGGCGAGCCGACGGAGCGGCTCGCCGGCACTCGCGGCACGGCATGCGAGGGGTGGGATTCGAACCCACGAACCCCTACGGGAGCGGGTCTTAAGCCCGCCGCCTTTGGCCGCTCGGCCACCCTCGCATTACGTCGTGGCGGCCGCGGGGAGAAGTCGGTTACGGTCCTACCAGTCGACGGAGAGCGTGCCGTCGCCGTGGGGGTCGGGCGCGATTTCCTCGTTGGTGCGGCGGTCGACGACGTGGATGACGCCGTCGCCTTTCTTCGCGGGGCAGGCGTCGGCGGCCGCGATGTTGTGGTCTAAGTCGTCCTCGTCGAAGAAGTACGAGACGGGCTTGCCCATGCCGGAGGTGATGTCCATCTCCCAGTTCGCCGAGACTTCCGCGCACTTGCCCGCGCCGAAGCACTTGTTCGCCTCGAAGACGAGCTTGTAGGGCTTCTCGTCGACTGGCGGGGCGTCGCTCTCGCCGATGTCGCTGGGGTCGACGGCGTCGGCGTCGTCGGTCATACGCAGAAATTAGTGCCGGAGGGCTTTGAACTGTCGGTCCGCGGAACGCGTCAGTCGTGAATCTCGACGGATTCGAGGACGACGTCGCGCTCGGGCTGGTCGTTGCGGTCGGTGTCGACGCTGCCGATGGCCTCGACGACGTCCATGCCGTCCGTGACCTTCCCGAAGACCGCGTGGCGGTCGTCGAGGTGGGGCTGGGCGTCCAGGGTGATGAAGAACTGGCTGCCGTTCGTGTCCGGGCCGGAGTTCGCCATCGAGAGCACGCCGGCGTCGTCGTGGCGGAGGTCGTCGTGGAACTCGTCCTCGAACTCGTAGCCGGGGCCGCCGCGGCCGCTCTCGGTGGGGTCGCCGCCCTGAATCATGAAGCCCTCGATGACGCGGTGGAACGCGACGTCGCGGTACAGCGAGTCGCCGCGAATCTCGCCGCTCTCGGGGTCCTCCCACGTCTTCGTGTCGGGCGCGGGGTCGGCGCCCGCGGCGGGGTCGTCCTTCGCGAGCTTGACGAAGTTCTCGACCGTCGTCGGCGCTCGCTCGTCGTACAGCTCGACCTCGATGTCGCCCTCGCTCGTGTGGAGGGTCGCCTTCTTGGTCATACTACGGAGAACGCCGTCGCGCCGGATAACGCTACCTACTCAGAACGAGCAGAGGTCCGCGAGCAGGCTCTCCGCGCGCCCGCTGGCGATGACTTCCTCGGCCGCCTCGATGCCCTCGTCGAGGGAGTCGACGTCCTCGCCGGCGTACATGCGGAGCGCGGCGTTGAGCTTCACGGCGTCCGCGAACTGGTCGCGGCGGTCGCCCGCCAGCACGTCCGCCGTGATTTCGGCGGAGTCAGCGGCGACGTCCTCGACTTCGAGGTCCGCGCTCTCGATGTCCATGCCGTACTCGTCGGTCTCGATGGTGAAGTCCTCCAGTTCCTCGCCCTCGGACCACTCCGCGACCGTCGTGGAGCCGGGGCGGACGTCGTCGTAGCCCTCCATCCCCTGGAACATCAGCACGCGGTCGAAGCCGACGTCCTCGCTCTCGCGGGCGGTCTCGACGACCTTCTTCGCGAACGCGAGGTGGTAGAACGAGCCGAGGTGGGTGTCGGCGTTCGCGGGGTTCGCGAGCGTCTCGACGGTGTTCACGAACGTCCGCACGCCCATGTTGTCGCGGCGGTCCCAGAGCGCGTCCACGACGGGGTTGAAGTTCGGCTGGTAGTAGAACCCGAAGCCGTGCTCGTCGACCATCTCGGCGGACTCCTCGGGTTCGAGGTCCGTGCGCACGCCGAGTTCGTCGAGGACGTGCTTGTAGGCGTCCTGTTTCTGCGTGGGGACGCGGTCGCCGGAGTGGACGACGACCGGCGTACCGGCGGCCGCGGCGACGACGCCCGCGGCGACGCCCAAGATTGCGGAGTCGCCTTTCCCGTCGTAGTTCGCGCCGCAGTCCACGGGGTCGGCGTCGGGCTCGGCGGCGACGACGCTCTCGCGGCGCATCACGTCCACGTACGCGCCGAGTTCCTCGCCGTCGTTGCGCTTCCAGCGGTTCGCCAGCCAGAACGCGCCCAGCGTCGTCTGGTCGGGCGTCAGGTCGAGGATGCGCTCGAAGGCCTCCGTCGCTTGCTCGCGGGTCATGTCCTCGGCGGACTTCGGCCCGGAGCCGACAACTTCCGTCATCAGGCGCTGCAGCGGCCACTCGCCGTGCGAATCGCTCATGTCGAATCGTTGCGTCTCCACCGGCGTAAATCCACCCGATTCCGGCGGCCGCGAACCGGTAAACAGTAGCCGACGCAGTGCCAACCGACGGGTAATGGCTGCCGCCGACTGGCGCGAACGCGTCGACGACGTGGACGCACGCCTCATCGACGAGTACCAGAGTGGGTTCCCGATTCGGGAGCGCCCGTTCGAAGCCGTCGCCGACGACCTCGGCGTCACCGAAGCGGCGGCGCTCGAACGCGTCGAACGCCTCTACGACGACGGCGTCTTCCGACGGTTCGGCGCCGTCCTCAACCCCCCGGTCATCGGGTCGTCGACGCTCGCCGCGGTGCGCGCGCCCGCCGACCGCTACGACGAGGTCGCGGAGGTCATCAACGGCTACCGGCAGGTCAACCACAACTACCGCCGCGCCCACGCGTACAACCAGTGGTTCGTCGTCACCGCGGGCAGCCGCGAGAAGCGCGACGAGATTCTCGCGGAAATCGAGGCCCGGACCGGCTGCGAGGTGCTGAACCTCCCGATGCTCACCGACTACTACATCGACTTGGAGTTCCCGGTCGTGAACGGCGACCGATTCGCTCGGGAGAGCCTCGACAGCACGGAGGTCTCCGCGACCCGCATCAGCGAGAGCGCGGCGGGCGACCTCTCGACGCTGGACGCCGACCTCCTGCTCGCGATTCAGGACGGCTTCCCGCTGTCGCGGACGCCGTACCGGGACGTCGCGGACGCCATCGGCGCGCCCGTCGAAGACGTTCTCGACGCCACTGAGCGCTTGCTCGCGGACGGCTGCATCAAGCGCGTCGGCTGCGTCGTCAACCACGTCGTCACCGGCTTCGACGCCAACTGCATGGTCGTCTGGGACGTCCCCGACGACGAACTCGACGAGCGCGGCGTCGAGGTCGGCCAGCTCCCCTACGTGACGCTCTGCTACCACCGCCCGCGCCGCCCCGAGCAGGACTGGCCGTACAACCTCTTCACGATGATTCACGGCCGCGAGAGCGACGCCGTCGACGAGAAAATCGACGAGCTCGCCGCCGACTACCTCCCGTTCGACCACGAGCGCCTCTACTCCGAGGAGACGCTGAAGCAGACAGGGGCACGCTACGACGACCTCGTCGGCGAGTAGGAGTCGCTCACGCGGGAGCGCAGAGAGAATCCGATGGCGTCCGGCGGCGCGGCCGGTGGTTCCGCGGCTACTCGCGCGCGGTCGTGAACAGAATCGGCGCGACGACGAGCAGCGCGACGCCGAGGAACCGGTACGTGAACGGGTCGCCGCCGAGCTGGGAGGCGGGCGTCACGAAGAAGATGACGCCGAAAAGCGACGCGTTCAGAGCCACGACCTTCCGGGAGCCGAGTGGGATGCTGCCGACGATGGACAACGCGAACAGGACGAGGAGCGCGTGCCCGACGTGGTAGCTCACGAGGAAGTCGTCGACGAGGGGCAGCGGTGTGAACGCCATTGCTGGCTGGATTTCGCCGCGAAATCCCCTTTAAGGTTCCGTTCCGCCGCCCGGACCGGTGAGGTCCAGCGGGCGAATCCAGCCGTACCACACGACCAGCGCCATCGACGCGTAGCCGACGCCCCACACGACCGCGCCCGCCGTCTCGAAGCCGGCCTGATGCAGGAAGTAGTCCGCGACCCCGGGGAGCACGACCCCCGCGGCGATGACGAGTCCGAGCGCCACGCGTGAATCCATACGCCGGGGTTCGCGCTCCGGCCGCGTCAAAGCCCCGGTTCCGCGCTCGCACCGCTGGGCGGTCTCACGTCGCCGGACACTCCCCGTGCCGACGGCTACGCGGCGTTCACGGAACGAAGGTGCTGGCTGCGACGTGCGTCGCGACGCGCCAGCGGGGACACTGTAACCCGCGTCGTCGAGGCCGAACGAAGTGGGGGCGTTCGGGGGAAGTCGGCCTCGACGACCAGCGGGGGAGGGGACCAACGGGCACCGGGGTGGGGTCGGCGCCCACCTTCCTGTACCCGCCCACCCCTACTCAAAGCGGCGCGCAGTCGCAGCGCGTGCAAAAACCCTACTCGACGAGCTGGCGCGCCATCCACTCCTCGCTGGCCTGCCCGAGCATCGCCTCCCAGTCCGGGAACGACGTGCGCGCCGCGACGTACTCGTCGAACGCCGCCTCGTCGATGGCCGCGAAGTCCGACCGCGTCGCCACCTCCCACTCGCTGTCGTCGAGGAACCCCCGGAACGTCGCCGCCTCGGTGTGTCGCCGCATGAAGTTCGGCGTGAACAGCTCCCCGAGCGCCGCGTCGTCCTCGCTCAACGCCGCCGCCCGCTCGTGGAGGTCGTCCACGACCTCGGATACGTCGTCGGTCATGGGTGAGTAGTGGCGGTCAGAGCGCAAAACGGTTCGGGAGAACAGCCACTCCTACGCGAGTGATATCACGGAGGAATTGGAGTGGGCCAGTCCGGATTTGAACCGGAAGCTTCCACCTTATCAGAGTGGCGCTCTACCTAATTGAGCTACTGGCCCGAACGCATCCCGACGTTTGCCGCTGGTACAATTAAGGGTTTCCTTTCTACAGCGCGCCGTCGTGCGTTACCGGGTGTCGGCGTCGTCGCCGTCCTCGAATTCCACGTCGTAGGCGTCCTCGTCGAGGTCGATGGTGTCGTCGTCGCTGCCGCCCGCTGCGCCCGGGCCGAACGGCCCACCGCCGCCGTTGCCGCCCGCGCCGGCGAACGGCCCGGCGTCGCCGTCGTCGCCGCCGGGGAAGCCGAACGTGTAGACGTTCCCGGTGGCGAACCCGCCGGTCTTCGAGTCGAGCTTGGGCTTGATGACCCACTCCTTGACGGCGTACCGGAACGGGTAGCGCGTCAGCGGGAACACCAGCAGGAAGCCCAGCGCGTCCGTCAGGAGGCCGGGGGTGAGGAGGAACGCGCCGGCGGCGATGAGCAGGCCGCCGTCGACGAGTTCGTCGGTCGGCGTCTTCCCTTGCGCGAGCGCGCGCTGGATGCGTCGGAGGGTGTGGCGGCCTTCCGCGCGCACGAACAGCGTGCCGAGCAGGGCGGTCAGGACGACGAGCGCGACCGTCACCTGCCAGCCGACCTGCCCCGCGACGAACACCAAGAATAGGGCGTCCGCCAGCGGGACGACGAGCAGCGCGAGGAACAGCCACCGGACTCGGGGCATACGCCGGGGTAGCCGACGGCGATTCATAGCCTTTCTGTTGGGCGGGGCGGCGCTCGCCCGTGTCGAAACGGTTTCCCGGGTTCGCCGCGCAGCGAACGTATGGACGAGTCCGCCGACGCGACGCGCGTACAGTGGCGCGAGTGGGGCGAGGAGGCCTTCGCGGAGGCCGCCGACCGCGACGTGCCGCTGCTGGTGTCGCTGGTAGCGTCGTGGAGCGACTGGTGCCGGCAGATGGACGAGCGCACGTACGCGGAGCCGCGCATCGCCGCGAACGTCAACGACGACTTCGTGCCGGTGCGCGTGGACGCCGACCGCCACCCGCGCGTGCGGGAGCGGTACAACATGGGTGGGTTCCCCTCGACGGTGTTCGTGACGCCTAACGGCGACCACATCGCGGGCGCGACGTTCCTCGAACCGGAGGGGTTCCGGCAGGTGCTCCAGCGCGTCCGCGAGACGTACGACGAAAAGGGCGAGGACGCGGGCAACGCGCCGCGGGCGCTCCGCGGCGGCGAGCCGCCGGTCGGCCCCGTGAACGCCGACATCGAGCGGCTGCTCGCGGGCCAGCTCGGCGAGCAGTTCGACGGCGAGCACGGCGGCTGGGGGACCGACGAGAAGTTCCCGCTCCCCGCCACAGTCGAGTTCGCGCTGAAGCGCGAGCGCGACCAGGCGCTACGCACGCTGGATGCGGTCCGCCGGAACCTCGCGGACGACGTGGACGGCGGGTTCTTCCGGTTCGCGCACGGCCGCGACTGGTCGGACCCCCAGCGCGAGAAGGTGCTCGCGGAGAACGCCAGCCTCCTGCGGGCGTTCGCGTCGGCGTACCTGCACACGGGCAGCGAGGACTACCGCGAGCCCGCCGAGCACACCATCGACTACGCGACGGGCACGCTGTGGACGGGCGAGGCGTTCGGCGGGAGTCAGGCCGCCGGCGAGTACTTCGAGCAGTCCGCCGACGAGCGGGCGAGCCACGCCGAACCTCCCGTGGACGAGACGGCGTACGCGGACGTGAACGCGCTCACCGCGGACGCCCTCCTGTCGTTCGCGGCGTACACCGACGACGACACCGCGACCCGGTACGCCGAGCGCACGCTCGACTACCTCCGGGAAACGCTCGTGGACGGCGCGACCGTCCGGCACTTCGACGAGCCAGACGCCCCCACGGGCTTGCTCGCGGACCGCGCGCGCGTCGTGCAGGCGTTCGCGACGGCCGCGCAGGTGTTGGGCGGCGACTACCTCGACACCGCCGTCACCGTCGCCGACGCCGCCATCGACGACCTACAGGACGCGACGGGCGCGTTCCTTGACGGCCCGCTGGAGGGCGCCGGCCTGCTCGACCAGCCGCTCCGACCAATCGACGACACCGCCGTGATGGCGGACGCGCTAGTGGACCTCCACTACCTCACGCGGGACGCCCGCTACCACGAGGCCGCGTCGGACGCCGTCGGTGCGTTCGCGGGCGCCGCCGAGCGCATGGGGCCGCAGGTCGCGGCGTACGGCACCGCCGCCTCCCGCGTCGTCAGCGACCCGCTCGTGGTCGAAGTCGCCGACGAGGCCGGCAGTGACCTCCACCGCGCCGCGCTCCGCATGGCCGACCACGAGAAGGTCGTCGTCCCCGACGCCGACGGCGAGTCGGGGACCGCGTGGCTCGTCGAAGCCGACGGCACCAGCGACGCCGTCGACTCCCCGGAGGCGCTGGCGGACCTCGTCGCGAGCACTCAATAGCGCTCGGGAGGCCACCACCGCCCACCGAACCCCTCTAAATCGGGTTTCAAGGTGGTTCGCGCCCTCGCTTTTGGTGATGGCTCGCGAGCAATCCGACGCCACGGTCCCC
Source organism: Halobacterium sp. NMX12-1 (assembly GCF_040435975.1). Taxonomy (NCBI): domain Archaea; kingdom Methanobacteriati; phylum Methanobacteriota; class Halobacteria; order Halobacteriales; family Halobacteriaceae; genus Halobacterium; species Halobacterium sp. NMX12-1. Next base: position 133,350 of record NZ_CP159204.1, on the reverse strand, counting down.
CTCGACGAACTGCTCGACGAACTCCCGTACATCGAGGCGCGGCCGCCGGACCCGCCCGAGTGACTGTCCGCCCGTAAACTGGCGCAGTGTTTTTCACGCCGGCTCTCGAACCGACGACGAGATGGCTGACTTGAGGGACCTCGGCCTCTCGGAGTACGAAGCCAGCGCGTACCGCGCGCTCCTCCGAACCGGGCCGGCAACCGCCAAGGAGTTGTCCGAGGAGAGCGGCGTCCCGATGGGCCGCATCTACGACGTGCTCGGCAGCATCGAGTCACAGCACCTCGTGCGCAGTCAGGCCGCCAGCCGCCCGAAGAAGTACGTCGCCGTCGAGCCCGACACCGCCCTCGACCGCCTGCTGGAGGACCGCAAGCGCGAGCTCCGCGAGAAGGCCGACCAGTACGAGGCCGTCGTCGACGAGCTCGAAGCCGACCTCCAGACCCCCTCCGAGCCCGAGGAGGGGTTCTGGACGGCCGCGCTCGGCCCCGACGACTCGCTCGACCTCCTGCTGGAGCGCATCGACGCCGCCGACGACTCCGTCCGGCTGGTCGCGGGCTTCGAGTCCACGAGCTTCGAGGTCGCGGACACCACCAGCCGCATCGTCGACCACCTCGAAGACGCGCTCGAACGCGGCGTGGACGTCTCCGTGCTCATCTCACAGGAGCTGTCCTCGAACATCCCGGAGGCGGTCAACGAGCGCTACGTCGCCGTGCTCGCCGAACACCCCGGCTACGAGGTCCGCATCGGCCCCACCGTCGAGGGCAACGTCACCATCGTCGACGACGCCGAAGTCTGTCTGGAAGTGACCAACCCGGTCGAGCCCGACGAGTCGTTCGCGATGATAGACCTCCACGACTCCACGTTCGCCGCCGACGTCTACGAGGTGTTCGCGGAGACGTGGACCGACGCCGCGACGCTGGACTGACCGCCGCCCCGTTTCTTTTCGCCGCTCGCGTAACAGACGAAATACGTATCCGTGGTCGATATCGACTAGCGCACGTGCAAACCACGCGGTCGCTGTACGTCGTCGCCGGTATCACGCTCGTTCACCTCGCGTGGGCCGCGTGGCTGGCGGTCGCGTCCCCGGAATCGCTGCTCGCGAGCCCGTGGTCGCTGGCCGGCGTCGCGGTCGTCGGCGCGCTCCTGTTCGTGCTCGTCCCGGTTTTCTTCGCCGCGCTGTACGTGGACGCTGGCGCCGTCGCGGCCAGCGGCGCGCCGTGGTCGCCGGACCGCCGGCTCTGGGTCGGCGGCGGCGTCCTCCTCGTCGCGGCCGCGTACGTGACAGTCCACTCGCTTCTCACCGGCGTGGTCGGCGCCGCGTACCTCCTCAAGCGCGCTCGCGTCGCCTCCCTCTACAGCCCGGAGCACGCCGTCGCCGAGGCCGCCGAAACGCCCGCCGCGAGCGACAGCCGAGCCGAGCAGTCCGTCGCCGGCGTCGCGGTCCACGTCGTCGTGCTCGCCGTGTTCGGCGCCGCGATTGCGCTCTCGGGCTCCCCGAGGGTCGGTCTCGCCGCGGCCGCCGTCGCCGCGGCGCTCGCGTACGCTACCAGCGAGCAGTCGTTCACGCGAGCGAACGCCGGTCACGCCCTCGACTGGTATCTCTCCGTGCTGGCATTCAACGTCGCGTCGACGCTCACGCTCGCCGCGGGCGCCGACGACGGCCACGTTCTCGGCTATGCCGTCTCCGGGCCGTTGCTCCCCGAACCGTACGCCACCGCGGTCGCCCTCCTGGGCCTCGCGCTGTTCGTGCTGTCGGCGCTCAGTTGGGCGGTGACCGTCGCGTTCGCCGTCGTCGCCGCGGTGCAGGCCGCCCGCGGGACCGCGTGGTCGTACCCGCTCGCCGCGGGGTTCGTCGCGCGACTCGCTCGAACCGAGAGAACAGACTGACCGCCGCCGCTTACTCCCCGTTGACTTCCTGCTCGAGCGCGCCGAACTCCGCGACGCGCTCGGCGTGGGCGTTGTGCTGGTGGATGGACTCGTCGTTGGACTGCTTCATTGTCACCACCGCGTCGTCGTCGAGGTGGTCGAACTCCGCGACGACGCCCTCCGCCATCGAGCGCACGCAGTCCTCCACGAACTTCGCGTTCGCGTGCGCGGCGTAGGTCATGTGGTCCTCGTCGGGGCGCTTCGCGAGGTTGTAGATGCGCGCGCTCATCGAGTCCCGCGCGACGTCCACGACGTCCATCAAGTCCACCTCGGGGTCGCCGGAAGTCTCGATGGTGAGCGTCGCGTGCCCGCGCTGGCTGTGCCCGGCCTGCGGGACCTCCTGCAGGAACTCCCGGACGTCGTCCTCGCCGACGCCGAGGTCAGCGAGCTTCTCGCGGGCGGTCTGACTCATCATCTGCTGGCTGCACGGGCAGACGGTCATGCCGACGACGCGGGCGCCGATCTCCTCGCGGGTCGGCTCGCCCTCCTCGGCGGTCGCAGACGCGACGATGTCCACGGTGCCCTGCGTCGGCAGGCCGCTCGCGGGCGTCTCGTCCTGAATCATCAGCTCCGCCTCCATCTCGACGGTGGCCGTCGTCGTGTACTCGTGCTTCTCCAGCAGGCGCTCGGCGGTCTCCCCGCACATCTCCTCGACGCGGTAGACGGGTTCGGAGACGGCGTCTTCGAGGGTCTCGTCGATGACCTCCATGTTCCGGCTCATGTCGATGCCCTTCCGGCCCTGCGGGAGGTCCACGTACACCTCGAACTCCGCGGTCAACACGATGGGGCGCTTGTCCTCGCGGGCGATTTTCACGAGCTTCTCGACGCCCGTCACGCCGACCTGACTCAACCCCACTGCAACCTCCGGCTCCGTCGCCTGCACGTCCGGCAGCTGCTTGCTCATTGCCCCGCAATACGGCTGGTGGCTCACTAACCCTTTCCGTTCCGGCGACCCGCTCCCGTTCGCCGAGCCGCTACTTGAGCTTGTTCAGCGCTTGGAAGAAATCCGAGTCCGGGCCGGCGACGCGCGCGGGCTCGTCGGCCGCCTCCACGGTGATCACCTCGGGCGTCTTCACGCGCTGTCGGTTCGACCCGTCGCTGGAGACGACCGCGTACTCCGGGCCGTCCACGCGCACCGTCACCTCGCCGCCGACCGGCGTCAACAGCGGCGGCATCGCCTCCTCGGCGCACATCCCGGTGACGACGAACGCGTCCACGCCCGGCTGCACGAGCGGGCCGCCCTCGCTGAGATTGTACGCGGTGCTCCCGGTGGGCGTCGCAATCAGGACGCCGTCGGCGTGCGTCGCCTCGAACAGCGACCCGTCCACGCGCACTTCGAGGTCGATGCCGCGGCCGTGGCCGCGCTGGTCGCCCTGAATCACGACCTCGTTGAGCGCCGGCGTCAGCGACCACTCGCGCTCCCCCGACGCCGCCGCCCGCGGCACCTCCCGGTGGCGCACCTCGTCGGTCTCCCTGTAGCGCTCGACCTCCCGGCGGACTGCCGCGACGGCGTCCTCCGGCGCGACCGCGTTCAGGAAGCCGACCTCCCCGAGGTTCACGCCCAGCACCGGTGTCGACCCCGCGCCCCGCGCCGCGAACAGGAACGTGCCGTCGCCGCCGATGCTCACCACGAGGTCGCAGGCGTCGAACTCCGCGACCTCGTGGCCGTCGCCGTCGAGTGCGTCCGCCGTCGCCGTGTCCAGCCACACCTCCGCGTCCTCGCCAGCGAGCATCTCGCGGACGTCCGCGGCGAGATACGCGGCCCGCGAGTTCCCCCGCTGTGCGACGATTCCAACGCGCATACGCCCACTCGGGGTGCCGCACTTGAAAAACCCGCGGGCGGCGGAAACTACTTTTCGCTGTGACCCGACCACCCCGACATGGAGCCGACGGCGCAGTGCGCCGCGGTACGGAGGCGTCATCGTGGCTGACGAGGACGACGAAGACTGGTTCGAGAAAGCCTTCGAAGAGGAAACCGAGACGGACAGCGACGAGGAGCCGTCCGACGCCGAATCGGAGGCGCCGACAGCCGAGCCGCTGGAGTCCGAATCCGGTGAGGAGACAGCCGAATCGAAGGAGTCGTTCGGCGAGGAAGCGCCGGACTCCGACGAGCCGACCGAGGAGTCGCCGACGCCGGCCGAGCCCGAGGAGGGAGCCGAGCCGGGTCCCGAGAGCGAGGTCGACGACTTCGCGGCGGCGTTCGGCGGTGGCGGTGAGCCCTCGGGCGGCGAGGACGACGACCTCTTCGAGGACGACTTCGCGGCCGCGTTCGGCGGCGGTGGCGGCGCCGGCGCTGCCGCGCCGGGCGGCGAGGACGACTTCGGGTTCGACCTCGACGGCGACGTCGGCGCGGGCGGTCCCGGCGGCTTCGAGGAGGAAGAAGAGTACGACTCGGACATCCCGCGCATCGACTTCGGCATCGAGGGCCTCGACGAGATGGTGCAGGGCGGCGTCCCCGAGCGCTCGCTCATCGTCGCCATCGGCGGCGCCGGCACCGGGAAGACCACGTTCGGCCTCCAGTTCCTCCACGAAGCCATCCAGAACGGCGAGCGCGCCGTCTACATCACCTTAGAGGAGTCCCGCCAGCGCGTCGTCCAGAGCGCCACCGAGAAGGGCTGGGAGTTCGACCGCCACACCGAGGAAGGCAACCTCGCCGTCATCGACATCGACCCGATCGAGATGGCCAACTCCCTCACCAGCATCCGCAACGAGCTCCCGCGGCTCGTCGAGGAGTTCGGCGCCAGTCGCCTCGTCCTCGACTCCGTCTCCCTGCTGGAGATGATGTACGACGACCAGTCGGTGCGCCGCACCGAAATCTACGACTTCACGAAAGCGCTCAAGGACGCCGGCGTCACCACGATGCTCACCAGCGAAGCCTCCGAGGACAACCCCTTCGCCTCCCGCCACGGCATCATCGAGTACCTCACCGACGCCGTCGTCGTCCTCCGCTACATCCGCCCCGAGGACTTCCGGGAGACGCGGCTCGCCGTCGAGATTCAGAAGATTCGGGACGCCAACCACTCCCGCGAGACCAAGCCCTACGAGATTACCCACCAGGGTATCTCCGTGTATCGGCAGGCGAATATCTTCTAGCGCACGTTTTGCGCTGCGCTCGGCGGCTTCGTCGCCTCGTCTGCTCACGGGCGCTACGCGCCCGTTCACACGGCCAGCGGGACCTTCGGTCCCGCTCGGCTCGGCAAAAGCTACGCTAAAAGCACTCCTCCTTCGCTCCACTACGTTCCGCTCAGTCGTCGGCCTGCACTCGCTCACTTCGTTCGCTCGTGCAGTGAACCGCTTCGCTCGGGCTTTTCAAGCCGCTCGCTCGCGGATGCTTGTCACTACCGGCGGCGTAGGTTCAAGTAGGAGAGCGGGACCAACCCGAGGCGTGACCTGAATCCGGCGCAGGTCGGTCGAAGCGGGAGCGCGGCGAACCGGCCTGCGTACTTCGCGCCGCCTGTCAGCCCTAGCGAACGATAGTGACCGGCACCGGCGAGCGCCGCACGACGCTCTCGGCGACGCTGCCGAGGAGGATGCGGGAGACGCCCGAGCGGCCGTGGCTCCCCATCACGACGTGGTCGAAGTCGTTCTCCTCGGCGTACTCGACGATGGCGCGGCTCGGTCGCCCGACTTCGGTGGTCGTGTCGATGTTCGTGTCGTACTCGCCGGCGGTCTGCTTGGCCTCGTCGAACAGCTCCTCGGCGGCGTCTTTCGCCTGCTCGAACCACTCCTCGGAGTAGCCCGGCACGGTCGCCTGCGCGGTGTAGCCGGCCTCGATGGGGTCGATAACGTTGATGGCGGTGATTTCGGCGTCCTTGAAGTGTTCGAGGGCGTACTCCAGCGCTTCTTTGGACTGCTCGGAGCCGTCGACGGGAACGAGAATCTTCGTCATGGTGTCGCCTCGAAATTGACCAGCCCGGGTGAAAGTTCTATGGGCCGCGGACCGCCCGACGGGGCGGTGGTCAGTCCCGGCCGTGTCGCGTCAGACACGTCGGCAGTCCCTGAATCTCGACGGGCTCGGAGTTGTCCGGCGAGTAGACGACCATCTGCCCCTTCTCCATGTAGGGGACTTTCGACTGCAGCGACGCCGGGATGTTCACGGCGTTGATGGCGTCCTCGTCCCCGAGGTTCAACACGACCGTCGTGTTCACCTGCTTGAACACGGGGTCGGCGATGTCCTGCGGGTCCTGCGTGATGAGGAACAGGCCGAGGCGCTCCTTGCGGCCCTGCTTGGCGGCCTCCGTGAACTTCCCGACGACCTGGTTCGCCTGCACGCTGTCGGCGTCCGCGAGGAAGTTGTGCGCCTCGTCCATCCCGACCACCAGCGGCGTCTCCTTGATGGACTCGTAGTCGGGGTCGTTCGAGAGCTTCTGGTCGACGAGCAGGCTCGACACCGCCAGCACCACCGTCTCCGCGGCCCGCGAGTTGCTGATGTGGTAGGTCGGCACCACCGACAGCCGGCCCGGCCGCACGAACTGGCGGTCCTCCACGAGCTCCGTAATCGGGCGCGCGTCCTGGTCGAACAGTCCCGACGGCATCCCGTGGACGCGCCGCAGCACGGCCTCGTAGGTCGCCTCGTGGACGCGCCCGGACTCGTCGAGCTCCTCCTTGAGCGCGGGGTCGTCGAGGAACGAGCAGAACTCCTCGTACGTGCCGCCCTGCCCGTACTGTCCGAAGAACCGGTCTAACAGGAGTCGGAGCGCGCCGTACTGGTTGTCGTTGAGGCCGCTGGACGCCACCAGCCACGGGTTGTCCCGCACCATCGAGAACGGCACCGTGAACTCGACGCGCTCGGCGTCGTGGTGGTCGGCGGCGTACGACGCCGACCCGACCTTCGGCACGAACGCGACCGTGTCGTCGTGGCCGCCGTGCGCCAGTCCCTGCGTCTCCCAGCGGCGCTCGTCGCTGGCGTCGGCGTCGGGGTTGTCGTCGTGCATCTGCGCGTACTCGTCCTGCGGGTCGAACTGGACGACCGCCATCCGGCGCTCCGCGCCGCCCGCGTCAACGGGGTAGCGCCGGTCCTCGTGGAGGTACTGCCGGAGCACGTTCTTCGCGGAGTGGGTCTTCCCCGACCCTGTCCCGCCCGCGACGAGCGTGTGCCGGAAGACCAGCGGGTCGCCGGCCTCGTAGTCGTCTTTCACGCGGTAGTCGATGGTCGGCGGCTCTGCGGCGGTCCGGACCTTCTCGCCGCCCACCGAGAGGTGCCCGAGGAACACGCCGTCCTCCGGGATTTTGAGCCCGGTCTTGATTTCGGTGGCGTCGTCGGCTTCTCGGACGACCGTCTCCGGCTTGGGCACGCGGTCGGCCATCCGGCGCTTGAGGTCGTCCCCATCGCGGTAGAGGACGGCGACGGGGTCCAGCTCCGCGAGGAACTTGTAGTCCTGCTCGTCGACGCTTTCGGAGCGCATCGCGCGCCGGGCGTGAATCTCGGTGGCGTCGTCGCTCTGGAACGCCTGCACGTACTCCAGGCCAGTAATCTTGCAGAACAGCTTCTCGCCGCCGGGGTACGGCGCGACGAGGTAGGAGCCCAGTCGGACCGACGACCGGTTGCCCGCGGTGACGTACGCCTTCAGCGCGGTCTCCTGGCCGTCCTCGTGGATGCGCAGGCCTTCGGAGACCGCCAGCGCGCCGAGGCCGTCGTCGCTGCCGGTGTCGTCGAGCTCCGGGCGCTGGAAGTCGTCGTCGCTGTCGGCGTCGGCCGCGTCGTCGCCGCCGTCGTGGTCCGCGAAGTCCCCGAGGTCGCTCATGCTCCCGTCGTGGCGGCGCGCGCACTAACCGCTTTCCCTCGCGGGCGTCCGCGGGCTTATGCCGCTCGCGCCCGTACGACGGGCCATGTTGCTGGTGCGCGGTTCGGCGGCCGGGACGACGCTGACGGGGACGCTGTACGAGCGCGGCGAGGACGCCCCGTCGTTCAAGGGCGCGCCCGACGAGGCGGCGCCGTACGTCTGGGTCTGCGACGAGTTCTACGCCGTCGAGAGCGGCGGGAGCACCCAGGAAGTCGGCGGGCAGGACGTCAACGTCGCCTTCGAGTCGCCGATGCCGCGCGGGTTCGACACGCGCGAGCAGGCGCTGGAGGCGGCCCGCGAGCACGTCCGCACGCAGTTCGCGCGCATCGGCGTCGACCCCGAGGACGTCGAGATCGAGGTCGAGCCCGAGCACGAGGCCGAACTCTAGGCGGTGTAGTCGTCGAACGCGCGCACCGCGATTCTGACGGAGACGGCCGCGAGAACGCCCGTGAGGAGCACGCCGACAGCGAGCGCGCCGGCGTGGACGGCGGCGTCGGTGACGCCGATCGCGTTCGCGAGCTCGCCGGCGGCCGCGGGGACCTGAACGGCGGTGGCGACGCCGCCGGTGAGCAGGAACGCGAGCGTGTAGACGCCGAACGCCCACATCGAGGGGACGACGACTTCGCGGCTGCGGCTGACCGTCGTCGCGTCGTACTTGGGGTAGGTCGTGCCGACGCCGGCCGCCAGTGCAGCGGCGAGTACGGGTAGGACCGCAGCGGCGACAACCGTACAAACGAGTGCGACCGGCGGGAGCGGACTGAGGACGGCGAGCCCGCCCGCGACGGCGGCGGTCAGCGGGACGCCGAAGACGGCGCTGGCGACGACGAGCCCGCCGACGAACTCGCGGCCGGAGACGCCGGAAATCGCGGTGACCGGGAGCACCGCGCCCTCGTCGCCGAGGGGGTTGAGCGTGAACGCGGCGCCGGTCATCCACGCGCCGTACAGCGCGACCGACGGCGGGAGCGACGCGGTGACGCGGCCGGCTTCGACGCTGGCCTGCACTGGCGTCACGAGCAGGAACGCCGGGTACGCGACGAAGACGAGCCGGATGGGGGCGCGGCGGGCGCGCAGCCAGCTCTTGCGCGCGACCCACGCGGGGCGTCGGCCGACGAGGCGGTCGAGCCGACCGCCGGCGACGGAGTCGGTCTCGCGCTCGCCGGCTTCGACGCTCTCGGTGTACCAGCGGCGCTCGGAGAGCCGGACGCTCGCGAGCACGCCGCCCGCGCCGAGGACGACCGAACCGACGACGACGGCTCCGGCTTTCGCCGCGCTCGCGCCCGGGACGACGGCGAGGGTGGCGAGGTCGGCGTACCACGACACCGGCGAGGCTTCCGCGACGTCGAGGATCGGGTCGACGACCTCGTCGAACGTGCCGGAGACGATGAGCCAGAAGTACGCGAGGAAGACGACGGCGCCGATGACGGTCTTGAACCGCGCGACGAGCGCCGACCGGCTGCCGAGGTAGGTTATCGCGGCGCCCAGCGGGAAGCCGACGAGGAACGCGGTGGCGGTGAGCGCGAGCACGGCGAGCGCGGCGAGCGGGAGCGACAACGGCGAGCCAGCGCCGACCGCGAACGCGACCGACGCGACCAGCAGCGGCGCGACGAACAGGCCGGACGCGCGCACGTAGCCCGCGAGCAGTAGCCCGCCGACCACGTCTCGCGCGGGGACCGTCGTGAGGTAGCCGTCGCGGGCGTCGACGTCGCCGAGCTGGATGACGGTCATGTACGCTGCCATGAACAGCGTGAGGGTGGCGAGCGCGGCGGGCACGAGGCCGAGGAGCGAACTCACGTCGCCGGGGTCGGTCGCGACGCCGCGACCGCCGAGGTACGCGCCGTAGGCGGCCGCTGCGGTGAACGCGACGCCGAAGAGGACGACGATGCCGACGGACGCGAGCTGGGCGGTGCTCTTCCCGCGGAGCTTCCGCCACGCGATGCGGAGCTCGTTCGCGGCGATGCGGACGGCGTGGTCGGGGTCCGGGAACGCCGGCATCTCACCCCTCCTCGGCGGCGTCGCCGATGCCGCCGGTGACTTCGAGGAAGACGTCTTCGAGCGTGCGCTCGTCGCCGGCTTCCGCGCGGGTCTTGAGGTGGTCGGGGGAGCCCTCGGTGACGAGGCGGCCGTCGTAGAGGACGCCGACGGTGTCCGCGAGCTCGTCCACCACCGGGAGGATGTGCGTCGAGAGGAAGACGGTGGCGTCGCCCTCGGTGAGGTCGGCGATGGTGTCGCGGACGGTGCGGGCGGCCCGCGGATCCAGCCCGGACGTGGGCTCGTCGAGGAACAGCACGTCCGGGTCGTGGAGCATCGCCTGGATGATGCCGACCTTCTGTTTCATCCCCTTGGAGTACGCGGAGATGCGCTTGTCGGCGTCGCCGGCCAGCGAGAAGCGGTCGAGCAGGTCCTCGATGCGCGTCTCGGCCTCCGCTTCGGGGAGGTCGCGGAGGCCGGCGATGTAGCGGAGTTGCTCGCGGCCCGTGAGTTCGGCGTGCAGCGGCGGCTCCTCGGGGAGGTAGCCGACGTTCGAGACGACGGCGTCTCGGTCCGCGACGTCCGCGCCCGCGACCGTCGCGGTGCCGTCGGTGGGCTCCGTGAGCGTCGTGAGCATCCGCATCGTGGTCGTCTTCCCGGCGCCGTTCGGCCCGAGGAAGCCGTAGACGCTGCCGGCGGGGATGGCCAGCTCCAGTCCCTCGACGGCGGTCTCGTCGCCGTACCGCTTCGTGAGGTTGCGCGTCTCGATGGCGCGGTCGGTCATTGCTGGGGACTGCTGGCTCCCCGTGCTTAAAGGTGGACGCGGGTTCGCGGGCCGCGCAATCAGGCGTCGGGCCAGCGCTGGTCGTCATAGTTCTCGTCGCGGCGGCTGTCGAAGGACTGTTCGAGCTTGCGGACGAGTTCCTCCTTCTCGGTAGCGCCGATGCGCGCGAGCTCGTCGGCCTTCCCGACGGGCTTCGGCGGCCCGGCTTCCGCGGCGACCTGACTGGTGACGTAGCGCTCGACGGCGTCCCGGCAGTCCTCGCTGTCGGCGAACGCGCGCGGTAGTTCGACCTTGTGCACGAGGTCCGTGCGGGGGTCGTAGACGACGAAGAACGCGACCTCGTAGCACTCCGCGGGGAGTTCGCGTTCGACGCCGAGTTCGCTCGCGTCGGCGAACACGCCGTCGGCGCCGAGCGTGGACGTGAACCAGCCCGTCCACGCGAGTTCGTCCGTGATGCGGTGGTACTCCTGCCCGTCGAACTCGCGGCGCTCCAGAACCTGCCCGAAGAACGCGGCGTCGCTGGCCCACGGCGTCGGGCGGCCGCGGTCGCGGAGCGCGCGCACGAGCGCCTGGCTCGCCGGACTCTTCACGAAGCCAGCCAGCGGCACGTCCTTGTCGGCGAAGCGCTCGACGAGGCGGACGTAGTTCTCCAGCACCTCGCCGACGAGCTCGTTCTCGGTGACGAGGTCCGCGAGGCTGGCGTGGCGGTCCGCCCAGTTCACGAGCTGCTTGGGGTAGACTGGCCCGTCCAGCAACAGGAGGTCGTCCACGGCGTCGGCGTGTTCGAGGGCGTGGTGGCTCTCCGCGAGGTAGAGCGCGAGCCCGTGGACGACGCGCTCCTGGTCGCGGGCCAGCGGCGCGGTGTGGACGATGCGGCCGCGGCTGTACCCCTCGTCCCACTTGCGCCAGTCGGTGTCGGTGCGGACGGTGACGTCGTTGGAGTGGACGCTCGTGATGACGGTGCGCGAGCGGTGGAGGTCGAGGTCGCTGGGCGTCGCGCTCATTGCGGCCTGCGCGAGGTCCAACACGAGCCCGTTCTTGAATGTCTTCGGGTTGATAGTCCCCGAGTCGAGGCCGTGGGCGGTGTCGAACGGCGACGGCTGGAGCGCCAGTTCCTCGACGTCCGCGGCCGAACGGCGCTGCTCGGCCAGCGGCTCCAGCACGGGGCCGTCGTCGCCGTACAGCGGGTCGAGGTAGTTCGCCCACGTCTCCTCGGCGACGTCGCGGTGCTCCTCGGCGTCCACCTCGTGGCGGATGCGGCTCGCGAGGTCCGCGATGCCGTCGAAGTGGACGGGGTCGAGGGTCATGGACTCCCCTCGGGCGCGGAGCGCCAAATACCCCGCCGTTCGCGCGGCCCCGACCCGCGATTTCTTTACTCGCGCTAACCGCCGGATGGCGGCGTTTACTCGCGGACGAGCTAACTTTTGTCAGAATAGTTAAATGGTCGCGGGAGAGAGGGCGAAGTAGATGTCGCGGGACGACTCCACGGTCAACTGGCGACGCACCGACGACGGCGTGGAACTCTACGACGAGGCCGACTCCGACGCCTGGATTCGGATGGCCGTAGAGCCCGGCGCGCCCGCCGAGGAGCGACCGTACAGCGTCTGCCCCGAGTGCGGGCTCGTCGCCGCACAGCGCACCGTCCCCGGCCGCCACATGGTGTGCGCGGACTGCGGCGCGGAGTTCGACGTCGGCGAGACGCCGGACGCCCGCGCGCCCGACGGCGACTGACGCCGGTCGCAGGCGACACGTAAATACGGGCGGCCTGCGGACTCCCGACCATGCAGGCCGCGCTGGTGATTCTCGACGGCTGGGGGCTCGCCGACCACGACCACCTGAACGCAGTCGAAGCCGCGGACACGCCGACCTTCGACGACTACGCCGAGCGCGGCGGCTCCGGCACGCTGACCACTCACGGCCGCGAGGTCGGGCTGCCGCGCGGTCAGATGGGCAACAGCGAGGTCGGCCACCTCACCATCGGCTCCGGCCGGGTCGTCCTCCAGGAGTACACCCGCATCAACGACGCCATCGCGGACGGCGAACTCTGCCAGAACGACGCCATCAGCGGCGCGCTCGACCACGTCGAACGCACGGGCGGGCGCCTCCACGTGATGGGACTGGTCAGCGACGGCGGCGTCCACTCCGACCACGAACACCTCCACGCGCTCCTCGAATGCGCGGCGAGCCGCGACCTCCCCGCGACCACGCACGCGTTCACGGACGGCCGCGACACCGCGCCCCACGGCGGCGAAGACTACCTCCAGACGCTCCAGGAGGTCGCCGACGAGTACGGCACCGGCGACGTCGCCACCGTCACCGGGCGGTACTACGCGATGGACCGCGACCAGAACTGGGAGCGCACGAAGCGCGCCTACGACGCCATCGTGAACCGGGACGGCGACCACCGCGCCGACTCCGCCGTCGAAGCAGTTCAGGAGAGTTACGACCGCGGCGACACGGACGAATTCGTCGAACCCACTGTCGTCGAGGGCGGGGACGCCCTGAGCGAGGGCGACGCGGTCGTCTTCTGTAACTTCCGCGCGGATCGCGCGCGCCAGCTCGTCCGGATGCTCGCCGACATCCGCCCCGAGGACTGGGAGGCCGAGGGCGTCACGACCGAGCCGCCGGCGGTGCCGGTGGCGACGATGACCGACTACGACGAGACGTTCGACCTCCCGGTCGCCTTCGAGTCCGAGCGCCCCGCGGACACCCTCGGTGAAGTGCTCGCCGAGCACTCCCTGACCCAACTGCGGGTCGCCGAGTCCGAGAAGTACCCCCACGTGACGTACTTCCTGAACGGCGGCCGCGAGGTGGAGTTCGCGGGCGAGCGCCGGGAAATCGTGGAGAGCCCGGACGTCCCGACGTACGACCTCGCGCCCGAGATGAGCGCCGCGGGCGTCACCGACGTCGCGCTCGACGTGCTCGACGCCGACGACCCGGACGTGCTCGTGTTGAACTACGCGAACCCCGACATGGTCGGCCACACCGGCGACTACGAGGCCGCCATCGAGGCCGTCGAGACCGTCGATAGCCAGCTCGCCCGGCTCGTCCCCGCGCTCCGCGAGGCCGGCGCCGACGTCCTCCTCACCGCCGACCACGGGAACGCCGACGACATGGGTACCCGCGACGACCCCCACACCGCGCACACGTTCAACCCCGTCCCGTTCGTCCACCTCCCCGCGGAGGAGGGCGACGAGGGCGCCACCGACGTTCGCGACGACGGCGCGCTCCGGGACGTGTCGCCGACGCTGTTGGACCTGCTCGGCGTAGAGAAACCGACGGCGATGACCGGCGAGTCGCTGCTGGAGTAGCTACCGGCGGTCGTCCCGTTCGCGGGACACGCGCTCGCGGGCCTCCTCGCGGCTCATCCGGTCGGTGTCCTCCGCCTCCGAACGCACCAGCGAGTAGAGCACGAGCGGCGCGGCGACGGCGAAGAGGGTGAACAGCACGAACAGGGCGGCTTCGGCCATGCCCGGCCGTAGCCCGCCCAGCCCCGTAGTCGTTGTGTCAGTCCGCGCGGTAGACGACCTTGCCGTCCACGACGGTCGCCGTCACGTCGATGTCCCGAATCGCCTCGGGCTGCTCCCACGGCGACTCGTCCAGCACCACGAAGTCCGCGAGCGCGCCCTCCTCGATTGTTCCCTGTTCGTCCTCGCGGAAGCCGGCGTACGCGCCGCCGGCGGTGTACGCGCGCAGGGCGTCCGTGACCGAGAGCGCCTGCGACTCCGCGGGCGGGTTCACGGCGTAGTGAACGCCCAAGAGGGGGTCGAGGGGCATGCAGTCGCTGCCGAACGCCAGCGGCACGTCCGCGTCGCGGTAGGCGGGGAAGCGATTGCTCGCCTCGCGGCGCTCCGTGCCGAGGCGGTCCTCGTAGAGTCCTTCGCAACCCGCCCACTTCAGGAAGTTCGGCTGCATCGACGCCACCACGCCCAACTCACTCATCCGCTCGATGGCGTCGTCGCTGGCTAGCTCCGAGTGTTCGATGCGGTGGCGGCTCGCGCCGGCGTCCGCGCAGTCCTCGTAGGCGTCCAGCACCGCGTCGATGGCCTCGTCGCCGATGGCGTGCGCGGTCACTTGCAGGCCGGCGTCGTCCGCGCGCGCTACGAACTCCCGGAGTTCGTCAGGCTCGACGACCCACTGCCCGGTCTCGTCGGGGGCGTCCGCGTACGGCTCGGAGAGCTTCGCGGTGTGGCCGCCGAGGCTCCCGTCGGTGTACGTCTTCACGCCGCCGACTTCGACCATCTCGGAGCCGTGGTTCGTGCGGAGGCCGGTTTCGAGGAGTGCGTCGAGGTGGTCGCTCCAGTAGTTCAAGCGCACGCGCACTGTCAGTTCGCCTGCGAGGTCCAACTCGCGGAACGCCCGCGGCGAGTGCGACTGCCGCACCATGTCGTGGACGGCGGTGACGCCCCGCTCGTTGGCCTCCCGCTGGGCCGCGCGTAGTAGGTCCTCGGTCTCCTCGGGGTCGGGCTCAGTCGCCGCGTACACGACTTCGACGGCGTCCTCCACGATGCGGCCGTCGTCGAGCACGTCGCCGTCGGGCATCTCGTCGCCGTACGCGTCGAGCGCGGCGGCGTTCACGGTCGCGGTGTGCATGTCCTCGCGGATGGCCGCCACCGGGCGCTCGTCGCTGACGGCGTCGAGGTCGGACTGGTGGAGGTCGTCGGCGTCCCACGCGGACTCGTCGTAGCCGTAGCCCAGCACCCACTCGTCGTCCGTCTCCGCCGCTCGCTCCTGCAGCCGTTCCGTGACTTCCTCGGGGCCGCTCGCGCCGCGCAGGTCCGCGTGGACGCCGTGCTGGCCGACCGTCTCCATGTGCGTGTGCGCGTCCACGAACCCGGGGAGGACGACGCCGCCGTCGAGGTCGAGAACCTCGGTGCCCGTGCCGACGAGGAACTCGACGTCGTAGTCGTTGGCGAGCCGGACGACGCGACCGTCCCGGACCGCCAGCGCGTCGTAAGTCTCGTCGCTGTCGCCGAGCGTGTGGACCTCGCCGTTTCGCAACACGAGGTCGGCTGCCGCAGTCATGTCTCGAAGGCGGGCGGCCGGCCGCTTAGACGTTCGGGAAGCGGCCGGCGGCGCCGCACACCGGCCGAAAGGGCAACCTTCAGGGCGCCGCGCGAGTACCCACCGGTATGACCGACGCCAGCGACCTCGCCGACCGCGTGCAGGCCGGCGACCTCCGGCTCTACGAGCTCGAAGACCACGCGGACGCCGACACCGCGGCCGCGGCGCGCCGCGAACTCCTCGAACGCGAGACGGACGCCACCCTCGACGCGTCGGGGGCGTTCGCGTTCGACGCCGACGAGGTGGACCCGAACGTCGAGAACCTCGCGGGCGGCACCCAGCTCCCGCTGGGCGTCGCCGGCCCGCTGTCCGTCTCGGGCGGCAGCGCGGACGGCGAGTTCTACCTCCCGCTGGCGACCACGGAGGGCGCACTCGTCGCCTCGGTCAACCGCGGCTGCTCGGCGATTACCGCGGCGGGCGGCGCGAACGCCCGCGTGACGAAAGTCGGGATGACGCGCGCACCCGTCTTCCGCGTCGAGGACGTCACGGAGGGCGCGGAGGTCGCGGAGTGGGTGGAGGAGAACTTCGACGCGCTCCGCGAGGCCGCCGAGGACACCACGAGCCACGGCGAACTCACCGAGGTCACGCCGTACGTCGTCGGGGACAGCGTCTACCTCCGGTTCGCCTACGACACGAAGGACGCGATGGGGATGAACATGGCCACCATCGCCACCGAAGCGGCGGCGGGCGTGGTGGAGGCGGAGACGCCCGCGGAACTGGTCGCGCTCTCCGGGAACCTCTGCTCGGACAAGAAGCCCGCCGCCATCAACGCGGTGGAGGGCCGCGGCCGCACCGTCACCGCAGACGTCACCATCCCTCGCGAGGTCGTCGAGGAGCGCTTCGACACCACCCCCGAGGCCATCGAGGAGGCGAACACCCGGAAGAACCTGATTGGCTCCGCGAAGGCCGGGAGTCTCGGGTTCAACGCGCACGCCGCGAACACCGTCGCCGCCGTCTTCCTCGCGACCGGGCAGGACGCCGCGCAGGTGGTCGAGGGGTCGAACGCCATCACGACCGTTGAGGACAGGGGCGACGAGCTGTACGCCTCGGTGAACCTCGCGAGCCTCGAAGTCGGCACCGTCGGCGGCGGCACGAAGCTCCCGACCCAGCGCGAAGCCTTGGACGTGCTGGGTGTGCGCGGCGGCGGCGACCCCGCCGGTTCGAACGCGAACGCGCTCGCGGAAATCATCGCGGCGGGCGCGCTCGCCGGCGAACTCAGCCTGCTCGCGGCGCTGGCGTCCCGCCACCTCTCCTCGGCGCACGAGGAGCTCGGGCGCTGACGGCGCCACTTTCAGTTTCAGTCCGCGGCAGACGCGGAGTTATTTTCCCGGTGGTCGTCGAGTAGAATATGAACGCCCACACCGACGACGAGCCGGATGGCCGGTCGCGAGTGGTGAGCGTACTCCGCGTGCTGAAGCTCCTGCTCACCGTGCTCGTGCTCGCGCTGACGCTGCTGCGCGCGCTCTCCGGCGGCCCGCTCTAATCTACCGCCAGCCAGACGAGGTACGCGCCCGCCGCCAGCACGACCGCGACCCCAGCGATGGTCGTCGCCTCGCTCTCGACGGTCTCGCCCACGAGCAAGAGCAGCCAGCCGCACACCGCGAGCAGGTGGCCGACGCCGTGCTGGTGGTCGCCGGCGAGCACGCGCACGACGGCCGCGAGCGCGAACCCGGCCGCCCCCACGCCAGCCAGCACCGCGAGCGTGGACGCGCCCGGCACCGGCCACGACGGGTCTGTGCTCGCCAGCACGACGACTGCGGCGCCGCTCACGAGCGCTACCCCCACGACGACCTGCCAGACGCGCGCCGTCCGTCCGTCCATCGTCGGAACGGTGCACAGCCACCGGCAAGAACGTGTGGGTCGCCGGCTACAACAACCGCAAGCCGCCGTCGGTCTCGGTGACGTCGCCGGCGCGCCGGAGCTTCTGCAGCGCGCGCTCGACGTAGTCGCCGCCGACGCCGTGCTCCGCGGCGAACGCCTTCACCTCTGACTCCGTGGGTTCGTCGAGCTCTCGGAGCGCCGTCCGCACGGCCTCCCGCTTCCCGAGACTCCGCCCGGACTGCTCGACGCGCTCCTCGACGGCCAACACCTCCTCGGTGTCCACGCCCGCGGAGTCGAGGAACTCCTCGTCGCTCATCCCCGCGTCCTCGGCGAAGTCGCCGAGCGTCGTGAAGTCCTCCAGCTCCGCGAACGCCTCGCCGTGGCCCGCGCGGTTCGCGAGCATCGACGCCCGCACCTCGCGGGCGTGGTCCTCGTCGTCGGTCTCCACGAACGTCCGGAGCTTCGAGAACTGGTGGCGCTTCTCGCAGCGCGGACACCCCGAGGTGTCGGGGCGGCCCTCCACGACCCACAGCGCGCCGCAGTCCGAGCAGCCGACGACGGCGTACGTCATCACCTCCGAGTCGGGCGGCGTCGCTGATAAACGTCCCGTCCGCGCGGGCCGCGAACGCGGGCAACCTTGATTGCGGTCCGCGTCGTCGTCCCCGACGTGACCGCCTCTCACCGCGGCGACCGCTGGTGGCAGCCGATTGCCGCCCTCGCCGCCACGTTCCCCGTCGCGCTCGCGTTCAGTCTCGTCCTCCCGCCCGACGTGTTCTCGATGCTCCCGTTGCTCGCGGTCATCGCCGCCGGCTTCGCGCTCGCGCTGTGCTCGCCGGCGTTCGTCCACTTCGACCGGCAGTACCTCGCCGCAGAGCGCTCGTGGACGCCGTCCGTGCTGTACTACGTGATGGTCGGCCCCGCCGTCGCGCCGTTCGTCGCCGCGGCCTACGTCTACCAGCGCCACCGGCGCGTCGGCGTGCCCGCGACCCCGCTCTAAGCGTCGCCGCCACGCGGAGCTTTTTGCGGGCGCGCGCCGTCGGCTCGCGCATGGAGACAGGCTCCCTCGCGTACCACGACCCCGTGGAAGCAGTCGACGGCGTCTACCTCGCGGAACTGGCCGTCGGCGAGAACATGAGCGTCCAGCACTTCGAAATCGAGCCCGGCGCGGACGTCCCCGAGCACGACCACCACCACGAGCAGGCCGGCTTCGTCTACGAGGGGGAACTCACGTTCCTCGTGGACGGCGAGGAGTTCACGGTCGGCGCCGGCGACGGCTACACGATTCCCGGCGGCGAGCCCCACGCCGCGCTCAACGAGGGCGACGAAGTCGCTCGCGGCGTCGACATCTTCTCGCCGCCCCGGGAGAACCCCGACTGGCAGGACTGAGCTACCGCTGGACCGCGAACCCCTCTTCTTCGAGGATGTCTTTCACGCGGTCCTCGTGGTCGCCCTGCACTTCGACGCTGGTCTCCTTGGCCGTGCCGCCGGCGCCGAGGCGCTTCTTCAGCGTCGTCGCCACGTCCCCGACGTCAGTGACGTCCGGTTCGAACCCCTCGACGACCGTGACCGGCTTGTCGTAGGTTCGGCGCTCGACGCGCACGGACAGCTCCTGTTCGGCCCGCGCGATGTCCTCCATTCCCGGTACGTCGATGCCGCCGAAGTCGTCGTCCTCTGACACGCTAGCGCGTACGCCGTCGGGACGCATATGCGTCGTGGCCGCCGCGGCGCTGGCCGGTAGCGCGCGAAAGAAAAACGGGACATCGGTGGTGCGTTACGCGAGGTCTTCGATGTCCTCGGCGCGAGCCGAGGGTTCGAGAATCGAGCTATGCGAGATTCTCGATACGCTCGACGACTTCCTCGGCGTACTCGGAGGTGGAGAGCTTGACGCCGCCCTCGACCTGCCGTTCGAGGTCGTAGGTGACGCGGTGCTCGCTAATCTGGGCCTCGACGGCCTCGTGGACGAGGTCGGCGGCGTCGTCCCAGCCGATGTACTCCAGCATGAGCTTGCCGGAGAGAATCATCGCGGTCGGGTTCGCCTTGTCCTTGCCGGCGTGCTTGGGCGCGGAGCCGTGGACGGGCTCGGCGAGCACGCGGCCGTCGCCGAAGTTCGCGCCGGGCGCGATGCCGAGGCCGCCGATCTGGGCGCCCGCGGCGTCGCTGAGGTAGTCGCCGTTGAGGTTCGGCATCGCGAGGACGTCGTAGTTGTCCGTGCGCGTCAGCAGCTGCTGGAGCATGTTGTCCGCGATGCGGTCCTTGACGACGACCTTGTCCTCGGGGGCTTCGCCGTCGTACTCCTCCCAGAGGGTGTCCTCGTCGATGGTCTGCTCGGGGAAGTCCTCCTCGGCGACCTCGTAGCCCCAGTCGCGGAACGCGCCCTCGGTGAACTTCATGATGTTGCCCTTGTGGACGAGCGTCACCGAGTCACGGTCGTTCTCGATGGCGTACTCGATGGCGCGGCGAACGAGGCGCTTCGTGCCGAACTCCGAGATGGGCTTGATGCCGATGCCGACGTCGCCCTGGTGGATGGTCTCGTCGAAGCCCATGTCGTCCTCGACGAAGTCGCGTACCTCCTCGACGTCGTCGGTGCCGGCCTCCCACTCGATGCCGGCGTAGACGTCCTCGGTGTTCTCCCGGAAGTTCACCATGTCCATCTCCTCGGGGTTCTTCACGGGGGACGGGACGCCGTCGAGGTAGTAGGTCGGTCGGACGTTCGCGTAGAGGTCGAGCTTCTTGCGGAGCGCGACGTTGAGGCTGCGGAAGCCGGCGCCGACGGGCGTCGTCAGCGGGCCCTTGATGGCGACGCGGTGCTCGCGGATGGCCTCGACGGTGTCCTCGGGGAGGTTCTCGTCGTACTCGTCGCGGGCGCTGCCGCCGGCGAGCACGCGCGCCCACTCGATGTTGCGTCCTGTCGCCTCAGCGGCGGCGTCCAGTACTTTCTGCGCGGCGGGCGCGACGTCCTTCCCGATGCCGTCCCCGAAGATGATGGGGATGATGGGGTTGTCGGGGACCTCGATTTCGTCGGTTTCCTCGTCGTAGGTAATCTTCTCCCCGCTCTCGGGGATGTCGACGTTCTCGTAGCTCATAGTCGTATGAAGGTCACCCGATGCGCCTAAAAGGACTGCTGTTTCGCGCAGGCACGTCAACACGCCACGTAGCGCGACGCTCCGCCCGCGACGTGACGGGAATCCGCACACACTAAGCGTCCGGCCCCGGCAGGTCGCCGTATGCAAGTCATCGTACACGGCGGCGCGGGCACGACCGTCGAGGAGCCGGTGCCGCGACAGGCGACGCTCGACGAGGCCGCCGACGCGGGCGCGAGCGAGAACGACCCCGTGGACGCGGTCGAAGCCGCGATTCGCGTGCTCGAAGCCGACACCCGATTCAACGCCGGGACGGGCGGCGCGGTCCAGTCCGACGGCGTGATTCGCACCGACGCGGGCGTGATGACATCTGACCGCGACGCGGGCGCGGCGGCGTCGATGCCCGGCGTCGAGGCCGCTATCTCGGTCGCGCGCGCCGTGATGGAGGAGACCCCCCACGTCCTGTTGAACGGCGTCCACGCGGTCGATTTCGCCGACGACGTGGGCGTGGACGTGGCGTGCGACCTCTGGAGCGAGGACACCCGAGAGCGCTGGGACGACCTCGACGACCACCCCGAGGGGAGCCCGCTCGACCACCTGGAGTGGATTCAGGACAAGTTCGGTTCCACGGACCCCGAGGGCCGCGACCAGAAGGACCACGACACGGTCGGCGCGGTCGCGTTCGACGGCGAGAAACTGGCAGCGGCGACCTCGACCGGCGGCCGCTGGCTCGCGCTCGCGGGCCGCGTCGGCGACGTTCCTCAGATTGGCTCGGGGTTCTACGCCGCGCCTGCGGGCGCGGCCTCCGCGACGGGCGCCGGTGAGGACATCGCGAAGGCGACGCTGACGCGGCGCGCGGTCCGGCACCTCGAATCCGGGCTGGACGCGCAGGCCGCCGCCGACCGCGCAATTGAGGAGTTCGGCGAGCTCACCGGGTCGTCGGCGGGCGTCATCGTGCTCGGGAGCGACGGGACAGTCGGGGAGGCGTTCAACTCCGAGCAGATGCAGACAGCGAGGGCTCGAACGGAGTGAGAGCCCTCGGTATCGCGAACGGCGAACAGAGTGAGCCGTGAGCGGCGAAGGTCTGAGCGAAGTGAGGCTCCTCGTTATTGCGAGCGGGGAGCGAAGCGACCCGCGAGCCGCGCGGAAGTGAGCGGAGACCCGCGTTACGACGAGCGGGGAGCGACTCTCGCGTTCGGTCACGAGCGTTCGTTTCGGGCGTCGCGCGCCTAGTCCCGCAACCTCTTTCCCGCGTTCGGGCCAACTCCGTGGTATGGCAGACAGCGTGGAAGTCGGTTCCGAGGCCTACGAGAAGTACGTCGAGGCCGGCGAGATTCTGACCGAAGTGATGGAGGAGGCGGCCGACCGCGTGGAGGTCGGCGTCACGCAACTGGAGGTCGCGGAGTTCGCCGAGGAGCGCATCCGCGAGCTCGGCGGGGAGCCGGCGTTCCCCGTGAACATCAGCGTGGACGAGGAGGCGAGCCACGCGGCGCCGGGCGCGGACGACGGCACGGAGTTCGGCGAGGAGATGGTGTGTCTGGACGTCGGCGTGCACGTGGACGGCCACATCGCGGACGCCGCGACGACCGTCGACCTCTCCGGGAACCCCGAACTCGTGGAGGCCGCCGAGGAGGCCCTCGACGCCGCCGTGGACGCCGTGGAGCCGGGCGTCCACACGGGCGAAATCGGCGCCGAGATTCAGGACGTCATCGAGGCGTACGGCTACAACCCCGTGGTGAATCTGACCGGCCACGGCGTGGACGTCTTCGACGCGCACACGGGGCCGAACGTCCCGAACCGCGAACTGGAGTCGGGCACCGAACTGGAGGTCGGGGACGTGCTCGCCATCGAGCCGTTCGCGACCGACGGCACGGGGAAGGTCTCGGAGGGCTCGGCCACCGAGATTTACGAGGTCGTCGGCGAGGGCAGCGTCCGGGACCGCCGCGCGCGCCAGCTGCTGGACGACCTCGAACAGTTCGACGGCCTGCCGTTCGCGGCGCGGTGGCTGGACGCGCCGCGCGCGGAGATGAGCCTGCGGCGCTTGGAGATGGCGGACGTGGTGCGGTCGTACCCGGTGCTGAAGGAGCGCGAGGGCGCGCTCGTCAGTCAGGACGAGCACACGCTCGTCGTCACCGAGGACGGCTGCGAAGTCACGACGAACTGACTGTCGCGGTTAGCCAGCGACCGGAGGACGGACCGGCGACTGCGGCGTTCGAGTCCGCCTCCCGCGTTTGCTTCGATCGCAGGGCGAAAATGAGGGTGTCACGCGTTGTTCATGCGCTTGGCGCGCACGTCGCCGCACTCCCGGCAGGTCGTGACGCGATACGGCTCCCGGGAGAACGCCGCGTTCTGGTCGTCGGCACTCTCCGTCCGGAGTTCGACGGTGACCGTGTGCGGGGTCTCGCGACCGCAGGTCTCGCACGGTTCGGTCATGGCGTCCGCCTGTGGGGTCTTGCTGGCCATCGGTACCACTCGTTTCCAATAACGGACGCCGGACGTAAGTAACCCCCCAAAGCGGTGAATGTGAACAGTTGACATACTCGCCACCGAAAAGCACCTGACGCGGGCCGCCGACGCCCCGGTATGGACCAGGTGTTCGCGCCGTGGCGCATCGAGTGGGTCGAACGCGAGGACAAGAACGAGGACGTCGACTGCGTGTTCTGCGAGTACCCCGAGCGCGGCGACGACCGCGAACACCTCGTGGTCGCGCGCGCCGAGCACGCGTTCGTGATGCTGAACAACTACCCCTACAGCCCCGGGCACTGTATGGTCATTCCGCACGCGCACACCGGCGACTACACCGACCTCGACGACGAGACGCTGCTCAGTCACGCCCGCCTCAAGCAGGCGACGTTCGACGCCATCGAGGACGCGTTCGGGCCGGCGGGGTTCAACGCCGGCCTCAACCTCGGCGGGGACGCCGCGGGCGGCAGCATCGACGACCACCTCCACACGCACGTCGTGCCGCGCTGGAGCGGCGACACGAACTTCATGCCCGTCATCGGCGACACGAAAGTCATCGTGGAGGCGCTCGACGAGTCCTACGACCGTCTCCACGAGGCGTTCGCCGCCCACGAGGCCGCCGAACCCACCGACTCGGGCGCCCCGTTCCTCGATTTCGACTGAATCGAAACACCGAACCTCCCGGGTCGGATACGTCGGGGTGATGGAGCGGCGTTCCGCGGTCCGACGCGTCGGCGGCGTCGTCTTCGCGGCGAACCTCGCGCTCGTCGCCGCGAAGGGCGTCGTCTGGTGGACGACGGGCAGCATCGCCGTCGGCTCCGAGGCCGTCAACAGCCTCGCAGACGTGGCGTACTCGCTGGTCGTGCTCGGCGGCCTCTACCTCACGACGCAGCCGCCGGACTTCGAGCACCCGCACGGCCACGAGCGCATCGAACCGTTCGTTTCGCTGTTCGTCGCGGTCGGCGTGCTCGCGGCCGGCGCGGGCGTCATCTGGTCGGCGTCCACGTCCCTGATGGCGGGGTCGTACGGCCGCAGCGCCGGCATCGCGGGCGTCGTCGTGCTCGCCGGGACCGCGCTCGGGAAGTACGCGCTCTACTACTACTGTCTGGACGTCGCGGAGCGCCACCACTCGCCGGCGATTCGCGCGACCGCGCTCGACAACCGCAACGACATCCTCACCGCGGGCGCGGCGCTGGCGGGCGTGCTCGGTTCGGCCGCCGGCTACCCGATTTTGGACCCGCTGGCGGCGCTCGTGGTCGCGCTCGGCATCCTCTACACGGGCTACGAAATCGTCCGCGACAACGTCAACTACCTCGTGGGGGCCGCACCCCCCGAAGACCTCCGGCGGGAGATTCTCGACCGCGCGCTCACCCACCCCAAGGTGGAGGGCGCCCACGACGTCGTCGCCCACTACGTCGGCCCGGAGGTCGACGTCAGCCTCCACGTCGAGGTGGAGGGCGAGATGACGCTGTACGAGGCCCACGACATCGAGACCGAAATCATCCAGTCCGTGCGCGAGATTCCCGAGGTCGACGACGTGTTCGTCCACGTGGACCCGAAAGAGCTCGGCGAGTGGAAGGACGACGGGCCCGCGTAGCCCGCGCGCTCGCCGCCGGAACGGCAGGAACTTCTTTCAGGGCGCGCGCCGAAGCGCCGCTCATGAGCGAGGCCCGACAGCTCCAGTGTCTCGAGTGCGGTCGCACCGCCCCGCTGAACGGCGACTGGGAGTCCGGCACGCACCCGACGCTCGGGTCGATGACGAAGTGCCCCGGCTGCGGGAGCACGAACGTCCAGACGAAGCGGTGAGTGCTCGCGGCGGCTGCGAGCGTTCCCGCACCGTCAAGTGACGCCGGCGCGACCCCTCGCGTATGCCCGGACAGCCGTGGCCGGTACTCGGCAGCACCGCCCTGACGCTCGCCGTCGCGGCCAGCGCGGGTCTCGTCGCCGCACTCGCCACTTTCCGCGCCGCCGACCAGCCGCCCCGGCGGGCCGCCGCGCTCGTCGGTGTTCCGGTGGCTATCGCGTCGCTCGCCCTGTGGTGGGTCGCCCGGTACTCGGCGGCGTACCCGTTCCCCGACTACGGCAGTCTGCACGTGCTCGCCGGCTGGCTCGCGCTCGCGTTCGTCGTCCTCGCCGCGCAGGTCGGCCTCGCCGCGTACGCGTTCGCGCGGTGGCGACTCGTCGCCGGCCCGGTCGCCGCGTTCGCCGCCGTCACCGCGACGTGGTACTACTTCCTCCGAATCGGCGGCGAGACGGACGTCCTGTGGCTGTGGGCGGCGCTCGCCGCTCCCGTGCTGCTGGCGGCGACCGCGCTCACCGTCGGCATCGAGTACGGCGCGCGCCGGGCCGCGGGACAGGTCGAGGCCTGAGAATCAGACGGGCTCGCCGAACGCGTAGACGGTCTGGTGGCCGGTGACCTCGACGGTCGCGAAGTCCCCGGGTTCGAGCCCGTGCTCGCTGGCGTTCTGGACGATAATCTGCCGGTAGCTGTCGTCGTAGCACTTCACGGAGTCGCCGGTCCCTTGCTCGGTGACGAGGACGTTCCGCTCGGTGCCGACCATCGCCTCGTGGGCGTCGCCGACCACGTCCATCTTCAGGTCGGTCATCGCCTTCGAGCGGTCCTTCTTCGTCTGCCCACCCAGGCCCTTCATCTCCGCGGCGTCCGTGCCGGGGCGCTTGGAGAACCGCGTGACGTTGATTTTCTCCGGGCGCGTCTCCCGCAGGAGCGCCATCGACTGCTCGTGGTCGTGGTCGGTCTCGGTGGGGAAGCCGACGATGAAGTCCGTCGAGAGCGTCCACTCGTCGAGGTAGTCGTCGAACGTCTCCACGATGTCGACGTACTGTTCGACCTCGTGCTGGCGGCGCATGTCCTCGAGCACGTCGTCGCTGCCGGACTGCACGGGCGCGTGCAGGAAGTTGTAAATCTCGTCGTGCTCGGCGAACACCTCGGCGAGCTCCTCGCGGATGCCGTGGACGCCGCCCGGGTTCGCCATCCCGACGCGGACGCGGAACTCGCCCTCGATTTCGGTGGCGATGCGCTCCAGTAGCTCGGGGAGCTTGCGCTCGCCGTCGTCCCAGCCGTAGACGCCGGTGTCCTGGCCGGTGATGCGAATCTCCTTCGCGCCGGCGTGGACGAGCGCCCGCGCCTTCTCGACGTTCTCCTCGACGGGCGGGGAGTCCACGCGCCCGGTCGCCTGCTTCGTGATGCAGTACGAGCAGTTGCTCATGCAGCCGCGGGCGATGGGGAGGATGCCGATGACGCCGTCCAGAATCGGCTCGGCGTCCGGCGTCGTCGTCGGGCACTCGCCGTTCGTCACGGCCTCGGGCACGTCGTCCCAGTGCAGAACTTGGGCGTCCACGTCCGCTTGCGCGAACTCCTCGCCCTGCGCGAGCGCCATGCAGCCCGTGACGATGAGGTCGGCCGTCTCGTCTTCGAGTTCCTCGGCCCGCCGGAGCATGTTGCGCTCCGTCTTCTCCACGACCGTACAGGTGTTGAGGATGGCGACGTCCGCCTCGTCGGCCCCCTCGACCTTGTGGTGGCCGGCGTCGCGGAGGCGCCGCTCGATTTCGCGGCTCTCGCCGCGGTTCGAGGTACACCCGTACGTCTCGATGTGGTACTGGGCCATGCGTTGACCCAATCGTTGGCCGCCCGCGGGCAAAAGTACGACGATAGCCGGCGACGCTCCCGGCGAGCCCCGCCTACTCGTCGAACGTCTCCACGACGTTCACGCCCGACGAGGCGCCGATGCGCTCGGCGCCCGCGTCGAACATCGCCTGCGCGTCCTCGTAGTCGCCGACGCCGCCGCTGGCCTTCACGGGGAGGTACTCGCTCATCAGCTCCACGTCCGGCACGGTCGCGCCGCCGTCGGAGAACCCGGTCGCGGTCTTCACCATGTCCGCGCCCGCGTCCTTCGCGGCCTGACACGCGTCGCGTTTCTCCGCGTCGTCGAGCAGCGGCGTCTCGATGATGACCTTCACCGGGAGCGGCGTGGCGTCCACGACCGCTTCGAGGTCCTCGCGCACGGCGTCCAGTTCGCCGGCCTTCAGGCGGCCGACGTTCGTCACGACGTCGAGTTCGTCCGCGCCGTCCTCGTGGGCGAGTTCGGCCTCGCTGGCCTTCGCCGCTGGCGTGTTCTGGCCGTGCGGGAACCCGACGACGGTCGCGACCGTGAGGTCGTCGGGGGCGTAGCTGCGCACGTCGGCGACGTAACACGGCGGGATGCAGACGTTCATCCCGTACTCGTCGGCTTCCTCGACGACGCGCTCGACGTCGGCTGGGGTCGTCTCGGGGCCGAGCACGGTGTGGTCGATGCGCGCGGCGAGGTCCTCGCGGTTCATGTGGTAATAAAAAGCATCTTTCGTTAAAATATTGGCGATGAGTTCGACTGACGGGCGCTGAGTTGTCGCTTCTGATAACGCGCCCTCAAACCTTAAGTAAGGGAATTCGGCTGTCGGTGGTATGCACCAAGTCAGTAGGCGCAGGTGGCTCGCCGCGACGGCCACCGCGCTGACCGGCGGCGCGGGCTGTCTCGGCCTCGGCGGCAGCGACGAGCCCGTGACCGTCGGCTCGTTGCTCCCGCTCTCCGGCGAAGGAACGCTCGCGACGTTCGCGTCCCACCACGAGCGCGCAATCGACGCCGCCGTCGCAGACGTCAACGCGGCGGGCGGCATCCACGGCCGCACCGTCGTCCACCAGCCCGCAGACACCGCCGCGGACCCCGAAACCGCCGCGGACGCCTACCAGTCGCTGGTCGACGACGGCGCGGTCGCCATCGTCGGCGCGGTCCTCAGCAGCGTCACCACGTCGCTGGCCGACCGCCCCGCCGAGGACGGCGTGCTGATGCTCAGTCCGTCCAGCACCAGCCCCTCGCTGGCGTCCGCCGGCCGCACCGACGACGCCAAGTTCTTCGGCCGGACGTGCCCGAACGACCGCCAGCAGGCCGCCGCGATGGCGAAGATTCTCGACGACGCCCGGTACGCCGACGCCGACGACGCCACCGTCCTCTACGTCGACGACGCGTTCGGCGGTGCGCTCGTCGAGGGCCTCGAGAGCGCGACCGACACCACCGTCCGCGCGACGGTCCCGTTCGCGCCCTCTGACCCGAGCCCCGAGACCCGTGTCAGCGCCGCACTCAGCGGCGACCCCGACGCGGTCGTCTTCGTCGGGACGCCCGGCCCGTCGGCCGCCGTGCTGGACGAACTCGTGAGCGCGGACTACGACGGCGACGTCGTCGTCAGCGCCGGCATGTCCGTGGACGCGACCGACGACGACTACGCCGGCGTCTACACGCCGTCGGTGGCGTCCGCGCGCACCGTCGGCACCCAGCGGCTCCAGCGCGAGCTCTCTGACCTCCAGCCGCTGATGGCGTACACGACCAACGCCTACGACGCCGCGATGCTGACGGCGCTGGCCGGCGAGCGCGCCGACGACGTCTCCTCGACGGCCATCGCGAAGTCGCTTCGCGCGGTCGCCGGCGGCACCGGCCACTCCGTGAGCGTCGGCCAGTTCGACCGCGCGAGCACGCTGTTCGACGCCGGCCGCGAGGTGAACTACCGCGGCGCCTCCGGCGGCGTCGACCTCCAGCCGAACCTCGAACCGCTGTCGTCGTACCTCGTCGAGCGCGTCCAGTCCGGGAGCGTCCAGACGCTGGAGTTGCTCCAGCGGTCGTACTTCGGGGGTGACGGCGAGTGAGCGACCGCATCGACGGGCGCCTCGAACGCTTCCTCCCTGACCGGCTGCGCCGCAGCTACGCGCTGAAGTTCAACGCCCTCCTGCTGGCGGTCGTCCTCGTGCTCGCGGCCGCCGGCGGCGTCGTCCACCTCCAGACCCAGGAGACCGTCGGCGCCGACACGGAGGCCGACGTCTCCGGCATCGCCGACCAGCAGGCCGCCGCGCTCAACGACTGGGTGAGTCAGAAGCAGGCGACCACGCGGTTCATCGCCAACGACTTCGAGGGCGACGACGCGAACGCCAGCGCGCGCCTCGAACGCACGTTCGCGACGCTCCCGACGGACGTCTACTCCATCCACTACGTCGACTCGGCGGCCGGCGACGTCCTCGCCAGCACGGACGACGACCTCGCCGGCTCGACGGTCTCGCCCGACGACGCGCCGTGGCTGTCCACGCTCCGCGAGGGCGTCGGCGACGTGGCGCTCTCCGAGCCCTACGAGGCGGGCAGCGAGCCCGTTGTCGCGTTCTCGACGCCCGTCGGGGAGTCCGGGCGCGCGGTCGTGCTGACCGCGTCGCTGGCCGACCGCTCGCAGTCGTTCAACTCCCCCGAGGCGACCGGTGACGTGAAAGTCGTCGGCGGTGACGGGAACGTCGTCTTCGACAACCGCAACCGCGCGCTGCTGGAGCCGTACACGACCAGCGACGGCGCGCTCCCGAGCGGCGTCGAGACCGCGCGCGAGGGCGACACGACGTTCGCCGTCGTGAGCGAGCGCACCGGCATGGACGACGGCAACTACGCCACCGCGTACACGCCCGTCGTCGGCACGAACTGGGTGCTCGCGTACCACGTGCCGCGCGGCGACGCGTACGCGCTCCAGTCGCAGGTCACCACGAGCGTCGCGGCGCTGGTCGTCATCGCGCTTGTCGGCGTCGCCGCCGTCGGGCTGACCGTCGGGCGCCGCACGTCGAACGCGCTCGAAGCGGTCGCCGACCGCGCGAACGCCATCGCGGCCGGCCGCCTCGACGCCGACCTCCCCGAGACCCGCCGCGTCGACGAGGTCGGCCAGCTCGTCGGGTCGTTCCGCTCGATGCGGTCGTACTTGCGGACGGCCGCCGACCAGGCGGACGCGCTCGCCGCACAGGAGTTCGACGACGACGTCCTCGACGAGGACCTCCCGGGGTCGTTCGGCGACTCCCTCTCGGAGATGCACGAGCGCCTGGAGACGCTCATCACGGACATCGAGACCGCGCGCGCGGACGCCGAGCAGACCCGCGAGGAGGCCGAGCGCCTCAACGAGGAGCTGGAGGCGACCGCCGACGCGTTCAGCGAGGAGATGGCGGCCGCGGCGGACGGCGACCTCACGCGGCGCCTCGACCCGGACGCCGACAGCGAGGAGATGCAGGCCATCGCGGACGCGTTCAACGAGATGATGGACGACCTCGAGGGCACCATCCAGCGCGTGCGGGACATCGCGGACGCCGTCGACGACTCCAGCCGGGACGTCGCGACGAGCGCGGGCGAGATTCGGAACGCCAGCGAGCAGGTCAGCGACAGCGTGCAGGGCATCTCCGCGAGCGCGGAAACCCAACGCGAGAATCTCGACGAGGTCGGCGACGAGGTGACGTCGCTGTCCGCGACCGTCGAGGAAATCGCCGCCAGCGCCGACGACGTCGCCGCGACCGTCGACGAGGCGGCCGCGGAGGGCGAGCGCGGCGCCGAGCAGGCCGAAGCCGCGATGGCGGAACTGGACCGCATCGAGGCGACCGCCGACGACGCAATCGAGCGCGTCGAAGCCCTCGAAGACGCGGTCTCCTCCATCGGCGAGGTGACCGACGTCATCACGGACATCGCCGACCAGACGAACATGCTCGCGCTGAACGCGAACATCGAGGCCAGCCACGCCGATACCGACGGCGACGGGTTCGCGGTGGTCGCCGACGAGGTCAAGAGCCTCGCGGAGGAGACCAAAGACTCCGCCGCGGAAATCGCGGACCTCGTGGAGTCCGTCCGCGGCGAGGTCGACGACACCGTCGAGGACATGCACGAGCTCGGCGAGCGCGTGAACACGGGCAGCGAGACCATCGACGACGCGCTGTCGTCGCTCGACGACATCGTCGAGCGCGTCGAGACCGCGAACACGAGCGTGCAGTCCATCAACGAGGCGACCGACGAGCAGGCCGCCTCCACGGAGGAGGTCGTCACGATGACCGACGAGGTCAAGGACCTCAGCGACCAGACCGCCGAGGAAGCACAGGACGTCTCCGCCGCGGCCGAGGAGCAGACCGCCTCGGTCACGCAGGTCGCGGACCGCGCCGGCGACCTCGAGGACCGCGTCGAGGAGCTCAACGACCTCCTCGGCCAGTTCGAGGTTCGCGGCGAGTAGCCGGCTTCGCCAACGCTTAGGTGGCCGCGGCGCCTCGTCCCGGCCATGCTCGCACCGGAGGTCGAGACGACCGCCGAGGACATCGCGGAGATGGAAGTCCGGGGTGCCGCGACCATCGCGCGCGCCGCCGCGGAGGCGCTGGAGGCGCAGGCCCGCGACAGCGACGCCGACGCGCCCGCACAGTTCCGCGAGGAACTGCGGGCGGCCGCGCACCGCCTGCGGAACACCCGCCCCACGGCGGTCAGCCTGCCGAACGCGCTCCGCTACGTGCTCAACGAGGTCGAGGGGGACACCGTGGCGGCCCTCCGCGCGTCCACTGTCGAGGCCGCCGAGCGGTTCCGCGACCAGCTGGACCGCGCGCAGGACGACCTCGGCGCCATCGGTGCGAACCGCCTGCGGGACGGCGACACCATCATGACGCACTGCCACTCGACGGACGCGCTGGCGTGCGTCGAGGCCGCCCTCGACGACGGCAAGGAAATCGAGGCCGTCGTCAAGGAGACCCGTCCCCGAAAGCAGGGCCACATCACCGCCAAGCAGCTCCGCGAGTGGGACGTCCCGGTGACGATGGTCGTGGACAACGCCGCGCGGCGCTACCTCGACGACGTCGACCACGTGCTCGTGGGCGCGGACTCCATCGCCGCCGACGGCTCCGTCGTCAACAAAATCGGCACCAGCATGCTCGCGGTCTCCGCCCGCGAGCGCGGCGTCCCCGTGATGGTCGCCGCGCAGACGCTGAAGCTCCACCCGGACACCCTGACGGGCCACACCGTCGAAATCGAGATGCGCGACGAGACCGAAGTGCTCTCCGACGAGGAGCGCGCAGACGTCGGCGACGTGGACGTCGAGAACCCCGCGTTCGACGTGACGCCCCCGCGGTACGTGGACGCCATCGTCACCGAGCGCGGCCAGTTCCCGCCCGAGAGCGTCGTCACGCTGATGCGCGAGCAGTACGGCGAGGGCACCAGCGAGCCGTGGGCGGAGGAATAACAAGGTTTTCCGTCGGCGCGTCCACCCTCCCGGTATGGTCTTGCCCTCGGGGTTCGCGCCGCCGCCGCTCCCGTACCTGGTCGCCGTCGCCGCCGCGGTGCTGGCGGTCGGGTGGCTGCTCGTCCGCGAGTCGCCCCCCGTCACCGACCGCACGGTGCTGGCGTTCGCGCCGTGGATGGCGTTCGGCTCGACGCTGTACGTCTGCTTCCAGCTCGGCGTCTTCCCAGACGCCGTCGCGCCCTTCTTCGGCTCGCCGACCGTCTACGCGACGACGTTCGCCGCCGCGGGCGTGACGTGGCTCGCCGCGCGCCGCACCGCCCGCCCGCTGCTCGCGCTCGCGAGCGTCGGCGGCGCGCTCACCGTCTTCCCCGCGGCCGCGGCAGTCAACTACGGTCTCGCGAACGACACGCTGACGCTGGCGTGGCCGCTGGCCGCCGTCGCCGCCGCCGCGGTTCTCGGGCGCGTCGCGTGGTGGGTCGTCGAGCGACTGCGGCCTACAGACGCCGCCGCGGTCGGCGGCGCCGGCGCGCTCGCGGTGTTCGCGCACGTCCTCGACGGCACCTCCACCGCCGTCGGCGTGGACGTGCTCGGGTTCGGCGAGCAGACACCGCTGTCGGCCGCCATCATGCACTTCGCCGCCGACCTGCCGACCGCCTCGGTGCTCGGCGTCGGCTGGCTGTTCGTCCTCGTGAAGACCGTCCTCGGCGCCGCCGTCGTCCTCCTGCTCGCCGAGTACGTCCGCGAGGACCCCGCCGAGGGCAACCTCCTGCTCGCCGTGGTCACCGCGGTCGGGCTCGGCCCCGGCGCGCACAACGTCTTGCTGTTCGTCGCCGCGAATCCCGCAGGGTTTTAGCGCGGCCCCACTGACGACCCACGTATGGTTCGTGTCGTCGCCGCCGGCCACGTCAACTGGGACGTCACGCTCCGCGTCGACGCCCTCCCCGAGCCCGACGGCGAAGCCCGCATCGTCTCCCAGCGCCGCTCCGGGGGCGGGAGCGCCGCCAACGCCGCGGTCGCGCTCGCGGGCTTCGACGTCGACACCGGGCTCGTCGGGAGCGTCGGGGACGACGAGAACGGCCTGCTCGCGCGCCGCGAACTCGACCGCGTCGGCGTCGATCTCGACGGCCTCCGCGTCGTCGAGGACGCCGAGACGAGCGTGAAGTACCTCGTCGTGGACGGCGACGGCGAGGTGATGGTCTTGGGCAACGACGGCGCCAACGAGGCCGTCGCGCCCGCGGACGTCGATGCCGACTACGTTCGGGCCGCCGACCACGTCCACCTCACCAGCCAGCGCCCCGAGACCGCCACCCGTCTCGCCGAACTCGCCGCCGAATCCGGCGCCACGGTCTCGTTCGACCCCGGCCGCCGCCTCGACGAGCGCGACTACGCGGCGACCATCGAGCGCTGCGACGTCCTGTTCGTCAACGACCGCGAAGCCCTCGAAGTACTGGAGGAGGACGCCACGTACGCCGAGTCCGAGGTCGGCGACCGCGTCGTCGTCGTGAAACACGGCGCCGCGGGCGCGACCGTCCACACGCCCGACGCCTCCTTCGAACACCCCGGCTTCGACGTCGATCCCGTGGACACCACGGGCGCCGGCGACGCCTTCGCCGCCGGCTTCATCGCCGTCCTCCTCGACCACCCCGACGACTACGAGCGCGCGCTGGAGTTCGCCAACGCCTGCGGCGCGCTCGCGGCGCGAGCCGAGGGCGCCCGCACCGCGCCGACGTACCCGGAAGTCGAGGCGTTCCTCGACCGGCAGTTCTGACCCACGTTTAGGTGGGTGGCTTCCGTAGGTGGCGTCATGCCACTCCTCGCGGCGTTCCCCGACCGCGTGCTCTCGTTCGACGGCGCCCTCCAGACGGTTCGCTCCGGCGCCGTGCAGTGTCTCGACGCCGGCCCCTTCGGCGTCTACTGCGGGACCGGCGACGGCGTCTACCGCCAGTCCGACGCCGACCCGACAGAGTGGACGCGCGTCGCCGACGTCGGCGACGTGACCGCACTCGCCGTCCACGAGTCGGGCGTCTGGGCGGGGACCGAGCCGAGCGCGGTCTTCCACGCGCCCGACGGCGAGACGTTCGCGGGGTGCGGCGGCCTCACCGACCTCCCATCCAGTGACGACTGGGCGTTCCCGCCCCGTCCCTCCACCCACCACGTCCGCTGGCTCGAACCCACGGCCGACGCCCTCTACGTCGCCGTCGAAGCCGGCGCGCTCGTCCGGTCGCCCGACCGCGGCGAGACGTGGCGGGACCGCGTGCCGTCGGGGCCGTACGACACGCACTCGATGGCGACCCACGGCGACAGGCCGGACCTCGCGTACGCCGCGGCCGGCGACGGCTTCTACGTCACCGAGGACGGCGGCGACTCGTGGCACACCGAGGAGGGAGGGCTGGACCGCACGTACTGCTGGAGCGTCGCCTGCGACCCCGCCGACCCAGAGCGCGTGCTCGTCTCCGCCGCCAACGGCCCGCGCAGCGCTCACGACGCCGGCACCGCCAGCAGTGCGGTCTTCCGCAAAGCGGGCGTGGACGCCGACTGGGAGCGCTGTGACGGCCTCCCGGGACCGAACGGCCTGCTCGCGTCCGCCCTCGCCGCGACCGGGCCCGGAGAAGCCGTCGCGGCGACGAACCGCGGGCTGTTCGAGACCGACGACTGGGGCGCGTCGTGGACCGAAATCGAGACGGAGTGGCCCCCCGCGCTGGAATCCGAGCGGCCGCGTGGGCTAGTCGCTCGATGAACCGTCGGTGCGTCTGCTGGGACGCCTGAGAGCACGAAAAAACGACCGTCGTGTGGACCGATTATTCGCGTTCGGTCGCGGGGTCGTTCGGCGACCGGAACCCGAGTTTCGCTGCGAGCCGGCGGACCGCCGCCGGTGCCTTGTACGAACGATGTGGCTCCAGCTCGACGTCCCCGAACTCGTCGTCGGCCTCCCGAGGCTCGGTCATCGTTACAGCCTCGTCTACGCCGTCCATACTGTTAAACCTCCGGCGACAGCCAGCAGCAGCACGCCCACCAACAGCGAGGCCTGCGTGACGAAGAGGTAGTAGCCGTTCTTCTCGTTGACGAGTTGCATCTGTGCAATCCACCGGTTGTAGCCTTCGAGCAGTTCGCGTCGCCACGCCCGTTCGGAGATGGTCTCGTTCAGTACGGCGGTCCGGTACTGGGCGCTGATTCCGGGTTCGGGCGCCGAAATGGAGTACGTCAGCACACCCGAGACCATCGTCGCGAGCAACACCGCCACGCCGGCGCCTGCCGTGACCTGCACCGACAACGGCGGCGACACTCCCCGGTTGCCGGCGATGCTCGCGGCCGAGACGACGAGCCCGACGATGATGACTGCGGTGCGTACCGTCCAGATAGCCTTGTCGTCGATGTCCTCCAGGATGTCGATTTCGTGGTCCAACACGGCTCGGGACTCCTCGCAGGCCGACCGGAGCGTCGCCGTGGAGTCCGGCTTCTCCGCCATCGTGGTCTCCGGTTCCCTCGTCTCGGTACAAAAAGTTCGACCGGCGACCCGCCGCGCCGCGCGCTGACCGCAATCCCCGCTCTTTTTCTCCGCGAGCGTCGAAGTTCCGGGCATGGCAAAACAGCCCCACTTGCTCGTCGAGGAAGGCGACGTCCACGACATCGCGTTGCTGCCCGGCGACCCGGGCCGCGTGGACCGCATCGCCGACCACTGCGACGACAGCGAGGTCGTCGCGCAGAACCGCGAGTACAAGGTCGTCAACGCCACCTACGAGGGCGTCGACCTCACCATCTCCTCGACCGGCATCGGCTGCCCCTCGGCGGCCATCGCCGTCGAAGAGCTCTCCCGCGTGGGCGTCGAGACGTTCCTCCGCGTCGGTACCATCGGCGCCCTGCAGGAGGACATCGAGGTCGGCGACATGATCGTCGCCACCGGCGCCGCCAAGGAGGAGGGCACGAGCAAGCGCTACGAGTCCGAAGTCTACCCCGCGGTCCCGGACTACGGCGCGCTCACCAGCCTCGTGCAGGCCGCCGAGGACAACGACGAGGAAGTCCATGTAGGGCCGATTGTGAGCGACGACGCGTTCTACAACGAGGACGAGGACTTCGTCGAGGACTGGAACGACGCCGGCCTGCTCGCCGTCGAGATGGAGGCCGCGACCGTGTTCTCGCTGGCGCGCCGCAAGGGCCTCGCCGCGGGCGCCATCTGTACCGTGGACGGCAACCTCGTCGCCGGCACCCAGAAGGGCGCGGACAGCGACGACGAACTCCCCGAGAAGGCGAAGAACAACGTCGCGCGCGCCATCGACATCTCGCTGGACGCCGTGACGCGGCTGGCGTAGGACAGCCGAAACACCCAACTGCCGGGGCCGCCGACTCGGTGGACATGTTCTCGGAGTTGCGCCGGCGGCTCGCGGCGGCCCGGCGGCGAGCCGCCCGCGTCGAGCGCCGCGAACTCCGCTCGTTCCGGAAGTGGCTGGAGACGACGAACAACCTCCTCCACGCCTCGGTCCTGCTGTTCGTCCCGCTGCTCGTCGGGCTCGTGACCCTGTTGGCGAACACGGTCGGCGCGGTGTCGTTCCTGCTGTTCCCGCCGCTGGCTTCCGGGACGTACACGCTGTTCTCTGAGCCCGAAGGCCGGTACTCTGACCCGCGCACGTTCGTCGGCGGGCTGACCGTCGGCGCGCTCTGTGGCTGGGCGGCCGTCGAGGTCGCGGCCTACGCCTACGGCGTCCCGACGGCGTCGCTGGGGGTGAACGCCGGCGCGGCCGCACTCGGCGTCTTCCTCACCGGCGGCGCGACGTGGGCGCTGGACCTCGAACTCCCGACCGCGTTCTCGACGGCGCTGCTCGTGCTCATCACGGGCACCGCGCAGTTCGCGTACGTCGCCGGCGTCGCGCTGTCGTCGTCGCTGGTCGCCATCGTGTTCGCGGTGTGGCGCCGCGAGGTCTACGAGGAGCGCGCCCGCTACCTCTACCGCACCACGGAGGCCGACGACCACGTCGTCGTGCCGATGCGCGGGGAGACGGCCGAGCAGACCGCGATGCTGGGCGCGCGCATCGCGGCCGCCCACGACGCCGGGAAGGTCGTCCTGCTGGACGTCGTGGACGACGAGGAAATCGCGGCCGCCGAGCGCGAGTGCATCGCGGGCGAGGGCGAGAACGCCGACTCGACGGCGGAGGAGCGGGCGGCCGACGCCGCCGCGCGCGACCTCGAACGGCAGGCCGCGCGCATCGAGACGACCGTCGGCGTCCCCTGCGACGTGGCCGTCGCCGTCGAGAACGGCAACCCCGCGGGGACGGTGCTCTCGACCGCCGAGGAGGCGAACTGCGACCTCGTCGTGACGCCGTTCGAGTGCGACGAGGACGGCGCGCTGACCCCGTACCTCCGCGCGCTGTTCGGCAGCGACGTCGACGTGGTCGCGCTCCAGTCCACTGGCGAGCGCACGCGCTGGAAGCGCATCATGGTCCCCGTCCGCAGCGCCTCCGACGTGGCCCACGCGATGCTGGACTACGCCGAGCGCCTCGCCGGCGGCAACGGCTCCATCAGCGTCTGCTCCTGTATCGACGCCGAGCGCGAGCGCCGCCGCACCGAGTCGATGCTCGCCAACCTCACCGAAACCGTGGGCACGCGCTGCGAGACGCGGGTCTCGCGGTCGTCAATCGAGGAGTTCGTCGAGCGCAACGACGCCCACTACGACCTCGTGTTCCTCGGCGCGAGCACCGACCGCTCGGCCGCCTCGAAGTTCTTCTCGCGGCCGACCTACGAGCGCGTCCGCGACCTCGACACGGACATCGCCATCGTCCACACGGCGTGACCCGACCCACCGCTATTCGAGGTCGGCGGCCTCCTCCTCGGCGTGCTCGTCGCCGAGCGCGGAGCGCGCGAGCAGCCGCCCGCCGATGACCGCGGGACTGATGACCGTGTCCGCGCCCGCGCGGCGCAGCTTCGGCTCGTTCTCCTGCTCGGTGGCGGCGGCGACCACGCGCACGTCCGGGTAGGTCTCGCGGACCGTGAGTATCGCGAGCGCGTCCTCGCCGTCGTCGTTCGTGGCGGTGACGACCGCTCGCGCGCGCTCGATGCCGGCGCGGTCCAGCGTCTTCTCGTCGGTCGGGTCGCCGGCGAGCACGTCGATGTCGCGGTCGCGGAGCTCCGACGTGTCGGTGCCGCCGCGCGCCACCACGAGGAACTGCCGGCCGCTGGCCGCGAGTTCGGTCAGAATCGGTTCCGTCAGGTCGCCGTAGCCCGCGACGACGACGTGGCCGTCGAGGGACTCTAGGTCGCTCTGTGTCATGCGTCCGAGTGCGCTCGCGAACCGGGCTTCCAGCGCGGGGCCGAGCAGCGCGCCGAGCGCGACGGCAAAACTCGCGGTGCCGAGCACGAGCACGGACAGCGAGAACAGCCGCGCCTCCTGCGTGACCGGGGTGACGTCGCCGTAGCCGACGGTGCTGGACGTGACGAGCGTGTAGTAGAACGCGTCCAGCATCGTGTTCACGCCCGTGAACCCGCGCTCGCCGCGGAGCGCCCACGTGCCGATGGTGCCGTACGCCTGCACGCCGGCGAGCGCGCCGCCCGCCGCCAGTTGGCTCGTAGACAGCGAAATCGGCTCGTCGAAGCGGCTGCGCGCGACCGCGAGCACGGGGAACGCGACGACCGACAGCACCACCAGCGGCACCGAGTACGGCGTCGCCTGCACGAGCCCCTGGCCGGCGGTAATCGGGAGCAACACCAGCGTCGAGTACCACGCCACGCGCAGGCCGCGGCGCAGCCCGAACGCGCTCATCACCATCAGGAACCCCGTCAGCGAGCCCGTGAACCCCGCGGTCTGACTGATTGCGGGCGGGATGTACTGCGCCACCGGCCCGAAGTTCGCGGTCGGGTCCACGATGCCGAGGATGCCGACGCCGACCGACAGCGCGGCGACCGCGAGGGTCAACGCGACGGCAACCCGGCCGGTCACCCGCTTCGCGCCCGGTACGTCCATGTCACCACGGGCGTGGTCGCCCGCCTTAAACACGGCGGCACGCGTCGGTAGCGTTTTGTCCCGGGCGGGAGTGCCGGGAGGTATGACCTCCGCTCCCGTGCAAGCGCTGCACGGCATCTACCTCGGACTGCTGGCCGGCGTGATTCCCGCGCTGGTGTCGTTCGGGTTCGGGTTCATCTTCCGGTACGTCACCGGCCTCTCCGTGCCCGCGTTCGGTGTCGTCGTGCTGGGCGTCGCGCTCGCCGGCGTCAACGGCGGCTTCCTCGCGTTCGCGGACCCCACAATCACGCAGGCCGCGAACTCCACGACGCTGGTCGTAGCGCTGCTGGTGGTCGCGATGCTGACCTTCTACACGCACTCGGTCGGCGACAAGATGGGCGCGACGCTCCCGCGCCGCATCAGCCTGAAGTCGCTGCGCGAGCGCACGCTCCACACCGACGCCATCGAACTCGTCGGCGGCCGCAACGAGGTCGCGGTGAGCGTCGTCGGCGGCGTCCGCGACCTCGAAGGCTACCCGCCGCTCCCGGAGTCGCTGCGCGCGTCGATTCGGGACGCCGAGTGGCGCTTCCCCGCGGACCTCCCGCTCTCGGAGCTGGAGGGGCGGTTCGTCGATCGCCTGCGCTCGGACTTCGATGTCGAGGAGGCGTCCGTCACCGTCGACGAGCACGGCCGCGCGACCGTCGCCGCGGCGCCGCCCGCCGCCGGCGTCTCCAAGCGCACGCCGGTCGGGAAACGCGCGGTGTCGGTGCCCGCGCTCGTCCCTACGGGCATCGCGCGCGGCGACGAAGTATCGGTGCTGGCGGGCGACTCCCGCGTGGACGGCACCGTCGTCTCCGCGAAGTCCGGCGGGAAGCCCGCGGCGGAACCGACCGCGCCCGTCGACGACGACGAACCCGAGGACGCCGAGCCGTCCGCGAAGCCCGCGCCGACGACGACCGGCGGCGAGGGACGGGTCACCGTCGCCGTCCAGCGCCCCGACGCGGAGGCGCTGCTCGCCGCCGACCGCACGCGCATCGTCGTGCGCGCCCGCGGCACGCGCCGCGAGTACGAACTGCTCGGGCTGTTGCGCCGCGGCGGCCAGCGCGTCCGCCGGCTCACGCTGCGCGCGGACGCGCCAGTCGTGGACGCCACGCTCGGCGAGGTGAACCTCCGGGAGACGTACGGCGTCACCGTGCTGGCGGTCCGCCACGACGGCTCGTGGACGGTCGCCCCGAGCGGCGACGTGGCGCTGGCGGCCGGTGACGAGCTGTTCGTCGCCGGGCCGCGCCGCGAACTCGACGCCTTCGAGGAGGTGGCGAAGTGATGCCGGTGTCGCCGACCGAGCTCGCGCAGGGCGGCGGCGTCATCCTCGCGGCGGGGCTGGCGGTCGGCGTCCTCACGGTGGCGTTCCGGTGGTACTTCCGGCAGGAGCTCCCGTTCGGCGTGGCGATGCTCGTGGACGTCTCCGTGGTCGCGTTCTACCTCAACACGCGGGTCGCGCTCGGGCAGGCCATCGCGGGCGAGATGGACGTGCTGTCGCTGGAAGCGGTCGTGTTCAACCTCGCCGTGTTCGGCGCGGCGGTGCTGGTCGCGCCCGCCGCGCGCCGCGCCGGCGACCGCGCCGGCGTCCAGATTCTGGCGGCGACCGGCGTCCGCGAACTCGAAGGCGAGGTCGGCCGGCTCGTCAAGGCCGTCGGCCGCGCGGTCGCGGTCGAACTCCCCGAGGACATCGCGGACATCGAGGGCTACGACCCGGTCGGCGACGACGTCAAAGCGGAGCTGGCCGGGAAGACGCTCATCTTCCCGCGCCGGCTCACCGTCGAGGAGCTCCGCGAGCGCGTCGTCACCCGCCTCAAGGACGACTACGACGTCGGCTACGTGGACGTCGAACTCGCCGACGACGGCACCGCGACGTACCTCGCGCTCGGCAGCCGCACTGCCGGCATCGGGCCGACGCTCCCGCCCGGAACCGCGGCCGTCGCGGTGCGCGCGGACCCGCCGAACGCCGCCGGCCCCGGCGACCTCGTGCAGGTGTGGCGGCCGCGCACCGACGAGCAGCCGGCCGAGCGCGTCGCCACCGCCGAGATTCGCGCGACCCACGAGGACACCGTGACGCTGTCACTGGACGAGTACGACGCTCGCAATCTCGCGGGCGGCGACTACCGGCTGCTCACGCTGCCGTACGAGCCGGGCGCGGACCGCCAGTTCGCGTCCCTGCTGCGGGCCGCCGACGAGACGATGGTCGTCGTCACGGTCGCCGCGGGGAGCGCGCTCGACGGCGCGGCCGTCGAGACCGTCGAGGGCACCGTCGTCGCGGTCCGCGGCGACGCCGGCGTGGACGCTATCCCGAGCGCGTCCCGCGTGCTGGCCGCGGGCGACACGCTCTACGTGGTCGCGCGGCCGGACGTCGCGCGCCGCGTGGACGCCGCCGCGGCCGTCGCCGAGGAGCCGGCCGACGAGTCGCCGAGCCAGTAGCACGCCCTGCCGACCCCGTAGCACCTATGCGTCGCCGCCGCCCAGTGTCGTGCATGGAGTGGAAGCTGTTCGCGGACCTCGCGGAGGTCGGCGGCGACCGCCGAATCACCGTCGACGAGTCGGCCCAGACGGTCGGCGACGCCCTCGACGCGTTGCTCGCCGACCGCCCCGCCCTCCGGGACCGCGTGCTGACCGACGACGGCGACGTCCACGAGCACATCAACGTCCTGCGCAACGGCGAGAACGTCGCCCACGACGACGGCCTCGACACGGAGCTGGACTCGGGCGACGAGCTCGCGCTGTTCCCGCCGGTGAGCGGCGGCTGATGTTCACCATCGCCCACCGCGGGTTCGCCGGCGTCGCGCCCGAGAACACCGCGGCGGCGGTCCGCGTCGCCCGCGAGCGCGCCGACGGCATCGAGGTGGACGTCCAGCCCGCGGCCGACGGTACGCCCGTCGTGTTCCACGACCAGCGCCTCGACGGCGAGGGGGACTCCCGGGGCGTCACCGACGCCGAGGGGTTCGTCTGGGACGCCGACCCCGAGACGCTCGCGGCCGCGGACGTGCTCGGGAGCGGCGAGGGCGTGCCGACGCTGGCCGACGTCGCCGCCCTCGTGCCGGCGGGCGTGGAGTTCCACGTCGAACTGAAGAACCCCGGCAGCGAGGACGCCCGCCTCGGCCTCTCCGGGCCGGACGCGGCGGCGTGGCGGCCGTTCGTCGAGGCCGTCGCGGACGCGCTCGGGGACTGCGACGCGCCGGTCGTGCTCTCCTCCTTCTTCGACGGCGCGCTCGAAGCCGCCACCGAAGTCCTGCCGGACACCCCGCGCGCGGCGCTGTGTCTGGACACGGACCGCGGGCTCACGCGCGCCAGCGAGTTCGACTGCCGCGCGCTCCACGCGCCCGTCGATGGCCTCAACGAAGCCCTGGTCGACCACGCGCACCGCGACGGTCGCACCGTCAACGCGTGGACGGTCACGGACTGGCAGGACGCCGTTGCCTGCGCCGACGCCGGCGTGGACGGCGTCATCGCCGACTACCCGGGCGTCGCCGACTACGCCGGCGACCCGGCGCGGCTCGCGTAGTCAGTCCACGGACTGCTCGAACCCGCGGATGGCGCGGTCGCTGCCCGCGACGAACACCTCGTCGCCGGCCTCGATTGCGGCGGCCTGATTCGTGCTCACCGCGCCGTCGTGGACGATGCCGACGACCGTCCAGCCCTTCTGTGGGTCGCTGGCCGTCGCGACCGTCTGCCCGGCGAACGGCGACGCGTCCGCGCGCACGAGCCGAATCTGGCTCACCGGGTCCATCACGCGCTCCCCGTGGACTTCCGCGGCGACGAGGCGCGCGCTCACGCGCTGGACGGAGAGCACGTAGTCGGCGCCCGCGCGGAACGCCGCCGTCGCCTTCTCCGTGTCCGTCACGCGGACCAGAATCTCCACGTCGTCGGACAGCGAGCGCGCCATCGCGACGGT
The DNA here is from genome assembly GCF_040435975.1 of Halobacterium sp. NMX12-1. Taxonomy (NCBI): domain Archaea; kingdom Methanobacteriati; phylum Methanobacteriota; class Halobacteria; order Halobacteriales; family Halobacteriaceae; genus Halobacterium; species Halobacterium sp. NMX12-1. Next base: position 90,545 of record NZ_CP159204.1, on the reverse strand, counting down.
CAGCAGCGCGGTCGCGTCGTCGTTCACCGTGACGACCAGCGCCGTCGCGTCCGCGACGTTCGCGGCCTCCAGCGTCTCCGGCTCGGTCGCGTCCCCGACGACGTCGGGATTCGCCTCCGGGGACTCGTCGACAGTCGTCACCGACACGTCGTCGGGCAGCGCCTCGACGGCCGCCGCGCCGCCCTCGCCGAGTCCGCCGACGACGACCCGGGAGTGCTCGCGCACGCGAGAGCGCTGGACGCCCGCGATTTCGCCCGCGACCTCGTCGATGACGGCGGCCGGCCCCGCGACGACGAGCACGGTGTTCGGCGTGAGGCGCTCGTCGGGCGACGGCGGCATCCGGAGTTCGCCGTCGAACCAGCCCGCGACCAGCGTCAGCTCGGGGTGGCTGGCGAGCGGCGACTCGCGGACGCGGACGCCGTGCAGCGGGCTGTCCCGGCGCACCAGAATCTCCCGGACGGCGACCTCCTCGGACGCGCCCTCGCCGACCGCGACCGGCGTCGTCGCCTTCTCCGCGAGGCGCTGGCCGATGAGCGCGTGCGGCGCGACGCTGCGATCGACGCCGACCTCCGCGAGCGCCGCCTTCCGCCGGGTCGAGGCCGTGAAGCTCACGACACGGAGGCTCTCGTTGTGCTCCAGCGCGGTCAACACGACGCTGGCCGTCCGGTCGTCGGTGTCCGTGATGAGCACGTCCGCCTTCCCGATGCTCGCGCGCTGCAGGTCCTCGCTGTCCTCCGGGTCGCCGTCGATAGCCTGGTAGCCGTCGTCGGAGAGCCGCACGGCCTCCTCGCGGTCGGACTCCACGAGCACGTAGTCGACGTCCAGCGCCTCCAGCTCGTCCAGCAGCACCTCGCTGTCGCGGCGGTACTCCGCGACGACGACGTGGCCGTCCTTGACCGTGAGCTGGTCGTCGAGGTTGACGGGCGTGCGCTCGAACAGCGGGATGACGAGCACGCGCAGCGTCACGAACCCGACGGCGACGCCCGAGACCTGCATCCCCGCGACGAAGAGGTTCATCCACGGCGTCTCCCACGGCGAGTCCGCGCCGAACCCGGTCGTCGTCATCACCTCGATGACCGTGTTGAACGCCTGGTACGGCGACCGCGGGCGCGCCTCCAGCGCGGCCATCCCCCAGTAGTAGAGGCCCGTGAACACGAGCACGACCGAGACGAGGCCGCCGGCGTACGCGAGAATCAGCCGCTGGCGGTACGTCAAGTCCGCCGGGTCCAGCGAGATGCCGCGGAGTTCGCGCATTCGAGTGCCCGGGGCTACCGCCCCCGGCGACAAAACGTTTCGCCGCCTACGCCCGGTAGTCGGCGGTGAGGTCGGCGGCCATCACGAAGTCCGGCTCCTCGCCGATTTCCGTGCGCGTGACCGCGACGTCGCTGACCGCCGCCGCGGTCTCGGGAATCAGCACGCGCGTGCGGTCCGCGCCGACGCTCGCGGCGTCCGCGGCAATCGCGTCCAGCAGTGACGCGCACGCCGACTGGTCGGCCCACGCGCCGACGCCGTACTCCGCCCACGTCTGGTCTTCTCCGTCTTCCTCGCGCTCGTAGGTGCGCGAGCGGAACGCGAACCCGCGCGTGCCCGCTTCGTCCTGGACGACCTGGAGGGCGTCGCGGTCGGCGGCCGCCGCGAGGCGCTCCCGGGTGAGCTCCGAGAGCGCCCACGACTCCTCGGTGTCTAGCGCCAGCCCGCGCAGGTGTTCGCGGGCGGCGCTGTCCTGCCAGAACTGCCACGCCGCGTGTGGGTCGGCCGTCACCTCGTGGTCGGGGCCGGCGTCGGCCTCGGGTTCGGGGTGGACCCAGCGGAACTCCGTCGCGGGCTCGAAGCCGGTCGCGCGGGAGTGGCCCAGCCCCATCACGTTCCACGAGAACACCATGTTGCGCGCGACGGTCGCGCCCCGCTCGCGCGCCCAGTCGAAGCCCGCGTAGACGAGTTCCGAGCCGACGCCCCGCCCGCGGTAGTCGGGGTTGGTGCGCATCCCCTGCGCCCACGCCTCGTGCTCGGACAGCAGGACGACCTGCGCGAGCGCCGCGATGTCGTCACCGGTGTCGGCGACGAGCGTGCGCTGGTCCGGGCCGTCGCTCTCGACCCAGTCCTCGAAGATTCGAGGGATGTAGTCGCCGTCCTCGCGGCGGTCGGCCCACGTGTCGCTTGCGAACGCCACCACGTCGTCGTAGTCCGACAGCTCCGCGGGGCGAATCTCGACGCTCGTCATTCCCACGGGACGGAGCGCTCGGTGATTTCGCCCGCGAGCGGCGTCCGCATCGTCTCCGCGACGCTCTCGGTGTTCGCGAGCGCCCACATCAGTTTCACCTTCGCGGTGCCGGGGAGCATGTCCTCGCCCTCGACGACGCCGGCGTCGAGGAGGTCCCGGCCCGTGTCGTAGACGCGGTCGCAGACCCGGCCGTCCAGACACTGGCTGGTCATCACGACCGTCGTACCGTCCTCGACGAGCTCTTCGATGCGGTCGATGAAGTCCGTGTGGACGTGGCCGAGTCCCGTCCCCTCGACAATCACGCCGGACTTGCCCTCGCAGAGGTCGAAGAAGGCGTCGTCCATCCCGGGCGTGAACTTCACGAGTTCGACGTCAGAGTCGAGGTCCGGGCTGCTGTCGAGGTCGGTCTCGCCGCGCTCGGCGTGCTCCTTCCTGAACTCGACCCCGCTCGGGTCTCTGCTGGCCTCCTCGCTGGCCGCGTCGTAGTCGACGTAGCCCAGCGGCTCCGCGCCGACGGTCTCGAAGGCGTCCCGGCGGCTCGTGTGGTTCTTGCGGACGCGCGTGCCGCGGTGGAGCGCACACTTGTCGTCGCTCTCGGAGGCGTGCATGCAGACCATCACCTCGGCGGCGTCGGCCTTCGCGGCCTCCACCGAGCAGACGGCGTTCATCACGTTGTCCGAGGAGGGGCGGTCCGCGGAGCGCTGGCTGCCCGTGAAGACGACCGGGACGGGCGTGTCGAGGATGAACGAGAGCGCGCTCGCCGAGTACTGCATCGTGTCCGTGCCGTGCATCACGACGACGCCGTCCGCGCCGTTCTCGATTTCCTTGCGGACGGCCGCCGCCAGCTCCTGCCAGATTGGCGGCTCCATGTTCTCCGAGAGGATGTTCGCGACGACGCGGCCGCGGTAGTTCGCGCGGCCCGCCAAATCGGGCACCGCCCGCAGCACGTCCTCGGCGTCGAACTGCGCGGTGACGGCGCCCGTGCGGTAGTCCACGGTGGAGGCGATAGTGCCACCAGTGGAGATGAGCGCAATCGTGGGCAGGTCGTCGTCGAACTCCACCTCGGAGGCGGCGCCCTCCTCGGCGTCGCTCTCGACGTCGTAGACGTCTCGCTCCAGCACTTCGACGTCGGCCGCGTCGCGCTCGACGCCGACGTTGTAGCCGGAGTCGAGTTTCACGACGAGGTGGTCGGGTTCGGCCGACGGCAACAGCACGCCCTCGTGGGTCGTGTCGTCGCGCTGGACGCGCACGCGGTCCCCAGTGTTCATGTCGAGAGGATTCCGGGCGCGCCGACGAAAAGGTTGCTACTCGCGCGCTACTCGGTGATGTGCCACTCGCCGTCCGCGCGCTCGACGACGTCCTGCTCGCGCAGCGTCTCGAGGACGCCCTCCACGAGCGGCTCGGGGGCGTCCAGCGTCGCGGCGACCGCGCTCGCGGAGCGCTCGCCGGACGCCAGCGCCGCGAGCACGTCCGCGTAGAGGCGCTCGTTGCCGTCGCCGACCGCCTCCCCGAGCTGGTCTTGGACGTCCGCGAGCCGGCCCTGCACCCAGCGCTGGGCCAGCGACAGCTCGCGTTCGAGGTCCTTCAGCTCCTGGAGCTTCCCCGCGAGGTCCGCGACGTCCTCGTTGCGGTCCTGTCGGATGCGGATGGAGACGTGCTGGCACCGCGTCAGGTCGAGGTCCGCGCTCGCGGGGTACGCGGACTTCGCGCCGAAGTCGAACGGCGACAGCCGCACCTCCAGCCGGAGGTTCTCGGCGATGTGGAAGTACTTGCGGCGCTGGTCGTCGACCTCCGACTCCACGAGGCCGGCGTCCTCCAGCCGCCGCAGGTGGTCGATGACCGCCTTCGGGCTGACCCCGAGGTACTCCGAGATTTCGGTGACGTAACAGGGCTTTCGCGCGAGCAGTCGGAGGATGCGTCGCCGGTTCTCGTTGCCGAGTATGTCGAGCAGGGCCCCCGAGTCCATCTTCACCCTGAGTTAGCGGCGAGCCCGGATAAGGGTGTCTGCTCTCGGTGGAATTGCGCGACGACTTAGAGGTTCGCCGGAGCGCTTAAGGCATCCCGTGACAAACGTTAGCATACATGTTCGAGGCGTTCTCCAGCGGCTACTACCTCGGACGGTTGTACGTCGAACCGACGCGCGGCGACCGCGCCGCCATCAACAGCCGTCACCACGAACGGGTCAACGAGCAGCTCTACGCCGACGACGAAGGCATCTCGCGGACGGACCTCCCGCTCGTGATGAAAGTCGGCCCCGCGCACCTCTCGGTCCACGGCGAGGACGACGTGCCCGAGCGCACGCTCGCCGTCCCCGAGGACGTCCTCGCGGACGTCGACGTCGAGAACCCGCCGTCGCTGGAGGAAGTCCTGCTCGCGAAGCGCGACCACGCCGCCCGCCTGTTCGACATGGGCGCCGTCTGAGCGCTCGCGCCGGAAGCGAACCGCTTTTCTCCGTTTGCCGGGACGCGGAGGTATGAGCTTTTTCGACGACCTCGCGGCGCGCATCGCGGACGCCGACACCGTCGTCAGCGTCGGCCTCGACCCCGACCTCGACCGGCTCCCCGAGGAGGTACGAGACCACGACCTGCCGCGGTGGGCGTTCAACCGCCGCGTCATCGACGCCACCCACGAGCACGCCGCCGTGTTCAAGCCGAACGCGGCGTTCTACGAGGACGCCGACGGCTGGCGCGCGCTCCGCGAGACGGTGGCGTACGCCCACGGGAAGGACGTCCCCGTCCTGTTGGACGCCAAGCGCGCGGACATCGGGAACACGGCCCGCCAGTACGCCGACGTGCTGGAGTACGCCGACGCCATCACGGTCAACCCCTATCTCGGCGAGGACGCGCTCCAGCCGTTCCTCTCGCAGGAGGAGGCGGGCGTGTTCGTGCTCTGTCGGACCTCCAATCCGGGCGGGATGGACTTCCAGCACCTCGAACTGGCGGCGTACGACCGCCGGCTCTACGAGCACGTCGCCGAGCGCGCCGCCGGCTGGAACGACGAGTACGGCAACATCGGCCTCGTGGTCGGCGCGACCGCGCCCGAGGAACTCGAAGAACTGCGCGACCGCGTGCCCGAACTCCCGTTCCTCGTGCCGGGCGTGGGCGCGCAGGGCGGCGACGCCGAAGCCGCCGTCCAGTACGGCCTGAACGACGAGGGCGTCGGGCTCGTGAACTCCACGCGGGGCATCATCTTCGCGGGCGAGGACTCCCCCGAGTGGGCGCGCGCCGCGGGCGAGGCGGCGCGACGCCTGAAGAACCGCCTCAACGAACACCGGTAGGTCAGCGCGGCCCCGGGCCGGAACCGCCGCGGACTTCGGCGGCGCACTCCGTGCAGTAGCCCGTCGAGGGGTCGTAGTGGGCCTGACAGACGAGTGCGCCACAGCGGTCGCAACTGAACTTCGCTTCGCTCTCGCAGCGCTGGCAGAGGCCGGTGACGCTCATGTCTCCACGTTCGGCGCCGACCCCCAAGAGTGTGAGCCAAGGATTTACGTCCGCGCGCCGAACTCCCGCGTAGACCGTGAGGACCGACGCGAGCATCGTCTGGGGGATGGCGGGCACGTTCGGCGTCCTCGGCGTCGTGTTCGGCGTGCTGGGCGTCGTCTACAGTCCGGTCGCGCTCGGCGTCGCGGTGCCGTTCGGGCTCGCCGGCGCCGTCTTCTACCTGCACGCGTCGGGCCGGCTCGCCGAGCTGGCGTACCGTAAGCGCCGCGTCTCCCGTGAGCAGTACGAGCGCGAGCAGCGCCGGCAGTCCCGCCAACAGCGAGGGCGGGCGAGCGGGCGGAGCCGCGAGCGGAACCGCGGGCGGGCGGGACGCACCAGCCGAGACCGACAGACCGCAGGCGGCGTCGCCGCCAGCGGGCCGCGCCGCGAGGACTACCGCGTGCTCGGCGTCGAACCCGGCGCGAGCAGCGAGGCGGTGCAGGCGGCGTACCGCGAGAAGGCGCGGGAACTGCACCCCGACCGCGGCGGCGACGCCGAGGAGTTCGCGCGCGTCAACGAGGCCTACGAGCGGCTGAAGGACGACTAATCGGCGTCTCCGTACGTCTCCGGACCGCTACCCGGGGAAGGCTTTTACCCGCTTCCCCCGTAGCTCGGTAGCATGGGCCGTGACCGTGCCCGACTCGTTCGCGCGCTCGAGAGCGGCGAACAGGAGGGCGGCAGCGTCGAGTTCAAGGAACGGTTCAGCCGCGACGTCCACCTCGCCGACGGCCGCATGGAGAGTCTCGCTGCGCAGCTGCGGCACCGCGTGCTCTCCGGCGACGGCGAGGCCGAGTACGTCCTCGGCGTCACCGACGACGGCGGCCTCGCGGGGGTCCCCCCGGAGACGTTCTCGGAGACGATGGACGTGCTGAGCCTGCTCGCCGAGGAGGCCGGCGCGCACATCGCGGATGTCCAGACGTGGAGCGTCGACAGCGTCAGCGACGGCGACGCCGAGGAGGGCATCGTCGGCGTCGCGGTGATTCGGGACGGCGCGTCGCTGGCGCCCGACGACGACCACATCATCGTCGGGACGGCGGGCCACGTCGACCACGGCAAGTCCACGCTCGTGGGGAGCCTCGTCACCGGCGACGCCGACGACGGCGACGGGAACACGCGCGGCTTCCTCGACGTCCAGCCACACGAGGTCGAGCGCGGGCTGTCCGCGGACCTCTCCTACGGCGTCTACGGCTTCGACGAGGACGGGCCGATGCGCGTGCGCAACCCCCACCGGAAGGACGAGCGCGCAGCCGTCGTGGAGAACGCCGACCGCGTGGTGTCGTTCGTGGACACCGTCGGCCACGAGCCGTGGCTCTCGACGACTATCCGGGGATTGGTCGGGCAGAAACTCGACTACGGGCTGTTGACCGTCGCCGCCGACGACGGCCCCACGGACACGACCCGCGAGCACATCGGCGTGCTGCTGGCGACGGACCTGCCGACCATCGTCGCAATCACGAAGACCGACCTCGTGAGCGACGAGCGCGTCGCCGAGGTCGAGCGCGAGGTCGAACGCCTGCTCCGGAACGCCGGCCGCACGCCCCTCCCCGTGGAGCGCCACGGCGTCGACGCCGCCATCGACGAAATCGGGGACAACGTCGTCCCCATCGTGCGCACGAGCGCGGTGACGATGGCGGGGATGGACGTCCTCGACGAGTGCTTCCGGCGGCTCCCGAAGACGACCGCTGCGAGCGGGCCGTTCCGGATGTACATCGACCGCTCGTACGAGGTGACGGGCGTCGGCGCGGTCGCCTCCGGGACCGTGAAGTCCGGCACGGTGGAGGCCGGCGACGAACTCCTGCTGGGTCCGTTCCCGAACGGGGACTTCCGCGAGGTCGAGGTGCGCTCCATCGAGATGCACTACCACCGCGTCGACCAGGCGGAGGCCGGCCGCATCGTCGGCATCGCCCTGAAGGGCGTCCGCGAGGCCGACGTCGAGCGCGGGATGGTCCTGCTCCCGGCGGACGCCAAGCCCAGCCCGGTCAAGGAGTTCGAGGCCGAGGTGATGGTGTTGAACCACCCCACGCGCATCGACGCGGGCTACGAGCCGGTCGTCCACCTCGAAACCATCGGGGAGGCCGCGCGCTTCGAGCCCGCGGACGGCCAGCTGCTGCCCGGCGACACCGGCGAGACGAGCGTCCGGTTCAAGTTCCGGCCGTACCTCGTCGAGGAGGGCCAGCGGTTCGTCTTCCGCGAGGGCGCGAGCAAGGGCGTCGGCACGGTCACCAGCGTCTCCGACTGACGGAACTTTCTCGGGGGTGCGGGGAGACACCCCGGCATGGTCGGACGACGCACGCTGGAGTTCGCCGTGGGTATCGTCGCTGCCGCCGTCGTGTCCGGCGGGCTGTCGCTGTACGTCGCGATGCCGTACGCGCTCGCGGTCGGGCTGGCGGCGGGAACGCCGTCGCTCATCCGCACGAGCACGCGCCTCGACAGGGACGCCTACGACGCCGCGAAGTCGAGCACCGAGCAGGTCGTCGACGGCGCGCTCGCCGCGGGAGCGACGGCCGCAGTCGGGCTCGGCGGCGGCTACGCCGTTCTCTCGGCGGGCATCACGGGGCCGGTGGCGTCGGCGGTCGCGGCCGCGGTCGGCGTGTTCGCGGGACAGGCGACGTTCTACGCGCGGAACCGCGAGCACCTCGGCTAGTCGGGCCGCCGGTAGCCGCCGTCGGCGCGCTCGGCGAGCCCGAGCAGCACCGCCCAGTCGAGGCGGCGCTCGACGCGCTCGGTCCAGAACCCCTCCCAGTCCTGTCGCTTCGTGCGCTCCCAGCGCGGCACGCGCTCGCGCACGGCTTCGAAGATGTCGCTCGCCAGCCGGGGGTCGTCGCCGAGCGCGTCCAGCACCTCGGGCGCGAGGAAGACGTTCTCGCGGAAGTTCGCGGCGAGCGCGTCGCGGTCGCGGTCCTCGCGCGACCGCGCGTACCCGAGGTCCGTCTCCTCGACGGCGCCGAGCGCGGTCAGGAAGACGAGCCACGCCGAGGCCTGCCCGCGGTCGTGGACGCCCGCGCGCTCGACGAGGCGCCGACAGCAGTCGTCCTCGGACTCGGGGACCAGCGGCGCCGCGTCGCGCACCTCGCGGACGCGCTCGGTGGAGTCGGGCGCCGGCGGGACGGGTTTGCGCTGCATACGCGTGGCTGGGGCGCCGACGGCCTTGAGTTCGGCGACGTCGCGCCGAGAGCCGGCGGCGGTCGCTCCTGCCACCGTGTTTTTTGATTGTTCACACCCAACACGTGAGTAGCACAGCCGGGAGCTGCACGCGCCGGAGTGCCGCATCTGGCCCCCAACAAATGGTCGACAGCACCCAGATATCGACGAGCAAGGCGATACAGCAGCGGACGGGCAAGACGTTCCACCTAGCGACGCGGCTCCTCCCCGAGCGCGTGCGCCACGCGACGTACGTCCTGTACGCGTTCTTCCGCGTCGCCGACGACGTCGTGGACACCACCGAGGACCGCGACCCGGACGCCCAGCGCGCGGAACTGGAGGCGATTCGCGCGGCGGCGCTCGGCGAGGCCGTCGAGCCGGGGCGCCTCGACGCGGAGACCGCGGAAGTGGTGGCGGCGTTCGCCGAACTCGCGGAGCGCTACGACGTCCCCGACGAGGACGTGGACACGTTCGTGGACGCGATGCTGACGGACCTCGAAGAGACGCGCTACGACACCCACGAGGACCTCGCGGCGTACATGCGCGGGTCGGCGGTCGCCGTCGGGAACATGATGGTCGCCATCATGGAGGTCGAGGACCCCGACGCGGCGGCGCCGCACGCGGCGGCGCTCGCGGAGGCGTTCCAGTTGAGCAACTTCCTGCGGGACGTCAAGGAGGACGTCGAGGACTACGACCGCGTCTACCTCCCCGGGGAGACGCGCGGCGAGCACGGCGTCACCGTCGAGCAGTTGCGCCGCGGCGAGGTCACGTCGGGGTTCCGGGACGCGATGCGCGCGGAGCTGGCGCGCACGGAGACGAAGTACCGGGAGGGCGTCGCGGGCATCAAGTACCTCCCGGAGGACTGCCAGTTCGCGGTGCTGCTGTCGGCCGTGCTGTACGCCGACCACCACCGCCTGATTCGGAGCCGGAACTACGACGTGCTCTCGGAGACGCCGAGCCTCTCGACGACGCGGAAGCTCTGGCTGCTCGCGAAGACGCGGGCGCTGTGGGCGTTCTACGGGGACCCCGAGTACGTGTTCTACCGCGTGAGCTGCATCGCGTCCTCCGGCGACCGCCGGCGCGGCCACGGCGACCCCCACCCCGCGCCGTAGCTACCGCGCGGGGTTCCGCCGGAGGACGCTGAAGTCGAAGCGGTCGGTCTCGACGAGCGCGACGCCGAGCAGCCCCGCCGCCAGCGCGGGGACGAGCTGGCCGAACGCGAGGTTCACCGCGCCCCACAGCAGCACGAAGCTCACGAGGTCGTCGAGGAAGAAGGGACACTGCGTGAGGCGGTCGCGGAGCGCGGCGCGGTCGAACCCCCAGTCGAGGACGGCGACGGAGACGGTCGCCGACAGAACCCAGCCGAGGTAGTTCGACAGCGGGACGCCGTAGTACGCGCCGGCGGCGTCGTACGCCCAGAAGCCCAGCGCGACTGCGCCGGGGTCGAGGACGACGTCCATCCAGACGACGACCGCCGCGACCGCGGGCAGGCGGACGACCGCGCGGCGGATGTGGCGCCCGAACAGCAACAGGACGAGGAGGTAGCTGTTGACGACCAGCGGCAGGAAGAACACCGGGAGGCCGAGCGGAACGCTGCCGGCGAGCATCGGCCCGAGCTCGACGAGGTACTCGAAGTGGCCGTACGGCCAGCCGGTGGCGACGCCGACGAACTCGATGCCGAACGCGTACGCGACGAGCGCGAGCACCGCGACCGCGGCCTTGCGGTCGGTCACCGGGAGCAGCCCCGCAATCAGGGGGAGGCGCATCACGGCGACGCCCGCGAGCACGAGGTAGGGGTTGAACGCCAGCGGCTCGGGGAGCCACCCCCACGCGGAGGCGAGCAGGAGGACGGCGCCGACCACCGGAAAGACGACAGCGATTTCGAAGCGGTGGCCCGCGACGAGGTCGTCGAGGCGGCGCTCGACCCGGGCGCGCGTGGAGGCCTCAGACATTCGTGAGCCTCCAGAGCGCGCCGATGGTGAGCGCGGCGCCGACGACGGTGTTCACGAGTGGGAACCACCAGTACGCGCGGTCGACCGCGACGTCGGCGGCGACGATGCCGGCGACGAGGACGGGATAGGCGAACAGGACGGCGCCGAGCCGCCAGTCCACGGCGGCGAAGACGGCGGCCGACGCGAGCCAGCACGCCGCGCAGTAGGCGTACGTGCGGCGCTCGCCGAGCGCGGTGGCGGTCGTGGTGATGCCGGCTTCGCGGTCGGGCTCGATGTCCGGAATCGCGGAGAACGTGTGCATCCCCATCGCCCACAGCCAGCCGCCGGCGACGGCGAGCAGCGGCGGCTGGTGGCCCGCGACGGCGGCGTACGCGGCCGCGCCCGGGAGGACGTAGAGGCCGTTCGAGAGCGAGTCGAACAGCGGCGTCGTCTTGAAGCGCAGCGGCGGCGCGCTGTACTCCACGGAGAGCAGCGCCCACGCGACGAGCCACGGGTACGCGACCGCCGGCAGGACGGCCGCGACGGGGACGAGCAGCAGTCCCGAGGCGACGACGACCGCCGAGACCGCGCGGCCGCCCCTAAATCGCGCCTCCTTGTCCTCCTTCTTCGGGTTCACTTCGTCGGCGTCGCGGTCGAAGGCGTCGTTGACGCCGTAGAGGAAGACGTTCGCGGGCACGAGGAAGTACGCGAACAGCGCGACCGCGGGCAGCGAGAACAACTCGGGGACGGTGTCGGCGGCGTACGCGACGCCGACGACGACGGGGCCGGCGAGGTAGAACCAGAACCGCGGCCGGGAGAGGACGAGGAGGTAGCGCAGCATCTACGCGTCTTCGAGGACGTAGTCGGCGGTGATTTCGCCGCTGATGAGACACATCGGCACGCCGATGCCCGGGGTCGTGAACGCGCCGGTGAAGTAGAGGCCGTCGAGGGCCGACGAGCGGTGGGGCGGCCGGAACAGCGACGTCTGCCGGAGCGTGTGCGCGAGGCCGAGCGCAGTACCCTGATAGCTGTTGTACCGCTCGGCGAACTCGGAGACGGAGAAGCGCTCCTCGACGACGATGCGGTCGCGGAGGTCCACGCCCGTGTTCTCGGCGATGTCGTCGAGCACGAGGTCGCGGTACTCGTCGCGGACCTCGGGGGTGTCGTCGAGGCCGGGCACGACCGGGACGAGCGCGAACAGGTTACTGTGGCCGTCGGGCGCGACCTCGTCGTCGGTCTTCGAGGGCACGCAGAGGTAGTACGCGGGGTCCTCGGGCCACGCCGGGTCGTCGAAAATCTGGCCGAAGTGCTGTTCCCAGTCGGAGGGCAACACGAGCGTGTGGTGGGCGAGCGGCTCGACGTCGCCCTCCACGCCGAGGTAGAGGAGGAACGCCGACGGCGCGTACGTTCGGGACTCCCAGTAGTCGGCGTCGTACTGTCGCTTCTCGGCCGGCAGGAGTTCCTGCTCGGTGTGGGCGTAGTCGGCGTCCGAGACGACGACGTCCGCGAGCACGTCCGTCTCGCCACTGGTCTCGACCTTGAAGCCGCCGCGGTAGCCGTGAATCTTCGTGACCGGGTGGTCGGTGCGGAACTCCACGCCCAGTTCCTCGGCGAGGTCGGCGATGCCGTCCGCGACCCCGGACATGCCGCCCTCGGGGTAGTAGACGCCGAGGTTGAAGTCCACGTGACTCATCAGGTTGTACAGCGCGGGCGTCGTGTTCGGCGCGCCGCCGAGGAACACCAGCGTGTACTGCATTATCTGCTGGAGCTTCGGGTGGTCGAAGTAGTTCTCGACGTGGTCCTGCATCGACCCCAGCAGGGTGAGCCCGCGGGCGTACTCCGCGAGGTCGGGGTCCAGCCAGTCCCGGACGCGGGGGCGGTCCTCGTAGACGAAGTGCTCCATCCCCACCTCGTAGTTCTCCTTCGCCTGCGCGAGGTAGTCGTCGAGGCGGTCGCCCGCTCCCGGCTCGTAGGCGTCGAACACCTCCTTGACCTGCTCGCGGTCCGGCGTCACGTCCACGACGTCGCCGTCCGCGCTCACGTCGAGGCCGGGCGCGTCCCGGCCCGGGCGGCGGCCGGCGTTGTCCTTGAAGAAGATGCGGTAGTGTGGGTCGAGGCGCTCCAGCGAGTAGTAGTCCGAGGGCTCGCGGTCGAAGTCCGCGAAGAACCGCTCGAAGACGTCGGGCATCAGGTACCACGACGGCCCCATGTCGAACGTGAAGCCGTCGCGTTCGAGCGCGCTCGCGCGCCCGCCGACCTGCTCGTTCTTCTCCACGACGGTGACGTCCGCGCCCGCGTCCGCGAGGTAACAGGCCGTCGACAGGCCGCCGAAGCCCGCGCCGATTACGGCCACCGACTGACCCGACAGGGCGTTCATGTCCGCAATGTTAGTCGCACACAAGATAAAACGACGCCCTCCGGCGGCTACGGCTGGCTCACGCGACGCCGAAGCCCTCGGCGAGCAGGTCCTCGTGGACGTCGCCGAGCGCGTACGTCGGGCCGCCCGTGACGTCGATGGTGACCTGCGCGGGGCCGAAGACGCCCTCGTCGACGGTACTGGCGTCCCAGTCGGCGTCGGCGAAGATGTCCGCGAACGGCTTCCCGTAGCGGTCGGCCGCCGACGACGGCACCGCCTCGAACTCGTCGAAGTCCTCGGTGACGGTGAGGTGGACGCGGCCGCCGTACGCGAGCGCGTCGTTCGTGCGGCCGATGGCGGCTTCCTCGTCGCCCGCGACGGGCGCGACCGGCGCGCTGCCCGAGGCGGTGAGGACGTTCGTCGGGTCGTAGCCGAGCTCGAACAGCCGGAACAGCGCGAGTTCGGCGGTGCGCGCCGCGGCGGTGACGCTGCCGGCGACGCTCGCGGTGCGGTACGCGGGCAGGTAGACGCTCTCGGTGTTCACGTCCGCGAGTTCCGCGACCTGCTCGGCGGCGGCCTCGGTGGGGAACGCGTCGCTCTCCAGTGCGAGCACCGCGAATTCGAAGGCGTCCACGTAGTCGATGGCCTCGTACTCGCCCTCCCGGGCGACCAGCGCGCGGGCGGGCCCGCTGCCGAGCCCCTCGTAGTCGTCGACGGTGAGCTCCCAGCCCGCCTTCTGCGCGCCCAGCAGGGCGACGGCGGGGCGGTCGCAGGCCAGTTCGACGTGCGGAAACGTCGCACCCGCGACCTCGTCGACGCGCGTCTGCACGGTCGCCAGCCCCGCGGTCTGCAGTTCCGCCAGCAGCAGGCCGGCTTCGAGGCCGCCGCGGTGTTCGACGCCGAAGTCGATGACCGTCGCGCCGTTGTCCAACTCGAACGCGCCGACGTCCAGCTCCTCCGTGAATTCGAGGGCTTCGTCGGCGAGCTCCAGCGCCATCCGGTTGAGACTGTCCATGCCGCCGGATTCGGCGCCCCGACACAAGAGGTTTCTCAGTCCGGCGCGGTCAGCGCTCCGAGCGCGCCTCGCGGCCGAGTTCGCGCTCGACGGCGTCGACCTTCTCGCGGGCGGTCTGGTCGGTCGCGCGCTTGTCGTCGATTTTCAGGAACGTGCTCACGCGGTCGCCCTCGACGGCCTTGTGGGCGGCGCCGACCGCGTCCAGCAACGTGTCGATGTCCTCGGCTTCGACGACCGTGCCCATCGGGTTCGTCTCGTAGGTGACGTCGAAGTCGTCGAGCGCGGCGACGGCGTCGGCGACGTCGCTCGCCATGCTCTGTTCGGTGACCGGTGCGACGCTGAGGAGTGCGATGACTGTCACGACCGAGACTGCGTCGGGCCACCACTTAGCGGCAGCGACCCGTCAGTCCTCGGCGGCGTCGGCCGTCGTGTTCCCGCTGTCGGGCGGCTCGTAGTCCGCGCTCACGGGCGACGCGACCGACCAGAGGACGAACGCGAGCACGAGGAAGATGGCGCCGAGGATGGCGACGGCCGTCATCGACGTGTACCACGTCGCGAGGATGCCGCTGCCGACGCGGAACGGGACGCCGGCGACGTTGCGCAGCATCGCGACCGACGACAGCAGGGTCGCGCGCCCCACCGACTCCACCTGGTCGTTGATGTAGCGGTTCGTGATGGGGCCGACCAGCGAGTTCCCGCCCTTCATCACGAAGAACATCGGGAACACGAGCAGCGGCACGAGCCCCGCGAGCACGTACGAGGCGGCGATGGCGACGGGAATCAACAGCATCGCCTTGCGGACGCCCAGCAGCTCCTCGACGTCGCTGGCGTAGTCGCTGGTGACCGCGGACACCACCGTAAACGCGGCGTAGAGGATGCCGAGCACGCCGCCCTCGGGAATGCCCAGCCGTCGAGCGTCGGGCCGAACGTCGTCTCGAGGGTGTCCTGCGCGATGGGCTGAATCCACATGTCCATCGTGAGGACCGCGCCGCTGAACAGCGCGAGGTAGACGACGAACCACCGGAGGTCGGGCATGGAGAGCTGCTCGCGAATGACCGGGAGCGCGTCCACAATGGTCATCCGGTCGTCGTCGAGGTCGTCACCCGTGACTTCGTCGTCGTACGCGCGGTTCTGGGGCAGTCGCAACACCAGCACGAGGCTGATGGCGGCCGCGACGACGCCCGCGTAGAAGGGGTAGTAGCGGTTGACCGCGTACAGGAAGCCGCCGACGACGAGCGTGACCGCGCGCAGCCACTGGCCGAGCGCTCGGCCGCGACCGCTGATGCGCGTGAACTCCTCCTCCATGTCGTGCTCCTGGAGGGTGTCGTAGAGCCACGCGCTCCCGCTGCCGGAGACGAACGTGCCGCCGAACGACAGCGTCACGAACGTGAACGTGAACCCGATGAAGTCGGTCGCGACGAGGTAGCTGGCGTTCGAGACGAGCATGATTGCGGCGCCGACCGCGAGGCTGTTCCGGCGGCCGATGCGGTCGCCGATGTAGCCGGTCGGGACCTCGGAGGTGACGACGACCACCGACTGGATGCTCGCGATGAGCCCGATTTGCGCGAGCGTGAGGTCGTTGAACAGCAGGAACAGCGTGTAGACGGGGTAGTGGAAGCCGGGGCGCGCGGTCGCCCGATAGAGGTAGTACCGGAGGACGACCGTCGAGGCGGAGAGGCGGGACATAGGCGGCTGGCTACACGATGCTGGAACGGAGACATAAACCCTCCGCGAGAGTGGCACACACAGACGTGGAAGAACCGGCAAAACCGTCGCTCGACGAGCGTGCGGGCCGTCACGTCGCCACCGGCCGCGGTTCGAGTGCGAACTGAACTACAGTAATATGTATGATACTTCTGCTGTCGGCTCGCAGCGCGCGACCCGCCGGTGCGCCCGTTGGCGCGCCGGTGCTTCTGGAGGAACTGCGCTACGACGCGACCGCTATGCGAAGTACTCAACGGTGAGAGTTAGTAGAGAAGTGCGCTGGCGGGGATTTGAACCCCGGTTGTGACCATGGCAAGGTCACGTGATACCACTACACTACCAGCGCGCGTGCCTTCGTTCGCATTCGAACGAATGGCGGGGTCACATATAAATCCGTTCTTTGCGACCGACCGTGAGAGGCACCGACAGGCCATCGCCCGCGCCGGGTTCCGGGTTCGCGTGCGCGCAGAGAAATAGAAATACCGAGTCATCGCGGAGAGTGCGAACGCGTCGCACACGATTCGGGCGGTAGACGGGCGTGAAACGCACTCACAGGGTAGAACGGGAAACGCCACCCTTTTACCGGAGGCGTCGGTATCTATGCCACAGTCTCGTGACGAGACACGGACGCGACACGGCATGACACGCAGCGTACTCGTGCCGTCGTCTCTCGTCCGGGAAGCCGAGGACAAGCGTGAGGCAACTCGCAAGCTCGGTTACGTCGCCCGCGCGGCGGCGGTGTTCCGGATGGACCGACTCGTCGTCTTCCCCGACGAAGGCGGCGAGCGGAAGTGGGGCGGCGGGTTCGTCGAAACGGTGTTGCGGTACGCCGCGACGCCACCGTACCTCCGAAAGGAGGCCTTCGACACGCGCGACGAACTGGAGTACGCCGGTGTCCTGCCGCCGCTCCGTCTCTCGTCATGGACCGGCTCAGACTCGAGCGGGTCTGGGTCGTTACGACAGGGAATCGTGACCCAGGTCGGATCTGAAGGGCGCGTTCGGGTCAATTGCGGAATGCAACACCCAATCTCGCTCCAGACGCCTCCCGGTATGGAGGTCGAGGAGGGGGAGCGCGTGACCATCAGGGTCTCTTCGCGACGACCGGTCCGTGCGAAGCTGGTCGACGAACCCCTCCCGGGGTTCTCAGTCGAACGCACGGGCCTCGGTGACGCTCTCGACCGACCCGACGCGGGCGTTCGCATCGCCACCTCTCGCCACGGGACGCCGCTTGCCGCGGCCTCCCTCGAGGGGTACGTCGAACGCGCCGCCCGGGACGGACTGACCGTCGCCTTCGGTGCGCCCGAACGCGGGCTTCCGTCCATGCTCGGGCTCACCGGGGACGAGGTCAGCGAGGCGGTCGCCGACCCATCTACCGACGCACCCGCGCGATTCGACGTCTGGCTCAACACCATCCCGTCGCAAGGCAGCGAGGTCGTGCGAACTGAAGAAGCGATGTTCGCCTCCCTCGGCTGCCTGACGCTCACGGAGTGATACGATGCCACAGCCAAACCGACCACGAAAAGGCTCGATGGGGTTCAGTCCCCGCAAGCGCGCGGAGAGTGAAGTACCGCGCTTCAACTCGTGGCCCGAAGACGACGGTCAAGTCGGTCTTCAGGGCTTCGCTGGCTACAAGGCCGGCATGACCCACGTCGTCCTCGTCGACGACAAGGCGAACGCGCCGACGGAGGGCATGGAGACGACCGTGCCCGTCACCGTCGTCGAGACGCCGCCCATGCGGGCGGCGGCCGTCCGCCTCTACGAGGACACGCCGTACGGCAAGAAGCCGCTCACGGAAGTCTGGGCCGACGACACCCACGAGTCTCTCGACCGTGCGCTCTCCGTCCCGGAAACGGGCGGAGAGACAGACGAACTGACCGAAGCGCTCGAATCCGAAGACATCGCCGACGTCCGTGTGGTCACCCACACGGTGCCCGGCGAACTCTCGAGCGTGCCGAAGAAACAGCCCGACATCATGGAGACGCGCGTCGGCGGCGGCTCCCTCCAGGAGCGCGTCGACTTCGCCGCGGACCTCCTCGAGGACGGCGGCGAACACGAGTTCGGCGACGTCTTCCGCGCCGGCGAGTTCACCGACGTCGCTGGCGTCACGAAGGGCAAAGGGGCCCAGGGGCCCGTCAAGCGCTGGGGCGTGCAGAAGCGGAAAGGCAAGCACGCCCGCCAGGGCTGGCGGCGCCGCATCGGGAACCTCGGACCGTGGAACCCCTCCCGGGTTCGCTCCACGGTCCCCCAGCTCGGGCAGACGGGCTACCACCAGCGCACCGAACTCAACAAGCGCGTCATCGACATCGGTAACGGTGACGACGAGGCCGTGAGTGCGGCCGGCGGCTTCCCGAACTACGGCGAAGTCGACGGCAACTACACGCTCGTGAAGGGCTCGGTGCCCGGTCCGGAGCAGCGCCTCGTGCGATTCCGCCCGGCCGTCCGGCCGAGCGAGTCGCCGCGCCTCGATCCCGAGGTGCGCTACGTGAGCACCGAATCTAACCAAGGATAACTATGCAGGCAACTGTACGCGACCTGAACGGCGACGACGCCGGGACGCTCGACCTGCCGGACGTGTTCTCGGAACCCGTCCGACCAGACCTCGTCAAGCGTGCCGTCCTCGCCGCTCAGGCCAACCGAACCCAGAAGCACGGCTCCGACGAGTACGCGGGCCTGCGCACTTCCGCCGAGTCCCACGGTAGCGGACGCGGCATGGCTCACGTCCCGAAGACGGAAGGCCGTGGCGCGCGCGTCCCGCAGACCGTCGGCGGTCGCAAAGCGCACCCGCCGAAAGCCGAGAAAGAACCGGGTCTCGACGTCAACGACAAGGAGCGGAAGGCGGCCGTCCGCAGCGCCATCGCGGCGACCACGGACGCCGACGTCGTCGCCGAGCGCGGTCACGCGTTCGACGACGACACCGAGCTCCCGCTGGTCGTCAGCGACGACTTCGAGGACCTCGTGAAGACCAAGGAGGTCGTGGCGTTCCTGGAAGCGGTCGGCGTCCACGCGGACGTCGAGCGCGCCGACGACGGACGCAACGTCCGCGCCGGGCAGGGGACGCTGCGCGGCCGGAAGTACCAGGAGCCCTCGTCGATTTTGGTCGTGACCTCCAGCGAGTCCGGGCCGTCGAAGGCGGCGCGGAACCTCGCGGGCGTCGACGTCGCGACCGGTCGCGAAGTCAACGCCGAGGACCTCGCGCCGGGCGCCGAGCCCGGCCGACTGACCCTCTGGACGGAGAGCGCCGTCGAGGAGGTGGCCGACCGATGAGCGGCATCATCGACTACCCCATCGTGACGGAGAAGGCGATGGACGAGATGGACTTCCAGAACAAGCTCCAGTTCGTCGTCGACATCGACGCCGCCAAACCCGAGATTCGCGACGCCGTCGAATCGCAGTACGACGTGACGGTGACGAACGTGAACACGCAGATCACGCCGGACGCCGAGAAGAAGGCGACCGTCACGCTCTCGGAGGACGACGACGCGCAGGACGTCGCCTCCCGCATCGGGGTGTTCTAAAGATGGGACGAAGAATTCAAGGCCAACGGCGCGGCCGCGGCACGTCGACGTTCCGCGCGCCGTCCCACCGGTACAAGGCAGAGCTCTCGCACCGCAAGACCGAGGACACCGACGTGCTCGTCGGCGAGGTCGTCGACATCGAACACGACCCCGCGCGCAGCGCGCCGGTCGCGAACGTCGAGTTCGAGGACGGCGACCAGCGCCTCGTGCTCGCCAGCGAAGGCACTGCGGTCGGTGACACCATCGAAGTCGGCATCTCGGCGTCCATCGAGGAGGGCAACACGCTGCCGCTCGGCGAGATTCCCGAGGGCGTGCCCATCTGTAACGTCGAGAGTCAGCCGGGCGACGGCGGCAAGTTCGCTCGCGCGAGCGGGGTCAACGCCGACCTCGTCACGCACGAGCGCGACGCCGCGGTCGTGCAGCTGCCCAGCGGCGAAGTCAAGCGACTCTCGCCGGACTGCCGCGCCACCATCGGCGTCGTCGCCGGTGGCGGTCGCACGGACAAGCCGTTCGTGAAGGCAGGCAACAAACACCACAAGATGAAGACCCGCGGCGGCAAGTGGCCCATCGTCCGTGGTGTCGCGATGAACGCCGTCGACCACCCGTTCGGTGGCGGCGGCCGCCAGCACCCCGGCCGACCGAAGAGCGTCTCCCGTAACGCGCCGCCGGGCCGGAAAGTCGGCGACATCGCCTCCAAGCGGACCGGCCGCGGAGGCAACAAGTAACCATGAGTACGGAATACCGAACCGGCCGCGAGGGTGAGTTCACCTACCGCGGCCACGACCTCGACGAACTCCAGGAGATGAGCCTGGACGAAGTCGCGGAACTGCTCCCCGCACGCCAGCGGCGAACCATCACCCGTGGGCTGTCCGACGAACACCAGAAGGTGCTCGAGGAAGCCCGCGAATCGACGCCCGAGGAGACGGCAAACGACCCCATCCGGACGCACCTGCGCGACATGCCGGTGCTGCCGGAGTTCGTCGGGCTGACGTTCGCGGTGTACACCGGACAGGAGTTCGAACGCGTCGAGATCGAGCCCGAGATGCTCGGGCACTACCTCGGCGAGTTCCAGCTCACCCGAACGTCGGTCGAACACGGGCAGGCGGGCATCGGCGCGACCCGCTCCTCGAAGTTCGTGCCGCTCAAGTAAACCATGGGAATCAGCTACAGCGTGGACACCGACCCGGACGCCACCGCGAAAGCGATGCTCCGGGAGCGGCCCATCAGCCTGAAGCACAGCAAAGCCATCGCCCGCGAAATCAAGGGCAAGACGGTCGGCGAGGCACGCGAGTACCTCGACGCCGTCATCAACGAGGAGCAGTCCGTGCCGTTCAAGCAGCACAACAGCGGCGTCGGTCACCGGAACGACATCGAGGGCTGGGACGCCGGGCGCTACCCGGAGAAGGCCTCGAAGGACTTCCAGAAGCTCCTCGACAACGTGGCGAACAACGCCGACCAGCAGGGCTTCGACGCCGAGCAGATGGTCATCGAACACGTCGCCCCGCACAAGGTCGACGAGAGCCGCGGCCGCAAGCCCCGCGCGATGGGGAAGGCGGACCCGTGGAACACGACCCTCTGTGACGTCGAACTCGTGGTCGTCGAACCCGACGCCGAGGAGGTGAGCGCGTAATGGCCGACGAGATGGAGTTCATCGAGCAGGGCCTCCAGCGCTCCCAGATCGACGAGTTCTTCGCCGAGGAGCTGGCTCGCGCCGGCTACGGCGGCATGGAGCTCGCTCCCACCCCGATGGGGATGCAGATTGTCCTCAAGGCCGAGAAGCCCGGGATGGTCATCGGCAAGGGCGGGAAGAACATCCGGAAGATCACCACCCAGCTCGAGGAGCGCTTCGACCTGGAGGACCCGCAGATCGACGTGCAGGAGGTCGACGAACCCGACCTGAACGCACAGATCGTCGCGGACCGCCTCGCGAACGCGCTCGAGCGCGGCTGGTACTTCCGGAAGGCCGGACACACGACCATCGACCGCATCATGGAGGCCGGCGCACTCGGCGCCGAGATCGTCCTGAGCGGGAAAGTCACCGGTAACCGCGGCCGCGTCGAGAAGTTCAACCGCGGCTACATCAAGCACAACGGCGAGCCCGCCGAGGAGATCGTCGACCACGGCAAGGGCGTCGCCGTGATGAAGCTCGGCACCATCGGCGTCAGCGTCAAGATCATCCCGCCGAACGCGAAGCTCCCCGACGACTTCGAGATTCAGGAGGACGCCAACATCGAGGATCTCGTCGTCGACGAGGAGGAAGCCGGCGAGGAACTCGAAGAGCTCCTCGAAGGCGAAGGCGAGGAAGCCGAGGCAGAGGGCGAGGCGCCCGGCGAGGCCGCCACGGCGGTCGACGACGACCGCGCCCAGGAAGAAATCGTCGAGGAGGAGCCCGAGGGCGGTTCGCGCCCCAAGCGCCACGACAAGGAAGGCAAGTCGGCGACTTCGCCGCCGGACTCCACGAACGCGGACGTCGAGGAGGACCTCGACGAGCTCGCCGCCGACGTGGAAGCCGAGGCCGAGGACGTCGAGGCCGAGGACTTCGACGAGCTGGAGTCCGACGCGGAGGAGACCGCCGAGGAACTCCTCGAAGAGATGGAAGAAGAGTCCGAGGAGGGTGAGGAATAATGGCGATTCTCCACACCGAAGAGATTCGGGACATGACCCCCGCGGAACGCGAAGCGGAACTGGAAGAGATCGAGACGGAGCTGCTGAACGCCAAGGCCGTGAAGGCCGCCGGCGGCGCCCCGGACAACCCGGGCCGCATCGGCGAGCTCCGTCGTACGGTCGCGCGAATCAAGACGATTCAGCGCGAAGAAGGCGACCTCGAAGCGGAAGCGGAGAGCGAGTAAGATGACAGTGACGCCCGAGACGCTGCCACGGCACGAACTCGTCGGCCTGCACGCGCGGGTCGTCGAGTCGACGGACCCCTCGCGGGTCGGCATCGAGGGCGAGGTCGTCCGCGAGACGATGCGGACACTCGTGCTCGACAGCGACTCGGGCGTCAAGCAGGTCCCCAAGCGGGGGACGACATTCGAGTTCCGACTCACAGATGAAGCTGCGGACGTCGCGAAGGCGTCCGGGACCGCGTCTCAACCTGCAGGTGGCGAGAGCCAAACCACTGGCGAGGGCGCGGCCTACGTTACGGTGGATGGGGTCGCGTTGCTCTCACGACCCGCTACACGCTCCGAAACCGGAGTTGATTCGAAATGGCGATAGGACTGAACGTAACAGAACCGGAAGGCACGTGCTCCCACGAGGACTGCCCGTTCCACGGAAACCTGTCCGTGCGCGGTCAGGTTCTCGAGGGTGAAGTGGCTTCCACCGACATGGACAAGACCATCGTCGTCGAGCGCGAATACGACGTATTCGTGCCGAAGTACGACCGCTACATGAAGCGGCGGTCGCGCGTGCCGGCACACCAGCCGGACTGCCTCGACGTTGAGGTTGGCGACACGGTCAGTATCGCAGAAACCCGACCGCTCTCGAAGACCAAGTCCCACGTGGTCGTCGAAGTCACCGACGGAGGTGACGCCTGATGGAAGCCATCAAGGCAGACGTCACGCAGGGTCTTGAGAAGGGCTCGCTCATCAACTGCGCCGACAACACCGGCGCACGCGAGCTCAAAGTCACGAGCGTGAAGGGCTACCAAGGAACCAAGAACCGCCACCCGAAGGCCGGGCTCGGCGACACCATCACCGTCTCGGTGACCAAGGGGACGCCGGAGATGCGTCGCCAGGTCCTCGAAGCGGTCGTGGTGCGCCAGCGCAAGCCCATTCGACGGCCGGACGGCACGCGCGTGAAGTTCGAGGACAACGCCGCGGTCATCATCGACGACCTCGGCGAGCCTCGCGGGACCGAGATTAAGGGTCCGATTTCGCGCGAAGTGGCGGAACGGTACGGTACCATCGCGAGTACCGCGACGATGATCGTATAGACATGAGCGAACAACCACACAAACAGCGAAACCGCACGGAGCGCGCGCCGCTTCACGAGCGACAGAAGCAGGTCCACGCGACGCTGTCCGACGACCTCCGCGAGGAGTACGACCAGCGACGCGTTCGCGTCAACGTCGGCGACACCGTCGAAGTGATGCGCGGCGACGACGCCGGCGAGGAAGGCGAAGTCGTCGACGTCGACCTGCGCGACGAGACGGTTCGCGTGGAGGACGTCACTATCGAGAAGGCCGACGGCGAGGAGCTGCCCA
Organism: Halobacterium sp. NMX12-1; assembly: GCF_040435975.1. Lineage (NCBI taxonomy): Archaea > Methanobacteriati > Methanobacteriota > Halobacteria > Halobacteriales > Halobacteriaceae > Halobacterium > Halobacterium sp. NMX12-1. Next base: position 66,979 of record NZ_CP159204.1, on the reverse strand, counting down.
AGCCCCTCGACGCCAGCAACCTCCGCGTCACCGAACTCGACCTCGAAGACGACGTGCGCGCCGCGCGGCTCGAAGGTGACAACGAATGACGAACCACCAGAAGCGACTCTCGGTACCGAAGTCCTGGCCGGTCGAGCGGAAGACGGAGACGTTCACCGCGAAGGCCGGGGCCGGTCCGCACGGCGAGTCGGGCGTACCGCTCGTCGTCGTGCTCCGGGACGTCCTGGGTTACGTCGACGACACCAGCGAGGCGCAGTACGCCATCAACACCGACGGCGTGCTCGTCAACGGTGGCTCGGTCGGCGACGTCAACCGCCCCATCGGGATGTTCGACATCCTGGCGTTCCCCGAGCGCGACGAACACTACCGGGTCTTCCCCGACGAAGGGGGCCGACTCGGTCTGACGCCCATCGACGCGGACGCGGCGGACAGCAAGCTCAGCAAGGTCGAGGACAAGACCACCGTCTCCGGCGGGAAGACCCAGCTGAACCTCCACGACGGCACGAACCTGCTCGTCGAGGAGGACGTCTACAGCGGGAACGACTCCGTCGTCGTGGACAACGAGTCCAACGACGTGGTCGCTCACTTCGAGTACGGCGAGGGCGCGCTGGTCACCGCAGTCGCGGGCCAGCACGCCGGCGACATCGGCCGCATCGACGAGATCTCGGTGCAGCCGGGCAGCGCCGACAACACCGTCTACGTGGAGACCGCCGACGGTAGCTTCGAGACGGTCGAAGAGTACGTCGTCGTCATCGACGAGAACTTCGTCGAGGACGACGCCGACCTCCCGGGTGATGGCGAATGAGCGAGACTGAAGCCGACTTCCACGAGATGCGCGAGCCGCGCATCGAGAAAGTCGTCGTCCACATGGGCGTCGGCCAGGGTGGTGTCGACCTCCAGAACGCCGAGAACATCCTCGAGGAGATCACGGGCCAGCAGACGGTCCGGACGACCGCCAAGCGCACCGAACCCGAGTTCGGCATCCGCGAGGGCGACCCCATCGGCGCGAAGGTCACGCTCCGCGGCGAGGACGCGTTCGACTTCCTCGACCGCGCGCTCCCGAACGTCGACCTGGCCGAGCGCCAGTTCGACGACACGGGCAACGTGAGCTTCGGCATCGAAGAGCACACGGACTTCCCGAGTCAGGAGTACGACCCCGACATCGGTATCTACGGCCTCGACGTGACCGTGAACCTCGTGCGCCCGGGTTACCGGGTCGCGAAGCGCGACCAGGTCAGCCGACAGATTCCGTCGAACCACCGACTCAACCCCGAGGACGCGGTCGCGTTCCTCGAATCGAACTTCGACGTGGAGGTCAACGAATGAGCGAGAGCGAACAAGCAGAAGAGACGGGTCAGACACACGAGTGCCGGCGCTGTGGCCGCAAGCAGGGCCTCGTCGGCAAGTACGACATCTGGCTCTGTCGACAGTGCTTCCGGGAGATTGCCCGCTCGATGGGCTTCAAGAAGTACAGCTAACAATGACGGCAAACGATCCCCTGTCCGACGCGGTCTCCGGCATCGACAACGCCGAGAGCGTCGGGCACCTCACGCACACAGTAGAGCCCGCCTCCAACATGGTCGGCTCCGTCCTCGAGGTCTTCTACGACCGCGGGTACATCGACGGCTTCGAGTTCGTCGACGACGGGAAGGCCGGCAAGTTCGAGGTCGAACTGAAAGGTGCCATCAACGAGTGTGGCCCCGTGAACCCACGGTACTCCGTGGCAGCCGACGGTTACGAGAAGTGGGAGAAGCGCTACCTCCCCGCTCGTGACTACGGCGCGCTCGTCGTCACGACGAGCCACGGCATCATGAGCCACTACGAGGCCCGCGAGAAGGGCATCGGTGGCCAAGTGATCGCGTACGTATACTAATCATGGCACGAGTCGAAATCGAAATTCCGGACGACGTGACGGCGGAGGTCGACCACCTCGACCTCACCGTCGAAGGCCCCGAAGGGTCCGTGTCGCGACGCCTCTGGTATCCGGACGTCAGCGTCTCCGTCGAGGACGACGCTGTCGTCGTGACCAGCGAGGACGACGACGCGAAGACGCTCTCGACGGTCGGTACCTTCGAGAGCCACGTGGAGAACATGTTCCACGGCGTCACCGAGGGCTGGGAGTACCAGCTCGAAGTCCACTACTCTCACTTCCCGATGCAGGTGGAAGTCGAGGGCGACGAAGTGGTCATCCAGAACTTCCTCGGCGAGAAGGCGCCGCGGCGGACGCCCGTCCGCGGCGACACCGAGGTCACGGTGGACGGTGAGGAAGTGACGCTCAACGGCCCGAGCATCGAGGACGTCGGCCAGACGGCGGCCGACATCGAACAGCTGACGCGCGTCACCGACAAGGACACGCGCGTCTTCCAGGACGGCGTGTACATCGTCGAGAAGCCCACGAAGGGAGGTGCCTGATAGATGGCAGAAGAAGAAACTGACGCGCCAGAGACGCTGGAAGACATCTCGGGCGTCGGCCCCTCGAAGGCGGAAGCGCTCCGCGAGGCCGGCTACGAGTCCGTCGAGGACATGCGGGCAGCGAGCCAGAGCGAACTCGCGGACGTCTCCGGCATCGGCAACGCGCTCGCAGCGCGCATCAAAGCCGACGTCGGCGGTCTCGAAGTCGAAGAGGAGACCGAAGCCGAAGTCGAGGAAGCCGAACCCGAGGAGGAAGAAGCCGAGGAGGACGTGGAGACGGAGCTCCGTCCCCGCGGCCTCACCGAGAAGACGCCGGAGCTCAGCGACGACGAGCAGCGCTTGCTGAACAAGCGCCGTCGCGAGGGCAAGCCGCAGTTCAACCGGCAGGACTACCACAAGAAGAAGCGCACGCCGAAGTCGTGGCGTCGCCCGAAGGGCACGCTGTCCAAGCAGCGCCGCGGCGTCAAGGGCAAGGGTGACACAGTCGAGGCCGGCTTCCGGACGCCGGAAGCGGTCCGCGGCAAGCACCCCAGCGGCTTCGAGGAAGTCCGCGTGCACAACACGGACGACCTCGACGGCATCGACCCGGACACGGAGGCCGCCCGCATCGCCTCGAAGGTTGGCGCACGCAAGCGCGAGCGCATCGAGGAGCAGGCCGAAGAGGCGGGTATCCGCGTCCTGAATCCGACCTACGTCGAAGTGGAGGTTGACCAATGAGCGACCTGAGCGCACAGAAGCGGCTCGCGGCCGACGTCCTCGACGTCGGGAAGAACCGCGTCTGGTTCGACCCCGAGGCGCAGGGTGAAATCGCGGACGCGATTACCCGCGAGGACATCCGCGAGCTCGTCGACGAAGGGACGATTGCGGCAGAGGAAAAGCACGGGAATTCGCGCGGTCGCGCACGCGAGCGCGACGAGAAGAAGGCCTACGGACACCAGAAGGGCCCCGGCTCCCGCAAGGGGAAGTCGGGCGCTCGTGAGAACGACAAGCAGTCGTACATCGGCCGGATTCGCGCGCAGCGGCGGACGCTCCGGGAACTCCGCGACGAAGGGGAGATTACCCAGAGTCAGTACCGGGAGCTGTACAACATGGCCAACGGTGGCGAGTTCGACAGCGTCCGGCGCCTCCAGAAATACATCGAAGAACACTACGGTGATAGCTAATGGCGACAGGACCACGATACAAGGTGCCGATGCGGCGCCGCCGCGAGGTCCGGACCGACTACCATCAGAGGTTGCGCCTCCTGAAGTCAGGGAAACCTCGGCTCGTTGCTCGGAAGAGCAACAAGCACGTCACGGCGCAGCTGGTCGTGACCGGCCCCGACGGCGACGAAACAATCGCGAGCGCACACTCCAGCGACCTCGCTGAGTACGGCTGGGAGGCTCCCACGGGGAACCTGCCGGCGGCGTACCTGACGGGGCTGCTCGCTGGGGTTCGCGCGCAGGATTCGGACGCGGACGAGGGCGTGCTCGACATCGGCCTCAACACCGCGACCCCGGGTTCGAAGGTGTTCGCAATCCAGGAGGGCGCAATCGACGCCGGCCTGGACGTCCCGCACAACGACGCGGTCTTCGCGGACTGGTCGCGGACGCGCGGCGAACACATCGCGGAGTACGCTGAGTCTCTCGACGAGCCGCTGTACGGCGGCGACTTCGACGCAACGGAGCTTCCCGAGCACTTCGACGAGGTGCGGGAGGCCATCATGGAGGACAACGAATGAGCTACAACGAAACCTGGGAACCGAAGACACGCCTGGGTCGCCTCGTCAAGGACGGCGACATCGACTCGATGTCCGACGCCCTCGACAGCGGACTCCCGCTCAAGGAGCCGGAAATCGTCGACAACCTGCTGCCGGGACTCGACGACGAAGTGCTGGACATCAACATGGTCCAGCGCATGACCGACTCCGGTCGACGCGTGAAGTTCCGCTGCGTGGTCGTCGTCGGCAACCGCGACGGCTACGTCGGCTACGCGGAGGGCCGCGACGACCAGGTCGGCGGCGCCATCCAGAAGGCGATCGAGGTCGCGAAGCTGAACATCATCGACGTCTCCCGCGGCTGTGGGTCCTGGGAGTGTGGCTGTGGGCGCCCCCACACCGTCGCACTCAAGACGACCGGGCAGGCCGGGAGCGTCGAGGTCGAACTGATTCCCGCGCCGCGCGGCCTCGGCCTCGCGGGCGGCGAGACGGTGCGCCACGTCCTCGAGCTCGCAGGCATCGAGGACGTGTGGACGCGCTCCTCGGGGAAGACCCGGACGACGGTGAACTTCGCGAAGGCGACGTTCAATGCGCTCCGGAAGACCGCGGAAGCGCGCGTCCCCCAGCACGCCCACGAGCAGCGTGAGGTGATCGAGTGATGCAGGCTGTCGTCCAACTGCGCGGCGAGGTCAACATCAGCGAGGACGTCGTGGACACGTTCGAGATGCTGAACATCCACAGCGTCAACCACTGCGCGCTCGTCCCCGAGACGGACGCCTACGACGGGATGGTCGCGAAGGTCAACGACTTCGTCGCGTTCGGGGAACCGAGCCGCGACGTGCTCGTGGACCTCATCGAAGCCCGCGGCGAGCCCGAGACGGGTTCGGCGGACGTCGACGACGAGTGGGTCGCCGAGAACACCGAGTACGACGACGTCGACGACCTCGCGGGCGCGCTCCTCGACGAGGAGACGACGCTCCGCGAGGCCGGCCTGGCGCCGGCGCTGCGCCTGCACCCGCCGCGTGGCGGCCACGACGGCATCAAGCAGCCGGTCAGCGAGGGCGGCCAGCTCGGCAAACACAGCACCGAGGAGATCGACGACCTCCTCACGGACATGCACTAACCATGACGAGCAAGAAACGACGACAGCGCGGCTCCCGCACGCACGGCGGCGGCACACACAAGAACCGGCGCGGCGCCGGTAACCGTGGTGGCCGCGGCCGCGCGGGCCGCAAGAAGCACGAACAGCACCTTTACGAGGACGTCGGCAAGTCCGGGTTCAAGCGCCCGGAGAAGACCGACCGCGACGTTCGCGAGGTCTCCGTCCAGAAGCTCGACGAGGACATCGCGTTGCTCGCCGCGGACGGGGTCGCCGAGGAGACGGAGTTCGGCTACCGCGTCGACGCTCGTGACGTCGCCGAGGACGGCTGGGAGGCCGACGTAGTGAAGGTCCTCGGTGGCGGACAGGTCTACGAACAGCTCGAAGTGACGGCGGACGCGTTCTCCGCGGGCGCCGTCGACCTCATTGAGAGCGAGGGCGGCGACGCCGTCGTCTCCGAGCGCGGCACCGAGGACAGCGAGGAGTAACCCATGGGATGGAAGGAGACTGCCGCACCGGTCCTCACGCGGATGCCCGCAGTCCAGCGTCCGGAAGGACACGTGCCGTTCCGCCGGAAGATGTACTGGACGGCTGGCGTGCTCGTCCTGTACTTCTTCCTGACGAACGTCACGCTCTGGGGGCTCGACACCGGCGCGAGTCAGGACCTCTTCGAGCAGTTCCGGAGCCTGCTCGCCGGTGGCCAGGGGACAGTGCTGCAACTCGGCATCGGCCCCATCGTCACGGGGAGCATCGTCCTCCAGCTGCTCGGCGGGGCGAACCTGCTGGGGCTGGACACGAACGACCCCCGCGACCAGGCGATCTACCAGGGCCTCCAGAAGATGCTGGTCCTCGTGATGGTGTTCCTGACGGGCATCCCGATGGTGTTCTTCGGGAACTTCCTGCAGCCTAGCGCGGCGGTCGCGCAGAGCCTCGGCATCGGCTCGCTGGGCGTGCAGGTGCTGTTGTTCGCCCAGATCGCCGCCGGTGGCATTCTCCTGCTGTTCATGGACGAGGTCATCTCGAAGTGGGGCGTCGGCTCCGGTATCGGCCTGTTCATCGTGGCGGGCGTGAGTCAGAGCCTCGTCGGCGGGTTCATCTTCTGGGAGGGGGAGTTCCCCAACCAGGGGCTGTTCCCGAACTGGATCGACCTGGCGCTGGGCAACGTCTCGAACATCCCGCCGCTGCTGTCGATAGACGGGCTGTCGTTCCTGCTCATCCAGGCGGGCATCCTCGGGCTGTTCACGACGCTGCTCATCTACGTCACCGTCGTGTACGCCGAGAGCGTTCGCGTCGAGATTCCGCTGAGCCACGCTCGCGTGAAGGGCGCGCGCGGTCGGTTCCCCGTGAAGCTTATCTACGCGAGCGTCCTGCCGATGATCCTCGTTCGCGCGCTGCAGGCGAACATCCAGTTCATCGGGCAGATTCTGAACTCGACGCTCGGCATCCCGTCGTGGCTCGGCGTCTACTCCGACGGCACCGCTATCGGCGGGTTGTTCTACTACCTCTCGCCGATCTACAGCCGCGAGAGCTGGATGTGGTGGCTCGGTAGCACGCCGGCGACCATCGAGCCGTGGCAGATCCTCATCCGCATCGGCGTCGACCTGACGTTCATGATCGTCGGCGGCGCCGTCTTCGCCATCTTCTGGGTGGAGACGACGGACATGGGGCCGGAAGCCACCGCGAAACAGATTCAGAACTCGGGGATGCAGATTCCCGGGTTCCGGAAGAACCTCGGGGTCATCGAGAAGGTCCTCGAACGGTACATCCCGCAGGTGACCGTGCTCGGTGGCGCGCTCGTCGGCTTGCTCGCCGTCATGGCGAACATGCTCGGCACCATCGGGAACGTCACCGGGACGGGCCTGCTGCTGACGATATCCATCACGTACAAGCTCTACGAGGAGATCGCCGAAGAGCAGATGATGGAGATGCACCCGATGATGCGGGAGATGTTTGGAGATTAGGGGACACAACGGGACCCCACCACTTATTTTCTAACCTCGCATAGCCGCCGGCATGACCGACGGCAGTCACAGCAAAGTCAAACTCAACGTCCGCGTCCCACCGTCAAAGAAAGACGAGTGGAAGACCGCGCTCGATGACGGCGAGACACTCACATCCCTCGTCCAACGAGCTGTAGACCGCGAAATCAGAGACGAGTACATCCACCGCGACAACCTCGATAACATCGCCGCCGGTGCCCCCGCAGACATCGACTTCGGCGAAGTCACGGATCGATTAGACCACCTGCAGGGAGCCGTCGAGACGCTGCAGACGCAACTCGACGACCAGCTGGGGCACGAAGGCTACGACGAGGAGAAAGTCCGTGACGTAGCGATGAAAGTCACTGATTACATCCCTGAAGCTCCGGACACCGACGCCGTGAGTTCGTACGACGAACGACTCCGGTACATCGAAAACGAGATCTACAAACAACAGGACGGCCCGTCAATGGGTGGACTCGATGGAAGCGCCGAGAAGATCGCCGGACTCGCCGGCCAAGACGATATCGCGTTAGTCCGCGAAGCCCTGATTTTCTTAGAGAACCGCACGACAGTAAACGTCGATAGCGTCATCGTTGACGGAACACGGCACTGGGTGCAGGTATGACCGAGCAGGACCGGAACGAGAAAGGGCAATTCGCGTCCGTATCGAAGAACGAGCTTTCCGAGGACATGGAGGAGTTGCTGGGGCGATACCTGCATTCCCTCCGCGGGCAGAAAGATCCGAAGCAGTCCACCATCGACACGCGGAGCCGAGAAGCCGGGTACTGGTTAGCGTACTGTGAACGGAACGATATTGACCCGCTCCAAGCGACGACCGCGGACGTCCGCGGGTACATCCAGTCGAACACGCACTTAGCAGACACCACCATCGACAGTTACTACCGTTCCGTGCAGTCGTTCTACAGCATCATTTCGAACGACCAAGCAGACGACCGCCTGGAACTTGTCAATGGTCACCCGTGCAACCGCGACAGCACCATCAACCTGAAAGACGATTACGACGTGCACGCCAACACGTCCGAGTACCAACGCCAACACACCTTATCAGCGAAAGACGTCGATGGGGTGCGAGATAACGACAAAGTCCTCGCACTCAAACCCGAAAAGATCCGCGAGCTCTTCGACAACGTCCCCGGGAAGACCCGAGAGACACAACTCCGGAACGAAATCGCAGTCCGACTGAACTGGTATACAGGGTGCCGGAGCATCGAACTGGAAGAAATGCTGATTGACGGGATCGACTGGGACCGATGCGCGATTGACGTCGGCAGCGCGAAACTCAACGTCGGTGAGCACCCTGATTTGGTTCGACGGGACGTGTACTTCCCCAAGGAGTTCAAATTCCAGCTCAGACGATGGTGCGAGCGCGTCCGCCACTCGTTCTCCTCACAGGTTGAGCCGGAGGAAGGCCGGATTCTTTGTACGACGCACAGCGACCACATGGGACGGCAGCAGATCAACGATGTCGTGAAGGAAGCCGCGCGTAACGCGGGCGTGCAGCGTCCGCTCAGACCAGTTGACCCGGGTCCGGACGAGACGGTGAAGGAGTGGTTCGTGACGACGCACCGAATCCGCCGCTCCGCGATTAGTCACTGGGTGAACGACGTCGAAGAACTCGATTTACATCAAGTTCGCCGAATCGCTGGGCACGCGAAAATCCAGCAGACTATGGATTACGTCGAGCCCGATGACGATGGGATCGGGCGGGATTATCAACGTGGAATGCAGGCGTGACTCTCTGTCGTGTCGACGCGAGCCCGCCTGACTGGCGCGTGAGTGCCGAGCCTGGTGTGGCAACTGAGCAAAGCACCGCCGTCCATAGAATACTTCAAAAATTGAAAATGAATCGGGGGTGAATCCCCACACCCCAACCACATCTTAGTACCAAAAACTACCCTCAGAAACAAGCAAGAGACTCCAGTTACGCACTGAGATAATTTCTTAGGCGCTCTAACCTGGCTAAGAATGACAAGGATAGAATAACAAATCGAATTTGTGATATGCGGCTTTCTACCCGCGTAACCACCGGTTGTGAATAATTCCTACCTTCATTCTTGACAGCCGTGAAATTGTTTATTCCTATGAATATTGACGACAGCACGGGTAAGAATCCAGAATACAACTCTGGCAGAATCCCCCGGGGGGTGTTTATTCCGGGGAACAGGGAAGTGCCCTATGTGGATATGACCCACCCACCAACCCTAATCTACATGAGGAACGACGAGAAGAGCACCGACCAACTCTTTGACCAGTTCACTGACTGTGTTGAGTACATCCATGACGAACTTGGGATCGACATTCCTGACTCCGTCACCCACCCGCCAATCGACGACAATACAAAGCAGACACTCGTTGAGATAGCGAATACAATCTGGGCGGCTGATGACAGCACCTACCCGAATACGTTGGAGGAGGCTGTCCGAAAGGCATGTGATGGGGAGATTGACCGCATGGTAGTCCCGAACCTGTACACGTTGAGCGACAGTGTACGCGATATTCACGGAATGATCGACAGCCTGTCAGCCGGTGGCGTTGAAGTGCACGTCGCACGCCGGCGAGTCGTCTTTGAACCCACTGACCGAGACTCGCGCCGGATCTTGTACGCCTGTACGGAGTTGGAGCGTCGAGATAGCAACCGGCGGATCGACCCGCTAAGCGCTGGTGAGAAACACACCGGGGGGAGGCCACCAGTCGGATATACTGTTGAGGATTGTCGTCTGCGGCCTAGTGACGAATATGACAAGGTTGAATCAGTGCTCCACGCCGTCGTTGATGGAACAATGAGCATCCACCGCGCCGCCAGTAAACTTGGCGTCAGTCGAACGACGATCCGTAACGCCATTGATAAGCGCAGCGAGATGTACGGTCTCCCTGAAGAAGCAGAGCGCCCGAATCGGTCGTGATTGGAATCGACCTGTTCTCATGTCGTTCAACCTCTTGTATCACCGATGGGTGATGATCCGATATAATCCAGGTGCAGTAATTGTTAATAGTCAAGTTTACAGATTTTACGTCTCTCATCTGGAGGAAGGGCTGTAATGATCAGTGAATGAGGGCTGAAGAGTCAGTCTCGCGCACGTATCCCTCTAGATGAGAGGTGTGAAATCCGTGAAATCTGTAAACTACCTACTGCAGCACCGCGGTTGTCCATTTTACATATGAGACCGGCAGTGCAAAACACGAGATCTGAGTGTAAAATCGGAATTCCGGGATTGGGAGGCCGCGTGGTGACACGGAGTGCTGGCTCTTCGGATCGACTTCATCAGTGTGCGATATAGTCGTACTGTCAGTCTACTCTACGTACTCTCAGTACAGTAATTCAGGTGTCTGATTGGGGTTAAGTCCTTGTAAGTACCCGGTACACTTATCCGGGTGTATCTGATATTCAAAACTGAAGCCGAGCAGGAACCTCCCCCTGGACTCATCTGCAAAACACAGAGTCCCTGTAAAACATAAGCCCGGGTGCCCCCCGGCCTGTTTTCGGTGAGCCGTAGCCCGAGTACGCCTCACCATGTCATCGTTAGACCACCAACCGGGGAAAATCCCCGGGCACGAGTTGCAGCTAGCCAGGATCGCCTTAGAATCAAGGGGAGAGTACACCATCGCACACTACTTCCTGCATAAGCCAGCACAGTGGGTTCGCGTACGAGACCAGCTGGGACGGCGGCATCGACTACCGATTCAACGCCGTCATCGTGTACATCGGTACCATCAACGACGTAGACGACACTGTAGAGTGGCCTATCGTTGTGACGAACGAGCGGAGTCCCTAATAGGCCGGCAACGAGCAGTCACCGCGGAGATGGAGTCGATTCAGAACTCGTACGGACTCCTCCCGCAGATCGAACACTTGGGAGTGATTCTCCGGACGTACCTCCACGTGACGTCCGGTGACAATTGGTCAGAAACGGAACACGAGACCGAGGCACAGCTGGAGGAAATCCGAGGTGATGACCAGTGACTGGCGACGGTGACGAGGAGACTGTCCACGCCACAGACGACCTCGAATTCGAAGCCGAAACCCTGCGGTACATCCAGACACGGGGACTGGACGACAAGCGGCCGAAGTACAAATGGGGAGGGTACTCCCAGGACTTCGGCGACGCGGAACACGTCTACACACTCGAAGACGTGATTGACCACCCTGAAGACAACTGGGCGATTGTAGACATAGGAGACGCCGGGGCTGAGCACCCGCGGTCTCTCCTCATCATCGACATAGATCTGTACAAAGCAGACGATCCTTGCAAAGGTTGCGGGACTGAAGACGTCGATGAAGCCGCGAAGAAAACCGAATACCCGCAGACCACGCCGATCACGAAGTCCCAAACAGGCGGGTTCCACGTGTACGCGTGGATTGAAGCCGAGTGTGGGTCAATAAGCCCCTCGGACTTCGAACTCGCCGACGGAGTCCCGTACGACATTGATGTGAAAGGGTCCGCCGTGAGCGGCCACGTTGTTGCACCGAACGACATCCAGGGCGTAGAATCTGGTTACGAACTGGTGCAAGACGACTCGATTGTCGGAGTCATCGAACCTGGAGATATCCTACAAGATATTACGTACGACGGGAAGACGGCGTTGAAGTACCGCCCGGGAGCTAATAGTCGGCAATGGGATGGTGACCTCCCGGAGGAACCGCCGGAAGACATCCCGGAGTGCTACGGCCGTGCGCTACAGCTGCGTCGGAAAGCTCCGGATGACCACGGGAACACACACAAAGTCAACGTTCTCGCCGCGTTGTGCGGTCTCGCAGCTGGGTACGAGGCGGAGGAAGTCGCCGGGCACATGTGTGGCGAGTTCGCCCCATCTGGGGATTCTGCCGTAGCTGACGTTGAGGAAACACAGTACCAAGTCGATCATATCGGCGGGATGCTGGAGAGCGGCCGGTACTCGCCGCCGGCACTGTCAACCCTCCGCAGCTACGGAATCCTGGATGATGACGAATCGTGTGGGCCGAACTGCCCTATCGAGTCGCATGACACCCGCACTCGCCGTGAACGTGACGCAGCGAAGACGGTTCGAGAGTTCATCGACGAGTACGATCCGGTCGAAGATCGGCCTGAAGTCCCAGATTCGGACGATTCGGAGGTCTCTGATGAGGACGTCGTAGAAGCAAAGGCCGAGTGGCCAGACAATGACGAGTTGAATGATGTCGCGGACGCAGTCCCGAATCTGACCGACAGGGACTACGACAATCTCATCGATGATCTGGATGACCGACTCAAAACGAAGCGGTCCGCAATCGACCGGCACCGGGATCTCGTCCAGTTGATGTGGGAAACGGGCGGAGACATCGTCAATTACGATGGGAAGCTCGTGGAAGTGTATACGGGTAATCGGTTCGTGACCTCAAAAACGCTCCTAAACTTCGAGATGGACATCACGTCACGTCTCTCAATCGAAGGTGAGGGGCGAATGGCGAACGTGAAGGTCCGGCCGTCGGAACCCACGGAGGCCGAGTTCGACCTCCAGATCGAACCGCGTGTGTTCAACGACGTGCGGAGATTCAAGGACGAGGTGTTGGCGAAGCGATTCTCGACGACCATCGAGACCTCGACGCCGGAGTCGGACGTGATGGACATGCTCCGAAAGTACATCAGCCGGCAGGACGTCCCCGAGTTAACCGGGCAGAAGGCGATGGGTCTCGCGCAGAATGGTGACGAGTTCGTAACGCCAAACGGTGTCATCGACGTAGACGGGTGGGTAGACGAGCCCGAAACCGTGTTTGTGGAACAGGACGCCGCTGCAGAGCGCAAATTCGAGGCGAACCCGGACGATCACGACGCCGGTGAGATTGGCAATGACGACGTCGCGGAGATATTGGAACTGTTCGCTGGGACGCGTGACCCGGAACGGTTCATTCCGGTGCTGGGGTGGTTGTATGCCGCCCCGTACCGTGAGCGGATTGTAGAAACGTCCGGGTCGATGAACCTCCTGTTCATCACCGGAGAATCCGGGGTGGGGAAGTCCGGGACGTTGAAGATTGCGAACCGGATGTTCGGGCTGGAAGAAGCGCCGTTCAGCGCGTCAGACACGAAGTTTGCGCACATCAAGACGTTCGCCAGCAGTAACGGTGTGCCAGTGTGGTTGGACGAGTACAAGACCTCGGAAATGGCGGACTGGGAGCAGTCAAATCTGCACGAACTCCTCCGAAAGGTCGCTACAGGCGGTGTTGAGCAGCGTGGCCGCGCGGATCAGTCTACGGTCCAGTACAAACTGCGCGCACCGGTTGTGGTGTCCGGTGAGACATCGCTCCAGGGGTCGGCGGAGCAGCGTCGCGCGATCAGCACAACGTTCACGAATCAGCCGACTGTGCCCGGGACGCCGGAGTACCAGCGGTTCAAAGAGTTGGCCGGTGACGCAGTTACTGACGAGGACGGGAACGTGTCGTTCCCGGAGACGAAGTTCGAACTTGAGCAGCACGCGGTCGAGTACTACCGGCATGTGGCCGACACGTCGCGCCAAGAGTTCGAGGAGATGTGGTTCAACGCTCGGGAGTACGTGTCGAAGCGGCTCGCTGAGTGGGGTGTCGAACTGGACGACTTGGAGGTGCAGGGCCTGCAGACGGTCGTGTTCGGGTACAAAGTGATGCGGTCGTTCGCTCATGTCGTCGGCGCGGACCTCGGAAAGCTCCCGGACCACGACGACTTGGATGCAGCGCTCCGGTACGTCGCAGATGTCGAAGGTGACGGCCGCGAGACGCACATCGACCAGCTCACGCATCTAGTGCAACGCGCTGCGGTCGCCGACTACTTAGAGAAGGGCAAGCACTACGGCGTGGTTCGAGCAGGAAAGTCTGGGGAAGAGCTCCGAGTGAACGTAACTCGCGCATTCGACGAAATCAGCCGATACGTCCGGGATCACGACCTGAACGAGGACCTCCTCGGAAGCGCAAAGGACTACAAGGACCGATATTCTGAAGCAGTTGAGCAGGACACGTACGTCACGACAACGTCCCAGGGTACACCGGGAATTGGTCGGTGTGTCGGCATCCATACCGACCGTGCAGAGGACGAACTTACAGAGTTCGACCGGACGGTGTTCATTGACGGCGCTGATATCGACGAGTTAGACGCGGAAATCGTTGATGACGACGATAACCCTGACGTCGACAGAGCCGGGAGCGACGACGCGAACGTTCTGCGGAAGCAGGCGACGTCGATGGCGCGTCTCGGAGACCGTGTCGGAGACTACCTGACGGTGACGGTCGAAGTCGTTGATTGGGACCCAACCCCAGACAAGGTCGTAGAAGCTGACGGCCCAGTTGCAGCCGGGTCAGTGCGTGACGAAACCGGTCGTCGGAACGTGGTCATGTTCGACGGAGACGAGCCCGACGGTATCACGCACTTTGAGCCCGGGGAAACGGTGTGCATTCGTGACGCGCCAGTTACTGAGTACGAACGGTCGCCACAGCTCCATCTCGATAGCGGCACGACCATCACCCACATCCAGCGGGGAGTCGGGTACACGGAAGCCGAAACCCCGGAGGACGGGCAGGCGGCTCTTGGCGAGACGAGTAGTCAGCCGGTTGAAGCCACCGGGGGAAAACCCCAACGTGACCGGGTAATATCGGTGAAGGATGTCATCAAGTCCGTGGAAGGCGGGGACGGCGCTACGGTCGGTCAAGTGCTGGCCCGGCTAGATGAGAAGGGTTTCAAAAAGGAGAAGGCTGAGCAGGAGATCGAGAAACTCAAACACCGAGGGGAGGTGTACGAGCCAGCGGAGAACCGTCTCCGGGTGACTGGGTCATGACTCGTTCAGGAGATCCGGAGTTTATCCAATGGAACTGCCGCGAACTTGAAGAGCACCTCCCACGCCCTGGTCGAACGTGGACCTGGGAAGAGTGCGGACTGGCGTTTGGGACGCTGATGAAGCTCATGGATCGCAACCTGATTCGGCGTGACTCGGGGATTGAGGAATGGAAGACGACCCAGTGGGTGACGACGGAGAAGTGCTGGTCGTTGCTCATCGATAGGGTTGGCATCAGTAGCGACGGAGTCGGTGACGTAGTCGGCCAAGAGAAACTCCTCGCACTCGGAGAGTTCCCTCGGGAGAAACAGACCCGTGTCCTCGATTCGCCGCAATCGAACACCCAGGGTGAGACTCAGCAATTCACACTCACTGGTGACAAGGTGGACGTCGACACGGTCTGTCAGAATAACAGCGACATAGACCGGTTGCAGAAGTGCATCGAAGCCGCTCAACTCGGTGACCCAGAGGTGCGAGAGAAACGTCGTCAGGAGCGAGATTCGGATCAAACCTCGCTTATTGAATGGAGCGACGTATGGGACGTGACAATCCGCGCCGAACTGTCGGTTGAACCACCATCTGGAGCGGTGTACTAGCTCCCATCAATCATTGAGTTATGTGGCTCTGAGACGCCTTTCTCGGTTTTTACCCACCCAGGTTGTCGGGTCCACAAACCACCGGGGGGTCGTTAACCCAGGGAGAAGGCGAGTGTCGGGTATGAGTACTGAACGGCCGACGAGTAACAGCATAGCGAAAGCGATTCCGGAGGACGCCGCACACACCAGAGAGAGATTCTGGGAGAAGGTAGATATCGCTGACAAAGACGGGTGCTGGGAGTGGCAGCGAGCAACGTTCCCCGCTAATGGCTACGGTGCGTTCAACATCGGCGGAAAGGCAAAATACGCTCATCGAATTGCGTACAGGATGGAAATCGGTTCAATCCCGCCGTCGAAGCAAATTAACCACATATGCGACAACCCCCTGTGCGTGAATCCCAGTCACCTGTACTGTGGGACGCATCAGGACAATATGAGGGACGCAGTCAAACGAGGACAACACGCTGATTCCCGACCACTTGAGACAGTCCGGGAGATTCGTCATCGGTACAACACGGAGGAAATCACTCAACGGGAGTTAGCGGACGAGTACTCGATTTCTCAGTCAGCAGTCTCGAAAATCGTCCGGGGAGAGAGTTACGAGTTCATCTAACCCCTGAGTTTTCGGTCAAGTTCGAATAAAGGTTGTACGTCCGACGCAGCGTAGCGTCTAACAGCCTCCCGCAGGTTATCATTCGGCGCATCACTAAGGAGCTCTAATCCCATCTCGGGCATATCTCCCCCAGTGACTGGTTTGTTTAGCCACTCTGGATCATCGGAATCGATTCCGTATTCGTCAAGAGCGTCATCAAGCGACACCCAGTACCCTTTACGATCCTTGATCAACTGGATGAGATCGACGTGGTCGCACGTCTGAGTGAAAAGATACATTCTCTCGATAATGTTCGAGCCAGAAATCTCGTCGTTAATGACGTAGGACTGGTGTTTGAGGATTGGCAGATCATACGATTCACCGTTGTACGTAAGAAGGACGGGTGAATCACCGATCCGGTCTGCAATCCAGTCGATCATCGAGTGCAGCAGCTGGGCTTCCTCATCAAGCGAAGGACCGTCACGAAATAACACCTCGACTTCTGGATCACCGTCACCAGAATCGTATCCAACTGCGACGCAGAACGGGGTCCAATGACTCGGAGTATTGAAATCCGGATCCTTCACGGTCGGAATCGTTTCTAAGTCTATTGCGATACGGTCGCGGCCCATACGTCGATTGTCTTGATAACCACCAAATACCTCTGCAAATCTACCCAGTACTAAGAAATCATTGCGAGAGGCGATGAGAGGTTACGAAGTGGGATCTGGGTTGTTGAAACTGATATCCGGACGTCGAAATGCTACTAACTCCGCATCTCCGGTGTGCGGAGCTTCTTGTTACGAATACTCGGGGATGAAGACTATAGACTGTGAGTGATTAGAACAGGAGTTCGTCAAACCCCGTTGTAACTTGCTTTGATGTATTCCTTGCTAGTTTTCAAACTCTCTTCACCGGAAATAGTGAGCTCCAGATCACCAGTTCCGTAGTGTCCAGTGTTACTAACGTCCCTACCTATCTCCGGCATCTCGTCCAGCTCTTCAGGATCAAGTTTCAGATAGACGCGGATTTCTCCCTTGTCAGGAGTTACGTATACACAAACAAAGTTCTGTATCCGTTTATACGCAAAATAATATTTTAGTTCTTTCTTTTGGACGTCATCCCCCAGAGATAAGATAAATTCGTCAAGTTCGTTAAACAGCTGAAGTAACTCATCACTCGCTTGTTGAACCTTTTCACCAACAGTAGTGTATTCTCGCTGTAGATCACTCTCGTCAGATGATTCAACTACGTTAATCAGTTCGAGGAGAAGCAAACTTTCGGAGTACCGCTCAAACCTCATGAGCTCGATATTTTGCCCTATCTGCTCGACTGCATGTGAATCGTACTTAGTAAAGTCTGGTGCGATACAAACCAGACGAGGTGAACTCCAATCGACCTCGCGGTCAGTCGAGGTTCTATTGTGGACTAGATTTTCGAATTCGGCTTTGTGGTCAACCAACCAGTCGAAGTAATAGAGTCCTTGATTGATGACGTTCTGATTTTGGGTCTTTTTGTATTCAATGATGACTGGGGAGTTGTTTTCGTCAAGTCCTAGAGTATCGATTCGTCCACCGTGTTTTTCTCCGGTACTATACTCTGACTCAAGAAATGTGATTCCAAGTAATTCATTCAGGTTCTCCTCAATGAGTTCTTGAACGTGTCTTTCGAGCTCAACCGGGTCTGGAGGTATCTCTGTGACCTGTCCATTTTCACCGACTTGGTACAAGTTGATCTCGCCCATTATCGTTCAGGACTACCGACACCGTCTTTTTTCTTGTGTGGTTGCTTGCGCTATAGCACCAGAGATTCTTTGACCCCTAATCATTAGAAGGGTACCTGACTCACATTGAGTTCCACTGTATGACAACCACAGGGATATTTCAAACAAGCTGTCTACAATCAAACTGGAAAAATGGACAAACAGCGTTCTGCACTCTATCCAGAGGGTTTTGATGACTTGATCGTCCAGACCAGTAGCAACGACCGTTATGAGAGAATGGGAGCTGTCCTCAGTCCCGACGAGCAATATCGCTACTACCTATGGAGAGAGTGGGATAATAGCCGACCCACAGTTGCTTGGCTTATGGCAAATCCAAGCACCGCAGACGGGTTTTCTAGTGATGCGACTATCGACCGAGTCTACGGTTACTCTGACCGTTGGGGCTACGGTAGTTTCGTCGTTGCTAACTTATTCGCTTACCGCTCGGACGAGCCTAATGACCTTGACAGCGTAGATGACCCAGTTGGACCGCGAAACGACGAAATACTCCAAGACCTTGCATCAAAAGCAGATATTGTGATCGGTGCTTGGGGCTCCCCAGGTGATCGGTATGGTCGGCCCCAGCAGGTTCTCAAAATGCTTGATACCGAGATATATGCACTGACTGTCCTTTCCAGCGGTAATCCTGGTCACCCACTATTCAAAGACGGTGATCTGGAGCCAACACCATACGAGTACGATGACTGATAGACGCGGACGGCTCTTCGGTGAACAGTTTGACGAAGCACGGTTCAAGAAAGGCCAGGAAGCGGATGAAATCGTGCAAAGCGCCATCAAGGAAGCTTTCGACGCAAAGAATATCGTCGCAATAGAAGGAGAGGAAGCGTTTGATAATTTCGCTGAAAACAAAGAAATTCATCAGATAATCGATTATACAGGCATAGATTATCTAGTTGATACATTCCACGAT
The DNA here is from genome assembly GCF_040435975.1 of Halobacterium sp. NMX12-1. NCBI lineage: Archaea > Methanobacteriati > Methanobacteriota > Halobacteria > Halobacteriales > Halobacteriaceae > Halobacterium > Halobacterium sp. NMX12-1. The sequence goes on along the minus strand of NZ_CP159204.1, from coordinate 48,136 downwards.
CCTGCATTTGGCATCAATCATAGAAATCACTTTAACAAGAAGGCATCTCGATTCGACATTCGAGTGGAGACTGGATCAAAGGCACCATCTGAATTGGAAAAGCTTCGAGAAGCAGAGAGATGGGATATCGTACCAAAGTATGCTACACGGATGAAAGTGCCAAATGACTCAGTCGAATGGTTCCGCGTAATCGACTTGTGGAGATTCATGGAAGCTATCGAAGAGGACTTAGAGGTGGATCTGAAGTGGAATGACCGGCAAAACGACGTGAAGGCCTGGATGTACGACTATGATGACCTCCGTGAGAGAGATATTGTAGTTGACGAGATCGAATTGTGACTTAGCCGGAATTGAGAACCGAGTCTGATTTCAAAGAATAAAGTGAGCTCCTCAGGTGTTAGTTAGTCACTCCACTCAGGGCACCTCGACCGATACGCACACGAACCGCACTTTGACGAAACCGGGGGGTCTCCGCTGATCTCGTCACGCGTCGGATCCGGTGTCGCGGGGAGCCCTTGATTCGGGACAATCTCCAGCAATTGTTGAACCTCTGTTATCGCGTCCTCGAAATCCGACGGTGAGACGTCCATCGATTTGATTTCGAGGCTCGGGTGAACGTAGGCCAACTTCGCAGATTCGATCTCAACATCGTATGCCTTGTCAAACAACCAGGTGTAAGCGGCTAGTTGAAGACGATACGAGTCACCGATATACTCGTCTTCGTCAGCAACACGTCCCGTCTTGAAGTCCACTACGTGCCAGCCTTCCGAATCTTCATATACTAAATCCAGCTGGCCCGAAACGTATGTGTCTAATTCATCTACGTATACCCTCACATCATGCTCTGGGAGTGCGGTAACATCCGTTTCTGTGAGGGACTGCCCGATTTCTGATCCCTCAAAGTTTGCAAGAACCGTATCCAGGAGCTCGTTCTTAATCTCCTGTTCATATCCTTCTGCGTACTCTCCTGCCTCTTCTTCGCCAATCACAGCATTTTCCAGAAGCTTGTGGACGATATCACCCCACTGTGTCGGATGGAGTCCTCCTGGTGGTTCGCTTCCTGGAGGGATATCAGCACGAATTGCACTTACTTCCTCAAGCTCGCTATATTGGAATCGAAGTGGACAGGCAAGGATATCATGGATCGAAGTTGGCTTCACAACGCTCGGGAAGAATTCATTCTCCAACTCGTCTACTTCGTGGCGTCGGTTTTGAGTTATAGACTCCTCAACTATCTCCATCCCAATTTCTTCGTCAACTCTCATCTCCCCGGGCTCGATGTCGTCAATACCGATTGAAACCTCATCGACACCGTCAAGTTCGCGGTAGGTGATCTCCCGAGAGAAGGTCCCCGGTTGCCAATTATCAAGCTGATCCGGTTTGAGTAAATTCGTCAGAGACGTTGCCCAGGTAGAGTATTCGTCCGGTCCAGGGAGACGGTTACTACTGCTAAGACCGACGAAGAGATGGTCAGCTGCCCGCGTGTAGGCCACATAGAGAGAGCGCCAGAATTCCGCTAGAGTCGCTGCGTAGTTTTCAGCAAGAGGATGATCGTCCGAGATCGAGCCATTTGTATCGCTCCTAGTTCCAGTAATCCACGTTGTGGCCAGACCGTCAACTGCGAATGGGTTGGTCGGATTCGGATCGTCGGTGATCCAGAAGTCCGACCCGCCCGCACCGTACTGGACTGGCTGCTCATCGCCAATATCGGGACGAAGACCCACACCGTCCCGACTAAGCATCATCCGGTTGTTCCAAGGGAACCAAGCATCGCGTGGTGCATAACACAGGTCTGGAAGGATTACGATAGGGTATTCCAGTCCCTTCGATTGGTGAACGGTCGTGAGTCGGACTGTAGTTTCGGACTCCTCGTCAGAGATCTTGGCAAGCGGATGTTCGTCTTCCCCCCGGTTCGCTCGGGATTGGAGGCGTTTGAGCCGGGTAACAAACTCATTGTACGATAGTAATTCTTCGTCCTCCCACTCGGTAACGATCTCCGCTACCAACCATAGATTAGCGAACTTTTGCTTTCCATCTTCACCAGCGAGGACAACGGAATCAAAGCCCGTGTGCTGAATAATATCCTGAATGAGCGATGCTTTGTTTTTCTCGCGTTCCCATCGCAAGTCATCTCGGAGTGCAATCAGCCCCCTGAGACGGGATTCGTCGTTTTCCGGCAACTCGTCTGGCCAATCTTCCAACGCAGTCGTGAGATAGTACTTCTCGCTCGCTAAGTACCGGAGCGTTCGGTCATCAAGAGCGGTGACAGGTGACCGAAGGATGCGGATTAGTGAATCTTTGGAGTGGGGATTTGCGAACCAGTTTAATACTTCAATCAATAGTTCGATTTCTGGTTCGTTGAATAGCCCCTTCGAGACGTCAATCGCACAATCCACCCCGTACTCTCGAAGCATCTCAGCATAAGGTGCCATCGCACTCCTTCGGTTGAATAGTAGGGTAATGTCGCCGGCACGGGGTTGCCGATATACTGGCTCATCGAGGGATTCAGTTTCGTCTTCATCGAGAACCGGTGTTTGATCGTCTCCGATTAGTCCACTGACAGTCTCAGCGACTCGTACCGGTTCGTTCTGTCGCCAGTCCGATTTACTTGAGCTATTACCGAGATCGAGTACGTGGAGTCTGTTGCCATTCGCTGCCCAATCTGGTTCCTCAGATGCACGGCTCGCAGTTGCAGCCTCAAATGGGATGTTGAACGGGCCAATGTCCCCCCTTCCAGGGTCCGTGAAAATACTATCAAAGATGTGATTAGCCGATTCAACAAGCTCCGGGTGACTTCGGAAATTGGTCGTTAGTGGCAGGTACGCTAGACCATCGATTTCGAGATACGGCGCTTCGTTATCACCGTCTTCTTCGATTGCAAAGTCGATTATATCGGCAAAGATGCGGGGATCTGCAGACCTCCATTGATAGATCGACTGTTTGACGTCACCGATCAACAGGGCGTTCGTTCTCTCGCCAGAATCCTGAAAGCAATGAGCGAGAATTCGGCACTGAGCAAAGCTCGTGTCTTGGAACTCGTCAACGAACACGTGATCAAATCGCTCGCTAAGTCCTTCAGCCCAGTCAGAATTCGGGTTCTCATTCAACTGTTTCCAGACCAGATACGTAATATCTGTGTGCGAGAGTAGACCTTGCTCGACTGTCCTGTCATTGTATCGTTCGTCAAATTCGACGAGTAATCTGCTGAAGTCCTCTATGAGACGTTGGTTGTGCCGATATATCTCTGACGCATGCTCTGCGACATCCTCACCGGGGAAGGTGAACTGGCCAGTTAGTTCCTGAGCAATCTCTCGGACTTCATCTACTGTAAAGTCGGGTTCAAGTTCTGCGTGTGACTGCTGGTGGGTTTCCATCAACCGTTCACCCATCTCTTCGGGGGTCCAACAGAACTCACGGCTCTTATTGTGGGCTCTGATGAGTAGATCCTGCAAATCGTCGGGTGGAAATGCTCTCCAATCCTCGTTAGGATACGCTTCTTCTAGCCGAGCAATTGAGTCCTCAAGATCATCCTGATCTCGCATTTCCTCCATAATCTCGTCGTACAGGTCCTCTTCTTCCAGTCCATCACGAACCTCGAACCCAGGTGAGATCCCGGCTTCAATAGCGACTTCTCGCAGCAAACGGTGAGTGAACGAGTCAATCGTTTCGACGTAGCTGTCCGTTTCGATCCACCGCCAGATGTCGGTATTCAGCTGCTCGCCGGATGCAGCTTCGTGAACCCTGAGGCGCTCTTTCAGTTTGGTCTTGAGTTCACCGGCAGCGTCCTTTGTGAACGTAGTTATGAGAAGGTCATCCATCGGATTTCCTTCTTCTTCGTTCAATTTTTGGAGAATCGCTTCCGCGACGGTGTCGATTAGAGTCGTCGTCTTGCCAGTGCCCGCTCCCGCACCGACGACTACCCTCCCCGACCCCTCATGATATTCTTCGAATACCTGAGTTTGTGGCTCGTCATCGAAAATCGACGGCACGTCCTCCGGAACTTCAAGCAGGGGCATCAGATTGTCCCTCCATTTGGCACACCGCACATAGAGCGATAGATACAGGATTCACAGCCTCCTTGATCAACAAACCGTCTGTCAACCTCAAACTCCGTTCCTTCGTCATCAGGTGTGAATGACTCAATGTGTTCTTCCAGGTCGTCGTTCCAGTAACCCTCACGTTGATACCACGCGCCCTGGGAGAGACGAGAGGGTATTTCATCTAGATTTGCTTCCGGCCCTTCCTCTAAGCCATCTCGGAACTCGTCAGCATGGTACTGTTTTACCAGGCCGTGGCGTGCGTCCGATCCGGAGTCAACATGATCGTGGAATACAAATCCAGCGTTGTCTTCTTCGGCGTGCGGGAGTACGTGAATGCGGTGGTCAAGCATGAACTTTGTTGAGTAGGAACAGTTCTCGTTATTGCCGCAGGAACCACATAGAGAGCCACAATCCTCATCGCGGTACTGTTGTTCCCGAGAACTCCAGCACATCTTCGTTGCTTTGCGAGCGTACGAACTGTGACGCACATGGAACAGTGATAGGATGTAATCATCATCATTCCGAAGAATGTCTCTTCTATGTCCCGGCATCCATACTTCTGTTCCCTCGGCATCGACGTCTACCGTCGTTTCGCCTTGCCAACTCCACTGGCGGTCGATTTGTTCTTCACTCTCTTCCTCCTGAGAAACTAGGGTGTACTCATCGGCTAATTGAGGGCCTATTTTCCAGTCTGCGTAGGTGCCATATTCCTCCCGCATCCATTCTCGAACTTCTCCCCGGCTGTCAAACATATCGGTGAGGGCTCTCCGGTCCCGAAGCTCGCTTCGCTCGATGATTTCTTCCCAGGTCTCCCGGGTATGACTCCCGGCGTAGTGGTGCCGAATTACGTGAGGGACATTCCCGAATCGATAGTTCGTTCTATTTGCTGAGTAGAACGGGATTTGATACCGTTCGGCTTCTTCGCCGTCAAAATTATACAAGAGCTGGTAAAAGTAAAACTTTAGCTGACATTGGCTGAACAGGTCCAGTTCGTGTACTCCGATTGGTGAACCGATGATGTCATCAAGATCTGCGTCTGCAAAGGCAGGCTCGTCAGAATCAATAGAAACAGAAAGCGGTGGTTCAAGGAACCGGTTGTGCCGGGGCCTGATTTCGAGTGAATACTCGTCCAGATCAGTGAAGGCACCAATACTTTCTATATCGTCAGGTTGGATTGTCGGCGCTGTCAGTGTCGGCCAATCTCGATTTGCGTGGAATTGGAGTAATCGAAGTCGATCACGTTCGCTTATTCTCGTTCCCAAACGCTCCCAATCGTCGTCATCGTCGTTTGGCTCGGGAAGCCACTGATCCGCCCGGAGTTTGTTGGAATAATCATTGTTCGAATCAGTGTCTACAAGATCAACGAACGCAGACCACGGCACCGAGTTACCTTCCGTATCTCGGTATCTCCTACTGACTGTAACCGAGTCAGTGCTCACCCGGAGTGCAAGATTGTAGTAGTCCAAATCAACATTATACTGAGTGCGTTGAGCCGCCAGTCGAAGATAGGGATATTCACCGGCTTCAGCTGCTTGGGCAACTGCGTCTCGAAGTCCTTCGTGGATGAACGCTGCCTCTTCTCTTTCCGTTGGGAAATCTCCACGTGAAAGTCCCAAGATATGGATGTGCTCAGCATCCATGAAGAAGGCGTCACCAGCATCCACAATCCGCACTGCACTTCCATCTTTTTGCTGTTGGCGTATCGAGTTCCCTCCGACTACGTCATTAAGCGCTTGGGTAGCTTCTTCCCACGAGGGGCTCCAATTTTCGTCCCCAAAGATGGCGTTGAGGTAATTATAGTGCGTGCCGACCTGGACTGCACTCTTGAAAACCTCCTCTGCAACAGCAGTGGAATGACGTTCAGTGATTCGGGTTCGTGTGCCTTCGATTCCAGGGCCGTCCTGACGGGAGCGGTGTTGAGGAACCATCTGATAAATGAAATCGCTGACTAGTTCCCGTATTAACGACCTGAGTTCTGCCCCGTTCTGAGGAGGCGAGGAACGCTGGTCTGCAACCCATTCAAGATATGCTTCCATCAACTCACGAGGTAAATCCCATCCAGAGAGGTTGGAGACTGTTCCTTGCCATTCACCGAACGTACGTTTCCCATGCTGCTCTTCTACATCGTGTAGTCGCTGTTCAAGATGGAGGAAGATACTATCATCAAGCGGCCAATAGCGTCGGTCACCTGATGGTAAAACGAACCCCAGTCGGAGGGGGTCCAGCAGGTCTTCGTAACTCAGTTCTTCGTTGTCACTCGCATCTTGAATAAGCTGGAAGGCTGAGGTGAGGAACCTATAACTTGGAGCATAAGCCAGCGGCTCCTTCGCCTCCATATGATACGGAATATTGTTTGACTCGAATATGTCCTCAATATGCGTCTGATATTGCTCGGTGTTACGAGCCGTGATTACGATGTCTCCCGGGGATGTACCGTTCGAGATTCGTTGCCGGACGTCCTGTGCTACATTCTCGATCTCGCGTCGGCGTTCTGGTGCGCTTACAAAGGCTAGTTCCTGTGGGATGTCTTCTTGTTCCCCACTCACCGCCTCAAACAACGTCTGGCCTGCAGGAGAGTCAAAATCCCCTGGTGAATCATCTACCTCGTCAACGCTCACATCATCAAGACTTTCGAGACGATCCCGCTGCCGTGGATAGCTTCCAGGTCCCAAGAAGAAGTGAAGGTCAACATCCTGGTTTTGTCGCCCAATTTCAAGCAGTAATCGGAGTGTTGGATTGTCGAAAATACTGATAGTCGTAACACCAACCCACGAGACATCACCGAAGACGGCTTCCCAGTCCGTTTCAACGAATTCCCGGGCAGCACTCACGAAGTGGCTTCGGGACAGGAACGGTACAATCGAGCTCTCTTCGTCTTCTTCAGTGACGATATCGGTTACCAACTCCTCTAGAAGGTCTGTTAGTGCTTCGAATTGCTCTAATCGCTCCGAACTGTTTTCTCTTGCGTACGTATTGTCAAGGCCACGGGCGAGTTCCTTGAGCTCCGGTGTGTCGTTTCCTGCATCAGTTCCTCGGTAGAAATCGTTGAGCTCATCGTACAACGTTTCGACGACTTCATCCTCTTCTAACGGAAGGTGACTAGCTAATTCTTGGACTTCTTGAGCATATTCACCGTTATCTGCCCGTCTAAGTGTCTCTTGTAATAGACGCTGAACGAAGGAATCTGGGAGTAGCAGTGGGGACTTCCCATCTAACCCAGAGCCGAGCAGTTGCTCGGAGATATCATCAACCGTGGTGTAATCTGCGATACTGGACGGAGGGTGGCCTTGTCGGGCGAGCTTGTTCTGCAGGCGTTCCCGGCTGAGCCCCCCACCAACTATGCAGAGGCGTGAGTGGTGCTGTTGGGGTTCCGGTGTTATATTCTCCCCCCTCCCATCGAGAAGAGTTGATGTAGGAGGGCCCTGATGTAAGGTGATTTGCATACAAACACCAACCTACGAACGACAAATAAAGGTAACCCTGGGGGGAGGTAGCCAATTGATTAGACGCCAACCACGAGCATTTTATGTATAGATGTCGCGCCTTCTCTTACGTTGACGACATATAATGATCTAGGCGACGAAGGTTATTATGAGATCGCTGTCCGTGTACGGGGCTGCTCAAAGCCAGATGTGGAAAACCGTGTGTATGAATTGAGTGTCGAAGACATCCAAGGAACCCGGTTCCAAGTCATCATCTGGAGCAGCTCGGAAGAGGGCAAAAACTGTGATTGGAAAGAAGGACACTGGTATCGGCTCAGTGGAGTCACTGCAAATGAGTGGCCATCTGGGACAGTACCCCACGGAACCTCTTCCCTCGGTGTTGACCACCTTGGACAAAAATGGAATAGAGAAACCGTAGAACTGCTCTACTTAACAGATAGTCATCTCGGAAAGACCACCCACAGCTACGGTGGATCCTCTTGGTCTGTATCACCTGCTACAGGTTTTTCTGAAGCAATCAAACAGGCGATTAGACTGGACGTTGATGCGGTTGTTCACGGAGGAGACCTTTTCCACAATCCTGGGGGTGGCATTGATTCAGAGGATGTCTCCACTTGTCGGGAGAAATTGACTGCTTTAGCAGAAGCCGGAATACCCTTCTACTTCATTTATGGCAATCATGAACGACAAGCGGGGCGACAAATTATGGAGCGATTCGCTGACAACAGTTTAGCCGTCCACCTTGGTCCGCGGTACGAGATGATTGGAGATATGCTCGCTGTGTACGGGATCGACCATCAATCAGACTGGACTGATTTTGTCCCTGATGTTGAACAGGCACCAGATGATGTGCCGTCGATGCTTTGTGTGCATCAATCGCTAGACCCGTTCACAGAAAGCGTCAATCCGGATTGCTCAGTTCAAGATCTCAAAGAAGACGTCGACACCCCGATAGACCTCCTTGTCACTGGACATGTTCATACTCGGTCCAAATGTCGCATCGATAAGCTTCAGGCCTTTGCTGGAGGTTCCACTGCACGCCTCGGTGAATCTCGTGATAGTCTTAGCCCGAGTGTTGAGCTTATTTCTGTAACCGACCGGAGTCTGAATGTGAAGCGAAAGCCCCTCTAACAGCGGATATAGTACTCCCTCGACCGTTAATTATGCGAGAGCCGGTGTGTTAAATCTCTCCGTACAGGCGTGTGCGAGACAAAGAAGGTCAGTGCCAGTAGGCCTCCAGCATTCGTCTAGATGCATTGGTAATGTCTGAAGGGACCCTATTTGCGAAGATGAAGTTACTTATAATCGACTGGGCATACTTTGCCCATAATGGAAGAGCAAATCTGTGATGCCATTAAGGATGATGAATTTCTCAAATTCGAGTACGGTGGACACCAACGAGAAATAAAACCGTTTATTGTACTCAGATCACAGGAAGGGAAGATCTCGGTAGGAGGAGTTCAAGTAGGAGGAACCAGCGAGTCGGGAAGTATGCCGTTCTGGCGGACCTTCAATCTGGAGGCGATAAACTCGGTAGAGGTAACTGAGGGACCTAACTCAGTACACGGTTCAGATAAGATCATGCCAGACACGGAAGATATGTATAATCCGACTGATGACCGGTACGAGGAAGTGATCTGTGCGAAGGATGGGTTCGAGTTATGAGTAGGCCCTCTGCACGCAGTGTTTTCTTGTCCTCCACATTCACCCACGCTTGCGACCGATTCGCGCTGCGACAGCTGTTGTAACTACTCATCGAAAGAGTCTGAACAAGCCAGAGATCTCCGCTAGACCATCTTGAAGAGCGGTTCGATGTCGGCTACTGTATAATGTCGGAGGAGTTCGTGGAGAGCGCGGTATTCACGTGACCGATTAGTTTCATCAGATAATTCGAGGTACCGCTCTCCGAAGTATGGTATGTCTTTGTTCGTGACTGCTGGGTCATCCACATCACCACGGTATCTGGGATGGCCTTCTCTCCACTGTGAGGGGTTCAGAGAGTGCTTGTATATGTCCCAGTACGTTTCTCCGACCTCCGCATTGTCCTCCAGACTCCCTGGCGGATCGAGGTTTATTATCCTATGCTGATCAAACAAATCACTGACGCGGTCACTAATCCCAGATCCTGAATCAACCCGTTCTGCACGCCCACGGAGGTGCTGGATATCGAAGTCACCTTTGAAGAGAAGAAGTTGCTCTGGACTGTAGTTTTCCACATAGTCACAGAATCGTTGGAGTAAGTCCACTTCATCGGCAATCTCAGATCCTTGTCTGAACAGGACACTGGAGCTACCGGGCGCGCCAACCTCTGGTGCGAAACCAACCCCAATACATAATAACTCCACATGGTCGGAGTTATTCAGATCAATCTCCTGTTCAGACACCGTAGAAATTGTTTCAATATCCAGCGCGAGAATCCCTCCTTCTACTAACTCGCCAAATTCCTCCTCCACCTGAACATCTACGAATTCAGGAGCTTCATCAAGAGCAACTACCTCCATCTTCCCTCGATTCGAACCAAGATTCCGCTCCCCTTGGAAGACGTCGCCCTCGGCGTCATTTATCATATACCACGTCTCCGTCTCGATGTCATATTTGTCGGTTTCACCGGACCAGATCTTTAACGTAAGCTCGTTTCCGTTGGCATCCTGCAGGTGGTATAGCTCATTTCCATCGTCAAAGGCTTGTGAATGAACGACCTTGCTGATGATACTGATTAACTCACCATCCTCAATGTCGTCCTTCGTTGTTCTAGGATACTCCATATGCGAGTTTCACTTTAGGTATTCCTGTGTACGGGATAAATCCCGTCTATCTACGTGACTTGCTGGCTGACAACACCCGTGTACGAGTGAGGGCCTGATCAAAAATACAGACGTTCAAGTTATTTCGAGGGGCTATTTAACCTGAGATGGACGCTGACGTACAGTATGCCCGTCGCGTCACCCGTCGGGCATTGGATAAGTCCCGGAATCCCAACGATGAGAGCGGAAAGATACTCAACCGGATCGCCCGAAGCTACGGGGAGGATCCCATTCGAGAATTCATCCGGATGACGGTGCAAAAAGATAAACCGACCCCTAAGGCCGCAACGTATGTTTTTGGAGATGGGTCCGTCGGCCAACAGTTATCAATTGCTGTCCGGCAGATTGAAAACGAAATAGGATAACGGATCGTAAATCGCTCATCGGGTACCAGCCTCTGGAGGCATCTGGTAGAATAAGAATCTTACTACAGTGGTTCATAGCCAACCGCTCTTGGGTTATAGCGAGGGTCCAAACAATAGTTTTCGCGCTCCGGCATTTCCAGTTGAGTTCCCAGCTCAGTCAGTCGAGCAGAATTCCGGTGCAGTGGGTGTCCGAGAATCCCCTATTCTCGCCCATGATCGAGGGTGAACCGGGTCGTATTGCAAGCGTTTACCCCCTATCATTCACGAACTGTTGTCTGTAGAGTAGACTTTAGCGACACCCGCCCAAGGGTCGTTAACCCGGCGGATAGTCACCAATCAATTGTAGCGAACAATGCGACTCCAACCATTCAACGAAACAGACGGGTATCGAGTATGGCTCAGTGACGACGAGTTACAGTCACTCATCGATGAAGTTGAAGGCCCAGGTCAGCGCGTCGGAACGAAACTCGGCGCACGCGCAGGACTTCGCCGTGAGGAAGCCAGTCTATCCCGACCAGTAGACACCGTACAAGGCCCCGGCGGACACTGGCTTCGAGTCTGGGAAAACCAGTCCAAACGCGACGTGTATCGAGAGACACCGATCCCGCAACGGCTAGCCATCGAGATCGAAACACTCGCCGATCTCAACGACATCGATCCCGACGAGACCGTGGTCAATGTCACACCGAAAACGCTGAATCGGTGGGTTCAGAGAGCGGCTGAGCGGCGTCACGGGGCGACAGGAGACGACGGTTGGCTGGAAGTGTCCTACCACGACTTGCGGCGAACATGGGGCACACGCCTGTTAGAGCAGGGTGTGCTCCCGACTGTAGTGATGAGCTGGGGTGGTTGGAAAGACTGGGAGACCTTCAGAAAGCACTACCTGGGAGAGTTCTCCCCGGAGGCGATGAAACGCGAACGTGGGAAGGTCGAGTTCCTGGGTGGTGAGTCGGTTGACACTGGAGACTCGCAGAACCACCTCATCCCTGTCGGCCGAACACTACGGCAGCAATCCTAATCCCGAAAATCTCGTAGTTATAGTTGAAAACCGGACATTAGAACGCTTGAAACGCCTTTGGGTTGCTTTTCCAGGCTGTGGTCAACGACCTCATTCCACGGTAACAGTGGTATTATGTAAGTAAAGAGGAGCAATCAGACTCAAACCGTATTAAACTACGTATATCAACTCTACATCAGACAAGCATGTAGATGGAAACCCCTGAATTTCACGAACGGTTCTTTAACCCAGATGCGGAACTCCCGTACGGAGTCACCCCAGACGAAGTACGAGACGCTATCAAAGGCTTCTACGACTTCTACGACGACCTCAACAGGTTCCTGATGCGAGAGGACCACGGTCGGATTGAAACCGTTCTTCGCGCTAACAACGCGCTCAGCGACTTCATCGGCAACGCCGCGACGGAGGAGCTGGCGAATTGTACGGACGCGCTCATTGTCAACCAAAAACCCGACGGGTTCCCCGACTTACTCCCTACGAATCACGACGCGTATGCCGAACAGGACTTCGAGGTGCATCACGGCGAGCACGGCATCGAGACGAAGTGCTCGAAGTCGAACGGCGGCTGGCAGGCGCACAACAACGAGGAAGCCTGGTTCATCGTCTTCCGCTACGAACGCGGCGATCCCGAGGCGGACATCGAAGATATGGCCCCAATCAGATTCGTCCAGATCCTCGCAGCGAACCTCAACGAGGATGACTGGAGTCACTCTGGTCGGAGCGGCGACTCCCGCCGGACAATCACTTCGTCGATCATCAAATCCGGCATGGACAAACTCCGGTCGAACCCGATCTACGAGGACCCGGAGTATATCACCGGTCGCGCCAAGCCGCGTGAGCGGTACCGGCGGAATCACGCCGAGTTCAACCCGGTCTTCGCCGAGCAGAACCCTGAATACGTGACCGAACAGACTGAGCTCGGAGACGACTGATGAACCGACCCCGAGTTGACTCGCGGTTCATCAACGCGGACAAAGCCACGCTCCCGTACTCACTAACGGCCAGGGAAGTCGCGGACGCAATCCAGTCCGTGTACGACTACTGGTACAAAGTCAACGAGTGGCATATCGACGAAGGGTACGGACGGTTCCACGAACAGTTCAGAGCGAACAACGCTATCGGCGGATTCGTCAGCGACCGGATCACGCGCGCCTTGGTGGACCCGAACGACGGTCTCGAACTCAACCCGTCCGACGACGGGTACCCGGACATTCACTACACGAGGGGAAGCCGGACGTGGCCCGACGACTTCCCCGACAAGGCGAAAGATGAAGCTGTACCTGGAGTCGAAGTGAAGGCGTCCCGCGACGGCACGATCACTGCTCACCACAACGTCGAAGGCTGGGTGATGGGGATTCACTACAACATCAACGCCCGCGGTCGAACTCCGGACGACGTTCCCCCGATATCGATTCTCAGCGTGCGTATCGCCTCGATGAACGAAGACGACTGGGAGGAGCAACCGAGTGGTGAAGATTCGAACCGGACGAACACGACGACACTCCCGACTGAAGCCCTGCACGAGCTTCGGAAGAACCCGGTGTATCAGACACGGGACGGTATCCCGCAATCACGAGACGGTGACTGGAATACGCTGTACAAACGCATTCACGCACTCTTCGACGACGAGTTCCGCAACGACAACCCCGATCTGTTCCCGGCCGCGGACGGGTCAAACCTCTGTAGCGACTGTGGACGTTTCTTCAAGAACGACCGCGGGGTGTCGTCGCACCAAAGCCGCGGTGAGTGCGGGGAGAGTTAGCTGAAGTCCGCCAGCGACGCTGAATCCTTGTCGATGTGGTCGAAGTCCGGACGATCTTCGACAGGCGTGTCGACGTCCGCGAGCTGGGGGATCGCGTTTTCTGCCATCTGATAGAAGGTGCCATCGAGTTCGATCCCGACCGCGTCGTACCCGAGGGCGTGCGCGGCCGCAATAGTCGCACCGCTCCCCATAAACGGGTCGAGTATTGTCCCTTCCTGCAACGGGAGCGCGGCGTGGCAAAGTTCCCGCATCAGGTACTGTGGTTTCAGGTTTGGATGCGCTTCTTTCTCGTCTTCATCGCCCGGGTGCGAGTTCCGAACGATCTCTGTCTCTGCCTTCGGTGTCTTCCCGTCTTCGAGCAGGTCGGTGAATGGTCGGTCATCAGACTCTCGCCGGAGACCGCCGGTTTGCCATTCTTCTAGGTTCTCGGTGAGTTTCCCGTCGAACGGTTTCCGGTACAGTAGCCACGGTTCCCAGTACACGCGCGGCATCGAGGACACATCTTTGAATTCCGGGTGGTCATGCGCCCCCTTCGGCCGGTCTCCACCGCGGAGTGTCTTCGTCTCCCGGACCAGTACGTCACGGCGTTCGAGACCGGCGTCGTCGAACCCGTTGCTCACGTAGTGCATCAGCAGCTGGGTAGAAGCGATGAACACGTGCCCGCCCGGCCGGAGTTTTGATTCGAGGACGTTACCGAGTTTGTGGAAGAACTCTTGCAGCATCTCCTTGTCTGACTCATCGAGTACGGTGAATCGAGGCAGGGGTTTGCGTTCGTTCCCGTCGAGTTCTGGAGGGATGCGCCAGACACCGCCGACGCCGTCGCGCATCTTCTCGACGTTTTGCTCGGTGAATTCGATCACCCCGTACGGTGGGTCGGTGACGACAGCGTGAAAATGATTATCGGGGAACTCCTCTTCAAGGACCTCGAAGGAATTCCCGTTAATCAGATCGTAGCTCATTGGTCGTATCTTCCCTTGCGCCATCTTAGTACCTATGCTATTCCACGGGTGTGTAAGTATACCGAATCTCATCGAGTTATCCTGTAGTCAGTAATAAGCCACGACGGGGTAAATTGACGTAACATCGATGGGCGGGACAGCCGCAGCAGACGCCGGGTACGTGAAAGGGTCGAAGCACCGCGTAGCCGTAATGCGGCGACTCGCCCAGTCACCCGCGATCCCCAAAGAGCTGAAGAACGACACTGACCGTCCGTACTCCCGAGTGAGCGACGCTGTCGATGACCTGCGGGACCAAGGCCTGGTCGAGTTGCTTGTCCCAGAAAAGCAGACGAAAGGCCGATTGTACGCTCTCACTGACCGCGGCGAAGAGTGTTGGGAGTTCATGATTGAGAGCAGTATGGTCGAACCGGACCCGTGATTTGTAGTCGCTGAATGGGTGCCCAATGTGTCCCCAGAATACGGATGATGCGGGAGATGTTCGGCGGCGGCGACTGACCTCGCGCCGAACACTCGGTGGGCCGGCCACCGCTCGCATCGCTGACGACCACGTTTTCTTCGCGCGCTCAACTGACCAGCGGTAGCGACGAGCGGAGAAAGGCCTGCGTGTCAGTAGACGAGTTCGGGGTCGCTCTCGACGGCGTACAGCGTGCGCGCAGCGACGTTGACCGCGTGGTCGCCGACGCGCTCGACGTCCCGAATCGTCAGCAAAAGCCGGGAGACGTCGTCCATCAGCGCTTCGGTCTGCCAGGGGTCGTCGCCGGCTTCGCGCTCGATGAGGTCGCGGACGACGCGCTCGCTTGCGGCCTGACAGAGCGCGTCGATCTCGTCGTCGCGTTCGGCGACCTCGTAGCAGGCGTCGACGTCTTCGGCGGCGTACGCGGCGAGGGCGTCCGCGACGAGCGCGCGGGCGTCCCGGCCGACGTCGACGACGTCCACGTCCACGCGGCGGGCGTCGTCGGTGGCGAGCGCGTACCGCCCGAAGTTCGTCGCGAGGTCGCCGACGCGTTCGAGGTCGGTGAGAATCTTGAACGACGCGGCGACGAAGCGGAGGTCGCCGGCGACGGGCTGCTGGAGCGCGAACAGGTCGATGCACTCGCCCTCCAGCTGGAGGTAGCGGTCGTTGACGTCGTCGTCGCCGTCGATGACCGCTCGCGCGAGGTCGTCGTCGCCGCGTTCGAGCGCGTCGAGGCCGTCGTCGAGGCGACCGAGAACGAGGTCGCCCATCTTGGTGACGCCGGCGCGGAGGTCGTCGAGGGACTGCTGGAACTCCTCTCGTGGCACGCCAGTCACCCGAACTTGCCGGTGATGTAGTCCTCGACGCGCTGACTCTCGGGGTTCTCGAATATCCGGTCGGTGTCGCCGTACTCCACGAGCTCGCCGCCCGTGAGGAACACCGCGGTCTGGTCGCTGATGCGGGCGGCCTGCTGCATGTTGTGCGTGACGACGACGACCGTGTAGTCTTCGGCGAGCTCCTCGATTAAGTCCTCGATTTTCGCGGTGGCGATGGGGTCGAGGGCCGAAGCGGGTTCGTCCATCAGGATGACTTCGGGGTCGACGGCGAGACACCGCGCGATGCAGAGGCGCTGCTGTTGGCCGCCGGAGAGCCCGAGCGCGTTGTCGTCGAGGCGGTCTTTCACCTCGTCCCACAGCGCCGCGCGCCTGAGCGCGCGCTCGACGAGTTCGTCCTCGTCCTCGCGGTCGTCGCGGCCGAGCAGGCGCGCGAGCAGGCCGGTGTCGAGGTCGCCGTGCTTGCGGGGACCGTAGGAGATGTTGTCCCGGATGGACTTCGGGAACGGGTTGGGCTCCTGGAACACCATGCCGATGCGCTTGCGGAGTTCCACGAGGTTGACGCCGTCCGTGTAGATTTCCTCGCCGTCGAGGCGCACGGAGCCGTCGATGCGCGCGCTCTTCACGCGGTCGTTCATGCGGTTCAGGCACCGCAGGAACGTCGACTTCCCGCAGCCCGACGGCCCGATGAGCGCGGTGACGCTCTCCTCGGGGACGTCGAGTGAGACGCTCTGGAGCGCCTGTTCGTCGCCGTAGTGGACGTCGAGGTCCTCGACGGCGAGCTTGGCGTCGCCGTTGAAGTCGTACTCGGTCCACTCCTCGCGGACGCGCTCGTCGCTCTCGCCGCTGGTGGTCAGTTGCTGTGCGGGCTCGCTGGGTTCGTGGACTGCTTCGGTTTCACTCATGGTGTAGCTTCCTCCGGAAGTAGAGCCGGCTGCCGACGCCGACGGCGTAGAGGGCGAGGACGACGCCCAGTAGGACGAGCGCGGTCCCCCAGCCGAACTCGGTGTCGGTGAAAATCTCCTTGGGGAACTGGCCGGCGGTAATCGTCGAGTAGAGCTGGTAGGGGAGCGCGCTCGCCGGCGACAGCAGCGCGTCGTTGGTGACGAACGGCGGCTGGGCGCTGAACGCGAAGCTCCCGAGGACGTTCGGGTAGGTGGAGGGGTACGGCGACCCGCCGAACACCAGAAGCAGCGGCGCGGTCTCGCCGGCGATGCGGCCGACGCCGAGGATGACGCCGGTGATGGTGCCGGGCATCGCCGCGGGGAGGACGACGCTGCGGATTGTCTCCCACTTGGTGACGCCGAGCGCGGCGCTGGCGTCGCGGTGCGCGTCGGGAACAGCGAGGATGGCCTCGCGGCTCGTGATGAGCACGAGCGGCAACAGCATGAACCCGAGCACGAGCTGCCCGACGAAGATGGAGTTCCCGCCGCTGATGCGCGGCACGAGGAACGCCAGCCCGAACAGCCCGAAGACGATGCTCGGGGTGCTCCAGAGGCCGTTGGTCGCGACCTCGACGACCTGCGTGAACCGGCCGCGCTCGGCGTACTCGGTGAGGAAGACGGCGGCGCCGATGCCCAGCGGGACGGCGAACAGGACCGCGCCGAACACGAGCCACAGCGTCCCCATCACGGCGGGGAGGACGCCGGGAATCTCGACGTAGAGGCCGCCGGTCTGGTTCATCAGGAACGGGAACTCCGCCCACGGCACGGCGACTCCGACGAACGGGAGCGTGAGGTGACCGCCCGTCAGGCTCGTGCCCGTGAGCATCGTTTCGAGGCCGTTCTTCACGATGAACGCGACCAGAAGCGCGAGCACGCCGAGCATCGCGAACACGACCGAGCCGACGAGGTAGTACGCACCGGCCTGCCGGCCTTCCGCGCCGAAGCCCTCGCGGGCTTTCGCGGCGCTCCACGCGCTCAACAGGGAGCCGAAGACGACGAGCAGCGGGACGAGTTCGCTCCCGGGGAACACGGCCGACGACCACGACGGCTCCCACGTCCAGCCGGCGTCGATGCCGCCGACGGCGACGTAGCCGCCGAGCAACGCGAGAATCGCGGCGACGGGGAGCGTCGAGCCGACGTCCTCGCGCGGGAGCACCGACGCGAGCAGGCCGGCGACGCCGAACGCGGCGGCGACGGGGAGCCACACCACCAGCCCGTTCCCGAGCAGTCGCGTGGCGAGGAGGCCGCCGAGAACCGCCCACAGCAGCCCGAAGACGACGCCGACCGGGAGGCCGGCGCTCGCGGACGGCGTGCTCTGGAAGTATTCGAGCCGGGAGCCGACGCCGACGACCGCGAGGCCGCCGCCGGCGGCCGCGAGGGCGACGCCCAGCAGCTTCAGCACGGAGACGCCAGCGACGGGCGTGGTTTCGCCGACCCACTGGAGGAGGACCAGCCACGACGCGAGAAACGCCAGCGCGGAGACGGCGAGCACGCCCCGGGCGACGAGCGCGCTCGTCCGCGAGTCGCCGGCGACGAGGCGGTTGCGCCGGACGTTGCTCATCAGCGCTCACCCCCGAGCTTCTGGTGCATCCGCCACTCGACGTACTGGGAGCCGACGCTGAGCAACATCACCATCCCGAACAGCACGACGCCGCCCGCGAACAGCGCGCTCATGTGGAGGCCGCTGGCGTTCCCGCCCTCGAAGGCGATGACGGTCGTGAGCGTCTCGCCGTAGCTGGAGAACACGTCGAACATCGGCGACGGGAACCCCTTCGTGTGCGTGAGCATCACGGTCGCGGCCATCGTCTCGCCCATCGCGCGGCCGACGCCGAGCAGGACGCCCGCGGAGACGCCCGAGAGGCCCGCGGGGATGGTGACGCTCTTGGTGGTCTGCCACGGCGTCGAGCCCATCGCGAGCGCGCCGCTCTTGATGGACTCGGGGACGGCGTTGAGCGCGTCCTCGGCGACGGTGACGACTGTCGGCAGCGCCATCACGCCGATCATCAGGCCGGCCGCGAAGTACGTCCCGATGGTCGGCGTCCGGAACTCCGCGTAGAAGTACTGGTTGAGGATGGTGAGCCCGATGAACCCGTACGTGATAGAGGGGATGCCGGCCATCAGCTCGATGCCGGGCTTGACCACTTCGCGGACGCGCCGGGGCGCGATTTCGCTGACGAACACCGCGCCCGCGATGCCGACCGGCGCGGCGACGAGCGTCGCGATGACCGTCGTCACGGCGGTCCCGACCATCATCGGCGTCAGCGAGTAGACGCCGCCCTGGCTGGACGTCCACAGCGGCTGTTCGATGCGCGTGAGCACGTCCAGTCCCATGTGCGCGACGATGGGTTCGGACCGAATCAGGAGGAACGCGATGATGAGCGAGAGTATCGACACCGTCGCGACGGTCGTCAGGAACGTCAGCGCCTTCGCGGCCTCGGCCTGATAGCGGGACCAGCCGACGCCCATCGCGGCGAGGAACGCGAGGACGGGGAGGACGGTCCACGCCGAGCCGGCGAGGAACAGCAGGAACGTCGCGAGCACGGACGCGAACACGAGCGCGTGCATCGCGATGGCGCCGTCCCGCGTCCGGGACCGGTAGTTGTGCGCCCACTGTCTCGTGGCTTCGACGCGCCGCGTGACGGACGCGCGGAGCCGCGTCGGCAACTCTCGCGTTCGTCCGAGTAACTGAGTCATGTGTATAAAGCGTGTGTCGAGACGGCCGCGGGCGACCGCGGCAGCCGGGGTTTACTCGTAGTTCGACGGCGCGACCTTCTCGCGCTGGGTCTGGAGCCGGTCGTCGGGCAGCGCGAAGTAGTCGTTGCCCTGCACGAAGATTTCCTGGCCGAAGTCGCTCAGGACGAAGTTGATGAACGCGGCTTCCTTCCGGGAGGTGTCCTGCCAGGTGTAGGCGTGCAGGTCGCGGGAGAGCGGGTACTCCGCCGCGCCGAGGTTGTCGCCGTAGGAGTACGTGGTGCCGTCGATGACGAGGTCCAGCGGCGGGACGTCGCCGTCCGGCTGCACGAACGCCAGCGCGATGTACGCGATGGCGTTGTCGGCCTGCGAAATCGCCTGCTGGAGCTGCTGGTTCTGACCGAAGCGCTGGTCGGGGCTGATGGGGGCTTCGGGGTCGCCGTAGACGTTCGCGCGGAACGAGGTGTCCGTCCCGGAGCCCTCGGCCCGGCCGAGCGCGAGAATCTCGCGGTCCGGGCCGCCGAGCTCCGACCAGTTCGTAATCTCCTGGCGGTAGATCTGTCGGAGCTCCTCGATGGTGATGCTCTCGACGCCGGCGTCTCTGATTTCGCGGCTGACGACGATGGGCTGGCCGTCGACGCCGACGACGTGGTCGACGAAGTCGTCGAGCGTGCTGTCGTCGGCGTCGGGGAGCTCGTCGGCGGCGGACGCGCTGGCGTCCCCGATGTCGACGCGACCCTCCATGACGCCCTCGATGCCCGTGCCGGAGTGGCTGAGGGCGATGCTCACGCGGAACGGCGGGTTCGAGCGCTCGCCCGTGGCTTCGTAGCCGTACTGGCTGGCGAAGTAGTCCGCGAGGCGCATGTCGGTGCCGTACTCGTCGGCCCACTCGGTCGGCCAGTAGTCGCCGTCGCCGGCCTCGGGGTTGGAGTTCCAGTAGCTCGCGCCGGTGTTCGTGATGGGGAACACCGTCGAGGAGCCGTCGCCGGTCAGGACGCTGGTGTCCATCTCGCTGGACTGCTCGCCGGCGGTCGTCTCTTGGCCGCTGCCGGTGTCCGCGGTGGTCGGCTCGCTGGTGTCGCCCCCGTTGTCGCCGTCGCCCCCGCTCGAACAGCCCGCGACCGTCGCGACGCCTGCGGCGCCGGCAGTCGCGATGAATTTCCGCCGCGATACGAGGTCGGACAGACGCGTCGAATCCTGCGCCATCACGTGGACGGAAGACATTCCACTATATGAACTATAATATGAGTGATATATACTGCTGTGACGGGAGCGTAGCCGACGGTTTGTGAGCATCTCTCACAGATTGCTATATAGTTCGGCGGGCGCCGCCGGGAGAAATCCCAACCCCTATATTCGTTTAGGGAAGCCTAAAATCTATGGGAGAGCAACGACGGCCGTTCACGCGACGACAGTACCTCAAGGGGGCGGGCGCGGCGACCGCCGCCGGCCTGCTCGCCGGCTGCACCGGCTCCGGCGACGATGACAGTGACGCGACGACCACGAACGCGGGCACGACCAGCGGGACGACCGCCGACAGTTCGCTGACGGCGTCCATGGCGCCGGTCGGCGAAATCACCCTCGACGAACCGCCCGAGGACGTCTTCGTGGTGTTCCCGCAGTACGCCGACATGGCTGTCGCGCTCGGCCACGGCGACGCCGTCAACTCCATCTACGTCCCGGAGATGTCCGGGACGACGATGAACCACTACTACGAGCGCCTCGACGGCGTCTCCTTCGACTGGGAGGACCTCCCGGACCCCTACGGCGACGGCATCAGCGAGGAGCAGCTGTACAGCCTCGACAGCGACGTCCACTTCCTCGACCCCGCGTACCTCGTCACGCAGGACAACTGGTCGGTCGGGGACGCCGACGACATCGCCGCCAACGTCGGCCCGTGGTTCGGGAACTTCTACAGCGGCACCCGCGACCAGCCCCCCGAGCAGTACCGCGACGCCTACGAGTACTACACGCTCTGGGAGGTGTTCGGCCGCGTCGCCGACGTCTTCGGCGAGCGCGAGCGCGCCGAAGCGCTCCGCGGGGTCTACGACGACCTCCTCGCGACCATCGAAGCCGACCTCCCGCCGAAAGACGAGCGCCCGACGGTCGCCCGCGCGACCTACTCGCAGGGCACCTTCTACACGTACCACCTCAACAAGCCCGGCTACTGGTACGCCGACACCCGGCCGCTGGGCGCCAACGACGTCTTCGCCGACCGGGAGTGGTCGAACTTCTGGGGGTCGGTCGGCTACGAGGCGATGCTCGAAGCCGACCCCGACGTCATCCTCAACCTCTGGGGAGCGACCCCCCGCTACGACATGGCCTCGGTGCGGGAGAGCCTCCGGAACAGCGAGGCCGGCGGGACGCTGTCGGCCGTCGAGAACGACCGCGTCTACGCGTCCGGGATGCGCTACCAGGGCCCGCTGATGAACCTCTTCCAGATAGAGATGACCGCCAAGCAGCTCTACCCCGACGTCTTCGGCGAGTGGCCCGACTACGAGGACGGCGACCACTACCCCGAGATTCCCGAAGACGAGCGGCTGTTCGACCGCGAGCGCGTCGCCAGCATCGTCACCGACGGCGCCTGATCTCCTCCTTCTCGGCCCGCTGGCGGAGCCGCTCGATGCGGTTGTCCATCGCGGGGTGCGTGGAGAACCACCGCTGGCTGTCCGGCTCCTCTCGACGCCCGGACAGCGGCGCCAGTAGCCCCCGTGGCTCGCGGGCGCGCTGTAGCTTCCGGAGTGCGCGCGCCAGCACGAGCGGGTCCCCGGTGACCTCGACCGCGCGGTCGTCGGCCGCGAACTCCCGTTTCCGCGAGCGC
The DNA here is from genome assembly GCF_040435975.1 of Halobacterium sp. NMX12-1. Taxonomy (NCBI): domain Archaea; kingdom Methanobacteriati; phylum Methanobacteriota; class Halobacteria; order Halobacteriales; family Halobacteriaceae; genus Halobacterium; species Halobacterium sp. NMX12-1. The sequence goes on along the minus strand of NZ_CP159204.1, from coordinate 26,002 downwards.
GCGCGAACGACCAGCGTGAGCGCGACGAACGCGACCAGCACCAGCCGCCCGATGCGCTCGTGCAGCGCCGCCTCCGAGGCGGCGTCCGGGCGGCCCCGCGCCCACGCGAACAGGCGGTTCCAGCCGCGCGCCAAAAGCGCCGCCGGCAACACGAGCACCGCGAGGAACCCGACGAGCGTGCGCCCGACCGCGAACGACAGCGACTGCACGAGGCTGTCCCGATTCTCGATGTGCGCGAGCTCGTGGGCGAGCACGGCCTCGAACTCCGCGGCGCTGAGGATGCGGAACAGCGACTCGTCGAAGACGACCGCGCCGCCGGGGCCGCCGAGGCTGACCGCGTTCGGGACGGGCATCCGGGCGACGTACAGCGTCGGCGGCTCGACGCCCATGCGGTCCGCGAGCGTTTCGAGCACGCGGTACGCCCGGGGCGCACTCCGCGGCTCCAGCGGGACGGCGTGCAGTTGCGCGAGCACGCGCGCGGTGCCGACGCGGTAGTTCAGGTAGCCCAGCACGACGGTGACGGCGGCCACGACGCCGAGCGCGGTCGTCGGCGGGACGTCCGCGGAGAAGACGACGACGAGCGCCCACAGCACGACCGCCGCGGCGACGGCGTGCCAGACGAGGGCGGCGACGCCGACGAGCACCATCAGGAGGCGACGGCCGACGCTCATGTCCGAAGATAGCTCCGGTGGCCACAAACGGCTGTCGGCAGCTCCACCACTCCGCTTCGACCGGCGTTCGCGTCGCCGTAGCGGTGCGCCGCCCTTCCGAAGCGCTATTCACGGAGGCGGCTCACCTACCGGGCATGTACGAAGGGGTGGCGAACTGATGCGCATTCTCGTCGTCGGCGCCGGCGAGGTCGGGTCGAGCATCGCCAGCAGTCTCTCCGACGCCCACGAGGTCGTGGTCGTCGACGTCGACCCGGAGCGCGTCGAGTCGCTGACCTACTCCGAGGACGTGCTCGCGGTCACCGGGGACGGCACCGACCTCGACGTCCTCCGCGAGGCCGAAGTCGAGAAGGCCGACGTCGTCATCGCGAGCACGGACGACGACGAGACGAACCTCGCGACGTGCGCGACCGTGGACACCGTCAGCGAGGCGTTCACCATCGCGCGCGTGGAGGACACGAACTACCTGGACACGTGGCGCGAGCACCACGGCGCGTTCGGCGTGGACTTCATGGTGTGTACGGACCTGCTGGCGGCGGAAGCCATCGTCCGCGTCGTCGGCCTGCCGACCGCCCGCGACGTCGACCCGTTCGCGGGCGGGTCGATTCAGATGGCGGAGTTCGAGGTGCCCGAGGACAGCCCGCTGGCCGGCGAGACGGTCGCGGAAGCCGACCGCTTCGACGAGCTGACGTTCGTCGCCGTCATCCCGGAGGGCGCCGACCACGCCAGCGTGCCGCGCGGGGACACCGTCATCGAGGGGAACGCCCGCGTGGTCGTCGTCGGGCGACCCGTCAGCGTCCGCGAGTTCGCGCGCGCACTCGACCCCGAAAGCGCCGCCAGCGAGGTCGAGGACGTCGTTATCGTCGGCGGCTCGACGACCGGCAAGCTCACCGCCGAGAAGCTCGTCGAGCGCGGCGTCTCGGTCCGCATCGTGGAGTTCGACGAGGCCCGCGCGCGCGAGCTCGCGGAGCTTCTGCCGTCCGTGACCGTCTACTCCCACGACGCGACCGACCCCGAGTTCCTCTCCCGCGAGCACATCAAGGACGCCGACGTCGTCATCGCGACGGTCGGCAGCGACGAGCGCAGCCTGCTGGCGGCGCTGCTGGCGAAGCGCGAGGGCGCCGAGCGAACCATCGCGGTCGTCGAGCAGGCGCGCTACGTCGACCTCTTTGAGACGGTCGGCGTCGACGTCGCGGTCAACCCGCGCCGCGTCACCGCCGAGGAGATTACGCGGTTCACGCGGGAGCGCCGCGCGGAGAACGTCGCCATCATCGAACCCGGCGGCGCCGAGGTCGTCGAGGTGGAGGTCGACGAGGACAGCGTGCTCGCGGGGCGCACCATCCAGGACGTGATGGCCGACCTGCCCGCCGGCGTCGTCGTGGGCGCGATTACGCGCGACGGCCAGTACGTGACGCCGCGGGGGAGCACGGTCGTCGAGGCCGGCGACCACGTCGTCGCGTTCGTGCAGGCAGACGCGCTCGAAGAAGTCACGTCGAAACTATGAGCGCCGGACAGGTGAGACGATGACCGTCCGCGTGGACTGGCGGGCCAGCCTCGCGCTCGTCGGCACCGTCGTGAAGTGGCTGACCGTGCCGCTGCTGGCGCCGCTGGCGGTCGCGCTCTACTACGGCGACGGCGGGCTGGCGGCGTTCGTCGCGACCATCGCCGTCGCGTTCGCCGCGGGGTCGGCGCTCGAACGCGTCGGCGACCCAACGGACCTCGGCGCGCGCGAGGGCTTTTTGATGGTCGCGCTGACGTGGCTCGCGGCGAGCGTCGTCGGCGCGCTCCCGTACCTGTTCGCCGCCCACGGCGTCCCCGGCGTCGCGGCGGCGACCGCGCCCGGGTCGGCGCTCGGCGGCCCGGTGAACGCGCTGTTCGAGACGATGAGCGGGTTCACCACGACGGGGGCGACGGTGATGGAGGACATCTCCTTCGAGACGCACTCGCACGCAATCCTGCTGTGGCGCCAGCTCACGCAGTGGCTCGGCGGCATGGGCATCGTCGTGCTCGCGGTCGCCATCCTCCCCGAGCTCTCCGTGGGCGGCGCGCAACTGATGGAGGCCGAGGCGCCCGGGCCGAGCATCGAGAAGCTCACGCCCCGCATCGCGGAGACCGCGCGGGCGCTGTGGCTGGCGTACGCCGGCATCACCCTCCTCGAAGTCGTGTTGCTGTACGGCCTCCACCGCACCGGCCACGCGCCCAACATGGGCCTGTACAACGCGGTCGCGCACGGTCTCACGACGATGGCGACCGGCGGATTCAGCCCGGAGGCGCGCTCCATCGAGGCGTTCTCGGGCATCGTCCAGTGGGTCATCGTGCCGTTCATGTTCGCGGCGGGGACGAACTTCGCACTCATCTGGCAGGCGCTGACCGGCGACACCGACGCCCTGTTCGGCGACTCGGAGTTCCGCTTCTACGTCGGCGTCGTCGGCACCGTCACCGCGCTGCTGGCGGGCCTGCTGTTCACGGGGCCGATGCTGGACACCGCCGTCGGCCCAATCGCCGGCAACCTCGAAGCGTCGCTTCGCCACGCCGCCTTCCAGGCCGCCTCTATCGTCACCACCACGGGGTACGCGAGCATGAACTTCGCCGACTGGGGGGCGGCCAGCCAGTACGTGCTGTTCATCGCCATCTTCCTCGGCGGGAGCGCGGGCAGCACGGGCGGCGCGGTGAAGATGGTGCGGTGGCTGGTCATCCTCAAGAGCCTCAAGCGCGAGCTGTTCGTGACCATCCACCCCGAGGCCGTCGAGCCCGTCCGACTCGGCGGCCGCGCGCTCGACGAGGACGCCGTCCGCGGCATCTACGCGTTCACCGCGGTCTACTTCGCGCTGTTCGTCGGCGCCACCGTCTTCGTCGCCATCGACGCCACGCGCATCGAGGAGTCGCTGACCGCGCTGGAAGTGATGAGTTCGGTCGCCGCGACCCTCGGGAACGTCGGTCCCGGGTTCGGGCTCGTCGGCCCGATGGGGTTCTACGAGTTCCTCCCCGCGACCACGAAACTGCTGATGGTCGGGCTGATGTGGGTGGGTCGGCTGGAAGTGTTGCCCGTGCTCGTGTTGCTGACGCGGGCGTACTGGAAGTCCTAGCGACCGCCCGGACTCGGTTCTCCCGTCCGACCGAGCGTCCGTCGGCGCGGGAGACACACTTACTGTCTGACAACTCGTAGGGCGACGCATGGCTCGCAGCGTCTGGGAGGTGTTCCTCGCGCTGTTCGGGGGCGACGAGGACGCCGAGGAGTCCGGCGAGGAGTCCGAGGGCCGCTTCGTCCCGTCCCCGCTTGACCTGTCCGTCCGAATCGGCCACGGCGGGTCGGACGGCCAGCGGGTCCGCGAGCTCTCCGAGGTGAGCGAGCGCGCCGAAGAAATCGAGGAAGAGCGCGGTGACTGAGCGCCCGGACTCGGTGATGCAGCGGGTTGTGCGCTACTCGAAGTTGGTCAGCCGAGCAGCCGTTCGAGCAGCGACCGGCTCCGTTGCTGCTCCGCGAGGACGACCGAGCAGTCCACCTCGTCGACGACGTCCAGCACCAGCGACCCCGTGACGAGGCGTTCGAGGAGGCCGCGCTCTGTCGCGCCGACGACGAGCATCGACGCGTCTTCGGCGGCGGCCGCGATGGCGTCCTCGACGTCCCCGGACTCGACGCGCAACTCGGCGTCCGAGAGGCCCTGCTCGTCGGCCCACGTCTCGAGGAACTCGCGGCCGGCCGCGGTGTCGTCGGCGACGTGCAGCAGCGTGACCTCGCTGTCGAACTGCTCGCGGAGGTAGCGCGCGACGGCGGCGCTGAGTTCGCTGTCCGGGCCGCCCGCGGTCGGCACGACCACGCGCGAGGGGTCGAACCCGCGGTCCTTGAACACGAGCACGTCACACGGCAGGTCGCCGGCGAGCTCGTCAACCGCGGACTCCGCGCGGCCGGGCGACCCGTGGCTGTCCGGCCCCCATCCCATCACGAGCAGGTCGGCGTCGTGGGTCTCGGCGGCGTCGAAGAGCTCCTCGAAGGAGCGATGCGAGAGGATGGTGTGGGTCTCGACGGGGACGCCGAAGTCCTCGGCGTCGGCGCGCGCGTTCTCCAGCAGGCGCTCGCTCCCGGCGGCGTCCGTGAACTCGTCGAGGTGGTCGTTGGCGTACGCGAGGCTGGTCTGGTCGGGCACCTGGACGACGTGGACGGCGACGACGCGGCCGGCGTTCGCCTTCGCCGCGGCGGCGCCCAGCGTGATGAGTTCGGTCTCGTTCTCGGGGTTCGCCAGCGGCACGAGCACGCGGTAGTCCGAGCCGTCCGGGGCCAGCGACTCCGCGGCGGACACCGCGGCGTCGGGCGCGCGCTCGGGGTTCGCTTGGAGGTACTGCGAGAGGATGCCGGTCTTCGTCGCCCGCGAGCGCGCGTACACGAGGTACCACGCCGCGGCGAACGCGACGAACGCGGCGGTCGCCGCGATGATGGTCGGGTTGATGAACGCGATGAGCGCGAACGACGTGATGGCGCCGAGAATCGGCGTCGCCGGGTAGAACGGGACGCGGAAGTCGGGGTCGTACTCGGGCGGGTCCACGGTCCGCATCACAACGAGCGCGACGTTCAGCAGGCCGTAGATGACGAGGTGGAGAGTGCTCCCCATCGTCGACAGCGTCTCGAGGTTGCCGACCAGCACGAACACGAGGATGAACACGCCGGTCAGCCCGATTGCGCGGTACGGCGTCGCGAACCGGTCGTGAATCGTGTTCAGGCTGTCGGAGACGAGCTTGTCCCGCCCCATCGCGAAGTTGATGCGCGAGGACGCCAGAATCGAGGCGTTCGCCGAGGAGGCGGTCGCGAGCAGCCCGCCGAACAGCAACGCGACGGCGCCCGCCGGCCCCATGAGGCGGCGCGCGACGTCCACGACCGCGGTGTCGTTGCCGGCGACGAGTTCGTTCGGCACCGCCGCGAGCACCACCAGCAACACGAGCGCGTAGATGAACGTCACGAGGACGACGCTGCCGATGACCGCCCGCGGGAGGTTCTTCCCGGGGTCTTTGATTTCCTCGGCGACGCTCGTAATCTGGACGAACCCCAGATAGGAGACGAACACCATCCCCGTCACCGGGAGGACCTGCGCGAAGCCCTTCCCCTCGCGGACGAGCGGGAACAGCGAGTCGAGGTCGGCGTTGAACGCGCCGACGGCGGTGAACACCGCGAGGATGGCGACGAGCGTGACGACGATGACGTTCTGGAGGCCGCCGGTCTCCTTCGCGCCGACGTAGTTCACGCCGACGAAGAAGGCGGCGCCGAACAGCGCGACGACTTGCGCGGGCACCAGCGTCAGCGGCCCCAGCGAGACGCTCGGCACCGAGACGAACGTGACGACGTACTTCCCGAGCCCGAACATGTAGAACGCGGAGGCGAACGCCAGCCCCATCCAGTTCGCCCACCCCGCGATGGAGCCGAACAGCGGCCCCAGCGAGTGGTTGACGTAGTAGTACGCGCCGCCGGCTTTCGGCATCGCGGTGCCCAGTTCGGAGGCGGACAGCGCCGTCAGCAACGCGATGCCGCCGCCGGCGAGGAACGCCAGCGCGGACAGCGGCCCCGCGTCCCTGACGGCGGCCCCCGGCAGCACGAAGATGCCGGCGCCGATCATCGTCCCGACGCCGATGGTCAGCGCCGCCAGCGGCCCGAGGTCCTTCGCGAGCTCCTGGTCACTCATTCGCGTCCTCCGCCGGGAGTACGACGACCGGGAGGTCGGCTCGCTTCACGATGTCGCGGGCGTGGTCGCCGGTCAGCAGGTCGAGCCAGCGGTTGCTCTCGCGGGGTGTGAACGCGACTGCGCTGGCGTCGTGGTCGCGGGCGGCGTCGAAGATGCCGTCGACGACGTCCGTGTCGAAGCGGAGGTCCGTCTCGCAGGTGACGCCCGCGTCGGCGCAGGCGTCCTCGACGACCCCGAAGACGCCCTCGGCGTACGCCTCGCGCTGTTCGACGCTGGCCTTGTCAATCGTGCCGCCGCCCTTCTCGACGACGTGGACGGCGACGACTCGGCCGCTGGCCTCGCGGACGCGCGGTAAGACCGCGTCCATCGTCGTCTGCGCGTCGCCCTCGCTGGCGACGGGGACGACGACCAGTTCGAGGAGGTCACCCACCGCAACCACCTGTTCCGGGCGGCGCGCGAGCACCCGCTCCTACGGGAGTACTGCGTGAAAATCTCATGTTCGGGGGTGTGGCCCACTCCCCCTTATACCTTCGACTCCCCGACGGCCTCACCGTAATTCTCAGACTTCGACCGCCCACAGCCGGAAGTCCGCCGGGAGGTTGTACACGTCCTGAAAGACGGCGTCGACGAACTGGCCGACGTGGTCGTCGTCGGCGCGCGCCTCGATGCGGACGTTCGTCCCGGGGTCCTCCTCGGCGGTGTCCGCGGGGACGGTCTCGCGCTCGGCGATGGTGAACGCGCCGAACCGGGAGACCACCGTGGAGAGGCGGTCGAGTTCCTCGTCGGTGCAGTCGAGGTTGAGGGTACCGTCCGCGAACTGCACCCACGGCGGCAGGAACTCGGGGTCGCCACTGGGGTCCTCGTCGGCTTCTAGCGTGCAGAACGCGCTGTCGCGCTCGCGGTGGGCGGCGATGGCGTCCGCGACGAGTTCGATGCGGTCGGCGTCCGTGTCGGCGTCGAATCTGGTCATACGTGGGGTTGGCGGCCCGCCCACAAAGCAGGTCGGGTGTGCGAGTCAGTTCGGCCGGAAACAACACCTCCTTAATCGAGGCCCGGAAACGGGACGATATGAGTAACCCCCGAATCCTGATTCTGGGCGCGCCCGGCGCCGGCAAAGGCACGCAGAGCCGCCGACTCACCGAGGAGTTCGGCGTCGAGCACGTCACCACCGGGGACGCGCTCCGCGAGAACAAGGGGATGGACATCAGCCATCTCGACTTGGAGTACGACACGCCCGGCGCGTACATGGACGCCGGCGAGCTCGTCCCCGACGAGGTCGTCAACGAAATCGTCAAGACCGCGCTCGGCGAGGCCGACGGCTTCGTCCTCGACGGCTACCCGCGCAACGAGGCCCAGACGGAGTATCTGGACTCCATCACGGACCTCGACGTCGTGCTCTACCTCGACGTCGACGAGGACGAGCTCGTCCGCCGCCTGACCGGCCGCCGCGTCTGCGAGGACTGCGGCGCGACCTTCCACGTGGACTTCAATCCGCCCGAGGAGGCCGGCGTCTGCGACGAGTGCGGCGGCGACCTCTACCAGCGCGAGGACGACACCGAAGAGACCGCCCGCGAGCGCATCGAGGTCTACGAGGAGAACACCGCGCCCGTCGTCGAGTACTTCCGCGACGAGGGGGTCCTCGAAGAAATCGACGGCGAGCAGACGCCCGACGAGGTCTGGGCGGACGTGAAGGCCGCCGTCGAAGCGAACGCGAACTGACGACCGGACCGGCGAACGCGTTTCTCTCGCCGAACCACTCGTCGGTCGTTCCGTAAGAGGTTCAAGCGGTCACTGCAAAGAACAGCCAAGAAGATGTCTCGAACCGCGGAGAAAGTCCGCTCGCTGGTCCGCGAGGACCCGGAACTGGCCGACGTACTCGACGCCCTCCTCGACCACGAGGGCGAGATTCGCTGGCGGGACGTCAAAGGCGACGTCTCCAGCGGTCAGTGGGGTCGCCTCCTGGAGAAAGACGTGCTCGTGGAGTCCGGCGAGGGCTTCGAGTTCGCGGACCCCGAGGGCGTCCGCGAGGGCCTCGAACCAGAGGAGGACCTCGACGACAGCCCCGAATCCTCGTCGTGGTCGAAGTGGGACAAGCTCGCGGCCGTCGGGGCGTTCGCCGCGATTCTCGGCTACAACTTCCAGCCGATTCAGAACACCATCGGCGGCGCCGTCGACGTCGTGCTCGGGCCGCTGGAGACGGTGCTGCCGTTCTACGTCGTCGTGATGGCGCTGGCCGTCCTCACGGGCCTCTACTCGACGCTCCTGCAGGCGAACCTCACGGACATGGACAAGATGTCCGAGTACCAGGAGCGCGCCCAGAAGCTCCAGGACAAGATGTCCGAAGCGAAAGAGCGCGGCGACGAGGCCGAAATCGAGCGCCTCCGCGAGGAGCAGATGGAGGCGTTCGGCGACCAGGCCGGCATGCTCAAAGAGCAGTTCCGCCCGATGGCGTGGATCATGCTCCTCACCATCCCGGCGTTCCTCTGGATGTACTGGAAGCTCGGCACCGTCTACTCGGGCCGGGAGATCGTGATGACGCTCCCGCTGGCGGGCCAAGTCGACTTCAACCACGGGCGCATCCTCGTGTTCCCCACGTGGATCATCTGGTATATGGTCTGCTCGTTCAGCTTCTCGAACGTCATCCGCAAGGCGCTGAACATCCAGACGACGCCGACGTAGCAACACGCACTTTTTGCGCTGCACGAGGCGCGGCTCCGCCGCGCCTCGTTCGGCAAAAACTTGCGGAAAAAGCACTCCTCATTCGGTCCGTTCCGTCCCTCAGTCGTCGGCCCGAGCGCTCACTGCTCACGGCTTGCTCCGCTCGCCGTTCGCGCGTCCCGAGGCGCTTCGCGCCTCGCGTCGTTCGCGCTCGGTGAATCGCTCGCGCCTACGGCGCTCGCGAATGCTCGTTGCACGCGAAACCGCTACACGCCGGGTTCAGGTTCAAAACCTCTTTGTCCGCGCCGCTCCCAGCACGGATATGTTAGTCACTATCTCCGGCCCGCCGGGTAGCGGGAAGAGCACGGTGGCGTCCGCGCTCGCCGACCACCTCGACTACGACCACATCTCCGGTGGCGACATCTTCCGCGAGCTCGCCGAGGACCGTGACCTCACCCTCGAGGAGTTCAACGAGCTCGCCGAGGAGGACCCCCAGATAGACAAGGACCTCGACCGACAGCTCCGCGAGACCGCCCGGGAGCAGGACGATGTCGTGCTCGAATCCCGGCTGGCGGGCTGGATGGCCGGCGAGTACGCCGACATCAAGATCTGGCTGGACGCGCCGATGGGCGTGCGCGCGCGCCGCATCGCGGACCGCGAGGACAAGACGCCGGCGGCCGCGCGCGCCGAGACGGAGAAGCGCGAGGACTCCGAGACCGCGCGGTACGCCGACTACTACGGCATCGACTTCGACGACCTCACCATCTACGACCTGTTCGTGAACACGGCGCGGTGGGGGCCCGACGAGGTCACGGACATCGTGCTGTACGCCGTCGACAACTACGAGCCCGGCAACGACGAGGGCCCGGTCCCCATCGAGAACGTCGACTACGAGTTCTGACGATGCTGCGAGACGCCCCCGCGGACCGCGACCCCGACGACGTCTTCGAGTTCGCCGTCGTCAACCTCGACAAGCCGCCGGGGCCCTCTGCCCACCAGGTGTCGGCGTGGATTCGGGACATGGTCGGCGTCGAGAAGGCCGCGCACGCGGGCACGCTGGACCCCAAGGTCACGGGCTGTCTGCCCGTCCTGACGGGTGCGGCGACCCGGCTCGCGCCCGCGCTGCTGGAAGGCCCCAAGGAGTACGTCGCCGTGCTGGAACTGCACGCCGACCCGCCCGCGAACCTCCGCGATGTAATCGAGGAGTTCGAGGGGCCGACCTACCAGAAGCCGCCGCGGAAGTCCGCGGTCGCGCGCCGCCTGCGCGTCCGTGAGATTCACGACCTCGACGTGCTCGAAGTGAACGACCGGCAGGCGCTGTTGCGCATCCGCTGCGAGTCCGGGACCTACATTCGAAAACTCTGCCACGACCTCGGGCGCGCGCTCGGCACGGGCGCGCACATGGGCCACCTCCGCCGGACTGCGACGACGCCGTTCGACGACACCACGCTGTCGACGCTGCACGACCTCGCGGACGCGCTCGCGTGGCTGCGCGACGAGGACGACACCAGCCCGCCGAGCGGCGACCCCGAAGCCGCGCTCCGCGAGGTGCTCGTGCCCGCCGAGCGCGCGCTCGAACACATCCCGTCGGTGACCATCGCGCCCTCCGCCGCCGAGCAGGTCGCGGAAGGCGCGCCCGTCTACGCCCCCGGCGTCATCAGTGCGGAGGACGCCGACCGCGACCAGCTCGTCGCGTGCTACGCGCCCAACGGCGCCGCAGTCTGCCTCGGCCGCTTCGTCGGCGACCCCGACGCCGACACCGGCACCGTGGTCGAACTCGAACGCGTACTCGTGTAACGCGATTCCGAAACGAAGGCCTTAATGCCGGACGCCGCCTCGGTCGATACGTGGGACCGTGGGGTAGCGGTATCCTCGGCGGATGGGGTCCGTCGGACCTGAGTTCGAATCTCGGCGGTCCCACTTCACTTTCGCCCGGAATCCAATTCCGGGCTCACTGACTCAACTTCGAGTAGACTCGTCTGCGCCGCTCGACGTCGGACGGCACTCGTGTAGTTGCTCGTCCCCGAACAGCGACAACGATTTTGCACGCGTTAGAGGACAGGTGAGGGACTAAAAGCCCGTGAAGCGTTACGCTGAGCGGTTCTCTTTGTCACGGATAAATTCGGTTGTGGTTGCCGTACTACGCGTCGGAAGACGCGCATCCGCTACTTAAACCAAGGAATCGCTCAGTAAAACAAAGAAGTATCGGGAGGGTTCTACGCTGATCCGTCGACAGTAACTTCTTCTTGGGTGACTACCGTTCTCGAATCCCCGCTACCGACAGCTGTCACTGTGACAGTAACCGTGTACGAGGAGGTATCATTTGAAGACAATGTGGCTGTTTGGCCAACTTCCTGTATTTCAGCGTAGCCATCTGCTGTTTCCGTGTCAAATACGGTGTTCGTAGCGTCTGACGTGGAAACGTTCAGATTAGCTGCGTTCCCCTCGCTAATCCATGTCACTGTAACCGTACCGTCGTCGTTCTCGCTGATGTCTGCCCCTGCCTGTACGTTCTCACTGACGGAGTCGCCGAAGCCAAGCACGAAGCTGGCGATGACGGCAGCCAGGATGACTGTAATCGCGACCATCAGGATGACGCCGATGACCGGCGACACGCCGCGTTCGTCGAAGTCCGGGATCTCGAAACTGATTTTCTTCATGGCACTGTCTAGTTCTGGACCTCCTCGATCGGCGTTCTGCCATCAAGACCTTGATGCGGTCTGTGGCAGTTGTAGTAATGCATGAACTGTTCAAGCCACTCTCGGACGCTTGACCGACTGCCCACCCACGAGTTATGGAAGCGGTCGACCCGCATTTTGAGCGTGTGAAACCACTTTTCGATGAGGTTTCGGTCGGTATAGTTGACCCGACCGCTCAATCCTAATCGAGCAAGGGCAGTCCGATAACCGAATTGATCGACGAGAAACTCAGCCTCCGAGAGATCATATTTCTCTTGGAGTTTCTGCAGAAATGCAGCCGCTGGATCAGTGCCATGCCGCCCAAATAACGCGACATCCAGGATCAATTTTGTGTCGATGTCTATTGCAGCATACAACCAAGACCACTCACCGTTAATCTTGACAGCAGTCTCGTCAACGGCGACCCGCTTCGGCTGCGCCTCAGGCGGGTCGCAGTCGCTGTCAGCTAGCCGATGTACCCAGTTCCAAACCGCTCCATGCGAGCGTTCAACGCCTAATTCCGCTAAGATCGTTGTTGTCTCGCGGAGCGAACAACCGGTCTGGTGGAGGCGGACGGCGAACGCCCTAACGGGCGTCGCCGTCCGCTCATTCTCCCAAGATTCTTCTAAATCCGCCGCATAGCTCTCACTGAGCAGGTCTGCGAGCATCTCTGAACAAGTTACTCAACGACCTGCTCACTTCTCAAACTAACTCAACTAGACAGTGCCTTCTTCATTATATTCTCACACGCGTGACACGATAGGTCAGCGCTTGCAACATACTAGCGACGGATTGTAATAAATTCTCTGTGGTAGGGTATTACAACCCTGACAACTTCGTGACAACGGTCTATCTGGTACGAGAGGGCCGCGGGGGGCAGCCGCAGCCCCATGAAGAAAACCAGCTTCGAGATGCTGATTCACGCCTCGGAACCTCCCCGAGGTGAACGAAACTTCGCTGCGAGCCTGTGAAAGCCTTCCGGTCAGTTGCACCCCGAGAGACACGTCCTCCGCGACGCCGTCGGCGGGTCGGCGGCTGGCCGGCCCGCCGATACAGCCTAGCTGCTTAGGCGGAGGAGGGATGAGCGATGCGGCAGTATCCGTTCGGTACCGAGGATGGCGAGCGAGACACCACACGGTGGCGGTCGGACCGAGCGCTGCGAGCGCTGCTGCGAGGAGACGCCACACGCCGTCACCGTGGAACTGCGCGTGGAGAGCGAGCCGGACGGCGACCCGCCGTTCGCTCGCCGGCCGTACCGGGTCTCGTCGTGCCGGGAGTGCGGGACGGAGTCCGTTCACGCAATCGAGGAACCGTGATTCATCCGGCGCGCGAGCGCACAGAATAGTTAGCTTCTTGACTGCTACCGGGTGGTATGATGTGACTTGCCTCGGTAGACCGTGGTATGCCCGTGACGTTCCGGGTGGTGTTGCGCTCGACGGAGACGCAGCCGTCCCAGCAGACGCAGGAGAGCGTGCTGCCGGTGATGTCTCAGAAGTTCGGCCAGCGAGTCGCCGTCAGCGCCGCGGACCTCTCGCCGGACGACCGGCTGCGGGCGGCGACCATCGGCACCGTCGATACCGACGCGTCGGCGGCGCTCCGGGACGTCTACGAGTACGTGAAGCCACACCGACTGGTGAAGGTCGGCGCGATTCGGACCAACGACGACAGCCGCGTGGCCGTGCGGAAAGCCCACGAGGTAGACCGCGAGTCCGTCGAGCGCCACGAGCACGCGACCGTGCTCGGGGAAGTGCGCGGCGACCTCCTCGTGCGCGTGCGTCGCGACGAGTGAGTACGCGCGAGCCGGCGGCTACGCGACTCTCGGACTGTCTCGCGACGAGCGCGCCGCTGTGCGGCGTGAAAATCGGGAAAGTAGGGTAGTTGCTGCGAAGGAACGCCGGGATTACAGCCGGGTGAGGTTCGTCGCGCGCGGGCCCTTGTCGGCCTGCTCGATGTCGAACTCCACTTCCTGTCCTTCTTCGAGGTCCGGGCCGCCGACGTCCTCCATGTGGAAGAAAACGTCCTCGTCCGCGTCCTCAGATTCGATGAAACCGTAGCCGCCTGTGTCGTTGAAGAAGTCAACCGTACCGGTTGCCATTGCAATTACCGATAAGCGGGATGCACGGATAACCCTTCCGAGACCCGCCGTGGCACGGGTGGCTGTGACACGGACCGACCCCCGGCCCGTCCGGTCGACCCCGGGAACCGGGGGAGGGCTGCGGGGAGAACGTGAAAGGTGCCGAACACTGGAGGATTTAAGCGTGGCCCGCGTGGGACCCACCGATGAGAATCTCGACCGGCGTCGCCGGGCTCGACAGCCTCCTCGACGGCGGGCTGCCGGCGCGGCGCCTCTACACGCTGAGCGGGCCGCCGGGCAGCGGGAAGACCACGCTCGCCGCCCAGTACGTCACGGAGGGCGTGAAGAACGGCGAGGACGTGCTGTACGTGACGATGCACGAGACGCGCAACGAGCTCGTCGACGACATGGCGAACTACGAGTTCGGCTTCTCGCGGACCGCGAACGCCGAGAACTTCGAGTTCCTGAACCTCACGCGGGAGCGCTCGCGGCGCTCGCTCACCCAGTACGGCCGCGAGTCCGGGCTCTCCTCGCGGCTCGCGTCGATGATCCGCCAGGAGGACTACGACCGCGTGGTCGTCGACTCCACGATGCTTTTGGCGCACTTCGCGGACGACGCCGATGCCGAAGTGACGCACTTCGCCACCGGGCTCAAGCAGACCGACGCCACCGTCCTGCTCGTCTCGGAGATGACCGACCCGACCGCGTACGCCGAGGAGCACTACCTCGCCCACGGCGTCATCTTCCTCCACAACTTCCTGGAGAACGGCGGGATGACCCGCGGCATCCAGCTGGTGAAGATGCGCGGCACGAACATCGACTGCGACATCCGCGACGTCTCCTTTACGGGGGCGGGCCTGCAGGTCGATCCCGGACGGAAGGTGCGGCCGGAGTGATGTACGACGAAGCGTTCTCCCGGGACTGGGACGGCGAGGAACTGGACCGCGAGGAGGCCATCTGGCGGGCGTACGCGCTGGGCGTCGCCGCGGCGCTGGGCGACCGCAACCCACAGGAGTACCGCCAGCTCGTCGCCGCGGCGGGCCGGTCGCTCGTGGAGATGGCCTACGACGAGGGGAAGAGCTCGGCGGCGGACCTCGACAGCCGGCTGGCCTCCGGCGACGCGGACCTCGACCCCTCCGAGTTCCCGTCCCGCGAGCGCGCGGTGTGGTCGAAGCTCATCACGTACAAGCAGGAGGAGGGCGGGGACGTCGAGCCGAGCAGCGGGGACGGCGACCGGATGGACCTCCCGGAGCTGCTGGACCGCATCGACGTGGACACGCTCCCGCGAAAAGACCTCGACCGGCTGCGGCTCCCGGAGTTCCTCTCGCGGAAGTAGTTACTCGCGCTTCGCGGCGGGGTTGGTGACCGCGCCGTCGGCGGCGGAGCCGAACTGACTGCCGTACTTGCGGAGCACGCCCGCGTCGTAGCGCGGCTCGGGCGCCTCCCACTCGTCGCGGCGTGCTTCCATTTCGTCGTCGGAAACCGCCACGGAGAGCTCGCGGTTCGGCACGTCCACGGTCACTTCGTCGCCGTCCTCGACGAGCGCGATGGGGCCGCCGTCGGCGGCCTCGGGAGCGACGTGGCCGACCATCGGGCCGCGGGTCGCCCCGGAGAAGCGGCCGTCGGTGAGCAGCGCCACGTCGTCCTCGTGACCCTGCCCGACGACCGCGGCGGTGACGCCGAGCATCTCGCGCATCCCGGGGCCGCCGCGGGGACCCTCGTTCCGGATGACGATGACGTCCCCGGACTCGATGTGACCCTCCTGGACGTACGCCATCGCGTCCTCCTCAGACTCGAAGACGCGCGCCGGGCCGGTGTGCTGGGTCTCGTCCTTCCCGGTGACCTTGAGGACCGCGCCGTCGGGCGCGAGGTTCCCCGTCAGCACCGTGATGGCGCCCGTCTCGTGGAACGGGTCGTCGACGGGCTTCAGGAAGTCGACGTCGCCCTCGACGTCGCCTGCTCGCGGCTCGTCGCCGCTCGCTGATTCCGACGTGCGTTGCACGTCGCCGTCCACGCCGAGGTGCTCCAGTTCCTCCTCGATGGTGCGGCCGGTCACGGTCATCGCGTCGCCGTGAATCAGGCCGGCGTCGAGCAGGCGCTTGAGGACGACGGGAACGCCGCCGACCTCGTGGAGGTCGTTCATCACGCGCGAGCCGCCCGGCTGGAGGTTCGCGACCTTCGGCGTGCGGTCGCTTATCTCGTTGAAGTCCTCGATGTCGAGGTCGACGCCGGCCTCGGCGGCGAGCGCGAGCAGGTGGAGGACGGCGTTCGTGGAGCCGCCGAGCGCGACCTGAATCGCGATGGCGTTCTCGAAGCTCTCCCGCGTGAGGATGTCGGAGGGCCGGCGGTCCTCGCGCACGCACTCGGCGGCGAGTTCGCCGGCGCGCTCGGCGACGTCGTAGCGCTCCTCGGACTCGGCGGGCGCGCTCGCGGAGCCCAGCGGCGCGAGCCCGATGGCCTCCGAAATCGAGGCCATCGTGTTCGCGGTGAACATCCCACCGCAGGAGCCCGCGCCGGGGCAGGCCTCGTGTTCCATCTCCTTGAGTTCGTCCTCGCTCATCTCGCCGGCGGCGACCGCGCCGACGCCCTCGAAGACGTTCTGCACCGTAATCTCGCGGCCGTCGTGCTCGCCGGGCATGATGGAGCCGCCGTAGAGGAACACCGACGGGAGGTCGGTGCGAATCGCGGCCATCATCATCCCGGGGAGGTTCTTGTCGCAGCCCGCGACGGTCACGAGGGCGTCCATGCGCTCGCCGAACGCCACCAGTTCGACGGAGTCCGCGATGACCTCGCGGGAGATGAGCGACGCGCGCATCCCCTCGGTCCCCATCGAAATGGCGTCCGAGATGGTGATGGTGCCGAACTCGATGGGCATCCCGTCGCCGCCCTCGACGCCCTCGACGGCCGAGTCCGCGACGTCGTCGAGGTGGACGTTACACGGCGTGATGTCCGCCGCGGGGTTCGCCACGCCGACCATCGGCGAGGAGAAGTCGGCGTCGTCGTAGCCCATCGCGCGGAACATCGCGCGGTGGGGGGCGCGCTCGACGCCTTCGGTGACGTCGTTGCTCGGCAAGTCGGGGTCCTTCTGCTGGCTCATACAATCCGGTTGCTCGCGCAGCGGTTAAAGCCCGCCGCCTGAACAGATGTTGCCAGTCACACCGCGGCCGCCGATGATGTTCGCCCGCCCGGGTACCGGGAAGGTTTGCCAGCGGCAGAACCGCCTTCTCCCGTGCCGGCGAACCCACGGCCATGTCCGCGCGGGTCGAGAGCGGCGGCCGGCTTCACTTCGGCTTCCTGAACCTCTCGCTGTCCCACGACCGGCTGTACGGGAGCCTCGGCGTCGCCCTCGACGAGCCCCGCGTCGTGGTCGAAGCCGAGCCCGCCGAGCGCGTGCGCTGCGACCACGAGCGAGCGCGCGACCACGCCGCCCGCGCCTGCGAAGTGCTGGACGTGGCCGGAGCCGCCGTCACGGTCCGCGAGGAACTGCCGCCACACGTCGGCCTCGGCTCCGGCACCCAGCTCGCGCTCGCCGTGCTCGAAGCGGTCGCGCGAGCCCACGGCCGCGACGCGGCCGTGCGCGACTTAGCACCTGAGCTTGGTCGCGGCGGGCGCAGCGGCGTCGGCGTCGCGGCGTTCGAGTCTGGGGGGTTCGTGCTCGATGCCGGCCACCCGACGGGGCTGTTCACGACGGAGGCTCCGGCACGCGGGAAGTGGACGGTGCCGCCGGTCGCCGCCCGCCACGAGGTCCCCGACGACTGGCGGTTCCTGCTCGTGGTGCCCGACGCCGAACCCGGCAAGGACGGCAGCGAGGAGGACGCGAGCATGCGCTCGGCGGTGGAGACCGCCGACCCCGGGCTCGCGGACCGCATCTCGGGGGTCGTCACCCGCCGCGTGCTCCCGGCGCTGGCGAGCGGGGACGTGGCGGCGTTCGGCGCGGCGGTCGCGGAGGTCGGCCGATTGAACGGCGCGTGGTACGCCGACGAACAGGGCGGCGTCTACCGGCCGCCCGTCGGGTGCATCGTGGACGCGCTCGACGGGAGCCCTGCGGTGTCGGGCGCCGGCCAGTCCTCGTGGGGGCCGGCCGTCTACGGCGTCACCGACGAGGGCCGCTCCGAGGACGCGCTGGCGGCCGGACGGGAGGCGCTGGACGCCGCGGGCGTCGGCGGCGACGTGCGCGTGGTCGCGCCCCGCAACGAGGGCGCGCAGGTCTCGGAGACGGGGCAGGGAAAAGCGTAAACGCCGCCCGCGCGACGCGCACGTATGGCGACGATTCCGTTCGGCATCTCGCGGCTGGACGGCCGCATCGGGGGCGGCGCCCCCGAGGGGAGCGTCGTGTTGCTGTCGGGGGAGGCGGGCGCCGGCGCCCGCGAGTTCCTCTACACGAGCGCCGTCCTCAACGGCCTGCGGGCGTCCGACCCGGAGCTGTTCGAGTTGCACTACGGCGACCTCCACGGGTCGGCGGTCCCCCCCGAGGACATCCACTACGTCTCGTTCACGGCCGACGAGACCGAACTCCGCCGCGAAATCTCGTTCACGATGGACGACGAGATCGTCGAGTCGGGGCTGGACGCGGTGACGTTCGCGGACTTCTCGCCGGAGTACTTCCAGCTGAGCCCCGTCCCCCGGGAGTGGTACGCGGGCGAGCACCGCTCGATTTCGGACCTCGGGCAGACCGACGGCGACCGCCGGGACGTGCTGGAGGCGTTCGCGGACTACCTCGACGAGCACGCCAGCGGCAGCCTCGTGGTCGTGGACTCGCTGACCGACCTCATCGGCGCGCGCCAGCAGGAGATGTCGTTCAGCGACGTCGTGATGACGCTGAAGGGCCTGCGGAAGGCCGCTCGCGCGTGGGACGGCCTGCTGCTGTTGCACTTGACGCGGGACGCCGTCACCACCGAGGAGTTCGGGAGCCTGATGACCTCCGTGGACGGCACCGTCCAGTTCGGCTGGGAGAGCGGCGGGAACGAGCGCGTGCGGACGATGTTCGTCCGCGAGTTCCGGGGCGTGCTCGGGCGCTTAGAGGAAGAGGACATCGTGCAGTTCGAGACCGAGATTCACGACGCGGGCTTCGACGTCACCGACGTTCGGAAGATTCGGTAGCGCGGGCAACGATTAAGGCGGGCGCGTGCCAAACCCGGGTGAATGGCCGATGGCACGTCGGACGCGGTCGAGACGACGCTGGAGGGGCCCGTTGCGTCGTGGCTGTCGGCGCGCGCTGACGACCTCGGCGTCCCGCCCGAGCAGTTCCTCGAAGGAGTGCTTGCGGCGTACCGCGAGGCCGACGAGCAGACCGACGTCGTCACCAGCGACGACCTCGACGAGCGCCTCGCTGCCGTCGAGGACGACCTGCGGGCGGACGTCGAGGCCGTGGACAGCGAGTTCGACGAGAAGATTCAGGACGTCCGCGAGCGCGTCATCCAGGTCAAGCGCGACGCCGACGCGAAGGCCCCGAAGGACCACGACCATCCGGACCTCTCCTCGCAGGCCGAGGAAGCGCTGGACGCCGCCCGCGACGCGCAGGCCGAGGTCGCGGAGGTCGCGGAGACCGCCCGACGGCTCCGGGAGCGCGTGGACGCGGGCTTCGACAACTTCGAGGAGGTGTTGACGTACCTCCGCGACGAGACCCGGGATCTCGACCGGAAGACGGCGACGCTGGCGACGGCGGTGGTGTCGATGCGGGACTCGGTGGCGTCGCTGGCGGCCGCGGAGGCGCGCCGCGAGCGCGCCGAGCGCCTCAAGCGGGAGGCGAACCTCGCGGGCGTCACGGAGGCCGACTGCGGGGACTGCGGCGAGACGGTGACCGTCGCGCTGTTGACCGCGCCGGAGTGCCCGTTCTGCGCGGCGACCTTCGAGGAGGTGGAGGCCAACCCCGGCTGGTTCGGCACGGACGTGCTCGTGACGGGGTCGGCGCCCGCGCTGGCGACCGACGAGGGCGCGCTCGACGACGAGTCGTGGCTCGGCACGGACGGCGAGACGCTGGAAGCGATGGCCGAAGGCGGCGACAGTGGCGACGAGGACGGCCCGGAGGTCGTCCACCCGGACCGCGTCGAGGGCGACGCCGCCGACGAGTTCGGGAGCGCGGCCGACCGGCCCGCGGGTGAGCGCGATGAGTGACGACCGCGACGACGAGGAGCGCGAGCCGCTGGCGGACCTCCGGGAGGACGTCGAGCGCAGCCGCGAAGCCGAACCCGACGACGACTTCGAGGAGCTGTTCACGGACGTCGACGTCGGCAGCGTGGACGAGGAGGAGGTCTGGGACCAGCTCTCGTCGTCGGCCGACGAGTCGGTCGCGGACGCGGCGGGCGTCGCGGAGTCGGCGAGCGCGGACGCCGAGACCGAGGCACTCGACCGCGACGTGACCGTCGTTGAGAAGCGCCTCTGTCAGGGCTGCGAGCACTTCTCGGACCCGCCGGAGACGGCCTGCGGCCACGAGGGCACGACCATCGAGGCGGAGGCCGACACCGACCACTTCCGCGTCGTGGACTGCCCCGTCGTGGCGGCCCGCGAGGAGAACGAGGCGAGTGATTTTTCCGGAGACGAGCCCTAGCTCGGGTATGCAGTTCTGCGACGAGTGCGGGTCGATGATGCACAAGCAGGACGACGAACGCGTGTGCTCGGGCTGCGGGCACACCGAGCCCGCCGGCGACGACGGCGAGTTCGTCACGACGGCGTCCCAGGACACCAGCGACGTCATCGAGACCAGCGAGGACGCCAACTTCGAGGGCAAGCCCACCGCCGAGGAGACGTGCCCGGAGTGCGGCCACGACGAGGCGTGGTACACCATCAAGCAGACCGGGAGCGCCGACGAGCCGCCGACGCGCTTCTTCAAGTGTCAGGAGTGCGGGAGCCGGTGGCGAGAGTACGCCTGATATTCTGGAGTTCAATCGGCGTGTGAGCCCACAGAAGGCCTTTACTGGCGCCGCTGGAGGAGCTAGTATGCGACGCCGAGCCCTCCTGTCGTCGCTGGCGGCGACCACCGCGGCCCTCGCGGGCTGTGCGTCGTCGGGCGACGACACCGGAAGAACCGTCGAGAACCCGCAGACGACGAAGCCGAACACGTCCACGAGTGGCGACGCGCCCTCCCGCGAGCCCGAGGGGTACGCGAGCGTCGTCGAGTTGGAGACGGGGCCGCGGACGTACGCGTTCGCGCCGACCCGCCAGCGCACGGACGACGGCGTGGAGGTGGCGCTGTGGTTCGACCGCACGGCGACCGCCGACCACCCCGCGCGGCTGCGGGGGTACCTGGAGAACCGCGACGACTACGCGAATCCGGTGGACGTGGAGTGGATCCCTGCGGTCGGACGTGTGCACGGCCGCCAGCCGAGCGGCTACGACCACGAGGCGAGCCTGCACTTCGCGCCGACGGCGAACAACGACCTCGCGGAGACCGTCCCCGAGGTGGTGCGCGACGAGTCCGGCTACTGGCGGGTCGAGGACCTGGGACCGTGGATGTCGGAGACAGTGCCGCTGGACGCGGGCGAGCGCGTCGAACTGGAGTACGTGCTCGTCGGCGAGCCGAGGATGCCGGGGCGGCCGACGGGCACCTACGAGTTCCGCGGCCGGGACGAGGACGCGCGGGTCGCCGTCTGGGACACGACCAGTCCGGGGCCGGAGGCGGAGTCGCGGTTCGCGGGCCGGTCGGTGCCGGCGCTCCCCGGTGAGTCGTCCGTGCAGTGGTTCCACGACGCCGACGAATCGGCGGAAGTGTTCGTCCGGCCAGAGCGCGAGCGCGCCGAACTGGACGCCCGAGTGGAGTTCGAGGTGGTGAACCACAGCCACGAGTCGGTGGGCTGCGGCCACTGGAACCTCCACAAGCTCGTGGACGGCGAGTGGTTCCGCGTCGCGCCCTCGCTCCACCTGTCGGACTGCCGGTCGCTCGCGCCGGGCGACCGGCAGTCGTGGTCGCTGCGCGCGTTCAACGGCGAGGCCGTGCCGGCCGGCGAAACTGGTGGGGGCTGTCGAGACGGCGTGACGCGGGGGTATCTCGGCGGCGGCGAGTACGCCGTGGTCGCGGGCTACGGCCACCCCGCGGACGAGAGCGCGGCGCTCGTGGAACTGGTCGGCGACCCCGTCGAGGTCGTGCCGACCGAGGATGCCACCGTCGAAGTGGACGGCGACGCGGCGACGGTGACGACGAGCCAGTACGGCGACGGCGAGGACCCGCCGGATGCGACGTTCACGCTGACCCGTGTGGCGGACGCCGACGAGCGCCTCATCGCCGAGCAACTGATGGACCTCGGCCCGTTCTCGTCGGCGGGACGCGGCCTGTGGAACGCCGTCGCGGCGGCGACCGAGGGCGCCGAGCGCGTGGTCGTCCGGACGGACGAACGCGACGCGGACGGCGCCGTCGGCTTCGAGGAGGGGCCGCGGCGGTTCACGTTCCGCGGGCAGGCCTACGAGGTCACGCGCGGCGAACCGGAGTGAGCTACTGCAACAGCAGTCACGCGCGGCGAACCGGAGTGAGCTACTGCAACAGCAGCCACGCGCTGGCGACCGCGATGCCGCCGAGCGCGGTGGAGGCGACGGCGTGGAGGCGGAGGCGGTCGAGGACGCCGTGGTCGTGGTCGTCGAGGCCGCGGGTGGCGGCGGCGTGGACCTCGCTGCCGGTCTCGCACTCGGGGAGGAAGTCCATCGCGACGTGGAGGAAGATGCCGGCGGCGAACCCGAAGAGGACGGCGCGGAAGGTGGCGCCCGTGGGGAACGAGAAGATGGTGACGACGAGCGCGGCGATGCCGACGCCCGCGGAGGGGAGCAACAGCATCATCGGGGAGCGGCCCTGCGCGGTGAGCCGGCGCGCGGCGGCGTAGCCCGCGGGGCCCTTGTGGGAGACGATGGCGAGGCCGAGCAGCGGGCCGAGGTCGGGCATCGCGGTGTAGACGACGCCGATGATGGAGCCGGCGGTCAGCGAGTGCGCGGCCAGCTCCGCGGACGTGCGGTCCAGCGGGAGGTCGCGGTGCGTGACGAGGTGGCCGATGGTGTGGGCACCGAAGCCGACGAGGATGCCGGCGGCGATGCCGAAGCCGCCGGGCTTGGCGGCGTAGCCGATGGCCTGCGGGACGAGGAACGCGGCGGAGCTGGCGACCATCGCGCCGCTGGCGAGGCCGTACCCCCAGACGAGGCCCGTGGGGTGGTCGGTGCTGGCGCGCGCGCCGACTGCGGCGGCGCCGGCCATCGCGGCGAACGCGACCCACGCGATGCCCAGTAGCTTCCGGGCTTCGCCGGTGCTGAAGACGTAGGCGGACAGCGCGAGGAACGCGACGAGACTGACGGCGCCGAGCCACGAGGTGCGGGACCTCGCGGCGGCGACGGACTGCGTGACAGACATTCGGTTATTAAATTATGGTGGATAGTTAATACTGTGTCGGTTGGCCGGCACGCCGAAGACCCCCGGCCGCCTACGGCCGGTATGGACGTCGTCTCGATGGAGTGGCGGGACGTGTTGGTCGCGAGCTGGCCGGTCGACCCCGACGTCGTCGCCGCACGGCTCCCCGACGGTGTCGAGGTGGACACGTTCGACGGGCGCGCGTGGCTGTCCGCGGTCCCGTTCGTGATGCGGAACGTCCGGCCGTTCGACGTCCCCGCGTCCATCGGCCGGACGTTCGGCGAACTCAACCTCCGCACGTACGTTACCGGCGAGGCCGGCCCCGGCATCTACTTCTTCAACCTCGACGCGAACGACCGCCTCGGCGTCGCCCTCGCGCGCACGCTGTTCCAGTTGCCGTACTACCGCGCGGAGATGAACGTCACCCGGACCGGGGACGCCGTGGAGTTCCGGAGCCACCGCACGCACGGCGGCGTCCCGGACCTCGACTTCGACGCGACCTACGAGCCGGTTGGCGAGACCGAGACGGCCAGCCCGGGCACTCTCGAAGCGTTCCTGCTGGAGCGCTACCGCTTCTACACCGCCGGCCGCTCGCGGCTGTTCTGCGGCGAGGTCGCCCACGAGCCGTGGCGGCTCGCGCACGCGGACGCGACGTTCCGCACGAACGACCTCTTCGCCGCGAACGGCTTCGAGACGCCCGACTCCGTCCCCCACCTCGTCTACAGCCCGGGCGTGGACGTCACCGCCGAGCGCGTGCGCGTCGTCTAATCCGCGGCCCGCCAGTCCCCGAGGTCAAGCACCGCGCCGTCGAGTCGCTCCGGATCCGAGGCCGCCCACGTGAACAGCCCCGCGACCTCCGCGGGGTCGCGGCCGCCCATCCCGTGGAGCGCGGTGTCGACGGCGCCCGGGTCCACGCAGCCGACCGCCTGCTCGCAGTCCGCCGCGAACTGCCGCGCGATGCCCTCCACGGCGGCCTTCGAGACGGCGTACGCCCCGAACCCGGGGTCCGAGTCGCGGGCGACGCTCCCGGTCGGAATCACCACGCGCCCCGTCTCGTCCATATGTGGGAGCGCCTCGCGGACGGCCGCGAACACGCTCCGGGCGTTCGTCCGCATCGTGTCGTCGAACGCGCTGTAGGACTCCTCGGGGAGCGGCGTCTCGCCCGCCGGCCCGTGGTAGACCGCCGCGCAGGGAACCACGACGTCGATGCCGGAGGCGTCGCCGGCCTTCGACGCCCGCTCCATGAGGCGTTCGAGCTCGTACTCGTCGCGGACGTCCGCCCGCAGGAACTCGCCGCCGAGTTCGTCCGCGAGTTCGCCGAGCGCGTCCCGGTCCCGGCCCGCGAGCACGACCGTCGCGCCCTCGTCGGCGAACGCCCGCGCGACCGCTTCGCCGAGGCCGCCGGTCGCACCCGTGACGACTACAGTTGTCATACCGGGACGACGGCGCGGGCGAGCGTAAAGCTCCCGGATGGCTCAGAGCCCGAGGTCGTCGGCGTGCGCGTCGAGGAACTCCGCGACCGTGGTGTCGCGGAACGCCACGCGGTAGGACACGTCCACGATCGGCGCGTCCACGTCCACGAGGTCCGCCAGCGAGTGCGGCGTCCCCGCGACGACGACCTCCGGGTCGACGTTCCGGATGGTCGCTTCGAGGTCCGCTATCTGCTCGTCGGTGTACCCCATCGCGGGCAGCAGGCGGTCGAGGTGGTCGTACTTCTCTAAGGCGTCCGCGATGGAGCCGACGGCGTGCCCGCGCGGGTCCAGCCGGGTCGCGTCGTAGCGCTCGGCGGCGACCGTCCCCGCGCCGAACTCCGTACCGCCGTGCGTGAGCGACGGCCCGTCCTCGACCACGAGCGCGTCCTTCCCCCGAACTTCGTCCGGGTCGGGGACGCTCACCACGGAGTCCGCGTGGAGCACCTCGGCGTCCGGATTCACGTCGCGGACGTTCCCCACGACCGTCTCGATTTGCTCGTCGCTGGCGCTGTTCTCCTTGTTCACGACCACGACGTCCGCGTCCCGGAGGTTCGCCTCCCCGGGTGGTAGGCGAGTTCGTCGCCCGCGCGCAAGGGGTCCGCCGAGCACGACGTGGAGGTCCGGACGCTACGAACGGGAGTAGTTCGTTGTTCCCGCCGTCCCACACGATGACGTCGGCTTCGTCGCTGGCGCGCTCGACGATTTCGGCGTAATCGACGCCCGCGTAGACGACGTGCCCGCGCTCGACGTGCTGCTCGTACTCCTCGCGCTCCTCGATGGTGAGGCCGTCGAGGTCCGACGCGTCCGCGAAGCGCTCGACGCGCTTCTCCGCGAGGTCGCCGTACGGCATCGGCTCGCGCACGACCGCCACGTCGTACCCTCGGGACTGGAGTTCGCCCGCCAGCGCCCGCGCCACCTGACTCTTCCCGCAGCCCGTCCGCACCGCGTCCACCGCGAGCACGGGCACGTCGGCGTCCAACTGCATCTCGTCGGGGCCGACGACGCGGAAGTCCGCGCCCGCCGCCAGCGCCCGCGAGGCGACGTGCATCACCGCCTCGTGGGAGACGTCGGAGTACGAGAAGACGACCTCGTCGGCGCCGTGCTCGTCGATTGCGGCCTCGAGTTCGGACTCGGGGACGATGGGGATGCCGTCGGGGTGGTCGGGGCCCGCCAGTTCCGCGGGGAAGGCGGCGGTGTGGTCGCCCGTCTCGCCGAGGTTCTGTCCGGACGCCGCGGTGAACGCGACGACGCGGTGGTCGGGGCTGTCGCGGAAGACCGTCAGGAAGTCGTGGAAGTCCCGTCCCGCCGCGCCCACGATGACGACTCGTCGCATACGCGCTGGTGGTCGGGCCACCACCGTAAGCGTACTCGCCGCTACCCGAGGAAGAACGTCGGGACGTACAGCACGAGACACGCCAGCGACCCCGCGCGGCCCACCGGCCGGCGCGCGTAGACGACCGC